>NZ_JBQVVK010000001.1:1358425-3389729 GCF_055663785.1 Aeromicrobium sp. SP1 | reverse complement strand
CGCCGACGCGATCTCCGGACTCGGCGCCGAGCACACCAACTACGGCATCTACACCTACCCCGGCAGCGGCGCAGCCAACGCCGCCTGGGAGACCGCCACCCCGATCACCTTCACGGCCACGCAGGTCGAGCCGACGCAGTCCGATCCGATCTCGGCGACGGGCCTGACGACGACGTACGGCAAGGGCGGCAACGTCACGGTCGTCGTCCCGTCGGCGGGCACGGTCACGGTGGCCGGTCTGGGCACGAAGGTCGCCCCTGGCGCCGGCACGGTGAGCTTCGCCGTCGCCCGGACCCAGGCCGTCGGCACGAAGACCTACACGGCCTCCTTCGCCCCGACCGACCCGACCGTGCTCGCTCCGGCGAACGTGGCCGTCACGGTCAAGGTGGCCAAGGCGACGGCCGCCAAGCCGACCGTCAAGGTCGCCACGAAGCCGACCAGCAGGAAGGCCGGCAAGGTCGTCGTCAAGGTCAAGGGCATCGCCGGGGTCACCGCCCCGACCGGCAAGGTCACGATCCGCTTCGCGAAGGGCGGCACCGTGAAGACCAAGACGGTCACCCTCTCGAAGGGCAGCCGTACGGTCGCCGTGCCGAAGCTCAAGAAGGGCACGTGGAAGATCACGGTCCGCTACGCCGGTGACAGCCGCTACACCGCTCGGGCCTACGTGTCCGCGGGCAAGGTCAAGGTCACCAAGTAGTACCTGCAGGCGCACATGATCGAAGGTTCCAGTCACCCGGTGACTGGAACCTTCGATCATTTCGAGGCGATCGCGGTGCGGCACGGATGGTCGAAGACCTGACCGAAACCGAGACGGATCGTGGACAGGCCGACGACGGCGGAGTCGAGGTCGCGCTCCAGATCGACGTCGAGCTCGATGACGAGGCTGTCGACCTGCACGTCGCGGTATTGCGGGCCGGGCCCTCCGACGTGTCGGACCTGTCGCATCCCGGACGGAAGTCCGTGCGGACGCTCGACGCGGTCGAGGTAGCCGTGCTCCAGCACGGACCAGGTGCCGGAGGCGACATCGTCGAGCACCCGGTCGAGCCAGGCCCGGCGGTGTGCCTTCGCGCGCCGGCCGAGGGTCGCCCTCAGCCGCTCGGCCGTGGTGCGGCGCGAGCCCACCGCGGTCGCCAGCACCGCCACGGCCTCGACGTCCCTCACCTGGCGCTGGGCGACATCGATGACCGCCTCGTCGAAGTTCAGGCGTGGAGGACGCGCATGCCACGCCACCTGTGCCACCAGGTCGCCATGGCGATGGACCGCCACCCCGGACGGCGCGACGACCGTCCGCCCGGTCGCCACCGCGACGTGGATGACCGACTCGTCCCATCCCCGGCCGGGGCCTTCGTACGACCGGAGCGCCGACACGTCGCACAACGCGGCCGACCCGACTGCCAGCACTCCCGCCCAGGCTCGCTGGAGCCACGTGGGCTCTCCGGTGTGGTCGACATAGATGCCCCGGTGGATCGGCGTGAGCTCGCGACGTCGGATCAATCGGCGAATGTCGTGGTCACCAAGGCCGGCCGTGATCAGTTGATGGCGGGCGACGACCCCGGCCTGATCGGCGATCTCCAGCACGCCTCCGAGCCTGCCGCCGGTCCGGCGCCGTCTTTCCGGTTGTCCACAGCAGGATGGTCGAAGATTTCCGTCACCTGGTGACTGAAACCTTCGACCGTGTCACCCGGCGGCGACGGCGGCGAGGACGAAGCGGACAGTCGTGTCGGCGGAGGCGTGCCGCGCCGAGAGGGTCGCGTGGACGAGCGAGACCGTCGCGTCGAGGTCGGGAACGGCGAACTCGCCCGAGGCCGCACCGTCGGAGAGGATCTGCCGCAGCACCTGCTCGACCGCGACGACGTGCTCGCGCATCGCCATCGCGGACTCCGGCGACAGGATGGCCCGCAGCTCGGGCCCCAGCCCGATGTGGAAGTCGGCCGACGTGTCGACGTGGTGGCGGACGTACGTCTCGAGCCGGCGCGTGGGGCTGTCCTGGCTGGCGAGCGACTCCTGGAGCTGCTCGAGGTAGCGGTCCGTCTCGTCGGTCGCGAACGCGACGACGACCGCCTCCTTGTCCTTGAAGTGGTTGTAGAGCGCCGACCGGCCCATGTCGGCGTGCGCGGCGATGTCAGCCATCGTGATCGCATCGAACGGACGCTCGGCGAGCAGCTCCACGAGGGCGTCGAAGACCCGGCGACGCGTCGCGGCGCGGTGCTCCGACAGGGAGCCTCCGATGATCTTCGGCACGGACGTAGAGTACGCCGCGCCGGACGGGCGCGCCGGACACCGCGCGACTCAGCCGCCGGCCATCGCCCCGATCACGCGCAGCGGCTCGGCACCGGACGCCACCGCATCGGGCAGCGGCTCGTCGATCCCGGCGTGCGAGAGGTCCTCCTCGCCCACGTAGAACCGGACGAAGGCCCGACGCCGCGCCGTGCCGCGGTCGCGCATCGTGCCGAGCAGGCCCGGATGCGCCGCCTCGACGGCGTCGAGCACCGTGCGCTGGGTGACCGGGTCGGCGTCGACCCGGATCTCGCCCTCGATGCCGGCGAGCGCCTTGAGGTGCGCCGGCAGGATCACGCGGACGGTGCTCATGGCAGCGTCTGCACCTCGACCGAGAGCACCGCCGGCAGGTCGGTGACGATCGGCGCCCACGAGTCCCCGGAGTCGCTCGAGCAGTAGACCTGGCCGCCGGTCGTGCCGAAGTAGATCCCGCACGACGGATGCCGGTCGACCGCCATCGCATCGCGCAGGACGTTGACGTAGCAGTTCTCCTGCGGCAGGCCCTCGGTCAGCGCCTCCCACTGGTCGCCGCCCGTGCGCGAGCGGTAGACCCGCAGCCTGCCGTCCGGCGGGTAGTGCAGCGAGTCGCTCAGGATCGGCACGACGTAGACCGTCTCGGGCTCGTGCGCGTGGACCGCGATCGGGAAGCCGAAGTCGGACGGCAGGTCTCCGCTCACCTCGTGCCACGAGTCTCCCCCGTCGTCGCTGCGCAGGACGTCCCAGTGCTTCTGCATGTAGAGCACGTCGGGACGCGACGGGTGGAAGTCGATGCGGTGGACGCAGTGACCCACCTCCGCGTCGTCGTCGGGGATCTCACCGGACCTCAGGCCCTTGTTGATCGGCTGCCACGAGGCACCGCCGTCGCGGCTCCGGAAGGCCCCGGCCGCCGAGATCGCGACGAAGAGGCCGTCGGGGTCGGTCGGATGCTCCAGGACGGTGTGCAGGCACATGCCGCCGGCGCCCGGCTGCCACTGCGGGCCGGTGTCGTGACGGCGCAGGGCCGACAACTCGGTCCACGAGCCGCCGCCGTCGGTCGACTTGAACAGCGCCGCGTCCTCGATCCCGGCGTAGACCGTCTCGGCGTCGTGGACCGACGGCTCGAGGTGCCACACGCGCGTGAAGGTCCACGGCACGAGGGAGCCGTCGTAGTACTGGTGCTGACCGGGGACGCCGTCGTACGTGAAGTCGTTGGACACGACGTCCCACGTCTGGCCGCCGTCGTCCGACCGCTGGATGACCTGGCCGAACCAGCCGCCACTGGGTGCGGCGTAGATCCGTTCGGGATCCAGCGGCGAGGCCTTGACGTGGTAGACCTCCCACCCGGCGAAGTGAGGACCGTCGACCTTCCAGTCGGTCCGATCGTCGTCCGAGGTGAGGATGAACGCACCCTTGCGGGTGCCGACCAGTACTCGTGTGCCACTCATGGCGCCCCCTTTTCGGTCCTCCCACGCTACGCCGATCGGGGTCTCGGCCGGAACCCGTCGGCCTCGATAGGGTGTCCGGGTGAGCCCCTACGACCTCGCCCGCGAAGCCGCCGACGCCCTGCGCGACCGGACGGGCGGTGGCGACCACGACGTCGCCCTCGTGATGGGCTCGGGCTGGCTGCCGGCCGCCGACGCCCTGGGCGAGCCCGAGTTCGAGATCCCCGCCCACGAGCTGCCGGGCTTCAGCGCTCCGGCCGTCGCCGGCCACGGCGGCACGATCCGCTCGGTGCGCGTGGGCGACCTGCGCGCCCTCGTCTTCCTGGGTCGCACGCACTTCTACGAGGGCAAGGGCGTCGACGCCGTCGTCCACGGCGTCCGCACCGCTGCCGCAGCGGGCGTGCGCACGCTCGTGCTGACGAACGGCTGCGGCGGCCTCGACCCGTCGTGGGCACCGGGCACTCCGGTGCTCATCAGCGACCACATCAACCTGACGGCCACGTCGCCGATCGTCGGCGCGACGTTCGTCGACCTCACCGACCTGTACGCGCAGCGCCTGCGCGACCTCGTCCGCGAGGTCGACCCCGGCATCGACGAGGGCGTCTACGTGCAGTTCCCCGGCCCGCACTACGAGACGCCCGCCGAGGTCCGGATGGCCGGCGTCCTGGGCGGCACGCTCGTCGGCATGTCCACGGCGCTCGAGGCGATCGCGGCCCGCGAGGCCGGCATGGAGGTGCTCGGCATCTCGCTCGTCACGAACCTCGCCGCCGGCATCTCGGACCAGCCGCTCAACCATGCCGAGGTGCTCGAGGCCGGCCAGGCGGCCGCCACCCGCATGGGCGCGCTGCTCGCCGAAGTCCTCCCTCGCGTCTGACGCACCGTCCTGCCTGAGGGCCGATACCGTGGGCGGATGGACGTCATCGCCGCCGCCCGTGACTGGATCGCGCAGGACCCCGACCCGCAGACCCGCGCCGAGCTGACGGCACTGGTCGACGCCGGTGACGAGGCCGAGCTCGCAGCCCGCTTCGCCGGTCGGCTCGAGTTCGGCACGGCCGGTCTGCGCGGCGAGCTCGGCGCAGGCCCGATGCGGATGAACCGGGTCGTCGTGGCGCGCGCCGCCGCCGGTCTGGCTGCCTACCTGGTCCGCACGGCCGAGCAGCCGAGCATCGTGGTGGGCTACGACGCCCGCACGAACTCCGACGTCTTCGCCCGCGACACCGCCGAGATCATGCAGGCCGCCGGGGTGCGCGCGATGCTGCTCCCGGAGCACCTGCCGACTCCCGTCCTCGCCTTCGCGATCGGCCACCTCGGCGCCTCCGCGGGCGTCATGGTGACGGCCTCGCACAATCCGCCGCGCGACAACGGCTACAAGGTCTACCTGGCCGACACGAGCCAGATCGTCCCGCCCGCGGACGCCGACATCTCCGCATGCATCGACGCGGTCGGCCGCGTCGACGAGCTGCCGCGCGAGAGCCGGTTCACGGTGCTCGGTCCCGACGTGGCCCAGGCGTACGTCGACGCGGTCGCCGCGCTCGCACCGCCGGGCCCGCGTGAGCTCGTCGTCGCCTACACGCCGATGCACGGGGTCGGCGGACGCCTGTTCCTCGAGGCCGCCGAGCGCGCCGGGTTCGCGGCCCCGCACGTCGTGGCCGAGCAGGAGCAGCCCGACCCGGCCTTCCCGACCGTCGCGTTCCCCAACCCCGAGGAGCCCGGGGCCATGGACCTGGCCCTCGACCTCGCCGCCGCGGTGGACGCGGACGTCGTGATCGCGAACGACCCCGACGCCGACCGCTGCGCCGTGGGCGTGCGCGACCGCGAGGGACACGGACACCACCTGCTGACGGGCGACCAGGTGGGCGCACTGCTCGGCGAGTCGATGCTGCAGCGCGGTGTCGCGGGCACGTACGCGTGCTCGATCGTGTCGTCCGACCTGCTCGGCCGTCAGGCCGCGGCGCACGACCAGCCCTGGCGGCAGACGCTCACCGGGTTCAAGTGGATCGGCAAGGTCGACGGTCTGGCCTACGGGTACGAGGAGGCGCTCGGCTACTGCGTCGCGCCGCAGCTGGCGCGCGACAAGGACGGCATCTCGGCGTCGATGCTCGTGATGGCCCTCGCGGCCTCACTGCGCGCCGAGGGGCGCAGCCTGTCCGAGCTGCTCGACGACGTCTACCGCCGGCACGGCTGGCATGCGACGGGTCAGCTCGCGGTGCGCGTCGAGGACCTGTCGATCATCGCCACCGCGATGGAGCGCCTGCGGACCGCCGCGCCGCGCACCCTCGCGGGCCGCGACGTGGACTCGGTCGACGACCTCGCCGCGGGCTTCAACGGCCTGCCGCCGACCGACGGGATCCGGCTGGGCCTGGCCGAAGGCAGTCGCGTCATCTGCCGTCCGTCCGGCACCGAGCCCAAGCTCAAGTGCTACATCGAGGCCGTCGTGCCGGTCGAGGACTCGCTCGAGCAGGCCCATGCGGCCGCCGAGGCCACGGTCGCCGCGATCATCGCCGACCTGAACGCCTACTTCGGGTTCTGAGGCCGCTGGCCGTGACGTTCGAGGGCACTTTTCCGCGAAAACACCCCTCGAACGTCCCGCTCACGGGCGTCGTGAACCGGGCCGCCGCCAGGGCGTCGGAGCTTCGGCAGAGGAGCCGAGGGAGTGCGACTTTGCCGTGCTCACGACGAGGGAGTCCCCGGCGGCGGCGTCCGGGTTGTCGGGTCACCCCCCGACTCCTCCAGCGTCAGTGACGATGTGGCGCCTGTCAATTCGAGGGACCCGAATCCAGCGTTCCTCCCGGGCCGATGCGCGCGCCGCGTCGAACACCGCGGCGACGTGGACGGCGTCCGCCGGGTCGACCGGCACGGGCCCGCCCTCGCGGATCGCCGCCGCGAGCGCAGGGTAGAAGGTGTCCCAGCGGCCACGCTCGAGTGGACGCGAGCGCGCCTCGCCGTCGATCTCGAGCGCAGCGGCCCGCTCCGGCGGCTCGACCGCCCAGGCCGGCCCGAGCGAGTCGGGCGCGTCGCCGGCGAACAGCTGCTCCTCCTGGACGTCGAAGCCCTCGATCCGGGCGCCGCCGCGACTGCCGGAGACCCGGAAGCGCGGGCCCTCGGCCGCGGCGTGGAGCGAGGCCAGGATCGTCGAGCGCGCTCCCCCGGCATGGCGCAGCAACAGCAGGACGTCGTCCTCGCTGACCCGGTCGTCGCCGAGCACCGAGAGCTCGGCGAGCACCGACTCGACCGGACCCAGCAGGTGCACGGCCTGGTCGATCAGGTGCGGCCCGAGGTCGACGAGCACGCCGCCGCCGTGGATCGAGTCGGCCTCGCGGGTCCACGCGGGCAGGTCCGGACGAAAGCGCTCGATGCGCGACTCGAACCGGTCGACACGGCCGAACGTGCCGTCGTCGACCAGGGCCTTGACGGTGAGGAAGTCGCCGTCCCAGCGGCGGTTCTGGTAGACGCTCAGCACCGTGTCGGCGCCCGCGGACGCGACGACCCGGCGGGCGTCGAGCTCGGTCGTGGCGAACGGCTTGTCGACGACGACGTGCAGGTTGAGCGAGAGCGCCTCGATCGCGAGGTCGGCGTGCGTGCCGGCGGGCGTCGTGATCGTCACGCCCTCGACCCCGTCCGCGCGCAGGGCGGCCAGGTCCGGGTACACGGCGTGACCGGCCGCGCGCGCCGACTCGGCCCGATCGGCGTTGCTGGAGACCACCGCGACGAGATCGAGTCCCTCGGCCGCCGCGACGAGGGGTGCGTGGAACACCCGGCCGCCGACGCCCCAGCCGACGATCCCCCACCGCACGGGCGTCACGTCGATGCCACCCGTCGCACGAACTCGGCGTAGCGGTCCTCGAGGGGCCCCGCGTCGGACGGCTGAACCAGCCCGCCGGTGGCCGGCTCGGGATCGGGGACGGCGATGCCGGCGGCCCGGAAGCCGAGGAACGCCGCGCCGACGGCGGTCGCGTCGGTGAGCTCGATGCGCCGCAGGGGGCGCCCGAGCGTGTCGGCGAGGGTGCGCGCGAACACGGGCGACCGCAGTCCCCCGCCGGCGACGTCGATGACGTCGTCGACCTCGCCGGGCATCGACTCGACGGCGCGCCGGACCGTGAAGCACAGGCCCTCGAGGACCGCGGCGAACAGGTCGGCCCGCTCGGTCTCGAGGCCGATCCCGTACCACTGCCCCGATCCGGCGGGCAGCGACGTCGGCAGCCGCTCGCCGGACAGGAAGGGCAGGAAGCCCGGGATGCGACGCGCGCGGTCGTACTCGCGGTAGAGGTCGTCCCACTCCCCGCCGAGGAGCGCCAGGACGCGGTTCAGGGCGATCCCGGCGTTCATCACCGCGACCATCGCGTAGGCGCCGCCGTCGGCCGAGTGGTACGTGTGGTGGACGACGGGCCCGTCGAACTCGGGGGTGACACCCGACAGCACGACCTGGGCCCCCGAGCCGATCGTGACCACGAGCCGGCCGGGCGTCGACCGCGAGCCGACGAGGGTGGCGGCGGCGTCGGCGCACCCGACCGCGACGGGGATCCCGGCCGGCAGTCCCCACGAGGCGGCGACCGGCGTCGACAGCAGCCCGGCCGTCGCGTCCGAGGCGACGACGTCGGGCAGGAGCCGCGGCGCGATGCCGGCCGCGGCGGCGACCTCGTCGCTCCAGCGCTCGCGCTCGAGGTCCCACAGCAGCGTCGCCGACGCGTCCGACGGATCCGTGACGAACGATCCGGGCACGAGGCGGCTGCGCAGCCAGTCCTTCGGCAGCAGCACCTTCGCGGCGCGCGCGACCACGTCGGGCTCGTGCCGGCCGAGCCACGCGAGCACGGGACCGGTCATGCCGGAGGTCACCGGGTTCGCGAGGGCGCGCGCACGCGGCAGGTCGCGCCAGGCGTCGAGCTCGTCGCCGGCCCTCGCGTCGGGCCAGAGCACGGCCGGGCGCACCGGCTCACCCCGGTCGTTGACGAGGACCGTGCCGTGCATCTGCCCGTCGAGGCCCACGGCCCGCACATCGGCGTCGACCTCGGCGAGCACCGCCGCGACGCCGGCCCGAGCCGCCGCCTCCCACGCCCGCGGATCGGTCTCGGCCCAGCCCGGCGACGGCGAGGCGACGTCGTAGCCGCGGTCGGCCCGGGCGAGGACGGTGCCGTCGAGACCGACCAGCACGACCTTGATGCCGCTGGTGCCCAGGTCGAGGCCCAGGACGCACGGGACGGCCATGGCCGCTAGACCTCGATCGTCGCCGAGGCGGCCAGCTGCGTCTCGATGAACGTGTGGGCCCGGCGGGCGAGGTCGTCGCCGTCGGTCCACAGCGACCGCCACACGGCGAGGTCGTTCGACAGCGTCGGGCTCACGACCGCGGACGAGAAGCTCTCGAACGTGATCGGGCCGTCGAAGCCGACCCGGGCGAGGGCGTGGAAGAACGACGGGAAGTCGATCGAGCCCGAGCCCAGGTACCCGCGGTGGTTCTCGCCGATGTGCACGTAGCCGAGCCGGTCGGCGACGTCGAGGACGGGCGTCACGAAGTCCGCCTCCTCGATGTTCATGTGGTACGTGTCCAGGTGGATGAAGACATTGTCCTCACCGATGTCGTCGGCCAGCCGGAGCGCCTGACGCGCCGTGTTGACGACGTTCGTCTCGTACCGGTTGCAGATCTCCAGGCCGAGTCGGACGCCGCGGCCGGAGGCCTCCTTCGCGAGCTCGCGCAGGACCGTCACGACGTTCGCGCGACCGGCGTCGGTGAGCGGCCGGCCGTACTTGCCGAGCGCGCTGTAGAGGGCGCCGGTCAGGATCGTGCCGCCGAGTCCGGAGACGACGTCGAGCGACTCGTGCAGGATCGTCTCGCCACGGCCCACGACCTCGGGATCGTCGCTGGAGACGTCCGCGTCGAACGCCAGCCCGCGCGAGCACGCGACCTGCAGGCCGGCGGTCTCGAGCGCGGCCTTCGTGTCCGCGACGTCGATCACCTCCATCTCGTGCAGGGAGAGCTCGAGCAGGTCGAAGCCCGCCGCCTTCGTCCGCTCGACCGCCTGGGCGATCTCGGCCGGGCGGGTGCCGCCGACCCAGACGAGGGCGTGCACGCCGATGGGGTTGCGCTGGTTCATGGTGTCCTTCTCGTCGATGGTGTCGTGGATGGTCATTCGGTGACCGCGCCCGTGATGAGGCCGACGATCTCCTGACCGGTGGTCGCGGCGGTCCGGCGGCCGGCGACGCAGCGACCGGCGCGCATGACCCAGACCTGGTCGGACAGCCGCATGACCTGGTCGAAGTTGTGGCTGATCAGCAGGACCGCGTGGCCCTCGTCGCGCAGGCGCAGGATGAGCTCCTCGACCCGCGCCGTCTCCTGGACGCCCAGCGCCGCGGTCGGCTCGTCCATGATGACGAGCTTCGAGCTGAATCCCGCGGCGCGGCAGATCGCGACGGCCTGGCGCTGACCGCCCGAGAGGCGGCGCACGGTGGACGTCACGGCCGGCACGTTGACGGCCAGCTTGGAGACCATGTCCTCCGCGCCCTTGCGCATCTGGCGCTTCTTGAGCCAGCTGACCGGTCCGCTGCCGCCGGTGATCTCGCGGTTGAGGTAGAGGTTCTGCCACACCGTGAGGTCCTCGACGAGTGCGAGGTTCTGGTGGACGGTCTCGATGCCGGCGTTGCGGGCCTGGTCGGGTGCCGTGAACTCCACGGTGCCGCCGTCGAAGTGGATCGTGCCCGAGTCGGCGGTGTGCACGCCCGCGATGCAGCGCACGAGCGTCGACTTGCCGGCGCCGTTGTCGCCGACGAGGGCGGTGATCTCGCCGGCCCGCAGGTCCAGGCTCACGTCGGCGAGCGCACGGACCGAGCCGAAGGACAGCGACAGTCCCTGGACGTCGAGCAGGACGTCGCCCTTCGGCCGGACCTCTTGTTCGGTGCTGGTGGTCGTCATTTCTCGAACCTCGTGAGGAAGGCCGCACCGACGACGACGACGCCGACGGCGAGCGGTTGGTAGAACTGGGAGACGCCGAGCAGGGTGAGCCCGTTCGCGAGCGCCGTGAGCAGCAGAGCGCCGAACACCGGGCCCTTGATCGATCCCTTGCCGCCGAAGAGGCTGACGCCGCCGAGCACGACGGCCGCGACGGAGTTGAGCAGGAACGTCGTGTTCGCCGCGGGCTCGGCGGAGCCGACGCGGGCGACGAGCAGGATCGCCGCGAGGCCGGCCAGGCTGCCCGAGATCAGGTAGACGGCCATCTTGACGCGCGACGTGCGGATGCCGGTCGCGGCCGCGGCGTCGACCGAGCCGCCCGTCGCGAGGATGTGCGTGCCGAACGGCGTCGAGAACAGCACGAGATGCGCGAGCACCGCGACGACGATCGCGATCATGAAGGTGTACGGCACGAGGCCGATGCCGCCGGCCGAGAGCTTGAACAGCGGCGCGCTGATGACGGTGATCGGCTTGCCGTCGGCGAGGATGAGCGCCAGTCCCGAGGCCGCCGAGAGCGCACCCAGCGTCACGATGAAGTCG
This sequence comes from Aeromicrobium sp. SP1, assembly GCF_055663785.1. Classification (NCBI taxonomy): domain Bacteria; kingdom Bacillati; phylum Actinomycetota; class Actinomycetes; order Propionibacteriales; family Nocardioidaceae; genus Aeromicrobium; species Aeromicrobium sp. SP1. Next base: position 3,378,554 of record NZ_JBQVVK010000001.1, on the reverse strand, counting down.
GTGATCTTGCCCTTGGCGATCAGGACGCCGTTGACGAGGCCGATCGCGGCTCCGGACAGCACGGCGATGACGCACGACAGGAGCAGGCCCTTGCCGCTGGTCATCGCGAGTCCGAACATCACGGCGGCGAACGTCATGGTCGAGGCGACCGACAGGTCGATGCCTGCCGTGAGGATGACGAACGACTGGCCGACGGCGAGGATCGTGAGGATCGCCGAGGCCAGCAGCATCGCCTTGATGTTGCCCGTGCTGAGGAACTTCGGGTCGAGCGCGGTGAAGATCGCGACGAGCACGATCAGTCCGATCACGGACGCCCACTCGACCCAGAACGACGGTTGGCGCAGGCGGTCGACGAGGCTGGGCGACGTCGACTGCGGTGTGGCGGTGGTGGTGGTCATGTCAGCTCTCCGTGGGGACGGGAGCCCGGTGCGGACGGGGAGGGAGGAGAACCCGCCCGCACCGGGACTCGTCAGCGACCCAGCAACTCCGCGAACGGGTTGTCGTAGTCACCCGGGGGCTCAGGGAACGCGTCCTGCGCTTCCTTCGCGTTGTCAGGGGTGATCAGGGCGATGGGGGTGTCGACCTTCTCCGGGAGGTCCTTGCCGATCGCGGCGGCCTCGCAGGCCTGCAGGCCCATCTTGCCGACCACGTACGGGTACTGGGCCACGGCCGCGTCGATGTCGCCCGAGGCGACGCCGTCGATGCCGTCGACCGAGACGACGAGCGTCGCGCCCTTCTTGTCCGCGGCGGCGACGGCGCGGGCGACGCCCATTGCCATGTCGTCGTTCGCGACGAAGAAGGCGGCCAGGTCGGGGTGCGCCTGCAGGATCGTCTCGGCCTGGGTCTGCGCCTCCTGGCGGTCCCAGTTGGCGGCGACCTCCTGGACGACCGTGAAGTTGTCCGCGAGGCCGTCCTTGAAGCCGTCGATGCGCTGGCCGCTCGTGACGTCGCCCGCGATGCCGCCGACGGTGGCCACGTCGCCGCCGTCGGAGTCGAGCTTGGCGAGCTGGTCGGCGACCATCTTGCCGGCGGCGACGTTGTCGGTGCCGATGTACGTGCTGATCGTCGCGCTGGCGGCCTTCGCGGCGTCGGCGTCGACGGGGTTGTCGATGTTGACGATCGGGGTGCCCTTGGCCGCGATCTGGGCGATGCCCTGGATCAGGTTCGTGCCGCTGATCGGGTTGACGACGTAGCAGTCGAACTCCTGGTTCGCCATGCTCGTGAGCTTGTCGGCCTGGCCGGCGGTGTCCGTGATGGACGCGGCGGACTGGATCTCGACCTCGGCGCCGGACTCCTTCTGCTCGGCGTTGACGCCGTCCTCCATGTGCTGGAAGAACGGGTTGTCGAGTCCCTTCAGGACGATGCCGATCTTGGTGTCGGCGACGTCCTTGCTGCCGCCGTCGGCGCTGCCGCTGTCATCGCTCGAGCCGCAGGCGGCCAGCAGCAGGCTGGCGCCGACCGCAGCGACGGCGAGCGAGGCTCGCGTCTTCTTCCTGTCGTGGAAGGTGCCCATTGTGTGTTCCTCTCACCATCCCGCGCCCTGCGGCGGCGGACTTTTGATGTTTGGTGTTGTTAATACAACACTTTCTGTCGTGTAATGTACGACACACCCGGAGCAATCCGCAAGCATCTGCCGGAAAACACGTCGCGCGGCACGGAAGTCGCCAGAATGGAGCTCCTATGGCCACCTTCGACGAGGGGATCAGCGAGACCCTCTCCCTCCTGCGCCGCAAGGGCGGCATGACGCGCGCCGAGATCGTCACCGAGACGGGACTGTCGCGCAGCGGCGTCAACCTGCGCATCGACGCCCTGCTGGAGGCACGCCTCGTCGTGGGCTCGGCCCGCGACGGCGTGGCGAAGGGACGCCCCGCCGAGGTCTTCTCGTTCAACAGTCGCCGCGGCAAGCTGCTTGCCGCCGACGTGGGTGCGACGAAGTTCCGCGCCGGCCTGTGCGACCTCGGCGGCGACGTCGAGTCCGAGATCGAGCTGCCGTCGGACGTCTCCGCCGGCCCCGAGGTCCTGCTGAGCGCGATCCTGGAGTGCTTCGAGAAGTTCCTCCTCGACACCGGCACCGACGCCGGCGAGATCCTCGGCATCGGGCTGAGCCTGCCCGCCCCGGTCAAGCGCGGCTCGGGGATGTCGGTCAACCCGCCGATCATGCCGCTGTGGAACCGCTTCGACGTGCCGGCATGGTTCGGCCAGCGCTTCGTCTGCCCCGTGTTCCTCGAGAAGGACGCGAACGCCATGGCCTACGGCGAGGCCCGCTTCGCCCACGCCGAGGCCGACGACCTGCTGCTCGTGAAGATCGGCACCGGCATCGGCAGCGGACTCATCCAGGAGGGCCGCCTCTACCGCGGCGCCGACGGGGCCGCGGGCGACCTGGGGCACATCCCGATGTCCCTGCCGGGCGAGGACGAGGGGCCCCTGTGCAAGTGCGGCAACCGGGGCTGCCTCGAGGCCCGTGCCGGCGGCTGGGCGATCCTGCGCGACCTGCAGGCGGCGGGCTCCTCGGTACGGACGCAGGACGACCTCACCGCCGCCCTCGCGTCCGGCGATCCCGAGGCCGTCCAGCTGGCCCGACGGGCGGGCCAGGTCATCGGCACCGCGGTCGCGTCCGCCGTGAACCTGCTCAACCCCCGGGTCGTCGTGCTCGCCGGCCACCTCGTCGCCGCCGGCGGCGACCACCTGCTGCCCGCGATCCGCGAGCGCGTCTACAGCCGCTCCCTGCCCCTCGCGACCTCCGAGCTGTCGATCGTCGCCAGCACGCTGCACCCGCGAGAGGGACTCGTCGGCCTGGCCCACCTGGTCAGCGACGGGATCCTCGCACCGGGCGAGATCGGACGCCTGGTCGACGGCGAGGAGTAACTCCGACGTACTACGGTGACGCCCAGGGTGCGCGTGCGCCCGCGAGAGGAGCGAGCGTGTCCGGTCACGGCGAGTTGCTGGCGCTGTTCCGCCGCCACGGCCCGCTCACCCGCGCCCAGGTCGTCGACCTGTCGGGTCTCGCCCGCGCGACCGCGACCCACCGGCTCGAGGCGCTCGTGCGCACGGGACTGCTGCGTGCGGAGGCGACCGACCGGACCACGGGCGGCCGGCCAGCCGAGGTGCTCGACCTCGCGGAGGACCACGGCTCCCTGCTCGTCGCCGACATCGGCAGCAGCCACGCCCGCTACGGACTGGCCGATCTCGACGGCCGGGTGCTGACGGCGCTCGACCAGGACATCGCGATCGACGACGGCCCCGAGGTCGTCCTCGCCGGGGTCGAGGCCGGCTTCGCGCGGCTCCTGGCCGACGGCCCGCCGCCGGTCCTGGGCGTCGCGATCGGCGTGCCCGGACCCGTCGACCAACGCACGGGCCGCCTCGTCAGCCCGCCCACGATGCACGGCTGGGACGGGGTCGACGTGGCGGACCGCTTCCGCCGCAGCCTCGATGTGCCCGTCGTCGTCGACAAGGACGCGAACCTCGTGGCGCTCGGCGTGCACCGCTCCCTGCGGGCCTCCGGCGTGGACGGCGCCGACGACGTGCTGGTCCTCAAGGTCGGCATGGGCGTCGGGGCCGGGATCATCTCGCGCGGCGCGGCGTTGCGCGGTGCCCGCGGCGGCGCCGGCGACCTCGGCCACATCCCCCATCCCGAGGGCCCGCTGTGCCGGTGCGGCCAGCGCGGCTGCGCCGAGGCGTCGGCCGGCGGCTGGGCGATCGCGGCACGCCTGCGCGATCTCGGGCACGAGGACGTCCGCACCTCGGCCGACGTCGTCGCCCTCGCCGCCTCGGGCGACGCCGACGCGATCGACCTCCTGCGCGGCGCCGGACGCCGGATCGGCGAGTCGGTCGTCGAGGCGGTCGGGGTGCTGAACCCGGCGATCGTCGTGGTCGGCGGCGACCTCGCCGAGGCGGGCGACCTGCTCGTCGACGGCGTTCGCGAGCGCGTCCTGGAGCGCTCGCACCCGCTCGTGACGACGGATCTGCAGGTGATCGCCTCGCCGCTCGGACCCGACGCGGGCCTGCTCGGCGCGGCGCAGATGGCGGCGGACGCGGCGCTCGCGCCGGCGCGGGTGGACTCGTTCGTCACCCCTTATGTTCAACGTTAGACAAAAGCCCTCCGAGCGCCTACCGTGGAGTGCGTGACCGACACGCAGCACTGGAAGCATCCCCTCGACCTCGAGGCCGTCCGCCATGCCCGCGTCCTGCCGCTCGACGCCGTCCAGGCCAAGGGCAACGGGCACGCCGGCACCGCCGTGAGCCTCACACCCGCGCTCTACGTCCTGTTCCAGGAGTACCTGCGCCACGATCCGGCGCGGCCGGACTGGGAGGGACGCGACCGCTTCGTCCTGTCCGCGGGCCACACGAGCCTCTCCCTGTACGTGCAGCACTACCTGAGCGGCTACGGCCTCGAGGTGGACGACCTCAAGAAGGCGCGCGTCCTCGGCAGCCTCACGCCCGGCCACCCCGAGTGGCGCCACACCCCCGGCGTCGAGACCACGACGGGCCCGCTGGGCCAGGGAGTCGGCAACGCCGTGGGGCTGGCCATGTCGGCTCGCCGCACGCACGCCCTCCTGCAGCCCGACGTCCCCGTCGACGAGGGCCTCTTCCGGTACCGCACGTGGTGCGTCGCCGGTGACGGCTGCCTGTCCGAGGGCGTGTCGGCCGAGGCGTCCTCGCTGGCCGGCACCCTGGGCCTCGACGGACTGATCCTGATCTGGGACGACAACCAGATCTCCATCGAGGGCGACACCGCGATCGCGTTCACCGAGGACACCGCCGCGCGCTACGCCGCGTACGGCTGGGCCGTCGTCGAGATCGACGACGCCGAGGACCCCGACGCCGTGCGGGCCGGCTACGACGCGGCGCTCGCGGTCACCGACCGCCCCGTGTTCGTGCGCCTGCGGACCCGCATCGGCCACCCGATGCCCACCGTCGGCGGCACCGCCGGAGCCCACTCCGGCGCTCCCGGCGAGGAGGAGGTCCGGGCCACGAAGGTCGCGCTCGGCCTCGACCCCGACGAGCACTTCGCGATGCCGCCCGAGGCGCTCGCGCACGCACGCCAGGTCGGCGAGCGCGGTGCCGCCGCCCGCCGCGCGTGGGAGCAGCGGTACGCCGAGTGGCGCACGGCCGATCCCGAGCGGGCGGCGCTGCACGAACTCATGCGCGACCGCGCCGTCACCGACGTCGCCGCCGAGCGGCTCGCCTCGCTGCGCTCCGCACCGCAGAAGGCCGCGACCCGGATCGCCGGCGCAGCCGTGCTCGACGCGATCTCACCCGAGCTGCCGTGGCTGTGGGGCGGCTCGGCCGACCTCGCCGAGTCCAACGGCGTCGCGATCGCCGGGGCCCGCAGCTTCACCCCGCGCGCGTATGCCGGCGACGAGTGGCCCGGCGGACCCGACGGCACGCTCGTCCACTTCGGCGTCCGCGAGCACGCGATGGGCGCGATCCTCAACGGCATGGCGCTCGGCGGGTACTCCCACCCGTTCGGCGCGACGTTCTTCGTGTTCTCGGACTACATGCGGCCCTCCGTGCGGCTCGCGGCGCTCATGGGGTTGCCCGTCACGTACGTGTGGACCCACGACTCCGTCGCCGTCGGCGAGGACGGCCCGACGCACCAGCCCGTCGAGCAGCTGTGGGCCCACCGCGCGATCCCGGGCCTCGACGTCGTCCGGCCCGCGGACTGGGTCGAGACGGTCGACGCGTGGACCCGGATCCTGGGCGCCGACCGACCGACGGCGCTCGTGCTCAGCCGCCAGGGCGTCGCGGTCGTCGGCGACGCCGTCGCGCCCTCGGACGGCGCCCGCCGCGGCGCCTACGTCCTGGCCGACCCCGACGACGCCCCGGACGCGATCGTGATCGCGACCGGCTCCGAGGTCGAGCTCGCCCTGCAGGCGCGCGACCTGCTGGCCGCCGAGGACGTCCACCTGCGGGTCGTCTCGGCGCCGTGCCTGGAGTGGTTCGCCGAGCAGGACGCCGCGTACCGCGAGTCCGTCCTGCCCCGCGCGATCACGGCGCGCGTGAGCGTCGAGGCGGGCACCGACACCGGTTGGGCTCGCTACGTCGGCACTCATGGTGAGATGGTGAGCGTTGAGGAGTTCGGCGCCAGCGGAGCCGGCGATCTCGTGCTCGCCGAGCGCGGGATCACGGTCAACGCGGTCGTGTCGGCAGTGCGCCGTACGATCGCCGCCACGCAGCCGGACGAGGAGGGGACGATCCGATGAGTAGAACCGCGATCGCCGGGCTGGATCGCCTGCCCGGCGTCGACCAGGTCGGCCTGGAGGCCCGCGCGGCCCAGCTGGCCACCCGGTCGATCAAGACCACGTCCAAGCAGTGGGCGATCGACCTGGCCATCTCGATGGTCGACCTCACGACCCTCGAGGGCGCCGACACGCCCGGCAAGGTGCGGGCCCTCGCCACGAAGGCGCTGCGACCCGATCCCACCGACCCGACGTGCCCGTCGGCGGCCGCCGTGTGCGTCTACCCCGACATGGTCGGGTTCGTCCGCGAGGTCGTGGGCGACCGCCTGCACGTCGCCTCGGTCGCCACCGCGTTCCCGTCGGGTCGCGCCCCGCTGGAGATCAAGCTGGCCGACGTCGCCTCCGCCGTCTCGGCCGGCGCCGACGAGGTCGACATGGTGATCGACCGCGGCGCCTTCCTGGCCGGCGACCTCGCCACCGTCCACGACCAGATCGTGGCCGTCAAGGAGGCCTGCGGCCCCGCGCACCTCAAGGTGATCCTCGAGACCGGAGAGCTGCAGACGTACGACAACGTCCGCCGCGCCTCGTGGCTCGCGATGGACGCCGGTGCGGACTTCATCAAGACCAGCACCGGCAAGGTGCAGCCGGCGGCCACGCTGCCGGTCACCCTGCTCATGCTCGAGGCCGTGCGCGACTACCGGATCGCGACCGGCCGGCAGGTGGGCGTCAAGCCCGCCGGCGGCATCCGCACCTCGAAGGACGCGATCAAGTACCTCGTCGTCGTCAACGAGGTCGCGGGCGAGGACTGGCTCGACCCGGACTGGTTCCGGTTCGGCGCCTCGTCACTGCTCAACGACCTGCTGATGCAGCGCCAGAAGATGCTCACCGGCCGATACAGCGGCCCCGACTACGTCACCTTGGACTGATTTCCATGCCCACGTTCGAATACGCACCGGCGCCGGAGTCCCGCTCCATCGTCGACATCGCCTCCAGCTACGGCCTGTTCGTCGACGGCGAGTTCATCGACGGCGGCGGCACCGCCTTCAAGACGCTCAACCCGGCCTCCGAGGAGGTCCTGTCCGAGGTCGCCGAGGCCGACGAGGCCGACGTCGACCGCGCCGTGCGCGCGGCCCGCCGCGCCCACGAGCGCGTCTGGGGTCCCATGCCGGGCCGCGAGCGCGCCAAGTTCCTCTTCCGGATCGCCCGCATCATGGCCGAGCGCAGTCGCGAGTTCGCGGTGCTGGAGTCCCTCGACAACGGCAAGCCGATCAAGGAGTCGCGCGACGTCGACGTCCCGCTCGTCGCGCAGTGGTTCTTCTACCACGCGGGCTGGGCCGACAAGCTCGAGCACGCGGGGCTGGGGCCCAACCCCCGCTCGCTCGGCGTGGCCGGCCAGGTCATCCCGTGGAACTTCCCGCTGCTCATGCTCGCGTGGAAGGTCGCGCCCGCGCTCGCGGCGGGCAACACCGTCGTGCTCAAGCCGGCCGAGACCACTCCCCTGACCGCACTGCTGTTCGCGCAGGTGTGCCAGCAGGCCGAGTTGCCGCCCGGCGTCGTCAACATCGTCACCGGCGCGGGCGAGACCGGCCGCCTGCTGGTGTCGCATCCCGACGTCGACAAGGTCGCCTTCACCGGTTCGACCCCGGTCGGTCGTGAGATCGCCCGCGCGGTGGCCGGCACGTCGAAGCGCCTGAGCCTCGAGCTGGGCGGCAAGGCCGCGAACATCGTGTTCGACGACGCGCCGATCGACCAGGCCGTCGAGGGCATCGTCCGCGGCATCTTCTTCAACCAGGGCCACGTGTGCTGCGCCGGCTCGCGCCTGCTCGTGCAGGAGAGCGTCGCCGAGGAGGTGCTCGCCAAGCTGCGCGACCGCATGTCGACGCTGCGTCTGGGCGACCCGCTCGACAAGAACACCGACGTCGGCGCGATCAACTCGGCCGAGCAGCTGGCTCGCATCCGCGATCTCGCCTCGACCGGCGACGACGAGGGGGCCGACCGCTGGACCGCCCCGTGCGAGCTGCCCGAGCGCGGCTACTGGTACGCCCCGACGATCTTCACCGGCGTCACGCAGGCGCACCGGATCGCGCGCGAGGAGATCTTCGGCCCCGTGCTGTCGGTGCTGACCTTCCGCACGCCGGCGGAGGCGATCGAGAAGGCCAACAACACGCCGTACGGCCTGTCGGCGGGCGTGTGGACCGAGAAGGGCTCGCGCATCCTCGCGATGGCGGACCGGCTCCGGGCCGGCGTCGTGTGGGCCAACACGTTCAACCAGTTCGACCCGGCGTCGCCGTTCGGCGGCTACAAGGAGTCCGGCTACGGCCGCGAGGGCGGCCGGCACGGACTGGCCAGCTACCTGGAGGGGGCACGATGAGCGAGAGGCTCGACGTCCGCAAGACCTACAAGCTGTACATCGGCGGCGCCTTCCCGCGGTCGGAGTCCGGCCGCACCTACGAGGCGCTGAACTCGCGCGGCAAGTTCCTCGCGAACGCCTCGAAGGCGTCGCGCAAGGACGGCCGCGACGCGGTGGGTGCCGCCCGCAAGGCGTTCGGCGGCTGGTCCGGCCGCACCGCCTACAACCGGGGACAGATCCTGTACCGCGTCGCCGAGGTGCTCGAGGGCCGTCGCGACCAGCTCGTCGCCGAGGTCCGCGCGGCCGAGGGCGTCACGGAGCGTCGCGCCAACGCGATCGTCGACACCGCCGTCGACACGTGGGTCTGGTACGCCGGGTGGGCCGACAAGCTCGCCCAGGTCACGGGCAACGCCAACCAGGTGAACGGCCCGTTCTTCAACCTCACGTCGCCCGAGCCCACCGGTGTCGTCGCGGTCGCCGCGCCCCAGCAGTCGTCCCTGCTGGGCCTGGTCGAGGTGCTCGCCCCCGTGATCGTCTCGGGCAACACGGCCGTGGTCGTCTCGTCGTACGCCCGTCCCCTGCCCGCGATCACGCTGTCGGAGATCCTGTCGACGTCCGACGTGCCCGGTGGCGTCGTCAACATCCTGACCGGCGACATCGCCGAGATCGGGCCGTGGCTCGCGAGCCATCTCGACGTCGACGCGCTCGACCTGACCGGCGTCGACGACGCTGAGGTCGGTCGCGACCTCGAGGCCGAGGGCGCGGTGAACCTCAAGCGCATCGTCCGCCCGGGCACCCCGACCGACCAGGCCCTGTCGCGCATCACGCCCTTCCTCGAGGCCAAGACCGTCTGGCACCCGATCGGAGTCTGACCCGGCCCCGAGATTTGCTCCAAAACTCACCCGCTCGCCGGAGCGAATGGTGAGTTTTGGAGCAAATCTCGGGCTGTTACGCTCGCGATCGTGCCCGAAGTCGTCGTCCTGGCCGGTCCCTCGGGTTCGGGGAAGTCGCATCTGGCCGAGCGACTCGGCTGGACTGTCCTGCGACTCGACGACTTCTACCACCCGCACCACCACCCCGACCTGCCGCGCAGCACGCTCGGGATCGCCGACTGGGACGACGTCGGTTCCTGGGATCTCGCCGGCGCGATGGCCGCCATCGCCGCGCTGTGCCGCGACGGCCGGGCCGAGGTGCCGATCTACGACATCTCGATCAGCGACATCGTCGGCACCCACGTCGTCGAGGTGACCGGCGACCGCTTCATCGCCGAGGGCTTGTTCGCCCCCGACATCGTCTCGGACTGCCGCCGCGCCGGCGTGCTCTCCGCGGCGATCTGCCTGACCCGACCGCGGCTGCTCGTCTTCGCGCTGCGCCTCGTGCGCGACCTGCGCGAGAGCCGCAAACCCCCGATGACCCTCGTCCGCCGCGGCTGGCGACTCATGCAGGACCAGCCGCGCGTCGTCGCCGCGGCCGTCGACGCCGGCTGCCAGCCGATGCACCCCCGCCGCGCCTACCGCACCCTCACCCGCACCGCCGGCTGACCCCGGGCCGGGGCTGGCGCGGGGGCGGTGAGATAGATACCTCAAACCGACCCCAGAGGTTCGCAAGTCACCGCCCACCCCGGCCCGCCCGCCGGAGCGGTGAGATACGCACCTCAAACCGACCGCAGAGGTTCGTAAGTCACCGCCCACCCCGGGGTCTAGAGCGCCGCAGCCTGGTACGCCGGCTTGATGACCTCGTTGATCAGGGCGAGCCGCTCGTCGAACGGCAGGAAGGCGCTCTTCATAGCGTTGACGGTGAACCACTGCAGGTCGCCGAGGCTGTAGCCGAAGGCGTCGGTCAGCAGGTTCATCTCGCGGCCGATCGAGGTGCCGCTCATGAGCCGGTTGTCGCTGTTGATCGTGACCCGGAAGCCCAGCTCGGCGAGCGGCCCGATCGGGTGGTCCGCGATCGAGTGCATGCCGGCGACCGCGCCGGTCTGCAGATTCGACGACGGGCACATCTCCAGCGGGATGCGGGTGTCGCGGATGTACGCGGCGAGCCGGCCGAGCCACGCCTCAGGCGCGGACGTGAAGTCGATGTCGTCGACGATCCGGACGCCATGGCCCAGCCGGTCGGCGCCGCAGCGCTGCACGGCCTGCCAGATCGACGGCAGCCCGAAGGCCTCACCGGCATGGATCGTGAAGTGGGCGTTCTCCTCGTGCAGGTACTCGAACGCCTCGAGGTGCAGGATCGGCGGGAAGCCGTCCTCGGCGCCCGCGATGTCGAAGCCGAACACGCCACGGTCGCGGTACTCCACGACGGTGTGGGCGATCTCGAGGCCGCGCGACGCGTGCCGCATCGCCGTCAGCAGCTGACCGACGACCATCGTGGCGCCACCGTCCTGCACGAGCGCCACCCCCTCGTCGATGCCCTGCTGGACGGCCTCGACCGTCTCCTCGATCGACAGGCCGGCGCCCTGGTGCTGCTCGGGCGCCCAGCGCAGCTCGGCGTAGACGATGCCCTCCGCGGCGAGGTCGAGGACCGCCTCGCGCGCGACGCGGGCGAGGTCCTCGGGACGCTGCATCACCGCGACGGTGTGCTGGAAGGTCTCCAGGTACCGCACGAGCGAGCCCGAGGAGGAGGCCTCCTCGAACCAGCGGCCGAGGTCCTGTGGGGCGGCCGGCAGGTCGTGGCCGATCTCGAGCGCGATCTCGGCGACCGTCGCGGGCCGCACGCCACCGTCGAGGTGCTCGTGCAGCGCGACCTTGGGGACACCCGCGATCTGCTCGGGCGTCGCTCTCATGCGGCGGAGTCCATCAGCAGCGTGACGGTCTCGGCGATGCAGGCGGGCTTGTCGCCGCCCTCGATCTCGACGGTGTGCTGGATCGTCACCTGTTGGCCCTTCTCGATGTCGCGGACCTCGAGCATCTCGACCCGGTTGCGGATCCGCGAGCCTACCTTCACGGGCGCCATGAAGCGGACCCGGTTCAGGCCGTAGTTGACGCGGGCCCGGTCGCCGGCGAAGGCGTACACCTGGGCGCCGAGGAACGGCAGCATCGAGAGGGTCAGGTAGCCGTGGGCGATCGTCGCGCCGAAGGGTCCGTCGGCGGCACGCTCGGGATCGACGTGGATCCACTGCCGGTCACCCGTGGCGTCGGCGAACATGTCGATCCGGTCCTGGTTCATCTCGATCCACGAACTCACGCCGAGCTCCGTCCCGGCTGCCGCGGCGATCTCGTCTCGGTCGTTCAGGATGCGCATGAGTCCGAATTTACCGTGTCGTAGGTCACGCCCTGCTCAGCCGTCCCGGCCGATCCGGTCAAGCACGAGCGGGCTCGGGGCGACCGCCTCCGTGCCAATCGCCCAGGCGCCGGAGAGGGCCTCCTGTGCGCGCTCGAAGCGCTCGGGCGTGTCGGTGTGCAGGGTCATCAGCGGAGCACCCGCCGTGACCGTGTCGCCCGGCTTGGCGTGCAGTTCGATGCCGGCACCGGCCTGGACGTCCTCGCCCGGTCGCGACCGGCCGGCACCGAGACGCCATGCCGCGACGCCGACCGCGAGGGCATCGAGCGAGGTCAGCACACCGTCCGCGTCCGCCGTGACGACGTGATGCTCGCGCGCGGTCGGCAGGGTCGCACCGGGGTCGCCACCCTGGGCGCGGATCATCGCGTTCCACGCGTCCATGGCGCGTCCGTCCGCGAGCACCTCGGCCGGATCGACGTCCGTGACCCCGGCACCGGCGAGCATCTCGCGAGCCAGCGAGAGGGTCAGTTCGACGACGTCCGCGGGCCCGCCACCGGCCAGCACCTCGACCGACTCGCGCACCTCGAGGGCGTTGCCGGCGGTCAGGCCGAGCGGCGTGGACATGTCGGTCAACAGCGCGACCGTGTGCACCCCTGCGTCGGTCCCGAGCGCGACCATCGTCTCGGCCAGCTCGCGGGCGTCCTGCTCGGACTTCATGAACGCGCCGGAGCCGACCTTCACGTCCAGCACGAGGGCGCCCGTGCCCTCGGCGATCTTCTTGCTCATGATCGAGCTGGCGATCAGCGGGATCGCCTCGACGGTGCCGGTGATGTCGCGCAGGGCGTAGAGCTTCTTGTCGGCGGGCGCGAGTCCGGATCCGGCGGCGCAGATGACCGCGCCGACGCCCTCGAGCTGGTCCATCATCTCGGCGTTCGAGAGGGCCGCACGCCAGCCGGGGATCGACTCGAGCTTGTCGAGCGTGCCGCCGGTGTGGCCGAGCCCGCGGCCCGACAGCTGCGGCACCGCGACGCCGCACGCCGCGACGAGCGGGGCGAGCGGCAGCGTGATCTTGTCGCCCACGCCGCCGGTGCTGTGCTTGTCGGCGGTCGGACGCGACAGCGAGGAGAAGTCCATGCGCTCACCGGTCGCGATCATGGCCGCGGTCCAGCGCGCGATCTCGCGCCGGTCCATCCCGTTGAGCAGGATCGCCATCGCGAGCGCCGACATCTGCTCGTCGGCGACGACCCCGCGGGTGTAGGCGTCGACGACCCAGTCGATCTGGTCGTCGGTCAGCTCGTGGCCGTCCCGCTTCGCGATGATCACGTCGGTCGGGGCATACCGCTCGGTCATGACGACACCTCGATGCTCTCGTAGCCGCGCAGCACCCAGGTCGGGCGGCGCGGGGCCTCGCCGGTGAGGACGAGGTCGGGGAACAGGTCCAGCAGCGCGCGCAGCGTGATGCCCAGCTCGAGCCGGGCCAGTGGCGCGCCGAGGCAGAAGTGGATGCCCACGCCGAAGCCCAGGTGCGGGTTCGGGTCGCGGGCCACGTCGAACGTGTCGGCCGCCTCGAAGACCTCGGCGTCCCGGTTGGCCGAGCCCATGAGGCACGCGACCTTCTGACCCGCGAGCACGGTCGTGCCGGCGACCTCGGTGTCCTTCGTGGCGGTCCGCTCGAACAGCTGCAGCGGCGCGTCGAACCGGATCAGCTCCTCCAGCGCCGTCTCGATCGAGACCTCGCCGGAGGTCACGCGGGCGAGCTGGTCGCGGTGCGTCAGCAGGGCGTGGATTCCGTTGCCGAAGGTGTTGACGCTCGCCTCGTGGCCGGCGTTGAGCAGCAGCACGATCGTGGCGACGAGCTCGTCGTCGCTGAAGCCCTTGCCGGCGTCGGTCTCCGCGATGAGATCGCTGACGAGGTCCTCGCCGCCCGTCCCGTCGCGCAGGGCACGACGCCGCAGCTCGAGCACGTCGCGGACGTACGCGGCGAAGGCGGCACTGGCCTGCACCGCCGCGGCCTTCGTGGCCTCGTCGACGCCGGGCTCGTACATGTGCACGATGGCCTGGCTCCAGCGGCGCAGGTCCTCGTGGTCGTCGCGCGGCACGCCGAGCAGGTCGCAGATGACGAAGACCGGCATCGGCTCGGCGTAGTCGGCGAGCACGTCGAACCGCTCGGGCAGCGCCGCGACCATGTCGGCGGCCAGCGCCTCGATCCTGGGCCTCATGCGCTCGACGTGACCGCGACCGAACGCGCCCGCCAGCAACCGGCGCATGCGGGTGTGCTCGGGAGGCTCGTTCTCCATGAGCTGGTTGCGGTGCAGCGTGTTGAACGGCTCCATCGCCTCAGCCGGCTGCTTGTCGCTCCAGATCCGACCGAACGTGCGGGTGCGCAGCACCGTGCTGACGGTCGCGTGGTCGGTGGCCAGCCACACTCCCCACGGCTCGTGCCACACGAGCGGACCCTGCCGGCGGAGCGCGGCGAGCGCCGGATAGGGATCGGCGAGGAACGCCGGATCGGCGGGATCGAACACGGAGGTCGTGATGCTCACCCGAGATCCGTCGCGTCGAAGGCGTCCGGCAGCACCTCGGCCATCGACTTGACGCCCGATGCCGTGAGCAGCTCGCACGTCGGGCCGCCGTTCTCCCACAGCAGCTGGCGACAGCGTCCGCACGGCATGACCGGCTCGCCGTTGCCCTCGACGCACACGACCGCGCGCAGGCGGCCACCGCCGGTGGAGTGCAGGGCCGAGACCATGCCGCACTCGGCGCACAGCGCCACCCCGTAGGCGGCGTTCTCGACGTTGCAGCCGAGCACGACCCGGCCGTCCTCGACGAGGCCCGCCGCGCCGACCTTGTAGTTCGAGTACGGCGCGTACGCACGCCCCATGACCTCGGTGGCGTACTTCCTGAGCGCGTCCCAGTCGACGGGCGCGTGGGCCGGAGTGATTCCGAAGCTCATCCGGCACTCCCCTTCCGATAGACCTTGCCGTCCGCTGCGGGCATGCGCAGGTTCTGGCTGAACACCGCGAGGACCAGCAGGGTCGTGACGTACGGCGTCATCGTGGCCAGCTCGTTGGGGATCTCGTCGGTGGCGACGTAGATGCCGGCGACGACGATGCCCAGCAACGCGGCGATCAGCGAGGAGCGCTGGCCGTGCTGGCGCCACTGCCAGATCGCGAGCAGGACGAGGAACACCGCGACGAGCAGCAGCAGGGCGTGCACCGTCTCGCCACCGCCGCGCAGGCGCAGCGTGTCGGTGTAGCCGAACAGCGCCGCGCCGGCGAACAGTCCGCCGGGTCGCCAGTTGCCGAAGATCATCGCCGCGAGGCCGATGTACCCGCGGCCGCCGGTCTGGCCGTCCCGGAACGCGTTCGCGGCGACGAGCGCCAGGAAGCCGCCGGCGAGTCCGGCCAGGCCACCCGAGGTGATCACGGCGATGAACTTGTAGCGGTAGACGTTGACGCCGAGCGACTCGGCCGCCGCCGGCGACTCACCGCACGAGCGCAGCCGCAGACCGAACGAGGTACGCCACAGCAGCCACCACGTCAGCACGAACAGGCCGAGGCAGATCAGCGTCAGCACGGACATGTTCGTCACGAACGCGCGCAGCATCGCCGCGAGGTCGGACACGAAGAACCAGTTCTTGTCCTCGACCTCGCCGAGCGGATCGGACAGGCCCGAGATCGTGATCGCCGGCAGCCGGTCGACCGGGGGCGACTGGGTCTGGCCGCCGCCGGGCACACCGGTGAACGCCAGTCCCGCGAGGTACTGGACCGCACCCGCGGCGATGATGTTGATCGCGACACCGGAGACGATGTGGTCGACCCCGAAGTACACCGTGGCGACGGCGTGCAGCAAGCCTCCGCAGGCGCCGAGCAGGATCGCACCGAGCACGCCCTGCCACGGGCCGTAGAAGTAGCCGAAGTAGCCCGCGCCGAACGTGCCGAGGATCATCATGCCCTCGAGGCCGATGTTGACGACGCCGGAGCGCTCGGACCACAGGCCGCCGAGTCCGGCCAGGCCGATCGGGATCGCCGCGATCACCGTCGCGCGGATCGTTCCGGACGAGGACAGGTCGTCGACGCCCGTGACGATGCGCAGCAACGAGATGACGGCGAGCACGGCCGCGAGGCCGATCATGAGCCACGGCCAGGTCAGTCGGGACTGCGAGACCGGGGTGGTCCCGGTGAGGGGATCGGTGACGACGCTCATCGTGCGGCCACCTCCTCCCTCGGGGTCGGGCCGTCCAGGGCGGCCGCCACCTGACGCTGCTCGAGTCGGACGCCGTAGCGGCGGACGACCTCGTAGGCGATGACGACGGCCAGCACGATGACGCCCTGCGTCACCTTGACGATGTCGGGCGACACGTCGAGCAGGATCTGCAGCGGGTTGGACTGCTGGTCGAGCCACGCGAACAACAGGGCGCCGAGCGCGATGCCGATCGGGTGGTTGCGGCCGAGCAGCGCGATCGCGATGCCCGCGAAGCCGAGGCCGGACTGGAACGTCGATCCGTAGGCGTAGTCCTGGCCGAACAGCAGCGGCATGCCGACCAGGCCGGCGACGGCGCCGGACATCAGCATCGTCACGAGGATCATCTTCTTGACGTTGATGCCGGAGGCGATGGCCGCGCTCTCGGACTGGCCCGCGGCGCGCAGGTCGAAGCCGAACCGGGTGCGGTTGATGACGAACCAGTACAGGAAGCCGACGATCACCGCGACGATCACGAAACCGTAGACCTCACCGCCCAGGAACGGGATGCCCGGCACGCGGCTGCCCTCGGGGATGGGCTTGGTCGAGATGATGTTGCTGCCCTCCTCGCGCACGGCGACCTTGCGCAGCAGCCATGCCACGATCGCCGTCGCGATCGCGTTCAGCATGATCGTGGAGATGACCTCCGAGACGCCGCGCGTGACGCGCAGCAGGCCGGCGATCCCGGCCCACATCGCGCCCACGAGCATGCCCGCGGCGACGGCGAGGCCGATGTTGAGCCAGCCCGGGAGCCACGCCTCGCCGGCGACCCAGGCCGCCGCGAACGAGGCGATCCGGTACTGGCCGTCGACGCCGATGTTGAACAGGTTCATCCGGAAGCCGATCGCCACCGCCACGGCCGACAGGTAGTAGACGGTCGCGGAGTTGATGATGTTGACCATCGTGCGGTCGGTGGGCCAGCTGAGGATCTGGCTCCACACGCCGATCCAGTCGTCGCCGGCCAGGATCAGGACGAGGCTCGTGATGAGGAACGCCGCCACGAGCGCGAGTACGGGGGCGGCGAGCGCCAGCCCCACCCGGGTCAGCCTCGACTCGTTCATGACGCCTCCTCCTCGTCGGTGGCACCGGTCATCGCGGCGCCGAGCTGCTGGGGGGTGACGCTGCCGGGATCGAACGTGCCGACGATCCGGCCGCGCAACAGGACCGCGATCGTGTCGGACAGGCCGATCAGCTCGTCGAGGTCGGCCGAGATCAGCAGCACCGCGAGGCCTTCGCGACGCGCGCGTTTGATGTGGTCCCAGATCGCCGCCTGGGCGCCGACGTCGACGCCGCGGGTGGGGTGCGAGGCGATCAGGAGGCTGGGCTCGCTGCTCATCTCGCGGCCGACGATGAGCTTCTGCTGGTTGCCGCCGGACAGCGCCCGGGCGAGCGTGTCGATGCCGGGGGTGCGGACGTCGTACTCGGCGACGATGCGCTCGGTGTCGCGGCGGGCCCCGCCGCGGTCGATCATCATGCCCTTGACGTTCGGCTTGAGGGTCTGGTGGCCGAGCACGCGGTTCTCCCACAGCGGCGAGTCGAGCAGCAGGCCCTGGCGGTGCCGGTCCTCGGGGATGTAGCCGATCCCGGCCTCGCGGCGGCGCCGCGTGGACCAGCCGGCGATGTCGCCGTCGTTGAGCTCGACGCGGCCGGTGGCGTCGGGGCGCATGCCCATGATCGCCTCGACGAGCTCGGCCTGGCCGTTGCCCTCGACGCCGGCGATGCCGAGGATCTCGCCGCGGTGGATCGCGAACGAGATGGCCTCCAGCAGCGGCCTGGCGCCGTCGGGGCTGGGCAGGCCCAGGTCGACGACCTCGAGGACCTCGACGTCGGTGACGGTGGTCGCCTCGGTGCTCGGGCTCGGCAACTCGGAGCCAACCATGAGCTCGGCGAGCTGGCGCGACGTGACGCTGCGCCCCGGGAGGGTCTGGACGGTGGTGCCGCGGCGGATGACCGTGACGGTGTCGGCGACCGCGAGCACCTCGTCGAGCTTGTGGGAGATGAAGAGGACCGCGAGGCCCTCGGACTTGAGCTCGCGCAGGTTGTCGAAGAGCTCGTCGACCTCCTGCGGCACGAGGACCGCGGTGGGCTCGTCGAGGATGATGATGCGGGCGCCGCGGTAGAGCACCTTGAGGATCTCGATGCGCTGGCGGGCGCCGACGCCGAGCCGCTCGACCAGGACGTCCGGATCGATCCCCAGACCGTAGGTGTCGGAGAGCTCGCGGATTCGCGCGCGCGCCTTGGCACCGATGCCGTGCAGCTTCTCGGCGCCCAGCACGACGTTCTCCAGGACGGTGAGGTTGTCGGCCAGCATGAAGTGCTGGAAGACCATGCCGACACCGTGCGAGATGGCATCGGACGGCGACGCGAACGAGACCTCCTCGCCGTTGATCGTGATCGTGCCCGAGTCCGGCTTCTGCACGCCGTACAGGATCTTCATGAGCGTCGACTTGCCGGCGCCGTTCTCGCCGACGATCGCGTGGATCGTCCCGCGCGCGACGTCGATGTTGATGTCGTGGTTGGCGATCACGCCGGGGAAGGTCTTGCCGATGTCGCGCAACCGGACGACGACGTCGGCGTCGGTGGTCGCGGCCGGAGCGGTCGAAGTGGAGCTCACGTTCTCACCCTTCGGTGGTGGTTCGAGCCGGGATGGAAGCGGCCCGGCCCCACGCTATCGCGCGGGGCCGGGCCAGGGTGCCTCAGGCGAACTTGGACACGATCACTTGGTCGGAACGGTGATCTTGCCGTCGATGATCTGCTGCTTGTAGTCGTTCAGCTTGTCCTCGATGTCGTCGACGTTGCCGCCGGTCGTCGAGTAGCCCACACCGTCGACCGCGAGGTCGTAGGTCTGGATGCCCGTCTTCGGGGAGCCGTCGGCGACGCTCTTGAGGAAGTCGAACACCGCGACGTCGACGTTCTTGAGCATCGAGGTCAGGATGCTGTCGCGCACCGACTCGTCGGCCGTGAGGGCCTGGTCGGAGTCGACGCCGATGGCCCAGCCGTCGGCAGCCTTGGCAGCCTCGAACACGCCGCCGCCGGAACCGCCGGCCGCGTGGTAGACGACGTCCGCGCCCTTGTCGAACATGCCGGTGGCGGCCGTGTTGCCCTTGGCCGGGTCACCGAAGCCGCTGAAGTCCGGCGGGGTGGTCAGGTAGACCGACTGGATCTTGATGTCGGGGTTGACGGCCTTGGCGCCCGCGTCGTAGCCGGCCTCGAACTTGTGGATCAGCTCGGTGTCGACGCCGCCGACGAAGCCGATGTTGCCCGACTTGGACTTGAGCGCGGCGGCCGCGCCGACCAGGAACGAGCCCTGCTCCTCGGCGAAGACGAGGTTCGCGATGTTGTCACCGGCGACGGCGTCGTCGACGATCGCGAAGTTCACGTCGGGGTTGGCCTTGGCGATCTTGCCGACCGACGCGGAGTAGGCGAAGCCGACCGCGACGACGGGGTTGTAGCCGGCGTCGACGAGCTGCTGCAGGCGCTCCTCGCGAGCGGACTCGGGCTCGTCGTTCTGGGCCTCGGCCTCCTTGACCTCGAAGCCGAGCTCGCACGCGGCCTTGTCGAGGCCCTTGGCGGCCGAGTCGTTGAAGGACTGGTCACCACGACCACCGACGTCGTAGGCCATACCGACCTTGACGTCACCCTTCTCGACGCAGTCGTCGCCACTGGCCGTGTCGTCGGTGCTCTTCTTCGAGCACCCGGCACCGGCGAAGACCAGCGCGGCCACGGCGGCCGCGGCGGTGAGCTTGTTCAATCGACGCACTTTTCCTCCTCGGGGGCAGCGCCCCGGCGAGGGCGCACGCGATGTCACCCTGACCCTAGGTGCACAGGGGCCCCTCGGGCAGCGCCTCGGGCCTCTGCCGGGGCAACTGTCACCGAACCGTAATCAAAGGCTCGTGCCACCGATCTCACCTAGGATCGGGCCATGCCCTTCTCCGGTCCGATCGTCGTCGGCCACGACGGTTCAGAGTTCGCCGACACGGCGTTGCGCTGGGCGATGGAGCTGGCGCACCGAGCGCACATGCCCGTCACGGTCGTCCGCGCGTGGACGATGCGCACGGCGCCCAAACCGAAGACGCAGGAGTTCGGCTACGTGCCGCCGGCCGAGGACTACGCGGCCGCCGTGCGCGAACGCCTCGAGGAGTCGACGCACGAGCTGCTCGCGAAGTACCCCGACGTCACGGTGACGCTGCTCGTCGAGCGCGGCCAGCCCGCGAACGTGGTCGTCGAGGCGGCGCAGGGGGCCTCCCTGCTCGTGGTCGGCCCCCGCGGTCTGGGCGGCTTCAAGGGGCTCGTCCTGGGCTCGGTCAGCGAGCACGCCGTCGAGACCGCCTCGTGCCCCGTCGTCGTCGTGCGCGGCGAGGACGACCCGGCCCAGGCCTCGCCGGAGGTCTGACTCGTTGTCAGGCGATCGCGGCGTTGGCCAGCACGAGGGCGCCGACGGCGATCGCGCGCTCGTCGATGCGCAGGTTGCCCTGGTGGATGTCGTACGTCGGGCCACCGGGCGTGCGGGTGCCGAGGCGGGCCATCGTGCCGGGCAGCGTCTCGACGTACCACGCGAAGTCCTCGCCGCCGAGGCTCTGGGCCGTCGTCGCGACGCCCTGCGGCCCGATGGCGCTCATGACCGCCTGGCGCAGCTTCTCGGTGGCACCGAAGTCGTTGACGACCGGCGGCACCCCGCGCGTGTAGGTGAGGTCGACGCCGACGCCGTAGGGCTCGACGATGTCGGAGATGATCCCGCGCACGAGGTGCTCGGCATCGTGCCAGGCCGCGGCGTCGAGCATGCGCAGCGTGCCCTTGAGCTCGCCGACGGCGGGGATGACGTTGGCGGCGTTGCCCGCGCTGACCTGCCCCCACACGAGGCTGGCCCCCGCGCGCGGGTCGAAGCGTCGGGAGAGCACCGCGGGCAGCTGCGTGATGAGCGCACCGAGCGCGAACGTGAGGTCCTCGGTCAGGTGCGGACGTGACGTGTGACCGCCGCGGCCGGACAGCACGAGGTGGATCTGGTCGGACGCACCGGTGATCGCGCCCTCGCGGATCCCGATCCGGCCCACGTCGAGCGAGGGATCGCAGTGCAGCGCGAAGATCCGGCTGACCCCGGCCAGGACGCCGTCGGACAGCAGCCGCAGGGCGCCGCCGGGCATGACCTCCTCGGCCGGCTGGAAGATGAGCCGGACGCGGGTGGCCAGGCCGACCCGCCGGTCCGCCTCGGCCAGCGCGGTGGCGGCGCCGACGAGGGCGGCGACGTGGACGTCGTGACCGCACGCATGGGCGACGCCGGGGTTCTTCGAGCGCCACGGGTCCTGCGTCGTGTCGAGGATCGGCAGGGCGTCGAGGTCGGCGCGCAGCGCCACGATGGGCCCGCCGGCCGGACCGATGTCGACCGAGAGGCCGGTGCCATCGAACCGCTGGGGGATGAGGCCGAGCTTGTCCATCCACGAGACGACGACGTCGGTCGTGCGCTCCTCCTGCCAGGACAGTTCGGGGAACGCGTGCAGGTCGCGGCGCAACTCGATGAGGTCCGGAGTCGCCACCTCGACGGCGCGCGCGATCACTTCCTGCAGATTCATGACCTGTCGATTCTACGCCCGCGGCTCGCGGCGCCCGACCGTGTCCGCGAGTCGGGCGTCATGCCTGGCGGGCGCGGAAGGCGGCCTGGGCCTCGCGGTTCCCGCACGTCGTGCTGCAGAACTTGCGTGAGCGGTTGCGGGAGAAGTCGACCACGGCGGAGTCGCAGTCGGAGGCGGCGCACGTGCCGAGCCGGCTCATCTCGTCGGCGCGGACGACGTCGATCATCGCCATCGCGGTCTCCACCAGGACCCGCTCGTGGAAGGGCCGGTCGTCGGCGATCGCGTGCAC
The DNA here is from genome assembly GCF_055663785.1 of Aeromicrobium sp. SP1. NCBI lineage: Bacteria > Bacillati > Actinomycetota > Actinomycetes > Propionibacteriales > Nocardioidaceae > Aeromicrobium > Aeromicrobium sp. SP1. The sequence continues at coordinate 3,356,705 of NZ_JBQVVK010000001.1, read as the reverse complement.
GTGCCAGTCGAGGTGGTCGTGCCGCACGAGCCTGGGGATCGCCTGCTGCTCCACGAGGACGGCGTTGATGAGGTCGACGGCACCGTCACGGTCGGCCCGCAGCAACTCGCGCAGGCGTGGGCGGATCGCCCGGACGGCCTCGAGATCGGCGCGGGTGCGCGGCCGTGAGCCCGTGTAGCGCCACTGGTCGTAGAAGTCCCGGAGGTCGTCGAGGGTCTCGAGCGTGTCCGGCTCCCCCGCCGAGTTCGCCAGCACGGCGGCGGCGCCGAGGGCGTCCGAGACGTCAGGAGTGAAGACCATGTTGACACCTTACGCCATCCGGCCATAGAGTCAGGACTCATGAGCGTCGACACTCCTGACACCGAGACCACTGGACGGGTCCGCACGACCTCGGTCGGCGTCGCCTTGGCGCTCACCTCCGCCGTGACGTTCGGCATGTCGGGCTCGCTCGCCCGCGCCCTCATGGACTCCGGCTGGTCCGCCGGGGCCGCCGTCGCGGTGCGCGTCACGATCGCCGCCGTGGTGCTCGTCGTTCCGGGCGTGCTCGCCCTGCGCGGACGCTTCGACCTGCTGCGGGCGAACCTGCGCCTCGTGGCCGTCTACGGACTGCTCGCGGTCGCCGCGGCCCAACTCTTCTACTTCATGGCCGTCGCCCGGCTCGACGTCGGCGTGGCCCTGCTCGTCGAGTACACGGCACCGGTCGCGGTCGTGGCCTGGATGTGGATCGCCCACGGCCAGCGTCCGGGGCCGCTCACGTTCGTCGGCGCGGGCGTGGCCGCCGTCGGGCTCGTGCTGCTGCTCGACGTGCTCGGCGGCGCGTCCGTCGACGTCATCGGGCTCCTGCTGTCACTCACCGCGATGATCGGCTGCGCGTCCTACTTCGTGATCTCGGCCGACGACTCGAGCGGCCTGCCGCCGATCACGCTCGCCGCCGGAGGCCTCGTGATCGCGGCGGTCACGCTCTGGGTCGCCGGTGCCGTCGGCATCCTGCCGCTGGCCACCTCGACCTCCGACGTGACGTTCGACTTCGGCACGGTGCCGTGGTGGGGCCCGGTCCTCGTGCTGGGCATCGTGACGGCCGCCGTCGGCTACGTCACCGGGATCGCCGCCGCACGGCGCCTGGGCTCCCGGCTGGCATCCTTCGTCGCCCTGACCGAGGTGGCGGCGGGCATCGCGTGGGCGTGGCTGCTCATCGGGCAGGTGCCCCGCCCGGTGCAGCTGGCCGGCGCCCTGCTCGTGCTCGCCGGCGTCGTGGTGGTCAAGCTCGGCGAGCGTGACGTCCGGTCAGTCGGCCACGACGAGGGTCTCCTCGTCGACGTCGTCCCGGTGCAGCATCCGTCGCCAGGACGGTGAGTAGGCGCTCAGCCGCAGCTCGTGGTGCCGCGCGTACAGGCCCGTCGCGACGAGGATCCCGATCGTCGAGACTCCCCCACCGACCAGGAGCGTCCAGCGCGCGCCGAACGTCTCGCCGATCCAGCCGATCAGGGGTGAGCCGATCGGCGTGCCGCCCATGAACACCATGAGGTAGAGCGCCGCGACGCGGCCGCGCATCGCAGGGCTCGACGTCAGCTGGATCAGCCCGTTGGCCGACGTGATCATCGTGAGCGCGGCGAGGCCCAGGAACGGGAGCAGGGCCGCATACGTGAGGTAGCTGGGCATCAGCCCGGCGACCATCTCGATGAGGCCGAACACGATCCCCGCGCCGACGACGAAGCCGAGCCGAGGCCGCGTACGGCGGGCCGCCAGCAGGGCACCGGCGAGCGAGCCGATCGCCATGATCGAGGCGAGCAGGCCGTACTCGCCCGCGCCCTTGCCGTAGACCTGCGTGGCCATGAGCGCGGAGGTCATCTGGAAGTTCATGCCGAACGTGCCGACGAAGAACACGCCGGTCATGAGCAGCATCAGGTCGGGCCGCGAGCGGACGTACCGGAAGCCGTCGCGAACGGCTCCCCGGCCGCGCCGCGCGACGGGCGAGGGCCGCAGCTTGCGCAGGTCGAGCGCCGACAGCGACGTGAGCACCGCGAGGTAGCTGACGGCGTTGAACAGGATGACCCAGCCGGTCGCCTGCGCGCCGCTGCCCAGCCATGCGATGAACAGCCCGGCGACGGCCGGCCCGATCATGCGGGCGACGTTGAAGGAGGCGGAGTTCAGTCCCACGGCGTTCGGCAGGTCGTCCTGGCCGACCATCTCGACGACGAAGGACTGGCGTGCGGGTGCGTCGAACGCCGTGCCGACGCCGAAGACGAACGCGATGACGTAGACGTGCCACGGCTGGACCGTTCCGGTGACCGCGAGGACGCCGAGGACGGCCGCCGGGACGGCCATCGCGATCTGGGTGACCTTGAGGACCTTCTGCTTCGGGAAGCGATCGGCGACCAGCCCCGCGACAGGGCTGAACAGCAGCGCCGGCAGCAGCTGCAGACCGGTCGTGAAGCCGAGCGCCGTGCCGCTGCCGGTCAGGACGAGGATCAGCCAGTCCTGCGCGACGCGCTGCATCCAGGTTCCGACGTTCGAGATCAGCGCGCCCATCGCGTAGACGCGGTAGTTGCGGATCGCGAGGCTGCGGAACGTCGCGTTCATGAATCTTCCGCGAGCCGGACCAGCAGCCCCGTGGCCTCTCCCAGGAGTGCGCGTTCGTCGTGGGTCAGGGTGGCGAGGCGCTCGTCGAGCCACCGGTCGCGGCGGTGCCGCTCCTCGGCGAGCGTCTTCTCGCCGAGGTCGGAGATCGTGACGAGCACCTGCCGGCCGTCGTCGGGATGAGGTCGCTTCGTGATGAGCGAGTCGGCGAGCAGGCAGTTCAGCGTGCGGGTGACGGAGGGCTGCGAGACGCGCTCGCGGGCGGCGATCTGGCTGGGCGTCGCGGGGCCCAGGACGCGGACGGAGCCGAGCACCGAGAGCTGGGTCGCGGTCATGTCGGACTCGCGCTCCTGCCGCAGCCTGCGGTTCAGCCGGGCGACCGCCTGGGCGAGGCGCTGGGAGTCGGTGGGCATGTCCTTAGCATAGTTCATTAACCATGCTAAGCAAGGTGTCGCCGATCACGCCGTCACCTGATCGTGGCGTTGACGGTGGTGACACCGGGCTTGAGCCTGGAGTCGCCGCCGTACTCGACCGTGTAGGAGCGGTTGCCCTTCGGCTGACCCGTGAGCTCGATCAGGGCCACGCCGTTCTTCGCTGCCCTGGTCGTGAGCACCGTGCCGCCGAGGGACAGCCGGACGTCGCCGTCGACCTTCGCCGGCGACACTCCCCAGGCCCAGACGAGCACCGCCACCGTGACCTTCGCCTTGCCTCCACTGGCGATCGCCCACACGGTCGGAGCCACCCGGGTCGCGGCCGCAGCCACGGGTCCGACCGGCGGGGACACCGCATCGGCCGAGGCGTAGCCGCTGCTGGACGCCGTCGCGGTCACGGTGATCACCTGACCCAGGTCGGCCTGGGTCAGGAGGTAGGACGCCCCCGTCGCGTCAGCGATGGCGACGCCCCCGCGGCGCCACTGCAGCGCGACGTCCGCATCCGGCACGCTCCACGAGCCGGTCGTCGCCGTCAGCGTCTGACCGACCGTCGCGGTTCCGGAGATCTGCGGAGGCGCTGAGTTCACGATCGGCTCGGGGTCCGCATCGGTGTCACGCAGCGTGAAGTTCCTGCCCGTCACCGCCTGACCCGGCGAGATCGTGAAGGACACCGCGTCCTCGATGCGGCGCGTCCCGCGCGCGGTACCGTCCCAGTAGGTGCTCCGGTACGGGTAGACGTCCCGCGAGACGCCCAGGCGGACCTCGCGCGTCCCGGGGCCCCACACGTACGCCGTGTACGGTCCGGGCTCGTCCTCGAAGAAGGCTTCGTCGACCTGCTCCCAGGCGCCGCTCCGGAACTCGTACACCGAGACGTACAGCGTGCCCGCCGGCTCATGGGGCCCCTCGAACTCGACGACTCCGCTGACGGAGGCGCTCAGCGCCAGGACGAGGTCCTCGGTCGCGGCACTCGCCTGCGTGAGCTCGAGCGGTGCGCTCGTGGCCCAGTACTTGCCCTTGGTCGCCGTGAACTTCAGCCGGTAGGTACCGCCGGCTGGCACCAGGACCTCATACCTGCCTGCGGCATCCACGTGCGTGTAGTCGGTAAAACTCCAGGACCCGTCGGGCTGCTGCCGCTCCAGGGTCACCATCCCCAGGGTCGCGTCGTCAGGGTAGGAACCATCCGCGGCGCGCACGGTTCCCGAGACGACGCCCGCGGGGTCCAACTCGAGGGAGAACCCCGTCCTGACCTCACCGGCGGCCACCGCGAACACCGCCGACTCGGTCTGGAGGTAGTGCCCACCGTCGGGCGTCACGCGCAGGTAGTAGGTCCCGGCGTCGTCGACGGCCGACAGGGTGAAGCCCTCACCGGGCGCAACGTCCACCTGATCCCAGTAGTCGTAGTCCATACCGTCCCTGACCGGGCGCGGAATCAACTCGACGTGCAGCGAGTCGACGCCTTCGAGCGGTGACCCGCCGGGGCCCGTGACGGTGCCGGAGACCGACGCGACCTCGACGGACTGCGCCGCCGTGGTCGACAGCAGACTCGCCATCACCACCGCAACGGCAGCGATGACGGAGAGAGTACGGGCGTGGAATCGCATGAGCAGTGCCCCCGGAGCAGGAGTCCCCGCCCCCCGGGAACTCGATGGACCAGAGAGTAACCATGAGTTACCACAGATGTCCAACTTTGGTCGCCGGCGCCACGTGCGCCCTCCACGTCCGCGGGCCGTTGCTCACACCCGCGGAACGTGGATCACGGCTTGGCGAGCGCGTGCATCAAATCGCGGTTGAGGCGGCTGATGACGTCGAGCGGGATGCCCTTCGGGCATGCGGCCGTGCACTCACCGATGTTGGTGCACCCGCCGAAGCCCTCGAAGTCCATCTGCTCGACCATGCTCAGGACGCGCTTGTCACGCTCGGGCTGGCCCTGCGGAAGCAGGCCCAGGTGCGTGATCTTGGCCGCCGTGAAGAGCATCGCCGAGCCGTTGGGGCACGCCGCGACGCAGGCGCCGCAGCCGATGCACGTGGCCGCCTCGAAGGCGTGGTCCGCGTCGTCCTTCGGGACCGGCAGGTTGTTGGCCTCGGGCGCCGAGCCGGTCGGCGCGGTGATGTAGCCACCGGCCGCGATGATCCGGTCGAACGCGCCGCGGTCGACGACGAGGTCCTTGACGACCGGGAACGCGCCCGCCCGCCACGGCTCGATGTCGATCACGTCGCCGTCGTGGAACGTGCGCATGTGCAGCTGGCACGTCGTCGTGACCTCGGGGCCGTGCGGGATGCCGTTGATGACGACGCCGCACATGCCGCAGATGCCCTCGCGACAGTCGGAGTCGAACGCCACCGGCTCCTCGCCCTCGAGCGTGAGCTTCTCGTTGAGCACGTCGAGCATCTCGAGGAAGGACATGTGCTCGCTGACGTCGTCGAGACCGTAGCTGACCATCTTGCCCTTGTCGTCGGCGCTCTTCTGGCGCCAGATCCGAACGGTGATCTTCACTTGTAGCTCCTGGACTTCATCTCGACGTACTCGTACTCCAGCGGCTCCTTGTGCAAGGTCGGCTGGGTCTCGCCGTACTCCCACGCCGAGACGTGGGCGTACTGGTCGTCGTGGCGCAGCGCCTCGCCGTCCTCGGTCTGGCTCTCGGCCCGGAAGTGACCGCCGCACGACTCGTTGCGAGCCAGGGCGTCGATGCACATCAGCTCGCCGAGCTCGAAGAAGTCGGCGACGCGACCGGCCCGCTCGAGGGTCTGGTTGAGCTCCTCGGCCTCGCCGGTCACCTTGACGTTGCTCCAGAACTCTGCCTTGAGGTCGCGGATCATCTGGATGGCCTTCGTGAGGCCCTCCTCGGTCCGCTCCATGCCGCAGTAGTCCCACATGATGTGGCCGAGCTCCTTGTGGAACGAGTCGACCGTGCGGGTGCCGTTGATCGACAGCAGCGTGGCGACGCGGTCCTCGACGAGCTGGCGGGCCTCGACGACGCGCGGGTGGTCGTCGGGGACCTTCTCGTACGGAGCGTGCGCGAGGTAGTTCGCGATCGTGTACGGCAGGACGAAGTAGCCGTCGGCCAGACCCTGCATGAGCGCCGAGGCACCGAGCCGGTTCGCGCCGTGGTCGGAGAAGTTCGCCTCACCGGTCACGAACAGCCCGGTCAGGTTGCTCTGCAGGTTGTAGTCGACCCACAGGCCGCCCATCGTGTAGTGCACGGCCGGGTAGATGCGCATCGGCTGGGAGTACGGGTCCTCGCCGGTGATCCGGGCGTACATGTCGAAGAGGTTGCCGTACTTGGCCTCGACGGCGGGGCGACCGAGACGGTCGATCGCGTCGGCGAAGTCCAGGTACACGCCCAGTCCGCCGGGTCCGACGCCCTTGCCCGCGTCGCACTGGTACTTCGCCGCCCGCGACGCGATGTCGCGCGGGACGAGGTTGCCGAACGCCGGGTAGATCCGCTCGAGGTAGTAGTCGCGCTCGTCCTCGGGGATGTCGCTGGGGTGACGCTCGTCGCCCATCTTCTTCGGCACCCAGATGCGGCCGTCGTTGCGCAGCGACTCGCTCATGAGCGTGAGCTTGGACTGGTAGTCGCCCGAGACCGGGATGCAGGTCGGGTGGATCTGCGTGTAGCAGGGGTTCGCGAAGTAGGCGCCCTTGCGGTGCGCGCGCCACGTCGCCGTGACGTTGCAGCCCATCGCGTTGGTCGACAGGAAGAACACGTTGCCGTAGCCACCCGAGGCCAGCACGACCGCGTCGGCGGTGTGCGTCTCGATCTCGCCGGTGAGCATGTCGCGCACGACGATGCCGCGGGCCCGCTCGGTGCCGTCGGCATCGGGGACCATGATCAGCTCGAGCATCTCGTGGCGGGTGTTCATCTCGACCGTGCCGAGGCCGATCTGGCGCTCGAGGGCCTGGTAGGCGCCGATCAGCAGCTGCTGGCCGGTCTGGCCGCGCGCGTAGAACGTACGCGAGACCTGCACGCCGCCGAACGAGCGGTTGTCGAGCAGGCCGCCGTACTCGCGGGCGAACGGGACGCCCTGCGCGACGCACTGGTCGATGATGTTCACCGACACCTGCGCGAGCCGGTAGACGTTCGACTCGCGGGCGCGGAAGTCGCCGCCCTTGACGGTGTCGTAGAAGAGCCGGTAGATCGAGTCGCCGTCGTTGCGGTAGTTCTTGGCGGCGTTGATGCCGCCCTGGGCGGCGATCGAGTGGGCGCGGCGCGGGCTGTCCTGATAGCAGAACGCCTTCACCTGGTAGCCGGCCTCGCCCAGGGTGGCCGCGGCGGCGCCGCCGGCCAGGCCGGTGCCGACCACGATGACGCTCAGCTTGCGCCGGTTGGCCGGGTTGACCAGCAGCATGTGTGCACGATGCTCGTCCCAGCGCTTCTCGATCGGACCGCCGGGGGCGGCCTCGTCGCGGATCTCGTCGCCTTCGACGTAGTACTCCAAGGTCATGTGTCCGTGCCCTCTCAGTCGACGAATCCGAGCAGAATCGCCCACGGCGGAATCAGGAAGCCGATCGTGACGATGGCCGCGATGATCCACGCCAGCGGCGTGAGTCGCGAGCCCGACCGGGTGGCGCTGTGGTTGGCACCGAGCGTCGTCAGTGCGCTCCAGACGCCGTGCCACAGGTGGAAGCCGACCGCGAGCAGCGCGATCGTGTACGACAGGACGACCCACCAGATCTGGAAGCCGTTGACGACCCGGTCGTAGGGGCTGTCGCTCGCGCCACCGGGGTGGATCTGGTTCCCGGTCAGGTGCAGCAGGTGGTAGATGACGAACAGCAGCACGACGACGCCGCCCCAGCGCATCGTGAACGACGCGTAGCTGCGCTGGATGCCCTTCGTGCCGCGCGGCGAGTGGTACCGCTTGCCGCCGACGAAGCCGGCCGCCTTCTTGTTGCGTCGCCACAGGGTCGCCGCGCTGAAGACGTGACCGATGATCGCGCCCAGCAGCACGATCCGGATGATCCACAGGGCGCCGCCGTACGGCAGGTAGGGCTCACCGAGGGTCCGCAGGTGGTGCGAGTAGTCGTCGAACGCCACCTGGCCGGAGAAGACCTTGAGGTTGCCGTACATGTGCATGAGCAGGAAGCCGACCATGATCAGGCCGGACACCGCCATCAGGAACTTCAACGCGACCGTCGACCGTGAGGCCGGTACGCGCGTCATCTGGGAAGTGGCCACGGCAGCAGGTTAGGCGTGATCGACGATTCACGCTAAGTCGAAGTAAGGCGGACTTTCATAGCCGTTGGCTATGATGGCCTCGTGCAGCTGCGCCATCTGACCTATTTCGTCGCCGTCGCCGACGAGGGCAGCTTCACCCGCGCCGCCGATGCCCTCGGCGTCTCGCAGCCCACGCTGTCGAAGCAGATCCGGGCGCTGGAGAACTCGCTGGGGACCCGCCTGCTCGACCGCGATCGCGCCGGGGTCGAGCTGACCAGCGCGGGCGAGGCACTGCTGCCGCACGCCCAGCGCATCCTGATCGAGGCCGAGAACGCGACCCGGTCGGTCCACGAGGTCGCCGCCCTGCGTCGAGGTCGTGTGCGCATGGGCGCCACCCCCTCGATGGTCGAGGGTCTGCTGGCGCCCGTCCTCACCCGCTTCCGCGCCGACCACCCGGCGATCGACATCGAGATCCACGAGGCCGGCTCCCGTGACCTCACCGCCGAGCTCTCGGCCGGGCGGATCGATCTCGCGCTGCTGATCGTGCCGCTCGTCTCCAGCATCCCCGACCTCGAGACCGCGGTGGTGTTCAGCGAGCGGCTCGTCCTGGCCAGCCCGGCCGATGCCGACATGCCCGACCGGATGGACGTCGCCGACCTCGAGAACGTGCCGCTCGTGATGTTCCGCGAGGGCTACGACCTGCGCGACGTCACGCTCCGCGCGTGCGCCGCCGCGGGATTCGAGCCGCGCTTCTCGGTGGAGGGCGGCGAGATGGGATCCGTGCTGCGGTTCGTCGAGTCCGGCCTCGGTCACGCCGTCGTGCCCGACATCGTCATGCGGGCCCGCACGGGCCTGCGCAGCACCCAGCTGGACAACCCGCCGCTGTCGCGCAGCATCGCGGTGGCGCACCGGCCACTGGAGACCCTGCCGCTCGCGGCCCGCGCCTTCCGCGCCGCACTCGTGGAGACGCTCGACGGGTGACCGCCGGGAGTGACCCTCAGCCCAGCAGCGGGAAGCTGTGAGTGGGCACCCAACCCGCGTCGGGATCGTCGACGTAGAGGTGGAACGCCACGACGCGGAAGCGCGACTCGAAGCCCTTGAGGTCCTCCAGCGCGCGGTCGAGGGCCTCCTGCGGCACGTTGTGGGCGACCGTGACGTGCGGGTGGAACGGGAACAACGGCTCGGGCGCGTCGAGGGTCTCCTGCACCGACCGGGCCAGGAGCTCGATCTGGGCGATCCCCTCGCTCACCGCGACGAACACGACGGGCGAGACCGGGCGGAAGGAGCCCGTCCCCAGCAGCGCGACCCCGAAGGCGCTGCTGGTCGCCGCGACCTCGCCGAGGCGGGACACGAGCGCGTCGACCTCGTCGGGCTCGATCTCGAGCGGCGGCGCGAGTGTGATGTGGCTGGGGATGCGATCGGCCATCGGATCGCCGAACGCCCTCCGTCGGTCCCGCAGGAGCTCGCCGTGCGGCTCGGGGATCGCGATGGAGACTCCGACGGTGATGGTCACGACAGCGGGGCCTTCACTTCGCCGCCGTGACGAAACCGGAGCGCTCGTAGACGAGGTCGAGCGTCGGAGCGGCGACTGCACGCGCCTGCTCGGCACCGGCCGCGAAGATCCGGTCGAGCTCGCCGCGATCGGCCAGGAACCCGTCGACCCGCGCGGAGAACTCCCCGACGAACTGGCCGACGATCTCGGCGAGATCGACCTTGAGGTGCCCGTACTGCTTGCCCTCGTACTCCTTGACGATCGCGTCGACGTCCTGCCCCGTCATGACCGAGTAGATCGTGAGCAGGTTCGAGACGCCGGGCTTGCTCGCGGGGTCGAACCGGATCTCGGTCTCGGAGTCGGTCACGGCGCTCTTGATCTTCTTCTGCACCGTCTTGACCGGGTCGGACAGGTCGATCACGCCCGCGTGCGTGGGGTTCGACCCGCTCATCTTGGTCGTGGGCTCCTGCAGGTCGTAGATCTTCGCGCTCGACTTCACGATGTACGCCTCGGGGACGGTGAACGTCTCGCCGAAGCGGTGGTTGAAGCGCTGCGCGAGGTCGCGCGTGAGCTCGACGTGCTGGCGCTGGTCCTCGCCGACCGGGACGACGTCGGCCTGGTAGATCAGGATGTCGGCCGCCATCAGGATCGGGTACGTGAACAGCCCGACGCTCGCCTTGTCCGCACCGGACTTCGCGCTCTTGTCCTTGAACTGGGTCATCCGGCTGGCCTCGCCGAAGCCGGTGATGCCGTTGAGGATCCACGCCAGCTGGGCGTGCTCGGGGACCTGGCTCTGGACGAACAGCGCGCTGCGCGCGGGGTCGACGCCGGCCGCCAGCAGCTGCGCGGCGGCGATGTAGGTGCGCTCGCGCAGTCGCGCGGGGTCGTAGTCGACCGTGATCGCATGCAGGTCGGGGATGAAGTAGAACGCCTCGAACTCGTCCTGCAGGGCCACCCAGTTCGTGAATGCGCCGATGTGGTTGCCGAGGTGGTACGAGTCGGCCGACGGCTGCGCACCGGAGAGCGCGCGCTTCCTCGAGGAGGCAGGGGTGGCGGGCATGGGGTCGATTGTGCCAGCCGTTCCTGTGACTAGGGTGATCGGCGTGGAGGGAGTGCGGCAGTGGCGGGTGCCCGGTCGGGTCAACCTGATCGGCGAGCACCTCGACTACAACGGCGGCTCCGTCCTGCCGATCGCGATCGACCGCTCCCTGCTCGTGAAGGCCCGGTCCCGCAGCGACGGCATCGTCAACGTGTGGAGCCGCGGCGACCGCGCGACCTTCCCGGTCGAGGCCGCGCCGGGCTCGGTCGAGGGCTGGGCCGCGTACGTGGCGGGGGCGGTGTGGGCCGCGCGCGCGGCCTCGATCCCCGTGGCCGGCGCCGACCTCGTGCTCGAGACCTCACTGCCGGTCGGGGCGGGCCTCTCCTCCTCGGCCGCGCTCACGTGCGGGGTCGCGCTCGCGCTCGACGACCTCGCCGGAACGGGGCTGGACCGGGTCGCGCTCGCCCGGGTCGCCGCGGCAGCGGAGAACGACTTCGTCGGCGCGCCGACGGGCCTCATGGACCAGTACGCGGTGCTGCTCGCCGAGCCCGGTCACGCGCTGCACGTCGACTTTTCGGCCTCGCCGCCGAGCACCGCGCAGGTGCCCGTCTCATGGACCGAGGACGGTCTCACGCTGGCCGTCGTCGACACCGGGATCAGCCATGCGCTGGCCTCCGGCGAGTACGCCGCCCGCCGGGCGGAGTGCGCCGTCGCCGCCGAGACGCTGGGCCTCGACCGGCTCGCGGCGATCGGGCTGGACGGGCTGCTGACCCTCGACGACCCGCTGCGCCGACGCGCCCGGCATGTGCTCACCGAGGCCGCGCGGGTCCGCGCCGCCGTGACGGCCTTGCGTCGCCGCGACTGGACCGCCTTCGGCACGATGCTGACCGCCTCGCACGAGTCCCTGCGCGACGACTACGACGTCTCGTGCGAGGAGCTCGACACCGTCGTCGACGTCGCGCTGACCTCCGGAGCGTTGGGCGCCCGCATGACGGGAGGCGGGTTCGGCGGCAGCGCCATCGCCCTGCTACCGCCCGAGAAGGTCGACGGTTTCCGGGTTCGGACCGAGGCCGCCTTCGCGGCGCGCGACTGGGCGGTGCCCCGCGTGTTCACGGTCCACCCCTCCCCCGGCGCCGCGCGCGAGGACTGATCCTCACCGCCGGATCGTGAAGGTCCGCTTCCCGGAGCTGGTCGTGTGGGTGCTGCTCCCGGAGTACACGACCCGCACGACGTGCCGGCCCTTCCGGAGCTTCTTCGACTGCTTCGCGGTGACGAGGACCGACGCCGTCCCGCGCGAGACCTTGACGGCCTTCAGGCGCCGGCCGTCGAGCGTGAAGGTGATCGTACCCGTGGCAGCCGGTGAGATCGTCGCGGTCAGCCGGAACTTCTTGCCCTTGCGCGGCGTCGCCGGACCGACCTTCACCGACGTCCTGGTCGCCTTCTTGACGATGGGCGGCTTCGTGGGCGCCGTCGTCGGCTGGCTCGTCGGCACCGTCGTGGGCACGACGACCGGCCGGACGCAGTGGCTGATCGTCACGTCGTCGACGAACCAGCCGGCCTCGCCGCCACACTGGTCGGTGCCGAGGTCGAAGCGGACCTGCACCGTGTCGCCGGCCAGGGCCCCGGCGGACTCGAGGTCGACGACCGAGACACCCCATCGGGAGCCGCCGGTCTGCGCCTCGCCGCCGCTCCAGACGGCCTGGCCCAGCAGCGGGTTGGCCGTGGCCTCACTCCCCGCGGGCCAGTCCACGACGACGTCGAACGGCGCGTTGGCCAGGTAGGCGTCCTGCGGGATCGGCGCCCACGCTCCGCCGTTGACCCGGATCGCGACCCGTCCGCCGTCGTAGCCGTCCTCGAGGTACACGCTGTGCCGGAACCGCAGCCGCGGCGACATCCCCTCGGTCAGCGTCACCTCGGGGCTCGTGAGGGAGGACAGTCCCGCGACACCGCAGTCGAGCGGGTTGGCCGCGACCGCCGCCTGCCCGGCGTTGCCGGAGACCTTGTCGCTGATCGCCCACGCGGTCGGCCCGGGAGTGGCGTTCGCGGGGCTCGCCTGGGTCGCCGTGGTCCAGCCGTCCCACCCGTCCTCGAAGTCCTGCTCGAGCAGGTCGACCGACTCGTACGTGCCACCGCAGCCCGCGGGCTCCCCCGACGTGAAGTAGGGCGCGAACTGGCAGCGCTCGGCCATGTTGGTGCGCAGCTCGGTCGCCGCGACCACCTTCGCGAGCTCGGCGCAGTCGGCGCTGGTCACCGCGCCTGCCGGGCCGGCCGCCGCCCCGGTGCTGAGCGCGGGGATCGGCTGGCCCTCGAGCGTCCGGCACGACTCGGTGAGCGCGTCCGCGAAGTCCGCGAAGTCGGACGTCTGCGTCAGGTAGGACGCGTTGGCCCGCCACCAGACCTGCGCGGCCTTGTCCAGACCCACGCCCGTGACGTTCCGCCCGTTGAACGTGCCTCCGTCGACGAACAGCGAGTACGCCCGGTTCGGCACGCCCGAGTGGGAGTGGACACGGCCGTAGTCGTTCTGCGAGGTCGCCGTCGCGTCGCACACGTACTGCGCGTCGCTGACCTTGGCGGGGTCGCCCAGGCAGTTCGGGTTCCACATGTCGCGGATCGCGCCGCCCATGCCGGCCGCCCGCTCGCCGTTCAGCCACCGGTCGTGCGTCGTGTCGTTCGCGCGCGGGCTGCTCAGGGTCGCGGTGACCGTGCCCGTCAGGGCGCGGATCGCGGCGCCGTCGCTCTGACGGACCATCACCATCGGGGTCACGCCCGGACCGGCGGGGATGCTGTAGGGGGCGTCGGCGGCGTTCTGCGCCACCACGACACCCAGCGCTCCCGCGGCGGCGGCCATGCGCGACTTGCGGGCGAACTGGCACGTGCCGCGGTCGAGCAGGACCCACTTCCCGGCGACGTTGGCGGCATTCGTCAGCGCGGTGCAGCCGTCGGTCGTGAGCGGCCCGGCGGCATTGGCGGCATCGACACCGGGAACGAGCGTGAACTGCTGCGCGGCCTGGGGCAGGCGCAGGCCGAACTGGGCCTCGACCGCGACACACGTGTAGCCGTTCACCGTCAGCTGGACCGTCCGGTCGAGCGTCGAGTCGTCGACGTCGCTCACCCGGCCCGAGCACGTGTCGTCAGCGCGGACCGAGTCGTCCTCGCCCTCGTCCTCGCGTGCGTTGATCAGGTCGACGGTCTCGCCCCACACGTCGGAGTAGGACTCGTTCAGCGCACCGGACTGCCACTGGTAGATGAGGTTGGAGGAGTACTCGGTGTACGCGTGGCCCCACTCGTGCGCGACGACGTCGTCACTGTCGAGGCCGGGACAGAAGCTGGCCTGCGACCCGTTCCACGACGCGTTCGGGCAGGCTTCGACCCGGTTGTGCAGCAGGTCCATCGTGGCGCCGGCGTCGTCGAAGGAGTCGAGCCCGAACGCGTTCTGGAAGAACCGGTACGTCTCCCCCGTCGCGGCGAGCAGGCGGCGCTGGTCGGCGGCGAGGGCGTCGGTCGACTGGCCCTCGGTCCAGACCCGGGACGTGGTGTCGTCGGCCGTGGACGCCGTGCCCTGGTCGTCGATGCTGGACATCGTGCGGTCGAGGGCGGCGTGGGCCTCGCTGTACCGGTTGAGCGGCTTGAACTGCTGCGCGTCGAGGACGAGGCGCTCGCGCACCGACTCACCTGCCGAGACCGTGACGTCCCATGCGAGCCGCGCATGGCCTGCGCGACCGAGCGCGGAGCCGGTCTCGTAGACCACGAGGGTCGCGTCGGCCTCGGGGTCGGTGATCCTCGCGGCCGAGCCGTCGTCGCCGGTCGGCGGGTCGCTGCGGACGAGGGCGATGGCGGCGGCCTCCGCCCCGGCCTGCGTCGTGCGTGCCGTCGTGTCGAGGTCGAGCGCCGGCACGACGTGTCCGTTGACGCTGCGCAGGTCGCCGTCCGTGTCGAGGTTCGCCTTGAGGGCGGCGCCCCACACGGGCAGCCCGCGGTACTCCTGGGCGTACGTGACCGTGCGGCCCTGACCCGAGCTGGTCTGACGCGTCTCGACGAGTTGGTCGGCCTCGACGTCGAAGAGGTCGGCGTGGTCCGCGAGCCAGTGGTCGGCCTTCGCACCCGGCGTGGCCGACCGGGCGGACAGATCCGGAGCGAGGTCGCCGTCCCCGGTCGTCCGCACGAACCCGACCCGACCGGAGACCGCGTCACGGCTCACCTTCACGGACCCCTCGGCGGCATCGCGGGCCTGCTGCTCGGCGGTCGGCGCGGGCGCCGCGGACGCTTCGACGAACGGGACCGTGAGCCCGGCCGAGACGAGCACGCCGGCCAGCGCGAGAGGAAGACGCACAGAGTTCTCCTGTGACTGGAGGGGACAGTGCGCCTGACGTTATCGGGTGGCTGGGGCGACCGACGCAGGATGAGGCTTTCGGGTAGCCCAGCGGGGCGCAATGCCTCATCCCTCGTCATCATCCACAGCCCGGTCGGACAGGGCGGGGCCGTCCACAACCTCCCGCGCGGGGGTCGCCGGGACCTGGCCCGCACGTCCACCGTCGGACGATGACCGATGTCCTCACGACCGCCCAGGCCATCGCGCTCCACGGCCGAGGCGTCATGCGCCAGCGAATCCGCGCCGGCACGTGGCAACGGCCGGCGCGTGGCGTGGTCGTCACCCACAACGGCCCACTCACCGAGGATCAGGAGGAACGCGTCGCCCTCGCCGCCAGCCCCTCCGGCGCCGCGCTCGGCGGGCTCACTGCTGCGCGACAATGGGGCTTCAAGGGCTTCGACCCCGAGCGCATCACCGTGGTCCTGCCCGAGGGTGGCCGCAGGACTCCCGGCAACCTGGCGGTCCACTGGAGCACCCAGCTCGGCCCCGACGACGTGCCGCCGCACAAACAGCCCCGGATGACGAGCTTCGAGCGGAGCATCGTCGATGCGGCCAGCTGGACGACGAGCCCACGGCGCGTCCGCGCCCTCGTGATCGCCGCCTTCCAACAGCGACTCACGAACGTCCCGCGGATGAGGAAGACGCTGGCCAGGCGTGGCACCTGCCGGCACCGGGCGCTGATCACGCAGTCGATCCTCGACGCGCACGGCGGGATCCAGTCCCTGCCCGAGCGCGACTTCGAGCAGATCCGGGTTCTGGCGGAGCTGCCCGTGCCCACGCGCCAGGAGCGGGTCAAGGGCAAGGACGGGCGCTACTACCTCGACGTGTGGTGGCGGGAGTTCAACCTCGCGGTCGAGATCCACGGGATCCCCCACCTGGCGGTCGAGCAGTGGAGCAACGATCTGCATCGGACGAACGAGCTCGTCATCGACGGCCGCCGCGTCCTGGTCTTCTCCTCCTTCGCCATCCGCCACCAGCGCGAGGTGATCATCGACCAACTGCGTCGCGCGATGGCTCCGGCGGCCGCCTGATCGGACCGACGATGAGGCTTTCGGGTAGCCCAGCGGGGCCGAATGCCTCATCCTGCGTCCCACCCGCGGACCCTCGGTAGTCTTGGCCGGTGCGCATTGCCTACCAAGGTGAGCCGGGCGCGAACTCGCACCAGGTGATCCTGCAGAACCATCCCGACGCCGAGCCGGTGGCCTGTGCCTCCTTCGAGGACGCGTTCGCCGCCGTGAAGTCCGGCGACTGCGACCTGGCGATGATCCCGATCGACAACTCGCTCGCGGGGCGCGTGGCCGACATCCACCACTTCCTGCCGACGAGCGGCCTGCACATCATCGGCGAGCACTTCCTGCGGATCCAGTTCGCGCTCATGGGCACGCCCGGCACGACCCTCGACTCGATCAAGACCGTGCACAGCCACGTCCATGCGCTGGGTCAGTGCCGACGCATCATCCGCAAGCACGGCTGGACCGCGATGATCTCCGGCGACACGGCCGGCGCGGCGCGCGAGATCGCCGAGGCGAACGACGCGACCCAGGCCGCGATCGCCCCGCCGCTGGCGGCCGGCATCTACGGCCTCGACCTGCTCGCGACCGACATCGAGGACGAGGCGCACAACACGACCCGCTTCGTGCTGCTCTCGCGCGACGACGCCCGCGCTCCGGTCGGCAACGGGCCCGTCGTGACGAGTTTCATCTTCAACGTCCGCAACCTGCCGGCGGCGCTCTACAAGGCACTCGGCGGATTCGCGACCAACGGCATCAACATGACCAAGCTCGAGAGCTACATGGTCGACGGTGAGTTCACCGCCACGATGTTCCTCGCCGAGGTCGACGGGCACCCCGACGAGCCCGGCCTGGCCCGCGCGCTCGAGGAGCTGGCGTTCTTCACGACCGAGGTCAAGGTCCTGGGCGTCTATCCCGCCGATCCGTTCCGCGCCGCGTCGCAGTGAGTCCCGCGTGAGCGACCTCGGCTGGCCTCTCGACGTCCCGGTCCTGACCGACGGCGTGGTCACGCTGCGTGCGCACACGCCCGCCGACATCGACCGGGTGTTCCAGATGGGCTCCGACCCCGTGATGCAGCGCTGGACGACGGTGCCCTCCCCGTACCGGCGCGAGGACGCCGAGGGCTTCGTGAAC
The DNA here is from genome assembly GCF_055663785.1 of Aeromicrobium sp. SP1. Taxonomy (NCBI): domain Bacteria; kingdom Bacillati; phylum Actinomycetota; class Actinomycetes; order Propionibacteriales; family Nocardioidaceae; genus Aeromicrobium; species Aeromicrobium sp. SP1. The sequence continues at coordinate 3,339,500 of NZ_JBQVVK010000001.1, read as the reverse complement.
GGGTTCATCCCGGACGGCTGGAACGACGGCAGCCACCTGGCCTGGGCGATCGAGTTCGAGGGCCGGTACGCCGGCAACGTGGACATCCGCGGCAAGGACGTCCTCGCGAACGTCGGCTTCGCGCTGCACCCGGACTGTCGCGGCCACGGCGTCATGACGGCGGCGGTCGACCTGGCGATCGACCACGCCTTCGTCGAGGCGGGCAAGGAGGTCGTGCAGTGGGAGGCCATCGTGGGGAACGTGGCCAGTCTGCGCGTCGCCCATGCCACCGGGTTCCGCCTGCACACGACGATCCCCGACCGCGCCCTCGACCGCGGCCGACCCCAGCGAATGTGGTTCGGGTCGCGGCGCTTCGGGGACCCGCCCGCCCCTCGGACGCGGTGGCACGCGTCCACGATCGAGACCGGCGACCTCGTGCTGCGGCCACCTCACGAGGCGGACCTGGACCGCTGGGCCGAGGCGGAGTCCGATCCGGTCACGGGCCACTGGTTCGACCAGTCCGACATGACGGTCGAGAAGGTTCGCGCGGCCTGGCACCAGTCGCTGTGGTCGTGCGCCCGCGGGGTCCGCGCCAGCTGGACCGTCGCCGACCGGGCCACCGACGCCTACCTGGGCACCCTCAGCATCTTCGCGATCGAGCACGGCTCCGGCGAGGTCGGCTACCTCCTGCACCCCGACGCGCGTGGGCGCGGTGTCATGACGCGCGCCGTGCGGGCTGCGACCGATCACGCCTTCGACCCGGCCGGCCTCGACCTGCGCCGTCTCGATCTGTACTGTGCGGCGGAGAACACCGCGAGTCGCGCCGTGGCCACGGCCGCGGGCTTCGTCGAGTGCGGCAGGCGGTCGGCCATCGAGCCGGTCGGTGACGGCACGTTCGCCGACCTGGTGGCGTACGAGCGATGCGCCGCGCGGAAGGCCACCCCCCAGCCGCCCCAGGAAGCCTAAACTGCCCCACCGCTTCCGCCTGTAACATACGATTTCCTCTTGTGTCCCCGCATCGAACGCTCGCTGGCATGCCGCCGTGCGCGGTCGTGCGCCGGACACCGCGGGACCCTCGCCGACTCCCGGCCACGGGCCCGCTGTCCGGGTGCGGAGCCCGCCGATGATCTCGGTGGTGGTGCCCTGCTTCAACGAGGAACTGGCGATCAGGCCGCTCGTGGCCGAACTCCGGCCGGTCCTCGACGGACTCGGCATGCCGTACGAGGTGGTGTTCGTCGACGACGGCTCCACCGACGCGACGCCTGAGGTCCTCGCACAGGCCGCCTCGGGGTGGCATGAGGTCGTCGTCGTCCCGCACGACACGAATCGCGGTCAGCAGTCGGCCATCTCGACGGGACTCTCGCACGCGCGCGGGGCCCACGTCATCACGATGGACGCCGACCTGCAGGACCCGCCGGAGGTCATCCCCGAGCTCGTGGCGAAGGCCCCCCATGCCGACATCGTCTACGCCCGGCGCTCGGACCGTGCGCCCGACTCGGTGTTCAAGCGCTGGTCCGCCACCACCTTCTACTGGCTGATCGCGCGGGTGCTCAGCGTCCGGGTCGTCGCCCAGGCAGCCGACTTCCGGCTCATGTCGCGTCGTGCGGTCGATGCGCTCGCCGAACTGCCGGAGGACCTGCACCTGTACCGGGTGGTTCTGCCCTGGCTGGGGCTGCCGAGCACGACCGTCGAGTACGCCCGCGCCCCGCGAGTCGCGGGCGCGAGTCACTACACCGTGCTGCAGATGGTCACGTTGGGATGGGCGGGGCTCGTGACCGCCGCACGCCTGCGCGCGAGAAGGGACTGATCGGTGGCCGTCCAGGCCCACGAGCCGGCCCTCGATCCCGCACGCCAGGCCGGCGAGGCGGAGAAGCAGCTCTTCCGCAAGCAGCTGGCCATCCAAGGGCTCCGGGGACTCGCCGCGACCGGTGTGATCATCCACCACATGACGGGCCTGCTGTCCGGCGCCGTCGCGGCATTCGACATGTTCTTCGTGGTCTCGGGCTACCTGATCACGATGCGGCTGATGGCCCTGGCCCAGGCCGGCAGCCTTCGCCAGTTCTTCCTCACGTTCTACGAGTTCCGGTTCCGGCGCATCCTGCCCGCGGGGATCCTCACGATCGTGCTGACCGTCCTCGTGGCGCAGCTGGTCTACCTTCCGGCCCGGGCGCACAGCGTGACCGTCGACGGACTGTGGGCGCTGGTGTTCCTGTCCAACGTCCACTTCGCCGCGGTCGGCACGGACTACTTCGCCCAGGGGTTCTCGGCCAGCCCGCTCATGCACTTCTGGTCGCTGTCGGTCGAGGAGCAGTTCTACCTCCTGTGGCCCGTCATCATGCTGGCCGGCCTGTGGCTCGCGGCGCGCAAGCGGCTCCCCGGCTCCGGCGTGACGGCGATGGCGCTGATCGTCCTCGCGGTGTCCTTTCCGTACGGCTGGCACCTGACCACCGCAGACCCGCTGGCGGCGCACTTCTCCACCCTGACCAGGGCGTGGGACTTCGCCGCAGGCGCGATCGTGGCCGATTTCGCGATGCGACACGCGCGCGCGAAGACCGCCGCCGTGCAGGGCCGACCGGTCGAGCGGCGGTTCCTCGATCCCGTCCACGAGTTCTTCACCCGGCATGCCTACGGGTTGGCCTGGGCCGGATTCGCCGTCTTCCTCGCGGCCCTGTTCGTCGTACCCACCGGCTCGCGGTACCCCGTCCCGGTCGCCATCGTCGGCGTGGGCGGCTCCGTCATCATGCTCTACGCCAACACCCTCAGGACCGCCACGCAGTGGGTCGTCACGAACCGGCTCGTCGTGTGGCTCGGCGACATCTCGTACTCGCTCTACCTCGTCCACTTCCCCGTCATCATCTTCGCCAGCAGCTACCTCGCCGCCAACCGGGCGTTCCTGTACGGGTTCGACGTCGTCGCGACCCTCGCGTTGAGCATGCTGATGTTCCACTTCGTCGAGGAGCCCGGACGACGCGGCATCACCCGGACCAAGGCATGGTTCGCCGACGGCCGGCACCGTCCGGAGCTCGCGAAGATCCTGGCGTGCTCCGTGGCGGCCGTGGTGATCTTCGTGGTGGCCCCCAAGGGCGCCGTGGCCGACACGTCCGTGAGCGTCGACTCCCTCGGCCGGTCCTCCAGCTCCGCGTCCGGAAGTGCGGAGGCGACCGCGGACCCGAGTCCCGCGCCCGAGGGGGGAACGTTCGACGACCCCCATCTCGTCCGGCCCGCCGACGACGTGGCCCACGCCCTGGCCGCGGCGGTCGGGCTCACCACGTGGCCCGACCTGGAGAACGCGGACCGCATCGGAGCCGCCGACGACTTCACCGAGCCGTGCAGCGCCGCGAACGACGTGGAGCCGCCGTGCGTGGGCACGCCCGCCTCCGGGGTCGATCCCGACAAGGTCGCCGTCGCGATCGGCGACTCCGCGATGCTGTCGTACTGGCCGATGCTGCGCGAGTCCCTCGTGCCGCGCGGCTGGACCGTCGTCCTGTTCGCCCGCGGAGGCTGTCCGGCCTCCTTGGTCACGGCCGACTACGGGGCCCGTGACGTCGAGGGGTGCCAGGAGCACCACGCCGCCTACGAGCGACTGCTCGACCGCTGGCGACCGTCGCTGGTCCTGGTGTCGGAGGGCGAGAACGTCCCGACCACGGTGAACGACGGCCACGGCACGACGCTGCAGGGGCAGGCATCGCTGGACGCCTACGCGCGCGGGCTGACCGACGTCATCGAGCTGATGTCCGCCGACGACGCCCGGGTCGTGCTGCTCTCCTCGCCGCCCGCGGGTGCCGACCTGAGCGCGTGCCTCGTCGCCGGCTCGACGCCGCGCTCCTGCCTGCGAGAGCCCTCGGAGTACTGGCTGACGATGAACGGCATCCACCGCACGGTGGCGACCGCGACGAAGTCGACCTACGCCGACCTGCTGTCGTTCTTCTGCCACGGCACGGTGTGCCCCAGCGTCGTCGGCGACCTGGCCGTGCGGGCCGATGCCGCCCACCTCACGCCCGAGTACGCCGCCGTCCTCGCGCCGTCGTTCCAGCAGTACCTCCTCGACACGGGCCTGGTCCGATGAGCATCGACCAGGAGACCCGGAGCGACGTCGACGGCGTCGGCGGTGCCGGCGGCCCCGAGGACCTCGCCGCGCACCAGTCCACGAAACGGCGACTCGACATCCAGGGCCTGCGCGGTCTGGCGATCATCCCGGGCTTCACGTTCCACATGACCGGCCTGCTGCCGGGCGCCGTCATCTTCATCGACATGTTCTTCGCCGTCTCGGGCTACCTGATCACGGGACGCATCATCCACCTGACGCAGACGCGCACGAAGCGCGGCTTCTTCTACGACTTCTACAAGTTCCGCATCAAGCGCCTGCTGCCCGCGGCCGCCGCGACGATCCTCATCACGGTCGCGCTGGCCTGGCTGCTGTTCGTGCCCACGCGATCCCGCAGCATCACCGGCGACGGGATCTCGTCGCTGCTCTTCTACTCCAACATCCGGTACGCCGTGCAAGGCACCGACTACATGCACCACGGCCACACGACGACCCCGCTGCTGCCCTTCTGGTCGTTGTCGATGGAGGAGCAGTTCTACGTCGTGTGGCCGCTGCTGATCCTCCTGGTCATGGGGTGGGCCGCACGCCGCTTCCGCGCACGCATGGCCCTGCTCTGCGTGTTCGGCGGCTTCATGGTGCTGTCGTTCAGCTACGGCTTCTGGTTCACCTCGGCCCATTCGGTCCCGGCCTACTACGACACGCTGTCGCGCACCTGGACGTTCGCGGTGGGCTCGTTGCTGGCCGTCTACGCCACGCGCGACCGCCTGTCGCACCCGGTGCGTGGCTCACTGCGCGGCGGCAGGAAGCTCGTCACGGCGGGCGTCAAGGCCGCTGCCGCGGGCCTGCGGGACCTCCTGAACCGCCATCCCTCCCTGGTCTCCTGGACGGGAACGCTGATCTTCTTCGTGGCGATGTTCATCACGCCGACGGAGTACGGCTTCCCCGTGCCGTGGGGCGCCCTCGGCGTCCTGGGAGCCAGTCTCGTGATCTTCGCCGGCATCGACGGCAGCCCCGACAACTGGTTGCTCAGCAACCGGTTCTCGGCCTGGGCCGGCGACCTGTCGTACTCGATCTACCTCGTGCACTTCCCGGTGATGATCTTCGCCGCCAGCTACCTGTCGAACAGCAAGCCCCACCTCTACCTGTTCGACATCGTGGTCACGGTGGCGGCGGCGCTGCTGATGTTCTACTTCATCGAGGAGCCGGCCCGCCGGGGCGTCGCGGCGACTCGCGCGTGGTTCCGGGCCGGCGGGCACCGGCCCGTCGTCCAGGCCGTCCTCGTGTGCGTCACCGCCGCCACGATCCTGTTCGCCACGGCGCCCATGAGCCCGGCGGCCTGGACCGCCCAAGGGGCCCCGTGGCTCTCGGGCCCCAGCGCCGCCGCCACGGCGTCGGCCACGGCACCGACGCCCGCACCTCCCGTGGTCCGCGACTTCGACGATCCCCACCAGGTGGCGCCCACGGCGGACCTGCACGAGGCCTTGAACGCCTCCCTGCGCCTCGAGTCGTGGCCGCCGCTGAGCAACAGCGATCGCATCGAGAACATCTCGGCGTACCTGGGCAAATGCAACACCGAGGACGCCCTGGACCCGCCGTGCGTCGCGACGCCCTCGACGGGTGTCGATCCGTCGAAGGTCGTGGTCGCCCTGGGCGACTCCACGATGCTCGCCTACCGGCCCATGCTCGAGAAGGCCCTCGTGCCGCTCGGGTGGACGGTCGTCACCGTCGCACGCGTCGACTGTGCCGCGGCCATGTCACCGGAGGCGGACGACGCGGACGACGGGTGCCGGGAGTACCACGACGCCTTCGAGCAGGTCTTCGAGCGCTGGCAGCCGTCCCTCGTCCTGATGAGCACGGGCGAACGCGCGACCCCGCTGACGGCCGAGGACACCACGCGCACCGGTCCCTACGCACGGGGGCTGACCGACACGATCGCCCTCGCCCAGCGCCACGGCGCGCAGCCGGTCGTCCTGTCGCCCCCACCGTCGCTCGAGCTCGAACGCACGCCGGCCCAGTGCCTCGTCCGCGGTTCGTCACCCTCGAACTGCGTCTCCACGCCGGCCGACGCGTGGTTCACCCAGAACGGGCTCGACCGCGACGTGACCGAGCGCTCGGGTGCCGTCTACGGAGACCTGGTCCCGCTCCTGTGCGTCTCGTTGGTGTGCCCCGGCTCGGTCGACGACCTCGTGGTGCACGCGGACAAGGACCACATCACGCCGGAGTACGCCGAGCTGATGACGCCCTCGTTCGAGCAGTGGCTCGTCGCGCAGCGTCTTCTTCAGTGATCCGGGCCGGTTGACCGGCGCTGCACGAACAGCGGGAGGACCAGCAGTCCCGCCAAGGTCAGCGTCAACGCCCATGCCGCCCACGGCAGCGCGGCGATCCACCAGTTGGCGATCGCCACCTGCGCGATCGCGGCGGCCCAGAAGGCTCCGACCACGACGAGCCACCCGGTCCTGTGCGGTGACTTCCAGACGGCTGCGAGCAGGAGCACCGCGACGACCATCGCGGGCACGATGAACTTGCCGCTCTGCCTCGTCGTGGCCCACCAGTAGGCGAGGTACAGCGCGGTGGAGAACCACAGCACCTTCACCGCGGGATCGCCCTTCCACCGCACGAGGACCGCGACCGAGAGCACCGCGAGGACGGCGAACCCGATCAGTCCCCACGACTGGTGGCTCAGTCCGGCCGCCACGGTGCTGTCGGGGGTCACCGACAGGTAGGCACCGTCGATGACCGCCTGGGGCTGGAGGATCGACCACAGGTTCCCGGCGGAGTTCGTGACGTAAGGCCACGCGTCGAAGGCACGCTCGTAGAGTCCGGCGAGCGCCGCCGGGTCCAGTCCGAAGAGGCGCATCACCGCGGCGACCGTGACGACGGCGCTCAGCAGGCCCAGGGCCAGGCCGGCAAGGGTCGGGCGCAGGCGGCGTCCGGGCCTGAGCAGCTCCCACGCCAGGATCGGGAGCAGGACCAGCGCGTACTGCGGCTTGCTCATCGCCTCGACGGCCCCGAGCACGCCCACGGGAAGCCACCACGCAACATGGCTCCTGCTCTTCAGCAGGACGACGAGGAACCACACGGCGAGGTTCGCCGACCACCAGTCCCACCGCAGCATGTAGGCCGAGATCGGCACCACCGGGTTGAGCAGGCACACGACCAGCAGCACGTTCTCTCCGTGCCCACGGCCGAAGAGCTGCAGGATCAGGACGTACAGGCCGAAGGACATCGCGACGGCACTGACGACGTGGAACCCCGAGAACAGCAGGAACCACGCCGCCCCGAACGAGTCGCCGCCGAGGGCTCCGTACGTCGTCTCGAGAAGCTTGAGCACGGCGATGTCGCCGGGGAGGTGATCGGGATACGAGTAGAGACCGGCGTAGGGGCCGAGGTCGCCGGAGAACTGCAGGAAGGTGCTCAGCTTCGTCGTGTAGAACTCCTGGAGCGGGAGTCCGCGCAGCATGCGGCCCCACCCGTGCACGAAGTAGTGGTCGCTGCCGGGCTTGTAGAAGACGTTGTACGTCAGCAGCGCCGGCGCCAGTCCCCAGACGAGCCCGAGGAGGCCCAGTCCCAGCAGCTCGTTCCACTCGAAGATCCGGGCCCCGCTCCTGCGGTCGGTGCGCACGTCAGCGGCCTCGACGGGATCGGCCGACGTCGTCACTCATCCGCGCCCTCGGCAGGAGGCGTGAGGACCACCCACGTGCCGTCCGTCCACTGCGCCTGCCACTGCGCGACCGCCCCGAGGGCGACCAGGCTCGACGCGTCGTCGATCGTCAACGCGGCGCACGTGATGCCGTACTTCTGGAAGATCGGACCGAAGTCCATGCCCGGCTCCAGGGTGCTGTAGTCGATGATCTCGCGGCTGTAGGGATCCTGGCGATTGTCGACGAACACCTTGACGTCCGGGGTGAACCAGATGAGGTAGGCGCCGGTGTTGTACGTCGTGTAGACGTTCCCGGGGCACTGCTCGATCGCCGCGGCCGCCTCCGGCGACATGGGCGTCCACCCGAGGTCGTTGGGCTCCTTCAGGGTGCGGCCCACGCTGATGCACATCGCCACGACCGCGACGGCCACGAGCACGCGGGCACCCGGCAGCAGTGACCCCGGATTCACCGGGCCATGGGGCCGTTCACGACGCAGCAGGCGGATGAGCAACGGGAGCGAGACGATGCCGAAGACGCTGATGTTGCGGATCGACGACCACGCCAGCGGGGCGATCACCAGGACCATGCACAGGTCGAGGAAGATCGGCCACTGCCGGATCCGCTTCAGACGGAACACGAGCACCAGCACGAGCACCGAGCACCAGGCCCAGAACCACCCGGTCAGCCACGGGGCGGTCCAACTCGGCTGCCACTCGGCGATCCACTCCTGACCCGGCCGGGAGGGCGAGGTGACGATGTAGTGCCACAGACCCCAGCCCATCGGGTTGACCAGGGTGGCCAGCGCCGATGCGGCCGTCGTCAGTGCGTAGGCCCGGAAGCGCCTGAAGCGCACGTGATTCGCCGCGGCGTCGCGCCGACCGCGGAAGAGCACGCAGGACAGGAGGCTGGCGACCGTGGCGGCCACCAGCAGCAGCCCACCCAGCACGACCTCGCCGTGCAGGTTCGCCCACACGAGCATGACCACCACGATCGTGCGCCATCGCTCGGCGTGGATGAGGCGGATCATGACGGCCAGCAGCAGGAGGCTGATCATCATCGGCCGGATGGACCAGCCGACCGAGACCAGGGCGATGACGGGCGTGATGACCACGACGTCGGCCCACGTGACCCTGCCGGGAGGCCTCGCCACGAACACCGCGGCCGTGGCGGCCGCGGCGTGGACGACCGTCACGAGCGCGAACCCGCCGACGGTGTACAGCCCGTAGAGCAGCACCTGGTAGAGCCAGGAGTGGTTGGGCCACGGGTCACCGTGGGCCGTGTACGAGTAGGTGTCGGTCCGGATGAACTGGTGCGACTCCCACATGTCCTTGCCCGCCCGCAGCGCCCACCACGTGTCGGGCTGCACCGTGGTGGTGCGCACGGCGACGACGATGATCGCCGCGGCCAGCAGGACGAGCGTGAGCGCAGGCATCGACATCGGCTTCATCAGCCGATGCCACCCCGATGTCAGCCTGCTCACGGCCAGGGTTTGTCGTTCGTGTAGTTCGGCTCGGTGGGCCACTTGGCGCACAGGTTCGAGCTGCCCGGCGTCACCGTGATGCTCAGGTTGGGCAGCGTGATGTCACCGCTCAACTGCACCTGCCACAACCGCCCGACGACCTTCGACAGGTCGGCGCGGGCGGCGTCGATGCCGGTCCAGCCGGAGCCGAAGGTGCGCGGCGTCCCGTCGACCACCCAGTTGGCCGGGGCGCTGCCCGCGTAGATGGCGGAGTTCCAGGTGGTCAGCGGATCGCTGCCGGTCGACTGGCCGAACGGGTTGGCCATGTAGGGCGTGCCGACACCGCCGGAGGTCGAGATCGTCGTGATGTCGGCGGTCGACAGGCCGATCTGGGTCGATCCCTTCAGGTCGATGCCGGTTCCGCTCGCATCACCCACGAGGTCGGTCAGGTCGAACACGCCGTTCTTGGCGGTGACCGCGGCCGACGGCGAGTAGACCCTGATCGTGTAGCTGCCCAGGACGCCGATGGGCTCGGTCTTCGACAGGCACATCCCGTTCATCGTCGCTCCCGCGAAGCCCGCCCGCAGGACGTTCTTCCACGTGCCGTTGCTCAGCTGGACGGGCGCCATGCCGAAGCCGGCGTCCACGGCCTGGAGGCGGTTCGTGGCGAAGGACATGCCGTGGCCGTCGCCGGTTCCCTCGTTGATGATCTTCAGGGTGCCGTCGAACCCGAGCACGCTGTTCATGGTGGCCGTCACCATGCCTGCCGTCAGCGCCAGGCCCACCGTGTAGAGAGCCGCCGCCCGGCGCCAGCGAGTGCCGTGACGCGCCGTGGTGTCCGTCACGAACCATCACCGACCTTGATGCGGGTGTTCGGCAGGCGAATCGAGTTGGCGTCCAGCTCGTTGCCGTTGTACGGGTTCGTGGAGCCCTGCGCGTGCGACATCAGGTAGTAGAACGTGATGTTGGCTCCCGTGAGCGCGAAGTTGCCGCCCGAGGAGAGGTTCTGGGCCAGACCACCGGTCAGCGAGCTGACCGCGAACTCGCACGTCGCTCCGGCGCCGGAGCCGTAGGTGTTGCCCGCGACGCCCGCGGACCCGCAGCCCAGGGTGCCCAGCGGCATGGCGTTCATCGGCACGGTCATGACGCTGTTGGACGTCATCCACATGTCGGTGAGCACGCCGGCGCCGCCGATCGTGACGGCTCCGTTGGGCACGATGTTGAGGACGTAGGGCGTACTGGGCTTGAAGCCCGCGGACGTGGCGGAGTCGGCGTACATCTTGAGGTTCTCGGCCTTGCGCGTGCAGCCGTAGCCGTTCACGTAGTTCGCGGGCTCGCTCCCCGTGCCACTGCAGACCTGCAGCGATGCCAGCGACAGGTGCGCCACGTTCGCGCTGCCCGCTCCGGCGAAGGACAACGTGCCGAAGTCGCGCGGGTAGATCTTCGAGACCAGGGCGACGACGCTGTTGCTGCGGTAGTAGGTGCCGGCCGTGTTGATGTTCCGCTTGGTGTCACCGACCTCGAGCTTCCACGCCACGCCGGAGACGCACGGGTAGGCCCGGCCGTTGGTGAAGTTGTCCCACGCGTTGTTGTACATCTGCAGGTTCTGTCGGCGCACCTGGACGTTGGTGCTGTTCTGCTGACCGCACTGGAACGGCTGGTAGTTGTTGTCCTGCGTCTGCGCGATCGCCGCGCCCGTGTTGTCACGGATCTGCGGCCACAGCAGCACTGCCGAGACGAACAGCGTCATCACGGCCAGGCCGAAGAGTCGCTGGAACAGTGTTGCCTCAGTTGCGGCCTTGATCGTCGGTGCCTGCGGCAGACGCATCGTTCACCTCCATGGCGTGCGGATCCTCGTGGGAGTCGACCTCTCCGGTGCGCCGGGAGCCCTTGGGCTTCTTCTCGCCCCAGGCCCAGATCATCGAGCCACCCAGGAGGCCCAGGAGCGTGCCGACGAGATAGCCGCCGAGGTTCGCGGCGACGAAGGCAGCCAGTGACGTGAGGAACGCCAGGATGCCGACGAGTGACTTGTAGAAGGGGGCGAACCACGCCACGAGCCCGAATCCGACGAGTGCACCGCCCAGAATGTACCCGGCCGAGGAGTTGAATCCTCCGGTGACGGCCAGACCGATCGCGGAGCCCATCACGCGGATGATCCACACGCCGGCGAGCATCGTCCACAGGCCGCCCCAGAACGGACGGGTCTCGCGGAACGCCCGGAACCACCGTCGCACGTCCCCGACGACCTGGAGTCGCCCGGAGTCCTCGACCGGTTCGCGCACGTCAGGAGTCGTGGTCGGCCCCATCGCCGCCCACCTCCTCCAGCGTGGCCGCCTCGCGGTGCGCGCGCCGGGAGCGGCGGGATCCCTTGGGCTTCTTCTCGCCCCAGGCCCAGATCATCGAGCCACCGACGACGCCGAGGACCGTGCCGACGAGGTACCCGCCGAGGTTCGCCGAGACGAACGCCGCGAGCGCGAACAGGAAGGCGAGCACGCCCACGAGGGTGCGGTAGTGGGGCGCGAACCACGCGACGAGGCCGAACAGCGCCAGGCCACCGCCGAGGATGTAGCCGGCGGCGTAGTTCCAGCCGCCCGTCACCGCGACCTCGAAGCCGAAGTTCATGGAGTTGACGATCCAGAGGCCGCCCAGGAGCGTCCACAGGCCTCCCCAGAAGGGGCGCGTCCGGCGGAAGGCGCGGAACCAGCGGCGGGCCGATCCGAGGGCGGCGAGCACGCGCCGCGGCGCCGAGCGCCGGGGCAGGTCCTGGGCCGCCTCCTCGGGCACGAAGAGGTCGTCGTAGCCCTCGATGGGATCGGTCATGGTCTCGACCCTATGCGTCATGAGTTCGCCACCCCTTGGCAGTCACTCTGTGTCTTGGTGCCCGGAAGCGTGCGGACCTTGATGCCCGGCAGCGAGACGCTTCCGTGCAGGTTGAGACCGTACGAATCGCTGTCGTACCCGGCCACGTTCAGGTGATCGGCGGTGAGGCCGAAGCCGCCCTGCTTGGGCGCCGTCTGACCGGCGGCCCACTGGCCCGAGTTCACGTTCGCGTCGCCGACGACGCCCTCGGCGGCGCGGCCGAGGTTGAGGCCGCTGAGCTTGTTGCCGTAGCCCTTGAGGCTCGTCGCGTTGACGAACAGGTCGGTGATCTTGACGGCCTGCGTCAGGCTCGCGCCGGACAGGGCGCCGTTCCCGTCGACCGTGATGGTGCTGCCGTTGCCGTCGTTCATGTTCAGCGTCGAGCTGTCGAAGCTGCTCCGGACGGGCACGCCGGAGACGATCATGAGCGAGACGTCACCGATGACCGGGAGCGTCTGGTGCGAGATCGCGCACATGCCCGCGAGCCGGGCCTCCTTGATGCCGATCTCGGCGACGCCGGTCGAGCTGGCCGAGCTGAAGCCCGTGTTCGCCGACAGCATGCCGGCCGACGCGATGCCCTCGACGTAGTTCGAGTACACGTCGAACTGCTTGTCCGACGTCGTGAAGTTCACGGCCAGCACCCCGGAGCTGACCAGGTGGTACAGCCAGAACAGGGACACCAGGCCAGCCGCCATGAGCGGCGTGCCCCACCAGCGGGTCCCGAGATCGCGGTCGGCATCGGCCAGCATCTGCTGGTTCCGCTGCGCGACCACAGTGAGTGGATTCACCATGAAGTCGGCGCCGCCTCAGGAACAGTCGGTCTGGGTCTTGGCACCTGGCTGGAGCTTGATGCTCAACTTCGGCAGGGTGATGGCGCCCTGCAGGTTGAGGCCGAAGGACTCGCCGCCCAGGCCTGCCACGTTGAGCTGCTGGGCGTAGAGACCGAAGTTGCCCGCGACCGGCTGGGTCTGGCCCTGGGCGAGCGCAGGCCACGTGATGCCGGCCGACGTGCCCACCGTGTTGGCCGACTGGCCGAGGTTGAGGCCGGAGATCTTGTTGCCGTAGCCCGTGATGGTGTCGGTGTTGATGTAGAGGTTGTTGGCCGAGACCGCGCCGGTGGAGGAGGCGCCGGTCAGCTTGCCCGTGTTCGCATCGACGCTGACGCCCGCGGGCACCTCCGCCTGCGTGTACGTGTCGGGCACGGAGTCGCCGGCGGTCAGCACGAAGGACCACGTGCCGAGGGCGCCGATCGACTCCTGCTGGATGATGCACAGGCCCGAGAGCTTGGCCGTCTTGATGCCGAGGTCGGACAGGCCCTGCTGCGTGCCGCTGGCCTTCGTGCTGGGCGAGAGGAAGGCGGCCGCCTGCTCGGCGTCGAGGTAGTTCGAGTAGAGCTTGAACTCGTTGTTGGAGGTCGTGAAGTTGACCGCCAGGATGTTCGCGCTGACCATGCCGAGCATGACGGCGGTGGCGCCGAGACCGACACCGGCCATGACGGCGCCGCGCTTGCGGGTGCCGCGGCGCGTGCCGTCGGCAGCCGAGTCGAGCATCGCGCCATTGCGGTCCAGCAGGTCGCCGCGGAGCTCGTCGCGCTTGCCGGTCAGATCGGCACGCAGGCCGGCGACGCGGTCGGACAGGCCGCGCCTCGCGGCGCGACGGCCGGGGGCGTCAGGAGACGAACCGGCGTTGCGGCCGGGCAGGTGGAACTTCACGTGTGTCCTCCCTCAAGGACTTTCCCGAGAATGAGAAGTGCAGCGGTGGTGCGGGTCGGTCAGGCCTTCTGGGCGTTGCGCTGGTCGGCGGCGATGTCGCGCCGGGCGTCCCGCTCGGCCTTCTTCGCGGCCTTGCGGCGCTTGCGGCCCGCGAACTCGGCCAGCTGGGCCTCGCTGTAGGGCGTCCAGGCGAAGATCAGGCCCGAGCCGATGATGCCCAGGACCAGGCCGATCAGCCAGCCGCCGAGGTTCGCGAACGGCAGCGAGGCGATGCTCAGCACCATGCCCATGATGCCGAGGAAGTAGCGGTTCGACGGGATGAAGACGGCCAGTACGGCGCACAGCACCATGAGTCCGCCGATGATCAGCGGGTTCGCGGCACGGATGCCGGCTCCGACGACCATCTGCAGGCTCGCGCCGAGCATCGGCGACATCACCTGGTAGCCGGCGAAGGCGAGGATCAGACTGCCCCAGAACGGACGGCTGGAGCGCCACTTGTTGATGGCGTGCAGCACGCCACCGCCCTCGGGCGCTTCGGTGGGCTCGTCCGGCTCGGTCGTGCGCAGGTCGAGCTCGGTCGGCTTGACGCGCGAGCCCGCACCGTCGCCGAAGATCTCGGTTCCGGCGTCGAACGAAGTCGTGGAGTCGCTCACGTTCTGACCTTTCATTGCAGCAGTCGAGATGGGGGTGGTGTGGTGGTCCCGGCCCACAGTGTGACCGGGACCACCAAACCGATGCCGATCAGATCAGCAGGAGCCCTCGACCGTGCCGGGGGTGGCACCGATCGCGAGGTTCTGCAGCGAGAGGCCGTCGAGCGTCAGCGCGTACAGGTCGGCGTCCAGGTTGCCGATGTCGACCGAGCCGTCACCGACGGTCTCCATGCCGAAGCCGCCCTCGGTGTAGCCGGAGGACGACGCGGCGTCCTGATGCGTCAGATCGCTCTGGGCGAAGCCGATGCGGGTCTCACCGAGGTCGGCGGTGTCGCCGCCGAGGGTGTTCGCAGCGAGGTCGGTCCAGTCCGAGCCGAGGCTGACGTCGCCCGAGGACTCGATCTTGATGCCGAGGACACCGACGAGCGGGACGGTCGTGTCGGCGGCGAGGCACATGTCCGTGACGGTGCCGTTCTTCAGCGAGACGAGCGCGTCGGACTTCTCGTCAGCCGTGTCGTCGGTCTCGGAGGTGGCCGCCGAGACGTAGTTGGCGGTCAGCTCCATGCCGTCGCCGGTCGCCTGCGAGCCGGTGACCTGGAACGACGTGGACGAGGCGAGAGCCGCGCCGACCATGCCGTTCAGCATCGCCGCACCGAGGCCGACCGAAGCGACCGTGGCCGGAACCGTGACGGCCGCGAAACGACCGAGACGGGTGCGACCCATTCCCTTTTCCTTCATGTGTAACTCCCTCAGAGTTCGTGCCCGTCCCTCAACGGGCTGACAGTGCCTATCGGATGTGACATGCGACGTGTCACGTGTCACGACCGAACGGCTGTGACGAGTGTTACACAAGTGTCCAGGGTGTAACACCGGTTTAGGTCACATTTGCGAAACATTCGGAAGACCCTCGGTATGCGGAATCACGGGCCTGCTCCAGTACTGTGATCCGCGCCATGAAGCGTCCCCTGAAATCCGAGCGCGGAAGCTCCGCGTACCACGTCGCGGGCATCGGCGCCCTGACCCTCTTCTTCGTCGCCGCCGTCGGCGCGATCGCCGTGTTCACCTTCGCCGTGACGGTCGACGGCCACAGCATGGACCCGACCCTCAAGACCGGCGACCGACTGAGCACCAACGTCTTCGCGAAGAACGACGTCGAGCGGTTCGACCTCGTCGAGGCGGCCGAGCCGGGCAACGGCACGCACATCGTCAAACGGGTCATCGGCATGCCCGGCGACACGCTGTGGGTCGACCTCGCGGGCGACCAGCCGGTCGTCCACGTGATCCCCGCCGGCGAGGACGGCACGTACCGGGTCAAGAACCCGACGTGGCCCGCCCAGGTGGCTAGTTCGCTGACGCAGTGCTGCGACGACAACGGCGCGGCATCGCAGAAGCCGCAGCGCGTCACGGTCCCGGACGGCCACTACTGGGTGATCGGCGACAACTGGGGCGGGTCGACGGACTCGCGGGCCTTCGGCTGGGTCTCGGCGGACGAGATCAAGGCGACGCTCAACTTCCGCGTGCTGCCGCTCTCGCGGTTCGGGCAGGTCCCGGTGCCCGAGGATCTCGGCCTCGTCCCCGAGGCGTGAGGACTCAGTCCTTCGACAGCGGTGCGCGCGGCGCCCAGTCGTCGAACGTGCGGAACGCCGGGGACGCCTCGCACGGATCGGTGTTCTTCGGGCACGAGGCGAACTCGGGCAGGAACTTGCGGACCTGGTAGGTCCGGTCGTCCACGGCGCCGGCCGGCGAGTAGAAGATCGCGACGGCGCCCGACCAGTACGTGTCGCGCAGCTTCTCGACGGACTGGTCGGTGAAGATCGTCGGCTCGTCGATGAGGAAGTCGCTCGCGGCCGCCGGCAGCTCGAACCGGACCATCACGAACCGGCCGTTCTGCTCGACCGACGACTCGTCGCCGAGGTTCGTGTACACCGTCGTGATGCGCGCATCGGTGGGCAGCGTGACCTCGTCGCCGATGCGGTCGAGGCCCTCCTGCAGCGTGCCGTCGATGTCGCCCTTGCCGAAGTCGCGGCCCCAGCTGGTCAGCCCCCATTCGAAGCCGCTCGCCTGGTCGAGGCGGTACTCCGCGGTGGCGGCGTTGACCTGCACGGGTGAGCCCTTCGAGAAGGTCGTGACGTCCTCCAGCGGGCTCGCCGCCCCGACGCCGACCCGCAGGAAGAGGCTCAGCGCCAGCACGATGGCGATGCCGCCCGCGAGACCGACCCCGGCCCACACGAGCAGCAGCTTGCGCCGCTTCGCGTCGAGCGCGTCGAGCTCCTCGTCGGTCATCGGGATGATCTGGCCCTCGGCGTCCACGCGCTCGACCTTGGTCTTTGCCACGCCGGGGAGTTTAGACCACATGACATGACCCATGTCACATTCTTCACTCAAACCACCCGGGTGGACCAGCAGCCGGAATCGGGCGTATAGTCCACTTGGAATATTCGGAATGGACTTGTGAAGGATCGAGCGTGCTGACCCCCTTGGCCGTCGCCGTACTGGCGCTGCTGCGTGAGCGGCCGATGCATCCGTACGAGATGCACCAGCTGATGCGCGAGCGGCACCTCGACGAGGTGATCAAGGTCAAGGCCGGCTCGCTCTACCACACGGTCGACCGGCTCGACCGTGACGGACTGGTCGCCCAGGTCGGCACCGACCGCGAGGGCAACCGACCCGAGCGCACGACCTACCAGGTCACCGAGGACGGCCATGCCGCCGTCGACCGCTGGGTACGTGAGCGGCTCTCGCACCCCGTGCAGGAGCACCCCGTCTACCCCTATGCACTCACCGAGGCGCACAACCTCACTGCCGACGATGCCGTCGCCGCCCTGCGGACGCGGTGCTCGGAACTGTCGGACGAGGTGACGAGAGTGGAGACCCTGCTGGCCGCCAAGGCGGTCAAGGCCGAGGTCTACCGGATCGGCGCCCACCACCGGCTCGCGATGCTGCGCGCCGAACTCGACCTCACCCGCGACCTGGTCGCGCGGATCGAACGAAAGGACTTCCCATGGGATCCATGGACGTGACAACGACCCGGCCGACCGCCCTGCCGGCCAACCCCTGGCCCGCGCTGTGGGCCATGGTCATCGGCTTCTTCATGATCCTCGTCGACTCGACGATCGTGTCGGTGGCGACGCCCGCGATCCGCGAGGACCTGGCCACCGACTACAACTCGGTCATCTGGGTCACGAGCGCCTACCTGCTCGCCTACGCGGTGCCGCTGCTCATCACGGGCCGGCTCGGCGACCGGTTCGGACCGAAGAACGTCTACATGGTCGGCCTGACCGTGTTCACGCTGTCGTCGCTGTGGTGCGGTCTGACCGACAGCGTCGAGTGGCTCATCGCGGCGCGCGTCGTGCAGGGCCTGGGCGCATCCCTCATGACACCTCAGACGATGGCGGTCATCACGCGCACCTTCCCGGCCAACAGTCGCGGCAAGGCGATGGCCCTGTGGGGAGCCACGGCCGGTGTCGCGACGCTCGTCGGCCCCGTGCTCGGCGGCGTCCTGGTCGACCACGCCGGCTGGGAGTGGATCTTCATCATCAACGTGCCGATCGGCATCATCGGCCTCGTGTTCGCCGCGCGACTCGTTCCGCACCTGGAGACGCACAGCCACTCGTTCGACTGGCTCGGCGTCGCGCTGAGCGCCGTCGCGATGTTCCTCATCGTCTTCGGCATCCAGGAGGGCGAGAAGTACGACTGGGGCACGATCTCGGGCTGGATCTCGGTGCCGCTGCTGATCGCCGCGGGACTCGTCGTCCTGGCCGTGTTCGTGACGTGGCAGGCCAAGAACCGTCGCGAGCCGCTCGTGCCGCTGAGCCTGTTCCGTGACCGCAACTTCTCGGTGTCCAACCTCGGCATCTCGACGGTCTCGTTCGCGATCACCGCGATGGCGTTCCCGTTCATGCTGTGGACCCAGACGGTGCGCGGCTACGACGCGACCCAGTCGGGCCTGCTGTTCGTGCCGATGGCCGTCGCCACGGCGGCGCTGGCGCCGGTCGTGGGCCGGCTCAGCGACCGGGTGCACCCGCGACTGCTCACCTCGATCGGCTTCACGTGTGCCGCCGTCGCGATCCTCGGGACGTCCCTGATCATGGCGACCGACACCCCGCTGTGGCAGCTGCTCGTGCTCAACGCCCTGCTCGGTCTGGGCAACGCCTTCCTGTGGGCACCGCTGGCCTCCACGGCGACCCGCAACCTGCCGCTGGCCTCGGCCGGCGCCGGCTCCGGCGTCTACAACACGACGCGCCAGGTCGGTGCCGTGCTGGGCTCGGCCGCGATCGCCGCCGCGATCTCGAGCCGACTCTCCGCCCACCTGCCGCAGGCAGCCGACCTGGCCGCCCAGGGCGGCAGCGGCGGCGGTGCCCTGCCCGCGCAGTTCGCCGACCCCTTCACCCAGGCGATGGCCGAGTCCCTCCTCGTCCCGGCCGCCGCCTTCATCGTCGGCCTGGTCGTGATCCAGTTCTTCGCCCGCCCCACCCACACCCACTGACCGCCCGGCGGGTGCGTGGGCGGTGACTTACGAACCTCCGCTGCCCGGCGGGGTGGTTGGGCGGTGACTTACGAACCTCAACCGCCCGGCGGGTGCGTGGGGCGGTGACTTACGAACCTCAACCGCCGCGTTGAGGTACCTATCTCACCGCCCCCACCCGGCCGGGCCGCGGTGGGCGGTGACTTACGTACCTCACGAGGGCCGCAGAGGTACGTAACTCACCGCCCCACGCGCCGCCCGCAGCCACCGGGAGCTCCGTCCACAGGCGCGGGGCCGGGTCGTCGGCGATCCACACGGCACTCGTGACCCGGTGACTCGCCCGCCCATCCGACGATGTGCTGGCGGGATGCGACCCACACGCCCCGTTCCCGAACCACTCCGGGGTCGACCCTTCACCCGCCGCGAGGCGCAGGACGCCGGCGTGACCTCACGCATGCTGACCGGGCCCGGGTACGCGCGGATCTTCCCCCGGGTCTGGCGCGCGAGCGGCCACACGATGACTCACGCGGACTGGATCACCGCGGCCGAGCTCACGATGCCCGGTCGGGCGCACCTCACCGGCATCACCCGAATCCAGCAACTAGGGCTGGATCACGGGCCCCGGCGGCCGCTGCATCTCGTGGTCCAGGGCGATCTGCACCTCGCCACCGAGGAGATCTTCCTGCATCGCACCCCGAAGAGGCCGCCCCTCGCCGAGGACGGTCGCGTCACGGCGACGGCGGCTTACGTCGCGTGGTGCGCCGACGCCACCGTCATCGAGGCGATCGCCGTGGGCGAGTGGCTCCTGTTCCACGAGCACATGACGGTCGAGGAGCTGCACGCGTTCGCCCACCACGACCACTGGCGCTGGGGTGCCGCCGAGGCGCGGTGGATCACCGCCCATCTGAGGCCGGGCTCGAGGTCGCTGCCCGAGTCGCACGTGCGTGCCCACCTCACGTTCTCCGGCCTGGCCGAACCAGGCATCAACGAGGGGATCCTGCGCGGCACCGAGGTGGTCGCGGTCGGCGACCTGACCTACCTCGAGTGGACGACGGTGGTCGAGTACGAGGGATCACACCACCAGACGGACCGCGCCCAGTACCTGTCCGACATCGAGCGCTATGCGATCTTCCGCGAGCTGGGGCCGTCGTACCTGCAGATCACCAAGGAGATGGCGTCGTCGCCGAAGACGATGGTGCTGAGCATCCACGCGCATCTGCTCGCCCGCGGATACGACGGTCCCCCGCCGGACTTCGGGGCGCATTGGCAGACGCTCTTCCGCCCGCTGACCGACCTCGCCCGGGGCGCGGCCTTCCGCACCCGCGGCGCGTGAGCGCGGCGGCCGCCGGAGCGGTGACTTACGTACCTCGGATCGACTCCAGAGGTTCGTAGGTCACCGCCCCGACCACCAGCGGTACGCAAGTCACCGCCCCAACCCGCCAGCGGTACGTAAGTCACCGCCCAGGGCGGCTCAGAGCGAGGCGAGGGCCTCGTTGAAGGTCGCCGAGGGGCGCATGATCTTCTCGGCCTTCGCGGGGTCCGGCTTGTAGTAGCCGCCGAGGTCGACGCTGTTGCCCTGGACCGCGAGCAGCTCGCCCGTGATCGTCTCCTCGTCGGCGGTCAACTTGTCGGCGAGCGGACCGAACGCGGCGGCCAGGTCGGCGTCGTCGGTCTGGTTCGCCAGCTCACGGGCCCAGTAGAGCGCGAGGTAGAAGTGCGATCCGCGGTTGTCGATCGTGCCGAGGCGGCGACCCGGCGAGCGGTTCTCGTCGAGGAACGCGCCGGTCGCGCGGTCGAGCGCGTCGGCCAGCACCTGCGCCTTCGCGTTGCCCGTCGTCGTCGCGTAGTGCTCGAGGCTGGGGACCAGCGCGAAGAACTCGCCGAGGGAGTCCCACCGCAGGTAGTCCTCCTTGACGAGCTGCTGCACGTGCTTGGGCGCCGAGCCGCCGGCGCCGGTCTCGAACAGACCGCCACCGTTGATCAGCGGGACGACCGAGAGCATCTTGGCGCTCGTGCCCAGCTCGAGGATCGGGAACAGGTCGGTCAGGTAGTCGCGCAGCACGTTGCCGGTGACGCTGATCGTGTCCTCGCCCTTGCGGATGCGCTCGAGCGAGTACGCCGTGGCGAGCTCGGGCGACAGGATCTTGATGTCGAGGCCCTCGAGGTCACCGCCGACGACGGCCGGGTCGGGCAGGTAGGCGTTGACCTTCGCGATCAGGTTGGCGTCGTGGGCGCGCGACTCGTCGAGCCAGAAGACGGCCGGCGAGCCGGTGGCGCGGGCGCGCGTGACGGCCAGCTTCACCCAGTCGCGGATCGGCACGTCCTTGGTCTGGCAGGCGCGCCAGATGTCGCCCGCCTCGACGTCGTGCTCGATCAGCACGTCGCCCGCGGCGTTCACGACGCGGACGGTGCCGTCGGCGGGGACCTCGAACGTCTTGTCGTGGCTGCCGTACTCCTCGGCGGCCTGCGCCATGAGGCCCACGTTCGGGACCGAGCCCATCGTCGAGGGATCGAGCGCACCGTTGCGGCGGCAGTCGTCGACGACCGTCTGGTAGACGCCGGCGTACGAGCTGTCGGGCAGCACCGCGAGGGTGTCGGCCTCCTGGCCGTCGGGACCCCACATGTGGCCCGACGTGCGGATCATGGCCGGCATGGAGGCGTCGACGATGACGTCGCTCGGCACGTGCAGGTTGGTGATGCCCTTGTCGGAGTCGACCATCGCGAGCGCGGGTCCGTCCGCGAGCGCCGCGTCGAACGCGGCCTTGATCTCGGCCCCGTTGGGCAGCGCGTCGAGCCCGGCCAGGATGCCGCCGAGCCCGTTGTTGGCCGACAGGCCGGCGGCCCGGAGGTCGTCGCCGTACTGCTCGAAGACGGGCGCGAAGAACGCCTTCACGACGTGGCCGAAGATGATCGGGTCGGAGACCTTCATCATCGTGGCCTTCAGGTGCACGCTGAACAGCACGCCGGAGGCCTTGGCCTCGGCGATGGCGTTGCGCAGGAAGGCCTGCAGGTGCGCGACCTGCAGGACGCTGCCGTCGACGACCTCGCCGGCCAGGACCGGGATCGACTCCTTGAGCACCGTGGTGGCCCCGTCGGTGGCCTCGAAGACGATCTGCAGGGTGTCGTCGGCGTCGAGCACGACGGACTTCTCGTTGCTGCGGAAGTCGTGCGCGCCCATCGTCGCGACCTTGGTCGCCGAGTCGGAGCTCCAGGCGCCCATCGAGTGCGGGTGCTTGCGCGCGTAGCTCTTGACGGACGCGGGCGCCCGGCGGTCGGAGTTGCCCTCGCGCAGGACCGGGTTGACGGCGCTGCCCTTGACCTTGTCGTAGCGGGCCTTGGCGTCGCGCTGCTCGTCGGTCGTGGGCTCGTCCGGGTACTCCGGCAGGGCGTAGCCCTGCGCCTGCAGCTCGGCGATCGCGGCCTTGAGCTGCGGGATCGAGGCCGAGATGTTCGGCAGCTTGATGATGTTGGCCACGGGCGTCTTGGCGAGCGCACCGAGCTCGGCCAGGTCGTCGGCGGCGCGCTGGTCCTCGGGGAGCAGGTCGCTGAACGTGGCGATGATGCGGCCGGAGAGGGAGATGTCCCGGGTCTCGACGTCGACACCGGCTGCGGAGGCGAACGCCTCGATGATCGGCAGCAGCGAGTACGTCGCGAGTGCGGGGGCTTCGTCGGTGTGGGTGTAGATGATCGTCGAGTCCGTCACGGTCTCGAATCTACCTGCCTCGCGTTCCGGCACGATTCGTGGGTTCCGCGGCGTGCGGGGTACGATCGCATCTCATTGTCCAGTTGGCCGGTTCACTATATGAACATGGTGTAGAAGCCCCGCTCCCAGCGCTTACGTTGGCTTCTCCCTCATCCACCCCACGACAAGGAGACGCCGATGACTCGGCTCCGCCGCCCCCGCTTCCTCGCCGCCGCGGGTCTGCTCCTCTCGACCGCCCTGATCGCGAGCTGCGCCCCGTCGGGCGACGCCGACTCCGACTCGACGACGACCCTCAACCTCGTCGGATTCGCCGTGCCGAAGGCCGGCAACAACGCCGCCCAGGCCGCGTTCGCCAAGACCCCCGAGGGCAAGGGAGTCACGTGGAAGGAGTCGTACGGCGCGTCCGGCGACCAGAGCCGCGCCGTCGCCGGCGGACTCGATGCCGACTACGTGCACTTCTCGATCACTCCCGACGTGACCCGCCTCGTCGACGCCAAGCTCGTCGACGAGTCGTGGGACGACGGCGCCAACAAGGGCATCGTGACCGACTCGGTCGTCGTGCTGGTCGTACGCGAGGGCAACCCCAAGAACATCAAGGGCTGGAACGACCTCATCAGGCCCGGCGTCGGCATCGTCACGCCGAACCCCGGTTCGTCCGGCGCCGCCCGCTGGAACATCCTCGCCGCGTGGCAGCACGTCATCGCGGCCGGCGGCAGCAAGGCCGACGCCACGAAGTTCCTCGGGAAGCTGTTCGCCAACGTCGACGCGCTGCCCGGCTCGGGTCGCGACGCCACCACCGCCTTCCAGGGCGGCACGGGCGACGTGCTGATCTCCTACGAGAACGAGGCGATCCTGGCCCGCCAGAACGGTGAGAAGATCGACTACGTGGTGCCCGACGACACGCTCCTGATCGAGAACCCGGCGGCCGTGCTGAAGGACGCCGATCCGAAGGCCCAGGACTTCCTCGACTTCGTGCTGACGCCCGAGGGCCAGCAGGAGTACGTCGCGAAGGGCTTCCGCCCGCTCCGGACGGTCGACGGCGTCGAGGTGGGCGAGGTCGAGGGCGCCAACGACCCGTCCAACCCGTTCCCCGAGCCGGAGAAGCTCTTCACGATCGACGACGACTTCGGTGGCTGGGACTCCATCAACACGACGTTCTTCGACGAGGACAACGGCATCATCACGAAGCTGCTGGCGGCCTCCGGGAAGTCATGACCGCCGATCTGCTCTCCACTCCGGCCGGACCGGCGCGGGGGCGACGGTCCGGCCGGAGCAGCACTCTGACCCGCGCCTCGGGGATCGGACTGGGCCTCGCGATGGTCTGGTTCAGCGTGCTCGTGCTGATCCCGCTGAGCCTCGTCGTCATCACCGCCGCCGAGGGTGGCTGGGAGACCTTCTGGTCCGTCCTGACGAACCCGCAGACGGCCGCGGCGCTGCGGCTCACGGTGCTGGAGTCGCTCGCGGTGACACTCGTCAACATCGTCATGGGCACCCTCATCGCGTGGGTGCTCGTGCGGGACGACTTCTGGGGCAAGCGCGCCCTGGAGGTCATCATCGACATCCCCTTCGCGCTGCCCACGATCGTCGCCGGGCTCGTGCTGCTGAGCCTCTACGGTCCGGCCAGCCCGCTCGGTCTCGACGCGGCGAACACCCGCTGGTCGGTCTTCCTCGCCCTGCTGTTCGTGACGCTGCCGTTCATCGTGCGCACCGTCGAGCCCGTGCTGCTCGAGCTCGATCCCGAGGTCGAGCAGGCCGCCGCCTCGCTCGGCGCGAGCCGCGCCACCACCGTGCGCCGGATCATCCTGCCGGCCCTCGCGCCGGCCATCACCGCGGGCGCGGCGCTGTCGTTCGCGCGCGGCATCAGCGAGTACGGCTCGCTCGTGCTCCTCTCGGGCAACCTGCCCATGAAGACCGAGGTCGCCTCCGTGCGCATCCTGACCTACATCGAGAACGGCAACGAGGCGGCGGCAGCCTCCGTCGCGGTGATCATGCTCGTGGTCGCGCTGGCCGCGATCGTCCTGCTGGAGATCCTGTCCCGGAAGGTCGCGAACCGTGAGTAGGCGCACCCTCGAGCCGCGGACCACCGGCACGTACGTGCGCCGGGCCATCGTGACCGCGTACCTGTTCCTGCTCGTCGTGTGGCCGCTCGCGCTCGTCGTGCGGCACACGTTCGACGGGGGACTCGTCAACCTGCAGGACGCGCTGGCCGACCCCAATGTCGTGTTCGCCCTGCAGATGACGGTCTACGTCGCCGTGTGGGCGGTCGCCATCAACACCGTGTTCGGCGTCGGCATCTCGCTGCTGCTCGTGCGGTACGAGTTCCCCGGACGACGCCTGCTCTCGGCCCTCGTCGACCTGCCGCTGGCGGTCTCCCCCGTCGTCGTCGGCCTCGCCCTGCTGCTCGCGTACGGCGGCACGGAGGGCCTGTTCGGCCCGACCCTGGAGAACGCCGGCCTGCAGATCGCGTTCGCCCCGGCGGGCATGATCCTCGCCACGTCGTTCATCAGCCTGCCGCTCGTCATCCGCGAGGTGGTGCCGGTGCTGCAGGAGATTGGCACCGACCAGGAGGTCGCGGCCCGCAGCCTGGGCGCCGGCGCATGGCAGACCTTCCGGCGCATCACGCTCCCCTCGATCAAGTGGGCACTCGTCTACGGCGTCGTCCTGAGCCTGGCTCGCGCCCTCGGCGAGTTCGGCGCGGTCAAGATCATCTCGGGCAACCTGATCGGCCAGACGCAGACCGCGACCCTCGTCGTCGAGCAGAAGTACCAGGACTTCGAGCAGGGCGCGGCCTACGCCACGAGCTTCCTGCTGGCCCTCATCGCGGTCGCCGCGATCGTCGTGGTGGCCATCCTCCGTCCCTCCCACTCCACCGACCAGGAGTCCTGAGATGAGTATCGAGATCACCGGCGTCACGAAGCGCTTCGGCGACTTCGTCGCCCTGGAGGACATCGACCTCAAGATCCCCACGGGCCAGCTGACCGCGCTGCTCGGTCCCAGCGGCGGCGGCAAGTCGACCCTGCTGCGGATCATCGCCGGCCTCGACACCGCCGACTCCGGCACCGTCGTGATCGAGGGCCGCGACACGACACACATCCCGGCGCAGAAGCGCAACGTGGGCTTCGTGTTCCAGCACTACGCGGCGTTCAAGCACATGACCGTCGCGAAGAACGTCGCGTTCGGGCTCGAGATCCGCAAGCGCCCGAAGGCCGAGATCGCCGCGAAGGTCGACGAGCTGCTCGAGCTCGTGCACCTGTCGCAGTTCCGCGACCGGCTCCCCTCGCAGCTGTCCGGCGGCCAGCGCCAGCGCATGGCCCTCGCCCGCGCCCTCGCGATCGAGCCGAGCGTCCTGCTGCTCGACGAGCCCTTCGGAGCCCTCGACGCGAAGGTCCGCAAGGAGTTGCGCGACTGGCTGCGCCGCCTGCACGACGAGGTCCACGTGACGACGGTGTTCGTGACGCACGACCAGGAGGAGGCGCTCGAGGTCGCCGACTCGATCGTCGTGATCAACGAGGGTCGCATCGAGCAGATCGGCAGCCCCGACGACCTCTACGACACGCCCGCGAACGACTTCGTGCTGAGCTTCCTCGGCCCGGTCACCCAGTTGGCCGGCCGGCAGATCCGGCCGCACGACATCGAGGTCTCGACGGTCGCGGTGCCCTCGGAGGTCGACGGACCGATCACGCGCTGGACGCGCGTGGGCTTCGAGGTGCGGATCGAGGTCACGCCGACCGATCCTCGCTTCCCCCAGCCCGTGCAGGTCTCGCTCACCCGCAGCGAGGCCGCGTCCCTCGGCCTGCGCGAGGGCCTGCACGTCTGGCTCCGCCCGGCTGCCGGCGCCCTCCAAGTGACTCACCAGTAGACCCTCGCGTCACAGGCGTCACACCCTCGCGAAGTAGGCCCGGATTCGGGCGCGGGGAGGCCTCGACGACGGGGTAACTCGTGGTTACTCTGTGACCTACGCCTCACGGGAAGTGAGACGCAGGTCACACAGGAGTCTCCATGCGCCACACCCGCCGGTTGGCCCTCGTCGCCGCCGCCCTCGCCACCGCGACCCTCGTGCTCCAGGCACCCGCCCAGGCCGCCTGGGTCAACCCGATCCCCCACAGCATCAAGTACGGAGCGCTCGGCCAGGACAACTCGTTCCCGGCCGCGCTCGGCACCTCGATCCTCAACGCCGAGAAGAACCCGAGCGGCGCGAACGACTGGTCCTGCAAGCCGAGCCGGAAGCACCCGAACCCGGTCGTGCTCGTCCACGGCACGTGGGAGAACGCGTACGACAACTGGAACGGCCTGTCGCCGATCGTCAAGGACAAGGGCTACTGCGTCTACGCCCTCAACTACGGCAACACCACGGGGCTGCCGTTCCTCAACGGCACGGGCGACATGATCGCGAGCGCGAAGGAGCTCGGTCCGTTCGTCGACAAGGTGCTCGCCAGCTCCGGCGCCACGAAGGTCGACCTGATCGGCCACTCGCAGGGCGGCGCGCTGATCCGCTACTACACGAACCTGCTCGGCGGCGCCCCGAAGGTGAACCAGACGATCGCCCTCGCGCCGTCGAACCACCCGACGACGCTCTCGGGCATCACGGAGTTCGGCAAGACGATCCAGCTCTTCGGGGTGGCGATGGGCCTGCTCGACCTCATCGGGATGCCGGCCGCGGTCCAGCAGGCCGACCAGAGCCCGAATCCGCAGGCGCCGTTCTACCAGAACCTCAACGGCAACGGCGAGACCGTCGCGGGCGAGGTCTACACGACGATCAACACGACGCAGGACGAGGTCGTGACGCCCTACACGCAGGGCGAGATCAAGGCCGGGCCGGGCGCCACCGTCGACAACATCACGATCCAGAAGGTCTGCAGCAACGACAAGTCCGAGCACGTGAGCCTGCCGTACAGCAAGAACGTCGCGCAGATCGTGCTGAACAAGCTCGACCCGAGCGACCAGCGCGCCATCTGGTGCTACGCCCAGACGCCGCTGTTCGGGAACACCCAACTGATCGGCTGATCAGTCCAGTCCCTCGTCGCAGCCCAGCAGCTCGACGAGCATCGACTCCACGGGACGGTGGAGACCGAGGGCGGCCAGGCTCGCGAGCCTGGTCGCCCTCGACTTGTCCGCCGAGACCACGGCCCACGCGGCCGTCTTGTCGGCGAAGGGCAGCTGTGCGCGGTCCAGCAGGTCGAACATCCGGTCTCGCACGTCCGCCGTGGTCGCGGTCGCGCCCGGGCCGATCTCGACCTCGAGGACCTCGTCCACGGGCCCCTCGGTCGCGACGGGCTCGTGACCTGCGGCGGGGAACCTGACGCGCCAACGACGGCGCGCGGGCAGCAGTGCCGTGCCGCCGGTCGCGGGGCCGATCCGCAGCGTCCCGGACGCCTGGTCCCAGCGCAGCGGCGTCGTCGCGACGTGGGAGTCGTCGAGCCCGTCGCCCGTGCCGTCGTCCTCGACGAGGTCGAACGCACCGTCCAAACCGACGACCACGACGAGGTCGAGCTCCTCGGGGGCGGCCGTCTCCGCCCGTTCCCCGTCCAGTGCGAGGGGCACGATCGCCCCCGCCTTCGCCAGGACCGGTATCGAGGCGAGCGGCCGGTGCAGGACGGCCGTGCGATCGCCGTCGTAGACCGCCTCGGTCACCAGGTCGACCCAGCGTCCCGGCGGCAACCAGGCCTCGACCGCCCCAAGGGTCGAGGCGGGGTCGGCCGGGGTGGTGACCGGTGCGACGACGAACTCGGTCCCGAACCAGAACTGGTTCGGGACCGCGTAGGCCTCGTCCGCCTGCGGGTGGGTCCAGTACATCGGCCGGACGAGCGGCTCGCCCACGCGCGCCGACCGATGGTTCATGGCGTGCAGGTACGGCACGAGTCGGTTCCGCCACCGCAGCTGCTCGCCGATCACCGCGCGGACGTCGCCCGGGTAGCGCCACGGCTCCTTGCCCAGGAACGGGTTGTCGCTCGAGTGCAGCCGAAGGATCGGTGAGAACACGCCGAGCTGCACCCACCGGGTCATGAGCTCGTCGTCGCGGTACCCGCGGAAGTGGCCGCCGACGTCGTGGCTCCACCAGCCGTAGCCGATGTTGGACGCCGAGGCCGTGAACTCCGCCTGGAAGTCCAGCGAGGCCCACGACACGACCGAGTCGCCCGAGAAGCCGACGGGATACCGGTGGCTGCCGGGACCCGCGTAGCGCGAGAAGGTCAGCGGTCGGCGTCCGTCGTGCCGGTTGTCCAGGAAGTGCAGGTGGTTCAGCACCCACAGCGGATCGATGCCGGCCAGCCGCGAGTAGGGCCCCTGCTGCCAGTCGAGCCACCAGAAGTCGACGCCGTCGGCCTCGAGTCCACGGTGGAGCACGTCGAAGTAGGCATCCATGAATCGCCGGTCGGTGACGTCGAAGGCGATCGGCTCGCCGGCGGACGGGTCGCGACCGAGCGCCCTGCACATCGCGGGGTACGCGTCCTCGTAGGCGCGCACGCCGTCGGCGGGGTGGACGTTGAGCGTCACGCGCAGCCCGCGCTCGTGCAGCCACGCGAGGAAGGCCGGCGGGTCGGGGAAGAGCTCGCGGTTCCAGCTGTAGCCCGTCCACCCGCTGCCGTACCGGGGGTCGACGTCGGCGACGCGGTGCCAGTCCATGTCGAGGACCGCGACCGAGAACGGCAGGTCCTCGGCCTCGAAGCGCTCCACGAGGTCGCGGTACTCGGTGTCGCTGTACGCGTGGTACCGGCTCCACCAGTTGCCGAGCGCCCACCGCGGCAGCACGGGCTGACGACCGCTGACGGCGTACAGCGCACGCACGGCCTCGGCGTGGTCGAGGCCGTACGCGAAGAGGTAGAGGTCGCTCCGGCCGGACTCGGGCGTCCGTGGTGCGAACCAGTCCCCGTCGAGGACGGGCGAGGTCGAGTCGTCGATCACGGCGAAGCCCTGCCGGGAGACGACACCCGGGTCGAGCGGCAGCGAGCCGTCGACCTCGTCGAGCGTGCGGGCGGTGCCGCCGAGCGTCTCCAGCGCGGCCCCGAACCGCCAGACCGAGTGGTAGGAGCTGACATTGCCCTTGACCTGCGCGGACAGGCCGTTCGCCGTGAACGGACCACGGTCGTACGTCAGCCGGACCCGCGCGGTGTCGAGCACGAGCCAGCCGTCCTCGACGGTCACCGAGAACTCGGGCACGCTGTGCCGGCGGTGGAGGGCGAACGCGCTGGGGCGGTCCTCGAACGTGCCGTCCTCGGCGTACTCCAGCCGCAGCAGCCCCTCGGTCAGGACCGTGATCCGGAACCGATCCCCGATGACGACCGCATCAGGATCGGCGAGGGGCTCGAGGTCGCCGTAAGCGCGCATGTCCCGATCGTGGCACACTCGCCGAGTTTCGCGTTTCGACACGAAAACGGCGCATTTCCATGTCGAGACGTGCCACTCAGCGGGACGGGACGGGCGCGCTCCTGAGGCCGACGAGGAAGATCGTCAGTCCGGCGCCGGCGAGGGCGGCGCCGACGAGGGCAGGGGCGGCGTAGCCGGCGCCGGCCGCGATCACGAGGCCGCCGAGCCAGGCGCCGAGGCCGTTCGCGATGTTGAGGCTCGAGTGGTTGAGCGCGGCGCCGAGCATCTGCGCGTCGCCGGCCGCCGCCATGAGCCGGATCTGCAGGCCGATCGCGACGACGCTGCCGAGCGATCCCACCGCGAAGACGCCCAGCAGGGCCACGGTGGCGTGCTCGGCGAACGCGAAGAACAGCACGAGCACCACGATCGTGGCCGCGAGACCGCCGACCACCTGGCGCACGTTGTCCCAGTCGGCTAGACGGCCGGCCAGCCACGTGCCGAAGACCGACCCCGTCCCGAAGGCGAGCAGGAAGACCGGGATCGCGCCCTCCGGCAGCCCGACGACCTCCGTCACGATCGGCGCGACGTAGCTGTACATCGCGAACAGTCCGCCGAAGCCGACCATCCCGGTCAGGAAGGCGACGATCACGGCCGGCTCGCGCAGCGCCGCGAGCTCGCCGCGCACGCTCGCGCCCGGGTCACCGTCGATCCGGGGCACGAACAGCACGACCATGGCGGCCGCGGCGATCGCGATGAGCACGACCAGGGCGTACGCGGCGCGCCAGGACGACAGCTGGCCCAGCCACGTGCTCACCGGCACCCCCGCGACGGTGGCGGCCGAGAGTCCCATCATGACCATGCTGACGGCGCGGCCCTTCTGCCCGACCGGCACGAGGGAGGCGGCCACGAGGGACGCGACGCCGAAGTAGGCGCCGTGCGGCAGACCCGCGACGAATCGCGACAGCAGCACCGGCAGGTAGCCGCTCGCGAGCGAGGTCAGCGCATTGCCGACGGCGACCGCCGCGAGCAGGCCCAGCAGGAGCCCGCGCTTCGGTAGGCGAGCCCCCAGCGACACGATGAGCGGAGCGCCCACCACGACACCGAACGCGTACGCCGTGATGATGTGGCCGGTCGTCGGGATGTCCTTGCCGATGCTGGCGGCGACGTCGGGCAGCAGGCCCATCGTCACGAACTCCGTCGTGCCGATCGCGAAGCCGCCCAGGCCGAGCGCCAGCAGGGCCAACGTGATGTGGCGGGCGCGGGTCGGGGTCTCGAGTCGGGTCGCGGTCACGACAAGGTGCAAGCCGGCCGGACCACTCGGCATTCCCGGTGCGCAGCGCGATCCCGGTCACCTCCGGGCGGGGGTGACCGATTCCTCGTAGCCTGAGCCCGTGAAGGTCGCGATCGCCGCTCCGAACTCGGCGGCCGCCGATGCCGGTCAGGCCGTCGTCGCCGCCGGCGGCAACGCGATCGACGCCGCGCTGGCGGCCGCGTTCGTGACGATGGTCAACGAGGTCGGCATCGTGTCGCCCAGTGCGGGCGGCTTCCTGACGATCCAGCCGCCCGACGGCAGCGGACCGGTCACGGTCGACGGCTGGATGGACATGCCCGGCCGATCCGGCCGGAACCTCGGCGGGGGCACGTGGGACGTGCACACCTCGTACGGCGGAGGCGTCGACGTGACGATCGGCGCGGGCTCGGTCGCGGTGCACGGGGCGATCGCCGCGTTCGGCGAGGTGCATCGCCGTTGGGGCCGGTTGCCGTGGGCCGAGCTGGTCGCGCCGGCGATCGACGTCGCACGGCGCGGGTTCCGGCTCAGCGCCGCGTCGCGCTTCTACCTCGACTACGTGCACGAGTCGATCTTCGGCTGGGACCCCGCGAGCCGGATCGCGGTGCACGGTCCGGACGGCACGATCGCCGAGCACGACCTCGTCGTCCCCGGACTGGCCGACTCGCTCGGCCGCATCGCCGACCACGGCCCGCAGGAGCTCTACACCGGAGAGCTGGGGCGCGTGATCGCCGCGGACGTGCAGGAGCGCGGCGGCGTCCTCGGGGTCGAGGACCTCGCCGCCTATGCCCCGGTCACCCGGCCGTCGTTGACGGCGCGGATGGGCGACTGGACGCTCGGCACGAATCCTCCGCCCGCCGTCGGCGGGGTGACCGTCGCGGCGATGCTGCGCCTCATGGCGGGCCACGGCCTCGACGACCGCGACCACCTCGTGCGCGTCCAGCGACGCGTCCTGGGCGAACGTCTCCGGGTGTTCGACCACACGGACGACCTCGAGCGCGATGCGGCGGCGTTCCTCGACCTCGTCGACCGCGACGGGCTCGCGCTGCTGGAGTCCGGCTCGACCGCGCACGTGTCGACGACCGATGCCGACGGCACCGCGTGCGCCGTCACGATCTCGTCGGGCTACAGCTCGGGGATGATCGCGAGGGGTACCGGCATCTGGCTCAACAACTGCCTCGGCGAGCAGGAGCTGAACCCCCGCGGTCTGCACGGACTGCCGCCCGGGACGCGGCTGCTGTCGAACATGGCACCGACGGTCGGCCGCCACCGCGACGGCGGCGTGCTCGCGATCGGCTCGCCCGGCGCCGACCGGATCACGACGGCGATCGTGCAGGCGCTGACGGGCCTCGTCGAGGACGGGTTGAGCCTGCAGGAGGCGATCGACCACCCGCGCGTCCACGTGCACCGCGCCGCCACCGCCGACGAGGAGATCAAGGTCGAGGACCCCGACGACCTGACGATGTACTTCGGCGGTGTCGCGGGCGCCATGTGCACCGCCGAACGCGCCCTCGTCGCGGCGGCGGACCCGCGCCGCGACGGTGCCGTGCGGGTGACCGATTCACTACGCTGACGCCGTGACCGCATCGCTCGTGCCCGAGCCCGTCGTCATCGCGCACCGCGGGGTCCCGGGCCATCGGCTGGAGCACACCCGGCCCTCGTACCTGCTGGGCATCGAGCAGGGCGCCGACTACATCGAGCCCGACCTCGTGGCGACGAAGGACGGCGCGCTCGTCGTCCGGCACGAGAACGAGATCGGTGGTACCACCGACGTCGCCGAGCGCCGCGTGTTCGCCGACCGCCGCACGACGAAGTTCGTCGACGGCCTCGCGGTCACGGGCTGGTTCGCCGAGGACTTCACGCTCGACGAGATCAAGACCCTGCGCACGCGCGAGCGGCTGCCCGACCTGAGGCCGCAGAACCTCCCGCTGGCCGGGACCGAGCAGATCCTCACGTTCGACGAGGTACTCGACATCGCCGAGGCCGAGAACCTGCGCCGCGGCCCGGGGGTGGAGCCGATCGGGGTCTACGTCGAGACGAAGCACCCGACGTACTTCCGCGGCATCGGCCTGGACCTCAACGACCTCCTCATCGCGACGCTCGAGCGGCGCGGCCTGAACGAGGCGGGCGCGAAGGTCGTGATCCAGTCGATGGAGACCGCCAACCTGCGCGCCCTGCGCGACCGGACCCCGCTGCCGCTGATCCAGCTCCTGGAGCACCAGGGCGGTCCGTACGACCTCGTCTCGACCTACGACCCGCGCGACTACCGTGCCCTCACGGCCCCCGAGCAGCTCGCGTGGATCGCCGGCTACGCGAACGGGATCGGCCCGCACAAGGGCCTCGTGATCGCCCGCGACGCGGCGGGGGCCCTCGCCGGCGGGACGGGCCTGGTCGAGCACGCCCACGCGGCCGGGCTGCTCGTGCACGTGTGGACGATGCGGGACGAGAACGCCTTCCTGCCCGTCAACCTGCGCAGCGGAGCGGACAAGGCCGACCCCGGCGACGCTCGGGCCGAGTTGCTGGCCTTCTACGCCGCCGGGGTCGACGGGGTCTTCAGCGACTTCACGCAGACGGCGGTGGCGGCGCGGTCGGCCCATCGCTCGGGTACACCGGCGGCGCCGGCGGCACCGTGACGTCCTGGGGCACGATGATCCACGCGACGATGTAGACCACGATCACGAGTCCGAAGCCCAGCACCGCGAGCACGAGTGTCGCGATCCGGATGAGGTTCGCGTCGACGCCGGTGTACGTGGCGAGACCGCCGCACACGCCTCCGAGCCACGAGTCCGTCGTGCTGCGGGTCAGCCGCTTCGGGCCGGGGATCGGGCCGGGGGTCGGGCTGGTCATGAGGACCTCCTGAGGGTGAATGCGATGCCGGCGAGTCCGGCGAGGATGAGGGCGATCGGGCCGGCGACGCGCAGGTCGTCGGCGGTGACGGCGTCGGTGGACAGCAGGGCCCAGCAGGCGACGACGAGGGCGAACAGGACGCCGAAGACGAGGGCGTCCCAGCGCAGCGGATGGGTCTTCACGAGCGCACCACCTGAATCTCGCCCGCCGTTCCGGTGATCAGGATCCGGTAGGCCCCGGGGGCGTCGGGGGCCTTCTGGATCCGCGGCGAGTCGCCGTCGCTGACCTCGCCGAACACGTCGATCCGACCGCCTCCGGAGAGCTGGGCGTCGACCTCGACGTCCATGTCGTCCGGGACGATCACGACGGTCTGGCCGAGGCCGTGCTCGATCTCGAGCGTGCGACCGCCGAGCGTCGAGGGGTCCGAGATCGAGGTCAGGTCGACGTGGATGCGGCCGAAGCCCTGCTCGATGGGTGCGGCGATCTGGGCCGCGGTGGTCGGATGCAGGTCGAGGTTGCCGCCGTCGAGGTTGGGGATGACGCTCGTCACGGCCAGCACCGGCAGGAGCAGCAGGCCGACGGGGATCAGCGCGCCGGGATGACCGACCTTCGTGCCGATCAGCAGGCCGCCGGCGACGATGCCGAGCGAGACGGCGGGATAGAGAGCGAGCGGCACGGGGTCCTGCACGAGCGACCACAGTGCCAGGCCTCCCATCGCCGCGAGGATCGCGGACAGGGTGAGCAGGAGCAGGGCGGGCGACCAGCGCTCGCGCGGTGGACGCGGGGGCACCGGGCCGGGCACGGGCGCGACGGGATCGGCCGGCGGCGGGACGACACCTCCTGCGGTCGGCGCATCGAGGACGACGGTGCCCTCGGTGCTCTCGACGGTGGCGTTCATGGTGGTCTCCTTCGGGTCGTAGGGCGGCGGCGGGGCGTACATCGGTCGGACCGCCTGGGCCTTCTGGCGGGGACGCACGAAGAAGAACCAGTACGGGCCGCCGATCAGCAGGCCGAGCCAGAACAGCGCCCAGACCGGGCCCCAGATCCACGGTCCCGGCCCCCACGCCGAGTCACCGAGGACGGCGGCGAGCGCGAGGGCTGCAGCGACCACGAGGCCGATCGTGCGCAGCTGCGACTCGGACTTGAGGTCGAAGGCGGCACCGAGCGGACTGCGGTCGTCCCCCTCGACCGGCACGAGCAGCCAGAACGCGACGTACAGCAGCGGCCCGGCGAAGCCGACGAAGACGAGCACGACGAACGCGATGCGGACGATGACGGGGTCGATGTTCAGCGCCTTGGCGATGCCGCCCGCGACGCCGCCGACCATCTTCTGGTCGCCGGTCGTGCGCCGCAGGGCATCGAGCCTGGAGCCGGTGTCGGGAGTGCTCATGGCTCCAGCCTGCCCAGCGCGCCGGGAGAAGACCATCGGGATCGACCCTGACTGCACCCCGGTGTCCCTCGGCGAGGGACCGGGGTCGTGCCCCATGGCGTCCACGCGCGCCCGCGTGTGAGGCTTGGGAGCATGACCACCGCTGCCCCCGACGGCTTCCGCCGTGCGTACCGCCCGGTCGGCGGGCGGATCGTCGGCGGGGTCGGCGCCGGACTGGCCGAGCACCTCGGCGTCCCGGTCCTGTGGGTTCGCGTCGGCTTCGTCGTCGCGACGCTGCTGAACGGGATCGGCGTCCTGGCCTATCTGCTGCTGTGGCGGTTCCTGCCGCTGCAGGCCACCGAGGAGTCCCCGGGGCTGCAGTCCGCCGAGCGCCGCGGACTGCGCACGTCGTCGCCGGGGCCCTCCCGCCGCGAGGTCCTGCAGAGCGCGGCGATCGTCGCCGTCGGGCTGGGCGTGCTCGGCCTGCTCGGGCTCACCGGCGGCTGGTTCGAGGGCTGGATGGTGCCGCTGCTGCTGGTCGTGACCGGCATCGCCGTCGTGTGGCGGCTGTTCGACGACGCCGCCTGGAACTCGTGGCTGCGGCAGACCAGCGGGCCGGGCTTCCTGCTGCGACTCGTCGTCGGAGTCGTGCTGATCGGGCTCGGCGTCCTCTACGTGCTCACGGTCAACCGCGGCTGGTCGGCCGCGCTCGACTTCGCCGCCGCGATGGTCATCGCGTTCGTCGGCGTCGGGCTGATCCTCGGCCCGTGGATCGTGCGGCTGTCGTCCGACCTCGGCGCGGAGCGGCGCGAGCGGATCCGGTCGCAGGAGCGCGCCGACGTGGCCGCGCACCTGCACGACTCGGTGCTGCAGACGCTCGCACTCCTGCAGAAGAACGCCAGCGACCCGGCGACCGTCGCGACGCTCGCCCGCCGCCAGGAGCGTGAGCTGCGCGAGTGGCTGTACGGCCGCCAGGACGCGACCGCCACGTTCGCGACGGGCCTGCGCGACGTCGCCACCGACGTCGAGACCGACCACCGGGTCCCGGTCGAGGTGGTGACCGTCGGCGACGCCGCGGTCGACGACGGCGTGCGTGCCCTGCTCGCCGCGACCCGCGAGGCCGTCGTCAACGCCGCGAAGCACTCGGGCGCCTCGCGCGTCGACGTCTACGCGGAGCGGATCGACGACCGGCTCGAGGTCTTCGTGCGCGACCGCGGGGTCGGCTTCGACCTCTCCACGGTCCCCGACGACCGCCTCGGCATCCGCAACTCGATCATCGGCCGCGTGCACCGCCACCGCGGCACGGTCCGGCTGCGCAGCGGAGCCGACGAGGGCACCGAGGTCGCCCTCACGATGCCCGTGGTCGGGACCACCGCGGGACCGAGCATGGACCCGAACCTGGAGCCGAACGCGTGCCCCACCACCGAGAGGGAGACGCCGTCATGACCGTCCTGTCCGTCGTGGTCGTCGACGACCACGCGATGTTCCGCACCGGGGTCCGCGCCGAGCTGGAGCGGCTCGGCAGCGGCCGGGTCGAGGTCGTCGCCGAGGCCGAGGACGTCGACACGGCCGTCGCCGCGATCGCGCAGGCCCGGCCCGACGTCGTCCTGCTCGACGTCCACCTGCCCGGCGGGGGCGGGCCCGAGGTGATCCGCCGCTCCACGGCCGCGGGCACGACGTTCCTGGCCCTCTCCGTCAGCGATGCCGCCGAGGACGTCATCGGCGTGATCCGCGCCGGCGCCCGCGGCTACGTCACGAAGAACATCTCCGCCGAGGAGCTGCTCGACGCGATCGATCGCGTCGCGGCGGGCGACGCGGTGTTCAGCCCTCGGCTGGCCGGGTTCGTGCTGGACGCCTTCGCCGGCACGATCGAGGTCGCGCAGGTCGACGAGGACCTCGACCGGCTGACCGAGCGCGAGCGCGAGGTCATGCGCCTGATCGCCCGCGGCTACGCGTACAAGGAGGTCGCGAAGGAGCTGTTCATCTCCGTCAAGACCGTCGAGACCCATGTCTCGAGCGTCCTGCGCAAGCTGCAGCTGTCGAGCCGCCACGAACTGACCCGCTGGGCCAACGACCGCCGGCTGATCTGACCGCCACCGCCACGCGGCGAGGATCACCCGGCCGCGAGCACCGGATGCGGATACGCCTCGGCACGCTGCTGGAAGGACAGGATCGCGGGGTTCACGACGACGCCGTCGCGGATCTCGATCGCCCGGGAGATGACGGAGGCGCGGTCCCAGCCCGACGGGCCCTCCATGACCATCGCGAGGTGCGGGAGCAGCGCCGAGCTGATCTCCCACGTGGCCGAGTCCCACAGGTAGGAGGGGCTGTGGTCGACGGCGTAGTAGAGCACGTTGTCACCGACGACGAACGACGGATCGGCGAACGTGGTCGGGCGCGCCCAGCTGAAGCCCATGCCCTCGTCGCACGAGACGTCCACGATGATGCTTCCCGGCTCGAAGGCCTTGAGGTCGCCCTCGTCGAGGAACGTCAGCGGCGCGTCGGGGTTCTGCAGGACGCAGTTGACGACGATGTCGGCGGAGGCGAGGAACTCGGCGACCGGCACGAGCCCGTCCGGCGTCTGCGCCCACATGGTGGTCGGATCGTCCGGGCCACGCTCGAGCTGGACGATCTGGGTTCCGTGGATCGGTGAGCCGACCGCGGCGACGTCGCGGTGCGTCAGGACGTGCACCTCGCTCACGCCGTGGGCGTTGAGGGCCGTCACCGCGCCGCGGGCCGTGGCCCCGAA
Source organism: Aeromicrobium sp. SP1 (assembly GCF_055663785.1). Classification (NCBI taxonomy): domain Bacteria; kingdom Bacillati; phylum Actinomycetota; class Actinomycetes; order Propionibacteriales; family Nocardioidaceae; genus Aeromicrobium; species Aeromicrobium sp. SP1. The sequence goes on along the minus strand of NZ_JBQVVK010000001.1, from coordinate 3,301,432 downwards.
CCCGACGACGGTGGCCCTCAGCCGACGGCCGTAGTCGCCGGTCCTGCCCGCGAGCTCGAGGGCGTGCAGCACCGAGCAGTAGCCGGCCAGCTCGTTGTTCTTGTGGAAGACGTGCAGGGCGAAGCGCCCGTCGGCGGTCCAGTGGTTCATCGCCTCGAACGCGATGAGCGTCAGTCGTCGCTGGATGGCGATCTGGGTGAGCGCGGCGTCCTGGACGCAGTGCGGCCAGCCCCACACCGTCTGCCCGACCCGCAGGTCCAGGAGGTCGTCGGCCTGGACCTTGGGAAGCAGGATGACGTCGCAGTCGGCGATCAGCTCGGCCCGTGAGGCGATCCTGCCCACCCACGGGAGCAGCTCCGCGTCGGTGACGCCGAAGCGCTCCCCGTAGCCGTGCTCGAGCTGCAGGAACGGCCGCAGGTGCGGCTCGATGTCCACGAAGTGGCTCGGGTGGATCGGCAGGCGGTGCTCGTTCTCCTTGCCGGAGTGCGCGAGGACCCCGACCGTGAGCGTGGCCACCTCAGCGCTCCACGTCGTGGCGGCGGGACGGACCTGATCGGTCGGGCGCGGTGGACGGAACGGGGTGGCGCGACCTGTCGGTCATGGGTGATCCCTGGGTGGCGGAACCTGAAAGGTGCCGATGTTCCACCGTAGTTCCAGGCCCCAAATCCCGGACCGCCCCGGCGCGTCAGGGCAGGGTCACGCGCAGGAACTCCGGGCGGTACAGGCTCGGGTCGGTCACGATCTCGTCGGCCTTCGTCGTCGTGTTGCGGCTCACCGAGACCACCATCGTGCCGTCCTGCGGCAGCAGGTCGGGGTGGGCCAGCGGGTCGTAGCGCAGGATGTCGTCGGTCGAGGGGATCTCGGCCAGTGGCGGGTTGGCGGTGAACGGTCCCTGCGGCGTCGGCGCCGTCCACGCCACGAGGTGGGTCCCGATGAAGTCGGCCTGCTTGCTGATCGCGTACCACGTGCCGTCCTGCTCGAACACCGAGAGCGTCTGGGACACACCGTCGTCCTCGGGGATCAGCACGGCCGCCCGGTCCGCGTCCCGCTGCCACGTCGAGCCGTCCCAGAATCGCCACTTCCCGGGCGTGCCGATGTCGGCCAGCTCGACCCGTGCCACCGAGAGCGCCCAGCCGAAGCCCTCGTCGGTCGGCCGGCTCGTGCCATAGAGGTAGACCGTCGTGCCGTCGACCGCCGCGGCGGCGCCCCAGGCCGGCCTCGCGGTCGACGGGTCGTCCTCGCCGAGGTCGACCACGCGCTGCAGCACGGGAGGCCGGTCCCGGTCGACCCGGAACACCGCGAGCGACGGTCCGAGGTTCTGGAAGTCGAAGGCGGTGTTGCCCGTGCGCTGGACCCGCTGCGCCATCACGCCGACGAGGTTGTAGCCGTCCAGCTCGACCGACGCGATCGACATCGGCCAGTAGCCGACCCCGTCGGCGCGGTCGGGGATCACGGCGCCCCGGTCGCGTCGCTGCAGGGCGCCCGCGCAGTCGTCGTCGAACACGAGCATCGAGTTGCGTACGAGTTGCAGAGATCCATAGTCGGGCTGGCGGATCGTGTCGCCGAAGACGAACAGCATCCGGCCGTCCGCGACCTTCGTGCTGGCGCCGATGTCGCCGCCGACGAAACCCTCCAGGCCCGGGTTGGTCTCGATCTCCTCGTTGAGCTGGTCGACCGTCGTGGGGCGCGTGTAGGGCTCGCACGCGACCTGCAGCGCCGGGCTCAGGTCGGTGCGGGTGAACGAGGGCGAGGCGGGCAGCGCGACGAGCACGCCGACCATCAGGATGCCGCCGAACGCCGACAGCGCCGGGCTGCGCCGCAACCGCGGGTGGAACCGACGGAGCCGGCGGTCGTCGTCGTGGTCGGTCGCCGCCAGCAGGCACAGCAGGTAGCCCACGATCGTCCAGCCGACCATCATCAGCACGACCCGCAGGACGCCCGCTCCGCCGAAGTACGCCAACCCGCGGATCGCCCACGTGCCCGCACCCGGTGGCAGCCAGGCCAGCATCGTGGGCCACACCTCGTCGAGGCCCGTGAGCGGCCACGCGCCGATCGCACCGGGGAACCCGAGCACGACGATCACGAGCGTGGACACGAGCAGGCCCCACGCGCCGAACCACGAGAGCAGTGCCAACGTCACGGCACCGACTCCCAGCACGAGCAGCGCCCCGAACCCGGCCAGCTCCCAGAACGGCGCGTCGAAGCGGCGCAGCACGAGGTCGTCGAGGACGGCTCCGCCCAGTCCGGCCACCGCGGCTCCCGCGGCCAGCCCGGCGAACCTCAGCGTCACGAGCCGCAGTGCCGTCGAGCGCGCCCCGAACACGAGTCCGAGCAGACCGGCGAAGACGACGCCCAGGACCGACCAGCCGGCGGCGAGCCGGAACGACCCGATGCCGCCCGGGTCGCGCGGGTCGTTGGGCACGACGTCCTCGACGGACGCGGTCTGGTTGCTCACGGCGAGGATCTGCGCGACGACCTTGCCGGCCTGCTCGGCCTCGGCCTCGTTCGCGGCCGACGTCACGCGCAGCTCGTGGCGTCCCTTCGGGCCCATCACGAGGACGGCGCTGACCACCCGCTCGTGCAGCTGGTGGTCCGCCAGCTCCTCGGACGACCGGACGGCGGCGGCCAGCGGATGGTCAGCCGGACCGTTCAGCGCATCGCGCATCGTGGTCGCGTCCGGGTTCGCGCCCACGACCGCGACGGGGATCTCGCGCGGCGGCTCCCGATCCAACCCCGGCACGTCCGGGTCGATCTGGATCAACAGCGTGACCGCGAGCATCGCGAGGACGAAACCGAGCACGGTCCGCCACACCCCACGCACGTCACGCATGGGCTTCACCGTAGCGAGGCGCTCCTGCCCTGCCGCGTCCGCTCGCGTTCATGCGTTCGCAACGGACTCGGCCTACGCTGCCCTTGTCGAAGGAGTCGACATGAGTGAGCGCCAGCGAGCGAACAACGGCACCCGAATGCCGGTCCGCCATCGTCGTTGCCCTTCCCGGCGGTGCCGGCATGAGTGAGCCTCATCTGATCGTGCTGTTCGGCGCCACGGGAGACCTGGCCCGGCGCAAGTTGCTGCCCGGGATGCTCCACCTGCTGCAGACCGGACTGGCCGGCGAGTCACGCATCATCGGCGTGTCGATGGACGACTTCGACGACGACGGGTTCCGCCGGTTCGCCGCGGACTCCGTCCGCGAGTTCGGCTCGAGGACCTTCGACGAGGACCAGTGGGACGCGTTCGCGCCGAAGCTGCACTACGTCAACGTCGCGGACGGGCCCGAGGCGCTCGCCGCGCTGGCCGGACGACTGGAGGACGAGCTCGGCGGACCGGGCCGCCGCCTGCACTATCTGAGCGTGCCGCCGAAGTCGGCCCTCGACGTCGTGCACACCCTCGACGCGGCCCGCCTCGTCGACCGGTCGCGCATCATCATGGAGAAGCCGTTCGGCACCGACCTGGTCTCGGCGCGATCACTCAACGCCGCGCTGCACGAGGTGTTCGACGAGGACCAGATCTTCCGCATCGACCACTTCCTGGGCAAGGAGGCGGCGCTCAACATCCTCGCGTTCCGCTTCGCGAACGGCCTGTTCGAGCCGATCTGGAACCGCAACTTCATCGACCACGTGCAGATCGACGTGCCGGAGGTGCTGTCGCTCGAGGGTCGCAGCGGCTTCTACGAGGGCACGGGCGCCTACAAGGACATGGTCGTCACGCACCTGTTCCAGGTGCTGGCGTTCATGGCGATGGAGCCGCCGACGACCCTCGACGGCTCCTCCATCAGCGAGGAGAAGAACAAGGTCTTCCGCTCCATGCGGATGGTCGAGCCGCACCACGTCGTGCGCGGGCAGTACCAGGGCTACCGGCTGGAGAAGGGCGTCGCGCCCGACTCGGAGACCGAGACCTTCGTGGCGCTGCGCGCCGAGATCGACAACTGGCGCTGGGCGGGCGTGCCGTTCTACCTGCGCACCGGCAAGAAGATGGCCGAGGGCGCGCGGATCATCTCGATCGCGTTCCGTGAGCCACCCCAGAGCATGTTCCCGCACGGATCGGGGGTCGGCCTCGCCGGTCCCGACCACCTCACGTTCGACCTCGCGGACTCGTCGCGCATGTCGCTGTCGTTCTACGGCAAGCGCCCGGGACCGGGCATGCGCCTGGACAAGCTCTCGATGCAGTTCGCGATGCGCGAGAGCGAGCACACGGGTGCCGTGCTGGAGGCCTACGAGCGCCTCATCTACGACGCGATGCGCGGCGAGCGCACGCTGTTCACGACGGCCGAGGGCATCGAGCGGTTGTGGGAGCTCAGCCAGCCGCTGCTGGACGATCCGCCGCCGGTCCGCCCGTACGACCCGGGCACGTACGGACCGAACAGCGTCCACCAGCTGATCGCCCCCAGCAGCTGGCGACTGCCGTTCGAGCGCAAGTGGCGGGCCCCGAACCCCAACGCCGAGTAGCCGCGGGCTGGCCCGCACGAGGTCCTGCGCGACCGAAGGCGACCGTCGACCCGGCGCGGTCTGCGCGAGGGGTGTCGGACGCCACGACTAGGCTGGTGCGTGCGATGACCCTGCCATTTCCCGTGCCCTCCGCCCGCCCCGCGAAGCCCTCCGCGGCCACGCCCGAGAAGCCGTCCGCCGAGCAGCGCAAGGCCAGGTCCGACGCGTTGCTCGACGGCCTCAACGACGCCCAGCGCACGGCCGTCTCGCACTGGGGCGGCCCGCTGCTCGTCGTGGCCGGCGCCGGCTCGGGCAAGACCCGCGTCCTGACCCGGCGCATCGCGTGGCTCATCGCGGCCCGCGGAGCGCACCCCGGCTCGATCCTGGCGATCACGTTCACGAACAAGGCCGCCGCCGAGATGCGCGAGCGCGTCGCCGAGCTCGTCGGTGGGCGGGCCCGGATGATGTGGGTCTCCACGTTCCACTCCGCGTGCGTGCGGATCCTGCGACGCGAGGCGGACGCCTTCGGGTACACCTCGTCGTTCTCGATCTACGACGCCGCCGACTCGCGCCGGCTCATGACGCTGGTCTGCCGCGACCTCGACCTCGATCCCAAGAAGGTCAACCCGCGCGCCGTCCTGCACTGGGTCTCGAACCACAAGAACGAGCTGGTCGACCACGAGGAGGCCGCGCGCAAGGCGGCCAATCCGACCGAGGAGACCTACGCGACCTGCTACGCGGAGTACCAGCGCCGCCTCCGGGCCGCGAACGCGATGGACTTCGACGACCTCATCATGACCACGGTCCACCTGTTCCAGGCGTTTCCCGAGGTCCGCGAGACGTACCGTCGGCGGTTCCGTCACGTGCTGGTCGACGAGTACCAGGACACGAACCACGCCCAGTACACGCTCGTGAAGGAGCTGTGCGACCCCGAGTCCGACCTCATGGTCGTGGGTGACTCCGACCAGTCGATCTACGCGTTCCGCGGCGCCAGCATCCGCAACATCCTGGAGTTCGAGTCCGACTTCCCCAACGCGACCACCGTCCTGCTCGAGCAGAACTACCGCTCGACGCAGAACATCCTCGCGGCCGCCAACGGCGTGATCAGCCGCAACCCCGGCCGCCAGGAGAAGAAGCTGTGGTCGGCCGAGGGCGACGGTGAGCAGCTCGTCGGCTACGTCGGTGATGACGAACGCGACGAGGCCCAGTACATCGCCGACGAGATCGACCGGCTCTCCGACGAGGGCGTGGCCGCACCACGCGACGTGGCCGTCTTCTACCGCACCAACGCGCAGTCCCGTGTGTTCGAGGAGGTGTTCATCCGCGTCGGCCTGCCCTACCGCGTCGTCGGCGGCGTGCGCTTCTACGAGCGCAAGGAGGTCAAGGACGCGCTCGCGTACGTGCGGTCGTTGGTCAATCCCCGCGACACGGTGTCGCTGCGACGGATCCTCAACGAGCCCAAGCGCGGCATCGGGGCCCGCGCCGAGAGTGCCCTCGAGCGATTCGCCGCCCGGCACGACATCGGCTTCTGGGACGCGATGACCCGCGTCGACGAGATCGACGAGCTGGCCACCCGGTCACGCACGGCCGTCGCCGCGTTCGCCGAGATGATGGGGACACTCAGGGACCTGGCCGCGTCCGGGGCACCGGCCGACGCCGTCCTCGAGGCGGCCCTCACGCGGTCGGGCTACCTCACCACACTCGAACAGAGCAACGACCCGCAGGACGAGACCCGGGTCGAGAACCTCGCCGAGCTCGTCGCCGTCGCCCGCGAGTTCGTCGCCGGCGCCTCCGACGTCACCGCGGAGGACAGCCCCGTCGACGAGGCGGACGCGGCCGTCGACCTCACCCCCGGCTCCCTCGACGCCTTCCTCGAGCAGGTCGCGCTCGTCGCCGACGCCGACGCGATCCCTGACTTCGACGACGGCGTCGTCACCCTGATGACCCTGCACACGGCGAAGGGACTGGAGTTCCCGGTCGTGTTCCTGACGGGGCTGGAGGACGGCGTCTTCCCGCACCTGCGGTCGATCGGTGACCCGAAGGAGCTCGAGGAGGAGCGGCGGCTCGCGTACGTGGGCATCACGCGAGCGCGGCAGCGGCTGTACCTGACCCGGGCCAGTGTCCGCTCGGCGTGGGGCGCCCCGGCGTACAACCCGCCGTCGCGGTTCCTCGACGAGATCCCGCCCACGCTCGTGGACTGGAAGCGTCAGGCATCCGCCCCGACGCAGTGGGCTCCGCGCACCCCGTCGGCGACCTTCCGCTCGTCGACCGTCGCCGCCCGCGCGACGAAGCGCACGACGCAGGACGTCGTCTCGCTCGCCGCGGGCGACCGGGTCACCCACGACAGCTTCGGACTGGGCACGGTCGTCGCGGTCGAGGGTTCGGGCCAGAAGTCGGTCGCCAGCGTCGACTTCGGCTCGGCGGGCGTCAAGCGCCTGCTGCTGCGCTACGCGCCGCTCGAAAAGCTGTGACCGACGCGCTCGCTCCGCTCACCGCGACTACTCGATCACCGGCCTGCCGGTGATCGAGTAGCAGGCGAGGAACGAGCCGCGTATCGAGATCACCCACGCGAGGCGGTGACGACTACGGCGTGACGCCGTGCGCGACGAGCGCGGCGTACGGGTCGACGGCGCCGCCGCCGCCGGGGTGCACCTCGAGGTGCAGGTGCGGGCCGGTCACGTTGCCGGTCGCACCGGTCAGGCCGATCGCGTCGCCGGGGGCGACCTCCTCGCCGACCGTGACGTGGATGGCGCTCTGGTGGCAGTACCAGAGCTCGGTGCCGTCGACGAGCGTGATGACCGTGCGGTTGCCGTACGAGCCCTCGTAGCCGGCCGACGTGACGGTGCCACCGGCGACCGCGACGATCGGGGTGCCGGACGGACCGGCGAAGTCCAGGCCGGTGTGGCGACCACTGCTCCACAGGCCGCCGCCCTGGCCGAAGCGCGCCGTGAGTCGATAGCCGACGACCGGAAGAACCCACTGGTTCTTGATGATCTCCTCGCCGCGCTTCTCGTTCTGCTTGGCGACACTGGCCTTGTAGTCGGCGATGGCCTTCTGGACCTGCTTGGCCTGCATCGGCTTCTGGACCGCCAGCTCGCGGTCGAAGTTGCGGGACACGTCGGTGGCGTTCGTGGCGTTCGCGCCGACGTAGCTCTTGGCGAGCGCGGCGTCCTGACCGGCGAACACCGATGCCGGCGAGGCGATCGTGAGCGAGCCGATCGCGGCGACGGCGACGGTCGCGACACCAGCGAGCACGGTGGCGCGGCTGCGGGCGCGCGAGGCCCGAGCGGCGCGGACGCGGGCACGGCGGGCGCCGGGCATCCGACCCTCGGGCAGGCTGCCGATCGCGGGGAACACGATCGTGTCCTCGTTCGCGATGGCGTTCGTGAGGAAGTCGTCCCTGGCGGCGACCGGGGTCTCGGCGGCGTCACGACGACGGCCGGCCACCGGCGTGGGCGCCTTGGCGCGTCGACCGGTCGTGTAGGTCTGCGTCGATCCGGGGGAGGTCACGGGCGCGGGGCCGTCGGCCGTCACCGCCTGCATCAGGACCGTGGACTCAGAATCGGCGTCCACGGGACGGGGCGCGCGGCGCGCGCCCACCGTCCGGGGTCCGTCAACCGCATTCGGGGTCGACCGACCGCTCTCGAGGGAGCGATCGTCTTCGGCCATACGGATAATGCCTCCGGGGGGTGGGGGACGGACTTGTCGAGTCTAGGCGAACAGGCGGGGGCCATTCCAAGTCGCCTACATGTCAAACCTGTGTTACTCCAGTGATCACAGACGAAAGTCACGGCCATCCGTCCGCATTCCGAGACGGTGATTCAACTCACGTTTACGCAACCCGTGCCGAACCACCCCTGCGATGGCGGGTAGAGTCGCGAGCGCTTCGGCGACACCGCCCATTCGACGGCGCCTGCCAGGCCCTCAGCGAATCCCAACCCACGAAGGACCTCATTGTGGATCTGATGGAGTACCAGGCGAAGGAGCTCTTCGCCAAGCACAACGTTGCGACGACCCTCGGCACCGTGGTCACCACGGCCGAGGAGGCCAAGGCAGCTGCCGAGCAGCTCGGTGGCGTGACCGTCATCAAGGCGCAGGTCAAGGCCGGCGGCCGCGGCAAGGCCGGCGGTGTCAAGCTGGCCAAGACGCCCGACGAGGCCTTCGAGCACGCGTCGAACATCCTCGGCATGGAGATCAAGGGCCTCACGGTCAACCGCGTGCTCGTCACGCCGGCCACGCCCCCGGTCGAGGAGTACTACTTCTCGTTCCTGCTCGATCGCGCGAACCGCAGCTACCTGTGCATCGCGAGCGTCGAGGGCGGCGTCGAGATCGAGGAGGTCGCCAAGACCAACCCCGAGGCCGTGCGCCAGATCCCCGTGGACGCCGGCACCGGCGTCGACGAGGCGAAGGCCCGCGAGATCGTCGCGGACGCCAAGTTCCCGGCCGAGCTGGCCGACCAGGCGGTCGAGATGATCCAGGCGCTGTGGAAGGTCTTCGTCGAGGAGGACGCCACGCTCGTCGAGGTCAACCCGCTCGCCCGGCTCGAGGGCGACAAGCTCGAGGCGCTCGACGGCAAGGTCTCGCTCGACGAGAACGCCGACTTCCGCCACCCCGACCACGAGCAGTTCGTGGACAACGACGCCACCGACCCGCTCGAGGTCAAGGCCAAGAGCAAGGGCCTGAACTACGTCAAGCTCGACGGCGAGGTCGGCATCATCGGCAACGGCGCGGGACTGGTCATGAGCACGCTCGACGTCGTCGCGTACGCCGGCGAGGCCCACGGCGGCGTCAAGCCGGCGAACTTCCTCGACATCGGCGGCGGCGCCTCGGCGCAGGTCATGGCCGATGGACTCGACGTGATCCTGAACGACTCGCAGGTCAAGAGCGTCTTCGTCAACGTGTTCGGCGGCATCACGTCGTGTGACGCGGTGGCCAACGGCATCAAGGGCGCGCTGGAGATCCTCGGCGACGAGGCCTCCAAGCCGCTCGTCGTGCGCCTCGACGGCAACAAGGTCGACGAAGGCCGCGCGATCCTCAACGAACTGAACCACCCGCTGGTCACGCTCGTCGACACCATGGATGGTGCCGCCGACAAGGCCGCCGAGCTCGCGAACGCATAAGGACGACACATGGCGATCTATCTCAACTCCGATTCCAAGGTCATCGTCCAGGGCATCACCGGCGGCGAGGGCACCAAGCACACGGCACTCATGCTGAAGTCCGGCACGAACGTCGTGGGCGGCGTCAACGCCCGCAAGGCCGGCACGACCGTCACGCACGTCGATGCCGACGGCAACGACGTCGAGCTCCCCGTCTTCGCCTCGGTCGCCGAGGCGATCGAGAAGACCGGTGCCGACGTGTCGGTCGCGTTCGTCCCGCCGGCGTTCACGAAGGACGCCGTCGTCGAGGCGATCGACGCCGAGATCGGGCTGCTCGTGGTCATCACGGAGGGTGTGCCCGTCCAGGACACCGCCGAGTTCTGGGCGTACGCCCAGGGCAAGAAGACCCGCGTCATCGGCCCGAACTGCCCCGGCATCATCAGCCCCGGGCAGGCGCTGGCCGGCATCACGCCGGCGACCATCGCCGGCCCGGGACCGGTCGGTCTCGTGTCCAAGTCGGGCACCCTGACCTACCAGATGATGTTCGAGCTGCGCGACTTCGGCTTCACCACCGCGATCGGCATCGGCGGCGACCCGGTCATCGGCACGACGCACATCGATGCGCTCGAGGCGTTCGAGAACGACCCGGACACCAAGGCGATCGTGATGATCGGCGAGATCGGCGGCGACGCCGAGGAGCGTGCGGCCGAGTACATCAAGGCCCACGTGACCAAGCCGGTCGTCGGCTACGTCGCGGGCTTCACGGCTCCCGAGGGCAAGACGATGGGCCACGCCGGCGCCATCGTCTCGGGCTCGTCGGGCACCGCGCAGGCCAAGAAGGAGGCCCTCGAGGCCGCCGGCGTCAAGGTCGGCAAGACGCCGTCCGAGACCGCCGCCCTGATGCGCGAGATCCTGCAGAACCTCTGACCCACGTCAGCACGAGGCCCCCGCAACCGCTCGGTTGCGGGGGCCTCGTCGTCGGGGCGTAGGTGGGCGGTGAGTCACGTACCTCCGCCGCCCGGGGCGGTGAGCTAGGTACCTCAAACCCGCTCCACAGGTTCGTAAGTCACCGCCCACGCCCGGGGGCGGTGAGTTACGCACCTCAAACCCGCTCCACAGGTTCGTAAGTCACCGCCCACGCCAGCCACCGGTGAGTTACGCACCTCAAACCCGCTCCACAGGTTCGTACGTCACCGCCCACGCCAGCCGACGGCAGCGAGGGGCGGCGGGCGAGGGGGTCACTCCTCGGCGTAGGCGAGGCGTTCGCCGGCGCGCTGCAGGACGGCGTTGAACTCGCTGCCGGAGATCGCGTACTTGCCGGCGGGCGGGAAGAGGACCTGGGTGACGGCGTCGCCGCGGCGGACGATGCCCATCCGGTAGTAGACGTACTCGTCCTTGTCGACCTCGAAGCCGATCCGCCACGAGTTGCCGCGGAACCCGTCGCCGCTGATCTTGGTCTTCTGGTCGACCGTCGTGGGCAGGTCGCCGTCGGGACACGCGTCGACCTTCTTCGAGACGTCGCGGACGAAGTTGTTCACGGCGCGCTCGCTGGTCATCCGGGAGGTGGTCTGGGTGAGCGCGAACTGGTCGGGCAGGACCGTGGCCTCGGGGATCGCGAACACCCGCGACTTGGCGTCGATGAAGCCCTTGCCGGTGAACGAGGCGTTGTCGCACGAGGTGGCGGCCGGGTTCTGCGACGTGACGGGCACCGGGTCGCTCGCGCTCCACACGCTGTCGATCGTGTCGACCGGCGGCAGGTCGACAACGCCGAGGAACTCGGGGTTCTCCGCGGCCGGCGGGGGCAGCGTCTCGACGACGTCGAACTCCTTCGTGCAGTCGCCGCCGGAATCGGCGCACACCCGGCTGATGGAGTCGTTCAGCACGCTGGCGAACACGTTCACGTCGGTGGGCTCGGTGCCCGGCGACTCGTGCACGAGGGTCGAGGTCAGGGCGCCGGACTGGGCGAGCCCGACCGTGATGAAGCGGGCCGGCGACCGGTAGGACTGCAGGCGCAGGATCTGGAAGTCGCCGAAGGGTCGCTCGACCCGATAGGCGTCGACGAGGCGGGTGCGCGGGTGCTCGCACTCGGCGTAGAAGGAGACGAGGCGCTGATATGCCGCCTCGGAGGCCTCCTGCGACCGGGAGACCTCGATCGACTGGGCGACGCGATCGTCGGCGTCGTCGGTGTAGGCGCGGACGAACACCTTCAACGGATCGGGATCGGCGAAGCGCGTCGTCGGACACGTGGCGTACGGCGTCGTGTTCGAGGGGTCGGTGTCCGTGCCCTCGATCGTCCACGTCGCGTCCGGATTGAGCTTCGAGACCGCCTCGACCGTGAGTAGGTCGTCGGTGCCGATGTTGTGCGAGTCCAGCACGATGTCGCGCGACTCGGCGCCGATCTTCTCGCGGTCGGGCAAGGTGCTCTGACGAGCCGTCGCATCGCCGTCGGCCACGAACGCGCCGCCGACCAGGGCCACGACGATCGCGGTGGCGATCAGCAGGATCGTGTTGCGGCGCGCGCCCCGGCTGGCGGTGCGACGCAGGGCGGCGGCGGCCGGCAGGTCGACGCCCGCGGCCGGTCGGGTCAACTCACGCAACCGCACGACGACGTCGTCGATCGTCGTGCCGAGCGCCTCCTCGAGCCGGCTGAACCCGCGCGAGGCCTGCTCGAGCGCGAGCTCGTCGTCGACGCCCACCTCCTGGGCCGCGTCGTCGATGTCGAGATCGGCGATCGTCATGAGGCAGATGAGCCGGCGGGAGTCCTGGTCGAGGTCGGCGAGCGCATCGAGCAGCCGGCCGTCCTGGCCGCGGGCGCGCCGCCGGCGCAGCGGGTGGGTCGTGCGGCTGAGCGCGGTGCCCTTCCACGCCTCGTCGCGCACGAATCGGGCGACGTTGGTCGAGGTGACGCGCGACCACTGGCGCCACGCGTGCTGATAGGCGTCGGCGGTGGCGTCGCGCGCGACCTCGAGGTTGCCGCACTGGGCGTACGTGGTGGCGAGTGTCACCCGCTGGGTCGAGGCGTAGAACGCATCGAACTCGTCGACCCGAGTCATCTTCGGCCACCTCCCTGCGTGCGGACGGTCACGGCGTGTGCTGTCAGGAACCTCACCACATTACCTGTTGGATGGTCAGGTGCCTGAGTCACGTGCTGCCGACCAGTGGCGCCCGGCGATCGTCACCGCCGTCGGATCGGCGGTCGCGTGCGTCGCGCTGGCGGCCCTGGCGGTCTCCACCACCGGGATCGCGGGCTCGACCCTCGACACGATCCGCACGGCCGTCCGGATCTGGCTCGTCGCGGTCGGCGCGACCGTGACCGACGGCGACACGCACCTCGACCTGGTTCCCATCGGCGCCACGATCGTGGTCGTCGCCGTCGTCTTCGTCATCACGCGACTCGCCCTGCGCACACCGATCGTCGACCCCGGCGCGTTCGGAGCCATGACCGGTGGCATCGCCGGCCTCCTGGCCGGCATCTGCTCGGCGCTCACCTCGACCGATGCCCACTCCACGTCCTTCGTGCGTGCGACCTTCGGCGCGTTCGTCGTGGTCGGACTGCCGGCAGCCTTCGGTGCTACGCGTCGCTCCCGGCTGGCGTGGCTCGGCCTCTCCCCGCGGTGGACGCCCGTCGCGAACGGCGCCGCCACGGGCGTCACCGGCCTGCTCGGCGGCGCCACCGTCGTCACCCTCCTGCTGCTCCTCACGCATCTCGAACGGGCAGCCAACCTGTGGGCCACCCTCGACCCCGGCGGCGTCGGCGTGCTCGGGCTGCTGTGCGTCCTGGCGTTCCCGACGCTCGTGCTGTGGACGACCTCCGTGATCCTCGGCCCCGGGTTCACGATCGGACCGGACACGTCCGTCGACCTCGCCGGCAGCGCCCTGGGCGCCGTGCCCGGCTTTCCCCCGCTCGCGGGGCTGCCCGATCCGGGACCGTTCTCGTCGATCGTCGTGCTGCTGCCGCTGATCCCGCTGCTCGCCGGCGTCGCGGCCGGGCTCGTGTCGCATGCCCGCACTCCCGCGGGCGAGCGGACCTGGGCGCGTGCGGCCCTCGACGGTGCCGCCGCGGGAGCCGTCTCGGGCCTCGTCGTCGGGCTGCTGGTCGAGACGGCGCGCGGTGCCATCGGGTCGGGCCTGATGGGCTCGGTGGGCCCTCCCGCCTGGGAGTCCCTGCTCGTCGCGGTGCCGGTCATGGCGGCGGGCGCCGCGCTCGGTGCGACGGCCGCCCACTATCGTTCTGGTCGTGACCGGTCCGCTTCCTGACCCCGCCCGCCTCGTGGTGCTGGTGTCCGGATCCGGCACGAACCTGCAGGCCCTGATCGACGCCGCCGAGGACCCCGCCTACGGCGCGACGATCGTCGCCGTCGGATCCGATCGACCCGACATCGAGGGCCTGCGCCGCGCGGAACGCCACGCGATCCCCACGTTCGTAGACCGGGTCGCCGACCACGCCGACCGTGCCGCCTGGGACGCGTCCCTCGCCGCCGAGGTGGCGTCCCACGAACCCGACCTGGTCGTCCTCGCCGGGTTCATGAAGTTGACGGGACCGGCCTTCCTGGCCCGGTTCGGCGGCCGCACGGTCAACACCCATCCGGCGCTGTCTCCCGCGTTTCCGGGGATGCACGGCCCGCAGGACGCCCTCGAGTACGGCGTCAAGGTCACCGGAGCCACGCTCTTCGTCGTCGACGCGGGCGTCGACACCGGACCGATCGTCGCCCAGGTGACCGTGCCGGTCGAGGACGACGACGACGTCGAGAGTCTCCACGAGCGCATCAAGACCCGCGAGCGCGCCATGCTCGTCGAATGGGTGGGCCGCCTGGCTCGCGAACCGTTCACGATCGACGGCCGCCGCATCCGTTTCGACCCGAAGGATCCGTCATGACTGACACCCGACCCATCAAGCGCGCCCTCGTCTCGGTCTACGACAAGACCGGACTCGCCGAGCTGGCCCAGGCGCTCAACTCCGCCGGCGTCGCGATCGTGTCGACCGGCTCGACCGCGAAGACGATCGAGGACGCCGGCGTCCCCGTCACGCCCGTCGAGGAGCTGACCGGCTTCCCCGAGTGCCTCGACGGCCGGGTCAAGACGCTGCACCCGCGCGTGCACGCCGGAATCCTCGCCGACCTGCGCCTGCCCGACCACGCCCATCAGCTCGAGGAGCTCGGCATCGAGCCGTTCGACCTCGTGGTCGTGAACCTCTATCCCTTCCGCGAGACCGTCGCGTCCGGCGCGACGCCGGACCAGGTCGTCGAGCAGATCGACATCGGCGGCCCGTCGATGGTGCGCGCCGCCGCGAAGAACCATCCCAGCGTCGCGGTCGTGGTCTCCCCCGACGGCTACGGCGAGGTCACCGAGGCGCTCGCCGCCGGCGGGTTCACGCTCGCCCAGCGCAAGCGGCTCGCGGCGCTGGCGTTCGCGCACACCGCCGCCTACGACGTCGCCGTCGCCTCGTGGTTCTCCTCCGTGTACGCCCCGGCCGACGAGGAGCCGTTCCCGGCGTTCGTCGGCGCGACGTGGGACCGCTCGGCGGTGCTGCGCTACGGCGAGAACCCGCACCAGCCGGCCGCGATCTACACCGACGGCACGGGCGGCCTCGCGGGCGCCGAGCAGCTGCACGGCAAGGAGATGTCGTACAACAACTACGTCGACACCGACGCGGCCCGTCGCGCGGCCTACCAGCACGTGGCCCCGGCCGTGGCGATCATCAAGCATGCGAACCCGTGCGGCATCGCCGTCGCCACCGACATCGCGACCGCGCACGCCCGCGCGCACGCCTGCGACCCGGTCTCCGCGTTCGGCGGCGTCATCGCGGCGAACCGCCCCGTCTCGGTCGAGATGGCCCGGCAGGTCGCCGAGGTCTTCACCGAGGTCATCGTCGCGCCCGCCTACGAGGATGGTGCCGTCGAGATCCTGCAGGGCAAGAAGAACATCCGGATCCTCGTGTGCCCCGAGCCCGCCCAAGGCCCGTCGGCCGAGTTCCGCCAGATCAGCGGCGGTCTGCTGATGCAGCGCGCCGACCACGTCGACGCCGAGGGCGACGAGCCGGTCTCGTGGACCCTCGTCGCCGGCGAGCCGGCCGACCCCGACACGTTCGCGAACCTCGTCTTCGCCTGGCGCGCGTGCCGCGCCGTGAAGTCGAACGCGATCCTGCTGGCGAAGGACGGCGCGTCCGTCGGCATCGGCATGGGTCAGGTCAACCGGGTCGACTCGTGCCGCCTCGCGGTCGAGCGGGCCGGAGCCGAGCGGGCCGCGGGCTCCGTCGCGGCGTCGGACGCCTTCTTCCCGTTCTCCGACGGGCCCCAGATCCTCATCGACGCGGGCGTGAAGGCGATCGTGCAGCCGGGTGGCTCGGTGCGCGACGAGGAGACCGTGGCAGCGGCGCAGGCGGCCGGCGTCACGATGTACGTCACGGGGACGCGGCACTTCTTCCACTGAGCGCGCGCTCGCGGGCCGACGCCAGCGTGGCGTCGACGGTCTCGTCGTCGAGCAGGTGCCCGGCGACGAGGTGACGGATCGCGCGGATGACCTTCTGGGCCTCCTCAGCCTCGGTGTGCACACCGGCCGCGCGCCGGATCGCGACACCGCCGATGAGCGACTCGACGTCCTCGGCCAGGCCGTGCGGATCGGGCAGGCCCAGGGCGGTGAAGACCTTCTCGAGCACGTCGACCGAGGCCGTCAGCGCCAGCACGGCCGCATCGCGCAGGTGCGGGTCGCGGGCGGCGCCGAGGATCACGGTCAGCTCGCGCGTCGCCACCGACGCCGGCCGGCGGGCGAAGACGTCGGCGGCCATCTCGACGGCGGTCTTGCCGTCGACCCGGGCCAGCAGGGCCGCCCAGTCGACCGCGGCGAAGCCCTCCATCGCCGCGAGCCACTGGTCGATGTGGTGGTTCAGGGCCTCGCGCAAGAGGTCGTCGATCGTCGCGAAGTAGTAGGTCGTGGTGGCGGCGGGCAGACCGGCCGCGGCGGCGACGGCGCGGTGGGTCACCGCCCGCGATCCGCCCTCGACGAACAGTTCGATCGCAGCGTTCAGCAGCGCGTCCCGCCGCAGCCGACTGCGCTCCTGCGAGAGTTGCGCCCGAGATGCCATGCGCCTGAGTGTAGGTGGGTTCTGCCCGGAGTTCTCGCGGAACGGGCGGCGTGAAAGACTCGCTCCGTGAGCGCCCAGATCCTCGACGGCAAGGCCGTCGCCGCCACGATCAAGTCCGAGCTGCGCGAGCGCGTGACGGCCCTGCGCGAGCGCGGGATCATGCCCGGGCTGGGCACGATCCTCGTCGGTGACGACCCGGCCAGCCAGTGGTACGTCGGCGCCAAGCACAAGGACTGTGCCGAGATCGGCATCGAGTCGATCCGGATCGACCTGCCCGCGAACGCGACGCAGGCCGAGGTCGAGGCGGCCGTCGACCAGCTCAACGCCGACCCGGCCTGCACGCTCTACATCGTGCAGCTGCCGCTGCCCAAGGGCCTCGACGAGAACGCCGTGATCGGCCGGATCGACCCCGCCAAGGACGCCGACGGCCTGCACCCGACGAACCTCGGCTGGCTCGTGCTCGGTGAGCCCGCTCCCCTGCCGTGCACGCCGCGCGGGATGGTCGAGCTGCTGCGCCGCCACGACGTCGAGATCGCCGGCAAGCACGCCGTCGTCGTCGGCCGCGGCATCACGGTCGGCCGCCCGATGGGCCTGCTGCTGACCCGGCGCAGTGAGAACGCGACCGTCACGCTGTGCCACACCGGCACGCAGGACCTCGCCGCGGAGGTGCGCCGCGCCGACATCGTGATCGCCGCCGCCGGCGTGCCCGGCATGATCACCGCCGACATGGTCAAGCCCGGTGCCGCGCTGCTCGACGTCGGCGTGAGCCGCGACGAGGCCGGAAAGATCGTCGGCGACCTCGCTCCCGACGTGTGGGACGTGGCCGGCTGGGTCACCCCCAACCCCGGCGGCGTGGGCCCGATGACCCGCGCGATGCTGCTCAGCAACGTCGTCGACTTCTGCGAGCTGGCGGTCGGGTGACCGGTCTGCCCCGCAGCAACGGGTCCCGGATCTACCTGCTCCACCTGCTGGTGGTGGCGGCCGGACTCGTCGTGATCGTGCTCGGCTGGTGGCGCACCGGCGTCGTCGTGATCGGCGCCTCGTTCATCCTCGCCGCGGTGGCCCGCACGATGGTCCCGCCCGAGCACACCGGCATGCTCCGCGTCCGCGGCAAGGCGTTCGACGTCGCGTGGATGGGCTTCCTGGGCATCTCGCTCGTCGTCCTCGCGCTGCTCGTTCCGGCGATCGACTGACTCACCCACACGGCAAAGAGCCGCCCGGGGATCCCGGGCGGCCCTTGCGGTGTGAGGTCGGCTCAGATGAGGCCGAGCTCGGTCACGGCGTCGCGCTCCTCGGCGAGCTCGGCGACCGAGGCGTCGATCCGCGCCCGGCTGAACTCGTCGATCTCGAGGCCCTGGACGATCTCCCAGTCCCCGTTCTTGGTCGTGACCGGGAACGAGCTGATGATGCCCTCGGGCACACCGTAGGAGCCGTCGGAGGCCACGGCCATCGAGACCCAGTCGCCCTCGGCCGAACCGGTCAGCCAGTCGCGGGCGGCGTCGATCGTGGCCGAGGCGGCGGAGGCGGCGGACGAGGCGCCGCGCGCCTCGATGATCGCGGCACCGCGCTTGGCGACCGTCGGGATGAAGTCGCTCTCGATCCAGGCCTGGTCGTTGACGACCTCGGCGGCGTTGCGGCCGCCGATCTCGGCGTGGAACACGTCGGGGTACTGGGTGGCCGAGTGGTTGCCCCAGATCGTCATCTTCGAGATCTCCGACACCGCGACGCCGGCCTTCGCGGCGAGCTGGCTGATCGCGCGGTTGTGGTCGAGGCGGGTCAGCGCGCTGAAGCGCTCGTTCGGGATGTCCGGCGCGTTCTTCGACGCGATGAGCGCGTTCGTGTTGGCCGGGTTGCCGGTGACGCCGATGCGGATGTCGTCGGCCGCGACCGCGTTGAGGGCCTTGCCCTGCGCGGTGAAGATCGCGCCGTTGGCCTCGAGCAGGTCGCCGCGCTCCATGCCCTTCGTGCGCGGGCGCGCGCCGACGAGCAGGGCCAGGTTGGCGCCGTCGAAGATGTGGTTCGGGTCGTCACCGATCTCGACCGAGTCGAGCGTGGAGAACGCGCAGTCGTCCAGCTCCATGACGACGCCCTCGAGTGCCTTCAGCGCAGGCGTGATCTCGAGCAGTCGCAGCTGGATCGGGGTGTCCGGGCCGAGCAGCGCGCCGCTGGCGAGACGGAAGAGAAGGCTGTAGCCGATCTGACCGGCGGCGCCGGTGACGGCCACCTTGACGGGGGAGGTGCTCACGTCGATGTGCTCCTTGTGTGGGGTGTCTTCAACAAGGTAGCGCAGCGCAAATCGCGAGCGAGCACCGCCTGTCAGTCGCCGTCGTCGACCTCGTTGTCCAGTGAGATCCAGTCGCTCGAGGTCTGCACGGTCGTCGTCCCGGCCTTCGTGATGTGCAGCGAGCCGTCGACCCCGTGCAGGGCGTACCGCGTCCCGTCGTGCGTGCCGACGAAGGCGTCCTGCTGCCACGCGTACGTGCCGTCCATGTCGATCGGGTCCTGCCCCGTCGGCTCGACCACGACACGGAAGTCGTCGCCGACCGCGGTCCTGCCGCACACGGACGTCTTCGCGCCCGTGGTCGTGGACTTGTAGAGGATCACCGGGTAGTCGCCGCCGCAGGCCAGGCCCAGGCCCGCGGTCTTCTGCTCGACCTTCGTCGCGGCCACCTGGCCGCAGTCGGGCAGCAGGCTGTCGTTCTGCTCGCCGCTCTCGTTGAAGCGCGTGGTCGCGTCCTCGCACGTGGGCGTCGCGGTGGCGGTCGGCGTCGTCGCCTCGGTGGTCGGGGTCGTCGACGGCGCCGCGGTGGTGGGGGTCGTCGACGGCGTGGCCGAGGTGGCCGGGGTCGCCGCGCGGTCGTCATCGGACCCGCCCGCGAAGAGCAGGAAGTAGCCGAAGGCCCCGAGCGTGACCACGGCGGCCAGCGTCACCGCCACGAGGCGGACAGGTCCCCAGTTCACCGCTTCAGCCTAACGACCGGACCCGAGCGCGTCGGCCCGCGCCGCCAGCAGGGCGCGTTCGCGTTCGTTCGTCGCGAGGCCGGCCGCGCGACGGAACTCGGCCGCGGCCTCGTCATGGCGGCCGAGCTGGGCGAGAAGGTCACCGCGCACGCTCGGCAGCAGGTGGTAGGTCGCGAGCGCCGGTGCCGCCATGAGGTCGTCGGCGACGGCGAGTCCGGCCTCGGGTCCGCGCGCCCGCGCGAGCGCGACGGCGCGGTTGAGCTCGACGACGACCGAGTCGGTCGCCCGGGCGAGCCGCTCGTAGAGTCCTGCGACGCGCTCCCAGTCGGTGTCGTCGACCGAGCGCGCGCGGGCGTGCTCGGCGGCGATCGCGGCCTGCAGGACGTACGGTCCCGAGCCACCGAGCCGCACGGCCACGTCGAGCGCGGCGGTCCCCCGCGCGATCGCGTGGGCGTCCCAACGGCTGCGGTCCTGATCGGCGAGCAGCACGGGCGCACCCTCCGCGTCCACGCGGGCCTCGAGCCGCGAGGACTGCAGCTCGACGAGCGCGAGCAGGCCGTGCGCCTCGCTCTCGGCGGGCACGACCGAGGCCAGGATCGCCGCGAGCCGGACAGCCTCGCGGCACACGTCGGGCCGGGTCCAGTCCGTGCCCTCGGTCGCGACGTACCCCTCGTTGAACAGCAGGTAGATCGCGGCCATCACGGAGGCGAGCCGCTCGACGCGCTCGGCGCCCGCCGGCTCCTCGATCGTGGCCCGGGAGTCGGCGAGCGTGCGCTTGGCGCGCGAGATGCGCGACGCGACCGTCGACTCCGAGGCGAGGAGCGCGCGGGCGATCTCGCGCGTGCTGAGCCCCGACACGAGGCGCAGGGTCAGCGCAGTGCGGCTGTCCGGGGTGAGCGCGGGGTGGCAGCACGTGAACATGAGCCGCAGGACGTCGTCGCGCACGTGCTCGTCGGCGAGGGCGGCGTCGAACTCGGCCTCGTACGACTCGCGGACCCCGGCGGCGGCCTCGGCGTACGCCCGGACCTGCCGCTCGCCCGCCCGGAACTGGTCGATCGCGCGCCGCTTCGCCGCCGTCATGAGCCAGGCTCCCGGGTTGTCGGGCACGCCGGTCCTCGGCCACGCCTCGAGCGCCTGTGCGAGCGCCTCCTGCGCGAGATCCTCCGCGCGGTCGACGCTGCGCGTGATCCGCAGCAGCGCGCCGAGCAGGCGTGGCGACTCCTGCCGCCACGCCTGCTCCACCGCCTCGTTCGGGTCCATCGTCAGGCCGGCGGCGCCTCGAAGAGGGCGCGGATCTCGACCCAGCCCTCCCAGCCCGGCCAGGCGTCGCGGTGCACCTGCAGGAAGGCCTCCGACTTCGCGACCGCGGCGGCGAGGTCGGGGACGTCGTAGACGGCGTAGCCGCCGACGAGCTCCCTCGCCTCGACGAACGGGCCGTCCGTCGTCGTGACGGAGCCGCCGGAGAGCGTGACGATCGCGCCACCGTGCTCGATCGGCATGAGGCCGCCGGTCTCGACGAGGCTGCCGTCGGCGGTCGTCGACGCCTGCAGTCCGCCGATCGCGGCGAACAGCTCCATCGGCGGCTCGGGGCTGGGTCGGTGGGTCTCGTGGACCATGGTCATGAACTTCATCTCGGTGCTCCTGTCTCGGGTTCGATCGTGGTGGGTTGCGGGTGGGCTCGGCAAGGGTCAGCGCCGCACGAGGGCGCGCAGCCGGGCGTCGCGCGGCCACGCACCGGCCCACACGAGGACGGCGGTGGCGATCGCGAAGCCGGAGTTGGCGAGCGGCTGCTCGGCGACGAGGTTCACGGCGACGGCGCCGCCGAGGTAGGCGGTGATCAGGACCGTGCCCATCGCGCGGGTGGCGGGCACGAGGTAGGCCACGAGCAGGGTCGCGAGGACCGCGCCGCAGATCACGATGACGTGCTCGGGGATCCCGAGCTCGGCGCTCGCCTCGCGCACCTGCTCGACGCGCAACAGGTGGGTCGCGGCGTCGAAGCCGAGGAACGCCGTGACGAGTCCGGTCACGGCGACGCCGGCCCGGTGGGCGGTCGTGCCGAACGCCTCGGGACGCGAGGTGGTGACGGTGGTGGGGTCGATGGTGGTCATGTCGGTCTCCGTTCAGGGATGGAACGTGCTCTCATCCCTACGTCGACCGGCGCCGACCGTTCTCGACATCGCCTCGCGAACTTTCTTCACGGACGACGCGAGCTCACTCCCATTCGATCGTGCCCGGCGGCTTGCTCGTGACGTCGAGGACGACGCGGTTGACCTCGTCGACCTCGTTCGTGATGCGGGTGGAGATCCGCTCGAGCACCTCGTACGGCACGCGGCTCCAGTCCGCGGTCATCGCGTCCTCGCTCGAGACCGGGCGCAGCACGATCGGGTGGCCGTACGTGCGGCCGTCACCCTGGACGCCGACCGAGCGGACGTCGGCCAGCAGGACGACCGGGAACTGCCAGATCGTCGAGTCCAGTCCGGCCGCCGTGGTCTCCTCGCGGACGATCGCGTCGGCGCGGCGCAGGATCGCGAGGCGGTCACGCGAGACGGCGCCGACGATGCGGATCGCGAGGCCGGGACCCGGGAACGGGTGCCGCGCGACGATGGCCTCGGGGATACCCAGCTGGCGACCGACCTCGCGGACCTCGTCCTTGAACAGCGTCCGCAGCGGCTCGATCAGGCTGAAGTCGAGGTCCTCGGGCAGCCCGCCCACGTTGTGGTGGCTCTTGATGTTGGCCGCACCTTCTCCGCCGCCGGACTCGACGACGTCGGGGTACAGCGTGCCCTGCACGAGGAACTTCACGGGCTCACCCGGCGTGGCCATGATCTCGCGCTCGGCGGCCTCGAACGTGCGGATGAACTCGCGGCCGATGATCTTGCGCTTCGTCTCCGGATCCGTGACGCCGTCGAGGAAGCCCAGGAACGTCTCGCTCGCGTCGACGACCTTGAGGTTGACGCCCGTGGCGGCGACGTAGTCGCGCTCGACCTGCTCGGCCTCGCCCTCGCGGAGCAGCCCGTGGTCGACGAAGACCGCCGTCAGCTGCTCGCCGATCGCGCGCTGGACGAGCGCCGTGGAGACCGCCGAGTCGACGCCTCCGGACAGCGCCGAGATGACGCGCGCGCCGCCGACCTGCTCACGGATGAGGGCGACCTGCTCCTCGACGATGTTGGCGCTGGTCCACGTGGGGGTGCAGCCGGCGATGTCGAACAGGAAGTGCTCGAGGATCTGCTGGCCGTGCTCGGAGTGCAGCACCTCGGGGTGCCACTGCACGCCGGCCAGACCGCGCTCGACGTGCTCGAACGCGGCGACCGTCGCCCGCGGGCTGCGGGCACTGAGCGTGAAGCCCTCGGGCTGGCGCACGACCTCGTCGCCGTGCGACATCCAGCTGGTGAGGGTGTCGGGCAGGCCCGCCAGCAGCGTGCCCGGCTCGAGCACCGAGACGGACGTGCGGCCGTACTCGCGCTGGCCCGTGCGGGCGACCTCGCCGCCGAGGGCCTGGGCCATCGCCATGAAGCCGTAGCAGATGCCGAAGACGGGGGTCCCGGACTCGACCAGACCGGGCGAGAGCTGAGGCGCCCCCGGCTCGTACACCGACGCCGGACCACCGGACAGGATCACGGCCTTCGGTCGCTTGGCCAGGATCTCCTCGGCCGTCGCCGTGTGCGGGACGATCTCGGAGTAGACCTTCGCCTCGCGCACGCGGCGCGCGATCAACTGGGCGTACTGGGCGCCGAAGTCGACCACGAGGACGGTGTCGTGCAAGGTCTCGGCAACGGTTTCGGGGGTCTCGGAGGCCACGGCGCAATCCTAGGGTGCGGCCCCGCAGAGCGAACCGAGGCCGCTGGCAGTGACGTTCGAGGGGTGAAATCGGCGGAATCACCCCTCGAACGTCACTGCCAGCGCCCCAGGTGGGTCAGGTCTGCTGGCGGATCTCGCCGACGAGCTCCTCGAGGACGTCCTCGAGCATGACGACGCCGATGATCGTGCCGGTCTCGTCGGCGACCCGGGCCATGTGCGAGCCCTTCGCCTGCATCGTGCGCAGCGCGTCGTACAGCCCGCTCGTGACGGCGATCGTGCTCAACGGCCGCAGCCACTTGTCGGCGATCGGCCGGACCCGGTTCGAGTCATCGGTCTCCAGCACGTCCTTGATGTGCAGGTAGCCCGTGAACTCCCCGTCGGGGCCCGCGACCGGGAACCGCGAGAAGCCCGTCCGCGCGCACGCGTCCTCGACCTCGACGGAGGTGGAGCCCTGCGCGATCGTCACGAGCCCGTCGCGCGGCAGCAGCACCTGCGCGACGGTGCCCTCGTGGAAGTCGAGCGCGCCCGTCACGAGGCCGTACTCGTCCTCGTCGAGCAGGCCCTCACGGCGCGACTCCTCGACGAGTCCGGCGACCTCGTCGTGCGTGAACGTCGACGCGACCTCGTCCTTCGGCTCGATGCCCATGAGCCGGACGGCGCCGTTGGCCGTCGCGTTGAGCGCGACGACGACCGGCTTGAGCACCGCGATCACCGCGAGCATGAACGGACCGAGGATCAAGGTGGCTCGGTCGGGGGCAGCGAGTGCGAGGTTCTTGGGCACCATCTCGCCGTACACGACGTGCAGGAACACCACGAACGACAGCGCGATCGCGAACGAGACCGGGTGCACGAGCGCGTCCGGCAGGTCGAACGACTCGAACAGCGGCTCGAGCAGGTGGGCGATCGCGGGCTCGCTGATGGCACCCAGGCCCAGCGAGCAGATCGTGATGCCCAACTGGGCCGCGGCCATCGCCAGCGTGACGTTCTCCATCGCCTTGAGCGCGAGCTTGGCACTGCGCTTGCCGGCCTGGGCCTCGGGCTCGAGCTGCGTCCGGCGGGCCGAGATCAACGCGAACTCGGCGGCCACGAACAGCGCGTTCAGCAGCAGCAGGACGACCGTGAGGCCGAGCGCCGGCCACCCACTCATCGCTCGTCCTCCTTCGAGGCGGCCGGGTCGACGGTGAGCGCCACCCGGTCGATGCGACGGCCCTCGAGGCGTTCGACCGTGAGGTGCACGGTCAGCGGCTCGGCGTCGTCCTCGTCGTCGTCGGGGGTCGAGTCGACCCGCAGCGTGACGACGTCGCCGCGCACCGCGAGCCGGCCGAGCCGCTCCAGGACGAGTCCGGCGATCGTCTCGTAGTCCTCGCTCTCGGGCAGGCCGATGCCGGTCTGCTCCAACACCTCGTCGGGGCGCAGCAGGCCCGACAGCGACCACGTGCCGTCACGGCGGTGACGGCTGCGGTCGGCGACGCGATCGTGCTCGTCGGCGATGTCACCGACGATCTCCTCGACGAGGTCCTCGAGCGTCACGATGCCGTCGGTGCCCCCGTATTCGTCGACGACGACCGCCAGCTGGTTGTTCTGCTCGCGCAGCAGCACGAGCAGCGGGTCGAGCTCGAGCGTGTCGGGGACCGTGGCGGCCGGCTCGGCGATCTCGGAAAGTCGCACCGAGCGGCGTCGGTCCGGCGCGACCGCGACGGCCTGCTTGACGTGGACGACGCCGACGACGTCGTCGGGCGAGCGGCCCACGACGGGGAACTTCGAGTGCCCCGTCTGCCGTGCGGCCTCGATGACGTCGAGCGCCGTGTCGCGCTCCTCGAGGAAGTGCACCCGCACGCGGGGCGTCCGCACGTCGGCCGCGGTCCGGTCGCCGAACGCGATCGAGCGAGCGACCAGGTCGGCGGTCTCGTCGTCGATCGCACCCTCGGACGCCGACCTCAGCACGAGCGACCGCAGCTCGAGCGGGGAGCGCGCCGAGCGCAGCTCCTCCTGCGGCTCGACGCCGAGCCACTCCAGCGTGCGGTTCGCCATCGCGTTGAGGCCGCGGATCGGCCAGGCCATGGCCTTCGTGAAGGCGCGCTGCGGCAGCTGCGTGACCGCCGCGGTCCGCTGCGGCAGCGCGAGCGCGAGGTTCTTGGGGATCAACTCGCCGACGAGCATCGTGACGAAGGTGCTGAGCAGCAGGGCGATGGCGTACGAGGCCGCGCTCAGCCCACCGCCGGACAGTCCGAGATCGGTGAGCGGGTCGTGCAGCAGGGCGCCGATCGCCGGCTCGGCCAGGAAGCCGATCGCCAGGTTCGTGATCGTGATCCCGAGCTGAGCGCCACTGAGCTGCGTCGAGAGGCTGCGCAGGGCCTTGAGGGTGCCCTGGGCACCACGGTCACCGGCCTCGGCCGCGCGGTCGATCGTGGCCCGGTCGACCGTGACGAACGAGAACTCCGCGGCGACGAACACACCGCACGCGAGCATGAGCAGGAAAGACGTGAACAGCAGTAGCCATTCGGTCACTGTGGTGTGGTCCTCGATTCGGGAACGTGGGACGGCCAACACTACCGTTGGGCGACCAAAGGTAGGCTTCTCTCCGTGCCCACGTACCAGTACCGCTGTCTCGCATGCGGCGAGGAGCTCGAGGCCAAGCAGAGCTTCTCCGACGCCGCGCTGACCGATTGCCCCTCGTGCGGCGGTGAGCTGCGCAAGGTGTTCGGCGCCGCGGGCGTGGTGTTCAAGGGCTCGGGCTTCTACCGCAACGACAGCCGTTCGACGTCCTCGACGTCGACCTCCGGCTCGTCCTCGACCTCGACATCCTCGTCGAGCTCGTCCTCGACCGGCTCCTCGACCAGCTCGTCGGGCTCCGCCGGCACCGGCGCCGCCTGAGACCTGTGGACGACGGGCTCCCGGCCCGTCGATCCTGCCTAGCCTGCGTCCATGGAACAGGCTCTGCGGTTCGTCCTCACCCATCGCCGCCTGATCGCGGCCGGCCTCGTGGGCCTGTCGGTGTGGGCGGGACTGACGGCACTCGACCGCTCCCCCGCCACCCGCACGGTGCTCGTCGCCGCGCACGACCTGGCGAGCGGCGCGAACGTGCGAGCCACGGACGTGCAGACCCGGCGGCTGCCCGCGTCCGCCGTGCCGGACGGCACCGTCACCGCGGCCGACGTGACCGGCAGGTCCCTCTCGGGTGCGATGCGGGCGGGCGAGGTGTTCACCGACCGCCGGGTCGTCGACCCGCGCGACCTCGATGACGGACGGGTGCTCGCGGTCGTCGAGGTCGCGGCCGCCACGGGCGAGCTGCTCCGTGCGGGTGACGCGGTCGACGTGCTCGCGGTCGGCGACGACGGCGCCGCCCGGACGGTCGTCGAGGGCGTCGAGCTGGTGACCGTGCGCACCGACGACTCGCGCGACGCGGCGGTGCTGGGCCTGGCCACGGCGCCGGACGCCGCCGCGGAGCTGGCCCGGGTGTCGGTCACCTCACGCCTCAACGCGGTCGTCACGACTCGGCGGTAACCACGGAGTTGGCCTAGGGTCGAGCCGACAGAACCCCTTCCCCGTGAGGAGTGCCCATGCTTCAGGGCTTCAAGGACTTCCTGTTCCGCGGCAACATCGTCGACCTGGCGGTGGCCGTCGTCATCGGCACGGCGTTCACCGCGCTCGTCGCCACGTTCACCGGTGCGGTCATCGAGCCGATCATCAACGCGCTCGGCGGTGCGAGCGTGGACGGTCTGTCGGTCCAGCTCGTCGACGGCAACGAGAAGACCGTCGTCGACTTCGCGGCGGTCATCAACGCGATCATCACCTTCGTCATCACCGCGGCGGTCGTCTACTTCGTCTTCGTGCTGCCGTCGAAGTCGCTCATGGAGCGACTGGCGAAGGGCGAGGAGGAGGAGCCGGCGGGTCCCAGCGAGGACATCCTGCTGTTGCGCGAGATCCGCGACGCCCTCGGCGGCAGCTCCGCCGAGCGGGGCCCGGACACTCCCGGAGCCACGCCGACCGCCTGAGTCATTCTCCGCCGTGGTGCGGGGGCACGTTCCGGCGCAGCTCGTCGTCGCGGGACGTGCCGCCGCGCTCGTCGCCCCACCCCTCGGGTGACTCGTCGCGCGTCGTCTCGGGCAGGAGGTCGCCGAGCAGCCGGGCCGCGCGTTCGCGCCGCGCCCGCTCGCGCCGCGCCCGTTCCCGGCGGGCGTCGTCGGTCTCGGGCTCCGGTTCAGTCGACACGGAACCACTCGGGGGTCAGGACCGGATGCGCGGGCTTCCAGCCCGTCCGGTCGGTGAACAGCTGGGACGTGACGCGCTGCGAGCGCGCCAGCAGCTCGAGCTTGTCGGCCGTGATGCTGAACAGCCAGCGCCGGAAGAACCGGCCCTCGCTGTTCCCGGCGGCCCGGGCGATCGCGTCGACGTACTCGCGGCGGGTCAGCGGCTCGGCTCCGACGTTGTAGGCGCCACCGGGAGCCTCCAGCGCGGCGACGGCCGACGTGCCCACGTCGTCCGGGTGGATGACGTGCATCCAGGAGTCGGGCAGGCCGAGTCCGATCCGGCGGCGGTGCCGCGCGCGGCGCACGAGGAACTGCGAGTTGGGGTCGTTCCCGCTGATCAGGCCGTAGCGCAGGCACACCGCGGTGCCGCCGGCCTGCTCGACGAGTCGCGCGTGCTGCTCGGCGACCGTGAGCGGCTCGGTGACCATCGTGACGTCGATCGGCGTCGTCTCGTCGATCCACTCGTCGCCGCGGGCGACGTAGATGAAGCTCAGGCTCTGCTGGACGATTCGGCCGACCCCGGAGTCGATCGCCGCCTCGGCGACGAGCTGCGAGCCGACCGTGCGGATGCGGTTGACCCGCGTGAGCGAGCCGGGGAGCATCGCGCGCAGGCCCACCGGCACATGGGTCGCGAAGTTGACGACGGCGTCGCAGCCGTCCATCGCCCGCAGCAGGCTCGCGCGGTCGAGGACGTCTCCGTGCACCGCCTCGGCCCCGGCGGCCTCGACGACGCGCGCCGCGGACGAGGACCGGACGAGTCCGACGACCTCGTGCCCGGCGCTCTGCAGGGCGGGGATCGTGGCCCGTCCCATCACGCCGTTGGCGCCGGTCAGCAGGATCCGCACCGGTTCAGTCTAGGTGCGCGCCGCGAATCGCGGTCCCGGTCGTCGGAGCCATCCTCGCGTGGCCCGGAGGTGCCCGTTCCTCGCTCGAACGGCATGGGAAGATGATCCGGTGCGCCCCCGTAGCTCAGGGGATAGAGCGATGGTTTCCTAAACCACAGGTCGGAGGTTCGAATCCTCTCGGGGGCACGACTGGTCTGACCCGGAGCGACGAGGTGATGAGCATGGGCCGATTGGTGTACCTCACGAACACGTCCCTCGACGGCTTCATCGAGGACGAGCACGGCGACTTCAACTGGACCGATCCCGACGACGAGGTGTTCGCCTTCACGACGGACCTCATCCGGTCCGTCGACACCCATCTCTACGGGCGGCGCCTCTACGAGCTGATGGCCGTCTGGGAGACCGACCCCGCGTACGCCGAGGCCTCCGACCTGATGGCCGACTTCGCCCGTACCTGGCAGGACTCCGACAAGGTCGTCTACTCCACGACCCTGCCCTCACCGTCGACCGCCCGGACCACGGTGCAGGCCAGCTTCGACCCCGAGGCGATCCGCGAGCTGAAGGCCGCGACCACGGGCGATCTCGTCGTGGGCGGCGCCGACGTCGCCGGGCAGGCCCTGGCGGCGGGCCTCGTGGACGAGGTCCAGCTGCTCGTCCGACCCGTCCTGATCGGTGCGGGGAAGCCTGCCTTCGCCGGTGGCACCCGGGTGAACCTCGACCTCCTCGACGAGCGACGGTTCGCCGGCGGCACCGTGTTCCTGCGCCATCGCGTCGTCAGCTGAGGCTGCCGAGCGGCAGCACGAGCGGGGCACCGGAGACGGGATCGGGCACGACCCGGCAGGGCAGGTCGAAGACCTTGGCGACGACGTCCTCGGTGATGACCTCGGCCGGCGGGCCCTCAGCCACGATCGAGCCGTCGCGCATCGCGACGATCCGTGAGGCGTAGCGCGCGGCCTGGTTGAGGTCGTGCAGCACCACGACGACCGTCCGGCCCTGGCGGTGCAGCCGCGACAGGAGCTCCATCAGCTCGATCTGGTGGGCGATGTCGAGGAACGTCGTGGGCTCGTCGAGCAGCAGCAGCGGCGTCTCCTGGGCCAGCACCATCGCGATCCAGACGCGTTGCCGCTGGCCGCCGGAGAGCTCCTCGACGAGTCGCGAGGCGAGGTCGTCGACGCCGGTGGTCTCCATCGCCTCGCGTACCGCCGCCTCGTCCTCGCGCGACCACTGCCGGAAGGCCGACTGGTGCGGGAACCGGCCCCGGCCGACGAGGTCCATCACGGTGATCCCGTCCGGGGCGATCGCCGTCTGCGGCAGCAGGCCGAGCCGGCGCGCCACCGTCCTGGACGACTGGGTCCACACGTCGGAGCCGTCGAGCAGCACGGTTCCCTCGATCGGCCTGAGCAGCCGCGCCAAGGCCCTCAACATCGTGGACTTGCCGCACGCATTGGGGCCGATGACGGCGACGAACTCGCCCTCGGCGATCTCGAGGTCGAGGGCGCGGCCGACCACCGCACCGTGGTAGCCGTACGTGAGCCCGCAGGCGGTGAGCGTCATCGGACGTCCTTTCGTGACTGGACGATGAGGATCCAGATCAGGTAGCTGCCACCGAGCACCACCGTGACCAGGCCGACGGGCAGGATCACCGGGAACGCGTTCAGCGCGACCATGTCGCACGCCAGCAGCAGCGCCGAGCCCATCGCCGCGGAGGCCAGCAGGGGCAGTCCTGCGGACCGGGTCAGCCGGCGGGCCAACTGCGGGGCCGACAGGGCGACGAAGGCGATCGGTCCGGCGGTGGCGGTAACGACGGCACTGAGTCCGACGCCGCACACGACCGCCGTCAGTCGGGTCGTCTCGACCCGGACCCCGAACGCGCGAGCGCCGTCGTCGCCGATCTCGAGCGCCTTCAGGCGACGGGCGACCCACAGGATCGGCAGCGTCAGCACGACGATCGCCACTCCCGCACGGCGCGCGTCGCTCCAGTCCAGCCCGTTGAGGCTGCCGGCTCCCCAGATCGCGGCCATCTGCGCGGTCCACAGGTCCGCCTTGAGGATCAGCCACGCGTTGACCGATCCGAGCATCGCCGTGACGGCGATGCCCACGACGATGAGCCGGAACCCGCGGACGCCCTGCCGGTAGGCCAACAGGTAGACGACGAGCGCCGTGGCGATCCCGCCGACGAGGGCCCCGGCGATCGCGTAGGACGTCGAGCCCGCCGCGACGATCGTCACGATGGCGCCCGTGTAGGCGCCGGCGTCGAAGCCGATGACGTCGGGGCTGCCGAGCGGGTTGCGCGTGAGCGACTGGAAGACGGCTCCGGAGAGCCCGAGCGCCGCGCCGAAGACCAGGGCGATCACGATGCGCGGCAGCCGCCACCGGGTCACGACCGTCTCGAAGACGGGGTCGGCCCGGCCGGCCAGGGTGCGCACGACGTCGACGACCGAGACCCGGATCTCCCCCAGCCCCAGCGCGACCAGCGCGAGCAGCACCGCCACCGTCACCAGCACGACGGTGACGAGGGCCGGTCGGACGCCCACGCGGGCCGAGAGCCGCCCGACCCGGACGACGAGGGCGCTCACAGTCCACTCACCCGTCGACGGCGGACGAGCGCGATCAGGACGGGCGCGCCGATGAAGGCCGTGACGAGCCCGGCGGGGATCTCCTCCGGCGAGACCACGAGGCGGCCCACGATGTCGGCCGCGACCATCAGGACCGGACCGAGCAGGCAGCTGTACGCGAGGATCCAGCGCTGGTCCGGGCCCGTGAACCAGCGGGCGACGTGCGGCACCATCATGCCGACGAACCAGACGACGCCGACCGCCGCCGTCGCCGCGCCGCACAGGATCGTGACGGCGACGACGACGAGGTCGCGGGTCAGCCGCCGGTTGCTGCCGAGCGAGGAGGCGAGGTCGTCGCCGAGCGATTCG
Source organism: Aeromicrobium sp. SP1 (assembly GCF_055663785.1). Lineage (NCBI taxonomy): Bacteria > Bacillati > Actinomycetota > Actinomycetes > Propionibacteriales > Nocardioidaceae > Aeromicrobium > Aeromicrobium sp. SP1. The sequence continues at coordinate 3,270,049 of NZ_JBQVVK010000001.1, read as the reverse complement.
GCGTTGAGGCCTCGGCCGGCGATCGCGGCCACGACCAGGCCCGCCACGAGGAACGGGGCGACCAGCAGGACCGTGCCCCACCCGCGGCCGTCGAGGTCTCCGGCGGCCCACGACCGACCCGCCATGAGCGCGCCGAGGTCGAGGATCTCCATCGTCGTGGTGAGACCCGACAGGACGGCCGACATCGCGACGCCCGCCAGCACGAGGGTCAGCGGCGAGCTGCCGCGTCCGCCGGCGGTGCCGATCAGGTAGACCGCCACGGTCGTGACGACAGCCCCGACGAACGACGCCCACACGAGGGTGAAGCGGTCTGCTCCGGGCCACGCGAGGGAGGCGGCGACGATCGCGAACGCCGCCCCGGCGCTCACCCCGAACAGGCCGGGATCGGCGAGCGGGTTGCGGGTCTGGCCCTGCATGAGCGCGCCGGCCGCGGCGAGGGCCATCCCGAAGAGGACGCCCAGCACGGTGCGCGGCAGCCGCTGCTGCGTGACGACGATGTGCGCGTCCCCGTTGTCGCGCCACAACGCGGTCACCGTGTCACCGAGCGGGAACATGCGCGAGCCGAGCAGGACCCCCAGGACGCAGACGACCACGAGTGCCGCGCCGACGACCAGCAGCCCGAGCCGGCGGCGGCGACGACGCACGGAGGACGAGTCCTCCCACGTCGCCTCCTGGGTCAGGATCCCGGTCAACCCGCGAGCGCCTTCTCCACGACGTCGAGGAAGGCGAGTTGGCCGCTGGGCGAGCCGTACGTCATCTCCATCTCGTAGGTCACGATGTGGTCGTCCCGGACGAACGCGAGGTCCCGCCACAGCGCGTTCTTGGCGGCCGCGGCCATCACGGCGTCGTACTCCTTCTGACCGGTCTCCCCCAGACCCTTCGTCGTGAAGGCGTAGTCCACGTCGGACAGCTGCCCGATCTGCTCGCCGCTGAGCGCCTCGCCCTGACGGTCGTTCTTCAGCGCGGTCTCGGCGATCGTCAGGCCCAGGTCCTCGAAGACCTCGCACTCGACACCGGAGTAGCAGCCCGTGTTCGCCTTGCCCTCCCAGAAGCCGACCGGGGCGACGGTGATGCCGGCGGTCTCGCCGATCGCGGCCTTGACCTCGGCGACGCGCTCGTCGTAGAGGTCCCTCCACTCGCGGTAGTACTGCTCGCGCCCGAGCGCCTTCGCGGTCTGCTCGAAGTGCTTCTGCCAGCTGCTGCCGTCGAACGCGTCGACGCTGTAGGTCGCGGCGATGTCGGGCAGCCGCTTGACGACCTTCGCGTCGTAGCCCAGGCCGTTGAGGATGAGGTCGGGCTGGGCGCCAAGGATGCTCTCGTAGTCGTAGTCGGGATAGTTCGCGAACGTCGCCGTCTCCCCGAGCTGGTCGTACGGGAAGAAGCACGGGAATGTCGTGTAGCCGGAGTCGCCGCGGATCGGCTGCTCGGCGGCCAGCGGGTAGCGCAGCCAGACCAGCATGTCGACGTCCGTCGTGTACATGCCGAGCGCCGCCTTCGGCGCGACCGGCAGCTCGACGTCGCCGAACTGGGTCGCCACGGTGTGCGTCCCGGAGCCCTCCGACACGGGCTGCAGGTCGGGGAACTGCGGGATCGTCGTGCCCTCGCACTGCTCGGAGAAGAGCGTCTCCTGCTGCTGGCCGTCACCGGCGGACGCGGCGGTGTCGGAGCTGCTGCACGCGGTGGTCACGGCGGTCGCGGCGAGCAGTGCGGCGGCGAGTCGGACGCGATGGAGTCGCACGGGAGGGCCTTTCGTCGGCGGCGAGGTTAGGTGAGGCTGTACTAACAACACGGCACTGTAGCGGAAGGTGCTCGGCCCCGGCATGTGACGTCCGTCCCATCGCAGTCCCCCGGATCGTGCCGCGATGTCCCTGTTCGCCGGGACTCCGGGCCTTCCACTGTGGACCCATCGAAACCACCCCCGGAAGGACATCCACCATGACCACCATCTCCACCCACCACCCCGCTCGCGACGACCTCGACACCGAGCAGGCCCCCACCCGCCGCAACGGCTGGGCCCTCGCCGGCATCGCCGCGGGCGTCACCGGCTTCGCCGCGACGATCCTGTCGATGAACGTCGGCGCGGTCTACGCCGAGGGCGCCGGGAAGGATCCGGCCGGCATCGCCGAGGCGCTCGGCGACAAGACCGCGGTGCTGCTCGGCTTCCACGTCGCCGCCACGTTCGCCGCCCTGCTGCTCGTCCCGTTCGGGCTGGGCCTGTACCGCCAGCTGCGCGAGCGGCTCGGCTCCGAGAGCCTCGTGCCGGCCGTCGCCGCCTTCGGCATCCTCGGTACGAGCCTCGTCGTGCTGATGGGCACCGTCCTGGACACCGAGTTCATCTTCGGCGTCGCCGAGGAGGGCATGGTCGTGCCCGAGGCGGCCGCGATGTACAACCACTGGATCGGCACCGTGCCGTGGGTCTGGAGCCTCACGGGCCTGACCGGCTGGGCGCTGTTCTCGGCCTCGCGGAAGCAGGCCGTCGCCCGCTGGATCGGCATCGTCGGGCTCGGGCTCGGCTCCCTGTCGCTGCTGATGACGTTCCTGCCGCTGCAGTACATGGCCGGCTGGACCGGCAGCATCATGGTCGTCGTCACCGCCGTCGGCCTCGCGGTCGCCGGACGGAACCGCCGGTGACCGTCAGCGACATCGCGCATCATGGCGCCGATCCGACCCCACCGGGGCCGGATCGGCGTCATGATCGGTGCATGCTCTCGCGCTGGGCCCCCGGGATCGTCGGCACGCTCCTGGGCGCCCTCGCGCTCGCCGCCACGATCGCGCTCGACGCGCGCACCGAGCTCTCCGACGTGCCGCAGTACCTGGCCGACCCGGGCTGGCCCTTCGCCGTGCAGGGGCTCGTCCTGCTCGTGCTCGCGGGCGTCATCTTCTGGCACGACCCGCGGCACCCGATCGGCTGGGCCATGGCGGCCCTCGGGATCGTGTGGAGCCTCGACGGCCTCGCCCAGGCGTACGCACGACTCGCCGTCACGACCGACGAGGCGCTGCCCGGGACGACGTTCACGCTGTGGTTCCTGCTGCGGTTCACCGCGATCCTGCCGGTCGCGGCGGCGGCGATGCTGCTGCTGTTCCCCGACGGCCGGCTTCCCGTCGGCCGGCTGCGGACCCTGGGCATGTGCAGCCTCGCCCTCATGGGCATCTCGCTGCTCACGATGTACGTCGGCCCGTCGCCCGAGGACGTGCTGGAGCGGATTCCCCCGGGATCGGACCCGGACGCCTTCACCGTCGAGGCGATGCGCCCGTACGTCGACCAGCTCGAGCTGGCGGTGCGGGTGACGGGCGTGGCCGGCTTCTGCCTCGCGCTCGTGGCGGTCGTGCTGCGCTACCGCGGCTCCCGCGGCCTCGAGCGCGAGCGGATGCGCTGGCTCGCGTGGGCGGCGGTCGTCATGGTCCTCGTGATGGCCGCGAGCATCCTCGTCGACGCCCCCGTGCCGAGCTGGCTGTTCGTGCTGACCGCCCTAACGATCTCGCCGGTCGCGATCACGATCGCGGTCGTCAACCCCCGGATCGTCCACGTCGAGACGCTGCTCGTCCGCACGATCGCGTTCGGCGGCATCGCCGCGGCGATCGTCGCGATCGACCTGCTCGTGCTCGCCGTCCTCTCCGCGCTGCTGGGCGACTCGCTCGGCGAGCGCGAGGTCGTGCTGCTCGTGCTCGTCCTGGCCGCCGTGCTGTACGGGCCGTTGCGCACGCGCGTCGAGCGCTTCGTGCGCCGACTCGTGCTCGGCGAGCGCGACGACCCGTACGACGTCATCGCGAGCCTCGCCTCGACGCTCGAGCAGGCCGACGCCGACGAGGCCCAGTTGGCGGCCGTGACGACCGCCGTCGCCGACGCGTTCGCCGTGGACTTCGTCGAGGTCGAGGTCGAGCGCGCGAGCGGCGAGCGGCTCGTCGCCTCCCGCGGCAGCCGTCCCGGGCGGGTGCGGACGTTCCCGATCTCCTACCGCGGCGAGTCGATCGGGCGGCTCGCGCTGCCCGCGCGCGGCGTGCGCAACCGGCTCAGCGCCCGCGACGAGGCGTTGCTCGCCGACGTCGTCCGGCAGGCCGCCACCGCCGTTCGCGCGAACCAGCTCGCCGACGAGGTCCAGCGCAGCCGCGAGGGGCTCGTGCTGGCGCGCGAGGAGGAGCGCCGCCGGATCCGCCGCGACCTGCACGACGGTCTCGGCCCCGCCCTGTCGGCCGTCGTGTTCCGGATCGAGTCGGCACGGCTCGCGATCGCGGCCGACCCGGGCTCCGCCGACGAGCAGCTCGTCGAGACCCGCGACGTCGTCCAGCAGATCGTGAAGGACGTGCGGCGGCTCGTGCACGACCTCCGGCCGCCCGCGCTGGACGATCGCGGCCTCGTCGGCGCCCTGGGGCAGCTGGCCGAGCACGCCGGCACCGCGACCCGCGTCCGCGTCGACGCCGACATCGACGGTGAGCTGCCCGCCGCCGTCGAGGTCGCCGCCTACCGGATCGCCTCGGAGGCGATGACGAACGTCCTGCGCCACGCCGACGCCCGCACCTGCACCGTGGCGCTGCGGTCGGAGGACGCACGCCTCGTGGTCGAGGTCCGCGACGACGGGGCCGGGATCCCGGCCGACGCCCAGGCCGGGGTCGGCCTGCAGTCGATGCGGGAGCGGGCCGCCGAGCTGGGCGGCGACGTGGACATCCGCTGCCCCGCGGACGGCGGTACGGTCGTGACCGCATGGCTGCCGCACGACGGAAGGGGCCGGGCATGAGCGAGAGCGAGCCGGTGCGGGTCGTCGTCGTGGACGACCACCAGATCCTGCGCGACGGACTCGTGGCCCTGCTCGGCGCGATCGGCGGCGTCGAGGTGGTCGGCTCGGCGGGCGACGGTCGCGAGGCGATCCACGTCGTGGACGCCGACCCGCCGGACGTCGTCGTGATGGACATCCAGATGCCCGTGCTCGACGGGATCGAGGCCACACGGCACATCACCGGTCGCCACCGGGACGTCCGCGTACTCATGCTGACGATGAACGAGGACGACGACACGATCGTCAGCGCGCTGCGCGCTGGCGCCTCGGGCTACCTGCTCAAGGGCTCCGACGCCGCCGAGGTGCACCGCGCGATCGTCGCGACCGCCGGTGGCGGGATGGTCTTCGGCGCGTCGGTCGCCGCCCGGGTCGCAGGGCTCTTCGCCGGCCGCGCCCAGCAGCGGGTCGAGCACCCCTTCCCCGAGCTGTCCGAGCGCGAGCGCGCCGTGCTCGACCTGCTGGCCGCCGGGCGCAGCAACGACGCGATCGCCGCGGAGCTCTTCGTCTCCAACAAGACCGTCCGCAACGCCGTCTCCACGATCTACGCGAAGCTGCATGCCGCCGACCGCGCCGAGGCCATCATCAAGGCCCGCGAGGCCGGGCTGGGCCGCGACGCCTGACCTGCGGGATTGCGAACCGCCCCGCAGCGGGCCACGGTGGGAGTCGAACGAAAGGAGTTCCATGAGCACGCTCACCACGAACGGCATCGAACTGTCCTACGAGGACACCGGAGGCGACGGCCGACCCGTCGTCCTGATCCACGGGTGGCCGCTCAGCGGCGCCTCCTGGCAGTCCCAGGTTCCTGCCCTCACGGCCGCCGGCCATCGCGTCATCACGTACGACCGCCGCGGCTTCGGCGCCTCGGACAAGCCCGAGTCGGGCTACGACTACGACACGTTCGCAGCCGACCTCGCCGGGCTCCTGGAGTCACTGGACCTGCGGGACGTCACGCTCGTCGGGTTCTCCATGGGCGGCGGCGAGGTCGCCCGCTACCTGGGTGCCCACGGCTCGGAGCGGATCGCCTCGGCGGTCTTCGCCGGCGCCGTGCCGCCCTACCTGCTCAAGTCCGACGAGAATCCCGAGGGCGGTCTGACCGAGGAGGCCATCGCGGGATTCAAGAACGGCATCAGCCAGGACCGTGCCGGCTTCTTCGAGGACTTCAGCACCCAGTTCTTCTCCGCCGGGGGCGAGCTGAAGGTCACCGACCAGCAGCGGCGCGACGCGTTCGCGCTGTCCGAGCCGGCGCGGGACGAGGCCGTGCTGGCCTGCGTCGACGCGTTCGGGCGGACGGACTTCCGCGACGACCTCACCCGGATCGACGTCCCGGTGCTCGTGATCCACGGGGACGGTGACGCGATCGTGCCGTTCGAGGTCTCCGGTCAGCGCACCGCGCGGGACGTCGAGGGGGCGACCCTGCACGTCGTCGCCGGCGGACCGCACGGTCTCAACGTGAGCCACCCCGAGGAGTTCAACCGCGTGCTGCTGGAGTTCCTGGCGCGCTGAGGGCGGGAGCGGCGCCGCGTCGGAGTCCCATCGGGGGGAAAGGGGTACTCCAACGCGGCGCCCACACGCACTCTCGGGGTGGATGTGCGCGTTCCCTCGGGCGCGTCCGCCCTGTCCGTCCTCGGGCCACGGGAGATGCAGCAGGCCCGGTCTGGACGTCACATTTGTACCAACAGACACATGCAAGAAGTCGCACCGGGGTGCGATGAGTTGCGCGTGTCGCGCATTGCGCTGGTCACACCCGCACGCCGACGCCCTAGGATCGGTGCGTGCTCATCCTCGCAATCATCCTCTTCGGCATGCTCGTCGGCGCTGCGGCCCAGTTGATCCTGGGCAAGGGCGGGGCCGGAATCGACTGGACCCTGGCGATCGTCGCCGGCCTCGTCGGCTCCTTCGTGGGCGGACTGCTCATCAGCCTGCTCGTCGACGGCGACCTGGCGATCCACCCGAGCGGGATCATCGGATCGCTGCTCGGCGCCGTCATCGTGACCGCCGGCTGGCGCTGGTGGAGCAACCGCAGCGCGGCCTGAACCACCCCTCGGGTCCGGGCGGACGCGAGTCGTCTGCCGTGCCGGTGGGGTCTGCCGGCGCACCGGGTGGAACGATGATGCCGTGGCGACTTCCGTCACACGGTTTCGCGACCCCGACACATCTAAGGATCAACTGTGGACAGCTTCTGGGACTTCCTGTGGTTGACGATCTCGGTCTTCTTCTTCATGGCCTACCTCATCGTCCTGTTCAACATCATCATCGATCTCTTCAGCGATGACGAGCTCTCGGGCTGGTGGAAGGCCGTGTGGGTCTTCTTCCTCATCTTCGTCCCCGCGCTGACGGCGCTGGTCTACCTGATCGCCCGCGGCGGCGGCATGGCGCGTCGTCAGCAGGCCAAGCTGCGCGATGCCCAGCAGCAGACCGACGCGTACATCCGCGACGTGGCCGCCCAGTCGCCGGCCGACCAGATCGCCTCGGCGAAGTCGCTGCTGGACTCCGGCGCGATCACGCAGGCCGAGTACGACCAGCTCAAGGCCAAGGCACTCGCCTGACGCCTCGCCCCTGAGGGTGCGATCCGGGCCGGAGTCCTTCGGGACTCCGGCCCGTGTCATGTCCGGGCGGGTGGCGCGGCTCAGTCCGTGTCGGGACGGGAGCGCAGCTCGATCCCGATCTGGTCGGCGTCGAGCACCGCGAGCATGTGGCTGAGCACCTCGGTGCTGTACGTGCCGTCGTCACGCTCGCGGAGCAGGGCCGACCGCTGGGCCTCGATCATGTCGAGTCGCAGCCCTCGCACGATGGCGCGGTGCTGGTCGCCGACCCGGCGGTCGCCCTCGTCCTCCTCGGGGATCTGCGTACGGGCGAACCGCGTACGCAGCTCCTCGAGTTCCGGCGGCAGCTCGGCGGCCTGGACGACCTCCAGCGCGGTCGCGTTCATGAGGTCGCGCAGCCGGTCCCACTCCTGCTGCGTACTGGCGCCGTCGCGCCCCGAGAGGCCCAGGAAGCGCACGAGGGCCCCGAGCGTCCCGCCCTGGACGATGAGCGAGAACAGCGCGACGAAGAAGGCGATCAGGATCAGCAGGGAGCGGTGCTCGACATCGTGCGGCAGCGTCTGGGCCGCCGCGACCGTGACGGCGCCGCGCAGTCCGGCCCACGCGATCACGAGTCCCTCCCGCCGGCCGAGCGGGAGCGCGTCGAGGTAGTCGACGTCGGCGGACTTGCGGCGCAGCGTGGTCCGCAGCCGGTCGGCGCGCGGCGAGTCGATCCCGTCGGCCTTGGCACCCCAGTGCTCGATGGCGTCCCGCATCTCGGGCACCCGCCTGGCCTTCGACTTGTCGATCAGCACGACCACCGCGACGTAGAGCAGGCGCACGAACATCGCCGCGGCGAGGGCGATCGCGGCGATGAGCGCCGCCCGGCTCACTCCGCCGTCGCTGTCGCCGACGTCCTCGACGAGCGCCGAGATCTCCAGGCCCATGATGAGGAACACGAGGCCCTCGAGCAGGAACTCGACCGTGCGCCAGTTCTGGGCGTCGGAGATGCGGTGCTGCGGCGCGAGGTACTGCGCGGCGGCGTGACCCGTGACGAGTCCCGCGGTCACGGCCGCCACGAGGCCTGACGCATTGAGGTGCTCGGCCGGCACGTACGCCACGAACGGGACCGTGAACGACACCGCCGTGTTGACGGCCGCGTCGCTCAGCCGGGCCCGGATCCGCAGGTTGAGCTCGCCGACGAGCCAGCCGATCGCCACGGCGCCGGCGACCGCCCACACGAACTGGCCCAGGACCGCCCAGAAGTGCACCGAGGTGGCGATCGCGGCGACCGCGGTGCGCAGCAGGACGAGCGCCGTCGCGTCGTTGAGCATGCTCTCGCCCTCGAGCACCGTGACGATGCGCCGTGACACCCCGAGGTCCTTCACGATCCTCGTCGCCACGGCATCGGTCGGGCTGACGATCGCGCCCAGCGCGACGGCCAGCGGGTAGTCCAGGCCGGGGATCACCCACGTGAACAGCAGACCCAGCAGCAGCGAGCTGATCAGGACGAGCACGACGGACATCCCGCTGATGAGCGTGAAGTCGCGCCGGAAGTCCATCGTCGGCATCGACACCGCCGCCGCGTAGAGCAGGGGCGGCAGTAGCCCGGCGAGGATCAGATGGGGATCGATCTCGTACTGCGGCGTGAAGGGCAGGAGGCTGAAGCCGATCCCGAGGCCGACGAGCACCAGGGGCGCGGCGAGACCGAGGCGCGGCGCGAACACCGTGGCTCCCGCGATGACCACGACCACGACGACGGCTGCGACGATCAACTCCACCCGGCCATCGTAGGGACGCAGCCTGTGAGCGCGCCGTCCGTCAACCCAGGGCGCGGTACAGGACGAGCCTGCCGACGTGCCCGTGCGTCGCCGAGCGGAAGGCGTCCGGGACCGTGCCGACGACCGACAGCCCGAGGTCGCGCCACAGCGCGACGGCCGCCTCGTCGGTCTCGACGACGTCGTCGACCACGACGGCGTCGAAGCCCGCATCGGCGGCCCACTCGAGCACGTGCTCGGCCAGGTGACGGCCGACGCGCTGACCGTGCTCGGCCGGGTCGACCACGAGCGTGGCGGTGGCGACGTGGTCACCGCGGCCGGGCCGGCTCGGGCCCATCACGGCGGTGCCCAGCACGCGTCCGTCGAAGTCGACTCCGACGACGGTGTGCCTCGGCTCACCGGGACGCCAGGCGGCCTTGGCCTGCTTCGACGTGACGTCGTCGGCGTACGCGAGCGTCTCGCCCTCGGCGACCGCCTGCTGCCAGAACGGCCACACGCGCTCCCAGTCCGCGTCGGTCGCCGGTCGGACGAGCATCAGGCCACCATCTCGCGCACGAGCGGGGCGACCTTCGTGCCGTACAGCTCGATGCAGCGCAGCAGCTGCTCGTGCGGCATCGCGCCGTTGGCGTACTTGAGGTCGAAGCGCGTCACGCCCAGCAGCTTCAGGTTGGTCGCGATCTTGCGGGCCACGGTCTCGGGCGAGCCGACGTACAGGGCTCCCTCGGGGCTCGCGTCGCGCTCGAACTGGATCCGGGTGGTGGGCGGCCAGCCGCGCTCCCGACCGATCCGGTCCCGCTGGGCCTGGAAGTGACCGAAGAGCTCGTCGCGGGCCTGCTCGTCGGTCTCGGCGACGTAGCCCGGGGAGTGCATCCCCACGGGTAGCGGGTCGACGCCGTCGGCCGCGAGCAGCTCGCGGTAGTAGTTCGCGAGCGGCACGAACTGCGCCGGCGGCCCGCCGATGATCGCGAGCATGAGCGGGATCCGGTAGTGCGCGGCGCGCACGACGGACTGGGGCGTGCCACCGACCCCGATCCACGCCCGGAGCCGACCGGACTCCGTCGGCGGGTACACGCGCTGGTCGGTCAGCGGCGGCCGGATCGAGCCCGACCACGTCACCGGCTCCTCGGTCAGCAGGCGGGCGAACAGGTCGAGCTTCTCGGCGAACAGCACCTCGTAGTCGTCGAGGTCGAAGCCGAAGAGCGGGAAGGACTCGGTGAACGAGCCGCGGCCGAGGATCACCTCGGCCCGGCCGTTCGAGATCGCGTCGAGCGTCGAGAAGCGCTCGAAGACCCGGATCGGGTCGTCGGAGCTGAGCACCGTGACGGCCGTGCCGAGGCGGATGTGCTCGGTGCGCGCGGCGATCGCCGCGAGCACGACCTCGGGTGCGCTGACGGCGAAGTCGTCGCGGTGGTGCTCGCCGACGCCGAGGAACGCCAGTCCGACCCGGTCGGCGAGGACGCCCTGCTCGACGACGTCGCGCAGGACGGCCGCGTGGTGCTTCGGGGTGCCGTCGGGGCCGAGGGTGCGGTCACCGAACGTGTCGAGGCCCAGCTCGATCGCAGCGGGATCGATGGAGGAGGTCACGGGTCCACCGTATCCGCGTGCGCGCGTCGCGGCCGGTCAGCGCCAGCGGCGGATGCTGTAGATCAGCAGACCGAGCGCGGCGGCCGCGCCGCTCCAGATCCCGATCGCCCCGACCCACCCGGCCGCGGGCAGTTCCGGACCGAACCCGATCCCCACGATCGTGAACTCGGGGATCGTCGGCGAGGCCAGCCAGATCGCGCCGACCGTGATGACGCACGCGATGCCGAGCAGGCTCAGCAGGATCCGCGGGATCGTCGCGACGCCGTACCGCGCGGCCTCGACCGCCTTCTCCTCGAGCGGCCCGACGATGCGCTCGGCCCACGTGTAGTGGCGGGCCAGCAGCGCCACGCCGCCCAGGACGATGAGCGTGCCGGGTCCCGGCAGCGGCATCAGGATCACGCCCAGCACGACGAGGGTCCAGCCCAACGTCTCCGACCCGGTGCGCTGGAACCACCCGCGCAGTCGTTGGCCGAACGTCATGGCGCAAGCATGCCAGTCCGGCCGTGAGCCGCTCGTGCGGTGAGGTCAGACGGCCTCGGCCGGCAGCTCGAGAGCCTCGTCCTCCGCGGCGCTGCCCGTGACGTGGTCGGCGAACAGGTTCGGCCAGGCCATGATCCCGTAGGGCGTGCGTGCGACGACGAGTCGGCTGTTCGGCATCAGCTCGCGCAGCCGCTTCGCGGTGCTGATCGGATGCGTCGGGTCGTCGCTCCAGGCGAGCACGAGGGTGGGCGCCGTGACGCCGCCGATCTGCTCGGGCTCGGGCAGGTCGGTCGACGCGGCTCCGCGCAGGATGCAGGGCAGCAGGGTCGCCGTGACCGACGGCAGGGTCACGGGAGCCTCCGCCAGCGCGGGGACGACGGGGCCCGTCCGGCCGAGCTCGACGAACGCGTCGAGGCCCTCGCGGGCGATCAGGTCGGCGTTCGCGACGTACGTCGTGGCCTGCGCGCGCCGCGACTCCCACGCCGTCGGCGGGACGACGAGGGTCAGGCTGGCGAACCGTCCGGGATCGCGCACCGCGGCGTGCAGCAGGGTTGCCGTGCCCATGGAGGGGCCGACGCCGTGCACCCGCTCGCCCGGGGCGACGTGGTCGAGCAGCGCGAGCAGGTCCTGCGCGAGTCGCGGCCAGACGTAGTCGTCGGGGCGCTCCGACCCGGTCGAGGCGCCGTGGCCGCGCGCGTCGTAGCGCAGCACCCGGTAGCCGCGCAGGTACTGCGGCAGGTCCAGCCCCATCGACGCATCGCGCAGTCGGCTCGAGGTGAGGCCGTGCAGCTGGACGACCAGTGGCCCGGAGTCACCGCGCACGTCGTAGTCGAGGGTGGCATCGGCGACGTCGAACCTGGGCACGTGCACCTCCGTCGGCGGGCTGGGTCAGGCCTCTAGAGTACGGCTCATGCGGCTGACGAACGTCGCCCACATGTCGCTGCCCCACGGCAGGCTTCTCGGGTACCGGATCGACGCGTCCGTCGACGAGGACAGCGTCGTGCCCGTCTCCTTCGACCAGCACCGTCACGTCGCGCGCGGACAGCGCCCCGGCTCGTGGATGGCCATGGCGATCCGGCTGCCGGGACCGGTCGTCCGGGACGACCTCGGGCGGGCCTGGGACGCGACGGTCCGCCGCCACGGGACCCTCGGCACCGTCTTCTCCCCCGGCTCGGACGACGTCCGACTCCACGACGCCGAACTGGGCCCCGGGGCGTGGCACGAGCACCCCGTCGCCGGCTCCACCCGCGAGGCCCTGCGGGACCTGCTCGACACGGCGTGCGCCCCGTTCGAGCGGCCCTCGTACCGGTTGTGCCTCGTCGAGCCCGCCGCGGGCGAACCCGACATCCGGCCGGCCGTCGTCATCGCCTCGGACCACGCGCACGTCGACATGTGGTCACTGCTGGTCCTGGTCCGCGATCTCGCCGTGTGCCTCGACGACGTGACCGCCGGGCGGCCCGTGGGCGCCGGGCTGCCGGCCGCACCCCCGTTCTCCGATCACACCCGGGCCCTGCTCGACCGGCCCCCGGCCCCGGCCGAGGTGGTCGACCGCTGGGCCGAGGTCCTCGCCGCGGAGGACGGCTGGATGCCACGGTTCCCGCTGCCTCTCGGCGCGGCCGAGCCGGTCCCCGACGGCGTGTACGACACGCGCGACGTCCTCGATGCGGCCGCGACCGCACGGTTCGCCGACCGGGCGCACGGTCAGGGCGTGCGGATGATCGCCCTGGCGACCTCGGTCCTGACGGAGGTCACGGCGAGCCTGACCGGTCGGGCGTTCCGCGCGGTCTTCCCGGTGCACAGCCGCTACGAGGAGCGCTGGCAGGACGCGGTGGGCTGGTTCATCACCAACGCGGTGCTGGAGTCGGCCGACCCCGACCCGCAGGCCTGCTCCGTGGCCGTGCAGGAGGCGATCGGCCTCGGCTCGTGGCCGCTCGCGCCGATCATGGCACCGTACGGCGGCATGCCGGAGGGTCCCGGCATGTTCGCGATGTCGTGGCTCGACGTGCGTCGGCTGCCCGTCGCGGTCGACCCGGCGCTCGAGGTCCAGTTCGTCTCGGCGGCGATCCGCACCGACGGCGTGATGATCTGGTTCGTCGTCAACGACGCGGGCATGCACGTGCGCTGTCGGCATCCGGACACGCCGGAGGCGCGGCTGAACGTCGGTCGTTGGCTCGATCTCGTCGAGCACCGTCTGCGCGAGCTCGCGCGGTGACCTACCGCGAGACGAAGATGTGGCCCGCGGCCTCGAGGTCGATCTCGGCCGTCTCGGACTGACGGGCGACGACGAGTCCGTCGTGACCGCGCGAGGCCAGCACGTCGTTGCCGGGCAGGGCGCCGACGCGGCGCAGCACCGACATGACCTCGGTGTCCTTCTGCAGCTCCTCGGCGATGCGGCGCACGACGACCCGCACGGGGGTCTCGGAGGTGCCGATGGCGCGCGGGAGCGGCTCGACGCCGTCGAGGAACTCGGCCCCCTCGACGGACTCACCCAGCTCGCCCAGACCCGGGATGGGGTTGCCGTAGGGCGACTCGGTGGGGTGCTCGAGCAGTTCGACGAGACGACGCTCGACCTGCTCGGACATGACGTGCTCCCAGCGGCACGCCTCCTCGTGGACGTACTCGATCTCGAGTCCGATCACGTCGGTGAGCAGTCGCTCGGCGAGACGGTGCTTGCGCATGACGCGCGTCGCGAGGGCACGGCCCTTCTCCGACAGCTCGAGGTGGCGATCGCCCTCGACCGAGAGCAGGCCGTCGCGCTCCATCCGGGCCACGGTCTGGCTGACGGTGGGACCGCTCTGGTGCAGGCGCTCGGCGATGCGCGCCCGCAGCGGGACGATTCCCTCCTCCTCCAGCTCGAAGATGGTCCTCAGGTACATCTCGGTGGTGTCGATGAGCTCGCTCACGCGGCCATTGTTCCATGCCGGTCCCGCTGCCGAGCCACGCGGACCACGCCGGAGTGAGGCTCGCCTCACCCGCGGACGTGCGGCGACCTCCGCGCCGGGGGACGATGCACCCGTGGCGGTCTCCGTGATGTGGTTCCGGGCGGACCTGAGGCTGGACGACCACCCCGCCCTGCGCGCCGCCGTCGAGGCCGGGGACGAGGGCGTCGTCCCGCTCTTCGTCCTGGACGAGCGGTTCGCGACCGCGACCACGTCGCTGCGCCGCGCGTACCTCGCACGACTGCTGGCGAACTTCGCCGACCGGCTCGGCGGACTGCACCTCGTCGCCGGCGACCCGCGCACCGTGGTGCCCCGGATCGCCCGGGAGGTCGGCGCCGCGTCGGTGCACGCGACCGCGTCGCACACGCCCTACGGGAGGGCCCGGGACCACGCGGTCCGCGGCGCCCTGGCGGACGTGCCGCTCGTGCTCACGGGCTCCGCCCATGCCGTCGACCCCGGCACCCTCACGAAGCCCGACGGCGGCGCGTACCGCGTGTTCACCCCGTGGTTCCGGACGTGGCGCGAGCACGGTCTCGCCCCTCCCGCTCCGGCCGTCCGCGCCGGATCCGTGCCGTGGCTGCGGCCCGGGACGTCACTGCCGCTGCCGGACGTCACCGCGCTCCCCGGACTGCGGCTTCCGCCGGTCGGCGAGCGCGCCGCCCGCGCCCACTGGCACCGCTGGCTGCACGGCCACGTCGACGACTACGAGGACGAGCGCGACCGGCCGGACCTCGACACGACGTCGAGGATGTCCGTCCACCTCAAGTGGGGCACGGTCCATCCGCGCACGCTGCTGGCCGACCTCGCCGATCACGACTCGCCCGGCGCCGCGGCGTACGCCCGCCAGCTGGCGTTCCGCGACTTCTACGCCGACGTCCTCGCCGACCGTCCCGACTCCGCGTTCGGGTACTGGAACCGTGCGGTCGAGTCACTGCAGTACGACGAGCCCGCGGGCGACGTCGAGGCGTGGCAGCAGGGTCGTACGGGCTTCCCGTTCGTCGACGCCGGCATGCGACAGCTGCTGGCCGAGGGCTGGATGCACAACCGGGTCCGGATGGTCGTCGCGAGCTTCCTCGTCAAGGACCTGCACGTGGAGTGGACGCACGGTGCCCGGTGGTTCCGTGAGCGGCTGCTGGACGCCGACCTCGCCAGCAACCAGCACGGCTGGCAGTGGGTCGCCGGCTGCGGCACGGACGCGGCGCCGTGGTTCCGCGTCTTCAACCCCGTGGGCCAGGGACGGCGCTTCGACCCGGACGGGGCGTACGTCCGGCGGTGGGTGCCCGAGCTGGCCCACGTCGAGGGTCCCGCCGTGCACGAGCCCTGGCGGCTCGACCAGCCGCCTGCGGACTACCCGCCTCCCCTCGTCGACCACGCCGAGGAGCGGCGTGAGGCCCTGCGCCGGTGGGATGCGCTGCGCGACTAACGTCGGGTGCATGGTGACGATCCCCCGCCAGTTCAACGGCCCGCCCACGTCCGGCAACGGCGGCTGGGTCAGTGGGCTGGTCGCCGCGGCGCTCCTCGCGCAGGGCCACGACGGTCCCGTCGCCTCGCGCCTCTCGATGCCGCCGCCGCTGGACACGCCGCTCGCGTGGGAGCACGACGGGGACGTCAGCCGGCTGCTGACCCACGGCGGCGCGCTCGTGGGCTCCTCGTCGCCCGGCGCGTTCACCCGCGAGCCGCCCCGCTTCGCCGACGAGGCAGAGGTCGCCGCGGGTCTCGCGGCCTATCCCGGGTTCAGGTACCACCCGTTCGACCTGTGCTTCACGTGCGGGACGGCCCGCGGCGAGGGCGACGGGCTGCGGATCTTCAGCGGGCCGATCGGCGAGGACCTCACGGCCGCGCCGTGGCGCGTCGATCCGGCGTTCGCCGACGACGACGGCACGATCGGGGTGCCGGTGGCATGGGCCGCGCTCGACTGCCCCGGGGGCTGGGCGGCCGACTTCACGGCCCAGCCGATGGTGCTCGGCACGATGACCGCCGAGGTGTACTCCGCTCCCGTCGCGGGCCGGACGTACCACGCGGTCGGACAGCTCGCGGCCCGCGAGGGACGCAAGTTCCTCACCGGCACCGCCCTCTACACGCCCGAGGGCGAGCTCGTCGGCCGCTCCGAGCAGGTCTGGATCCACATCGACCTCGCCGACTTCGGGGGCTGACTACGGCGTCGGGTGGCGGGCGTCGTACGCGAGGAAGCGTCGGTTCAGGCCGACCGCGAGCAGGACGCCGCCGATGCACAGACCGCCGCCGACGACCATCGCCCACTGCTCGCCGATCGCGGAGGCGAGCGAGCCGAGCAGGAAGTCGCCCAGGCGCGGCCCGCCCGCGACGACGACGATGAACAGCCCCTGCATCCGGCCGCGCATCTCGTCGGGTGCGGCGGTCTGCAGGATCGTCGAGCGGTACGCGGCACTGACCATGTCGGCCGCGCCCGAGAGCGCGAGGAAGGACACGGCCAGCCACAGCAGCCCCGGCACCCCGATCGCGGAGAAGCCCGCCGCGGCGACGCTCGCGCCGTAGACGACGACCGCCACCGTGACCGCGATGCCGTGCCGGTGGACGCGGCTGACCCAGCCGGACAGCACGAACGCGATGAGCGAGCCGATCGCCGGCGACGCCTGCAGCAGGCCGAGTGTCGCGGCGTCGGACCCGCCGAGCGTCGCGGACGTGAAGACGGTCGCGGCGAGGGCGGGGTACAGCGACCGCGGCTGGGCGAACACCATCGCGCACAGGTCCACGACGAACGACATCGCGATGTTCGGGGCGGTGCGCAGGAACCGCAGCCCGTCCACGACGGAGCTCAGACCCGGCACGGGCAGCTTCGTGGCCGGCGGCAGCGCCGGCAGTCGCAGCACCGAGTAGAGCGCCGCGAGGTACAGCACGACATCCGCGACGTACGCGGCCTCGACCCCGCGCCACGCGATCAGCGCGCCGCCGAGCAGCGGACCGACCGTGAGGGACAGGTTCGTCGCGGCCATACTCAGGGCGTTCGCCGCGGGCAGCAGGTTCGACGGCAGCAGCTGCGGCAGCATCGCGGACCGCGCGGGCTGGTTCACGGCGTAGAAGAGCGCCTGGAAGGCCACGACGACATACAGGAAGCCGACGGTCCTCAGGTCGGCCACGCTGTGCACGACGAGCGTGATCGACGACAGCCACAGGCCGAGGGCTGACACGACGGCCACCGTGCGTCGGTCGAACGCGTCCACGAGCGCTCCGCCGTACAGGCCGCCCAGGATGAGCGGCAGCAGGCCGGCGATGCCGACGAGGCCCACGGAGAACGAGGAGTGCGTGAGCTGCCAGACCTCCCACGCGATCGCGACGACCGTGACCTGCTGGCCGAAGCCCGAGATCGCCTGGCCGATCCACAACCGTCGATACGCCGCCGACGCGCGGAGAGGACGGACGTCCGTCAGCAGCCGGGGCACCGGAGCAGGCTATCCGAGGCCCGAGGGCGCTCAGCGCCCTCGCAACCCGGGTCCGCTGTACGCGACCTACGGGGCGAGGCGTTCGCGCAGCCAGCCGTCGTCGCTGCGGCGGAACCGGATGCGGTCGTGGAACCGGTTCTCGCGGCCGTGCCAGAACTCGGCGACGTCGACGTGGATCCGGTAGCCGCCCCAGCCCGACGGCCGGTGGTCGGCCGCGCCGGCGGTCTCGGCCTGCGCCCAGAGCCGCTCGAGCTCGGCCCGGTCGGCGACGACCTGCGACTGCGGCGACGCGGCCGCGCCGATCCGCGCCCCCTCCGGCCGCGACAGGAAGTAGGCGTCCGAATCGGCCGGATCGATCCGGCTCACGGGGCCCTCCAGCCGCAGCTGGCGCTGGAGGGGGTGCCACAGCAGGACCGCCGCCGCCCGCGGGTTGGCCTCGAGCTCGCGGCCCTTGCGCGAGTCGTAGTTCGTGTAGAAGACGGCGCCGCGCTCGTCGAGTCCCTTGAGCAGGACGATCCGCACGGAGGGCGCCCCGTCGGGGGTGGCCGTCGCCAACGCCATCGCGTTCGCCTCGTGGACCCCCGCGGCGAGCGCGTCGGCGAGCCAGCGGTCCGCGAGCGCGAGCGGATCGACGCCCGCGGTCGCCTCGTCGAGGCCGATGCGCGCGTACTCGGTGCGCATGCGCGCCAGGTCCGGGTTGCCCATGGACCCACGGTAGTCACCGCCAGGTGGGACGCGGCGGCGACCGCGTACCGAGGGCAGGGCAGAATTGAGCCATGACTCAGGTGCATCACGGATTGGAAGGCGTCGTAGCGTTCGAGAGCGAGATCGCCGAACCCGACAAGGAAGGCTCCGCGCTGCGCTACCGCGGCGTCGACATCGACGACCTCGTCGGCCGCGTGCCGTTCGAGAAGATCTGGGGCCTGCTGGTCGACGGCGCCTACGAGCCCGGCCTGCCGCCGGCCGAGCCGTACCCGATCCCCGTGCACTCCGGCGACATCCGCGCCGACGTCCAGAGCGCGATCGCCCAGATGGCTCCCGTGTGGGGCATCCGGCAGCTCTACGACATCGAGACGCCCGAAGAGGTCCGCCACGATCTCGCCCGCACCGCCGTCATGGTGCTGTCGTACGTCGCCCAGGCCGCCCGTGGCCTCGGCAAGCCGATGGTGCCCCAGGCCCAGATCGACCAGTGCGACACGATCGTCGAGCGGATGCTCACCCGCTGGCGTGGCGAGGTCAACCCCGACCACGCCAAGGCCATCGACGCGTACCTCGTGTCGGCCGCCGAGCACGGCATGAACGCCTCCACGTTCACCGCGCGCGTGATCTCCTCGACCGGCGCCGACGTCGCCGCGGCGCTCTCCGGCGCCGTGGGCGCGATGTCCGGCCCGCTGCACGGCGGCGCCCCGTCGCGCGTGCTGGGCATGATCGAGGAGGTCGAGAAGACCGGCAACGCCGAGGCGTACGTCAAGAAGCTGCTCGACGACGGTGAGCGGCTCATGGGCTTCGGCCACCGCGTGTACCGCGCCGAGGATCCCCGCGCCCGCACGCTGCGTCGCACCGCCAAGGAGCTCAACGCCCCGCGCGCGGAGGTCGCCGAGGCGCTCGAGCAGGCCGCCCTCAAGGAGCTGCGCGAGCGCCGCCCCGACCGCGTCCTCGAGACGAACGTCGAGTTCTGGGCCGCGATCGTGCTGGACTTCGCCGAGATCCCGGCGAACATGTTCACGGCGATGTTCACGTCGGCCCGCACGGCCGGCTGGAGCGCGCACATCCTCGAGCAGTACAAGACGGGCCGTCTGATCCGCCCGTCGGCGATCTACACCGGCCCGGCCTCGCGCCGCGCCGACGAGGTCGAGGGCTGGAACCCGGAGTGGTCGAAGGCCTGAGCCGGCCCGGTCTCGACACGCCGCACGTTCCTCGCGGCCACTCGACCACCTTCCGGTGGTCGAGTGGCGGCGAGCGGAGCGGGACGCGTCCCGGGACCACCGTCAGGTCGGGGGGATGCCGCGCTCGGCCGGGCTGAACACGTCGTCGATGACGCGGTCGGAGGCCGCGCCGTCCTCGAGGCTGCCGAACTGCTCGCGGAACGCCGCCAGCCGGTCGCCGTACTCGGTGTCCAGCGCGTCGAGGCGGGCGATCGCGTCGATCACCGCGTCGCTCGTGCGCACGACCGGACCCGGGGCGATCTCCTCCAGGTCGAGGTAGAACCCGCGGAGGTCGTCGCGGTAGTGCTCGAGGTCGTAGACGAACAGCACGATCGGCCGTCCGGTCTGGGCGTAGTCGAACATGATCGACGAGTAGTCGGTCACGAGCGCGTCGGCGGCCAGTAGCAGGTCCTGCGCATCGGGGTACTTCGAGGCGTTGACGACACTGTCGGCGAGATCGCGCGGCCACGGGAACCGCACGAGCGGGTGGAGCCGCACGAGCAGCGTGACGTCGTCGCCGAGCCGCTCGGCGAACTTCGCCAGATCCAGTGCCATGTCGTGCGCCCAGGCGCCCGAGGCACCGGGAGCCCGACCGTCGTCGCGGAACGTCGGCGCGTAGAGGACGACCTTGCGGTCGGGGGCGATGCCCAGCCGGCGTCGCGCATCGAGGGCACGCTGGACGCCCTCGGGCGTGTGGAACACGTCGTTGCCGGGGTACCCGGTCTGCAGGATCGGCCCCTCGTACCCGAACGCGCTGCGGAACGCGCCGGTCGCGAACTCACTCGGCGAGACGAGTGAGGACCAACGGTTGACGAGCTCCTGCGCCTTGTCGTGGTAGCCCTCGGCCCGCCCGTACATGACCTTGACGTCGTTCTGCATCCGCTTGAGCGGCGTCCCGTGCCACGTCTGCAGGTAGTGCGTGCCGCGAGGGCGCTTGCACAGGTCGTGGACGTTCTGGTTGAAGACCCAGTACCGGGCGCGGGAGAGCTCCCAGAAGTAGCGCGGCGTCAGCCGGAAGACCTTGTGGGTGCCGGCCGGGACTCGCAGCGTCGAGTTGTTGACGTACCAGAGGTCGAGCGAGCTGCCGCGTGCGTGCATCCGCTCGAACAGCGCGCGCGGGCTGCCGCCGTAGGCGCCGCCGCGGTCGCTCTCGAAGATCGCGGTGTCCTTGCGCGGGAGCAGGCTGCCGAACCGGAACATGAGGGTCATCGCCCGGTAGTAGTGCGGCCCGTTCCGGAATCGCAGGAACGCCTCACGGACCCAGCGGCGGTTGCGCAGCCGCAGCAGTCGGGTCCGCGGGCCGTCGGCCGTGCGGACCATCTCGTAGTTGCGCTCGCAGTAGCCGTCGGCCGGCAGCTCGAGGTACTTCTGGGCGCGCTGGGCGTACACGTCGTCCATCGCGAACCCGCCCTGCCACGACCTGACGACCTCGGCGACCAGCTCGTCGGCATGGTGTCCGACGGCGCCGGGCAGCTCGGTGACGGCATCGATGAACGGGGTGCGCGCACCGGTGAGGACGGCGTCGTCGAACCGGAAGAAGAACACGGGGTGCCGGAGGAAGGCCGCGTCCCACGCGACGCTGGAGTAGTCGGTCACGAGCGCGGCGCTCGTGCGGATGAGCTCCTGGACGTCGGCGTCCGCGGTCGCGATCTCGATGCCGTCGAGCTGCAGGTCCTCGACGTGAGCCCGCAGGTTCGGGTGCATCACGAGCAGGATCTCGACGTCGTGCTCCTCGGCGAGCCGGCGCAGGTCCGGGTGGGTGAGGAACTCGGTCCAACTGGCGAGGTACTTGCTCTCGAGCACGCCCTGACGGCTGGCCAGCCAGTCGCGCCACGTCGGCATCACGACGATCCGCTGGCGCACGTGCGGCTCGCCGGCGAACAGGGCGTCGTACCGCGCGAAGCCGGTGACCGCGACCTGCGAGGGGAAGAAGTCGAGGTCCTCGATGAAGATCTGCCGCTCGGCGGCGGAGTTCACCACGACCCGGTCGAAGGGCATCTCCTGCATGTGCAGGCGTCCGTAGTTGAGCCGGACGTTCTTCATCCCCGTGACGCCGTGCTGCAGGAACACCCGCAGGCCCTGCGCGCGCTTCGCGAGGCGCTCCGAGCGTGAGGCGTGCAGGTACTCGGAGTGGTGGCTGCCGACGAACCGCGAGGCCAGGACCGTGTACCGGATGTGCTCGCGGGACCGGGACAGGACGACGTTGCCGAGCGCCTCGATCTTGCCGCGGTCGGGCGAGTCGGCGTCGATCACGTAGTAGGCGCGGCGCTTCGGCTGGTGCTCGCGGATCCACCGGAACAGCTGGTAGCCGTTGTCCTGCGCCTTGTACCGGACCTCGCCGACGAGCCAGATGCCCGTGAACGGTCGGACCGGCGCGAGCAGCCACGCCCAGCGGGTGAGCCGGCGCAGGTAGGCGTGGGCGTCCACCGTGAAGCGCTCGGTCCAGAACGCGAGCCGCTTGCCGCGGAAGGTCAGGTAGGGCACCCACAGGTCGACGTGCTCACCATCGGCCGTGGGGACGGGAAGGTCCTTCAGCCGCGGCTTCGGGAAGTCCTTGGCCGCGAGCAGTCCGCGGATCGGGTCCTCGAACCCCGGCAGCTCCATCCACACGAACGGGTCGACGATGCCCTCGCGCTCGTCGGGATGGGCCGGTCCGGGCCGTCCGCTGAACGAGATCCGGTAGGAGTGCAGGCCGTGGTGGGTCGTCGGGTCGAGCGGCTCGAGGTCGATCGGCAGCACCTCGTGGCGGCCGGAGAACCGCTGCACGAGCCGCAGCTCGATGAGCTCGGCGGGCCGGCTGAAGGTCTTGAGCACGAGGTCGCCCGCGATGCCGTTCGGCCCGGCCTCGAGACGACGCCCCTCGATCTCGTACTTGCGGGCCGGCTCGGGCGCGATCCGGATCGAGACGTTGCCCTGGTCGGTCACGTGCGTCCACGCGCCGACCTCCTCCCCCAGGGTCGAGACGGGGTCGGCGAGCTCGACACGGCTCATGGCGTCGGCGGTCTGCGTGCGAGCGAACCTCCCGAGCCGGTACTCGACCGGCTTCCTGCCCGTGCCCTCGCACTCGAGGAAGAGGTCGTAGCGGCCGGCCGCGTGCTCGACGGTCTCCCACAGGGTGCCGACGTCGAGCGAGAAGTCGAACCGGGCACTCGGCTCCTGCGCGATCCGCATCAGGACCCGGCCCGCGCTGGTGGACGGTCGTACGACGAGCGCGACGACGCGCACGGGATCGCCGAACTCACCGGTGTAGGCGATCGTGCCGCCCTCGTGGCGGACGGTCAGCGCGACGCGCTCGGGCTCGGTACCGGCCGGACCACGGCCGAGCACCCGGCGGAGTCGGTCCTGGGCCGCCGGGGGCATCGCCGACGCGACACGGCGCGCGACGCGTCTCGGGTCTGGCATGCGCTTCCGGCTCCTGTCTCGTGGCACGCCGGACGTCCCGACACGCGACTTCCGAGTCTAGAACCACCCGGCTGAACCAGCCGTCGCGCATCGTCGGCGCGAACGGGCGGTCAGGAGCAGTACACGCGCAGGACGCCGTTCCCGGTCTTCACGTCGCTGTACCGGCCGCCGGTCACCCAAGGCAGTGCCGTGTTGTAGCGGGCCGACTGGGCTGGACGCACCTTCCAACGCTTCGCGAACTGGTTGACCCCGTGCCGGCCCCAGTCGAGGATGCCGATCGCGCATCCTCCGTTCGCCTTGGCGTTCCAGAGGAACCACGCCATCTGGTACTTCTGCACGGCGTTGAGTGCTCCCGCGGCCGAGCACGCGGTCCGGGCCGGCGTGTAGCGCAGGATCTGGCAGACGTACTTCTGGCCGGCCGCGTCGGGCATGGCGCCGATCCGCTGGGTGAAGTCACGGGAGTAGACGAACAGGTAGTCGTTGTCGCCGAGGTACCAGTACCGGGTCCCGGTCGCCGCGGCCGGCTGGGCCGCGTCGGCAGGCCCGGCCACGGCGGCGACCACGCCACTGCCGGCCCCGGGTCGCGGACCCTTTGTCTTCGGCGGGTCCTTGCGGTCGACGCGCTCGCACGACGTCACGCGGTCGTTCTTACGGTCCTTCGCGCACGTGTCGCGCGAACCCTGGCCGTTCAGCAGGTCCTTGCCGCTCGTGTCCTCGATCAGGTCGCGACCACCGCCGCCGTACGAGGCGTCGTTGCCCGCGCCGCCCCACAGCAGGTCGGAACCGCCGCCACCCTTGAGGACGTCCTTGCCCGGACCTCCGTACAGGGCGTTGCTCCGGGCGTCACCGACGATGAGGTCGCCGGTCTTCGACCCGAACACGCTCTCGATCGCGGCGAGCGAGTCGCGCCCGTGGGACGAGGACGCGGCGGTCCGTCGGCCCAGGTCGGCCGTGAGCCTCGTGCGCGAGGTGAAGTAGGTGATCAGGTCGATCCCCGCGCCGCCGTCGAGGTGGTCGTTCCCCTCGTCGCCGCGCAGGACGTCGTTGTCGAGTTCTCCGAACAGTCGGTCGTTGCCCACGCCGCCGACCAGCTGGTCCTCGCCCTCGCCGCCGCGGATCACGTCGTTGCCGCCGTGGCCGAAGATCACGTCGTCGCCCGCGAGACCACAGATGACGTCGTTGCCCGCCGTGCCGTTCAGCCGGTCGTCGTTCGCCGTGCCGGTGATGGTGCAGTCGGTGGTGGGCACGAAGGCCACGCCCCAGTCGGGCTCGGTCCCCGGGAAGAGCGACTCAGGTGTGGTCGTGCCCGACGGCACGAGCTTCACCGTGCTGGCGTCGGTGTAGAGCACGTTGCCCGCGGCGTCGACCGAGGGCGGCACGTGCCAGGCCGGGCCGACGACGGTCCCGTTGACCACCAGCTCTCCGCTGTCGTCGGGCTCTGAAAGGCAGTAGCCGTCCGGCCCGGAGGCCGGGACGTCGTGCTGGACGTAGGCGAGAGTGCCCCCACCCTCGCCCGCGGCTCCGACGTAGAGGTCGTCATTGCCTGCGACGAGTGTCGGAGCACCCCCGCCGAGGGGAAGCCGGTAGAGCCGGTTCGCGTAGTTCAGCTCGTCGAATCCGCCCCGGTCGACCCGGCACATGCGCACCCCGTGGCTGCGCGAGTAGAGCAGCGACGACCCGTCCGCTCCCCACGTCGGGCCCAGGTTGTGGCTCTCGGTCGTCTCGTTCGTCCGATTGACGAGTCCGCTGCCGTCGACGTTCCGCGTGAAGAGATCGTGCTTCCCATTTGCGTACTTGCCGAACGTCACGACGTCCGAGGTCGGCGAGAAGTCGGGTCGGGACTCGAACGTGCCGACCTTCGTGTGCGTGCGGGTCTGGAAGTCGTAGATCCACGTGTCGACGCCCAGCCGGTAGCTGACGTAGCGGCCCGTGCGCGAGATCGTCGGCGTGGTGGCCACTCCGGCGACGTCCTCCGTGATGTTGACGGACGGAGAGCCGCTCGGGTGGGCGACCATGATGTCGTTCCGGTACGCGTACGCGATGCGGACGTCGGGGCCCCACGTCGCCGCGGAGGCCACCGGCGCGGGGGCCAGCACGAGCGCGGATCCGACGAGTGCGGCTGACACGACCAGAACGGCAGGACGCTTCATGTGTGCTCCTCAGCGTGTCCCCCCGGTGGCCGAAACCCTAGGGCTCACAGGCCGCGCACAGCATCATTTCCCCGGTATTCGTGAGGAATCCGCGCTCCGGCCGTGACAGTCGAGACGGCAGGTACTGACGTGACCCTCGTGACTCAGGAGGGCACTGCCCGGTCCCGTCCGGACGCGCTCAACCCGCCGGAGGCCAGGCGTCCAGCACGCGGCCCGTGGCCCCGCCGTCGTCGAGCCGGGCGAAGCGCTGGCGGAACGCCGCGCGGCCCTCGGTCCAGCGATCGGTCTCGCCGGGTCGCAGCGCGGCGGCGACCTGATCGGTGTCGGTGACGACCGGCCCGGCACCCAGCTCCTCGAGGTCGAGGTAGAAGCCGCGGTCGGCGCGGTAGTCCTCGAGGTCGGGCGCCAGGAAGACGAGGGGCCGCTCCGTGCCGGCGAAGTCGAACATCACCGACGAGTAGTCCGTGACCAGCGCGTCCGCGCCGGCCATCAGCTCGGTGACATCGGGGTGGTCGGTCACGTCGACCGCGCCCGAGGCGACGGGGCGCTGGTCCGCGGCGGTGTTGCCGTGCCCGCGCACCCACACCACGACGTCCTCGCCCAGCTCGTCGCGCAGCCGCGCGACGTCGAGCAGCATCACCCAGCCGAAGCCGCCGCCGGACTTCTGGGTCTCGCGCCACGTCGGCGCGTAGAGCACGACGCGGTCGCCGGGTCCGGCACCGAACCGGGCCCGCACGGCATCGCGCACGTCCGGATCGTTCAGCCGGTCGTTGCGCGGATAGCCGGTCGTCAGGACCGGGCCGGCGTACCCGAACGCCAGCGGCAGGACGTCGTGCGAGAAGTCGTTCTGCGCGAGCAGGGCCGTCCAGCCCTGGACCTCACGGCCCATCCGCTCCATGTAGCCGAGGGAGAGGTGGTCGCCCGTGACGTCGCGGTCGAGCCGCTTGAGCGGCGTGCCGTGCCACGTCTGCAGGTACTGCTGGCCCGGCCGCGGTCGGTAGTAGTACGGCAGCGCCGCGTTGCTGACGATCGCCCCCGCCGAGCGCAGGGCCCGATGCCACTCACGCGAATGCAGCAGGACGGGCTCGGTCCCCGCAGGATGTGGCACGGACCAGTCGGCGATGCACCACAGCACGCGCGTCCCGGGCCGGCGCTCGGCCAGGCCCAGCGCGACCGGTGCGACGTTGTCGAAGCCACCGCGGCCCGCGAAGCTGGCCGCGACGACGAGCGACTCGTCCAGCGGCGGATCCTCGGCCGCGACCTCGTCCACGACGAGGCGCTGGTGGAAGCGGCCGCGCTGGTCCGGCGACAGGGGCGTGCGCAGGACGAGTCCCCACGTGCCGTGGTCGTGGGACCAGTCGATGGCGAAGCGCTCGCCCATCGCCTCCGCCGGGTGGTCGGCCGCGATCGCGACCGGCAGGGTCGTGCCGTCCGGCGCCGTGGCCACCACCGCGTACTCGCCCATCTCGGGGACGGGATCGAGATCGAGGACGGCCGTGCCGCCGGCGACCTCGACCTCGTGCGAGGAGAGCCGACCGGTCAGCCGCAGGCGGGTGCCCTCGGGGGCCGCCACGTCGAGCCGCACGGTGGCGCCCTCGATGCTCGTGGAGGCCACCACGACGGCAGGGTCGGCCACGCGCACGAGCGGTCCCACCTCCACCGCGCGCTCGTGGCCCGCGGCCACGATCCGCACGGCGAGCAGGGCGGGTGCACCGGTGCCCAGCAGTTCATCGGGGACCTCGACCGACCACCCTCCCGAGGTGACGTCGACCCAGCGCTCCCCCGAGCGGCCCGGGGCGAGCGGGTCGTCGCGTCGCTCCAGCGCGAGCGGGACCGGGGCATGCCCGGCCACCAGCAGTGCGACCTCCACGAGGTCGTCCGGCGCGCACCCGAGCCCGCTCAGGGAGATGTGGCCGCGCACGACGGTGTGGCCGTCGGCGACGTGGGGTGCCCAGCGCACCGTGGGCTTCACGTCCACGGGCAGGGGCTGGAGCACGGCATCCGGTGCGCTCGTGGCGTACCCGGGTCGGACCAGTCCGGTCCCCCGGTCGATCGCGTAGGTCGCACCGTGCTCGCTGCGGTCGACGAGCGCGTTGACCAACGCGGCGTGGCGACCCTCGGCCGCCGCCCAGACCGCGAGGCGGTCGTGCACGCGCAGCTGCCGCCACGAGTCCTGCTCGACGGCGCGGGCGGCGCGCGCCCGGACGTCGTCCCAGAAGGCGTCGTCGCGGCGAGGCACGAGCGCGAGATCGGCCACGAGCCGGCGCAGGTCCGCGGCCACGGCCGGTGCCGACGCGTCCGTGGGTCGGCGGTGCCGCAGTCGGTCGACGAGGCGGCGCACGGTTCCCACGGTGCTCCTTCCGGTCGGCTGGCCAGCGGGGACCACTGTAGCCACGCGCGGTCCGGCTCAGGGTGGCTCAGTATGGTGGATCGGTGCCCGCCAGCCTTCCCCAGCACCGATTCCGGGCCGAGATCACGGCACTTCGCGCCGTCGCGGTCCTCCTGGTCGTGCTGTACCACCTGTGGCCCGGCCCGATGTCCGGTGGCTACATCGGCGTCGACGTCTTCTTCGTCATCTCGGGCTTCCTCATCACGGGCCACCTCCTGCGCGAGACGGCCGAGACGGGTCGCATCGACCTCGCCCGGTTCTACGCGCGCCGCGCACGTCGCCTCCTGCCGGCGGCCTACCTCGTGCTGGCGACGTCGGCCGTCGCGGTCTGGCTGTGGCTGCCGGTCATGTACTGGAGCGAGAACTTCAAGCAGGTCATCGCCTCGGCGCTGTACGTGCAGAACTGGGCCCTGGCCGCCGACTCGGTCGACTACCTCGCCGCGGACAACGCCCCGACCGCGGTCCAGCACTACTGGACGCTGTCGATCGAGGAGCAGTTCTACCTCGTGTGGCCGCTGCTGGTGCTGCTCGCCACGGTGCTCGCGATCCGCCTCGGTCGCTCGCGCCGGCTCGTCGTGGGCCTCGTACTCGGCACCGCGACGGTCGCGAGCCTCGCGTACTCGCTGTGGATCACGCAGGCGAACCCTCCGGCCGCGTACTTCGTCACGCCGGCGCGCGCGTGGCAGTTCGGCGCCGGAGCCCTGCTCGCGCTCGCGACGACCAGCACCGTGAGCCACCGGTCCTGGGCCGCACCCCTGTCGTGGACCGGCTTCCTGACCCTCGCGTGGTGCGGGGTGACGTACGACGCGTCGACCCCGTTCCCCGGCACCGCCGCGATCGTTCCGGTCGTCGCGACGGTCGCGGTGATCTGGGCCGGCGAGCCGACGGGAGTGCTGTCGCCGGCGCGACTCATGCGCTGGCGGCCCACGACGACGCTCGGCGACATCTCCTACTCGATGTACCTGTGGCACTGGCCGCCCATCGTGATCCTGCCGTTCGTCCTCGGTCACGAGCTGGGACTGTGGCCTCGCGTCGGGATCCTCGTCGGCACGATCGCGGCCTCGTGGGCGACGAAGCGCTGGGTCGAGGACCCCGTCCGGTTCACGCACCGCTTCTCCCTGCGCCGACCCGCCGTCACGGGCGCGTTCACGCTCGTCGGCGCGGCCGTCCTGGTGGGGGCGTCCCTCGCCGGCCACCAGTCCGCCGTGGCCTCCGAGAAGCGGGCCGCCACCGTCGCCGAGGCGCTCGTCGAGAACGCCCCCCGCTGCTTCGGCGCCGCCTCCCACGATCCCGAGAAGCCCTGTCACAACCCCGCGCTCGACGACCAGCTGATCCCCTCCCCGGAGGCGGTCGCGTCCGACTACGCCCAGTTGCCCGGCTGCTTCGGCCAGCCGCACGACACCGAGCTCAACATCGACTGCACGTTCGGCGACGACGCGGACGCGTCCCTGCCGCACGTCGTCCTCGTGGGCGACTCGCACGCGCGCTCGTTCCTGCCCGCGCTCGTGCGCATGGCCGACCAGGGCCTCATCACCGTCACGGCGCAACTGCGCAGCAGTTGCTCGTGGTCACGCGACGAGATCGACCACAAGGATCCCGTGCGGGTCAGCACGTGCCAGGAGTGGAAGGCCAAGCTGCAGACGTGGCTGCAGGACCGCGCCGACACGACCGACCTGATCCTCACGACCGGGTACGCCAAGCAGCTCGGCGGCGGCTCCGACGAGGAGAAGGTCGACAGCATGGCCGCCGTGTGGCAGCCGCTCATCGACCGGGACGTCAGGATCGTGGCCCTGCGCGACAACCCCCGGCGGTCCACCAGCCCGCAGGAGTGCCTGTCCGCGCTCGAGCAGGTCACCCCGGACGCGTGCGCGATCAGCCGCGAGGACGCCTTCGACTACTTCGACCCGTTCCTGGCCGCCGGCAAGCAGGTCGCCGGCGCCCAGGTGCTGGACCTGACCGACTTCTACTGCGACGAGACGACGTGCCCCGCGATCATCGGCGGCGTCAACGCCTACCGGGACAACTCGCACCTGAGCGTGACGTTCGTGCAGACCCTGACGCCGTACGTCTATCGGTCGCTCGTGGGCCTGGGGGCACTGCCCGAGCCCTCGTGAGCGTTGGTGCACCAGGGCCCGGACACAGCGATGCCGCGAGCCGTATCACCCCCCCGAGGTGATGCGGCGCCGCGGCGTTCGCATGTGGAGACCCTACCCCAAGCACTAGTCCTTTGGAACTAGTTCCGTGGTTCTTTCGGCGTGTCGCGCGGAGTTGCCCCCGCTCAGCCGAGCGCGACGAGCTCGGTCATGTCGTCGTCGGGCAGGTCGTCGACGACCGCCGAGACCCGCAGGTTGTTGAGGTTGACCGCCGCTCCGTACTGGGACAGGAAGGCGGTCTCGGAGGCGTCGACACCGGTCGCGATCCGCAGCATCGTCTCGCGCGGCGCCAGCGCCGTCGCGTCGACCACGTGCCATTCGTCGTCGACGTACGCCTCGGCCACGGCGTGGAAGTCCATCGGCTGGAGCCCGGGCGCGTAGACCGACACGAGCCGCGCGGGCACGCCGTGCGCGCGCATCAGCGCGATGACCAGGTGGGCGTAGTCGCGGCACACGCCCTGGCGCTGGAGCATCGTCTGCACGGCTCCGTCCGTCGGCAGGCTGCTGCCGGGCACGTACGACAGGTGGGTGCCGACCCACGAGCTGACGGCGTCGAGCAGCTCCTTGCCGGTGAGGCCGGCGAACTCGGCCTTCGCGATCGGCAGGAGCCGGTCCGACTCCGCGTAGCGGCTCGGACGGCGGTACTCGATGACGTCGAGCTCGTCGGTCGCGATCGGCGAGGCGTGCCCCAGGACGACCGCCTCGTACTCGATCCGGACGCGGCCCGCGGGAGCGTCGATGCGGTGCAGCCGGGTGCCGTGGCGACCCTCGATCTCGTGGAAGTCCAGGTCCTCGCCGTCCTGCGTGACCGTCAGCCGCTCACTGGACGTGATGACGTTCGACGCCACCGCGAGGGACACGATCAGGTCGACGCGCCCGAAGGCGTAGAGCTCCAGCAGGGCGGTCACGGTGCGCTTCACCGACCTAGGGTGTCACGCCACCACGAATGACGCCCCTCGCGCGGGATCAGGAGTCGAAGGCGCGCAGGATCTCGTCGGCCGCCGCCGCCGGGGCGAGCTCGCCGGCCAGCACCTGGGCGCGGACCTGGGCGCGGACCGTCGCGACCCGCTCGTCGGTCGCGAGCCGCTGCTCGATCTCGTCGCGCACGAGCGTCCACGTGAACTCGAGCCGCTGCTGGGCGCGCTTCTCGTCGAGGCCGCGGTGGCCAAGGTACTCGCGGTGCCGGATGATCCGGCTCCACACGGTGTCGATCCCCGAGCCCTCCATGGCCGAGCAGGTCAGGACGGGCGGCACCCAGTCGTGCATGCCTGCGTGGACGAGTCGCAACGCGCCCGCGAGGTCCTTGGCGGTGACCTCGGCCTCCCGCACGCGCTCGCCGTCGGCCTTGTTGACCGTGATCACGTCGGCGATCTCGAGGATGCCCTTCTTGATGCCCTGCAGCTGGTCGCCCGTGCGGGCGAGGGTGAGGAACAGGAAGGTGTCCACCATGCCGGCCACCGTGATCTCGGACTGGCCGACACCGACGGTCTCGACCAGGACGACGTCGTAGCCGGCGGCCTCGAGGACCGTCAGCGCCTGGCTGGTCGCGCGCGCGACGCCACCGAGGCTGCCCGCGCTGGGCGACGGCCGGATGTAGGCGTCGGGGTCGACGGACAGTCGGGCCATGCGCGTCTTGTCGCCCAGGACCGAGCCGCGCGTGCGCACGCTCGACGGATCGACGGCGAGCACGCCGACGCGGTGGCCACGGCCGGTGAGGTGGGTGCCGAGCGCCTCGATGAACGTGGACTTGCCGACCCCCGGGACACCGGAGATGCCCACGCGCACGGCTCCGCCGACGGCCGAGTCGGGCGCCGCGGCGAGCTCGGTCAGCAGCTCGCGCGCCGCGGAGCGGTGGTCGTCGCGGCGGGACTCCACGAGGGTGATCGCCCGCGAGATCGCCGCACGGCGGCCCTCCCGGACCCCGGTCACCAGTTCTGACACGTCCACCACGCGAGCATCGTAGTCAGTCCCGTGCCCGGTAGCCTGAACCCGACCTCCCCCGAGCCTCTCGAGGAGCACCATGGGATTCCGCAGTACGGCGGCCGACGCCGTCCGCAACGTCGCCGGCGACGAGACCCTCGCGAAGCTCAAGCGAGCCGAGGCCAAGGCACGCCGGGCCGCGATCTCCGTCCTGGACGTCGAGGGGCGCAACGCCGGCCCCGCCACGGCGACGCAGCAGGCCGAGGCCGCTCCGGCGCCGTTGACGGCCGAGGAGCGCCGGCTCAACGCGGACGCCAAGCTCGTGCAGCGCCCCGCCGCGCCGATGAGCCGGCACGAGCTGCTCGGCGGCCTGCACACCGCGCTCGCGCCCCGGACGTACTTCGAGATCGGCATGCGCAACGGCGAGAGTCTCACCCTGTCGCGCGCCCGGACGATCGCGGTCGACCCCGACTACCACCTCACGTCCGAGATCGCGTGCGACCTGCGCTCGTTCCGCACGACGAGCGACGAGTTCTTCGTCCGCCCGGACGCGTTCGACCACTTCGGCGGCACGGGCATCGACCTGGCGTTCATCGACGGCATGCACCTGTCGGAGTTCGTCGTGCGCGACTTCATGAACACCGAGAAGCACGCCGCGCCGGGCGCGATCGTGGTGCTCGACGACATGCTCCCGCGGACCCACCTCGAGGCCTACCGCGTGCGCCGCACCCGCAAGTGGACGGGCGACGTCTACAAGGCGATCGAGGTGCTGCGCGACTACCGCCCCGATCTCACGATCATCGACGTCAACACCCGCCCGACCGGAACGACCGTGATCGCGGGACTCGATCCGTCGAACACCGTCCTGGACGACGCGTACGCGCAGTTCGAGTCCCGGCTGCTGGCCGAGGATCCCCAGGTCGTGCCGCAGGCGCGTCTCGACCGCAGCGAGTCCGTCGATCCGGTGGCGCTGCTGGGCAGTGACGTGTGGGCCGAGGCGGTCGCGCTGCGTGAGGCCGGCGGCGACCACGCCGACTTCGCAGGGCTCTACGCGCGGCTGGCCGAGCTGCCCCGCTACGGCCGCACGACCGCCTGAGCCGTCACGCGGTGGTGACCGCCGCCGTGAGGCCGAACTCGGCGAGCGTGTCGGCGAGCATCGCGTGCAGGCCCGGCCGATCGAGCCCACCGCCGACCGGTTGCGCGAGCACCGAGACGTAGACGAGGTCGAGCGCGCGACCGCTCAGGACGTACAGCTGACCGCCGATCCGGTCGAGCCCTGCGGGCGTCCGGCCCGGTTCGCTGAGCCGCACCCAGAAGTCGTCCGCGTCGGCGCCGTCGATGCGCAGGACGGCCGGATCGATGTGCCCGTGGTTGGAGCAGCCGACCGGTGAGGAGGCCGAGCCCATCGCCAACGGCTCGGCGCGCCGGATCACGGCCGGCGGGGTCAGCGGGACCAGCGGAAGCACCGCCGCGAGGTCGTGGGCCTGTTCGGCCCGCTCCCGCAGGGCGTCCTTGGTGGCCGCCCGCAGCGGCGTCAGGTCGCGGTCGAGGCCGTCCGGGTCGGCCGGCACGACCACCGAGTCGAGGGCGTTCGCACTGGTGTCGCCCTCGACCCGCACGCTGACCGGCACCGCGAGGCTGACCGTGCCGTCGGACCCGACCCGGCCGAACCGCAGGCCCAGCCGCGCCGCGACGGCGGAGGCCAGGGAGTTGCTCGTGCCGCCGAGCCGGGCCGCGGCGGCGTCCCAGTCGGCCTGCGCGACCCGCACGCACGCGGCCGGCGCGTGGAACGGGGATCCCGCCCCCGCGGTCACGGCCGCACGCGCCGGCGGCCGGGGCGTCGGCAGCTGCGGGCGTGGCTGTGATCGGGCCACCCGCACCCCGGCGGCGACGGCACGCAGCACGGCCGGGATCCCACGGACGAGGCCGGCGACGTCGGCCCACAGGACGCGCCACCGGCTGCGCTGACCGCGCACGGGGTAGTCAGGCCGCCGCGCGACACCGTTGACGGCGTCCGCGATGGCACCGAGCTTGCACATCCCGTCGCCCAGCGTGTGCGAGCCGACCATCGCCACCGCGGTGCCGCCGTCGGTCAGCGGCAGCACGCCGATGCGCCAGCCCGGTCCGCGCTCGGGGTCGACGCCGCGGTCCGCCAGCTCGTCGGTCCACGCGTGGATCGCATCGCGCGGACGCGCCGCGGACTCGACCTCGAGCGTCGGCGGGTGCTCCAGCGCGACCCACCGATGCCGTCCGCCGGGCAGCGGGGAGGGCTCGACAAGTCGCCCGAGCAGCGTGCCGGCGAGGTTCTCGGCGAATCGCGCGAGTGCCTCGAGGTCGACGGGGCGCTCGTACGTCCAGGTGAGCAGCGTGCACGGCTGGTACCCCAGCGCGCGCAGGCCGAGGAACGAGCCCTGGTCCATCAGTGCAAGCCGGTCGTCCACTCCCGCATGCTAGTGCAACTCGCAGTTGCGGCTCAGGACTCCGCGTCGCGCAGCTTCTCCAGCAGCTCGAGCGCCGAGTCGGCGATCACGGTGCCCGGCAGGAAGACCTCGGCCGCGCCCATCTGCTTGAGCGTCTCGACGTCGTCCGGCGGGATGACGCCACCGATCACGACCATGATGTCCGGCCGGCCCTGCTCCTCGAGCGCCTGCTTGAGCGCGGGCAGCAGGGTGAGGTGCCCCGCCGCGAGGGACGAGACCCCCACGACGTGGACGTCGGCGTCGACCGCCTGCTGGGCGACCTCCTCCGGCGTCGAGAACAGCGGGCCCACGTCGACGTCGAAGCCCATGTCGGCGAAGGCCGTCACGATGACCTTCTGGCCACGGTCGTGACCGTCCTGGCCCATCTTCGCGACGAGGATGCGCGGACGGCGGCCCTCGGCGCGCTCGAACTCGTCGGTCGCCTCGATGACGCGGGCGATGTTGCCCGACTGACCGGCTTCGGTGCGGTACACACCCGAGATCGTACGGATCACGGCCTGGTGGCGCCCGTAGACCTTCTCGAGCGCGTCGCTGATCTCGCCGACCGTGGCCTTCGCCCGGGCCGCGTCGATCGCGAGCTTGAGCAGGTTGCCGTCGAGCGACCCGTCACCGCCGGACTGACGCTGCGCGCCGCGCTCGGCCGAGACCGTGAGCGCCTGCAGGGCGGACTGGACGTCGTCGTCGTTGCGCTCGGCCCGCAGGCGTTCGAGCTTCGCGATCTGCGAGGCCAGCACGGCCTTGTTGTCGACCTTGAGGACGTCCAGCGGGTCCTCCTCGGCGAGCCGGTAGGTGTTGACGCCGACGACGACCTGCTGGCCCGAGTCGATCCGGGCCTGCGTGCGGGCCGCGGCCTCCTCGACGCGCATCTTCGGGATGCCCTCGTCGATCGCCTTGGCCATGCCGCCGGCCGCCTCGACCTCCTGGATGTGCGCCCACGCGCGGTTCGCGAGGTCGTGCGTCAGCTTCTCGACGTAGTACGAGCCGGCCCACGGGTCGATCGTGCGCGTCGTGCCCGACTCCTGCTGCAGCAGCAGCTGGGTGTTGCGGGCGATGCGGGCGCTGAAGTCGGTCGGCAGGGCGATCGCCTCGTCGAGCGCGTTCGTGTGCAGCGACTGGGTGTGGCCCTGCGTCGCCGCCATCGCCTCGATCGCGGTGCGCTGGACGTTGTTGAAGACGTCCTGCGCCGTCAGGCTCCAGCCCGAGGTCTGCGAGTGCGTGCGCAGCGAGAGCGACTTGGGGTTCTTCGGGTCGAAGTCGCTCACGAGCCGGGCCCACAGCGCCCGGGCCGCACGCAGCTTCGCGACCTCCATGAAGAAGTTCATGCCGATCGCCCAGAAGAAGCTCAGCCGCGGCGCGAACGCGTCGATGTCCAGGCCCACGTCGAGGCCCGCGCGGATGTACTCGACACCGTCGGCCAGCGTGTACGCCAGCTCGAGGTCGTTCGTCGCCCCGGCCTCCTGGATGTGGTAGCCGGAAATCGAGATGGAGTTGAACCGCGGCATCCGCTGCGCCGTGTAGGCGAAGATGTCGGAGATGATCCGCATCGACGGCGACGGCGGGTAGATGTACGTGTTGCGGACCATGAACTCCTTGAGGATGTCGTTCTGGATGGTCCCGGCCAGCTGCTCGGGCTTCACGCCCTGCTCCTCGGCCGCCACGATGTAGAGCGCGAGGACCGGCAGCACGGCGCCGTTCATCGTCATCGAGACGCTCATCTGGTCCAGCGGGATGCCCTCGAAGAGCGTGCGCGTGTCGTAGATCGAGTCGATCGCGACGCCCGCCATGCCGACGTCGCCGACGACGCGCGGGTTGTCGGAGTCGTAGCCACGGTGGGTCGCGAGGTCGAACGCGACCGAAAGGCCCTTCTGGCCGGCCGCGAGGTTGCGGCGGTAGAACGCGTTGGACTCCTCGGCCGTCGAGAAGCCGGCGTACTGGCGGATCGTCCACGGCTGGGTCGTGTACATCGCCGGGTACGGCCCGCGCAGGAACGGGGTCAGACCCGGGTACGTGTCCAGCGCGTCGAGGCCGTCGAGGTCCTCGGCGGTGTAGAGACGCTTGACGGCGATGCCCTCGGGCGACTGCCACGGCTCGCCGGCGAAGCTCCTGGGCGTGCTCATCGGTCCAGCTCCTCTCGGATCGCGCGCAGGAAGGCCAGCGCATCGAGGCCCATCGCGGCCGACACGTCCTGGCCGAGATCGGTCCTGCCCGCCACGACGACGTGCGAGGCTCCCTCGGCACGCAGCGCGGTCACCGCGTCGGCGCCCCACTCGGCGTAGACGGCGTCGGTCCCGGCGAGGCAGACGACACCGGGCTGGCCGGCCTCGCGGTACGCCTCGACGAGGTCGTCGACGCCGCTCGTGGCCCCGGCGACACCGACCGCGATGCCCCCGGCGGCGAGCAGGTTCGTCGCGAACGTGGCTCGCGCCGTGTGGGCCGAGATCGGGCCCATCGTGGCGAGGAACACCGGCTGGGCGGCCGGCGCGTCGCGCAGCGCCTCGTACTCGCCGGCGTAGCGGAACACCTCCGGCGTGACCGGGTACGGAGCGCGGTCGGGCAGCGTCTCGGCGAGGTTCGGGAACTCGCTGACGCCCGTGATGGGGCGGCTGCGCTCGGCGATCTGCCGCGCGCGGTCGGACCGCACGGCCTCGATCAGCGGCTCCATCCGCTCGGCGGCCACGGCCAGGTCGTTGACGCCCTCGAGCTCGTCGAGGCCGTCGAGCTCGACGAAGAGCTCCCACGCGACCATCGCGAGGTCGTCCGTCAGCTTCTCGACGGCGTACGCGCCGCCGGCCGGGTCGATGACCTTGGCGACGTGCGACTCGTGGATCAGCAGGCTCGAGGTGTTGCGCGCGATCCGGCGGCTGAACGGCGTCGGCAGGCCGAGCGGCTCGTCGAACGGCAGGACCGTGACGGCGTCGGCGCCGCCGACACCCGCGGCGAATCCGGCGACGGTCGTGCGCAGCATGTTCGCGTAGGAGTCGTAGCGCGCCATCATCGGCCGCGAGGTGACGACGTGCTGGCGCTGGGCGCGCGCGTCCTCACCGATGCCGCTGATCTCGCCGACCCGGTTCCACAGGGCACGGGCGGCGCGGAGCTTGGCGATCGTGGGGAACTGCTCGTCGGTCGCCGCGTAGCGGAACTCCAGCTGCGCGGCCGCCTCGTCCGTCGTGAATCCCTCGGCCTCGAGGGCGCGCAGGTACGTCGTCGCGACCATCATCGACCACGCTAGCTCCTGGACGTCGGACGCGCCGCGGTCGTGCAGGCGGGCGGCATCGACGACGACACCGCGGACGCCGGCCTCCCTCGCGAGGGTCGCACCGCGCACGACGGCCGAGAGGTCCGTCCCGGCGACGCCCAGGTTCGTGAGCGGATGCGGCGCGGTGCCCTTGTCGCGGCACACCGCGAGGAACGTCTCGGCGGCGCCGATCGGATCGGACGGAGCGTCCAGCACGACCGGTGCGAGGTCGAGGAAGACGGGCTCGAGCACGTCGGCGAGCCGGTCGGCGGGGATGCCCCGCTCGCCCACCGTGAGCCACAGCGAGTTCGCGCCGTTCTCCAGCTCGGCGACCACGTCGTCGGGACCGGTCGCGGGATCGGTGAACCAGCCGCGGACGTCCCAGCCGACGAGGTCGGGGTCGGCCGTCCCGGAGCCGCGCGTGTACGGGGCCTGGCCCGGCAGGCCGATCTCGGGCAGGTCCGCGACGAGGGCCGCGGTACCCAACGGTGTGATCGTCAACTCGTCGAGCGTCGTGGTCCCGAGGACCGACCACACGTCGGCGTCGGGGGCGTCCTCGGCGAGCCGACGGGACTTGCGCAGGACCGCCGCCGTCGCCTGCTCCCACTCCGCCTGATCGTGCTCGATGCCCTCTGCGAGCGGCACCGTGGGCTGGTCTCCTGCCATGGCTGGCATGGTAGCCGCACGGGATCTGGGAGAATCCTCCGCATGTCCTCCAAGCAGTTGCTCCTGCTCGCGGCCGTGTGCGTCCTGACCTTCCTCGGCGCCATGATGCTCGGTCGCGCGTTCGGCTGAGTCGCCCCCTGCGCCACAATGGGCGCGTGCAGATCCCCACCGAGCTCCTGCCCGCCGACGGCCGATTCGCGTCGGGCCCGTCCAAGGTCGACCCGGCCGCGCTCGCCGCGCTCGCCGCCACCGGCACGACGCTGATGGGCACGTCGCATCGCTCCGCCCCGGTCAAGAACCTGGTCGGGCACGTCACGCAGGGACTGCACTCCTTCTTCTCGCTGCCCGACGGCTACGAGGTGGTCTACGGCGTCGGCGGCTCGCACGCCTTCTTCGACGCGGCGACCTTCGGCCTGGTCGAGCGGCGGGCCCAGCACCTCGTGCACGGCGAGTTCACGCGGAAGTTCGCCACCGCCACGACCCGCGCGCCCTTCCTCGAGGACCCCGAGGTGGTCGAGTCGGCGCCGCACACGCACCCCGTCGCGCATGCGACGGCGGGCGTCGACACGTACGCGTGGGCCCACAACGAGACCTCCACGGGCGTCATGGTCCCCGTCGTCCGGCCCACCGGGATCGACGACGGCGCGATCGTGCTGACCGACGCGACGAGCGGCGCGGCCGGGCTGCCGGTCGACCTCAGCGAGACCGACGTCTACTACTTCGCCCCGCAGAAGGGCTTCGCGTCCGACGGCGGCCTGTGGATCGCGATCATGTCGCCAGCGGCGATCGAGCGCGCCGAGCGCATCGCGGCCGGCGGCCGGTACGTCCCGGGCTTCCTCGACCTGCCGACCGCGATCGCCAACTCCCGCAAGGACCAGACCTACAACACGCCCGCGATCGCGACGCTCTTCCTGATGGCGCACCAGCTGGACTGGCTCAACGCGCAGGGCGGTCTGGACTTCGCGGTGTCGCGCACGACCGACTCGTCCTCGCGGCTCTACGCCTGGGCCGAGGCCAGCGAGTACGCCACGTGCTTCGTCACCGACCCCGCGGAGCGCTCCCTCGTGGTCGGCACGATCGACATCGAGGGCGTCCCGGCGCAGGCGGTCGAGGACGCGCTGCGGGAGAACGGCATCGTCGACGTCAACGGCTACCGCGGCCTCGGCCGCAACCAGCTGCGCATCGCGATGTACCCCGCGATCGACCCCGACGACATCACGGCCCTGACCCGCTGCATCGACTTCGTCGTCGCCGAACTCCGGCCGTGAGCGCGTAGCAGGCGGGGCTCGCCGCGCCTACTCGATCACCGAGGCGCCGCGGTGCAGCTCGCGGTGCTCCTCGTAGATCCCGGCGTTGCGGTGCAGACCGGCGACCTCCTCGTCGGTCAGCTCGCGACGCACCTTCCCGGGCACGCCGGCGACGAGCGACCGCGGCGGGATCACGGCGCCCTGCGAGACGAGGGCGCCCGCGGCGATGAGGGACTCCGCACCGATCACGGCGCCGTTGAGGACGATGGCGCCCATCCCGATGAGCACGTGGTCCTCGACGGTCGCGCCGTGCACGATCGCACCGTGACCGACCGAGACTCCCTCACCGAGGGTCACCGGCTTGCCCTTGTCGACGTGGAACGCGCAGTTGTCCTGGACGTTGCTGCGCGGACCGATCGTGATCGGCTCGTTGTCGGCGCGCAGCACCGCGCCGTACCAGACGCTCGCGCCCTCGGCGATGACGACCGATCCGACGAGGGTCGCGGTCTCGGCCACGAAGGCGGTGTCGTCGACCTGTGGCGACCTGTCTCCCAGAGCGATGCGCATGGCGCCACCGTACCGCCGGCGCCGGTCAGCGAGTGCGGCGCCGCAGCACCGCCGCGACCGCGCCGAGGGCGACCACGCCGACACCGGCGAGGACGAGCGTCCAGCGTCCCTCGCCGTCCGTGGCGGCGGCGGACTGCGCGGGGTCGGCCGTCGCGGAGGCGGGCGCACTCGTCGGCGCCGTCGCGATCGTGTCCAGCGTGGCCGGCGACTCCCCGTCCGGCGTGAGCGTCACCCGGTACAGCGGCGAATCGGCACCCTCGCTGCCGACGAGAACCGCGTCGGGGGCGACGAACGCGACGGTCTCGCCCTGTCGCAGAGCGGGCAGCGACTGCGAGCCGACGACGGTCCACGTCCCCGGGTCGACCGTCCACAGCGACCCGTACGTCAGCAGGGCGACCCGTGAGCCGTCGGGCGAGAAGGCGCCGTCGGTGACGAGGGCGGGCATGCCCTCGGCGACCTCGCGCAGCGTGGTCGTGCGGCCCTGGTCGAGGTCGGGCACCGCGAGGACGTCTCCGCCCGACAACGACTTGGTGACCACGAACAGCCGACCGGTCGAAGGGTCCGCGAGCAGCGCCTCGGCGTCGGCCGGGCCGCCGGGCATGGCGATCGGGTAGCGGGCCGGCGTGACGGTCGCCGTCGTCCGGCCGGGCTCGTCGATCGAGTAGAGCGCGATGTCGTCGCGGGCGGCCGCGTTGTCGCCCGTGTCGGCGATCCAGAGCGTCCCGTCGACGACGGCGAGCGCCTCGGTGTCGATCGGGGCGGCGTCGAGGTGCGTCACGCCGACGGTGTCACCCGACGTCAGGTCGATCGCGAAGACGATCGGCGCGTTCCCCGAGTCGTTGATCGTGTACGCGAGGTCGGGATGGGCGGGACTGACCGCGAGGCCGCTCGACTCGGTGATCCGGGGATCTCCCAGCACGACCTGGGGTCCGCTCGTGGCGGCGTCGGACCGACCGGCGATCGACGCGATGACGACGACGACGAGCAGGGCGACGAGCAGCCCCGGGATCAGCAGCCGCCGGTGCCGGGGGTTCACGGCGCGACCTCCGTCGTGCGGCGGCGGGCTATCGTGGAGTCATGGCCCTGTCGAAGCGCCCGCGCATCCCCGAACTCGAACGTCCCGAGGTGACGGAGCTGGGGATCGGTCGCACGACGCACAAGATCGCCGCGGTCGAGCCGATGGACGTCGACGGCGTCCGCACGATGACGGTCGGCACGCTGCTGTGGGGCGTCGCCACGCTGGCGCTGCTGCCGTTCTGGGGAACCCTGCAGGACACCGGCCGCACGTGGTGGCTGTGGGCCGCGATCGCGGGCCTGGGACTGGGCCTCATGGGCATCGAGTTCTGCAAGCGGCGTCGCGATGCGCTGCGTCAGGCCGCCGAGGCCGCGGCCGCCGAGGCGAACCTGCAGGTCGGTCGCCGGCGCCGGGCCTGACCGGCGCGGGCCCCTCGGAGCGGACAACGCGCGACTCAGAACTCGTCGAGCTCGTCGCGCACGGAGTCCAGCACCGGGTCGGGCAGCGTCGTCGCGGAGGCGGACCGCTTCGGACGCGAGCCCGAGTGGGCACCACAGCCGTGGGTCAGCGCGACGACGCGGCCGTCGGAGTTGGCCATCTTGTTCGCGCACACGCCGAACCGGTCGGCGAGGTCGCCGGCGAGCGAGACGAGGAAGCCGCACGTGCCGCAGATGCCGGGCGCCTGCTTCGCGATGGGGGTGTCGGGACCGGAGTCGCCGTCGTACCAGCGATCGGCCGCGTCCTCACGACCCTCCAGCGACAGCACCCACTCGCGGCCCAGGCCGATCTCGCGGGCGAAGTGGCGGTCGACGACACCCGTGTCGTCGCCGTCGCCGGCCGACCAGGCCGGGACGAGCCGGATGTCGTCCTCGTCGGGGGGCAGGACGTCGCCCGGACCGAGGTCACCGGGCCGGATGCGCTCGCGGTAGGGGGTCCAGGCGGGCGCGACGATCGCCTCGTCGCCGGGCAGCAGCACGACGTCGTTGATCGTGACGTCGTCCTCCAGGACCGAGACGCTGACGGCCCAGTACCAGCCGACGTAGCCCGGCAGCAGGCACGCGAACCGTTCGGTGACCAGTCCGGGCGCATCCTCGCCGCTGCCCAGGTGGTCGCCGATCGTGTCGGCATCGGCCGCCAGGACGAGGGCGGCGCGCGCGGACTCGGTGATCGACGGGCTCATGCCCCGATTCTCCCCCACCACCCCAGCACCCACCAAGTCGGGGGCGCGACCGTCCACGCCGGGATCAGGCGTCGAGGTCGGAGGCCAGCCGGCGCAGCAGCTGCGCGACCTGGCGGGCGCGCTTGGCATCGGGGTGACGCCCGTGGCGGTAACCCTCGCCGAGCCCGTCGAGCAGGTTCACGAGGTCCTCGACGATCACGACCATGTCCTCGGGCGGCGTGCGACGGGCGTGGGCCTGCGCCTGGGCGACCGACGGCGTCGCGTCGAGGACCCGCACCTGCAGGGCCTGGTCGCCGCGCCGTCCGGCCGCGATGCCGAACTCGACGCGCGTGCCGGCCTTGAGCGTGGTGACGCCCTGGGGCAGCGCGTCCGAGCGCACGTAGACGTCCTCACCGTCCTCACGGCTGAGGAACCCGAACCCCTTCTCGGGGTCGTACCACTTCACCTTGCCGGTGGGCATGACCGATCCTTCGTTCGTCAGAGAAATGCAACCCCACCAGTCTAGTGGGCCGCCACAGGTGGCTCGAGGGCGTTCCCGGCTAGGCGTCGTTCTCGAAGTCGACCGAGATGGTCTGGAACCCCTTGTGCCGCTGCATCCTCGCGTACTGGGCGTAGGCACGGCGATCGCCGGCCGTCAGTTCGACGTTGTCGGTGAACGGCGTCAGCAGCGCCCGCGGGTACAGGTGCCGGCGGCGCACGACGTTGATCTCCAGTCCGATCACGATGATCGACGCGAGCAGGAACAGGAACGCGACGAGGCCGAGCACGAGCGCGAACGTCTGGTTCATCGACGAGGCCCGGACGATGACGCGCTGCACGTACGTGTCGCCGGAGTACTGCAGCACCTGCCAGCCGAGCGCACAGAACAGCGAGCCGGGCAGGACCGATCGCCACGTCGCGCGGCGCAGGCTCAGCAGCTTGAAGATCACGATGAAGATGCCCCACGTCACGAGCAGGCCGACGAGGCGCATGACCCAGCCGAGGTCGGGCAGGTGGTCGATGCCGACCAGCTGGGGGTTGTCGACGAGCGACTGGGCGACCGCGATCGTGAGGATGCCCAGGCCGCCGATGGCGAGCACCACGACGCTGCGCAGGCGCATGAGGATCGGATTGGGGCGGCTGTTGCGCGGGACGCCCCACGCGACGTTCGCCGCGTTCTGGGTCGACTGGCCCACGCCGAGCGAGCCGTAGAGCGCCGCGAGCGAGCCGAACACGATCGCGGACGTGCTGCCGGAGATCTCGCCCGGCCGGCCGAGCTGGTCGCCGATGATCGGGAACTGTCCCAGGGCGGTGTCCAGCAGTCGCTCCTGCAGCTCGTAGTCGTCCTGCAGGACGAAGCCCAGGATCGAGCTGGCGATCAGCAGCAGCGGGAAGATCGCGATGAACGAGTAGTACGTCATGATCGCCGCGAGATACGGGCCCTGGTCGTCGAAGAACTTGTAGATGACGGCGATCGGGAAGCCGAAGACCGGGTGGCGGCGCTGGAAGCGATCCACCCGGGCGACGATGCTCATGGCAGGTATTGTCTCGCAGCCGCGACGACCCGCTCGTACACCGCGCGGTCCAGGATCGCGCCCTCGCGGCGGATGTCGGCCTCGCGGATGTCGATGAAGCGGTTGAGCCGGACCTCGCTGGATCGCCCGCGCGCGTCCCAGCCGCCGGTGCCGATGTCCATCCAGAACCGGCCGGCGCTCGCCTCCTGCTGCTCGTCGCGGTCGTGGTCCTTCGAGGTCAGCTGCAGGGCCACGAGCGTCGACGCGTCGCGTCGTCCGATCAGCAGGACGGGACGGTCCTTGCCCTGCGTCGGGTCGTCCTCGTAGGGCACCCAGGTCCAGACGATCTCCCCGGGATCGGGTCGACCGTCCTGGGCGGCCGACCACGACAGGTCGAGCTCGTCCCGGGCGGACCCGGCCGGACCGGCACCTCCCGTGAGGGCTCGCCCGACGTGGGCGAGCCGCCTCAGGACCGCTGCGACGTTCCCCCGCACGACGCTGGTGTCAGGCCGTCGTCTCGAAGGTCGGCAGCTGACGCTTCATGACCTTGCCGGTGGGGTTGCGCGGCAGCTCGTCGATGAACATGACGCCGCTCGGGACGGCGAAGCGTGCCACGTTGTCCTTCGCGAACTCGATGAGGTCGCTCTCGGACACGTCCTTGTCCTCGGTGCGCACGACGTAGGCCGCGAGCCGCTGGCCCCAGTCGGGATCGGCGACGCCGGTGACGACGACGTCGGCCACGGCGGGGTGCTCGATGAGGCAGTCCTCGAGCTCGCGCGGGAACACGTTCTCACCGCCGGAGATGATCATGTCGTCGTCGCGGCCGGCGACGAACAGCCGGCCCTCCTCGTCGAAGTACCCGAGGTCGCCGGAGTCCATGAGACCGGAGTGGAACGCCTTGTTGCGGCCGTCGGTGTAGCCGCCGAAGGGCATGTCGTTCGCGACGTGGATGACGCCGATGTCGCCCGGCGGGACCTCGTTGCCGTCGTGGTCGAGGACCTTGACGTCGGTGCGCCACGGGATGCGGCCGGCCGTGCCGGGCGCGGCGCGCAGGTCGGACGGGCTGGCGATCGTGATCCAACCGGTCTCGGTCGCGCCGTAGAAGTTGTAGATCGAGTCGGTGTACATGTCCATGAAGTGCAGCGCGAGGTCGCCGGCCAGGGCCGAACCGCTGGACGCGGTGATCTCGAGCGAGGACACGTCGGTGTTCTTGACGACGTCGGGATCGGCCTTGACCATGCGCTGCAGCATGAGCGGCACGACGACCAGG
This sequence comes from Aeromicrobium sp. SP1, assembly GCF_055663785.1. Lineage (NCBI taxonomy): Bacteria > Bacillati > Actinomycetota > Actinomycetes > Propionibacteriales > Nocardioidaceae > Aeromicrobium > Aeromicrobium sp. SP1. The sequence goes on along the minus strand of NZ_JBQVVK010000001.1, from coordinate 3,225,463 downwards.
ACCTTGACCTTGTGGCGGTCGATGTCCTTGAGCGTCTGCTCGGGGCTGAACTTGCGGCGCAGGACGATCGTGGGGCACGTCGACAGACCGAAGCCGAGGTTGATCAGGCCCCACGAGTGGAACAGCGGCGCGGCGATCGCGACGACCGAGTTGCTCGTGTAGGGGATCGAGCCGAAGTACGCCAGGACCGGCTTGAGGTCGTCCGGCTCCTTGCGCTTGGCGCCCTTGGGCAGTCCGGTCGTGCCGGAGGTGAAGATGATGATCTCGCCGTGCTTCGGCGGGACCGGCTGGTCGCCGGACGGCTTGCCGACGACCGAGGACTCGATCGAGGGCAGGTCCACGGGCGCGTCGGCGTCGGCCCAGGCCAGGCACAGCCGGCTGCGGCGGACGTCCTCGACGAGCGGCAGGAACTCCTGGTCGAGGATGAGCAGCTCGGCACCCTCGCGCTCGGCGAGGTCGGTCAGCTGCGCGCGGCTGGCCATCGTGTTGAGCAGCAGGACGCGGCCGCCGATCTGCATGATGGCGATGAGAGCGATCACGAGGTAGCGGTGGTTGCGCGAGAGCACGGCCACCGAGTCACCGGGCTTGAGGCCACGCTCGCGCAGCACCTCGGTGTACTGGTTGACCTGCGTCACGAGGTCGGCGTAGGAGATCTCACCGGCGTCGTCGATGATCGCGATCTGCTTGGGGTACCGCTTCGCGGCGGCGTTCAGGCCGGACGGAAGGCCCGGACCCCACTTCTTGAGTTGGCGCGCGGCCCCGATCAGCCTGTTCGGGGGCAGCGCCTTGATGACGCCGATCCGACGCAGAACCTTCAACTTGTAACCCAGGTCTCCCATGGCCCGGAATCGTAACAGTTGCCCTCCGGAGAATCAGGCGATTTCCCCACCAGACAACACAGGAATCATCCGTAACACCTCTTCCTCCGTGAAGACACGCGACCGGATGATGAATCGATGACCCGTCGGACCCTCGATGGAGAAGCCCGCACCCCGTCCCGGGACGACGTCGATCGTGATGTGGGTGTGCGACCAGTAGGCGAACTGCTCCTTCGAGATCCACACGGGGATCGGCTCGGGAGTGCCGGCGTCGAGCTCGCCGAGCAGCACGTCCGCGGCCCCCGTGATGAACGTGCCCTGGGTGTAGCACATCGGCGCGGACCCGTCGCAGCAGCCGCCGGACTGGTGGAACATGAGCGGCTTGTCGTGGTCCACCCGGAGACGGCGAAGCAGATCCGCCGCCTCCGGGGTCACGGCCACCCGGGCAGTCGGGAGGGAGAGTTGACCGTCTGCCGTGGGTGACTCCTCGGACTCCATGGGGATCAGAAGAATCCGAGGGCGTTGGGTGAGTAGCTCACCAGCAGGTTCTTGGTCTGCTGGTAGTGGTCGAGCATCTGCCGGTGGTTCTCCCGACCGATGCCCGAGCTCTTGTAGCCACCGAAGGCCGCGTGCGCCGGGTACGCGTGGTAGCAGTTCGTCCACACGCGACCGGCCTGGATCGTGCGACCCGCGCGGTAGGCGGTGTTGGTGTCGCGGCTCCACACGCCGGCACCGAGGCCGTACAACGTGTCGTTGGCGATGCTCATCGCGTCGTCGAAGTCGTCGAACCCGGTGACCGAGACGACGGGTCCGAAGATCTCCTCCTGGAAGATGCGCATCTTGTTGTGGCCCTGGAAGATCGTCGGCGCCACGTAGTAGCCGCCGGACAGGTCCCCGCCGAGGTCGACGCGCTCACCACCGGTGATGATGCGGGCGCCCTCCTGCGTGCCGATCTCGAAGTAGGACAGGATCTTCTCGAGCTGGTCGTTGCTGGCCTGCGCCCCGATCATCGTATCGGTGTCGAGCGGGTTGCCCTGCTTGATGAGCTTCGTGCGCTCCGTCGCGGCGGGCAGGAACTGCTCGAGGATCGAGTTCTGGATCAGCGCCCGCGACGGACACGTGCAGACCTCGCCCTGGTTGAGCGCGAACATCGTGAAGCCCTCGAGGGCCTTGTCGTAGAACGCGTCGTCCTGGGCCGTGACGTCCTCGAAGAAGATGTTCGGGCTCTTGCCACCGAGCTCGAGCGTGACCGGGATGAGGTTCTGGCTCGCGTTCTGCATGATGAGCCGGCCGGTCGTGGTCTCGCCCGTGAAGGCGATCTTGCGGATGCGGCTGCTCGCGGCGAGCGGCGCTCCGGCCTCGGCGCCGAAGCCGTTGACGACGTTGACGACGCCCGGCGGGAGCAGGTCGGCGATGAGCTCCATCAGCAGCATGATCGACGCGGGCGTCTGCTCCGCCGGCTTCAGGACGACGGCGTTGCCGGCGGCCAGCGCGGGCGCCAGCTTCCACACGGCCATGAGCAGCGGGAAGTTCCACGGGATGATCTGGCCGACGACGCCCAGCGGCTCGTGGAAGTGGTACGCGACGGTGTCGTCGTCGATCTGGCTGAGCGAGCCCTCCTGCGCGCGGATGCAGCCCGCGAAGTAGCGGAAGTGGTCGACGGCGAGCGGCAGGTCGGCGGCCAGCGTCTCGCGGACGGGCTTGCCGTTCTCCCACGTCTCCCCGACGGCGAGCATCTCGAGGTTCGCCTCGATGCGGTCGGCGATCTTGTTGAGGATGTTCGCCCGCTCGGTGGTCGAGGTCTTGCCCCAGGCCGGGGCTGCCGCGTGCGCGGCGTCGAGCGCGGCCTCGATGTCCTCGGCGGTCCCCCGGGCGACCTCGCAGAAGATCTTGCCGTTGACCGGCGAGGGGTTCTCGAAGTACTGGCCCTTGACCGGCGCGACGTACTCGCCGCCGATCCAGTGGTCGTAGCGGGTCTTGTAGGAAACGACGCTTCCCTCGGTCCCTGGTGCTGCGTAGACGGCCATGCGTGACTCCTTCGTCAATCCGTGGATGTGAGGGGGCTCACACCCATGTTCCGAAGGTAGGCACCGCAACGTTGCACGAACGTACGTCGCGGATCTCGATACGCCGCGAGCTCGCAGAGCTCGCCGCGGCTACTCGATCACCGATGGTCGAGCAGCAGGCGAGCGCCCGGCGGTCGAGTAGCAGGCGAGCGCAGCGAGCCGCGTATCGAGACCACCGTCGCGGGTCAGCGCAGCTCGGCGTCGAGCCTCTCGAGGTGGTCGACGACCTGGGCGTGGCGCGGCGAGGAGGCCGGGAGCACCGCGGCGATGCGCGACCACACCTCGTAGTCGTCGCGCCCGTGCGCCGTGTCGGCGAACGAGAGCAGCGCGTCGGGATCGTCGCTCGCGAGCAGGTGCGACCGCACGAGCTGGTGCAGGTCGTCGCGGGCCTGCACGATCGCGGGCGCCTGCGAGTCGGGCAGGACCGGCCCGCGGTAGCGGGCGACGGCCTGGCGCAGGCGTCCGGCGGCGAGGTCCTCACGGACCTGGTGCGCGTCGGTGTCGACGCCCTCGGCGAAGCGGTAGGGCCGCGACTCCATCCGCAGCCCGCCGAGCACCTGGCGCAGTCGCGACAGCTCCGCGCGGATCGTGACCTCGGGCAGCTCGTCGTCGCTCAGCGCCACGGCCAGCTCGGCGGTCGTGAGCCCGCGACCGGCCGACGCGACGAGCAGCGTGATCTCGCTGTGCCGGGCGCTCAGCCGCGTGGTGGTCGTCGCGTGGTGCATCAGGGCACCGCGCACCCCGAGCACGTCGATGCGGGGGCGTTCGACGCCCGGGGTCCAGCTCGTGCGCGCGGCCGCGGCCCCGCGGACCCGCTCGAGTCGCAGCTCGGCCTCGACGGCCGCCGCGGTCGCCCGCACGAGGCCCAGGCTCGTCGCGCCGGCGACCTCCACTCCGCCGGTGAGGTCGATGACGCCGAGCACGGCGCCGGTGTCGGGGTCGTGCACGGGCGCGGCCGAACAGCTCCACGGCGTGACGGGCCGCGCGAGGTGCTCGGGCCCGAGCAACGAGATCGCCCGGTCGAGCGCGAGGGCGGTCCCGGGGGCGTTGGTCCCCGCGCTGGCCTCGCTCCAGTCCGCGCCGGGCACGAAGTTCATCTGCTCGGCCATGCGGCGCAGCCGGGCCGCACCCTCGACCCACAGCAGCTGGCCGGCCGCGTCGCTCACGGCCACGAGCAGGCCCGCGTCCGCCGCGCTCTCGACGAGCAGCCGCCGGACGACCGGCATGCCCGCGGCGAGCGGGTGCTCGCGGCGGATCTCCTCGAGGTGCTGGGAGTCGAGCGTGATCGCCGCGAGGTCGCGCTCGGGGTCGAGTCCGCCCTGCAGGCTGCGTCGCCACGAGTCACGCACGACGGCACGCACGGGGGCCTCGACCGATCCGGTCGAGAGGAAGGAGTCGTGCGCGTCGTGCAAGGCCCGCGCCAACTCATCGGGATCGACACCCGGGGGCACGGCGAAGGGAGATTCCGAGGGCCTCGGCGCCATGGAGGCAGCGTACCCAAGGGTGTGAAGCCGGTCACACCACTCTTCCGGGCGGTTTCAGCCCTTCGCGATCACGCCGCGCTCGCTCAGCATGGCGAGCACCGCCTCGACGCACTCGCCGATCCCGGATTGGGACGTGTCGATCACGAGGTCGGGGTCGACGGGTGCCTCGTACGGCGAGTCGATGCCCGTGAAGTCCTTGATCAGCCCGGCCCGCGCCTTCGCGTACAGACCCTTGCGATCGCGCGCCTCGGCCACCTTGAGGGGCGTCGCGACGTGGATCACGAGGAACGGCGACTCCGGCTCGACCCGTTGCCGCATGGCCTCGCGAGCGGAGGCGAACGGAGCGATCGGCGCACACACCGCCACCGCACCGACGCTGGCCAGCCGCGCGGCGACCCACGCGATCCGGGTGAGGTTCCGGACCCGGTCCTCCTCGCTGTACCCGAGGCCGGAGGAGAGCTCCTGGCGCACGTCGTCGCCGTCGAGCAGGGCCGTCCGGCGCAGGCCGCGGGCCTCGATCGTCTCGACGACGGCTCGGGCGACGGTCGACTTGCCGGCACCCGACAGCCCCGTGAAGAGCAGCACCGCACCGCGGTCGGGACGGGCACTGGGTCGACGCAGGTCGATCCGCTCGGTCACGCCCATCGACTGCAGCGACCGGGTCAGGATGTCCTCCGCGGAGGCGTCCTGCCCGACCTCGGGAGCGGAGAGGTACCAGGGCCGCGCCCGGAAGATCTGCCGCGAGCAGCGACGCAACTCGTCCATCACGGCGACGTCGGCGCCGGTGCCGTCGTGCGACGCCACGCCGATCAGCGCCAACGGTCGGCCGTCGGCGGCGGTGACGGCCTCCAGCACGTCGGCGGCACTGACGTGGCCGCCGAACAACGCGACGACGTACTCGCTCAGGTCGACCGGAACCACGAGCCGCACGGCCCGCGCGGGCGGGTGCTCGGCGGCCTTCAGGGCGCGCAGTCGTCCCGCGACCCACGTCGTCTCGTCGTCGCGACGCAGCGTCCCGGACAGCACGAGGGCGGCCAGCGGGGTGTTGTCGGCGTCGGTCAGGGTCAGCGATCCCTGGTCGACCGCCTCGCCCGCGGCCTTCGTCGGCACCGCGAGGTTCGCCTCGACGGGCCAGTCACGTGGCGGGGCACCGGGCAGGCAGTAGCCGTCGACCGGCGCGAGGAATCGTCCGAGGATCAGTTCGAGACCGTCCAACTCCGCACCACGGAGCACCGCGGTCGCACTCACGGTTGGTCCTTCGTGGTCCCGTCCATGGCTCCCGATTGTGGCACGGATCGTCTCACGGAAACGCACCGGCCCGCGGGCACTCAGAGCCCGGTGTTAGGGTTCAAAATCGCTGCCCCGGCCCACCCCATGGGGAGGAAATCTTCAATGACCGAAACGAGCGACGCGCGCCGCTACGGCATGAGTCAACTCGACCACCTCGAGGCCGAGGCGATCTTCATCATTCGCGAGCTCGCGGCCGAGGTCGAGAAGCCCGGACTGCTCTTCTCGGGTGGCAAGGACTCCGTGGTGATGCTCAATCTCGCGGTCAAGGCCTTCGCCCCGGGACCGATCCCGTTCCCGGTGGTGCACATCGACACGGGCCACAACTTCGACGAGGTCCTGGCGTTCCGCGACCGCGTCGTCGAGCAGCTCGGCGTGCGCCTCATCGTGGGCTCGGTCCAGGACGCGATCGACGAGGGCTTCGTCCGCGAGGAGCCGAACGGCTCGCGCAACCGCATCCAGACCCCCGTGCTGCTGCGCACGGCCGAGCGCAACGGCCTGCAGGCCCTCTTCGGCGGCGCGCGCCGCGACGAGGAGAAGGCCCGCGCCAAGGAGCGCGTCTTCTCCTTCCGCGACGACTTCGGCCAGTGGGACCCCAAGGACCAGCGCCCCGAGCTGTGGGGCCTGTACAACGCCCGGATCCACTCCGGCGAGAGCATCCGCTGCTTCCCGCTGTCGAACTGGACCGAGCTCGACATCTGGCAGTACATCGCCCGCGAGGGGATCGAACTGCCCGACATCTACTACGCCCGCGAGCGCGAGGTCTTCCTGCGCGGCGGCATGTACTTCACGATCAACCAGCACTGCCAGCCGCGTGAGGGCGAGGACGTCTTCACCGAGTCCGTCCGCTACCGCACGGTGGGCGACGCCACGCTGACCGCCGCGGTCCAGTCGACGGCGGCGACGCCCGACGACGTCGTGGCCGAGGTCGCGGCGACGCGCATCACCGAGCGTGGTGCGACCCGCGGCGACGACAAGGTCAGCGAGGCCGCCATGGAGGATCGCAAGAAGGAGGGCTACTTCTGATGGACATCCTGCGATTCGCCACCGCCGGCTCGGTCGACGACGGCAAGAGCACGCTCATCGGCCGGCTGCTGTACGACTCGAAGTCGATCTTCACCGACCAGCTCGAGGCGGTCGAGGCGACCAGCGCCCAGCGCGGTGACGAGTACACCGACCTCGCCCTGCTGACCGACGGCCTGCGCGCCGAGCGCGAGCAGGGCATCACGATCGACGTCGCGTACCGCTACTTCTCCACGCCGAAGCGCAAGTTCATCATCGCGGACACGCCGGGGCACACCCAGTACACGCGCAACATGGTCACGGGCGCCTCGACGGCCGACCTCGCGATCATCCTCGTCGACGCCCGCAAGGGCCTGCAGGAGCAGAGCCGGCGTCACGCGACGCTCGTCTCGCTGCTGCGCGTCCCGCACATCGTGCTCGCGATCAACAAGATGGACCTCGTCGACTGGTCCGAGGAGGTCTACCAGGGCATCAGCGATGCGTTCAACGACTTCGCGGCCCGGCTCGACTTCACCGACGTCACGACGATCCCGCTGTCGGCGCTGACCGGCGACAACGTCGTGGGCCGCACGCAGAACATGCCCTGGTACGAGGGCCCGTCGCTGCTGCACCACCTCGAGAACGTCTACATCGCGAGCGATCGCAACCTGCAGGACGTGCGCTTCCCGGTCCAGTACGTGATCCGGCCGCAGAACGGCCAGGGCGACTACCGCGCCTTCGCCGGCCAGGTCATCAGCGGCGTGATCCGCCCGGGCGACGACGTGCTCGTCCTGCCCAGCGGCCTGCCGACGAAGATCAAGGCGATCGACACCGCGAAGGGCGAGCTCGCCGAGGCGTTCCCGCCCATGTCGGTCACGGTCCGGCTCGAGGACGAGGTCGACGTGTCGCGCGGCGACATGATCGTCCGCCCGAACAACCAGCCGCACGTGTCGCAGGACATCGACGCGATGGTCAGCTGGATGGACGCCTCGCCGATGAGCGTCGGCGGCAAGTACGCGATCAAGCACACGACCCGCTCTGCGCGCGCGATGGTCAAGGACATCCAGTACGAACTGGACGTCAACACGCTGCACCGGCACCAGGCGCCCGGTCTGCTCGGGCTCAACGCGATCGGCCGGGTCACCCTGCGGACGACCCAGCCGCTCATGGTCGACCCCTACCAGCGCAACCGGCAGGCCGGCTCGTTCATCCTGATCGACGAGGCCACCAACCGCACCGTCGGCGCCGGCGTCATCACCGAGCACTAGTCCGAGGGCATGAGGCCGCTCCGCGGCCGATCGCCCGAGGAGGTTGAGGTGCGAGGGCGCTCAGCGCCCGAAGCCTCGAAACCCGGTCAGCCGCACAGAGCCACGGGTCGTCCGCCCCGCGGAACCTGCTGGTCTCGATACACCGCTCGTTCCTCGCGGCAGTCGACCACCGGAAGGCTACGAGCCGTAGCTCTCGGCCTCGCTGCGCTCGATGAACCCGCGCAGGCGAGAGCTGGACGTGTGCAGCGTGTAGGGGAAGTAGACGACGCGTGCGCCGACCTCGGCCATCGCCTGCTCGAGCCGGTCGCCCTTGGCCGAGCCGCGCCAGTCGTCGCCCTTGAAGATCGCGTCGAAGGCCCGGTCGCGCCACGCGACCCGCTTGTCCTCGCTGCGATCGACCACGACCTCGTCGACGAAGCGCAGCGACGAGACGATGTCGAGGCGCTCGGCCAGCGGCACGACGGGCTCGCGGCCCTTGAGCGCCAGCACGTACTCGTCGCTCGCGACGCCCACGACGAGCGTCTCGCAATGCTCACGCGCGCGGCGCAGCAGGTTGAGGTGCCCGACGTGGAACATGTCGAAGACGCCACTGGCGTAGCCGACGCCGACCTCGACCGTCATCACCAGGCTCCCTTGCGGTTGAACACGACGCCGATGGTGCGGAACAGGATCGACAGGTCCATCCGCAGGTTCCAGTTGTTGACGTACATCAGGTCCAGGCGGATCGACTCGTCCCACGACAGGTTCGAGCGGCCGCTGACCTGCCAGAGGCCGGTCATGCCCGGCTTGACGTGCAGCCGGCGCCAGACCCACTGGCTGTACTGCGACGTCTCGCTCTCGAGCGCCGGACGGGGTCCGACGAGCGCCATGTCGCCGAGCAGCACGTTGAACAGCTGGGGCAGCTCGTCGAGCGAGGTCTGGCGCAGCAGCCGGCCGACGCGGGTGACGCGGGGGTCCTGCGTCATCTTGAACAGCGGGCCTGCGCCCTCGTTCAGCTCGCGGAGCTCCTCGACCTTGGCGTCGGCGTCCTCGACCATCGTGCGGAACTTGTAGATCACGAACGGCACGCCGTCCTTGCCGGTGCGCTCCTGCTTGTAGATCACCGAGCCGCGCGTGTCGAACTTGATCGCGAGCGCGATGAGGGCGAGCAGCGGCGCACCGAGCAGCAGTGCGAACACCGCGAAGCTGCGGTCGAAGAACGCCTTGATCGCCTGCGAGACGAGGTGGCTGTTCGGGGGGTCGAGTGCGAGCGCGAGCTGGTCGCCGACCCGCGTGGGCCGCACGAACTCGACGTACTCGTTCATGTCGGTGAGCACGAGGCACTCGATCTCGGCACGCTGCAGGCCCCACGCGAGGTGCCGCAGCGACGGATCTCCGAGTGCCCGATCGGCGGTGATGACGACGCGGGCGCCGCGCACCGTGCGGAGCAGCTTGGGGACGTCGCGCACCACGGAGTTCACCGTCGCGCTGCCGACCGGCAGGCTCGAGTCCCACGTGCAGCGGCCGACCACGACGAGGTCGGGCCGGTCGTCCCAGCGCGCCGCGAGACGGTTGACCGCGTCCGTCGGTCCGACCAGCAGGGTCGGGACCCGACGCATGACCGTGCGGTGGACGAGCGCCGAGGCGACGATCAGTCCGGCCGTGACGGTCAGCACCGTGGCCGCGTTGCGGACCTCGTTCGAGATCGCGTCGTCGACGACCAGGACCACGAGGGCACCGATCGCGAGGGCGGCGACGAGTCGCTTGGCCGGGCGCAAGGACCCGGCACGCTCGTACGCCGGCAGCGCGGCGAGGCTGAAGCCGAGCCAGCCGACGACCGTGGCCGCCAGCAGCGCGAGCGCTCCGGGCGCCATGCCGATCACGAGTCCGGCGAAGACCGTCCCGAACAGGACGGCCACATGGCCGATCAAGCCCTGGCGGACCAGAGCCTCGATCGACGAACGACCCGTCGGGATCCCCGTGAACTCGCGGTGGACGGAAGGAGATCCCACCACGGCGTCACGGGCGATCGGCTCGACGAGCCGCAGCGGAAGGACGGCGTCATCACGTCCGTCGATCGCTGAAGTCATACTTACTCCCCAATGCGAGCCTCGGTACTGTGCGGAACCCCTCCGCGAAGACCGTTCGACCCACCGTCTGTGTCTTGCTATTGGTGCAAGAGCGCGCCCGGTCGCCGTCGATACACGGGCATGAGGAACTCTCCTCGCGCCCCCTGGCTCCCAGTGTCCTTCGGTGCTCTCCCTCGCCGGATCCCCCTCCGACGGCCACCGATGGCCACAAACGCCTCTCGCTTCCTCGAAGTTAGGCCATGACCGAGTCCCATGTCCGGCTATTCGGCAAATTCGATGGTGTAGCGCAAGTCACATCTGATAGGCCACTGGATTCGTGCGTTCGATGGCCTCAGACCATCGATTCCGTACCTGCGAACCGTGTAACCCCAAGTTTCACGGGCGTTGGCAGAGGTCAGTGGTCCTGTCGGTCGATCAGGGGACGTCGTCGAAGGACCACGTCGTGCCCTCGCGCACGACCCGCGCGGGGGCTCCCGCGACGACCACGTTGGGGGGCACTTTCTGGCCCCTGACCACCGCTCGGAGGCCCACGCAGACGTGGTCGGCGATCTCGACATGACCCGTCACGACCGCCTCACGGCACAGCCACACGTGGCGCCCGATCCGGATCGTCGCGCCGAAGGGATTGAGTCGCTCCCCCGTGGCGGCGTCCTCGAGCCGGTGCATGTCGTCGGTCGCGACGTAGACGCCGGCGGCCCACAGCTGGTCGCCCGCCGCGACGATCCTGCCCCCGTTGCGCGCATCGACGACGGGCGATCGCGTCGCCACGACCGGACCGTGCAGCACGATCGACGAGTCCGGCCCGCAGTACACCTCGCCCGCCGTGAGCACGACCCGCTCGTCGAGGAACACCGTGGCCCCGTCGCCCCCGAGCAGCAGGGACGTCAGGTGCACCATCGGGCTGCCGACGACCAGCAGGGCGTTGCGGAACCAGAAGGTCGTGAGGACGTCGAGGACCTGGTCGGGCAGCGAGGCGCCGGGGGCGAGGTACAGCGCGTTGCCCGAGTCGGCCCACCACGAGGGGAACGGGCCGGTCGCACGGCGCCAGGCGACCGCGTCGAGGCGCTCGGGATCGACCCCCGCCTCGAGCAGCCGCGCCCGGTGTGCCGGCGTCAAGGGCTCGTCCATGCGCGCCAGGTCCCAGTTCGTCACGCCGGACATCCTCCCATCCCCGACGGCGGGGAGATCACGAGCCACGCGATTCCCGCGGGCCCGCCTGACGGCACGAGGCCCCGGCACCTGTCGGTGCCGGGGCCTCGCGGTGGTGGGGCTGGACTCAGAAGCCCATGCCGCCCATGTCACCCATGTCGGGAGCGCCGGCCGGGGCCGCGGGCTCCGGCTTGTCGGCCACGACGGCCTCGGTGGTGAGGAACAGCGCGGCGATCGACGCGGCGTTCTGCAGCGCCGAGCGGGTCACCTTCGCCGGGTCGATGATGCCGGTGGCGATCATGTCGACGTACTCACCGGTCGCCGCGTTGAGACCGAAGCCGGCCTCGATGTTGGCGACCTTCTCCGCCACGACGCCGCCCTCGAGGCCGGCGTTGATCGCGATCTGCTTGAGCGGGGCCGAAGCGGCCAGACGCACGATGTTCGCGCCCGTGGCCTCGTCGCCGGTCAGCTCGAGCTTCTCGAACGCCGCCGCGGTGGCCTGGACCAGCGCGACGCCGCCGCCGGGGACGATGCCCTCCTCGACGGCCGCCTTCGCGTTGCGGACGGCGTCCTCGATGCGGTGCTTGCGCTCCTTGAGCTCGACCTCGGTGGCCGCGCCGACCTTGATGACGGCCACGCCGCCGGCCAGCTTGGCGAGGCGCTCCTGCAGCTTCTCGCGGTCGTAGTCCGAGTCGCTGTTCTCGATCTCGGCCTTGATCTGGGCGACGCGGCCCTGGATCTGGGCCTCGTCGCCGCCACCCTCGACGATCGTCGTCTCGTCCTTGGACGTGACGACCTTGCGAGCGGTGCCGAGCAGCGTGAGATCGGCGTTCTCGAGCTTGAGGCCGACCTCCTCGCTGATGACCTCACCACCGGTGAGGATCGCGATGTCGGTCAGCATGGCCTTGCGACGGTCGCCGAAGCCGGGGGCCTTGATGGCGACCGACTTGAACGTGCCCTTGAGCTTGTTGACGATCAGGGTGGCCAGCGCCTCGCCCTCGACGTCCTCGGCGATGATGGCCAGCGGCTTGCCGGTCTGCATGACCTTCTCCAGCACCGGGACCATGTCCTTCACGGTGCTGATCTTGCTGTTGACGATGAGGATGTACGGGTCCTCGAGGACCGTCTCCATGCGCTCGGGGTCCGTGACGAAGTAGCCCGACAGGTGACCCTTGTCGAAGCGCATGCCCTCGGTGAGCTCGAGGTCGAGGCCGAACGTGTTCGACTCCTCGACGGTGATGACGCCCTCCTTGCCGACCTTGTCCATCGCCTCGGCGATGATCTCGCCGACCGTGGTGTCGGCGGCCGAGATGGACGCGGTGGAGGCGATCTGCTCCTTGGTCTCGACGTCCTTGGCCATGCCGAGCAGCTGGCTGCTGATGGCCTCGACGGCGATCTCGATGCCCTTCTTCAGGCCCATCGGGTTGGCGCCGGCGGCCACGTTGCGCAGGCCCTCGCGCACGAGTGCCTGGGCCAGGACGGTGGCGGTCGTCGTGCCGTCGCCCGCGACGTCGTCGGTCTTCTTGGCGACCTCCTTGACGAGCTCGGCGCCGATCTTCTCGTAGGGATCCTCGAGCTCGATCTCCTTGGCGATGCTCACACCGTCGTTCGTGATGGTGGGCGCGCCCCACTTCTTCTCGAGGACGACGTTGCGGCCCTTGGGGCCGAGGGTGACCTTGACGGCGTCGGCGAGCTGGTTCATGCCCCGCTCGAGCCCGCGCCGGGCTTCTTCGTTGAATGCGATGGACTTGGCCATGGGTGCGTTGCTCCAACTGTCGTGGACTGTGGGTGGTCCCAGATCGAGATCTGGCACTCTCACTATACGAGTGCTAATCAACCATCCTCAAGCGGGCCCGCATCCGCATCGTCGGCCTCGCGCTCGCGTCGCTCGTCGACGCGGTCCTTGCGCGCGATCCACACGATCGCGCCGACGAGCGCGAACGCCGGCAGGAATGCCGGGATCGCGAGGAGGGCGATCGCGTGCTGCACGACCATCGTTCGATCCTAGACCGACAGCAGCAGGTAGAGGCCGGCGAACGTGTACGCGACCATCAGCAGCATGAGCGGGATCTGACCGGTCAGCCGCTTCTCGCGCGGCAGCACCGCGAGCGCCCGGTCGTGGGCCGCGACGACCGCCACGACGTGCCCGCCGACGACCGCCACGACCTTGATCGTCGCGACGACCGACGGGTGCAACGACAGCCACAGGTTCGGGTCGGCGTCCAGACCGAGCAGGTCGATCAGGGCGCGCTGGCCCTTCTCGACGAGGTAGGTCGCATAGTGCGCGACGACGTAGCCCACGACGATCGGCACGAGCGTGTGGACGAAGTCGGCGGGCGTCCCGGGGCGGACGGCGACACAGAACGCCAGGCCGACCACGAGAGCGAAGGCCAGCAGCATCGCCGTGTCGGCCGCGGTCGAGGGCTCGCGCCGCTGCCACGTCGAGGAGGCGCTGAAGGAGTCGAACGCCGTCGAGCCGAGCAGCACGGCCACGACGGCGACGAGCCCGCGGTCGACGGGGATGCCGGGCAGCGTGCGCAGGCCGCCGTGCAGCCTCGCGACGACGGCGGAGTAGACGTCGAACGGATCGGCCCGATCGAACCAGCGCGGACCGAACACGACCCCGCCGACGATCGTGACGACCGAGTACGCGACGAGCCACGTGCGGACGGCGGCGACGGACCCCGGATCGGGCGACGCCAGCTCGAGCCACACGAAGGAGAGGAGCCCGACCGCGGCCGGCCAGTAGCCCCAGCCCGCCGGGTACGCCCGCAGGCCGCCCGCCGAGATCCAGCCGGCGACCGTGCGCCACGGCGAGAGGTCGCGCCACACCGGACCGAAGGCGAGCGCCAGCGGGACCAGCCCGACCCACCACCACGTGTAGACGAAGGCGACGGCGCCCGCGACGCGCTGGTCGTCGCCGAGGAACAGCGCCGCGCCGAGCAGGGCCGCGACGACGAGGCCGACGACCGCGAGCCACGCCCGGCGGTGCGGCAGGGCCACGTCGACGCCGACCGGACCCGGACCGGAGTAGCGCGGCTGCTTCCACGCGAACGCCACGACGGCGAACGAGGCGGTCAGCGCCCAGGCCCCGCCGATCGCGGCGTACTCGAACGGGATCGGCAGGTCCGTCTGGCCACCGAGCCCGTGGGTTCCCAGCACGCCGCTACTTCGTCACGACGAGGGTCACGACCGTGACGTCGGCGCGATGGGCCTCGACCGCGATCTGACCGGGCACCGTCGGCGTGTACGTGAACTCCTCGGCCTGCATTCCCGGCTCGACCTCGATCTCCAGCTCCGGCTCGCCGTGGACGTGCAGCTCCTCCTCGGTGTCGCTCGTGACGACGAAGGTGACCTCCTCGCCGACCGGGACGTCGACCTTCTCGCCGTGCGGACTGACGTCGCCGCCGGCGAACGTCACCTCGACCGAGACCGGCTGCGACGACGCCTCGGGCTGGTCGTCGGAGCAGGCCGAGACCAAGAGCAACGCGAGGACGCCGGCCGCGAGGGCGCGCCTCACGCCCGCGCCTCGTGCGCCGACGCGGCCCGCCGACGGGCGTCCTCGTCGGCGATCGCGCGACTGACCCGCGAGGTCGAGACGCCGATGCCGATGAGCATCAGCAGGCTGCAGACCAGCACCAGGAGGTTGCCCGCGCCCCACAGCCAGCCGGGGGTGTCGAGCTTGCGCTCACGCTGCAGGATCTGGATCTCGGGCACGAAGTCGCGCGTGAACGTCGAGGTGACCGCCAGCTCGGGGGCACCGAGCGCGGGGTCCTCGGGCAGGTACACCGGGACTGCGGTGAGCGTCCGGCCGTCCTGCACGCGCACGAGCGTCTTCCAGTTGCCGCCGACGGGGATCGGCTTCGTCGAGCGCCACGTGTTCTCGCCCGTGCGCTCGAGCTGGTCGATCGCGACCCCGGGCGCTCCGCCCTGCCAGGCCATCAGCTGGACCCACGTGTAGTCGTCGTCAACGAGGTCGGCCGGCTCGACGGTCAGCTCGATCTCGACGCCGTCCTCGGACTGCGTCGCGGCGACCGTCGCCGTTGCCTCCTTCGGGACGGAGTACGACAGTCCGTTGGCGACCGCGATGGCCAGCACGAGGACCGAGGCGGTCATGATCGTGCGGGCGATCCGCGGCCGCGGCAGGGTGCCCTCCATGCCCATCGCGAACAGGGCCCCGCACAGACCGGCACCGATCGCGACGGGGACGGTCATGAGCAGTCCCTCGACCCACATGTCGCGCGCCCAGGCGAACGCGAACAGCTGGTCGTTCCAGACTTTCTCGATCGCCGAGCCGAGCGTGCCGATCACGAGGCCCGCGACCGCTCCGAACAGCAGCGGACGGCGCCGCAGGGCCGTCAGCGCGAGCAGCTCGACCAGGACGGCGCTGCCGAGGTAGAGCGGGAAGACGTGGTGGGCCTGGCCGAACACCTCCTCGACCGTGTACGAGACCAACCCGCGCATGAGGAGGAAGAAGAGCGCGGCCATGATGGCCGTCCCCGGACCGCCGTACAGCCGCGCGGCGACGAGGGTGACCGCGGCCGCGAGCGCGATCATGAGCGGCGCGAAGACCATGCGGTACTGCGCGATCCCGAAGTCGAACTCGGCCTGGAACACCGAGAGGCCGATCAGCATCGCGCCGAAGGCGACGGTCAGCGTGATCCGGTGGACGAGGGCCACGTTGCGCGACGAGTCGTCGTAGTCGTCGCTCAGCTGGGCCTCACGGTGCATGAGGACGATGCCCGCGGTGGACAGGCCGGCGCCGCCGATGAGCATGAGGTGCGTCGGGCCCCACAGCGTCACGTCCTGGCCGAACAGCCGGTGCCAGATGTCGTCGAGCGGGAATCCGATCAGCGCGTAGAGCCCGCAGCCGGCGATGAACAGCGCACTGACCGGGGCGTACCACGAGCGCGTGATCCGGACGGAGGCGAGCGAGGGCTTGCGGCCGTCGCGCGTCCACGCGACCGCCGTCAGGCCCCCGACGAACAGGGCGAACAGGCCGATCAGGATCAGGTAGTGGGCCGGGTTGGCCAGCGGGCCCTCGTCACGCCCGCGGCCCGCGTGCAGGCTGACGTCCCACATGAAGCCCAGCAGCGCGATCATGAGCGCGGCTGCGATGAACAGCGCGCAGATCGCCGCCCAGCCGGGGTGGCCCGTGCGGCCCTTCAGCCAGTCGCCGCTGCGCTGCAGCCACTCGATCCGGTGGGTGCGGTGCGCCCAGCCGACCCCGAACAGGAAGGTCGTGATGATGGCGGCGGCGATGGACAGTCCGATGACCTGGTCCAGCGCAGCACCGCCCGCGGGGGCGTAGCCGGCGTCGTTGGCCGTGACGAGCAAGGTGAACACAGCGTCACTGTATGTGACATCTTCGATGTCACATAGCGTTTCGCGTGATTCGTCTCACACCGTGTCGTGACGGGTGTGACCACAGGGGTCTCAGCGCAGTGGCTGGACGTTCTCCGCCTCGCGACCCTTGGGCCCGTCGACGACCTCGAGCTCGACCGTCTGGCCGTCCTCGAGCGTCTTGAACCCGTTGATCGCGATCTTGGACCAGTGGACGAACACGTCGTCCTGACCGTCGACGGCGATGAATCCATAGCCCTTGTCGGCGTTGAACCACTTGACGGTGCCGTGCACCATGAGACCACCTGTCGTGCGGGGAGACCCCCGGCCGGGCCTCCTTCGAGCAAGGGTATCGGCAGTGCCGGAATTCGTTCAGCGCCCGCTCAGCCGCCCGCCACGGCGGGGCTCCGCCCCGCCACCGGGTGGCGGCTCAGCAGGAACCGCCCGCCACGGCGGGGATGATCGAAATCTGGGTGCCCTCGGGGGTCTTGGTGTCGAGGCCGTCGGCGAAACGGACGTCCTCCTCGGCCACGTACACGTTCACGAAGCGGCGCAGCTTGCCGTCCTCGTCGACGATCCGCGCACGAATGCCGGGGTAGGCACCCTCGAGCGAGTCCAGGACGGCGGTGAGGGTCCCGCCCTCGGCGCTGACCTGGGACTCGTCGTCGGTGTAGGTGCGCAGGATCGTGGGAATGCGGACGGACACGGCCATGGTGAAGCTCCTGACGATTCGAAGGGGCGCGGGCTCAGGCGATGCCGGCCGCGGTGAACGCTGCGTAGGTCGGCGCGATCGTCGCGGCGGGCCCGACGGAGCCCGACACGGCATCGAGCGTCTTGAGCCCGTGGCCGGTGTTGATGACGACGGTCTCGAGGGACGGGTCGAGCTGGCCGGTCGCGACGAGCTTCTTCAGCACCGCGACGGTCGTGCCGCCGGCGGTCTCGGTGAAGATGCCCTCGGTGCGCGCCAGCAGCACGATGCCCTCGCGGATCTCGTCGTCGCTGACCTCCTCGACCGCACCCCCGCTCTGGCGGGCGATGTCGAGGACGTAGATGCCGTCGGCGGGGTTGCCGATCGCGAGCGACTTCGCGATCGTGTCGGGCTTGACCGGGCGGATCGCGTCGACGCCGTCCTTGTAGGCGGTCGCGACGGGGTTGCAGCCCTCGGCCTGCGCACCGAAGACCCGGAACGGCTTGTCCTCGACCAGGCCCAGCGCGATCAGCTCGGTGAACGCCTTGTGCACCTTGGTCAGCTGGGAGCCGGAGGCCACGGGGATGACGATCTGGTCGGGCAGGCGCCAGCCGAGCTGCTCGGCGATCTCGTAGCCGAGCGTCTTGGAGCCCTCGGCGTAGAACGGACGGACGTTGACGTTCACGAACGCCCAGCCGTCCTCCTCGCCCGCGATCTCACTGGCGAGCTTGTTGACGTCGTCGTAGTTGCCCTCGACGGCGACGAGGTTCTCGGTGAAGATCGCCGAGTTCACCTGCTTGGGCGTCTCGAGGTTGCTGGGGATGAACACGACCGTGCGGATCCCCGCCCGGGCGCCGGCGGCAGCCACGGCGTTGGCGAGGTTGCCGGTGGAGGGGCACGCGAACACCTTGCTGCCGAACTCGCGGGCGGCGCTCAGGGCGCACGCGACGACGCGGTCCTTGAAGGAGTTCGTCGGGTTGGTGCTGTCGTCCTTGACCCAGAGCTTGGTCAGGCCCAGCTCGGCGGCGAGGTTGCGGGCGTCGAGCAGGCGCGTGAAGCCGGGCTCGAGGTTGGGGCTCGACTCGATGTCGTCGGGCACGGGCAGCAGCGCCTTGTAGCGCCAGATGTTCGCCGGTCCGGACTCGATCTGCTCGCGCGTGACGGTGCCGAAGTCGTAGCCGATCTCCAGCGGGCCGAAACACTCGAAGCACGCGTAGTGCGGGCCGAGCTCGCGGGTGGCGCCGCACTCGCGGCACTTGAGGCAGGTCGCGTTGCCGAAGGCACCCTCGCGCAGGGTGGTGGCGGTGCGGTCGGGAAGCGTGACGCTCACGAGGACTCCATTCATCTCTCCGGGTCGACGTTCGACCGCGGACGGAATTAGCACCTGGCCGCCTGTCGGCTGGTTGCTGGGGCTTCGTCGGGCCGTGTCCCTCTGCCCCTCATGATGAGTGCCCGCTCAGCGTAGGCAGCCGGGCCGGTGCCGCAGAAATCTGAGTCTCAATAGTTGAGACGCAGTATCGTATTGTGAGATCAGGCGCCGAAGGCGTCCGCCAGCCCGGTGAGCCAGGCCGCCAGTTCGCCGGGCCCGTCGAGCACGACGTCCGCCAACGGCACGAGCGCGTCCTGCTCCGCCGACGCCGAGCACACGAGAGTGACCTCCAGTCCGCCCTCGCGCAGCGCGATGCCCTCGTGGAACGCCGGCAGGTCGCCGAGGTCGTCCCCCGCGAACATCACCGCCTCGAGCTCGAGCGACTCGACGAGCCGGCGCAGCGTCTGGCCCTTGTCACTGCCCGGAGGACGCAGCTCGATGACCTGCCGGCCCGGCTCGACGTGCAAACCCAACTGCGTCGCCAGGGCATCGATCTCGGGCCTCAACTGGTCGAGCAGGCCCGGAGCGACGCCGCGGGTGTGCAGCGCGAGCGCCAGGCCCTTGTCCTCGATCCGGACGGCCTGCGCACCGTGCTCCGCGAGCCAGTCCGGGAGCATCGTCGCCAGTTCCTCGATCGGGGCCGGGCGCTCGGGCAGGTGCATCTCGCCGGTCGCCGCGTCCCAGCGCTCGGCGCCGTACTGGCCGCACACGACGAGCCGCTCGAGACCCGATCCCTCCTCGAACCGGCCGAGCCGGCGCACCTGCTCGACGGGGCGACCCGTGATGATCGCGATTCCCGCGAGCACGGGGCCGAGGCGCCGCAGCGCCGCGAGCGACCCGGGGTGGATGTACGCGGCGGTGGGGTCCTCGACGATCGGCGACAGCGTCCCGTCGAAGTCGAGCGCGAGCAGGGTCCGGCCCGGATCGGTCATGGGACGAGTATGCCGCCGACCGCGGGTCGCCCACGAGGCCGCGCGACCCGAGCGGTCAGCGAGCGCTCGTCAGGACGACCGTGAGGTAGGTGCCGGACATGTTCGAGACGGCCGGCATGAGACGCGTGATCGCGAGGTCGCCGCCCAGCAGCTCGGCCTCGGCCTGCTTGCCGGGCGGGTAGTAGACGGTGTCCTGGGGCACCGAGCCGCGCCAGTTGCCGGTGTCGACGACGGTCCAGCCCGCGGCCTGCGCCTGCGCGGAGGCGCGGGCGGCGAGGCCGCCGATGCCGGCCTGGTTGTAGATGACGACGCCGATCGACCGGGTCGCCGCCACGGTCTGCTGCGTCGTCGGCTCGGTGGTCGGTTCAGGGGACGGCTTCGCGGTCGGCTTGGTCGCCTTCTCGGTCTTCTTCGGCTTCGGGGTCGCGGTGGTCGCGGTCGGACCCGCCGTCGTGACGTCCGCCGGGGGCGGATCGTCGGCGCGGACGTGCTTGACGATCGCCAGTCCGCCGGTCACGCCCAGGACGAGCCAGAGCACGGGGAGGGCGACGAGGCCCCAGCTGCGTCGACGCCGGCTCGGCGGTCGGTCGCCGCCGGGAATCTCATCCGGCGACTCGTCCACCTCAGGCGTCGGTTCCCGAGCGACGCGCCTGACGCTGGCGCTGGCGCTGGGCCCGCAGGCGACGCAGTCGCTTGACCAGCAACGGATCGTGCGCGAGGGCGGCCTCGGAGTCGATCAGCGCGTTGAGGGCCTGGTAGTAGTGCGTCGGCGACAGGTCGAACTTGTCGCGGATCGCCTGCTCCTTGGCGCCGGCGTACTTCCACCACAGGCGCTCCAGCTCGAGCATCTCGCCGTCGCGAGCAGACAAGGCCGTGCCATCGCGGTCGCTCAACTCGCCGCGAACCGACTGGTCGTGCTTCTCCACCGCTGCCATGTCTCGCATCGTACCGGCGGAATCACATGGTTGTCATTCGGCTAGCGCGAATCGCCCGCCCCGGACCGATCTGGCCTAGGCTGGGGGTCATGGCGACGAACCCGGCCGAATTCGTGGTGATCGCCAACCGCCTACCCGTCGACCGGCTGATCGGGCCCGACGGCGAGGTGATGTGGCGGACCTCCCCCGGCGGACTGGTCACCGCCCTCGAGCCCGTGATGAAGCGTCAGGGTGGTGCCTGGATCGGCTGGCACGGCGCCTCCGACGAGCAGATGGGCGAGTTCACCAACGACGGCCTGCGGCTCGTGCCGGTCCCGCTCTCCGAGCAGGAGGTCGAGGACTACTACGAGGGCTTCTCCAACGGCACCCTCTGGCCGCTCTACCACGACGTCGTCGTCACTCCGGAGTACCACCGCGAGTGGTGGGACGCGTACGTCGAGGTCAACCAGCGGTTCGCCCGCAAGGCCGCCGAGGTCGCCGCCCAGGGCGCCGTCGTGTGGGTGCAGGACTACCAGCTGCAGCTCGTCCCGCAGATGCTGCGCGAGCTGCGACCCGACCTGCTGATCGGCTTCTTCCTGCACATCCCGTTCCCGCCCACCGAGCTGTTCCAGCAGCTGCCGTGGCGCAAGCAGATCCTCGAGGGCCTGCTCGGCGCCGATCTCGTCGGCTTCCAGATGCCGGGCGCATCGCAGAACTTCGTCCGCCTCGTCCGACGCTTCGTCGGTCACCGCACGGCGAAGGAGACGGTGTTCCTGCCCGACGGCCGCACGGTGCTGGCCAAGGCCTATCCGATCTCGATCGACGCGAAGGGCTTCGAGCAGCTGTCGCGCACCCCCGACGTGATCGCCCGCGCGCAGGAGATCCGCGACAGCATCGGCAACCCGCGCCACGTGCTGATCGGCATCGACCGGCTCGACTACACGAAGGGCCTGCCGCAGCGCCTGCGGGCGTTCGGCGAGCTCGTCAGCGACGGCGTCATCGACGTCGGCGAGGCCGTCTTCGTCCAGGTCGCCACGCCCTCGCGAGAGCGCGTCAAGCAGTACAAGGTGCTGCGCGACGACATCAACCGACTCGTCGGCCGGATCAACGGCGACCTCGGTCGCATCGGGCAGCAGCCGATCCAGTACCTGCACGCCTCGTTCCCGCGCGAGGAGATGGCCGCGATGTACCGCGCGGCCGACGTCATGGTCGTCACCCCGCTGCGCGACGGCATGAACCTCGTGGCCAAGGAGTACATCGCGACGCGCTGGGACGACCGCGGCGGACTCGTGCTGAGCGAGTTCGCGGGAGCGGCCGGCGAGCTGCGCCAGGCCTTCCAGGTCAACCCGCACGACATCAACGGGATGAAGGCCGTGATGCTCGAGGCGATGCGCGCCAGTCCCGTCGACCTGCGCAAGCGGATGCGGGCCCTGCGCAAGCAGGTCATGGAGAACGACATCGAGCGCTGGGCGAACACGTACCTCGCCGAGCTCGCGTCGGTCCGTACCTGACGCGCGGACTGGCAGCATGTGCGCATGACGTCTGAGCTGTCCCCCCGCGTCCGCCGCGGCTACGCCCTCGGCAGCGTCGCGACCGGCACGTTCGGCACCGTCCCCGGCCTCCTGCTGCTGCCGTACCTCACCGACGAGATCGGGATCGCGGCCGCCCTCGCGGGGTTCCTGGTCTTCGCGCCCAAGGCGTGGGACGTCGTGCTCAACCCGATCGCGGGCCGGATCAGCGACCGCTCGACGAATCCCGGCGGACGGCGTCGGCCGTTCCTGCTGCGCGGCGGGCTGACGCTCGCGGTGCTCTTCGCGGTGATGTTCGCCGGCCCGACCGACCCGAAGGCGCTCGGCGCCGCGTGGGTCGCGATCGGGTTCCTCGGGTGCGCCAGCGCCTACGCGTTCTTCCAGGTGCCGTACGTCGCGATGCCGGCCGAGCTGACGCTCGACTACGCCGAGCGGACGCGGCTCATGACGTGGCGGGTCGCGATCCTCGCGCTGACGATCCTGCTGTCGGGGGCCACGGCGCCGATCGTCGCGGACGCGTTCGGCCACGCGGCGATGGGCTGCTACGTCGGACTGATCATCGCGCTCGGCGTCCTCGGTGCCTGGTGGGGCACGAAGGGTGCGCCCGAGCACCCGACGGCGAGCGCTCCGGGCTCGTTCCGCGACCAGTTGCGACTCGTCGCGGCGAACCCCGACTTCCGCGCGGTGCTGGCGACCTTCGTCATGCAGGCCGCGGCGATCGGCACAGTGCTGGCTGGCGTCGCCTACGTCGCGAAGGACCTCCTGGACAGCAGCGCCGCGAGCACCTTCCTGTTCGTCGCCTTCGTCGCGCCCGCCCTGCTCGTCACGCCACTGTGGGAGCGCTTCGCAGCGACCCGCGGCAAGCGGTCCGGGTACGCCGTCTCCACGGTCTTCCTCGTCGTCGGCATGCTCGTCCTGCTGGCCGCCCACTCCGGCTGGCTCGGCCTCACGTACACCGCGGCGGCGATCGTCGGAGTCGGGTACGCGGGCGCCCAGGTCTTCCCGATGGCGATGCTGCCGGACGTGGCCGCCGACGACTCGGCGCGCAGCGGCACGAACCGGATCGGCGTCTTCACCGGCGTGTGGACCGCGGGCGAGACCCTCGGCCTGGCCCTCGGCCCCGGGATCTACGCGGTCGTGCTGGCGCTCGGCGGGTACGTGTCGTCCTCCGGCGACGACGTCGCCCAGCCCGACAGCGCGCGCCTCGCCATCGCCCTGGGCTTCTCCATCGTCCCCGCCGTGCTGGCCGGCGCGAGCCTGCTGCTGCTGCGGGGCTACCGCCTCGACGACCGCCTCCTGGCCTGAGACCCCGCCGCTGGGGCGGTCGGACCCAGCGCACCGCCCCCGGTGGACACGCGGATAGGTTCGGGACGTGACCCCCGATGAGATCCTCGCCGAGCTGCGCGCCCGCGCGGCGGGCGACCTGCCCACGCACGGCGGTCGCACGCTCGCCTACGTCTACGACTCCGGCATCGCCGAGGCGGACGAGGTGGCCAAGAAGGCGCTCGCGATGTACGCCTCGACGAACGGCCTCGACCCGACCGCGTTCCCGAGCCTGCTGTCGATGGAGGCCGACCTCGTGGCGTTCGCGCGGTCGATCCTGCACGCGAGCGACGAGGTCGTCGGCACCGTCACGAGCGGCGGCACCGAGTCGATCCTGCTGGCGGTCCAGACGGCCCGCGACGCCCACCCGGTCGAGCGCCCGGCGATGGTCGTGCCGACCACGATCCACGCCGCGTTCGCGAAGGCCGCCCACTACTTCGGCGTCGAGCTGGTCGCGGTCCCGGTGGGTCCGGACTTCCGCGCCGACGTCCCGGCGATGACGGCCGCGATCGACCGGCTGGGCGAGCGGTGCGTGCTCGTCGCGGTCTCGGCGCCCTCCTACGCGCACGGGGTGATCGACCCCGTCGAGCAGATCGCCGCCGTGACCCGCGAGCGCGGACTGCGACTGCACGTCGACGCCTGCATCGGCGGCTGGGTGCTGCCGTGGTCCGGCACCGACGCGGTGTGGGACTTCGCCGTCGAGGGAGTCACGAGCCTGTCGGTCGACCTGCACAAGTACGCGTACACGCCGAAGGGCGTCTCGCTCCTGCTGCACGCCTCGCCCGCCCTGCGGCGGGCGCAGTACTTCGCCCACGCCGACTGGCCCGGCTACACGATGCTCAACGCCACGATGCAGTCGACGAAGTCGGGCGGACCGCTCGCGGCCGCGTGGGCGGTCGTGAGCCTCATCGGCGACGCCGGTTACCGCGACCTCGTGGCGCGCACGCTCGAAGGCACCCGCGCACTCGTCGAGGGGATCGCCGGGATCGAGCACCTGCACGTCGTGGTCGAGCCGGACTCCTCGCTCATCGCCCTCGGCACCGACGACGCCGTCGACGTGTTCACGATCAGCGACCTCATGCTCGATCGGGGCTGGTTCGTCCAGCCGCAGATGCGGTTCGGCGAGCAGCCGCCGACGCTGCACCTCACGATCTGCGCCGCCACGGCCGCGTCCGTGCCCGAGTTCCTCACGGCGCTGGCCGAGGCGACCGCCGAGGCGGCGACGGCCGGCCCCGTCCCGATCGACCCGTTCCTCGCCGAGGCCGCCGCCGGCCTCGACCCGGACACGCTCGACGACGAGGCGTTCGACGGACTGCTCGCCCTCGCGGGTCTGGCCGGCGCCGGTGGCGAGGTGGCGATCCCCGCGCGGCTCGGCCCGGTCAATGCCCTCGTCGACGTCGCGCCCCCGCGCGTGCGGGAGGCGCTCATGATCGCGTTCCTCGACCGGCTCAGCCGGTAGGTTGGAGCGATGAGCGAGGGCGAGGAGATCGACCGGTTCTGGGCCGCCGCGCGGCACCAACTGCGGATCAACCCCGTGCCCGGATACCTCGGCACGGTCGCCGGCGAGGTCCTGCCGCCGCCCGCGTGGTCGTTCGGCGCGACTCCCGATGTCGCCGAGGCACTGCTCCAACTCGTCCTCGCTGGCACGAAGACGGCCACGGCCGGCTCGCTGTGGGACTACGAGGCCGCGAACGAGCAGATCCCGCAGGTCGGCGATCTGAGCATCGTGCTCGACGGCACGGGCCACCCGCGGGCGCTCATCAAGACCACCGCGGTCGAGGTCGTCCCCTTCGACGAGGTCACCGCGGAGCATGCGTGGCTCGAGGGCGAGGGCGACCGCACGCTGGAGACGTGGCGCGCCGACCACGAGCAGTTCTTCACGGAACATCGCGAGCACGACCGGGAGTTCGAGCCGGGGATGCCGGTCGTGCTCGAGCGCTTCGACCTCGTCTACCCGGTGTGACGGCCATGCCCGACGACACGTGGCGCACCCCGGTCGTGCTGACCGGCACGATCGCGCGACTCGAGCCACTCACGCTCGACCACGCCGCCGGTCTCGCGGCCGCCGGCGACGACCCGGCCGTCTTCGAGCACCTGATCGGCTGGGACGTCATGACCGAGGAGGTCGCCGCCAAGCGGATCGCGTGGTACCTCGCCAACCCCGAGCTCGTGCCGTGGGCGCAGGTCGACCTGCGCACGGGCGAGGTCGCGGGCATGACGACCTTCTACGACGTCAGTCCCGGCCTGCGGACCGTCGCGATCGGTCACACGTGGCTGGGCCGCAGGTTCTGGCGCACCGGGCTCAACACCGAGCTCAAGCTGCTGCTCATGACGCGGGCGTTCGAGGACCTCGGCTGCGTGCGCGTCGTGTGGCACACCGACATCCGCAACACCCGCTCCCAGGCCGCGATCGCACGGCTCGGTGCCGCGGAGGAGGGCGTCATGCGCAAGCACAAGCGGCGCGACGACGGCTCCTGGCGCGACACCGTGACCTTCTCGATGCTCGACGACGAGTGGCCCGCGTCGAAGGCCGCGCTCGAGGAGTCGCTGGCCCGGGGCCGCTGACCCGCTGTCACGCGGCGATCTTGGCCGCCCGCAGGGTTCGTTGGGCGGCGAGCGCCAGCACGAAGGCCGCCACCATCGAGACGATCGTGACGACGAACGCCGGGGTCGGGCCCGACGGACCGAAGGCGCCGTCGGCGGCGCGTCCGGCCACCGAGGCGCCGGCGGCGTAGCCGAGCCCGGTGCCACCGGCCATGAACGTCATCGCCGTGCCGATGCGCGCGGGCGGCACGATCAGCCCGGCGAGCGCGAACGCGCTGATCAGGTAGGGAGCGACGGCGAAGCCCATCAGGGCGATCGTCGCGACGAGCTGCGGGATCGTGTGCACGAACAGCAGCGGCAGCGCGAGCACGATCATCGCCCCCGCGGA
This sequence comes from Aeromicrobium sp. SP1, assembly GCF_055663785.1. Classification (NCBI taxonomy): domain Bacteria; kingdom Bacillati; phylum Actinomycetota; class Actinomycetes; order Propionibacteriales; family Nocardioidaceae; genus Aeromicrobium; species Aeromicrobium sp. SP1. Next base: position 3,199,290 of record NZ_JBQVVK010000001.1, on the reverse strand, counting down.
CCACGCCATCCGGGTCGCGTAGAGCACTCGGGCGGGCACGGCTGCCATCGAGAGACCGGCGACCATGCTGCCGATGCCGAGCACGGCGTGGATCAGGCCGGCCACGTCCGGGTGGCCCTGCGCCGTCGCGAGCGCGGTCGTGCCGGTCTGGATGCTGCCGAACAGCATTCCCATGAGGAACACCGCGAGGGCCAGCACGAGGAAGGCCGCGGTCCACAGCTTCACGCCGTGCGTGTCCTCGTGCTCGCTGCGCCGCGGCACGAGCTCGGAGGTGGGGTGCAGCGCGAACGCCGAGCCGAACACCACGAGCAGACCCGCGGCCGCGAGCAGCGCCCCGTCGGCTCCCACGAGCACGCCGATCACGCCGACGAGCGCCGGTCCGAGGACGAACGAGGCCTCGTCGGCGGCGCCCTCGTAGGAGAAGGCGAGATCGACGTAGCGGTCCACCTCGCCGGTGGACAGTCGGCCCTCGTCGACGCGGCGGCGCAGCACGGGTCGCCAGCGCACCCGGGCGAGCGGGCCGACCTGGGGCAGCGCCAGCCCAGTGATCGCGGCCATCGCGAGCAGGTTGGAGGTCGCGGCGTCCTGCCGGGCCAGCAGGACGATCGCGGCCAGACCGATCGCACCCGCGACCGACTGGACCAGGACGACGGCACGCTGGCCGATCTGGTCGGCGGCCGCGCCGAAGACCGGGGAGCCGAGCGCGTTCGCAACGGCCAGCGCTCCGGCGGTGGCTCCGGCGGTCCCGTACGAGCCCGTGGTCTGGGCGATGAGCAGGAGCACGCCCATCTGGCTCATCGCGAGCGGAATGCGCCCGAGGAAGGCGACCACGACGAACGAGGCGCCGGCGGCGCCCCAGAGGCTGCGGTACGAGGAGAGAGCGGAAGACACAACCGGCCCAGCCTACCGGGGCGGTCGTGAAGCGGTGGGTCAAGAACGCTCGGTGCCCGTGGGCGGTGAGTTACGCACCTCTGACCGCCCCGGAGGGTTCGCCAGACACCGCCCACCCCGAGGAGCGGTGAGCTACGCACCTCTGACCGCCCCGGAGGGTTCGCCAGACACCGCCCACCCCGGGGAGCGGTGAGTTACGCACCCGACCAGCCTCGCGAGGGTGCGTCAGGCACCGCCCACGCCGGGGCCCTAGGCTCGATGCGTGATCGACGCCGGGCTCAAGCGCGCACGCATGGCGACCTCGTCGCTGCTGTTCACGAACGGCTTCCTGCTCGGCGCCTGGATCGTCCACATCCCCGTGATCATGGACCGCACGGACATCTCGGCGGCGACCCTCGGCACCCTGTTGCTCTGGATGGGCGTGTGCGCGTGGCTCGGCATGCAGGCCGCCGGCTTCTTCGTCGATCGCACCGGTAGCGCGCGGGCGGTCACCGCCGCCCTGCTCGCGATGTGCGGTGCGGTCGTGCTGCCGGGAGTCGCCACGAACGTGTGGGCCCTCGCCGCCGCCCTCGCACTCCTGGGCGCGTCCAACGGCATCGTCGACGTCGCGCAGAACGCCCAGGCGGTCACGGTCGAGCGCGCGTACGGCCGGCCGATCATGTCGTCGGTCCACGCGTGGTTCTCCGCCGGCGGCTTCGCGGCCTCGACGATCGGCGGCCTCATGCTCGCCGCCGGATGGCCCGTGCCCGTGGACTTCGTCGTCTTCGCCGTGATCGGGCTCGTGCTCGTCGTCGTGGTCCGGCCGCACCTGCTCGACCACGACGTGCAGGAGGAGCACGAGCGCGGTGCACGGCCGCCCTGGACCGGCCGCATCGTCCTGCTCGGCGCGCTCGCGTTCGCGCTCATGCTCGCCGAGGGCGTCGCGTACGACTGGAGCACGGTGCACCTGCGCGACGAGCTCGGCACGACCGCGGCCGTCGCCGCGGTCGCCTACGGCGCGTTCAGCCTCACGATGTTCACGACGCGACTCGTCGTCGACCGGGTCGTGGAGCGCACCGGACCGGGCCGGTTCGTCCGTTGGGCCGCGCTCGTCGGCGCCCTCGGCCTCGCGATCGCGATCGTCGCTCCGACACCGCCGGTCGCGATCGTCGGCTGGGCGGTCGTCGGATTCGGTCTCGCGGGGTGCGTGCCCCAGTTCTTCAGCGCGGCCGGCAACGTCGATCCCCGGCACGGCGCGGCGATCATCGCCCGCGTCACGGGCATGGGCTACGTCGCCCTGCTCAGCGGTCCGTCGATCATCGGCCTGCTGACGCACTGGGTGTCGCTCACGACGGCCTTCCTCGTCCCGTTCGCGCTGTGCCTCGTCGCCAGCGCCCTCGCCCCGCGCGCCCTCGAGGCGGACCGATGACCCTCGAGGGCCTGATGGCGCCGGACTGGGCCGAGGCGATGGCGCCCGTCGAGGACGCTGTCCACGCGATGGGCGAGTTCCTCCGGCAGGAGATCGCCGCCGGGAACAGCTACCTGCCCGAGCCCGACGCGATCTTCCGCGCCTTCCGGACCCCGATGGCGGAGGTCCGCGTGCTCATCACCGGCCAGGACCCCTACCCGACGCCCGGCCACCCGATGGGGCTGTCCTTCTCGGTGCGGCCCGACGTCCGACCGCTCCCGCGCAGCCTCGTCAACATCTACACCGAGCTGCAGGCCGACCTCGGTATCGCGCCGGCCGCGCACGGCGACCTGTCGGCCTGGGCCGACCGCGGGGTGATGCTGCTCAACCGGTGCCTCACCGTGCGCCCGGGACAGCCCGCCAGTCACCGCGGCAAGGGCTGGGAGACCGTGACCGACCGCGCGATCGCCGCCCTCGTCGAGCGGGGCGGCCCGCTCGTCGCGATCCTGTGGGGGCGCGATGCGCAGTCGCTGGCCCCGCGACTCGGGGCGGTGCCGCGGATCGAGTCGGCGCATCCCAGCCCGCTCTCGGCCTCGCGCGGGTTCTTCGGATCGCGGCCCTTCAGCCGTGCCGACGACGCGCTGCGAGCCCAGGGCGCTGAGCCAGTCGACTGGCGGTTGCCGGGCTAGGGTGAACGCGTGAGCGAGACTCGAATCCGCGACCGCGCGGCCGTCATCGACCGCGGCTTCGCGGTCGCCCAGAAGTGGGGGCTGCGGCTCGTCGTCCTGGCCGCCGGACTGTTCGTCCTGGGCTGGTTCATCGGCCACACGTGGGTGGTCTGGTTCCCGGTCTGCCTCGCGCTGCTGTTCGCCACCGTCCTCGGACCGCCGGCCCAGCGCCTGCGCAAGGCCGGTCTGCCGGCCGCCGCCTCGGCCGGCATCGTCATGCTCGCCTTCCTGGCCGCCCTCGTGTTCCTGTTCTCGATCCTGATCCCGCAGCTCGTCGAGCAGTCCCCCGAGATCGCCAACCGCGCCGCCAGCGGCGTGGCCGAGATCCAGGACTGGCTCATCAGCGGCCCCCTGAACATCGAGCAGGGCCAGATCACGAACGCCCTGAACAACGTCGAGCAGTGGCTCAAGGACAGCGCCCTGGACATCAGCACCGGCGCCATCGGAGTCGTGGGCGCCGCGACCGGCGTCCTCGTCAACACGGTCCTCGTGCTGATCCTCACGTTCCTGTTCATCAAGGACGGCCACCGCTTCCTGCCGTGGGTCGAGAAGCTGGGTGGCCACCGCGCCGGCGGTCACCTGCGCGAGATGCTCAGCCGGGCCTGGACGACACTCGGCGGCTTCATCCGCACGCAGGCGCTCGTCGCCTTCATCGACGCCGCGCTCATCGGTGCCGCGCTCGCGATCGTGGGCCAGCCGCTGTGGGTGCCGCTGGCCGTCATCACGTTCCTCGGCGGGTTCATCCCGATCGTGGGCGCCTTCGCCTCGGGTGCCATCGCCGTGCTCGTGACGCTCGTGACGAACTCGCCGAAGGACGCGCTCATCGTCCTGATCGTGATCATCGTGGTGCAGCAGCTCGAGGGGAACGTGCTCTCGCCGATGCTCCAGGGCAAGAGCATGGACCTGCACCCCGCGATCGTGCTGATGTCCGTCACGGCCGGCGGCGCGATGTTCGGCATCACGGGCGCGTTCCTGGCGGTGCCGGTCGCCGCCACCGTCGCGTCGATCCTGCGGTACGCCAACGAGCGCATCGACGAGGCGCTGCTGACCGACGCCGACGACGCGGGCTTCTCACCGACACCAGCCGACCGGGAGCTGGACGTCCGGGCCGTCGCCGGAACCGAGGAGCCGGACGACGCCTGACGGGCTCAGTCGAAGACGACCGTCTTCATCCCGTTGAGCAGCACGCGGTGCTCGGCGTGGGCGCGCACCGCGTGGACGAGGGCTCCGGCCTCGAGGTCCTGACCCATCGCGGCCAGCTGCGCGGCCGAGGAGCGGTGGTCGACGCGGCGGAAGTCCTGCTCGATGATCGGCCCCTCGTCGAGGTCGGCCGTCACGTAGTGGGCCGTCGCGCCGATGACCTTCACGCCGTGCCGGTGTGCCTGCTCGTACGGACGGGCTCCCTTGAAGCTGGGCAGCAGCGAGTGGTGGATGTTGATCGCGCGGCCGTGCACCGCCCGGCACATCCGGTCCGACAGGATCTGCATGTACCGCGCGAGGATGAGCGACTCGGCGCCGGTGCGCTCCATCAGGTCGAGCACGAACTGCTCGGCGTCCGCCTTCGTCTCGGCCGTGACCTCGACCTGGTGGAAGTCGATGCCGTGCCACTCGACGACGTCGCGCCAGTCGGGGTGGTTCGACACGACCGCCACGATCTCGATCGGCAACTGGCCCTCGCGCGTGCGGAAGAGCAGGTTGTTGAGGACGTGGCCCTGCTTCGACACCATGACGACGACCCGCAGCGGGGCGCTCGCATCGTGCAGCTCCCAGTCCATGTCGAACGGCTCGAGGGCGGGCTCGAGGACGGCGCGCACGGCCTCGATCGGCACGTCGCGGTCGGCGGCGAACCGCACCCGCATGAAGAAGCGCAGGGTGTCGGGATCGGCGTACTGCTGGCTCTCGGTGATCGTCCAGTCGTCCGCGGCGAGGGTCGACGCGATCGTCGCGACGATGCCGACCCGGTCGGGGCACACGAACGTCAGGATGAAGTCGCTGTGCGCCGAGGGGTTCTCCATGAGTCGAATCCTCTCAGGCCGGGCCGTTCGACGTGTCAGGTACGCGTCGTGAGGATCACGGTGAGGTACGCCGCGTACGCCAGCACGAAGGCGATGCCCTCGGCGCGCGAGACCCGGCGCCCCGTCATGAAGACGGGGATCAGCACCACGGCGACGAAGGCCATGACCGGCAGGTCGACCCGGATCAGCTCGCTCGTCACCTCCAGCGGAGCGGTGATCGCGGTGATGCCCAGGATGAGCGCGATGTTGTAGACGCTCGACCCGATCAGGTTTCCGACGGCGATGTCCCGCTCCCCGCGCAGGGTCGAGAGCACCGTCGTCACGAGCTCGGGCGCCGACGAGCCGATCGCGACGACGGTCAGGCCGATGACCACCTCGCTCACGCCGAGCTGCGTCGCGAGGTCGACCGCGCCGACGACGAGCCAGTCGGCGCCGACCACCACGACCGCGAGTCCTCCACCGATCAGCAGCAGGTCGCGACCCAGGCTGCCGGCGACCGGGGCCGGCGCCTCGATGTCGTCGCGAGCCGGATCGCGCACCGCCATCAGGACCACCGCGAGCGTGTAGGCGATCGCCACGACGAGCAGCAGCACCCCCTCGGTGCGCGAGAGCAGCCCGTCGAGGCACAGGATCACGAGCAGCACCGACACGACGGCCACGACGGGCAGCTCGAATCGGATCGTGCGCAGCGCGATCGTCAGCGGCACCATCGCCGCGGACAGCCCCAGGATCAGCAGCAGGTTGACGATGTTCGTCCCGGCGATGTTGCCGACCGCGAGCGGTCCGGCGCCGCGAGACGCCGCGTCGATGCCGATCGCCAGCTCCGGCAGGCTCGTGCCGATCGAGACGACCGTGAGGCCCACGACGATCGGCGGGATGCCGAGCCGGCTGGCGAGCGTCGAGCCGCCGCGAACGAGCAGCTCGGCACCCAGGACGAGGGCGACCAGCCCGACGACCACGAGCAGCACCGGCATGTCGCGGAGCCTAACGCCCGTCGGCCGGGTGCTCCTCGATCCAGTCGCGCAGCACGAGGGCGTGGTTGTGCTCCTCGTCCCGCGCGGCGTAGAGGAAGGTCACGACGTCGTTCGCGGCGAGGACGGCGCGCAGCTCGTCCACGTGCGGGTTCGCGTCGAGCTCGGCCCGGTACGCGTCGACGAACTCCTCGAAGCCGATCTCCGCTCCGTGGAACCGGCGGCGCAGACCGTCGCTCGGCGCCACGTCCTTGAGCCACACGTCGAGCGCGGCGCGCTCCTTGGACACGCCTCGCGGCCACAGCCGGTCGACCAGGACCCGGTGGCCGTCGTCGGGGTCCGGCTCCCCGTGGACGCGCCGGACCCGGATCGTCATCTCGCCTCGACGACCGTCGTCAGCAGCACGACGGCGTCCTCGAGCGCCTGCAGGTCGTGCCGCTCGCCGGGAATCACGAGCAGCTCCCCCACGCCGCCCTCCCAGACGTCCTTGCCGGCGGAGAGGCGCACGCGGCCCTGGAGCACCTGCAGCGTCGCCTCGGGGGGCGCGTCGTGCTCGCCGAGCAGCCGGTCGGCCGCGAGCGCGATGAGCGTCTGGCGCAGGCGGTGGTACCGGCCCCGGTGCAGCGCGACCGCGCTGCGGCCACTGGGGGCGGTGCGTGCCGAGGCGAGCTCGTCACGGCCGAGTCGGGCGAGGTCCGTGGAGTCCATGCCCCGACCGTACGCCCGGGCCGCGGTCACCCGCACCGCCGCCGCGGAGCCCCCGACAGGATTCGAACCCGCGACATCCTCTTTACAAGAGAGGCGCTCTACCGACTGAGCTACGGGGGCGCGGACCGCCTCATCCTAGCGAGGCTCAGACGCGGCCTGCCCGGCAACGCTGGACGAAGTCGTCGTCGACGAGGTCGTCGTCGTCGAGCGCGGGCGTGACCGCCTCGGAGCCGTCGCCGATCTCGACGAAGACCGAGAGGTCCGACTCCTGGTCGTCGGCGTCGCCACCGGGGGTGAGGAAGTCGTCGAGGGCGGTCGCGCAGTCCGCGGCGCCGAACTCCTGCCAGCCCATCTGGGTCCCCCAGTCGCCGCCGTCCTGGCCGGCCAAGAGGCCCTGCGTCCGCAGCACCCCGATCACCCGGACGAGGCCGTCGGGTGCGCGCACCTCGTAGGCGGCGCGGGTCTGCAGCGAGACGGTCGTCGTGTCGTCGGCCGAATGGACCTGCCACGCCGCCGTCATGCGCGATCCGAGCACCTCGAGCGCCGGGTCGAGCACGTTGCCCCGGGCGAGCCCCGGCGCCGGCTGCTGGTCGGCGACGGAGTCGATCATGTCCGCGAGCGCCACCGGGAGGCCCTCGCCGACCGTCGTGGGAGCGGTCGCGGCCTGCTGGGCCCACGTCTCGATCGCGGCGACCATCCGGGCGTACTCGGCGCTCGTCACCTCGGCCGGGCGGGCGGGGGCGGGCGGGAACTGCGCTGACGTCGCCATCGGCCAGTCGTCGATGCCCAGGTCGGCCAACGTGATCTCCACGGTCGGCGTGGGCTGGGGATCGGGGGTCGGCGTCGCGCCGTCGTCGCCACGGGTGCAGCCGGCGAGCGCGAGAACGGCCAACACGAGGAACAGGACCGGCCGGCGCACCCGGTCACGATACATACTTGGCCCGTGCCTCCCGCCGTTCCGACACCCCCGTTCCCCCGACTCCTCACCGCGACCGCCTCGCTCGACACGCCCTTCGCGCTGATCGACGAGGAGGCGCTCTGGGCCAACGCCGCCGACCTGACGCGCCGCGCGGGCGGCGTCCCGGTCCGGCTCGCCACGAAATCGGTCCGGGTGCGGTCGATCATCAAGAACGCCCTGACGCTCGGCGGCTTCCGCGGTGTCATGACGTACTCGCTGGCCGAGTCGATCTGGCTCGCCGACCAGGGCGTCGAGGACATCCTGCTGGCCTACCCCAGCGTCGACCGCGCGGCCTACGCCGAGCTCGTCAAGGACGAGCGCCGACTCGCGGCGATCACGGTCATGGTCGACTCGGTCGAGGCGCTCGACCTGATCGACTCCTTCGTCGGCACCGACCACCCGCCGATCCGGCTGTGCCTGGACGTCGACTCGTCGTTGCGCGTCCTCGGTGCCCACCTGGGTGCGCACCGCTCGCCCGTCCACACGAGTCGCGAGACGAAGCGGATCGCGGCACAGCTCGCCGATCGGCCCGGGTATCGCCTCGTCGGCCTGATGTTCTACGACGCGCAGATCGCGGGAATGCCCGACAGCGGACCGGCGATCCGCCTGGTCAAGCGCCGCTCCGCGAACGAGCTGCGGAGCCGGCGCAAGCGGATCGTCAAGGCGGTCCGCCAGCTCACCGATCTCGAGATCGTCAACGCGGGCGGCACCGGCAGCCTCGACGTGTGGCGCGACGACCGCAACATCACGGAGCTCACGGCCGGATCGGGCCTGTTCGTGCCGACCCTGTTCGACGGCTACCGCTCCTTCACGCCGCGTCCCGCCGCGTTCTTCGCGCTCTCGGTCGTCCGCAAGCCGTCGCGCGACGGTGCGACGTGCTTCGGCGGCGGCTACATCGCCTCCGGCCCCGCCGGCGACTCGCGCGTGCCCGCCCCCGTCTGGCCCGAGGGCCTCGAGCTGTACGGTGCCGAGGGTGCCGGCGAGGTGCAGACGCCGCTGCGCGGCAAGGCCGCCAAGACGCTGGCGATCGGCGACAGGGTACTGTTCCGGCACGCCAAGGCCGGTGAGATGTGCGAGCGCTTCGACCGGGTCGCGCTCGTCGACGCGAGCGGCAACGCGACGCTGGTGCCCACGTATCGAGGAGAGGGAAAGAACTTCGGATGAGCAGTTGGACCAACTGGGCGGGCAACGTCAGCACGACACCGGATCTCGTCGCCCACCCGGCCTCGACCGAGGAGGTCGTCGCGCTCGTCACAGCGCATCCCAGCGTGAAGGCCGTCGGTGCGGGCCACTCGTTCACCCCGATCGCGGCCACCGAGGGCGTCCTGCTGCGCCTCGACCGGATGAACCACGTGATGACGGCCGACACCGCCACGGGTCGCGTGCGCGTGCAGGCCGGCATCAGCCTGCACGACCTCAACCGCCGACTCGACGCGCTCGGGCTGGCCCTGCCCAACCTCGGTGACGTCGATCCGCAGTCCGTCGCCGGCGCCACCTCCACGGGCACCCACGGCACGGGCGCACAGCTGTTCGGGATCGCCAAGGCGGTCGTCGCGCTGCAGCTCGTGACCGCGGACGGTCAGGTCCACGAGATCGACGAGCACCACGACCTGTTCGGCGCGGCGCGCGTCGGCCTCGGCGCCCTGGGCATCGTCACCGAGGTGACGCTGCAGTGCGTCCCGGCGTTCCTGCTGCACGCGCGCGAGGAGCCGATGGCCCTGTCGGCCGTGCTGGCCGACCTCGGTCCGCTCGTGGACGACAACGACCACTTCGAGTTCTACTTCTTCCCGCACACCGACAAGGCGCTGACGAAGCGGAACAACCGGGTCCCGGAGGGGACGTCCCGGGCGCCGCTCCCGGCGTGGCGGCACCGACTCGATGACGAGTTCCTCTCGAACACGGTCTACGAGCGCGTGCAGCGCGTGGCCGCGGGGCGACCGAGCCTCATCCCGCGCATCAACGGCATCTCCGGATCGATGCTGAGCGCCCGCGAGTACACCGACACGTCGCACGAGGTCTTCATCTCGCCGCGTCGCGTCCGGTTCCGTGAGTCGGAGTTCGCGCTGCCGCGGGCCGCCGCCGTCGAGGCGATCGGTGAGATGCAGAAGTGGTTCGCCCGGCGCAGCGAGCTCGTGTCGTTCCCGATCGAGGTGCGGTTCACGGCGGCCGACGACATCTGGCTCTCGACCGGCCACGAGCGCGACAACGTCTATCTCGCGGTGCACCAGTACCACCGCACGGACCCGGCCTCGTACTTCGCGGCGATGCAGGACATCTTCACGGCGCACGAGGGCCGGCCACACTGGGGCAAGATGCACACCCTCGGGGCCGACTACTTCCGCACGGTCTACGACAGGTTCGACGACTTCGTGCAGGTCCGTGACAGCCTCGATCCCGAGCGCAAGTTCACGAACGCGTACCTCGACCGCGTCCTGGGCTGAGGGGCCGCTGGCAGTGACGTTCGAGGGCCGAAATCACCGATTCGGGCCCTCGAACGTCACGCTCAGCGCTCAGGCGCGGGCGCGACTGATCTCGTAGAGCGTGATGCTGGCGGCGACGGAGGCGTTGAGCGACTCCAGCTCGGAGGACATCGGGATCGAGACCAGGTGGTCGCAGTTCTCGCCGACGAGGCGGGACAGGCCCTTGCCCTCGCTGCCGATGACGACCGCGAGCGGACCCGTCGCGAGGTCGAGCGACCCGGCGACGTCCGGCAGCTCGGCATCGCCGTCGGCGGCCAGACCGATCACCATGAGGCCCGACTCCTGGTACGACTTGATCAGCCGCGTCAGGTTCGTGGCCCGGGCCACGGGCACGCGGGCCGCCGCGCCGGCCGAGGTCTTCCAGGCCGCGGCGGTCATGTGCGCCGCGCGGCGCTCGGGGATCACGACGCCGTGCACCCCGAAGCCGGAGGCCGAGCGCACGATCGCGCCGAGGTTCCGCGGGTCGGTGATCGAGTCGAGGATCACGATGAGCGGGGGCTGGCCCAGCTCGGCCGCCCGCTCGAGCAGCTCCTCGGGATCGGCGTAGTCGTAGGCCTCGAGCTTGGCGGCGATGCCCTGGTGGACCGCGCCGGACGTGATGCGGTCCAGCTCGGCGCGGGCGACCTCGAGCAGCGGCACGTGATGGTCCGCGGCCAGTTGGAAGATCTCGCGCACACGGTCGTCGCGGTCGATGCCCTCGGCGACCTGCAGCGCCACGACGGGCACCTTGGCGCGCAGCAGCTCGACGACGGAGTTGCGCCCGACGACGAGCTCGGGACCGTCCTCGGAGCGCCGCTTCGGCCGGCCGCTCTGACGCTTGTCGGCAGCCTTGGCCATCTTGTACTTCTTGTGGTTCGGGCGGTCCTCGGCGCGTGGCGTGGGTCCCTTGCCCTCGAGGCCCTGACGGCGACGACCGCCCGACCCGGCGGTCGGGTTGCCCTTCCCGGTCTTCTTGATCGCGCCTCGGCGCTGGCTGTTCCCGGCCATCAGCGGCCACCCTTCAGATTCCAACGGGTACCCGAGGAGGTGTCCTCGAGCTCGATGCCCACGGCGGTGAGCTGGTCGCGCAGTGCATCGGCGCGACCCCAGTCCTTCGCGGCCTTGGCCTCCGCGCGTTCGGCGAGCAGCACGTCCACGAGTTGTGACAGCGCCTCGGCCGCCCCCGACACGGCGCCGTCCGCCCGATGCCAGGTGAACGGGTCGAGGCCGAGCACGTCGAGCATGCCGCGCACCGCGGCCAGCACCTCGGCCAAGGACTCCGATGCGCCGTCCGCGAGCAGCTTGTTGCCCTCACCGACCGTGCCCTGCAGGACGGCCAGCGCGGCCGGTGCGGACAGGTCGTCGTCCATCGCGGCGGCGAAGGCCGCGGGCACGTCGCCCGGCTCGCCGGCGCCGACGAGCTCCGCGGCGCGAAGGCAGAAGCCCTCGATGCGCTCGAAGGCCGTCGCGGCCTCGGCCAGCGACTCCTCGCTGAACTCGATGATCGAGCGGTAGTGCGCGGCGACGAGGTAGTAGCGCAGGGCGATCGCGGGGACCCGCTTGACGACCTCGCTGACCATGAGCGTGTTGCCGACGCTCTTGCTCATCTTGGAGTTGCCGAGGTTGAGCATCGCGTTGTGCATCCAGATCCGCGCGAACTGCTGGCCCGCGGCGCGCGACTGCGCCAGTTCGTTCTCGTGGTGCGGGAAGCGCAGGTCGAGGCCGCCGCCGTGGATGTCGAACTCGGTGCCGAGGTACTTCGCGGCCATCGCCGAGCACTCGAGGTGCCAGCCGGGTCGGCCGCGGCCCCACGGGGTCGGCCACGACGCGGACTCGGGCTCGCCGGGCTTGTGGCCCTTCCACAGCGCGAAGTCGCGCGGATCGCGCTTGCCCTCGGCGGGAGCGTCGGCCGCCGGCTCCATCGCATCGACGCGCTGGTTCGAGAGCTCGCCGTAGTCGGGCCACGACCGCACGTCGAAGTACACGTCGCCCGAGCCGTTGTCGGCGGCGTAGGCGTGGCCGCGCTCGATGAGCGTCTGCATCATCTCGATCATCTCGGGGACGTGGCCCGTCGCGCGCGGCTCGTACGTCGGCGGCCGGCAGCCCAGCACCTCGTAGGCCGAGTGCAGCGCGCGCTCGTTGCGGTACGCGACGGCGAACCACGGCTCGTCGTTCTCCACGCCCTTCGCAAGGATCTTGTCGTCGATGTCGGTGACGTTCGCGACGATCGTGACCTCGAGTCCCGAGCGCTCCAGCCAGCGACGCAGGACGTCGAAGACGACCTCCTTGCGGATGTGGCCGATGTGCGGCGGGCCCTGCACGGTGAGGCCGCAGTGGTAGATGCCGACCTTGCCGGGGACGACCGGGTCGAGGGCTCGCGACTGCCGGGTGGCCGAGTCGTAGAGGTGCAGCGTCACCCGCCAAGCCTATCGGCCCGGACGTCACCGCCGGTGTCGCGCGAGCGCGCCCCGCTCAGCCGACCTCGAGGACGCGCCCGACGAACTCCGCCACCTGCGCGCGCAGGTCGTCGACCCGGCGGTCCGGCGAGCCCGAGACTGAACGCTGGTGAGCCTTCAGCGGCTGCCGCGCCCGGAGCGAACAGCCGAAATCGGCACACACGTAGACGCCGACGCTGTTGCCGGCCCGCCCTCGCGATCCGGCGCGGGGTGCCACCACGAGTCGCGATCCCCCGTCGGCGTCCTGCGTGTGGCACCAGTCGCACATCGTGCGCCGCCGCGGGCCGGCCGTCTCGCCCAGTCGCAGCTCGATCGCCACGAGTCGATCGGCGACGGGCGGACCGACGACGAGGTAGGCGCGCTGGGGTGCCTTCGGGTCGGCCCAGCCGAGGTAGTCGAGGTCATCGAGGCGCTCCAGGGGCCAGGGCCGGGGCAGGTTCATGGCCGCGGCCCGACTCTTGGACGAGTTCACGAAGGCACGCCGGATGGCGTCGTGGCCGAAGGATTCCATGCGTCCATCCTACGCCCCATAGGAAATGGACTACATGTCGTAGGATGGGGCCATGCCCCGCGCCGGACTGACCGTCGACCTCGTGACACGCGCCGCCGCCGACCTCGCCGATCGCGGCGGGCTCGAGGCGGTGACCGTCTCGGCGGTCGCGCGGCAGTTCGGCGTGAGGCCGGCCAGCCTCTACGGCCACGTCGTCGGCTCCGAGGACCTGCTGCGCCGCGTCACGCTGCTCGCCCTGGCCGAGCTGGCAGACGCCCTGTCGGAGGCGATGTCCGGGCGGGCCGGACGCGATGCGCTGGGCGCCTGGGCGGCGACGTACCGCGTGTACGCCGCGCAGCATCCTGGTCGATACGCGGCGTCGCGTCGCCGCGTCGACACCGCGGCCGCCCGATCGAGCGCCGGTCCGCGCATCGGAACGCTGACCTCCGCCATGCTGCGCGGCTACGCGATCCCCGAGACCGAACGGGTCCACGCCGTGCGGATCGTGAGCAGCACCGTGCACGGATTCCTCGAACTGGAGGCCGCCGGCGCCTTCGACCACAGCGCACCGCCCCCGGCCGAGTCGTGGGAGCGCATGCTCGACGCCCTCGACACGGTGGTGCGGCACTGGCCGCACTGATCACCGTCAGGCAACCGCGTCACTTGCCTATCTTCTGCCTCACATTTCACCTAGCCTGAGGCGGTGAACCGCCGACTCTTCCCCGTCGGAGGCCTGCTGAGTGGTCTCGTCGCGTCAGTCCTGCTCGCCTCCGTCCTGGTCTCGCCCACCGCCGCCCAGGCGGCCACCTACCCCACGCCCCAGCTCTCGCGCTGGGAGCCGAACGCCTCGATCCCGGCCGGCAGGACCGGCAAGGCGTGGCGCTCGCCGTGGGTGAAGGCCTCGACGGGCCGGACCCTGGTCCCGTCGTGGAACGTCTCGAAGATCCCGGACGGGTCCTGGCTCAAGGTGTGGGTGCGGCTCTCGGACGGGAAGACCACGACCGGCTGGAAGCGGATCGCCATGTGGCGCCACGGACTGGCCGGCGGCAAGCGGACGACGTTCGGCAAGCAGACCGACTCGCTCGCGTGGGTCGACACGGACACCGTCCGCACGCGCACCGGCAAGACCTTCTCGTCGTGGCAGATCCAGGTCGGCATGTACCGCAAGACCGCGAAGGTCAAGAGTCCCGTCGTCACCGGCGTCTCGGCGGTCGTCTCCTCGTACGTCACGAAGTCCGTCGCCACGTCGAAGACGACGATGAGCAAGGCCGTCGACCTCGCGGTCCCCGCGTACTCGCAGATGATCCACCGGGGTCACTACCCGCAGTACGGCGGAGGCGGGGAGGCGTGGTGCTCGCCGACCTCGACGATCATGGTGCTGCGCTACTGGGGCCTGGGCCCGTCGGCGAAGAGCTACGCGTGGGCCAAGGGCGCCGACCCGTGGGTCGACCACGCCGCCCGCTACACGTACGACACCGCCTACGAGGGCACGGGGACGTGGCCGTTCAACACGGCGTACGCGTCGCGCTACGGCACCGACGCTGTCGTGCACCGGCTCAAGGACCTGCGCTCGGTCGAGGCGTACGTCAAGAAGGGCGTTCCCGTGGTCGTCTCGGTGGCGTTCGGCCGCGGCGAGCTGTCGGGAGCACCGATCAGCTCGACGCCGGGTCACCTGATCGTCGTGCGCGGATTCACCGCCGCCGGCAACGTCATCGTCAACGACCCGGCCGGCCGGAACGACGCGATGGTCAAGCGCACGTACGATCGCGCGCAGTTCGAGCGAGCCTGGCTCAAGGGCAGCGGCGGCGTCTCCTACGTCATCGCGCCCACGAGCAAGGCGCTAGCGTTCTGACCGTGACCGCACCCCGGGTCGGCATCGGCACCGACGTCCACCACCTGGTTCCCGGCCGTCCCCTGTGGGTCGCCGGCCTGCACTGGCCGGACGCCGAGCGCGGCCTCGAGGGTCATTCCGACGGCGACTGCGTCGCGCACGCCATCGTCGACGCCGTCCTGGCCGCCGCCGGCCTGGGCGACATCGGCAGCCGCTTCGGCACCGACGATCCCCGGTACGCCGGCGCCTCGGGCACCGAGTTCCTGCGCGCCGCCGCGGACCTCGTCCGTGAGGCGGGGCTCGCCGTCGGCAACGTGAGCGTCCAGCTGATCGGCAACGAGCCGCGGCTGTCGACGCGCCGCGACGAGGCGACCGCTGTGCTCTCCGAGGCGATCGGGGCACCCGTCTCGCTCTCGGGCACCACCACCGACGGTCTGGGCCTCACCGGCCGTGGCGAGGGCATCGCCGCGATCGCCGTCGCCCTCGTGTCCTGACGCGGGGTCAGTGCGGCAGGTCCGCGACGCCGCGCTCGGCGGAGCCGTAGTACTCGGCGAGGATGCGGTCGGCCTCGGCCGCGCCACGACGCTCGAGCCGGTCCCGGCCGCCCGGCAGCCGCCGCAGGATCCGATGACGTCCGGTGTTGGACGCCCACAGCATCACGTGGGCCCACGGCGGCCGCCACGGCAGACCGAGCTCGCGCATGCTCTCCCGGCCCAGGAACGTGCTCAGCATGCTGAGGTTCCGCTCGCGCTTCCACCGTCCGTGCGGCAGCGTGCCGAGCACCGCCACGATGTCCTGGGCCAGCCGCGGACCGGCGTCCGTGATGCTCTCCTGGGCCAGCACGACGTGGTAGTTGATCCGGTGTCGCTCGCGTTCGGTGTCGACGAGCCACTCGTCGCCGACCCCCATGAGCCAGCCCGCGTACTTCCACAGGTGCATCACGGCGTCGGACTCGCGTCGGCTCACGGGCACGCCGAGCGCCCTGACCCCCAGCAGCAGCGTGCCGTCGAACAGGCCGAGCGTTCCGGCCTGGTCGGCCTGGTTGATCGGCAGCCCCCACCGCTCGACGTCCCAGCGCGGGGTGAACGTGTGGTTCACGAGGGCGTGCATGGCCCGCACGTGCACGGTCGCGCGCCAGCCCTCGCCACTGCGCTCCAGCCCGCCCGGCGTCGTCACCGCGACGGCCCACGACTGGGTCTCGGCGAGCCGGCGGCGGGTGCTGTCGCCGGAGAGCCCTCCCGTCGCGACCAGCAGGTCGGGCGGCCCTCCGAAGCGGTAGCCGCCGATGAGCGACAACTGCAGCAGCACGTCCGCGGCGTTGCGGCCGAAGCGGCGGAAGACCCGCACCCCCTCCTCGACGAGCGCGCGGTCCAACCACGGCGGCTCCTGCTCGACCACGTCGAAGAAGTCGCGCAGGACGCGCGGTGCCGCGGGGACGGCGTCCACCCCGTGGTCGAGCGCCGTCCGGAACTGCGCCATCGTCACGCGCTCGGGATCGTCGCCGCGCCGCCGCATCGCCTCGGCGAGCCGGGCCCCGAGCTCGTCCCGCTCGCCGAAGCCGGCGCCGATCCGCTGCAGGAGCGCCTCGTCGACCCGGTCGACGCCCGCGACGAGCCGCAGCACCCGGCCGAGTCGCGCGTTGCGGTCCGGAGCCGCGCGGTAGCGGCGCGGGAAGGTCACGGCTGTCGTCATGCCACGAGCGTGACACGAGCATTTACTCGCATACAATTCGCGTCATGGTCCTGCGCAAGCAACCGCGGCAGCAGCGCTCCCGCGCGATGGTGGAGCGGATCGTCGACGCCGCTCGCGAGGTGCTCGTGCAGGACGGCTACGACGCCTTCACGACCAATCGCGTCGCGGACCGCGCGGACGTCAGCCCGGGCTCGCTCTACCAGTACTTCCCGGACAAGGCGGCCCTCGTCGACGAGGTCACGACGCGCTACGTCGACGCGATGAGCGAGGCGGTCGTCGCCTCCCTCGTCGACCACGTGCACGACGACGCGCTGGCGATGGGCCGGGCGACGGCCGAGGCGCTGCTCGGGGCGCTCGAACAGGACGCCGCCCTGCTGCGGGTCGTGTGGGAGGAGCTGCCCGCGTCCCGGCACCTCGACGACCGGCTCGGGCTCGAGCGCCGGGTCCGCGACGTGCTGCGCGCCTACCTCGGCGGTCGGCTGCCGGCCGATCGACACCGCCGCGATCCCGCACGGACGGCCTGGCTGATCGTGCTGGCGGTCGAGCACATCGCGGTGCGCTTCGTCCTCGATCCCGATCCGCCCGCGACCCGCGAGGAGCTCGTCGACGACCTCGTCACGCTCAGCCTCGCGCTGCTCGAACCCGTCCGGAGATGACGAACGCCCGGCGTGGGCCGGGCGTTCGTCGTGGGCGATCAGCGAGGATCAGGAGGCGAGGACCTCGTCGAGACGGGTCTCGGCCTTGTCCTCGTTCGTGTTCTCGGCGAGCGCGAGCTCGGAGACGAGGATCTGGCGCGCCTTGGCCAGCATCCGCTTCTCACCGGCCGAGAGGCCACGCTCGTGGTCGCGGCGCCACAGGTCGCGGACTACCTCGGCCACCTTGAGCACGTCACCGGAGTGCAGCTTCTCGAGGTTGGCCTTGTAGCGACGGGACCAGTTCGTCGGCTCCTCGACGTGCTCGGCACGCAGCACGCTGAAGACGCGCTCGAGGCCAGCCTCGTCGACGACGTCCCGCACCCCCACCAAGTCCACGTTGTCGGCCGGCACGCGGACGACCAAATCGTTCTGGGCGATGATCCGAAGAACGAGGTAGGAGCGGTCCACGCCCTTGATCGCTCGGACCTCGATGTCTTCGATGACCGCCGCGCCGTGATTGGGGTACACGACGGTTTCGCCGACCTTGAAAGTCATGGAGAATGCACCTTTCCTAGGTGACCAGAATAACAGAAGCACACGAGCCCGCTCCCGCCTTGGAACTGCGGTGGACGAGCCCGATACGATGCGTCCGTGAGCACACGACGTACGATCGCCGCCGTCGCCCTGGCCGTCACCGCCCCGTTCGCGCTGTCCGCATGCGGCACGAGTTTCGGCGCCCAGACCAATCAGCAGTACCAGGCCGGTGTCGGCTCGAACCTGCGCACCGGCCCCGTCGACGTCTACAACGGCCTCTTCGTGGATAACGGCAACGGCTCCGCGACCTTCTCCGGCGCCCTGCTCTCCGACGAGGACCAGACGATCGAGTCGGTCTCGATCGACGGCTCCGCGCTCAAGCTCGCCAAGCCGATCGCGCTGACCGGCGGCGAACTGCTGACGCTCGGCCCCGCCGGCGAGATCGTCGTCGAGAGCGACGACGTGACCGAGGGTGCGTACGTCACGATCAGCTTCGCAGCCAGCCCCGCCGGCGACATCAGCGTCGAGGTGCCCGTCGTCGCCCGCACGGCCCAGTACGACGACGTCGCCACCTCGGCGAAGAAGTCCGGTGGCCAGGCCGAGTCGGAGTCCGAGGCGGCCGAGCAGGACACCGCCGGCGAGTAGTCCCCCAGACATCGAACGGCCCGGGCGAGATCGCCCGGGCCGTTCGTCGTCGTCAGGGTCAGGCGACGGGCAGCTCGCCCGTCACGAGGTACACGACCCGGCGGGCCATGTTCACGGCGTGGTCGCCGACGCGCTCGTAGTAGCGGCCGAGCAGCGCGAGGTCGATGGCCGTGTCGACGCCGTGGTCCCACTCGCCGTCGAGCAGGACCCGGAACAGCTCCTTGCGCAGCCGGTCCATCTCGTCGTCCTCGATCTCCAGCTGGGCCGCGGCGCCCAGGTCGCGCTCGGCGACGATGCGCGAGGCCGAGCCGATCATCGAGTCGGCGACCTGCGCCATGTCGCGGACGAGCGGCTGCACGGGCGGCGGGACGGCCGACTCGGGCACCCGGCGTCGGGCGATCTTGGAGACGTGGACGGCCAGGTGGCTCATCCGCTGCAGGTCGGCGACCATGCGCAGCGTCGAGACGAGCTGGCGCAGGTCGGTCGCGACCGGTTGCTGGGTCGCGAGCAGCACGAGCGCTCGCTCCTCGACCTCGTCGATCGTCTCCTCGATGCCGGGCTCGGCGGCGATCACGCGCTCGGCCATCGCGGCGTCGGCGTCGAGGAGGGCGGTGGTCGAACCGGCCACGGCCGCCCTGACCCGGTCGATGATGATGACGAGCTCGTCGACGATCTGGTCGAGCTGCTCGTAGTACTGGTCGCGCATGCTCCGACCCTAGGCGTGCCGCATGAATGCCCGGCGACCTGCGGTGAACGGGGGATGAACGGCTGCGGAAAGGGTGACCGTGAGGACGCCTGCGATGACGGTAGACGGCGTACGGCGGCCTACGATCGGGGTCGTGGAGGTATCCCAGATCCTGGCCGGCGCCGCGGGCATCGTGCTCGGGGCGCTCATCACCTATGTGTGGGGCTTTTCCGAGCGCAGCCAGAGCGTGATCCCGCCGAGCCCCGAGCCCGCCGTCCCGCCCGACATCGACACCGTCCTGTCGGTGCTGCGCTCGTCCGCCGTCGTGATGGACCAGGAGGAGAAGGTGCTGCGCGCGTCCGCTCCCGCGGTCGCGCTCGGTCTCGTCGCGGCCGACCACCTGCGCAGCGACCGACTGCTCGAGCTCGTCCGGCAGGTGCGGCGCGACGGGGAGGTCCGCGAGGCCGAGTTCGAGATCCGGATCCGTCGGCGCCCACCGATCTTCGTCCGCGCGCGCGTCGCCCCGCTCTCGCACGGCCTGATCCTGGCCCTCGTGGAGGATCGCACGAGCGAGCAGAAGGTCGAGACCCTGCGACGCGACTTCGTGGCGAACGTCAGCCACGAGCTCAAGACCCCGATCGGCGCGATCAACCTGCTGGCCGAGGCCGTCGGCGAGGCGAAGGACGACCCGGAGGCGGTCGTGCGGTTCTCGCAGCGCATGCGGACCGAGAGCGACCGGCTCACGCGACTCGTCCAGCAGATCATCGACCTGTCGCGACTGCAGGCCGACGTCGCGAGCGACGACCTCACGGCCATCAAGGTCGGCGAGCTCGTGGCCGAGGCGATCGAGCACTCGCAGACGGACGCCGAGTCCAGGGCCATCGCCCTCACGCACGACGTCGAGCCCGACCTGTACATCCAGGGTGACCGCGCGCAGCTGCACGCCGCCGTGAGCAATCTCGTCGAGAACGCCGTCACGTACAGCCCCGAGGACTCCCCGGTCGCCGTCACGGCGTCGCGCGACGGCGACGACATCCGGATCACCGTCTCGGACCACGGCGTCGGCATCCCCGACGACGAGCAGGAGCGGATCTTCGAGCGGTTCTACCGCGTCGACCCGGCGCGCGCCCGCGCGACGGGCGGCACGGGCCTGGGACTGTCGATCGTCAAGCACGTCGCCGCCAGCAACGGCGGCTCCGTCGAGGTCTGGAGCAAGCCGGGCCTCGGCTCGTCCTTCACGCTGGTGCTGCCGGCGTGGGACATCGATGAAGGAGAGAACGAGTGACCAAGGTCCTGATCGTCGAGGACGAGGCCAGCTACAGCGAGGCCCTGTCGTACGTCCTGCGCAAGGAGGGCTACGACGTGGCGGTCGCCGAGACCGGTCCGGACGCGCTCATCGCGTTCGACCGGGGCGGTGCCGACA
Source organism: Aeromicrobium sp. SP1 (assembly GCF_055663785.1). Taxonomy (NCBI): domain Bacteria; kingdom Bacillati; phylum Actinomycetota; class Actinomycetes; order Propionibacteriales; family Nocardioidaceae; genus Aeromicrobium; species Aeromicrobium sp. SP1. The sequence goes on along the minus strand of NZ_JBQVVK010000001.1, from coordinate 3,178,782 downwards.
TCGTCCTGCTGGACCTCATGCTGCCGGGCCTGTCCGGCACCGAGGTGTGCCGCACGATCCGCCAGACCTCCTCCGTGCCGATCATCATGGTCAGCGCGAAGGACACCGAGGTCGACAAGGTCGTGGGCCTCGAGCTGGGCGCCGACGACTACGTGACGAAGCCCTACTCGCCGCGCGAGCTCGTCGCCCGCATCCGGGCGGTCCTGCGCCGCGGGGTGCCCGAGGTCGACGAGGTCGACTCCGTGCTGGTGGTCATGGGCGTGCGCATGGACGTCGACCGCCACCTCGTGACGGTCGACGGCGACGAGGTCAAGCTGCCGCTCAAGGAGTTCGAGCTGCTCGCGTTCTTCCTGCGCAACCCCGGCCGGGTGCTGACCCGCGGTCAGCTCATCGACCGCGTGTGGGGATCGGACTACGTCGGCGACACGAAGACCCTCGACGTGCACGTCAAGCGCCTGCGCGCCAAGGTCGAGGTCGATCCGGCGAACCCGCGGATCCTCACGACCGTCCGCGGCCTGGGCTACAAGTACGCCTGAGCGCCGGCGAGCGACCAGCTGGTCAGCGGCCCTGGTTGGCGACCGCGGCGATGGCCTCGGCGGCCGCCTCGGGATCGAGGTACTGCCCGCCGCGGACCGTCGGCTTCAGGTCGTCGTCCAGCTCGTAGACGAGCGGGATGCCGGTGGGGATGTTCAGGCTGACGATGGAGTCCTCGTCCATGTCGTCGAGGTGCTTGACCAGGGCGCGCAGCGAGTTGCCGTGCGCCGTGACGAGCACCGTCTTGCCGGCGCGCAGGTCGGGCACGATCTCGTCGTACCAGTACGGCAGCAGCCGGTCGACGACGTCGGCGAGGCACTCGGTGCGCGGCAGCAGCTCGCTGGGCAGGGCGGCGTAGCGGACGTCCGCGGACTGGCTGAACTCCGAGTCGTCGGCCAGCGCCGGCGGCGGCGTCGAGTACGAACGGCGCCACGTCATGAACTGCTCCTCGCCGAACTCCTCCAGCGTGGCCTTCTTGTCCTTGCCCTGCAGCGCCCCGTAGTGCCGCTCGTTGAGCCGCCACGAGCGCTTGACGGGGATCCAGTGCCGGTCGATGCCGTTGAGGGCGATCTCGGCGGTGCGGATCGCACGACGCAGCAGCGACGTGTAGAGGACGTCGGGCAGGACGCCCGCGTCGCGCAGCAGCTCGGGAGCGCGGTTCGCCTCCTCGACGCCCTGCTCGTTGAGGTCGACGTCGACCCAGCCGGTGAAGAGGTTGGCGGCGTTCCACTCGCTGTGACCGTGCCGCAGCAGGACCAAGGTGCTCATGACTTCACCCTAGTGCCGCCGGGCGATCGAGTGCAGGGCCTGCAGGTAGTCGTCCTGCGAGTGCATCCCGGCGATCGTGTGCAGGGCCTCCACGACGACGAACGGGGCCGTCCTCGCGCCCACCGAGGCGGCCGTCTCACGCTGGGACTCGACCTCCTCGACGAACTCCCGGCTCGCGAGCAGCGCCTCCGCGCTCTCGAGGTCGAGACCGACCAGCGCCGCCCGACTCGCGAGCACGAAGGGGTCGGCGATGTCGGCGCCCTCGAGGAAGTGGGCCCGCCACAGCTGGTTCAGCAGGTCGCGCTGCGTCTCGGCCCCCTCCGCGCCGGCCCACGTCAGCATCCGCCAGGCGTCGGTCGAGTCCGCCTCGACGATCTCGTCCACGTTGAGGTCGATGCCGCTGATCCGGGCGGCGGCGACCGCGTCCTCGGCGAGCGCGAGGTGCGCGAACGACGCGGCACGGTACGAGATCTCGACGGCCTCGCCGGTCAGGATCGAGAACAGCGCGGCAGCCCGCTCGAAGCGGACGGCGCCGACGTACGACCACGCGTCCACGACGTCGGCGAACACGATGGCCTTCACGATGCCCACGCTAGCGGCAGGTCAGTCGGTGGGGCGAAGGTGCCGGAACGCCTCGAGATTGTGCGTCGGCTCGCCACGCGACTCGCGCCAGCTCCACTCCTTGCGGATGGACGACGCGAACCCCATCTCGAGGATCGGGTTGAACGACTCGTCCGCGTACGACAGCACCGAGCCCAGCAGGCGGTCCAGCTCCTCGGGGGACACCGAGGCGAGCGGCAGCCGCCCGTCGAGGTAGATGTCGCCCGCCGAGTCGACCGCGAACGCGACGCCGAACAGCTTGAGGTTGCGTTCGAGCAGCCAGCGGTAGACGGTCTCGTGGTTCTCGTCGGGGTTGCGGGCGACGAACGCGTGCACGCTGAGTGCATGGCGGCCGATCTCGAGCCGGCACGTGGTCTTGAGCTTGCGCTCGCCGGGCAGCTCGACCTCGAACACGTCGTCGCCGTGCCGCACGTAGTCCAGACCCGAGTCGGCCAGCGTGTCGGCGACGATCTCGTGCACCTGCGTCATCCCGCCTCCTCCTGGCGCGCGGCATGGTCGCGCAGGGCGTCCTCGTAGACCTCGAGCGTGCGCTCGGCGGTGGCGTCCCACCCGAACGACTCGGCATGGCGGATCGCCTTGGCGCCCGTCGCGGCGCGCAACGGCCGGTCGACGAGGTAGCGCTCCAGCGCATGGGCGTACTCGGCCGGGTCGTGGCCCTCCACGAGCGTGCCGGAGACACCGTCGGCGACGGCGGTGGTGAGGCCGCCGACCGCGGCCGCGACGACCGGCGTGCCGCACGCCTGGGCCTCGATCGCGACCAGGCCGAACGACTCGTTGAACGAGGGGACGCACACGACGGCGGCCCGCGAGTACCACTCGGCGAGCTCGGCCTGCGTCACGGTGGGCACGAAGTCGACCCGGTCCGCGATGCCGAGTTCGGCGGCGAGGTCGACGAGCTCGGTGGGCCGGTCCAGACCGCTGCCCGACGGCCCGCCGATCACGGCGACGCGGTGCGGCACGTCGATGAGGGCCGAGGCGCGCAGCACGACGTCGGGGGCCTTGAGCGGCTGGATGCGCCCCGCGAACACGATCAGCGGCGGCTCGTCGTCGGGAGCGCGGTCGCCGAAGACGGCGAGGTCGACGCCGGGGTGCACGACCTCGACCGCGTGCGGGTCCGCCGCGTAGAGGTCGATCAGCTCGCGCCGCTCCTCGTCGGTGTTGGCGATGAGCCGGTCGGCGAACCGCACGATCTCCTCCTCGCCGGCGACGCGACCGATGGGCTCGGGCCGGTCGCCGTCGGCGAGGAAGGCGTTCTTGACCTTGGCCATCGTGTGCATCGAGTGCACGAGCGGCACGCCCCAGCGCTCGCCCAGGACGGTGCCGACCTGCCCGGACAGCCAGTAGTGCGAGTGCACGAGGTCGAAGTAGCCCGGCTCGTGGGCCGCCTCGACGCGCAGGACGTCGCGCACGAACGAGCACATCTGGCTCGGCATGTCGCCCTTCTCCAGGCCCTCGAACGGACCGGCGGCGACGTGGTGGACGCGGATGCCGGGCTCGGCATCGACGACGGGCGGGAGGTGCCGCGACGTCGCACGGGTGAAGACCTCGACCTCGGCGCCGAGCCGGGCGAGCCGGCGCGACAACTCGAGCACGTAGACGTTCATGCCGCCGGCGTCGCCGGTGCCGGGCTGGTCGAGTGGTGACGTGTGTGCCGACAGCATCGCGATCCGACGGATCCCTCGAGCAGCCATGTTTCCCATCATGGCACGCTGGTCCCATGCCCACCGCAGTCGTCACCGGAGCCTCCAGCGGGATCGGCGAGGCCACCGCCCGCGCCCTCGCCGCCGCGGGATTCACCGTCATCGTCGCGGCGCGCCGCGCCGACCGCATCGAACGCCTCGTCCAGGAGATCGGCGGCACGGCCGTGCGCTGCGACATCACCGTCCCCGAGGACGTGCGGCGGCTGGCCGACACGGTCGGCGAGCGGCTCGACGTGCTGGTCAACAACGCCGGCGGTGCCCGCGGGATGGAGCCGGTCACCGAGGCCGACCTGAACGACTGGCGCTGGATGTTCGAGACCAACGTGATCGGCACGGTGGCGGTCACGAAGGCCCTCGCCCCGGCCCTCGTCGCCTCGGGCGCCGGCGCCATCATCAACGTCGGCTCGACCGCGGGCCGGATCACGTACGAGGGAGGCGGTGGCTACACCGCCGCCAAGCACGCCCTGGCCGCGGTGTCCGAGACGCTGCGCCTCGAGCTCAACGGCCTGCCCGTACGGGTCACCGAGATCGCTCCGGGCATGGTCAAGACCGAGGAGTTCGGCCTGACCCGCTTCGACGGCGACCGCGAGCGGGCCGAGGCGGTCTACGCGGGCGTCGACGAGCCGCTGGTCGCCGAGGACATCGCCGACGCGATCTGCTGGGTCGCCACCCGGCCGAAGCACGTCGACATCGACCTCATGGTCATCAAGCCCGTCGCGCAGGCGGCGCAGTGGAAGGTGCACCGCAACCCGCGCTGAGGCCCGTGCGGCGAAGGCGCGCGCCGTGACGCGCCACGCCTCCGCCTGAGCCGGGTCAGCCCTCGACGGGGGTGTCCGCCTCGGCCGGGCTCTGCGGCGTGGCGGGCGGGGTCGCCTTCTTCGCCGCCGGCCGGCGCGACGTGGTCGCACGAGCGGCGCCGGTCGAGGCCGTGCGCTTCGCCGGGGCCTTCTTCGCGGCCGTGCCCGCGGCCGTCGTGGTGCGCTTGGCGGGCGCCTTCCTCGTCGGCGTCTTCTTCGCCGGCGTCTTCTTCACGGCCGTCTTCTTCGCCGCCGCGGGCGTGGCCGGTGCCGTACTCGCCGCGGGCGCAGCCGGTGCGGTCGTGACCGGTGCGGGCGCCTTCGGGGCGGGCGTCGCCTCGGCGACCGGCTCCTTCGTCGCGGTCCGCTTGACGGCCCGGAGCTGCTCGGCGAGCTCGGACTCGAGCCGCGACACGGACGCGCGCAGGTCGGACAGCTCGGCCGCGGCCTTCGCCTCGATCTTGCGCAACTGCTTCCCGGCCTGCTTCGCCGCCTTCTCGATGTCGCGGGCCGATGCCTTCTCGGCGGCCTTGCGGGCCTTCTTCTCCGCCTTGCCGACCTGTTTCTGCGCGTGCTTGCGTGCCTTCTTGAGCTCGGTCTTGAGTTCGGCGACCTTCGCCTCGAGCTTCTTCTGGGACTTGCTCCTGCCCATGGTCCGAACCTCTCCGTTGAGTCGACGTCGACGCGATCAGCCTACGGCGAGTGCGCGGCCTATCGTGGCGACATGGATCTGGGGCTGCGGGGCAGGACATATCTCGTCACCGGCGGCACGCGTGGACTGGGCCGCGCGACGGCCGAGGCCTTGGTCGCCGAGGGCGCGAACGTCGTCGTCTCGTCGCGCGACGAGGCTGCGGTGACCGCGACCGTCGGCGACCTGGGTCGCGGCGCCACCGGGATCACCGTCGACAACGGCGATCCCGAGGCGCCGTCGCGGCTCATCGCGGCGGCGCGCGAGGCCTTCGGCGGACTCGACGGCGCTCTGATCAGCGTCGGGGGCCCGCCTGCCGGCAGCGTGATGGACACGACCGACGAGCAGTGGCGCGCCTCCTTCGACACGGTCTTCCTGGGTGCCGTCCGGCTCGCCCGCGCGGTCGCCACGGCGGTCGAGGGCGACGGCTCGATCGCCTTCGTCCTGTCGACGTCGGTCCGACAGCCGATCGGCGCGCTCGCGATCTCGAACGGCCTGCGGCCCGGTCTGGCGATGGTCGCCAAGACCCTCGCGGACGAGCTCGGTCCGCGTGGCATCCGGGTCAACGGCCTCCTGCCCGGTCGCGTCGACACCGAGCGGGTGCGCGAGCTCGATGCCCTCGGCGGGGACGCCGAGGCCTCACGGGCGACAACCGAGGCGACGATCCCGCTCCGCCGCTACGGGCGGCCGGAGGAGTTCGGTCGCGCCGCCGCGTTCCTGCTCTCACCCGCGGCGGGCTACCTCACGGGCGTCATGCTGCCCGTCGACGGCGGGATCGGGCGCGGCCTGTGAGTCAGTGCGTGCCGGCCTCGGTGCGACCGCGGTCGATCGTGCCGTCCGGCTTCCACCCGGGCGGACCCACGACGTAGCCGAGCCGGTCGCGCCACGAGGTCGCCGAGCGCACGTCGCGCACCATCTGCTTGTAGTCGCCGTACTGCAGCGTCAACAGGTTGTACGTCTCGACGTGGTGCGTGAGCCCGTACGTGGGATGGCGCACCTCGGGCTGGAACGTGCCGAACATGCGGTCCCAGACGATCAGGATGCCGCCGTAGTTCTTGTCGAGGTACTCCGGGTCGGAGCCGTGGTGCACGCGGTGGTGCGAGGGCGTGTTGAAGACCAGCTCGATCGGTCGGGGCAGCCTCCCGATGATCTCGGTGTGCACGAAGAACTGGTAGATCAGGTTGAGCGCGAACGCCGCGAACAGCGTCCAGGGTGCGAAGCCCAGGAGCGGCAGCGGCAGCCAGAAGAAGAACTCGAACCACGGGTTCCACTTCTGCCGCAGCGCCGTCCCGAAGTTCATGAACTCGCTCGAGTGGTGCGACTGGTGGCCCGCCCAGCCGATCCGCACGCGGTGGCTGAACCGGTGGTGCCAGTAGTAGCAGAAGTCGAGCCCGATGATGAGGGCCGGCCAGTACCACCACGCGGTGGTCGGCAGCTCGAACAGCGCGAAGTGGGCGAAGACGAACACGAACGCGAAGAAGGTGAGGATCTTGAAGACCGTGAGGAAGAAGATCGAGCCGATCCCCATCGAGATCGACGCCCGCGCGTCCTTGAAGGCGTAGCCGGTGACGTTGTCGTCGTGGTCGAGCCATTTCAGGGCGGCCAGCTCGATCGCGATGCTGAGCACGAAGAAGGGCACCGCGTACGTGAGCGGGTTCTTCATGGGGTCGAGGAGATCGGCAAGCACCTTGCAACGATACGCCGCGACCCGTGACTACGATCACCCTTCATGGGAGTCGATCCGCGCGGTCAGGTCATCATCCTCACCGGGTCGTCGAGTGGCATCGGTGCCGCCGCGGCCCGACGGCTCGCCGCCCGCGGGGCGATCGTGTGCCTGCTCGCCCGGCGCGCCGACGAGCTCGCGACGGTCGTCGACGAGATCGGCGCCGAGGGCGGCCGCGCCTGGGCCTACCCCGTCGACCTGACCGACGAGGCGGCGACGCGCGCCGTCGTCGAGCAGGTCCTCGCCACCCACGGCCGCGTCGACGTCCTCGTGAACAACGCGGCCCGGTCGATCCGGCGGTCGATCACCGACTCGCTGGACCGGCTGCACGACCACGAGCGGGTCATGGCCATCAACTACTTCGCCGCGGTCCGGCTGACCCAGCTCGTGCTGCCGTCGATGCTCGCGCGCGGCAGCGGTCACGTCGTCATCAGCTCGACGATGTCGACGCAGGTCCCGATCCCGCTGTTCTCGGCGTACCTGGCGAGCAAGAGTGCCCTCGAGTCGTACGTCCGGTCGCTCGCGGCCGAGCTCGGCCACCGCGGCATCACCGCCACGACCGTGCACTTCCCGATGGTGCGCACCGAGATGTCCGGCGGCACCGAGATCTACGCGGCGATGCCGATGATGGACGCCGACCGGGCCGGGCACTGGATCGAGCGCGCCGTCGTGTCGCGCCCGTCGCGCGTGACGAGCGCGTTCGGCGTCGCGGGTGAGACCTCGATGGCGCTGCTGCCCGGCGTCGTCACCCGGGCCACGGCGCCGTTCTTCCGGCACATGGACCGCCGGCTGGCCCAGCGGACGGCCGACCGGGAAGGGCGCGATCGCTCGACCCCGTGAGCCGCGCTCCTACGAGCCGGGCTGGTCGTCCACGGTACGGACGGCCGCGAGGAGGAACCGCTCGACCACGGCCAGCTCGTCGTCGTCGAAGTCCTCCATCATCGTCGCCAGCTGCGCGGCCAACGGCCCGAACATGGCCCGGGCCTCCTGCCCGGCGGACGCCGTCATCTCCAGCCCGACGCGGCGGCGGTCGTGGACGTCCTGGACCCGGCTCACGTGGCCGGCTCGTTCCAGCCGGTCCGCCAGGGCCGTCGTGGCCGAGGGACTCAGCGTGAGGGCCCGCGCCAGCACCGATGGCGTCACGGGCGGGTCTCCGGCCTCGCTCGCCGAGGCGAGCACGCGGAGGGCCTGCAGGTCCGAGCGGTGCAGGCCATGGGCTGCCGCGGCCCGGTCGCTGAAGTGCAGGGACGCCGTCGACAGCTCCTGCACGAGCCTGACCAGCCGGCCGCGGAGGGGGCGGTCGTGCGTCGTCACACCCCACAGCATACATTTCTCTTGTGGAACCTTTCGATAATCGAACCTTTTTCCTCGCGCGGCTCGTCGGGCACCGCCGCTCGATCGTGGTCGTGCTGCTCGCGCTCGTGCTCTCCGGGCTCGTGCTGGCCTTCGCGCCCCAGGCGACGACCGGCGCCGAGGCCGGGTCGAACCTGCCGGACTCGGCGGAGTCTGCTCGCGCCGACGCGGCGCTGGCCGAGCTCCCGAAGGCCGACGAGGCGCCGGCGATCGTCGTCTACTCCCGCGACGGCGGGCTCACGGCCGACGACCTGACCGCCCTCGAGGAGCGCTCGACGGCGTTCGCGACGCAGTTCGACGTCGACGTCAGCCCGCCGGTCACCTCGCAGGACGGCTCCGTCGCGATCGTCGCCGTGCCCGTCTCCACGGACCTGATGGGCGACGAGAACAGCGACCTCGTCGACCAGATCCGCGCGACCGCGGACGAGGACCTCCCCGACGGCATCACCGCCGAGGTCACGGGGGCACCCGCCGTGCAGGCCGACCTCGGCGCGGTGTTCAGCGGCGCCGACACGCGTCTGCTCCTGGTCACCGCGGCCGTCGTCGCGGTGCTGCTCATCGTGACGTACCGCAGCCCGTGGCTCTGGATCGTCCCGCTCACCGTGATCGGCATCGGCGACCGGGTCGCCGCGAAGGTGCTCGAGGGCGCGTCCGGGCTGTTCGGGTTCGCGATCGACGGGTCCATCACGGGCATCACGTCGGTCCTCGTGTTCGGCGCGGGCACGAACTACGCCCTGCTCCTCATCACCCGGTACCGCGAGGAGCTGCGGCGTCACGACTCCCGCCACGATGCGATGCGTGCGGCCGTCGGCGCCGCGGCACCGGCGATCCTGTCCAGCTCCGGCACCGTCGTGCTGGCCCTCCTGTCGCTGCTGATCGCCCAGTCCTCGTTCGTGAGCGGCATCGGCCTGGCCGGCGCGATCGGCATCGTCGTCGCGGTGATCTTCGCCCTCGTGGTGCTGCCCTCGGCCATGGTGCTGCCCGGCCGCTGGCTGTTCTGGCCGTTCGTCCCGCGCGTCGGCGACGCGGACCCGAGCGAGCGCGGCTGGTGGTTCCGCGTCGGGCGCGCCGTCACCACGCGGCCGCGCACGGTCGCGACGGCCGGTCTCCTGGCCCTGACGATCATGGCCGCCGGCTGCCTGGGCATCCAGACCGGCCTGGGCCAGAGCGAGCAGTTCCTCGACACCCCCGAGTCGATCCGCGCCCAGCAGACGCTCCAGGCGTCGTTCCCCGCCGGCACGTCGTCACCCACGGTCATCGCGACCTCACCGGACCAGGCTCCCGAGGTCACCGAGGCCGCGTCCGCCGTCGACGGCGTCGAGTCCGCGACCGCGGCGGGCGCCGCGGGCGACGTCGCCGAGATCCGGGTCGTCCTGACCGCCGAGCCGGAGAGCGACGCGGCGCTGGCGACGGTCACCGAGCTCCGGACGGCCGTGCACGGAGCGGACCCCGACGCGCTGGTCGGCGGCACGGACGCCCGCGCGCTCGACGAGTCCTCGGCAGCGGCCGAGGACCGCCAGCGGGTCGTCCCGATCGTGCTGGCGATCGTGCTCGTGATGCTGCTGGTCCTGCTCAGGTCGGTCGTCGCCGCCGTCGTGCTGTGCGCCACGACCGTGCTGTCGTACCTCGCGGCGCTGGGTGCCGGCTGGCTGCTGTTCAACCAGGTGCTGGGCTGGTCGGCGATGGACGTCAGCACGCCCCTGCTGGCGTTCATCTTCCTCGTCGCACTGGGGGTGGACTACAACATCTTCCTGATCGCCAGGGCGCGCGAGGAGATGGCGCGCACGGGCGACGCGACCGGGTCGATCGTCAGGGCGCTGGCCGTCACCGGCGGCGTCATCACGAGCGCCGGCGTCCTGCTCGCGGCCGTCTTCACGGTCCTGGGCGTGCTGCCGCTGGTCCTGCTGGCGCAACTGGGGGTGCTCGTCGGGTTCGGCGTCCTGCTCGACACCGTCGTCGTGCGCGGCGTCGTCACCCCGGCGCTGGTGGCCGTGTGCGGGCGCCGATTCTGGTGGCCCAGCCGCTTGAGCCGCATGCAGCCCGCATCGGGGGCGCCGCGCGAGTAGCATCGGCCGCATCGGCCACCACCCCCGGCCGGCCCCACACCAGCACAGGTCGCGGCACCACCCCCGTCACGGCCGGAGAGCAGGAATCATGGACAGCGCCCCCAGCCCGTTCGGCACCCACCACGAGCAGGTCGTGTTCTGTCACGACGAGGCCTCCGGCCTCAAGGCGATCATCGCCCTCTACTCGACGGCTCTCGGTCCCGGCCTCGGCGGCACCCGCTTCTTCCCGTACGCGAGCGAGTCCGACGCCCTGGCGGACGTGCTCAACCTCAGCCAGGGGATGGCCTACAAGAACGCCCTCGCGGGGCTCGACCTCGGCGGCGGCAAGGCCGTCATCATCGGCGATCCGCACACCGACAAGTCCGAGGCGCTGCTGCGCGCGTACGGCCGCTTCGTCCAGTCGCTCGCCGGTCGCTACTTCACGGCGTGCGACGTCGGCACGTACTCGGTCGACATGGACGTCATCGCGCGCGAGTGCGACTTCGTGACCGGCCGGACGGTCGAGCACGGCGGCGCGGGCGACTCGAGCGTCCTGACGGCGCTGGGCGTCCACCGCGGAATGCGGGCGGCCGCCCAGTTCACGTGGGGCTCCCCCGACCTCGCGGGTCGACGCGTGGGCGTCGCGGGCGTCGGCAAGGTCGGCCGGCACCTCGTCGGCCACCTCGTCGAGGAGGACGCGCAGGTCGTCGTCACGGACGTCGACACCGCGGCCGTCGCCCGCCTCGTCGAGCAGTACCCGGGCATCGAGGTCGCTTCATCGACCGAGTCCCTGATCACCGCCGACCTGGACGTCTACGCCCCGTGCGCGCTCGGCGGAGCGCTGGACGAGCGCAGCGTCGAGGCGCTCAGCGCCAAGGTCGTCGCGGGCGCGGCGAACAACCAGCTCGCCCACGAGGGCATCGCCAAGCTGGTCGCCGATCACGGGATCGTCTACGCGCCCGACTACTGCGTGAACTCCGGTGGGGTGATCCAGGTCGCCGACGAGCTCGATCCGAGCGGCTTCTCGTTCGAGCGCGCCGCAGCCCGCGCCGAGGGCATCTTCGACACCACCCTCGCGGTGCTCGAGCGCGCCGCGCGCGACGGCATCACGACGGCCGAGGCCGCCGACCGTCAGGCCGAGCAGCGTATGCGCGAGATCGGCCGACTCGGCCAGATCCTGATCCCCTGACCCCGGCCCTCGCTGGGTTTCACGTTCCGACACGAAATCGGCCCATGCCTGGGCTGGAACGTGAAACTCAGCGCGAAGGGGGATCCGCCGGCCTCAACTGGCGGCGGGATCCTCGAAATTCTCGGCGAGATCTGCGTACTGGTCCGGGACATGACCCGTCTCGGGCCCGTGGAGCTCACGCTCCAGGTCGCCGAAGTCGGTATCTAAGGTCCGGTACTTCAAGTCGCGAGCAACCTTGGTCTGCTTCGCTTTAGCACGGCCGCGGCCCATGAGGCTCGACCCCCTCGCACTCAGTAGTCAATATGTCGTGCCCACAAGACTACCGAAACGCCCACAGAAATCGCGAAGCGACCCCGGCACGGCGTGTGACCGAGCCGGAATCGCAGCAGATTTCCGCGTCAGACGAGGGTGACGGAACCACCCGGTCCGAAGATCTCCGCGGCACCGACCTCGCCGAGCACCCACGCGTCGACACCCTGAGCGGTCAGCAGCGCCGTCGCGGCATCGACCGCGTCCGCCGCGACGATCGCCACCATGCCGACGCCCATGTTGAGGGCCTGGTCCAGATCGGCCTGCGCGACACCGCCCAGCTCGCCGACGAGGGAGAACACCGGACCCGGCGTCCAGGACGAGCGGTCGAGGCGCACGGACACCGAGTCCGGCACGACGCGCTCGAGGTTCGCCGCCAGGCCACCGCCGGTGACATGGGACATGGCGTGCACCTCGACGGCGTCGGCCAGCGCGAGGCACGGCTTCGTGTAGAGCCGGGTCGGCGTGAGCAGCTCCTCGCCGAGCGTGCGGCCGAACTCGGGCACGTCGCGGTCGAGCTGCCAGCCGGCGATGTCGAAGAAGACCTTGCGCACGAGCGAGTAGCCGTTCGAGTGCAGGCCCGAGGAGGCCATCGCGATCACGACGTCGCCCTCGCGGACGAGGTCGGCGCCGAGCAGGCGATCGGCCTCGACGACGCCCGTGGTCGAGCCGGCGATGTCGTACTCGTCGGGTCCGAGCAGGCCCGGGTGCTCGGCGGTCTCGCCGCCCAGCAGCGCCGTGCCGGTCTCGGCGCACGCTGCGGCGATCCCCTTGACGATGTCGGCGATCCGCTCGGGCACGACCTTGCCGGTGGCGATGTAGTCGGTCATGAACAGCGGCTCGGCACCGCACACCACGAGATCGTCGACGAGCATGCCGACGAGGTCGAAGCCGATCGTGTCGTGCACGTCCATGCGCTGCGCGATCTGGACCTTGGTGCCGACGCCGTCGGCGCTGGTCGCGAGCAGCGGCCGCGTGTAGCCCTTGAGCGCCGAGGCGTCGAAGAGTCCGGCGAAGCCGCCGATGCCGCCCACGACCTCGGGGCGGGAGGCCTTGGCCACCCACTGCTTCATGAGCTCGACGGCGCGGTCGCCCTCCTCGATGGAGACGCCGGCGGACGCGTAGGACGTCACTGGACCACCTTCAGGGGTGTCGTGCCGTTGGCGGGCGCCTCCAGCAGATGCTTGCCGATGAGGTCGTCCTCGGGCAGGGCCACCGGGTAGATGCCGTCGAAGCAGGCCCGGCACAGGTTGTCCTTCGGCAGGTTCGTCGCCGCGACGAGATCGTCGAGCTCGACGTAGTGCAGGCTGTCCGCGCCGATCGAGCGGCAGATCTCCTCGACGCTGATGCCGTTGGCGATCAACTCGGCGCGCGAGGCGAAGTCGATGCCGTAGAAGCAGGGCCACTTGACCGGCGGACTGGAGATCCGCACGTGCACCTCGGCGGCGCCGAACTCGCGCAGCATCCGCACGAGCGCGCGCTGGGTGTTGCCGCGCACGATCGAGTCGTCGACGACGACGAGTCGCTTGCCCGCGATGACGTCCCGCAGCGGGTTGAGCTTGAGCCGGATGCCGAGCTGACGGATCGTCTGCGACGGCTGGATGAACGTGCGGCCGACGTAGGAGTTCTTCACGAGCCCGTGCCCGAACGGGATGCCGCTCTCCTCGGCGTACCCGATCGCGGCCGGCGTCCCGGACTCCGGGACCGGGATCACGAGGTCGGCCTCGACGGGAGCCGTCCGCGCGAGCTTGCGGCCGATCTCCTCGCGCACCGTGAAGACGCGCTGCTCGGCGATCGTGGTGTCGGGCCGGGCCAGGTAGACGTACTCGAAGATGCAGCCCTTCGGCGCGGCCTCGGCGAAGCGGGTGCTGCGCAGGCCGTTCTCGTCGATCGCGACGAACTCGCCCGGCTCGATCTCGCGGATGTAGGAGGCGCCGACGATGTCGAGGGCGGCGGTCTCGCTCGCGATGACCCAGCCGCGCTCGAGGCGGCCGAGCACGAGCGGGCGGATGCCCTGCGGATCGCGCGCACCGTAGAGCGTCGTCTCGTCCATGAAGACGAGGCTGAAGGCACCGCGCATGCGCGGCAAAACCTCGAGCGCCGCGTCCTCGACGGTGCGGTCGGGGTAGGAGGCGAGCAGCGAGGCCATGACGGCGGTGTCCGACGTGGCCGTCTCGCCCTTGCCCGCCTTGCCCTCACCCTCGGTGCGCGTGCGGAGCAGCTGGATCAGCTCGTGGGTGTTCGTGAGGTTGCCGTTGTGGCCGAGGGCGACCGAGCCCTGCGCCGTGGGGCGGAAGGTCGGCTGGGCGTTCTGCCAGACGCTGGCGCCGGTCGTGGAGTAGCGCGCGTGGCCGATCGCGATCTCGCCGACGAGGGACTCGAGCGTCGCCTCGTCGAAGACCTGCGAGACCAGGCCCATGTCCTTGTAGACGAGGATCTGGCGGCCGTTGCTGACGGCGATGCCGGCCGACTCCTGGCCGCGGTGCTGGAGCGCATAGAGGCCGAAGTAGGTGAGCTTGGCGACCTCCTCGCCGGGCGCCCAGACGCCGAACACGCCGCAGGCGTCCTGCGGTCCGACGTCCTGAGGGTCGATGTCGTGGGTCAGGCGACCGTCTCCGCGAGGCACGAGCGCCAGTCTACCGGCCGCACGGTGGCCCGCGGACCACCGCGCTGAATCGCCGATGCCACACAAACCGTCAAATCTGACGGTAAGTCTTCCGCTGCGGCCCGCCCCCGTACTACCGTGTGAGCCGGATCACACGCCCAGGACCCGGGAGCCCCCATGACCTCAGCCGCGTTCATCGCCGACTACTCCCGCGCTGCCGCGCAGGACGAGCCCGACGGCCTCTGCTGGCAGTACGAGGGCCGCGAGTGGACGTGGGGCCAGGCCTGGGACGCGATCGGCCGGACCGGCGGCGCGCTGCGCGCGGACGGCATCGGGCGCGGCGACGCCGTCGCGTTCGTGGACAAGAACAACCCGGCGATCCTTCAGGTCGTGCTCGGCGCGAGCCTGCTCGGCGCGGCCACGGCGATCGTCAACTGGCGGTTGGCCGGCGACGAGCTGGACTACACGATCAATGACTCGGGGGCGAAGATCCTGTTCGTCGGACACGAGCTGCTGGAGCAGGTCGACGTGATCCGCGAGAAGCTCACGACGGTCGAGCGGATCATCGTCGTCGGTGGCGAGGCGGACGAGTTCGAGGCGTGGCAGGCCGCCGGCGAGCCCGTCGAGCGCGCCGACGAGGTCACCCCCGACGACGTCGTCGTCATCATGTACAGCTCGGGCACGACGGGTCGGCCCAAGGGCGTGCAGCTGACGCAGCACAACCTCGTGACCCACACCGAGCACGCCGACGAGGGCATCGCGTACGGCGACGGCGCCAAGATGCTGATCGCGATGCCGATGTTCCACGTCGGTGGGACGTCGTACGCGATGTTCGGCCCCAAGAACCGCGTGCCGGGCCACATCATCCGCGACATCGAGCCGGGAGCGCTGGCGGGCGCCATGATGGGCGGCGTCACGCACGCGTTCCTCGTGCCGGCCGTCGTGGCGATGCTGCTGCAGGCCGGCGACGACGCGATGCGGCTGTTCAGCGGGCTGCGCGGCTTCTCCTACGGCGCCGCCCCCATGCCGACCGCGATCCTGCGGGGCGCCCAGCAGCACTGGCCCGACACCGCGTTCTACCAGGTGTACGGGCTGACGGAGTTCTGCGGCGTCGTCACGATGCTGCACGACGACGAGCACCGCGACCTCGAGAACCCGCACCGGCTCCTGTCGGCCGGCAAGCCGATCCCGGGCGTCGAGGCGCGCGTCGTCGACCCCGCGACACTGCAGGACGTCGCGACCGGCGAGCCCGGTGAGCTGTGGTTCCGTACCGAGCAGGCGACGCCCGGCTACCACGGCAAGCCGGAGGCGACCGCCGAGATCCAGGCCGGCGACGGCTGGGTCCGCACGGGGGACATCGGCCGGATCGACCAGGACGGCTACGTCTACGTCGAGGACCGGATCAAGGACATGATCATCACGGGCGGCGAGAACGTGTACTCCCCCGAGGTCGAGCGCGTGCTGTCGATGCACCCCGCGCTCCTCGAGGTCGCCGTCATCGGCGTCCCGGACGACCTGTGGGGCGAGTCGGTCAAGGCCGTTGTCGCACTCAAGCCCGGCGCCGAGGCGACCGAGGCCGAGATCATCGCGTGGGCTCGCGAGCAGCTCGCGCACTACAAGGTGCCGCGCACGATCGACGTGATCGAGACGCTGCCGCGCAACCCCTCGGGCAAGATCCTCAAGCGCGACCTGCGCAAGCCCTACTGGTCGGACTCGGCCCGGCAGGTCTGACCGCCGGCCCCGGGGCCGCGGGTCAGGACACCGCCTCGATCACGACGTCCTTGGCGGGGGCGACCCCGTCGGGACCGTTGCCCTCGGCCTCGATCTCGCGCGCGACCGCGAGTCCGGCGTCGTCGACCGTGCCGAAGACCGTGTAGTCGGGCGGCAGCTGGGCGTCGTCGAGGACGATGAAGAACTGCGATCCGTTGGTGTCCGGTCCGGAGTTCGCCATCGCGAGCGTGCCCGACGGATAGGTCTCGTCCCCGGTGAGCTCGTCGGCGAACGAGTAGCCCGGTCCGCCCGTGCCCGTCGCCGACGGATCGCCGCACTGCAGCACGAAGCCCGGGACGAGCCGGTGGCACTTCGTGTCGTCGAAGTAGCCCTGCCGGGCGAGCGAGACGAACGAGTTCACGGTGCACGGAGCGGAGTCGGGCGTGAGCGTGAGTCCGATGTCGCCCCGGTTGGTCACGATCGTGAGGGAGGTCTCCGACACCGGCTCGGACGGCGGCAGGTCGACCTCCTTCGCGGCCGTCCCCTCCTTCGCGTACGCGCACGTGCCCTGCGCGTCGGCGGCGGAATCGGCGTCGGAGTCGTCTCCGCCACACGCCGTCAGGATCGGCAGGGCGAGGGCCAGGACGAGGAGCAGTCGTGCACGCATGCGCCGACCCTAGACGAGCGGGAGCAGCGGCGAGAGGTCGGATCGCTCACCGCTCGCGCGGACCGAGGCGTCGGTCCAGGCCAGCCGGCCACGGCCCAGGGCGATCCACGTCTCGGCATCGGTCTCGACGACCGCCGGCGGGGTGCCGCGCGTGTGGCTCGCGCCGGGGATGCACTGGATCGCGGCGAACGGCGGGATCCGCACCTCGACGCTGTGCCCGGGAGCCTTGCGCTGCAGCAGCGCCAGCAGATGCTTCGTCGCGGCCCGGAGATCGCTGCGGTCGGCCTCCCCCGCGTCGATCCGGGCGCAGATCGCGGCGAACTCGGCGGGGTCGAGCGGGGTCAGGGTGCGGGCCACCGGACGGCCCCGTCAGTCCGGGAGCCGCAGCGCGGAGTGGCGCGGGCGCGGCGAGGTGAGCTTGCCGGCCGCGTACTCCTCGGTGCTGACGCCGGTGACGTCGGCGGGATCGCGGCCCTCCTCGGCGAAGACGCGGCGTGCGATGTCGGCCCACGACTCGACCGGGCCACGACCGGTGACGTGGTGGACGCCGTACGGCGCGCCGGATCGCAGCAGGTCGACGATGCCCTCGGCCAGCACGGAGGCCGGGGTCAGCCGGCCGAACTGGTCGTCGACGACCTTCGGCGAGATCCCGTCGCGGGCCAGCCGGCGCATCGTCTCGACGAAGTTCGCGCCGTCGCCCACGACCCAGCTGGTGCGCACGAGGTAGTTTCTCGGCACGACCGACGTGACGGCCTCCGTCGCCGCCTTCGTCTGGCCGTAGACGCCCAGCGGCGAGACGGGCTCGTCGACCTCGTGGACCTCGCGGGTGCCGTCGAACACGTAGTCGCTCGAGACGTTGACGAACGTCAGGTTCCGCTCGATCGCGATCTGGGCCAACCGTGCGACGCCCGTGACGTTGATGGCCCAGCACAGCGTGCGGCCCTCGGGGGTCTCGGCGCCGTCGACGTTCGTGTACGCCGCGGCGTTGACGATCGTGCCGACGCCGTTCCAGTCGATCGTGTCGAGGGTCTCGGGCCGGGACAGGTCGACCTCGGGGAAGTCGACGAAGTCGGCGTCGGGCAGGACCTCCTGCAGCGCCCGGCCCAACTGGCCGCCGGCCCCGATCACGACCGTGCGGCGGGGAGCCATCGGCGTGACGTCGGCGAGCAGCGGGTGGCCCTTGTCCTTCTCGGACATCTCGGCGACCGGCAGGGGCCACGGGATCGCGAGCGCCGGGTCGAGCAGGTTGACGTTCGTGTAGACCGCGTCCGGACGGTAGTGGTCGTTGACGAGGTACGAGTACGCGGTGGCGTCCTCGAGCACCTGGAAGGAGTTCGCGACGCCGCGGGGCACGAACACGGCCGTCGCGGGATCCAGCTCGACCCAGAACCTGGCTCCGAACGCCTCGCCCTCGCGCAGGTCGACCCACGCGCCGAAGGCCCGGCCGGCCGCGACCGAGACGTACTTGTCCCACGGCTCGGCGTGGATGCCGCGGATCGTGCCCGCCGTGCCGTTGAACGAGATGTTCTGCTGCACCGGACCGAAGTCGGGCAGGCCGGCCGCACGCATCGCCGATCGCTGCCAGTTCTCCTTGAACCACCCGCGGTTGTCGCCGTGGACGTCGAGGCGGACGACGAGCAGGCCCGGGATCGGCGTGGTCTCGATCTGCATGCTCACTGCCTGCCTCTCACTGGCCCTGCGCCGCGTACTTCGCCTCGGTGGCCGCCTTCGCGGGGCGCCACCAGTCCTCGTGGTCGCGGTACCACTGCACGGTCGCCTCGAGCCCCGACGCGAAGTCGGCGTAGCGCGGCGTCCAGCCCAGTTCGGTGCGCAGCTTGGTCGAGTCGATCGCGTACCGCAGGTCGTGGCCGGCGCGGTCGGTGACGTGCTCGAAGTCGTCGGCGTCGCGTCCGAACTGCGCCAGCAGCGCCTCGACGACCTCGCGGTTGGACTTCTCACCGTCCGCGCCGATCAGGTACGTCTCGCCGATCCGGCCCTGGTCGAGGATCGCCAGGACGGCAGAGTTGTGGTCGTCGACGTGGATCCAGTCGCGCACGTTGAGGCCCTCGCCGTACAGCCGCGGCCGAATCCCGTCGATGAGGCCCGTGATCTGACGCGGGATGAACTTCTCGATGTGCTGCCAGGGACCGTAGTTGTTCGAGCAGTTCGAGATCGTCGCGCGCACCCCGAACGACCGCACCCAGGCCCGGACCAGCAGGTCGGAGCCGGCCTTCGTCGACGAGTAGGGGCTCGACGGGTTGTACGGCGTCGACTCGGTGAACCGCTGCGGGTCGTCGAGCTCGAGGTCGCCGTAGACCTCGTCGGTGGAGATGTGGTGGTAGCGCACGTCGTGGGCGCGCACGGCCTCGAGCAGCGTGTACGTCCCGATGATGTTCGTGTCGAGGAACGGTCGCGGGCCCACGAGCGAGTTGTCGTTGTGCGACTCGGCGGCGAAGTGGACCACGACGTCGTGCTCCGGCACGAGGTCGCCCACGAGCTCGCCGTCGGCCACGTCGCCCACGACGAGCGAGACGCGATCGGCCGGTAGCCCGGCGAGCGACTCGCGGCTGCCCGCGTAGGTGAGCTTGTCCAGGACCGTGACCCGGTCGCCGGTGTGCTCCACGACGTGGTGGACGAAGTTGGAGCCGATGAACCCGGCACCGCCGGTCACGAGCAGTCGACGCATGGGGCCGAGCGTACCGGGGCGGACTCGCGGCCCGCCCGGCTCCCGGCAGTAGGGTGCTGCCCATGCGCGGCATCATTCTCGCCGGTGGGACCGGCTCGCGACTGCACCCCATCACGCTGGGCGTCAGCAAGCAGCTGGTCCCGGTCTACGACAAGCCGATGATCTACTACCCCCTGTCGACGCTCATGGCGACGGGAATCCGCGACATCCTGGTCATCACGACACCGCACGACGCAGAGCCGTTCTCGC
Organism: Aeromicrobium sp. SP1; assembly: GCF_055663785.1. Classification (NCBI taxonomy): domain Bacteria; kingdom Bacillati; phylum Actinomycetota; class Actinomycetes; order Propionibacteriales; family Nocardioidaceae; genus Aeromicrobium; species Aeromicrobium sp. SP1. Next base: position 3,159,138 of record NZ_JBQVVK010000001.1, on the reverse strand, counting down.
GCCTGCTCGGCGACGGGTCCCGGTTCGGCATCAACCTGACGTACGCGCAGCAGCCCTCCCCCGACGGCCTGGCGCAGGCGTTCATCATCGGTGCGGACCACATCGGCGACGAGGGATCCGCGCTCGTGCTGGGCGACAACATCTTCTACGGCGCGGGCCTGGGCACGGGACTGCACCGCTTCGACCACACGGTCGGCGCGGCCGTGTTCGGCTACCAGGTGGCCGACCCGACGGCGTACGGCGTCGTCGAGTTCGACGCCGACGGCCGGGCGATCTCGCTCGAGGAGAAGCCGGCCGAGCCGCGGAGCAACTACGCCGTCCCCGGCCTGTACTTCTACGACAACTCGGTCGTCGAGCGTGCCGCGGCGCTGACCCCGTCGGCCCGCGGCGAGCTGGAGATCACCGACCTCAACCGGACGTACCTCGACGAGGGCACGCTGCAGGTCGAGGTGCTCCCCCGCGGCACGGCATGGCTCGACACCGGCACGTTCGACGACCTCGCCGATGCCGGCGCGTTCGTCCGCACGATCGAGAAGCGACAGGGCCTCAAGGTCTCGTGCCCCGAGGAGATCGCGTGGCGCCAGGGCTGGCTCACGGACGACCAGCTGGAGCAGCTGGCCCGCCCGCTGGTCAAGAGCGGCTACGGCGACTACCTGCTGCGCCTGCTCTCGCGCTGAGCCGCCTAGGGCGTCGGTGGGACCTGGCGCACCGTTCCGGCGGGACCGTGGTCGCGCTGCCACCACACGGCGAGCTGTTCGCGGGGAACGTCGGGCAGGCGATGCCAGACGAGGCGTCCGTCCTCGGGGCCAAGCCAGCCGTGGTCGAGGTCGATCGGCAGGCGTCCGGCCAGGTCCGCCGACACCCCAGTCGCGACGACGTGGTCGCCCTCGGCCTCCGGCAGCGGGATCCACGCGTCGGCGACCAGCACGCCCCGGTCGGAGACCTCGGTGGCGACGTCGCGCCCACGAGCGTCGGCGGGCAGGTCGGGCACCGGCACCAGGGCCGAGGCGGTCCGGCCGGCATGCACGATCTCGACCTCGAGAGCAGTGACGACCGGCTTCGCGGCCGGGCCGGTCACCCGCCACGTCGCCTGCTCGTTGCCCTCGCGCGTGGTGCGCATGCGGTGGCCGAGGAACTCGGGGGCGGGCTCGACGGACAGTTCCGCAGCGCGCACGCCGTCGACGATCCAGAACGCCCGGGCCTCCGCCGGCGGGCCGTCGACGTGGCGCAGGTACGCCAGTACCGAGAGCTCGACACCGTCGCCGGTCTCGCGGGCACGGACCACGCGAACGTCCGCCGGGGTCTGGCGCACCGACAGGATCCGAGCCTCGTCAGGCACCTCGCCGGAGAACGGGAACACGAGCGCGGGCTGGCCGTCGATCTCGTCGGAGCGCAGCGAGGCGAGGTCGAATCCGCCCTCTGCGACGAACACCGGGACGTCCGCACGACGACCGGCACGCAGGAGCGCGTAGATCACGCGGGCCTCGGCGGGCGCCTGCGTCAGGTCGAGACCGGGCTCGTCCAGCAAGGTGGCGGCGCCGGCGAGGAGCCGCTCGCTGTACCCCTCGTCATCGACCTTCGTCAGGGCACGCAGGTAGCGCGGAACATCGTTCGACAGCACCTGCGAGGCGCGCGCGGGACGTGCGCCCGGCACCGCCGTGAGCGCTTCGAGGGCCAGTGAGATCGCGTCGAAGAAGGCGCCGATCGAGCGCTCGGTGGCCTCGCGCGTGATCGAGCCCGGGCGGACCCGCCAGCCATAGGTGGGCACGGGAACCAGGTCGATCCAGTCGGCGGCGGCGAAGGCCCGTGCCGTGACCTCCTGGTCCTCGTAGAGCACGCCCTCGCGGAAGCTGAGCCCTGCGCCGTCCCAGAACGAGCGACGGTAGACCTTCGACCATGCGGTCGCCTGCGCCAGCACCTCGGGGTGATCGTGCGCGGTGACGGTCGTGACGTCGTAGCCGTAAAATTCGGCCACCCAGGGCGGCACGGCGTCGTAGCGAGCATCGCCACGGAACTGCCGGTACGGCAGCAGCGCGTAGTCCGCGCCGCTGCGCTCCAGCGACAGGACGGCGAGCTCGAGCCCGTCGGCCGCGACGACGTCATCGGAGTCGACGAACGTCAGGTACGGCGCTCGCGCCTCGGCGATCCCGGTGTTGCGCGCCGCGCTGAGACCGCCGTTGGGACGGGTCACCAGCCGCACGCGCGGGTCGCGCCGGGCGTACTGGCGGGCGATCGCGGCGCTGCCGTCGGTGGAGCCGTCGTCGACGACGATCACCTCGATGTCCGTCTCCTCGACGGCCAGCACCGAGTCCAGGCACGCGGCGAGGTACTGCTCGACGTCGTACACCGGCACGACGATGCTCAACTCCGGCGCGGGGGCCTGCCGGCGTCGGAACAGGCTCATGCATCCCACCCGAGCAGGCCGTCGACGACGCGCTCGGCGGCGTGACCGTCGTGGAAGCGGTTGAAGCGCTCGTTGAACGCGGCGTAGGCGTCGGCGTGGTCGACCGTCCACGCCGTGTCGCGCAGGAGGTCCGGCAGGGCGCGCGCGTCCTCCACGAGCGGACCGGGTGCCGACTCGGCGAAGTCGAACAGGAACCCGCGCACCTCGCCGGAGTAGCGGTCGAGGTCGGGCACGAAGAACACCATCGGCTTGCCCGTGATCGCGTAGTCGAACCGCAGCGACGAGTAGTCGAGGACGGCCGCGTCGGACGCCAGCACGAGGTCGTTGATCTCGGGGTGGTCGGTGACGTCGATGACCCCGCCGCCACTGCCATGACGCTGCTCGGACCGGGCGACGGAGTGGTGACTGCGCTGCAGCAGGACGAAGCGGTCGCCGAGGGCTCGAGCGAGGGCGCGGACGTCGAGCAGGCCGGGGTCCTGCGACGTGTTGCCGCCCTGCGAGAGGTCGTCGCGCCACGTCGTCGCGTGCAGGACCGCGACCTGGTCGTCACGGATCCCCAGCAGCCGGCGCGTCGCCGCACGCACCTGCTCCGCATCCTCGGCGAGCAGTCCGTCGGTGCGCGGCAGTCCGTTGTCGAACGCCGGTCCGTCCCAGCCGTACGCCTCGCGGTAGAACTCCGCCGCCTCGGGGTACGGCAGGCCGATCACGTCCCAGAACGCCGAACGGCGCTCGGTGGCCTCGTACTCGGCTCGCCAGGGGGCCATCCGGCGGGCGAAGTCGGCGCGGCCCATCTGCTTGAACGGCTGGCCGTGGAAGGTCTGCAGGTAGACCTGTCCGGGCCGCAGCCGCGTGTACGCGCCGACCTCGGTGTTCTTGACGAGGTAGCGGACGCTGCCGAGCGCGGCGTACCACTCGCGTGTCCCGGCCACGATCGCCGTCGCGCCCTCGGGCAGGGCGACCGAGTGGTCGACGACTCCCCAGTAGAGCCGCAGGTCGGGCCGCCGACGGCGCAGCACGCGGTGGATCGCGGCCTGGCTGTCGGTGGCGACCTCGGCCCAGTAGCACTGGAACAGCGCGGCCTCCTGGTTGGCGGCCGTCTGCGCCTCGGCGTACGCGGCGCGCAGGGCCCGCTGGCCCCACATCGTGTTCTCGTCCTGGCGTCGCGGCTTGATCAGCCGCAGTCCGACGTCGGTCGTGTGTCCGACGAGGGGTCCGTCGTCGACGTCGGTGGGCCACTCCGCGAGCTCGGCGGCCAGCGGGAGCGGCTCGTCCGCCGCGACGACGACGTACTCGCCGGTCGGCAGCGGCAACGGCCCTCTCCCCCAGCGGTCGGCGGTGGCGGGGAACTCCGCCCGGAAGCGCGAGCCGAGGTGCGTGAACTCCGTGGCCGTGAGCGACACCGCGGCCGACTCGAGCGTCGGAGCCCGCTGCAGGCCACGGCCCTCGACGACGATCGTGCCGCGTTCGAGGGAGATCCGATCGACGGCCGGGCCCGGCGGGTCCGGTGGGGCGACGAGATCGATCCGGCCTCGGGCCGTGCGCCCCGCGAGGGCGACCTCGAGCTCGACCTCGATCGCCTGCTCGGGGCCGAGCCGGGCGAGCGACACCTCGAGGTGCCACGTGCTGTGGTCGTACGTCTCGCGCCACGAGGCCTCGCCACCGCGGTGCCCCGAGGTCTCGCCGGAGTACGTCGTGGTCACCCCGGCGGTGCGGACCGTGAGCTCCGGCCGCTCGGCGCTGTCGATGTGGGCGAATCCCGCCCGCACGACGGCCTCGAACCGGTCGTCGACGACCCGGGCCCGCACGATCTCCCCGGCGAACCGCGTCTCGGAGTCGGCGAGCACGAACGCCGTGCGCGGGATCGTCGCGTCGTCCCAGCCCGGCAGGTGCACGACGGGCTCGCCGTCATGGACCGACGCGTCGTGCTGCCGGACGTCGAGCAGGCCCCGGTTGATCGCGGCGTGGAGGGCGTCGGCGTCACCGTGCTCGAGGTGGTGGAAGGCGACCTTGGCCCACGACGGGACCCGGCGCGTGAGCTCGGCGCGGTCGACCTCGGCGAGGAGCCCCGGCAGGCGTGCCGTCAACTCGGCCTCGATGCTGCCGTCGAGGTCCTTCGGCAACTGCCGGACCAGTTTCGGCAGGTCCCGGGAGAGCACGTCGAGCGGCTCGGCGGGGCCGGTCGTCAGACCCAGCACACGCCGCGTCAGCGACTGCCACCTGCCCATGCCACCCGCACCTTCTCCGTACGTCCCGGACGGCGTCGATGCTATACGCTCGCCGCGTGTCGGGAACCGCTGCTGCACCGGGCGAGCCGGACCCCCGGTTCCCCGCGCGAGCCTGGTTCTCGGTCGTGGGCAACGTCCGGCTGGGTGCTGGCGGGCAGACCCGCATGGTCCTGCTGCGGCACCGCCTGTTCCTCGCCGCCGGCCTCGACTTCCCGATCCTGACCTACAACCCCGTCCCGTCGTACGAGCCGATCCGTGAGGGCCTGCGCGCCGAGGGCCTGCTGCTGCCGGAGTCCCGACTGCTCAACCTGCACGAGGACCTCCGCGACCGCGACCTCTCCGCGCTGGCGGCCGCCCCCGACCCCGGAATCTTGCGCGAGGCTGCGTCCTCGGCTGACGACGTCGACGCCGGGTACGCGTGGCGGCGACGGCTGCTCGACGAGGACGGCACCGAGGTCGCCTGGGAGTACCTGCGCCGCGACGGTTCGACCTACGCGATCACGCCCGCCGACGAGATGAGCGGTCCGACCCGCGTGCTCGACCGGGACGGCAGGACGGTGCTGGCCGGCGACGGACTCGGCGACCTGTGGCGCTGGTGGACCCGGCTGGTCGTGCCCGCCGACGGTCCCGTGTTCCTGGTCAGCGACAGCCGCTTCGTCGCCGAGGAGCTCGGCCTGCTCGACGACCCGCGGATCGTGCTCATGCACCAGGTGCACAACCCGCACGTGCGTGGCCGGCGGCGCTGGGACTCGCCGATCGAGCCGTCCTACGCCGACTCGCTGGCGCACGTGGACCGGCTGGACGCCCTGAACACCTTGACCGAGCGTCAGCGGCGCGACCTGCGGCTGCGCTTCGGCGACCTCGACCAGTTCCACGTCGTGACCAACCCCGCCGAGCCCGTCGCACCGCCCGAACCACGCCCCGAGCGGGTCCCCGGGCGGATCGTCGTGATCGCGCGCCTGCATCCGCAGAAGCAGCTCGACCGCGCGATCGAGGCCTTCGCGCTGCTGGCGCCGCGACACGCGACCGCGACCCTGGAGATCTACGGCGACGGCGACGATGAGGACGCCCTGCGCGCACTCGCCGATGCCCGCGGCGTCGCCGATCGCGTCGTCTTCCACGGCCATGATCCGCAGGCGGCCGACCAGCTGTGGAGTGCCGACCTGGCCTGGCTCACGAGTCGGTTCGAGGGCTTCGGCCTGTTCGTCATCGAGGCCCGGATGCGCGAGTGTCCCGTGCTCGCGTTCGACGTCCCGTACGGCCCGGCCGAGCAGATCGACTCCGGCGTCGACGGCGTCCTCGTCCCGGCCGGCGATGCGGCCGCGCTGGCCGAGGCGACGCTCGACCTGCTGGCCGACCGTCCCCGCCTCGAGGCGATGCGGGCGCCCGCGCGGGCCGGCGCGGTCGCCCACGGCTACGACTCGTTCCTCGGCGCGTGGGCGCAGGTCGGCGCCGAGTCGCTGGCCCGCAAGGCCTCGCGCGTTCACCTCGGCGAGGTCTCGGCACGGATCTCCGGCCGGGTCGCCCGGGTGCGCGTCGACGGCGACGGCGACCCCGACGAGGTGGTCCTCCGATGGCAGGGCTGGCACGACGGCGACGACGCGCCGACCGATCTGACCGACGCCGTGACCCGCGACGGCGCGGAGTGGACCGTGCGCGCGCGGCCCTTCCCCCGCGGCGGGCGGGAGCGGTTGCTGCTGACGTGGCACAACGCGACGTGGCAGCAGGAGCTGCCTCCGCGTCGCTGGTTCCGGCGCTGACGCGCCCCGCGTTGGGCGGGGCGGGCTGGCTGTGGGGGCGGTGACTTACGTACCTCTGATCGCTGCCACGGGTACGCCACTCACCGCCCACCCGCACGGGCGGTGACCTACGAACCCCCGAACGCCACCACAGGTACGCCACTCACCGCCCACACGCGCGAGCGGTGACCTACGAACCCCTGAACGCCGCCACAGGTACGCCACTCACCGCCCACCCGCACGAGCGGTGACCTACGAACCGCTAAGCGACGCCACAGGTACGCCACTCACCGCCCACCCGCACGAGCGGTGACCTACGAACCGCTGAGCAACGCCACAGGTACGCCACTCACCGCCCACCCGCACGAGCGGTGACCTACGAACCGCTGAGCAACGCCACAGGTACGCCACTCACCGCTCACGAGGGTCAGGCCGGGGAGGGGCCGGTGTCGGCGGAGGTCTTCTTCTCGTCCTCGCCGTCGGACGGCAGTTTGCACGCCCACTCGAGCAGGAGGCCGGCCGCCAGCAGCGCGACGGCTGCTCCGGACGCGGCGAGCGAGCGCCAGAAGCGGTCGTGGCCCAGGTCGGTGGTCGAGCCGAGGTACGCCAGCGCGTAACCCGCGTAGCCGCCCGCGAAGACGCCGCCGACCGTGATCGAGGCCTTCGCGAGGGCCAGCAGCCGGATCGCGTGGTCCGTGGCGATGATGCGCTTGTCGCGGTGGAGGCTGCGCCACGTGCCCCACGCGAGCGCGCCGACGGCGAGGGCCCCGGAGAACAGCACGACCGCCGCACCCCAGCCGGGGACCGGCGGCGAGACCCCGTCGAGCCGCACCGTGAGCGGCGGCAGGAGTCGACCGACCACGAGTCCCGTCGCCACGATGACCGCGACGAAGAACGGTGATGTGCGGCGGGCGCGCCTCATCAGTGGGTCACAGGATGATCTCGATGTCCTCGCGCTTGACGACTCCGGACGTGTCCACGCCGGAGATCAGGTCCGCGACAAAACCGTGCCCGGGGATCTCGCCCTCGGGATCGATCTCGAGCCACGGGACCAGCACGAAGCCGCGCTCGTGGGCGCGCGGATGGGGCAGGGTCAGCGTGTCGTCATCGGCGATCCGGTCGCCCACGACGATCACGTCGACGTCGAGGGTCCGGGGCGCGCCCGGGACGCTGCGCTCGCGCTCGAACGCGTCCTCGATCGCCATCGCCCGGTCGAGCAGCGTGTGCACCGTGAGCGTCGTGTCGATGAGGATCACGGCGTTCAGGAACTGGTCGGAACCCGCGGGCGTCTCCAGCGGCTCGGTCTCGTAGACCGATGAGACAGCAACCACCGTGACCTCGGGGGTGTCCTCGAGGGCCGACACGGCTCCCTGCAGTCGGCCGGCACGATCGCCGAGGTTCGACCCGATCGACAGCACTGCCTGTCGAATCGGTCGCATCCCCCCGGTCATCGTGTCCGCGTCGAGCTCGTAGGGCGTGGGTGATTCGGTCACTGCTTCCTCCGCTCCATCGTCACGGCGACGTCCGAAAACGCCACTTCGATTGGCGCCTCGGGCTTGTGCACCGTCACGCTGACCCAGCGGACGGGCTCATGACCCAGACACACGTTCACTATACGGAGGGCCAAGGTCTCGATGAGATCGACGGGGTCCCCCGTGATGACGGCGTGGACCTGTTCGGCCAGTTCGCCGTAGTGAACGGTACGGGTCAGGTCGTCGCTTGCCGCGGCCGGTTCGAGGTCGACCGAGAGCACGATGTCGACGACGAAGGTCTGGCCCTCGCGGCGCTCGTGCTCGAAGACGCCGTGGTACCCGATCGCGGACAGGCCCTTGAGCTCGATCCGGTCGCCGTCGTGCACGCTCATCAGTCCTGCGCCTCCATGATCGGGGACGCGTGTCGCGCCCAGAATCGCCAACTGCCGCCGTGCTTGACCAGGATGCTCGTGCAGACGGCCGTGCCGCCGCTGAAGGACTCGACCGAGCCGGCGTCGGACAGGATGTTCTCGGTGCACACGACGATCGCGGTCTGCGGATCGTTCGCCGGCAGCAGCGTGACCTCGACGTCGGTCAGGAAGAACTGGATGTAGCCGACACCGGCCATGAGCACCGTCCACGAGCGCAGGATCGGTCCCGTGCCGTACAGCGGCTTCGCGCCGGGGTGGACGCACGCGGTGGCCACGTCGTCGACCCACAGCGACGCCATGAGGTCGGCGTCGCCGCTCTCGACTGCGTCGTAGAAGGCCCGGTGGACCGCCAGCACGTCAGCCATCGACGACCTCCCGTCGCAGTCGAGAGACGACCCGGATCGCATCGGCGCTGGGTGCGGGGTGGTGCACGCGCACGCCCCAGGCCCCCGCGGTCGCTGCGAGCGTCGTGAGGGCCGCGGTCGCCGCCTCGCGGTCGTCGACCGGCCGCGGTCCCACGCCGTCGGCCAGCAGGGACCCCAGGAAGCCCTTGCGACTGGCCGCGACCAGCAGCGGGTGGCCGAGACCGACGAAGCGGTCGAGATGCGCGAGCAGGGTCCAGTTCTGGTCCCCGGTCTTGCTGAAGCCCAGGCCCGGATCCAGCACGACCCGAGCCGGATCGAGGCCCGCCGCGAGCACGGCGTCGCGCTGCGCGGTCAGCTCGTCGAGGACGTCCTCGACGACGTCGTCGTACTCGGTGTGCTGCTGCATCCGTGCCGAGTGCGCGCGCCAGTGCATCACGACGAACGGGACGTCGGCACGCGCCACGAGCGGCACCATCGCAGGGTCGGCCCGGCCGCCGGAGACGTCGTTGACGATCGCGGCACCGGCCTCGAGGGCCTGCTCCGCCGTGCGTGCCCACATCGTGTCTACCGAGACGACGACGCCGGCCTGGGCGAGTCGGCGGACGACGGGAACGACCCGGCGCAGCTCCTCGTCGCGGTCGACCGGCAGCGCGCCGGGGCGCGTGGACTCCCCGCCGACGTCGACGAGGTCGGCGCCGTGACGCACGAGCTCGAGGCCGTGCTCGGCCGCCTGGCCGGGATCGAACCAGCGCCCGCCGTCGGAGAACGAGTCGGGCGTGACGTTGACGACGCCCATCACGACGCAGCGGTCCTGCGGCAGGCCGGGCGTCCGGAGCGGCACCATCGGGTCAGCCGGCGATGAGGTTCATGGCCTCGGCCCGCGTCGCCGGGTCGAGCAGCTGGCCGCGGACCGCGCTCGTGATCGTGCGCGCGCCGGCCTTCTGGACGCCGCGCATCGTCATGCACAGGTGTTCGGCCTCGACGACGACGATGACGCCCTGGGGCTCGAGCACCTCGACGAGGGCCTCCGCGATCTGGGTCGTCAGCCGCTCCTGCACCTGCAGCCGGCGCGCGAACACGTCCACGAGCCGCGCCAGCTTCGACAGGCCCGTCACATGACCGTGCTCACTGGGGATGTAGCCGATGTGCGCGACGCCGAAGAACGGCACCATGTGGTGCTCGCACAGGCTCCACAGCTCGATGTCCTTCACCAGGACGAGCTCGCGGTGGCCGACCTCGAACACGGCCGAGAGGACCTCGCGAGCGTCCTGGTCGTAGCCGCCGAGCAGCTCGGCGTACGCGCGGGCGACGCGCGCGGGTGTCTCCTGCAGACCGTCGCGCGTGGGGTCCTCGCCGATCGCCGCGAGCAGTTCACGGACGGCGGCCTCGGCACGGGGCTGGTCGACGGTCAAGGCGGACCTCTCAGACGGTCGGCGACTCGCCCGGCTGGGGCTGGTCGGTGGGCGGCGCATCGGGCCCGGAGTCGGGCGCGACGACGATGCCCTCCTCGGTGGCCCCGGCACCGGCGCTCGCGCCGTTGCGGTGCGGCACCACGACGGGCGGCAGCTCGGACGGCGTGCGCGAGTCCGACCCGGTCCACGCCGGACGCAGGTCGCGGCGACGCAGCGGCTCGAAGATCCGGGCGACCTGGGCCTTGTCGAGCGTCTCCTTCTCCATGAGCTCGACGACGAGCGAGTCGAGCACGTCGCGGTTCTCGACGAGGATGTCGAACGCCTCCTGGTGGGCCTTCGCGATGAGCGTCGAGATCTCCTCGTCGATCGTCGCGGCAACCTCCTCGGAGTAGTTGCGCGTGTGCCCGAAGTCGCGGCCGAGGAACGGCTGGCTGTTGTCCTCGCCGAACCGCACGGCGCCGATCCGCTCGCTCATGCCGTACTGCGTGACCATCGCGCGGGCCAGGCTCGTGGCCTTCTCGATGTCGTTGCCCGCACCCGTGGTCGGGTTGTGGAAGACGAGCTCCTCGGCAGCGCGGCCACCGAGCATGTAGGCCAGCTTGTCGAGCAGCTCGGCCCGGGTCTGGCTGTACTTGTCCTCGTCGGGCAGCACCATCGTGTAGCCGAGCGCGCGACCGCGCGGCAGGATCGTGATCTTGTGCACGGGATCGCTCTGCGGCAGCGCCGCGGCGACGAGCGCGTGGCCGCCCTCGTGGTAGGCCGTGACGAGCCGCTCGTGCTCGTTCATGAGGCGCGTGCGCTTCTGCGGGCCCGAGATGACGCGGTCGATCGCCTCATCGAGTGCCGCGTCGTCGATCGTCGTGGCACTGCTGCGGGCGGTGAGCAGCGCGGCCTCGTTGAGCACGTTGGCCAGGTCGGCGCCGCTGAAGCCCGGGGTGCGCCGCGCGACGGCCTCGAGGTCGACGCCCGGGGCGATCGGCTTGCCGCGCGCGTGCACCTTGAGGATCTGGGTGCGACCGGCCAGGTCGGGCGCCTCGACGGCGATCTGGCGGTCGAAGCGACCGGGACGCAGCAGCGCCGGGTCGAGCACGTCCGGCCGGTTGGTGGCCGCGATCAGGATGACGCCGCCGCGCACGTCGAAGCCGTCCATCTCGACGAGCAGCTGGTTGAGGGTCTGCTCGCGCTCGTCGTGACCGCCGCCCATGCCGGTGCCGCGGTGCCGGCCGACGGCGTCGATCTCGTCGATGAAGACGATCGCCGGGGCGTTCTCCTTGGCTTGCTCGAACAGGTCGCGGACGCGGCTCGCGCCGACGCCCACGAACATCTCGACGAAGTCCGAGCCGGAGATCGAGTAGAACGGCACGCCGGCCTCGCCGGCGACGGCGCGGGCGAGCAGCGTCTTGCCGGTGCCGGGCGGCCCGTACAGCAGCACGCCCTTGGGGATCTTGGCGCCGACGGCCTGGAACTTGGCGGGCTCCTGCAGGAACTCCTTGATCTCGCCGAGCTCCTCGATCGCCTCGTCGCAGCCGGCGACGTCGGCGAACGTGGTCTGCGGCGTGTCCTTGTTCATGAGCTTCGCCTTGGACTTGGCGAACTGCATGACCCGGCCGCCGCCGCCCTGCATCGAGTTCATGAGCCACAGGAAGATGCCGATGAAGATCAGGAACGGCAGGAAGCTCAGCAGCACCGACCACAGCGTGTTCGCCGGCGGCACCTTGACGTTGTACGAGTCCATCTTCTTGGCGTCGAAGAGGTCCTGAGCCTGCGTGACGAGGGTGTTGCTCTGGTCACCGAGCCACGTGGCCTTGACCTTCTTCTCGTCATCGCCCTTGAGCGTCGCGCGGATCTCCTGGTCACCCTCGACGAAGGTGACCTCCTTGATCTTCGCGTCGTCGAAGTAGCCGACCATCGTGGCGGTCTTGACCTCTTTGTACCCGTCGGCCGAGCCGGAGAACGACAGCACGCCGATGACCACCGCGGCGATCAGGATGATCCACAGCCACGGTCCCTTGAACAGGTTCTTGAGGTTCATGCGGTCTCGACGCTCATTCAGGTGGGGTTCCCGTCCCGTTGTTCAGGAGTACATGTGTGTTGCCAGTGTGCCGATGCTGCGCAAGTTCCGGTACTTCTCACTGAAGTCCAGACCGTAGCCGACGACGAAGGCGTTGGGGATGTCGAATCCGACGTACTTGACGTCGACGGGCATCTCGAGCGCCTCGGGCTTGCGCAGCAGCGTCGCGATCTCGACGGAGGCCGGTCCGCGGGACCGCAGGTTCGCGATGAGCCACGAGAGCGTCAGGCCGGTGTCGATGATGTCCTCGACGACGAGCACGTGGCGGCCGGCGAGGTCGGTGTCGAGGTCCTTGAGGATCCGCACGACGCCCGACGACTTCGTGCCGGCGTACGACGAGATCGCCATCCAGTCGATCTCGACGTGGCGGTCGAGCGCCCGCGAGAGGTCGGCCATGACCATGATGGCGCCCTTGAGGACGCCGACCAGGAGCAGGTCGCGACCCTCGTAGTCCACCTCGATCCGACGGGCCAGCTCGGCGAGCCGGGTCTGGATCTGCTCCTCGGTGAAGAGGGTCTCGGTGAGGTCGAGATCGGCCTCGACGCGCGCGATGTCCACGGTGTCAGCGTGCCACAGGCGTTGTCACGAATCGCACGCGATCCCCGTCTCGGACCGCGCTGACACCGCCGGGCAACTCGATCCGGGACCCACCGGGCGCCGACAGCAGTCCGTCGAGGGCGCGCGTGTGCGCGAACGTGAGCTCACCGGCGACCGCGCCCGCGCCGATCGCGAGGCGCCGCCAGACCCGCGAACGGACGGCTGCGTCGAGGTCGGCGAACGTCCACACGTCGTCGATCTCACCGGAGTGCGGGACGGCCCCGGCGGCGACGTGGTCGAGCGCGTCGGCGTCCGCGCGGACGAGGTCGGCGGTGCGGGCGAGGGCCTCGGCCACGCCCCCGCCGAGCACGTCCTCGAGCAGGGGCAGCAGCTCGTGGCGCACGCGGACGCGCCGGAACCCGGGGTCGACGTTGTGCGGGTCGTCCCACCAGTCGAGGTCGTGCAGGGTGCAGATCCGTTCGGTCTCGGCCCGGCGCAGCGTGAGGAACGGCCGGCGCAACCGGTCGTTCGCGGGACGCATCCCCTGGATCGCCCGCGGTCCCGACCCGCGGCCGAGTCCGAGCAGCACGGTCTCGGCCTGGTCGTCGAGGGTGTGCGCGAGCAGGATCGGCGCCGGTCCGGCCTCCTCGTGCAGCGCTCGGTACCGCGCGACCCGCGCGGCGTCCTCGGGGCCCGTGCCGACGTCGACGACCTCGACGGGGTGGACCCGGGCGGGCAGCCCCAGCTCCTCGCACTGCGCGGCGGCCCGGGCGGCCACGTCGTGCGAGCCGTCCTGCAGGCCGTGGTCGATCACGACCGCGCGGGCGCGGGCGTCACCGCGACGGACGAAGAAGGCGACGCACGCCGCGAGGGCGAGCGAGTCGGCCCCGCCCGACACCGCCACGACGGCACCGTCCCCGAGGTGCGGTCGCACGAGGTGGCGCGCGCGGGCGACGAGCGGGTCGAGACGGCTCATGCGCGGCCTCCCGGGCTCCATGGCGTCACCCGTGGACGCGGGCGACCCACGACTTGGGGTCGGTGATCTCGGCCTTGGAGGGCAGGTTCTCGGCCTGCGCCCAGACCGCGTCGAAGCCGTCCTTGCCGACCTGGTCGGTGACCTGACGCACGAACGCGGCGCCCTGGCTGTACTGGCGCATCTTCGCCTCGAACCCGAGCAACCGGCGGAGCACCTTCGACAGTGCCGAGCCCGAGCCGCGGCGGGCCGTGAACTTGCGACGGATCTGCGCGACGGACGGGACGATCTCGGGACCGACGTCGTCCATCACGACGTCGGCATGGCCCTCGAGCAGCGACATCATGCCGGTGAGTCCGTCGACGACCTCGCGCTGGCGCTCGTTCTGGAACAGGTCCGACAGCGACTTCTCGGACTCGCCACGCACGATCCGCACGAGCTCGGGCAACGCCTCCGCCAGGGCCTCGCCGACGGCGTTCCCGCCGATGTCGGTGGCGTCCATGAGCGCACCGACCTGGCCGAGCAGGTGGTCGCGCATCCACGGCACGGCCGTGAACTGGGCGCGATGGGTCTCCTCGTGCAGGCACACCCAGCGGCGGAAGTCGGACGGGTCGACCTCGAGGTCGCGCTCGACCTGGACGATGTTGGGCGCGACGAGCAGCAGTCGGCCGGGACCGGAGTCGCCCTCGGCGAACGGGTCGAACTGGCCCAGCACCTTGCCGGCGAGGAACGACACGACGGCACCGAGCTCGGCACCGCTGACCCGGCTGCCCACGGCGAGCGGCAGACCGGTCGGCATCTTCCCCGCGGCCTCCAGCTTCGCGTCGAGTGGCCGCAGGATCATCTGGAACGAGGCGAGGTTCGCGTCCGCCCACCGCGGTCGGTCGACAACGAGGACCGGAGTCGGGTGCGCGGGCACGAGCCCCGTGAACTCGCGCACCGGCGCCTCGGCGTCGCGCGAGGCCTCGCGCAGCTCGGCGACGACCTCGGAGACCTCCGCGTCCGTCAGGTCGGGCCCGGGACGCACGAGCCGTCGGACCGTGCCGCGGGCGACGTTCCAGTCGATCATGGCGTCCAACCTACGGGAGGGGCCAGCGCCGGACCGGCCCTTCAGCCGCAGGCGCAACCGACGAGGTCGGCGGCGACGCGGTCGAGCGCGGCCTGGGTCACGAACGGGTTCACCGACTCCGTGTCGTCGGCCATCACGGCGAACGCGACGGGCCGACCGCCCGCGAGGGTGCCGATGCCCGCGAGGGTGTGGACGCCGGTGAGCGTGCCGGTCTTCGCGCGGACCAGACCCCGTGCGTCGCCGAGCATCGCGTAGCGGTCCTGGAGCGTCCCGCTGAAGCCGCCGACCGGCAGGCCGCTGACGAGCGAGCCGAGGGGCGGCGCACCGCTCGCCTCGACGAGCGTCTGCGCGAGCGTCGTCGGGCTGATCCGGTTCCCGCGCGAGAGGCCGCTGCCGTCCTGCAGGACGAGACCCGCGGCATCGACACCGGCCGCCGTCAGGTCCTGCTTGACGGTCTTCGTGCCGCCGTCGAACGAGGCGGGTCGGCCGGCGCCGATCGCCGCCTGGCGCAGCAGCACCTCGGCGACCTCGTTGTCGGACGAGCCGAGGAAGGCCTCGACGATGCGGGCGAGCCGAGCGCTGCGGACGCTCGCGACGGCCGTCGCTCCGGCGGCGGCCACGACGTGCCTCGGGTCGCCCGTGACCTGCACACCCCGGGCGCGCAGCAGCGCCGCGAACGCCCGGGCGGCATCGCCGGACGGATCGGCCGAGCGACCCTGACCGACGCGGCCGCGATCGATCCACAGCGCACTCACCGGGGCGACCACGCCGCCGCTGACGTACGTCGACTCCCAGCCCGGGCTGACCGACGGTCCCGTGAACAGCGAGTCGTCGTAGCCGACCTCCACGGGACCGGAACCGACCCGCTTCGCCGTCGTCGCCGCGAGCGTGGCGAGGTCGGCCCGCTCGACCGAAGAACCCTTCACGGGTCGCTCGGTCAGGTACGGATCGCCGCCGCCGACGAGCACCACCCGGTTGCCCTCCCGCACGACGCTCGTCGTGAACCTCGCATCGGGACCCCGCTCGGTCAGTGCCGCGAACGCGGTCAGGAGCTTTGTGGTCGACGCCGGCACGAACGCCCCCGAGGCGTCCTCGACGAGGACCGAGCCGTCGCGCGCGTCGAGTGCCACGAGCCCCGCATGGCCGCCGAGCGAGCTCGAGTCCATCGATCCGGCGACGGCCTTCGCGAGCTGGGCCGCGTCGATCGCGCCCTCGCCGACCGAGGCGGGGTCGTCGGGAACGGGGGTCGCCGTGACGAGACCCTCCGGCGGCGTCACGAACTCGGCAGCGCACGCACCTTCGCACAGCACCGGATTCAGGTCGCCGCGCACGTACAGCAGGACGATGGCGGCGAGGGTGACGACGACGAGCAGCGGCAGCACCCACGCCGCATGCACTCGGTCCCCCCTGCGGGCAGCCCTGGCCGTCACGTGCGTCAGACTATAGAGAGCCGAAGTGCAACAGTCCGGAGGAACCGTGTTTTTCGACGTCACCGTGGAGATCCCCAAGGGAGACCGCAACAAGTACGAAGTCGACCACGAGACGCACCGCGTGCGTCTCGACCGGTTTCTGTTCACCTCGATGGCCTACCCGACCGACTACGGGTACATCGAGGGCACCCTCGGACTGGACGGCGACCCGCTCGACGCGCTCGTGCTGCTGCCCTCGCCGACGTTCCCCGGCTGCCTCATCGAGTGCCGGGCCGTCGCGATGTTCACGATGACCGACGACGCCGGCGGCGACGACAAGGTCCTCGTGGTCCCGAACGACCCGCGCTTCGACCACATCCAGGACCTGGCCGACATCCCGCAGTTCACGCGCGACGAGATCCAGCACTTCTTCCTGCACTACAAGGACCTCGAGCCGGGCAAGTACGTCGAGGACAACACCAGCTGGGTCGGTCGCGAGGCGGCCGAGGCCGAGATCGCCGCGAGCATCGGGCGCTTCGGCGAGCACTGATCCTCAGCGGGCTGAGAGCGAGGGGCTCACTGGTCGTCGGTCCGCTTCGGCCTGACGACGGCGGCCAGCAGGTCGCCGAACACGTCCATCTCGATCTTGGGGTCGAGCGCCTTCATGCCGCCCAGACCCACGCCGAGCGCGAGCATCGCCGTGGCGACCTGCTCGACCGGCAGGGTCGTCTCGAGTCCGGCCTGGTCGACCGTCGAGTCGATCAGCTGGGCGATCAGGCGGTGGATCTCGCGGTGGCGCTTCACGAGCTCGGTCGCGACCCACGGGTTCTGGCGCGCGACGGCGGCGAACTCGACCTCGAGCGTCGTCCACTGCGGATCGCCCAGGCCCGACCGCGACCACTCGACGAACATCTTGAGCCGCGACTCGATCGGCGTGTCCTCGGAGAAGACCTCGAGCACGCGGCGGATCTTCTCCGCGTGGATCGCGTCGAGCACCGCGAGGCAGAGCTCCTCCTTGCCGGCGAAGTTGGAGTAGACCGCGCCCTTGGAGAAGCCCGCCTCGACGGCGACCTTGTCCAGTGACGTGCCGGAGTAGCCGACGTCCATGAACATCTGGCCCGCGACCTCGATGAGGCGTTCGCGAGTCTGCTGTTGACGCTCGGCGCGCGTGACCTTGGGCTCTGACACGGTGGTTTCCTCCAGCTTTCGCATACCGATGGTATCCGAAATCGTGGATTCGTCACGGCTTCGGCGGGAATCGCGGGGCTCACTACGCTCGGGCCATGACTTCACGCGAGCTCTGGAAGGCCGTCGAGACCGTGCACACGGGCGTCTACTTCGTCCCCGACGTGACGGCACGCTACGCCGCCGTCGGCCTCAAGGGGTACTGGATGGGGTACTTCGCGAGCCGGTCCGCGGCCCTCGGCACCCCACCGGCCGAGCTCGTCATCGCGACGTTCCACGGCTTCGCCCCACGCTGGGTCCATCGGGCCCTGCCGGACGCGTGGCGGTTGGCCGATCGCGACGCTGTGCTCGAGGCCCGGTACGGCCTCGCCCGCGACGTCCTGACCCCGGCGGCGACCGAGGCGACCGCCCTGGCCGGGCCCGTGCGCGCCGTGCTGGAGGGCGTCGACTGGGCGGGCAAGCCGCTGGGAGCGGCGCATGCGGCGCTGCCGGCACACGACGACCCCGTCGTCGACCTGTGGCAGTCCGTCACGGCGCTGCGCGAGTACCGGGGCGACTGCCACCTGGCGGTGCTCACGGCCGCCGGCCTCGACGGGGCCGAGGCGAACGCGTTCGCGGTGGCGACCGGCTGGGCGAAGTTCGACAACCAGCGCGAGCTGCGGGGCTGGACGACCGACGAGTGGCAGGCGGCGATCGAGCGGCTCGCGACCCGCGGCTGGCTCACGACCGACGGCGCCGCGACCGACACCGGGCGCGCGGCCCGCCAGCAGGTGGAGGACGCCACGGACCGCGTCGTCGCCGCCGGCCTCGACCGTGAGGCCACGGCGCGACTGCTCACCCTCGAGTCCCGGGTCGTCGACCTGGCCGCGAGAATGGCGGCATGATCACCCCACCCTCGACCACCGCGCGTGACGCGGCCCGCGAACGACTGTCCGCCCTCGCGATCCCCGCCGGTGCCCTCGGCCGGCTCGGCGACCTGGCGGTGTGGTGGGCATCGACCCGGGACGAGGTGCTCCCCGCTCCGCCGGTCAACGTGCGCGCCGTCGTGTTCGCCGGCGACCACGGCGTCGCGGGGCACGGCGTCTCGGCCTATCCGGCGGCCGTGACGCCGGCGATGGTGCGCGCCTTCTCGTCCGGTGTCGCGGGCGTGTCCGTCCTGGCGCGGCAGCACGACGTGCACCTGCGGGTGGCCGACATCTCGGTCGACGCCGACTTCCCCGACCTCGGTCCCGAGGTCAGTGCGTTCAAGGTCAACCGCGGCTCCGAGCCGATCCACCTGCAGGACGCGATGACCGCCGAGGAGACCAGCCGGGCCCTCGACGCCGGCGCCCGGATCGCCGCCGAGGAGATCGCGGCGGGAGCCGACCTGCTGATCGGCGGCGACATGGGCATCGGCAACACGACGACGGCAGCGGCCCTGATCGCGGCGTCGCTCGGTCTTGCCGCGGAGGACGTCGTCGGCCGGGGCACGGGGATCGACGACGACGCGCTCGACGCCAAGACCGCGGTGATCGCGACGGCCCTCGCCCGCGCCGGTTCGCGTGTCGTCGACCCCGTCGACCGGCTCACGGCCCTCGGCAGCCCCGACCTCGCCGCGCAGACCGGATTCATCGTCGCGGCCGCGCAGGCGGGCGTCCCCGTGCTGCTCGACGGCTTGATCTCCGCCGCCGCCGCCGTGGTGGCCGAGCGGATGACCCCGGGCGTCGCCCCGTGGCTCGCGGCCGGCCACCGGTCGACCGAGCAGGCTCAGTGGCGCGCGCTCGACAAGCTCGGCCTCAAGCCGCTGCTCGACCTCGACCTGCGACTGGGCGAGGGCTCGGGTGCCGTCGCGGCCGTGCCGCTCGTGCGCTCGGCCGCCCTGCTGCTCGCCCAGATCGCGCGGCTCGACGAGGTGCTGTGAGGTCGCCCCGGAGCGCGGAAGGACGGCGGAAGCCGTGATCCGGGTCGTCGACGCGGTGCGGCTTTCCGTGGGCACGTTCAGTGCCGTGCCTGTCCCGGCGCCGCGCACGGTCGACCGGCCCACCGCGGGGCTGGCCGTGTCCCTCGCGCCGCTCGCCGTCGTGCCGGTCGGAGTCCTCGTCGCGTGCGCCGCGTGGGCGGGGCGCGAACTGGCGCTGCCGTCGCTCGCGACCGGCGCCCTGGCGATCGGTCTCGGCGTGCTCGGCACCCGCGCGTTCCACCTCGACGGCCTCGCGGACACGGTCGACGCGCTGGCCGCCTCCTACGACCGCGAGCGGTCGCTGGCGATCGCCCGAACGGGCGACGTGGGTCCGGCCGGCGCGGCCGCGCTCGTGCTTGTCGTACTGCTGCAGTGCAGTGCGGCGGGGGCGCTCTCGGGTGCCGCCTGGGGACCCGTGGCTGTCGGCGCCGCGTGGTGCCTCGCGCGTGCCGGGGCCACCGTCGGCCTGTGCCGCGGCGTGCCGGCCGCCCGCGCGGACGGGATGGGCGCGACGTTCGCGGGCAGCGTGCCGATCCCCGCCGTCGCCGTGGCGTGGCTCGTGACCGGGGCGGCACTCGCCGGGCTGTCCCTCACGCTCGGCTCGACAGGCGTTCCGGGAGTCCTCGCCGGGCTCACGGCACTGCTCGTGCTCGCGCTGCTGGTGCGCCACGTCGTCCGCCGGCTCGGCGGGATCATCGGCGACGCCGTCGGCGCCTGCGTCGAGGTGTGTCTCGCGGTCCTGCTGCTCGGCCTGGCCACCGCCGCCTGAGGCTCAGAGCTTCAGCACGCGACCGGCGACGACGAGCAGGACCTGGTCGCACTCGTCGGCGAACCGCTGGTTGACCCGGCCGAGCAGGTCGCGGAAGAGCCGGCCGGAGCGGTGCTCCGGGACGACGCCCCAGCCGACCTCGTTGGTCACCAGGACGACATCGGCGACGTGCGCCGACATGGCCCCGATGGCCAGCTCGACACGGCTCCAGAACTCCGGCTCCCAGTCGTCGAGCGTCTTGTCCCATCCGTCGAGCTCGCTGATCAATGACGTGACCCACGTGCCGAGGCAGTCGACGATCACCGTGCCGTCCGCCATCGCGATCGCCCGCTCGAGATCGGCCGTCTCGACGGTGTGCCAGTGGGCGGGGCGGCGCTCACGGTGGGTCCGGACCCGCGCGGCCCAGTCGGGATCGAAGTCGGGGTCCGGTTCCGGTCCCGGTGCGACGTACGTGACGTCCGGTGACGCGACGACGAGCGACTCGGCCTGGAACGACTTGCCCGAACGGACACCACCGGTGATGAGGGTCCTCACGGTCGAAGCCTAGCGCCGCTCAGGTGCGGCGGCGGGCGACGACGAACGCGGCGCCGGCGACCGCGGCGGCGGCCAGGACGGCGACGATGAGGCCGATCGGCAGTCCAGAGTCCTCGGAGTCCTCCGCGTCCTCGTGGTCGGCGTGGGACGTCTCCTCGGCGGCGGGGACGACCGCGGCGGCACGCGTCTCGGCGTTCGCGTCGTGCGCGACCGGGACGTCCTCGCCGTCGGCGAGCAGGTGGTAGACGAGGGCGACGAAGTCACCGTCCTCGAGCTGGTACTCGCCCAGGCCGGTGGACGCATAGCCCCAGTCCTGGCCCTCCTTGGCGACGAGGAAGGCCCAGTAGCCGGCGCCGCTCATCGGGTCCCCGCACGTCTCCTGCTCCGCCGTCGGCTGACCGTCGATGCGGCACACCATCGGCATCGCGGCGGAGGTCATGTCCGTCTCCAGGCCCGCCTCGTGCATCGCCTCGAGCGCCGTGGTGTCCGCGGCGTGCGTCGCGCACAGCACCTCGTCGTCACCCTCGAGGCTGCCGAACTCGACCACGATCGGCACGTCCTGCGCCGTCTCGCAGGTCTCGTGCGCGGTGGCCGCCGCCGGCACGGCGATGACGCCGGCCGCGAGGAGGGTCGCGCCGACGAGGCGGGCGATCAGGCTGTTCATGCGGACTCCTTCGGGAGGTAGCGGGCACGCCGGGCGGCGCGACGCAGGGTGGCCAGGACGGCCGGGCCGAGCACGACGATGAGGATGGCGTTCGTGATCGCGCGGCCGGTGTCCCAGCCCCACGTGGACGTGAGCAGGGTGAAGACGAAGAACCGGTGCAAGTTGTCCAGGACGGCATCGCCCGGCACCATCGCGAGCGAGTCGGCGGCGCCGGGGACGGCGATGCCGAGCGTGAACGGCCACGACGACAGGTTCATCAGCAGCCCGTACGCGTACGAGACGGCGACGCCGTAGACGACGAGCATCGCGATCTCGGCCCGGCCCGTGACGCGACGCGGCAGCAGGCCGGCGCCCATGCCGATCCACGCGCAGCACAGCATCTGGAACGGCAGCCACGGGCCGACACCCGACGTCAGGAGGGCCGAGGCGAACAGGCTCGTGCAGCCCAGGACGAAGCCGAAGCCGGCACCGAACACACGCCCGCCGAGGATCAGCAGGAAGAAGACCAGCTCGATGCCCGCGACGCCCGCCCCGAGCGGCCGGACGGCGGCGTTGATCGCGCTGAGGACGCCCAGCATCGCCAGCGCCTTCGAGTCGAGTCCGCCCTCGGAGAGCTCGGCGACGACGACCAGCACGATGACGGGCATGAGCGCCATGAAGATGAAGGGCTGGTCGACGCGCGTCTGGTCGCCCGCCGGGGTGAGGATGAGCGGCCACAGGAACATCACGAGGCCGGCGACGGAGGCCCCCGCGAGGACGAGCACCGATCGCCGGGTCAGCGGGACGGCGACCGAGGGTCCGACCGCGCTCACCGGACGACCTCGCGCGGCAGGGCGGCGGCGACCTCGTCGACCGTGAGCCACTGCGCGCCAAGCACCTTGGCTACCTGCGGCGCGAAGGCGGGCGACTCGGCCAGGACCGTCGCGGCCGGGCCCGACGAGACGACCTCGCCCTCGGCCATCACGACGACCGTGTCGGCGATGCCGGCGACGAACTCGACGTCGTGACTCGACACGACGATCCCGCGACCGTCGGCGGCGAGGTCGCGCAGGATCTGCGCGAGTGCCGCCTTGCCCGGGTAGTCCAGGCCTCGGGTCGGCTCGTCGAGTGCGACGACGAGCGGCTGGGCCGTGAGCACGACGGCCAGCACGAGCGCGAGCCGCTGCCCCTCGGACAGGTCGCGCGGGTGCCGGTCGTCGGGGATGCCCGGTGCGAGGCGGTCGAGCAGTCCGCGGCACGTGCCGCGGTCGGCGCCGGCCTGGTCGTCGGCGGCCGCGCACTCGCGGGCGACCGTCTCGAGGTAGAGCAGGTCGGCCGCGGTCTGCGGCACGAGGCCCACGAGCATGCGCGCCTCGGCCGGGCGCACGTCGCCCGGATCGACTCCGTCGACGTCGACGACCCCCGACGTGCGGTCGCCCGTGCCCTGCACGGCCCACAGCAGCGACGACTTGCCCGAGCCGTTGCGCCCCATGAGGGCCACGACCTCGCCGGCCCCCACGACGAGATCGACGCCGGCGACCGCCGTGAAGGATCCGTAGCGGACCGTGACGCCTTCGGCCCGCAGGGCGGCGGGCGGTCGCGTCCGCCCCCGCTCGGGCGGCGCGGCCAGGCGCGGAGTCAGCTCCTTGGCCCGGCGCCGCGCCTCGCGCACCGAGAGCGGCAGCGGCGACCAGCCGGCGAGCCGACCCAGTTGCACGAGGGGCGGCGCCACGGGAGCGTCGACGAGCAGTGCCGCGGGGGCGCCACTGCGCACCCGACCGCCCTCGACCACGACGAGCTGGTCGGTGAACGGGACGACGCGCTCCATGCGGTGCTCGGCCAGCACGACGGTGAGCGCGAGGTCGTCGACGAGTCGGGCGATCGTGGCGAGCACGTCCTCGGCCGCCGTGGGGTCCAGCGCCGAGGTCGGCTCGTCGAGCACGAGCACGCGCGGGTGCATCGTGAGCACGGCGCCGATCGCGACCCGCTGCTGCTGACCGCCCGAGAGCGAGCGCACGGACCGGCGGCGCAGGTCGGCGATGCCGAGCAGGTCGAGGGTCTCCTCGACGCGCCGGCGCATCGTCTGCGGGTCGAGGCCCAGCTGCTCCATGCCGTACGCGAGCTCCTCCTCCACCGTGTCGGTGACGAAGCCCGACAGCGGGTCCTGCGCGACGTAGCCGACGAGGTGGGCGAGGTCGCGAGGCGGTCGACCCAGGATCGAGGCGCCGTCGAGGACCACGTCACCCGCGAGCGTGCCGCCCGTGAAGTGCGGGACGAGGCCGTTGAGCATCCCCAGCAGGGTGGACTTGCCCGA
The DNA here is from genome assembly GCF_055663785.1 of Aeromicrobium sp. SP1. Taxonomy (NCBI): domain Bacteria; kingdom Bacillati; phylum Actinomycetota; class Actinomycetes; order Propionibacteriales; family Nocardioidaceae; genus Aeromicrobium; species Aeromicrobium sp. SP1. The sequence continues at coordinate 3,135,647 of NZ_JBQVVK010000001.1, read as the reverse complement.
GCCGGTGCGTCCGGCGACGAGCACGAGCTCGCCCTCGTCGCACTCGAGGTCGACGTGCGAGAGCGTGGGCTGCTCGGCGCCGTCGTACCAGAACGTCACGTCCTCGAGCCGGATCACGGCGCACCTCCCGCGGGCTCGTGGGCCGACGGCGGCGCGGGCGCGGCGAACACCGGCACGATGCCGATCGCCACGACCACGAGGGTCGCGATGCTGACCTCGGGCCAGCCCGGGACCACGGGATAGAGCACGAGCGGCTGCTCGCCCGACAGCACCTTGAGGCCGACCGCCACGGCGATGCCCGAGCCGGCGACGACGTACTCGGCCACCCGCCAGGGCGTGGGCCGGTAGCGGGTGCGGTGGACCCGGCGTCCGGCCGAGCGCAGCGCCAGCGCCGCGAACACGAGCCCGGCGACCAGCATGGGCCACGAGAGCACCCCGGGCGCCGTGCCGTCGAGGTAGCCGTACGAGCCGACGCTCAGCCCGAACAGGCCGAGCAGCATGAGCGCACCCGTCGTGAACCGCTCGCGCGGCAGGGCCGATCCGGTGCGGCCGTAGCCCCGGGCGTCCATCCCGGCCGCGAGGGTCATCGACCGGTCGAGCGCGTCCTCGAGGACGGGGATCACGATGCGGTGCATCGCGCCGGTGCCCCGGCTCGCGTCGCCGCGCAGCTTGCGGGCGCGGTTGACACGGCGGACGCTCTCGGCGAGTTGGGGGAACACCGACACGGCGACGACGAGCGCCGCGCCGACCTCGTACAGGGCGGGCGGCACGGAGGCGAGCAGGCGCTTCGGGTTCGCGAGCGAGTTCACCGCACCGATGCAGATGATGAGGGTGGCGAGTCTCAGCCCGTCGTACAGCCCCAGCAGGACCTCGTTGACCGTGACGTCGCCGAGCAGCTGGACGCCGCGCGCGACCTCGGGCAGCGGGATCTCCGGCAGCGGGAACAGGATCGCGTCACCGGGGACGGCGCCGCCGCCGAGCAGGATCCGGAAGACGACGCGGGTCACGACGACGAGCGCGCCGAAGTACAGGTAGTAGCGGAACGACAGGGCCCAGGGCGCGTCCCCGCGACAGGCCGCGACCACGAGCGCTGCGATCGCGATCGTCAGGACGAGCAGGACGGGGTTGAGCGTGAACGAGGCCCCCGCAGCCAACCCGAGTCCCCAGAGCCACCACGCTCCGGGATGCAGCTCGCGGGCCTCCCTGCCCGAGATGTGTAGCGGAATCCACCCCGAACCGGAGGGCTGGCCCCGATTCGGGTGGACGTCGCTACGCATCTGCTGCATGGAAGGTTCAGGCTCCTCGCCGGCGCCGCCAGACGACGCCTCCCGCGGCCGCCAGGACGGCCAGCACCAAGCCTGCCACGAGCACGATCCCCACGTTCGAGGTCGACTCCTCGGCCGAGGCGGGGGTCGCGTCGGCCGTCTGCGCGGCGCCGTCCGCGGCGCTCGCCGCCTCGGAGCCGGTCGCGGTCGGCGCCCCGGTCGACGGGGTGGCCGTGGTCGGGGTCGTGGGCGTGGTGCTCGGCACCGTGGTGGCGCCGGAGGTCGGAGCGGTGGTCGCGGTGGTGCCCGCGGCGGCGGGCTTCCCCTTCGTGGTGCCGGACGAGCCCTTCGCGCTGCCGCCGGAGGTGCCGGAGCCGCCGGAGCCGCCCGAGCCGCCGGTCGGTGCCGCCGACGTGGGCGTCGCGGTGCGCGGCGTCATCGTGGGCCACGTCCGCGAACTGGAGGTCTGGAACACGAAGGCGACCCAGCCGCCCTTGGGCACCTTGAGCGAGGTCACGCCTCGGCTCGAGTACGACCAGCGGCCGGAGGTGCCGTCCGACCAGAACAGGCCCCAGTAGGCGTCGGCCGGTGGCGTCTCCGTGCACGGATCCGAGGCCGGTGAGCCGTCGATCCGACACACGAACCCGCTCGCGAGCGCGGCATAGGTCAGCGCGTGCCCGGCGTCGACGAAGTTGTTCGCGGCGACACCGCCGCCATCGGCGTCACAGCCGACCGACGCGTTGACGACGACCGTCACCCCGGTGCCCCCGGAGCACGCGGCCGCCTCCGCCGGGGCCGCGATGCCCACGCCGCCGGCGGCGACCCCGAGGAGGGCCGCCGCCAGCAGGCGACTCATGCGAAGGGTCACTTCACCACCGTGAAGGTCTTCGTGCCGGTGCGGTTGGCGAAGGCGCCCTTCACGACGACCTTGGCCTTGCCGAGCTTCGTGCCGACCTTGAAGCGGTACGTGTAGGTGCCGCCGGGCGAGGCCACGCCCGACTTCACGAGCGAGCCGCGCACGAAGATACGCACGGGCTCCCTCGCGGCGAGGCCGGAGACCTTGACCGTCTGGACCTTGGTGCGCTTGACCTTGGCGGCGGCGAGCTTGACCCCGACGGACTTCGCGGCCAGGACGGTCGCCGTGGTCGAGCCGGCGCGGTTGCTCCGCGAGCCGGTCACGGTGACGGTCCGGGTGGCCGTTCCCGCGGGCGCCTTCAGCGCGACGGAGACGGTTCCGCCCGCCGGGACCGTGCCGCTCACACTCGTCCCGCCGGAGATCCGCGCCGTGTACTTCTCACCCGCGGCGAGTCCGGTCGCGGTCGCCCTGACGGTGCCGCCCGCGGTCGTGAAGGTCGCGGGCTGCTTCACGGTCACCGAGCCGGCCGGCAACAGCGCCTGCAGGCCCGCGGCCGCCTGGCTCGTCGCGAGGATCCACGAGCCGAGGTCGGTCGAGCCGATCCCCGAGGACTTCGCGGAGGACAGGCCGTAGTCGTCGTACGCGATCGCACCGGCCTGGGTCGCGAGGTGGGCGGACCCGTCCGCGACCGACTCGGTGACCTGGTGCGCGAGCAGCCAGGCAGCGGCCGAACCTGCTGCGCCCTGCTGGCCGACGAGCGCCAGCGCGCTCGCCGCGAGCCCGGTGGAGTTGGAGTTCGAGCCCCACTCGGAGCCGAACGAGCCGTCCGCCTGCTGCGCCGCGAGCAGTGCCCCGGTGGCGGCGTCGACGTCGTCCTGCAGGTTCGCGTGACCGGCCTCGTCCGCCTCGACGAGGGCCCGCAGCGCGGCGGCGGTCGTGTCGACGTCGATGATCGCCGGGCAGCTTCCCGTGTAGTCCCGGAACGAGCCGTCGGCGCACTGCTGTCCCAGCAGCGACGTGATGGAGGCGTTCGCCTTGGCGCTGTCGGCATCGACGAGGGCGCGCGTGACGTAGACGTGGTTGAGGCCGCCCTCGGCCCCCGTGGTGATCCCGCTCGTGGCGTCGGTCGCGGTCTCGACGTCGCCGATCAGGTCGCGGCCGTCCACCGCGTGCGGGTCGCCGCCCGTGAGGTCCACGGCGAGGGCGAGCTTCGCCTTGCGTCCCGGCGTCGTCAGGAAGTCGTCGCCGTGGGCGACGACGGCGTCGACCATGCGCCCCTGCAGCGGCTCCTTCGTGCCGAGATCCGCCAGCGTGAAGACCACGTCGAGGCTCGTGCCGTAGTCGGGGGCCGGCAGGCCGGTCGACCAGTCCGGGTAGACGATGACGTCGTCGACCAGCTGGTCCTCGAGCCACCGGGCGGCCGAGTAGCTGTAGGTGTTGGGCGCCGCCGTGGCGGCGGGGCTGACGGCGACGGCCGTCGAGAGGGCGACCGCACCGAGAGTGGTGGCGGTCAGCGCACGGGTGCGCAACTTCATGGGGGGTCCTTCCCGCTGCAAAGGCGGGAGGTGGAACGCCGGTGGGCCGGAGTCCGTCCCGCTGTGTTCCTCGACAGCGCGTGGTCGGTCCCGTCAGGCAGGTCTTCCGGCTGCCCCCGAAGGGGATCACGGTTGCGGGTCAGCGCCGGATTCGCACCGGCTTCCCCTGACACTGCGGGAATTTGTTGAGTTGTGAGCACGTGAACTGTAACAACGACCGACCCGCGGCCACGCGGCGAGGACGGATCCTTCGGCATTGCGGTGACCAGGGCCACCGCAACGCATCAAGATCCGTCCCCCTGTGGCGGGCCCGCGCCAGTAGCGTGGCCGCCATGACTCTCGGTGACGAAGTGCGGCGGGCGATCGACGGCAAGTGGCGGCACGTGCGGGAGCAGAGCCGGGCCGAGCTCGCCACGATGGACCTGGCGTACGACCACTCGCTGTCCCTCGACGAGGCGCGCGACCGGGTGCTCGGGCAGATGCGCGGGCTCGTGCCGACCGGCATCCCGGCCGCCGGCTTCCGCACCGAGAACGGCGGCACGGGCGATCCCGGCATGGCCGTCACGGGGATCGAGATGCTGGCCCAGTTCGACCTCTCGCTCATGGTGAAGGCCGGAGTCCAGTGGGGGCTCTTCGGCGGTGCGATCGAGAACCTCGGCACGCAGCGACACCACGAGGCCTACATTCCTCCGCTCATCTCCCTGGACCTGCTCGGCTGCTTCGCGATGACCGAGACGGGCCACGGCAGCGACGTCCAGAGCCTCGAGACCACGGCCACGTACGACCCGGCCACGCTCGAGTTCGTCGTCCACTCCCCCACGCCGTCGTCCCGCAAGGACTACATCGGGGGCGCCGCGCAGCACGCCCGCGTCGCCGCCGTGTTCGCGCGCCTGGTCACGCTCGGCGAGGACCACGGCGTGCACTGCTTCGTCGTCCCGATCCGCGACGAGGACGGGGCCGACCTGCCGGGCGTCACCACGAGCGACTGCGGGTACAAGGGCGGCCTCGGCGGTGTCGACAACGGCCGGATCATGTTCGACGAGGTCCGGATCCCGCGCGCGAACCTGCTGAACCGGTACGGCAACGTCGCCGAGGACGGCACCTACACCTCGCCCATCGAGAGCGGCAACGCCCGGTTCTTCACGATGCTCGGCACGTTGATCCGCGGCCGGGTCAGCGTCGGCGGGTCGGCCCGCGCCGCGGCCGAGGTCGCGCTCAGCATCGCCACGAGATACGCGCTCGAGCGACGTCAGTTCGAGGGCGCGCCGGGCGAGGAGACGGTGCTCCTGGACTACCGCGTGCACCAGCGCCGGCTGCTCCCCCTGCTCGCCGAGGCGTACGCATATCGGTTCGCCCAGAACCAGCTCGTCGCCCGCATGGACCGCCTGCAGACCGAGTCCGAGCCCGAGCCGCACGCCCAGCGGGAGCTGGAGGGCCGCGCCGCCGGCCTCAAGGCGATCCAGACGGCGTTCGCGACGCGGTCGATCCAGGAGTGCCGCGAGGCGTGCGGCGGTGCCGGCTACCTCGCGGAGAACCGGCTCACGACGCTCAAGGCCGACAGCGACGTGTTCACGACGTTCGAGGGCGACAACGTCGTCCTGCTGCAGCTCGTCGCGAAGGAGCTGCTGACGTCGTACGCGAAGGACGTGCAGGGTCTCGACCCCGTGGCCATGGTGCGGTTCGCCGCGGGCACGGTCGCGGACACGGTCAAGGAGCGCACCGCCGCCGCCCAGCTGATCCAGCGCCTCATCGACGCGCGCTCCGGCGACGCCGACGAGCACGACCTGCTGCACCGCGGCACCCAGCTCAACCTCTTCGAGGACCGCGAGCAGCACGTCATCGAGACCGCCGCCCGCCGGCTGCGCCGGGCCGGGAAGGACCGGGCGAAGGCGTTCGCGGTCTTCAACGCGGCGCAGGACCACGTCCTCAAGATCGGTCAGGCGCACATCGACCGCGTCGTGCTCGAGGCGTTCACGGCCGGCATCGCCCGCTGCGAGGACGAGCAGGCCGCCGACCTGCTGCGCGACGTGTGCTCGCTGTACGCGCTCACCGTGATCGAGCGGGACAAGGCGTGGTTCATGGAGCACAACCGCCTCTCCGACGACCGCGCCAAGGCCGTCTCGCGCGAGATCAACGCCCTCCTGGACCGGTTGCGCCCGCACGCGCTGACCCTCGTCGAGGGGCTCGGCGTGCCCGCCGAGACGCTGGACGCCGCCCTGCTGGGGTGACCCACCCCCGGAAACGGGGGGATGGTGTCCGAAACCGGGTCACGCACGCCGGAAAACGGTAGTCGCCGTGTCAGACTGCTCGTGCTCTACTGCTGCCACATCTACTCGGGGAGATCATGAACCGACGCCTGTCCTCGGCCGCGCTCGCTGCCGCCGCCGCCCTCACCATCTCGCTCGCCACGCCGATCGCCGCCCACGCGGACGAGTCGTCGACGCTGAGCCGCTCCGCCACCTCCGGCACGGTCGCCTCGGCCGCCGTGACCCCGGCCGTCGTGACCTCGGGCTCCGCCCGCCTCACGTCCGGCGGGACGATCACGAGCAGCACCTACGTGTACGCCCAGACCCAGGCGAGCGTCGCCGCGTCGGCCGGCTCCAGCTGGTTCGTCAAGGGCGACGTCTACGTCAACGGCCGCCTCGCCGCCGCCGACCAGTACATCGCGTCGTACAAGTACCCGTCGAGCAGCGTCTCCTGGCCCCGGTCCGCCGGTTACGGCACGGTCCAGCTGCGGGACGTCCACGTCGAGGCCTACGACGCGGACTACGCCTTCACCGACACGCCGCTGGCCGCCAGCAACGTCGTCCCGGTCAAGCGCGGGATCGACTACGGCTACGGCTCGCTCGTCAAGAGCGGCAAGAAGCTGACGATCAAGGCGAAGGGCTGGCGCACCTACGAGGCGAACGGCTCGAAGAAGTCGCTGCGCAAGATCAAGCTCCAGCGTCACTACAAGGGCAAGTGGCGCAACTTCAAGAACATCAAGGTCAACGCGTCCGGCAACGGCAAGATCGTGTTCAAGCAGAAGAAGAAGTTCAAGTACCGGCTCGTCCACCCCGGCTCGAGCACGATCGTGACCTACGCGACGGGCGCGTCGCGCAAGATCTGACGCACCTCGCGCGAGAGCGCCGGTCCGCCTTCGGGCGGGCCGGCGCTTCGTCGTCTCAGGAGGTCGAGTCGGCCCAGTCGTCGCGGCGCAGGACCGTGAGCAGCTCGTGGATCGAGCGCTGCTGGTCCGGCGGCAGGGCCGTCAGTCCGAACTCGATGCCGGTCAGCGCCGCGGTGGCCTGCTCCAGCACGACCTCGCCCTCGGGCGTGAGGGAGGCCAGGGCGCGGCGGCGGTCGCTCTCGTCCACCTTGCGGTCGACGAGACCGTCGGCGACGAGCCGGTCGATGAGGTTGGTGACGGACGTCGGATGGACCATGAGCCGCTCACCGATCTTCGACAACGGCAGATGGCCCGCCGTGCTGAACGACAGCAGGCGCAGCACCTCGAAGCGGGCGAACGTGATGCCGAAGGGCTTGAGCGTGCCGTCGAGCCGCGCGCTGAGGATCTGGTGGACCCGCATGATCGAGGTCGCCAGACGCATCGAGGTCGCGTCGCCGATCCGCTCCTCCCACAGCTCGCCGGCGCGCTCGAGTGGGTCGAAGTCCAGTCCGGGCATGGACCCCACCGTACCGGCGCGGGCGCGGCGATCCGGGGTGCGCGGGCCGGGCGCCACGCCACCGGAAGTCGCCGGTGTGACGTACCCCCGGATGACAGTCCCGGCACCGGGCGGTTAGCCTAGGCTTACCTACCCCTGCGTACGAAAGGCATTCCGTTGCGTCTCGCACGAATCCTCGCCGCCGCGACCCTCGCGTTCGGTCTCACCGCCTGTGGCTCCTCCGACGACACCGACTCCGGCTCGGACCCGGCCGCCTCGGGAGACGCCTTCCCGGTCACGATCGAGCACCAGTGGGGCGAGACGACGATTGAGAAGCAGCCCGAGCGGGTCGCGACCGTCGCATGGTCCAACCAGGACAACGCGCTCGCGCTCGGTGTCGTGCCGGTCGGCATGCCCAAGATCACGTATGGCGACGACGACTCCGACGGCATCGCCGTGTACGTCAAGGACAAGATCGACGAGCTCGGCGCCGAGACCCCGGCCCTGTTCGACGAGACCGACGGCATCGACTTCGACGCGATCGCGGCCACCGAGCCCGACCTGATCCTCGCGCCCGTCTCGGGCGTCACCGAGGAGGAGTACACGACGCTCAGCAAGATCGCGCCGACCGTCGCGTACCCCAAGGGCACCGCGTGGACCACTCCGTGGCGTGACGCGCTGACGATCACCGGCAAGGCCCTCGGCAAGTCCGACGAGGCCGAGGCCTTGGTCGCCGACCTCGACGCGCAGATCGCCGAGGAGGCCGCCAAGTACCCGCAGATCAAGGGCACCACGGCCGTCATGAGCTGGATCGACCCCTCGGACCTGTCGAAGGTCGGCTTCTACACGTCGCAGGACACCCGCGCGGCGTTCCTCAACGATCTCGGCTTCGCGACGCCGCCTTCGGTCGAGAAGGCGTCGCAGGGCGCCGAGTCGTTCTTCATCGAGGTGAGCGCCGAGAAGGCCGACACCCTCGACGACGCCGACGTGTTCGTCGGCTACGGCGACGACGCGGCCCTCAAGAAGGCCCAGGCCGACTCCCTGATCGGCAAGATCCCGGCGATCGAGCGTGGCTCGGTCGCCCTGCTCGAGGACAACTCCCCGCTCGCGGGCGCCGTCTCGCCGTCGGCCCTGTCGATCCCGTGGATGCTGCCGGAGTACACGAAGCTGCTCGGCGATGCGGCGGCGAAGGTGCAGTGACCCAGACCGTCGTACAGACCACCTCCGGGGGCTCCGCGACCGCGCGGCGTCCCCGGTGGTGGCTGGCGGTGGCCATCGCGGCCGCCCTCGTGGCCGCGTGCGCGTCCGTCGCGTTCGGCTCGCGGGTCGTGAGCCTGCCCGACGTGTGGCACGCCGTCACGGTCGGCGGCGAGGACGTCGCCTCGGCGGCCGTGCGCAGCCGCGTGCCGCGCACGATCCTGGCGCTGCTCGTCGGGGCCTCGCTCGCGATGGCCGGAGTCATGCTGCAGGGCGTCACCCGCAACCCGCTCGCCGACCCCTACATCCTGGGCATCAACTCCGGCGCGTCCCTCATGGTCGTGATCGGCATCGCGTTCTTCGCGATCCACTCGATGCAGGGCTACATCTGGTTCTCGCTGGCCGGCGCGACCCTCTCGGCGGTCTTCGTCTACACCGTCGGGTCCCTCGGCCGCGGTGGTCCGACCCCGCTCAAGCTGGCGCTCGCCGGAGCCATCACGACGGCCGCGCTGAGCTCGCTGACGAGCGCGATCCTGCTGCCGCGCACGGACGTCATGAACGTCTTCCGGTTCTGGTCCGTGGGCGGCGTCGGCCGCGCCGAGAACGCGGACACCCTCACCGTCCTGCCCTTCCTCGCCCTCGGGACGGTGCTGTGCATCGCGACCGCGAGGTCGCTCAACCTGCTCGGGCTCGGCGACGAAGCCGCCGCCGGGCTCGGCGTGCCGGTCGTGCGCGTACGGCTCGTCGGCACGGCCGCCGGCATCATCCTCGCCGGCGCCGCCACGGCGCTCGCGGGACCGATCGGCTTCGTCGGCCTCGTCATCCCGCACCTCGTCCGCATCGTGATCGGGGCGGACCATCGCTGGCTGCTGCCCGTCTCGGCGTTCGCCGGAGCGGCCCTGCTGACGCTCGCCGACGTCGTCGGGCGGGTCATCGCCCGACCCGAGGAGATCGAGGTCGGCATCATCACCGCCCTGATCGGCGCGCCCGTGTTCATCTGGGTCGTGCTCACGAAGACGGGAGCGAGCCGATGACCGTCACCGACTCCCAGGCCCCCATGACCGCCGACGGCGTCGCCCTCGTGCGGCGCGCCCGCGACCGCGCGGGTCGCCGCGTCGCCCTCGTCGTCGCCGGGCTGACCGTCCTGCTCGCGGGCCTGTTCCTGTTCGCGCTCATGTACGGCGAGCATCCCTATTCGTTCGGCGACGTCGTGCGCGTCATCGCCGGTCAGCAGGTCCCCGGCGCCAGCTTCACGGTCGGCGAGCTGCGGCTTCCACGCGCTGTCCTGGCCGTCCTGGCCGGTGCCGCGTTCGGCATGGCCGGCGTGACGTTCCAGACGATGCTGCGCAATCCGTTGGCGAGCCCCGACATCATCGGGATCACGAACGGCGCCAACGTCGCGGCGCTGTTCCTCATCCTCGTCGTCGGCGCCTCCGGGCTGGTCGTGTCGCTGGCCGCCGTCGTCGCCGGCGTCGGCACGGCGTTCGCGATCTACCTCCTCGCGGCCCGGGGCGCCGTCGTCGGGACGCGACTGATCCTGATCGGCATCGGCGTCGCGGCGATGCTCAACAGCGTCACGTGGTACCTGCTCGTCGGGGCGAACCAGTGGGACCTCGCCGCGGCCATGCGCTGGCTGACCGGCAGCCTGAACCTCGCCTCGTGGGACGACGTGGCCCTGCTCGCGCTCGCCTTCGCGCTGCTCACGCCCGTCGTGGCCGCCCTGGGCCGCGACCTGAGCCTGCTGCGGCTGGGCGACGACGCGGCCGCCGGACTCGGCGTGCCCGTCGAGCGGAGCCGCCGCCTGCTCGTGGTCTCGGCCGTGGGCCTGGCCGCGTTCGCGACCGCCGCGACCGGCCCGATCGCGTTCGTCTCGTTCATGGCGGGGCCGATCGCGACCCGCCTCGTCGGTCCGCGGGGCGCGCTCGTCGTGCCCTCGGCCCTCGTCGGCGCGGCGATCGTGCTGGCCTCGGACCTCGCGGGGCAGTTCCTCTTCGAGAACCGCTACCCCGTCGGCGTCGTCACCGGAGCCCTCGGCGCGCCGTTCCTCGTCTACCTGCTGATCCGTTCGAACCGCACGGGAGGTTCCCTGTGACCGCCACCCTGTCCACCCAGTCGCTCACCCTCGGGTACGGGGACCGCACGATCGTCGACGAGCTCGACCTCGAGCTGCCCACCGGCGTCATCACCGCGATCGTCGGCGCGAACGCGTGCGGCAAGTCCACAATGCTGCGCGGGATGGCCCGCCTGCTGTCCCCAGAGTCCGGTCGGGTCCTGCTCGACGGCAAGGACATCCACGCCGTCTCGACGAAGCAGGTCGCGCGCACGCTCGGCCTGCTCCCCCAGACGCCGATCGCGCCCGAGGGCATCACGGTGGCCGAGCTGGTCGCCCAGGGTCGTCATCCGCACCGTCGCGCCTTCAGCCGGTGGACGGCCAACGAGGACGCGATCATCGCGTCGGCCCTCGAGGCGACCGGCGTGCTGGATCTCGCCGGCCGGGTCGTCGACGAGCTCTCCGGTGGCCAGCGTCAGCGCGTCTGGATCGCGCTCGCGCTCGCCCAGCAGACCGAGGTGCTGCTGCTCGACGAGCCCACGACGTTCCTCGACGTGTGCCACCAGGTCGAGGTGCTGGACCTGCTGACCGACCTGAACCGCGACCGCGGCACGACGGTGGCGATGGTGCTGCACGACCTCAACCTCGCCGCGCGCTACGCGGACCACCTCGTGGCCGTGCACCACGGTCAGATCCACGCGCAGGGCACCGCCGAGGAGGTGCTGACCGAGGAGACGGTCAAGATCGTCTTCGGCCTCGACGCCCGCGTCGTGCAGGACCCCACGAGCGGCCGCCCCATGATCCTGCCCCTCGGCCGCCACCACGTGCGGACGTGAGGCACCGCCGAGAGGTCAGGGCCGGCGCGGGAAGCTGCTGAAGTCCGGGGTGCGCTTCTGCTTGTAGGCGTCGCGGCCCTCGTGGGCCTCGGCCTGGCCGTAGAAGAGCAGGTTGGCGTCGTGGGCGAGCTGCTGGATGCCGGCGTAGCCGTCCTCGTGCGCGTGGAAGCTGAGCTTGGACAACCGCACCGCCCACGGCGAGAGGGCGAGGATCTCGCGGCACCACTTCAGCGTCTCGGCCTCGAGGTCGGCGAGCGGGACGACCGTGTTGACCAGGCCCATCCGCATCGCCTCCGGCGCGTCGTACTGACGGCACAGCATCCAGATCTCCTTGGCCTTCTTGGGCCCGACGAGGTCCGACAGGATGCTCGAGCCGTAGCCGCCGTCGAACGAGCCGACCTTGGGTCCGACCTGGCCGAAGCGGGCGTTGTCGGCGGCGATCGTCAGGTCGCACACGAGGTGCAGCACGTGGCCGCCCCCGATCGCCCAGCCGGCGACCATGGCGATGATCGGCTTGGGGGTGCGGCGCATCTGCACGTGCAGGTCCGTGACGTCGAAGCGGCCCGTGGCGCCCTCGTCGGACTTGTACCCGGAGTCGCCGCGCACCCGCTGGTCACCGCCGGAGCAGAACGCCTTGTCGCCCTCGCCGGTGAGCACGATGACGCCGACCGACTCGTCGTCACGGGCCCACGTCAGCGCTCGCGAGATCTCCCGGATCGTCTGCGGCCGGAAGGCGTTGTGGACCTCGGGGCGACAGATCGTGATCTTGGCGATCCCGTCCTCCGTGGTCTCGTAACGGATGTCGGTCCAGTCGCCGGCGGCGGTCCACTCAGTCATGCTGCTCACCTTAGGCTGGCCCTCGATGCACGATGACCTCGGCTTCGACGTGGCCGTTCCCGCCCCCGCCCGCCGGGTGGTCTCGCTCGTCCCGTCGCTCACGGAGGCGATCGCCGCGACCCGGCCCGCGGCTCTCGTCGGCGCGACCGACTGGTGCACGCACCCGGCCGACCTCGACGTGGCACGCGTGCGCGGCACCAAGAATCCCGACCGTGCGGCCATCACGGCGCTGGCTCCCGACCTCGTCGTGGCGAACAAGGAGGAGAACCGCGAGCTCGACGTCGCGCGACTGCGGCAGGCCGGCGTGCCCGTGTGGGTCACCGACATCGAGACGGTCGATGGGGCCCTCGCGTCGATGCGCCGACTGTTCGCCGAGGCCCTCGCGTGGGGCGTCCCGGACTGGCTCGTCGAGGCGCAGGAGGTCTGGGCCGCACCGCCTCCGCCGGCCCGCAGGCGCGTCGCCGTAGCGATCTGGCGCGACCCGTGGATGGTGGTCGGCCGCGACACGTTCACCGGCGACCTGCTCGGCCGGCTCGGTCTCGTGCACGCGTTCGCGCAGGCCGACGACCGCTACCCGCACATCGACCTGGATCGGCTGGACACGTCGGAACTCGACCTCGTCGTCCTGCCCGACGAGCCCTACGTCTTCACGCCCGACGACGGACCGGAGGCATTCGAGCGCGTACCGACCGCGCTGTGCAGCGGCCGGGCGCTCACCTGGTACGGGCCGTCATTGCTGACGGCCCGCGCGGAGCTCGCGGCCCTGCTGGGCTGATCAGGACTCGTCGTACTCCGACGTGACCTTGGCCGACGCCTTGGCGCGCGCCTCCTGCGTGGCGGCCTTCCGCACGGCGGTCTTCTTCGACTCCGCCGCCGCGGCCTTCTTCGCGGCCTTGCGCGCCGACTTCTTGGCCGGCTGCTCCGAGTCGGTGCCCGCGCCGAGCACGAGCGGCTCGTGCGCGATGACGTACGGCGTCTCGCCGACGATCGCGTTGTGGGTGTGCCACGAGAAGTACTTCAGCGACAGGTTGGTCATCGTCGCGAACCGGTTCCGGTTGCCCAGCAGCAGGGCGACGTGGACGGTCACCCAGATGAACCACGCGACGAAGCCCTTGAGCCGCGGCAGACCACGGACCTGCGCGATCGCCGACGCGCGACCGATCGTGGCCATCGTGCCCTTGTCGAAGTACTTGAACGGCTTGGGCTCCTTCGAGCCCGTCTCGCGCGCCTTGATGACCTTGGCGACGTGCTTGCCGCCCTGGATCGCCGGCTGGCCCAGCTGCGGCAGCGGCGAATCGGGGTTGACCGAGACGTCGCCGATCGCGAACACGTTCGGCAGGCCGCGCACCTCCTGGTGCTCGTCGACCTCGATGCGACCGCCGCGGCCCTGCGGCACGCCCCAGCTCTTCACGACGTCGTGCGCCGTCACGCCGGACGCCCACACGACGATGCCCGCGGGCAGGAACTCCTGCGTGCCGTCGTGCTCGATGAGGACGCCGTCGGACCGGACCTCCTTGACCGCGGTGCGGAGCCTCAGGTCGACCTCGCGCTTGAGCAGCTCCTTCTCGGCGTACTCGCGCAGCTTCGGGTGGAACGGCGCCAGCACGACCTCACCCATCTCGACGAGGGTGATGTAGATGCGGTTGCGGTCCAGCTCGGGATAGGTCGTGGGCATGTCGAGATTGCGCATCTCGGCGAGCGCGCCGGCCGTCTCGACACCGGTCGCACCGCCGCCGACCACGACGACGCGCAGCTCGCGGTCCTGCCCGTTGATCGCGGCGTCCTCGAGGTTCGCGAACAGCAGGTCGCGCAGCGCGAGCGCCTGCGAGCGGCGGTACAGCGGCATCGCGTTCTCGGCGGCGCCGGGGATGCCGAAGAAGTTCGCCGTGACGCCGTTGGCGAGCACGAGGTAGTCGTACGTGACCGTGATGTTGCCGTCGAGCAGGACCGTCTTCTCGGTGTGGTCCATCTCGATGACGGTGCCCTTGAGGAAGCGCACGTTGTCCTGCTTCGAGCGGATCGCGCGCAGGAACCACGTGATGTCGCCGGGGTTCAGGCTGGCGGTCGCGACCTGGTAGAGCAGCGGCTGGAAGGTGTTGTACGTGTGGCGGTCGATCAGGGTGATGTCGACGTTCGCGCGCTTGAGCTTGCGCACCACCGCGAGTCCCCCGAAGCCACCTCCGACGACGACGACGTGCGGACGACTGGAACTCGGGACGACGGCCATATGTCCACCCTAACGAGCGATTTCCCCCAAGCCACACGGGCGACCGGGGGGTGTGAGCAGCATCATGCCCGGCGGAACCACGCCTTCGTCTCCACGCGGGACAACTGCACGACGACGATGATCGCCCCGACGATCCAGACCGCGCCGATCGGCAGGCCCAGCGCCGCGACGGCCGCCGTCAGGACGCTGGCGGCCAGCAGGGCCCACCAGCCCGACCGGTGACCCGTGGCGGCCAGCATCGTCGCCACGATCCCGCACAGCGACACGACGAACCACACCGCGAAGATCCAGGTGCCGAGGGTGACGAGCTGCTCGGCGGTCATGCCCGCGGAGTCGAGCTCCTTGCTCAGCAGCTCGGAGTCGGCGTACTGCGCCACGACCTGGTCGCGCAGGAGCACGACCGCGAGCAGCAGCAGACCCGACACCCCGGCGCCGAACAGCGATCCGAGGCCGGCGATCCCGAGGGCGAGCCTCAGTGAGCGGGGGCGGCCCGGGGCGACCGGCGACGCAGGGAGTCCGCCGTGCTGGGCTGGGTCGTAGGGCGGCGGCTGCGAGCCCAGCGGGGCGACGTTGGCGGGCGGCGGCGTGGGCGCGCCGACCGAGGGGGCCGCGCCGAGCGACAGCGGCGTCCGGCCGTTGACGATCGCGAACCAGTGCCGCGCCGGGGCGTTCCACAGCAGGTAGAGGACGAGGGCCGCCAGCACCGCCGGAAGCACGCCCGTGAGGCCCGCGAACATGAACGTGACGGCCGCCAGCGCGGTCAGCACGCTCAGCCCGATCCGCGACGCCTGGTGCCCGCGCGCCGCGTACACCGCGAACACGGCTGCGGCGATCGCGCCGACGAGCATCGCCATGACGACCCAGCGCAGCACCGGCAGGATCGTGTCGAGGTCGACCGACGCCCCCAACTGCTCGAAAGAGGACCGCAACGCGTCCTGCATCTCGAGGGAGCCCCAGCCCGAGAGCGTCTGGGCGAGGACCACAGCCGTCAGCACTCCGCCGAGGCCGCCGTACACGCAGCCCAGCGTCACCGACCGCGGCCTGGGGGCTGTCTCGGACATGTGTCCGATCCAACCAGACCCGCCCTGAGGTGGGGCCGTCGGTTTACCACGGTCCCTCGGTTTCCCTACGTCACCCCGGGGCACCTTGGTTCCTCCCTCGGTGAGTTTGCCGAGGGAGGAACCAACGAACCGTGGGACCGTGGTAAACCGTCAGGCCCGGCGGACCGTCAGCTCGTCGGCGTCGGGCTCGCGGTCGACGAGGACGGTGTCGCCGTCGCGGACCTCGCCGGAGAGCAGCTCCCGGGCGAGGCGGTCGCCGATCGCCTGCTGGACGAGGCGGCGCAGCGGGCGGGCGCCGTAGGCCGGGTCGAACCCGGTGAGCGCCAGCCACTCCTTCGCGGCGTCGGTGACCTCGATCGAGATCCGCCGCGCCTCGAGCCGCCGGCCCAGCGAGCCGAGCTGCAGGTCGACGATGCGGGTCAGGTCCTCGACCCCGAGGGCGTCGAACATGACGACCTCGTCGAGCCGGTTCAGGAACTCCGGCTTGAACGCCATCCGGACGACGTCCATGACCCGGTCGCGCTTCTCCTGCTCGGCCAGCGCCGGGTCGACCAGGAACGCCGAGCCGAGGTTCGACGTGAGGATCAGGATGACGTTGCGGAAGTCGACCGTGCGGCCCTGCCCGTCGGTGAGCCGACCGTCGTCGAGCACCTGCAGCAGGATGTCGAAGACCTCGGGATGGGCCTTCTCGACCTCGTCGAGCAGCACGACCGAGTACGGGCGGCGCCGCACGGCCTCGGTCAGCTGACCGCCCTCGTCGTAGCCGACGTAGCCCGGAGGGGCACCGACGAGGCGTGCGACGGAGTGCTTCTCGGCGTACTCGCTCATGTCGATGCGCACGATCGCGCGCTCGTCGTCGAACAGGAAGTCCGCGAGCGACTTGGCCAGCTCGGTCTTGCCGACGCCGGTCGGTCCGAGGAACAGGAACGAGCCGGTGGGCCGGTCGGGATCGGAGATGCCCGCGCGGGCGCGGCGCACGGCATCGGACACCGCGGGCACGGCCTCGCGCTGGCCGATCAGGCGACGGCCGAGCTCGTCCTCCATGTGCAGGAGCTTCTCGGTCTCGCCCTCGAGCAGGCGGCCGGTCGGGATGCCGGTCCACGAGGCCACGACCTCGGCGACGTCGTCCGTGCCGACCTCCTCGTGCACCATGCGGTCGCCGGTGGCGGCACTGGCCTCGGCGGCCTGCGCGTCCTCCAGCTGCTGCTCCATCGCGGGGATGTCGCCGTAGAGGAGGCGACTCGCGGTGGCCATGTCGCCCTCGCGCTGGGCACGCTCGGCGGCGATGCGGGCCTCGTCGATGCGCTCCTTGATCTCGCCGACGGCGTTGAGGCTGAGCTTCTCGGCCTCCCACCGCTGCTCGAGGGCGCGCAGCGACTCCTGCTTGTCGGCCATCTCCTGGCGCAGCTTGGCCAGCCGCTCCTGGCTCGCCTCGTCCTTCTCGTTCTCGAGGTGCAGCTCCTCCATCCGGAGCCGGTCGACGGACCGGCGGAGCACGTCGATCTCGACGGGGCTGGAGTCGATCTCCATGCGCAGGCGGCTGGAGGCCTCGTCGATGAGGTCGATCGCCTTGTCGGGCAGCTGACGGCCGGGGATGTAGCGGTGCGAGAGGGTCGCGGCCGCGACGAGCGCGGAGTCGGCGATCTCGACCTTGTGGTGGGCCTCGTACTTCTCCTTGAGGCCACGCAGGATCGCGATCGTGTCCTCGACACTGGGCTCGCCCACGTAGACCTGCTGGAAGCGGCGCTCGAGGGCGGCGTCCTTCTCGATCGACTCGCGGTACTCGTCGAGCGTCGTGGCGCCGATCATCCGCAGCTCGCCGCGGGCCAGCATCGGCTTGAGCATGTTGCCCGCGTCCATCGCGGAGTCGCCGGTCGCGCCCGCCCCGACGACGGTGTGCAGCTCGTCGATGAACGTGACGATCTGGCCGGCGCTCTCCTTGATCTCCGCGAGGACGGCCTTGAGCCGCTCCTCGAACTCGCCGCGGTACTTCGCCCCGGCGACCATCGCGCCGAGATCGAGGCTGACCAGGCGGCGGCCGCGCAGCGACTCGGGGACGTCACCGTCGATGATGCGCTGGGCGAGGCCCTCGACGACGGCGGTCTTGCCGACGCCGGGCTCGCCGATGAGCACGGGGTTGTTCTTGGTGCGGCGGCTCAGCACCTGCACGACCCGACGGATCTCGGCGTCGCGGCCGATGACG
Organism: Aeromicrobium sp. SP1; assembly: GCF_055663785.1. NCBI lineage: Bacteria > Bacillati > Actinomycetota > Actinomycetes > Propionibacteriales > Nocardioidaceae > Aeromicrobium > Aeromicrobium sp. SP1. Next base: position 3,117,936 of record NZ_JBQVVK010000001.1, on the reverse strand, counting down.
GGATCGAGCTTGCCCTCGCGGGCCAGCTGCGTGAGGTCGATGCCGTACTTCTCGAGCGCCTGGTACTGGTCCTCGGCGTCCTGGCTGGTCACGCGGGCGGTGCCGCGGACGGCCTCGAAGGCGGCCGTGAGGGTGTCCGGGGACGCGCCCTGCGCCTGCAGGACGCGCTGGGCCGGTCCGGCGACGGTGGCGACGCCGACGACGAGGTGCTCGCTCGACACGAACTCGTCGCCGAGCTCGGTCGCGAGGTCGATCGCGCGCTGCAGCGCCTCGTGGGTGGCGCGTGCGAGAGAGGGGTTGCCGACCGTCGCGCCGCTGGCACTGGGCAGGGCGGCGATCTCGGAGGCGAGGCCGGTCAGGACGGCCTGCGGATCGGCGCCGGCCGCCGTCAGCAGCGGTGCGGCGGTGCCGCCCTCCTGCGTGAGCAGCGCGGTGAGGAGGTGTGCCGGCTCCACGGTGGGGTTGCCGGCGGCAGCGGCCTGCTGCATCGCGGCAGCGAGGGCCTGTTGGCTTCGCGTGGTGAGGTGGTTCAGGTCCATGCCAGATTCAACGCGGCCAAAGTTGAGTCCATTCCGCTCAACTCTGAAAAAGTTCGGCCCCGCTGGGAGTGACGTTCGAGGGGCGATTCCGGCGAATCCACCCCTCGAACGTCACTGCCAGCGGCCACAGTGGGTCACGGCGAGTTGCCGGCCGCCTTCTCGGCCTCGGCCTCCGCGGCGAGGTACTCCTCGCGGGGGCCGCCGGGGATCCAGCCCGTGTCGACGACGCGCACCTGCCAGATCGAGGCGGCCACGACGAGCACGACCGCGATCAGCAGGACCAGGAAGATCCCGAGTGCCGACGGACCCAGCAGGCTCACGCCGATCAGGGTGCCGAACCAGCCGAAGTCGGCATCGCCGAACGTCGAGTTCGAGAAGCCGAACTCGCCGAGCACCTGCAGCAGCAGCGCCGGCAGGATCGTGATGACGACACCGTTCACGAAGCCGCCGACGACGGCACCGATGCGGCCTCCGGTCGCGTTGCCGAACACGCCTGCGCCACCACCAGTGAAGAAGTGCGGCACCATGCCGGGCAGGATCAGCGCCAGGCCGAACGCGGGGTGCAGCCACAGCGCCAGCAGGCTCAGCATCGCCAGGCCGCCGACGAACGACGAGATGAAGCCGATCAGCACGGCGTTGGCGCCGTACGGGAACACGATCGGGATGTCGAGCGCGGGCTTGGCGTCGGGCACGACCTTCTCCGAGATGCCCTGGAAGGCCGGGACCAGCTCGCCCAGCACGGTGCGCACGCCGTAGAGGATGATCGCGACGCCGACGCCGAACTGCAGCGCCTGGCCGAAGGCCGCCATGATGACCGAGCCGATGTCGGCGGCGCCGAGCAGCTCCTTCGTCTTGGCGGGCTCCACGATCAGGCCCCACACCGCGAACACCATGTAGATGAGCACCATCGACATCGCCGTGGCGACCATCGAGTCACGCAGGAAGCGCAGGTTCTGCGGGAAGTCGATCTCCTCGGTCGACTTGCTCTTCTTGCCGAACGCCTGGCCCGATGCGCCGGCGGCGATGTAGCCCAGGGTGCCGAAGTGACCGATCGCGATCGTGTCGTCGCCGGTGATCTTCTTCATCCACGGATGCGCGAACGCCGGCATCACGACCATGATCACGCCGAGCAGGATCGCGCCGAGCACCACGGTGAGCCACGAGCCGCCCGTGCCGAGCCCGACCGAGAGCACGACGGTGAGCATGAGCGACATGAACACCATGTGGTGACCGGTCAGGAAGATGTAGCGCAGCGGCGTGAAGCGGGCGAGCGCGAGCATCACGATGAAGCCGAGCACGAGGACGTAGGCGCTGCGGGCTCCGTACTTCTCCGAGGCGATCGCGGTGATGACCTCGTTCGTCGGGATCACGCCCTGGGCACCCGTGACCTCGAGGATCAGGTCGCCGAGCGGGGTCAGCGCCGCGACGACGACCCCCGCGCCGGCGCCGAGGATCAGGAAGCCCATCGTCGCCTTGAGGCCACCGCCGATGACCTGGCCGGCGTTGCGCTTGAGGGCGATCAGGCCGATGGCCGTGATGATGCCGATGAGGTAGGCGGGCACGTTGAGGATCTCTTGCCCGATGAAGTCGAGTATGTCGACGAACCAGTCCATGACTTTTCTCCTTGCCGGTGGTCGCGCGTCAGGAAACGAGCGGGGTGAGCTTCTCGGTGATCTCGGGCAGGCTCATGAAGTTGTCGATGACGACGACCTTCGCGGGCACGTCACCGATCTCGTCCACGAGTTCGGCCGACGTCAGCACGACGTCGGCGGAGCGGGCCGCACCACGGGCGACCCCAATGTCGGCGGCTTCGACATCGGCATCGACACCGAGCTGGCGCAGCACCTTCTCGGCGTTCATCTTCAGCAGGACGGAGGTTCCGATGCCCATCCCGCAGACAGCGACGATCTTGATCATGGAGTGACCTTTCAATGGGAGGAGAGGATGTCGAGCACCGCGGCCGGGGACCCCGCCCCGCGCAGCGAGGCGAGCAGATCGGCATCGGCGAGGACCCCGGCGAGCGAGGCCATCAGGGCGATGTGGCCGTCGTGGTCCTTCGCGGCGAGCCCGACCACGAGCCACACCGGATCGTTCTTGGCGTGCCCGAACTCGACGGGCTCGGCGAGCTGGACCCAGCTGATGCCGGGCTTGAGGACGGCCGGGGAGGGTCGCGAGTGCGCGAGCGCGATGCCGGGTGCGAGCACCATGTAGGGACCCAGCTTCTCGACGGCCGCGATCATCTCCCGCGTGTACTCGTCGGTGGTGACGTCGGTGCGCGTGAGCAGCTCGCCCGCGCGCTCGATCGCCGCGCGCCAGTCGGCCGCGGCGACCTCCACGGCGACGGCGTCCTCAGACAGTGCATCGGCCAGACTCATCGATCCCGCCCCCTTGCCGGTTCGACCAACTGAGGCGAGGCTATCGCTCCGAGAGGGTCTTTTGTCTAACGGTGGACATTACGCGTGTCGCACGTCACTTGAGAGGATCGAGCCATGACATGGCGCATGCCGGCCGAGACGGCCCCGCAGGAGCGGGTCTGGATGGCCTTCCCCCGTCCGGGACAGACCCTGGGCGACGATGCGGAGTCGGCGGCCGAGGCCTACGACGCCTGGACCGCGGTGGCCCACGCGGTGCTCGGCTTCGCGCCGGTCACGATGGTCGTCGACCCGGCCGCACTGCCCGAGGCGCGGCGCCGGCTCTCCGCCGAGATCGAGGTCCTCGAGGCCCCACTCGACGACTTCTGGATGCGCGACATCGGCCCGACGTTCGTGACCGACGGCGAGCGCCTCGGCGCGGTCGACTGGGTGTTCAACGGCTGGGGCGCGACGCCGTGGTCGACGTGGACCCGCGACCGCGAGATCGGCACGGTCGTGGGTACGGCGGCCGGCGCCGAGGTGATCGGCTCGATGCTCGTGAACGAGGGCGGCGCGATCCACGTCGACGGCGAGGGCACGGTGCTGCTGACCGAGACGTTGCAGCTCGACCCCGGCCGCAACCCGTGGGCGACGAAGGCCCAAGTCGAGCGCGAGCTGGCCCGCACGATCGGCGCCACGACAGCGATCTGGCTGCCCCGCGGGCTGACCCGCGACTACCAGCCCGGCGGCACCCGCGGCCATGTCGACATGGTGGCCGCGTTCGCAGAGCCCGGTGTCGTCCTCCTGCACTGGCAGGACGCGGCGAACCACCCCGACCACGCGGTGTGCCGGCAGGTCCGGAGCGTCCTCGAGTCGGCGGTCGACGCGGCCGGTCGGACGCTCGAGGTGATCGAGCTGCCCGCGCCCACGACCCTGACCGACGACGAGGGCTTCGTCGACTGGAACTACGCCAACCACCTCGTGGTCAACGGCGGGGTCGTCGCGTGCGGGTACGACGATCCGGTGACCGACCGGCGGGCCGCCGCGATCCTCGCCGAGGCCTATGGCCGCGAGGTCGTCACGGTCGACGCCCGACCGATCCTCACGCGCGGTGGCGGCATCCACTGCATCACGCAGCAGCAGCCACGGGTCACCCCATGAGCGCCGCCCGACCATGAGTCGCTTCGAGGTGGCGGAGGCCTCGATCGGCGACCAGCGCGCGGCGCTGGCGGACGGCCGGACGACCGCCGTCGAGCTCGTGGAGGCGCACCTCGCACGCATCGCGGCGTACCCCGACCTGAACGCCGTCCCGGTCCTGGCGCCCGACGCGCTCGACGAGGCCCGCGAGAGCGACGCGCGCCGGGCTCGCGGCGCGACGCGCGGCCCGCTCGACGGGATCGCGTACACCGTCAAGGACAGCTTCCTGACCCGCGGACTGCCGGCCGCCTGCGGCTCACCCGCCTTCGCAGACCTCGTCGCCACCCGCGACGCGTTCAGCGTCGAGCGCCTGCGCGCGGCGGGAGCGATCCTGCTCGGCCGCACGACGATGCCCCCGATGGCGAACGGCGGCATGCAGCGCGGCCTGCACGGCCGGGCCGAGAGCCCGTACTCGCGCGACCACCTCACCTCGGCGTTCGGGTCCGGCTCGTCGAACGGCTCCGGCACGGCGGTCGCGGCGAGCCTGTGCGCCTTCGGCCTCGGCGAGGAGACCTGGTCCAGCGGTCGCGCCCCGGCGAGCCACAACGGCCTCGTCGCGTACACGCCCTCGCGCGGGGTGATCTCGGTGCGTGGCAACTGGCCGCTCGTACCGACGATGGACGTCGTCGTTCCGCACACCCGCAGCGTGGCCGACCTGCTGGAGGTGCTCGACGTGCTGGTCGCGCCCGACACCGACCGGCGGGGCGACCTGTGGCGGATGCAGGAGTGGGTGCCGATACCGGGTCCCGCCATCCGGCCCGAGCACTACGCCGACCTGCGCGACCCCGAGGTGCTGAGCGGTACCCGCATCGGGGTGCCGCGGATGTACGTCGGCGACGACCGCGGACCGTTCCCCGTGGCGACCCGGCCCAGCGTGATCGACCTGTGGCAGGCGGCGGCCGACGACCTGCGGGCCCTCGGGGCCGAGATCGTCGAGACCGACTTCCCGGCGGTGCAGCGCTACGAGGCCGGGGCGCTGGTCGAGCTCGGCTGGGTGCCGCAGGAGTTCCTCGACGCCGAACTGTGGGACCTCGCGGTCGGGGCATGGGACGACTTCCTCGCCGCGAACGACGACCCGCACCTGCGACGACTGGTCGACGTCGACGGATCGCGGATCTTCCCGCACCCGGCCGGCGCCCTGCCGGACCGCTACGACTCGCCGTACCTGCCGCCGCGCTACACCGACGACGCGATCGACCTCGCGCAGTACGTCGAGTACGCCCGGGCGGGCGTGCCGCGCTGGTGGGAGGTCGCCGGGATCGAGGCCGGCCTGCGCGGGCTCGAACGGGCCCGACACGAACTGCTCGAGGACTGGATGGACGACCTGGGGCTGGATGCCGTGACGTTCCCGACGATGGCCGACGTGGCACCGGCGGACGCCGACGTGAACCCCGCCTCGGCCGACCTCGCGTGGCGCAACGGCACGTGGGTCGCTAACGGGAACCTCGCCATCCGGCACCTGGGCATCCCGACCGTCACCGTGACGATGGGCCTCATGGCCGACACCCGGATGCCCGCGGGCCTGACCTTCGCCGGCCGCGGCTGGGACGACAACCGGCTCCTCGCGTTCGCGGCCGCGTTCGAGGCGGCGCGCCCGCGCCGGGTGCCGCCGCCGCTGGCGCCACCGCTGGGCTGAACCGGGTCAGGGGCGTTCGAGCACGCGCAGGCTGCCGGTGTGGGCGACCTCGACGAAGCCGTCGGCGAGGGCGCGTTCATAGATGTGGAACGGGGCCTGTCCGCCGTCGTTCGGGTCGGGGAAGACGTCGTGGATCACGAGGGCGCCACCGGGTCGGACGTGCGGTGCCCAGCCGGCGTAGTCGGTCTGCGCTGCCTCCTCGGTGTGGCCGCCGTCGACGAAGACGAGGTCCACGGGCGTGCCCCAGAACGCCGAGACCGTCCCCGACCGGCCGACGATCGGGACGACGACGTCCTCGAGCCCGGCCTCCCACATCGCCCGACGGAAGACCGGCAGTGTGTCGAAGGCTCCCGTCTCCGGGTCGACGAGCGAGGCGTCGTGGTACTCCCACCCGACCTGGTGCTCCTCGGAGCCCCGATGGTGGTCGACCGTCACGAGCGTCGCCCCGGCCTCGCGCGCCACGTGGCCGAGGTGGACTGTCGACTTGCCGCAGTACGTGCCGATCTCGACGAGCACCCCACCTGCCGACGCGTGGGTGGCGGCGGCTTCGCGCAGGGCGGCCGCCTCGTCGTCGGGCAGGAACCCGCGGACGGCGTCGGCGATGCGGACCAGGTCAGGGGGCAGGATGCTCACGCGCGCACTCTACGGGCAGCTTTTCAGGCGGTTGTGACTGGTGGGACTGGAGATTCCCGTAGAATCCTCCCGTGCCCCGCCCCGTGCTGCTGTGGACCGCTGCCGCCCTGGCAGCGGTCTCCTTGTGTGTGGCACCGGGTGCCGAGGCGGTCCAGACGGGCCCCGACGGGACGATCCGGGCGACCGTGTCGGCCGCGAGCCGGGCCGCGAACGACGGCGACGTCGTGACCCCCGACCCCGACGCCCCTGACTCCGGTGACCCCCGCGTCCTGGTGTTCGGCGACTCGATCTCGTCGGGATCGCGCTACAACGCCACCGGCACGGACGGCCGCGCGAAGGCCTGGTGGGCCTGGGTGGCGCAGTCCGCCGGCGTTGACCCGGCCGACGTCATGGTCAGCGCCGAGGCCGGCAGCGGACTCGTCGCACGTGGCAGGACCGGCGCCGCAACGTGCACCGGCACCACGTTCGGCCAGCGCCTCGGTGCGATCGCCGCCAACGACCCGGACGTGATCCTCCTGGAAGTGGGCCGCAACGACATCTGGAAGTGCGAGAGCCACCAGCGCATCGCCGTGAGTGCCGCCGAGCGCCGCAGCATCGCGACCGCCTACTTCGAGGACCTGGCCCGCGCCACCGACCTGCAAGGTGTCGACCCGTCGAACGTCTACGTGATGACTCCGTGGGGCTCGACCAACGGCACCGGCAACATCGCCGTCACGGCCACCTACGAGGACCTCGCGCGCGCACACGGGTTCACGTGGATCCCGCTCCCCTCGCTCACCGCCGCGCACACCTTCGACGGAGTGCATCCGACCGCCGCCGGCGCGAAGACCCTCGCGACGTGGGCCATGCGGGCGTCCGACATGACCACCGCGATCCGGTCGCGCGGCACGAGCCACGGCCGGGTCGCCTCCGGTGCCCTCGTGCGCTGCAGCGGTCTCGCGGCGTGCCGTGCCTCCGGCGCCAGGACGTATGGCTACGGCAAGGTCACCCGGAGGATCTGGGGCGCTCCCGTCCGCACCAATCGGCACTACGCGGCGCACCGGCTGACGACGTCGGGCCGTGCCGTCACCCCGATCCTCGTCACCTCGACCGCGAGCGGTTGGCGTCGCGAGACCCTCGCGGCCGGCACGGCCGTGCAGACGTCGCAGCCGGTCGCCGGCGACGTCGCGTGGTGGGGTCAGGCGCCCGCCGGCGTCGGCGGCACGAGCGGTCACCTCGCGATCGTCGAGAGCGTCGCCAAGGACCACTCCTCCGTCCTCGTCTCCGAGGTGACGTCCCACGGGACGTTCCGCACCGTGCGCTACTCGGGCGCCTCCCAGCCCCGCGCCTTCCTGCGCTTCACCCGCGCCGGCGGGAGCCCCGTGGGCGTCGTCTCGTCGGTCACCGCGACGCGTCGCTCCGTCACGGTCACGGGTCGGGCCGCAGACACCGATCGGCCCGCCATCGGCACGCGCATCCGGATCAAGGTCACGCAGGGGCGGCGCACGGTCGTCGTCACCGCCAGGAATCCCAGCCGCTACGCGTTCTCGCACCGGTTCACGGTGCCCCGACTGCGCCCCGGCAAGGCCACGGTCGTGGTCGTCGCCCTCGACGCCCCGCACAGCCGTGGATCGGCACGCGTGCTGGCCCGGCGCACCGTCACGATCGGCTGAGCTCGCCCTGATTCTCGCGTCGTGGCACGTCGCCCACGTGTCGCGCGTCACAATCGTGGCATGACTGCGCAGAACGTCGACGTCCTCATCGTCGGAGCCGGGCTCTCCGGCATCAACATGGCCTACCGCATCCAGCAGGCCAATCCCGGACTCACCTACGCGATCGTCGAGCGCCGCGAGCGCATCGGCGGCACGTGGGACCTGTTCCGATACCCGGGCGTGCGCTCGGACTCGGACTTCTTCACGCTCTCGTACCCGTTCCGGCCGTGGCGCGGGAAGGACGCGATCGTCGACGGCGAGCAGATCCGCAGCTATCTCGAGGACACCGCACGCGAGGCCGGCATCGACCGGCGCATCCACTTCGGTCGCCTCGTGGAGTCGGCCGACTGGTCGTCCACCGACGCCCGCTGGACCGTCCACACGACCGGGCCCGACGGCCCCGAGGAGTGGACCGCGCGCTTCGTGGTCGCGTGCACCGGCTACTACGACTACGACCAGCCGTACGACCCGGGCTTCGCCGGGATCGAGGATTTCGGCGGCACCGTCGTGCACCCGCAGTTCTGGCCCGAGGACCTCGACTACTCGGGGAAGAAGGTCGTCGTGATCGGCAGCGGCGCCACGGCCGTGACGGTCGTCCCCGCGATGGCCGGCACCGCGAGCCACGTGACGATGCTGCAGCGCACGCCGTCCTACCTGATCGCTCAGCCGAAGGGCGATCCGATCGCCGACGCACTGCGCAAGGTCGCGCCCGCCGGAGTCGCGCACCAGGTCGTGCGGGCCAAGAACATGATGCTGCAGTGGGCGCTCTACCAGGCCTGCCAGCGCGCCCCGAAGCAGATGCGCTCGTTGATCCGCAAGGGCGTCGTCGCCGGCACCGGCTCCGAGGAGATCGCCGATCGCGACTTCAACCCGCCGTACGACCCGTGGGACCAGCGGCTGTGCATCACCCCGCACGGCGACATCTTCGCCGCCATCAAGTCCGGCGACGCGTCGGTCGTCACGGCCGGCATCGACCGGTTCGTCGAGAACGGCATCCGGCTCGACGACGGCACCGTGCTCGAGGCGGACGTCGTCGTCACCGCGACCGGGCTGACCATCAAGATCCTCGGTGGCGCGAAGCTCACCGTCGACGGCGAGCCGCGCGATCCCGCGGACTCCTACGCCTACCACGGCGCGATGCTCAGCGGCCTGCCCAACCTCGCGTTCTGCGTCGGCTACATCAACCTGTCGTGGACGATGCGCTCGGACATGACGTCCCGGTTCGTCGCGAAGGTGCTGCGCCGCCTGCGCGAGACGGGCGCCGTCTCGGTCGTGCCGCGCATGGACGGCACGCCGGCGGCGACGCCGCTCATGGACATGCAGTCGGGCTACCTGCGGCGCGGCGCGCACCTCATGCCGCGCGCGACGCACGCCTACCCGTGGTCGTTCCGGCAGAACTTCCTCGTCGACTCGTGGTCGACCAACCGGGCCGACCTCGACGACGGTCTCGTCTGGACCGCCGCCACGACCACCGGGATCCCGGCGTGAGGGCCGTCAGCGTCCACGAGGGCGAGCTGACCGTCGTCGACCTGCCGACCCCGCAACCCGGCCCCGGACAGGTGCTCGTCGCCGTGACCCGCGCGGGGATCTGCGGCTCGGACCTGCACGCCCGGGTGCACGCCGACGCGAGCGCTGACGTCGCCGCCGAGGTCGACTACGACCGCTTCATGCGGCGCGCCGACCACGTCGTGATGGGCCATGAGTTCACCGGCACCGTCGCCGCGTACGGGGCGAAGTGCCGGGCGCGCTGGGACGTCGGCACCCCCGTCGTGGCGTTGCCCGTCGTGAAGCGCGACGGCCGGGTCGACATGACCGGGCTGTCCGAGTACGCGTCCGGCGGCTATGCCGAGTACGTGCTCGTGCAGGAGTCGATGACGTTCGAGGTCCCGGGCGGGGCCGACCCCGACCGCGTCGCGATGACCGAGCCGCTCGCGGTGGCCCACCACGCCGTGAACCGCAGTGAGATCTCGAAGAAGGAGGTCGCACTCGTGATCGGCTGCGGCCCGATCGGGCTCGCGGTGATCCTCATGCTCAAGGCCGCCGGGGTGCGGACCGTCGTGGCGAGCGACTACTCCGCGGGCCGGCGCGCCCTCGCCCGCCGCTGCGGCGCCGACGTCGTCGTGGACCCCACGGTCCAGTCGCCCTGGGATGCGTACGACCGACCGGCGACCCACGTGACGTCGGCGCCCGACTACTTCGGGCAGGGCATCGAGGTCATGCGCGCCCTGCGTCGCGTTCCCGGGCTGCCGTGGCGGCGGGTCATGCGGCTCGGCGACCGACTCGGCCAGACCCCGAAGGGCCCCGTCGTGTTCGAGTGCGTCGGCGTGCCCGGCGTCATCGAGGACCTCGTGACGCACGCGCCGATCCGCTCGCGCATCGTCGTCGTGGGCGTGTGCATGGAGCCCGACACGTTCCGCCCGACGATGGCCAGCAACAAGGAGATCGATCTGCGGTTCGTGTTCTGCTACGACCCGGCCGAGTTCCACGAGACGCTGCAGCTGATCGCCTCGGGCAAGGTCGACCCCTCGCCGCTGCACACCGCGACGGTCGGACTCGACGGCGTCGCCGCCGCGTTCGACGCGCTCGGCGACCCCGAGACGCACGCGAAGATCCTCGTCGACCCGGCCAGCTCCGTCACGTCGCCGTGAGGTGAGTGGCGGTCGCCCGGGTCAGCTGCTCCCGAGGAATCCCGCGGCGGGCGTGACGTCGTGCAGGGCGTCCCACGCGAGCAGGGCGGTGCCGGCGGTCCACGTGGACTGCTCGACGGGCCAGCGCTTGTCGTCGGAGAAGACCAGCCCCGTCCACCACGAGCCGTCCGGGTCGCGCAGGTGCTGGATGTCGGCATGAAGGGCGGCGGCCGCCTCGCGGCGACCGGCACGGACGAGGGCGAGCACGAGCTCGAGGGTCTCGCCGCCGGTGACCCAGGGGTTGACCGTGACGCACCGCGCGCCGAAGCCCGGGACGACGAACTCGTCCCACCGCTCGTCGAGGCGCTCGGCGGCGGCCGCGCCGTCGAGGACGCCGGTGAGCACCGGGTAGTACCAGTCCATCGAGAACCGCGGCTTGGGCGTGAACAGCTCGGGGCGGTGGACGAGCGCGTGGGCGGCCGCATCGGCGGCGTGCTCCCAGTGCGGACGCGGGTGGCCCCAGCGCTCGGCGAGCCGGGCGGCGCAGCGCAGGCTGAACACGATGCTCGAGTTGCCGGTCACGAGGCAATCGTCGGCGATCTCGCCGCTCACGCCGCGCGCCCACGCGACCGGGCCGTCACCGCGTTGCAGGCCGAGGACGACGTCGACCGCACGCTCGAGCATCGGCCGGAACCGTGCCGTGTCGACCCCGAGCAGCGCCAGCTGCCACAGGCCCGTCGCGACGTAGGCGCAGTAGTTCGCGTCGGTCTCCGGCTCCTCGATGCCGTCGTCGTCGACGCCCGGCCAGTACTTGCGCGCCCACGAGCCGTCGGGACGCTGGGCGTGCGCGAGCCAGTCGTACGCCGCGACGGCCTCGTCGAGCAGTCCGGCCACCGCCAGTCCCATCGCCGCCTGCACGTGGTCCCACGGGTCGAGGTGCCCGCCCTCGAACCACGGGATGGCACCCGTCGGCAGTTGGACCGACTCGATCCACTTCGCGGTGACCTCGGCCTCGGTCGGGGTCACCGGACTCCCCCGAGCGGCGCACCGGTCGCCGACATCAGAACGGCTTCTGGAAGTACAGCGCGACGCTCTTGCCGAGCACGGGGTTGAGGGCCTGCTCGGTCCAGCGCGTGGTCCGCGGCGCCTTCATGAGGTCCCACACGAGCAGCTGGTGGTACGCCCGCACGAGCGGGTGCTGGTCACGCTCGACCCCGACGGCGCACTTGAGCCACCAGTACGGCGCATGCAGCGCGTGGGCATGGTGCTGGTGCACGAAGGTCAGGCCGGTCGCCTCCAGCTTCGCGCGCAGCTCGTCGGCCTTGTAGATGCGGATGTGGCCGCCCTCGTTGGCGTGGTACTCGTCCGAGAGCGCCCAGCAGACCGCCTCGGGCATCCACCGCGGCACCGTGACGGCGAGCATGCCGCCGGGCGCCAGGATGCGCTCGAGCTCGCTGATCGCCTGCACGTCCTCGGGCACGTGCTCGAGGATCTCCGAGGCGAGCACGACGTCGAACGAGCCGTCCGCGTGGGGCATGTCGAGGATCGTGCCGACCTCGATCCGGCCCGCGCCGCCGGGCGGGACCTGGTGCTCGAGCGCCATCGCGGCGAACATGTCGTCGACGCCCTTCAGCTCCACCTCGTCGAGGTCGAAGGAGGTGACGTCCGCGCCGCGGCGCAGGGCCTCGAACGAGTGGCGGCCGGCTCCGGCGCCCACGTCGATGAAGCGGGTTCCCCGTCCGACGCGCAGGCGGTCGAAGTCAACGGTCAGCATGGCGGTTCTTCCTGTTCTCCCGGGACGCGCCGTGCTCGGCGATCACCTTCTCGTAGGCCAGTGCGGTGCGCCGGGCGACGGCGACCCAGCTGTAGCGGTCCAGCGCGCGCTCGCGGGCGGCCGCGCCGAGTCGGGCCCGCTCGGCGGGATCGTCGAGCAGGCGGCCGATCTGCGTGACGAGCGCCTCGACGTCGCCGGGCTCGACGAGCACCGCCGCGTCGCCGACGACCTCGGGCAGCGCTCCGGCGGCACTGGCCACGAGCGGCGTGCCGCAGGACATCGCCTCGACCGCGGGCAGGCTGAATCCCTCGTACAGCGACGGGACGACCATCACCTCGGCCGACGAGATGAGCGCCGCCAGGTCCTCGTCGCTGATGCCGCTGTGCACCGTGACGACCCCCGCGAGGTCGCCCTGGTGGATGCGTCGGTGGGTGGCGCCCTCGGGGTCGAGGTTCGACACGAGGTGCACGTCGATGTCCCGGTCCGTGCGCAGCTTCGCCGCCGCGTCGAGGAAGTGCGGCAGGCCCTTGAGCGGGCTGTCGGCGCTCGCGACCACGACGATGCGGCCGGGCTCGCGACGCGGCGAGGGCCGGAAGAGCTCGGTGTCGACGCCGAGCGGCACGACCGTCATCTGCGCGGGGTCGAGCCGGAAGTCCGTGACGGTGTCGCCGGCCGAGGCCGTCGAGACGCCCAGGATCGTCGGGATGCGCCGCGCGACGCGCGCCTGCATCTTCACGAACGCGTACCAGCGCCGGGTCGTGATCCGCTTCGTCCCGCGCGCGGCGGCGAGGTCGAGGCCGCGGTCGCGACTGATCGGATGGTGGATCGTGGCCAGAAACGGGCGCCGCCGCAGGATCGACAGCAGTCCGTAGCCGAGCGACTGGTTGTCGTGCACGACGTCGTAGCCCGACAGGTCGAGCCGGCGCGCGCGCAGGCTGAAGGTCAGCGGCTCGGGGAAGGCCGCCGTGATCATCTGGCCGTACTCGAGGACGTCGATCCAGTCGCGGATCTCCCGCAGCCTCGGCGTCCGGAACGGGTCGTCCTCGCGGTACAGGTCGAGGCTCGGCACCTTCTCGAGGCGCACGGCCGGATGCAGGTCCTCGGGATACGGCTGACCCGACAGGATCGTGACGTCGTGGCCCAGCTCGGCCAGGCCGGCAGCGAGGTTGCGCACGTACACGCCCTGGCCGCCGCTGTGCTGCTTGCTGCGGTACGACAACAGTGCAACGCGCACGCGGCCTCCCTCGGATACTCGACGGTAGCCATTGTGCCGGGTCGGGCCGCGACCGGCCCGGGCGGCATGACTCAGTACCCGAGGAAGTGGTCGGTGCGGATCCCGGCGACCCGGCCACGCAGACCCGCGGCGACCGCGTCGACCATCCCCGGCGTCCCGGAGACGAATGCGACCCGGTCGGCCAGGTCGGGGACCGCGGCGGCGATCTGGTCGGCGGTCAGCTCGGCGCCGGCGATCACGTGCAGGCGGTCGCCGAGGAAGGCCAGCCGGTCCTCGAACGGCACGGCGTCGGCCGATCGGACGCCGTAGACGAGCTGCACGTCCCGACCCGGCTCGGCCGCCAGCTGGCTCAGGAACGGGGTGATGCCGATGCCGCCGGCCACGAGCAGCAGGGGTCCGTCGGCGGGCCACACGAAGTCGCCGTGGATCGAGGTGACCCGGACGCGGCCGCCGGGTTCGAGGTCGGCGAGGGCGCGCTTGTACGAGGAGCCGGGAGCAGGATGGCGGGTCGCCAGCACGACGTCCTCGCCCGGTGCCGAGACGACGCTCAGCATCCGCCGGCGGCCGCGGGTGTCCACGCCGCGATGCGGCACGTCGAGCTCGACGTACTGGCCGGGCGCGAACGCCAGTGGCCGGTCGGCGCGGAAGACGTACTCGACCGCGTCGTCGGCGACCGTGCGCCGCTCTCGCAGGACGAGCGTGCGGGCACCCTGCCGGAACGCGAACGCGATCAGGCCGGTGACGACCAGGGCCAGCTCGTAGGTCGTCTCGAACGGCGCGCCGGTGAGCGAGTCGCCGGTCACCGCGAAGGACGTCAGCGGCCACGTGAACACGAGCGCGCCGACGACCGCGACGAGGTACTGCTGCCAGCGGCGCGGCGGCAGCGTGAGCGGCTCGCTCAGCATGAAGCCGGCGAACCACACGACCGGGTACGACGTCGCCGCGGTGGTCAGGGCCGTGCCGAGGTCGGTGCCGAACGACGTCAGCCCCCACACCGTCAGGGGGTAGGCCACGACCACGAAGGCGAGCCCCACTCCCAGCCGGCGGGTCCGGTACAGCACCAGGAGCGCGCCGGCGAGGACGAGCCAGAACAGCGCGCCGCTGGCCACCCACCACGCGGTGAACGGGATCGGCCACCCGGTGACCTGCCCGAGCAGCAGGCTCAGCACGATGCCGGCCGCGGCGGGGTTCACGAGGTGCCGGCCGCGCCACGCCACGACGTACTTCGAGGCCTGCGCGAGTGCCGCGACGCCCGCGAGCCACGCCAGCTGCGTCGCGTCGGTGGTCGGCCAGTACAGGAACCACAGGATCAGCGCGGTGACGAGCGAGGACTCCAGGTGCGGGTGCGCGCCGACGAGTCGGCCCACCGCGACGTTCGCGGCGAGCGAGGCGGCGACGATCACCGCGAGGGTCAGCACCATCGCGCCGACCGGGAAGATCGTCGGGTCCAACCGCTCGGCGGCGGCGAGGCCGATCGCGACGACGGCGAGCACCGAGAGGACGAGTGTCACGAGCCGGTACATCGTGAACCGGCCCAGCTGCCGGTCCAGCACCGTCGTCAGCGTGGTCATGCGAACACCTCTCCGGGCAGACCGGCGCCGTGCACGCGCAGGTCGTGGTCGACGGCGATCCACCAGGCGTCGAGGCCGTCGAGGTCGTCGGTGAAGAACGCCGCGGTCGCCAGCCCGTCGGCCCAGCCGGGATCGGCACCGCCGGCCCACGCCGCGAGGACGTGGCGCGTCGGCCGGCCCGAGCGGGCGTCGAGCACGTGGTGGAGGTTGGCTCCCCACGCGCGGCGGTTGGCGGCCGAGCCGCAGATCGCCTCGCCGTCGGGGACCTCGGCGATCCCGATCGCGGACTCGGGATCGCGCGGGTGCTCGAGGGCGACGCGCAGGACGTCGCCGGAGTGGTTGACGATGTCGCCGCTGGCGTCGACGACGCACGGCTGGTCGATCATCGCGGCGACCTCGCCGGCCAGCCACCCCTTGCCGACCGCGCCGATGTCCAGGACGACGGCCGCCGGCACGTGCAGGACGGTGCCGTCGAGCGTGCAGTCGCGCCACGAGGGCACCCGCACGGCGCGGCCATCGGGGGTCAACGAGTAGCCGGAGTCGTAGCCGAGCTGTTCGAGCGCGCCGCCGACGAGGGGGCTGACCGCGCCGTCGGTGAGCGCGAACAGCCGGTCGTAGATCGCCAGGATCGCGGGCGCATCGGCGCCGAGGTCGACGGCGCGTTCCTCCCGGAGCCGGCCGACGGTGGAGTCCTCACGGAAACGCGACCACGTCCGGTCGAACGCGTCGATCCGGTCCGTGATCGCGTTCCGTACGGCGTGGGCGACCGGGTCGGGGGTCCCGATCGCCCACGCGGTTCCGATGGCGTCGAAGTGCCAGTCGGAGCTCATGGGCAGATCCCGCTCAGGCCTGGGCCTGGCTGATGATCTGGTCGATGGCGTCGTTGAAGCCGCCGCTGGTCAACGACGACCCCGACACCTTGCTGACGTCGAGCTCGGTGATCGGCTTGCCGACCACGAGGGCGTCGATCCCGCTCTCGAACTTCTTCTGGTACTGCTCGGAGTTGCCGCCCTCGGCCTGACCGTCGACGTCGAGGTCGGTGATCGTGCCGTCGGCGGAGAGGGTCAGCTCGACCTCGACGCTCTGGGTGCCGGCAGGCGACTGGTAGCTGCCGGTCGCCTCGTACTCGCCGGCCGTGAACTGGCCCGCGGCGCCGGCGGTCGCGTCGGCGGAGGGGTCCGCCGAGGCGGAGGTCTCGGCCGACGGCGTGGAGGTCGCAGAGGCGTCGGCGGGATCGTCCGTGCCGCATGCCGCGAGGGACATGAGGGCGGTCGTCGCGGCGGCGGCAGCGAGGCTGCGGCGCTTCATCGGGGTCATGGCGGGCTCCTGGTGGGGTCCGGATCGCGATGGTTGCGGGTTCAACCGTCGTGCCCACCAACGTAGGTGACCGTTCGGCCGAATACGAGCCCGGAACCCCCGATGAGACCGGTTCCACAGGCACTTCTCAGGCCACTGCCTGCGGGCACCTCGGAAGCGCGCCGGAATCGCTCCGCACCCGTCGGGAACCTCAGTCCAGGCAGAACTCGTTGCCCTCGGGATCGGCCATCACGATGAAGCCGGTCTCCATCGGTGGGGCGGGATCGAACCGTCGCAGCCGCGAGGCGCCGAGCGCGACGAGGCGCTCGCACGCCGCCTCGAGCGCGGCCATCCGCTCGTCGCCCGCCAGCCCGGGGGCGGCACGGACGTCGAGGTGGACACGGTTCTTCGCGACCTTGTCCTCGGGCACCTGCTGGAAGAACACGCGTGGGCCGGTGCCCTCCGGATCCTCGATCGCGGCCCGGGAGTTGCGCTGCTGCGGCGGCACGCCGATCCGCTCGAGGAACTCCTCCCACGCTGCCCACGGATCGCCGTCGGGACCGAGCTCGACGCCGGGCGGCGGCGGGATCGCGTAGTCGAGGACGGCGCGCCAGAAGGTGGCCTGGGCGCGGGGGTCGTGAGCGTCGAAGGTGACTTGAATGGCGAGGCTCATGTCGGCTCCGTTTCGTCGTTGCTCTCGATCCTCGCAGCCGGAACCGACAGGATCGACCTGTGAGCCTGCAGACCCTGTTCCACCTCATCACCGCCGAGCAGTGGCGGGACGTCCGTGACCTCGACGCCTACGCACCGGCCTCGCTGCAGTCCGAGGGCTTCGTCCACCTGTCGACGGCGGCGCAGGTCGCCGGCACCGCGGCGATGTTCTTCGCCGGCGAGCCCGACGTCGTGCTGCTCGAGGTCACCGTGCCCGACGACGATCCGCGGCTGCGGTGGGAGGAGAGCCTCGGGCCGCGCGGCGTCGAGCTGTTCCCGCACTTCCACGGCCCCCTGCCCCGCGACCTCATCACCGCGGCGTCGGTGTGGGCCTCGACCGAGGATCCCGCCGAGCGCCTGCGCCGGGTGACGTGGCAGGAACGCCCCGACGTGCCGCCGCCGCTGCCGCCCACGGCGCACGAGGCGCGCGTGCGGCTCGACGCCGGCAGCCGCCGCTTCGCCCGACTCGGCGAGCCCGGCGCCCACCACACCAAGCTGGTCAGCGCCGAGGCGTTCGGGCTGCCGCTGGCCCACGACCACGGCCTGCCACAGGAGCCCTACGCGGCGGTGCTCAGCTGCTCCGACGCCCGCGTCCCGGTCGAGTTCGTCCTCGGCGCGGCGGCCAACGAGCTGTTCGTCGTGCGCGTCGCGGGCAACGTGCCGGGCCAGGAGTGCCTCGGCAGCCTGCACTACGCGGCGGCGTCCTTGCCGACGCTCAAGGTCGTGGCGGTGCTCGGTCACTCGGGCTGCGGCGCGGTGACGGCGGCGGTCGACGCCCTCGTGCGGCCCGAGTCCTACCTCGCGATCGTCCACGACGCCCCGCTCCGATCGGTCGTCGACGCCCTGCTGGCGGGGGTGCGGCTCGCGGTGCGCGCGGTCGAGGTGGAGGTCGGCGCCGATCCCCTGCGCCTGGACGGCGCGCGCGACGCACTGATCGACCTCGCCGTCGTCGCCAACGCGGCGATCACGGCCCATGTGCTGCGCCGCGACCTCACCGGCCGGGAGGACGTCGAGGTCGTCTGGGCCTCCTATGACCTCGCTCGCCGCAGCATCGGCCGGCCCACCGCGGACGCGTGGCAGCCCGGACTGCACGACGCTCCGCGCGACGAGATCGAGCTCGACGCGGTGCTGCGCGACGCCGCGCGGGCGGCCTTCGGTCCCGCGGTCGGCGAACTGTGACGTGCGTCCCGAATCGCGGGCGGCGTTTTCGAGGCGTGGAGCGGCGTCTTAGGCTTGCCTTTATGACTGTGGACAGGAAGGTGCGCGTCGCCGTCGTCGGCGCCGGGCCGGCGGGCGTGTACGCCGCCGACATCCTCACGAAGACCGAAGACCTCGACGTGACCGTCGACCTGATCGATCGCGACCCGACTCCGTTCGGCCTGATCCGCTACGGCGTGGCACCCGACCACCCGCGGATCAAGGAGATCATCAAGGCCCTCAAGCGCGTGATGTCGAACGAGGACATCCGCTTCTTCGGCAACGTCAACTTCGGCACGGACCTCAAGCTCGAGGACCTGGAGAGCTTCTACGACGCCGTCGTGTTCGCGACCGGGGCGCGCCGCGACCGCGATCTGAACCTGCCGGGCATCGACCTCGACGGCTCGTACGGCGCCGCCGACTTCGTGTACTGGTACGACGGCCACCCCGATGCCGAGCGCACGTGGGACTTCCAGCCGCACGCGAAGGAGATCGCGGTGCTCGGCGTCGGCAACGTCGGCCTCGACATCGCGCGGATCCTGGCCAAGACGGCCGACGAGCTGCTCGTCACGGAGATCCCCGACAACGTGCACGAGGGCCTCAAGAACAACGTCACGACCGACGTCCACGTGTTCGCGCGCCGCGGCCCGGCCCAGGTCAAGTTCACGCCGATGGAGCTGCGCGAGCTCTCGCACTCGCCGACGATCGACGTCATCGTCCACCCCGAGGGCTTCGAGTTCGACCACGGCTCGATGGAGGCCCTGCAGGCGGCCAAGAGCCAGAAGCTCGTCGTCAAGGTGCTGCAGGACTACCTCGCGCGCGAGCCCTCCGGCGCACCGCACCGCATCCACATCCACTTCTGCCAGAACCCCGTCGAGATCCTCGGGGAGGACGGCAAGGTCGTGGGCCTGCGCACCGAGATCACCGAGCTCGACGGCACCGGCAACGTCCGCGGCACCGGCGAGTTCAAGGACTGGCCGGTCCAGGCCGTGTACCGCGCGATCGGCTACTACTCCGACAACGTCGCCGGCCTGCCCTTCGACGCCACCGCGGGCGTGCTGCCGAACGACGGCGGCCACGTGCTCGACATCGACGGCACGCCGATCCCGGGCGTCTACGCGACGGGCTGGATCAAGCGCGGCCCGGTCGGCCTCATCGGTCACACGAAGTCCGATGCCGCCCAGACGATCTCGATGCTCGTCGAGGACCTGCCGAGCCTGCCCGCACCCGAGCACCCCGAGCGCGAGGCGTTCGACCGCTACCTCGACAGCCGCGGTCTGGCGTACACGACGTGGGAGGGCTGGGAGAAGCTCGACGCCCACGAGCTCGCCCTCGGCGAGAACGACGCCCACCCCCGCGAGCGCAAGAAGGTCGTCGCCCGCGACGAGATGGTCTCCATCTCGCGCGGCTGAGCCCTCGCGCGCCGCTGGCGCGGTTCGGTTTACCACGGTCCCTCGGTTTCTTGGCTCCTCCCTCGGCAAGTTCACCGAGGGGAGAGCGTGCGAACCGAGGGACCGTGGTAAACCGTCACCATGACGAGGCGACTGCTGCTGATGCGCCACGGGAAGGCGGCGTGGCCGGACGTGCCGGACCATGAGCGGCCCCTGGCCGAGCGCGGGTGGCGCGAGGCCGGACTGGCCGGCGACTGGATCCGCGAGGTGTTCGGCGGAGTCGACGCGGTGCTGTGCTCGTCGGCCACCCGCACCCGCGAGACCCTGCAGGCCACGGGCCTGACGGCGCCGGCGACCTTCCACGACGAGATCTACGACGGGTGGCCCGGCGCCCTGCTGGCCACCGTGACCGACCACGCCCCGGCCGAGGCGCAGACCGTCCTGCTGATCGGGCACGCCCCCGGCACCCCGGGCCTCGCGGTCCGGCTGGCGAGCGACGACTCCGATCCGACCGTCGTGCGCAACGTCCGCGGCGGATTCCCCACCTCAGCGATCGCGGTGCTCGAGACGGACGTCCCCTGGACCTCCCTCAGCCCAGGGAACGCCGCCCTCGTCGACTACGTCATCGCGCGCTGACGGTCACTTCACCGTGAGGGTGAACGTGCCCGTCGCGGCGTTCGTCGTCGACGACCCCGAGAACTTCGCCGTCAGTCGCACCGTGCCACGCGGCTGCCTGGGCAGCGACAGCGTGGCCTTGCCGTTCCTGACCGACGCCGATCCGAGGAGCTTCGAGCCCCGGTAGACGCTGACCCGGCCGGCGTTCTCGGTGAAGCCGGTCGTGGCCACCGTGACCCGGACGGTGGCGCGCGTCTTCGGTGTGACCTTCCTCGTCACGACCGAGCCGGTCACCTTCGCGGAGGCCTTCGCGATCGTCAGCGTGACGTCGGTCTGGCTCGGGTCGTAGCCCGCTCCGCCGCCGTAGAACACCGTCAGCTGATGGCTGCCGGGCTTCAGCGCCGTGCCGGCGATCGCGATCGTCGCCCGACCGTCGATCATGAGCGCCGATCCGACGAGCTGGCCGCCGGACGTCGCGTGGACGACGCCCGTCGCACCCTGGCCGCCGACGACCGTGACCAGCGTCGCCCTGCCGTAGGTGCCGGGGGCTGCCGTCGCCGTGATGGACGACTCCGCCCTGACCTCGACGCGGACCGTGCCGGCCGAGTCGGAGTAGCGGCCCTCGCCGTCGAACGCGACGTCGAGCGAACGGCTCCCCGCAGCGAGCGAGCCGGCCCGGACCGTCACGGTCGCCCGTCCACCGGTGACCTCGGCCGTACCGAGCTCCGTACCGCCGGCCGAGACCGTGACGGTGCCTCGCGGCGAACCGACCGCCGACGCGACCGTGACCGCGACCTCGAAGGGCTCGTCGGTCCAGACGGTCGTCGGCACCGTGGCCGTGGTCGTCGTCGCGACGGCAGCCGCCTCGCCCGGATCGAAGCCGACGATCACGGGGTCGTGGTCGCTGGCCCGGTACGGCGTCGCGCCGTCGAACAGGTTCGTGACGTTGTTGTTGAAGCGGCTGTACTCGCGGCCGATCGACTCGGGCGCGTTGATCCTCCACACGTCGGCACCCGTCACCGCGGCGAACGCGGCGTCCGACGCGAACACGTGGTCGAGCGACCCGTGCGTGCCGTCGAACTGGTACGTCTCCTCGTTCGTGAGCGTCTGGTCGACGTTGACGAAACCGGCGTCCTCGATGATCGCGAGCGGGTCCTCCTTGGCGTAGGAGTTGAAGTCGCCGAGCAGGAAGACGCGGTCGGTCGCGGTCTGCGCCTCGAGCGACTCGACGAAGTCGACGAGTGCCTCGGCCTGGCCGACGCGAGCCCGGTTCGACGCACCCTGGCCGTCGCCCTGGTCGGCGTTGACCCCGTCGCCGGAGCCCTTCGACTTGAAGTGGTTCACCACGGCGAGGAAGTCCTGGCCCGCATCGCCGTCGACGGGGCGGAACTCCTGCGCGAGCGGGGCGCGGGCGCTCGCGAACGCGGTCGAGTCGAGCAGGTGCGACGGCCCGACGGGCTCGACCACGTCCCGCTGGTAGATGAACGCCGTGCGGATGACGTCGCGGCCGTTGGGCGGGATCGTCGACGGCGACAGCACGGGGGCCCACTTCTGGGCGCCGGCGTCGGCGTTGAGGGCCGCCACGAGCGCCTTGAGCGCCTCGTCCCGGTCGGCCCCACCGAGCGAGCCGGTGTCCTCGATCTCCTCGAGCGACAGGACGTCGGCGTCGAGCGTGTTGATCGCCCTGACGATCTTGGCCTGCTGACGGGCCAGGCTCGTGTCGTTCGCCGCGCCACGCGGGCCGTCGGGGCTGCACGTGTTCACGGTGATCCGGTCGCCGGCGCGATCGGTGTACCACGTGCAGCTCCGCCCACCGCCGAGCGCGACCCAGTCCTCGCCGGTCGTCGTGAAGTAGTTCAGGACGTTGAACGAGGCCAGCTTGATCGAGCCGCCGACGTCGTTCGGCGCCACCTCGCGCGTGCTCGCGGTCGAGACGGTCGCGGACTCGTCACCCGCGGCGAACGGCACGGTCGGCTGGAGCTTCCACAGGCTGTTGCGGAAGTCGAGCACGAGCGGGTCGTCGATCGTGACGGACGCTCCCGTGCGGACCTCGTTGGTCACCGTCAGCCACGGCGCGGGCAGCTCACGGTTGGCCCCCGAGGTGAAGTTGGCCGACTTGCCGTCGTCGAGCGTGATGAGCCGGCTCGCGTTCTCCGCGACGAGTCGGTCGTAGGCGCTCGTGCGCGGGCGGACCTCGTTCGTCGGCTGCGGCAGGACCGTGGTGCCCGACGCCAGGCCGAGCTCGCCGTACGTGTTCGTGGCGAAGTTGTTGGTGACGGTGTACGTGCCCGCGGTCGCGTCGAGCAGCATGCCCTCGAGCGACTCGCGCTGGGTCGGCGTCAGCGGGAACGTGACCGGGGTCGGGGTGACCGTGCCCGCGGTGGCGGCGTCCTGCCAGCCCGAGGCCGTGATCTGGGTCAGTCCCTGGAACTCCGAGACCGGGCCGGTGACGTCGACCGTGTCGCCGAGATCGACGGCCTGCGCGAATGCCGCGCCGAAGACGTACACGCCGGTCGAGGCCGTGTGGGAGCCGAGGTCGATCGCACCGCCGCTGCCCGGCGTCTGCAGGTAGGCGCCGTTGAAGCCGCCCGTGTCGTACAGCGCCGTGACGACGCCGGTCGTCGTGACGGTCTGACCGGCCAGCGGACTGGCGGTCCCCGTGCCCTGGATCTCGGCGATCGTGGCGTCGAGCGCGGGCGGCGCGACGACGTCGCACGCCGCGCCACAGGCGACGGGACTCGGCGCCTGCTTCGTGAAGTCGGCCGCGTTCTGGTTGGTGTCGGCGCTGTTGGCGGCGCGGGCGAGCGATTCGGTCACGCTCGGATCGGCGGGCGCCGGACCGGTGCCCTCGAACGTGTTCGTCGCGCCGAATCCCACGAGGTCGACGAGGCTCGGGTCCGCCAGCACGGCCGCCGGGGCGCCCGTGAGCGCGGTGGCCGACTTGACCAGGGCGATCGTCCCGGCCGAGCCCGAGGGGCTGATCGTGCCGGTCACGTCGGGCGTCGGCAGCTCCGCGCCGGCTCCCGTCGCATTGCCCGCACCGGCGATGAGGAACGTGCCGCCGGGCTGCACGGCGTGGTCGCCCAGCTCGGTGACGCCCGTGAAGGCCGCCGTCCCGCCCGAGGAGCGGTACTGCACCGACCACCCCTTGACGTCGATCGCGGCGGCCGTGGGGTTGCGCAGCTCGATGAACTTGACCTTGTACGACGCGTTGGCCGAACCGCCGTCGACGTAGACCTCGTTGATGACGAGACCGGACCCGTCGGGCGCCGCGCTGGCGGTGCTCGGGACGGCGACCGCCGTACCGGCGACGAGTGCCAGGGCGGTCAGACGAGCCCACGGGCTCGGACGGACGTGTGCAGATCGGAACATCGGTATCCCCTCGATACGGCGGCGGTGAGGCGGAAGGGGCGGCCCGCCGTGGCGGGCCGCCCCTGCGCGGTTACTTCTTGACGACGGTGAGCCTGACCGTCGTGCTGGACGGGTTCGCCACGGCGTTGCCGGCGTAGGAGACCGTCAGCGTGACCTTGCCCCGCTTGGTGAACTTCTTCAGCGAGACCTTGGCGACGCCGTTCTTGACGGTGCCCGTGCCGACGACCTTGGAGCCGTTCTTCACGGTGACCTTGCCGCCCTGGACCGTGAAGCCCTTGCCGGTCACCCTCGCCGTGAGCGTCGACTTCTTGCCGACCTTCACCTTGGAGGCGACCGAGGCCTTGGTCGTCGTCGCGGCCTTGGTCACCGTGACGGTGGCGGTCGCGTCGGCCGGCTCGTACGAGGCGCTGCCGTTGAAGAACAGGCCGAAGGTGCGCGTGCCCGGCGTGAGCGCCGTGCCACCGAAGCGGAACGTGCCCGCCCCGTCGACGAGGAACGCCGTGCCGACCTGGATGCCGAGCTGGTTCGCCACGAAGACGACTCCCGAGGTGCCCGGGCTGGCGGTCATCGTGATGGTCGCGCCCGTGCCGTACGGCGAGGTCGAGCCCGTGGCCGAGAACGTGGTCTCGGCCTTCAGGACGACCACCTGGACGGTGGTGGACGAGCCGGCGACGCCGGGCTCACCGCCGTAGGAGACGGTCAGCGTGCGCGTGCCCTGACGCAGCAGGGACGCATCGACCGCGACGGTGGCCGCACCATCGACCAGCGTCGCCGTGCCGAGCTCGGTGTCGCCGTCCTTGACCACGACCTGGCCCTCGGCGTCGAGCGCGTCGGACGAGTCGACCTCGACGTCCACGTCGAACGTCTCGGCCTTCGTGACCTCGGCCGGAGCCGTGGCCGACGTCGTGCTGGTCGCATCGGCGAGCGCGTCCACCGAGAGCGGGATGGTGGCGGTCGTCCCACTGGGCGAGGCCACGACGCGGATCACCGGGTTGGCGAACGACCCACGCGGCAGGGTGAACGCGAACGCCTCGCTCGCGCCGTTGGTGACCGGCTCGGAGCCGAGCGCCTTCGTCTTGCCGTTCCCGTACTCGAGCGTCGCCGAGACCGAGGTGTTGGCCGGCGCGCCGATCGAGGTCAGGTTGAGCTTCGGCAGCGAGAACGAGACCTCGTCACCGGCCGTGTAGGAGTCCTCGATGCCGCTGACCTGGACCGAGCGACGAGCGAAGTCGGGCGAGACCGGGCTGTGGGCGCCGAGGTAGTCGTTGAAGCCCTCGTAGTCGACGACGGTCAGGTCGACGGCCGTGCCCTCCTTGAAGGCGTGGAAGTTGTCGCCGCCGGTCGCCAGGAACGACGGGACGACCACCTTGTACGACTTCGCCGGGTCCAGCAGCTCGTCGTTGATC
The DNA here is from genome assembly GCF_055663785.1 of Aeromicrobium sp. SP1. Taxonomy (NCBI): domain Bacteria; kingdom Bacillati; phylum Actinomycetota; class Actinomycetes; order Propionibacteriales; family Nocardioidaceae; genus Aeromicrobium; species Aeromicrobium sp. SP1. The sequence continues at coordinate 3,092,695 of NZ_JBQVVK010000001.1, read as the reverse complement.
CACAGGCTCGTGATCCGGCTGCCCTCGGCGCGCGTCGCGTCGTAGGTGTAGCGGACGTTCTTCGACATGCCCAGCTGCAGGTACGGACGGGCCGGGACGTTGCCGTTGGCCAGCCGCTGCCACTGCTGCTCGAAGACCTTCTTCAGCGACGCGCCGGTCAGCGTGACGGTGAACAGGTTGTTCGCGAACGGCAGCACCGCGTTGGACTCGGCGAGCGTCACGACGCCGTCCTGGTTGACGTCGGCCGGCGTGGTCGCCGTGCCCTTGTAGAACAGCTCGTCGCGCAGACCGCCCGGGTTGTTCACCGCGAGGTCGGCCGGTGCACGCGTCGTCTTGGACTGGGCGAGCATCGCATCGGGGACGAGGTTGCCGATCGTCGACTCGCTCGCGCGGTCGTCGCGGCCCGTCTTCGGGTTGGCCGGATCGGAGCCGGTGTACTTGCCGTTGACGTAGCTGCCTCCGGTGTACGCCGTCGTGACGTCGGCCGAGACCTCGCCCTTCTTGACGTTGCCGACGGCGGCACCGTGCGCGATCGCGGCGTCGGTGATCGTCTTGACCTCGGCCACGCGCGGCAGGCTCAGGTTGACGGCGCCGGCCGCGACCCGCGGCACGTTCACCGCGGTGTTCGCCGTGACGGCGTCGGTGTCGGGGTCGATGGTCAGCGTGACCTTGCCGATGTTCTCGCCGTAGCTGCCGGTCTGGATGACCGGGCGCGTGCCGCCACCGGCGACCGGGGCCTGCCATGCGTACTGCTTGTGCGTGTGGCCCGTGAAGATCGCGTCGACCGACGGATCGGTGTTGTTGACGATGTTCCCGAAGGCGCCGCCGGCGGCGATCTCCTGCTCGAGCGTCGCACCGTCGGGCGTGCCCGCACCGGCGCCGTCGTGGTACGCCGCGACGATGACGTCGGGCTTCTCGCCGGCGGGCAGGGCGTTGAGGCGCTCCGCCTCGTCGTTGACGGCGTCGACGGGGTCCGTGAAGGTCACGCCGACGATGCCGCCGGGCGACACGAGCGACGGCGTCTCCTCGGTGACGGCGCCGATCACGGCGACCTTGAGGCCACCGACGGTGAACGTCGCGGACGCGTCGAGGGCGTGCTCGCCGTCCTTGAGCACGTTGGCTCCGAGATAGGGGAACGCCGCCTCGCCGCTCGCGCCGTCGGTGCCGACCCGATCGGTCAGGTCGGCGAAGCCGCGGTCGAACTCGTGGTTGCCCACGGCGGACACCGAGAGGTCGAGGGCGTTGAGCACGTCGAGCGTCGGGGAGTCCTGCTCCACGGCCGACGCGAACACGGAGGCGCCGATGTTGTCGCCGACGGACAGGAACAGCGTGTTGGCCTCGCCCGCCGCCTGGCGGATGTTCTCGACCGTCGTCGCGAACGCAGTGGTGTTGGAGTCGATGCGGCCGTGGAAGTCGTTGATGTCGGCGATCGTGATGGTCACCGGATCGGCCGCTTGGGCCGGTGATGCCAACGTCAGCGGTGCGCACACGAGGGCGGCGACCGTGACGGCGGCGAGGGGTCGGCGGGACTTGGGGATCACGTCTGTCCTTCTCTCGCGGGTTCGGGGTTCGCACACCGTAACCCTGAGAATCTGCCAAGAGGAAGGGCAGAGAGTGACAGTTCGGTTAAGACTGGACAAAAGTCTGGAAATCACTGCGATTCCAAGACCTCGAGAAACTCTCGTAGTCGAATTGTCACCGCTGTGGAGGGCCGTGACCCCGATGTCAGCGAGGAATCAGGGCCTGGAGACGGCAGGGACCGTCGGGCGAGGCGACGATCGGGTCGAGCGTGAACGGGACGCTCTGCTCGGGCTGGACGTGGTCGAGGTCCAGGGCCCGCGCGGGGCCGGTCTGCTCGCCGATGAACACCGTGACGCGGTAGTCCCGGGCCTTCTTCGCGGTGTTCTCCAGCGTTCCCGTGACGTGCCAGGCGCCCTTCGCGTCGCGGGCGCACGAGAACGCGGTGATCGCCATCGGATCGACCGTCCCCGCCACCTGCGTCGCGCCGGCCGCGGCCGTCGTCGAGGCACTCGCGGTGGGTGCGGTCGCACCGTCCCCGTCGCCCCCGCACGCGGAGACGGCGAGGAGCAGGATCAGCACCACGGGCCACACGCGCATGCGGCCCATCCCATCACGACGACCCCCACCGCTGACGGAGGCGCACCCGCCCCGCGATACCGTCCAAGCTGAGGAAACCTTCATCTTTCTGGGAGAAACACGTGACCATCGAACGGATCGGCATCATCGGCGGCGGGCTCATGGGCTCGGGCATCGCGGAGGTCAACGCGCGGGCAGGACTGGACGTCGTCGTCATCGAGGTCGACAACCGTTCCGCCGCCGCCGCCCGTGATCGGATCGAGACGTCGCTCGCACGGGCCGTCGACCGCGGCAAGCTGAGCGAGCAGGACCGCGACGCGACGCTCGCGCGGATGCGCGTCGGCCTCGACTTCGGCGCGCTCGCCGATCGCGACCTCGTCGTCGAGGCGGCCAGCGAGAACGAGAGCGTCAAGCTCGAGCTGTTCCGCCGGCTCGGGCAGGTCGTCACCAACCCGGACGCGATCCTGACCTCCAACACCTCGTCGATCCCGATCGTGAAGCTGGGCGCCGTCTCGGGCCGCGCCGACCGGGTCATGGGCGTGCACTTCTTCAACCCCGCGCCGGTCATGAAGCTCGTCGAGCTGATCCCGTCGCTGACGACGTCGTCCGAGACGCTCACGACGATGCGCACGTACGTCTCCGAGCAGCTCGGCAAGCAGCCGATCGACGCGACCGACCGGGCCGGGTTCATCGTGAACTCCCTGCTCGTGCCGTACCTGCTGTCGGCGATCCGGATGTACGAGGCGGGCTACGCCTCGGCGAAGGACATCGACGACGGCATGGTGCTGGGCTGCGGGCACCCGATGGGTCCGCTCGCGCTCTCGGACCTGATCGGACTCGACACGATCAAGGCCATCGGCGAGTCGATGTACGAGGAGTTCAAGGAGCCCCTCTTCTCGCCGCCGCCGCTGCTCGACCGCATGGTCGACGCGGGCCTGCTCGGCCGCAAGTCCGGCCACGGCTTCTTCCCCTACTGAGCCGGCGCTCCGCGCCGCGCGATGTGTCGCGGAATCCACCGAAGTTTCCGGACTGACGCCTGACGACGGTGGGCACCGCTACACATCTGGTCGGCCCGGGGGCCGAGCCGCCGCGGCGACCTTCGCGATCGCGGCGGGGCCGACGCGGCAGCAGCCGCCGACCCACTGCGCGCCCGCCGCGATCCAGCGTGGCACGAGGTCGACGTCGTACGTGCTCGTGCCGATCCACTGCTCGAGCTCGGCGTCCCACACCTCGCCGGCGTTGGGATAGGCAAGTCCCTGCTTGCCGGTGGTCGCGACGACCCTCAGCGCCGGCAACACGTCGGCCGGGGCGCAGCAGTTGACGCCGACCGCGACGACTGCGTCGACTGCCGCGGGAATCGCGAAGGCGGCGTCGAGCCGTTGCCCGGCGCATGTGCGGTCGCCGTCGATCGAGTACGAGAACCACGCCGGGTGGTCGTACTCGTCCAGCAACCGCGCCAGGACGACCGCCTCGTCGGTGTCGGGAATCGTCTCCACGGCGAGCAGGTCGGGCCCGGCCGCGAGCAGTGCCTCGATGCGTGGCCGGTGGAACGCCTCGAGCTCGTCGGCCGTCAGTCCGTAGCGGCCGCGGTACTCCGATCCGTCGCCGAGCACCGCACCGTACGGGCCGACCGAAGCCGCGACGAGCCGCCCGTCGACCCCGTCGGTGGCCTCGCGCGCCAGCTCGACGCTCACGCGGACGAGGCCCGGATCGGTCGTCTGGTAACTCGACGTCGTGGCCACGTCGGCGCCGGCGGCGAAGTAGGCGCGATGCACCTCGACGATCTCCTCGGGCGACTCCCGCAGGACGCGAGCCGTCCACTCGTCGCCGGACAGATCGTTGCCGCGTTCTTCGAGCGCGTTGGACAGGCCTCCGTCGAGCACGTGCATGACACCAGTGTGCCGTTCGCCGCAGCGGCCCGACCGTTCACAGCGACCTGGTGGGGCGGCGGACCAGCCACGCGGCACACTGAGTGAGGCAGCACACAGTGACCCAGGAGAACTCCATGAAGGTTCCGTTCACCATCGGCGACTTCCTCGTCCGCGCCCACACCGTGTACCCCGACCGGATCGCCGTCGTCGACGAGCCCGACCAGGTGGCGCCGTCGTGGGGCGAGCTGACCTACCGCGACGTCATGAGGCTCGCGAGGTCGCAGGCGGCGACGCTCGACGAGCTCGGCATCGCACCCGGGGCGCGGGTCGCGATGGTGTCGCACAACGCCGCGCGGATGTTCGTCTCGTTCTTCGGGGTGTCGGCGTGGGGCCGGGTCTTCGTACCGATCAACTTCCGGCTCGCGCCCGCCGAGGTCGAGTACATCGTCGGGCACTGCGGCGCCGACGTCGTCATGCTCGATCCGGAGCTCGAGCACCTGGCCGCGGCGTGCGGGGCCGCGAAGCACGTCTTCGTGCTGGGCCGCGACGACGACCGGATCTGGTCGTCGACCGCCGCGCCGCAGCCATGGGACGCGGACGAGGACGCCACCGCCACGATCAACTACACGTCGGGCACGACGGCCCGACCCAAGGGTGTCGAGCAGACCCACCGCGCGCTGTGGACGAACGCGACGGTCTTCGGCTGGCACGCCTCGGTGAGCGACCGCGACGTCTACCTGCACACGCTGCCGATGTTCCACTGCAACGGCTGGGGCCAGGTCTACGGCGTCACCGGCATGGGTGGCCGGCACATCGTGATCCGGCAGATCGACGGCGCCGAGATCCTGCGCCGCATCGAGCAGCACGGCGTCACGTACCTGTGCTGCGCGCCGGCGGTGCTGTCGGCGGTGCTCGACGCGCTGAAGGACTGGACCGGCGAGGTGCCCGGGCGGGACCGGGTCCGCTGCGTCGTGGCGGGCGCTCCCCCGCCGACCCGCACGATCGAGCGGGTGCGCGAGGAGCTGGGCTGGGAGTTCATCCAGATCTACGGGCTCACCGAGACCGCGCCCCTGCTGACGATGAGCCGCATGCGCGAGGAGTGGGACGACCTCGACCCGTCCGAGCAGGCCCGCAACCTCGGCCGCGCGGGGGCGCCCGCCCTCTCGACCTCGATCATGGTGCAGGACGGCGGCGAGATCCTGGCCCGGTCGAACACGGTCCTCGAGGGCTACTGGGAGAACCCGGACGCGACCGCCGAGGCACTCGCCGACGACTGGTTCCACACCGGCGACGGCGGCACGTACGAGGACGGCTACGTCACGATCGCCGATCGCAAGAAGGACGTCATCGTCTCCGGCGGCGAGAACGTCTCGTCGATCGAGGTCGAGGACGCCCTCGCCTCGCACCCGGCCGTGCGCGAGGTCGCGGTGATCGGCGTGCCCGACGAGCGGTGGGGCGAGCTCGTGCTGGCCCTCGTCGTCATCGACGAGGAGGCCGACGAGGTCAGCGAGGACGACCTGCGCGCCCATGCCCGCGAGCGCCTCGCCGGCTACAAGGTGCCCAAGCGCGTCGAGTTCCGCGAGGAGCTGGCCCGGACCGCGACCGGCAAGCTGCAGAAGTTCAAGCTGCGCGCCGAGTACTGGGAGGGCCGCGACCGCCAGGTCAACTGACGCCCTTCCCGAGATTTGCTCCAAAACTTGCCCAGATCCACCGGATCAGAGTGAGAAATGGAGCAAATCTCGGGACAGGTCAGCCAGTGTTGCGCAGACCGTTGGCGATGCCGTTGACCGTCTGCAGGAGGGCGGCCTGCATGTCCTCGTCGACGGCGTCGGGGTTCTGGCGGTAGCGGTGGAGCAGGTCGACCTGGGCGAACGAGATCGGCTGCAGGTAGGCGTCGCGGACCTCGAGCGTCCGCTTGAGGCCGGGCTGGTCGTCGAGCAGGTGCTTCTCGCCGGTGACCCGCAGCACCTCCTCGACCGTGACGGCGTACTCGGCCCGGATCATGTCGAAGATCGGACGCAGGTCCGCCGGCACGAGGGTCTCGACGTAGCGACCGGCGACGTCGAGGTCGGTCTTCGTCAGGGTCATCTCCACGTTGGAGACGAACGTGCGGAAGAAGTGCCACTGCTCGAGCATCTCGGAGAGCACGCTCTCCTTGCCGGCCAGCCGCGCGGCGCGCAGGCCGCTGCCCACGCCGTACCAACCGGGCACGATCTGGCGGCTCTGAGTCCAGCCGAAGACCCACGGGATCGCCCGCAGCCCGTCGATCCCGCCACCCTGGTCGGGGCGCCGCGAGGGTCGTGAGCCGATGTTCAGGTCGCCGAGCTGGTCGACCGGGGTCGACGCGAGGAAGTAGTCGAACAGGCCCGGCGAGTCGATCAGCTTGCGGTAGGCCGCATAGGCGGCGTCGCTCACCTGCGTCATCGTGTCGTCCCACGCCTGCAGGGTCTCGCCGGGGGTGCGTGAGTCGAGGTGCAGCGTCGACGCCTCCAGCACGGCGGCGAGCGAGAGCTCGAGGTTCTCGTGGCCCAGGCGCGGCAGCGAGTACTTGTCGCTGATCACCTCGCCCTGCTCGGTGAACTTGATGTCGCCGGTCAGGACGCCGTACGGCTGGGCGAGGATCGCGTCGTACGTGGGGCCGCCGCCGCGCCCGACCGTGCCGCCGCGGCCGTGGAAGAGCCGCAGCGTGACGCCGTGCTTCTGGGCGACGTCGCGCAGCCCGCGCTGGGCGCGGTGCAGCTCCCACTGGGAGGTCGTGATGCCGCCGGCCTTGTTCGAGTCGGAGTAGCCGAGCATGACCTCCTGGCGGTCACCGCGCAGGCGCACCAGCTCGCGGTAGTTCTCGTCGGAGAGCAGCTCGTCGAGGACGGCACCGGCACGGCGGATCTCCTCGACGGTCTCGAGCAGCGGCACGAAGTCGAGGCGGGCGAACGGCTCGGTGCCCTCGCCACCGACGAGGTCGACCAGCCCGGCCTGCCGCGCCAGCACGATCGGCGCCAGCAGGTCGTCGCCGCCGAGCGTCATCGAGACGATGTAGGACTCGATGACGTCGTCGCCGAACGTCGCCTTCAGCTGCCGGACGGCCGTGAAGACGCCGTACGTGCGCGCGCCCCACTCGTCGAGCGGGGGCGGGTCGAGCGCGAGCGGACGCTGCCGGCCGAGCTCGGCCGACAGCAGCGCGAACCGCTCGTCGCGCGTCAGGTCGTCGTACGGCGTGCCGCTCTCGTCGAGCCGGTCGTACAGCAGGCCGAGCGCGTGGTGGTGCGCCTCGGCGTGCTCGCGGATGTCCATCGTGGCCAGGTGCAGACCGACCGACGAGATGCTGCGGATCGCCCGCGCGAGCATCCGGTCGGCGATCCGCTCGCCGCCGTGCGCCCGCAGGGACGCGTCGACGACCGCCAGATCGGCGAGCAGCTCGGCCCGGTTGGCGTAGTCGCGCCCCGGCACGTGCGGACTGGCCGCCGCGATCCGCGCCGCCGAGTTCGCGACCTTGAGCTTCACGCACGACAGCTTGAGCCGGTACGGCTCGGCCGCGTTGACGGTGAGCAGTCGCGGGTCGAGGTCGGGCAGGGCGGCGAGGTCCGCCTCGAGGGACTCGGTCAGCTCGGTGCTGACGCCGACCAGCTCGGACGACGGGGACAGCTCACGGATCAGCAGGTCGAGGTTGGCGTTGATGATCTGGGTCGCGACGCGGTTCTGCAGCTGCAGGATGCTCAGCGTGACCTCGGGCGTGACGTTGGGGTTGCCGTCGCGGTCGCCGCCGATCCACGTGCCGAACGAGAAGGGGCGTTGCGTGGGCGCCAGGGCGACCCCGTGCGCGGCCAGCTGGTCGGCCAGATCGGTGCCGAGGTCGGGCAGTGCCTCCACGAGGATCTGCTGCAGGAAGTAGACCATGTGGCGGGCCTCGTCGAGCGGGGTCGGCCGCGTGCGGCGGACGGCGTCGGTCTGCCAGATGAGGTCGATCAGCTGGGCGAGGTCCTGGTCCTGCGCGGCACGCCGCCGGGTGCCCGCCGGCACGGGCTCCTGCAGGATGTCGGCGATCCGGCGCAGCTTCGTCAACAGGGTGCGCCGGCTGACCTCGGTCGGGTGGGCCGTGAAGATCGCCCGGGTGTCGATCCGCCCGATGCCCTCGCGCAGGCCCTCGGGGCCCTGCGCCTCGACGATGTCGGCGATCGTGCGCGCGAGCCAGCCCTCGTCGTCGGGGCGGGCCTCGATGCCGCGGACCCGCGCGACCTGCTCGGCGACGTTCGCGAGGCTGAAGTAGACGCTGAACGCCCGGACGAGCTTGCCGACGACCTCGGCATCGAGTCCGGCCAGGATCCGCTGGATCTCCAGGCCGGCCTCGTGGCGCGCATCGAGGTCGTCGGAGTCCTCGATGACCTTGCCCTGGGCCCGCACGCGCTCGACCTGGTCGTAGAGCTGCTCGCCCTCCAGCCGCAGCAGGGTCTCGCCCAGCAGATCGGCCACGCGGCGCACGTCGAGGCGTAGGTTCTCGTCCTTGGACCGGGCGATGGCATCGAACTCGGAGGTCGTCATCTGGGCTCCCCTCGGCGGACCGTCATGGAGGGCGCCTTTGCCCCCGGCCAGCCTAGTCAGTCGCCGTACCCGCTGCCCACGCGAGCAGGGTCACTGCCGTCGAGGACGCGGCAGGGGCTCAGGGCGATCGGTGGACCACGGCATCGACGAGGATGCGCCACGGCCCGTCGACCTGCGGTTCGGGCAGGGTCGCCGCGCGCTCGTTCGCCGTGACCTCGTAGACGAAGCCGTCCGCGACGCACTCGCCGGGCGCGGCGTCCCACGGGCAGGCCTCGACGAGGGGCCACCAGGGTCGCGCCTCGTCCTGCGAGGTCGCCTCGACCTCCCACTCGCGGCGCAGGCCGGCCAGACCGCCGCTGCGGATCACCCGGACGACGAGGACGGGGTCGGCTGTTCCTTCCATACCCCCACAGCCTGCCACGCGCCCCGGACCACGTCAGCCGCGTCGTGCGACTCGGCCGCCCGGACGGTGGCCTGGGCGAACTGCAGGAAGGTCGCGGTGGACGACAGCTCGCCGAGGAGGGCCTCGTACCAGATCAGGCCGGCCACCTCCCAGGCGTTGCCGCCGAGCCCCGTGGCGACGAGGTGGAACGCCTTGTTGGGAATGCCCGAGTTGAGGTGCACCCCGCCGTTGTCCTGCGTCGTCTGCACGAATCCGTCCATGTGCGCCGGCTGCGGGTCCTTGCCGAGGACGTCGTCGTCGTACGCGGTGCCGGGTGCGGACATCGAGCGCAGCGCCACTCCCTCAACCTGGTCGGTGAACAGGCCCGCGCCGATGAGCCACGCGGCCTCGTCGGCGCTCTGGCCGGCGGCGTGCTGCTCGACCAGGACGCCGAACACGTCCGCGACCGACTCGTTGAGGGCACCGGACTGACCCCGGTAGACGAGTCCCGCGGTGTGGTCGACGACGCCGTGGGTCAGTTCGTGGCCGATGACCGACAGCGAGGCGGTGAAGCGACCGAAGATCTCGCCGTCGCCGTCACCGAACACCATCTGGCCGCCGTCCCAGAACGCGTTGTCGTACGCGGTGCCGTAGTGGACGGTGCCCACGAGCGGCATGCCGGCGTCGTCGATCGAGCTGCGGTCGTAGACCTCGCGGTACAGCGCGTCGGTCGCCCCGAACCCGTCGTAGGCCTCGTCGACCGCCACGTCACCCGTGGCCGGATCGCCCTCGCCGCGCGCGAGCGTGCCGGGCAGCGTCGTACCACCCTGCGCATCGTGCACCGCCCGGCGCAAGGGCTGCTCGCCTGCCTGCGGTCGCATCGTGGGCACGACGACCTCGGGACGCAGCGGCCGCTCGTCGAGGGCGGCCTGCGCCGCGAGTGCCGCATTCGCGAATCGGTCCTCCTCGAGCGAGGCGATCTGGCGCAGCAGGTAGGGCGGGACGATGCCCCTGACGTGGTTCCCCCGATGAGTGCTCATGGATCGACCGTAGGCGGTGACCCCGACAACTCCCTCCCGATTCTCGGTGGCTGGTCACCCCACCGTGGGACGAAGGATGAGGCATTCGGGCACCCTCACGGGGCCGAATGCCTCATCCTTCGTGTAGTTCTCCAGCGGTCGGCTACTTCGTGACCACCCTCAGCTTCACCGCCTTCGACGTACTCGGCGTCAGCTGCGCGGAACCGGCATAGCGAACCGTGATCCGGTAGGTCCCCTTCCGCAGTCGGGGCAGCGTGACGGTCGCCCTTCCGGCCTTCACGGTGCCCGTCCCCACGACCTTGCCGTTGGCGAGGATGCTGACCCTGCCCGCCGGGACCAGGCCGCTCGCCGCGACGGTGACCGTCACCTTCGCGCGCTTCGCGGTCGTGACCTTCGTCGGAACGACCTTGGCCTTCGTCACCGAGGCGAGCCGCGGCACCGCCACCGCCGACGACGTCGCCCGACCCGGCTGGTACCCGTCAGCCGTCGCGGTGACGCGGACCGAGAGCTTCTGCCCGGCGTCCGCCGCCACGACCTTGTACGTGGACTTCGTCGCCCCCGTGATCGGCGAGCCGTTGCGCAACCACTGGTGCGCGAAGGTCACGCCCTCGACGTCCCACGCTCCCGGTGAGGCGGTCAGCGTCGAGCCGACCTTGACGGTGCCCGTCACGCGCGGGGCGGTGGTCGCCTCGGGTGCCGCGTCCGAGACCTTCGTGGTGCCGAGGGTGATCGGTCCGACGAGACCCGCGTCGACCGGGGTCGCGGTCGAGTACTGGCCGTTCTTGTTGGTGGCGGCCGGGTAGTAGCGGTTCGCCTTGCGCGGGGTCACGGCGATCTCGATCGTGTTGGCACCGCTCTTCAGGTGGTCGGTGACGTCCACCTCGTAGGGCGCGTAGAGGGCGTCGCCGGCGGGCTTCCCATTCACGGTGACGCTCGCCGCGGTGTGGACGGTGCCGAGGTCGAGGACGTACCGCTTGCCCTTCGCCCTGACCACGTCGACCGTCGCCGCGTAGACGCCGTCGGCGACCACGCTCTGGAGCTTGCCGCCCTGGAAGGCGGCGTCCTTCCAGTTGCCGAGGACGCCCTCGGCGAACGTCGCCGTCGTCACGTCGCCGCCGATGACTCCGTCGAGGTTGTCGGCGGTGACGGTCAACGACGTGGGCGTGATCGTCTCCGTGGTGTCGGGAGCGACCCGGTCGACGCCCTCGGGCAGACCGTCCGTGAGGTCGTCCGCGGCGAGCGTGACCCCGGCGGGCTCGGCCAGCAGCGCGATGCCGTTGCTCGGGCTGCCGCCGTAGGCGTCCTTGCCCGGATCGAGCGTGAACGACAGCGTGCCGTCGCTGACGTCGGCGCGGTGGATCCGGCCCGTCTTCTGGTCCAGCCAGTAGAAGTTCGCGAACTTCTCGTCGGCCCGCAGCGTGATGGTGTTGCTCGTGCTCGCCGTGGTGCGCACGTACGTCAGCACGCCGCCGTCGGACAGGTCGCGCCGGACGAACCGGACGTTGCTGTTCGCGTCGTACGTGATCTCCGGGTCGACGACCTTCTTCAACGCGGTCACGAGAGAGGCGCTCGAGGTCGGGTGGAACACCGAGTCGCCCTCCAGCAGGACCTGCTTCGCGAGCGAGGAGACCTTGGCGTCCTCGGCGGCGTACTTGCCGTCGGCATAGCCGGACTGGGCATTCGGCAGGTCGCCGTAGAAGATGATCGGGGCCCCTTCCTCGGCGAGCGAACGCAGGTGTCGCATCGTCTCGACGGGCACCGTCTGGGTGTGGACGACCAGGGCGTCGTACGTCGCCTCACCACCGTTGACGCTGAGCTTCCCGTCGGCGTACTCGGTCGAGTCGGCCGTGATGCTCGCATCGTTGATCGCGTCCCACGCGTAGCCGTTCGTGTTGAGGACGGGCACCGCACCGGTCGTCGAGGCACGCGTGTTGAACGGCGTGTAGACCGCGACGTCCGCACTCGGCGAGCCCTGCTGGCCGAGGTAGTTCAGTCGCGAGGCGTAGGCATTCAGCTGGGGGAAGTACTTCGACAGCGTGTTGTTCGACGACGGGTCGACGCCGATCGTCGGGAACGCCGACCAGCCGTTCTCGCCGTACGTCGAGGTTCCCCTCCCGTAGGGGTAGGCCAGGCCGTGGTAGAAGAAGTTGTTCACCCCCGAGGTCGCCATGAGGTCGAACCCGGCTCGCAGGCTGTCGAGGGAGTTGGTCAGCGGGTTCGCGCCCAACGTGTACTGCTCGGCCGTGACGAGGTTCCGCCCGTAGAGGTGGCCGCCCGACGCCGCGGTACGCAGATTGGACTCGTTGCCCTGCTCCTGCTCCGGGATGTCGACGTACTTCGCGGCACCGATCTGGTCCATGGGCGGGTTGTAGGCCTGCTGGCGGTACTTCAGCCCGTTCGCGTGGGCACCCTTCTGGAAGCCCTTGAGACCTTCAGCGAACTTCACGCCGACGAGCGTGCGGAAGTCCGCGAGGATCCGTGCCTGGACGGCAGCGTCGGTCGTGGTCGTGACGTAGGAGTCCGCCGCGCCCGACATCGAGTTGGGTCGGTATGCGGCCGTGCCGAGGTTCTGCTTGTAGACCGTCGGCAGGTACTTCGTGAAGTCGTAGCCCAGGCCGTTGTTCTCGGCATCCGCGGCGAGGTCCCAGAGCTCGTCGTCGAAGTAGAGGTCCGTGCTCAGCTCGAGGCTGTCGTTGAAGACCGCGCGGACGTTGTCGTACTTCGTGATGATCCGGTTGAGGTTCTCCTCTCCGAGCCAGTCGTTGAGGTAGCCCAGCGTCGCGCTCGCATCCATGTGGTCGACCACGAACCAGTCGCTGCGGGCCGTGTCGACGCCGCCGCTGCCGGCGGGGAGGGAGTACACGGCGACCACTTCGTAGTCGGTGCCGTCCCCGATCGCGTCGGCGACGTCGGCGGGCAGCGTGATGCTCGAACCCGAGCCGAGTCCGGCGGCGTCGATCATGTAGCTCTCGTCCGCGTCCACGGAGATCCGCTGGTCCCAGACGGTGCTGCCACCGTCGAACAGGGTGGCATTGCCCGTGACGGCGCCGGCGACTCCGGTGCGCTTCGCCACGAGGACGCCCTTGAGCTTGACCTGACTGGCGTCGTACTTCGGCATGGGATCGCCGTACTGACGGCTCTTCGCGAGCGCGGGAACGGTGACGTCACCTGCCTTGAGCTGCGCGCCGGTGCGGGTCGAGCGCCCGAGCGCCAGGTTGCCCATGCCGTCCGACGACTTCACAAACTGGCTGTTGGCGTTCCAGCCCGAGCCCATGTTGAGGTCCACCGTGATGCCGAGCTCCTTGGCCCTCGCGACCGCGTGGTCGAGGTGCGCGTAGAAGCTCGCCGTGTAGACGTCCTTCACGCGGGCCTCGTCACCGTCGAGTGGCGTCGTGCCGAAGGGGTTGATCTCGACCGTGCCGAACCCGTGCGAGGCGAGGTACTCGAGCTGCTCGTCGAGCACGGAGTCCTCGACCGCACCGCCGGACCACCACCAGCGCACGCCGGGGCGGTACGCGATGCTCGGGCTGGCCCATTCGTCCGCGGAGAACGCGGACGTCGCGCCGGCGGCCTGCGCCGGCACGGTGGCCCCGTCGACGACGAGTGCCGCGGGGACGACGCCGAGGGCGACCGAGGTCGCCAGGGCAACCGAACGCCGCCATCGAGGTCGCCGGTCGGCTCGCCTCCGGGAGGCCGGGGCCACTGGGTTGGTGCGTGGGCTCGAGATCATCACTGCTCCTGTGCACAAGCCGGGGCGCGGGACGAGATGTCGGGGCCCACGACTTGAATCGATTTACTGAATGCGTAATGCTCGTCACACTCGGCCACCGACCGCAAGAGACGAATGTGATCTGAGTCACGCGATTTCGGATGGCCCGCTATCAGTGTGGTGATACCCGTGAGTGACCTGAACCGGATCGACTGGAACCTCGTGCCCGCCCTCGAGGCGCTGCTCGCCGAGAGGAACGTCAGTCGTGCCGCGCGCCGGCTGGGCATCAGCCAGTCGGGCGCCAGCGGCGCCCTGGCGAGACTGCGGCGCCATTTCGACGACGAGATCCTCGAGCGCAAGGGGAACTCCTACGAGCTCACCCCGCTGGCCCAGCGACTCGTCCCGATGGTCGAGGAGATCACCTCCTCGACCCGTGCCGTCCTGGAGTCCACGCGGGTGTTCGACCCCTCCGAGGGATCACGCGAATTCGTGATCGGCTCGAGCGAGTACGGCCAGTCGGTCATCGGTCCGGATCTCGTGGACCGCGTGGGACGCCACGCGCCGGGCGCGAAGATCTCGTTCGTCTGGCCGGCCCACGTCCCCTCGGGACCGACGGAGTGGCTGGCCGGCATCGACGGCTGGATCGCCCCGCGCGACGTCTTCACCGACGTGCCGTCGACCGGCCTGCTGGCCGATCGCTGGGTGTGCGTCGTCGATGCGGGCAACCGCGCGATCGGCGACGACCTGCCGCTGTCCGAGGTCGCCGACCACCCGTGGGTCGTGCCGATGGTGGCGCGCGACCTCGACCTGCCATGGCGGCGACGACTGCTCTCGCACGGGATCGAACTGCCGATCGCCGTCGCGACCCAGAGCTTCTCCTCCGTGCCGTTCCTCGTCGCCGGCTCCGACCGGATCGGCATCACCCAGCACGCCCTCGCGGCACGCCTCGACGGAGCACTCGACCTGCGCATCCTCGAGATCCCGTGGGAGATGCGACCCCTGACCTTCACGTTCTGGTGGCACCCGAACCGCGAGCATGATCCCGCGCACGAGTGGCTGCGCGGCCAGGTCGAGGAGTGCATGGCCGCGATCGCACCCGCGGCGCGCGGGTCTCAGCGGTAGTCGTCGAAGGCGCGCAGCGGCGGCTGGGCGCCGCGGGTCGTGACGGCGTCCGCGCCGACGGCGCAGGCGAGCTCGAGAGCGTCGGCCGGGGCGAGGCCGCGCAGCACGGCCAGGGTGAGGGCGGCGCAGAACGCGTCACCGGCTCCGACCGTGTCCACGACGTCGACCGTCGGGGCCGGACAGGACGCGACCTCGTGACCTCGCTCGAGCAGGACCGCTCCCCTGCCGCCGAGCGTCACCGCGACGCGGGCCGCCGAGGCCAGCTCGGGCAGCGCGGCGTACTCCCCCTCGTTGACGATCGCCAGGTCGACCCGCTCGACGAGCTCGGGCGGCATCGACGCGACCGGGCTCGGGTTCACGGCGAGGAACCGCACGTCGCTGCGGGCGAGTGAGACGGCGAGGTCCACGCCGGTCTCGAACTGCACCAGCACGGCGTCGTCGGGGCCGAGCGGCACACCAGAGAGGTCGACGTGGCCGTTCGCGCCGGGGCAGACGACGATCTGGTTCTCGCCCGCGGCGTCGACCACGATCAGCGCAGTCCCGGTCGGCTCGTCGACCTCGCGGACGCTCACCTCGACGCCTGCCTCGCGCAGGACCGACAGCAGTTGCGCGCCGTCGGGGTCACGCCCGACCGCACCCACGAACCGCACCGACGCTCCCAGCCGGGCCGCCGCGATCGCCTGGTTCGCGCCCTTGCCGCCGGCCGAGCGCCGCAGCACCGCTCCGCCGACGGTCTCGCCCGGCCGCGGCAGCTCGTCCGCGAACGCGGTGAGATCGACGTTCACGCTGCCGACGACGGTCAGCTCCGCGGCCATGCGGCTCCCCTCCGCTCATCCGCCGCCCCGCGAGTGGCGCACAACCGACCGCGAGCGGTGTCCGGGCAGGTCATGACGAGGCGCGGGCGACGAGTTCGGGCGTGAAGACCGGATGGCGTACCGGAGCGTCGTGGTCCTCGATCGCGGCGAGCAGCAACGTCGCGGCGGCCTCGCCCAGCTCGTGGGACGGCTGGCGGACCGACGTGATGGGGATCGTCGCCGAGGCGGCGAACTCGATGTCGTCGTAGCCGACGAGCGCCACGTCTCCGGGCACGGAGACCTTCGCGGCAGTGAGCGCCTGGAGGGCGCCCAGCGCGACGAGGTCGTTCGTCGCGAAGATGGCGTCCGGCCGGTTCTTCCGCGACCGCGTGAGCAGCTCGGCCACGGCCGCGCGGCCCGACTCGACGAACATCGCCCCGGTGTCGACGAACTCGACCGAGACCTTGCCGTGCTCGGCCGCGACCTGCTGGGCTCCCTCGAGGCGGTGCTTGACCTGGCGCAGCTTGCCGGGCCCGCCGATGACCGCGATCCGGCGGCGGCCCCGCTCGACGAGGTGCTCCGCCGCGAGCCGGCCACCGAGCCGATCGTCGACGGACACCGAGGAGAACTCGCGTGCTCCCGACTTGCGGTCGACCAGCACGACCGCGGCACCCCGCGCGCGCAGTCGTCGCAGCCGGTCCAGCACGTTGCCGACCGGACTGATCAGGATGCCTGCGACGCGCTGCTCCTCGAAGAGGTCGAGGTACCTCGACTCGCGGGCCGCGTCCTGGCCGCTGTTGCCGAGCAGCAGTGGGCGATGCGTCTCGGCGAGCTGGTCCTCGACACCGCGCGCGACGTCGGTGAAGAACGGGTTGGCGACGTCGAGCACGACCATGCCGACGGCGCGGTTGGTGCCCGCGCGCAACTGCCGGGCCGCGTCGTTGCGCACGAAGCCGAGCTCGGCGATGGCGGCCTGGATGCGCTCGAGCGTCGCGGCCGAGACCTTCTCCGGATGGTTCATGGCATTCGAGACGGTCGCGGGCGAGACGCCCGCACGGGCGGCCACGTCGCGCACCTGAGCCACTGACATGCGCCTGAGATTACACGTTTCAATCCGATCGGGTTGACATGTTTGTGACGCGGGTCATATGGTGTGGGTCACCTGTTGAATCGTTTTAATCACACGTTCCAACTTCGCACGAAAGCCTCACGGAGACCACATGAGTTCACGCTCCACCGCACCGGTGCTCGAGCTCGTCGACGTTC
Organism: Aeromicrobium sp. SP1; assembly: GCF_055663785.1. Taxonomy (NCBI): domain Bacteria; kingdom Bacillati; phylum Actinomycetota; class Actinomycetes; order Propionibacteriales; family Nocardioidaceae; genus Aeromicrobium; species Aeromicrobium sp. SP1. The sequence continues at coordinate 3,075,878 of NZ_JBQVVK010000001.1, read as the reverse complement.
GCAAGACGTTCGGCTCGGTCGTCGCGCTCGCGAACGGCAGCCTGACGGTCCATCCCGGATCGATCCACGCGCTCGTCGGCGAGAACGGCGCGGGCAAGTCGACGCTCGTCAAGATCGTCGCCGGGCTGTACCGCCGCGACGCCGGCGCCTTCCGCTTCCGGGGTGAGGACGTCGACTTCGGCTCGACCGCCGAGTCCAAGAACGCCGGCATCGCCGTCATCTACCAGGAACCGACGCTGTTCCCCGACCTGTCGGTCACGGAGAACATCTTCATGGGCCGCCAGCTGCTCGGACGCGGCCGTCGCATCGACAAGGCGGCCATGCACGCCGAGGCCGCCGCGATCTTCGCGCGCCTCGGCGTCAAGCTGGACCCGCGCCGCATCGCCCGGGGCCTGTCGATCGCCGACCAGCAGATCATCGAGATCGCGAAGGCCATCTCCCTCGACGCACACCTGCTGATCATGGACGAGCCCACGGCCGCCCTCAGCGGCGTCGAGGTCGAGCGCCTCTTCGCCGTCGCGCGCAGCCTGCGCGACGAGGGCCGCGGCATCGTCTTCATCTCGCACCGCTTCGACGAGGTGTTCTCGTTGTGCGACACGATCACCGTGATGCGCGACGGCGAGTACATCGCCACCGCCACGACCGCCGAGACGTCCGTCGACGCGATCGTGCAGCAGATGGTCGGCCGCGAGGTCTCCGACCTGTTCCCGAAGACGCCCGCCCCCATCGGCGACGTCGTCCTCGAGGTGCGGGGCCTGCAGTCGGCGGGCGTCTTCCACGACGTCTCGTTCCAGATCCGCTCCGGTGAGATCGTCGGTCTCGCCGGCCTCGTGGGCGCCGGTCGCAGCGAGATCGCCCGCGCCGTGTTCGGCGTCGACCACTACGACGCTGGCACCGTCACCCTGGCCGGCCGGGTCATCCCCGGCGGCAACCCGAGCGCGGCCATCCGCGCCGGCATGGCGTTCATCCCCGAGGACCGACGCCAGCAGGGGCTCGTCACGGAGGCGTCCATCGCGCGCAACGTCGCGAGCGTCATCCGCGGCCAGCTGACGCGTGCCGGCCTCATCACGTCCCGCGCCGAGAACGTCGCGGCGGGCCCGTGGGCGGGCCGGCTCGAGGTCAAGACCAACGCGCTGTCGATGAAGGCCGCCACGATGAGCGGCGGCAACCAGCAGAAGGTCGTCATCGCCAAGTGGCTCGCGACGAACCCCCGGCTGCTGATCATCGACGAGCCCACCCGCGGCATCGACGTCGGCACCAAGGCCGAGGTCCACCGCCTGCTGTCGGACCTGGCCGGACAGGGCATGGCGATCGTCATGATCTCGTCCGAGCTGCCCGAGGTGCTCGGCATGGCCGATCGCGTCCTCGTCGTCTCCGAAGGCCGGATCAGCGGTGAGTTCAGCCGCGACGAGGCCACCCCCGAGGCGATCATGCTCGCCGCCACCGCCCAGACCGAGGGGGCTTCGGCATGACCGAGACACTCGTCCACCCGAGCGAGCAGTCCGCCTCGAAGCGGCTGCTCAACGACATCCTGCGCTCGCGCGAGATCGCGATCGCCCTCGTGCTGGTCGCCGTCATCGCGGCCGCGACGGCGAAGAACCCGAGCTTCCTGTTCAGCGCGAACGGCTGGCGCGACCTGTGGCTGACGCCGTCGATCCTCGTGCTCGTCGCGATCGGCCAGGCCGTCGTCATCATCACGCGCAACGTCGACCTGTCCGTCGGCTCGATCCTGGGCATGTCGGCCTACCTGACCGGCACCCTGTTCGTCGACCACCCCGGCATCCCGATCATCGTCGTGATGCTCGCCGGTGCCGCGCTGGGGCTGCTGCTCGGGCTCATCAACGGCGGGCTCGTCGCCTTCGGCCGCGTCCCGGCCCTGGTGATCACCCTCGGCACGATGTACATCTACCGCGGCATCGTCCTGACGTGGGCCGGCAGCAACCGGATCAACGCGTCCGACATGCCGAAGGAGTTCCTCAACCTCGGCACGAAGTCGCTCCTGACGATCCCGATCCTGACGATCATCGCCCTGCTCGCCCTCATCGCGGTCGGCTACTACCTCAGCACCGCCCGCGGTGGCCGTGAGATGTACGCGATCGGCTCCGACCCCGACGCCGCCGACCTCTACGGCCTGCGCGTCAACCGCCGGATCGTCGCGGCGTTCGCGCTGTGCGGCGCCCTCTCGGGTCTGGCCGGCGTGCTCTACGCGGCGCGCTACGGCACCGTCAGCTCGAGCGCCGGCAGCGGCTGGGAGCTGCAGGCGGTCGGCGCGGCCGTCATCGGAGGCGTCGCGATCTTCGGCGGCAGCGGCACGGTGTGGGGCGCTGCCATCGGCGCGATGCTCCTGCTCACGATCAACCGGGCCCTGCCCATCCTCGGCGTGCCCGACTTCTGGCAGCGCGCCGTCGTCGGCGCGCTGATCCTGGGCGCCATCGTGCTCGACCGCTGGCTGTCGACGCGACAAGACCGCAAGCTCCTCGAAGCGAGGGATGAAGCATGACCACGACCATCACGACCCATCCCGTCCGGTCGTACGCCGCGTACGACAAGCCCTGGTGGCGGCGCTCCCTGATCACCGGCGAGGTCGCGATCATCGCGCTGGTCGTCCTCGTGTGGATCTGGGCGACCGCCGGCGTGCCGAACTTCGACAGCCCGCTGACCCTGAAGTACCTGCTGCTGGACATCACGCCGCTGCTGCTCATCGCGCTGCCGATGACGTTCATCATCATCACCGGCGAGATCGACCTCTCGGTGGCCAGCACGGTGGGCCTGTCGAGCGTCCTCGTCGGCATCCTGCACCAGGACGCCGGCATGGGGATCCCGATGGCCGCCCTCGTCGCGATCCTCGTCGGCGTCCTGTGCGGAGCGTTCAACGGCTTCCTCGTCGCGTACGTCGGCCTGCCGTCGCTCGCGGTCACGATCGGCACGCTGGCGCTCTACCGCGGTCTCGCGGTGGGGCTGCTCGGCACGACGGCGGTCACGGACTTCCCCGAGAAGTGGACCGACCTGGCCAGCCAGACCTTCGGCTCCTCGATGATCCCGATCGTCATGATCCCGGTCGCGGTGCTCATCGTGGTGTTCGCGGTCCTGCTGCACTTCACCCCGTTCGGTCGCGGCGTCTTCGACATCGGCCTGAACGACGAGGCCGCGCACTTCACGGGCGTCGACGTCGCCCGCACGAAGCTGATCCTGTTCGCGCTCGCCGGTGCCGTCTCGGCCCTGGCCGGCGTCTACTACACGCTGCGCTACGGCAGCGCCCGCGGCGACAACGCGACGGGCATGGAGCTCCAGGTGATCGCCGCGGTCCTGCTCGGCGGCGTCTCGATCTTCGGCGGCCGCGGCGCCCTGCACGGCGTCGTCGCCGGCGTCGTCCTCATCGGCGTCATCTCGTCGGCACTGCGCCTCGACGGGGTCACCGTGAACGTCATCAACATCATCATCGGGCTGCTGCTGATCGCCTCGGTGATGTCCACCAGTGTCCTGGGAGCGGTCAACCGTTGGCGCTCCCACCGCAACGCCACGAGCGGCGTGGCCAAAGAGAGAAGGTAAGAAATGAAGTTCCCCCGTAGGCGCGCCGCGGCACTTGCCGCCGTTGCGCTCAGCTCCGCGCTGTTCCTCAGCGCGTGCGGTGGTTCGGACGACGACGGCGACTCGAACGCCTCCGGCGACGCGACCGTCACGTTCCTGCCCAAGAACCTCGGCAACCCGTACTTCGACACCAGCAGCAAGGGTGGCAAGGCGGCCGTCGCGGAGTTCGGCGGCACGTTCGACGAGGTCGGCCCGCAGGAGCCCACGCCCGACGGCCAGGTGCAGTACATCAACACCGCCGCCCAGCAGGGTGTCAGCGCGCTCGTCGTCTCGGCGAACGACCCGAAGGCCATCTGCGACGCGCTGAACGAGGCGCGCGACGCCGGCACCAAGGTCGTCACGTTCGACTCCGACACCAACGCCGACTGCCGCGACCTGTTCATCAACCAGGCGACGTCCGAGGGCATCGCCAAGGCGCAGATCGACCTGATCGCCGAGCAGATCGGCGACAAGGGCGAGATCGCGATCCTGTCGGCCTCGGCCAACGCCACGAACCAGAACGCGTGGATCGACCTGATGAAGAAGGAGCTCGCCGCGAGCCACCCCGACATCAAGCTCGTCGACACGGTCTACGGCGACGACGACGACCAGAAGTCGTTCGACCAGACGGCGGCCCTGCTGCAGTCGCACCCGAACCTCAAGGGCATCATCTCGCCCACGACGGTCGGCATCGCCGCGGCGGCCCGCTACCTGTCCGACTCGGACTTCAAGGGCAAGGTCGCGCTGACCGGTCTCGGCACGCCGAACCAGATGCGTGAGTACGTCAAGGACGGCACCGTCACCGCGTTCGCGCTGTGGAACCCCGAGGATCTGGGCTACCTGGCCGCCTTCGCCGCCGATGCGCTCGTGAAGGGCGACATCAAGGGCGAGGAGGGCGACACGTTCAAGGCCGGCAAGCTCGGTGAGTTCACCGTGGGCGCCGACGCCACGGTCCTGCTCGGCGATCCGTACGTGTTCAACGCCGACAACATCGACGACTTCGACTTCTGAGTCGACGTCACCCCAGGGCCCCGGCCGGCCATCCCGTCTCTCCGGCCGGCCGGGGCCCCACCCCCTCCTCTGCACCACCACCTCCACCCCGAAGGGACGTCACCATGGCGCGCACGTGCTTCCAGCTCCAGGTCCGACCCGAGCGGCTCGACGAGTACGTCGCACGACATGCCGACGTCTGGACCGAGATGCGCGAGGCGCTCTCGGCCGCCGGGTGGACCAACTACTCCCTCTTCCTGCGTGAGGACGGTCTGCTCATCGGCTACGTCGAGGCAGAGCCGTCGATCGAGGCGGCGCAGGCCGCGATGGACGCCACCGAGGTCAACGCCCGGTGGCAGGCCGAGATGGCGCCCTTCTTCGTCGATCTCGACGGCGACCGGCCCGACACCGGCTTCGTCCAGCTCCGCGAGATCTTCCACCTCGACTGACCAGCTTCCTCCGCTCCCTTTCCGACCCCCTCGATTGAATCGTTACAATCGACCGTGAGAACCGAGATGACGATGACGAACTTCGACCAGATCGCACCCCTCCTCGAGGGCCAGGCCATCGAGGTCCCCTCCTGGGCCTACGGCAACTCCGGCACCCGCTTCAAGGTGTTCGGCACGCCTGGCACCCCGCGGACCGTCGAGGAGAAGATCGCCGACGCAGCGACCGTCCACCGGTTCACCGGACTGGCCCCGAGCGTGGCCCTGCACATCCCGTGGGACCTCGTCGACGACTTCGCCGCCCTGCGCCGGTTCGCCGAGGACCACGGCATCGCGCTCGGCACGATCAACTCGAACACCTTCCAGGACGACGACTACAAGCTCGGCGCCCTCACGCACACGGACGCGAAGATCCGGCAGAAGGCGATCGACCACCACTTCGAGTGCATCGACGTCATGGACGCCACAGGCTCGCGCGACCTGAAGATCTGGCTCGCCGAGGGCTCGAACTACCCCGGCCAGGCCGACATGCGCGGTCGCCAGGACCGCCTGCAGGAGTCGCTGCAGACGATCTACGACCAGCTCGGCGACGACCAGCGCCTCGTGCTGGAGTACAAGTTCTTCGAGCCGGCGTTCTACCACACGGACGTCCCGGACTGGGGCACGTCGTACGTGCAGGTGGCCGCCCTCGGCGAGCGCGCGATGGTGTGCCTCGACACGGGCCACCACGCACCCGGCACCAACATCGAGTTCATCGTCGCCCAGCTGCTGCGCCTCGGGAAGCTCGGCTCGTTCGACTTCAACAGCCGCTTCTACGCCGACGACGACCTCATCGTCGGCGCGGCCGACCCCTTCCAGCTGTTCCGGATCCTGTTCGAGTGCATCCGTGGCGGCGGCTTCGGCCCCGGCAGCGACGTGGCCTACATGCTCGACCAGTGCCACAACATCGAGAAGAAGATCCCCGGTCAGATCCGCTCGGTGCTCAACGTGCAGGAGATGACCGCGCGCGCCCTGCTGGTCGACCGTGAGGCGCTGACCGCGGCGCAGGAGTCCGGCGACGTGCTCGGCGCGAACGCCGTCTTCATGGACGCCTTCTACACCGACGTGCGGCCGGGCCTGGCCGCGTGGCGCGAGCAGCGCGGGCTGCCCGCCGATCCCGTGGCCGCGTACGCCGCGAGCGGGTACCAGGAGCAGATCGAGACCGAACGAGTCGGCGGCACCCAGGCCGGCTGGAACTGAGAGAAGAACATGTCGAACACCGCAGCAGAGCTGATCGCCCGGTCCAACGCGCTGGGCGCCGATCCGAAGAACACCAACTACGCCGGCGGCAACACCTCCGCCAAGGGCACCGAGACCGACCCGGTCACCGGTGAGGACGTCGAGCTGCTCTGGGTCAAGGGCTCCGGCGGCGACCTCGGCACGCTGACCGAGTCCGGTCTGGCCGTCCTGCGCCTGGACCGCATGCGCGCGCTCGTCGACGTCTACCCGGGCGTCGACCGCGAGGACGAGATGGTCGCCGCGTTCGACTACTGCCTGCACGGCAAGGGCGGCGCCGCCCCCAGCATCGACACCGCGATGCACGGCCTCGTCGACGCCGCGCACGTCGACCACCTGCACCCCGACTCCGGCATCGCGATCGCGACGGCCGCCGACGGCGAGCAGCTGACCGAGGCCATCTTCGGCGACAAGGTCGTGTGGGTGCCGTGGCGTCGCCCCGGCTTCCAGCTCGGCCTCGACATCGCCGAGATCAAGGAGAAGAGCCCGCAGGCGATCGGCTGCATCCTCGGCGGCCACGGCATCACCGCGTGGGGCGACACGAGCGACGAGGCGCAGGCCAACTCGCTGTGGATCATCGACACTGCCGCGGCGTACATCGCCGAGCACAGCACGGCGGAGCCCTTCGGCCCCGCCCTCGCGGGCTACGGCGCACTGCCCGAGGCCGAGCGTCGCGCCAAGGCCGCCGCCCTCGCGCCGACGATCCGCGGCATCGCCAGCCAGGACCGGCCGATGGTCGGACACTTCGCCGACACCGACGTGGTGCTCGACTTCCTCGCCGCCGCCGAGCACCCGCGGCTCGCCGAGCTCGGCACGTCGTGCCCCGACCACTTCCTGCGCACCAAGGTCAAGCCGCTCGTGCTCGACCTGCCGGCCGATGCCAGCGTCGAGGACTCGATCGCCCGCCTCCAGGAGCTCGCCGTCTCGTACCGCGAGGACTACCAGGGCTACTACGACCGCAACGCGACCCCGGAGTCGCCGGCCATCCGTGGCGCCGACCCGCTCATCGTGCTGGTCCCGGGCGTCGGCATGTTCAGCTACGGCAAGGACAAGCAGACCGCCCGCGTCGCCGGCGAGTTCTACACCAACGCGATCAACGTGATGCGCGGCGCCGAGGGCCTGTCCACGTACGCCCCGATCGACGAGGCGGAGAAGTTCCGGATCGAGTACTGGGCGCTCGAGGAGGCCAAGCTGCAGCGCATGCCGAAGCCGAAGCCGCTCGCGACCCGCATCGCCCTCGTCACGGGCTCGGCCTCGGGCATCGGCCTTGCCACCGCGAAGAAGCTCGCCGCCGAAGGCGCGTGCGTCGTCATCGCGGACCTCTCGCTGGAGAAGGCGCAGGCCGCCGCGGCCGAGATCGGCACGAGCGACGTCGCGGTCGGCGTCCAGGTCGACGTCTCCGACGCCGCCGCGGTGCAGGCGATGGTCGATGCGGCCGTGCTCGCGTTCGGCGGCATCGACCTGGTCGTCAACAACGCCGGCCTGTCGCTCTCGCGCTCGCTGCTGGAGACCACCGAGAAGGACTGGGACCTGCAGCACGACGTCATGGCCAAGGGCTCGTTCCTGGTCTCGCAGGCCACCGCGAAGGCCATGATCGACCAGGGCCTCGGTGGCGACATCGTCTACATCTCGTCCAAGAACTCGATCTTCGCCGGCCCGAACAACGTCGCCTACGGCGCCGCCAAGGCCGACCAGGCCCACCAGGTGCGCCTGCTCGCGGCCGAGTTGGGCGAGCACGGGATCAAGGTCAACGGCGTCAACCCCGACGGCGTCGTCCAGGGCTCGGGCATCTTCGCGAGCGGCTGGGGCGCGAACCGCGCGGCCGTCTACGGCGTCGACGAGAAGGATCTGGGCAAGTTCTACGCCCAGCGCACGATCCTCAAGCGCGAGGTCCTGCCGGAGCACATCGCCAACGCGGTCTTCGTGCTCTGCTCCCCCGAACTCACCCACACCACCGGCCTCCACGTCCCGGTGGACGCGGGTGTCGCCGCCGCGTTCCTGCGCTGATGACCTCCTCCCCATCAGCCCGGACGGCGGCGCTCGCCGCGGTCGACCTCGGCGCGTCCAGTGGACGCGTCGTGGTCGGCCGTGTCGGGCCAGACACCCTCGACCTGCACGAGGTGGCGCGCTTCGAGAACGCGCCCGTGCACCTGCCCGACGGCCTGCACTGGGACCTCGTCGGGCTGTACCACCACGCCTTCGAGGGCCTGCGTGCCGCAGTGCACGAGACCCACGGCCAGCTGGCCTCCGTCGCGGTCGACTCATGGGCCGTCGACTACGGCCTGCTGCGGCACGGCTCGCTGCTCGGCACCCCGTTCCACTACCGCGACAGCCGCACCGCGACGGGCGTCGAGCTGGTCCACGACCGGGTCCCGTTCGAGCGCCTCTACGAGGTGAACGGGCTGCAGTTCCTGCCCTTCAACACGATCTACCAGCTGGCCGCCGAGCCCCTGCTCGACGTGGCCGACGGCCTGCTGCTCGTGCCCGACCTCATCGGCTACTGGCTGACCGGCCGGCGCGTCGCCGAGCGCACGAACGCCTCCACGACGGGCCTCCTGGACGCCAGGACCGGACAGTGGAGCGAGGGTCTGCTGGACGCCGCGGGAGTCGACCGCGGCCTGCTGCCCGATCTCGCCGATCCGGGTGACCGGCTCGGTCCGGTCCGCGACGAGCTGCTGCAGTTCCTCGGCACCCGCGCCCTCGACGTGACGCTCGTCGGGTCGCACGACACCGCCTCGGCGGTCGTCGGCGTCCCGATCACGAGCGACTCCGCCGCGTGGATCTCGTGCGGCACGTGGGGCCTCGTCGGTCTGGAACTGGACGCCCCCGTCGTCACCGCCGAGAGCCGCGCCGCGAACTTCACGAACGAGGGCGGCGTCGACGGTCGCACCCGGTTCCTCACCAACGTCATGGGCACGTGGCTGCTCAGCGAGACGCTGCGCTCGTGGGAGCGCGCCGACGGGACGAAGCCCGACCTCGGCGTGCTGCTCAAGGCCGCGAAGGCGGTCGAGCCGCGCGACGCGACCGTGTTCGACGTGCAGGACCCCCGCTTCGTGCCGCCGGGCGACATGCCGGGCCGGATCGCCGCGTGGTGCGGCGAGCGCGGCCTGCGCGCCCCCGTCGACAAGCCGGCGATCGTCCGCAGCATCGTCGAGTCGATCGCGCAGGGCTTCGCCGATGCGCTCGGCGCGGCCGCCGCGCTGTCGGGACGCGCGATCGACGTGGTCCACGTCGTCGGCGGCGGCTCGCTCAACGACCTGCTGTGCCAGGCGACCGCCGACCGCAGCGGGCATCCCGTGCTGGCCGGTCCCGTCGAGGCGACGGCGATCGGCAACCTCGTCGTCCAGGCGCGCACCGTGGGCGCCCTGTCCGGATCGCTCGAGGACCTGCGCGAGCTCGTCGCCCGCACGCACGAACCCCGGCGCTTCGACCCGAAGAGTGCGAAGGTCGGATCGTGAGAGTTGCCCTCTTCGCGACGTGCTTCAACGACCTCATGTGGCCCGAGACGCCACGCGCCGTCGTGAAGCTGCTGCGCCGACTCGGCGTCGAGGTCGAGTTCCCGGTCGAGCAGACGTGCTGCGGGCAGATGTTCACGAACACGGGCTACGCGAAGGAGGCCGTGCCGACGGTGCGCAACTTCGTCGACACCTTCGCCGACTACGACGCCGTGATCGCGCCCTCGGCCTCGTGCGTCGGCTCGGTGCGCCACCAGCACGCGGACGTCGCGCGGCGCAGCGGTGACCGGGCGCTGGCCTCCGGGGTCGCCACCGTCGCCCCGAAGGTGCACGAGCTCAGCGAGTTCCTCGTCGACGTGCTGGGCGTGACCGACGTCGGCGCGTACTTCCCGCACCGCGTGACGTACCACCCGACGTGCCACTCGCTGCGGATGCTGCGGGTCGGCGACCGGCCGCTCTCGCTGCTGCGTGCCGTCAGGGGCATCGACCTCGTCGAGCTGCCCGCGGCCGACCAGTGCTGCGGGTTCGGCGGCACGTTCGCCATGAAGAACTCCGACACGTCCGTCGCGATGGGTGGCGACAAGGCGCGCCACATCCGCGAGACCGGCGCCGAGGTCGTCGTCGCCGGCGACAACTCGTGCCTCGCCCAGATCGGCGGACTGCTCTCGCGCGAGCGCAGCGGCGTCCGCACGGTGCACCTGGCCGAGATCCTCGCCTCGACCGAGCAGGACCCGGCATGAGTCACGCGAGCCTGCCCCACGTGGGCGTCACGAAGGCGTTCCTCGGGATGCCGAAGTTCCAGACGGCCGCCAAGACCGAGCTGGCCAACCCCGTCCAGCGCCGCAACCTCGCCCACGCGACCGGGATCATCCGCGACAAGCGGCTCAAGGTCGTCGCCGAGATCGACGACTGGGAGGGCATGCGGCACGCCGCGGAGGCGATCAAGAACCGCGCCCTGTTCGACCTCGACCACCAGCTGGAGCTGTTCGAGCAGCACGCCACCGCGGCCGGCGCGACGGTCCACTGGGCCCGCGACGCCGAGGAGGCCAACGCGATCGTCGTCGGCATCGCCCGCGCCAAGGGCGCCCGCGAGGTCGTCAAGGTCAAGTCGATGGCGACGCAGGAGATCGAGCTGAACGAGGCGCTCGAGCAGGCCGGCATCTCCGCCTGGGAGACCGACCTCGCCGAGCTGATCGTCCAGCTCGGCGACGACCTGCCGAGCCACATCCTCGTCCCCGCGATCCACCGCAACCGCGCCGAGGTCCGCGAGATCTTCCTGCGCCGCATGAAGGAGGTCGGCCGGCCCGCGCCGGAGGACCTCACGGACGAGCCGCGCGAGCTGGCCGAGGCCGCCCGCCTGCACCTGCGCGAGAAGTTCCTGCGCGCCGAGGTCGCGGTCTCGGGCGCGAACTTCGCGGTCGCCGAGACCGGCAGCCTCGTCGTGGTCGAGTCCGAGGGCAACGGGCGGATGTGCCTGACCCTGCCCGAGACGCTCATCTCGGTGGTCGGCATCGAGAAGGTGCTGCCGACGTGGCGCGACCTCGAGGTCATGCTCCAGGTCCTGCCGCGCAGCAGCACGGGCGAGCGCGAGAACCCGTACACCTCGATCTGGACGGGCCGGTCCCCCGGCGACGGACCCCAGGACCTGCACATCGTGCTGCTCGACAACGGCCGGACGAACGTCCTCGCGGACGAGGTCGGCCGGGCGGCGCTGCGCTGCATCCGCTGCTCCGCGTGCCTCAACGTGTGCCCCGTGTACGAGCGCGCCGGCGGGCACGCGTACGGCTCCGTCTACCCCGGCCCGATCGGCGCGATCCTGACGCCGCAGCTGCGGGGGACCTCGAGCGAGGTCGACCAGTCGCTGCCCTACGCCTCGAGCCTGTGTGGCGCGTGCTTCGACGCGTGCCCCGTGCGGATCGACATCCCCACGATCCTCGTCCACCTGCGCACACGCGTCGTCGACGAGCACCGCGGCGGGCTGCCGTCGGCCGAGGAGGCCGGCATGCGCGCGATGGCGTGGATGTTCGCGGACCACAAGCGGTTCGAGCTCGCCGAGAAGGCCGCCACGACCGGCGGCAAGGCGCTGCGCTCGAAGGCGCTCGGTCGCAAGGAGGTGCTGCGCAACCTGCCGTTCCCGCTCACGGCGTGGAGCGGCGCCCGCGACGTCCCCGTCCCCCCGACCGAGTCCTTCCGCGCCTGGTGGGACCGCACCGACGGCGGCACGCAGGAGGACTCATGAGCGCCCAGGCACCGCGAGTGGCGGCGATGAGCGCGCGCGAGGAGATCCTCGGGCGCGTGCGGGCGGCCCTCGCGGACCGGCCCGAGGTGCCGGAGGTGCCGTGGACCTACGGTCAGCCGGTCTCGACGGGCGATCGCGACACCGTCGCGAGGTTCGTCGAGCGGGTCGAGGACTACCAGGCCGTCGTGGACCGGGTCCCGTTGGCGGAAGCCGGCTCCGCGATCGCCGCCGCCCTCGCGTCGCACGGCGCGACGACGGTCGTCGCCGACGCGTCCTTCCGCGAGTTGTGGCCGTCCGACGCTCCGGTCGAGTGGGTGCAGGACGACGGGCTCTCGGCCACGGCGCTGAACGACGTCTCTGCCGTCGCGACGACGTGCGCCGTCGGCATCGCCAACACCGGCACGATCGTCCTCGACCACGGCCCCGGCCAGGGCCGCCGCGCACTGTCCCTCGTGCCCGACGTGCACCTCTGCGTCGTCACCGCGGACCAGATCGTCTCCGACGTCCCCGAGGCCGTCGCCCGCCTCGTCGACGCCGGCTCCTCCACGCGACCGCTCACGTGGATCAGTGGACCGAGCGCCACGAGCGACATCGAGCTCGACCGCGTCGAGGGCGTCCACGGTCCCCGGACGCTGCACGTCATCGTCGTCGACTGAGACAGGGGCGCACGTTCGTGCGATCCTGACGCATGTCCTCGGCCCTGGCGACGTGGTCTCGTGTGCTGCTGATCGTGCTGTGGGTGCTCGTCGGGCTCGTGACGGTCGTGCTCGGGTTCGCCGGCTTCATGATCATCAGCGACGAGGCGCGCCACGGCGAGGACTGGGACGGGCTCGGCACCTTCCTCGGGCTGATCCTCGGCGGCGGCGCCCTGGTCACGCTGGTCATCCTCGTCACGTTGGCCCTGCTGGCCCGCTCCGGGCGCCGTCGCTCGAGCCGCCGACGGATCCTCGTCGCGGCGAGCCTTTCACTCCTGCCAGCCGGGGCGTTCCTGCTCTGGGCGTGCACGCTGGCCGTCGACCTCCCGCCGACCGGCAGCGCGGACGCCGGGACCGTGGCGCTCGTCGCGCTCCCGGCCCTCAGCCTGCTCGTCCCCGCTGCGGCCACCCTCGTGGCGCTCGCGTCGGAGGCCCGCGACCACACAACGACCTGACCGGGCCCGGCAGCGATTCTTTACTGGAACGCGCATTCCAGTATTGTGGGGACATGGACACCTGGACGCTGCGCGACCGCGGGCGCGACCTCGAGGTCGTGGCGCGCGACGGCGAGGTGACGTTCAGCGTCGACGGCGAGGTCGCCGAGGTCCGCCCGGCCGAGGTCCTCGGGACGGTGCGGTGGGACCTCCCGGCCGACGGCCGCGCCGAGGCGGTCAAGGTCGAGCTCGGGTGGCGCGGTGGCATCCGCATGGCCGAGCTCGTCGAGGGAGCCGCTGGTGATCCGCTCGCCCGCCTGCGCACCCCCTTCGTCCCGCCCCCGGGCACCCGCGCACGACGCTGGCACGACCTGCGCGAGTCGCACCCGCACCTGCACGCCGCCCGGCACGTGGTGTTCGCGGTGGTCGGCTTCCTCGGGATCAGCGCGCTCGTCTCGGCGCTCGTCCGACGCGTCGTTCCGGCGATCGACTGGAGCTGGCTGCCGAGCGTCGAGCTTCCCGAACTCTCCCCGCCGCAGTGGCTGCGGTACCTCGACCCGATCACGTGGCTGCGCTCCCTCGTGCCGGATTGGGACTGGTTCGGCTGGGTCCCCGACCTGCCGTGGCAGTTTCTGGTGCCGCTGACCGTGGCGTGCGTCGCGACCGGTCGCGAGATCGCGCGACGACGGCAGCGCGACCAGCGCGAGAGGAGGCACGATGCGGACGGTTGACCCCGAGCGCCATGCCGCCCGCCGCCGCCAGATCCTCGACGGCTCGGCCGCGGCGTTCGCGAGCCGCGGCTTCGACAACACGACGGTCAAGGACCTGTGCGCGAGTGCCGGCGTCGGCTCAGGGACCCTGTTCCACTACTTCGCCGACAAGCGCGCCGTGTTCCACGCGATCCTCGAGGACGACCGGGACAGCACGATCGCCGACCTCGCCGCGATCACGACGGGCGACCGGCGCGATCGGCTCTGGAGCATCGTCGAACGCATGACCGCGGACCTGCGCGACCCGGCCGCCGGGCCGATGATGCTCGCGATCCTCGGCCAGCTCACCGTGGACCCGCGCGTCGGGGAGATCCTCGGCGAGATCGACGCCGCCGCCGAGTCGGTGCTGCGGTCGGCCGTGGAGGTCCTGATCGAACAGGGCGACGTGGACGGGTGGACACCGGCCGAGGCGGCCACGTGGATCCGTTCGATCATCGACGCGCTGTACCTGCGCTGCGCCGACGACGGCTTCTCACCCGAGACCGAGCTCGCGCGGCTGCGCCTCGTCATCGCACGCATGCTCGGATCGCGGTCGACCGCTCAACCCGCGTGACGCCACCGCGCGGCGCCGGGATGCTCGGCGCCCACGGGAGGACGATGGAGGCGTGACCCTGATCGCCCAGATCCTCGCCGCGCTGGCCGCCCTCCTGCACGTCTACATCTTCTGGCTCGAGTCCTTCGCCTGGACCGCCCCCCGCGGGCGGGCGACGTTCGGCACGTCGCCGGCCGAGGCCGAGGCCACTCGGGAGCTCGCGTACAACCAGGGCTTCTACAACCTGTTCCTCGCGATCGTCACCGCGATCGGCATCGGTGCCTGGCTCGCCGGCTCCGACGACGTCGGCCCGGCGCTCGTGCTCGCCGGATGCGGATCGATGCTCGCCGCAGCGGCCGTGCTGCTGCTCAGCTCGCCGGACAAGGCGAGGGCCGCGATCACGCAGGGCACCCTCCCGTTGCTCGCCGTCGCGGCGACCATTCTGGTCCTCGTCTGACCTCCGGCGGTCCACGTCTTCTCACGAAGTCGTTCGAGACCCACCGGTATCATCGGTCCCATGGCGCAGGACCTTGCGTCGGTCCCGTCACCCGCCTGAGGTATCTCCGCGATGAACCGCGCCCGCCGACTCGGCCTCGTCCTCCTGGCCGCCACCGTCGGCGCTGCGACCCTCGCCCTCACCGCCCCGGCCGTCGCAGCCCCGAACGCCAGCACATTGAAGGTCTCGAACTCCCGACCCGTCGCCGGTGAGACCGTGACGGTGAAGGCAAACCTCCCCGGCTCCTTCAAACGTTCACTCCAACTCCAGGCGAAGGTGAACGGTCATTGGAAGATCGTCGCCCGCACGAAGTCGGATGCGCGAGTCAACGCAACGTTCGCCCACCGCGTCGCGACCCGGCCGTCGACGCCGCTGCGCGTCATCGCACCGAAGACCCGGCACGGCGGGAAGTCGCGTGCGGCGCTCTCGAGCCGGGTCGTGACCATCCGACCCCAGTCGCAGGCGATCCGACTCGAAACGCCGCCCACGGCGTCGGCGAACGCCCCGCTGCGCGCCGTTGCGCTTGCTTCACCCGCCCGAACGGGTCGCACCGTCCTGGTCCAGCGCCTCGTCGGGACGCAGTGGCTCACGCAGGCCTCGGGCCGGCAGAACTCCGCTGGTCAGGTCGTCGTCACGCTCCGCCCCCCGACCTCGTCGACCTATCGCGCCGTCGCAGTCGGCGACCGTGGAGCCCCACAGATCGTCAGCCGCTCGGTCTCGGTGCAGGTCGCGACCGTCACCCCGCCGGACCCCGAGCCGACACCGCCCGAGAGTTGCGGCCTGCCCGCAGGCGGGACGGTGCATTGGGGTCAGCGCACCGACGAGAACCCCGATACCCGAGTCGGACGCGTGGAGATCACCACCGAGAACGGCCTGGCAGTGACGAGCAAGACCGACTACTCGCGCGCGACGATGACCGTCACCGATCCCGGTGGAGCCGCGCAGACCGTCACGACGCGGCTGCGGGTCCGTGGTAACAGCACCTCGTGGGTGATGTTCAAGCTCCCCTACAAGGTCAAGTTGGATGCGAAGTCCAGCCTGCTCTCGATGCCGAAGAGCAAGGACTGGGTCCTGTTGGCGAACTTCTACGATCGGTCCCTGCTGCGCAACGACGCTGCCTTCGAGGCGGCGCGCCGGCTGGGCATGCCGTGGGTGCCGCGGATGCGACCGGTCGAGGTGTGGCTCAACGGCACGTACGCCGGGCTCTACCAGTTGGGCGAGGGGATCGAGATCGAGCCGACCCGTGTCGATCTCGCCTCCGGCTCAGCCCTGTTGGAGGCCGACTCCTGGGCTGACGACTCCCCCGCTTTCCGGACACATCAGGGCTTGCAGGTCTTCGTCAAGAACGCCGAGGCCGCCGCCGACCCGATCGTGGCGACCGCCACGGAACGCGTCCGGCGCGCCGAGGACGTGCTCTACTCCGACGACTTCGCCGATCCTGACGGGGGCTACCGCAGTTGCCTCGACGTTGCCTCGTTCGTCGACGCCTACCTGCTGTCCGAGCTGACCAAGAACATTGACTCCAACTTCAACAACAGCGTCTGGATGGTCATGGGAGCGGACGGGAGGATCGCGATGGGACCGGCGTGGGACTTCGACATGAGCATGGGCAATCGGCGTGCCTGCGACATCGACTCGCCCACCACGTGGTTCACGGCCCGGAACTGGTTCGTCGGGCCGATCGACGAGCTCTGCGGAACCTCACAACTGCGTGGGCCCGAGGGCACCTGGTACCACCGGCTGCTCTCCGACCCGGCCTTCGACCAGTTGGTCCGGGAGCGCTGGTCCCAGGTACGCGATGCGCTGGCCGGCCTGCCCGACCACGTCGACGCGATGGCCGCTGAGATCTCGCCCGCCGCGACCCACACGTTCACGCCGCTCGATCAGGGCGGGGCGGGCAACCCGCTCACGAACACCATCGTGGAGGATCCGCTCGACCACGTGTTCCAGGGCTCATGGCCCGCCGAGGCCACCACGTTGTCCTCGTGGCTCGCGGCGCGCATCGCGTGGCTCGACGAACAGTACGCCGACTGAACCGAACTCAGGACCGGCGCTGGGTCCACAGGGAGATCTGGCGCTGCGAGTACAGCGCCGGCAGGTTCTGCGGCTCGCGGGCGTGCAGCAGCTCGGCCTGCAGTTCGGCCACGCGTGCCCGCAGCGCGTCGACCTGGTGCTGCAGGTCGATGACCCGCTTGACGCCCTCGAGGCCCAGGCCCTCGGCCGTCAGTCGCGCGACCTCGCGCAGCAGCTCGACGTCGCGCAGCGAGTAGCGCCGCCCGCCACCGGCCGTGCGTCCGGCGGCGACGATGCCGAGCCGGTCGTACGTGCGCAGGGTCTGCGGGTGCAGGCCGCTGAGCTCGGCCGCGATGCTGATCACGTAGACCTTCGCATCAGGGCCGGGGGGCACGAAGTCATTCATCGTCGGAGCCCTCCAGCCGGGCCGCGCGGTAGGCCTCGACGGCGGCGAGCTGACTCTCGCCGGGCTCGGTCGGCACGCGGATCTCGACCGTGACGAGCAGGTCGCCGCGCGAGCCGTCGCGCCTCGTGCCGCCCTTGCCGCGGGCGCGGAACGTGCGGCCGTTGGGCGTGCCTGCGGGCACCTTGAGCCTGACGGTCGAGCCCTCGAGCGTGGGCACCTTGAGCTCGGTGCCGAGCACCGCCTCGTCGAACTCGATCGGCACCGTGATCGTGAGGTCGTCGCCCTTGCGCCCGAACAGCGAGTCGCCCTCGACGTGCACGACGAGGAAGAGGTCGCCCGCGGGGGCACCGGCGTCGCCCTTGGCACCCTTGCCGCGCAGCTTGATGCGCTGACCGTCCTTGACGCCGGCGGGGACCTTGACGTTGATCGTGCGGCTGGCCGGGGAGCGGCCGGAACCCGCACAGACCGTGCACGCGTGCTCGACGACGAGACCGCGGCCGCGGCACTGCGAACAGGGCTCGGTCCTCGCGAACACGCCCCCGGAGGCGCCCGTCTGCATGCCACTGCCCTGGCACTTCGTGCACACCTTCGGCACGGTGCCGGGCTGGGCGCCGGTCCCGTGGCACGTGGCGCACGGCTCGTCGCTCGTGAGCCGCAGCGGCAGCGTCGCGCCCTCCATCGCCTGACGGAAGCTGATGGTGGCCTCGGTCTCGAGGTCATCGCCGCGGCGCGGCTGGGGCTGGCGACGGCGACCGCCGCGCGCGCCCCCACCGAAGATGCCGCCGAGGATGTCGCCGAGGTCGAAGTCCGCGCCGCCACCGGGGTACGAACCCCCGGAGGGGAACCCACCCTTGAACTGCCCGAACAGCGAGCGCTGCTCGTCGTACTGCTTGCGCTTCTCCGCCGAGCCGAGCACCGCGTAGGCCTCGGAGATCGACTTGAAGCGATCCTCGGCCTGCGCGTTGCCCGGATTGGAGTCGGGATGGTTGTCACGCGCGAGCTTGCGGTAGGCCTTCTTGATGTCCGCCGCCGTCGCGTCCTTCTTGACGCCCAGGACCGCGTAGAAGTCCTTGGTCGCCCAATCGGTCGGTGCACTCATGACAACCCTCCCTCCTCTCGGTGATTACTCGTCGGCGGCGGACTCGTCCGTCGCCTGCGTCGCACCCGCGTCCTCGTCGGCTGCCGCCGGGACCGCTGCGGCCGGGGCCGGATCGACGACGCCCACGACCGCGGGACGCAGCACCCGGTCGCCGACGCGGTAGCCGGTCCGCATGACCTGCGCGATGCTCTGGACCTCGACGTTCGGGTCCTCGCCGGCGTGGAAGACGGCCTCGTGCAGGTTCGGGTCGAACGGTTCGCCGACGGCGCCGAAGGACTCGAGCCCGTACTTCGCGAGCGTCGCCTGCAACTGGTCGGCCACGGCCTTGAAGCCGCCGGTCAGCTCACCGTGCTCGTCCGCGCGACCGATGTCGTCGACGACCGTGAGCAGATCGGCCAGGACCTTCTGCTCACCGGTCCTGAGCGCCTTCGCCCGGTCATCCTCGGTCCGGCGCTTGTAGTTGATGAACTCGGCCTGCTTGCGCTGGAGGAGGTCCGTGAGCTCGGCGTTCCGCTCCTCCAGCGAGGGGCCCTCAGCCGCGGTGGGCTGGGGCTCCTCGCCGGGGGTGGTGGACGCCTCGGCGGGCTCGACGACCTCGTCGGGCTCGGTCACCGGATCGGTCACCTCTGGTCGCCCTCGTCGTCGACGATCTCGGCCTCGACGACATCGTCGTCATCGGCCGGCGCGTCACCGGTGGGGGCATCCGAGGTCTGGGCCTCGGCGGCCGCGGCCGCGTACATGGCCTCGCCCATCTTCGAGCTGGAGGTGCCGAGCTTGGTCACGGCGGCCTCGATGGCCGACGTGTCCTCGCCCTTGAGCGCCTCGTTCACGGCGTCGATGTCGGCCTTGACCTCGGACTTGACGTCGTCGCCGATCTTGTCGTCGTTCTCGGCCAGGAACTTCTCGGTCGAGTGGACGAGCGATTCGGCCTGGTTGCGGACCTCGACGGCCTCGCGGCGCTTGCGGTCCTCCTCGGCGTACTCCTCGGCGTCCTTGACCATCTTGTCGATGTCGTCCTTGCTCAGGGCCGACCCGCCGGTGATGGTCATCGACTGCTCCTTGCCGGTGCCCCGGTCCTTGGCCGAGACGTTGACGATGCCGTTGGCGTCGATGTCGAACGTGACCTCGATCTGCGGCACGCCACGCGGCGCCGGCGGCAGGCCGGTCAGCTCGAACGTGGCCAGCAGCTGGTTGCCGGCGGCCATCTCGCGCTCGCCCTGGTAGACCTGAATGGCCACGGAGGGCTGGTTGTCGTCGGCCGTCGTGAAGACCTCGGACCGCTTGGTCGGGATCGTCGTGTTGCGCTCGATGAGCTTCGTCATGACACCGCCCTTGGTCTCGATGCCGAGGGACAGCGGGGTGACGTCGAGCAGCAAGACGTCCTTGACCTCGCCCTTGAGCACGCCGGCCTGCAGGCTCGCGCCGATCGCGACGACCTCGTCGGGGTTGACGCCCTTGTTGGGGTCCTGGCCGCCCGTGAGGGTCTTGACCAGCTCGGACACGGCGGGCATGCGGGTCGAGCCGCCGACGAGGACCACGTGGTCGATGTCGCCCACGGTGATGCCGGCGTCCTTGATGACGTTGTTGAACGGCGCCTTCGTGCGCGCCAGCAGGTCGGCCGTGATCTTCTCGAACTCGGCGCGGGTCAGCGTCTCGTCGAGGAAGACCGGGTTGCCGTCGACGACCGTGATGTAGGGCAGGTTGATCGACGTCGAGGACGAGCTGGACAGCTCGATCTTGGCGCGCTCGGCGGCCTCGCGGATGCGCGGCATCGCCATCTTGTCCTTGGTCAGGTCGGTGCCGGTGTCGGCCTTGAACTTCGTGACCAGCCAGTCGACGATCGCGTTGTCCCAGTCGTCGCCGCCGAGGTGGTTGTCGCCGCTCGTGGCCTTGACCTCGATGACGCCGTCGCCGATCTCGAGCAGGGACACGTCGAACGTGCCGCCGCCGAGGTCGAACACGAGGATCGTCTGGTCCTCGCTCTTGTCCAGGCCGTACGCGAGGGCGGCGGCCGTGGGCTCGTTGATGATGCGGCTGACGTTCAGGCCCGCGATCTCGCCGGCCTCCTTGGTGGCCTGACGCTGGTGGTCGTTGAAGTAGGCCGGGACCGTGATGACCGCGTCGGTGACGGGCTCGCCCAGGTAGGCCTCGGCGTCGCGCTTCAGCTTCTGCAGGATGAACGCGCTGATCTGCTGCGGGGTGAACGTCTTGTCGTCGATGCCGACGTTCCAGTCCGTGCCGATGTGGCGCTTGACCGAACGGATCGTGCGATCGACGTTCGTGACTCCCTGGCGCTTGGCGACCTCGCCGACGAGGACTTCGCCGTCCTTGGCGAAGGCCACGACGGAGGGAGTGGTGCGAGCGCCCTCGGCGTTCGCGATGACGGTGGGCTCGCCGCCTTCGAGTACGGCGACGACGGAGTTCGTCGTGCCGAGGTCAATACCGACCGCGCGGGCCATGGTTGCCTCCTGGGTTGTTGCTCGTTCGCTGGGTTGAAAATCTCGGCGTCAGATGACTTGAGTCCGATGTTATCAACTTCATCCAGCGCCCGATCATTCCCCCCGGGGTGGCCGGCGCGACGGTTTACCACGGTGCCTCGGTTCTTCCCGTCCTCCCTCGGTGAGTTCACCGAGGGACGAAGGAATTTGCCAAGGGACCGTGGTAAACCGTCAGACCCCGGCCCAGCGGAGGGAGGCGGGGGCGGAGGGCGGCACCTGCGGATCGCGCGGGGAGACCGGGGCGAGGCGGGCGTAGGGGGCTCCGAGCGCGGGGCGTGGGTCGGCGTCGCCCCGGTTGGGCCACAGCGAGAGCGCGCGCTCGGCCTGGGCCGTGATCGTGAGCGACGGGTTCACGCCGAGGTTGGCGCTGACCGTCGAGCCGTCCACGACGTGCAGGCCCGGGTGGCCGAACATCCGGTGGTACGGGTCGACCACGCCGTCCTGCGGACCGGTCCCGATGACGCAGCCGCCGATGAAGTGGGCCGTCATCGGCACGCCGATGAGATCGGCCACCGATCCGCCCGCGGTGCCGCCGAGCTGCTCGGCCAGCCGCCGGGCGATCCGGTGCGCGACCGGGATCCACTCGGGGTTCGGCTCGCCCTCGCCCGGGCGGCTGCTCATCCGCGAGCCCCACGGACGACGCTTCAGGAACGTCGTCACCGAGTTGTCCAGCGACTGCATCGTCAGGATCACGAGCGACTGCTCGGCCCAGCGCCGGGGGTCGTGCAGGCGCCCCGCGGCCCGCAGGCCCAGCTCCCGGTACGTCCTCAGCGCCGCCCGCCACCGCGGGACGCCCTCGACGGGATCGACGAGGTGGGCGTTCAGCAAGCCGATCAGCCCCGAGCCGGGCCCGTACCGGACGGGCTCGACGTGCGTGTGCGGGTCAGGGTGGAACGACGACGTGATCGCGATGCCGGCGGTGTGGTCGGCGTTGCGGTCGCCGTCCCGCGCGGTGAGGACCGCCTCGGAGTTGGTCCGGCTCAGCCTCCCGAGCATGGGCGAGACGTGCGGCAACGACCGGCGCCGGAGCCGGTGCAGCAGCTGCTGGGTGTTGAGCGCATTGCCCGCGAACACGACCTGCTCGGCGGTCAGCCGCGCACGACGCCACGGCGCGCCGGTCCCCCGCGTCGACACCCGGTAGCCGCCACGATGCGGGCGGACGTCGACGACGGTCGTCAGCGGACGCACCTCGACCCCGGCCTGCTCGGCCAGGTGCAGGTAGTTCTTGACGAGCGTGTTCTTCGCGCCGACGCGGCAGCCGGTCATGCAGGCGCCGCACTCGGTGCACGTCGTGCGCGCCGGCCCACGACCGCCGAAGAACGGGTCCGCGACGGGCGTGCCGGGCTCGGCACCGAACAGGACGCCCACGTCGGCGGGGTGGACGGTGTCGGCGACGCCCAGCTCCGCCGCGAGGTCGGCCATCCACCGGTCGGGCGCCGTGCGGCCCGGGTAGGTCGTGACCCCGAGCATGCGACGGGCCTGGTCGAAGTGCGGCGCCAGCTCCTCGCGCCAGTCGGTGACATGCGCCCAGCGCGGGTCGCGGAAGTAGTCGTCGCCCGGCTCGTAGAGGGTGTTCGCGTAGACGAGCGAGCCACCGCCGACGCCCGCGCCGCTCGCGATCAGCACGTCGCGCAGCGGCGTGATCTTCATGATCCCGAAGCATCGCGCCCACGGCGCCCACAGGTAGCGCCGCACGTCCCACGACGTCCTGGGCAGCTCGTCGTCCTCGAAGCGGCGGCCCGCCTCGAGGACCACGACGCGGTACCCCTTCTCCACGAGCCGCAGGGCCGCGACGCTGCCACCGAACCCCGAGCCGACGATCGCCACGTCGTAGTCGTACGTCTTCACGTGTCAGATCGTAGATCCTTGTTGACACCTTGCCAATAGGGCACGACACTGCTGGCATGTCGTCGACCCACACCCGGCTCGCCCCGGACTCGCGACGCCGCTCGATCCTCGACGCGGCGGCACGCCTGTACGCCGCGCGACCCTACGACGAGGTCTCCACGACCGAGCTGGCCAGCGCCGCCGGCGTCACCCGCGGCCTCGTCCACCACTACTTCGGCACGAAGCGCGAGCTGTTCCTCGACGTCATGCGCGAGCAGGTGACGATGCCCGAGTCGGTGCTGCCCGACCTCACCGAGCTGCCGATGTCGGTCCGGATCGACCGCACGATCGACTGGATCCTCGACGCCGCGACGACGTACGGCCAGGCCTGGGTCGCCGCCTCGGGTGCCGCGAACCTGCACGGCGACTCCGATGTCCAGACCGTCGTCGACGAGGCCGACGACCGCGCCGCCCGGCTCGTGCTCGACGCCCTCGGGCTGCGCGACGATCCCCGGCTGCGGGCTCGGCTGCGGCCGGTCGCGGCGTACGTCAAGGCGCTGTGCCGCGAATGGCTCGTGCGCGAGACCCTCACCCGCGCCGAGGTGCACGCCGACGTGTGTGCCGCGGTGCTCGTCGTCGTGGAGGAGACGTCATGACGTCCATCGGCATCATCGGAACGGGCTTCGGCGGGGTCGGTACCGCGATCGAGCTGCTCTCCCACGGGTACACCGACGTGCGGCTGTGGGAGCGCTCGGACGGCATCGGCGGCGTGTGGCGCGACAACACCTACCCCGGCGCGGCGTGTGACATCCCGGGCCCGCTGTACTCCTTCTCGTTCGCGCCGAACGAGTCCTGGACCCGCCGGTACCCGACGCAGCCGGAGATCCTCACGTACCTGCGCGACGTCGCCGAGCGCCACGGCGTCACCGCGCGCTGCCGGTTCGGCCGGCGCGTGGTCTCGGCCCACCACGACGGCGCGTGGACCGTCACGTTCGACGACGGCACGACCGAGACCGTCGACGTGCTGGTGAGCGCCGTCGGCCAGCTCTCCGAACCGCATGCCCCCGACATCGACGGGCTGGCGGAGTTCGCCGGCCCCGTGCTGCACGCGGCAGCGTGGGACGACTCGGTCGACCTGCGCGGCCGTCGGGTCGCCGTCGTCGGGACGGGTGCCTCCGCGGTCCAGATCGTCCCCCAGCTGGCCGACCACGCCCGCGAGCTGCTCGTCGTCCAGCGCTCGGCCAACCACATCCTGCCGAAGGCCGACGGCGCCTACCCGGGCTGGTACCGCGCCACCGCGAAGCACGAGCGCGCGCCGATCGACTGGGTGACGCAGCAGTTCTCCAAGGGCCTCGACCCCGACTCGCCCGTCGCGACCGTGATCGACCGACTCGCCTCGACCCACCTGCGACTGCGGGTCCGCGACGCCGAGCTGCGCCGGCACCTGACGCCCACGCACCCGATCGGCTGCAAGCGCATCCTGTTCTCGAACGACTACTACCCGACGCTGACCCGCGATCACGTCCGACTCGTCCCGCAGGCGCTCGCGCAGGTGCGTCAGGACGCGATCCGGACCGCCGACGGCGCCTGGCACGAGGTCGACGCGCTCGTCTTCGCGACGGGCTTCGACACGCAGGACTTCCTGCGCGGGATCGACGTCTCGGGACCCGGCGGCGACCTGCACGAGCGGTGGCGCACCGGCGCCCGCGCGCACCTGGGCATCCACGTGCCGGGCTTCCCGAACCTCTTCCTGGCCTACGGCCCGAACACGAACCTCGGCGGCGGATCCATCATCGCGATGCTGGAGGCGCAGGCGCGCCACATCCGGCTCGTGCTGGACACCCTCGCCCGGCGCGATGCCCGCACGGTGCAGGCCCGGCCCGAGGCCGAGCAGGGCTGGGACGACCGTGTCCAGGGCGAACTCGAGCACTCCGCGTGGGCGGGCTGCTCCAGCTGGTACCGGCACCCCGTGTCGGGACGCATCACCTCCAACTGGCCGGGTGGCACGCACGCCTACGAGCGCGTGGTCGCCGATGTGGACGAGGCGGACTTCGCATGGACCTGACCTACCCTCCCGAGCCGTGGCACCTGCACGGCCACGGCCTCGTCAGCGCGGGCCTGCTGCCCCGCGAGTTCGAGGTCGAGACGCCCCCGGGCACGCGCGTCGTGCGGATCGCGGGGCGACCCGTCGCCGGTGCGGTGCTGCTGACGTACGCCGAGCCGAGCCCCCTGACGTACCACGAGGTCATGCTGGCCGTCCTCGTCCGGCGGGGGCTGCGCTGCTTCGTCCACATCCCGTACATCTGGGTGGACAGCGAGGCGTCGCGCGACGGTGGCCGGGCGCTGTGGGCCATCCCGAAGGAACTGGCCCGGTTCGAGGACCGCGGACGGTGCGCGACCGGGATCGCCGCGGCCACGATCCACCGGATCCGCGGTTCGCTGCGGGTGCCCTCGGGTTTCCGGGTCGTGCAGGACCGCGCGGGCGGGGCCCTCGAGACCCGCGTCCGCGGGCGGGCCACCGTCTCGCCGGCGCGCGCCTCGTGGGAGTTCGACCCGACGGG
This sequence comes from Aeromicrobium sp. SP1, assembly GCF_055663785.1. Classification (NCBI taxonomy): domain Bacteria; kingdom Bacillati; phylum Actinomycetota; class Actinomycetes; order Propionibacteriales; family Nocardioidaceae; genus Aeromicrobium; species Aeromicrobium sp. SP1. The sequence continues at coordinate 3,050,575 of NZ_JBQVVK010000001.1, read as the reverse complement.
CCCGCTCGCCGCCGCGATCGGCTTCCGTCCGCTGCTGCACGTGCTGATCCGGCGCTTCCGGCTCACCTTCGGTGAAGAGCGTCAACCGGCCACCCGGACAATGGAGGCATGACCCCCCGTCGCCTGTTCCGTACCGTCGCCGTCGCCGAGGCCATCACGTGGGCCCTGCTGCTCGGCGGGATGTTCCTCAAGTACGTCACCGAGACGACCGAGCTGGGGGTGCGGATCGGCGGCATGCTGCACGGGATCGTGTTCATCGCCTACCTGTTGACGACGCTCGTCGTCGCGACGGACGCCCGCTGGAGCACGCGCCGGACCCTGGTCGGCCTGCTCGCCGCGATCCCGCCGTTCTTCACGATCTGGTTCGACGTCGCGATGGAGCGTCGTCAGGCCCTGCCGGAGGCGTGGCGCCTCTCCCGCGAGGCGCCGTCCGGTCTGCGCGAGCGCCTCGTCGGCTGGCTCATCGCCAAGCCCGTCCAGGGTGCCGCCGTCGGCCTCGTCGCCGTGGCCGCCCTCACCGGGCTGGCGCTCGTCGCGGGCCCGCCGGCCTGAGGTACCGCCGAGGCGGTCAGCTGAGCCAGCGGGTGATCGGGTCGATCGCGAAGTACACGACGAAGAGCGCGGCGATCAGCCACAGCAGGGCGTGCACCTCGCGCGCCTTGCCCATCACGACCTTGATCACGACGTAGGTCAGGAAGCCCGCGCCGATGCCGGCGGTGATCGAGTACGTGAACGGCATGAGCGCGATCGTGAGGAAGGCCGGGATCGCGATCTCGAGGTCGTTCCAGTCGATCTCGGTGACCTGCGTCATCATCAGGAAGCCGACGAGCACGAGCGCGGCCACCGCGGCCTCGTTCGGGATGACCTCGACGAGCGGCGTGAAGACCGTCGCGAGCAGGAAGCACACGCCCGTGACGACGCTCGCGAGTCCGGTGCGGGCACCGTCGGCGACGCCGGCCGTCGACTCGACGTACGACGTGTTGCTCGAGATGCCGGCGACACCGCCGACCGCCGCGGCGACGGAGTCGACGACCAGGATGCGCTGGGCGCCCTCGGGGGCACCGTTCTCGTCGTTGAGACCAGCCTCGGCGCCGACGGCGGTCATCGTGCCCATCGTGTCGAAGAAGTCGGCCAGCATCAGCGTGAAGACGAGCAGGCAGGCCGCGACGACGCCGATGCGGTCGAACGAGCCCAGCAGGTTGAACGAGCCCAGCAGCGAGAAGTCGGGCTTGGAGAAGACCGAGTCCGGCACAGCCGGCACGTTCAGGTTCCAGCCCTTGGAGGTCGGGTCGCCGTTCGCCCCGGGGGTGTCGGTGATCGCCTGCACGATGATCGCGAGGATCGTCGTGGCGACGATGCCGATGAGGATCGCCCCGGGAACGCGGCGCACGTACAGGCTGATCATGAGCAGCAGGCCGATGCAGAACACCACGACGGGCCAGCCGGCCAGCTCGCCGCCGATGCCCATGCCGATCGGGGGTGCGGCGTTGCCGGTCGCGCGGACGAAGCCGGCGTCGATGAGGCCGATCAGGGTCAGGAACAGGCCGATGCCGACGGCGATCGCGGTCTTGAGCTGACCCGGCACGGCGTCGAAGACGGCCTTGCGGAAGCCGGTCAGCACGAGGACGAGGATCACGATGCCCTCGAGCACCACGAGGCCCATCGCGTCGGCCCACGTCATCTGCGTCGCGACCGAGAAGGCGACGAACGCGTTGAGGCCCAGGCCCGTCGCGAGGGCGAGCGGGAAGTTGGCGACCGCGCCCATCAGGATCGTGAGGACGCCCGCGACCAGGGCGGTGCACGCCGCGATCGTCGCGAAGCCCGATCCCGGCTCCGTGCCGCCACCGAGGAACTTCCCGTCGGCGTCGGCGACCCCGCTGAGGATGATCGGATTGAGCACGATGATGTACGCCATCGTCAGGAAGGTGACGATGCCGCCACGGACCTCCCGGCCGATCGAGGAGTCACGTGCACTGATCTTGAAGTACCGGTCGATCGAAGTCACCACGAGGCACGATCCTGCCAGAGGTGGCAGGGCGAATCCATGGCGACCTCCTGCGCCGGGCACAGGTCCGGTACAGGTAGGCTCGCAAGACTGATCCGGACCACCACTCCTGCGAATCGAGACTCCCTCCCATGCGGCATCTCAAGACCCTGCCCATCGTCCTGCTGCTCTCGGCGGCCACGCTGGCGGCGTGCGGCGACTCGTCCAAGGACGACAAGGCCAAGGCCGACGCGTGCACCAGCTACGAGTCCGGCTCGACGAGCGAGGCGGTGAAGGTCACCGGCGACTTCGGCAAGACCGGGCCGAAGGCCACCTTCACGACCCCGCTCGCGGCGAAGGCCGACGACCTGCAGCGCACGGTGCTCGACGAGGGCGACGGCGACGACACCGCGAAGGGCGACGACGTCGAGTCCGTCATCTCGATCTTCAACGGCCGGACGGGCAAGCAGGCGGTCAGCGAGAACGCGACCCTCACCGCCGGTGACGACCAGACCTTCGAGGCGTTCCGCGCCGGGATCGAGTGCGTGCCGGTGGGCTCGCGCGTCGTCACGACCGTGTCGGCGACGGACGTCTACGGCGAGGAGGGCTACCCCGACCTCGACATCAAGGCCACCGACGCCCTCGTGATCGTCACCGACGTCGTCGACATCCGCAAGCCCGTCAAGGCCGAGGCCTGGACGGAGGACGTGCCCGAGGTGACGTTCGCGAAGGACGGCACGCCGAAGGTCACGCTGCCCGACACCGACCCGCCGACCGACGTGCTGGTCAAGGTCCTCAAGGAGGGCGACGGCGACACCGTCGAGGACGGCGACACCATCACCGTGAACTACCAGGGCAGCACGTGGGAGTCCGGCGGCAAGGTCTTCCAGCAGACGTTCGGCAAGGACGGCCAGCCCGCCCAGCTCTCGACCGACCAGGTCGTCCCGGGCTTCAAGGCCGGCGTCGTGGGCCAGAAGGTCGGCTCGACGGTCCTGATCAACATCCCGCCGGAGTACGGCTACGGGGCCGAGGAGAGCGAGGGCAACGAGCTCGGCGGCAAGACCCTGGTCTTCGTCGTCGAGATCAAGTCCATCGACGCTGCGCCCTGATCGTCACAGCAGTTCGGAGGGGACGCGGATCGTGCGTCCGCGTCCCTTGAACGGCTGCGCCGCACGGAAGATCCCCTGCCGGTACGAGGTCCACCAGGCCGGGTCACGCTCGGCGGCCTGCGCGTCGCCGCGGTCGCCCTGACCGTCGAGCAGCTCGCGCAGGATCTCCAGGTGCCCGGCGTGCTGCGCGGTCTCGGCGGTGATGTGCAGCAGCAGCGTGTCGAACGTCGTCGCCGAGGTGGCCCACCACGGCACGCGTGCGGGTGAGTCGGGCGGCAGTGCCGCGGCGGCCCGCTCGGTCTGCTTCGCCACGATCGCGTAGAGGTCCAGGACCCACGCCGCGGACTCGTCCTCGGTGAGCCACAGGTCGGCGTTGTCCTCCATCGAGCCGTCCTCGACCCACGACAACCTCAGGTCGCTCGGGAATCCGGAGCACGTCGTGACGTACTCGTGCTCGACGCTGGCCAGGTGCTTGACCAGGCCTAGCAGGTTCGATCCCGACGGCGTCAACGGCCTCCGGGCGTCGTACTCGTCGACCCCGTGGAGCGCCCGGGCGACGTCGCGCCGGACGCGACGGAGGTAGTGCAGTGTCACGGCCCGGTCGCTCATCGCCCCTATCGTGCCAAGCGTCAGTCGCCCGAGGGGTGTGACGTACGCCACATTGGGTCGCGGCCGATGAACCCCATGAGGCGCGTGACGCCATCGGCGTCGTCCGCGACGGCCACGGCGGGACCGTACTGGCCCGAGTCGCGCAGCACCTGCTCCATGGGTCGCATCGCCTCGAGCAGCGCGGCGCACTCGTCCGGGTCGAGGCCCGAGGGCACGCCGGCGGCCTCCGCCAGGTCCCACGTGTGCATGAGGACGTCCGTCACGTAGATCTGGTCGATCATCTCGCCGAGCGGGCGGGTCCCGACGTGATCGTGAGTGAAGTCCTCGGCCGCGGCCGGCGACTCCAGCAGCGCCTGGATCTCGCTCGCGTGCGCCGCCCACGTCGCCGCGGGGTCCGTCTCGTCGACCTCGCGGGCCAACGCGACCCCGCCGTGCTCGAGGAACCCGGCCGACCACGTCACGAGGTGCAGCACGACGTCGCGCGCCGCCCAGCCGGGCACCGGCGCCGGCGCGTCCCAGTCGTCGACCTGCCCGACCACGTCCTCGAGGGTGTCGGCGATCCGTCGGTGGCGGTCTGCGTGGCTCGTCATGGACCCATCAGGCCCGGACGTGCCCTCCCGTGTCAACCGTCGGCGCGTGACGGCGGAGCCGGAACCGCGGCGCGGATGCCGACGAGGGGATGTCGCGGCGGCGGAAGAGCGCGACGGCCACGGCGACGAGGGCGAGGGCGGCCGCGGTCATGACGCCGAGGGGAGCCCACGCGATCGGGTCCACGGGCACGTTGGGCACGTGCTGGAAGACCGACAGCCGGCGCAGCCAGTCGGGGACGCCGAGCAGGTCCCCGTAGGGCCCGACGAGCACGGAGAACACCGCCACCACCCACGCCCAGCCGAGCAGGGCGGGGCGCCACGCGAACAGCGCAAGGGCCAACGCCGCGAGGACCCAGGCCGCGGGCACCCGCACGAGGTTCGCCGCGAGGGCGTCGGCGAGTCCACCGCCGACGAGACCGTCGCCCAGCGCAGCGACCAGCTGCAGCGCGACGACGCCGGCGAACGCCAGGGCGGCCGTCGTCAGCAGCAGCCGTGGCCGGGCGACCGAGGTCGAGAGCGTCGACTCCAGCCGGCCCGAGGTCTCCTCCGCGCGGGTCGCTCCCACGTGGGCGATCGCCCAACAGGCCGCGGCGATGCCGAACAGCTGCGCCATGACGGCTTCGAAGGAGTCGAGGATCGCGCCCGAGCCACCGAGGGACTCCAGCACCTGCTTGATCTGGGGCGTCGCGTCCGCGAAGTTCGCGAGGTCGGGCTTCACCGATCCGATGAACACCGCGAAGAGGCACACGACGACGGCCCAGCCGAGCAGGTTCCGCCACGCGAGCCGCACCGCGAGCGTGCCCGGCCCGCGCAAGGCACGCGCCGAGGCCCGGCCGGCCCCCACGCGCAGCAGACCGGCCCCGAGGTCGCGGCGGAGTGCACTGGTCGCCCCGATCGCGAGCAGCACCCCGAGGGTGGCCACACCCGCGAGGACCAGCCACCACGTCACCTCGCCGAAGGCGTCGACTGCGGTCGACCAGCCGAAGGGATTGAGATCGGTCAGCGTGGACCGGTCGCGCAGCTCCGTGACTCCGCGGACGACGTACGCGAGCAGGACCACGCCGATCGCCAGGCCCTTCGCCGTACGAGCCGTCGTCGCGATCTCGGCGGCGACCACGGCCAATCCGATCCCCGCGAGCGACGGGAGCCCGACCTGGACGGCGTAGGCGCCGAGCTGGCCGGCCGTACCGCCGCGGCCGACGAGGGACAGCGCCGACGCGGCCGACGTCGCGACGACGAGCAGCAGCGCCACCACCACGGCGGCGGTCATGGTCGCGAGTCGGCCCACGCGACCGGCGGCGAGCAGCTCCTGCCGACCGGTCTCCTCCTCGGCGCGGGTGTGGCGCACGACGGTCATGGCCGCGAGCACGGCCAGCGTGCCGGCCATGAACAGTCCGACGCGCCACGACACCGTCGAGGCGATCGTCTCCGGGTGGGTGAACTCGCCGAGCAGCAGCTCGAACGCGGGCGTCGCGGCCATCGACTCCTGCAGCGCCTGCCGGTCGGCCAGGTCCGGCGCGACGTTCTGCATCTGGCTCGCCGTGGCGAGGTACGTGCCGGCGAAGGCCAGCACGGTCCACACGATCCACCACCGCTCGCGCCGCAGCGCGAGACGCAGCATCCCGCCCGAGCCGGCGAAGGGCCTCATCCGAGCCGCTCCGAGCCCCCGCCGGCGTACTGGCTCAGGAAGAGCTCCTCGAGCGACGGCGGCTCGACGGTCAGGCCGATCGGCGACAGCGCCGCGAGGGCGGCGAGCACCGGGCCGACCGCCGCGTCGTCGACATGGAACGACGTGCGCGCGCCGTCGGTGCGCACGTCGTGCACCCCGGGCAGCGCCGCGAGGGCGGCAGGGTCGCCGGCGAGCTCCGCCGAGACGGTCGACCGGGTTACGCTGCGCAGCGCGTCGAGCGACCCCGTGAGCACCGTGCGGCCCTCCCGCACGATCGTGACGTCGTCGCACAGCGCCTGGACCTCGCCGAGGATGTGGCTCGACAGCAGGACCGTCGCACCGCGATCGGTGGCCTCGCGGACGCACTCGCGGAACTGCTCCTCCATGAGCGGGTCGAGTCCCGAGGTCGGCTCGTCGAGGATCATCAGTTCGGCGTCCGCCGCGAAGGCGGCCACGAGCGCGACCTTCTGCCGGTTGCCCTTCGAGTAGGCCGAGGCCCGCTTCGTCGGGTCGAGGTCGAACCGCTCGAGCAGCGCGTCGCGATGGGTGGCCCGGTCGCGCACACCGCGCATCGACAGCAGTAGGTCGATGGTCTCGCCGCCGGTCAGCCGCGGCCACAGCGCGACGTCCCCGGGCACGTAGGCCAGCCGCGCGTGCAGGTCGACGGCGTCCGCGAAGGGATCGCGGCCGAGTACCGTGACCCGGCCGCCGTTCGCGCGGTACAGGCCCAGCAGCACCCGGATCGTCGTGGACTTGCCCGCACCGTTGGGGCCGAGGAACCCGTGGATCCGACCCGCCCCGACCGAGAGGTCGAGGCCGTCGAGCGCGGCGAACGAACCGAACCGCTTCACGAGCGACGAGATGTCGATGACGGTGTCCATGTGCCCATACTGCCGCGCGCGGGGCGCGATCCCGGGGCTCCGTGAGACGGTGGCACGGTGACGGAGCTGCACGACCTCGACGCCCATGACCTGGCCGCCACGATCGCCCGAGGGGAGGCGTCCTGCGTCGAGGTGACGCGGCACTTCCTGGATCGCGTCGACGGCGAGCGGCTCGGTGCCTTCGTGACCGTGACGCCCGAGTCAGCCCTCGCGCGGGCGGCGGCACTGGACGCCCTCGACGAGCGGCCGCCGTTCGCCGGCGTGCCCACGGCGTTCAAGGACCTCACCGCGACGGCCGGCGTGCGCACCACGATGGGCTCGGTGCTGCTGGCCGAGAACGTGCCCGACCACAACGCGCACGTCGTGGACCTCGTCGAGGCCGCGGGATTCGTGAGCCTGGGCAAGACGAACACCCCCGAGTTCGGACTGAGCTCGTACACCGACAACGACGTCGTCGGACCGGCCCGCTGCCCCGCCGACCCGACGTTGAACGCAGGCGGCTCGAGCGGCGGTGCCGCCGCGGCGGTCGGCGCCCGGCTGCTCCCCCTCGCACCGGGCAGCGACGGCGGCGGGTCGATCCGCATCCCGGCGTCGTGCTGTGGCGTGATCGGCCTCAAGCCGTCACGCGGCCGCGTGAGCGCCGGACCCGACGTCCCGATGTGGAGCGGGCTGGCCACCGACGGCGTGCTCGCACGCAGCGTGCGCGACGTGGCGTCGGTGCTCGACGTGCTCGCGCGTCCCGTCGCGGGCTCGTCGCGCGTGTGGCCGGCGCCGTCGACCTCGTTCACGGCGCGACTCGGGCGCGATCCCGGCCCACTGCGCATCGCGACGTGGACGACGCCGTACCTCGACCTCGCGACCGCCTCCCCCGGCTCCGTGGCCGCCGTCGCGGCGGCCCGCGACACCCTCGCCGGGCTGGGGCACGAGGTGGTCGAGATCGCGAATCCGTGGCCGGCCGAGCTCGAGCCGCAGTTCAACGTCGTGTGGTCCGCCGGCATGGCGTCGCTCCCCCTGCCGCCGGAGGCGCTGACGTCCCTGCGCCCCACGACGCGCTACTGGTTCGAGCGCGGCGGCCGGGCCTCGGCACCCGAGCTGGCGGCGGCGCTGGGCTTCCTGGAGCTGACGACGAGCGCCGTCAACGCCTCCCTCGCGGACTTCGACCTGTTCCTCACGCCCACCCTGGCGCTGCCGCCGCAGCCGCACGGCTGGTTCACCGAGACCGGGGACCCCGCCGAGGCGCACCGACGCGAGCTGCTCTTCACGCCCTACACGGCGCTCATGAACATGAGCGGTCAGCCTGCGATGAGCCTGCCGCTGCACGAGCACGAGGGCCTCCCCGTCGGGGTGATGCTCGCGGCCCACGTCGGTGCCGACGCCCTGCTGCTGCAGGTGGCCGACCAGGTGCTGGCGGCCTGACCCTAGGCCCGCGTGGTCATGACGATCGGGTCGCCCTCGGTGACCGCGATCGTGTGCTCGCTGTGCGCCCCGCGTGAGCCGTCGCCGCTGCGGATCGTCCAGCCGTCGTCGTCCATCCGGATCTCGTCGGTGCTGGCCAGCAGCCACGGCTCGATCGCGATCACGAGGCCCGGCTTGAGCGGGAAGCCCCGCCCGGCGCGACCGTCGTTGGCGATGTGCGGATCGCCGTGCATCGTGCGGCCGACCCCGTGGCCGCCGAACTGCGTGTTGACCGAGTAGCCGAACTCGCGCGCCGTCTCGCCGATCGTCGCGCTGATGTCGCCGACCTTGCTGCCCGGGCGGGCGACCTCGATCGCGCGGGCGAGGGCGACCTCGGTGGCCTCGATCAGCCGCACGTCCTCGTCCCGCGGCGTGCCGACGATCGTGCTGACCGCCGAGTCGCACACCCACCCGTCGACGCTCACGGCGAAGTCGAAGCTGACGAGGTCGCCGTCCTTGAGCGTGTACGGGTGCGGCAGTCCGTGCAGGACCGCGTCGTTGACGCTCGTGCACAGCACCTTGCCGAACGGTCCGCGCCCGAACGACGGCGCGTAGTCGACGTAGCAGGACTCGGCACCGCGCTCCTCGATCATCCGCGCTGCGTGGGCATCGAGCTCGATCAGGTCGACGCCGACGTCCGCCACCTCCAGCAGCGAGGTGAGGACGTCGGCGACGAACCGGCCCGCCGGCCGCATCTCGTCGAGTTGGGTGGGGTTCAGCAGCTCGATCGCCATGCGGCCAGCGTACGGACCTACTTCGCGGCGCGGACGAGGAAGGGGGCCGTGTACGAGCCCTCGACGACACCGGGCGCGTAGAAGGAGGACTTCTGACGCTTCGTGCCCCGGGCGCGCTTCGCCCGCCACGTGTTCTCGACCGTGAGGACCGCCTTGTCGCTGCGGGTCAGCGCGTCGAGCCGGGCGATCAGCTCCTCGAAGGTCGTCGCCTCCGCGTCGTCCTCGTCGAAGCCGGCGCAGAAGATCTCGCCGTCCTCCTCGAAGCACTCGGCGCGCACGGCGGTGCGCGGCGAGTACTCGACGGTGCCGAAGCCCTTCGCGAGGCGGCCGAGCCGGAACGACGAGGCCGTGCCGGTGACCGTGCCCTTGTTCCGCAGGTTGACGAGCTTCGTGTAGACCGGGCGGACCGTGTACCTGCCCTTCGCCTTGAGCGCGCGACCGGCGACCGAGGCCCACTTCGTCCCGGTCCACACCTGGGCACCGCTGAGGCGGTAGCGCACCGAGGTGTCGGAGACGAGCGTCAACGTCGCGGTGACGCCGGTGATCGTCGCGTCGGTCAGGTCGGTCCCGGCGATCGTGCTGACGTCGTTGCCGATGTCCGTGGCCATCGCGTCGTAGAGACCGCCGGTCTCGGAGTACGCCTGCGAGTTGGAGAGCTGGCCCGTCCGCCCGCCCGGGAGCCGGTACGCGACGGTCCAGTTCAGTCGGGCCTGCCCGGTTCCGGAGTTGTCCAGGAGGTCGACCGCGGCGGCCGTCGGCAGGTAGGCGGCGACGGCCGCGACCATGTCGGGGTGGACGACGGTGGAGCGGTACGTGTCCAGCAGCTTCCCGGACGCGTTGCGCACGGCGACCGAGACCGGCACGCCGGAGAACTGTCCGATCTCGCCACGGACGGCGCCCCAGCCGTCCTCGGTGATCGTCCCGACCTGCTGGCCGATCCGGGTCACCTGCTTGTACGAACCGACCCAGCCGGTCGCGTCGGGCACGATGAGGCCCGACGCGGCGTTGTGCATCGAGAGCTTCGTGTGACCGGAGAAGTCCATCGGGTGACCGAACGCCCACACGGTGGTGCCGCAGATCGCCGTGACGGTGCCGATCGAACCGGCGAAGGCGTCACCCGTCGCGTAGCCGACCGCAATGTTGCCGCCGGCGACCAGCGGCTGGTCGACCTCGGTCGCCGCGGGGGCGACGCCGAAGTCGCGGGCGCGCAGCGACTTCGCGACCGGGGAGTTCCCGCGGGTGCGGGCGAGCGTGCGGTTGGCGAACGCGTTGACCCGCGCCCCGCCGGAGACGACCTTGTGCGCCTTGATCAGCGTCGGCGACTGGTCGACGAGCGCGGACGCGCCCGAGGCGGCCGCCTCGAGGTTGTGCTTCGTGATCCGGACCTTGGCCGGGGTGGCGAGCCGGTCGGTGCCGACCTTCTTCATGTAGGACGCGGGCGTGACGCCGGCGATCGGCAGGTTGTCGGAGTTGAGGCTGTAGGCGACCGCGCCGATGAGCCGGCCGTCCTCGGTGTAGACCGGGGAGCCGGACATGCCGGCCCAGATGCCAGCCGCCTTCGGCGAGCCGGAGTCGATGCCGGGCCCGCTCAGCTCGAACAGCAGCATGTCGGTGCCCTTGCCGAGGCCGTTCTTCAGGCTCGCGATGTAGGTGCCCGTGAACGCGACGGGCTCCGTGCCCTTGACGACGGTGAGGCCGGTGACGTGGGTCGTCTCGTCGAACGTCTCCTCGACCTGCTCCTGCGTGATCATCGGCTGGCTGCCGTCGGCGCAGAAGGCGGCGTCGGGATCGGCCGCCTGCGCGGGCGATCCGAGGACGCCGAGGCTCGTGGCCACGAGCGCTCCTGCAGCGACGCCGACGACGCCGCGAATGGATGTGAGAGCCATGGGATTCCCCCCGGGAGGTGACGAGACGGGCTGAGCGTACCCGGTGAGACGAGACCTCAAGCGGTGATACCCCAGACCTTCACCGTTCCGACGCAAGCCCCTCACGGAACCGCTGCATCCCCGCGAGCCACCGGTCGGGGTCCGCGGCCTTCTGGGCGTACATCGTGCCGACGGCCTCGTGCGGGAGCGCGAGGAACCGGCCGTCGTCGATCGCGTCGAGCAGCACGGTCGCCACGACCTCGGGCGTCAGGACGTCTCCCGCGGTCGCCACGGAGTCATGCGCCAGCCGGGCCTGCGGATCGGCGTGGGCTCCGCCCGCCTCGATCATCGGCGTCGCGACGCCCATCGGGCACAGCGCGCACACCTGGACGCCGCGGTCGCCGTACGTCGCGGCGAGCCATTCGGCGAAGCCGACCGCGGCGCGCTTCGACACCGAGTAGGTCGGCGAGCCGAGCTGCGTCAGCAGGCCGGCCGCCGATGCGGTGACCGCGAAGACGCCCGGGCTCTCCGGGCTCCACCGGGGCACGAGGGCGCGCGCCGCGCGGACGTGCGCCATGACGTTGACGTCCCAGGACAGGGCCCAGTCGAACTCGTCCGCGTCGAGGCCGAAGCCGCGGAAGACGCCGGCATTGGCGACGTAGAGGTCGATGCCACCGAGCTCGTCGTCGGCCCGGGCGATCAGGTCGGCCAGACCGGGCTCGGAGGCGACGTCGCCGGCGAACCACGGCACCCCGAGTCGCTCGCCCGCCTCGGTGAGCCGCTGCTCGTCGAGGTCGGCGAGCAGGACCCGGTCGCCCCGGGCGACGAGCGCCTCGGCGACGGCCAGACCGATGCCACCGGCGGCGCCGGTGACGACCGCCCGACGTGCGGTGGTCATCGCGCCGCCTGGCGCTTGAGCTCGGCCTTCGCGAGCGAGTTCTTGTGGACCTCGTCCGGGCCGTCGGCGAACCGCAGCGTGCGGATCCCGGCGTACATCTCGGCGAGCGGGAAGTCCTGGCTCAGGCCGCCACCGCCGTGCACCTGGATGGCCTTGTCGAGAATCCACTGGACGGTGCGCGGCGTCGCGATCTTGATGGCCTGGATCTCGCTGTGCGCGCCCTTGTTGCCGACCGTGTCCATGAGCCACGCGGTCTTCAGGACGAGCAGCCGCAGCTGCTCGAGCCGCACCCGCGACTCGGCGATCCAGTCGCGGACGACACCCTGGTCGGCCAGCGGCCGGCCGAACGCGACCCGGCTCGACGCGCGCTGGCACATCAGCTCGATCGCCCGCTCCGCGATGCCGATCGAGCGCATGCAGTGGTGGATGCGGCCCGGCCCGAGTCGCGCCTGCGCGATCGCGAAGCCCTCGCCCTCACCGGCGATGAGGTTGCTCGCCGGGACGCGGACGTCCGTGAACCGCAGCTCGGCATGGCCGCCGTGGTCGCGGTCGTGGTAGCCGAACACGTGCATGCCACGCACGATCTCCAGGCCCGGGGTGTCCCGGGGCACGAGGATCTGCGACTGCTGGCGGTGGCGCGCGGCGGACGGATCCGTCTTGCCCATGACGATGAAGACCCGGCAGTTCGGGTTCATCGCTCCCGTGATCCACCACTTGCGGCCGTTGATCACGTAGTCGTCGCCGTCGCGGACGATCGAGGTCTCGATGTTCGTCGCGTCGCTCGATGCCACGTCGGGCTCGGTCATCGCGAACGCGGACCGGATCTCGCCGGCCAGCAGCGGCTCGAGCCACTGCTTCTTCTGCGCGTCGGTGCCGAACTGGCTGAGCACCTCCATGTTGCCGGTGTCCGGGGCCGCGCAGTTCGTGGCCGGCGGGGCCAGCTGGATGCTCCGGCCCTGGATCTCGGCGAGCGGCGCGTACTGCAGGTTGGTCAGGCCGGCGCCCTGCTCGCCGGGCAGGAAGAGGTTCCACAGGCCGCGCTGCTTCGCCTCGACCTTGAGGTCCTCGATGACCGCCGGGGGCGTCCAGGAGTCCTGCGCGTAGTTGGCCTCGATCTGCTCGTGGGCGAGCGGCTCGGCCGGATGGACGACCTCGTCCATGAAGGCCTGCATCCGGTCGATGAGTCCCCGGGTCGTGTCGTCGAATGCGAAGTCCACGTCAGGACGCCTCGGCCATGACGTAGACGACCTCGGCGATGCACGCCGGCTTCTCGACGCCCTCGATCTCGACGACGACCGTGTTGATGATCTGCGTGCCGATCGCGATGTCGACGGTCTCCTTGAGCGTGACGGTGGCGCGCAGACGCGAGTCGACGGGCACCGGGTGCGGGAAGCGCACCTTGTTGGCGCCATAGTTGACACCCATCACGACGCTCTTGATCGAGTAGACCTGGCCGACGAGGACGGGCAGCAGGCTCAGCGTGAGGTAGCCGTGGGCGATCGGCTTGCCGAACGGTCCCTTCGCCGCGAGCTCGGGATCGACGTGGATCCACTGGTGGTCACCGGTCGCGTCGGCGAACAGATTGATCTGCTCCTGCGTGACGGTGATCCAGTCGCTGGCACCGATCTCCTGGCCGACGTTGGCCTTGAAGTCGGCGAGGGTCTCGAACTCTCGAGTCATGTCTGCTCCTGTGACTAAGCGCTTGCTTAGCCAGCACCGTACCGCGTGAGGCGCATCACGGGCAATGCGCCGATTGTCCCGGGCGCAACCAGGTGTGACACTCGTTGACGTGACCGTCAATGCCGGACCGCCGCGCCGCGAGCGTCCCGAGCTGAAGCCGACCCCGCAGTTGCGCCCGGGCCGGCTCGTCGCGGCGTTCCTGACGCTCGTGATCGTGGCGGGGCTCGGCTGGGCCGGCTGGAACTACGTCGGCACGAACATCGTGGCCAAGCACCGGCAGGGTCAGATGGCGACCGCCCTGGCCGACGAGTGGCGCAACAACCGCGCCGGCGACGCCACGAAGGACGCGATCCGCCGGGGCGAGGTGTTCGCCGTGCTGCGCGTCCCGCGCTTCGGCAAGGACTTCGAGGTCCCGATCGTCGCCGGGATCGACGACTCGGCGCTCACCTCCGGCGTCGGCTGGTTCACCGACACGCAGCGCCCGGGCCAGAAGGGCAACTTCGCCGTCGCCGGGCACCGGATCACGAACGGCCAGCCGTTCATGGACTTCCCCGAGCTGCGCGCGGGCGACACGGTCGAGGTCGAGACGCGCACGCACGTCTACACGTACGAGCTGCAGAACTCCGGGACGGACACCATCGTCGACTTCACCGACATCTGGGTCGTCCAGCCCGTCCCCGAGAAGGCCGAGCACACGAAGGACCAGAAGACCTCGGCCACGCCGACCAAGGCACTGCTGACCCTGACGACGTGCTCCGAGCTCTTCCACACCGACCACCGGTCCGTCGTCTTCGGCACCCTGGTCGACGCGAAGCACGTCTGACGCGCAAGGGCCTCGACACCAACGTGCTGTCCGAGCCCCTGCGTCCCACCCCGAACTCCCGAGTGGTGGCATGGCTGCCTTCGCGCCCGGGCCCGCGCTGCCGGCCAGGCGATCGGGGACTTCGACGCCCTGATGGCGAGCATCGCCAGGGCACACCGATTCGGCGTCGCCAGCAGGGACACGACACCCTTCGAGGCGGCCGGCGTCGCGAGCGTCATCGACCCCTTCGCCTGGACCTGACGCGCGCCGCGGTCAGCTGGTGGTGAGGTCGGCGACGAGCCACTGCCCGTCGACCTTCTTCATCTTCACGACGACCGACAGGGCGGCCGGCGATCCGGTCTCGCCGGCGATCGTGCGGTGCTGGTCGACGAAGGCGAGCAGCCTGACCGACGAGGTGGAGCACTCCTGGCCGCACTCGAGCGCCGCGATCTCGCGCACGAGGGCCTTCACGTCGATCTTGCGCTGCTCCGCCGTCGAGGTCAGCTGCGGGATGAGCTCGGAGTACTGCTTCGCGAAGTCCTTGGTCATGAAGTCCGTCGCGTCGTCGAGGTCGTCCTCGATCGACGCGTACCGGTATCCCAGGATCTTCGGCAGCGCGTCCGACGCGGCGCCCGTGGCCGCGTCCTGCGCGTCGAGCTGGGCCCGCGCGGACGACTCCGCGCGCAGGACCCCGAGGTACGCGACGGTCGCGAACAGCACGGAGACGACGGCGACGGCGATCAGCAGCGATCGCCCCGTGGGCCGGCTGAGCTTCACTGGCCACCGTCCTCGTCCTGGCCGTCGCCGGTCGTCTCGGCCTGGATCGTGATGTTCGCGAAGTTGTCGACGAGCCACGTGTCGCCCTGGCGCACGAGCGAGACCTTCCAGCGCAGCCGCGGCTGGCCGTACTGGACGTTGTCGGGCTTGGTCGTGACGGTGATCGCGGCGAGGGCCTCGGCGCTGTCGCCGTCGACGCTGTCGATCGCGACCTGGTCGACCGTCCCCTTCGAGACGATGCCGGTGTCGGCGAACTTCGACAGCAGGTCCTGCGTCGAGGCCTCGAACTGCTCGGCGAGGTCGTCGGTGAGCATCGGGGTGACCTTCTCGACGTAGGGGTCGAGGTCCTTCACGTCGTACGTGTTGACGGCCGCGGCGAAGCGCTCCGTCGCCGCACGCACGTCCTGCCGGACGGCGGTGTCGGCCGCCGGCTGGACCTGGGGTCCCCGCACGAGCACCGTGACACCGATCGCCAGCGAGACGAAGGTGACGAGGACGAGTGCGACGACGAACAGGCGGCTGCGATTCAACGCGCGACCGCGGGTCCGAGCATCAGCCACTTCCACGACTCCTTCCCCAGATCGGGTGCCTGAGAGATCGTCGAGGGCTCGTCGTCCATCTCAAGGTGTTGCGTCGCCACATCGTACGTGCCCAGCACGACCGCGTCGCCCTCGCCGTCCGTCGTGGACGACGAGGATGAGGTCGACGAGCCACTCGATGCGCCGCCACGCGGCAGGGCCTTCGAGCACGAGAACGCCCGGTTCCACTTCTCGACCGTCCGGTCGTAGGGCGTCCGCTGCTTGGCGCTGGCCTGGTATCCCTGCAGGCACGGCGAGCTGGCCGGCTGCAGTGACAGGCTCATGCGCGCCGCGTACTGCCCCGTCCGCGAGTCCTTCGCGATGATCGAGAAGGCGCTCTCCACGCCGTACGGAGCGATCACGAGGACGCCGCGCACGCCGTCGAGGTTGGCGGTCACGACCGTGTTGAGCTTGATCGCGTCGTCGAGCAGCGAGGCGATGTCGTCGGAGTTCTCGGCGAGCACCGAGCGCATCGTCCTCGCGGTGGGCGCGCCGACGTCGATGACCTGGCGCAGGTCCGAGTCGGAGGCGCGCACCGACGTCGACAGCACCTTCAGATTGCGCGCGAACGTGCGGATGTCGTCCTGCGAGTCGACCTGGGTCTGCAGCACGGTGGACGAGTTGCGGATCAGGTCGGCGGTCAGCTCGTACTTCTCGTCGGCCGTCGTGATGAGCGAGTGCGACGAGTCGATGATCGTGCGCAGGTCGTCGGACGAGCCCTGGAAGGCGGCGCCCAGCTCGGTGACGACGGTGCTCAGGTCGTCGGGGTTGATCGAACCCAGGAACGAGCTGACGTCCGTGAGCAGCGCCCGCGTGTCGACGGGCACCTGCGTCCGCTCGCGGGCGATCACCGCACCGTCCTCGAGGTAGGGGCCGTCAGGGGTCTTCGGCTGGAAGTCCAGGAACTGCTCGCCGACGGCGGAGCGGTTGGCCACCACGACGTCGGTGTCAGCGGGGATCTGCGGAGCGCTCGACTCGACGTGGACCTCGACCTTGACGCCGTCTCCGTCGAGCCACATGTCCGTGACCCGTCCGACGCTCACGCCGCGGTAGGTGACGTCGGCGGTCGTGAAGATGCCGCCCGACTCGGCCATCTGCACCGTGACGTCGTACCCGCTGCCGAAGAGCCGGTCGACGCGGGCGTACTTGGCGCCGATGTAGGTTGTCGCGATCAGCGTGCCGATGAGGAAGATCACCAGCTGGACGCGCACTCGCCTCGTGATCATGGCGCCACCACCGACTGGGCCAGGACCGAGGAGACGTCATCGCCCTGCAGCGCCTTCTTCAGGGCGGCGCGCTCGGCGGTGGTCATCAGCCCGATCGTCGTCGAGAAGTCGGTGTTGAAGTCGACGGAGACGTTCGTGTAGTTGCCCATCTGGTACGCGTTGGCCTCCTGGAAGGAGTCCCCCAGGAGCGAGTCGGGGAACGGGAACGTCGGCAGCACCTCGAGCGAGGTGACCAGCGCATCGCCGGCCGACGCGAGGTTGTCGAGCACCGGGGTGAGCGCCGTGAGGTCGGCCAGCACGGCCTGCTTGCTCTTGACGATCACGTCCGTGCCGACGGTGCCGAGCTTGGACAGTGAGTCGAGCATCTTGACGAGGTTGGCCCGCTGCTGGTTGACGGTCGTCAACGCGCCCGGCAGGTCGTCGAGCGCTGCGTCGATCGCGGCCTTCTGGTCGTTCGTGTTCTGCGCGAGCCGATCGATCTGCTCGATCGCCGCGACGATGTCGTCCTTGCTGTCCTCGGCCGTGCCGACGAACTCGTCGAGCCGTCGCACGAGCGTGCGCATGTCGGCCTCGTTGCCCGAGAGCGCGGTGTTCAGCTCACGGCTGATCACCTGGGCCTTCGCGAGGGCGCCGCCGTTGAGCACGAGCGACAGCGAGGCGAGCACCTGCTCGATCTCGGGGGCGTTGCCGGCCCGCTCGAGCGGGATCAGGTCGCCGTCGCCGAGCCGGCCCTCCTGGCCGCCGCCCTCCTGCGGAGGCGCGAGGGAGACGAACTTCTCGCCCAGGATCGAGGTCTGCCGGATCGACGCGACGGCGGTGTCGGGCAGGTCGACGTCGCGGTTCAGCGCGACGGTGACCTTCGCCTTCCAGCCGTCGAGCGCGATGTCGGTGACGCGGCCGACGGAGACGTCGTTGACCTTGACCGCGCTCTGCGGGACGAGGTCCAGCACGTCGGCGAACTCGATCGTGACCGAGTAGGGATCGTCGCCGAGGTCGGCGCCGCCGGGCAGCGGGACGTCGCCGATGCTGGAGACACAGCCCGAGGCGAGCGTCACGGCCCCGAGCATCGCCACGAGGGCGAGCCTGGTTCGTCCGGTGCGCATCACGCCACCCCCATCAGGCTGGCCAGCGAATCGCCGCCGGACGTCGTGGGCGGAGCCGACCGGGCGGCCGACGACGACGAGGTCGAGGACTTCGCGGTGTCGGACAGGAACGCGACGATGTCGCCGACCGCGGAGCAGGCGTCCTCGTACTTGGGGTTCTGCTCCGTCGTGAGCGCGCAGTAGGCGCTGACGTACGCGCCGTCGGTCAGCGTGAAGAACCTGCCGTCCTTGCCCTTGAGGGTCGCCCGGGTGTCCAGCGTGCCCGTCGTGGGGTTGTAGGCGGTGCCGAGGTTCGCGAGCGCCGTCGGTCCCTTGCGCAGGATCGCGTCGAGGTTCTTGCGCTGCTTCGCGAGCGTCCTGGTGACGTCGGTGAGCCCGTCGACGTTCTTGCGCAGGGACGTGCGGTTCTCCGAGACGTACGTCTGGATCTGGCTGAGCGCCGAGGCGAGCTCGCGGACCGCCGCCTGCAGGTCGTCGCCCTCGTCGGCGAGCACGTCGGACACGCCGGCCAGGCTCGAGTTGAAGGAGCGGACGCTCGCATCGTTGGCCTCGAGCGCGGACACGAAGGTGTTGATCTTCTCCATCGAGGCGAAGAGCTCGTCCTTCGAGCCGTCGGCGGTCGTGCTCAGCTTCGCCAGCGCCGCGATGCTCGCGCGGATCTCGGCGCCCTTGCCGTCGAGGTTGTCGGCCGAGTTCTCCAGCAGGGTGTTGAGCGTGCCGTCCTTGTTGACGCCGTCCGGGCCGAGCGTCGTGGCGACCTTGTCGAGCGCGGCGAACGTCTCGTCGAGCTCGGTCGGGGTCGCCGTGCGCGACTGGTCGAGGTGCGCACCGTCGTCGAGCGTCGCACCGCCGGTGTAGGCGGGGGTCAGCTGCACGAAGCGGTCGCCGACGACGGAGGGCGAGACGACGACCGCACGGACGTCCTCGGGCACGTCGTACTTCGCGTCCCAGGACAACTGGACGCGGACGTTCGTGCCGCGCGGCGTGATCTTCTCGACCGTGCCGACGTTGACGCCCAGGATGCGGACCTTGGAGCCCTCGTAGAGCGAGACGGTCCGGTCGAAGTCGACGGTCAGCGTGTTCTCGTGGGAGCGGTTGATCGCGACCGTCGCGAGCACCGCGACGAGGGCGGCGGCCAGGATGGCGGCGCCGATCGCGAGCGCACGGCTGGGGACTCGGCTGGTCCGGGTGGTGTCGGTCATCGTCACTCCAATCCCAGGATCGCGAGCAGGTTGGACATGTAGCCGTCGAGCCACGGACCGCTTCCGGAGTTGTTGGACACCATCGCGTAGTAGTCGGGCAGCTGCTCGAGCGCGGCGGTGATGTTCGACTGGTTCTTCCGGAGCACTTCGACCACGCCGGCGAGGTGGTCCAGCGCCGGCTTGAGGTCGTCGTCGGTGTCGGTGATGAGGCCGTCGATCTCCTCGGACATCGCGGTGACGTTGACGAGTACGTCGTGGATCGCGTCACGGCGGTCCGACAGCGCCTGGAAGAGCACACCGCCGTCCTGGAACAGCTTGACGAACTCGGTGTTCCGGTCGGCCAGCACTCCGGACACGTCGTCGACGTTCTTGAGCAGCGTCTTGATCTCCTCGTCGCGCGACGAGATCGTGTTCGACAGCGCCGTGACGCTCGTGACGGCCTTGCGGAAGTCCTTGGGCGTCTTCTCGGCGATGTCGTTGATGGTGTCGAGCGAGTGCGCCAGCTGATCGGTGTCGATCTGCTGCGTCGTCTCGGTGAGGCCGCCGAAGGCCTGGACGATGTCGTACGGCGGGGTCGTGCGCGACGACGGGATGACCGCACCCTTGGCCAGCGTGCCGCTGCCCTCGGGCTCGAGGCTCACGTACATCGTGCCGAGCAGCGACTTGATGCGCACCGACGCGCCCGTCTGGCTGCCAAGCAGGTCGCGGTTCTTCTTGACCCGGAACGTGACGCGCACGGTGTCGCCGTGCAGCTCGAGGTCGTCGACCTCGCCCACCAGCACGCCCGCGAGCCGGACGTCGTCGCCCTTCTTGAGACCACCGACCTCGGTGAACTCCGCGGCGTACTTCGGGCCGCCGCCGATGACCGGCAGGCTGGCGGCCTGACTGGCCACGAGCAGCATGAGGGCGATGAGCGCGAGGCTCACGGCGCCGACGATGACCGGGTTGCGGTCGCGGAACGGCGTGAAGTTCTTCAGGCTCTTCATTTGCATCGACTCACCCCCGAGCCCGTGACGGTGACCCGCGAGGTCGTCTTGAACGGCTGGGCCTTCTCGTAGCCCTCGACCCCGCTGAGCGACGGCACCTTGCCGTTGACCCCGATGTCGCAGATGAAGAAGCTGAAGAAGGAGCCGTACTGACCCGTGCGCCCGATCTTGTCGATCTTGACCGGCAGGATCTGCAGCGTGGTGTCGAGCCGCTTGCGCGCCTGCTTCGTGCCGACCTTGGCCGTCCACCGGCGCAGTTCCTTGATGTCGGCGGTCAACGCTGGCCGGGTGTCCTGCAGGAGTCCGGCGGTCTCGCCGGTCAGGGTCGCGATGTCGTCGAGTGATCCGGTGAGCACGTCGCGGTCGTCCTTCAGTCCGGTGATGAGCTGCTGCAGCGTCGAGATGGCCGACGACAGCTCGTCGTCACGCTCATTGAACGACGTGAGGACCGTCGTGAGGTTGGTGATGACCGAGCCGATCAGCTCGTCGCGGTCGGCAAGGGTCTGCGTCAGGGAGGCCGTGTGCGACACGAGCGACTCGACGGTGCCGCTCTCGCCCTGGAACACCTGGATGAGTTCGTACGCCAGCTGGTTCGTGTCGTCGGGCGACAGCGCCTCGAAGAGCGGCTGGAACCCGCCGAACAGGTCGGTCAGGTCGAGGGCGGGCGCGGTGTGCTCGAGGCCGATGGTCTCGCCCGGCTCCAGCCGCGACGACGATCCGTCCGTGCCCTCGCTGAGCGCGACGTAGCGCTGGCCGATCATGTTGCGATAGCGCAGGTTCGCCATCGTCGCGTGGGTGAGCGTGATGTCGGAGTCGACCTGGAAGGTGACGAGGGCGGTCGTCGCCGAGTGCGCCTGCACGTCGGCGACGTTGCCCACACGCACGCCGGCGATCCGGACGTCATCGCCCTTCACGAGGCTCGTCACGTCACTGAAGACGGCCTTGTACTCCTGCGTGCGGTTGAGCGAGACGTTGCCGATCAGCACGGCGAGCAGGGCGGTCAGCAGGCCCGTGATGAGCAGGAACGTCAGCAGCTTCACGAGCGAGACGGTGGTCTGACGGTCCAGATGGGGCACGTTCATCCGAGGCTCACCTCCGCTCCGCGCAGGACGGGGGCGAACAGCGGCTGGGCGATGTCGGGGACGTCCTCGGGCTCCACGCCGAGTCCGGCGGCCACGATCGCGTCGATCTGCTGGGCCTCGGCATCGCTGCCGGCCCGGCTGACCGTCGCCGACGACGCCAGCGGCGCCTTCTTGCCGAGGTCACCGCTGATGCCGAGCTCGCGCAGCAGCGAGTCGCTCAGGCCCGGGGAGGGGCGCGCGCCGGTGTACGGGGTGTTCGGCAGCGTCGCGCACGACGGTGCGTTCGTGCCGCCGGAGCCCGACGGCAGCTCGGGACTGTCGCCGCCGTCGTAGTCGCGCGACGACCGGGCCGCGAACTCGATCGAGACGTGCGCCCGATGGTTGCGGAACGTGCTGTCGAGGGCCGGGACGAGCTCGTCGATGCCCTTGAGGACGCAGCCGATCGTCGGCGAGTAGTCCGAGATCAGCTCGAGCGTGGGCTGCGACTGCGCGGACAGCGTGATGAAGTCCTCGCCGGTGGCATCGACGAACTGCTCGGCGGTCGTGGCGAAGGCCGCGGTCTCGGTGAACAGCGCCTGCAGTTGCGCCCGCTTCGCGGTGAGGGTGTTGCCCGTGACGACCGCGTTGCGCAGCGTGGCGCCGAGCTCGGGCATCACGTCGGCGTACGTCTCGGCGGTGTCGCCGAGCAGCGTGACGTCCTTGACGATGTCGTCGGCGAGCGGCGTGACCTTCTGCAGGTACGCCGACAGCGTCGTGAGGCTGTCGCCGACGGTCTCGCCCTCGCCGGACAACGCGTCGGACAGCGCCGTCAGGGTGTAGGACAGGTCGGCGGGGTTGAGCGCCTTGAGCAGCGGATCGAGGTCGACGAGCAGGTTCTCGACGTCGGTCGGCAGGGCGGCCTGGACGATCTCGTCGCCGGCCTCGAGCGGCGTGCCGGCCGACTGCGAGATCGGCTGAAGGTCGATGAACTTCTCGCCGAACAGCGTCTTGGGGACGATGAACGCCTGGGCGTCGGACGGGATCAGTGGCGCCTGGTCGGGATCGATCCTGAGGTGGATCACGGCCTCGCCCTGCTGGGAGGTGATGTCCTCGACGCGGCCGACGATCACGCCGCGCAGCTTGACGTCGGCGTTGCGGTTCAACTGCAGGCCAACGCCGTTGCTGCGGATCGTGACGGGGACGTCGCCGGAGAAGGCCTTGGTGAACGTGGCGTACGTGAAGAACACCGTGCCGACGATCATCGCGAGCATCACGACGCCGAGGGCCCGGACGGTCCCGGGGCGGTCCAGTGCGGCGGTACGGGGCATCAGCCGGCCAGCCTCACCGTCGTCGTGGTCCCCCAGATCGCCATCGACATCATGAGGTCGGCGACGTTGATGACGACGATCGAGGTGCGCACGGCACGGCCGACCGCGATGCCCACGCCGACGGGTCCGCCGCTGGCGTAGTACCCGTAGTAGCAGTGGATCAGGATCACCAGGACCGCGAACACCAGGACCTTGAAGAAGGACCACAGGACGTCGTTGGGTGGCAGGAACAGGCTGAAGTAGTGCTCGTACGTGCCCGCGCTCTGTCCGTAGACCCACGTGATCGCGAAGCGCGTCGCGAAGTACGAGGCGAGCAGGCCGATCATGTAGAGCGGGATGATCGCGATCATGCCCGCGATGACGCGCGTCGTGACGAGGTACGGCAGCGACGGGATCGCCATCACCTCGAGCGCGTCGACCTCCTCGGAGATCCGCATCGCGCCGAGCTGGGCGGTGAACCCGCAGCCGACGGTCGCCGCCATCGCGATGCCGGCCACGAGCGGCGCGATCTCACGGGTGTTGAAGTAGGCCGAGAAGAAGCCCGCGAACGCGCTCGTGCCGAGCTGCTCGAGCGCGCTGTTGGCCTGCATGCCCACTTCGAGGCCCGTGAAGAACGACATCGCGGTGATGACCCCGACGGTGCCGCCGATCATGGCCAGGGCCCCGCGGCCGAACGTCACCTCCGACAGCAGGCGCAGGATCTCGCGCGGGTAGTGGGTGATGACACGCGGGATCCACGCGATCGTGCGGATGTAGAAGGCCAGCTGCAGGCCCAGGCTGTCGAGTGCACCGAGCGGGCGCTCCACGGCGCTCTTGAGATCCGTCACGTCACAACGCCTTCGCCGGAACCAACTGGAAGTACAGCGCGCTCATCACGAAGTTCGCCATGAACAGCAGCAGGAACGTGATGACGACCGACTCCATGACGGCCTGACCGACACCCTGGGGGCCACCGTCGGCGTTCATCCCCTTGTAGGTGGCCACGACCGCGGCGATCACGCCGAACACGAGGGCCTTGGCCATCCCCTGCCAGAGGTCGGGGGTCTGGGCCAGGGCGGTGAACGACGCGAGGTACGCGCCCGGCGTGCCGCCCTGCAGGACGACGTTGAAGAAGTAGCCGCCGAGCACGCCTACGACGCTGACGAGACCGTTGAGGGCGACCGCGACGAGCATGCAGGCCAGGACGCGCGGGACCACGAGCCGATGGATCGGGTCGATGCCGAGCACCATCATGGCGTCGAGCTCCTCGCGGATCTTGCGGGCACCGAGATCGGCCGCGATCGCCGAGCCGCCGGCGCCGGCGACCAGCAGCGCCGTGGCGATCGGCGCCGCCTCGCGCAGCACCGCGAGCACCGACGCGGATCCGACGAACGACTGGGCTCCGAACTGCTGGATCAGGCTGCCGGTCTGCAGCGCGACGACGGCACCGAACGGGATCGCGACGAGCGCGATCGGGATGATCGTCACCGAGGCGATGAACCACGCCTGCTGGATGAACTCGCGGAGCTGGAACGGGCGACGGAACATCGCGAAGAACACGTCGAGCGCGAAGGCGAACAGCTTGCCGGCGGTCGCGACCGGAGCCAGGACGGCGCTGACGGCGCTCATCAGAGGGCCCCGCCCGACACGGGGGCCGGCGTGTGGAAGCCCGAGCCGTCGCCGAGGAAGGAACCCGGCGGCGGGACGATGCCGTTGGCCGCGCACCACTCACCCGGGGCGGCCTGGGTCGAGCGCGACCGGCCGTCGGAGGGCAGCAGCTGCAGGGCGATCGGCGGCAGCGGCGGCAGCGTGCTGTGGTCCTCGGCGGCGAGCTCGTCGGCGTCCTTCTCCTCGCTCATCCCGATCGGGCCGACCGTCTGGGCGTTGAGGAACTGGCGGACCGCGGGCTCCTCGCTGGACAGCAGCATCTCGCGCGGGCCGAACATCGACAGGTGCCGGTGGTAGAGCAGTCCGATGTTGTCCGGCACGGTGCGCGCCGTGCCGATGTCGTGCGTGACGATGAGGAAGGTCGCCTCGGTCTGCTGGTTGAGGTCGACGATGAGCTGGTTAATGAAGGCCGTGCGGACCGGGTCGAGACCGGAGTCCGGCTCGTCGAACAGGATGATCTCCGGTTCGAGCACGAGCGCGCGGGCGAGACCGGCTCGCTTGCGCATGCCGCCGGAGATCTCACCGGGCAGCTTCTCCTCGGCGCCCACGAGACCGACCATGGACATCTTCTCCATGACGATCTCGCGGATCTGCGTCTCTGTCTTGCGCGTGTGCTCGCGCAGCGGGAACGCGACGTTGTCGAACAGCGACATCGAGCCGAACATCGCGCCGTCCTGGAACAGCACGCCGAACAGCTTGCGGATCTCGTAGAGGTCGCGCTCGCTGCACGTCGCGATGTCGGTGTCCTCGATGATGATGTGGCCCTCGTCGGGCTTGATCAGACCGATGAGCGCCTTGAGGAAGACGGACTTGCCGGTGCCGGAGGGCCCGAGCATGACGCTGATCTGCCCCGAGGGCAGTGTCAGCGAGACGTCCTTCCAGATCGTCTGCCTGCCGAAAGCCTTCGTCAGTCCCTCGACGCGTACTTCGACTCCCATCAGATCTCCTTCACAGGGGGTCCGGCCCGGCGCAGCACCGGGTCGTCGCGGTCACGTGCGGTCAGGCGGCGGTTTTGCGCCGGGTCCGCACGGCGAGCGCGATCCGGGCCACGACGGCCACGCCGAAGGCGCCGAGCAGCACCGGTCCGAGCGGCGATCCCGTGGCCGGCAGCTCGGTGGTCTCGGCGGCGGCGGTCGTGTCGTCCCCGTCGGTCGAGGTGTCGCTGACCCCGTAGTCGTAGTCGTTGTCGACGGTGCTCGTCGCGACCGGCGTGACGGGATCGATCACCTCCGGATCGGTGCCGTCGCCCGTCGAGGGATCGTCGTCATCGTCGTCGTCCGAACCGCCCTGGGCCGGCAGCGGGCACTGCGCCTGCGAGCAGCCGGCGCCGATCGCGATCGTGCCGATCACGCGGGCGGCAGCCGTGTCCTCGTCGCGCGTGCAGTTGAGGTCGGCATCGGAGATCGTGCCGAGCACGGGCGGGTTCATCTGCGAGTGCAGGACGAACGTCTTGGGCATCTGGACGTAGATGAGCCCGTCGCCGTTGGCCGTCTCGGGGACCGGGACGGAGCCGACCGTGCCGTTGGCCTCGATCGCGACCTCGGTGTCCTTGTGGAGGTCGACCCAGTTGTCGACCTTGAGGTTCTCGACCGCCTCGCCCTGCTCCTTGACCAGGTCGCCGTTCGTGTCGACGGCCTGCAGGAGCACGTCGGACGTGGCCGAGCCCTTGACCTGCTCCACGAGCATCGGGTCGATCAGCCGGTTGACGAGCTTGGGCGGCAGGAACAGCGTGAGCGTCGCGGCCGTCGAGGGCACCGTGTCACCGGCGGACAGCTGCTCCGGGAGCGTCGTCCTCGCCGTGACGTAGAACTGCTGCGGGCCCTGCAGCGACTGGTTGATGACGGCGTTGGTGGCCTTGCACGTGTAGCCGACGCGCGTGATGCTGGCGTCCGCCGCACTCGCCGCAGGCGCCAGCCCGACGTGTGCCGCCCCGGCGGCCACCACCCCGGCAGCGACCACCAGACGAACTCCCCGACGTACTGCGACAGCGCTCGTGCGCATTCAGCTCTCCCCTCGAAGCAGGCTTGCGACTCATCCGGGTGCCCCAACACCCATGTGGACAATGTCGACGACTGTAACCTGTAGTTGCATTGTGATGCAAGCCACTGTAACCCCAGTTTCAGGCTCCTACCAGCCGATGGAGCGCAGCACGATCGGGAGCAGACCCATCGCGACGGCGGCGACGAGCGCGGCCAGATCGAGCCTGCTCCACGTCGCGGCCTCGGCCCACGTGCGGTGCCGGGCGGTGGCGAATCCGCGGGCGTCCATCGCGATCGAGGTGCGAGTCGCGTCCCGGATCGTATGGACGAGCAGGGCGAAGGCCATCGACCACGGGCGGCGGGGCAGGGCGCGCGCCCGTCGGGTCCGTTCGAGGTCGAGCCAGGTCCGCCACGCACCGCCGACCCGCTGCAGGGCCGCGGAGAGCGCCGCCGCGAACCGGGCGGGAACCCGCAGGGTCTGGCCGAGGTAGTCGCCCAGGCGCGCCACGTCGACGTAGCCGACGGCGACGGCTCCCGGCCACGCGAGGACGAACGTGCGCAGGCCCGCGACCACCGCGACCTCCGCGTCGTGGCCGCCGAGCAGCCACGTCGACCACGTGACGCTCGCGACGGGCAGCGCGACGAGCGCGAGGCACGCGAGCGGATAGCGCCACGAGGGCACCGTCAGCACGACGGCGACCACGTACACGGCGATCGACGCCAAGGCGATCGGCAGCGAGCGGATGGCCGGCGAGCCGAGCGCCGCCGCGATCCCGACGGTGAGCAGGACCAGAGGGTTGAGCCGTCGCACGACTCCCGTCACGACCGGACCTCCCCCCGGTCCAGGACGACGTCGCGGTCACGCGGCAGGTCAGGGTCGTGCGTCGCCAGCGCGACGGTGGCCCCGGCCCGGGCGGCCGAGTCGATCCAGCCGGCCACCACCGCCCACGTGTCCCGGTCCTGGCCGACCGACGGCTCGTCCGCGAGCAGCAGACCGGGCCGATGGGCCACGGCCGCCGCGAGCGCGAGTCGGCGCTGCTCACCACCGGACAGTCGATAGGGGTGGTCGTCGCCGCGGCCGGCCAGGCCGACCGCCGCGAGCAGCGCCTCGACGTCCACGTCCCGTCCGAGCGCATGCGGGGTGGCCTCGAGCTCGCGCCGCGCCGAGGTCGCGACGAAGCCGAGCTCGGGATCCTGAGGGCACCAGCCGATCTCGGAGGGCCCGACGACCTGCCCGCGGACCGGGACGACCAGACCCGACAGGGCGAGCAGGGCCGTGGACTTGCCCGACCCGCTCGGGCCGACGAAGGCCGTGGTCGACCCGGGCTCCAGGTCGACGTCCAGCCCGGACAGCGCCCGCGTGCGCTCGGTCCCCCGCAGCGTCCGCGTGACCTGGTCCACCGCGACGTCGCGAGCCGAGACCCGGGCGGCCTCGGTCGGTCGAACGAGCTCCTCCGGCACCGCGACGGGAGCGGGCGCCGGCCGACCGGGCATCCACAGGGCGTCGGGCACCGCGGCATCGGAGAAGTCCGCCACCGAGCCGTCGAAGACGAGACGGCCACGGTCGAGCACGATCACCCGGTCGACGTGCTCGAGCCAGCCCTTGAAGCGGTGCTCGACCACCACGAGGGTGCGCCCGCCGGCGACCCGGAGCACCGCGTCGCGCACCGTGGACGCCAGCGCCGCGTCGAGCATCGAGGTCGGCTCGTCGAGCAGCAGCACGTCGGGGTCGGTCGCCAACGCGCCCGCGAGCGCCAGGCGGTGCCGCTCGCCGCCGGAGAGCGCGCTCGTGAATCGCTCACGACCGTGCCGCAGGTCGACCGCCTCGAGTGCCGCGTCGACGCGGCGCCAGATCTCGTCGCGGGGCAGACCGAGGTTCTCCGGCCCGAACGCGACGTCGCGACCGACCCGGTCGGCGACGATCGAGGCCGACGGGCTCTGCGTGACCATGCCGATGCGACCCGTGACCTCGACGTGGCCCGAGGCTTCGCCCACGAGCGTGGCGCCGAGGGCACCGGCGATCGCGTGCAGGGTCGTCGACTTGCCACTCCCGCTCGGACCGACCAGCAGGACCCGCTCGCCCGCGTCGATCCGCAGGTCGAGCCGATCGAGCGCGGGACGTCGCGCGTGCAGCGGCGTCCAGGAGTAGTCCCGGAACGCGATCGTCACGCGGTCAGGGACGCCCGGCGGGGAAGGAGTCGAGCGCTCCGGCCCGGGCGAGCGAGCGCACGAGCAACCAGCCACCGATGCCCGCGATCACGACGCCGGAGGTGGTGAGGAACACCAGGTGCACGAGCTTCCAGGTCAGGTCCCAGTCGGCGAAGTAGTACTTCCACTCGTAGAACGCCTCGAGCACGCCCGACAGCGCTCCGCCGAGGATGGCGGTCAGCAGGTCGAAGCGGCGGTACAGGAACAGCGCGAACACCAACTCGGCGCCGAGGCCCTGGACCGCGCCGGAGATCAGCACGCTGCTGCCCCACGACGTGCCGCCGAGGACGAGCATCGACACGAGCGCGGCGATGAACTCGGTGGCGAACGCTGCGCCCGGCCGGCGGACGATCAGCCCGCCGACGACGCCCGCGATGAGCCACATGCCGCCGAGCAGGGCGGCAGCGGGCTTGAAGCCGACGGTCGCGCCGAGGTCGACGACGTCGTAGAACTTCCCCCAGCCCCAGAAGACGACGCCGAAGGCGACGCCGAGCATCGCGATCGTGACGAGGTCGATCGTGCGGTAGCGGGTGGTGATGGACGGAACGGCAGATGTCATCGTGACTCCCTTCGCCGGTGCTAACCGGAGCAGGTTCGAGGGTCTGCGGCTTCTCCGCACTCTCAGCGCCCTCTGCATGGCGCTCCCCTGTCGTGTGACTCCACCCTACCCACCGCCGACGCGGGACGTGCGTGGGGACGGACCTCGCGGCCCGTCCCCACTCGTGACGCTCTCGTCAGGAGCGCCGTGTCACGTCACTGCTGCGTGCGGCGCCGGGCGATCAGCAGCGCGCCGCCGGCGAGCACGGCCAGCAGCCCGAGGCCGCCGACGAGCAGCGTCGGACCACCCGTCGAGGCCAGCACCTCGTCCGAGTCGTCGGTCGTCGTGTCGGAGTCCGTGTCGACCGACGTGTCGGCCGCCGTGACCTCGAACTCCGCCGAGGCCACCGTCTCGCCGTTCTGCTCGATGACGAGCGTGTGCGTCCCGGCCGCCGTGTCGGAGGGGACGGTCGCCGTGAGCGTGTTGCTCGCGGAGATCGTCTTCGTGCCGAGGGAGACGGGTTCGGAGTGCAGGATCACGTCGACCTCCTGGCCGGCCCATCCGTGCGGGAAGCGCACCGTGAAGCTGCCACCGGCCTGGACCGAGTCCGGGATGCGGATCTCGGCGAGGCCCGGCTCCGTGGTCGGCTCCGTGGTCGGCTCAGTGGTGGGCTCCGTCGTCGGCTCGGTGGTGGGCTCCGTGGTCGGCTCACTCGTGGGCTCCGACGTGGGTTCCGTCGTCGGCTCCGAAGTCGGCTCCGACGTGGGCTCCGACGTCGGGGCCGTGGTCGGCTCGGTCGAGCCGGCCGTCACGGGGATGCTGCCGAGCGAGAGGTCCGACGGGCCCGTGCACTTCAAGGTCGACGGCACCGTCGTGTTGTTCTTCGTGTAGATCGTCGCGGTGATCGAGAACTTGGCCGGCATTCCGAGGTCGACCGTGCCGGCCGCGTAGGCCGGAGTCGTGATCGCCGGCACCGTGCCGGCGGCCGGGATCAGCCACGGCTCGTTCGCGACCTGCGGAACCGCCGTCTTCGGAGCGGCGAGGTTCGGGATCGCGATCGTCGTCGTCTGGCCGCCGGTCGTCAGCGTGATCGCCGAGTCCTTCGACGATCCGTCGGCGGACGTGCCGCCGAGCACCGCGGCCGTCGCCTGGCGGAGCATCTCGGGCATCGTCAGCGTGATGCTCACCGGAGTCGGCTCGATCACCTTGCCGGGCGAGACGGAGCCCGGAATGGTCGTCTCGGCCTTCACGCCGATCGTGTGCTCGCCGAGATCCAGTCCGCCGGCGTCGACGGAGCACACGTAGTCGAAGCTCTTCGACAGGTCCACCGGCTCCGAGGGCGTCGGCTCCGTCGGCTCAGTCGTCGGCTCCGTGGTCGGCTCCGTGGTCGGCTCAGTCGTCGGCTCAGTCGTCGGCTCAGTCGTCGGCTCGGTCGTCGGCTCCGTGGTCGGCTCACTCGTCGGCTCAGTCGTCGGCTCCGTGGTCGGCTCACTCGTCGGCTCGGTCGTCGGCTCCGTGGTCGGCTCCGTGGTCGGCTCCGTGGTCGGCTCCGTGGTCGGCTCCGTCGTCGGCTCGGTCGTCGGCTCGGTCGTCGGCTCCGTGGTCGGCTCGGTCGTCGGCTCGGTCGTCGGCTCCGTGGTCGGCTCAGTCGTCGGCTCAGTCGTCGGCTCAGTCGTCGGCTCCGTCGTCGGCTCAGTCGTCGGCTCCGTGGTCGGCTCGGTCGTCGGGACGTTGACCGGGACGGAGCCGAGGCTGATGTCGGTGCTCACCGCGGTGCAGTCCATCGTGGCCTGGAACGAGGTGCCGTTCGCCTTGTAGACCGTGGCGACGATGTTGAACTCGCCCGGCATGCCCATCACGACGCTGCCGACGGCGTAGTCCGGGGTGGTGATCTCGGGAACCTGGCCGCTGGCCGGGATGGTCCACGGGCTGGCGGACGTGGCCGGGATCGCGGTACGCGCCGCCGACAGGTTCGGGATCGCGACGGAGGTGGTCTGGCCGCCGGTGGTCAACGTGACCGCCGAGTCGGTCGAGGCACCCTCGGCCTCCCGGCCCTGGAGCAGGCCGTAGGTGGAGGCGCGCAGCGCCTCGGGCAGCGCCAGGGTGATGTCGACGGTGCGCGCCGGCAGCACCTCGCCGGGGGTCACCGACTCCGGAATCGTGGTCCGGGCTGTCACCCCCACGTCCTGCGGGCCGAGATCGAGGCCGCTGGCCACGGTCGCGCAGCTGTAGTCGAAGCTCTTCGTGATCTCGACATCAGCGGCGTTCGCACTCGTGGCGCCGATGATCCCGACGGCTCCCGCCGCGGCGATGGACGTGGCGGCGACTCCGGCGGCGGCGCGATGGATTGGACGAATCCGAGACTGGCTCACAGGTCATTCCCCTCGATGATTACTTCGCTGCGCACCCCATCCCCAGGGCCACAGCCGACGTGAACCACTTCACACTAAGCGCTGTAACTGGGAGTCACAACCCCAAGTTCAACCGACGGTCACGTCGCGGCGCGCGAGCCGTGTCGCAGCGATGGTGGGTCTGGCGACCACCGTTCCACCACAATGGGCCCATGCCCTCCGTGCGCACCCCCGACCCGAATCCCGGCTGGCTCTCGGAGTTCCAGCTCGAGGAGACGCGCTCGCGCGTCCCGATCCTCTACGTCGAGGCGATCCCCGTCCGACTGGACAGTCTCGGCCAGGTCGAGCAGGTCGGCCTGCTGCTGCGCGGGTCCCCGACGACCGGCACCCTGGCACGCTCGTTCGTGTCCGGCCGGGTCCTGCACGGAGAGCCGATCCGCACGGCGCTCATGCGCAATCTGGAGAAGGACCTGGGTCCGACGGCCTTTCCCCAGCTGCCCGCCGACATCGTGCCGTTCACCGTGGCCGAGTACTTCCCGCTCCCGGGCATCACTCCTCTCTATGACCCGCGCCAGCACGCCGTGGCCCTGGCCTACGTCGTCGCGGTCACGGGCGAGTGCGCGCCCCGGCAGGACGCCCTCGAGCTGACGTGGCTGGCGCCGCAGGAGGCCCTGAGCCCGGCGATCCTCGAGGAGATGGAGGGCGGCCGCGGAGTCCTGCTGCAGCAGGCGCTCGCACATCTCGGCGCCCTCGCCTGATCTCATCAGACGGACCCGCGTCTCGGCATTTGGGCGGCAGAGGACGAGACTGAGCACGTGAACCGCCGACCGAACCCGTGGCTCATGCTGACCGCGGCCATGGTCGCGCAGGTCTCCGCCACCGCCGTCGTCAGCACACCGCTCCTGCTCATCCCCCACCTGCACCTCTCGGAGGGCTACTCGCTCGTCGAGAGCGGCGCCCTCGCGGCAGCGCCGATGGTCGGCACCCTGCTGACGCTCATCGCGTGGGGCGCGATCGTCGACCGGGTCGGGGAACGTGTCTCGTTGACCGCCGGACTGCTCACCCTCGTCGCAGGCACGACGGTCGCACTGTCCGGGGCACGCAGCGAGGACACCCGCTGGCTGGCACTCGGCTTCTTCCTGTGCGGCGCGTCGGCCGCCAGCACGAACACCGCGAGCGGACGCCTCGTCGTCGGCTGGTTCCCCGCCCATCGGCGCGGACTCGCGATGGGCATCCGCCAGACGGGACTGCCGCTCGGCGTCGGACTGGCTGCACTCGTGGTGCCGGTCTGGGTCGAGGCGCACGGCGTCGCGGCGACCGTCGCGCTGGGCCTGGCGGTCGCGGTGTGCGCCGTCGCCTTCGTCGGACTCGTCGTGGTCGACCCGCCCCGTCACGGTGGCCCGTCGGGCGGCGCGGAGCTGAACCCCTATCTCGACGACCGGCGGCTCGTGCGGATCCACGCGGCGTCGGCACTGCTCGTCATCCCGCAGTACGCCGTCTGGACCCTCATGCTGCTGTGGCTCATCGACGTCCACGGCTGGTCGGCCGGTGCGGCCGGTGCCCTGTACGCCGTCTCGCAGGTGCTGGGCGCCGGCGGCCGGATCGGGGCCGGCTGGTGGTCCGACCGGGTCGGCGACCGACTCGGGCCCATGCGGCAGGTCGCGATCGCGGCGAGTGTCGTCATGCTCGCGCTCGCCGTGCTCGACGGCTCACCCGTCGCCGTCGTGGTCATGGTGCTGGCGACGATGATCACGGTCGCCGACAACGGCCTGGCCTTCACCGCGGTGGCCGAGATCGCCGGGCCGTACTGGGCCGGCCGCTCCTTCGGGATCCAGAACACGGGCCAGTACCTGACGGGGGCGGCCGTGCCTCCGCTCCTCGGCCTGACCGTCGAGCAGGCGGGCTACGGCTGGGCCTTCGCCCTCGTCGCGGTCTTCCCGATCGCCGCGGTCATGATCGTGCCCGTCTCGCAGCGCGTGGCTACTGGCAGGTAACATGACCGCATCTTTGGCTTGCCTTACCGAGAAGCCGTGATTGCAGCGCATTAGGGTCAGCACTATCGCTCGACCGCGAGAGGATCAGCATGCACCCGATCAACATCATCGCCGGCGTGATCACGCTCGTGTCCACGGCGATGGCGGTGTACTACCTGGCACCCGGCATCAAGCGGATGCTCGGCGTCGTCCGCACCGGCACTCCAGCCTATGGCCGTACGGACGACCCCAAGCGTCGCACCGCGAACATGCTCAAGGAGACGCTCGGTCACACCCGCATGCTCCAGTGGCACTGGATCGGCATCATGCACTGGGCCGTGTTCTTCAGCTTCATCATCCTCAGCTCGGCCGTCGCCACGGCCTACCTGCAGGTGTGGAACCCGCACCTCGTGCTGCCGATCCTGGGCCACTTCGTCCTCTTCGAGTGGGTCAGCGAGCTGATCGCGTGGCTCGGCCTGATCGGCATCGCCGTCCTCATCGTCGTCCGCCAGCGCAACCATCCGCGCGCGCAGGGCCGCCAGAGCCGCTTCTTCGGCTCCCGCTTCGGCCAGGCCTACTTCGTCGAGGCGATGGTGGCGCTCGAGTGCGGCGCCGGCATCCTGATCCGCGGCGCGGAGTACCAGCTCCTGCACCTGCAGGGTGACGAGCACGCCACCACGTTCCACTTCCCCACGACCGCGTGGATCGGCTCGACGCTGTGGTCGGGGCTGTCCGAGCACGGGCTCGAGGTCGCGATCACGCTGATCGCCCTGGTCAAGGTCCTGTCGGCCACGATCTGGCTGATGGTCATCGGCAAGAACCTGACGATGGGCGTCGCGTGGCACCGCTTCACCGCGTGGTTCAACATCTACTTCAAGCGCGAGGTCGACGGCGGCACCGCCCTCGGCGCGCTCGTCCCGCTCTACGTCGCCGGTGAGCCCCTCGACCTCGAGAAGATGGAGGACCTCGAGGAGGAGGAGTTCGAGAAGCTCGGCGTCGGCAAGGTCGAGGACTTCAGTTGGAAGGGCATCCTCGACTTCACGACCTGCACCGAGTGCGGTCGCTGCCAGAGCCAGTGCCCCGCGTGGAACACCGAGAAGCCGCTGTCGCCCAAGCTGCTGATGATGGGCCTGCGCGAGCACGCATACGCCAAGATCCCGCTGCTCGGCGCCGATCCGGAGACCCTCTCCGAGGAGCAGCAGCGCGAGCTGGAGCGCCCCCTCATCGGCACCGAGGACCTGTTCGGCGTGATCGACCCCGACGTCCTGTGGTCCTGCACGAACTGCGGCGCGTGCGTCCAGCAGTGCCCCGTCGACATCGAGCACGTCGACCACATCGACAACATGCGCCGCTACCAGGTGCTCGTCGAGTCGAACTTCCCGGCCGAGCTGAACAACATCTTCAAGGGCCTGGAGCGCAAGGGGAACCCGTGGGGCATGAACCCGCGCGACCGCATGAAGTGGGCCGATGACCTGGACTTCGAGGTCAAGCAGGTCGGCGTCGACGTCGAGAGCCTCGACGAGGTCGAGTGGCTGTTCTGGGTCGGTTGCGCCGGCGCGTTCGAGGACCGCGCGAAGAAGACCACGCAGGCGGTCGCCGAGCTGCTCAACATCGCGGGCGTGACGTTTGCGGTGCTGGGCGACGGTGAGACCTGCACGGGTGACTCGGCCCGCCGCGCGGGCAACGAGATCGTCTTCAAGCAGCTCGCGATGGAGAACGTCGCGGTCTTCGAGGAGACCCGGGTCAAGAAGGTCGTCTCGACCTGCGCGCACTGCTTCAACACGCTCAAGAACGAGTACAAGGAGCTCGGCGTCGAGCTCGAGGTCGTGCACCACACGCAGCTGCTCAACCGGCTCGTGCGGGAGAAGAAGCTGCGTCCCGTGGCGCCTGCCGCCCCGGCCGCCAAGGTCACGTACCACGACCCGTGCTTCCTGGGCCGCCACAACCAGGTCTACTCGCCCCCGCGCGAGCTGATCGGCGCGACCGGCGCGGACTACGTCGAGATGGAGCGCAGCAACGAGCGGTCCTTCTGCTGCGGCGCCGGCGGCGCACGCATGTGGATGGAGGAGAAGATCGGCTCGCGGATCAACATCAACCGCACCGAGGAGGCCATCGGCACCGGCGCGGAGAAGATCGCCGTGGGCTGCCCCTTCTGCCGCGTCATGCTGTCCGACGGCCTGACCGCGAAGCAGGCCGAGGACGAGTCGCTCGTGAACATCGAGGTCCTCGACGTGGCGCAGCTGCTGCTGCAGGCGGTCAAGCGGTCCGAGGAGGACGTCGTCGCCGAGGCGGAGGCCGTCGTGGCCGCTGCTGCCGGTGACGAGCCCACCGATGCCGAGCCCGGTCCCGAGGCGGAGGCCGACCCGGGCACCCTGACGGACACGGCCGAGGTCGGCGCCGCCGCCGAGGCCCACGAGGACGCCACGCCCACCGACACCGGCGACCTCGACGCGCCGGACGGCTCGGGGCCCGTCGAGGACGCCGCGATCGCGGCGCAGAGCAACGTGCACGTGGACGACAAGGGCGTTGCGGGCGGTCCGCTCGAGGCCGAGGACGCCACACCTGAGGCGGCCGCGGATCCCGAGCCGACCAAGCCGGTCGCCGTCGCGACGCAGGACGAGGACGAGCCGGCGCAGACCGACCCC
The DNA here is from genome assembly GCF_055663785.1 of Aeromicrobium sp. SP1. Lineage (NCBI taxonomy): Bacteria > Bacillati > Actinomycetota > Actinomycetes > Propionibacteriales > Nocardioidaceae > Aeromicrobium > Aeromicrobium sp. SP1. Next base: position 3,014,697 of record NZ_JBQVVK010000001.1, on the reverse strand, counting down.
GAGCCCGCCGAGGAGCCCGAGGCTGCCGCTGAGGAGCCCGAGGCTGCTGACGAGGAGCCCGAGGCTGCCGCCGAGGAGCCGCACCAGCCGTCGCTGCTGGACTCCCTCGACGAGCCGAAGGGTCACACCTCGGCCGAGGACGAGCCGAAGCCCGAGCCGCACCCCGAGGAGGGCGACGCCACCGATCCGGAGGTCGACTCGGTGGTCTACGACGAGTCCGAGCCCGCCCTCCCCGCGGAGCAGCACACCGAGATCAGCTCGGAGCAGGAGGAGCTCGCCGCGATCACCCCCGTGGAGGACGCCCCGGCGCCCGACCCGGTCTCCGAGGACGCCGCGCCGCTCAGCGACGCCAACCCCTCGGGTGCCGAGCTGAGCGAGTCCGCCACCGAGGCCGCCAAGGACGACGAGAAGGCCTGACCGCTTGCAATGATCGCGATGGGTCCCTAGTGCTGAGGCACTCGGGACCCATCGCGTTTCACGCGCAGTCGCTCGATCCGAGCAACGACAAGCCGTATCGGTCGCCGGGCCCCAGGTCGACCTGCCCCAGATTGCTGGCGTGCATGAGTTCATCGACATCGTCGACGTGATCGAGCCCGACGAGGTGACCCAGTTCGTGAAGGATGATCGCCTCGCGGTCGGCCGTCGAGAGGCCGGCCATGTTCGGGCCGTCGAGCGCGACCTGCCCGGTGAAGTACCGGAGCGTGTCGCCGTCGGAGGTCGCGACGCTTCCGCCTAGGCCGGCGACGTTCCCGGCGAGACCGGGTACCTCGGCCTCGTCCGACCAACCGACGAGGACGGGTCGTCGCAAGTCCTCGCTGGCGATGTCGGACTCGAAGTCCGGTACGTGGTCGCTGATTCGGTCGACGACGAACTCGAGACCTGTGGCCTCCTCGACGTGATCGAGCGCGCGCTCGACGAGCGGGACCGCATCGGCGCCGCCGGTTCGGGGGTTGATCACCACGTGGATCGGCACACACGGGTCGTAGGTCACCGGCGCGTCGCCACCGGGCTGGGTTTGCACGAACGCGTACGAGCCGTCCGGGTCGACGACCGGTGCCGGATGGAGACGGTCATCGCGGGCGTCATCGGGGCGCGACACGGCGGCGGATGAGATGCCTGGGCGCCACGCGCCACCTTCCGCCTCCACACCCGCCGGTGAAGGCGAGGGCGCAATCATGCGTAGAAGCATCGACGCGGCGATCGTGACAATCAGTGCCAGTATCGCGGCGAGCATGAGCGGGCGCCTCCGCTCCGGCTCGATCGCCGCGGGCCAGTCGCGCGGTCCGGTCGACGCGCGATCGAGGGCCTCGATCTGCTCGAACGCCTGCCGACTCCAGTCGGCTCGGCGCCGCTCCCGCCCCGAAACACGGTCCCACCATCTGCGCACCGGATCATGATGCCCGTGGGGCGCCGGTGACACATGTGGTTCCGGCATCCGGGATGAACGGAGGATTCTGCATTCGGGTACCCCATCGGGGCCGAATGCAGAATCCTCCGTCGTTCGTCAGGCGTCGCGGCGGCGGACGAGGAGCCAGGCGAACGCCAGGACCGCGGCCGTCTCGACCATGAAGACACCGAAGCCCGGCCAGGCGTCGAGCAGGATCGGGTTGAACGGGACCGGGCTCGCGATCGCGGAGCCGGCGTTGCCCGGCATGAGCTTGCCGATCCACTCGCCGGTCTCGCCCGGGATGAGGAACACCATGTTCGAGACGACGAAGACGAACGCCAGCATCCCCGAGATCGCTCCCGCGGTGTGCCGCACGATGAAGCCGACGCCGAGGCTCATCAGACCCAGCCCGGCGAGGTAGAGCCCACTGCCGTACATCGCGCGGAGCACATCACCCTCGAGTGCCAGGCCGATGCCCTCACGGTCGAGGAACCAGTTGCCCGTGACGTACCCGAGCAGGGCGGTGCCCGTGCCCACGACGAACAGGACGACGGTCACGAGGATCGCCTTGGCGGCCATGACGCGCCCCCGGCTCGGCGTGGCGGCGAAGGTCGAGGCGATCAGCCCGGTGCCGTACTCGCTCGTGGCGACGAGGGTGCCCAGCACGACCGCGCCGACCTGGGCGATCATCATGCCCCACGTGATGAAGGAGCCGACGGACTCGTCGGCCTCGCTGCTGGCCAGCCACTCGGCGTTCAGGCCGCAGATGAGGGCGGTGAGTCCCGCGCCGAGGGCGACGATCGAGGCGAGCGTCCACCAGGTCGAGCGGACGCTCGCGAGCTTGATCCGCTCCGCGGCGATCGTGTGGGTGAGATTGGCCTGCGCGGGCACGTCGGTGAGGGTGCTCATCGCGCCGCTCCTTCCAGTTGGGCGTGGAACTGCACCGCGTCGGCGGTGATGGTCATGAAGGCGTCCTCGAGCGAGGACCGGTGCGGGCTCAGCTCGTGCAGGCGCAGCCCGGCCGCGAACAGCGCCTCGCCCACCTGGGCGGCGTCGAGACCGCGGACGATCAACGCATCGTCGACCCGCTCGGTCGTGACGTCGGGGCCGTCGAGGACGGCCGAGGCCCGCGCGAGGTCCGGCGTGCGGACGAGCACCGACGAGGCGGCGTGCTCGGCCATGAAGTCGGTCACGGAGCAGTCGGCGAGGATCGTGCCGCGCCCGATCACGATGAGGTGGTCGGCCATGAGGGCCATCTCGCTCATCAGGTGGCTGGAGACGAACACCGTCCGTCCCTCGTCCGCGAGGCGACGCGCGAGCGCGCGCACCCAGCGGATCCCCTCGGGATCGAGGCCGTTGACCGGCTCGTCGAGGATCACGATGCCCGGATCGCCGAGCAGCGCCGCGGCGATGCCGAGCCGCTGCCCCATGCCGAGGCTGAACTTGCCGGCGCGCTTGTCGGCGACCTCGGTGAGGCCGACGAGGTCGAGCACCTCGTCGACGCGCGCACCGTCGATCCGGTTGCTGACCGCCAACTGCCGCAGGTGCTGGCGGGCCGAGCGACCGGGGTGGATGGCGTGGGCCTCGAGCAGCGCTCCGACCTCGCGCAGGGGCGCGGGCGAGTCGACGTAGGCGTGGCCGTTGACGGTGACGCTGCCGGAGGTCGGCCGGTCAAGGCCCAGGACCATCCGCATCGTGGTGGACTTTCCTGCACCGTTCGGCCCGAGGAATCCGGTGACGCGGCCGGGTTCGACACGAAAGTCGATCCCGCCCACGGCGACCGTCTCGCCGTAGTGCTTCGTGAGGTGGAGTGCTTCGATCATGGGGCCCAGCCTCGCCCGCGCGGACCTGCGCGCACATCGGGCGTCTCCCCCGGATCGACCCTGACGCGACCCCGGCTCAGGCTCAGGGACGGGCGCCGCGCTGCTGCACGCAGCGGCTCGCGGCGCCGATTCCGCCGTTGAGAGCGGCGTGCGGATCGTGGCGCTCGGCCCAGGCCGCGAGGAAGCCCGCGGCGAAGGCGTCGCCCGCGCCGGTCGTGTCGACGACCTGGACGCGCGGCGCGGCGACCTGCTCGCGGGTACCACCCGAGACGTACGCCGCGCCCATCGAGCCGAGCGTCACGACGACGTGCGGGTACATCCGGGTGAGCGCGTCGAAGTCGACGAAGGGCCCCGTCGCACCGACGAGCACGCGGGCCTCGTCGAGGTTCGGGAACACCACGTCGGCACCGCTGGTCCAGTCGAGGAACGCCTCGGGCGTGACCTCGCGCAGGAACGCGACCGTGCTGGGATCCACACTGACGCCGGCGCCGCGCTGCTTGGCCTCGGCGATCAGCTCGACGGCGACCTCACGCGTGCCCGGGTCGAAGAACGTGTAGCCCGTGAGGTGCAGCCAGTCGACGCCGTCGAACAGGTCGTCGGGCACGTCGTCCAAGGTCAGAGTGGCGTTCGCCGCCCGGTCGACGTACATCGTGCGGTCGGCGTCGTCGTCGAGGGTCAGCACGATCGTCGCGGTCGGCAGCACCGGGTCGGCGACGAGTCGTGGGTCGACCCCGTGGTCGCGCAGCACCGCGGCGTGCCGCACGGTCCCGTCCGCGCCGGTCTTGCCGAAGAAACGCGTCTCGGTGCCGAGCAGGCCGAGCCACGCGGCGGTGTTGGCCGCCGAGCCGCCCGGGGTCATCCGGATCTGCGCGCGGGTGTCGCTGCGCGGCGTGACCGGCTCGAGCGGCAGGACGCCGATGTCGTCGACGACGTCCCCGACGACGAGGATCACGAGAGCTCCACCGCCGCCTTGGCGATCCGGGCCGCGACCTCGATGTTGTTGCGCGCGATGTCGAGGTTGACCGCGAGGCTCTCGCCGCCGGTCAGCTCGACGATCCGCTGCAACAGGAACGGGGTGACCTCCTTGCCCGAGAGGCCCTGCTCCTCGGCCTCGGCGAGCGCCTGCCCGAGCGCCTCGTCGTGGACCGCGGGGTCCAGCTGCCTGTCCGGCGGGAGGGGGTTCGCCACGACGATGCCCGACCGCAGGCCGAGGTCGTCCCGGCTCTTCATGACGGCGGCGACGGCGAAGGCGTCCTCGGCCCGCCAGTCGAGCTCATGGCCCGACGAGGTGAGCCAGAAGCTCGGGAAGTCGGTCGTGCCGAATCCCAGCACGATGACGCCCAGGGTCTCGAGCCGCTCGAGCGTCGCGGGGATGTCGAGGATCGACTTCACGCCCGCCGAGACCACGGCGATCGGGACCTCGGCCAGGACGGTGAGGTCGGCCGACTCGTCGAACGAGTGCGCGGCGCCGCGGTGCACGCCGCCGAGGCCGCCCGTCGCGAACACGCGGATGCCCGCGCGGTCGGCGATCCACGACGTGGCGGCGACGGTCGTGGCGCCGCTGCCAGCCTGCGCGAGGATCACCGGCAGGTCGCGGACCGTCAGCTTCGGGATGTCCTCGTCGGCGATCCGCCTGAGCTCGTCGGCAGTCAGTCCGGCCTTGAGCTCGCCGTCGAGAACGGCGACCGTGGCCGGCGTGACGCCCTGCGAGCGCAGGATCTCCTCGAACTCCTGCGCGGCGGCGAGGTTGTCCGGTCGCGGCAGCCCGTGGCTGATGATCGTCGACTCCAGAGCGACGACGGGTCGCCCCTCATCGAGGGCTGCGGCGACTTCGGGGGACGGCTGGACCTTCACTCCTCGACCCTAACCGGCGGGAGTCCGGCGATCAGAGGCGGCGGACCTTGTAGGCCGACGTCCAGATCTTGACCTTCTTGACGGTCTCGCCCGTGCGCGGGGAGTGCCAGATCTTCCCGCCGCCGGCGTAGATCGCGACGTGGTAGACGTAGTTGCCGCTGTAGAAGCCGATCAGGTCGCCCTTCTTCTTCGCGGACTTCTTGACCGAGTGGCCCTTGTGCATCTGGTCGCCGGCGATCCGCGGCAGCTTCTTGCCGATGGCCTTGCGGTAGACGTACTGGGTGTAGCCCGAGCAGTCGAAGCCCTTCGGGCTCGTGCCGCCCCAGCGGTACGGGGTGCCCTTGTACTTCGCGGCGGTCCGAACGATCTTGGCGGCCCGAGCCTTGGCCTTCTTCTTGGCCTTCTTCTTCGCGGCGGCCTTGGCCTTGGCCTTCGCCTTGGCCTTGGCGGCCTTGATCTGCGCCGCGGTCGGTGCGGCGGGGGCGGTCGTCGGCGCGGTGGTGCTGGCGGACGGTGCGGGGGCGGTGGTGGTCGCCTCGGCGGGAGCCGCGACGAGCAGCGTGCCCGTCAACATGGCGGCGAGCAGCAGTGTGAACTTCATGTCTTCCCTCGGCGTCTGCGAGAAATGACCTGTCGGGCTGGCACTGAAGGTGTGCCTCGGCATGCGATTCGCCCCAAGCCCCCCCGAGGAGAGGCGTACAACCTGGGTTTCCCGTCCCGCTGATTGGAGTTCGAGTCCTGCGGATGTCAGCGGGCTCGACGCATCCACAAGCGGCTCCGGCAGGAGCCACGACCATCCACTATGGGCCATCGAACCTAAGCCCGCTGGCCGAAAAGGGCCGGAATGACGGGATCCACGACGTCTGGAGCCGGGCAGGAGCGCCGAAGCAACTGGGAGTTCGTCCTGCCGTCCCGGCGGGTTTCGACGGCACCGCCGGCGCCGTCGCGCACGTGTCAGGAATCACACCCGTCAATCGGCCGGCCGGCAGCGAAAACGTGTATGACCACGTTCCGTTCTGAACCCGCGGCAGATCTCTGGCACCGTCCTCCCGAGATGGCCAGGTCGGCCTCCGACGGAGTTTCTGCCCTCGAACGTCAACCCTGCTGTCCGCGATGGTGTGCCCTGTTCGCGCCGACGGTCACCGCGCGGCGCGCCCCGCGGGACTCACCAGGAGGCGTGCAGCGGCCGGCCCTCGTCGTAGCCGGCGCTGGACTGCAGGCCGACGACGGCCCGGTCGGCGAACTCGGCGAGCGAGCGGGCGCCGGCGTACGTGAAGGACGAGCGGACGCCCGCCGTGATCTCGTCGATGAGGTCCTCGACGCCCGGGCGGTCGGGGTCCAGGAACATGCGCGACGTCGAGATGCCCTCCTCGAACAACGCCATGCGGGCCTTCTCGAAGCCCGCCGCGTCGCGCGTGCGATTGGCCACCGCGCGCGACGACGCCATGCCGAACGACTCCTTGTAGAACCGGCCGTCGGAGGACGACATGAGGTCGCCGGGGCTCTCGTGCGTGCCGGCGAACCACGAGCCGATCATGACGCTGCCGGCCCCCGCGGCGAGGGCGAGCGCGACATCGCGCGGCCAGCGCACGCCACCGTCGGCCCACACCTGCGCCCCGGACTCACGGGCCGCGTCGGCGCACTCGAGCACCGCCGAGAACTGCGGACGGCCGACGCCGGTCATCATCCGCGTCGTGCACATCGCACCCGGGCCCACGCCCACCTTCGCGATGTCCGCGCCGGCGGCGACCAGGTCGCGCACGCCCGCGGCCGAGACGACGTTGCCCGCAGCGATCGGCAGCCGGCGACCCGTGGCCGCCTCGTGCGCATCGCGGACCTCGCGCACGATCGGCAGCGCGTCGAGCATCTTGTCCTGGTGGCCGTGGGCCGTGTCGACGACGAGGACGTCGATGCCCAGCTCGACGAGGGCCTGCGTCTTGCCGCGCACGTCACCGTTGATCCCGACGGCGGCACCGACGACGAGCCGGCCGTCCGGGTCGGTGGCCGGGGTGTAGATCGAGGAGCGCAGCGCGCCCTTGCGGGTCAGCACGCCCGCGAGCGCGCCACCGTCGACGACGGGCGCGAACGGGACGTGCTGCTCGGACAACAGGTTGAAGAGCTCGCGGGGTTCGCCGCCGGCCGGCAGGACGAACGGGTCGGTCAGCATGACCTCGCGGACCTGCGCGAAGCGGTCGATCTCGGTGGCCTCACGCGGGGTGAAGATGCCGACGACCTTCAGCTCCGGGCCGTGCAGCGACTCGACGACGACGGCACCGCCGTGGGAGCGCTTCGGGACGAGGCTCAGCGCCTCGCCGACCGTCATCGTCGGGGTCAGGACGACCGGGGTGTCGTAGACGGTGTGGGCCGCCTTGACGCGCCCCACGGTCTCGGCGACGACGTCGACGGGGATGTCCTGCGGCAGGATCACGATGCCGCCGCGGCGCGCGACCGTCTCGGCCATCCGGCGCCCGGCCACGGCCGTCATGTTCGCGACGACGAGCGGCAGCGTCGCGCCGGTGCCGTCGGTCGTGCTCAGGTCCACGTCGAAGCGGGACAGGACGTCGGAGCGTCCGGGCACCATGAAGACGTCGTTGTACGTCAGGTCGTGACTGGGCTGCAGATCGTTGAGGAACCTCACCGCACGATTCTACGTGGGGTCAGTCGACGGTGGTGGGCGTGAACTTCGGGATCCGCAGCGTCACCTTCGTGCCCAGGCCCGGCGCGGTCTCGACGACGAGGCCGTGATCGTTCCCGTAGACCGTCCGCAGTCGCTCGTCGACGTTCGCGAGGCCGACCGAGGGAGAGCTCGTGCGGCCGGCCAGCGCGGCGCGCACGGTCTCGGGGTCGGAGCCGACGCCGTCGTCCTCGATCGTGATGCGGCACTCGGTGCCCGCGTCCTCGGCGATCACCGTGAGCGTCCCGGGCCCGGGCTTGCGCTCGAGACCGTGCCGCACGGCGTTCTCGACGAGCGGTTGCACCGTCAGGAACGGCACCGTAAGGCTGAGCACCTCGGGCGCGATCCGCGTCGTCACCTTGAGTCGATCGCCGAACCGCGCCTTCTCCAGCACGAGGTACCGCTCGATCGACCGCAGTTCCTCGGCGAGCGTCGTGTAATCACCGTGCTGGCGGAACGAGTAGCGCGTGAAGTCGGCGAACTCGAGCAGCAGCTCGCGGGCGCGCTCGGGGTCGGTGCGCACGAAAGAGGCGATCGCGCCGAGCGAGTTGTAGATGAAGTGCGGTGAGATCTGGGCGCGCAGGGCGCGCAGCTCGGCCTCCATGAGTGCCGTACGGGACGCGGACAGTTCGGCGAGCTCGAGCTGGCTGGACACCCAGTCGGCCACCTCCGTGGTGGTGCGGGCGAGTCCGGCCGAGGCGCTGTCGTCGACCACCACGATGCTGCCGACGACGCGGTCCTCCACCGACAGCGGCGCGACGATCACGCGGTGGGACGCCTGCGAGCGGCCGTGCTTGAGCGCCGAGGCGACGAGGTCGGCGGTCTGCTCGGTCTCGTCGCCGCCGATCCAACCCAGCGGCCCGTGGGTGTCCGTGATCCCCACGGTGCGCGCGCCGATCAGCTCGCGCAGGTGGGGCAGGGCGCGGGAGACGCTCTCGGCGTCGAGGCCCGCCCGCAGCGCCGGCGCCGCGAGGGCTGCGGTGTGCAGGGTCTCGTAGGTCGCCCGGTCCTCGGCCGTGCCCAGGCTGCGCCGCCGGCTGAGCAGCACCCATCGGGTCAGCGCCGCGAGCGCCACGAGCACCGCGGCGACGCCGAGGCCCAGCCACGCGTCCACGTGACTCAGTCCAGTGACAGCAGGACGGCGTCCGGCGGATCGGGTTCGGAGGCGAGCGCCGACTTGTCGACCCTCGCGCGCAGGCAGCGCGTCTCGTGGCGCAGCCGCAACGATCCCGAGCCGGTCGAGTACTCACGCCACAGCTCGTGGACCGATCCGAGTGCCGAGTCGGGCACCGAGGCGCGTCGGGTCTGCTCGGCGAACCGCAGCAGGCGCGCCAGGTCGAGCTCCTCCCACGCGTTGAACACCTCGACCTCGGGGCTGCCGAACAGGCCCGACGCCGAGAACGTGTCGACGGCCGGCTCGGGCGAGTCACGATCGCCGGTGATCGCGCGGAGACGGCGCATCCACGGGATCGAGTCGTCGTAGCGGCGGCTCATGGTCGACAGGAGGCCGCCGGGAACGAGGACGCGCGCGTACTCCGAGAGCGTCGCGGGCGACTCCTCGAGGAACGGCGTGATGACGACGTCGAACGAGGCGGAGCGCAGCGGCAGCCGATCGCCGCGCGAGCGGATGTACATCAGTTCGCGACGACGCACGGCGGTCACGTCGTCGCCCAGGATCGTGACCTCGTGACCCTGTTCGGCCAGCTCGTAGGCCAGCGGGCCGTCGCCCAGGTGCAGGACCGTGGACAACCGGTCGCCGACGAGCCACTTCGCGGCCCGTGAGGCCGGGCTCCGGGTGACGGCGTCGGTGTCCACGTCCCGAGGCTACCGCCGGGCACGGCCGGGGCCGTGGCGCTCGCTGGGTACGCTGCGTGCGTGTCCGATCCGTTCCTGCCCGCTGCCTCGCTCGAGGGCGTTCCGTCGGCGTACCGGGCGGCACGCGACGGCATCGACGCGGTCCTGCGCGACCGTGGACTGCGCCGCAGCACCCCCGACGACACGGCCCGCTCGCTGCTGATCGGCGCGTGGGCCACCGCGACGCTCGAGGGCAGCGAGTGCGACCTCGACGAGCTCGCCGCCGGCGGCGGCGACGCCACCGCCCGCGCGGCCGTCCGGCTCTCGACCGAGCTGCTCGGGTTGCTGCCGACGTGGCAGCGCTCGCCCGTCCAGGCCCTCGCGCGGATCCATGCGCTGGCCGCGGCCGGATCCGTGCCGGACGACGCCCTCGGGCGGCCCGTGAACCCGGAGGGCGGCCGACGACTGACGGGGCTCGCGACGATGCTCGGTGCGAAGTCCGAGGCGCCGGCGCTCGTGATCGCCGCGCTCACGCATGCCGAGATCGCGGCGGCCGGCGCCTTCGCCTCGCACAACACCGTGGTGGCCCGCGCGGCCGAGAGACTCGTGCTCGTGGCGCGGGGCGTCGATCCCGCGTCGGTGACGGTGCCCGAGGCGGGCCACGTCGCCGCGGCGCCGGACTACTTCGCGGCGCTCGAGGCGTACGCGGACGACGGGTCCAACGGCGTGCACCGGTGGCTGCTGTACGCGGCGGAGGCGTTCACGCGGGGCGCGGAGGCGTCCCCGCTCGCTGCTCGCTGAGCGATCAGATGGTGGCCCGGACCTCGGCTACCAAGCGTGCCTTCGTCAAACGTCGCCCCGGGGCCGCGGGTGTCGAATCGATGCGGTTGTCCCGAGTGCGACTGCCCTGTGGGACGGGAGATCGCCGCGTGGGTACCAAGGTCCGGGCTGCTCTGGAATTCTGCCCCCACCCTGCCTCACTGTGACCCGGATCACAACCCGCTCACCGAATCGGGCGCGGCTCAGGTGCGCACGCGGCGGCGCAGGGCCATCCCGATCCCGAAGGCCAGGATCGAGGCCGACGCGGCCAGCCCGGCGAGCGCCATCGCCTTGCCGCTCGTGGTCTCGGGCACGAGGCGCGGCCGCAGTGCGGTGGGCCGCTCGAACGTGAGGATCGGCCAGCCCTCCTCGGTCGCGCGTCGCCGCATCCCCTTGTCCGGGTTGACGGCGAACGGGTGCCCGACGGCCTGCAGCATCGGCACGTCGGTCTCGGAGTCGGAGTACCCGAAGCTGGCCGCCAAGTCGTAGCCCTCGCGCGCGGCGAGCTCCTCCATCGCGACGACCTTGTTGGGCCCGTACGAGTAGTGCAGGATCTTGCCGGAGTAGCGCCCGTCGACGACCTCGACCTGCGTCGCGATCGCGTGGGTGGCGCCCAGCATGGCGGCGATCGGCTCGACCATCTCCGCGCCCGAGGCGGACACGATGACGATGTCGTGACCGGCCGCGCGGTGCTGCTCGATGAGCTCGAGCGCCTCGGAGTAGACGAGCGGATCGATCACATCGTGCAGCGCCTCGCCCACGATCTGGCGCACGGTGTCGACGTTCCAGCCCACGATCATGCGGCCGATCTCGTCGCGCATCTTCTCGAGCATGTCGTGGTCGGCGCCGCCGAGGCTGAACACCATCTGCGCGTAGGCGCTGCGCAGGACGGCGCGTCGACTCAGCAGTCCCTCGGCGAAGAGGGACCGACTGAAGGCCAGCGTGCTCGACTTGGCGATGATCGTCTTGTCCAGGTCGAAGAAGGCGGCGGGACGTCCTGCAGCGGTCGCCATGCCTTCCAGCGTAGGCGGTCGCCCCGCGTGGACCCGGTGTTCCTCCACACCCGCGCGAGGCGGACCCCACGTGTCCACAGGCCCACGCCGCCCCCTCGCGTCACGGCGGTCCGCACCGCGACGGTGGTGACCATGAGTGCGTCAGACGCCCCGGGCCGGCCGCTGGTGGTCACCTCCGACGAGGACTTCGCCGAGAGCGCGCGCCGCTGGTGCGCCGCGGCCGGCGGTGATGCCGAGCCGCTGGATCGGCCCGAACGGCTGCGCCGGGCCTGGCGTACGGCGCCGGCCGTCGTCGTCGACTCCCGCCGGCTCGACCTCGTCGCGCTGGCAGACCTGCCCCGCCGCGACGGCATCGTCGTCGTGGCGCCCGATCCGCAGGAGGTGTGGCGCGCGGCGCTCGACGCGGGCGCCGGCGACGTCCTCGCGGTCGGGGACGACGCCGCGATCGTCGAGGCGCTCGTACGTGCCCTCGATGGCACGGGCGAGGCGTGCGTCGTCTCGGTCGTCGGCGCGTGTGGCGGTGTCGGAGCGTCGACACTCGCCGTCGCGACGGCGCAGCTCGCGGCCGAGCGGAGCCTGCGCGCGGTCCTCGTGGACGGCGACGCGGCCGGTGGCGGGGTCGACCTCGTCACGGGTGCGGAGGACGCGACCGGCCCGCGCTGGGGCGATCTCGACGGCGCCGTCGGTCAGGTCGCCGCGCACGAGCTGGCGGCAACGCTGCCGGTCCACCGGGGACTGGCGCTCGTCTCCTTCGGTCGGGACGGCGCCCCGGTCCGGTCGGCGGGTCCGGTGGTCTCGGCGGCGGTGCGGGGGTTCGACCTCGTGGTCGCGGACGTGCCCCGGCACCTCGACGATCTCGGCCTCGAGCTCGTCACCCGCTCCCTCCTCACGGTGATCGTGGTCCCGCGCCGGATCGGTGGGGTGGTCGCGACGCGCGCGCTCGCGGACCGGCTGGAGGGTGCGGGCAGCATCGCCCTCGTCACCCGTGCGTGCCGGGGCGGGGTCCCGTCGGTCGCGGTCGGACGAGAGGTCGGCCTCCCGGTACTCGCCGACGTCGGGACGTCCCGACGCGTGGCCGCCGATCTCGAGCACGGCATCGGACCCCTGCGGGCCCGACCCGTCGTGCGGGCGGCTCGACGGATCCTCGACACGGTGGGTCTGCGGTGAGCGCGCCCGCGGAGGTCGTCGACCGGGTGCGGCGGCGGCTGGCCGGCACGGGTGCCGAGGCCACGGCCCACAGCGTCGCGGAGGCCCTGCGCGCCGAGGACCAGCTGTGGGGCACGACGACCGTGCTGGCGATCGTCGACCAGTTGCGGGGCGAGGCGATCGGCGCGGGGATGCTCCAGCCCCTGCTCGACCTGCCCGGGGTCACCGACGTGCTGGTCAACGGCGCCGAGGGCGTCTTCGTCGACGCCGGCCGGGGCCTGGAGCATCGGCCGGAGGTCGTGCTTCGCGACGAGTCGAGCGTGCGTCGGCTGGCCCAGCGACTCGCGGCGAGCGCCGGACGCCGCCTCGACGACGCCGCCCCGTTCGTGGACGGCCGACTCCCCGACGGGACCCGTCTGCACGCGGTGCTCGCGCCCGTCGCCCGCACCGGGACCGCGATCTCCCTGCGGGTCCCGCCACGCCGAGCGCTGCCGTTGACCGAGCTCGAGCGACTCGGCTCGGTGTGCGCGCCGATGGGTGAGGCATTGCGCGACCTGGTGTCGGAGCGACGCAGCTTCCTGGTCACGGGCGGCACGGGCTCGGGCAAGACCACGGTGCTGGCGGCGTTGCTCCAGCTCGTCCCGCCCTCAGAGCGGATCGTGGTGGTCGAGGACTCCGACGAACTGCGTCCCGCGCACCCGCACGTGCTCGGTCTCGTGGCGCGGCCGCCGAACGTCGAGGGGGTCGGCGCGATCGGCATGCGCGACCTCGTGCGGCAGGCGCTGCGGATGCGGCCGGACCGACTCGTCGTGGGCGAGGTCCGCGGTGCGGAGGTCGTCGACCTCCTGGCGGCGCTGAACACGGGTCACGAGGGCGGCTGTGGCACGGTCCACGCGAACGCGCCGGCCGACGTCCCCGCGCGGTTGGAGGCACTCGGCATCGCCGCGGGGCTCACGCGGGACGCCGTGCACGCCCAGGCGGGGGCGGCCCTCGACACCCTCGTCCACGTCACCCGAGGGCCCGACGGGCGACGGGAGGTCGGCGAGATCGCCGCGATCGGCACGAACGCGGACGGGCACCTCGTGGTCCGGCCCCGGCTGACGGTGCGCGCGGGCGTGGTCGTCGACCCGTGACTGTCATCAGTGCCGTCCTCGCGGCCGCGGCGATGCTGGCGCTGCGACCTCCGTGGGGCTGGCGGCGCGTGCGCGTCGACGGGCTGCCGCCGATCACCGGAGTGCGCGCGGTGGTGCGGGTGGCGATCGTCCTCGCGGTCGTCGCCAGCCTCGTGTGCCTGCCGCCCGCACCGACGATCCTGGCGTGGACCGCCGCCGCCGTCGTCGCGACGGGATGGCGGCGTCGGGGTCGCGAGCACCGACGACGGCACGTCGCGCGGCGACGCGAGCGGTGCCACGCGGTCCTCGACGGGCTGGTCACCGAGTTGCGCGCGGGGGCGCCGCCGTCCACGGCCGTGGCGCGGCTCGCCGTGGAGGAGTCCGCGCTCGGCCCGGTCGCGACGGTGGCCGCGCACGGTGGCGACGTCGCGGCGGCCCTCGTCGCGGCGGGTCGGCACCCGGGCGACGAGGTGCTCACGACCGTCGGTCGCGCGTGGGCGGTCTCCGAGGCGACCGGCGCCGCACTCGCCGCGGTGCTCGAACGGGTGCGGGACGCCGCACGTGAGGACCGCGAGCTCGACCGCGAGGTCGTCGCCGGGGTGGGGCCCGCTCGCGCCACGGCCACGCTGCTGATCGCGATGCCTCCCCTGGGCCTGGCCCTCGGCTCGGGCCTGGGCGTCGACCCCGTCTCGGTCGTCACGTCCACGGTCGTCGGCGCCGCATGCGTGGCTGCCGGGACGGCCTCCGCGATCGTGGGCGTGGTGTGGATCGACCGCGTGGCCGACCAGGTCGAGGAGCGCGCGTGATCGCGGCCCTGCTCGCCGCCTCGGCGGTCCTGGTCGCCGTCCCGGGTCGGCCCCGACGGCGCTGGCGTCGCCTCGCGGGACGTCCGACGACGCTGCGGCTCGACCCGGGTCTCGCCGCGGCGGCTCTCGTGCCCGTCCTCGGGTTCCTCCTCATGGACCGGGTCGGACTCGTCGTCGGCGCGGCACTCGCACCCCTCGCCATGCGGCAGGTGGCGGCGATGCGCAGCATCGCCGAGCGTCGGCGCGAGGAGGCCCTGGTGCGGCAGGCACCGCTCGCCCTCGACCTCGTCGGCGCCGTCCTCGCGGCGGGGCGATCGCCCGAGGAGTCGCTGCGCGTGGTCGCGGCCCACACGCCCGCACCGCTGGGCACGGAACTGACGGCGGTGGCCCGCCGGCTCCGCGTGGCGACCGATCCGGTGCCCGTGTGGCGCAGCCTCGACGGCACGGTGCTCGAACCCGTCGGCCGCGCCTTCGCCCGGTCCGAGGGATCGGGGGCGTCCGTCGTGCCGCTCGTCGTGGACGCCGCCGACGACCTGCGACGACGGGCGCGGGCCGCGCGGAGGGCCGAGGTCGCCCGCGTGGGGGTGCGGACGACGCTGCCGATGGGACTGTGCCTCCTGCCGGCGTTCGTCCTCGTCGGCATCGCGCCGACGGTGCTGGCCGTCCTGGCCTCGCTGGGCCGCTGAGGGCTCCGTCCCCAAGCCGTGGCGCGGCCGCCCGGTTGTCCCCAGGCCGTGACGAGTTCCGCAGATCCGGGCCGCTCGCCGCCATGTTCGGGCGTCAGATTCCCTCTCGAAAGGACAGTCCATGTCGGTCCTGAAGTTCCTTCCCTCCCGCGTCCGCCGCGCCGCGGAGCGGGGCATGACCACCGCCGAGTACACGGTCGGCACGCTCGGCGCGTGCACCGTCGGCGGGGTCCTCGTCAAGATCGGCCAGTCCGACTGGTTCGGCGACCTCGTGCAGGGTCTGCTCGGCAAGATCCCGGACCTGCTGCCGTTCTGATCCGACTCCTCCGCGGCACCCGTCCGCCCGGGTGCCGCGGAGGACCCCAACGTGGAGAGGAGAACCATGATCCGGAAGGCAACGGTCCGTGAGCGGGGCCGGGACGAGCGCGGGCAGGTCACGGCGGAGTACGCCGTCGGAGCGCTCGGCGCCGTGACCCTGGGCGCGGGAGTGATGTGGGGGCCCGAGGCGCTGCTGCCCCGATGGCTCGCCGGGTTCGTCTCCCGGACCATCGTCCGCTCGTTCGAGCTCAACCTGCCCGACCTGTTCCGGTGGCCCTGGTGAGGCGACGCGATCCGGGGATGGTGACCGCCGAGACCGCGGTCGTGCTGCCGTTCGTGGTGCTGGTCGCACTCGTGCTCGTGTGGGTCGTCTCGCTCGGGGTCGTCCAGGTGCGGCTCGTCGATGCCGCGCGCGACGCCGCGCGCGCGGTCGCGCGGGGCGAGACCCGGGCCGAGGCTCGCGAGGCGGCGCGAGCCCTCGTCCCGGGCGCGACCGTCAGGATCCGCATCGCTGACGGCCGAGCAGCGGTACGGATCCGGCACCGCGCGACCCTGCCCCTCGTGCCGCGAGTTCATCTCGACCTGTCGGCCTCGTCGGTCGCGGTGGTCGAGTGAGCCGCCGTGAGGCAGGGTCGGCGACGGTGCAGGCGCTCGCCGTCACCGCGGCACTCGTCCTCGTCGCGGTCGGCTGTCTGCAGGTCGCGCTCGTCATCGGGCTGCGCCAGCGCGCCGCCTCGGCCGCCGACCTGGCTGCCCTCGCCGCGTCGCGGACGAGCGTCGAGGGCGGTGATCCCTGCGGGGTCGCCCACGACGTCGTCGCCGACAACGGCGGCCGGCTGCGTGACTGCCGGATGGACGCCGACGTCGCCACGGTGACGGTCCGGGTCACCGGTCCGCGCTGGTGGCTCGGTCGGTGGGCTGCGGAGCGCCGGGCCCGGGCGGCGCCGGCGTGGTACCTCGAATGAGGTCAGGCCGCGGCTCGGCGCGCGGTGACGAGCAGGTACTCCCAGTCCATCGTCCCGCCGTCGATCGCCTCGTCCCCGAGGGCCGCCAGGGCCCGGTCGAGCTCGGCAGCGCGATCGGGATCCTGCGCGAGGGCGCGATAGACCGCGATCGTCGGACCGTAGTGGGCCTTGAAGAAGTCGCGGAACGCGGCGCCGTCGTCGAAGAGGTCCACCGGCAGTCGGCGTCGGTCGGCGTGGAACCCGTCGACTCCCGTGCCGAGGAGCGACCGCACGTGCTCCTCGTTGCCCCACAGCGGCGGGGGCTGCGCACCGGGAGGCGGTGCGGGCGCGAACGGCTTCATCGTGGCGAACATGCGGCCGATGAAGCCCTCGGGCGTCCAGCTCGCCAGCGCGATGGTCCCGCCCGGACGGGTCACCCGCACGAGCTCGGCCGCGGATGCGGCGTGGTCGGGGGCGAACATCACGCCGACGCACGAGAGCGTGACGTCGAACGAGGCGTCCGGGTAGGGCAGCGACTCGGCGTCGCCGACCTCCCACTGAATGCGCGCTCCCGCCGCCGTGGCGTGGTCGCGGCCGACGTCGAGCAGCTCGGGGGTCAGGTCGCTCGCGACGACCTCGCCGCCGGCGAGGGCGGCGGGGATGGCCGCATTTCCCGAACCGGCGGCGACGTCGAGGACGCGATCGCCCGGGCGGATGCGGGCCGCGTCCACGAGGGCCTGGCCCAGGTCGGGGATGACCTGCGTCGCGACGCGGTCGTAGTCACCGCTGGCCCACAGGGCACGGTGACGGATCTTGATGTCAGAAGTGGTGGTCGTGTTCATGGTTCGACGATCCGCCCGGACGTGCCGGTGCCTCCAGTGCCGGATGTGAAGCGACGGCGGTTCACGATCTGTACTGGTCAGCGTCACGGTCTCGGGTTTCTACTGGGAGGTGGGGCCGAGGAGGTCGACAGATGACTGGATACGGACAGTTCTGCCCGGTGGCGAAGGCGATGGAGGTGCTCGACGAGCGGTGGACCCTGCTCGTGGTGCGCGAGCTGCTGTACGGCAGCACCCGGTTCAACGAGTTGCGCCGCGGCGTGCCCAAGATGTCGCCGGCGCTGCTGTCGAAGAGACTCCGGACGCTCGAGCGCGTGGGAGTCGTGCGACGCGAGGAGGTCGGCGGGCGGGCGGCGTACACGCTCACCGAGTCCGGTCGTGAGCTGCACGGCATCGTCGAGTCGCTCGGCACGTGGGGCATGAGGTGGATCGGCGACCTCGGCGAGGAGGACTACGACCCGCACCTGCTGTTCTGGGACATGCGACGCAAGATCCCGGTCGCGAACTGGCCGCGCGAACGGACGACCGTGGCCTTCGAGCTGGCCGACGTGGCGCCGAAGGTCGGACGCTGGTGGTTCGTGGTGAACGGCGACGACGTCGACGTGTGCGACTTCGATCCCGGTCACGAGCCGGTCGCGACGATCCGCACGACGCTGCGCGAGCTGGTCGCGGTGTGGCGCGGTGACGTCACCTGGCAACAGGTGCTCGCCCACGCCGAGGCGCTGGCGCCGACCGACGTCGTCCGGCGGCTGCCCGAGTGGATGGGGCAGTCCGAGCTGGCCGGCGTGCCACGTCCCGCCGTCGCCTGATCAGGGCAGGATGGCCACGGCGCGCGCGTGCTGCAGGACCGCCTCGTGACGCAACCGCCTGCCGACGACGTCGCGCGCGACGTCGCTGAGCTTGCGACCGTGGTCGCGGGCGTAGCGACGCAGGACCGTGAAGGCGGAGTCCATCTCGAGATCGCCCGCCCAGGCGATCACGCCCTTGGCCTGCTCCACCGTGATGCGGCTCGTCAGCGCGTGCTGCAGTTGTGCGGTGACGGTGGCGCGGTCCGCGGCGGACCGCTCGTTGACGATGGCCACGCTCGCGACGTGCACGAGGGCCTGGGCCAGGGCGAGGTCGTCGGGGCCCAGCGCGCCGGTCTCGGCTCCGAACAGTCCGATCGCGCCGATCGCGGTGTCCTTGAGTCGCATCGGCAGGGCGTGGACGGACTTGATCCCCACGTCGCGGGCCGCCGCGCAGAACTGGGGCCAGCGGTCGGTCGCCTCGGCGAGGTCGGGGACCAGGACGGGGGCCTGCCGGCGGTAGCAGTCCAGGCAGGGGCCCTCGTCGCGCTGGAGCTGGAACATCTCGAGGTGGTGGGTGCGCTCCGAGGAGGAGGCCACGAGGTGCAGCACGCCACGCGCATCCGCGAGCAGCAGACCCGAGGAGGAGATGTCGAGCAGACTCGCGCAGTTCGTGGTGAGCTGCGACAGCATCTCCACGACGTCGTAGTCCCCCACGAGCTCGTTGGACAGGTCCACGAACGCGCGGACGACCTCGACCTCCCTGCCGTCGATCATCGCGATCCCCCCGGTGTGCGGCCGGTGCCGTCCTGCCCGGCCTTCGGGTCGCGTTCGAGCGTCAGTCGGCGCTCGATGATGGCCCGGGCGACCTGGCCGGCGGTCTGGTTGGTGGTCATCGCGTGGGCCCGCAGTCGCACCAACGCCTCGGTCGCGTCGACGTCCAGCGCGGCGATCAGCATCCCGGTCGCCTGGTAGACCTCGATGCGGTCCATCTCGATCAGGAGGTCCTCGCCGGTGCCGACGTCCGTGCCGGCCGAGTCGTCGAGCTCGTTGGCCCTGCGCGCCCCGGCCATCAGGTCGAGCAGTGGCGCCGAGGCCAGCTCGGCGGCGATCATCGCCCCGGTGAGCGCGTTCCCCGCCAAGGGGCCCGGCCGGACCCGGAACAGGTCGAGGGCTCCCACGCACACCGACGTGATCATGATCGGCAGCGCGAACACTCCCTGGATGCCGTCGTCGAGCAGGGCTCCCCGGAAGGCGGGCCAGCGCTGTTCCCGCGCCGAGCCGAGGTCCGGTGCCAGGACCGGGGCGCGTGACGCGACCGCGTCCAGGCAGGGACCCTCGCCGAACGTGAACTGGTACTCGTCGAGCAGTCGGCTGGCCTCGCTGCTGGAGCCGAACGTTCCGGTCGAGGCGCCGTCGTAGATCACGGAGACCGCGGCCCCGTCCACGCCGAACAGGTCCACGCAGGAGGTGCACAGGGTGTCGGCCGCGGAGGGGCCAGCGACGGCGGCGCTCAACTCCGACCTCATGGCATCCAAGGAGGCTGTCACCAGGACCCCTCTCGTCGTCCACGGCACGGCAACGGGAGCGAAAGCCCCATGTCTGCAGCCTAGACGTCTCACGAGAAGGTGCAGTGCCGAGCGTTGTACGACTCGCACTGGTGACCGGCCTCTGGAACCTCCCGCTCTGGGTACGTCGTGGACGAGACCCACCCAGAGGAGAACCCATGAGCAAGATCATCATGCTGGCCATCGCCGGCGGCGCCTACCTGCTCGGCGCCAAGGCAGGCACCGAGCGCTACGAGCAGATCACCGGTCAGGTCGCGAGGCTGTGGAACGACCTCCGCGTCCAGGAGCAGACGGCGAAGGCCACCGATCGGGTCAAGCAGACGGCCGCGAAGGTCACCGACTCCGACGACGAGGTGACGCCGAGCCAGTTCGGCCAGACCCCGAACTCCTCGAGCGACTCGCAGCCCGGCGGCCGCTCGACGGCAGAGTCTCGATGAACATGAGCACATCGTCCGACCAGGCCGTCACGGCCGACGACATCGAGGCGGACATCGAGCGCACCCGGGAGCAGCTGGGCGAGACGGTCGACGCCCTGGCGCGCAAGTTCGACGTCAAGACCCGGGCGAAGGACCGCATGGCCGATGTCAGGCACCGCACCGAGGTCCAGGTCGATGCCGCGCGTTCGCACGGATCGGCGTGGCTGGCCCAGGCCAGGGACATGACCCAGGACGACGAGGGCGACACGAGGCCCGCCGTCCCAATCGTGCTCGGCGTGGTCGCGGTGGCCACGGCGGTCGGCTCCTGGCTGCTGTGGCGACGCCACGAGGCGAGGTCATGAACCGGTAGGCGTGACGTGGCGCTGGGACAGCACCGCGTCGAGGAGCAGGACGGCGCCGGCCTTGTCCAGCGGGTGGTTGCCGTTGCCGCACTTGGGTGAGACGACGCATGACGGGCAGCCGTCGCGGCACGTGCAGTCCGCGATCGTCTGACGGGTCATCCGCAGCCACTCGGCCATGCGTGCGTGGCCCCGCTCGGCGAAGCCCGCGCCGCCCGGGTGCCCGTCGTGGACGAACACCGTGAGCCGTCCCGTGTCGACGTGGTGGGCGGTCGAGAGACCGCCGATGTCCCAGCGGTCACACGTGGCCAGCAGCGGCAGGATGCCGATCGCGGCGTGCTCGGCGGCGTGCGCCGCGCCGGGCAGACGCTCCGGGTCCATGAGCGCGTTCGCGACGTCGGGATCGAGGGTCCACCAGACGGCCGTGGTCGGCAGCGTCCGCTCGGGCAGGTGCAACGGCTCCTCGCCGATGACGCGTCCGCTCCGGCGGTCGCGGATCTGGTAGCCGATCACCTGGCTGGAGACCTCGACATCGCCGAACGCGATCGTCGCCGGCCCCCACGTGGTGCTGCGGCGCTCGTCGACGATCGTCACGGTCGTGTCCGCGCGGGCGCTGGTCGTGTGGTGGACGTCGGCGCGGCGGACGACGGCCGTGCCGTGCTCGTGGTCGTACTCCTCGACGAGGTGGTCCTCGCCGCGGTGGACGTAGACGGCGCCCTCGTGGACCTCGGCGTCGGCGGAGGCCGCATCGACCGTGCCGACGAGCCGGCCCGTGCCGGCCTCGACGATCTGCACGGGGTGTCCGCCCGAGGAGCGGATGTCGGCGAGGTCGGCGGCCCGGTCGCGGCTGGTCCAGAACCAGCCGCCGGCCCGGCGTCGCAGCAGACCGGCGGCCTCGAGCGCCGCGACCCCCTCGGCGGCGCGGTCGCCGAAGCGCCCGAAGTCGGCCTCCGTCAGCGGCAGCTCCTGGGCCGCGGCCGCGAGATGGGGACCCAGGACGTAGGGGTTCTCCGGATCGAACACCGTTGCCTCGACCGGCGCCCCGAGGACGGCCTCGGGGTGGTGCACGAGGAACGAGTCGAGCGGGTCGTCGCGCGCCACCATGACCCCGAGGCTCTCGGCCCCCGCGCGTCCGGCGCGGCCGAGCTGCTGCCACAGGGCCGCCCGGGTGCCGGGGAAGCCGACCGTCACGACCGCGTCGAGTCCGGCGATGTCGATCCCCAGCTCGAGCGCGTTCGTGGTGGCCAGTCCGAGCAGGTCGCCCGAGCGGAGCCGCTGCTCCAGCTCGCGTCGTTCCTCGGGCAGGTAGCCGCCGCGGTACGTGGCCACGCGGTCCGGCAGCGACGGGTCGACCTCCTCGAGCGCCCGCCGCGTCGTGAGCGCGAGCTGCTCGGCGCCGCGGCGCGACCGGACGAACACGAGCGTGCGGGTCCCGCCCACGACGAGGTCGGTGAGCAGGTCGGCCGCCTCGGCACCGGCCGCGCGGCGCACCTCGACTCCCTCGCGGTCGGCCCGCAGGGGCGGCTGCCAGAAGGCGACGGTGCGCCCGGCGCGCGGGGACGCGTCGGCGGTCACGGCGGTGACGGGGGTCCCGAGCAGGCGCTCGGCCGACACCGCCGGCTCGGCGACCGTCGCCGACGACAGCACGAAGCGCGGGTCGGCACCGTAGTGCTCACACACCCGTCGCAGGCGGCGCAGGATCTGGGCGACGTGCGCGCCGAACACGCCGCGGTAGTGGTGGCACTCGTCGACGACGACGATCCGCAGCCCGGCCAGCAAGCGGGCCCAGCGCTCGTGTCCCGGCAGCAGCGTGCGGTGCAGGATGTCGGGATTGGTCAGCACCCAGTTCGCGTGGTCGCGGGCCCAGACCCGCTGCTCGCGGCTGTTGTCACCGTCGACCGTGGCGGGCCGGAGCCCCGGTGCCGCGGTGGGCAGCCGCCGCAGCTGGTCGGCGGCCAGCGCCTTGGTCGGGGCGAGGTAGAGCACCGTGGGGCGGCGGGCCCCCGCGAGGGCGGACCCGGCGCGCCCGTCGCGCAGGGCCTGGAGCGCCGCGGCCTGGTAGACGAGCGACTTGCCCGAGGCCGTGCCGGTGGCGACGACGACGTCGTCGCCGCCGTGCAGTGCGGCGAGCGCCTCGGCCTGGTGCGCCCACAGGACGTCGGCACCCTCGCCGGCGAAGAGGGCACGGACCTCGGGGTCGATCCACGCGGGCCACGGCTCGACGACGGCCTCGGCGGGAGGCTGGTGCTCCACGTGGACGAGGCGCTCGGCGTGACGCGCCAGGACCGGGTGCAGCTCCATGGCGCCAGTGTCCCCCACGGCACCGACGCCGCCACGGTCCGCCGAACTGCGCGGGGTGTGGTTGGATTTCGCCATGGACCTGACGCTCTCGGAACGGGAGGTTCCGCCCTTCCACATCGTGGAGGTCGCGGGTGAGATCGACGTCTACACCGCGCCGCGGCTGCGCGAGGTCGTCGTCGGAGCGATCGAGGCGGGCCACACGCGGCTCGTCATCGTCATCGAGGACGTCGCATTCCTCGACTCGACCGGCCTCGGTGTCCTCGTCGGCGCCCTCAAGCGGGTGCGCGCCGACAACGGCTCGCTCGACATCGTGTGCACGAGCGAGCGACTCCTGCGGATCTTCGGCATCACCGGACTGGACAAGGTCTTCGGCCTGCACGCGTCCGTCGACGACATCGTCTCCTGACGTGACGGACGGCATCGCACGCCTGCGCGCGGCGATCGAGGGCTTCACGGTCGACGCCGTCCACGACCTCCTCGGCACGCCCGCGTGGCGCGCACTCGCCCGAGGCGAGACCGCCCCCGGCCTGCGGGCCGCCGCCGACGGCTCGCCGCTGTCGACGCTCGTCCGGCTGTTCCAGCTGCAGGCGCCGGTCCCGCGCGCCGCCGCCGAGGCCGCGTTCGGGGACGCGTGGCCCGACGCCCGCGAACTCGGCCTCGTGGCGGTCGACGGCGACGAGGCGCGCGCCCTGCTGGACGTGCGGCCCTACGGCGACGAGCAGCACGACTGGTGGGTGCTGTGCGACCTCACTCCCGGACTCGACGGCCGCGAGAACCCGCAGGACCCGCTCTACGTCCTCGGGATCAGTGAGGCGTCGTCGTCCCTGGCCCAACTGACCGTTCGCCCGCACGTGGGCCGCGCGCTCGACCTCGGGACGGGGTGCGGCGTGCAGGCCCTGCACCTGGCCGGTCACGCGAGCGAGGTCGTGGCGACGGACGTCAATCCGCGCGCGTTGCGACTCGCGAGGCTCACGGCCGCCCTGAACGGGATCGACGTCGACGTGCGCGAGGGCAGTCTCTTCGATCCGGTCGCCGACGACCGCTTCGACCTGATCTGCACGAATCCGCCGTTCGTCGTCTCGCCGCCGGAGGGCGACCGGCTCGTCTACCGCGAGACCGGCTTCGAGGGCGACGACGTCGTCCGGCGGATCGTCGCGGGCGCGTCCGACCGGCTCAACGACGGCGGCTGGTGCCAATTGCTCGCGGCGTGGATCCACGAGGACGGGATCGACTGGCGCGAGCGTCTCGGCGGCTGGATCGAGCCGACCGGACTCGACGCGTGGGTCGTGCAGCGCGAGCGCGTCGACCTGCCCGAGTACGCCGAGATGTGGCTCGCCGACGCCGGCTTGCGGCACCGCGCCGACCACGTCGAGCGCTACGACCGTTGGCTGTCGTGGTTCGCGGACGCCGGGATCGAGGCGATGGGCTTCGGCTGGATCACCCTGCGCAAGGCGGGTCGCGAGACCCCGCAGGTCCGCATCGAGGAGTGGACCGCGCCCGTGGCGCAGCCCGTCGGTGCCGACTTCCTGGCGTGGGGCGGACGGACCGACGCCCTCGCGGCCGGCGACCTGCTGGACGTGCGCTGGCGCCTCGGGGCCGACGTCCTGCAGGAGACCGCCGGTCCGGTCGGTGCGGAGGACCCCGCCGTGATCCGGGTCCAGCGCACCGGGGGCCTGCGTCCCGTGCGTCAGGTCGACACGATCGAGGCGGGCCTGCTGTCGGCGAGCGACGGCGACCTCACGGCCGGCCAGATCCTCGACGCGCTCGCGCAGCTGCTCGACCGCGACGCGCACGACGTGCGCCGCACCTACTCGCCGATGGTCGCCGAGCTCGTGGCCGACGGCTTCCTGACCGCCTGACCACCCGGCCGCCCGCGGTACCGGGCCTGGCCGGCCAGCGACGCGACCGCGATGAGGACGCCCGCGATGCCTCCCGCGGCGAATCCCGCCGCCGCACCCCAGCGGTCGATCGCGGTGCCGATGAACGGGCCGGCGATCGCACCGCCGATCGTGAACGCCGTCGCCTGCCAGCCCATCGCCTCGCCGCGGCGCGACTCGTCCGTGAGCCGCGCGATCCACTCGGTGCTCGCCGTCATGATCGGTGCGCACAGCATGCCGGCCGGGATGCACGCGAGCGCGAGCGTCCACGGGGCGTGGGCGATGCCGATCGGGATCGTCAGCAGACCCATCGCCAGCAGCAGGTGCGACGGCCGGATCGAGGCGGGCCGGGCGCCGTAGACGAGACCGCCCACGAGCGAGGACAGCCCCCACCCGAGGTAGACGATGCCGACCAGCTCGACCGCGCCGAGCTCGCGCAGCGCCGCGATGATCCCCAGGTCCGTCGCCATCAGCGCGACCATCGACCCGCCGGAGACGAGGAAGAGGAAGAGCAGGTCGGCGTTGATCCAGCCCAGGCCCCGGGCAGGGGTGTCGGGTCGCGCGGGCGCGTCGTGGCTGCGGGTCGGCGGGTCGACCCACCACAGGATGCCCAGGCCGACCGCGACGGTCGCGGCCACCGTGAGCAGGGCGACCTGCGGCGAGGCCAGCACCACGAGGGCGCCGGCGGCGGCGGGGCCGATGATGAAGGAGGCCTCGGCCGTGACGGAGTCCAGCGCGAAGGCGCTGCGGTGCATCTCGCGGGGCAGCCGCGCGGCGAGCGAGACCCGCACGATCGAGTGGACCGGCGCCATGAACAGTCCCGCCACGAACCCCAGCGGCAGCAGCCACACGTAGGAGGCGGTGGCCGCGAGGGGGTACACGACGAACAGCGCCACGATCGACGGGAGCAGGGCCCGTCGCAGGCCGAAGTGGTCGATCAACCGCCCACGCCACGGTGCGCCGAGGGCGACCCCCACGGTCTCGGCGGCGGCCACGAGACCGGCCTGTCCGTACGAGCCGCCGAGCCCCTCCACGACGAGCAGCGTGAGGACGAGCGGCAGCGCCATCATGGGGATCCGGGCGAGGAACGCCGCCACGTAGAGAGGGACGGCTCCGGGTGTGCGCAGGACCCTCGCGTACGTCACCTTCTCCACTCGGTCCATGATCCCACCGACCGCACCTGTGGCAAAAATGGTTGACAGGAAGCGCTACGGTGGGCGTCGATTGGCCCGGATCGCCAGCCACGCCCCTCCATAAGGACCCCCATGACCTCTCTCGTGATCGTCGAGTCGCCCAACAAGGTGCGCAGCATCCAGGCGTACCTGGGCGACGGCTACGTCGTGGACTCGTCGGTGGGACACATCCGCGACCTGCCGCAGAACGCCGACCAGATCCCGGCGAAGTACAAGGGTCAGTCGTGGGCGCGACTCGGCGTCGACGTCGACAACGGCTTCGAGCCCGTCTACGTCGTTCCGGCCGAGAAGAAGGCCCAGATCACGAAGCTGAAGAAGCTGCTCAAGGACGCCGACGAGCTCGTTCTCGCGACGGATGAGGACCGCGAGGGCGAGGCCATCGCGTGGCACCTGTTCGACGAGCTCAAGCCCAAGGTCCCGGTCAAGCGGATCGCCTTCAACGAGATCACGAAGGAGGCGATCCAGCGCGCGATCGCCAACCCCCGTGACATCGACCAGGACCTCGTCGACGCCCAGGAGACGCGCCGCATCCTCGACCGCCTCTACGGCTACGAGGTCAGCCCGGTCCTGTGGAAGAAGGTCATGAGCGGTCTGTCCGCCGGCCGCGTCCAGTCCGTCGCGACCCGGCTCGTGGTCGAGCGCGAGCGCGAGCGGATCGCCTTCCGCGCCGCCTCCTACTGGGACCTCGAGGCCACGTTCGGCTGCGACCTGGAGCCGTCGCAGTTCCCGGCGAAGCTGGCCACGGTCGACGGCAAGCGCGTCGCGTCGGGCTCGAACTTCGACAACACCGGCACGATGAAGGGCGACGTCGTCCACCTCGACGAGGCGCGCGCCGGCGCCCTGGCCGCCGCCCTCGACGGCCGCGACTTCTCGGTGCGTTCGGTCGAGTCCAAGCCCTACACGCGCCGTCCGTACGCGCCGTTCCGGACCACGACGCTGCAGCAGGAGGGGTCGCGCAAGTTCGGCTTCGGTGCCCAGCGCACGATGTCGATCGCCCAGTCGCTCTACGAGGGCGGCTACATCACCTACATGCGTACCGACTCGGTCACGCTCTCGCAGACCGCGATCACGGCGGCGCGCGCCCAGGTCAAGGAGCTGTACGGCGACGCCTACCTGCCCGACAAGCCGCGCGTCTACAGCAGCAAGGTCAAGAACGCCCAGGAGGCGCACGAGGCCATCCGTCCCGCCGGCGAGTCCTTCCGCACGCCGCAGCAGACGGGCCTGTCCGGCGACCAGCTCAGGGTGTACGACCTGATCTGGAAGCGCACGATCGCCTCGCAGATGCAGGACGCGAAGGGCAACCAGGTCTCGATCCGGATCGGTGCGCAGGCCACGAGCGGTGAGGACGTCGAGTTCACGTCGTCGGGCCGCACGATCACGTTCCACGGCTTCCTCAAGGCGTACGTCGAGACCACCGAGGACCCCGACGCCGAGGGCGACGACCAGCAGACCAAGCTGCCCAACCTCAGCGAGGGCGACCTCGTCACCGCCGTCGAGCTGGCCGCGGCCGGCCACCAGACCAAGCCGCCCGCGCGCTTCACCGAGGCCAGCCTCATCAAGGAGCTCGAGGACCGCGAGATCGGTCGACCCTCGACGTACGCCTCGATCGTCAACACGATCCAGAACCGCGGCTACGTCTACAAGAAGGGCACGGCGCTCGTGCCGGCCTGGGTCGCGTTCAGCGTCATCCGGCTCATGGAGCAGCACTTCGGCCGGCTCATCCAGTACGAGTTCACCGCCGAGCTCGAGGACGTGCTCGACGAGGTCTCGCACGGGCGCGAGGAGCGCCTCGCCGTCCTCGGCAGCTTCTGGGCCGGCGAGGGCGAGGGCAACACCGGGCTCAAGCGGCTCATCGAGAACCTGCCCGACATCGACGCGCGCGGACTCGCGACGTTCGACCTCGGAGAGGACATCGCGGTCCGGGTGGGTCGCTACGGCCCGTACGTCGAGGGCCCGCCGATGGTTCCCGCCAAGGAGGGCGGCGAGCTCACGCCCACGCGCGCGAACGTGCCCGAGGACCTGCCGCCCGACGAGCTGACCCTCGAGAAGGCCAAGGAGCTGCTCGCCACGCCGGCCGGACTCGAGAAGCAGCTCGGCACCCACCCGGAGACGGGCCTGGAGATCGTCGCGCGGAACGGCCGCTACGGCCCCTACGTCACCGAGGCGCTGCCCGAGGACGCCAAGAAGGGCGCGAAGGCGCGCACGGCGAGCCTGTTCAAGTCGATGGACCTCGACTCGGTCAGCCTCGACGAGGCCGTGCAGCTGCTGACCCTGCCGCGTGTCGTGGGGACCGACGTCGACGGCGCCGAGATCACCGCCCAGAACGGTCGCTACGGGCCGTACCTCAAGAAGGGCACCGACTCGCGCTCGATCGACACCGAGGACCAGCTGCTCACGATCACCGAGGAGCAGGCCCGCGCGATCTACGCGCAGCCGAAGTCGT
The DNA here is from genome assembly GCF_055663785.1 of Aeromicrobium sp. SP1. Taxonomy (NCBI): domain Bacteria; kingdom Bacillati; phylum Actinomycetota; class Actinomycetes; order Propionibacteriales; family Nocardioidaceae; genus Aeromicrobium; species Aeromicrobium sp. SP1. Next base: position 2,986,540 of record NZ_JBQVVK010000001.1, on the reverse strand, counting down.
ACGGCCGCAGGGCCGCCGCGGCACCGCTCAAGGAGCTCGGTGAGGACCCGACGAGCAAGAAGCCGATCGTGGCCAAGAGCGGTCGCTTCGGCACGTACGTCACCGACGGCGAGTACAACGCCACGCTGCGCAAGGACGACGATCTCGAGACCTTGACGCACGAGCGTGCCGTCGAGCTGCTCGCCGAGCGTCGCGCGAAGGGCCCGGCCAAGAAGGGCGCGAAGAAGACCACCAAGAAGGCCACGGCCAAGAAGGCGCCCGCGAAGAAGACGGCGAAGAAGGCCGCCGCCAAGAAGGCACCCGCGAAGAAGTCCTGACGGGTGCGACGCGACTCGTGTCAGCGGTGAGATCCCACCGTTGGCCGGTCGTGGTGCCCTAACGTGTTGTGCACTTCCCCACCGAAGGAGTGCTCATCATGTCCGAAGCACCGAACGACCAGGCCCCCGACGCCTCACTCGAAGAGGTCGTCGAATCGCCTGCCGACATCCCACCGACCGCCACGACCTACACAATGGCCCAGAAGCTGGGCGCCGAGGCACTCGGCACGTTCTGGCTCGTGTTCGGCGGCTGTGGCACGGCCATCTTCGCCGCAACCCCCGTCCCGCAGGGCGCGACCTCGTTCGTGAACGTCGGCTGGCTCGGCGTCGCGTTGGCGTTCGGCCTGACCGTGCTCACCGGCGCGTACGCGTTCGGCCCCGTCTCGGGCGGCCACTTCAACCCCGCCGTCTCCGTCGGCCTCGCCGTCGCGAAGCGGTTCGCGTGGAAGGACCTGCCCGGGTACGTCGTGGCGCAGGTCGTCGGTGCGACGATCGCGGGCGCCGTGCTGCTCGTGGTCGCCAAGGGCATCGACGGCGGCTTCGACCCGGTCGCGACCGGCTTCGCGACGAACGGCTTCGGCGACCGCTCGCCGATGCACTACAACCTGACGTCGGTGATCGTCGCCGAGGTCGTGCTCACGGCGGTCTTCCTGTTCGTCATCCTCGGCGCGACCGCCAAGCGCGCCGCGGTGGGCTTCGCAGGGCTCTCGATCGGCCTCGCGCTGACCCTGATCCACCTGATCAGCATCCCGATCTCGAACACGTCGGTGAACCCGGCGCGGTCGCTCGGCGTCGCCTGGTTCGCCGGCGGGGACGCGATGGAGCAGGTCTGGGTGTTCATCCTCGCCCCGGTCCTGGGTGCCGCGATCGCGGGCTTCGTGCACGCGTTCCTGCTTGGTCCCGACATCGACTGAGGACTGCTCGAACAGGGCGCACCACCGGGTCCGGTGGTGCGCCCTTCCTCGTTCTGGTGGACTGACCCCCGTGTCGTTCATCCGTCCGGTGCCCCGCGTGATCGTGGCGAGTCGCACCGCACCGCCACGCCGCTCGAGCTGCTCACCGATCTGTGTTACGTCGTGGCGATCGCCCAGGCGGCGCTCGGCCTGCACCACGCGATCAGCGAGGACCACCTCCGCGACGGACTCGTGCACTTCGCGATGGCGATGTTCGCGATCTGGCTCGCCTGGCTGAACTTCGCGTGGTTCAACTCCGCGTACGACAACGACGACGTCGTGCACCGGCTGCTGACGATGCTGCAGATCCTCGGCTCGCTCGTGCTGGCCGCCGGCGTGCCGCGGATCTTCGACGGCGACTTCGTGCTGGGCGTCTGCGGCTACGTCATCATGCGCATCGGCCTGCTCGCGATGTGGTTGCGCGCGGCGGCCGGTCACCCGGAGGGCCGGCGGACGGCGCTGCGGTACGCCGGTGGCCTGGCCGCCGTCCAGACCCTGTGGGTGCTCTTCCTGCTCGTGCCGCACGACCTCGGCGCGCCGGTCTTCCTCGTCCTCGCCGCGCTCGACCTGTCGGTGCCGGCGTGGGCCGAGCGCACCGGCACGACGCCGTGGCACCCGCACCACATCGCCGAGAGGTACGGGCTGATGTTCATCATCGTCCTCGGCGAGACGATCCTGTCCACGACCGTCGCGATCCAGACCGCCCTCGACGACGAGGCCATCGGCGCGCAGGTCCTGTTCGTCATCATCGGCGGCCTGTTGATCCTGATGAGCATCTGGTGGCTGTACTTCGCCCGCGAGGCGGCGCCGCTGCTGACCGACAACCGCGTGGGCTTCGCCTGGGGGTTCGGCCACTACTTCATCTTCGCGGCGGCCGCGGCCCTCGGCGCCGGACTGGCGGCCCGCATCGACTACTACGACCACCACTCCGAGGTGTCGGACCTCGTCACGTCGGCCTTTGTGACGGGTCCGGTGATCGTCTTCCTGGTGTCGCTGTGGGTGTGCGTCATCCGCATGCACGACGCGAGCGTGCGCTCGTGGGGACCGCTCGTCGTGCTGGTCGCGGTGCTCGTGGCGGTCACGTGGCTGCCCTACTCGGAGCTGTGGGCTGGGCTGGTCTGCGTCCTGCTGCTCGTCGCCGAGTTGCGGCTCGCCCCGGCCCGGGTCGGTGTCGGGATCCCCGACTAGGCTCGCCCCCATGCAGCCGTCACCGGATCCGCTGGTCACCGAGATCGGCGTCTTCGTCGCCTTCGAGGGTGGCGAGGGATCGGGCAAGTCCACCCAGTCGCAGTTGCTCGCGCAGTGGATCGGATCGCGCGGCCACGACGTCGTGCTCACGCGCGAGCCCGGCGGCACCGAGGTCGGCGGACGACTGCGTGCGATCCTGCTCGACCCGGCCACGGGCGCCCTCTCCCCGCGCACCGAGGCGCTCATCTACGCCGCCGACAAGGCCGAGCACGTCGACACCATGATCCTGCCCGCGTTGGCCGACGGCGCCGTCGTCATCACCGATCGGTACGTCGACTCCACGCTCGCCTACCAGGGGGCGGGCCGTGCCCTGCACGTCGGCGAGCTCGAACCGCTCGCACGCTGGGCCACGGCCGACCTGCGACCCCACCTGACGGTCGTCCTCGACGTCGATCCGCGCATCGGCCTCGGCCGGGCCGGCGAGCCCGACCGGATCGAGGGCGAGCCGGTCGAGTTCCACGATCGCGTCCGCCGCCACTTCCTCGACCTCGCCGCGGCCGATCCGGCGCACTACGTCGTGGTCGACGCCGGCGGGACGCCCGAGCAGATCCACGAGACCGTCCGCGCCGCCGTCGAGCCGTGGCTCACGCAGGCCCGGCTGGAGGTCTCGTGACGGCGCCCGTGTGGTCCGAGCTGGTCGGTCAGGACCAGGTCGTCGAGACGCTCAGCGCCGCCGTCGCCGGCCAGATGACGCACGCGTGGCTGTTCACGGGGCCGCCGGGCTCCGGTCGATCGAACGCCGCGGTGGCGTTCGCGACCGCGCTGCAGTGCGAGCAGGGCGGCTGCGGCACGTGCCGGTCCTGCGTCACGGCCGCGGCCGGCAGCCACCCCGACATCGCGATCATCAACACCGACGGCCTCAGCATCGGCGTCGACGCCGCCCGTGACGCGGTCCGCCGCTCAGCGCTGCACCCGTCGGTGGGCCGCCACCAGGTGATGATCGTCGAGGACGCCGACCGGCTGACCGACCAGGCCGCCAACGCGTTGCTCAAGTCCATCGAGGAGCCGGCCCCCGCGACGGTGTGGCTGCTGTGCGCCCCGGCGATCGAGGACGTCATCATGACGATCCGCTCGCGGTGCCGTCCCGTCCTGTTGCGCACGCCACCGGCCGCGGCGATCGCCCGGTTGCTGCACGAGCGCGACGGCGTCGAGCCCGACGTCGCCCGCCGTGCCGCCGCCGCCTCGCAGGGCCACATCGGTCGAGCCCGCGGTCTCGCCCGCGACCCGCAGGCGCGGGAGCGTCGGGCCGAGATCCTCGCGCTGCCGGTCGGCCTGCGCGGTCTGGGCGACTGCCTCGAGGCGGCCCGCCGGATCGACCAGGAGGCCTCGGCCCGCGCCGAGGTGCGCTGCGACGCGCTCGACGCGCGCGAGCTGTCCGACCTGCGCGAGTCCTGGGGCGTGGAGGACCGCGGCCGCCGGCCGGCCGGCTACGCCGGGGCACTCTCGTCGATGACCAAGGAGCAGGAGCGCCGCCGCAAGCGCATGGCGCGCGACGCGATCGACGGCGTGCTGCTCGATCTGCTGTCGTTCCAGCGTGACGTGCTGGCCCTCCAGCTCGGCACGGGCGTCGAGCCGATCAACGCCGATGTCGCCGACGACGTGAGCACGATGGCGGGGCGTACGACACCCGAACGGACGCTCGCGTCGATCGACGCGATCGTCGGCTGCCGTGACGCGCTCGAGGCGAACGCCGCTCCGCAGCTGGCTCTCGAGCACATGATGGCGAGGTTCCTCGGATGAAGCGTCTCGTCGTGATCCTCATGGTCGTGCTGCTGGCCCTCGCGCTCGTCGGCACGGGGGTGTCGTTGATCGCCGGCACCGATCACGCGGCCGAGGTCCCGCCGGCCACGGGTGAGCAGGCACCGGCCGGCCTCGAGCGCTTCTACGACCAGAAGCTGTCGTGGTCGAACTGCGGCGAGGAGAGGTGCACGACCGTCGAGGTGCCGGTCGACTACGCCCAGCCCGACGGCGAGACGCTCCGGCTCGCGGTCCGCCGGGTCCCGGCAACGGGGGACGGTGGCCAGGTGATCTTCGCCAACCCCGGTGGTCCGGGAGGTTCGGCGCAGGACTTCGTCGGCTACCTCGCGTCCGAGCTGTCCGACGACCTGCGCAGCACGCATGACGTCGTCGGCGTCGATCCGCGCGGAGTCGGCGAGAGCACGCCACTGGAGTGCCTCTCCGACGAGAAGTTCGACGCCTTCATCGACACCGACCCCGATCCCGACGACGCGGCCGGGATCGCGGCGCTCACCGCGTCGGTCCGTGGCATGGGGGCCGCGTGCGAGCAGAACTCCGGCGCGCTGGCCGCGCACGTCTCCACCGAGGAGGCTGCCCGTGACCAGGACGTCGTCCGGGCCCTGCTCGGGCAGGAGAAGATGATCTGGTTCGGCTTCTCGTACGGCACGCAGCTGGGCGCGACGTACGCCGACCTGTTCCCCGACAAGGTCGGCCGCATGGTCCTCGACGGGGCGATCGACGTCACCCTCGACGCGGTCCACTCCGGCCTCGGCCAGGCCAAGGGCTTCCAGCTCGCGCTCGAGTCGTACCTGGCGCACTGCATCGACAAGGGCAACTGTCCCGTCGGCGACTCGGTCGAGGCGGGGATGACCACGATCACGGGCCTCATGCAGCAACTCAGCGCGCAGCCGCTGGCCGTCGAGGGTGGCCGTCAGCTGACCGAGGGCCGCGCCTTCTACGGGATGGCGATGGCCCTGTACTCCCAGGAGTCGTGGGGCTACCTGACGCAGGCCCTCGACGGGCTCGTCAAGGGCGACGGGCAGGTGCTGCTCCTGCTCAGCGACGCCTACTTCGAGCGACAGTCCGACGGGACCTTCGCGAACAACTCGGGCCAGGTCATCTACGCCGTCAACTGCCTCGACACCAACGACGCTCCCGGCGTCGCGGGCACCCAGGCGGCGCTGCCGGAGTTCCGCAAGGTCTCGCCGGTGTTCGGCGCCGCGCTCGGCTGGGGCGTCATGGCGTGTCACGACTGGCCGATCAAGGGCGAGCACCCCCAGCAGGCGGTCACGGCGGCCGGCGCACCCCCGATCCTCGTCGTCGGCACGACCCGCGACCCCGCGACCCCGTACGAGTGGTCGCAGGCGATGGCCTCACAACTGCAGTCGGGCGTCCTGCTCACCCGCGAGGGCGACGGCCACACGGCCTACACGTCGGGCAACTCATGCATCACCCAGGCGGTCGACGCCTACCTCGAGGACGGCACGGTCCCGGCGGACGGCACGGTCTGCCCGGAGTAGCGCTGGGAGGTCCGGTCAGTCGCGGATGGCCTCGTGGTGGCGGATGACCTCGCTGATGATGAAGTTGAGGAACTTCTCGGCGAAGGCGGGGTCGAGGTCGGCCTCGATCGCCTTCTCGCGCAGCCGCTCGATCTGACGCGACTCGCGGTCGGGATCGGCGGGCGGCAGGTCATGGTCGGCCTTGAGCCGACCCACCCGCTTGGTGCACTTGAAGCGCTCGGCGAGCAGGTGCACGAGTGCGGCGTCGATGTTGTCGATGCTGCCGCGAATGTCGTCGAGCTCGGCCCTGGTCGCTGCGTCCACGCGCCGATCATACGGTGGGACACCCGGTTTCCCGCCGGACCCGTCGGGCGGGTATAGTTCCCACTTGGTTCGGCGGGCGATCCTCGCCGGATCGTGCCGCCTTAGCTCAGTCGGTAGAGCATCTCACTCGTAATGAGAAGGTCGTCGGTTCGATTCCGACAGGCGGCTCCACGAAGCTCGTTGGAATGGCGCGGATTTCCTGCAATCGCAGGGTCCGCGCCTTCGTCATTTGGGGCCGAGGCGGTCACAGAATGGTCACGCGGCTGCTCCGAGGCCCTGCGGGGGATCAGCGCGGCAGCCCGTTCGGCGGCATCGCGGCCGACGCCCTCGAGCAGGTGGCTGTACGTGTCCAGGGTGATGGCGAGTGACGAGTGACCGAGGAGCTTCGATACGACCTCGATTGGCGTCCCGGCGGCGAGCATCAGGGACGCGGCGCCGTGCCGCAGGTCGTGCAGTCGCACCTGCCGCACGCCGGCGGCCTTGGCGAGGTCGCCAAACCGCTTCGAGATCCGCGACGGGTCGTAGGGTCGTCCGTTCTCTTGGGCGAACACGAGGTCGTGATCCTCGTACGCCTCCGCCCACTTCGCGCGTTCCGCGTCCTGAGTGAGTCGGTGGGCGAGCAGGGCTCCGACCGTGTGCGAGTTGAGTTCGACGATGCGACCCGTACCGGCATCGGTCTTCGGCTGTGCGAAGCGCATGGACCCGAGCAGCTGCTGACGAACGACGAGCCGACCAGCTGTGAGATCGACGTCCGCCCAGCGAAGGCCCAGTGCTTCGCCGCGTCGCAGCCCGGTGGAGGCCATCGTCTCGAACAGGCTGCCGAGGCGGTCGGTCACGACGTGGTCGAGGAACTGGCCCAGCTCGGCGGGCTGCCAGGGGTCGACCTCGGGCCGCCTGGCCGCAGGCAGATCGACATGCGCCGCCGGATTGAAGGACATGCGGCGCGTCTTCACTGCTCAAGGACCCCGCCAAGCAGTCTGCCGCCGCCATCAATCTGTTCGGCGACCCGCTCACCGAGATCGGCACGGACAAGATTCCGGCGTTCCTGCAGGCCCTCGACGACGGCGGCCAAGGCATGGACGACGTCGCCGGCGCGGCCAAGCGCCTCGACCACACCCTCAACGACAACGCCTCGGCCACGTTCGGCAAGTGGAAGAACCGCGCCGAGCTCGCCTTCCTCGGCCTCGGCAACTGGGCCATCCCGGCCATCAACGACGCCGCGATCGCGCTCGACGAGAAGCTCGGGCCGGCGCTCTCCTCGGTGAGCGGCTGGTTCGCCGATGTCGGCCGCAAGACGAACAGCATCCTCGAGCCGATCGGCGGAGCGAAGAACGCTGCCCTGTTCCTCGGCGGGGCACTCATGACCGTGCTGGTCCCTGCCCTGATCGCGTGGGGTGTGCAGTCGACGGTCGCCGGCGCGAAGTCCGTCGTCGCGTGGACCCTCTCCCAGTGGTCCGCGATCAAGTCGATTGCAGTGCAGGGCGCGGGACTGATCTACATCGCCGCGATGTGGGTGCTCATGGGGGCGCAGTCGCTCCTCGGCGCTGCTCGCGTCGCCGCGGCTTGGCTGATCGCGCTCGGGCCCATCGGGCTCGTCATCGCCGCCGTGGTCGCCATCGCCATCCTGATCGTGAAGAACTGGGACTGGATCAAGGCCAAGACCAAGGCCGCGTGGGAATGGATCGTCGGGGTCGTGAAGGCCGCACCGGGCAAGATGCTGTCGTTCTTTCTGAACTGGTCCTTGCCCGGCCTGATCATCAAGCACTGGGCCACGATCAAGGCCGTGTTCTCCGCCGGGATCGACAAGATCGTCTCTCTGGTGTCCGGGCTGAAGAGCAAGGTCACCGGCGCGATCTCCGGCGCGACATCGTGGCTGATCGGCGTCGGCGAAGACATCATGAACGGCCTCATCCAAGGCATCGAGAACGGCTTCGCGTGGGTCCGGAGCAAGCTCTCCGGAGTCGGCGGCATGATCCCTGGCTGGCTGAAGAAGGTCCTCGGGATCAACTCCCCGTCGAGGGTGATGCGCGACGAGGTCGGCCAGTGGATCCCCGCGGGCGTCGCCGAGGGCATCGTCGGCGGGACGCCCGAGGTCCGGTCCGCTGTCGAGGCGATGGCCGGGATGGCGCTGGCGCCGCTCACCGGCAGCGCCCAGATGGGCGTCATCGGGTCCCTGTCGGGCGGCTCGCCGATCGAGGCCGGGCCATTCGATGGACTCGGCGGCGGCGGGACGCGAATCGGGACTGTCGAGCTCTCGCCCAAGTCTGTTCAGGCGGTCGCCGACGCGGTGGTCGCTGGCTCGCGCAACATCAGCGTCCGGACGGTCGACTACCGCGAGTACGAGAACAACATTCCGTCCCCCGACGGGGGCCTGTCCTGAGATTCTCGGTGCTCCTCAGTCCTCGCTGACGTAGCCGCGCGACAGCCGACGCGCCTTCCCGAGCTGCCGGCGCACCGACACCGGCTCACGCGCCGCACGACCAGCGCCGCGGCGCTTGTGCGGCTTGCACAAGGGGCAGCCCTTGAACGAGCGGGAGGGGTGCTGGGCGGTCATGGATCCAGAGTGCCCGCTCCGACGGGGAACTCCACAACGCTAGTTGGAGGTGACCGAGGCGGCCTTCCAAGATCCAGGCGCGAATAGGGCGACCACATCTTCTCCGCCGTTGGCGAACCTCATCACGTACAGGTGCCCGTCCCGAGCATCCAGATAGGTGCCAGCTTCGAACGATCTCGAGACTTCGTGGCCCGACGTGGGGCTCTCCAGTTGAGTGACTACCTTTACGGCCATCAGTTCCTCCTTGGGTTGGGTCGGTTTTCTCGATCGAGAACATGAGAGCAGCGCGCACTGACAGAAACCTGTCGCGAGACGTGTATCGCCCGCTGTCACGTGTCGACTGTCGCGAGTACGAGAACGCCATCCCCACCCCGACGGAGGTCTCTCGTGACCTTCACCCGCCGTCGCCGATCATGGCCGATTTACGGGACCGCGTGGGCAAATCTTCAGTCTTTGCCAAGCTGCGCGTGCAATACTCACCCGCATGAGCGCACCCGTCGATCCGATGGCGAATCTGGAAAACCTCTATCAGGAGTACGCGACGGCGGTCGAACTCGCAAACGGATCGCGAACGGAGATCGTCAGCTATTGGGCACCGGCACCGCCACCTCTCACTCTCACGGCGCGCGTCTGAACTTCGAATGGCCACGTGGAATGAACTGCTGAACGAAGTCAACAGGCTCGGGGGAGCCGCGCGCGACGAATGGTTCAGTACCAAGTTGAGCGAGTCCATCGCGCAGCTCTCGGAGGAGCGTGGCGGCCGAAACGTGCTCGTCTACTTCTCAGCGTTCCTGCAGAAGGGCGATGTTCCACCTGGGCACATCATCATGATGCCCGAGGACGTGAATGGCTTCATGGCGTGCTTCCACGGCATGGACCCATCCAAGGGGCTCACGGTCCTTATGCATACGCCGGGCGGCGCCACCATGGCAGTGCAGAGTCTGGTCGAGTACACCCGCTCGAAGTTTGATGACGTAGAGGTCATCGTTCCTGCGTTCGCGATGTCAGCTGGAACTATGTTTGCGTTGGCTTCCGACCGGATCATTCTGGGTCGCCAGAGCCAGCTTGGGCCCATCGACCCGCAGCTCTCATTCGGCGGCCGCCAGCATTCGGCAAGATCTATCGTCGAGCAGTTCGAACAGGCTCGCCGAGAGATCGTCGGCGATCCGGACAAGGGAGCACCGGCCAATCCGGCCGCTGCGAACCTGTGGGCACCTGTGCTTGGTTCGTTCGCACCGTCTCTGCTTCAGTTCGCGAACGATCAGCTTGAGTTCTCGGAAAAGATGGTCGCTGGCTGGTTGGCGAGTTACATGTTCGAGGGAGACTCCGCGAAGGCAAACGCAGTCGCCAACTTCTTCAACGACGCCTCACACCACAAGAGCCACGACAAGCGCATCGGGATCGAGGAAGCGAAGGCCCAGGGCCTGCTGGTCGAGCAGCTTGAGGACAATCAGAAGCTCCAAGAGACAGTCCTGACGCTCTACCATTTCCTCACGATCTTGGTTGAGCAAACCCAGACCACGAGGATTCTCTCTTCAGGGAGCGGTCGAAACTGGATGAAAAGCTGGGCAGGGGTTCAGGCAAACTGACTCGTCTCTCAGAGGCCGAACCACGCATCACCCCACACCTGGAACGGGTGCATCCCGAGCAACTCGATCGCGAGCTGGTCGGCGAGCCTCCACGACAGGTACCCCGCCTCGAGGCCACGCCACCACGCTCGCTCGCAGCGGATCAATCGGCGCCCGTCAAGCGTCGCCCGCACGGTCGCCCAACCGCCGGCCAGACCGACTTGCTGAGCGAGTGGTTCCATCGGCAGCACCCTGGCCAGGCCCTGCCCGGCGTAGTCGCCGGACAGGACCTGCAGCGCCTCCTCGCGCTTGCGTACCGCCAGAGGCACGCGCTCGACGATCTCGGCGGCCATCACGCAGCCCCTGACCGCTGGGCCGTGCCTACGAACAGGCGCAGAGCGTCCATGAGCGCCTGCACCTCGTGCAGCGGCACTGTGGCCATCTCTGTACCCACGCGGACCTCCACGACGGCCGCACGTCCCCGGAGCGGCCGCACAAGGCGCAGCGTGACGCCCGCGACCGCTGTAGCTGTGGACCGGCACGCGCCGGTGTGCGCCCGCCGCCGGCCACGCCCGCGCTGCTCGCACCAGAACGGGCACGCGGCTGCGCCCACGCCGCGGCTCATCGCGAGCCACCCTTGCGCCATGCCGCGCGGCGAACGGAGATGTCCTCAAGGATCGCGACGCACTGGCGGCAATCGTCCTCCTCGGGCACCGGCCAAGCGATGCCATCGGGGTCCCGCGCCACGTCCACGAGCCTCTCCGTCGGGTCGAACGGTTGGCCCCATCGCCCGCAGAAGCTGCGCACTTCCACGCCGAGGTACAGCGCGGTCCGCAGCTCGTGAACGGGGTACAGGTGGTTGTCGCTGTCGTCGGCCTCCGGGGTCTCCGGCTCGGTGCGCACTGCTTCGCTGATGTCGGTGATCATCGCTCGACCGCCTTCATGAGCCGCTCCACTTCGGCCGCTGCGCGCAGGAGAGCTGCCGCAGACGCTCGGAGTGCGGCGAGAGTCTCGGCATTGCTGTTGTCGCCGGCGTCGACGTAGAGGATCGTGTGGTCGATCGGTCCGAAGTATCGGACCAGCACGTTCGAATCTCCCACGCGGTCGACACTCGTCGCGTAGTCGTCGAATCGGGTGTCGACCAGGGTTCCGACCAGGGTTCCGACCAGATCGTCGCTGCAGCGCAGGTCGACCGTGGCCTCTCCTCCGCCGAATCGCAGCCAGAGTCGCTCGAAGGTGGTCGTGCAGGTGGGGACGTCCTGTCGGACGTCGTCGCTACGGTTCTTCATGGGTTCGTTCCTTGTCTCTGAAGGTTCGGATCAAGGCCTCGTCCTGGCGCTGCAACGCTGGGTCGGGGCCGTCTTGCGGCTTAGGGGTCGGACCTCTTTCCTCGTGTGAGCGGGGGCAGGCCGCGGTCGGCGCGGATCAGGTCCTCGAGCTCGTCGACCGGCGGACCGGTGGGCGTGTAGCAGGCTTCGGCGAGTTCGCGGGGCGTCATCTGGGCCGCTGCGATCTCGCCGACAGCGAGGACTTCGCCGGCCTTGCGGATCGCTTCGGGCGACGGGCGGCCGTTCATGCCGTCACCTCGCCGCTGAGCCAGGCGTCGACGTCGGTGCGGCGGATGTGGAGCTTCCCGGCCTTGACGTGCTGAGTGGCTCTGAGCGACTCGTTCGCGATCGCGCGGCGGACCGTGCAGACGGACACGCCGGCGTACTCGGCGGCCTGCGCGACGCCGAACCAGTGCCGCTCATTCAGATTGGTCATGGCCCCACCCTTCCGGTGAGCACCGACAGTCCCAACATGGTCACGGATTGGTCACAGACCCGCGATGACGACCGATCTGTCGCGATGACGGCAGAGCACGAGATCGCTGGAATCCGAGCGGTGAGAGCAGGTCCGGTCATTCCGGGTCACCGCCGATCACATCGTCGTCGCGACTCGTAATGAGAAGGTCGTCGGTTCGATTCCGACAGGCGGCTCCACGCCGGATCCGGCTTTCAGCCTCAGCTGTAGATCCCGAACTCCTTGATCGAGTAGCCGTAGATCGTGGCACGGGTGTTCCCCTTGAAACGGACGTAGCGCGCCGACGTCGACAGTCGGATCGTGTCGGTGCCGCCGTCGCCGTTCGTGATGGTGGCGGCGTCGGTCCAGTCGGTGCCGTTCTGGGAGACCTGGATCCGGTAGGCCTTGGCGTACGCGGCCTCCCAGTCGATCGTGACCTTCGAGACCTGGCGGGTCGCGCCGAGGTCGACCTGCAGCCACTCCTGGTTCTTGCCCCACGCGCTGGACCAGCGGGTCGACAGGTTGCCGTCGGTCGCGCGGTCGGCCTTGTAGTTGGCCAGCAGGCTCCACTCGTAGGAGCTCGCCGTCGTCGTGCCCGTGCGGGCCAGGTTCGCGCCGGGCACGTAGGAACTCGTCGCGTTCCACGTGCGCAGGTACGACGCCGCGCCCGCGTTCAGGTCGTCGACGATCGGCGAGCCGGCGAGCTGGCGCAGGCTCTCGACCCAGTCCGGCAGCAGGCCGTAGTGCGGGACGCCGTCGGTGTTGTAGTCCCACGTCCGCTGGCCCGTCACCTGCTTCGTCATCGTCGTGCCGTCGGGGGTGGTGAACGGGTAGCTGATCTTCGCGGCGGCCGTGGCGGGCGGTGCCGCGGTGCCGCCGAAGCCGTTCATGTCGGTGCCGTAGCCGTAGCCGACGCCGTACTGGTCGCGCAGCGCCTTCGTCTCGGCCCACTCCTTCACGAACGACTCGGCGTCGTGGCCGTACTGGGTCGCGAAGCCGCCGAGCGAGTAGAGCCGGTCCATGTACGTCGTGGCCATCCAGTCGTGGCTCGACACCGCGCCGGGGTAGCCCGCGGACTCCAGGATCGACAGGGACTGCCCGGCCGCCTTCGCGCTCATGTGGTCGAGCTCGACGATCATGCCGCGCTTGATCATGCCGCGCAGGGCGTACTCGCCCAGCTCGGTCAGGCCCTTCGGATTGCAGTGCGGGCCCGCGGGATAGAGCGGCACCGCGGCCGGCAGGCCCGGGACGCTCAGCTCCTTCGGCAGGACCCCGCCGATCACGGTGTTGTCGGGGACCTCGCCGGCCTTGCACGGCTGGGGGTTCCACCACGTCCCGGTCGTCAGGAACTGGCCGGCGTTGACGAGCAGCCCGGTGGTCCCGGCGTCGTACCGGACGCCGCACAGGGCGTTGTCGAACTTGTGGCACAGGAACATGCTCGAGACGCCCTTGCCACGGAGCTCGTCGAGGCCCTTGTCGATGTCGGCCTTCGTGCAGTTCGGCACGCCGAGGGTCTGCTTGCAGCCGAACGGCTCGGAGACCTCGACGCCCAGGACGACGGCGAGCTTGCCCTGCTCCACGACCGACCTCGCCTCGGCGGGGGTCTTCACGACCCGGTACCAACCCTGGCCGGCGCCGCCGTACTGCCGGTCGATGAAGTCCTGCAGGTCGTACGTCGACTTGATCTCGCGGCGTACCGAGTCCATGTCGTCGCAGCTGTACGTGTTGGGTCCGGCGACGACGCCCAGGATTGGGCACAGGCCCGGGTTGGACACCATGTCGTTGACCATGATGCGCTGGCCGCCGCGCCACGCCCGCTCGACCCACTTGTAGTACATCTGCTGGTGCGTCAGCGACGAGTAGGTCGGCCAGTCCTTGAACGTCGGCCAGCCGGTCGTGTCGTGCGGATCGAGGATCCCGCGACCGGCCGCCGAGTTGGTGAGGTTCTCCAGGATCGAGACCCGGTGGTTCGGGCAGTCCTTGAGCGCGTCGGCGATGCCGCGCTCGCTCCAGACCGCGCCGCAGACGGCGTTGCCGCCCATCCCGAGGTTCATGAACATGTGGGTGTGCGCGTCGACGTAGCCGACGACATCGCCGTTCGCGTCGGTCCCGCGATGCGGCTCGCCCGTCGCGTCGACCTCGGACTCGGGCGAGGGCGTCGACGTCGCGACCCACCACCCCGACTCTGCCGACGCGGCTGCGCCACCTGCCACCAGCAGCAGTGCGCCGAGCGCCCCGATCAGCATGGCCTTGAGCGTGCGTCCCATGTCCACCCCTCGATCCCCAGTTCCCCTGAGGGGACTCTAGGGGTGACCCGCGTCACATGCCAACTGCGAGTTACCCCGCCTACGCGGACTCACCCCGCGACCGCCGAAGCCGGCAGTCGACCCGACAGTGCGAGGAGTTCGTCGCCGTCGATCCGGTACGTCTCCCAGACCTCCATCTGCTCGCCGCCGTGGTCGACGAGGGCCTGGCGCAGGGTGTTGCGGTGCAGGACCTGGCCCTCCACCCGGCTGAATCCGTGGCCCACGGCGAAGCGTGCGAGCTCGGTCATGAGGGCGAGTCCCGCGCCATGGCCGCGGATGGCGGGGTCGACGTAGAAGTCCTCGACGTGCAGGCCCGGAGCGGCGTCCCACGTCGAGTACGTGCGGTACCACAGGACCATTCCCGCGACCCGTCCGTCGACGTCGGCGACGTGCGCACCGAGGACGGGACGGGTCCCGAACAGCTGGCTGCGCAGGGTGGGACCGTCCATCCGGCAGCGGGTGCCCTCTCCGTGGAAATCGGCCAGGGCGTGGATCATCTCGACGAGTCGGGGCACGTCCGTCACGGCGGCGGCGCGGACCTTCGGGGCGGTGGTTCGGGTGGGGGTCATGCACGGAGTCCCTTCGTCAGATGAAGCAGATGGGCTCCATGCTGGCAGTGGGACGCCTTCTTCAGTACCTCGCGACGCCCGGTTGCGGTCCTCGCAGGCCGTCGACGCGACCCACGAAGCGATCCGGGTCCTCGCCGCGGGTCGGGGCGCAGACGGTCGTCTCGACCGTGGCCGCGAGGCCCACGGCGGTCTGCGTCTCGATGTCGATCGTCCGCTTCGCCGGCCACGCGTCGTCGAGGTCGAACACCGCGGCGTAGGTCCAGGTGCCGAGCCGGCCCCAGCGGGCGGAGGGGAACATCATCTCCAGTCGCCGCGCGACCACGAACATCACCTCGTCCTCGCGCGCGCCGGGATCGGACGGCAGGACGTCGACGCGGACGGCCGCGCCACCGCCGTCGACGGCGTCGCGCAGCAGGGTCACGAGGGCGCGTCGGCCGAGCGTCTGGGTGCCCGGATCGTGACCGGCCAGCGCGCCCGAGACGGCCGGGAAGGACTCCTGGTCCACGCTCGACCGGACGGGACGCAGCATCACGACCCAGCTGCGCCGCTCGGCGCGGGCGGTCGGGTCGACGGAGTGGACGTGTGCCGCCGTGCGCATGCGCCCACTGCGCAGCTCGAGGTCGATCTGGACGCCGTCCTCGAACGGCACCGGGCGTCCGAGGAGTTGCATCGAGGTCATCGCGCGGCTCGGCCTCAGGCCCGTGATCAGCTCGATGAGGCGGCCCGCCGTGCCGTTCCAGTCCTTGAGGTGGCCGCCGCCGTCGAACACGAACAGGAACACGCCGATCGAGTTCAACAGGCTGTCCGCGCGGGCGATCGAGGTGCTCCAGTCCTCGGGGTGCCGCGCCACCCAGACCGAGAACGCCGCACCGAGGACGAGGACGAAGTGCGTCCGCTCGCTCCCGGCGACCTCGAGGGCGATGATCGAGATCACGATCACCTGCGAGATCAGGACGAAGATCCGCACCCGCCGCTCCGGATCGCGCTGGCGGGCGTTGAGGGTCAGGATCACGCTCAGCAGCAGCACGAAGCAGTACGCGACGTGCACGATGAACACGGGGGTCTCGCGGAAGTCGGTCGACTCGAGGTCCGGGAACACGACGACGCGGGCGAGGACGATGAGCACCGGCTCGGCGATGAAGATGACCGCCAGCAGCGGAGGGATCCGCCATGCGCCGGCCACGAGTCGCTGGGCCGCGACGTACGCCGACGACGCGGAGATCGACGCGGCCGCGAGGGCGCAGGCGTTCCCGGCCAGAGGGGAATCGGGACCCGCGGTGACCCAGGCCGCGGCCACTGACCAGAGGGCGGCGCCGAGGCACAGCATGACGACCGGGATCCCGGCGGGCGACTTGCGCACGGGCACGAGCAGGGCACACACCACGGCGACCGCCGCTGCCACCAGGTCCGCGCCGATCACGCAGTCATTGTCTCAGCCGCGGCCCGCAATCGGCTGAGC
Source organism: Aeromicrobium sp. SP1 (assembly GCF_055663785.1). Lineage (NCBI taxonomy): Bacteria > Bacillati > Actinomycetota > Actinomycetes > Propionibacteriales > Nocardioidaceae > Aeromicrobium > Aeromicrobium sp. SP1. The sequence goes on along the minus strand of NZ_JBQVVK010000001.1, from coordinate 2,970,224 downwards.
GCGTCGGTGAGCACCTCGGGTTTCTTGCAGAAGGCCCAACGGACGAGGCTGCGGCCCGGATTGGTGCCGTCCGGACGGTCGTCGTGGAACACCTGATGGGGAATCGCGACGACCCCGGCGTGTCGCGGCAGGGCCCGGCAGAACTCGAGGCCGTCGGTGAAGCCCAGGCCCGACACGTCCGTCGTGACGAAGTACGTGCCGTCGGGCACGAACACCTCGAAGCCGACGTCGGCGAGTCCGGCGCACAGCAGGTCGCGGCGCTCCCGCAGGCGGTCGGCGACGTCGGTGAAGAAGGCGTCCGGCAGGTCGAGAGCCATCGCGACCGCGGGCTGGAACGGTGCGCCCGAGGTGTAGCTGAGGAACTGCTTCGCGCCCATCACGGCCGAGACCAGCGCGGCCGGCCCCGTCGCCCAGCCCACCTTCCAGCCGGTGAACGAGAACGTCTTGCCCGCGCTGCCGATCGTGACGGTGCGCTCGGCCATCCCCGGCAGCGTCGCGATCGGCACGTGCGGGACGCCGAAGGTGAGGTGCTCGTAGACCTCGTCGCTGATCACGACGAGGTCGTGCTCGATCGCCACCGCGGCCACGGCGGAGAGCTCGTCGCGCGTGAGCACGGCGCCGGTCGGGTTGTGCGGGCTGTTGAGCACGATCGCCGTCGTGCGGTCCGTGACGGCGGCCCGGAGCTCGTCGACGGGCAGCCGGAAGTCCGGGGCCCGCAGGGTGACCGCACGATGCCGGGCGCCGGCCATCTGGATCATCGCGCGGTAGGAGTCGTAGTACGGCTCGAGGACGAGGACGTCGTCGCCCGGGTCGACGAGGCCGAGCAGCGCCGCGGCGATCGCCTCGGTGGCGCCCGTCGTCACGACGACCTCGCGGTCGGGGTCGAGCTCGATGCCGTGGAAGCGCCGCTGATGTCTCGCGATCGCCGCGCGCAGCTCCGGGATGCCGATGCCGGGCGGGTACTGGTTGTGACCCGACTCGATCGCGGCGATCGCGGCCGCCTTGATCTCGTCCGGTCCGTCCTCGTCGGGGAACCCCTGGCCGAGGTTGATCGAGCCGGTCGCGACCGCGAGCGCGCTCATCTCGGCGAAGATCGTGGTGCCGAGACCGTCGAGGCGGGCGCTCCGGTGCTTCACACCCTGAAGATATAGGTCGGCCCGCCGTTCTCGGGGGGTGAAACGGCGGACCGACGGCAGGATCAACGGCCTTGAGGCTCCTCAAACCTGCGCTTCCAGCATACATGCCGTCCGCGGAGGCCGGGAGTCGATTCGTTGAATTCTTCACGAAAGGCACAATGAGGGCCATGGCCTCCTCGACACGGCGCCGCACCGGCTCGCGCCTGCTCCTGGTCCTGGGTCTCGTGCTGGTCCTGACCGGTGTGGGAATCCTCGGCTGGGTGGCGTGGCAGTACTGGGGCACGAACGTGGTGTCGCAGCGCGAGCACGAGCGGATCCGGACCGAGATCACGCACGACTGGGCCCAGGGCGAGAAGTCCATCGCGGGTGTGGGCCTGCTGCGCGTCCCGCGCTTCGGCGACGAGTACGAGGTGCCGATCCTCGACGGCGACGACCCGGCCACGCTCGCGAAGGGCGTCGGCCGGTACGAGGACGGCGCCGAGCCCGGCCAGATCGGCAATCTCGTGCTGTCCGGCCACCGCGTCACGCACGGCGAGCCGTTCCGCGACTTCCTCGAGCTGAAGAAGGGCGACGAGGTCGTCGTGGAGACGCAGCGATACATCTACACCTATCGGTTGCGCCAGGACGGTGACGAGATCCGTGTCCCGTTCACGACGTCGTGGCCGCTGTGGCCCGTGCCGGACCCCGACGCCGAGGGCGAGCCGGCGACGAAGGCCGTCGTGACGCTCGTGACGTGCTCCGAGCTGTTCCACACCGACGACCGCAGCGTCGTCGTGGGCGATCTGGTCACGACGGTGGACAAGCAGGCGGACTGACCGCCTCTACCCTTGTCGGGTGCACGACTACCAACGCCGCTTCATCGAGTTCGCCCTCGAGCACGACGTGCTCACGTTCGGTGAGTTCACGCTCAAGTCCGGACGCGTCTCGCCGTACTTCTTCAACGCGGGAGCCTTCGACACCGGCGCCCGACTCGCGGCGCTCGGCGGGTTCTACGCCGACGCGGTGACGGCTGCCGGGGTGGAGTTCGACGTGCTCCTCGGTCCGGCCTACAAGGGCATTCCGCTCGCGGCCGCCACGGCGGTGCAGCTCGCGCAGGGTCACGGCCGCGACGTCCCGTGGTGCTTCAACCGCAAGGAGGTCAAGGACCACGGTGAGGGCGGCCTGTTCGTGGGCGCCGCGCCCCGCGGCCGGCTGCTCGTGATCGACGATGTCATCACGGCGGGCACCGCGATCCGCGAGGTGATCGCCCTCGTCGACGGTCTCGACGCATCGGTCGCCGGCGTGCTCGTCGCGGTCGACCGGCGTGAGCGCGGGACGGGCGACCTCTCGGCGATCCAGGAGGTCGAGCGCGACTTCGGCCTCGCCGTCCACGCAATCGTCTCGTTCGACGACATCATCGAGTACCTCGAGCAGACCGGCCGGTTCGCCGAGCACCTCCCCGCGGTCCGCGCCTACCGCGACCGCTACGGCGTCGCGTGACGGTCGGCCCCTGGGTCGGAGCCTGGCCGGACGACGACCGCTACGACCCCGAGCTGCTGCGCGACGGCGACGCGCGCAACGTCGCCGACCGGTACCGCTACTGGACCGTCGAGGCGATCGTCGCCGACCTCGACACGCGCCGGCACGGCTTCCACGTCGCGATCGAGAACTGGCAGCACGACTTCAACATCGGCTCGATCGTGCGCACCGCCAACGCCTTCAACGCCGCCGGCGTCCACGTGATCGGGCGGCGCCGCTGGAACCGTCGCGGTGCGATGGTGACCGATCGCTACGTGCACGTGCACCACCACACCGACGTCGCCGCCTTCGCGCAGTGGGCGCACGAGGCGGGCGTCGTGATCGTGGGCATCGACAACCTGCCGGGAGCCGTCGCGCTCGAGTCGACCGACCTGCCGCGCGACTGCGTCCTGCTGTTCGGCCAGGAGGGACCCGGCCTGTCACCGGAGGCCGGCGAGGCGTGCGAGCTGATGGTCGCGATCGCCCAGTACGGGTCGACGCGCTCGATCAACGCGGGCGCCGCGGCGGCCGTCGCGATGCACGCCTGGATCCGCGATCACGCCGAACCCCCTCCGGTGGAATACTGACAGCGACAGCCGCTCCCAGCAGGAGGACCCATGCCCGTCGCCACTCCCGAGATCTACGCCGCGATGCTCGACAAGGCGAAGGCCGAGTCCTTCGCCTACCCCGCGATCAACGTCTCGTCGTCCCAGACCCTCAACGCCGCGCTCGCCGGCTTCGCCGAGGCGGAGAGCGACGGCATCATCCAGGTCTCCACGGGCGGAGCCGACTACTGGTCCGGCCCGACGATCAAGAACATGGTCAGCGGTGCGCTCGGCTTCGCCGCGTTCGCGCAGGAGGTCGCCAAGAAGTACCCGATCAACGTCGCGCTGCACACCGACCACTGCCCGAAGGACAAGCTCGACGGCTTCGTCCGCCCCCTGCTGGACGAGTCGATCGCGCGCGTGCAGGCCGGCGGCCTGCCCTACTTCCAGTCGCACATGTGGGACGGCTCGGCGATCGACCTCGGTGAGAACCTCGAAATCGCCCGCGAACTGCTGGCCAAGGCGCACAGCGCGAACATCATCCTCGAGGTCGAGATCGGTGCCGTCGGCGGCGAGGAGGACGGTGTCACCGGCGCGATCGACGACAACCTCTACACCAAGCCCGAGGACGCTGTCGCCACCGTCGAGGCACTCGGCCTAGGCGAGCAGGGCCGCTACCTGACGGCACTGACGTTCGGCAACGTGCACGGCGTCTACAAGCCCGGCAACGTCAAGCTGCGCCCCGAGGTGCTCGAGACCGCGCAGGCGACGATCAAGGAGAAGTACGGCCGCGACCACTTCTTCGACTTCGTCTTCCACGGCGGTTCGGGCTCGCTGCCCGAGGAGATCTCGGCGGCGGTCGACTACGGCGTCGTCAAGATGAACGTCGACACCGACACCCAGTACGCCTTCACCCGCCCGATCGCGGGGTGGATGCTCGCGAACTACGAGGGCGTCCTGAAGGTCGACGGCGAGGTCGGCAACAAGAAGCAGTACGACCCGCGCGCGTGGGGCAAGGCCGCCGAGGCGGGCATGTCCGCCCGCGTGGTCGAGGCCTGCCAGAACCTCCGCTCGGCCGGCACGAAGGGCTGAGGGGTCCGCTGATGGCCGCAGGTCCTCCGGCGACCTGCGGCCGCGTAGGCTGGCGGCCGTGACGAACCTGCTGGGAGAACCGCCCGAGACCCTGCTTCCCGACGACCCGGGCGGAGCGTTGCTCGGCGAGGGTGTCGAGCCCGCCGAGGTCGCGCGACAGCACCCCGACTCCACGCTCGCCTGGGCGTTGCTCGCCGATGCCGCCCTGGCCGACGGACGCGACCTCGAGGGCTACGCCTTCGCGCGCACGTCCTACCACCGCTCGCTCGACGCGCTGCGTCGCAACGGCTGGCGCGGTCACGGCCCGGTGCCGTGGTCGCACGACGGCAACCGGGGCTTCCTGCACGCCCTCGCCGCCCTCGCCACCGCGAGCGAGCGACTCGGTGACGTCGAGGAGGCGCACCGCTGTCGCGAGTTCCTGCGCGAGTCGAGCCGCGAGGGCTACGACGCGCTCGTCCGGTAGGCGCCGTTCAGCTCGGCAACTGCATGACCAGACCGCCGGGTTGCACGTGCCACGTGCGCTCCCGCTGGGCCTCGGTCAGCTCGCCGTCGGTCGTGCAGCGCATCCCGTCGCCGATCACGTGCACGCGCTGGGCCTGCGTGTAGTGCACGAAGTCCTGCTCCGGGTGCGTCCCGCGGCGTAGGTGCAGGGCGTAGGCGATCCGCTTCGGCACGGTCGAGGCGAATGCCACGGCCACGTCCAGCTTCCCGTCGTCGACGACCGCGTGCGGCAACAGCTCACCGCCGCCGCCGACGAACCGCCCGTTCCCGACCGCAACCTGCGCGACGCGACCCTGCAGCGTGTCGTCGTCGATCGTCACGCGCACGTCGGCGGAGCGGGTGAACAGCGTCGAGACCGCCCCCAGGGCGTAGGCCAACCGCCCCAGGATCGGCTTGACCGGCTCGGCACGGGCGGCCGCCTCGGCGCCGATCCCGACATGGGCGGCATTGACCACGACCGTGCCGTCGCCGTCGACGACGAGGTCGATCTCGCGCAGCGTCCCGTGCGCCACGGCGGTCGCGGCCGCGACCGCGTCCTCGGGCAGCTCGATCGTGCGCGCGAAGTCGTTGCCCGTCCCGAGCGGCACGAGGGCGACGGCCGTCGCGGGCAGCCGGCCCGCGTCGTACAGCGCCTGGACGACGGCGTGCAGGCTGCCGTCGCCGCCGAGCGCGGCGACGATCTCGGCCTCGGGGTGTCGCTCGAGCGTCGCCGCGAGATCGTCCGGGTCCTTCGTCGCGACGTGGGTGACCTCGGCCGTCTCGCGCAGGGCGCTGACGCAGGCCTCGACGATCTCGGCATCGGACGATCCGGCATCGGCGTTGCTGATCGCGAGGAGTCGGGGCATGGTCCCGACCCTAGTGGTGAAGTGCCCGGCCGACCGGGTCAGCGGGCGAGCGCCTCGCGGTGTGGGCCCGGGTGGCCGTGGGCTACGCGTCGGTGTCGCCGAGCAGGCCGGACTTCCTCCGCTCGAGCAACCAGTGGATCTCGTAGGTGTCCGGGTGCCGCCACTCGCGCATCCGGTACTCAAAACCCGGGAGCAGTACGACGGGGATCGGGTCCGGGGACGCCGGAGCGACCACCCCGGCGACGACCTTCGCATCCGTCGGGATGAAGGGCGACTGGGCGGGGACAGGGCCGGTGACGATCTCCACTGGATCTCCGTAAGGACGCGCCATGAGCCGGAGCGTACCAGTCCGATCGGTCACGCGACCGATAGGTGAGACTTAGAACACAGTGCCGAGAATTATAAAAGTCGTATAAGGATCGTATAGAGTCCGCGGGCTGGGTCAGCCGCGGATCCGCGAGGGCGGCACCACCCCGATCGGGACGAGTGAGCGGACCCGAACTGCCCAGCACACCTACCCCCGAGAAGGAGAAGCATGAAGAAGCAGACCATCGCCGTTGCCGCGGGTGGCGCGATCATCCTCGTCATCGGCACCGCCGGAGGCGCGGTCGCCGGCTCGCTCATCACGAGCACCGACATCAAGGACGGCACCATCCGGGCCGTCGACGTCAAGAACGGCAGCCTCACCGGGCGCGACGTCCGCGACGGCACGATCCGGTTGCGCGACCTCACCCCCAGCGCTCGGGCATGGATCGTCGCCCAGGCCGGCAAGGCGGGCAAGGCGGGTGTCAACGGCAAGAACGGTACGGACGTGGACGCGTCCGTGCTCCAGGACCTTCGGGACCGGCTCGACGCCCTCGAGGGCTACGCCGCCACCGGCCACGACATCAACACCAACTGGGTCGAGGGCGAGGATGGTGGCCCGGCCACGATCGTCGACCCGAGCACCGTGAAGCTCGATTCGGCCGACCAGGGCTACTCGTACGCGAGCATCAAGAACCTGGACCTGCAGGTCGAGGCGTCCACGGTGATCGAGTACACCTACCGCCTGTCCGACGGTGCGGTTCCGGCCGCCGGCGCCCCGCGCCTCAAGATCGTCATCGACGGTGTGGCGTACTCGTCGGTCCACCAGATCAACCCGGACTACGGTCACGACAACGGCGACGGCACCTTCACCGTCGCGGCGATCGCGACGAGCCTGAACGACAACTCGGCTCGCCAGAACCCGAACGGTTCCGTCACGCGCGCGTCGCTGATCTACGAAGGCACCGGCACGATCGAGTTCACGAAGGTCGTCATCGGAGGCCAGCCGATCTCGTTCAAGTGATCCGAGTCGGCTGAACGGCCAGCCTCCTGCTTCGGCGGGAGGCTGGCCGTTTCGCGTACGCGGGGGTCGAGGCCTCGGCACGGCGATACGGTGAGCCCGTGACCGACCGACGCCTGCTGCTCGTCAACGGACCGAACCTGAACCTGCTCGGCACCCGCGAGCCCGAGATCTACGGAGCCCAGACGCTCGCCGACGTCGAGCGGCTCGTCACCGAGGTGGCCGCCGAGCGGGGATTCGAGGTCCGCGCACTCCAGAGCAACCACGAGGGCGTGCTGATCGACGCGATCCACCACGCCCGCCACGACTGCGCCGGCATCGTCATCAACCCCGGCGGACTCACCCACACGTCGGTCGTGCTGAGGGACGCGCTGGCCGGCGTGGCCCTGCCGGTCGCCGAGGTCCACATCTCCGACGTCATGGCCCGCGAGTCGTTCCGGCACCACTCCTACGTGGCGGACGTGGCGGTCGTCCACGTCGTCGGCGAGGGCGTCGAGGGCTATCGCACGGCCGTCGACCGCCTCATCACGACGATCGGTGACCGATAGAATCCGTTCCACCGGCGAGCGCGGGAGGGAGATGAGGTGACTTCCCACGACCTCGACGTCATCTTGTTGACGGGGTCGGGGGTCCTGATCCTCGCTGTCCTGGCCGTCCGCCTCTCCGTGGGCGTGGGCCTGCCCTCACTGCTCATGTACCTGGGCCTGGGCGTCCTGATCGGCTACGACGGCAACGGCGTCGACTTCGCCGACTACAACACCGCCCTCGTCCTGGGCCTGTCCGCGCTGATCCTGATCCTCGCCGAGGGCGGTCTGACCACGACGTGGGCCAACGTGCGCCCGTCGCTCGGACTGGGACTGCTGCTGGCCACGTTCGGCACCGCCATCAGCGTCGTCATCGTCGCGATGGGCGCGCACTACATCTTCGGGCTCGAGTGGGAACTGTCCGTCCTGATCGCCGCCGTGCTCTCGCCGACCGACGCCGCTGCCGTGTTCTCTGTCCTGCGGTCGGTGCCACTGAAGTCGCGCGTCTCCGGCGTCCTGGAGGCGGAGTCGGGCCTCAACGACGCCCCCATCGTCGTGCTGGTCACCGCCATCAGCATCGGCGAGATCCACGACCACGGCGTGCTCGCGTTCGCCGGCCTGATCCTCTTCGAGCTCGTCGTCGGATCGCTGCTGGGCCTGGCCGTCGGCTTCGGCGGCGCCCGCCTGCTGCGCCGCGTCGCGCTGCCGGCCGCGGGCCTCTACCCCCTCGTCGTCTTCGCGGTCACCGTCCTGGCGTACTCGCTCGCGGCCACGATCCATGCCAGCGGCTTCGCGGCCGTCTACGTCGCCGCCGTGGTCCTGGGCAACACGGAGCTGCCGCACCGGTCGGCCACGCGGTCGTTCGTCGAGGGGATCGGCTGGCTCGCGCAGATCGGCCTGTTCGTCATGCTCGGCCTGCTCGTCCACCCGAGCGACATCGAGGGTTGGCACGTCGTCGCGGGCGTCGGCATCGGCGCCCTGCTGACGTTCGTCGCGCGGCCGGCTTCCGTCGCCGCGTGCGCGACGTGGTTCCGGGTCGGCTGGCGCGAGCAGCTGTTCATCGGCTGGGCCGGCCTGCGCGGGGCCGTCCCGATCGTGCTCGCGACGATCCCGCTCGCGAACGCGGTCGACGAGTCCGTCGACCTGTTCAACATGACGTTCGTCGCGGTCGTCGTCTACACGATCATCCAGGCCGCGCCGCTCGGCCGGCTGGCCCGGTGGTGCGGTGTGCTGTCCGACCGCGGACGCGACGTCGAGATCGATGCCGCGCCGCTCGAACGGATCTCCGCCGACCTGCTGCAGATCCACGTGCCGCCGGGCTCGAAGCTCGCGGGGGTCGAGATCGACGAGCTGCGGTTGCCCCGTGGCGCCTCGGTGACGATGGTCGTCCGCGACCAGGAGACGATCGTGCCGCACCGCACGACGCGCATCCGGGTCAACGACGAGCTGCTCATCGTGACGACGCGGGAGCTGCGCGAGCAGGTCGAGGAGCGCCTGCGCGAGGTCGCCCGCAGCGGCCGTCTCGCCGGCTGGGACCGCCGACCTAGGGCAACGTGATCGTCGGGACGCACACCGCGACGTCCTGACCGACCGCGAGCTTGGTCTTCGCACCCTTCTTGAAGCCCGCGTAGTCCGGGCCCACGAGGATCGAGACGCCGTGGTCCTCGGTCGTGAAGTCCGGCGCCTGCGTCGCGACCTTGCCCCTGAACTGGGCGGCGACCAGCTTGACCGTCGGGTCGTTCGGGTCGGTGGTCAGGATCGTGACGTTCTTCGCCTTGAGCCGACCGGGGTTGTTGCTGGCCATGCCGCCGAGGAAGCCGCGCCGCTCGAGGTTGATCTTGACCCGGTTGGCCAGGCCGGCGCGCTCGCTCGTGTTGTAGACGTGCACCATCACGAGGTTGCTGGTCAGCTGCTCGCCCTTGGCGACGGTCCTGGCCTCGCACTCCTCCTGCTGCTCGGCGACGGGCGCCGTCTCGGAGAACGCGAGGTTGACGCCCAGGCCCGTGCCCACCACGAAGACGCCCGCAGCGCCCGCGACGACCAGACGCTCGATCGCCTTGCTCATGCCTGCTTCCCGATCGTGTGGACCCGCGCGTGCACCATCGTGCGTTGCTGCAGGGCCGAGCGCAGGGCCCGGTGCAGGCCGTCCTCGAGGAACATCTCGCCGTGCCAGCTCACGACGTGGGCGAACAGGTCGCCGAAGTACGTGGAGTCGCTGTCGAGCAGCGTCTCGAGGTCGAGCGTGGTCTTCGTCGTGGTGAGGTCGTCGAGGCGGACCTGGGTCGGCGCGATGGCCGCCCAGTCGCTCTGGGTCAATCCGTGGTCGGGGTAGGGCCGCCCGTCCCCCACGCGGCGAAAGATCACCCGGTCAGTCTAAGCACTCGCCCACAGCCCGCCACCGAATCCGCGGCCTGCCCGCGACGGACCGCGCGCCCCTCGCGACGAGCGGGACTAGCCTGAAACGCATGACCGAGAGCGATCCGACCGTCGACGCCGCCGACGAGGCCGCCGCCAGCGCCGCGCAGGCCGCCGCCGAGGCGCAGACCGCCGCCCGGGAGGCCCAGCGCCGGGCCGACGAACTGGCCGCGGCGGCCGAGGCGGCAGCGAGGAAGGCCGCCGAGGACGACGCCGCTCCCACCCCTGCGTCCGAGCCGGTCGCCGCACCCGAGGGCGACTCCAAGATCGTCGCAGCCGTCAGGGCCGGGTACGCGTTCGACGGCCCCGCCCTCGAGATCGGCGCGCTCGTCGAGGGCGGCGAGCCCCGCGCGGACGTGCCCGTGCGGATCCCGTTCGGCATGCTCAACCGGCACGGCCTCGTCGCCGGCGCGACCGGCACGGGCAAGACCAAGACGCTGCAGGTTCTCGCCGAGCAGGTCAGCGCGGGTGGCGTCCCCGTGTTCGCGGCCGACATCAAGGGCGACCTGTCCGGCATCGCCACGCCCGGCACCCCGAACGAGAAGCTGCTCGCGCGGACCCGGGGCATCGGCCAGGACTGGCAGCCCGCCGCCGCGCCCACCGAGTACTACTCGCTCGGTGGCAAGGGCACCGGCGTGCCGATCCGGGCGACGGTCGAGTCGTTCGGGCCGACGCTGCTCTCGAAGGTCCTCGACCTCAACCCCACGCAGGAGTCCTCGCTCGCGCTGGTCTTCCACTACGCGCGGAAGGCGGGGCTCAACCTCGTGACGCTCGAGGACCTGCGCGCCGTCGTGGCGTTCCTCGACAGCGATGCGGGCAAGGCCGAGCTCAAGGAGATCGGCGGCCTGTCCACCGCGACGGTCGGCGTCATCCTGCGCGAGCTGATCACGTTCGCCGACACCGGAGCCGACGTCTTCTTCGGCGAGCCGGCGTTCGAGGTCGGCGACGTCCTGCGCACCGACGCGTCCGGGCAGGGCATCGTGTCGCTGCTCGAGGTGCCCGGCGTGCAGGACCAGCCCGAGCTGTACTCGACGTTCCTCATGTACCTGCTGCGCGAGCTGTTCGCCGCGCTGCCCGAGGTCGGCGACACCGACAAGCCCCGGCTCGTGTTCTTCTTCGACGAGGCGCACCTGCTGTTCAAGGACGCGTCGAAGGACTTCCTCGAGATCGTCGTGCAGACCGTCCGGCTGATCCGCTCCAAGGGCGTCGGGATCTTCTTCGTGACCCAGACCCCGAAGGACGTGCCGGACGACGTGCTGGCCCAGCTCGGCTCGCGCGTCCAGCACCAGCTGCGCGCCCACACGCCCCAGGACGCGAAGGCGCTCAAGGCGACGGTCTCCACGTACCCGAACTCGGGGTACGACCTCGCGGAGGTGCTGACCCAGCTGGCGACCGGCGAGGCGATCGTCACGGTGATGAACGAGAAGGGGGCGCCGTCCCCCGTCGCGTGGACCCGCGTCCGCGCGCCCCGCGGTTCGATGGAGCCGACGCCCGCCGAGGCGATGGCCGCGGCGATCACCGCGTCGCCGCTCTCGGCCAAGTACGGCGCCGTCGCGGCCACGACGGGTGCGGCCACCGCGCTCGACGCGCAGGAGAAGGCGGCTGCCGAGGCCGCGGCTGCCGAGCAGGAGCGCCAACGCGCTGCCGACGAGGCCGAGCGGCTCGAGACGGAGCTCGCGAAGCGCTCGAAGACGACGACCGGTCATCGCCGCAAGACCGGCTCCACGCGCATGTCGCCCATGGACCGGGCGATCGGCGAGGCGAGCCGCACCGCGGCACGCGAACTCATCAAGACGATCTTCGGAAGGAAGCGGTGAGTCGATGGCATCGGGGGTTCGGGCGGCACTGGTCGCCCTGGCGTTGACGGCGGGGCTGCTCACGGGACCGGCGACGGCGCCCGCGAGCGCGGCCGAGACGACCTACGTCAAGAAGAAGGTCACGGTCGGCACGACCGTCAAGGGACGCAAGATCGTCGCGTACTTCCGGGGTGACCCCGATGCGAAGCGCGTAATGCTGGTGATCGGTCAGATGCACGGCGACGAGAAGGCCGGCCGGCTCACCGCCCGCCACATCGTGCAGCGGCTGCGGCCGAAGGCGGGGACGGCCGTGTGGGTCGTGCCCACGATGAACCCCGACGGGCACGCCCGCGGCACCCGCACGAACGCCCGCGGCGTCGACCTCAACCGGAACTGGCCCACGAGCGGCTGGATCAAGGGCTCCAAGGGCTCGCGCACGTACGGCGGGCCGAAGAAGGCCAGCGAGCGCGAGACCCGGGCCATGATGAAGTTCCTCCGCAAGTACAAGCCCGACTACATCGTGTCGCTGCACCAGCCGCTCAAGGGCGTCGGCAAGTCCGGCAAGGACGTCGCGTTCGAGAAGCGGCTGGCCAAGCAGCTCGGCCTCAAGCGCAAGCACTTCGGCGTCGCGCAGGGCAGTGGCGTGTCACCGACCCTGACCGGTTGGTACAACGACGTGCTCGGCCGGCACGGCACCGCGATCACGGTGGAGTTCGGCCGCAGCCCCTCGAAGGCGTACGCCGGCCGGAAGGCCGCACACGGCATCTTCCGCGCCGCGAAGGTGCACCGCTGACGCCACCTGCGGACATGAAGGACCCCTCGCGTACCCGGCAGGGACCACTGACCCTTGCTGCATTCCTGCCCTGGGGGAGTTGGGTGATGTGCCGCCACGCGAGGGGCTGGCAACCAGCATACGGGGCGGCCTGCAGGGCCCTCCAGCCATCCCCCACCGACCCGTGAACCTGCACGGGATCTTCACACATCCCGCCCCCGTCCCACGCACCCGCAGACCTAGGTTGGGTGCATGAGCCGCCGCCGGATCCTCGTGGTCGAGGACGAGCCCACGATCGCCGCCGCCGTCGCCGACCGGCTGACCGCCGAGGGCTACGAGGTGCTGCGGGCGCACGACGGGCCCGGCGCCGTGGCGATGTGCGAGCAGGAGCAGCCCGATGCCGTCGTCCTCGACGTGATGCTGCCGGGCTTCGACGGCCACGAGGTGTGCCGACGGATCCAGGCCACGCGTCCCGTACCGGTGCTCATGCTGACGGCGCGCGACGACGAGGCGGACATCCTGGTCGGCCTCGCGGTCGGCGCCGACGACTACCTGACGAAGCCGTTCCGCATGCGCGAGCTCGTCGCTCGCGTCGCCGCACTGCTGCGCCGCGTCGAGCGGGCCGCCCAGCTGGGTGCGCCGACGACGATCGAGGCGGACGGCCTGCGGATCGACCTCGCCGCCCGACGCGTCTGGGTCGACGACGAGCAGGTCCACCTGACGCCGACGGAGTTCGACCTGCTCGGCCTGCTCGCGTCGAGCCCGGGGACCGTGCTGACGCGCGAGCGCCTGCTGGCCGAGGTGTGGGGCTGGTCCGACGCCTCGGGCACGCGGACCGTCGACAGCCACGTGAAGGCGCTCCGGGCCAAGATCGGCGCGGAACGGCTCCGGACCGTGCACGGCGTCGGCTACGCGCTCGAGTCCGGAGCGACGTCGTGAGCCCGCGGCCGCTCGACCCGGTGCGGTCGGTCAAGGTCAAGCTCGGGCTGCTCGTCGCCGCGAGCGCCGCCGTCACGATGGTCGTCGCGACGATCGGCTCGAGCGCCGGAGTGCCGCTCTGGCTGAGCGTCCCGGTGACGATCACCCTGGCGCTGGCCGTGACACAGCTGCTCGCGGTCGGGATGACCTCGCCCCTGCGCGAGATGACCGCGGCGGCCGGGCAGATGGCGCGGGGCGAGCACGCCGTGCGGGTCAGCGCGACGTCGCGCGACGAGATCGGCGAGCTGGCTCGCGCGTTCAACCAGATGGCGGCGGACCTCGACCAGGTGGACCGGCAGCGGCGCGAGCTCGTCGCGAACGTCAGCCACGAGCTGCGCACGCCGCTGACCGCCCTGTGCGCCCTCCTGGAGAACCTCGCCGACGGTGTCGCGGAACCCGATCCCGAGGCGCTGCGTGCGGCGTTGGCCCAGGGGGAACGGCTCGCGGCGCTCGTGAACGACCTGCTGGACCTGTCGCGCGTGGATGCCGGCGCCGTGGCGCTTCGGCGCGAGCCCGTCGCGGTGCGCGAGTTGCTCGGGGCGGTCGTGAGCGAGTTCGGCTACGGCGACCGGAAGGTGTCCGTCGCGGTCGCCGTCGACCCCGAGGACCTGCACGTCGACGGTGACCCCGCCCGGTTGCACCAGCTGGTGGCGAACCTCGTCGACAACGCGATCCGGCACAGCCCCACGGGCGGCACCGTCCGGGTGACGGTCGGCGCGGCGGCCGACTCGTGGTGGCTCGAGGTTGCGGACGCGGGTCCAGGCGTCGCGGCGGCCGACCGGGAGCGGGCCTTCGAACGCTTCGGCACGCTCCGCGAGACCGAGGGCGGCGGTGGCACCGGACTCGGCCTCGCGATCGCCCGCTGGGTCACCGACCTGCACGGCGGCCGGATCCACTTCGTCGACCCGCGCGACGGCGAGACCGGTGCCCGGGTGCGGGTCGCCCTGCCTCGCTCCGTCCCGCCACGTGCCGAGACCGGCACCCCGTCCCCCGTCCCCGCTCCCCTTCCCCAGGAGGCTCCCGTGACCACCACGACTGCGCCCGAGCGCGGCCCCTCCCGCCCTGCCGTGCCCTCGATGACCGACTCGCTCTTCGGCTCCCTGTGGACCGATCCGGGCATCCCGGCCAACCGCTGGGCCCTGCTCGGCGCGGTCGGCGTCGGTGTGCTGGCCGGCGTCGTGCTCCCGTTCCGCGAGCTGGGCCTCGGCACCTTCGTCGTGCTGCTCGCGCTCGGCGGCCTGCTGCTCGGCGTGAGCCGGCACCGACGCGACGTCTTCACGCTCGCCTGCGCCGCCGGGTGCGCCCTGCTGGCGTTCGTGCCCGTGCTGCGCGACGCGGAGTGGATCGTCGTGCTGTGCCTGCTCGCCGGCGCCGTGCTGACGGCGGTCGGCCTCACGCGGGGCCGCTCCGTCCCGGCCTTCGCCGCGGCAGTCGTGGCGTGGCCCACGGCGAGCCTGCGCGGGCTCCCGTGGCTGGGCCGGACGATGCGCGGCGTGGCCGGCGGTGGCCACCGCGCGGCGCTGCTGCGGACCGCGGTGTGGTCGGTGCTCGGGCTCGTCGTGTTCGCCCTGCTCTTCGCCTCGGCCGACGCGCTGTTCGCCAGCTGGTTCGACGCCCTCGTCCCGGACCTGGGCTCCGCGGACTTTGCCTTCCGCGTGTTCGTGGCCGTCTTCGTCGGCGGCGTCGCGCTCGCCGGTGCGTACCTGGCGCTGAACCCACCGCACGTGGACGGCCTGATCCTGCCCACGCGGCCGGCCGCGCAGCGATTCGAGTGGCTCGTGCCGGTCCTCGTCGTCGACGCCGTCTTCGCCGTGTTCCTGGCGGCGCAGGCGACCGTCATCTTCGGTGGTCACGACTACCTCCAGCGCACGACGGGGCTGACGTACGCGGAGTACGTGCACCAGGGCTTCGGCCAGCTGACGGTCGCGACGGCGCTCACGCTGCTCGTCCTGTGGGCGGCGTCGAGGAAGGCGTCCCGCGACGCCGAGGCCGACCGGCTGTGGCTGCGGGTCTCGCTCGGTCTGCTGTGCGCGATGACGCTCGTCGTCGTGGCCTCGGCGCTGTACCGGATGCACGTCTACCAGGAGGCGTACGGGTTCACCCGGCTGCGGCTCCTCGTCGATGTGTTCGAGGGCTGGCTGGGCCTGCTCGTGCTCGCGACGATGGCGGGCGGCATCGCCCTGCGCGCGACGTGGCTCCCCCGCCTCGGTCTCGCCACCGGAGTGGCCCTGCTGCTGGGGCTGGCGGCGATCAACCCGGACGCGTGGATCGCCCGGCACAACGTCGACCGGTACGAGTCCAGCGGCGATGCCGACTGGCACTATCTGGCGACCCTGTCCGACGATGCCGTCCCGACGCTCGCGACCCTGCCCGCCGACGTGCGGGTGTGCGTCCTCACCGTCGACGCCGGTGGCGGGGACTGGCTCGAGTGGAACCTCGGCCGGTCCCGCGCCCAGCAGCTGGAGTTGACGCCGCTCGGATACGACGGCCAGGACCTCGAATGCGACGGCCAGACCCACGACTGACGGCCCGATGGGGACGGCGAGCCCGCCACCCCGTAAACTCACCCGCGGAGGATTCGCATAGTGGCCTAGTGCGCTCGCTTGGAAAGCGGGTTGAGTGAAAGCTCTCAGGGGTTCGAATCCCCTATCCTCCGCCACCAAGGACGAAGCCAGCGGGCGGTACGCACAGCGTGCCGCCCGCTGGTGTCTTCCCAAGGCACCAGGGCGGAGGCTTGCCTCCGCCACCAAGGACGAAGCCAACGGGCGGTACGCACCACCATCGCGCCCACCCGTCCGGCCCGGGCGCGGCATTCCGCTCCCCCCGCCCCGGAAACCCCCTAGCCTGCTCCAAGCGGTGTCGATCCGCGATCCGTCCCAGCTTCACGAGGTAGGTCATGCGCCGCAGCGCCATCGGGGTCCTTGCCCTGCTCATCGCCGTCCCCTCCGGCCTCGTCGCCGGTGCGGGTCCCGCCACCGCGGCGACCGTGTCCGTGTCGTCGATCGGCGGCTTCGTTGCCGACGACGTCCACCAGCGGGTGTTCGTCGGCGACCGGACCAGCGGGTCGATCCTGGCCGCTGACTACTCGGGCAACCTCGTCGACTCGGCGTCCGGCATCGCGGGTGTCTCCGGCCTGGCGCTCTCCGCCGACAGTCAGGTCCTGTACGCCGCCTCCTGGACCACCCACGAGGTCGTGGCCCTCGACGCGGCCACCCTGGACGAGATCACCCGCTACACGGCGGCGACGACCCACGGGCCCCGACACCTGGCGTTCGCCGGTGGGAAGGTCTGGTTCTCGTACGGCGACCAGTGGGACGGCAATCTCGGGTCCATCGACCCCGGTACCGGCACCGTCACGATGAACCAGTACCCCAAACGCGTTTGGGGCCAGGCGCTCCTGGACGGCTCGACGGCCAAGCCCGACCTCCTGGCCGTGGGCCAGACAGGAATCTCCACGGACTCGATGGCCGTTCTCGACGTCTCCGGCGCGGCACCCTCCGAGGTGGCCTTTCACAAGGGGAACTACACCCTCAACGAGGGCATCGGCGACATCGACCTCGTTCCCGGCGCCGCCCAGGTCCTGGTCAACGGACGTGAGCGCCAGCCGTACGCCGCGGGCCAGTTCTCGGCCGGCGGCGCGTACCCGAGCGGCACCACTGCCGACATCTCCGGCACCGGAATGGTGGCCACGGCCGATGACGACCAGGTCACGATCTTCCGCCCCAACGTCTCACTGCCGGTCAACACCTTCGCCGCGAAGGCGACCGCAGTGTCCTGGGCGGCCGACGAGTCGCGACTGTTCGTGCTGAACGGCAGCGGGCCCTTCACCCTGAGCGTCATCGGGGCGCCGACGCTGGCCAAGCCGACGCTGACCGTGAGCGCACCCGCGACGGCACCCCGCGCCCAGCAGCTGACCGTTCACGGCAGGCTCACCGCGGGCACGCCGTTCGCCTCCAGCGTCTCCCTCGACGTGCTGCGCAAGGACATCGAGCACCCGAACGGCACTGCGCTTCCTGCCGTGGCCGTCGGCTCCGACGGATCCTGGACCCTGACGGACACGCCGACGGTCGGCGGGCCCGTCACGTACGTCGTGTCGTACGCCGGTGACGCCGACCACCGTCCCGTGACCTCCTCGGCCAAGGTCTCCGTCTCGCGGAACACCCCGGCCGTGACACTCCGACCCGGGACGGCGACCTACGCATACGGCAAGAAGGTCACCTTCACGGCCCACCTGGGGTCGACCTACCAGAACCGCAAGCTCGAGCTGTGGGTCGACCCCGCCGGCGGCGACAAGCCGCGCACGCTGGTCCGAAGCGGCACCGTCAACGCGAAGGGCGACCTGAGCTGGACCGGGACCCTTCGACGCAACAGCGTCGTCAGCGCGGTCTACGCCGGCGACGCCCGGACCGCGACGCGGACCGTCTCGGTCACGGCCAACGTGCGCGTGGCACTCAAAGTCGCGGTGTCGCGCCACTACAAGAAGGCGAAGATCGGGGGCCAGAAGTACCACTGGTTCCACAAGCGGACGGCACCGGTCGTGAGGACCACGATGTCGCCGTACCCCGGGCGCGACGTGCGCATGGACTTCCAGATCCGCCTGAACGGCGCCTGGCGCTCGGCCGGTCACGAGTACTTCGACCTCGACCGTGCCGGACGGGTGGCGGTGGGGGTCACCTCGCCGAACCGTACCGGGATCAAGGCGCGGGTTCGCTCCTCGTACATCCGGCACGGCTCCGGGGACTCGGTCAACACGACGACCCACGGCGCCTGGACGTACCTCTACTGGACCAAGTAGGTCCGCCGACTCGGCGGGAATGCCCGCGGAAGCAACCCGCGAGGAGCATTGTTGGAATCACCATGCGTGGTGAGTACAAGGTCCCGGGCGGCAAGCTCGTCGCGGTCGACCTCGAGGTGGCCGGCGACCGGTTGACGGACGTCAGCGTCTCGGGTGACTTCTTCCTCGAGCCCGAGGAGGCGCTGCTGGACCTCAACGCGGCGCTCACGGGCGTCTCGGTGAACGCCCAGGTCGACGAGTTGTCCGCGGCGATCTCGGCGGCCGTCGGTCCCGACACGTCGTTCATCGGCTTCAGCCCCGAGGCCGTCGGCATCGCCGTCCGCCGGGCGCTCGGCAAGGCCACCGCGTGGCACGACCACGAGTTCGACGTCATCGGCCCGGTGACCCTCGATCCCGCCGTGCACGTCGCGCTCGACGAGGTCATCGGCCGCGAGGTCGCCGACGGCCGGCGCCCGCCGACGCTGCGGATCTGGGAGTGGGACAGTCCACTCGTCGTGATCGGCTCGTTCCAGAGCTACGTCAACGAGATCGACCACGACGGCGCCGAGCGGTACGGCTTCGACGTCGTGCGCCGCGTCTCCGGCGGCGGGGCGATGTTCATGGAGCCGGGCAACTGCATCACGTACTCACTCGTGGTGCCCGCCTCCCTCGTCGAGGGGCTCAGCTTCGAGCGCTCCTACTCGTTCCTCGACGACTGGGTGATCGAGGCGCTCTCGGAGGTCGGCGTCGAGGCGCACTTCGTCGGGCTCAACGACATCGCGAGCGCCGACGGCAAGATCGGCGGCGCCGCCCAGAAGCGGTTCGCCGGCGGGGCGGTGCTGCACCACGTGACGATGGCCTACGACATCGACGCCGACAAGATGACCCGCGTGCTGCGGATCGGTCGCGAGAAGATGAGCGACAAGGGCACCCGGTCGGCGAACAAGCGCGTCGACCCGATGCGCTCGCAGACCGGCCTGTCGCGCGAGGCGATCATCGGCTCGTTCCTGGGCACGTTCGAGCGTCGCTACGCCACCCACGACTCGGACTACACCGACGTCGAGCTGGCCGAGGCGCAGCGCCTCGTCGCGGAGAGGTTCTCCACGCGGGAGTGGACCCACCGGGTGCCGTAGGTCGGTTTACCACGGTCCCTTGGTTATTTGGCTCCTCCCTCGGTGAACTCACCGAGGGAGGAACTGCTCAACCGAGGGACCGTGGTAAACCGTCAGCCGATCGGGTCGAAGACGTCGTGGTCACCGACGGTCGCGGCGAGGCGCGCCCGGTGGAAGTCGCCGTCGCCGATGAGGTGCTCGATCGAGATCAGGCGGCTCGCGTAGTGACCCACCGAGTACTCGGCCGTCATGCCGATGCCGCCGTGCAGCTGGATCGCGTCGGGGCCGATGTGGCGGCCGGCGACGCTGACCTGCAGCGCGGCGTGCGAGGCGGCGGTCGAGATCTCCGCGGGCGTCGAGCTCTCGTCGGCCGCGACGATCGTGGCCCACGTGATCGCCGACCGGGCGAGCTCGAGCGCGACGTACATGTCGGCGGCGCGGAAGTTCAGCGCCTGGAACGTGTTGAGCGTGACGCCGAACTGCTTGCGCGTCTTGAGGTAGCCGACCGTGGTCTCGAGCGCGGTCTGCATCGCACCGAGCGCCTCGTGGGCGTAGGCGATGCGAGCGCGGTCGAGTGCGGCCTCGATCGCGGCCGACTGGTCGCCACCCTCGCCCAGCGGAACCGCGGGGGTGTCGCCGAACGTCACGGTGGCCGCGCGCGAGCCGTCGTTGGTCACGACGGTCTCGACCGCCGTGGCGCCCTCGACGAGGAACACGCCCGTGCCGCCCTCGGGCAGCGCGGCGGTCACGAGGAGGAGATCGGCGCGCTCGGCCTGCACGACGGGCGCCTTGACGCCGTTGAGCCGGCCGTCGGCGAACGTCACGGTCGCGTCGGTGGCCCAGCGACGGCCGGGCTCCATCCACGCGAGGATCGGCAGCACTTCGCCACCGGCGATCGCCTCGACGTACTGCTTCTTCTGCGCGTCGGTGCCGATCGCGTCGATCAGTCCGCCGGCCAGCACGATCGCCTCGACGAACGGGTCCGGCGCGATGACCTTGCCGAGCTCCTCGGCGGCGAGCGACACCTCGACGGGCGACGCCTCGAACGGCAGGCTCAGCACGCCCATCTCGGCGAGCTGCTCCCACGCGGCGAAGCCCGGGTCGGACTTGGTGATCTCACGGCGGGTCTCGGACGAGTCGTAGACGTCGCTGATCAGGCTCTTGACGGCGCCGACGAGCGCCTTCTGCTCGGAGTCGATGGTGAAGTCCATGTCACAGTCCCAGGATCGTGCCGGCGATGATCGTGCGCTGGATCTCGTTGGACCCGCCGTAGATCGACACCTTGCGGTTGTTGAGGAAGATGCGGGTCTCGCGGCTCGTGAGCGCCGACGGACCCTCCAGGTCGGTGAACAGCTCGGAGACCTGCTGCTGCAGGACCGAGCCCTTGAGCTTGAGGACGCTCGAGGCCGGGTGCGGCTTGCCGGCGGACGATCCGGCGGCGACACGCAGCGCGGTCAGCTCGAGCGCGACCAGCTGGTTCTCGATCTCCACGAAGCGCGGCACGTACTGGTCGAAGACGCCCAACTCGCGGGCCTTGGCCTTGGCGGTCGCGAGGTTGCGCTGGCTGGCGCCCACCTGGGCGATGCCGACGCGCTCGTTGCCGAGCAGGAACTTCGCGTACGTCCAGCCCTTGTTCTCCTCGCCGACGAGGTTCTCGGCCGGGACGCGCACGTTGTCGAAGAACACCTCGTTGACCTCGTGGCCGCCGTCGATGAGCTCGATCGGGCGGACCGTCAGGCCCTCGGTCTTCATGTCGATGAGCAGGAAGCTGATGCCCTGCTGCTTCTTCGGCGCGCTCGGGTCGGTGCGCACGAGGGTGAAGATCCAGTCGCCGAACTGACCGAGTGTGGTCCACGTCTTCTGGCCGTTGACGACGTACTCGTCGCCGTCACGGACGGCGGTCGTGCGCAGGCTCGCGAGGTCGGAGCCGGCGTCGGGCTCGGAGAAGCCCTGGCTCCACCAGATGTCGAGGTTGGCGGTGGCCGGCAGGAACCGCTCCTTGAGTTCCTGCGAGCCGAACGCCGCGATGACCGGACCGACCATCGACGCGTTGAACGCGAGCGGCGGGATGACGCCGGCGAGCTGCATCTCCTCGTGCCAGATGTGGCGCTGCAGCTGCGTCCAGTCCTTGCCGCCCCACTCGACGGGCCAGCCCGGGACGGCCAGGCCGCCGGCGTTGAGGGCCTGCTGGGAGCGCACGATCTGGTCGCGCGCGATCTCGCCGTGATTGATGATCGTGTCGCGGATGTCCTGCGGCACCTGGGTGGTGAAGAACTCCCGCATCTCCTCGCGGAAGGCCTGGTCCTCGGCGGACAACTGAAGTCTCATGGGTGCCCCTTCGCACACTAAGCGCTTGCTTAGTGGCCCACGGTACGCCACCGGGCCACGTCGACACCAGTCCGGTCGGGCGAGGTCTCAGTCACGCCGCCGACGACTGCGCGCCCGGAACGGGCCCACGAGGCGCGGACCGGCGAGTCGGCGCTCCAGCCGGCGGGTCTCGCGGCCGAGCGGCTGCGCGACGTACTCACCGAGGATCACGCCCGCCGCGAGCGCCAGCGCGACGGCGGCGGCGGTGATGCCGGCGAAGATGCCCGAGAGGTTCTGCTCCGCCAGTTGCGCGAGGGCGAGGTAGACGGTCAGACCGGGCAGCAGGGGCACGATCGCCGACACCACGATGACCAGCGCCGGCACCCGCAGCCACTGCGACACCGGATAGCTGGCGATGCCGATCAGCACCGCCACGATTCCCGCCGACCACGGCCGGTCGAGGCCGTTCTGGGTCATCGTCGCCGAGAGGGCGCCCGCGCCCGCCGCGATCGCCGCGATCCCCGGCACGACCGACCACGGGGCGTACGACTGCACCGCGAACCCGGCCGCCGCGAGCCCCGCGCCCGCCGTGACGAAGGGCAGGTGCGAGAGGTCGGGCAGGCTCGCGCCGGAGCCCAGGTCGACGCCCAGCATCCGGCCGACCATGAGCCCGCCGCTGACGCCCGCGACGATGCCCGCGGTCGCGAGCAGGACCTCGAGCAGGCGGGCGACGGCCGTCAGGTGGTAGCCCGAGAGCGCGTCCTGGATCGCACCCATGAGCCCGAGTCCGGCCAGCAGGACGACGATGTTCGAGGCGATGACCAGCGACGGGGGCGCGGGCAGGGACAGCGCCGCGGCCGACACCGCGATGAGCGAGCCGCACAGGCCGCCGACGACCTGGATGTAGAAGTCCGGCAGCCGGCGCACCTCCATCGGCCGGCGCAACAGCTCGATGGCGACGGCCGCGAGGAACGCGATCGCCGTGACGGCCGCGTTGCCGCCGAGCATCATCGCGACGCCCGCACCGACGAGGCCGGATCCGCCGACCACGAGCCAGCGAGGACGGGCGTGGCCACCGGTCGTGATCGCGGCGAGCCGGCGGCGGGCCTCGTCGAGGTCGATCTCGTCGGCGAGCATGTCCGCGACGAGCCGGTCGATCGCCGTGACGTCCTCGAAGTCCGTCTCGCGCCGGGACACGTTGCGGCGCAGCACGAGCGGCGGTTCGTCCAGCTCCTGGTCGTGGACCATCGTCAGCATGATGTAGGTGACGTCGACGTACGTCCCACGCAGCCCGAGGTGACGGCAGATCGACGACATCGTCGCCGTCACGTCCGCTGCGCCGGCGCCGTTGGACAGCAACATCTCGCCCACGCGCAGCGCCAGGTCCATGATCCGCAGGGTGTGCGGTGCCGACGACGTCACGTGCCTATTGTGGTCACGCAACACGGCACGAGGGAGGAACCATGGGCGACTGGAGCGAGGACATCCTCGGGGACCCGTACGAACGACGCACGATCGAGCTGGGCGACGACCCCGACGGCGAGGGGCGGATCGTCGCTACCCTCGTGCGCCGACGCTTCGAGGGCGAGCCCACGCGGGCCGTGATCTACGTGCACGGATTCACCGACTACTTCTTCCAGACCGAGCTGGCCGAGTTCTTCGCCGACCGCGGCTACGCCTTCTATTCGCTCGACCTGCGCAAGTGCGGACGCTCGCTGGCTCCCGGCCACACGCCGCACTACGTCTCCGACCTCGGCCTCTACGACGCCGAGCTGTCCGAGGCGCTGCGCATCGTCCGCTCGGAGGTCCCTGACGTCCCGGTGGTGCTGTCGGCGCACTCGACCGGCGGCCTGATCCTGCCGCTGTGGCTCGACCGGCTGAACCTGCTGCCGGGCGGCACCCGCGCTCGGGGCGTCGCCGGCCTCGTCCTGAACAGCCCGTGGTTCGACCTGCAGGGCCCGCCGGTCATGCGGTCGATCGGCACACAGGTCATCCGCGGTGTCTCGAAGGTTCGCGCCAAGACGCCCATGAAGCTGCCGTTCACCGACGCCTACGGGGTCAGCCTGCACGTGTCCGAGGGCGGGCCGTGGGACTACGACCTGACCTGGAAGCCGCTGCAGGGGTTCCCCGTCACGTACGGCTGGCTCAACGCGGTGCGCCGCGGTCACGCCGAGCTGCATCGCGGTCTGGACATCGGCGTGCCGTCGCTCGTGCTGCGCTCGCACCGCACGTGGTTCAGCAGCAAGCACCACGGCAAGACCGACTCGAGCGATGCCGTGCTCGACGTCAAGCAGATCGCGCGCTGGGCGGGCTGCCTGGGCGACGCCGTCACGTCGCTGCCGGTCCACGGCGCGCGGCACGACGTCTACCTCTCGAACGACGAGCCCCGCGCCGAGGCCTACCGGCTCACGGCCGAGTGGCTGGACCGCTGGATCGCGTGACGGCACGCACGATCGGGTTCGACCTGGACATGACCCTGATCGACTCGCGGCCGGGGATCGGGGCGGTCTACGAGGAGCTCGCGCGTCAGACCGGCGTGTTCGTCGACGTCGCCCTCGTGACGTCGCGGCTGGGCCCACCGCTGACGTGGGAGCTGGCGCACTGGTTCCCCGCCGACGCCGTCCCGGAGATGTCCGACCGGTACCGCGCGATGTACCCCGAGATCGCGATCCCGCGCGTCGTGGCGCTGCCCGGCGCGGTCGAGGCGCTGACCGCCGCGGGGCGGATCGGGCGCGCGATGGTGCTCACCGCCAAGGCCACGGCCAACGCGGCCCTGCACCTCGAGGCGCTCGGCCTGCCGTGCGACCTGCTGGTCGGTGACGCGTGGCGCGAGCAGAAGGCCGAGGTGCTCGTCCGCGAGGGTGCCGACACGTACGTCGGCGACCACGTGCACGACATGGACGCCGCGCGGATCGCCGACATCCGCGGGATCGGGGTGGCCACCGGACCGTGCTCGCGGGAGGAGTTGCGCGACGCCGGCGCCGACCCGGCCGTGGCGTCGCTGCACTCCGTGCCGGACCTCCTCATCGGGTGACCCGTCACCGCTGACGGCTGTCCGAGGTGCCGTCTAGGGTGGTCACCGTGGATGCACCCCTGGCCCTGTACCGCCGTTACCGGCCCGAGACGTTCGCCGAGGTCATCGGCCAGGATCACGTCACCGAGCCGCTGCGTCACGCACTGGCCAACAACCGGGTCAACCACGCCTACCTGTTCAGCGGCCCGCGCGGCTGTGGCAAGACCACGAGCGCGCGCATCCTGGCCCGCGCGCTCAACTGCGAGAAGGCGCCGATCTCCGACCCGTGCGGCGAGTGCCAGAGCTGTCGCGACCTCGCCCGCGGCGGTCCCGGCAGCATCGACGTCATCGAGATCGACGCGGCCAGCCACGGCGGCGTGGACGATGCCCGCGACCTGCGCGAGCGGGCGTTCTTCTCGCCCGTCAGCAGCCGCTACAAGGTGTACATCATCGACGAGGCCCACATGGTCTCCACGCAGGGCTTCAACGCACTGCTCAAGCTCGTCGAGGAACCGCCTCCGCACCTGAAGTTCATCTTCGCCACGACCGAACCCGAGAAGGTCATCGGGACGATCCGCTCGCGGACGCACCACTACCCGTTCCGGCTCGTGCCGCCGAAGCAGCTCGGCGACTACCTCCAGCAGCTGTGCCACAGCGAGGGCGTCGCCCTCGAGGCCACCGCGCTGCCGCTCGTCGTGCGGGCCGGTGGTGGCTCGGTGCGCGACACGCTCAGCGTGCTCGACCAGCTCCTCGCCGGCTCGGGTCCGGACGGGGTCACGTACGACCTGGCCGTCCAGCTGCTCGGCTACACGCCCGACTCGCTGCTCGACGAGGCGGTCGAGGCGTTCGCGGCCTCCGACGGCGCGACCGTGTTCGGCGTCGTCGACAAGGTCATCGAGTCCGGACAGGATCCTCGCCGCTTCGCCGAGGACCTGCTGCAGCGGCTGCGCGACCTCGTGATCCTCAAGGCCGTGCCCCACGCGGCCGAGTCCGGCCTCATCGACACCCCCGCCGACCGCACGGCGGCACTGCAGCGTCAGGTCGCCGGCTTCGAGCCCACCGAGCTGACCCGGGCCGCCGACATCGTCAACGACGCGATCACCGAGTTCCGTGGCGCCACCGCCCCGCGGCTCATGCTCGAGCTGATGTGCGCGCGGATCCTCGTGCCCGGCGCCGACAACTCGGTCGAGGGCTTCCACGCCCGACTCGACCGGCTCGAGCGGCGGCTCTCCGGGGCCGCTCCGGTCCCGGCACCCGCGGCGCCGGTCCCCACCCCGGCCCCGGTCGCCGCGGCGCCCGAGCCCGCGCCCAGCCCGGCCCCTCAGCCCAGTCCCACGCCTGAGGCCAGCCCCGCACCTGAGGCCAGCCCCGCACCTGAGGCCAGTCCCGCTCCGGCACCCAGCCCCGCGCCCGAGCCCAGCCCCACGCCCGAGCCCGCCGCGCCCATCGCCGAGCCGGCTCCCGAGCCCGTCGCCGAACCCGCTCCCGCCGCAGAACCCGCTGGTCGAGCAGCAGACGAGCGCAGCGAGCCGGGTGTCGAGACCCCCGCGCCGGCGGGGCAGCTCACCACGGCCGACGTGCGGCGGATGTGGCCGCAGGTGCTCGATCGCGTCCAGCAGC
Source organism: Aeromicrobium sp. SP1 (assembly GCF_055663785.1). Lineage (NCBI taxonomy): Bacteria > Bacillati > Actinomycetota > Actinomycetes > Propionibacteriales > Nocardioidaceae > Aeromicrobium > Aeromicrobium sp. SP1. The sequence continues at coordinate 2,943,973 of NZ_JBQVVK010000001.1, read as the reverse complement.
TGCGCCGCTTCACGTGGGTCATGCTCAGCCAGAACGCGCAGGTCGCCGCGCTCGACGGGTCGACCCTGACCATCGCTCTGGTCAACCCCGGCGCGCGCGACTCGTTCGTCAAGAGCGGCAACGACGCCATCGTGCGCCAGGCCCTCACCGACGTGCTGGCCGTCCAGTGGACCGTCGAGACGATCGTCGATCCGTCGGCCACGCCCACACCGGCCGCGCCGACCGCTCCCACGGCCACCCCGGCACCCGAGGCCGCCCCCGCCCCGTCCCGGGTCCCCGAGTCCGTGCGCGAGGCGCTGCGCACGGGCCCCGTCGCGACCAGTCCGGTCGACCCCGACGCGGACGTCGACCCGAACGATCCCGTGGTCGACGACGGCACACAGGACGCCGAGGCGCTCCTCGTCGAGCACCTGGGAGCCGAGATCATTGACGAGTCCCGCGGCTGAGCCCGGCTCCGCGCCCGTCCGGCGCCGGCTCGACCTCGACGCCACCCCCACCGAGATGGTGCGCCGGCTGCGAGGGCGGGACCGCCTCGTCGCCCTGATCGGCGCGTGGCACCACGGCGAGGCGCTCATCGCGTGCGAGCCGGTCCAGCTGCTTGAGGACTGGGACGGTGTCGACCTCGATCGACAGCCCGGCGACGGCTTCGGCGGCGGTTGGATCGGAGCCTGGGGCTACCGCCTCGGACGTCACGTCGAGGCCCTCCCCGACGGTCCTCCGCGTCCGATCCCCCAGCCCGACCACCGCGTCGGCCTCTACGACCTCGTGCTGCGCCGGACGCGCGGCACGTGGTGGCTCGAGTCGCTCGGCGAGCCCGACCCCGCGCGGGTCGCCGACCTGCTCGCCGCGATCTCCCACGAGGCCGCCCCCGCCCCGTTCACGGTCGGCGAGTTCACGATGACGCCGTCGCCTGCGGAACATCGCGCGGCCGTGCGTCGAGCGCTCGACCACATCGCCGCCGGCGACATCTTCCAGGTCAACCTGTGCGCGCGACTCGAGACCGGCTTCGACGGCGACCCGCTCGACGCGTTCTGCGCAGGCGTCGACGCACTGCACCCCGCGTACGCCGCCTACGTGTCCTCGCCGGAAGGGGCACTCGCGAGCCTCTCGCCCGAACTGTTCCTGCGCCGCACGGGCGACGAGGTGCTGACCTCGCCCATCAAGGGCACCGCGCCGCTGTCCGCCGATCCCGACGACCTCGCGGCGTCGGCCAAGAACCGCGCCGAGAACGTCATGATCGTCGACCTCATGCGCAACGACCTGGGCCGGGTCGCGGTGCCGGGCTCGGTCCGCGTCCCTGCGCTCACCCGGGTCGAACGGCACGCCGTGTGGCACCTCGTCTCCGACGTCGTCGCCCACCTGCCCCGGGGCACGGGCGACGGCGACCTGCTGCGGGCGACGTTCCCGCCCGGCTCGGTCACGGGCGCCCCCAAGGTGCGCGCGATGGAGTTGATCGCCGAACTCGAGACGACCGGGCGCGAGGCCTACACGGGGGCCATCGGCCACGTCAGCGCGACCGCCGGGCTCGAGTTGAACGTCGTGATCCGCACCTTCGAGTTCGCCGAGGGCCGGGTGTGGCTCGGCGTGGGCGGCGGCATCGTGGCCGACTCCGATCCCGACGACGAGTACGCCGAGTGCCTCGTCAAGGCGCGTCCGCTGGTCGAGGCGATCGGCGGCCGACTCGCCGACGACGCCCCGCCGATCCCGACGGCGGCCGATCCCGGGCTGCGGATCGACGCTCCCCGCGCGGCGGTCGACGCCTCGCGCGGGGTCTTCGAGACGCTGCTCGTCGTCGACGGCCGGCCGGTCGACCTCGACGCCCACCTCGCGCGGCTCGACGCGAGCGTCCGCGCCGTCTTCGGGTCCACCGTGCGCGAGGGGCTGGAGGAGGCCGTGCGGGGGCGGGTCGCCGGACTGCCGGGACGACACCGACTGCGGATCGACGCGGTGCCGAGGGACGGCGACGTGCGGGTCTCGATGGTGGTCGCCCCGGTCGCCGACCACGCCGAGAACTGGACGCTCGTGCCTCGCGTCGTGCCCGGCGGACAGGGCGAGCACAAGTGGGCCGACCGCGACCGACTCACCGCGAGCGCCGGTCACGAGCCCCTGCTGATCGACTCCGACGGCTCGGTCCTCGAGACCGCGCGGGCCAGCCTGTTCCTCGTCCTCGACGACGGCCTGCACACGCCGGCGCTCGACGGTCGGATCCTCCCGGGCACCGTGCGGGCGCGGGTCATCGACCTCGCCGCGACGATGGGCGTGCCCGTGTTCCAGCACCGGCTCACGACCGCCGACCTCGCGGGCGCGTCGGAGGTCTTCGCCACCAACTCGGTGCGCGGCATCGTCCCCGTCACGGCCTGCGACGGCGTCGGTGCATGGCCCGTGGGCCCGCTGACGGCCCGTCTCGCCGAGGGGGACGGATCTTTAGGCATTCGGGTGGCTCAGGCCACCCGAATGCCTAAACTTTCGTCTCCCCGGGGGAGGCCGCGCGTCCTGTTCGTCGACAACCACGACTCGTTCGTGTTCAACCTCGTCCAGTACGTCGGCGAGCTCGGCGCCGAGACCGAGGTCGTCCGCAACGACGCGGCCGCCGTCGACGACCTGCTCGCCGGCGCGTTCACGCACGTGGTCGTCTCGCCCGGCCCCGGCACCCCCGCCGATGCGGGGATCAGCGCCGACGTCGTCCGCGCCTTCGCTCCCACGACGCCCGTCCTCGGCGTGTGCCTGGGCCACCAGGTGATCAGCGAGGTCTTCGGCGCGCGCGTCGTCCGCGCCGACCGCGTCGTGCACGGCAAGGCCTCGCTCGTCCACCACGACGGGCTCGGGGTGTACGCCGGGCTGCCGTCACCGCTCGTCGCGGCGCGCTACCACTCCCTCGTCGTCGAGGACGTCCCCCCGGAACTGACCGTGACGGCCCGGACCGGCTCGGGCATCGTCATGGGCCTGCGCCACCGAAGCCTGCCGGTCGAGGGCGTCCAGATGCACCCCGAGTCGATCCTGACCTCGCACGGCCACGAACTGCTCGCGAACTTCCTGCGGCGCTGAGTCAGTACTGCATGACGACGCGGCCGTCGATCCGGCCGTGCTCCATCTCGTCGAAGATCTCGTTGATCTCGTCGAGCGATCGGGTCGAGACCGTCGGATGGATCCGGCCCGCCGCGAAGAACTCGAGCGCCTCGACCATGTCCTGCCGGGTGCCCACGATCGAGCCGCGCACCGTGATCCCGCGCAGCACGATGTCGAAGATGTTCGCCGGGAAGTCGCCCGGCGGAAGGCCCACGAACACGACCGTCCCGCCGCGTCGGGTCATGCCCGTGGCCTGACCGAACGCTTCCGGGTGCACGGCCGTCACCAGTACGCCGTGCGCGCCGCCGACGGTGTCCTGCACGAACGCCACGGGATCCTGGGTCGTCGCGTTCACGACGTGCTCGGCGCCGTGCTTCGTCGCGAGGTCGAGCTTCGCGTCGTCGACGTCGACCCCGATCACGCGCATGCCCATCGCGACCGCGTACTGGACGGCGATGTGTCCGAGTCCACCGATGCCGCTGACGACCATCCACTGGCCGGGGTGGGTGTTCGCGACCTTGAGGCCCTTGTAGACCGTGACGCCCGCGCACAGGATCGGCGCGACCGCGACGGGGTCGACACCGTCGGGCACGCGCGCCGCGAAGCGCTCGTCGACGAGCATGTACTCGCCGAACGATCCGTCCACGCCGTAGCCGCCGTTCTGCTGCTGCTCGCACAGGGTCTCCCAGCCCTGGCGGCAGTACTGGCACGTGCCGCACGCGGACCACAGCCACGCGTTGCCGACCTTGTCGCCGACGGACAGTCCGGTGACGCCCTCACCGACGGCGACGACCTCGCCGAAGCCCTCGTGACCGGGAATCAGCGGCCGCTTCGGCGGGACGGGCCAGTCGCCGTTCACGGCGTGCAGGTCGGTGTGGCAGACGCCGGACGTGATGACGCGCACGAGTGCCTGGCCCGCTCCCGGGGTCGGCACGGGCACCTCGTCGATGGTCAGTGGCGCGCCCGCCTCGGCACTGACGGCGGCGCGCATCGTGGTGGGGATATTGGTCATGGCGAATCAGTCCTCTCGCCTTCGACGCTAGGCCGCGAAGGTGTCACGAACGTTGCATCGCGCTTTGGTCCCCCGCGGCATACGTGAGAGAATCGAGGGGCGCCGGGATCCCCGGCCACCGGACGAGTGGAGTCGTACCCGGCACGCGACAAGACGACCACGAAGGAAACGTCATGTCGTGGATCGTCCTCATCGTCTCGGGCCTGTTCGAAGCCGTCTGGGCCACCGCGCTCGGCCGCAGCGACGGCCTCAGCCGGCTCACTCCCTCCCTCGTGTTCGGCGGCGCGCTCGTGATCAGCATGGCCGGACTCGGCTGGGCCATGCGCGACCTGCCGATCGGCACCGCCTACGCGGTCTGGGTCGGCGTCGGCGCGGTCTGCACCGTCGGCTGGGCCATGGCCACCGGCACCGAATCGGTCTCGATCGCCAAGATCCTGCTCATCGCCGGCCTCGTCGGGTGCGTCGCCGGGCTCAAGATGCTCGCCCACTGACTAGGCTGGGACGCGTGTACGAAAGCGTGATCCAGGACCTCATCGACGAGCTCGGTCGACTGCCGGGCATCGGTCCGAAGAGCGCCCAGCGGATCGCGTTCTTCCTGCTGGACGCCGATCCCGAGGACGTGAAGCGCTTCGCGCAGACCCTCGTCGACGCGAAGACGAAGGTGCACTTCTGCGCGACGTGCGGCAACGTCACGGTCGACACGCAGTGCCGGATCTGCGCCGACCCGCGTCGCGACCCCTCGGTGCTGTGCGTCGTCGAGGAGAGCAAGGACGTCATCGCGATCGAGCGCACCCGCGAGTTCCGCGGCCGCTATCACGTGCTCGGCGGCGCGATCAGCCCGATCGCGGGCATCGGCCCGGACCAGCTGCGGATCAAGGAGCTGCTGGGTCGCCTGCAGGACGACACCGTCACCGAGGTCATCATCGCGACCGACCCGAACCTCGAGGGCGAGGCCACCGCGACGTACCTCATCCGCATGCTCGGCACGCTCGGCATCAAGGTCAGCAAGCTCGCCAGCGGCCTGCCCGTTGGCGGCGACCTCGAGTACGCCGACGAGGTCACCCTCGGCCGCGCCTTCGAGGGCCGCACGGCCGTCGGCTGACGTTTCGGATTCCCCTGCCGGACGCCGCCCGAGCCACCCGCGGTGGTCCCGTAGACTTGTCCGGGCGCAGCGTGGCGCCGGTCCGACTGCGTTCGCAGGCAAACACCACAGCAAGGATTCCCCCATGGGCATCGTCGTGCAGAAGTACGGCGGCTCGTCGGTGGCCGACGCCACCAGCATCAAGCGAGTCGCCCAGCGCATCGTGGCGACCAAGAAGTCGGGTCACGACGTCGTCGTCGTGGTCTCGGCGATGGGCGACACGACCGATGAGCTGATCGACCTGGCCAACCAGGTCTCCCCCCTGCCGCCGGGCCGCGAGCTCGACATGCTGCTCACCGCCGGTGAGCGCATCTCGATGGCGCTGCTCGCGATGGCGATCGAGACGCTCGGCCAGGAGGCGCGCAGCTTCACGGGCTCGCAGGCCGGCGTCATCACCGACGACGTGCACGGCAAGGCGAAGATCATCGACGTCACGCCCGGCCGCCTGCAGTCCGCCCTCGGCGAGGGCGCGATCGCGATCGTCGCCGGGTTCCAGGGCGTCTCGCAGACGACGAAGGACATCACGACGCTCGGTCGTGGCGGCTCGGACACGACGGCCGTCGCGCTCGCCGCGGCGCTCAAGGCCGACGTGTGCGAGATCTACACCGACGTCGACGGCATCTTCACCGCCGATCCGCGCATCGTGCCCACGGCCAGCCGCATCCCGGCGATCTCCTACGAGGAGACGCTCGAGATGGCCGCCAACGGCGCGAAGATCCTGCACCTGCGCTGCGTCGAGTACGCGCGCCGCAACTCCATGCCCATCCACGTGCGCTCCTCGTTCAGCGAGAAGACCGGCACGTGGGTCGTGGCAGCCGAAGACGTTTCGAAGTACACGGAAGAGGGCCAGACGATGTCGATGGAAGACGCCATCATCTCCGGGGTCGCGCACGACCGCAGCGAGGCCAAGATCACGGTCGTCGGGGTGCCCGACAAGGTCGGCTACGCGGCCGCGATCCTGCGCGCGCTCGGCGAGGCCCGCATCAACATCGACATGATCGTGCAGAACGTGTCGGCCGCCGCCACGGCGCTGACCGACATCTCGTTCACGCTGCCGCGCGCCGACGGGCAGACCGCGATGACCGCACTCGCCCGGCTCAAGGACGAGATCGGCTTCGAGCGCCTCCAGTACGACGACAGCGTCGGCAAGGTCTCAATCGTCGGCGCGGGCATGCGCTCGCAGCCGGGCATCACCGCGACGTTCTTCGAGGCGCTCGCCGCCGCGGGCGTCAACATCGAGATGATCTCGACCTCCGAGATCCGGATCTCGGTCGTCGTCGCCGAGGGCCAGGTCGACGCGGCCGTCAACGCCGCCCACGCGGCCTTCGGCCTGGGCACCGAGGACACCGAGGCCGTCGTGTACGGAGGTACCGGACGATGACCGCCATCGGAGTCGTCGGCGCGACCGGCCAGGTCGGCGCCGTCATGCGTCAGCTGCTCGAGGACCGGGACTTCCCGGCCAGCGAGGTGCGCTTCTTCGCGTCCAGCCGTTCGGCCGGCAAGACCCTGCCCTACCGGGGTGAGGAGATCGTCATCGAGGACGCCTCGACCGCCGACCCCTCCGGACTGGACATCGCACTGTTCAGCGCCGGCGCCACGATGAGCAAGGTGCAGGCACCGCGCTTCGCCGAGGCCGGCGTCACCGTCATCGACAACTCGTCGGCATGGCGCAAGGATCCGTCGATCCCCCTCGTCGTCAGCGAGGTCAACCCCGACCACATCCCGGCCGGCGACGGCCCCGCCGGTCGCGGCATCATCGCCAACCCGAACTGCACCACGATGGCCGCGATGCCGGTCCTCAAGCCGTTGCACGACGCGGCGGGCCTCGTCCGTCTCACGGTGTCCAGCTACCAGGCGGTCTCGGGCTCCGGGCTCGCCGGCGTCGAGGAGCTGCACGGTCAGGCCCTCGCCACCGTGGAGAAGGCCGACGCGCTGACCCACGACGGCCACGCGGTCGCGTTCCCCGAGCCGGTCAAGTACGTCAAGCCGATCGCGTTCAACGTCGTGGCCCTCGCGGGCTCGATCGTCGACGACGGCTCGAACGAGACCGACGAGGAGCAGAAGCTGCGCCACGAGTCCCGCAAGATCCTCGGCCTGCCCGACCTGCGGGTCGCGGGCACGTGCGTGCGGGTGCCGGTCTTCACGGGCCACTCGCTGTCGATCCACGCGGAGTTCGCGAACGACATCACGCCCGAGCAGGCCACCGAGATCCTCTCGAAGGCCGCCGGCGTGCAGCTGGCGGACGTGCCGAACCCGCTCGACGCGGCCGGCCAGGACCCGTCCTTCGTCGGCCGGATCCGCCAGGACCAGTCCGTCGAGGGCAACAAGGGTCTCGTGCTGTTCGTGACCGGCGACAACCTGCGCAAGGGCGCCGCGCTCAACACGATCCAGATCGCCGAACTGCTCGTCTGACCCCCGCCCCGAGATTTGCTCCATTTCTCACCCAGACGGCTCCGTCTGAGGTGAGAAATGGAGCAAATCTCGTTCAGGGGCCGGCGAAGCCCACGAAGTCGTCGAGGACTTCGGGGTTCTGCAGGGCGCCCTTGGCGGCGGCCTCGTCGACGGGCGTGCCCCGCAGGATCTTCTTGACCGGCACCTCGAGCTTCTTGCCCGAGAGAGTGCGGGGCATCGCGCGCACCTGGTGCACCTCGTCGGGCACGTGTCGCGGCGAGAGCTTGGACCGCAGCTCGCCGGCGATCTTGCGCGTGAGCGCGTCGTCGAGGACGTGCCCGTCGGTCAGCGCGACGAACAGGAGCAGCCGTCCGGCTCCGCCCTCGGAGTCCTCGAGGTGCACGACGATGCTGTCGGCGACCTCGGGCAGGGCCTCGACCACGGCGTAGAACTCCGACGTGCCGAGCCGCACGCCACCGCGGTTGAGCGTGGCGTCGCTGCGGCCGGTGATCGTGCACGAGCCGTAGGCGGTGATCGTGATCCAGTCGCCGTGCCGCCACACGCCCGGGAAGTCCTCGAAGTAGGCCGCCCGGTAGCGCGAGCCGTCGTCGTCGCCCCAGAACCCGACCGGCATCGACGGCATCGGCTGCTTGATGACGAGCTCGCCGAGCTCATCGCGCACGGGCTGTCCCGAGGCGTCGAACGCGTCGACGTCCGCGCCCAGGGCGCGGCACGAGATCTCGCCCGCGTACACGGGCACCGTGGGCGCGGAGGCGACGAAGGCCGCGCACGTGTCGGTGCCGCCGGACACCGATCCGAGCTGCACGGACGGGTCGAACTCGTCGTACACCCAGCGGAAGCCCGCCTCCGGGAGCGGCGCTCCGGTCGAGCCGATCCCCCTCAGCGCCGACAGGTCCGCCTCGCGGGCGGGATGCAACTCCTCCTTGCGGCACTGCAGCAGGAAGGGTGCACTGGTGCCGAAGTAGGTGACCTCGAGCTCACCCGCGAGGCGCCACAGCGCGCCGAGGTCGGGGGCTGCGGGGTTGCCGTCGAACATGACGATCGTGGCACCCACGCCGATGCCCGAGACGAGGTAGTTCCACATCATCCAGCCGGTCGTGGAGAACCAGAAGAACCGGTCCGTGGGTCCCAGGTCGCTCTGCAGGCTGAGCGCCTTCAGGTGCTCGATCGTGATGCCCCCGTGTCCGTGGACGATCGGCTTGGGCAGGCCCGTCGTGCCGGACGAGAACAGGACGTACAGCGGCGTGTCGAACGGGACGCGGTCGAACTCGAGCGGTCCGGGACGGGACGTGAAGTCCGCCCACGTGATCGTGTCGGCGACCGGCTGCTCCGGGTCGAGGTACGGCAGCCACACGACCGCCTCGAGGCTGGGCAGCTCCGCGCGGATCTGCGCGACCTGGTCGCGACGGTCGATCGGCTTGTCGCCGTAGCGGTAGCCGTCGACCGCGAGCAGGACCTTCGGCCGGGTCTGCTGCCAGCGGTCGATCACGCTCTGGGTGCCGAACTCGGGGGCGCACGAGGAGAAGACGGCGCCGAGGCTCGCGGCGGCGAGCAGGAGCACGAGCGTCTCGGGGACGTTGGGGGCGTAGGCGGCGACCCGGTCCCCCGCGCCGACGCCGAGGTCCTGCAGGCCGCGCCGTGCCCGGGCGACCAGGTCGCGCAGCTCTGCCGCGGTCAGCGCGACCTCGTCGCGACTCTGCGACCGGCCGATCACGACGACGTCGTCGTCCGCGCGTCCGGGCATCCGCAGCATCGCCTCGGCGTAGTTCAGCCGCAGCTCGGGGAACCACACCGCACCGGGCATCGACGCGTCCGGCAGGACCGGCTCGGGCGAGCCGTCGTGCGGCAGGTCGAGATACTCGAACCACGCACCCCAGAAACCGGCCACGTCGTCGACGGACCACTGCCAGAGCCGCTCGTAGTCCGACACCTCGAGCCCACGGGTCGCGTGGACCCATCCGGCGAAGCGCTCGATCGCGGTGTCACCCGCGCGCGGCGGCTCCCAGAGGACGTCAGCGGCCATGGCCGCAGTCTAGGGCGGCGTCAGACGGCGACGGGCTCGCGGGGGACCGAGTGATCCCGCGCGAAGGCCGCGGCGACCTCGAACGCGTAGGGGTGGCTCGTCGACGGAGCGCCGAAGCGCGCCAGCGTCGCGCGCAGCACCTCGTCGGGGTTCTCCAGCGCGAACTCCGTGAGCGACGTGGCGTCACCGAACGCGCGCAGCCAGACGCCGTGCGGGAGGGCTCGCACGAGCTCGGTGATCCAGTGCTCGAGATTGGTCGCGTGCCGCGGCACGGCCGCCTCGATCGCGGCGCCGAGGCCCGCCGACGCGGCCCGTCCGACGAGGTCGAAGGCCCGACGGTCGCCGGCGGCGACGACGGTCGTGCCCTGCCAGTCCTCGAGCAGCAGGTACCACTGGCGCAGGACACCGAGCGGGGTGAACTCGTCGGTGCACTCGATCGTGGCCGCCGCGACCATGCGCGACGTGGCGAGCCTCGTCGAGAGCGTCTCACTCAGGAAGTGCTCCGCCGCGCGCGCGGCCGGGATCCTCGACGGGCCCGTGATGGCCTCGGTCGTGATCTCGCGCAGCGGCACGATGTCGCCGAGCCGGTAGGTCATCGGCAACGCGGCCTCCAGGGCGTCGAACCACGTGTCGAGGCTGTCAGCGTGGGAGGGAACCGCGGCGGCGACCCGGTCGGCGGCGGCGATGTCGCCGGGGATCTCGGCGATGACCTCGACGTTGGCGGCCGTGCCACCCACGACTCCGACGCATTCCGAGCGCCGCAGGATCAAGCGGTAGAAGGGTTCCACGATGCCACTCCTCTCGACGTGCCGCCCACCCGGCGACACCCGAAGTCCCCCTACCCCTGAGCCGAAATGGTCCGGCTTGCCCGCCATCATGAACTAACTCGGAGTTACATGTGGGCATTTCGCCTGAAAATCCGGGAAATGTGACGGAGGTGACGCGAATCTACGCCTGAGGCGTGACAGATGTGGCTCATGTTTCTACTGGGAAGTAGCGGCCGCGGGCCGGCCATGAACGACGAAGAGGGCCGAACCCGGCACCACCGGATTCGGCCCTCATCGATGTCCGAGGACATCCTCTGGTCGGGGTGACAGGATTTGAACCTGCGGCCTCATCGTCCCGAACGATGCGCGCTACCAAGCTGCGCCACACCCCGCGTGGATCTGGGATCCAACCTCCGAGAGTCTACCCGGTCAGCGTGAGGACTGTCGCCTCGGGTCGGCAGCTGAACCGGAACGGCGTGTACGGAGAGGTGCCACAGCCCGCCGAGACGTGCAGCCACGACGACGGGTGGCCTGCGGTCCGATGCGTGTGCAGGCCGTTCGCGCGCCGTCGGTCGAGGTCGCAGTTGGTCACGAGCGCCCCGAAGCCGGGAACCTGCAACTGGCCGCCGTGGGTGTGCCCGGCCAGGATCAGCTCGTCACCGGCGGCGTTGAACGCGTCCAGGACCCGCAGGTACGGGGCGTGGGCGACACCCACACGCAGGTCCGCGGTCGCGTCCGCGGGCTCGGCGTCCAGCACGTCGTAGCGCAGGTGCGGGTCGTCGACCCCCGTGAACGCGATCCTCGTGCCCTTGACCGTCAGCTCACCGCGGGCGTTGTTCAGGTCGAGCCAGCTGTCACCCATGACCTTGCGCAGCTGCTCGTACGGCAGGTCCCGCTCGCGTTGCCAACCACCGCCGGTGTCGACGCCCGTGCCGCCGCGCAGGTACGCGGTCGGACTCTTGGGGCGCGGCGAGAAGTAGTCGTTCGAGCCGAACACGAACACGCCCGGCGTGTCCAGCAGCGGTCCCAGGCTCGCCGCGAGCGGGCCGACCGCGTCGTGGTGCGCGAGGTTGTCCCCCGTGTCGACCACGAGGTCGGGGGCGAGGTCGGCCAGCGAGGCGAGCCACGCGCGCTTGCGGCGCTGATCGGGTACGAGATGGATGTCCGACAGGTGCAGCACCCGGATCGACTCGTGCCCCGCCGGCAGCACCGGAACCGTGACGTGGCGGACCGTGAACCACTCGGCCTCCCACCGCGCGTACGCCAGCGCGGTCGCGGCTGCGCCGGCGACGCCGGCGGCGAGGTGGAGAGGCTTCACGAGACTAGGGTAGGTGCCATGTCCGCACTGAAGGATCGGCTCCGCGACGACCTCAACACCGCGCTCAAGGCTCGCGACAGCCTGCGCACCTCCGTGATCCGCATGGCCCTGGCCGCGATCACGACGGCCGAGGTCGCCGGCAAGGAGGCCAAGGAGCTGTCCGACGAGGACGTCCTCGGGGTGCTCACGAGCGAGGCCAAGAAGCGGCGCGAGGCCGCGACGGCCTTCGACGAGGGCAACCGTCCCGAACTGGCGGACAAGGAGCGCGCGGAGGCCGCGATCCTCGCGGACTACCTGCCGGCAGCGCTCTCCGACGAGGAGGTCGCGGCGATCATCTCCGACGCGATCGAGCAGACGGGTGCCGCCGGCGAGGGCATGAAGGCCATGGGCAAGGTCATGGGGATCGTCACCGGTCGCACGAAGGGCCGTGCGGACGGAGCGGCCGTCGCCGCCGAGGTCAGGCGCCAGCTCGGCGCGTGAGACCCGCCCGGGACGACGTCAGTCGTCGTCCTTCTTCTTCTTGGACTCCTTCTTCGGGTTGTACGTCGGCAGGCTCGCCGCGTCGAACTTCGCGGGCGTCAGATCCTCCTGGATCTTGCCCATCGCCGCCTTCCACTGCGGTCCGGCCAGCGACGAGCCGCCGGCCTGGGCGAAGCTGACCGGCAGGCCGCGCAGCGTCGTGCCGACCAGGCCGCTGGGCTGGCCCTTGGAGTTGATGCCCGCGATCATCGACGCCGCCGCGATCTCGGGCGTGTAGCCGACGTACCAGACGGCCTTCGCGTCGTTGGTCGTACCGGTCTTGGCGGCCGACGGGATGTCCAGTCCGGTGCCGTTGCTGTAGCCGAAGCCGCCCGGCTGCTGCAGACCGGTCAGGATCGCGTTGATCGTCGCGGCGGTCTCCTTGCTCATGACCCGCTTGCAGTCGGTCTTGTACTTCTTGATCGTCTTGCCGCTGCGGTCGATGATCTCCGCGACGGGCGCGGGCGCGCAGTACTGGCCGCCGGAGGCGGGGGTCGCGTAGGCGGCCGCCATGTCGAGCGGGCTGACGTCCATCGTGCCGAGCGTGAACGACGGGGTGACGGCGTTGTCGTCACGGGCCGAGCCGTCCTCGTTCTTGAACGGCACGTTAATGCCCATCGACTCGGCCGCCTCGACCGCCTCGCACAGGCCCGCGTCACGCTCGAGCTGGGCGAAGTAGGTGTTGACCGACTTGCGCAGGCCGGTGACCATGTTGAAGCCGCCCTGACCCGTGGAGTTCTTGATGTTCCACGACCCGGTGCCGCCGCCCTCGCAGTCGAAGTACGTGCCCGAGGGCATCGTCATCGTCTGGGGCGAGTTGTAGGACTTGCCCGCCGAGATGCCCTCCTTGAGGGCCGCCGCGGTCGTGAACATCTTGAACGTCGAGCCGGCCTGGAAGCCGTTCGAGTCGCCGTACTTCTTGGGCACGACGTAGTTGATGTACGACTCGCCCTTCTTCTTGCCCATCGACCGCGACTGGCCGATCGCGCGCACCTTGCCGGTGCCGGGCTCCACGAGCGCCATCGCGCCGATCGCCTTGTCGGTCGAGCCGACGTACTTCGTGACAGCCTTGTTGACCGCCTTCTGCATCGACAGGTCGATGTTGGACTTGATCGTCAGACCGCCACGCTCGAGCAGCGCCTGACGCTCCTTGACGGTCTCGCCGAGGGCCGGCTCCTGCAGCAGGAATCGACGGATGTAGTCGCACGAGAACGCGGCACTGGAGTCGACGCAGCCGTTCGGGAACGACGTGACCTTCAGGCCGATGGGGGTCGCGGCGAGCTTCTCGGCGTCGGCGGGCGGGATCTTGCCGAGCCGGCCCATGACGCCCAGCACGATGTTGCGGCGCTGCAGCGCGCGCTCGGGGTAGATCCGCGGGTTGTACTGCTCGGGGTTCTGCACGAGTCCCGCCAGCGTGGCGGCCTGCGCGGCCGAGAGCTTGTCGGGGCTCACCGAGAAGTAGTGGTACGCCGCCGCGTTGATGCCGTAGGCGCCGTCGCCGAAGTACGCGATGTTGAGGTAGTGCTCGAGGATCTCGTCCTTGGAGTACTTCTTCTCGTAGTTGATCGCGAGCTTGAGCTCACGGATCTTGCGGGCCGTGGAGACCTCGGTCGCGGCGGCCTGCTGCTCCTTGGAGGTGGCCTGCTGGACGAGGGTCAGCTTGACGAGCTGCTGCGTGATCGACGAGCCACCCTGGGTGTTGCCGTCGGACGCGTTGTTCATGAGGGCGCGCAGCGTGCCCTTGAGGTCGAGCGCGCCGTGCTCGTAGAACCGGTAGTCCTCGATCGAGACGATCGCCGTCTGCATGATGGGGGCGATCTTCTCCAGCGGGATGTCCTGCCGGTTCTCCTGGTAGAAGTACGCGATCCGCTGGCCGTTCGACGCGAGCACGCGCGTGGTCTGCGGATTGGGCAGGTCCTGCAGTGCGAGCGGCAGGTCGATGATGTCCTTGCTCGCAGTCTTGGTGGTGGAGGCCAGGAACGCCGTCCCGGGCACGAACACCGCGGCGACGATCACGCCGGCCAGCACCGAGAGCCACGCGATCGAACCGATCGCCCCCAGTTTGGACGTCGGCCGCGGTTCGCTTTCGGCCACCTTCTTGATCGAGTCGCCGAGATCCTGCCACACCATGGGCCGAGGATACGGGAGTTCGGCAAGGCGACCTCGCATCGCGCGCTCGGTGCGCGCCGTCCTCGGCGGTGCCCGTGGCAGCCGCCCGCGGTGTCCCCCGATCGGTGGACAACACCGGGAACAGAGGGCAGGAAGTGACTACTTGGAACTATGCCTCAACTACCCGGAGGACTCTGTCCGTTTGCGCCCGGGCTGCATACGCTCATGGCACAGCAGAATTTTTCTTCCGGTCACGGGGATCGGAGTCTCTCGGGAAGGGTCTGCCATGTGGAACGAAAACTGGTCTCAGGAGGCTTCCTGCCTCGGCAAGTCCGACGATCTCTTCGTCAAGGGTGCCGAGCAGAACCGCGCCAAGATGGTCTGCAACGGCTGCCCGGTGCGCGCTGAATGCCTCGCCGAAGCACTCGACAACAAGATCGAGTGGGGCGTCTGGGGCGGTATGACCGAGCGTGAGCGCCGTGCGCTGCTGCGCCGCAAGCCGAACGTCAGGACGTGGCGCGAAGTGCTCGTCCAGGCGAGCTGAGGTACTCCCCGATCCTGCGCAGACCGTCGAGGTCGTGCACGTCCGTGTCCAGTGCGGGCACGGGGACGACCTCGACGTTCCTGTGCGCGGCACTGAACCGCTGACGCAGCCGGTTCTCGCGTTCGGCGAGCCGCATCCGCTCGGCGTGGACGTCGAGCAGCTCGGCGGTGCGCCGCTCCGCCGCCTTCCCCCCACTCAGCCGCGGTGACGTCGACTCGGCGTCCGCCGCGCTGACCCCCGCCGCGTTCTCGTCGTGGACGCGGTTCACGACGAGACCGGCCAGCGGCATGTCGTCGGCGGCGAGCCGCTCGACGAAGTACGCGGCCTCACGCATCGCCGCCGACTCCGGGGCGGCGACCACGAAGAACGCCGTGCCCTCGGCCTGCAGCAGCGAGAACGTCGCCTCGGCGCGCTGCCGGAAGCCGCCGAAGAGCGTGTCGAACGCCGCGACGAACGTCTGCATGTCGGTGAGCACCTGCGTGCCGAGCACCTTGTTGAGCGCGCTCGTGACCAGACCGAAGCCGGCCGTCAGGAGTCGCGCCGGTCCCCGCGCCGGGGCCAGCAGCAGCTTGATGAATCGCCCGTCCAGCAGCGACGAGAGCCGCTCGGGGGCGTCGAGGAAGTCCAATGCGGACCGCGACGGCGGCGTGTCCACCACGATGAGGTCCCAGCGGCCCTCGGCGTGCAGCTGGCCGAGCTTCTCCATCGCCATGTACTCCTGCGTGCCGGCGAACGAGCTCGACAGCGCGACGTAGAACGGGTTGGCCAGGATCTCGGCGGCCTTCTGCGGCGACGCGTGCGCCTCGACGACCTCGTCGAAGGTCGTCTTCATGTCGAGCATCATCGCGTCGAGCGAACCGCCCGCCGACTGGTCGACCCCCGCGACGGGCCGGGGCGTGTTGTCCAGCTCGACCAGGCCCATCGACTGCGCGAGCCGGCGGGCCGGATCGATCGTCAGGACGCACACGGTGCGACCCTGCTCGGCGGCCCGCAGCGCCATCGCGGCCGCCGTCGTCGTCTTGCCGACCCCTCCGGAGCCGCAGCACACGATGATCCTCGTCGCCGGCTCGGCGAGCAGCGCGTCCACGTCGATCGGAGCGGGATCGTCCGCCGTCGAGAAGCGTCGCTCGGTGCGCGGTCGGCGCTCCCGCGCCGTCGTCGTGGGCGGCCGGGTCACCGGGCGTCCTCCAGGAGCGGGGCGAGACGCGTGGCCAGCTCCTGCAGCGCGCCGAGGTCGATCCCGTCGGTGAACAGCGGCAGCTCGACGTGCGGCCGGCCGGCCTCGTCGACGATCTCCTGCTGCGCGGTCTGCAGCCGCTGACGCTCGAGGTGTCCGAACCCGTCGTCCACGAGGGTCGCCGCGGCGTCGCGCGGCAGCCCTGCCGCCGTGAGGACGGGGGCGACTGCCCGGACGTCGAGCCGGCCCGCCTCGAGCGCCTCGGCCGTGTCGGGCGAGAGCAGGTTCGGCCGGACGAGGTTGACGACGACGTGCCCGACCGGAAGACCGGCCTTCGTGAGGTCGGCGATCCCGTCGAGGGTCTCCTGCACCGGCATCTCCTCCAGCACCGTCACGAGGTGCACCGCCGTCTGCGGCCCGCGCAGCATCGACATGATCGACTCGGACTGCGACTTGATCGGGCCGACCTTCGCGAGTCCCGCGACGTCGTCGTTGACCCCGAGGAAGCGCGTGATCCGCCCGGTCGGCGGGGCGTCGACCACGACCGCGTCGTAGACGAACTCGGACGACTTGTCGCCGCGGCGCCGCTTGGCGGCCTCGTAGACCTTGCCGGTCAGCAGGACGTCGCGCACGCCCGGCGCGATCGTCGTCGCGAAGTCGATGACGCCGAACCGGTCGAGCGCCCGACCCGCACGACCCAGCCGGTAGTACATCTGCAGGTACTCCAGCAGCGCCGCCTCGGCGTCGATCGCGAGGGCGCGCACATGGCCGCCGGTGTCGCTCGTCGCGACGAGACGCTCCTCGTAGGGCAGCGGCGGCACGTCGAAGAGCTGCGCGATGCCCTGGCGGCCCTCGACCTCGCACAGCAGGACGGTGCGGCCCCGGTCCGCCAACGCGAGGGCGAGCGCGGCCGCGACCGTGGTCTTGCCGGTTCCGCCCTTGCCCGTCACGACGTGCAAGGGGGTCG
The DNA here is from genome assembly GCF_055663785.1 of Aeromicrobium sp. SP1. Taxonomy (NCBI): domain Bacteria; kingdom Bacillati; phylum Actinomycetota; class Actinomycetes; order Propionibacteriales; family Nocardioidaceae; genus Aeromicrobium; species Aeromicrobium sp. SP1. The sequence goes on along the minus strand of NZ_JBQVVK010000001.1, from coordinate 2,926,918 downwards.
AGTTCGCCACGAGTTCGAGCCTACCGACGCCCGGGGATGTCCGTCGGGTGGCGGGATACAGTCGGGCCATGACCAAGTGGGAATACATGACGGCGCCCGTGCTCGTCCACGCGACGAAGCAGATCCTCGACAACTTCGGATCCGACGGCTGGGAGCTCGTGCAGATCGTCCCCGGCATGAACCCGGAGAACCTCGTCGCCTACTTCAAGCGCCCGGTGTCCTGACATGGGCGCCGTCGTCGACCGCCTCGCCGCGCTCGGCCTGACCGTCCCCGACGTCGCCGCGCCCGTCGCGGCCTACGTCCCGGCGGTGCGCAGCGGGCAGTACGTGTACACGTCGGGCCAGCTGCCCTTCGTCGACGGCGTGCTGCCGGCGACGGGCAAGGTGGGCGCCGAGGTCAGCCCCGAGGACGCACAGAAGTACGCGCGCCTCGCCGCCCTGAACGTCATCGCCGCGATCGGCTCGGTCGTCGACCTCGACTCCGTCGTGCGGGTCGTCAAGCTGGGCGTCTTCGTCGCGAGCGCCCCCGACTTCACGGGACAGCCGGGCGTCGCCAACGGCGCGAGCGAGCTGTTCGGCGCCGCGTTCGGCGAGGCCGGTGCGCATGCGCGCAGCGCCGTCGGCGTCGCGGTGCTGCCGCTCGACACCCCGGTCGAGATCGACGCCGTCGTCGAAGTGGCCTGACGTGCTGGTTCCCGTTCCCGCGATGCTGCGGGACCGGCTCGCCGGGTTCGACCCGACGACGGCCGTCCCCGCGAAGGACGCGGCCACGATCGCCGTCGTGCGCGACGGCGACGACGGCCTCGAGGCCTTCCTCATGCGTCGCCACACCGGTATGGCGTTCGCCCCGGGCATGTACGTCTTTCCCGGCGGTGGCGTGCAGGCCGACGACGGCGCTCCCGTCGACTGGGTCGGCCCGCCCCCCGAGGCCTGGGCCGAGCGCTTCTCGTGCCCGCCGGACGTCGCCCACCGGCTCGTCGTCGCGGCGGTGCGCGAAACGTTCGAGGAGACCGGCGTGCTGCTCGCCGGCAGCGACGAGCACACCGTCCTGGCCGACACCACCCACCTCGACGACGCGCGCGGCGCTCTCGAGGCGAAGGAGCTCTCGTTCGCCGCGTTCCTGGCCGAGCGCCAGTTGGTGCTGCGGGCCGACCTGCTCGGCGCGTGGGCGCACTGGATCACGCCCGCGTTCGAGCCGCGCCGCTACGACACCCGCTTCTTCGTCGCCACCCTGCCCGCGGGCCAGCGCATCGCCTCGGTCAGCACCGAGGCCGACCAGTCGCTGTGGGCGCCGCTGTCGCACGTGCTCGCCCTCGTCGACGCCGGCAAGGCGGCGATGCTGCCGCCGACCGCCGTCACGTGCCGCGAGCTGGCCCCGCTCTCGGCGACCGGCGTGCTGGCGGCCTCGGAGCAGCGACGGATCGTCCCGATCGAGCCGCGCCCCGTGCAGCAGGACGGCCAGTGGTGGCTCGACGTCGACCGACCGGAGGACACATGAGCGGCGCACCCACCCCCGTCACCGATCGGGCCTCCTTCGTCCTGGCGGACAACCCGGGGATCATGACGCTCGACGGCACGAACACGTGGATCCTGCGTGAGCCGGGTGCCGCGCGGTCGGTGGTCGTCGATCCCGGCCCCGACCTGGCCGAGCACGTCGACGCGGTCGTCGCGGCCGCAGGCGAGATCGCGCTCGTGCTGTTCACGCACCACCACTGGGACCACACCGACGCCCTCGAGTCGATCGTGGCGGCCACCGGCGCGCCCACACGCGCGATCGCAGCGGAGTACAGCCGCGGGGCCGATCCGCTGACCGACGGCGAGACGATCGAGGTCGACGGGCTGGTGCTCGAGGTGCTCGCGGCGCCCGGCCACACGCGCGACTCGGTCGCCTTCGTGCTGCCGCAGGACTCGGCACTGCTCAGCGGTGACATGGTCCTGGGTCGCGGCACGACCGTCGTGGCCCATCCGGACGGAGCCCTCGGTCCGTACCTCGAGTCGATCCGCGCCTTCCGCCAACTCGTGACCGACGGCCGCGTGTCGACGATCCTGCCCGGGCACGGGCCCGTCGTGACCGATCCCGCGGGCCACCTGGACTTCTACCTGACCCACCGCGAGGAGCGCCTGGAGCAGGTCCGCGGTGCCGTCGCCCAGGGAGCCGACACCGCTCGCGACGTGGTCGAACGCGTCTACGCCGACGTCGACCCGATCCTGTGGGACGCGGCCGAGCTCTCGGTGCGGGCGCAGTTGGACTACCTGCGCGAGGCCTGACGGTTTACCACGGTCCCGTGGTAAACCGATCTCCGCTCACGTCTGCCCGCGGCAAAACGACTCCGCCCTCGGTGAGCTCACCGAGGGCGGAGCGAAGCAACCGAGGGACCGTGGTAAACCGTCCGTCACCGCGAGCGGCGCTTGAGGCGCTCGAGGTCGAGGATGATGACCGAGCGGGGCTCGAGGCGGAGCCAGCCGCGCGAGGCGAAGTCGGCGAGGGCCTTGTTGACCGTCTCGCGCGAGGCGCCGACCAGCTGGGCCAGCTCCTCCTGCGTGAGGTCGTGGTTGACGTGGATGCCGTCGTCGGCCTGGCGACCGAAGCGACCCGCGAGGTCGAGCAGCGCCTTGGAGACGCGGCCCGGGACGTCGGAGAACACGAGGTCGCCGACGACCTCGTTCGTGCGGCGCAGCCGGCCGGCCAGCTGGTTGAGCAGGGCGTAGGCGACGTCGGGGTGCGACTGCAGGACGGGGTTGAGCGCGCTGTGGCCGAGGCTGCGCAGCTCGGTGTCGGTGACGGCGGTGGCGGTGGCCGAGCGCGGGCCCGGGTCGAAGAACGACAGCTCGCCGAACATCTGGCCGGGGCCGAGGATCGCGATGAGGTTCTCGCGTCCGTCGACCGAGCGGCGGCCGAGCTTGATCTTGCCCTCGATCACGACGTACAGCTGATCGCCGTCGTCGCCCTCGTCGAAGAGGATCTCGCCGCGGCGCAGGCTCACGGCGGACATGGACGACTCGAGGGCGGCGGAGGCGTCGTCGTCGAGGCCGTTGAAGAGAGGGGCTTGGCGCAGCACGTCGTCGGTCACGTGTGTAGTTTCCCACATCGACGCCGAATATCACGTCGCTAGTCGCGGCTTCGCCGTTGAAGTCGCGGGATACGGTTTGAGCGTGCCCGCCGAATCGACCCCCGCGACCGCGCGACCCGCGACGTCGCTCGTGCGTCGTGCGCGCCGGATCGACCGGGTGCTGGCACAGACGTACCCCGAGGCGGGGTGCGAGCTCGACTTCGCCGACCCGTTCCAGCTGCTCGTCGCGACGGTGCTCTCGGCGCAGACCACCGACCGTCGCGTCAACGCGGTCACGCCCGTGCTGTTCGCCGCGTTCCCCGATGCCGCCGCGCTCGCGGGAGCCGATCGGACCGAGGTCGAGGAGATCATCCGGCCGACGGGATTCTTCCGCGCCAAGACCGACAGCATCCAGCGGCTCTCCGCGGCGCTCGTCGAGCGGTACGACGGGCAGGTGCCCGGACGCCTGGCCGACCTGGTCTCGCTGCCCGGCGTGGGCCGCAAGACGGCCAACGTCGTGCTCGGGAACGCCTTCGACGTCCCCGGCATCACGGTCGACACGCACTTCGCGCGACTCGTGCGCCGGTTCGAGTGGGTCGACGAGGCCACGGCGAAGGATCCGGTGAAGACCGAGCACGCCGTCGGTGCGCTCTTCCCCCGTCGCGACTGGACGATGCTGAGCCATCACCTGATCTGGCACGGCCGTCGCCGCTGCCACGCGCGGAGGCCCGCGTGCGGCGCGTGCCCGGTGTCGCAGTGGTGCCCCTCGTTCGGCATCGGTCCGACCGACCCCGAGGTCGCCGAGGCGCTCGTCACGACGCAGGGCCCCGCATGACGACCGTGGAGCTGCCGAAGTGGCTGCGGCCGCTCGCGGACCTGCTCGACTCCGTCGAGGCCGAGCACCTCGCGCCGCGGTTCCCGAGCCCGCCCGAGGGCGCCCGGCCCGCCGCAGTGCTCATGCTGTTCTCCGACGGCCCGGACGGTCGCCGGCTGCTGCTGACCGAGCGCGCGGCCACGTTGCGCAGCCACGCCCGTCAGATCTCCTTCCCCGGCGGGCGCACCGACGCGACCGACCGCGACGCCGTCCACACCGCCCTGCGCGAGGCGCACGAGGAGGTCGGTCTCGATCCCGACGAGGTGGTCGTGTTCGGGACGCTGCCCACGCTGTGGCTGCCGCCGAGCAACCACGCGGTGACCCCGGTGCTCGGCTACTGGCCCACGCCCCACGAGCTGGAGCCCGTGAGCGCGGCCGAGGTCGAGCAGGTGCTGTCCCTCCCGCTCGACCTGCTGGTCGATCCCGAGCGCCGCTTCAGCGTCGTCCATCCGTCCGGGTGGGTCGGGCCGGCGTTCGACATCGGCACCGACGTCCCCCTGTGGGGCTTCACGGCCGGCATCATCTCCCGTCTCTTCGAGCGCCTCGGGTGGGACCGCCCCTGGGACGCCTCGCGGACCCGACCCCTGCCGGAGTGAGCTCGTGAACTGGCTCGACGCCGTCCTGCTGGTGCTGCTCGCCGTCTACGCGTATGCCGGCTGGGTGCACGGCTTCGTCTCCAACCTGTTCTCCGCCGGTGGGCTGCTGCTCGGCTTCCTCGCCGGCATCGTCTTCGTGCCCGCGCTCGTCGGCTCGGGCACGGGCGGGATCGACACCGCGGTGCTCTCGATCGTCATCGTCTTCGCGCTCGCCGCGATCGGCAACCTCCTGGGCTCCCTGCTGGGCCGCCGGCTGCGCGTGCCGTCCGGCGCGGGCCGGACCGTCGACGCCGTCCTCGGGGCGGCGTTCGGCGCGGCGGTCGTGATGGCCGCGGCCTGGGCGATCGGGTACGCCGTCAGCGCGTCGACCCTGCCGTACGTGAGCTCGGCCGTGCGCGACTCGGTCGTGCTCGCCCGCGTCGACACCCTCATGCCCCAGCGGGCGGGCGACGCGCTGCGCTCGTTCACCGACACACTCACCGGCGACGTCTTCCCGCGCTACCTCGATCCCTTCGAGACGGAGGTCATCACGGCGACCTCGCCACCGGATGCCGCGACGCTGAACCTGCCCGCCGTGAAGTCGGCTCGCGGCAGCGTGGCGCGGATCCTCGGCGACGCCGAGTGCCACCGGACGATCGAGGGCTCCGGCTTCGTGGTCGCCGCCGAGCGGATCATGACGAACGCGCACGTCGTCGCCGGCGTGGACCAGCCGACCGTCACGATCGGCGGCCGCACGTACGACGCGCGACCGGTCGCCTTCGACCCGGTGCTCGACCTCGCGGTCCTGGCGGTACCCGGGCTCGACGCCAGGGTGCTGCGCTTCGATGCGACGGCGGAGAAGGGCGACTCGGCGGCGATCCTCGGCTATCCCGAGAACGGCCCGTTCGACGCCCGCGCCGCCCGGATCCGCCAACGCCTCGACCTGCGCGGCCCCGACATCTACGGCCAGGGACGCGCCGACCGCGACGTCTTCGCGCTGCGTGGCCTCGTCCGCTCCGGCAACTCTGGCGGACCCGTCGTCTCGACGTCGGGGGACGTCGTCGGAGTCGTCTTCGCGGCGTCCGTCTCCGACCCCGAGACCGGTTACGCGGTCACCGCCGAGGAGGCCCTCCCGGTGGCCCGCGAGGGGGCCCGCGCGACCGTCGCCGTGTCCACGGGAGGATGTGCGTGATGCGTACCGCGATGACCGTGCTGCTGTGGCTCGTGACGACCCTGGCCACGGTCGTGGCCATCGGCGCCGGGTGGACGGCGGCCAACCTGCAGAGTGAGGACGGCTTCGTCGCGCTGACCTCCGAGATGGGCACCGACCCCGAGGTCCAGCAGGCGGCGGCCGACCTCGCCGGTGAGGCGTTCGTCGACCAGAGCAACGTCCCGGACTTCCTGCGCGACCGGGTCCAGGACCTCGTGACGCAGGCCATCGTCCGGTTGACCGCGGCCGACGGCTGGGAGTCCGCCTGGAGCCAGACCATGCGCCGCACCCACGCCGACCTCTTCGGCGAGCCCACCCCGACGACCGTCGAGATCGACGTGGCTCCCCTCGTCGGCGTCGCCCTCGACGAGATCTCCTCGAAGCTGCCGATCGACCTGCCGGCGCCCGACGAGCTCCTCGTGACCGTGAGCGACGAGGACCCGACCGAGGCCGTGGAGACCGTCGCGCGGGCCGGCAGCATCGCCGTCGTCGCCGGCGGGACCGCCGTGATCGCCGCCCTGCTCGCGCTCGGGTTCTCGCGTCGTCGCTCGACGACGTTCGCGATGCTCGGGGTCGCGGTGGCGCTGGCCGCCGGCTTCTGGTGGCTGGCCGGGCGTCAGGGCCTGCCTCGATTCCTCGACCAGTACGCGGTGGCGGGAGCCTACGAGCGCACGCTGCGCGACGTGCTCGTCGACCGCGCGGTCGCGTCGCTCGACACGACGTTGCGGTGGGTCGCGGTCAGCGGTGGCGTGATGGTGCTGCTGGGCCTGTCGGGCCGGGCCCTGGCGTCCCGTTCGGAGCCCCGTTCGGCGGGCTGACCCGCGAGCTCGGGCCGGTGCCCGGCTTCAGCGCGGTCGGCAGCTGCCGCGCGCTCTCGATCGTCCTCTCCGGCACGGTGACCTTCTTGAACCGGGTCACCCCCACCCAGCCGACGACTCCGGCGACCAGCAGCAGGAAGATCATGACGATCAGGAACGCCCACGCGGGGTGGAGCCCGGCCATGACGAGGAAGTACGCGAGCGTGATGGGCAGCAGGACGACGGCCAGGAGGACCAGGACGAGCGCCGCCGCGAGCAGCCCCGCGCCGAGGCCGCCGGCCCGGACGCTGACCCGCAGCTCGGACTTGGCCAGGGCGATCTCATGCTGGACGATCGCCGAGAGGTCACGCGTGACGTCCGCGACGAGTCGACCGATCGTGGGGTCGTCCGTGGGCTTGGTCATGCGCTGAGCCTACCCATCGCCGAGTCGGGTCGCCGTCCGGCGGCCCGCACTAGGCTGATGGACATGCTCCGGGTGCGGGCCACGGCCGACGCCATGGTCGGCCTCGCCATCGGCGTGGTCGCCCTGGCGCTGTTCGCCGCGTCCCTGCTCGTCATCGCGTTCACGCCCCTCGGCATCGGACTGCTGCTCATCGATCCGGTCGTCGCGGTGACCGATCGGTGGGGTCTGGCGTGGCGACGGCGGCTCGGGGTGCTGCTCGACCGCGACATCCCCGCCCCGCCGGCCGCGGCACCGGGTCCGCTCGGTCGGCGCCTGCGCGTGTGGGCGACCGATCCCGTCCGCTGGCGGAACCTCGCGCACCTGGGCTTCGCCGGCTCGGGCGGCTGGCTCATGGCGGCGGTGCCCGTCGCGCTGCTCGTGGGCGCGGGCGCGATGGCCTACCTGCTCGTCGACCTGTCCGTGGGCGGGTCGGGGACGTGGGCGCGATTCGGAGTGGGACTCGTCCTGGTCGCCGCGCTCGCCGCGTGGTGGCTCCTCACCCCCCGACTGAACCACGCCCGACACCTCGCCGAGGCCGCGGTCCTCGGTGGGACGCGGGCCTCCCAGCTCGAGCGCCGGGTCGCCGAGGTGACCCGCACGCGGGCGGCGTCGCTCGACCTCGCCGCGGCGGAGATCCGGCGCATCGAGCGCGACCTGCACGACGGACCGCAGGCCCGCCTGGTCTCGCTGGGCATCAACCTCGGGCTGGCCCGCGAACTGCTCGAGACCGATCCGGCGGCCGCTCGCGACCTGCTCGACGAGGCCTCCCGCAGCACCGCCGGCGCGCTCGCCGACCTGCGCGGGGTCGTCCGGGACATCCGCCCTCCGGTGCTTGCCGATCGTGGCCTCGTGGGAGCCGTCGAGGCGCTCGCGCTGGACGTCGCGCTGCCGGTCACGGTCACCGCGCACGTGCCGGGCAAGGTGCCGGAGCCGCTCGAGGCCGCCGCCTGGTTCGCGGTCAACGAGGCGCTCGCGAACATCGTCAAGCACAGCGGCGCGAGCCACGCGTTCGTCGACCTCGCGCACGACGCGGAACGGCTCACGATCACCGTCGTCGACGACGGCCACGGCGGGGCCCGCATGGAGGACGGCAGCGGGATCGAGGGCGTGGCACGACGGCTCGCCGCGTTCGACGGGACGCTCACCGTCCACAGTCCTCCGGGTGGACCGACCCGGCTCAGGGTGGAGGTGCCGTGCGCGCTGTCGTAGCCGAGGACAACGCCCTGCTGCTCGAGGGCCTCACCCGGATCTTCGCGTCCCACGACGTCGAGGTGACGGCGGTCGGCGACGCCGAGGCCCTCGTCGCCGCCGTCGAGCAGGAGCTGGCCGCCGACCGCCCGATCGACGTCGTGCTCACCGACGTGCGGATGCCACCGAGCTTCACGACCGAGGGGCTGGAGGCGGCGGTGGCGTTGCGGCAGGCGCACCCGGGCCTGCCCGTCGTCGTCCTGAGCCAGCACGTCGAGCAGGTGTACGCCCGGGAACTGCTCTCGGCCGGGCGCGGTGGGGTCGGGTACCTGCTGAAGGACCGGGTCATGGACGTCACGGCGTTCGTGGACACCGTGCGGCAGATCGCCGCCGGCGGCACCGTGATCGACCCCGAGGTCGTCGGCGCCCTGATGCGCGCCACGCGCCACGACGACCCCGTGACCCAGCTGACCGCCCGCGAGCGCGAGGTGCTCGACCAGATGGCGCAGGGGCGGTCGAACGCCGCGATCGCTGCCGCACTCTTCGTCACCGAGAAGGCGGTGGACAAGCACATCGGGCACATCTTCGCGAAGCTCGGCCTGCTGCCGACGGCTGACGACAACCGTCGCGTCATCGCCGTGCTCACGTACCTGCAGTCGCACTGACGGTGGGGCTGACCCCACCCCGAAGAGGCGGGTTGGCCCGATCGTGGTGGGGACTCGCGATGCGTAGCGTCGAAGACATGACCGAATCCACCGCCCTTCCCGTCGTGCTGGCCCTCGTCTCGGCCATGGGCTTCGCGGTGTCGACGTCGGTCCAGCACCAGGCCGCCGGCTCCGTCGCCGCGACCGGCCCGACGCTGCTGCTGCGGCTCGCGCAACACCCCGCGTGGTGCGCCGGCGCGGCCGTCGGGTTCTGCGCGTGGATGCTGCACGCCGTCGCCCTGAGCCTGGGCGAGCTCGCGATCGTCCAGCCGCTCATGCTCAGCACCGTGGTCTTCGCCCTCGTCGTCCGGGCGGCGCTCGATCGCACCGTGCCGAGCCGGGTCGAGCTGGGCGCGACGGTCGTGACCCTCGGCTCGCTGACCCTGTTCCTGGCCATGTGCCCCGTCGTGCCCGGCTCGGGTCCGCCCGACCCCGTCGTGGCGGCGCTGGCGGCCGCGCTCTCGATGGCCGCGACCGCGGCACTCCTCGTGCGGTCCGCCGTCCGCGCCGACGCCGTCCCCGCGGCATGGCTGGCCGTCGCCTCGGGCTGGACCTTCGCCACGACCGCCGCGCTGCTCAAGATCAGTGGCGGCGTCATCGCGGACGGCGGGCCGCTGGCCCTGCTGACCGCGTGGTCGACGTACGTCCTGATCGGGTGTGGCCTGCTCGGCGTCATGGCCAACCAGCAGTCCTACCGGGCCGGTCGCCTCGCCGAGACGATGCCGATGCTCAACGTCGTGACCGCGCTCGGGGCGTTCACCCTCGGCGTGCTCGTGTTCGGCGAGCACGTGAGCAGCGCGCCGTGGCAGCTCGCGGCCGCGACGCTCGCCCTCGTCGGCGTGTTCGCCGGCCTGCGCCGGCTCGTCGCGCGGCCCCGCGCCGAGGTGCTCTCATGACGCTCTGGCTGCTCCTGCTCGCGGGCCTGGCGACCGGCGCCCACGCGGCGACGTGGGGAGCCCACAAGGACTCGCCCTTCGAGGGGTTCCACTCCGCGAGCTTCGTGCGGAGCATGGTGCTCGGCGTCGCGGCCGCGCTGGTGCTGTGGCCACTGCTGCGCACCGTCCCGCTGCCCGTCGCGATCTGCGTGCTCTACACGGGCGAGCGACTCGCGACGGAGTGGTGGAAGACGATCGTGCGCGAGGACGACCAGTCCGCGTACTCGATCCCGATGCGGCTCGGTGTCGGCGGCAGGCCGGTCGACGACCGGAGGATCCGCTGGACGGTCGGCGTGCTCGTGGCGCTCGGCTTCGCGGTCCTGTGCGCGGTCGTGGCGCGGATCCCCGCCGACGGCTGGCCGTGGTGGGCGCTCGCGCTCGCCGGCGGGACGAGCGGCTGGTTCATCGCCGGCGGTGGCGCCTGGAAGGACGCCCCGGTCGAGGGGTTCAGCGGCTGGAAGTTCCTGCGCAGTCCCGTCGTCGCCACGGCGTGCGCCGTGCCCCTGGCCCTGTTCACCGACGATCTCGCGTGGCTCGTGCTCGCCTCCGGCGGCGCGTCCGTCGCGGTGATCGAGACCTACAAGACGTATCTCGCCGGTCGGGCGCCGGGCAAGTTCGCGGACAAGCCCGCGCCCTTCGCCGACCGGACCCGCACCCTGCAACGCGGGCTGACCGGAGCGCACACCGCGCTGTGGCTCGGCTTCGTCGTCGTGCTCGTGCGGTCCGGTCTCGCCCTGCGCTGAGGTCAGTCGTCGGCCGCGGTCGGCTTCTGCAGTCCGGACGTGATGAGGTCCATCACGGAGGAGTCGGCCAGCGTCGTGGCGTCGCCGACCTCGCGGTTCTCCGCAACGTCGCGCAGCAGTCGCCGCATGATCTTGCCTGAGCGGGTCTTGGGCAGCTCGGGCACGACCATGATCTGACGCGGCTTGGCGATCGGGCCGATCTCCTTGGCGACGTGGTTGCGCAGGGTCGCGACGATCTCGTCGTTGTCGCCGCCGACGGCGGACTCGCGCAGGATGACGAACGCGACGACGGCCTGGCCCGTGGTGTCGTCGGTCGCGCCGACGACGGCCGCCTCGGCGACGGTCGGGTGCGACACGAGGGCCGACTCGATCTCGGTCGTCGACAGGCGGTGGCCCGAGACGTTCATGACGTCGTCGACGCGGCCGAGCAGCCAGATCGCGCCGTCATCGTCCTTCTTGGCGCCGTCGCCGGCGAAGTACATGCCCGGGAACCGGGCCCAGTAGGTGTCCTTGAACCGCTGGTCGTCGCCCCAGATCGTGCGCAGCATCGACGGCCACGGCTCGGTCAGGACGAGGTAGCCGCCCTCGCCGTTGCCGACCGGCTTGCCCTCGTCGTTCACGACCTCGGCGCCGATGCCCGGCAGCGGACCCATGGCCGATCCCGGCTTGGCGGCGGTGACGCCCGGCAGCGGGCTGAGCATGTGCGCGCCGGTCTCGGTCTGCCACCACGTGTCGACGATCGGGGTGCGGTCGCCGCCGATGTTCGTGCGGTACCAGACGTAGGCCTCGGGGTTGATCGACTCACCGACCGAGCCGAGGATCCGCAGGCTCGACAGGTCGAACTTCGCGGGGATGTCGTCGCCCCACTTCATGAACGTGCGGATCGCGGTCGGGGCCGTGTAGAACAACGTGACCTTGTGGTCCTGGATGATCTCCCACCAGCGGCCCTTGTGCGGGCTGTCGGGGGTGCCCTCGTAGAGCACCTGCGTCGCGGCGTTCGCGGTCGGCCCGTAGACGATGTACGAGTGGCCGGTCACCCAGCCGATGTCGGCCGTGCACCAGTACACGTCGGTGTCCGGCTTGTGGTCGAACGTCGCGAAGAACGTGTACGCGCACTGCGTCAGGTAGCCGGCGCTCGTGTGCAGGATGCCCTTGGGCTTGCCGGTCGTGCCGGACGTGTACATGACGTAGAGCGGGTGCTCGGCGTCGAACGCCTCGGGCGTGTGATCGGTCGAGGACTCGTCGACCAGCTCGTGCCACCACACGTCGATGTCCTGGTCGAACGCGACCTCCTGGCCCGTGCGGCGCACCACGAGGACGTTCTCGACGGGACTCGCGTCGCCGAGCTTGGCGATCGCCTCGTCGACGGCGGGCTTCAACGCGCTCGGGGAGCCGCGGCGGTAGCCGCCGTCGGCGGTGATCACGAGCTTGGCCTCGCAGTCCTCGACCCGGCTCGCGAGCGCATCGGAGCTGAAGCCGCCGAAGACGACCGTGTGCGGGGCGCCGAGGCGGGCGCAGGCGAGCATCGCGATGACGGCCTCGGGGATCATCGGCAGGTAGATGGCGACGCGGTCGCCGGCCTCGATGCCGAGCTCCTCGATTGCATTGGCGGCCTTGCAGACCTCGTCCTTGAGTTGGGCGTAGGTGAGGTCGCGCGTGTCGCCGGGCTCGCCGACGAAGTGGAACGCGACCTTGCCGCCCAGGCCGTTCTCGACGTGCCGGTCGACGCAGTTGTAGGCGACGTTCAACTTGCCGCCGACGAACCACTTCGCGAACGGCGGGTTCGACCAGTCGAGGACCTCGGTGAACGGCGTGTCCCACGTCAGCCGCTCGGCCTGCTCGGCCCAGAAGCCCAGTCGGTCGGACGCGGCGCGGTCGTAGGCCTCGGCCTTCACGTTCGCGTGCTGCGCCAACTCGGCGGGCGGCTCGAAGATGCGGTCCTCGTGGGCGAGGTTGTCGATGCCGGTCTGGGTCACGGGAATGCCTCCTGGGCGCGGTTCAACACAGTGTGTCGCAGGTCACCAATCCTCGACCCCTGCAGGTTGCCGCATCGTTGCGGGTCCGCGCCACCGCAGGCCGACGAGCGGTGCCTCTCGTGCGGTGGGCGGTGGTGGGAACGGGCCCCGTGTGGTCGGTTTACCACGGTCCCACGGTTCGTTGCCTCTTCCCTCGGTGAATTCACCGAGGGAAGAGAGGAATCGTCACGGGAGGATGCGGCCACGCTGGCCAGAGTTCGTGTCGACGGCGACGCCGGTCCCACCCTTTCGGCGATCCAGCCTGGCGCTTCACTCCCCTCGGCGTTCGTGGTCCTCCCGCTGTGATTTCACCGAGGGAGGCGAGGAGCAACCGTGGGACCGTGGTAAACCGACAGACGCAGCACCGCGTCGAAGTCAGACCAACCAGCGACGGAGCTCGTCGGCGAGCCCGTCCTGCTCGACTCCGCCCGTGATGGCGTTCGCGACCGTCTTGAGCTCCTCCGGGGCCTGGCCCATCGCGACGCCGCGGCCCGCCCACGCCAGCATCTCGACGTCGTTGTTGCCGTCGCCGACCGCGAGGACGTCGGCCGGGGCGATGCCGAGCCGGCGGCACACGACGTCGAGGCCCGAGGCCTTCGAGACGCCCTCGGGCGCGAGGTCGAGCCACGCGGTGTAACCGATGTAGTAGTTCGTGCCGTCGAGGCCGAGGTCGCCGACGAGCGACGAGAACTCGTCCCGGTCGTGGTCGGGGGCGCGCACGACGACGCGCGTCACGGGCTGCGACACCATGCGCTCGACCTCGTCGAGGATGATCTCGCCGGTGATCTCGCCGTGCGGGAACGCCCGGTTCACGCGGTAGCCGACGCCGACCTCCTCGACCGCGACGAGTGCCTCGGGGACGCGCTCGAGCACGCGGCGCACCGCCTCGCGCGCGTCGAACGTGGTCGTGTGCACGACCTCGAACGGGTCGACGTCGAACACGACCGAGCCGTTGCTGGCCACGCCGAGCCCCTCGCGGAAGCCGAGCTTGTCCAGCACGTCGTACACCCCCGGGACGGCACGGCCCGTCGCGATGACGATCGGCACCCCCTGCTCACGCAGACCCAGCACCGCGTCCTTGACCGCGGGGCTGAGCTGGTTCCGGTGGTCGACGATCGTGCCGTCGACGTCCAGGGCGACGAGCCGGGGGGTCCAGCTCATCGCGGCTCTGTCGGCCGGAGCACCTCGCCGAGGAACGGGTGCAGTGCCGCGGGCAGCCGCACGGAACCGTCGGCCTGCTGACCGTTCTCCAGCAGCGCCACGATCGTGCGGGTCATCGCGCACAGCGTGCCGTTGAGCGTGGCGACGTGCGAGGTGGCCTCGTCGGCGGTGCCGCGCGTGCGGACGTCGAGGCGGCGGGCCTGGAACTCGGTGCAGTTCGACGCCGAGGACAGCTCGCGGTACTTCTCCTGCGTCGGGATCCACGCCTCGCAGTCGAACTTGCGCACGGCCGACAGGCCCAGGTCGCCGGCGGCCACGTCGATGACGCGGAACGGCAGCTCGAGCTTGGCCAACCAGGCCTTCTCCCAGCCCAGCAGCCGCTCGTGCTCGGCGGCCGCCTGGTCGAGCGTGGTGTAGACGAACATCTCGACCTTGTCGAACCAGTGCACGCGGAAGATGCCCCGGGTGTCCTTGCCGTACGAGCCGGCCTCGCGCCGGAAGCACGGGCTGAATGCGACGTAGCGGCGCGGGAGCGACTCGGTCGGAAGGATCTCGCCGCCGTGGTAGGCCGCGAGCGGCACCTCGGAGGTGCCCACGAGGTAGAGGTCGTCCTTCTCGAGGTGGTAGACGTCGTCGGCCGCCTGGCCGAGGAAGCCCGTGCCCTCCATGGCCTGTGGCTTGACCAGTGCCGGCGGGATCATCGGCGTGAAGCCCCACTCGGCGGCCGTCGACATCGCCAGCTGGACCAGGGCGAGCTCGAGCTGGGCGCCGACGCCGGTGAGGTAGTAGAACCGCGAGCCGCTGACCTTCGCGCCGCGTTCGATGTCGATCGCGCCGAGCAGCTCGCCGAGCTCGAGGTGGTCGCGCGGCTCGAAGCCCTCCGCGGCGAAGTCGCGCGGGGTGCCGATCTCCTCAAGCACGACGAAGTCGTCCTCGCCGCCGGGCGGCGCATCCACCGTGGGGTTGGGCAGCGCCTTCATGAGGCTCTCGAAGGTCTGCGCCGTCTCGGTCTGGGCGGCCTCGGCGGCCTTGACCTCGGCGCTGAGCTCCTTCGTGCGCGCCAGCAGCGCCTGCTTCTCCTCGCCCTGCGCCTGCGGGATCTGCTTGCCGAGCTGCTTCTGCTCGCCGCGCACGGCCTCGAACCGGACGATCGCCGCCCGGCGGGCCTCATCGGCCGACACGAGGTCGTCCACGAGCTGCGACGACTCCCCGCGGCGCTCCTGGGCGGCGCGCAGCAGGTCGGGTTCGTCACGCAACATTCGAGGATCGATCACGGCGCCAGCCTAGCGAGGCTCACCGGGCACTCCCTGCGGTGCCGCGGCTAAAGTATGCCGAGCGCCACACCAGCCACATCGAGGAGACGAACCACGTGACGATCGACCTGCGCCGCGCTGACGGCGACCGGCCGCTCCTGGCTCACGTGCTGCTGACCATCCAGGCGACCGTCTTCGTCCTGCTGACGGTGCTCGTCGTGATCGAGTGGCCGCCGCTCATGCGTCTCGACGAGTCGGTCGCCCAGAGCGCCTACGACTTCACCGCGGCCCGCCCGTGGCTCGTCGAGGTGCTGGACTTCCTCGCGGCCGTGCTGAGCAACTGGGGGGTCGGCCTGGCCCTCTCCGTGCTCGCCGGGCTCCTGTGGTGGCGCAACGAGCGGCTCCTCTCGACCTGGGTCGTGGCCAGCGGTGTCATCGTGATCGCCGGCAACGCGATCATCAAGGCGTTCGTCCAGCGCGACCGGCCCGTGTGGGACCTGCCGCTGCACGAGATCGGCGGCTGGTCGTTCCCGAGCGGCCACTCCGCCGGCGCCGGGGTGCTCTTCACGGTCCTGAGCCTGCTGACGATCGTCGTCACGGGACGCGGCCTGAAGCGCCGCCTGTGGCTCGCGCTCTGGGCGGCGCTCGCGCTGCTCACCGCGGCCGACCGCGTGCTGCTGGGCGTGCACTACCTCAGCGACGTCGTCGCCGGACTGGCGTTCGGCAGCTTCGTGCCGCTGCTGCTGTGGGTGCTTTTGGTCAGCGGTCGCGGGCGACTGCCCGCCGAGCTCGCGATCCTCACGGGCTCCGGCCGTCGCCGTGCCGCGGTCGTGCTGAACCCGGTCAAGGTGGGCGACATCGAGGAGTTCAAGGCCAAGGTCCGCCAGGTCGGCGCCGCGCACGGCTGGAGCGAGCCGCGCTGGTACGAGACGTCGATCGAGGATCCCGGCTACGGCCAGACCCGAGCGGCGCTGGACTCCGGGGTCGACCTCGTGATCGCTGCCGGCGGAGACGGCACCGTCCGCGCCGTGTGCGAGGTCGCGACCCGGTCCGGTGTCGCCGTGGGCGTGCTGCCGCACGGCACCGGGAACCTGTTGGCCCGCAACCTCGACATCCCGGTCAACACGCGCGACGCCCTCGATGTCGTGTTCAGCGGCCAGGACCGCGCGATCGACCTCGCCTCGTTCACGACCGACGGGGGCACCGACACGTCGTTCCTCGTGATGGCCGGGCTCGGCATGGACGCGATGATCATGACCGGCGTCAACGAGGACCTGAAGAAGAAGGTCGGCTACCTCGCGTACTTCGTCTCGGGGGTCAAGGCCATCACCTTCCCGCGCACGAAGGTCGAGATCACGATCGACGACGGCGAGCCGCACCGCTTCAAGGCGCGCACCGTCGTGGTCGGCAATGTCGGCTTCCTGCAGGGCGGCATCCCGCTCATCCCCGAGGCGAAGATCGACGACGGCCTGCTCGACGTCGTCGTCGTCGCGCCGAAGCGCTTCCTGGGCTGGCTCGCGATCGTCGTGCGGGTCCTCTTCCGCCACCAGGCCAACGACAAGCGGCTGACCCGGCTCAGCGGCCAGAAGGTCCACATCCGGGCCGAGAAGCCCGTGCCGATGCAGCTCGACGGCGATCCCGCCGGCGAGGGCTCGGAGATCACGGCCGAGGTCCGGCCGGGCGTCGTGCTGGTCCGCGTCCCGGCCACCCTTCCCCCGGTCGAGTAGGGGCGCGACCCGGGTCCCGTCGGGGCCTTCACCGATTCCCGCACGACCCGCCAGCCCCGAGGCTGGCGTCATGACGACGCAGACGCTGCTCCGCCCGCCGCGCGGCTGGACCCTCATGACCGGACTGTCGACGCTGGTCGGCGCGTACGCGGTCGCGGTGGTGGCCTCGGGGTTCCGGCTGCTGCCCGGCGAGATCGCCGCGAACTCGTTCCCCTCGCCGTGGGCGCTGCGCCTGCACATCGTCGCGTCGGGGATCGCCCTGCTGGTGGGCCCCTGGCAGTTCCGGCCGAGCCTGCGAGCTCGTCGGCCCGGACTGCATCGCGCGCTGGGTCGCACGTACGTCGCGGCCTGCCTCGTCGGCGGCACGGCCGGCGGCCTCGTCGCGCTGACCACGACCCAGGGACTCGTCGCGGGAACCGGGTTCCTGCTGCTGGCGGTCGCGTGGCTCGGCGCCACGGCCATCGCCTTCCGCCACGCCCTGTGCCGGCGGTTCGCCGATCACCGCGCGTGGATGGTCCGCTCGTTCGCGCTCACGTTCGCCGCCGTCACGCTCCGCCTGTACCTCGGGGTCGCGGGGTCGCTGGGCATCGAGTTCGAGCAGGCCTATCCCGTCGCGGCGTGGCTGTGCTGGGTGCCCAACCTCGTCGCCGTCGAGCTGGTCAGGTCCCGGGGACGATGGCGGTGATGACCGTGCC
Organism: Aeromicrobium sp. SP1; assembly: GCF_055663785.1. Classification (NCBI taxonomy): domain Bacteria; kingdom Bacillati; phylum Actinomycetota; class Actinomycetes; order Propionibacteriales; family Nocardioidaceae; genus Aeromicrobium; species Aeromicrobium sp. SP1. The sequence goes on along the minus strand of NZ_JBQVVK010000001.1, from coordinate 2,909,528 downwards.
GTCGGAGCGGCGTCGGCCGGGCACGGGCGGCGGGGTGCCCTCGATGCGAGGTCCCTGGTCCGCGAGGGCGACCGTGACCGGCGCCTCCGGCGCCACCGTGACGGACTCGCCGCGCACCACGAACGTGGGGTTCACGAGCTGACCGAGCGCGTCGGGCTGCTGGTCCTCGACCGTGAGCTCGAGCTCGTCACGCCGGACCGTGACCCGCACGCGGGTGCCGTGGATCGTGACGCGGTAGGTCAGCTCGTGCCACGCGTCGGGCAGGCGCGGGTCGATCGTGAACTCGCCCTGGTGGTCACGGAACCCGCCGAAGCCGCCGGCCAGCACGCTCCACACGCCGCCGGTGGAGGCGACGTGGACGCCGTCGGTGGCGTTCTTGTGCCGGTCGGCCAGGTCGACGAACAGCGCGCCGAGGAAGTAGCGGAACGCCAGGTCGTGATAGCCGACCTCGGCCGCGATGATCGACTGCACGACCGCCGAGAGCGTCGAGTCGCCCGTCGTGATCGGGTCGTAGTACTCGAAGTTGGCGCGCTTCTGCTCGGCCGAGAAGTGGTTGCCCTGCAGGAACAGGCCCAGCACGACGTCGGCCTGCTTGATCACCTGGAAGCGGTAGATCACGAGCGGGTGGTAGTGCAGCAGCAGCGGACGCATGTCCAGCGGCGTGTTGTCGAGGTCCCACACCTCGCGCTCGAGGAAGTGCTGGTCCTGCGGGTGCACGCCGAGGTGCTCGTCGAACGGGATCGCCATGTCGCGCGCCGCCCGCTCCCACGCGTCGACCTCGAGGTCGTCGAGCTCGAGACGGTTGACGAGCTGCTCGTACGCGAGTCCGTCGCGGTCCGCGAGCCGCCGCACGGCGGTCGCGGCCGCGCGCAGGTTGAACCGCGCCATAACGTTCGTGAACAGGTTGTCGTTGACGACGGTCGTGTACTCGTCGGGACCGGTGACGCCGTGGATGTGGAACGTGCCCACCTCCTCGTCGCGCCAGAACCCGAGGTCGACCCACATCCGGGCGGTCTCGACGAGCACGTCGATGCCCTCGCGGACGAGGAAGTCCTCGTCGCCCGTGGCCAGGAAGTACTGGGTCATGGCGTACGCCACGTCGGCGTCGATGTGGTACTGCGCGGTGCCGGCCGCGTAGTAGGCGGAGGCCTCCTCGCCGTTGATCGTGCGCCACGGGAAGAGCGCGCCGGCCTGCGACACCTCGCGGGCCCGCCGTCGCGCCGCGTCGAGCAGGTTGTACCGGAACCGCAGGGCGTTCCTCGCCGCCGCGGGCGTCGTGTACGTGAGGAACGGCAGGACGTAGACCTCGGTGTCCCAGAAGTAGTGACCGCTGTAGCCCGAGCCGGTCACCCCCTTGGCGGGGATGCCCGCGCCCTCGGCGCGCGCGCTGGCCTGGGCGACCTGGAACAGGTTCCAGCGCACGGCCTGCTGGATCTCGGGATGGCCGGGGACCTCGACGTCCGACCGCGCCCAGAAGTCCGACAGCCAGCGCGCCTGCGCCTCGTACTGTGCGGGCACGCCCTCCTCGTGGATGCGATCGAGAGTGCGCCGGCAGCGGTCGACCAGTTCGCGCACGGGGACGCCGCGCGACGTGTGGTAGGCGACGAGCTTGGTCAGCCGGACGGTCTTGCCCGGCTCGGCGTCGACCCGGTAGGTCATCTTCGCGAGGTCGTCCTCGACCTGGACGCGCTTCGTGTAGTTGTTCGCGGTCTCGAGCCGGTGGTCGGCCGCGACCGCGAGGGTCATCCCGCTGTCGACGCACCGGTAGCCGAGCACGACCCGGCCCTCGGCCGCGTTGCCCCAGCTGTGCCGCGGCTCCAGCACGCGCCGGTTGAGGTTCTCGGACTTGCGCGGGTCGTGGCCGGCGCCCATCGCCTTGGACCGCACGTGGTACTCGTCCTCGCCGTCCTGGCGGTTGAGGATCTGCGACGAGATCGCGATCGGCGCGTGGTCGTCGAGCATCGTGACCTCGAACTGCAGGACGGCCAGGTGCCGCTGCGCGAACGACACCATGCGGGTCGAGACGACGTGCACGCGCTTGCCCGCGGGGGTGCGCCACACGATCTCGCGCCGCAGGACGCCGTCGCGGAAGTCGAGCGACCGCTCGTATTGCATCAGGTCGGCGACGCTCAGCAGCAGCGGCTCGTCGTCGACGTACAGCCGGATGACCTTCGCATCCGGCGCGTTGACGATCGTCTGACCGACGCGCGCGAAGCCGAACGCCTCCTCGGCGTGCCGGATCGGCCAGGTCTCGTGGAAGCCGTTCAGGAACGTGCCGTGGGTGTGCGAGTCCCGGCCCTCGGTGACGTTGCCGCGCATCCCGAGGTAGCCGTTGCCGACCGCGAAGAGGGTCTCGGTGACGCCGAGATCGGCGTCGTCGGGGTGCGCCTCGACGAGTCGCCACTCGTCGACGGGCCACCGCGACCGGTCCAGGAAGTCCTCGACGTGGGGTGCCTCGTGAGAACTCATGCTCAGATCAACTCCGCAAGGTCGTCGACGACGAGGTCCGCGCCCTGCTGGCGCAGGACGTCGGCGCCCGCCCCACGGTCGACACCGATCACGAGCCCGAAGTCGCCGGCCGCGCCGGCCTGCACGCCCGAGACCGCGTCCTCGAGGACGACGGAGCGCTGCGTGGGCACGCCGACGCGCTGCGCCGCGGCCTCGTACGTGTCGGGCTGGGGCTTGCCGGCGATGCCCTCGGCCGCCGCGACCTCACCGTCGACGATGACCTCGAACCGGTCGATGAGTCCGGCCGCCTCGAGCACCATCCGCGCGTTGCGCGAGCTGGAGACGACGGCGAGGTGGATCCCGCGCTCCTGCAGCGCGTCGAGCAGCCGCACCGAGCCGGGGTAGCCCTCGACGCCGTCGGAGTGCAGCACCGCCGCGAAGTAGTCGTTCTTGCGGTTGCCCAGCGCGCACACCGTCTCGGCGGTCGGCTCGTCGGACGGGTCGCCGTACGGCAGTTCGATGTCGCGGGAGGCGAGGAACGAGGCGACGCCCTCATAGCGCGGCTTGCCGTCGACGTACGCGAAGTAGTCGTCGTCGGAGTAGGGAGCAGCACCGGGATGGTCGGCCAGGAAATCGGAGAACATCCGGCCCCAGGCCCGCATGTGGACCTCCGCGGTCGGGGTGATCACTCCGTCGAGATCGAACAGCGCGGCGTCGTAGTCGGTCCAGTCCACGTCTTCCAGCGTAGGGCCACATCGTGACGACGCCGTGAACGCCGCAGCGTCACCTCGCCGTTCGGAACCCCGCGGTCTGCGTCGTGGGCGAGTAGACCAACGGGGTCGTGGCCTTCGCCTGGACCCGGTAGGCGTAGGCGGTGTTCGCCCGCAGGCCCTTGAATGTGACGCTCGGGCCGCCGACCTGTCGGGTCTTCCATGCCTTCACGCCCTTGACCTTCCAGTACACGATGTAGGAGGTCGCACCGGGCGAGGCGTTCCAGCGGAGCGTCGCCGACGCGGCCGTGCGCTTGGCCAGCCGCACCTTCCGGGGCATCGCGGGAACCGGCCTGACTCGCTGCGCGACGCTCGGCGCGGAGACCGTGCCGCGCGCGGAGACGGTCTGCGCCGAGGCCAGGTAGACCGCACCGGCCTTCAGACCACCGAACGTCGCGGTCGGCCACTGCCCTCTGCCGCTGGCCCACGTGAAGTCCTTGACCGCCACGACCCGGCCGGCCGTGGTCCGCAGGGTGATGCGCGTCGTCGCCCACGGATCGAGGAACGGCACCAGCGTCCGGTAGGTCGTGGGTCTCGTGCTGGACGAAGCATTGAACGGCGCCTTGAAGGCGCCCACCGGCTTGGTCGTGAACGGATGCCACTCGGCGTCGTTGGCCTCCTTGCCGTTGGCCTCGGCGTCGACCCTGACCTCGTACGCATGGTCCGACGCGAGCGGGATCTCGTAGTCAAGCCACCCGGTCGGGCGTGAACCACCGTTGGTGAGCGTGGCGGTGCGCTCGCTCGGGCCGAACTGGTAGGCGAAGCTCTCCTGGGTGACGGCGTCCCGCACCGTGACCACGTAGTGCTCGGCGCCGACGACGGCCTTCCACGTCGGCGTGACAGCCCGGGCCGTCGAGGTGACGGACGCTACCTGGGGTCGGTCGATCCCGTACGTGCGGAACTCGACCTCGGCGAAGTCGTCGGAGAGGTCGACGTCGTTCGCGGCGAACACGACGGCGAACTGGGACGTATGGGGCCTCAGGCCCGTCAGGAAGACGGACGGCGACTCGGGGAATGCGTAGTTGGGCTCGTCATCGCACGTCTCCAACGACCGGCATCCCGACCAGTAGAGGACCACGTAGTCGGTCGCGAACGGCGCGGCCTCCCAGGTCAGGCGAGCACTCGTCGCCTCGAGTGCCTTCGCGTCCACGACCAGGTGGGTCGGGGTGGCCGGGGGCTGATCCGAGGGCGCGGCGCTCGCGGCCGGAGCAGCGCAGACGGTCGCCAGGGTGAGCAGGGCAGCGAGCCAGGCCGCGGCGGAGCGGGTCACGGCGGTTCCTCCGAGAATGTGTCACACGGGCCGCCGGACAGCGACGATTTACCCTAACAACCGGGCCCAAACAGCGATCAGCGAATCGTGACCTGCCGGCTGGAGAGGTCGCGGCGGGCGGCGCGCTCGGCGGAGGTCAGGTCGCTCGCGTCCTCGACCGCCTCGTCGATGCGAGCGGCGAACGCGGAGGCCGCGGCGTCGAGCGCCTCGACGTCGACGTCGTCGTCGATCTCCCATACCGGCGCCAGCAGGCCGTGGGCCCGGAAGATGCCGATGAGGCTCGTGCCGTCGACGATCGCGTCGCGGTCCGCGGCACGCAGTCGGGCGAACCCGTCGAGCAGGCGCTCCTCGTCCCGGGCCATGATCCAGCGCAGGTACGTGTGGTCGCCCATCTCCGTGACGTAGGCCGAGTCGACCGAGGTCAGGCGCGTGGTCGGCGCGACGGTCGCGTTCGCCTCCTCGAGGGCCGAGGCGGCGGCTGACGAGCCGCGATCCTCCTCGAGCAGCCACCAGTCGAAGCCGTCGTGCACCTCGAGCTCGAAGCCGCCGTCGGGGTCGACGAGCTCCTGCAGGCGTGCGCCCACGCCGGGCTGCGTCATGCGGATCGGGGTGCCGGGAGGCGTCTGCTGCGCGACCTCGACGACGTGCGCCAGGTCGCGGCTGATGTCGCCGTGGTTGTGCAGGACCTGCAGCCCGACCCAGATCTCACCGTCCGGCCGGACCAGACCCGCGCCGGCACCCGGCAGCAGCGAGCACACGCGGAGCGAGCCGCCGTCCTTGAGCCGCACGACGGCCGTCGCGGACGGCACGAACTCGCGCAGGGCGACCCAGTCACCCTCGGAGGGCAGCCCCTCGAAGGTGCGTGCGACGAACGGCATGCGTTCCTTGGCCGGCTTGATCCGCCTCGACTTCTTGCCCATGGCCGACAACGGTAGCCGCCGGGTCGGGCGAGGGGGCGATCAGGCCGGTGCGCTCAGGTCAGGGCGCTCAGGCCAGGGCGAGCTGCGCTCGCACGCACGTGCCCTCGGTGAGGTCGACCGACCAGTCGTCGGCGACCCGGCTGATGATCGACAGGCCGCGGCCGCCGAGGGAGTCCTCGTCGAACGGCCGCGGCGTGAGGTCGCTGCCGCGGCCGGAGTCGCGGACGCTCAACTCGAGCCGTCCGTTGTCGATGCTCCAGCGGATCTCCATCGTGCCGTCGCTGTCCGGGGCCCCGTGGATGACCGCGTTGGCGATCATCTCGCTCAGCACGATCAGGGCGTTGTCGATGAGGCCCAGATCGGTGCGGTTGAGGGTCAGGAAGGCCGCCAGCTTCGTGCGGGCGATGCCCGGCGTGGATGACTCGAACGGCAGTCGCACGACGTCGCGACTGTGGACCATGCGCTCTCCCTTCGAGCTTTCCCCGACCTCACGGCCTGCAAGGCGCGCACCGAACAGCGGTCACGCGCACATGACTAGTACCAATTAACCATTCAATCTGGTGAGAATCAAGGAAACGCGAGGACCCGGCGGCGGCGCCACGGCGTCGATGCTCAGCGTCCCCAGACGCCGGGGTCGCCCGGGTAGGGCGGCGCATTCGGCGGTACGGCGGGGGCGACCGGGGCCCACTGCGGGGCCGGCGGGCCGCCCGGGGGCAGGTACGGCGGGGGCGGCACGAGCCGCGGAACGGGTGCGGGCTCGGGCAGAGGGGGCCGCATGCGTGGCAGCCCGGCCCGGCGAGCCGCCCACTCGACGGCCGCCCAGAACACGAGGCACGTGAGGGTCGACGGGACGACCTCGTTCAGCAGTCCGGCACCCTCACCGCTGGAGTCGACGAGCCCGAACAGATCGAACGTCATGAGCACGACGTTGTTCGCGACGTGCAGTGCGATCGAGGCCTCGAGCCCGCCGGTGCGGATCACCAGGATCGCCGCGACGATCCCGAACAGGCCCACGGACACCAGGCCCCAGAAGTCGTAGAGGTGACCCGCGGCGAACAGGACGCTCGTGGCCACGACGGGCACCCACGCCCAGCGGGTCCAGGAGCCGATCAGCTGCATCAGGCCGCCCCGGAAGAGGTACTCCTCCCCGGCCGCCTGGAAGGGCACGACGAGCAGCACCACGACGAGGGAGGCGAGGCGGGCTCCGGTCGGCAGCTCCGGGCTGACCGAGTCGTCACCGGAGGCCGCGGCGAGAACGACCGAGAGCGCGATGCTGGCGCCGACGACGGCGAACGCCCACAGCAGGCAGCTGCGCAGCCAGCGCCAGCGGAACCTGCCCTCGACCGAGTGGACGTACCGGGTGTGCCGGGGCCACACGAGTCGCACCGACAGCAGCACGATCGGGACGAGGACCGCGAGGGAGGCGAGCTGCAGGAACAGGACGACCGGGTCGTCCAGCGAGACGGCGGACGCGGCCGGCGAATCGGCCCAATTCTGGACGTCGGTGCCGATCAGCACGAGGTACACGACGATCGCGACCACCACTGCGAGGTTCACGACGCCCACGGCGCCGCCTCCCACGAGGGCCGCGACGGGAAGTCGCCAGTGCTCGAAGCCGGGAGTCTCGCGGGCGAGCCGCTGGTAGGGAGTCACCACGGCATCCTCACACGCACGACGCCCCCGACCCCGTGTGTCCACAGGGCGGGGGCGTCGAGGCGCGAACTTACTTCGCGGCGGCCTTCAGGCGGGAGCCGGCGCTGACCTTCACGCCGAAGCCGGCCGGAATGTCGATGGTCTCGCCGGTGGCGGGGTTGCGGCCGGTGCGAGCGGCGCGCTTGACGCGCTCGACCGAGAGGACGCCGGGGATCGAAACCTTCTCGCCCTTGGCGACCGAGTCGATCACCAGATCGGCGAAGGCCGTGACGAACTCGTCGACGTCCTTCTTCGTGCTGCCGGTCTTGGCGGCCAGAGCGGCCACGAGATCGTTGCGGGAAAGTGCCACGATTCTGCTCCTGATCAAAGTTTGACGGGTACGTCCGTCAGTCTAGGGACGCCGCCACCGCGCCCGACCCCGGGGTACCCCGGCGTGTCGCGAGATTTCAGTCCCAATCGGCCTCGGGGCCGTCCACGAGGCCGTCGATCACCGTGAGGTAGGCATCCCGCGACAGCGTGCGCACGCCCAGGGTCGCCAGGTGCGGGGTGAGCCACTGGGTGTCCACGAGCCAGTCCCCGAGCGGCTCCATCCGCCCGACGAGACCCATCAACGCGACCTTCGACGCGTCGGTCTCGTGGTGGAACATCGACTCGCCCGCGAACAGCGATCCGATCGACAGCCCGTAGAGACCGCCGACGAGGCGGCCGTCCGGCGTCCGGGTCTCGACGCTGTGCGCGTAGCCGAGGTCGTGGAGTCGCAGGTAGGCCGCCTTGATCGAGCGGGTGATCCAGTGGCCCTCGCGGCCGGGGTCGGCGCAGGCGTCGATGACGGCCTCGAAGTCGGTGTCCACGCTCGTGGTGAACCGCCGCGCGGAGCGCTGAAGCGAGCGCGAGACCCGCAGGTCGCCGGGCCCCAGGACGCCGCGCTCGAGCGGAGACCACCACAGCATCTGGCGCCGATGCGGCATCGGGAACGCCCCCGCCCGGTAGGCGTCGAGCAGCGTCTCGGGCTCGAGGTCCGCTCCACCGGCGATGCAGTCGTCGTCAGGCCACTCGGCCGGGTCGAACACCCAGCGCGACGGCGGCAGCGACACCGGGCCCCCTGCGGGACTCATCGCGGCTCCGGCCCCGCCGAGTGGCTGTTCATGCGTCCAGCATGCGGGTCAGGTGGTGGGTGACGGCGTCTCCCCAGTCGTCGATCTCAGCCGATGTCGCGTTCGCGAGCGCGCCGTGCCACGTGATCGCACGGTTGACGGCGTGCGTGAACGCACTGGCCCGCCACAGCTCGTCGAACTCGTCGGACTCCAGCTCCCACACGTCGGTCCAGGCGCCGACGATCGCGGGCCAGTCGAGCGCCCCGTCGTTGCTGACGATCCCGTACGGAACGGAGAGGATCTCGACCGCGTGCGCCCACGAACCGTCGCCGAGATCGAAGAACTCGACCGCGCCGGCGTCGCCGAACAGGTTCTGCGGATGCAGGTCGCCGTGCTGCCACGTCGCCGGCACGCGCGATCCGGCGAGCACGGCACATGCGTCGACGAGGTCGGGGCGCCGGGCACGCAGGCGGCGAGCGAGGTCGGGTTCCTGCAGGTCGAGGATCCGGTCGAAGCGGGCGACGACCTGGTCGGGAGCGGCGGCAGGTAGGCCGGTCGCGAGCAGCTCCTCGCCGTGTCCGGCGAGCTCCCGCTGCACCGTCGCGGCCCCCGCGAGCGCTGCCCTCCAGTCCTCGACCGTGGGTGTCCGCACCTCGCCGAGGCTCGGCCCGTGGTCGGCCGTGAGCATCCAGCCGCGGGCGTCGTCGATCGCCACCGGATCCTGTGCCGCTCCCGGCGCCAACCTCGCGATCAGCCGCTGCAACGCCGGTTCGAACGCCATCGCCGGGCAGCAGGCCTTGAGCCAGAAGCGCCCCTGGTCCGTCGGGACGGTCACATGCGTCGACCACGGCCGGATGCGCGGCTGCTCGACGTCGCCCGTGATCGCGATCCCGACCTCCGCGAGTGCCGCGCGGGCCCACGCGGTGGCCTCCGCACGCCACGCCTCGGTCGCCACGAGGACCGAGAACGGCGTGCCTGCCATGGCCAAACCCTAGGGCTCCCGGGCGCAGGCGGCGCTGCGTCGCAGCGCGGGTTATGAAATGAGTTGCATATGACCGGGATGTGCCCCTACTCTCGGCGCATGGCGCTCGAGCACGCGATCCTCGTCTCCCTGGCGGAGCGTTCCGCCAGCGGATACGACCTCGCCCGGCGGTTCGACGCCTCGATCGCGTTCTTCTGGCCGGCCAGCCACCAGCAGATCTACAAGGTGCTCGGCCGCATGCAGGGTGCCGGCTGGGTCGAGTCCACGACTCACGTGCAGCAGGGCAGGCCCGACAAGAAGACGTACGCGATCACCGAGGCCGGACTCGCCGAGCTCGACCGCTGGTCCGCCGAGCCCAGCAGCCGCGAGGCGGTGCGCAGCGAGTTCGCCGTGAGACTGCGGGGATTCCGTGACCCGGCCGCCCTGACCGAGGACGCGCGGGCCCGCAAGGCCGACCACGAGCAGCGGCTCGCCGAGTACCTCGCGAGCGAGGCCCGCTTCTATCCCGAGCCCACGTCGCTGACGGGTGCCGACCTCGGCGCGTGGCTGGCGCTACGCGGCGGCATCCTGACCGAACGTCAGGGCATCGAGTGGTGCGAGGAGATCCTCACTGCCCTCGAAGGGCGCGAACGCCGATGACCAGCACGATGATGCCGAACGTCATGGCCGTCGCGATCAGCACGAGGTGCACCCAGAAGAAGGCCTGGGGGTCGTGCCACTTCGAGCCGCCCCACGCCCGCTCGTCATCGACGATCGCCGCGAAGAAGCGCGGCCAGATGACGATGTTGAACACCCCGGCCGCGATGAGCAGCCATGCCGCGAACTTCCCGATCACCCGCCCATCCTCCCCCGATCCCATGACTCTCCCGAAGGGACCCCCACGATGAAGGCCTTCCGCGAACTCGTCGAGAGCAGCATCGAGTCCGGCACGCTCGCCGGCGTCGAGAAGCTGCTTGCGGACGACGTCGTCTTCCGCAGCCCGGTCGCGTTCAAGCCGTACCCCGGCAAGGCGATCACGCAGGCGATCCTGAACGGCGTCTCGCGCGTCTTCGAGGACTTCCGCTACGTCAGCACGATCGAGCAGGACGACCGCAGCGCGCTCGTGTTCGAGGCCAGGATCGGCGACGTGTCGGTCAACGGCTGCGACTTCATCACGACCAACGACGAGGGCCTGATCAGCGAGTTCACGGTCATGGTGCGGCCGATGTCGGGCGCGACGGCGCTCATGGACGCGATGGCCGCGCAGTTCCCGCAGATCGAGGCCGACGCGATCGCGTTCATGGAGGCACAGCGGTGACCGCGGCCGAGTACCCCCACCTGCTCAGCCCGCTCGACCTCGGCTTCACGACCCTGCGCAACCGCGTCGTGATGGGCTCGATGCACACGGGCCTCGAGGACCACGCGAAGGACCTGCCGAAGCTGGCCGCCTACTTCGCCGAGCGCGCCAAGGGCGGCGTCGCGCTGTCGATCACGGGCGGTTTCGCGCCGAGCTGGCGCGGCTGGCTGCTGCCGATGGGCTCGGAGATGTCGCGCAAGCGCCACGCCGACCGGCACCGCCTCGTCACCGACGCGGTGCACGAGCACGACGGCAAGATCGCGCTGCAGGTGCTGCACGCCGGCCGCTACGGCTACTCGCCGTTCAAGAAGGGCGTGTCGTCGGTCAAGAGCCCCATCACGCCGTTCAAGGTCTCGCCCATGTCGACGCGGGAGGTCGACCGCACGGCCACCGACTTCGCGAAGTCGGCCGCCCTCGCGCGCCGCGCCGGCTACGACGGCGTCGAGATCATGGGCTCCGAGGGCTACCTCATCAACCAGTTCCTCACGGCGCGCACGAACGACCGCACCGACGCGTGGGGCGGCAGCGTCGAGAAGCGCATGCGGTTCCCCATCGAGATCGTCCGGCGCACCCGTGACCTCGTGGGCGAGGACTTCATCGTCCAGTACCGGATCAGCCTGCTCGACCTCGTCGACGACGCCCAGAGCTGGGACGAGACCGTCGCGCTCGCGCAGGCGCTCGAGGCCGAGGGCGTCACGATCTTCAACACCGGGATCGGCTGGCACGAGGCCCGCATCCCCACGATCGTCACGAGCGTGCCGCGCGGTGCGTTCGCGTGGGTCACCGGCAAGCTCCGGGCCGAGGTCTCGGTCCCGGTCGTCGCGTCGAACCGCATCAACACACCGGAGCTGGCCGAGGAGATCCTCGCCCGCGGCGACGCCGACCTGATCTCGATGGCCCGTCCGCTGCTCGCCGATCCCGACTTCGTCGCGAAGGCCGAGTCCGGACGCTCCGACGAGATCATCACGTGCATCGCGTGCAACCAGGCCTGCCTCGACCACACGTTCCGCAACCAGCGGGCGTCCTGCATGCTCAATCCGCGCGCGGGTCACGAGACCGAGCTCGTGCTGCTGCCGACCCGGAAGGCGAAGCGCATCGCCGTCGTCGGCGCGGGTCCGGCCGGGCTCGCCGCGGCGGTCGAGCTGGCCGGTCGCGGCCACGAGGTCGAGCTCTTCGAGGCGCTCGGGGAGATCGGCGGCCAGTTCCGGCTCGCGATGCAGATCCCCGGCAAGGAGGACTTCGCCGACACGGTCCGCTACTACGCGACGCTGATCGAGCGGCGCGGCGTGGTGCTGCACCTCAACCGGTGGGCGTCGGTGGAGGACCTGACCGCGTTCGACGAGGTCGTCCTCGCGACGGGTGTCACCCCGCGGGTCCCGGCGATCCCGGGCGTGGACCACCCGAAGGTCGTCACCTACCAGCAGCTGATCCGCGAGCAGGCGCCTGCCGGCGAGCGCGTGGCCGTCCTCGGTGCGGGTGGCATCGGCTACGACGTCGCCGAGTACCTGCTGCACGACCCGGACGAGCCGCTCGAGCACTGGATGCAGCGCTGGGGCGTCACCGATCCCGCGCTGGAGCGCGGCGGGCTCGCCACGAAGGTCGAGACCGTCCCGAAGCGCGCCGTGACGCTGCTGCAGCGCAAGACCTCGACGTTCGGCAAGGACCTCGGCAAGACGACCGGCTGGGTCCACCGCACGACGCTCAAGGACTCGGGCGTCGAGTTCGTCGGTGGGGTCCGCTACGACCGCATCGACGACGCCGGCCTGCACGTCACGATCGGCGGCGACGGCGACGCTCCGGAGTCGCGTGTCATCGAGGCCGACACGATCGTCCTGTGCACGGGCCAGGAGTCGGTGCGCGACCTCATCGAGCCGCTCGAGGCCGCCGGCGTGGGCGTCCACGTCATCGGCGGCGCCGACGTCGCCGCGGAGCTCGACGCCAAGCGGGCGATCAAGCAGGCGACCGAGCTGGCCGCTCGCCTCTGACGGTTTACCACGGTCCCTCGGTTTCCTTGTCCTACCTCGGCAAATTCACCGAGGGCGGATCCAAGGATCCGAGGGACCGTGGTAAACCGGCACCATGACCAAGCGAGTCGTGCTGCTGCGGGCGGTGAACGTGGGCGGCGCGAAACTGCCGATGGCGCAGTTGCGGGAGGTCGCGGAGGAGCTGGGGGCGACGGACGTGTCGACGTACATCGCCTCGGGCAACCTGATCGTGGACGTGGACGACCCCGAGACCTTCGACCGGGCGCTCGAGAAGGCCGTCGAGAAGCGGTTCGGGTTCTTCCGCGAGGCGATCAGCCGCACTCCTGAGGAGCTGCGGGCCGCGCTCGACGCGCACCCGTTCGAGGTCACCGATCCGCGCTTCTCGTACGTCAGCTTCCTCGCCGCCGAGCCGACCTCGGAGGCGGTCGCGAAGGCTCGGACCTTCGAGACCGGCGAGGACCGGTGGGAGGTCCTCGGCCGCGAGCTGCACATCCGGTACGAGGACGGCGCCGGGCGTTCCCAGATGAAGGACGCCTCGATCGGTCGTGCCCTCGCCGTCCCCGCGACCGCCCGCAACCTCAACACCGTGAAGAAGCTGATCGAGATCGTCGATGACTGACTGGTTCGAGCGGCGTTGGCTCGTGCTGACCGGGGCGGGAGTCAGCACCGACTCCGGCATCCCCGACTACCGCGGACCCGACTCCGTCGCCCGGACGCCGATGACCTACCAGGACTTCATCGCGAGCGAGGCGAACCGCCGGCGCTACTGGGCCCGCGCCCACGTGGGCTGGACCCGCATGGGATCGGCCGAACCGAACTTCACCCACCGCTTCCTCGCCGAGCGGCAGGGCGGGCTCGTCGGCCTCATCACCCAGAACGTCGACGGCCTGCACGAGAAGGCCGGCTCCCTCGACGTCGTCGACCTGCACGGCCGCATCGACAAGGTCGTCTGCCTCGACTGCGGCGACGGCTCCGCGCGCGACGAGCTGCAGGCGCGGCTCGACGCACTCAACCCCGGCTGGGCCGACCAGGAGGTGACGTTCGCCCCCGACGGGGACGTCGACCTCGAGGACACCGAGGCCTTCGTCCTCGCCGACTGCACGCAGTGCGGAGGCCGGCTCAAGCCCGACGTCGTCTTCTTCGGCGAGTCCGTCCCGAAGCCGAAGGTCGCGCACTGCTTCGACCTCGTCGACCGGGCCGGCCGCGAGGACGCCGCGCTCGTCGTGCTCGGCTCGTCGTTGCAGGTGATGAGCGGACTGCGGTTCGTCAAGCGCGCCGCGAAGGACGGCATCGAGGTCGTGATCGTCAATCGCGGCCCGACCCGGGGCGACGAGCTCGCCTCCGTCCGGATCGACGCAGGCGTCGCCGAGACGCTGCGGGACCTGAGCCCGCAGGTCAGCTGAGCTGGCGCAGGCGCACCGTCTCGGGCAGCGCGGCGAGCTCCTTCAGCACGTCCCCGCCGACCTCGGCCGACACGTCGGTGACGACGTAGCCGAGCTCGCCCTTCGTGGCGAGCTGCTGGCCCTCGATGTTGACGCCGTGGTCGCCCAGAATCGTGTTGATCGTGGCCAGCACACCGGGCGCGTTCTCGTGCACGTGCGCGAGGCGGTGCCGGGCGGGATCGCTGGGCAGGTTCAACTCGGGGAAGGTGACCGACAGGTTCGTCGTGCCCGCCTTGGCGTACGCCCGCAGCTTCGAGGCCACGAAGCGACCGATGTCCTGCTGGGCCTCCTCGGTCGAGCCGCCCACGTGCGGGGTCAGGATGACGTTGGCCAGGCCGCGCAGGTCGGACTCGAACGGGTCGCCCTGCGCCTTCGGCTCGACGGGGAACACGTCGAGCGCAGCGCCCGCGATGTGCCCGGACTCGAGGTGCTTGCGCAGCGCGGCGGTGTCGACGGCGATGCCGCGCGAGAGGTTGAGGAACAGCGACCGCGGCTTCATCATCGACATCTGCTCGTCGCCGAACAGGCCCGCGTTGCCCGGGCGGCCGTCGACGTGCAGTGAGACGACGTCGGCGGTGGCCAGCAGCTCGTCGAGGGTCGCGCACTTCTTGGCGTTGCCGAGCGCGAGCTTGTCGTCGATGTCGTAGAACACGACCGACAGGCCCAGTGCCTCGGCGATCACCGAGAGCTGGCTGCCGATGTTGCCGTAGCCGACGATGCCGAGCGTGCGTCCGCGCACCTCGTGGCTGCCGGCGGCCGACTTGTTCCAGACGCCGCTGTGCATCGCGGTGGACTTCTCGTGCAGGCGGCGCGCCAGCGAGATGATCTCGGCGATCGCGAGCTCGACCACGCTGCGGGTGTTGGAGTACGGCGCGTTGAACACCGCGACGCCGTGCCGCTTCGTGGCGGTGAGGTCGATCTGGTTCGTGCCGATGCAGAAGGCGCCGATCGCGAGCAGGTCCGGCGCGTGCTCGAGGACGCGCTCGGTGATGTACGTCGTGGAGCGGATGCCGAGCAGGTGGACGCCCTGGATCGCCTCGATCAGGTCGTCCTCGCCCAACGCGGCGGTGCGCGTCTCGACCTGGTAGCCCTTGTGGCGCAGGAAATCGGCGCCGTCGGCGTGGATGTTCTCCAGGAGCAGGACCTTGACGTCCTTGTCCTCGATCGCGGCGATCGGCTCGTGGGCAGCATCGCCCAACTCGAAATGTGCAGGCATGGTCATCATCGTCATCGTTGGGGGTCCTCCGGTCAGCGGGTCTCGGGCTGACGCGGGGCCCAGGCGAACGGTCCCGAAGTCGTGCTGCCCGAATGCTCCCTGGTGGTAACCACCTCAACGCCAGTCGCGTTCGGACTGTTCCATCGTACCGGGAGTCGGGGAGGATGGAGAGCGTGTCCGGATCGCGATCGACCGTCTTCGAACGACAGGCCCCCGACGCCGGCGCCGTGTCCGCGGCGCTGGCCGACACCCGTTTCGGCACCTTCTGGCTCGAGGACGCGCCCGGCGACCGGTATGACGAGCTCGTCGGCGACACCACGGCCGACCTCGCGATCGTCGGCGGCGGCTACCTCGGGCTGTGGACGGCGGTGCACGCGAAGCGCCGCGACCCCGGCCAGCGGGTCGTGCTGCTGGAGCAGCGGACGGTCGGCTGGGCCGCGTCGGGTCGCAACGGTGGCTTCTGCGAGGCGTCGCTGACCCACGGCGAGCCGAACGGCGAGGCGCGCTGGCCCGACGAGATGCCGACGCTGCAACGGCTCGGCGCCGAGAACCTGGACGCCTTCGAGGCCGATGTCGCGGAGCTGGGGCTGGACTGCGAGTTCGAGCGCACGGGACAGCTGGCGGTCGCGGTCGAGCCGCACGAGGTCGCGTGGATCGCGGGCGAGGAGGGCTTCCTCGACGCCGAGGCCGTGCGGGCGCAGATCGACAGCCCGACGTTCCTCGCCGGCCAGTGGAGCCGCGACGACTGCGCGCTCGTGCACCCGGCGAAGCTGGCCGCGGCCCTCGCGAAGGCGGCGACCGAGCTCGGCGTCGAGGTCTTCGAGCACACCCCGGTCACGTCGCTCGACGACGGTCGGTACGTCACGCTGACCACCCCGCGCGGCCGGGTGCGCGCCGAGCGGGTCGCCCTGGCGACGAACGTGTTCCCGCCGCTGCTCAAGCGCTACGCGCCGCTCATGGTCCCGGTCTACGACTACGCGCTGATGACCGAGCCGCTGACCGAGGCCCAGTGGGACGCGATCGGGTGGCGGAACCGGCAGGGGGTCGGCGACCTCGCGAACCACTTCCACTACTACCGGCCGACCGCCGACGGCCGGATCCTGTTCGGCGGCTACGACGCGATCCGGACCCGTCGCGTCGACCCCGCCCACGAGGACCGGCCCGAGACGTTCCGCACGCTCGCGTCGCACTTCCTCACGACGTTCCCGCAGCTGACCGGCGTGCGGTTCAGCCACCGGTGGGCGGGCGCGATCGACACGTCCACACGGTTCTGCGCGTTCCACGGACTGGCCTGGCAGGACCGCGTCGCGTACGCGTCGGGGTTCACCGGCCTGGGCGTCGGCGCCACCCGGTTCGCGGCCGAGGTCATGCTCGACCGGCTGGACGGGATCTCGAACGAGCGGACGCAGCTGGAGATGGTGCGCAGGAAGCCGCTGCCGTTCCCGCCCGAGCCGTTCAAGACGGTCGGCATCGAGGCGACCCGGTGGTCCCTCGCGCGCGCCGACCACCGCGAGGGGCGTCGCAACCTCTTCCTGCGGACGCTCGACCGGGCCGGGCTCGGCTTCGACTCGTGAGGCGCAGAGTCGCCGGTCAGTGCCCCCGGCCGGCCACGCGGTCGGCGAGGGAGGCCAGCCGGGAGTGCTTGCCGCGGGCCTCGGTACGGTCGGCGGCCCGGTAGGCGACGTAGAGCGACTGGACGCCGATCCAGCGCAGCGGTTCGGGTTCCCAGCGCCGGACCCGGTGGTCGACCCACGGCAGCGTCACGAGGTCGGTGTCGCGGTCGAGGACGAGGTCGGCCAAGGTGCGTCCGGCGAGGTTCGTCGCGGCCACCCCGGTGCCGACGTAGCCGCCCGCCCAGCCGATTCCCGAGGCACGGTCGAAGCCGACCGTCGCACGCCAGTCGCGGGGCACCCCGAGCACCCCGGACCACGCGTCGTCGATCCGCACGCCCGCCGCGGACGGGAAGAAGTCGTGCAGGATCCGGGTCAGCTCGGCCACGGTCTCCGGCGGGGTCGCGCCGTCCTGGTCGGTGCGCGACGCGTACCGGTACGGCTTGCCGCGACCGCCGAGTGCGATCCGGCCGTCGGCCGTGCGCTGGGCGTACATGTAGGCGTGCGCCGCGTCGCCGACCACCTCCGCACCGGTCCAGCCGATCTCGTCCCACACGGACTGAGGCAGCGGCTCGGTCACGATGAGCGACGAGTTCATCGGCAGCCACGTCCGGCGCTCGCCGGCGAGCCGCGCGGTGAAGCCCTCGGTCGCCCGGACGACGGCGCGCGATGCCGTCACCTCGAGCTCGCCGACGCGCACGCGCCGTGGTGCGATCGCGTCGACCCGCGTGCCCTCGAGGATCCGGACTCCCCGCCGCTCGACGGCCTCGGCCAGCCCCGTGACGAGCTTCGCGGGCTGGATCCGGGCGGCGCGCGGGTTCCACGTGGCCGCGAGCGCCCCGGCGATCCGGAGTCGCTCGGCCAGGGCCTCAGCCTCGAGCCACTCGACGTCGTGGCCCGGCCACGACGCGGCCTCGGCGAACGAGGCCCTCAACCGCTCGAGCTGGGCCGGGTTGCGGGCCACCTCCAGCTCACCGCCACGGACGACGTCGGCGTCGATCCCCTCGCGCTCGGTCACGCCGACGACCTCGTCCACCGTCGCGTCGAGGGCGGCCTGGAAGCGTTGCGTCTCGTCGCGTCCGTGGGTGTGCACGTAGGCCGAGCGACCCGCCGTCATCGAGTTGACGAGCCAGCCGCCGTTGCGGCCCGAGGCGCCGTACCCGACGCCGTGCTGGTCCAGCACGAGCACATCGAGCTCGGGCGCGATCTCGGTCAGGTACCAGGCCGTCCACAGGCCCGTGAATCCCGCGCCGACGATCACGACGTCGGCCCGGGTCGACGCGTCGAGGCGAGGCCGGGCGCGATCCGCGCCGACCTCACGCCACCAGTAGCCGGGTCCCATCAGGGCCTCAGCGGACGCCCCACGCGTAGGTCTGCTTCATCAGCTTGAGGTACACCGACGTGTCGACGGCGACGACACCGTCGAGCGCACGCACGCGGCCGATGACGTCGAGCAGGTCGTCGTCGCTCACGGCCACGACCTCGCACAGGACGTCGAACCGGCCGCTGCCGATGATGACGTAGTTGATCTCGTCGATCGCGCTGATCGCCTTGGCGATCTCGCGGGCGTCGCGGTCGACCCGCACCCCGAGCATCGCCTCCCGGGCGAAGCCGAGCTTCAGCGGGTCGGTGACCGCGACGATCTGCATGACGCCGGCGTCCATGAGCCTCAGCACGCGCTGTCGGACCGCCGCCTCGGAGAGGCCCACGTCCTGCGCGAGCGTCGCGTAGGACATCCGACCGTCCTCCTGCAGCAACTCGATGATGCGCTTGGAGATCTCGTCCAACTGCATGGTGCCCCCGTCCCTCTTCGAAGCCGGTTCAATGTCGAAACACGCTTGTCACGAATTTTTCTTCTGTTTCGCACGTCTTGGTGCAAGGATTCCATACACCCCAGGAGGTGAGGAAGTGGCACAACTCAACCGGCGGACCGCCCTGAAGGGCATTGGCGGCCTGGCGTTCCTCGGGGTGAGCGGCTGGGCCATCCCCCAGTTCGGCACCCCCGACCGCAAGCAGGACCCGACGACGTGCTTCGCGAAGGACGTCTCGGACACCGACAAACGGCTCGTGATCTCGAACTGGCCCGAGTACATCGACACCGACGAGCCGACGACGATCCAGCTGTTCGAGGAGCAGACGGGCATCGCCGTC
The DNA here is from genome assembly GCF_055663785.1 of Aeromicrobium sp. SP1. Lineage (NCBI taxonomy): Bacteria > Bacillati > Actinomycetota > Actinomycetes > Propionibacteriales > Nocardioidaceae > Aeromicrobium > Aeromicrobium sp. SP1. The sequence goes on along the minus strand of NZ_JBQVVK010000001.1, from coordinate 2,890,651 downwards.
AGCTACACGGCCGACGTCAACGACAACAACGAGTTCTTCGCCAAGGTCGTCAACCAGCTCGGCAGCTGCCAGACGACGAAGCGCGACATGTTCATGCTGACCGACTGGATGGCGGCCCGCATGATCTCGATGGGCTGGATCCAGAAGTTCCAGCCCGGCACGGTCGACAACCTGCACGCCAACCTCATCTCGTCGCTGCAGGGCGTGGACTGGGACCCGAACCGCGAGTACTCGGCCCCGTGGCAGTCGGGCTTCACGGGCATCGCCTACCGCGCCGACCTCGTCCCCGAGGTGCGCACGATCGACGACCTGCTGACCCGCAGCGACCTCAAGGGGCGCATCACGGTGCTCACCGAGATGCGCGACACGATGGGACTGATGCTGCTGTCGGACGGCAAGGACCCGTCCAAGTTCACGAGCGACGACTGGGACGGGGCGCTCGAGAAGCTGCGCAAGGCCCGGACGGCCGGCCAGATCCGTGCCTTCACCGGCAACGAGTACGTGCAGGACCTGTCGGCCGGCAACATCGCCGCCTGCATCGCGTGGTCCGGTGACGTGATCGCCGCCGGCGACGAGAACATCAAGTTCGTCACCCCCGAGGAGGGGCTGATGATCTGGGCCGACAACATGCTGATCCCGAACCTGGCGACGCACCAGATCAACGCCCAGAAGTGGATCGACTACTACTACGAGCCCGAGACCGCCGCCCGGCTGTCGGCCTACGTCAACTACATCTGTCCGGTCAAGGGTGGACGCGAGGCGATGGAGAAGATCGACCCCGAACTGGTCGACAGCCCACTGATCTTCCCCGACGATCAGACGCTCGCGCAGACCCACGCGTTCCAGGCGCTGACCGAAGCAGAGATCCGCACCTACGAAAGGGAGTTCGCCGATGTCTCCGGAGGCTGACAAGTCACGAGGTCTGACGCTGCGGCAGGTGACGAAGGAGTTCACCACGTTCACCGCGGTCAAGAGCCTCGACCTCGACGTGCCGCCGGGCGAGTTCTTCGCCCTGCTGGGCCCGTCGGGCTGCGGCAAGACCACGACCCTGCGGATGGTCGCCGGCCTGGACCTGCCCACGAGCGGGCAGATCCTTCTCGGCGACACCGACGTCACGTTCGAGAAGCCGTACAAACGCCCGGTCAACACGGTGTTCCAGAGCTACGCCCTGTTCCCGCACATGACGATCGCCGAGAACGTCGCGTTCGGGCTCAAGCGCCGCGGCGTGAAGAACACCGACGCGCAGGTGAACGACATGCTCGAGCTCGTCGAGCTGACCGCGCAGGCGTCGAAGAAGCCGGCGCAGCTCTCCGGCGGCCAGCAGCAGCGTGTCGCGCTGGCCCGGGCGCTCATCAACCGGCCGGAGCTGCTGCTGCTGGACGAGCCGCTCGGCGCCCTCGACCTCAAGCTGCGCCGGTCGATGCAGTCCGAACTCAAGCGGATCCAGTCCGAGGTCGGCCTCACCTTCATCCACGTCACGCACGACCAGGAGGAGGCCATGAGCATGGCCGACACCATCGCGGTCATGAACGCCGGCGTGATCGAGCAGATGGGTGCCCCGGTCGAGCTGTACGACAACCCCCGGACGACGTTCGTGGCGAACTTCCTCGGCCGGTCGAGCCTCATGGCGGCGACGGTCGTCGGCACGGAGGGCGACTTCGTGAAGGCCGACATGTACGGCACGGTCGTCTCGGTGCCGAGGGCGCGGGCCCACTCCGACTCCGGCAAGGTCTGGGTCGGCATCCGGCCCGAGAAGGTCCTGATCGCGCCGGTCGGCTCGCCGCTCGACGCTCCCGGCAACCACTTCTCCGGCGGCGTCGTCACCGACGTGAACTACGTCGGCGTCAGCACCGAGTACCTCGTGCGGATGCCGTGGGGCCAGGAGATCGGCGCGTTCGCACAGAACACCGGACGCCAGGACCTGCTGCGCGTCGGCTCCGAGGTCGACGTCACGTGGCGGCCCGAGTTCGCGTTCCTGCTCGACGCCGACGAGGACCCCGACGCAGGCAAGGACCGCGCGGCATGAGCACCGCCGGCCCGTCGGCCATGGGCCTGGGAATCCCGGAGGAGCAACCCGACAGCCCACCGCCGGTGATCAAGGAGCGGCGGAACGTCACCGCCTACTGGCTGCTGCTACCCGGTGCGGTCTGGCTGGGACTGTTCTTCCTCGTCCCGTTCTACTCGCTGATCGCGGCCAGCCTGTTCGACCCGAGCGGCTCGGTCCTGGAGGGTTACGAGGTCACGTGGCACTGGCAGAACTACGTCGACGCGATCCGTGACTACGCGGGGCCGCTGTGGCGATCCCTCTGGTACGCCTTCGTCACGACGGCACTGTGCCTCGTGCTGGGCTACGTGCTCGCCTACGCGATCGCGTTCAAGGCGGGGCGCTGGAAGAACCTGCTGCTCGTCGCGGTGATCGCGCCGTTCTTCACGAGCTTCCTGATCCGCACGCTGTCGTGGAAGCTGATCCTGGCCGACGACGGCTGGATCGTGAACGCGTTGCAGTGGGTCCACCTGCTGGGTGAGGACGGGCGCCTGCTGGCGACCCCGGTCGCGGTGATCGCGGGTCTGACCTACAACTTCCTGCCGTTCATGGTGCTGCCGCTGTACGCGAGCCTCGAGAAGATCGACGGCCGCCTGCACGAGGCCGCGACCGACCTCTACGCGACGCCGTTCACGACGTTCTTCAAGGTGACGGTGCCGCTGTCCATGCCGGGCATCGTGGCCGGCACGATGCTCACGTTCATCCCGGCGGCGGGCGACTACATCAACGCCGAGCTGCTCGGCAGCCCGAACCAACGGATGGTCGGCAACGTCATCCAGAACCTGTTCACGACGATCGGCGACTACGCCGCGGCCGGCGCGCTGTCGGTGATCCTCATGGCGATCATCGTGGCGATGGTGCTGGTCTACGTGCGCCGGTCCGGAGCGGAGGATCTCGTATGAGCCCCTTGCAGAAGCTGGGCCGGTGGATCGGCGAGCACCTCGTGATGGCGCTCGGTCTGCTCGTGCTGATCTACATGTTCGTGCCGATCGCGGTCGTCGTGCTGATGAGCTTCAACGACAACAGCGAGTCGCGGAACGTCTACGCGTTCCAGTCGTTCACGCTCAAGAACTGGTTGCACCCGTGTGCGCCCGACGGCATGTGCGCCGCGGTCGGCGAGAGCATCCAGATCGCCCTGCTGGCCACGATCGTCGCGACGATCATCGGCACGATGGCGGCGTTCGCGATCGTGCGGCACTCGTTCGCGGGTCGCGGCGTCGCGAACATCATCATCTTCCTGCCGATGGCCGCGCCCGAGATCGTCATGGGCTCGTCGCTGCTGTCGTTGTTCGTGGCGGTCGGCCTCGGCGGCAGGCTGGGCTTCTGGACGATCCTCGTCGCCCACGTGATGTTCTGTCTGTCGTTCGTGATCGTCACGGTGAAAGCCCGACTCGGCGGGCTCGACGGCAATCTCGAACAGGCGGCGATGGACCTGTACGCCAACGAACGGCAGACGTTCTGGCGCGTGACGTTCCCGCTCGTCTTCCCGGGCATCCTGGGCGCCGCACTGCTGAGCTTCTCGCTGTCGTTCGACGACTTCATCATCACGAACCTCAACGCGGGCCAGACCGTCACGTTCCCGATGTTCGTCTGGGGCGCCTCGCAGCGCGGCGTGCCGATGCAGGTCAACGTCGTCGGCACCGTGATGTTCGTGCTGGCCCTCTCGATCGTCCTCAGCGGCGAGTTCCTCGGCCGCCGCCGGTCGCGGCGGGCCGCCTGACGGGGGACGGATCTTTATGCCTTCGGGCTTCGGCTGGGGGACGGATCTTTAGGCATTCGGGTGGCTATGGCCACCGCAATGCCTAAAGATCCGTTCGTCCCCAGGCACCCGGGCGCCCGCGAGCCCATCCACAGCCGTCGCCGCGGCCCTCGCGCGGGAGTCGCCGCGACCGCGACCGTCGGACCATGGAGGACGTACTCACGACGGCCCGGGCGGTCGCGACCTTCGGGCGGGCGACGATGCGGGCCCGCCTGGACCGAGGCGAGTGGCAACGGCCGACGCGCGGTGTGATCGTCACGCACAACGGGCCGTTGACGCCGGACCAGCTCGAGCGCATCGCCCTCGCGGCCAGTCCGAGCGGGGCGGCGCTCGCGGGCCTCACCGCCGCGAGGCGTTGGGGACTCAAGGGCTTCGAGCCCGAGCGGATCGCGATCGTGCTGCCACCCGGTGCCCGCCGGCCTCCCGGGGACCTCATCGTCCACTGGAGCACCGAGCTGACCCCGGACGACGTTCCGCCGCATCGGACTCCGCGCCGAACCAGCCTCGAACGCAGCCTCGTCGATGCGGCGAGCTGGGCCACCTCCCAGCGGTGGGTCCGCAGCCTCGTGCTCGCGTCGTTCCAGCAGCGTCTGACCAACGTGCGCCGCATGCGCGATGCGCTCAGCCGTCGTGGCCCCTGCCGGCACCGTGCGCTGATCACGGAGTCGATCCTCGACGCCGCCGGCGGAATTCAATCGTTGCCGGAACGGGACTTCGAGGACCTGCGCGTGCTCGCCGGCCTGCCCGCGCCGACCAGGCAGGAGCGCGTCAAGGGCAAGGACGGCCGGTACTACCTCGACGTGTGGTGGGAGCTATTCAACCTCGCGGTCGAGATCCACGGGATCCCGCATCTGGCCGTCGAGCAGTGGAGCAGCGACCTGCACCGGACGAACGAACTGGTCATCGACGGCCGTCGGGTCCTCGTCTTCTCGTCGTTCGCGATCCGCCACGAGTCCGCGACCGTCGTCGACCAACTGCGGCGCGCCACCCTGCTCGCCGCCTGACGGGGGACGGATCTTGATGCGTTGCGGTGGCCATAGCCACCCGAATGCCTCAGGATCCGTCACCCGAAGGCATCAAGATCCGTTTCCCCGGAGGGGCGCGGGGTCAGAGGACTTTCATGGCCTCGGTGAGGGAGGCGCGGATGATCTGCTCCATCTGGTCGAACTCGGCCTGGCCGCACGTGAGCGGGGGCGAGAGCTGGATGACCGGGTCGCCGCGGTCGTCGGCGCGGCAGTACAGGCCGTTCTCGAACAGCAGGGGCGTGAGGGTCTGGCGCAGCAGGCGCTCGGACTCGTCGTCGTCGAACGACTCCTTTGTCGCCTTGTCCTTGACCAGCTCGATCCCGTAGAAGAAGCCGGCGCCGCGGACGTCGCCGACGATCGGCAGGTCGAGCAGCTTGTCGAGCGTCGCGCGGAACGCGCCCTCGTTGGCGCGGACGTGCTCGAGGATCTGCTCCTGCTCGAAGATCTCGAGGTTCTTCAGCGCGGCGGCAGCCGCGACGGGATGGCCCGCGAACGTGTAGCCGTGGGCGAAGCTGGCGCCCGGCTGGAGGAACGGCTCCATCACGCGGTCCGAGGCGATCATCGCGCCGAGCGGGGCGTAGCCGGAGGTGATGCCCTTCGCGCACGTGATGATGTCGGGCTGGTAGCCGAACTTCGTGGCGCCGAACATCTCGCCGAGCCGGCCGAAGGCGCAGATGACCTCGTCGGAGACGAACAGGACGTCGTGCCGGTCGCAGATCTCGCGCACACGGGCGAAGTAGCCCGGGGGCGGCGGGAAGCAGCCGCCGGCGTTCTGCACCGGCTCGAGGAAGACCGCGGCGACGGTGTCGGGGCCCTCCGCGATGATCGCCTCCTCGATCTGGTCGGCGGCCCAGCGGCCGAAGGCCTCCGGGTCGTCACCGTGCTCCGGAGCGCGGTAGATGTTGGTGTTCGCGACGTGCCTCGTGCCCTCGACGAGCGGCTCGAACGGCTCCTTCAGACCGGGCAGGCCCGTGATCGAGAGCGCTCCGTGGGTCGTGCCGTGATACGCGATCTGGCGGCTGATGACCTTCGTCTTCGCGGGCTTGCCGACCAGCTTGAAGTACTGCTTGGCCGCCTTCCACGCGGACTCGACCGCCTCGCCTCCGCCGGTTGTGAAGAAGACCCGGTTCAGGTCACCGGGCGCGTGCTGCGCGATCTTCTCGGCCAGCTCGATCGCCCGCGGGTGCGCGAACGTCCACAGCGGGAAGAACTCGAGCTCCTGCGCCTGCCGCGACATCGCCTCGGCGATCTCGGCCCGGCCGTGCCCGACCTGCACCACGAACAGGCCCGCGAGGCCGTCGAGATAGCGCCTGCCGTGGATGTCCTCGATGTGGACACCATCACCCCGGACGATGATCGGGATGTCGTCGGACGTTCCGTGCTGCGAGAAGTGCAGCCACAGGTGGTCACGCGCGGACTGCTGGAGTCTGTCGGCCTGGTCGCTCATGGCCCAAGTATCCGTCGCCGGTCACCGGATCGACAACTGAATCATTTGCCCGCGTGACCGGCCGCCGCGATCACTGCCCGAGGAACTGCGCGAGCGCCTCCGGCGGGACCTCCTGCTCGAGGTTCGCGAGCCGGACCTGACCCTGGGCGATGAGCCGGTCGTCCTGGTTGACGGAGTCGAGGTGCCAGAGCTGCTGCGTCCGGCCGCGGTGGATCGGGGTCGCGGTGCACGTGATGGTGTCGCCGACCTTCGCCTGCCGCAGGAAGTCGGTCGAGTTGTTCGTGCCCACGACGACACCCTTCGTGCCGAGCCACACCTGACCGGCCGTGCTGGCGGTCGACTCGTGGACGGCGCAGTAGATGCCGCCGTGCGGGATCCCGAAGGGCTGCAGGTGGTGGTCGGTGATCGTGAACCGCACGACGACCTTGTCGGGACCGACCTCGACGTGCTCGACCCCGAGCACGCCGTCGAGTCCGGGAATCTGAGTCATGGCTCGGACTCTATCCACCGCCTCACGGCCGCCCCCGACCGGTTGATCTGGATACCCCGTGGGGGTATGGTCGAAGCATGAGCCACGCACACCCCGGCTACGAGGCCGACAAGACGGCGGTCCTCAAGCGCCTGGCCCGCATCGAGGGACAGGTCCGCGGAATCACGCGCATGGTCGAGTCGGACACGTACTGCATCGACGTGCTGACCCAGATCAGCGCCACGACGAAGGCCCTCGAGTCCGTCGCGCTGAAGCTGCTCGACGAGCACCTCGCGCACTGCGTGGCCGACGCCGCCGCGAAGGGCGGGCCCGAGGCCGAACTGAAGATCAAGGAAGCATCGGACGCGATCGCGCGTCTGGTCAGGAGCTGAGCATGACCACGTCCACGTACACCGTCACCGGCATGACCTGCGGCCACTGCGTCGCGGCCGTCACCGAGGAGATCTCGGCGCTCGCGGGCGTCGAGCAGGTCGACGTCGACCTGGCCTCGGGCGCCGTCACCGTCACGAGCGACGCACCCCTCGAGGCGGCCGCGGTCGCCGCCGCGGTCGACGAGGCCGGCTACGCCCTCGCCGGACCGCGCGACCTGCCCCTCGCATGAGCACCCGCACGGAGACCGGCACCACGTACCGACTCGAGATCGGCGGCATGTCCTGCACCTCGTGCGCGGCACGCATCGAGAAGAAGCTGAACCGACTCGACGGCGTCGAGGCGACCGTCAACTACGCGACGGAGAAGGCCACCGTGCACGCGCACGGCGAGGTCGACCCGCAGACCCTCGTCCAGACGGTCGAGCAGACGGGCTACACGGCCCACCTGCACGATCCGGCGAGCCACGGGTCGCACGCTGCCCACGGCGGGCTGCACTCGGCCGAGTCGATGCGCCGGCGCCTGATCGTGGCCGCGATCCTGACGGTCCCGGTCATGGCGATCTCGATGGTGCCGGCGCTGCACTTCGCGGGATGGCCGTGGGTCGCGCTCACGCTCACGACGCCCGTCGTGCTGTGGTGCGCGTACCCGTTCCACTGGTCGGCCTGGCTCAACCTGAGGCACCGCGCGGCCACGATGGACACGCTCGTCAGCATGGGCGTCGGCGCGGCCTACGTGTGGTCGCTCGTGCAGCTGTGGCTCGGCCTGACCGGCGGCCACGGCGTCGACCACATGCACTACTACTTCGAGACGGCGGCGGCGGTCACGACCTTCATCCTCGCCGGGCACTACCTCGAGGCGAACGCGAAGCGCCGGTCGAGCGCCGCGCTGCGCACGCTGATGGATCTCGGCGCCAAGCAGGTGACCGTCGTGCGCGACGGCCGCGAGGCCCTCGTGGGGATCGAGGACCTGCACGCCGGGGACCTGTTTGTCGTCCGGCCGGGCGAGAAGCTGGCCACCGACGGCGAGGTCGTCGAGGGCTCCTCGGCCGTCGACGAGTCGATGCTGACCGGCGAGTCGGTGCCGGTCGACGTCCGGGTGGGCGACACCGTCACGGGCGCGACCGTGAACCAGTCCGGCCGGCTCGTCGTGCGGGCCACGGCCGTCGGCCAGGACACGCAACTGGCGCAGATGGCGCGGCTCGTCGAGGAGGCCCAGGAGGGCAAGGCGCAGGCGCAACGCCTGGCCGACCGGATCTCGGCGTGGTTCGTCCCCGCCGTCATCGTGATCGCGGCGCTGACCCTGCTCGTCTGGCTGCTCGTCGCTCCCGGCGTCGACGCCTTCGAGGCCGCCGTCGCCGTGCTGATCATCGCGTGCCCGTGCGCGCTCGGACTCGCGACGCCGACGGCCCTCATGGTCGGCACGGGCCGCGGCGCCCAGCTGGGCATCCTCATCAAGGGTCCCCAGGTCCTCGAGTCCACCCGGGCCGTCGACACGATCGTGCTCGACAAGACCGGGACCATCACGACCGGGACGATGAGCGTCACGCACGTCGATCCCGCGCCCGGTGTCGACGAGGCGGAGCTGGTGCGGCTCGCCGCGTCGGTCGAGGCCGCGAGCGAGCACCCCGTCGCCCGCGCGATCGCCACGCTCGCCGAGACCACCACGGTGACCGGCTTCGCGAACCACGCGGGCCAGGGCGTCGAAGGCGTCGTCGACGGGGTCCGCGTGCGGGCGGGCCGTCCCGCGTGGATCGGCGTGGACGACCTCACCGACCGGATCGGCACGGTCATCGCCGTGGCGGCCGGAGAGCGGGTGCTGGGCACGATCACCGTCGCCGACACGGTCAAGCCCAGTTCGCGGCAGGCCGTCACCGCACTGCGCGACCTCGGCCTCGAGCCGATCCTGCTGACGGGCGACAACCGTCGCGTCGCCGAGGCGGTCGCCGCCGAGGTCGGCATCGAGACGGTCCATGCCGACGTCACGCCCCAGGACAAGCTCGACGTCGTGCGCGAGTTGCGCGAGCAGGGCCGGGTCGTGGCGATGGTCGGCGACGGCGTCAACGACGCGGCCGCCCTCGCCGGCTCCGATCTGGGCATCGCGATGGGCACGGGCACCGACGTGGCGATCGCCGCGAGCGACCTGACCCTCGTGCACGGCGACCTCGCCACGGCGGTCACGGCCGTCCGGCTCTCGCGGGCGACGCTGCGCACGATCAAGGGCAACCTGTTCTGGGCGTTCGCCTACAACGTGGCGGCGATCCCGCTGGCCGCGGCCGGCGCGCTCAGCCCGATGATCGCGGGCCTGGCGATGGCAGCGAGCTCGGTGTTCGTCGTCACCAACTCGCTGCGGCTGCGCCGGTTCGGCCGCTGACCCACCCCACCGGTGGGCGGCGTGGGAGGATGCTCGGGCATCCGGCGCCCGCATCGGGGTGGGCGCCGACGACCCGAGGGACACCCATGAACTTCCGCAAGCCCGCTGCCGGCATCGCCGCGATCGCGCTCTGCCTCGGCCTGACCGGCTGCGGCAACGACAGCCAGTCCGTCGCCGAGGGGTGCAAGACCGCCACGAAGGAGGTCTCGTCGGCCATGGGCGACCTCGGCTCGATCGACGCCTCCGACACCGAGGCGGCCGCCGCCCGGATCACGACGATGACCGAGACGCTCGAGTCCGCGGGCGACAAGGTCGAGAACACCGAGGTCAAGGAGGCGCTCGCCGACATGACGACGGAGTTCGAGAAGCTCGGTCAGGCGTTCACCGACCTCAAGGCCGCCGGCAGCGACTCGGCGAAGCTCAAGGAGGTCTCCTCGGACCTGACGGCGATCTCGACCGCCGTGCAGGAGAAGGGCGAGCGGCTCGACGAGCTCTGCAAGTGAGTCACCCGACGCAGCCCCTATCCGTGTGGATGGGGGCTGCGTCGTACCGGTGATCAGGCGGCGTCGTCGCGGCGGCGCCGGACGGCCAGCACGGCCGCACCCGCCACGATGCCGAGACCGCCCAGCGCGATCCAGCCCGGCGAGACGTCCGATCCGCTGTCCGCGAGGCCGCAGTCGGGGCACGCCTGTGCGTCCTGCGTCCAGACGTCGGTGTCGAACACGTTCTCCACGACGAGGGACAGTCGCGCCGTCTCGTCGGTCGACGCGATGACCGCTCCCGTCTCGAACGAGTCGTGGTCGATGCGGACCGCCGAGGCGCCGCCGTCGTCCGTCTCCTCCACGAAGCAGTGCGTCCCGGTCGGCATCAACTGGGAGAACGACTTCGTCGCGCCCGCGCGCAGCGCGAACTCGGCCGTCAGGACGGTGCCGCGCACCGTGGCACCCTGCTCGTCCGTCGCCTCCAGCTCGCACGTGAGCGTCATCGGGAACCTGAGCCGCTGCACCTCGGCCCGGTCGGCGTACTCACCGGAGGCCTCCTTCGTGACGTCGACCAGACCCGCACCGTAGGTGTTCGCGATCGTCGCGACGACCGCCCCGTCACGGGAGCCCTCGACGATCACGACGGTCGCCTCCCCCGTCGAGGCGTCGGCATTGGCCGCGTCCGTCTCGACGACGTGACACGAGGTGCCGGCCGGGAAGGGTCCCAGCACGTCGGACTCGACCGAGACCTGGCCCGACTCGGGGGTCAGCGTGACGTCCGACTCCTCGACCGTCTCGTTCGGCAGGGCGCACGTGGTGTGGAACGTCAGCGGCTGCGTGGAGAACACGCCGCCACCGGGTCCGTCGATCGTCTTGAGGATCTTCATGAAGCCGATGCCGAAGCGGTTCTCGACCGTGACGGCGGCCGCGGCCGCGTCGCCGGCCGGAACCGTCACGGTCCCGCCCTCCGGCGTGATCTCGACGTCCTGCGGCTCCGGGACCGACGACTTCTCACTGACGACGCAGTGTGCGCCGGTCGGCAGTTCGTCCCACGTCGCCTCGCCCGCGCCGGTGATCGAGCGGTCCGCACCGCCGGGGATCGGCACCTCGACGTCCTCGTCACCCACGGGCCGGGTGCACGCGATCGTCATGACGTACGTGCCGTTCTTCACGGCATCGAACTCGGCACCGGGTCCGGACAGCTTCTTGGTGACCGTGACCGAGCCCTCGTCGAAGACGTTGTCGACCGTGACCTCGACCGGATCGGCGACCCCGGCCGGGACGACGACCGTGCCGTCCTCGGGGGTGAGGGTCGTCTCGGCGGCCTCGGGCGTGCTGGACGTCTCGGCCACGACACACGTCGAGCCCGTCGGCAGACCCGAGTAGGTCACCGAGCCTGCACCCGTGATCGTGCGCTCGGCACCACCGGGGATCGGCACCTCGACGTCGTCGTCACCGACGACCCGCGTGCACTCGAGCGTCATGACGTACGCGCCGTTCACGACGGGATCGGCGTCCGCGCCCGGACCCGACAGGGTCTTGTTCACGGTCAGCGAACCCTCGTCGAAGACGTTGTCGACCGTGACCTCGACCGGATCGGCGGCACCCGCCGGCACCACGACCGTCCCGTCGACCGGCAGCAGCGTCGACCCGTCGGCCTCCGGGGTGCTCGACTCCTCGGCCACGACACACGTCGCACCCGTCGGCAGACCCGAGTACGTCACCGAACCCGCACCCGTGATGGTGCGCTCCGCACCACCGGGCACTGGCACCTCGACGTCGTCGTCACCGACGACCCGCGTGCACTCCAGGGAGACCACGTACTGGCCGAAGATCACGGGCGTCTGGTCGGCGCCCGGACCGGACAGGGTCTTGTTCACGGTGACCGAGCCCTCGTCGAAGACGTTGTCGACCGTGACCTCGACCGGATCGGCGGCACCCGCCGACACCACGACCGTCCCGTCGACCGGCGACAGCGTCGACCCGTCGGCCTCCGGCGTGCTCGACTCCTCGGCCACGACACACGTCGCACCCGTCGGCAGACCCGAGTACGTCACCGAACCCGCACCCGCGATGGTGCGCTCCGCTCCACCGGGGACCGGCACCTCGACGTCGTCGTCGCCGACCTCGCGGGTGCAGGCCAGCGACACGACGTACGAGCCGTTCACGACGGGATCGGCGTCCGCGCCCGGACCCGACAGGGTCTTGTTGACGGTGACCGAGCCCTCGTCGAAGAGGTTGTCGACGTTCACCTCGACGGGATCGGCGGCACCGGCCGGGATCGTGACCGATCCGCTGACCGGGTCGAGCGTGACGTCATCGGCGTTCGGCGTGCTGGACACCTCGGACACGACGCACGTCGCGCCCGTCGGCAGGCCCGTGTACGTGACGTCCCCTGCACCGATGATCGTCCGCTCGGCACCGCCGGGGACCTCGATCGTCTCGGTCTCGCCGTCGACCTCACGCGTGCAGGCCAGCGACACGACGTACGAGCCGCTGGTCACCGGCGTGGCGCCCGCGCCAGGACCCGTCAGGTTCTTCACGACGGTCAGGGAGCCCTCGTCGAAGCGGTTCTCGATGGCCACGTCGACCGTCGTCCCCGCGCCGACCGTGAGGGTCGGATCGGTGATCACGACCTCGTTCGCACCGCCGTTCCTCGGCTCGGTGACGGTGCAGGACGCACCCGTGGGCAGGCGCTCGACGGTCCACTCCAGGTCGTCGGGAGCCTGCAGCTCCTCGGTGTCGTCGAAGACCGTCGACGGCGTGACGCCGCTCAGCGTGCACACCATCCGCACCGTGACCGGATGGTCGGCCCAGTCCTGAGCCCCCGCACCGGTGAAGGACTTCACGATCGCGACCGAGCCGGTCGTGTAGGTGTTCGTGACGTCGACCGCGACGTCCGTGCCGTCGCCGATCACGAACGTGGCGGGGTGGGACCTCGTCACGCCGTCGACCTCGACCGAGACCGTCGCACCCTGCGCGTTCGTCTCGTTGACGGTGCAGGAGGTGGCGGTCGGCAGGTCGGTCCAGGACTTCGTCCCGCCGTCCTTGAGCGTGACGGTCTCGGTGAGGATCACCGTCCCGCGATACGTGCACGAGACACCGAACGTGTACGTCCGGTCGAAGTCGATCGGATCGCCGTCCTGGTCGACCGGATCGCCCGTCTCGACGGTCTTGGAGAGCGTGAACCCACCCGCCGTGAACGTGTTGGTGGCCGTGACCCGCTCGCCCGACACGGCGCCCACGTAGGGGTCCGAGATGCCGGTGACCGTCGCGAGGGTCGCGTCGGCCATCACGACCCCGTCGGCGGGATCGAGCGCGACCGTCGCGCCCGCGGGGACGCCGGCCTCGGCGACGGTGCACTCGGCGAACAGCGGCACCGACAGCGGCGTGCCGGCCGAGTTCAGGATCGTCGTGCCCTGTCCGCTGGAGTCGACCAACACCGTGAACGGACCGTTGGCGACGTTCCCGGCGGCATTGCGCAGGGTCACCGGCTCACCGTTGGAGGTGCACCGGACGTTGAACGCGTAACCGCCCGGCATCGTGATCGGGACCGAGAAGTTCGGTGCCACCACGCGCTTGGCGAGCGTGAGATGGCCCAGCGGCGTGGCCACACCGACCTTGGTCGGCTCGAGGACGATCTCGCCGCGCTCGGCCTGGGTCGCCGTCGCGACGGTGCGCGACGACCCGGCGAACGAGTTGTAGGCGATGGGCAGCGTCGACGTCGTGTTGTACCCGCGCGTGATCTGCGCCGGCGTCCGCGTGTTGAAGTCGAGGTTCACGGTCTCGCCCGGCCGCAGTCCGGCGCCCGGGACGGACGACCAGTCCACGACGAACTTGACCGACTGGGCGGTCGCGAGGGCCGAGTTCGGGGTCGAGGGCGTGTACTCGATCCAGTTGAACGCACACACCGGGTCCGGCGTGGCGTTGGTCGTCTGGACCTGGATCGCGTTGGTGTTGCACGCCGTGCTCAGCCGCGCGGTCGAGTAGTAGCCCCGCACCACGGCATTGCCGAACGTGAGACCCGAGAGCGTCGCGCTGAACTGGTGGCGCAGCCCCACGGCGAACTGCGAGCCGCGCGCCGCGGAGGTGATGACGCCGCGATCGTTCAGGGCCGGAAGGGTGTCCACCGCGGCGACGACCTTCGCGTTCGTGTTGCCCGTGTTGAGGAACGACAGCCGCCACGTCTGCTCGCCACCGGGCCGGATCACGGGGACGCACAGGCCACGGTAGAAGCCGTCGGCCTGCGGTGCCGCACAGTTCGCGGCGACGCCGCCCGTGTGCACGACGCCGAGGTCATCCTCGCCGGAGCCGGGCTCGCCCGCGCCGTCGCCCTTGACGCCCTTCGACATCGCGAGGGTCGCCGAGGCGAGCGGCTGGACGTGAGTCGTGGCGGTGCACGTGGAGACGTCGGACTGCTCGTCCTGGCTCGCGCGGTCGACCGTGTAGGCGCACGTCTCGAAGTCGCGATCGGCGGTCGCCGTCACGCTGTTGGCGACGACCTGATCGGCCGTCAGGTCGTCGGCGAACCTCATGGGTGCGTTGACCGTCAGCGTCCAGCCCGGCTTGAACTCGAACCCGTCGGGCACGTGGACGGTCAGCTTCGCCGTCGCCGGGTCGAACGTGGCGGTGAAGGCGGGGATCGGGATCGGCGCCGGGTTCGCGGGGTTGGTCGAGGTCAACGCGAAGGAGTACTGCGCGGGACTGGGCTCGACGACGGGGGAGGCGCCGTTCACGAGGTCGAACTGGTCCTCGATCGTGAGGTCCTTCATGGGCCAGGCGCCGGTGTTCGTGACGACCAACTGGTAGGGGACCGTGCCACTGGGCGCGTACGTCGGCGGTCGGGTCGTGTTGCCGGGCGACTTCTCGACCTTGATCGCGTTGACCCGGTGCCGCACGATCGTCGCGGCGTTGCGCGTCGCCTCGCGGTGGAAGGTCTGGCCGTTGCCGTACTGGCCCTCGGCGTAGATCCCGAGGTTGTCGCTGATCAGGCCCGGGACGGTCTGCCCCTCGTTGGGGGCGACGCCCGGCCTCGTGGTCGAGACCGGTTCGCCGTTGGCACGCTGGGTGTCGCGGCGGGTGGTCCGCAGGGCGACGGAGGCGCGGGGGTTCCACGGACGCTCCCACTGCACGACCTCGCCGTTCACGACCTGCCGGAACGAGTACCTGACACCGATGACCTCGTCCGTGGTGACTCCTGCGGGCAGGGGGTAGTTGACGGTCGATCCCGGGGTCGCGCTGATCCACGGCGCCTCGATCCAGGAGCCGTTGCTCGTGCGCGTCAGGACGTCCATCGACGTCTGGTTCAACGGCGCCGGCATCACGATCGACGAGCCGACGTAGTCCATCACGTTCCAGAACGTGAACGTGTTGTCCGTCAGGATCATGAGGGTGCCGCGGGCGTTGCCCGTCGGCTGTCCGACCAAGGACGTCGTGTAGTCCTTCGACTGGTCCTCGAAGATCGACGGCGGGTTGATGGACTTGCTGCCCGTGATCGTGAAATCGGCGTTGACGATGTTGAACTCGGCGTCGTCGACGTCGGTGCCCGGCGAGCAGCCGGGGGCCGGGCAGGGGATCCGCCCGGGGCTGTCGAGGGCGACCGCCGCCTCGTTGAGGATCGGCTGGGTGGTCACGCCGATCGCGTCGCCGGAGCCGCGGTGGGTCTGGCGCAGCTGGTAGACGAGGTCGACCCCGCCGGTGGCCCCCGGCTCGATCAGGATCGCGTCGTCGCGGTACCGCACCGTGACGCCGATCGCACCGACCAGGTCGGCACGGTCGACCGCGACCGCATCGTTGTAGTCGAGCACGAGGGGGTCACGGTCCCTGTACGTCACCGTCACCTGGACGTCGTCGCGCGTGAGACCCGCCGGGACGCGGATCGCCGAGATGTCGTAGAGCTCGAGGACGTCGTAGGCGTTCGGGGCGGCCTGGTCGGGCGCCGGGTCGGTGATCTGCATCGACTGGACCCGCACGGCCGAGGTGTTGCGCGCATTGATCGTCGCCGTGATCAGCGGGTAGTCCCCCGCCGCGACCCCGGAGTCCGGCAGGCCCAGGTCGGTCTGGTCGAAGGTCTTCGTGATCGACGTGTTGACCGGGCTGTCGATGATCGTGATGTCGTCGCCGTCGCGGGCCGAGAAGTCACCGGACGTGCCGCCCGATCCCTGCGCGCGCACCGAGTTGCGCACGACCCCGTCGTCGCCGGTGTTGTAGCCGTACGGGAAGAGCGTGCCGAGCACGAAGGCGTCGGTGTCGCTGCGCAGGGTGTCGCGAATCGTGAAGTCGAGGTCCAACGGGCGCCGCGCGTACGACGAGCCGACGCCCGCCCCCTCGGTGCGCTCCTCGAAGGTGATCCGCACGCCGGTCGTGTTCGCCGTCTGCTCGTCGCTCAGCTCGAGACCCGGGAACGTCCCCGTGCAGGCGGCCTGCGTCGAACAGGCTGCCGCCGTGACGTCGGTCCACGCGCCGAGCTGGAACAGCTCGACCTTGGTCACCCTGTCGTTGACGATCAGGGGATCGGTGGCCGGCGTGATCGGCGTGATCGCCGCGAGGTCGAAGGCGTCGTAGACCGAGTCGGCGATCTCGGGGAGTGCGCCGTCGTCGTCCGTCGCCGGGTCGCTGATGACGACCTTCGCGAAGTTCAGCCCGTCGGTGCCCCACCCGATGCGGGCCGTGCGCGTCGCGCCCGACAGCGCCGGGACGGTGTCGGTGAGCCACGTCTTGTCGACGAGGTCGGGGCCCTCGCCTCCCTCGGTCGAGCGGAGGTCGATCTCGTCGGTCGCGCTGGCCGTGGCGGACTTGTCGATCTGCGCGTTCTCGACGAACGACTCGACGTCATTGGTCAGCGTCGCGTCGGCGTTCTCCACGCCTGGCCGCAGGGCGACGCCGACGTTCGCGATGACGTTGAATCCCGGCGGCAGCAACTGCGGGCAGCCGTTGGTCGGCAGGGGCTCGAACCGGAACCGCATGCCGCCGAGGTCGGTCTGCACGTCGCCCGGGATCACGGTCCCCCACTTGGCGACGGCGCCGGCCACGTCCTGGGCCCCCGGCAGCGGCGCCCAGGCGCCCTGCTCGGTCGACCAGTAGTCGACGCTCAACTGCGTGCACTCGGGGATGTCGGTGTTCTCGACCTCGGTGACCGTGAAGTCGGCGTAGAAGTCCGACGGCGGGCGCGGCGGGTCGGTGATCGTGAGGACGTCCGAGCCGATCGTCGAGTCCGTGCTGACCTTGGCCGGCAGCGAGATGTTGGCGTTCGCACCCGGAAGGGCCCAGATCCGGCTCGGCGTGATGACCTTGTCGACCTCGGTGAGCACCTCGAGCGGTCGGATCGAGAAGTCGACGGAGTCGTCGTCGGCGCCGGTCGCCCCCTCGGTCGTCGCGACCGTGGTGTCGACGACGTTCGTCGAGTCGAGCCGCTGCTCGAGGTCGGTCGTCGCCGTGAAGTTCATCGGCAGGGAGGCGTACGCCGAGCTCTCGATGCCGTCCCGACCGTCGGCGGCCGTGAAGGTGACCGTGAAGCCGGTGACCGTGCAGTCGGCCGTCGGCGCCGCGAGGGTGTCCTTCGTCGTGGTGGTCCCGGAGGAGTCCGCGCAGTCGGAGTAGGTGTACTCGACCGTGGCGCGCACTGCGGTGATCGGCCATTCGAGGTCGCCGAAGCCGTCGAAGACGATGCCCTGCTCGGCGAAGTCGGCGGAGCCGTCGCTGGGCTCGTGGATCACGAGCTCGTGCACGTCGAGGTCGCCGACCTGGGCCTGCACGTCGGCCGTGAAGTGCTGGCCGACGGTCAGCGTCGTGTCGCTGAGGGTCTTGTCGATCGTGACCGTCGGGTCCTGCCTCAGCAGGTTCGTGGTGGCCGAGTCCTCGGCCGGGTCGCTCGTCGCGGTCCCCTTGCGCACGGTGGACTCGGCGGTGTTGGTGACCGGCGTGCTGGAGCCGGGAGCGAGCGTCTCGACCCGGGCGTTGGTCTGCGTGTGGACGACGACCGCGCCCTCCACGCCCGGGGCGTACGAGCCCGTGTACGTGACTCGGATGCCTCCGACGGTCGACGGGTCGGCCGGCTCCTCGGTGGTCCACACCCCGACGACCCGGTACTCGACCCGCGTGCTGGCGGTCGTCGCCGGGGCCGGATCCGCGTCGATCCCCGTGAAGCTGACGTACTCGCGACCGGGATCGTCGAACACGTCCGTCACGACGATCTCGTCGACGGTCTGGTTCGACTGGTTGCGCGGGCGCAGCGTCCAGTCGACCGGCTTGCCCGGCACGGCCGACACGTTCGCCGGACGGACGGACTTCTCGAGGTCGGCCACGAGCGTCGTCTCGACCGCGAGCGTGACGACGGCCGACGACGTGATCTGGTCGGCGTTGTCGGCGACCACCGCGGCGGTGTTGAGCGGCTTCGCGCCGTCGAAGTCGGCCGACGTCGTCTCGGGCACCTTGACGTTGACCGAGATCGTCAGGGAGCCACCGGCACGCAGGCCGACCTGGGTGCCCAGCGTCTGCCTCGGGGTGACCGTGAACGACGTGCCGTCGACGGCGACGTCGAGCGGGGCGCTCGGCGACAGGGACGCCGTCACGGGGTTCTGGATGTCAGGGTCGAACACGAGCGGCTCGGGAAGCGCGTCGGTGACCGCCGCGTTGAAGCAGCCCAGGTCGTTGGTCGAGGAGCAGCCGACGACGATCGTGTAGCTGAACGTGTCGCCCGGTCCGTAGGGTCCGGGGGCCTCGACCGTCTTCTGGATCTGCAGGTCGGCCGTGGGGTCGGCGGCCGTCGCCGGAACGGCTCCGACCGCCAGTGTCGTGAGGCCGAGCAGGATCGCGGTCAGGAGGGACAGCGCGCGGCGCATCAAGCACCCTTTCGTCGTACAGCTGGACGAGGGTGAGAGGCTCCGCGATCTCCACGCGTGCGTCATCGACCCCGAGACGTGACCTCGAAATCCTCGCACAGAAGATGAGAGTTTCCTCATGATCGGCCGGAATGCCCGCGCCGATGCGACGCATCCCACACCGATCGGGGGGCACTTGAGCAGCCCGGGGATAGCCTCAGGACATGAGTCTCGTCACCTGCACCGGATCGCTGACCATCCGCGAGCGCATCGCGATCCCGCCGGGCGCCGTGGCCACCGTCAAGGTCGTGGACTCCGGCGGCGAGGTGCTCGCGGCCACGGCGATCGAGGCCGACGCGGTCCCCATCGAGTTCACCGTCACGGTCGATCCCGAACTCGCGAAGGGTGACCTGCTCGTGTGGGCGATGCTGCGGACCGAGGCCGGGCTGTGGGGGACGCTCGAGCTGACCCCGGCCGACGAGGACCTGGTGGTGCTGAGCCGGATCGAGGAGTGACGCCGTGCCGCGGCCGGGAGCGTCGGTCACCCACCTGAGCGACGAGGAGATCGCGGCGAACAACGCCCCGACCCTGCGCCGGATCGCGACCCTGCTCAAGCCCTACTCGGGCAAGATGGTCGCCGTCGGCGCGATCGTCGTGGTCTCGGCGATCCTCTCCTCGATCGTCCCGTTCCTCACGAGGGCGGTCTTCGACGATGCGCTGTTCGGCGAGGGCGGCCCGGACCTGAACCTGCTGGGCTGGCTCGTGGCGGGCATGTGCGCCCTGCCGATCCTCGCGGCGATGCTGGGCATCGCGCAGAACTGGCTGACCTCCACGATCGGCAACTCGGCGATGGCCGACCTGCGCAGCGAGCTGTTCGCCCACCTGCAGAAGATGGAGCTGGCGTTCTTCACGACCACGAAGACCGGGGCGATCCAGTCGCGACTGGCCAACGACGTCGCGGGCGTCCGCACGGTGCTGACCGACACGGCCACGTCGATCCTGCAGAACTCGGTCACCGTCACCGCGGCGTTCATCTCGATGGTGATCCTGTCGTGGGAGCTGACCGTCCTGACCCTCGTCCTGATGCCGCTGTTCATCTGGCTGCAGCTCAAGGTCGGCAAGCGCCGTCAGCAGCTCGCCCGCCGCACGCAGGAGAGCCTGTCGGAGATGACGGCGATCACCGAGGAGTCGCTCAGCGTCTCGGGGATCCTGCTGTCGAAGGTCTTCAACCGCAGCGGCTCCGAGGCCCAGCGCTACCGGCAGGCCAACCTCGACCAGACCCGCCTGCAGGTCGAGCAGGCGATGACGGGCCGCCTGTTCTTCGCGACGGTCCAGACGTTCTTCGCGATCACGCCGGCGATCATCTACCTCGTCGCGGGACTCATCATGGCCGGCCGGCTGCCCGGCGACCCCGCCACCCTGACCGCCGGCACGCTCGTCGCGTTCACGACCGTGCAGGCGCGCCTGCAGATGCCGCTCCTGCAGCTCATGCGGGTGTCGCTCGACGTGCAGACCTCCCTCGCGCTGTTCCGCCGGATCTTCGAGTACCTCGACCTCGAGCCCGCGATCGTCGACCGTCCGGGCGCGCAGCGCGTGACCCCCGGCGAGCTGCGCGGCGAGATCGAGTTCCGCGACGTGTGGTTCCGCTACCCCGAGCCCCGATCGCTCAGCGGCGACCACGCGAAGGACCGGTTCGACGACTCGTCGGGCCCGATCGACGCCGAGTCCACCGCCGACGACGAGGCGTGGACGCTGACCGCCCTCGACCTCACGATCCGGCCCGGCCAGCTCGCCGCGATCGTCGGGCCGTCCGGATCGGGCAAGACGACCGCGACGTACCTCGTGCCCCGCTTCTACGACGTCAGTCGCGGGCAGGTGCTGATCGACGGCATCGACGTGCGCGACATCGCCCTGTCCTCCCTCGCCGACTGCGTGGGCATGGTGACGCAGGAGCCCTACCTGTTCCACGGCACGATCCGCGAGAACATCGCCTACGCCAAGCCGGGCGCCACGGCCGACGAGATCGTGCAGGCCGCGAAGGACGCGAACATCCACGACCGGGTCATGAGCTTCCCCGAGGGCTACGAGACCGTGACCGGCGAACGCGGCTACCGGCTGTCCGGCGGTGAGAAGCAGCGCATCGCGATCGCCCGCGTGCTGCTCAAGAACCCGCGGATCCTGATCCTCGACGAGGCCACGAGCGCGCTCGACAACGAGACGGAGCGGCTCGTGCAGGAGGCCCTTGAACGGGCCACGACGGGACGCACGACCCTCGCGATCGCGCACCGGCTCAGCACGATCCACAACGCCGACGTGATCTTCGGCCTCGTCGACGGCCGCCTCGTCGAGCAGGGCACCCACGACGAGCTGCTCGCCGACGAGGACGGACTGTACGCCCGGCTCTACCGCGAGCAGTTCGCGAGCCGACGTGAGCCGGCACCCGCGCCCGCCGGCGCCGTCGGCTTCCTGCGGGCCGACGTCTCGCTCTGACGAACCCTGCGAGGTCCCCGAATTCTGGTGGTGGAGGTGGAGCCCCTCCTGCTGCGAGAATGGCCGCCATGAGTGCCGCGTACCTCGCGGCTGCCGTGCTCGCTGCCGCGTCGATGCTCGGTATCCGGTTTCGCAGACCGGGAGTGGCCGCGCTCACGCTGGGTCTGGCGGCCGATGTCTGCGCGTGGAATCTCTGGCGCTTCCTGATCGACCTCGACGACACGACGCCCGGACCGGCCAATGCCGTCCTCCTCGTGCTCGCCGAGATCGGGGGGCTGCTCGTGTTCCTCATCGCGGCTCGCCTGGTCCTGCCGCGCTGGCGCATGCCCCGGTACCTGGTCGGCGCGCTGCTCGGCTTCCCCGCGGTGGTGCTCGTCCTCGCGAGCGCCGGCGTGGGACTGGCGCCGGACAACTTCCGCAGCGGGGTGCTGTACGCGGCGCACCTGGCCTACGGATTCGCGACGCTGGTCGCCTGCGTGTCGCTGTTCACCCAACGCCAGAGTGACCCGTCGCGGCACGTCCGGATCGCCGTGCGGCTCATCCAGGTCGACGCGGTCGTCATCCTGATCCTCGTCAGCACGGTTCCCGTGATCACGAGCATCGTGTCTCTGCCCTTCGTACTGATCGCGGTGTGGATCAGCCGGCACGCCCAGGAGTGGGACCGCAGCGCCACCCCCGCCGACCGGCTGCTCGACACGATCGGCGTCTTCGTGTTCGTGACGAACGACGAGGGAGAGCTCGTCGACTGGAACGGCCCCGGGGCCAGCCTGCTACGCCTGCGCGGACACGCCCCCGAGCGCGGACTCGACCTCGCGCACGCGCTCGCCCTGGCCCCGCCCCTGCGCGACCGGCACCTGGCGGACCTGGAGATCGACGGTGGCACGCTGCGCACCGAGCTGACCGTGCACCCGGTCGACCCACTCGCCCGCGACCGTGACCACGTCCTCATGTTCCGGCCGACCGCGTCCTCCTTCGCCGACTCGCCGTTCCCGACGATCTCGGGGGAGCTCGAGGGTCACGATCCCGCGACCCAGACCCTCGGTCGCCGGGCTGCCGCCGACCACGTCCGCAGCGCCGCGGTCGACGGCGCGCGGGTCCTGCGGGTCGACGTCCTGGGCGGCCGGGACACCCGGCCCGACGACCTGATGTTCCTCGTCGCCCGCCGGCTCGAGGCCCGCAGCGCCGAGCTCGGCTGGTCCGGACTCGACTGGGCGCGGCTGGACACCCGCACGTTCGTCACCGTCGTCCGCGAGAACCCGCCGGACGGCGCGATCCCGATGCGCGTCGACGTCGACGACCTCGGCATCACGTTGACGGTCACCCCGTACGAGCCGGGAGTCACCGAGGACCCCGACGCCTTCCTGCGCCGGGTCACGGCCACTCCCCGGCCCCGCGACGTCGCCCACGGCACCTGAGTGGCGACGGCCCGGAGTCTGGTGACTCCGGGCCGTTGCCTTGGTGCACCGCTGACCGTCAGGCGGCCTCGTCCTCGCGCCGACGACGAGCGGCACCGAGCAGGGTCACCCCGACGCCGAGCGCCGCGACGCCGAGCGCACCGACCGCGACCATGGGGCCGCCGGTGTCGGCCAGCGCCTGCTCGTCGGCGGGCTCCTGCTCGGGCTCGTCGACCGGATCGGCGGTCTCCTCGACGTCGGCCACCTCGGCCTCGGTGACGACGACCGTCTCGACCGCGTCCGACGACACCGACGCCTGCTCGACGTTGACCGGGTCCACGCCCGTGGCGACCGCCTCGGAGACGACCGAGCCGTTCACGACGTCGGCGGCCGTGACCACGTAGGGCGTGGAGGTCGTGCACGTCGCGGACTCACCCGGGGCGAGCGTCGTCGGCGTGCAGGTGATCGTGATCCCCTGTGCGGCCAACCGGGCGTCGGTGACCGTGACGTCCTCGACCGTGACGTCACCGGTGTTGGTGACCGTGAAGCCGAACGTCACCTCGTCGCCGGCATCCGTCACACCGTTGCCGTTCACGTCGTCCACGGCGGAGTGCACCGCGAGCGACAGCTTCGCGCGCGCGTCGGGCACGGACCGGACGACGTTCGAGGTCGCGACCACGTCATCGTCCTTCGGGTTCAGACCCTTCGCGGTGGACTGGTTGGGGATCACGCGGGACTGGACGTCGGCGGCCGAGACCACGTAGCCGCCCGTGCCCACGAAGGTGACGGAGGCGTCCGGGACCAGGGTCGGACCCGTCGGGTCGGCCACCGCACCGGCACCGAGGCGCAGCTGGCTGTGCACCGTGGCGATCGCGTGGCCGGCCTGTCGGACCCGGTCGTCGGAGACGCCGATCGCGTGGACCGTCGTCGTGCCGACGTTCGTGACGTCATAGGCGTAGAAGATCGTGTCGCCGGCGTTCAACAGGTCGTCGTCGTTGACGTCCTGCCACGACGCGATGCGCGTGACGATCGCGAGCTCGTCCTGCGGGTCGAGCTCGACCACGAGGTCCTCCGAGCGCTCGGACACCACGGGGCGGTCGGCCGTCGTCGTCGCCGTGGCCGTGCCGTGGGTGACGACCTCGCCCGCGTCGACCTGGGCCTGCGTGACCGGGGTCGCGACCGAGACGCACGTCGCCGAGGCGCCCGGCGCGAGGTCGGCCGGCACACAGTCGATCTCGTTGCCGAGGATGTCGGCCACCTGCACGCCGCGGAGGGTGACGTTGCCGGTGTTCTCGACCGTGTACGTGTAGACGACCGTGTCGCCCGCGCTGTCGCGTCCGTCCTCGTCGGCGTCCACAAGCCCACCGGCCTTCGCGTCGGTGATCGCCAGGCCGGGGGCGGCGTCGATGTCCGTGACGACCTCGTCGGCGGCATCCTCGACCGGATCGCCGGACGGAGTCTCACCACCGGCGGTGACCGTGGTGACGACCTCACCGGCATCCACGTCGTCCTGCGTGACCTCGTAGGTCGCGGTGCACGTGGCGCTCTCACCCGGCGCGAGCGACGCCACGTCGCACACGTACGTGTTGCCGAGCGTGTCGGTCACGACGACCTCGTCGACCGTCACGTTGCCGGTGTTCTCCACCGTCACCGTGTAGGTGATCTCGTCACCGGCCCTCGTCGGCTCACCCGAGGGCTCGACCGTCGTCGTCAACTCGGGCGCGGCCTCGATCGGCGTCGCGATCTCGACCTCCTCCGCATCGTCGGAGACCGAACCACCGGACGGCGTCTCGCCACCGGCGGTGACCGTGGTGACGACCTCGCCGGCGTCCACGTCGTCCTGCGTGACCTCGTAGGTCGCGGTGCACGTGGCGCTCTCGCCCGGCGCGAGCGACGTCACGTCGCACACGTACGTGTTGCCGAGCGTGTCCGTCACGACGACCTCGTCGACCGTGACGTTGCCGGTGTTCTCCACCGTCACCGTGTAGGTGATCTCGTCACCGGCCTTCGTCGGCTCGCCCGAGGGCTCGACCGTCGTCGTCATCGCCGGTGCCGCGGCGATCGCCTTGCGCGTCGTGTTCGACCGACCGTCGACATCGGCATCGGCCGGGGACTTCCCTGCCGCGTCGGCCGTGTTCTCGACCTCGCCGGCGTTCACCTCGGCCTGCGTGACCGTGTGGGTCGCCGTGCAGGTCGTCGAGTCACCCTCGTCCAGCGAGACGGAGTCGCACGTGACGGTGTTGCCGAGGTCGTCGGTCACGACGAGGTCGTCGATCGTCACGTTGCCCGTGTTCGTCACGGCGTACGTGTACGTGATCGTGTCGCCCTTCTTCGTGATCGCACCCGTCGACTGCTGCAGCGTCACCGTGAGCGCCGGACCGGCCTCGATCGTGACCTCGGCCTCGGGGGACTCGTCCGCGACCGGGTCGCCGGACTGGTCCTCGCCCGTGCCGGTCGCCGTGGAGACGACCTCACCGGCGTTCACCTCGGCCTGCGTCACGCGGTACGTCGCGGTGCAGGTCGCGCTGTCACCCGGCGCGAGCGACGTCACGTCGCACACGTACGAGTTGCCGAGCGTGTCCGTCACGGTGATCGCGTCGACCGTCTCGTCGCCGGTGTTCTCGACCGTCGCGGTCCAGGTGATCTCGTCACCCTTCTTCGTCGGCGAGCCGGAGGGCACGAGGGCCGTCCTCAGCGCGGTGGCGGCGTCGATCGTCGTGTCCACGTCGTTCGAGGCATCCGCGACGGGGGCATCCGCCGGATCGTCGCCCTCGGCAAGGCCGGAGTTGACGACGGTGCCGGCGTCGACGTCGGCCTGCGTCACCGCGTACGTGGCCGTGCAGGTCGCCCGGTCGCCCGGCGCGAGCGACGTCACGTCGCACACGTAGGTGTTGCCGAGGTCGTCGGTCACGACGACGTCGTCGACCGTCACGGTGCCGACGTTCTCGACCGTCATCGTGTAGGTGATCTGGTGACCGGCCTTCTTCGGCGCACCCGAGTCGAGCAGGGTCGTGCTCAGCTCGGCGTGCTGGTCGATCGTCGTCTCGACCTCGGCGGTGTCCGTCGAGACGGGCACGTCGGCCGGGGTCGTCGCCGCGGCGGTCGCGGTGTTCCGGACGATGCCGGCGTCCACGTCGTCCTGGGTCACGGCGTAGGTGGCGGTGCAGGTCGTCGTCGTGCCGGGCGCGAGCGACCGCGCGCCGCACTCGTAGGTGTTGCCCAGCTCGTCCGTCACGACCAGGTGGTCGACCGTCACGTTGCCCGTGTTCTCGACCGTCACGGTGTAGGTGATCTCGTCACCCTTCGCCGTGGGCGTGCCCGAGGCGACCAGCTTCGTGGTCAGCTCCGGGGCCGACGCGATCGACTTCACGACCTCGGCCGAGTCGGCGTCCACCGGCGATTCGTCCGGCGCGGTCGCCGTGACGCTCGCCGTGTTGGCGACCTCGCCGGCGTCCACGTCGGACTGCTTCACCGTGTAGGTGGTCGAGCAGAGGACGGTGGCGCCGGGGGCGATCGGCGAGGCGCACGTGATCGTGCTGCCCAGCTCGTCGGTGACGTCGACGTCGTCGAGCGTGACGTTGCCGTCGTTCGTGACGGCGTACTGGTAGAGGACGCCGTCGCCCTTCTTCGTGACTGCCGCCGCGGACTGGGTCAGGACGATGCTCACGGCCGGTGCGGCCGCGATCGTGGTCGCGACCTCGGCCGAGTCGTCCGTGACGGCTGCGTCGGACGGGTCCGTGCCCTCCGCGGAGGCCGTGTCGCGGACCTCGACGGCGTCCACGTCGTCCTGCGTCACGACGTACGTCGCGGTGCAGGTCGCGCTGTCACCCGGAGCGAGCGACGTCACGTCGCACTCGTAGGTGTTGCCCAGCTCGTCCGTGAGGACCAGGTGGTCGACCGTCGTGTTGCCCGTGTTCTCGACCGTCGCCGTGTAGGCGATCTCGTCACCGTCGTGCGTGGGGGTGCCCGAGGCGACCAGCTTCGTGGTCAGCTTCGGAGCCGCTGCGATCGCCTTGAAGACTTGGTTCGAGGCGTCGGACACGGCCGCATCCGCCGGGGTCAGCCCGTCCGCCGTGGCGACGTTCGTGATCGAGCCGGCGTCCACCTCGGCCTGGGTGACCGTGTGCGTCACGGTGCAGGTGGTCGTCACGCCCGGGGCGAGCGAGGTGGCCACGCACGTGTACGTCGAGCCCTGGTCGTCGGTCACGACCAGCCCGTGGATCGTCACCGCCCCGGTGTTCTCCACGGTCGCCGTGTACGTGATCTGGTCACCCTTCTTCGTCACCGCGGTGGTCGACTGCGCGAGCGTCGTCGTCAGGGTCGCCGCCGCCGCGATCGACTTCGAGACCTTGTCGGAGGAGTCCGTCAGTGTGGCGCCGGCGGGCGTCCGGCCCGAGACCGACGCGGTGTTGTCGACCTTTCCGGCATCGACGTCGGACTGCTTCACGGTGTACGTCGTGGTGCACGTCGTCGACGCGCCGGCGGCCAGCGAGGTGGCCGCGCACGTGATCGTGGAGCCGAGTGAGTCGGTCACGGCGATCTGGTCGACGGTCACGTTGCCGTTGTTGGTCACCGTGGAGGTGTAGGTGACGAGGTCACCGCTCGTCGTGACCGCGGCCGACGACTGGGCGAGCGTGACGTCGAGCGCGCCGGCGGCGGCGATCGCCGTGGTGGTCTGCGTCGTGGAGGTCGGGTTGACCGTCACCGTCGCGGCGCCGGAGGGGCCGGTGCCGGTCGGCGTGGCCGTGTTGACGACCGTCCCGGCGTCCACGTCGGCCTGCGTCACGGTGTACTGGTACGCGGTGCAGGTCGTGCTCGCGCCCGGGGCCAGCGTCGTCGTCGCGCAGGTCTCGCCGGTGACGAGGTCGTCGCTGACTCCGACGTTCGTCACGGTGGTGTTCCCCGTGTTCGAGACCGTGAACGAGTAGGTGATCTTGTCGCCGGCCTTCGTCGGCGTGCCCGAGGCGGACTTCACGATCTTGAGCCGCGTCGTGCGGACGAGCGAGGTGACGGTCGAGGTGGTCGACGTCGAGTCGGTCACGAGGGTCGTCCCGCTCGGACCGGACCCGACCACCGACGCGGTGTTGTTCACGGTGCCGGCGTTCACGTCGGCCTGCGTCACGCTGTACTGGTCCGCGCTGCAGGTGACCGAGGCACCGGGCGCGAGGGTCGTCGTCGAGCAGGTCTCGCCGGTGACGAGGGCGTCACTGACGCCGACGCCGGTCACGGTCGTGTTGCCCGTGTTGGTGATCGTGAAGCGGTAGGTGATCTTGTCGCCGGCCTGCGTGGGCGTGCCCGAGGCGGCCTTCACGATCTTGAGCTGGGCCGTGCGCGTGATGGGGGTCGAGGTCGTCGCGATCGAGGTGACCACGGTCCCCCCGGCCGTGCCGGTGGCCGTCGCGGTGTTGGCGACCGTCCCGGCATCGACGTCGCCCTGGGTCACGGAGTAGGCGCTCGAGACGGTGCAGTTCGTCGAGGCGCCGACGGCCAGGCTCGTCGAGGCACACGTGATCGTCTTGTCGGACAACAGCGGATCGGTCACGCCGACATCCGTGAGCGCGACGTTGCCGGTGTTCTTGGCGGTGAACGAGTAGGTGATCTGGTCGCCGGCCTTCGTGGGCGTCCCCGATGCGGACTTCGTCAGCGTGATCGCCGGCTTCCTGACCGCGTTGGTGATCGTGCAGACGATCACCGCGCCCGTGCCGTACTGGTCGGACTGGGGCGCCACGAGCGTGCCGCTCGTGCCGGTTCCCGAGGCCACGACGGAGTCGTCGTTGTCGTTCACGCACGAGTACGACGAGGTGTAGTTGGCCAGGTCGGTCGTGCCGGACGCCGTCTCACCGAAGGAGTAGGTGGTGCCGGCGCTCACGAGCACGGGGCCGGCCACCTCGGCGGCATTGGTCTGTGCGCCGGTGTCCGATCCGGTCGTGGTGCCGGTCATGGCCGCCGACAGCGCGCCGCCACTGAAGCTCACCGTGAACTGGTCGCCGGTGTTCTTGCGGTCGACCACGTTCTTGACGACGCTGTCCATCACGGTCGGCGTCGCGCAGGACCCGAGGTCGTTGTAGGACTGGCCGGCGGCGAGCGTGGCCGAGACCGCGCCGGTCGTCGGGTTGAGTCGGTACAGGTTCGATCCGCCCTGCACGTAGATGTTGCTGTCCGAGCCGAACGCGATGCCCGGGTAGCCGACGTTGTTGGGCGACAGGTTCGTGACGGTCGTGCCCACCTGCGTCCCGCCGCTGGTCAGCTGTGATGCCTTGAAGCGCACGAGCTTGTTCTGGAACGACGTGTCGGCGTTCGAGTAGACGACGTACGCGTTGCCCCGCGCGTCGAACGCGAGGTCGGTGCTCATGCTCTGGCTGGTCGGGATCCCCGACTGGGCGACCATCTGCGTGCTGACGGTGATCGGGCTGGCGAGCGTGAGGTCGATGTCGTAGAAGTTGATCGAGTTGTCGCTGTTCGCCACCGAGATCCAGTAGTGGCCCGTCGACGGGTTGAACGCGCCGCCGACCACCGTGGCGCTCGCGGAGAGGCCGCGGATCTCCTTGAACGCGGTGGTCGTGCCGTACTTGTAGAGGTTCGCCCGGCCCTGACTGCTGATCGACGAGGCCATGGCATAGACGGCGTCGCCGCGCGGGGCGACCGCCACACCATTGACGGTCGTGCTCGTGGTGTTGAACGCGCCCACGACCGTGCCGGCGCCGGTGCCCGTGGCCACGCGGTACAGCGACGCGCCGGTCGTGCCGTAGACGGCATCGACACAGGCGTAGTCGCCGGTGGCAGCGGCGGCCGGGGCGGCCGTCACGGTGGTCTGCACGATCGCCATCAGTGCCGCGATCAGCAGCGAGGGGAGCAGCAGGGAGAAACAGCGGCGCAGGGGGGAGGGCGTCGTCACGTCGGACTTTCCGTTCGTCGGTGCAGAGGTCAGGAGCTCTTGAGGACGCGGCGGACGCACTGCAGGCCGTCGGGGTCGCCGTCGTGGAGGTCGGTCAGCTTCACTGCGGCGGTGTCGCCGGCCGCGAGGTCGTAGGTCTTCGTCTTCTCGCCGACGACGCCGTTGCCCTTCGTCTCGATGACGGTGAACGTCACCTCGAAGGACGCCTGCGCGTCGGTCGTGTTCGTGAGGGTCGCCGTGCCGCTCCAGGAGCCGTCGTGCGGAGCGCACGAGAAGTCGGTGAGCATGTCGACCGCGCCGACGGGGGCGTCGAGCTCCGAGTCCTCCGCACCGCTGGGGACGGTCGAGGTGGCGGCGGGTTCCTTCGCGGCCGAGGCGTCGTCGGAGCCGCACGCGGCGGTCCCGAGTACGGCCGTGAGGGCCAGCGCGAGAGCGGCGCTGCGAAGACGCAAGGGCGTCGGCATGGAGTCTCCTGCAATGCGCCCGGAGACGCGGTCCCGATCGGCGGCGTCGCCAGAGGGGCGGCGAGCCTCATCGAGCATGTCGAGAGTTCTGCCAGCACTTGGTCAGAACCCGGCAACACCACCCGAACGAGCCATGAAGACGGGACCGAAGTGTTATGTCCTACGACACATGAGTCACATGAGTCGATCTGAAACGCACTGGACTCGTTTCAGAGGGCCAGGCCGACGTACTTCGTCTCGAGGTACTCCTCGATGCCCTCCGCGCCACCCTCGCGACCGAAGCCGGAGGACTTCATGCCGCCGAACGGGGCCGCGGGGTTCGACACGATGCCCTGGTTGATGCCGACCATTCCGGTCTCGAGGCCCTCGTAGACCTTGATCGCGCGCGAGTAGCTCTCGGTGAAGGCGTACGCGACGAGGCCGTACTCGGTGTCGTTGGCCATCCGCACCGCCTCGTCGTCGTCGGTGAACGTGAAGACGGGGGCGACCGGGCCGAAGATCTCCTCCTGCCAGACCTTGGCGTCCGGCGACACCTCGGTCAGGACCGTCGGCGGGTAGAAGTAGCCGGGACCCTCGGGCACCGCCCCGCCGGTCAGCACCTCGGCGCCCTTGGCCACCGCGTCGTCGACGAGCTCGGCGACCTTCGCACGCTGCTTCTCCTCGACGAGCGGGCCGACCTCGGTCTCGGCCATCCGCTCGGCGAACCGGCGCGAGAACTCGTCGGCGACGGACTCGTGGACGATGAAGCGGTTCGCCGCCGTGCACGCCTCGCCGATGTTGCGCATCTTCGCGAGCATCGCGCCCTCGACCGCCTTGTCGAGGTCGGCGTCCTCGAAGACGAGGAACGGCGCGTTGCCGCCCAGCTCCATCGACACCCGCAGGACGCCCTGCGCCGACTGCTCGATCAGCGTGCGGCCGACCTCGGTGGACCCCGTGAACGTGAGCTTGCGCAGGCGGGGATCGCGGATCAGCGGCTCCATGACCTGACCCGTGTTCTTCGTCGTGACGATGTTGAGGACGCCCTCGGGCAGTCCGGCCTCGATCAGGATCTCGCCCAGGCTCAGCATCGTGAGCGGGGTCAGTGCGGCCGGCTTGACGACCATCGTGCAGCCCGCCGCGATCGCCGGGCCGATCTTGCGGGTCCCCATCGCGAGCGGGAAGTTCCACGGCGTGATCATGAGGCACGGGCCGACCGGCTGCTTCATCGTGACGAGGCGGGTCAGGCCGTTGGGGGCGACCGAGTGCCGGCCGCTGATCCGGACGGCCTCCTCGGCGAACCAGCGGAAGAACTCGGCACCGTAGGCGATCTCGGCCTTCGACTCCGAGACCGGCTTGCCCATCTCGTGCGTCATCTGCTCGGCGAGCTCGTCCGCGCGATCGGTGATGATCTCGAACGCACGTCGCAGGATCTCGCCGCGGTGGCGGGGCGCGGTCCGGGCCCACTCGGCCTGCGTGGCCACGGCCGCGTCGAGTGCGGCCAGGCCGTCGGCCACGGAGGCGTCGGCCACGGTGGCCAGCACCTCCCCCGTGGCGGGGTTCTCGACCTCGAACGTCGCGCCGCCCTCGGCGTCGCGCCACTGACCGTTGATGAGCAGTTGGTGAGCCATGTTCGCGACGCTACTACTTCTTGCTCTGCCCGTAGGCTGTGGGCGTGATCCACACCCTCGGCCCGGAGTACATGGACCCGAACTACCTCCTGGACCACTTCGGACAGGCGTTCTTCTGGATCTCGCTCGTGATCGTCTTCGTCGAGTGCGGCCTGCTCTTCCCGATCCTGCCGGGCGACTCGCTGCTGTTCGCGATCGGGCTGTTCATCGCCACCGACCAGATCGACATCCCGTTCTGGTTCGCCGTGCCGGCGCTCATGCTCGCCGCCTTCGCCGGCAACGTCGTGGGCTACGAGATAGGTCGCGCGGTCGGGGCACCGATCTACGAGCGCGACGGCCGCATCATCAAGCGCAAGTACATCGACCAGACCCATGCCTTCTTCGACCGGCACGGCAACAAGGCGCTCGTGATCGGCCGGTTCGTACCGATCGTGCGCACCTTCATCACGCTCGTCGCGGGCGTCGGCCGCATGGATCGCCGACGGTTCTTCCTCTGGTCCGGCATCGGCGCCGTGCTGTGGGTCGGCCTGCTGGTCACGACCGGCGCGCTCCTGGGCAAGGCCTTCCCGAGCCTGGGCGAGAACATCGACATCGCCATCATGGTGATCGTCTTCCTCTCGGTGCTGCCGATGGTCTTCGAGTGGTGGCGTCACCGCCGGCAGGCCGCCGATCTTGCGGCCGAGCTCGGCGACGACGTCGAGGAGTAGCCGAGCGCCGGGCGGCCTGCGCCCTCCGTGTAGCGTCGCGCAGGTGAGTACGACGCCTTGGCGGACCCTCACCGTCGCCCTTCTCGCCGCGGTCGCCACCACGTCGTTGACCGGCTGCGAGCAGACCCCACCACCGGCATCGGTCCACCTCGCGGAGCCCACCGGCACCAGCGTCGCCCGGACCGGGGAGGACGCGGTCACGGTGTCGCGCTTCCTGTTCGACCGGGCCACCACCGTGGTGCTGGTGCCCACCGGGGGCGGCGGCGCGGCGGACTCCGCGCTGCGGCTGGCCCGGCGGCTCCGACTGCCCGCCCTGCCGGACACCAAGGCCGGCCGGACCGAGGCGAAGCGACTCGGCGCCACGCCCGTGACGCGCGCCGACGAGGTCGAGGGCCCGGCGCCGGCAGTGGACCGCGAGGCCCCCGCCACGATCGCCCTCACCTCCGACACGTCCCCCGTGGTGGCCCAGCTGGCCGCCGTCGGCGATGCCACCGTGAGCCGGATCCGCCCCGATCCGCGCACCGACAAGGCCTCGATCGCGGCCCTGCGCGCCGCGCCCGAGGGGCCGCTGCTGGCCATCGGCGCCCGGGAGTACCCGGTCAAGGTCGTGCGGGCGGGCGCCCAGACGATCGCTGGCGGCTACCTCGCCCTGCCGGGACACCACTACCTCGCGATGTACGGACACCCGGCGACCGGGGCGCTGGGGGTCCTGGGTGAACAGGGACCGAAGGCCTCCGTGCGGCGCGTCCGCACGCTCGTGCGCAAGTACGAGCGGGTCGCGCCCCGCGTGTCGTTCGCCCCCGCGTTCGAGGTGATCGCCACGGTCGCGAGTGCGAGCAAGGGCAAGCGGGGCGACTACTCCCAGCGCACGCCGGTCGAGGACCTGCGGCCACTCGTCGACGCCGCCCGCAAGGCGCGTGTCACGGTGATCCTCGACCTGCAGCCCGGGCGCGGGAACGCCCTCGACCAGGCCCGCGCCTACGAGGACCTCCTGCGCGAGCCCCACGTCGGACTGGCGATCGACCCCGAGTGGAAGCTGGGCCGCAGGGGCAAGCCGCTGCAGCGTATCGGCCACATGTCGGCCGGCGAGATCAATCGCGTCTCGACATGGCTGGCCCGCCTCACGCGCGAGAGCACGCTGCCGCAGAAGCTGTTCGTGGTGCACCAGTTCCAGCCGCAGATGGTGCGCCACCGCGCACGGCTCGTGACGACCCACCCGGAGCTGGCGACCGTGATCCACGTCGACGGGCAGGGCCCGACCGGCGCCAAGCACGGCACGTGGCGGATGATCCGCAAGCACGCCCCCGACCGGGTCTTCTGGGGCTGGAAGAACTTCGTCGACGAGGACGAGCCGATGCTCACCGCGGAGCAGACCTGGCGCCGGGTCCGCCCCCACCCGGACCTCATCACCTACCAATGATCTCGATACGCGGCCTCGTGCCTCGGCCCGCTACTCGATCACCGAGGGCGCGCGGCGGTGGTCGAGTAGCGGGCGAGCGCAGCGAGACGCGTATCGAGACCAGCGGAAAGATAGCGTGGGGGCATGACCGAGCCTGCCCTGTTGCGTCGCATCCGCGAGTCGGTGATCGGTGACGACCAGGTCATGCACGGTCCGTACGGACCGCGGCGGGTGACGTACGCCGACTACACCGCGAGCGGCCGGTCGCTGGGCTTCCTCGAGGACTTCCTGCGGTCCGAGGTGCTGCCGCGGTACGCCAACACGCACACCGAGTCCAGCGGCACCGGCCTGCAGACGACCCGGCTGCGCGAGGACGCCCGACAGATCATCCGGCGCGGCCTCGGGGCCGGCGACGACGTCGCGGTGTTGTTCTGCGGCTCCGGCTCCACGGCGGCGATCGACAAGATCATCGGCCTGCTGAACCTGCGCATCCCGGCCGACCTCGACGCCCGTCACGGGCTCTCGGCGCACATCCCCGAGGCGGACCGGCCGGTCGTGTTCATCGGTCCGTTCGAGCACCACTCGAACGAGCTCGGCTGGCGCGAGTCGATCTGCGACGTCGTGACGATTCCCGAGGATCCCGACGGTCACGTCGACCTCGCCGCCCTCGAGGCCGCGCTCGTCGCGCACGCGGACCGCGCGCTGAAGATCGGCTCGTTCTCGGCGGCGTCCAACGTCACCGGGATCGTGACGGACACCCACGCGATCGCGGACCTGCTGCACCGGCACGGCGCGCTGTCGTTCTGGGACTTCGCGGCCGCCGCGCCCTACGTGCAGATCGAGATGGACCCGGCCTGCGAGGACCACGAGGACTGCTCGAAGGACGCCGTGTTCGTGTCCCCGCACAAGTTCATCGGCGGACCCGGCACCCCGGGCGTGCTCGCCGTGCGCCGCGCGCTGCTGACGAACCGCGTCCCGGTCGTCCCCGGCGGCGGCACCGTCGTCTACGTGAACCCGACCGAGCACCGCTACCTCGCCGACGCGGAGCATCGCGAGGAGGGCGGCACCCCCGCGATCATCGAGTCGATCCGCGCGGGCCTGGTCTTCCAGCTCAAGGAGGCCGTCGGGGTCGACGTCATCCGGGCCCGGGAGGAGCAGTTACTGCGCCGGGTCGTCTCGCGCTGGCAGCAGGTCCCGGGCATCGAGATCCTCGGCAACGTCGAGGCCGAGCGGCTCTCGATCGTGTCCTTCATCGTGCGCGCCGCCGGTCCGGACGGCCGTCCGGGACGCCACCTGCACCACAACTTCGTCGTCTCGCTGCTCAACGACCTGTTCGGCATCCAGTCGCGCGGTGGCTGCTCGTGCGCCGGGCCGTACGGCCATCGGCTGCTCGGCATCGACCTCGACCGCTCGCACGAGTTCGAGCGCGAGATCAGCGGCGGCTGCGAGGGCATCAAGCCGGGCTGGGTGCGGGTCAACTTCAACTACTTCGTGTCCGACGCCGTCGTCGACTACGTCATCGAGGCGGTCGCGTTCGTCGCCGAGCACGGCGCGCGCTTCCTGCCGGACTACCGCTTCGACGTGGCCGCCGGACTGTGGCACCACCGTGACGGCAAGGTCGAGCCGCCGTTGCGGCTCGACCAGATCTCCTACGATCCGCAGACCGGCGAGATGACCTACCCGCGCCACGACGAGCCCGTGCCGGAGTCGGCCCTCGCCGGTCACCTCGCCGACGCGCACCGCCTGCTCGAGCAGCTCGCGCCGGCCGAGCCCGACACCCCCGCCGACGGGATCAGCG
Organism: Aeromicrobium sp. SP1; assembly: GCF_055663785.1. NCBI lineage: Bacteria > Bacillati > Actinomycetota > Actinomycetes > Propionibacteriales > Nocardioidaceae > Aeromicrobium > Aeromicrobium sp. SP1. The sequence continues at coordinate 2,855,089 of NZ_JBQVVK010000001.1, read as the reverse complement.
CCGACTTCGAGCGGCTGCGCTGGTTCGCCCTGCCGCAGGCCTGCCTGCGCTGACCGCTACAGGACGGTGCCGATCCGGTCGAGGATCCGGTCGAGCCGCTCCGGGCTCGTGCCGAAGTTCAGGCGCGCGAAGCCCGGGGACCGCAGGCCCGTGTGGGCCGTGAACTCGGGACCCGGCGAGAGGCGCACCCCGGCCGCGAGCAGCGAGCCGGCGGGGTCGGTCGCGATCGCGGTGTGCTCGAAGTCGAGCCACGCGAGGTAGGTCGCCTCGGCGGCCACGACGCCCACGCCGACCTGGGCGGCCCACGCCGTGACGGCATCGCGGTTCCGCTTCAGCGCCGCGACGAGCTCCGCGAGCCACGCGTCGCCCTCGGTCCAGGCGGCCACCGACGCCGCGCGCGACAGCGTGCTGACGCCACCGAGGTAGGCGAACGGCAGCTCCGCCAGCGCGGACCTGACCCGGTCGTCGCCCAGGTGCGCGACGGCACAGTGCAGACCGGCGAGGTTGAAGGCCTTCGAGGCCGACGTCACCGTGACCGTACGCGCCTCGACCTCCGGCCCGAGCGAGGCGAACGGCGCGTGGCGGCGGCCGTCGAGCGCGAGGTCGGCGTGGATCTCGTCGGCGAGCACCGTGAGGTCGAGCGCCGCCGCGGCCTCGGCGATCGGGAGCTGCTCGTCGGCCGTGAGCATGCGGCCGAGCGGGTTGTGCGGATTCACCACGACGACGAGACGCACCCGCTCGCGGCGCCACGTGCTGACGAGCTCGTCGGCCGGCGCGCCGAACGGGATCGGCACGATGCGCCGGCCCGCGTCGGCGATCGAGTTCAGGAAGACCGGATAGGCCGGCACGTGCACCGCGATCCCGTCGCCGGGCTCGGTCAGCAGGTCGGTCAGCACCTGGAACGCCTGGATCACGTCGGTGAAGAGTCGGCCCCGACCGGGTGTGGGGGTCCAGCCGCAGCGGGCGCTCATGCGGTGCTCGAACGCGGCCACGAGCGGATCGGGCGCGTCGAAGTCCGGGTAGCCGACGTCCCCGCTCGCGAGCCGCTGCTGCAGTCGGCGGACGACCACCGGGGGCACCTCGACGTCCATGTCGGCGACCCATGCGGGCAGGACGTCCGGGTCGGTCGTCGTCCACTTCATGTTGTCGCGGTCGCGCAGGGCCTCGTCGGTGCGGTCGAACACCGGTCAAGTATCCACCGGGACGCGCGCGGATTCCGCTCGAGCCGCGGCTCGGCGGCGTCGGGCGTGGTCGCGTGACAGCCGTACGGCGGGCCCTACGATGGCGGGCATGGACGACGTGCTGCTTGGCCTCGCCGCGATCGCGGTCGGTTTGCTCTTCTGCTTCTTCGGGGCCACCGCCCTGCGCTTCGTGATCGCGATCTGGGGCGCGTTCATCGGGTTCACGGTCGGCGCGGGACTCGTCGCGGCGATCTGGGACCAGGGGTTCCTCTCCGAGGCGACGGGCTGGTTCGTCGGCTTCGTCCTGGCGGTCGTCTTCGGGGCGCTGTCCTACCTCTACTTCTGGGTCGCCGTGCTGCTCGCGACGGCGTCCCTCGGCTTCGCGATCGGCGCGGCGGTCATGGGGGCGTTCGGCGTCACGTGGAACTGGGCGATCGCCCTCGTGGGCGTGCTCGTCGGCGTGCTGCTGGGCATCGGCGCGATCGTGGCGAACCTGCCGTACGTGCTGCTGGTCCTGCTGTCGAGCCTGGGCGGGGCGTCCGCCGTGGTCACGGGCCTCATGCTGCTGACCGGCGCGATCGACAGCGCCGACTTCGACGACGCCGGCGTGACGTCCGACGTCCCGCACGACTGGTGGTGGTACGCGGTCTACCTCGTGTTCGTGATCGTCGGCCTGGTCGCCCAGCTGCGCGTGAAGTCCCAGTGGGAGCAGGGCCAGTGGGAGTCCGAGCAGAGCTGACCCGAACGGTCCGACCTCACCGGCGGTCGCGCACCGTCGCGACGAGCGTCTGGGCGGCCAGCGCGATGATCGCGACGACGGCCACGACGACGGCCGCGGTCGAGGTCCCGGCGACGGCGGCGATCACGCCGACCATCGCCCACGCGACGGCAGCCGCGAAGCCCGGGCTGCGGGCCAGCCGCGTGTTGACCGCGAGCGCGAAGACCGCGGCGACGGCGAGCAGGGCGACCTGCCACGCGTGGTCCGCGGGATCGGCGAGGTCCTGCTCGATGGCCGCCGTCCCGAGATTGAGGAAGACGGCCGCACCGACCCAGCCGGCGTAGATGCCGCTCGTCGCCCGGGCGAGGGTCGTCACCCAGCCGGCCGAGGTGCCGGCCCGCGCGGCGATCAGGGCCGCGTCGACGGCGAGGCACGTCATGACGAGCAGGACGAGGAACGTCGCCCAGCTCCAGCCGATGGCGGACACCCCGATCCAGGCCGCGGCGCCGAGGTAGAGCGCCACGAGGTCGATGACGAAGCGGCGACTCCCGGTGCCGTCGCCACGCCGCAGCGCGACGATCGCGTGCACGATCGCCAGCAGGTAGATCAGTCCCCAGATGGAGAACGTCCAGCCCGCCGGGGTGATGAGCAGGTCCTCGCTGCCGTCCCCGGGCTGCGAGACGTCGAGCAGGGCCTGCACCGTGGGCGCCACGACCTGCAGGACGGCTGCCGCGAGCAGCGCCCAGCCGAGTCGTCGATCGGTCCGCGTCGTCGTCTCGGTCATCCCATCACGCTAGATTCCCCCCGCACCCTCCGCATCCGCTCGCGGTCGGCCATGATGCCTCCATGGGCACCGAGGACGAACGACCGCGCTTCCCGCGGTCGGTGTACGAGCACGGGCACGACCCCGATCCGCGCTTCAGCCTCGCCAACGAGCGGACCTTCCTGGCGTGGATCCGCACGGCCCTGGGTCTCGTCGCCGCCGGAGTGGCCCTCGAGGTGCTGCCGGTCGACGTCCGCGAGCCGTTCGGGTCGATCTCGGCCGTCGCGCTCGTCCTGCTCGGCATCGCCGCGGCGCTGCACGCGTGGTTCGCGTGGTGCCGCACCGAGCGGGCCCTGCGCCTGAACCTGGCGCTGCCGGGGCCCGCGTTCTCGTTCGTGACGGTCGTGGTGCTCGTCGCGGCCGGGCTCGCCCTCGCCTTCGACGTCGTGCGATGACCGACGAGCAGCCGGCGCATCCGGGCCTGCAGGGCGAGCGCACGCTGCTGGCCTGGCGACGCACGTGCCTGACCCTCGCGGTCGGCTACGTCGTGTGGATCCGGGTGCTGTCCGAGCAGCTCGGCGCGATCGCGGTGGCGGTCGGGCTCCTGGGTCTCGTCGCCGTGGGGCTGTCGTGGTCGCTGCCGACCGTGCGCTATCGGCGGTGGCGCGACCACCTGCTCGAGGAGCCGGAGGGCTTCCGCGTCGGCGGCGCGCCGATCGCCGCGCTCGCCGTGACCGCCGCGGGCGCCGGGCTGCTGGGACTCCTGGCGATCGTGGTGCTCTGACTCACGGATTGGGGACGAGCACGTCGGCCGCGGCGCGCGGCGCGAACGTCCGGTCGAAGTCGCGCTCGTTCGGGGCCCACACCTCGGACCAGAGCCGGTCGTGGTCGTTCCCGGCGAGCCGGTCGCGCTCCGTCCCGCGCCGCGTCGCGGTGGCGAGGTCGACGTCGCACCATGCCGTGACGTCGAGCAGCGGCAGCGTGTCCGGGTGGAACAGGCCCACGAGGTCGACGACCACCACGGCGGCACGGGGCAGCGGCTCGGGATCACGCAACCGGCCGCTGTCCCAGTCGTAGCGGCGGAACTCCCCGGCCTCGCCGGCACGGAACGGACGCAGGACCTCGGTGGCGAGCCGCTCCCGGTCGACGCCGCCCCAGTCCGGGGACCGGTCGTGGGCGCGATGCGGGTCGAGGAAGTCGTCGCCGCGCACCCGGACCGCATCGGGCAGCGCAGCCACGAGCGCCCGGGCGAGGGTCGACTTCCCGCTGCCGCCGTACCCCGAGACCCCGACGACGACGGGGCGGCCGAGCTCGCGCCGGCGCGCCTCGACCCGGCGCGCGAGCCCACTCACGTCGATGGCACTCACGGGGCGTCGACGACCTCACCCTCGGCGGGGAGGTACGGCGTGGCCCCCCGGCGGCGGAAGGCCGGCGGCAGACCGCGGGCGAACGACCAGTCGACCGAGTCGGTGACCTGCACGTGCACGTGCGGCTGGGTGCTGTTGCCGGAGTTCCCGCACGCGCCGACCGGACTCCCGGCGACGACGACGTCGGCCACCCGCACGCCGACCGACCCGTGGCGCAGGTGCACGAGCGCCACGTACGGCCCGGCGTCCCCGATGCGGATCACGACGTGGTTGCCGGCCACCGCGGACATCCCGCCGCGCACCCGGCGCCCCTGCGTCACCGCGTACGGCACGAGGGTCACCACCGACCGGCGCGCCTCGTGGTCCGGCTCCCCGTCGTGGGCGATCACGACGGTGCCGTCGACGGGAGCCAAGATCGCTCGTCCGAAGCCGACGAAGCGCTCGAGCGGCTCGGTCCAGAGCAGCGAGCGCCACGTGCGCGGGGCGGACCGGCCGTGCTCGTCAACGGGGACGAAGTCGATCGACCACGAAGTCCCGAACAGGTCGGTCCCGTGGCTCGGCACCCGGCGGGCCGGACTCCGCTCCGTGCGCCACCGGCCCGTGAACGGGAAGTCCAGGACGACCGGCGCGGCCACGTCAGGCCTTCCAGTCGGGAGCGAACCGGTGGAACAGCGCGTGGTCCTGCCACCGCCCCGCGATGTTGAGGTACTGCGGCACGTACCCGTACCGCTCGAAGCCGTTCTTGACGAGGACCCGCTGGGACGCGACGTTGTCGGGCAGGGTGCCGGCCTCGAGCCGGTGCAGTCCCAGGTCCGCGAAGGCGTGCTCCGCGAGCGCGGCGACGGCCCGCGTCGCGAGGCCACGCCCGGTCCGGTCGGCCGAGACCCAGTAGCCGACCGTCGAGGACTGGAGCGCACCGCGGACGATCGTGTTGAGCGAGATCCGTCCCGCGATCCGCCCCTCGTCGAGGATCACGAAGGCCTCGCCCGTGCCCGCCTCGCCCTGCTGGATCAGGGCGTGGAGCGTCTCGCGCTGGCCGGCCTCGGTGTAGAAGGAGTCCGGGCGCAACGGCTCGTACGGCGCCATCGCGACCCGGTTCGCGGCCACCAGTCGCGCGAGCTCCGCCGCGTCGTCGAGCGCCACGCGCCGGATGACCGATTCCACCCGGCCATCACATCACGCCCCGACGCGCGGTGCCCCCGCGCGAGGCTCAGGCGAGCCGCCCGAACGCGGAGCGATGGAAGACGAGCGGTCCGCTCTCGTCGGAGTGGTCGACGGCGTGCAGCTCGAGCAGGACCAGGAGGTGGTCGCCGGCCTCCACCTCGCGGTAGATCGTCGTGTCGAACTTCGCGAGCCCGTCGTCGACGAGGATCGCGCCCTCGGACGTCACGGTCAGCTCGACGCCGTCGAAGCGGGTCTCGACCGGCCCGGCGAGCTGGCGGCACAGCGGACCGTGGTGGTCCGCCAGCACCGTCAGCCCGAGGTGCTTGGCCCGGCGCAGGTCCGGCCACGTCATCGAGCTGGCCGCGAGATTGATCGACACGAGCGGCGGCTCGAGGCTCACGCTCGTGAAGCTGCTCGCGGCCAGGCCCACGGGAATCCCGTCGACCTCCGCCGCGACCGCGACGACGCCGGTCGGGAAGACGCCGAACGCGCGCCGGAGCCGTGCCGGATCGAGATCCTGGTTGGTGGGGAAGACGACGGTCACGAGATCGACTCTCGCAGCAACGCCTGCACGATCGGTCGGGTGCGCGACAGCCAGGGCTCGTACGCGGCCGGGTCCTCGTGGTCGCGATCGACGACGAACAGGCCTCGGCCCGGGACGGTCGCGCCCAGCTCGGTGAGGACGGGACGCAGCGTCAGTTCGGGGGCCAGCGCGTGCGCCGGCGAGCCGCCGAGCAGCAGCGGCACCGCGAGCCCGCGCAGACCGGTGTCGCCGGCGAACCGGTCGAGGAACAGCTTGAGCAGCCCCGTGTAGGTGCCCTTGTACGTCGGCGAGGCCACGACGACGAGGTCGGCCTCACCCACCTGGGCCACGAGGGCGGCGACGTCCGGCGAGGACCAGTCGAGCAGGGCCGCACCGAGGCTCGCCAGGTCGACGACGAGGTCGGGTTCGGCCCCTGACAGCTCCCGCGCGACGTGGGTCGCCGCGGCGAGCGTCCGCGAGGCGGGCTTGGGATTGCCGACGACGACGGCGACACGGATCGACTCAGACAAGGGAGGACTCCTGCTCGAACTGGTTCGCCGGGCGCGGCAGACCGTAGTGGTCACGCAGCGTCGTGCCGTGGTACTCGGTGCGGAACAGTCCCCGCTCCTGCAGGATCGGCACGACCGTGTCGGCGAAGGTCGTGAGGCCGCTCGGCAGCGCGGCGCCCATCACGTTGAAGCCGTCGGCGGCGCCCTGCGTGAACCACGTCTCGATCGTGTCGGCCACCTGCACGGCCGTACCGATCAGGACGAAGTGACCTCGCCCGCCCCCGAGGCGGCCGAGGATCTGACGCACCGTGAGACCATCGCGCTCGGCCAGGTCGATCACGAGCCGCGCGCGCGAGTCGAAGCCCTCGCGGTGCGTGCGCGCGACGACGGCCGCGGGCAGGGCCCGGTCGAGCTCGAGGTCGGACTCGTCGACCTCGAGGATGCGGGCGAGCGCCTGCAGCCCGAACTCGGGGATCCGCAGGTCGTCGAGACGCGCGGCGAGGGCCGTCGCCTCCTGCTCGGTGTCACCGATGATCGGCACGATGCCGGGCAGCACGAGCACCTGCGCCGGATCGCGGCCGGCCTCGGCGGCCAACTGCTTGATCTCGGCGTAGAAGCGCTGCGCCTCGGCGAGCGTCTGGTGCGCGACGAAGATCGCCTCTGCGTACTTGGCGGCGAACGCCTTGCCCTGCGCGGACGCGCCGGCCTGCACGAGCAGCGGGTAGCCCTGCGGCGACCGCGGCACGTTGAGCGCGCCCTCGACCTGGAAGTGGGTGCCCTCGTGGCGGATCGGCCGCAGCCCCGCGGGGTCGCCCCAGCGGCCGCGCTCCTTGTCGCCGAGGAACACGTCGTCGGCCCACGAGTCCCACAGCTGCTGCGCGACCTGGACGAACTCGTCGGCGCGCTCGTACCGCGTGGCCTGCAGCGGCCGCTCCGCGAGGGAGAAGTTGGCTGCCTCCTCCTGCGTGGCCGACGTGACGATGTTCCACCCGGCGCGGCCGCCGGAGACGTGGTCGACCGTCGCGAACCGGCGGGCCAGCGTGTAGGGGTCGTTGTAGGTCGTCGACGCCGTGGCGATCAGGCCGATCCGCTCGGTGGCCGCGGCGACCGCCGTCAACAGCGTGAGCGGCTCCAACTGGCCGGGCACCCGGAACTGCCCGGTGCCCTGCGTCGCGACGCCGTCGGCGAAGAAGATCGAGTCGAACTTCGCCGCCTCCGCGATCCGGGCCAGCTCGACGTAGTGGCCCACGTCGAGTCCCGCTCCGGCGTTCGACTCCGGCAGCCGCCAGGCCGCCTCGTGGTGACCGGCCTCCATGAGGAAGGCGTTGAGGTGCAGTCGCCTGCTCATGCGAGGTCCTCCTGTCGCCGTGCGGCGTAGATCGACTCGGGGCGGTCCAGACCGAAGTGGTCGCGCAACGTCGTGCCCGTGTACTCGGTCCGGAACAGGCCGCGGTCCTGCAGGATCGGGACGACCTTCTCGGCGAACTCCTGCAGCAGTTGCGGGTACAGCGGCGGCATGACGTTGAAGCCGTCGGCGGCACCCTGGGTGAACCACTGCGTGATGACGTCGGCGATCTCGGTCGGCGTGCCGGCCAGGACGTGGTGTCCGCGCGCTCCGGCGAGCCGGTGCAGCAGCTGGCGCAGCGTCGGGCGGTCGCGCTCGACGATGTTCGCGATCACCTGGAGCCGGCTGCGCTGGTTGTCGAGCACGTCGCCGGCCTGGCCGAAGACCTCGCGCGGGACCTCCTCGTCGAGTTCGAGGTGCGCCAGCGAGACGCCCGCGAGTCCCTCCAGCTGCGCGATCCCGTACGCCGGGACGGTCAGCGAGTTCACGTACTCCTGCAGCTCGACGGCCTCGGCGTGCGTGTCGGCGATGAACGGGCTGATGCCCGGCAGGATCTTGACGTCGTCGGGCGACCGGCCGAACGAGACGGCGCGGGCCTTGATGTCGTCGTAGAACGCTCGCGCGTCGCCCAGCGTCTGGTGGGCCGTGAAGATCGCCTCGGCGTTGCGGCCGGCGAAGGCGCGGCCGTCGTTCGACGAGCCGGCCTGGATGTAGACCGGGCGGCCCTGCGGCGAGCGCGGCGCGGCGAGCGCCCCCTCGACCTGGAAGAACCGTCCGACGTGCTCGATCGCGTGGACCTTCTCCTGGTCGAAGAAGACGCCGGACTCGCGGTCGGCGAGGATCGCGTCGTCCTCCCAGCTATCCCAGAGCTTCGTGACGACGTCGATGAACTCCTGCGCCCGGGCGTAGCGCTCGGCGGCGCTCGGCAGCTCGGTCAGGCTGAAGTTCCGCGCCGCGACCTCGGACTGCGTCGTGACGATGTTCCAGCCGGCCCGCCCCCGCGACAGGGTGTCGAGGGACGAGAACAGGCGGGCCAAGTTGTAGGGCTCGTAGAAGGTCGTCGAGGCCGTCGCGATCAGACCGATCCGCTCGGTGCGGCCGGCGACCGCGGCCAGCCGCGTGATCGGCTCGAGGTGCGAGGTGGGCCGGTACGGCGTGGCGGCCCAGACACCGGGGATGTCGGCGAAGAAGATCGCGTCGAACTTCGCCGCCTCGGCGATCCTCGCGTTCTCGACGTCGAACTCGACGTCGAAGGCGCGCTCGGCCGACGACTGCGGGTGCCGCCACGAGGCCTCGTGGTGGCCCGTGTCGTGCAGGAAGGCGTTGAGGCTCAGCGTGCGGGTGAGGGGGTGGGACATGGTGGCTCCTGGGGTCAGGCGCGCCAGCGCGAGAAGCGGCGCTCGAGGGCGACGAGGCCGTAGTTGACGGCCACACCGATGAGGGACGTGGTGAGGATCGCGGCGTACATCTTCGGGATGAGGAAGTTGAACTGCGCGTAGTTGATGAGGAAGCCCAGGCCCGCCGTCGCGCCGATCATCTCGGCGGCGATGAGGACCAGGATGGCGGCGGCGCCCGAGATCCGGATGCCCGTGAAGATCGTGGGCACCGCGGCGGGGAACACGACCTTGCGGAACGTCGCGATCGGCGACAGTCCGAGCACGCGCGCCGAGCGCAGCAGTTGTGTGTCGACCGTCGCGACGCCGGAGATCGTGGCCAGCAGGATCGGGAAGAAGCACGCGTACAGGACGATCGCGATCTTCGAGGTCTCGCCGATGCCCAGGATCAGCATGAACACCGGCAGGATCGCGAGCGCCGCGGTGTTGCGGAACAGCTCGAGCACGGGCGTCGAGAACTCGCGCACGGGGCGGTACCAGGCGATCGCGGCACCCAACGGGATCGCGGTGACGATCGCCAGGGCGAAGCCGATCGCCGACCGGGTCAGGCTCGCCGCGACGTGCCGGGCGAGCTCGCCGCTCAGGACCATCGACCACCACTCCGCCAGCACGACGTGCAACGGCGGGATGAAGTACGCGTCGACCAGCCCGAGCCGCGGCGCGAACTCCCACACGAGCGCGAGGGCCAGCACGCCGGCCGCTCCGCGGATGACCGTAGTGGCGCGCGTGCGACGCGGCGAGGCGCCCTTCGCGCCGACCGACTCCTCCTGGCGCGGGTTCGGCCGGGCCTCGGTCTTCTCGGCGATGAGGCTAGACATGGGCGAGCTCCTTCTCCGGCGCCTCGGCCGCGTGCTGCTCGCGCAGCAGGGACCAGATGCGGTGGCGGTACTCGGCGAACTCCCGCGAGGCGCGGACGTCGTCGTCCTCGTCGACGGCCCGGGCGAGGTCGATCGTGATGACCTCCTTGAGCCGGCCCGGCCGTGCGCTCATGACCGCGACGCGCTGGCCGAGGAAGACCGCCTCCTCGATGTCGTGCGTGATGAACACGACGGTCGTGCCGGTCCGTGACCAGATCCCCAGCAGCTCCTCCTGGAGGCGCTCGCGGGTCTGGGCGTCGAGCGCACCGAACGGCTCGTCCATCAGCAGCACCTGCGGCTGGTAGGACAGGCTGCGGGCGATCGCGACGCGCTGCTTCATGCCGCCGGACAGCTCGTGCGGGTACCGGTTCGCGAACTCGCCGAGCCCCACCAGGTCGAGGTAGTCGCGGGCGATCCCGCGCCGCTCGGCCTTCGACAGTCCGCCCTTGGCCTCGAGCGCGAACTCGATGTTGGCGGCGGCCGTGCGCCACGGCAGCAGGGTGTACTGCTGGAACACGACGCTGCGGTCGAGCCCGGGTCCGGTGATCGGCGTGCCGTCGATCGTGATCCGGCCCGTGGTGGGCTGGGCCAGCCCGGCGATCAGGTCCAGCACGGTCGACTTGCCGCACCCGGACGGGCCGACGATCGTGAGGAACTCCCCGGCCCGGACCTCGAGGTCCAGCCCGTCCAGCGCGACGAACTCCCGCAACTGCCGGTCCTCGTCGCCACGGACCCAGAAGGTCTGGCCGATGTTGCTCAGCTCGATGCGTGAACTCATGGTCGCCGTCCTCTACGCGTTCGGGTTGAACTCGTTGGTGTACACGTCGGACACGTCGAGGTCGCCGGCGTCGATGTCGCCACGGCTGTCGAGCCAGTCGACCCAGCGCTGGATGTCCTCGTCGTGGATCACGGGGTGCGGGTCGATGCCCAGGCTGCCCGGGAAGTTGGTCTTGATCGGCTCGATGTAGTCGCCGTAGCCGTTCTCCTCCAGGTACGGGAAGTAGACGTCGAAGACCTCCTGCTTGTCGTGGGTCTCGAGGAACTCGATCGCCGTCGCGACCCCCTCGACGAGCTGGCGCGACGTCGTGGGGTTCTTCTTGATGAAGTCGTTGCGCAGCGTCAGGCCACCGCCGGAGTACGGACCCCCGACGACCTGGATGTCGTTGACGAGCTCACGGACCTTGTACTGCGCGGCCGTCTGCTGGTAGCCGAGGAAGCTCACGACGGCGGCGTCGACCTTGCCGTTGCCGAGTGCCTCGGGTGTGTTGAGCGGCGGCAGCGGGACGAGCGTGATCTTGTCCTGCTCGGCCTTGCTGAGGCCCTCCTGCTCGAACCACGTGTCGAGCACGGCCTCGGCGTTCGCGCCGAGCGTGTTGACGGCGATCTTCTTGCCGATCAGGTCGTGGGCCGAGTGGATCTTCGCGTCGTCGAGGACGACGAGCTTGGAGTTGGTCTTGTCGTTCGAGCCGTAGAACGGGATGACGGCCTTGATCGGCGCGCCCGTGGCGACCAGCTGGGCGATCGCGCCGTAGAAGGCCGAGCCGCCGATGTCGGTCTGGTTCGAGACGAGCGCCTGCAGCGCCTGCGGACCGCCCGTGATGTCGCCCACGCGCTTGAGCGTCAGACCCTTGAACTCGCCGAGTGCGTCGGCGAGCAGGAACGTGTCGACCGCACCCGCGTAGCTCTGGTAGCGGATCGTGGTCTCCTCCCCGTCCCCTGACCCGGCGCTGGCGCTGCCACAGGCCGTCAGGCCCGCCGCGGCGATCACCGTGGCGGCGATGGTCGTGAGGAGCCGGAAGCGTCCGGTGCGAGCGTGGGTCATGATGTGCCTCTTCGTGGGTTTCGGTCGGGCGCCGAAGTCCGGCGCGGAACGACGTCGAACCTACGAAGCGGACTGCCCGTGGGACGGCGATCTCACCCACCGGGAGATCGGGTGATAGGCCCGACCGATCACGTAGTCTCGGCGCAATCCGAGGGGGAGAGCATGCGCCTGGAGCAACTGGAGTACGTCCGCGCGGTCACCGAGCACGGCTCACTGCGGCGGGCGGGCGAGCACCTGCACGTCTCGCAACCGGCCCTGAGCGAGGCGATCGGCAAGCTCGAGCGCGAGCTCGGCATCACCCTGCTGGACCGCCTCAAGACGGGCACCCGGATCAACGAGCACGGGCGCGAGCTGCTGCCCCGGATCTCCGAGGTGCTCGAGTCGGTGGAGCGACTGCGATCGGCCGCCCGCGGCGAGGCCGAGTACCACCGGCCCACCCGGGTCGGCAGCGTCTACTTCGGCGTCACGGCCGTCGTGCTGCCCGCGTTGCGGGGCCACGACGCCGAGCACGAGAACACCCCGCTCGAGCTGCGCCAGCTGCACCGGGACGCCATTGAGGGCGGCCTGCGCTCCGGCACCCTCGACATCGGCCTGGTCAACCTGCTCCCCGGCGACGACGTCCACCCGGACCTCGAGCCGACCGAGCTCGTCCACGGCCGGCCGGTCGCCGTGCTCTCGGGGAGGCACCCGCTGGCGGCGCGTGCCTCGGTGACCGTCGACCAGTTGCGCCAGGAGCCGTTCATCGGCGCCCACGAGGGCTACCTGATGCATCGCGTCGCCCGCCGGGTCTTCGGGGCGGAGGCGCCGCTGAAGTGGCACATCGCCGACGGCGCCGAGATCAGCAAGCAAATGGTCGGCTCGAACCTCGGGGTCTCGCTCATGCCCGAGTTCGCGATCATGGGCGACCCGCTCGTCGAGAACGGGACGCTCGTGGTGCGGCCGATCCGGGACGAGGACACCGTGATCCGGATGGTGCTGCTGCGCCGCCGGGGCGCCCGACCGACGGCGGCGTCGATCGCGCTCGTCGACCACCTCGTCCGGCACGGTCACGAGCTCGGTCGCCGGACCGGCTGACCTCAGGCCGCCGACGCGAACGCCACCTCCGCGGGGGCGGTGCGGGCGCTCCAGCGCCGCCCGGCGGCGAACACCGTCCAGGCCGTGAGTGCGAGGACGACCATCACGGCGCCCATCGCGACGGCGGGGTCGCCGCCGACCACGCCCGTCAGCGGCGACGTGATCGCGCTGACGCCGAACATCGACAGGCCGACCACGGCCGATCCGGCTCCCGTGAGGCCACGCGCCTGCTCCATCGCCAGTCCCAGGCCGTTGCTCACGATGAAGTTCATGAAGAACGCGTTCAGCAGGACCCCGCCGACGAGCAGTGCGGGCCACGGCGACAGGGCGGACGCGAGCACCAGCGCGCAGCTCACGACCACTCCGGGGAACGCGAGCGCCATGGTCCGGGCGGGGTGCCGGCGACCGGCGGCGAGCCGGGCCGAGACCAGTCCCGCGGCGATCATCGCGCCGGCGTTCAGGGCGAAGCTCAGGCCGAAGACGATCGGCGAGAGGCCCAGGACGTCCTGGTAGACGAAGGAGGCGTTCGCGACGTACGTCATCATCACGCCGACCCCGAGTCCGATCGTGAGGGTCGTCGTGAGGAAGTCAGGACGTCGCGCGACCCGGGCGAGGTCGCCGTACGCGAGCCGGGGCGCCCGCCGTTCGCGCGGCAGGCTCTCGCGCACGAGCAGGATCGTCACGAGCAGCTGGACCACGACGATCCCCGCGAACACCGCGAGCACCCCGCGCCACGACATGAACGTCGCCAGCACGCCGCCGAGGACCGGCGCCAGCACCGGCACGACCGCATGGACGGTCATCATGAGCGAGAGGGCGCGCACCCCGGCATAGCCCCGGGCGAGGTCGGAGACCATCGCGCGGGCGATCACCATGCCCGACGCCGCGCTGAGCGCCTGCACGAACCGGGCTCCCACGAGGAACTCGATCGTGGGCGCGCACACGACGGCGACCGACGAGACGACCGTCAGGGCGTTGCTCACGAGCAGGGGCCGCCGCCGTCCGAACCGGTCGGACAGCGGGCCCCAGATCGGCTGCCCGATCGCGACGCCCGCGAGGTAGGCGGTCAGCGTGAGCCGCACCATCGCCGGCGTCGTGTCGAGATCTCGCACGATCGCCGGAAAGCTGGCGAGGTACAGGTCGACCGCGAGCGGCGACGCGGCCGCGATGAACGCGAGCAGCAGCAGGGTCCGTCCGGCGAGCGGGCGGGCCGAGGTTCGCGTCGTGTCCACGATCGTCAGAAGGCGCGGGACGGTCCGGTCATTCCGCCCCGGTGCACGGCATCGCCTCGCGCCCGCAAGGGCACGCCGTGAACTAGTGCCGGTTGCCGGTGAGCAGCAGGACCCCGCCGAGGCCGATCATCATGCCGCCGCCGGTCCGCCGCATCGTGGCGAGCCGGTCGGGCGACTGCGCGAACCAGTCGCGCGCCGCGCCGGAGGCGATCGCCCACATCGCGTCGCACACGAACGCGATCGTCAGGAAGATCAGGCCGAGCACGAGCATCTGCGCCGGGATGTGACCGGCTCCGAAGTCCACGAACTGGGGCAGTGCGGCGACGAAGAACACGATCGTCTTCGGGTTCGTGATGCCGACGACGAAGCCCTGGCCGACGATCCGCCACGCCGATGGGGCCTCCGCGACGTCCGCGTCGACCTGCATCCGGTCGCGCCCGTGACGCAGGGCCTGCCAGCCGAGGTAGGCGAGGTAGCAGGCTCCGACGACCTTGATGACGGTGAAGACCATGACCGACTCGGCGACGATCGTGCCGACGCCCAGGGCCACCGCCGCGACGAGCGGGACACCGCCCAGCTCGTTGCCCAGGACGCTCAGGATCCCGGCGCGACGACCCAGCGCGAGCGACCGCCCGACGACGAACAGCACGCTGGGCCCCGGCAGCACGATCAGCAGCAGCGAGGCCAGCGCGAACGCGACCAGGGTGTCGGGGGACGGCATGGCGGAAATTGTATGCCGCCCCGGCCGGAACGCGCTTCTCGCGCGCCCCGGCCGAGTCCCCCGTGCTCCCCCCGAGTCCCTCCGGTGTCGCCCGGTCAGCCGTCCCGCTGCGCGACGCGCACGCCGATCGCGTACGCCGACGACATCCCGTGCACGGGCGAGGCCGCCGCCGTGACGTAGTCCTGGTGCGCGAGCGCGTCGAGATCGCCGAGCGAGGCGACCAGTCCGCGCGACGCGCACACCGGGTCCCCGGTGTTGCACACGTCGGACACGAACACGTCCGCCGGCCAGGCCGAGCGCCGTCCCCACATCCCCCCGAGATGCAGCGAGTTGGCGCTGACACTGCCAGTCAGCCGCGGGTTGAACATCGGGTCGCCGATCAGGCCGACCCCCTGCAGTCGTGCACGCTCGGCCCTCGGCAGGGATACGACGACGTCGCCGACGACGTGGGCTCCCTGCGAGAAGCCGAACAGAACGATCCGGGTCTGCGGGCACGCCGCGGCGTACGTGTCGACCTTCGCCCGCAGGCGGTGCCGGCCCAGCGCCGTCGAGACGGGGTAGACGACCGAGGCCGGGTAGGCGACGTGGTCGACCGTGACGTTCGCGGCGCCCTTGACCGACGCGAACGCCGAGACCGCCACCGGCAGCCGGTCGCCGATGGACTCCCGCGTGCCGTCATCGGTCCCGCGGACGCCGATCACGGTGAAGGCCCGACACGTCCCGCCCGCGGAGCTGCCGAGGGCGACCTCGGGCAGGCCCGTCGCGATCAGGGTCGCGGTCGCAGCGCCGAGGAGGGCTCGTCGCACGAGCATCGCGACGCGCATGTGGACTCCCCTCGGGACCGGGACGTGGGCTGACGCTCCCACCCTCGCGGTCGACGGGCCCGGCCGGGAACCCCCGGAAGCGGGGGGATCACCCCTCGTCGAGGATGTCGCCCGGGGCGAGTCCCACGGCGCGCTCGATGTCGCCGGCGCTCGTGTGCTGGAGGTAGTCGCGCAGCTTCTGGCACGCGGCCTGGTAGTGCTCGCGCGCGGTGTCCTCGGTGATGAACAGCGAGCCCGCGATGTCCGCCCAGTGCCGTCCGCGGGCGCGAGCGGAGATGACCTGACGCTGGCGCGGCGTGAGGTCGAGCCGGGCATCGCGGCGGTCGAGCAGCTCCGTCAGGCCGACGAGCGACTGGGTGATCGCGACCTGGCCCCTGCCGATCAGGTCGACGGCGGTCACGGTCGACTGCGGCGGATCGGACTTGTGCACGACGCCGTTCGCGCCCGCCCGCAGGCACAGCGCCAGCACGACGGGTCGCCGCTCGTCGGTGTAGAGGCAGACCGGACGCCCGAGCTCACGGACCGCCCGGATCGCGGCGCGGCCCTGCTTCGTCGACGACGCGACACCCTGCGGTCCGCGCAGCAGGAGGTCGAGGATCACGACGTCGCACGGGACGGGGGCTGCCTCGAACTCCTCGACGCTCGCGAACGTCGCGACGACCTCGAGGCCGGGGTGGACCGTCGCGAAGCCGCCACGGATCACGGTGCTGTCGTCGATCACGACGACGCGGGGTCGGGTGCCGGTCGGGGGCAGTGGGGTCACGAAGCTTCCTCCTGTCGGCGGACGGTGCCGACGATCGTCACGGTGGTGCCACGGCCGGGGGCCGAGCGGATCTCGGCGGAGACGTCGTGGGCGGCGAGCGCGTCCCGGACCTGGGTGCTGAGTCCGAAGCCGAGCGGCTGGCTGGCCTGGTCGAAGCCCGCGCCGTCGTCGGAGACGACGACCTCCCACGTCTCGCCGTCGGTGTCGGCGTGCACGACGACCTGCTGGGCGTCGGCGTGGATGCGCACGTTGTGCAGGACGGTCGTGACGGCGCCGCGGGTCGCCTGCCACACCTCCTCGTCGAGCACGACGTGGGCACCGAGCTCCACGGCGGGCTCGAGCGGCAGGTCGTCGAAGCCCTCCAGCGATGCGTCGAGCATCGTCCCCACGGTCCGGCGCCCGGTCGGCTGCTGGGCCTGTGCGCCGAGGTAGTTCCGCAGGCGACGGGCCTCGCGGTCGGCCTGGACCCGCAGGCCGGGCAGCACCTCCGCGGGGGTGTCGACGTCGGACAGCAGGCGCAGGATGCTCGTCGCGTCGTGGACCGTCAGCTGGTAGCGCTGCAGCTCCAGGGCCCGCGTCGCGGCGATCGCGTCCTCACGGGACTGGTCGGCGTCGGCCGCGAGCGTTCGCAGGTAGTGGGCCAGCAGCGCGACGACGACCGCGTAGCCCGGGATCGTCAGGGCGTTGTTGAGGTTCGTCTGCCACAGGCTCGTGTCGTCGCCGGACCACATCCACGCGAAGTACCAGATCCCGAGGGCGAGGCCGTGGACCGAGGCGACCGTGGGCCGCAGCCACGCACCGGCGAGGGCGGCGACGTTGATGGCGTACCCCGCGGCCCACGACTCCCAGTGGCCCACGACGTGCGACGCCGGCAGCAGCAGGGGCATGGCCGGGATCGCGACCCACGCCAGGACGAGGTCCGGGTAGTGCCAGATCCCGCGCCTGACCGATCCGGTCAGCAGGCACTGCACGATCAGGACGCAGGACACCACGACGCACAGCAGGGTGAGGCCGGCGTACACGCCGGGATGGTTCGACAGCCGGATGCCGGAGACGAGGCTCACCAGGATCTGCAGCACCACGATCGCTCGCATCGCCGGCGCGACGAGGGCGATCCCACGCTCGGCGCGACGTGCCGAGGACCGCTCGTGCGCGGCGTCGATCGGCACCGGTCGACTGCTCACGAGCCTCATCGTCCCAGACGCGACAGCATCGCACCGCGCGGCGGGGACGTGGCCCGGCGACTCAGGCCGCGGTCAGGGCGACGCCGGGTCGTGCGCGTCCGGCCAGCGCCAGCACGAGGTCGGCCGCCGGCGCCTGCACCGGCTCGCCCTCACCCCACGACCAGTCGAGATCGGTCGCCACGAGCCGGCGTCCCGACGGGTCGACGCCGAAGTGCGCGGCTCGGCCGGCGACCAGGGAGCCGAGCACGACCGCGGTGGCCTCGTCCGTCGCGGTGCGTGGCAGGCCGGTCGCGGAGGTGATGTCGAGACCGTGGATGACGACGTGGCTCAGCGCACCGGCCCGGACCGCCGCCGGGTGGGGCCCACTGCGCCATCGTGTCGGTGCGGAGGTCGGCGAGCAGCCGACCGAACGGCAGCTCGCCGTCCCGCCGGGCGATCGTCTCCGAGAGCGCGCCGAAGTCGTGGCCGGCCGCGGCGAGCTCCGCCATGAAGGCCGGGCCGTCGTAGCGCGCCGCCATCGTGACGTGGGCGAGCACGTGGCGGACGGCCCACCCCTCGCACAGCGACGGTGCCTCGGCGAGGGTCTCCGGCTGGTCGGTCAGGAGGTCCGCCAGGGCGGTGAACTGCGGACCCACGAGGTCCTGGACGTCGTGATCGGTCGTGGTCATGGGCTCTCCCGGGTGGTGAGGATGGCGAGGTAGGCGGCGTTGCGGTCCAGGGCGGTGCGCCATCCGGCCTGGGCCTGCGGGGTGCGGCGGTGCGGTGGCACGCCGCGCTGGGTCGTGACGACCTCGGTCGTGTGCTCGTCCAGGGCGGTGAACGTGATCTCGGTGATCACCCCGGACTCGACCTCGCGCCACGACAGGTACTCCGGCGGCTCGACGTCGAGGTAGACGGCGCGCATCGTGAAGGTGCCTGCATCCGCGTTGTTGACCATCGTGGTCTCGAAGGCGCCGCCGGGACGCAGGTCGACGACGATGCCGGCCAGTGGCGTGTGGGTGCCGGTCGGGCCCCAGAAGTGCGTTAGGTGCTCGGGCCGCGTCATGACCTCGAACACGAGCGCGCACGGAGCGTCGTGGACGACCCGGACGCTGAAGTTCTCGCCGGTGGACGGCTCGGTCATCGGTCCTCCTGCAGGCGGGCCAGGTGCGCCCCGAGGCGATCGTGCCGGTCGGTCCATTCGCGGCGCTGCGCGTCGACCCACGCGAGCACCTCGACGAGGCGGTCGACCTCGAGGCTCGCCGGCCGGGACTGCGCCTGCTTGCGCCGGGACACCAGACCCGCCTCCTCCAGCACCTTGAGGTGGCGCGACACCGCCTGCTGCGTCAGGGCGAACGGCTCGGTGAGCTCGCGCACCGTGGCGTCCCCGGCCGCCAACCGCCCCACGATGGCAAGCCGGGTGGGATCGGACAGCGCCGCGAAGGTCCGCGTCAGGCTCTCGGTTTCCACAACACCACGGTTTCACAACATATGAGTTGTGTAAAGCCTCCTCAGCCCCGTGCGACCGGCGCGCTCCACGTCCGCGTGCCGCCGAGCCAGTCGGTCGGCGTGTACGTGCTCGTCGTGCGGTCCTCCGAACTGACCGCCACCCCCACCGACGTGGGGTCACCCAAGCACGGCGCGGTCGGCATCGAGAAGGTCGACGTGGCCAGGCCGGTCGGGGCGAGGCCTCCGTCGATCGAGCACGCGAGGGGCGGACCGTACTGGCCCCATCCCGTGGCGGCGCGGACGACCGGGAGCCCGGTGCCCAGCTCGACGAGGTAGTCCGGGACGCCGTCGCCGTTCGTGTCGAGGTGGACCTTGATGACCCCGTGGCGGTACACCGGTCGCGCGAGGTGTCGCACGCTGACGGTGAGCCGGTCGGTCGTGTGGGTCACCGCGACCGACCGCACGTCCGACCACCACGTGATCGCGTCGCGACCGTCGACGAATCGCCGGGCCGGAGCCTTCGTCGAACGCTGCCTCACCCAGCCGGTGAACGACTTCGAGCCGTTCGGCAGGGTGTCGCGCAGCACCGAGCCGAACTGGTCGTAGCGGGACAGGTCGTGGTACCCGTTCGTGGCAGTGGCGACCTGCACCCGGACCCGTGTGCTCGTGATGCAGCCCTTCTTCTTGCGCACCGTGACCGTCACGGGAGTGAAGCCGCGCTGCCAGCGGGAGTTGATGCGCACGGTCGCGTCGCACGTGCCGGGCTTGCCGTAGACGTTCGGGTTCCACTTGCGCCTGGCCGCCTTCGACCGATCGGCCTTCCAGCGTTTCATCGGGGTCACCCAGCCCTCGCTGTAGCGGCCGAAGCCGACCTGCAGCTCGGGGCCGGGCTTCTTCGCGTTCGTGTCGAGCAGCACGACCTCGGTGCCGTTGACGTTGCCGAGACTGCGGCTGGAGTAGGTGACCTGGATGGACTTCTTCGTGTTCTTGACCTTCACGGCCTTGAGGTCGAGGTACGGCACGGCGACCACGTCGTGGGAGGCGTCGGGGAACGACGCGTTCTGGGCGGATGCCGGGGCAGCGGACAGCGCGAGCGCCCCACTCACCACACCGGCCAGCAGGACACCTACGGGATGCATGGACTCAGGGTACGAACGTCGAAGGTTCCCGTCACCAGATGACGGGAACCTTCGACGATCCTTCGCGGGGTGGCCCGTCAGCCGGTCTTGCCGACGATGAAGTTGTCCCCGTCGGTGCGGGTGGACTTGTTCGTCGCGAAGTAGGAGCGGTGGATCGCGAGCCCCGAGGCGTTGTTGTCGAGGGCGCCCAGGTTCTTGCCGTCCTTCGTCGAGGAGCCCTGGCACGCGGGGTCGCCGGCGAGGCAGAAGGACTTGATCCGCGACTGGAACTCCGAGAGATCGCCGAGCGTCCGGGTGCCGAGCATGCCGTACTTCTTCGAGGTCTTGATCGCCGTGAACGACTCCGCCGGGTTGTACATCGGGTCGCCGTAGAGCACGACGGCCGCGATCCGTCCGCGCGCCGTGCCGTTCGGCCGGGTGCCGCTGCTCTTGGCGAGGGCATCACCGATGACGTGGGCGCCCTGGGAGAACCCGATCAGCACGAACTTGGACGACGGGCACTTCGTCGCGAGGCGGTTGAGGCCACTGGCGAGCCTCTTCACCCCGGTGTCCTCGCTCGCGAAGTACGCGGTGCCGGCCCAGCCGATGGCTGCCGGATAGTTCAGGCCCGTCGCGTGCACGGTCTTGCGACTGACTGTCAGCAGGTCCGCGGCGACCGCGCCCGGCCTGCCCATGCCCGTGCGGTAGACGTACCACTCCTCGTACGCCGTGGGCGTGACGCCGGCGCGGACGATCTTGGTCCCGGCGGCCTCGTCGCTGCCGCGCACGGACAGCGCGATGACGTTCGCGCACAGGCTCGACGACGCCGTGGCCTGGGCCGGCGACCCCGTTGATGCCGCGATCCCCGTCGCCACCAGCACGGCCGTCGTGGCGCCGAGCAGCGTGCGGCGCCATGGGCTGAGAACGTTCATGAGGACTCCCCTCGTCCGCGGCCCGCGTCGATGCGTGCCGTCCACCGAAACTCTCGCCGCGACGCGACCATGCGCCCACCCCGGAAACCGGGGGGATCGCACCTCTGGTCCGGGGCGCCGTGCCCACCGACCGAGATCACGCGGGCGATCGGTGCACGACGGTGCAACTGGTAGTTACGCTCTGTGCGGATGCTGGCGCTCCTGGCCGGCGGGACAGGGGGACTCCATGTCGAAGATCGTCGTGACCGGCGTCGACAACACCGCGCCGGCCGCTGCCGCCGCGCACAAGGCCGCGCAGCTCGCCGCAGGCCTCGGCGCCCGGCTCCACATCCTGTCGGCGTACGGGAAGGGACTCGACGCGGAGCGCATCAGCGTCGGGCCCGAGGAGCTGCTGATCACCAACGAGCAGACCGCCGAAGGCGTCGCGAGCGACGTGTTCGCCCGGATCCGCAAGGAGTTCCCCGACCTCAAGGTCACCTACGCCGCCGCCGAGGGCAGCCCCGCCGACGCCCTCGTGAACGCCGCCGAGGAGCTCGGCGCCGACGTCATCGTCGTGGGCAACAAGCGCGTCCAGGGACTCTCGCGGATCCTCGGCAGCATCGCGCGCGACGTCGCCGCCCACGCGCCCTGCGACGTCTACATCGCGCACACGCACCAGCGCGCCTGAGCCGAAGGTCAGGTGCAGCGGAGATTGCACAACTTCACGCACTGAAGATCGCAGATCAGATGCCACTCATCCGTGCAGCAGACACATTCCTTCCTCGCTGATCAGGGCGAAGGGGAGCAGTTCTCGCGAGTGGGTCTACCTCGAGGTCTAGTACCGAGATACTCAGCGGCGTGCGCTTCTACATCGGGCTCCTCGCGTCTGCTGCTCTGTACGGTATTGCCGCGCTCTTGATCTGCTTGTTCGCACTCAATGTGAGTCTGTCGGACATCGCGGAGGGTGCCCGTAGCCGATCGAGCCTCACCGGCTGGTTCTACGCGTACATGCTCCTCTCCGTGCCGGCTCTCCCTCTAATGCACTGCTTGAACTACATCGTGGGAGCGATCGCGTGGAGACTCGGCGGGCACGTTGGACGCAAACCGAGCATTGGAGCCTACTTGGGAGACCTGCCCCGAATCGCGTGGGCGGAGGTCACGAACCCGTTCCGCGGACTCGGGGCTCTTCGAGGAGCGGCTGGGGTGATCGACAGCTCCGGTTGGTCGGCGGCGCACGACTGGGGGCAGACGATTTCCCACTTTGTATGGGCAATCGGCCTATGGCTCCTACTCTCGGCCGGGTTCGCAGCGGTTCTGTTGGGCTAACTGGCCCATCGTCAGCGAAGCGCGGCTCGTTTCAGGACCGCTCATTCCCGAGGGCTACAGCAACTGGACCTCGATGTCCCTGCGGATCCACTCGCGAATCGTGTCGAGCGACGACAGTTCCGGGTCGCTCGGTTGCAGACCCTGCTCCCGCACACGGACGACGGTCCTCAACTTCTTGAGGGTGTTTGCCCATTCGGCGTCGCCGAAGTCGGCAGCCAAGTTCCCCAGGGCCGCGAGTTGCGCGAACTTGTCACGAATCGGTAGATCCAACGCCTGACTTGCCTGAACGGCGGACCATTTCCGGAAGGCCTCCTCGCTCAGGTAGCTTCTTCCGAGGTCATCTCGCCACCGGGTCTGCACGCGAATGACCGCCATTTGACCCGCGAAGCCGTCTCCTTGACCTGTTGCGCTTCGATACTCCGACGCCGGGATAGCCCATCGCTGGCCGTCCGCAAGGACGAGCTCGATCGACGCCACGTCAGCGGGTCGAAGTAACGCCAATGTGCCCGCTAGAGCGACCGATAGCCCAACGGGGATGTCACCCTCCGAGCAGATTCGGAGAACACCGTCTTTCAAAGTCGCAGCGCGCATCGCCACACCGGAGGCACGGAGTCCAAAATCCGCGATCTCCTCTGGCACTAGGCCCAGCGACCCGAGACCCACGTCATCGATATCGATCCCTCGCGTGGCGATCGCGTGACGCACTCCAAGCATGACCGCCATGCACGACTCCCACGCTTCGAAGATCGTGCCGGCGAGAGCCTCATACTCATACACCTCGCTCCGCGCGGACAAATCGGTGGTCAAACGGTCGTCACCGTACGCAATGGCTGAATGTGCTTCAGCTGTCCTCAGATGCGGATCGAGTCCCGCAACAAGGATTCCCAAGTGCGTCTGAGTCCGCACGAGATCAATTAACTCTGTCGCGTTGTCGTGGCGCAGCTTGGAGTAGGGCTTCGACTTGGCGCCAACCGCAACCAAGAGCGGAGCGGCGACTACCCGTCCGCTGGCCTCCACCAGTGACTTATTGAGCGCAACAAGGGCCTTTGCCGCTTGGCGGGGCACGGTCGCCTTCGCGAGCACGTGCTGGCATTGCAATGCAGAGTCGAATAGGTCCAGTTCAAGCCGAGCAAGGTCAGTTCGGAAATCGGGATGGCGCACGAGATTGTCGAATTCCATGCCGGCCTCGTGAAACGACCTTGCGGCGAGTCGGACTTTGTCTCGATAGCCATCAAGGTCGAGGAACAAGTCAGCGACGGACGATTGCATCGCAAAACTGAGAGCGATCCCGGGATCCACCGCGGTCCCGACGATCTCAATGAGTCCCGTCTGGTGGTGCTTAGCCAAGTCCAGGAGCGAACACACGCCGACGGCAGCCGCGGCATCTGACACGAGGCACTTGAGCGCATCTGCGACGACTTCGGCCTCGTCGAGGCTATTGCGACGCGAGAGCCACTCGTTGAGTTGCGCGCCAACATCCCGCAGGTCGTCCATCCTCCGCTGGGCAAGACGACCTCGCGACTGAGCCTCCAGCGGCGTTCGTGCAGCAAAGACAACTAGGTACTCACGCATGAGGAGTCCCATTTGCTTAAGCGCAACCTGCGTTAGCTCATGAGCCCTTCCGAACGGTCGCTGAGGTTTGATGTCCTTGGCGACTTCCCGAAGTCCGGCACACTTACCTACCGCCTCGCGAAGAAGAACCGTTTCTCTGAAGTCCGACTTAGCGGCAAGCTGGAGAGCACCTAGGAACTCCGGAAGCAATGCCGCGATCGCGCTGGGGATGCCGAGAGCCGTCATACCCGAGAAGCTCGCCCTCATCGACGGGTCGGGGTCTTCAAGTGTTCCTAACAGCTCTTCGACTAGGGCCTGCCTTCGCTGCAGAGTGCCGTCCACCTCCCAAGCCGCCGGCGCCTGGCCACATTCGGGACACACGACACCCCGGAGGCGATCGGCGTGACAACGGGTGCATTCGATCTGTGCAAACGAAAGGCGAAACTCGTACGTGTCCATGGGATGCCCAATCCTCAGTCAGATTCCGCCAATGGTGCACTTCCTGCCCGGCATCTCTCCCATCCACGGATCGCGTGGCCGTTCCGCTGCGCCCGTCAACTTCCCCAAAACACCCGAGACCGAGCTGGAAACCGGCCCTCGGACCAATCCGCAACTCACGACGAGAGAACAATCAACCCTGTTTGTTTCAAACGTTCAGCCGTTTGCCATCTCGCTGCATCTCGACGGCCGACGATCAGGCGAAGTCGGCGGCCGAGGCGCCGCCGGCGGTGGTCTCGGGCTCGCGGGCCATCGGGGTGAAGCGGGAGTAGTGGCCCTGGAAGGAGACGGCGACCTTGTTGACCGGGCCGGAGCGGTTCTTGGCGACGATGATGTCGGCCTCGCCGGGTCGCTCGGACTCGCCCGCGCCGTGGGCGTCGGGGCGGTTGAGCAGCATCACGATGTCGGCGTCCTGCTCGATCGAGCCGGACTCGCGCAGGTCGGACAGCTGGGGCGTCTTGTCGGTGCGCTGCTCCGAGCCACGG
This sequence comes from Aeromicrobium sp. SP1, assembly GCF_055663785.1. Classification (NCBI taxonomy): domain Bacteria; kingdom Bacillati; phylum Actinomycetota; class Actinomycetes; order Propionibacteriales; family Nocardioidaceae; genus Aeromicrobium; species Aeromicrobium sp. SP1. The sequence goes on along the minus strand of NZ_JBQVVK010000001.1, from coordinate 2,830,331 downwards.
TTCAGCTGGCTGATCGCGACGACGGGGACCTCGAGCTCCTTGGCGAGCAGCTTGATCTGACGGCTGAACTCCGAGACCTCGACCTGGCGGTTCTCTACCCGCTTGCCCGACGTCATGAGCTGGAGGTAGTCGAGCACGATGAAGTCCAGGCCGTGCTGCTTCTTGATGCGGCGGGCCTTCGAGCGGATCTCGGGCATCGTCATGTTGGGGCTGTCGTCGATCACGATCGGCGCCGCCTGCACCGTCGCCATCGCGCGGCCGATCGCGTCCCAGTCGCGGCTGGACATCGAGCCGGCGCGCATGTGGTGGATCGCGACCTTGGCCTCGGCCGAGAGCAGACGCATCGCGATCTCGGCGCCCGTCATCTCCAGGCTGAAGATCGCCGACGTGAGGCCCTGGCGGATCGAGGCCTGACGCACGAAGTCCAGGCCGAGGGTGGACTTGCCGACACCGGGGCGCGCCGCGACGACGATCATCTGGCCGGGACGGAAGCCCGTCGTGAGCCGGTCGAGGTCGGCGAAGCCCGACATCACGCCGCTGACCTCGCCGGAGCGGGTCTCGAGCTCCTCGAGCTCGTCGATCGTGGACGACATCAGGTCGGACAGGACGTTGTAGTCCTCGGCGGACTTCGAGCCGTCGACGTCCAGGACCGCCTTCTGGGCCCGGTCGACGATGTCCTCGAGCTCGCCCGTGCCGGACTGGCCGAGCTGGGCGACGTGCTGACCCACCTCGACGAGGCGACGGAGCACGGCCTTCTCGTGGACGATCTGCGCGTAGTAGTCGACATTGGCCGCGATCGGGACGCCCTGGACGAGGTCGTGCAGGTAGGCCGCGCCGCCGATCCGGCCGATCTCACCGCGTCGGGTCAGCTCGGCCGCGACGGTGATCGCGTCGGCCGGCTCGCCCCGTCCCGACAGATCGGTGATGACGTCGAAGATGACCTCGTGCGCGGGACGGTAGAAGTCACGTCCCTCGAGCAGGTCGGCGGCCGGATCGATCGCGTTCCTGGACAGCAGCATCGCGCCCAGGACGCTCTGCTCGGCAGGCATGTCCTGCGGGGGCACGTAGCCCGATCCGGCGGAGCCCGATACGCCTGACTCGCCCTGGTCGGGCTCGTACAGATCGGTAACGCTCACGGCACTCCTCGTACGTGATCGGCAGCTGTCAGGAGACTACGGTCAGGCACCGACAGAAGCCGTCTCCCCTCAACTCCGGAGCACCTACCTGGGCGACCCTACGGGCCCGCGGAGAGGGCGTCGAGATGAACACACACAGGGGGTGTGCACAAACCCCGTCCGCCTGTGGAAAACGCCGCATGAGGATGTGCACAGTCGGTGGACGAGTCTGTGGAAAGCCGCGACGTGACGGGCGTCACAGAGGCTCTGACCTGCGTAAACGTCCGTCACCAGATGTGGAGCGACATTTCCCGAGGACCAATTCGGCAGGACGGGTTTTCCACGGGTCCTCGCACGGCCTTCGGGGACTTGTCGACAAAGCAACCTCAGGTGTCACAGGAGTATCGTCGCAGCCGTGCGGGCTCCCACCCTCGACCGTCAGATCCTGGCGGTGACCCTTCCGGCCTTCGCCGCACTCATCTGCGAGCCCCTCATGCTGATGGCCGACACGGCCATCGTGGGACACCTGGGACGCGAGCCGCTGGCCGCCCTCGCCGCCGCCTCGACGATCCTGACGACGGTCGTCGGCCTGTGCGTCTTCCTCGCCTACGGCAGCACCGCGACCGTCGCCCGGCACCAGGGCGCCGGGGAGCACCGGCAGGCCCTCGAGTCCGCCCTGGGAGGCGTCTGGCTGGCCCTGCTGCTCGGCATCGTCCTCGGCGGCCTGACGGCGGTGTTCGCCCGCCCCATCGGCACGACCCTGGCCAGCTCACCGGAGGTCGCGGACCTCACGACGGAGTACCTGCGCATCGCGTCCGCCAGCATCCCGGCGATCCTGCTCGTCCTGGCCGCCACGGGGGCCCTGCGCGGCGTCCTCGACCTGCGCACCCCACTCGTCGTCATGGTCGTGGCCAACGTGCTCAACGTCGTCCTCACGGTCGCCCTCGTCTACGGCGCCGGACTGGACCTGCAGGGCGCCGCGCTCGGCCTCGTGCTCGCGCAGTGGGTCGCGGCCGGCTGGCTCGTCGCGGTCGTGGTTCGCCGCAGCCGGGCGGTGCACGCCTCCCCGCGGCCCCGTGGGGGTGAGGTCGCGCGCGCCGCGGTCGACGGGGTCCCGCTCCTGCTGCGGACCGTCAGCCTGCGCGCCGTACTGCTGCTCGCGAGCCTCGTCGCGGCCGGGTTCGGCGACGCGGCACTGGCCGCGCACCAGATCGCGACGACGATCGTGACGTTCCTGGCCTTCGCCCTCGACGCCTTCGCGATCGCCGCGCAGACGCTGACCGGACACTCCCTCGGCGCGGGCGACGCGACCCGCACGCGCGCCATCACCCGGCGCGTCATCGCATGGGGGCTGGGCTTCGGCATCGCCTCCGGGGTCCTGCTCGCCGTGGCCTCGCCGTGGGTCGCCCGCGTCTTCACGTCCGATGCGGACGTCCGCGCGGCCGCCGTGCCGGCACTGCTGCTCGTCGCGGCGATCCAGCCCGTCTCAGGCATCGTCTTCGTCCTCGACGGCGTCCTGATCGGGGCCGGCGACGGCGTCTACCTCGCGTGGGCCGGACTCGTCACGTTCGCCGTCTACACGCCGCTCGCACTGCTCGTGCAGGCCACCGACGCCGGCTTCACGTGGCTGTGGGCGGCGTACTGCGTGTTCCAGCTCGCCCGCTGGGTGATGCTGTGGCTCCGTCAGCGCAGCGACCGGTGGCTCGTGCTGGGCGCTCGCTGACTCCTCACCGAACGTTCACCCGATCCTCAGCCGCAGGACAGTCAGCCCGCCCACGCTTGATCCATGAGCACGACACAGGTCACCTACGCGCTGGCGCGTCTCGGCACCGAGTCGGACATCGCCACCCCCCACATCGGACGCGTCGGTCGCGTCTACGTCCTCGGCACCGACCAGATCGCCGCGGCCCTGCACGAGCTCGGCACCCAGGCCGCCGTGATCTCCCGCGAGGGACTGCGCAGCCACATCGTTCGTGGCACGACGCGCCCGTCCGGCGGACTGCGTCGGCTGATCCGCCGGCCGCGGCACGTCATGTGCGGCGACGTCGAGCGCATCGAGCTGAGCCTCGACAACGGCACCGCGCAGCTCGACCACGAACTCGGCACCGACCGGGTCGTCGTCCGCACGTGGTCCCCGCGGGACGGTTCCGAGCTGGACCAGGCGCTCTGGTGGCACGGCCACCCGGTCGCCGCGCGGGCACGCTGACCTCGGCGGCCGATCCCGCCGGCGCGTCAGGCCCGCCAGTAGCCCGTCGCGTCGAGGCAGTCGCGGGCGATGCCGCGGTCGCTCGCGCAATGACGGCGCAGATCGCGCACCGCCGCGGCCTCGCCGGCGAGCCACGCGAAGGTCGTGCCGGCCGCCACGGGTCGCGCCGTGACGGCCTTCACCCACGCATCGAGCCCGTGGGCCCACGTCAGCGTGACGCCCGCGGGAAGGCCGATCTCCTGCTCCGATGCCGGCCCGGCGACCTCGACGACGACGTCGCCCGTCACCCCATCGGGCCACTGCTCCGCGAGCCGCGCGATCGCCGGCAGTGCCGTCTCGTCGCCGGCCACGAGCAGGTGGTCGACACCTGTCGGGACGAGCAGCGAGCGGGTCGGGCCCACGATCCACGCGGGCTCGCCGGGCCGGACCCGACGCGCCCAACCCGCCGCGAAGCCACCCTCGTGCAGCACGAAGTCCAGATCGAGCTCGCCGTCGGCGAACCGGCGCGGCGTGTAGTCCTTGGCGACCGGGCGGCCACCGGCTCCGCCCCACTCGAGCCGATCGGGTCCCTGCACGGGCAGCGGCGGCCGCGTCGTTCCCTCGAGTGGCACCAGCAGCTTCACGTGGTCGTCGAAGCCGTCGCTGCGGAAGGCCGGAGCGGTGCCGCCGGCGACCGCGAACGCGTCGAGCTGATCGCCCGCGAGCGTGACCCGACGGGTCGTGGCCGTGACGTCGGCGACCCGCACGACCTCGAGCTCACGCAGGATCGTGGGCCACGCGACGGCCACTCGCCGGGTGCGCGCCATCAGTCCTTCTTCTCTCGCTGGGCGAAGCCGACGACCGTCCAGTCCAGATCGGCCAGGGCCGTCGGACCGTAGTTCACGACGTCGGGATCGACCGCCATGACCCGCGGCAGCACCGACAGCGGCAGGATCGAGGCCTGCGCGCGGGCCACCTCGTCGACCTCGGCGATCCGGCCGGCGCGGTCGCCGTCGTCGATCGTCCCGATCGCGGCGTCGAACGCCTCGGCGATCGCCTCGGACGCCTTGCCCGTGAAGTTCAGCGGGCTGTCGATCGGCGTGAAGAGCCGCTCGGTGGTGGTCAGTGGGAAGGCCGAGCCCTGCCACGTGAACGTCGTCAGGTCGAAGTCGAGGGGGATGACGACCTTCTCGAAGAACGTCGCGCCGGGCACCTGCACGACCTTGACCTGGATGCCGACGTCCGCGAGGTCGTCGGCGACCAACTGGGCCCGCTCCACCGCCCCGGACATCGTGTCGGGGACGGGCATCGTGAGGCTCAGTGCCGCGCCCTTCCTGGTGACCCAGCCGGTGTCGCCCTCACGCTTCCAGCCGGCCCCGGAGAGCAGCTTCTCGGCGGCGGCCAGATCGCGACCGGTGCCCTCGGCGTCACGGTGGCCGACCTGGCCGGGCAGCAGCACGACCGAGTCCATCGCCTCGGCCGGCACGCCGTAGCGCTTCGAGGTGGCGTCGACGATCGCATCGGTGTCGACGGCGAGGGTCACGGCGCGGCGGACGTCGGCGTCGGCCAGGGGTCCTGACCCTCCGTTGATCGTCAGGTGCGACCAGTCCGATCCGCTCGAAGCGCGCAGGTGCTCCTTGGCCAGGGCGGCGCGGTTGGCGGGCGTGATCGGCACGGAGTCCAGCTCACCGGCGCGGAAGGCCTCGGCGAGCACGTCGGGTTCGCCGATGCGCCACACGATCGAGTCGAGCCGCGGGGCTCGGCCCCACCACCGCGGGTTGCGTTCGAGCGTGATCGTGCCCGTCGCGCGCTCGATGGCGGCGACCCGGAACGGGCCGTTGGCCGACGTGGCGCGGCCCGTGAAGCCGCGATTGAACGTGTCCGCCGACTTCGTGATGGCCTTCGGCAGGGTGGGGTAGACCGCTGCGGGCCAGTCGGCGTTGGGCTCGTCGAAGACGACGTCGTAGGCGAAGTCGCCGTCGGGCTCGACCGTGTCGACGTCCTCGTAGACCGGCGACGCGGCGGCGGCGTAGTCGTCGTCCTGCATCGCCGCGACGAACGACACCATGTCGGCCGAGGTGACGGGGGTGCCGCCCTGCCAGACCGCCTGCGGGTTCAGCTCGACCCGGACGGTGAGGGGATCGTCGTCGGTGACCTCGACCGAGTGGGCGTAGTCGGGGTCGACCCGCCACGAGCCGTCGGCCTCGACCGCGACCGCCGAGCCGAGGGTCGGTGCGAGGATCTGCGGAGCGCTGCTCTCGGCGCCCTTGGCGTGGACGGGGTTGAACGTGGCCGGGAAGGACTCCAGGCCGAGCGTCAGGGTGCCACCGTCGGCGACCGCGTCGGCCTTGGCGGGGTGCAGGTCGGTCATGGCCGGTGCCGTGGGGCCGCTCGACTCCTTCGGCTCCGACGGGTCGTCACCGAAGCAGCCGGCCGCCAGGAGGCAGGCCGCCCCCCAGAAAGCAACGCGCCGGGCCCCGCGTGCAGCGGGACCCGGCGGCATTGGATTCACTTCGAAGCGACGACGTTCAGCTTGACCGTCGCGACGACCTCGGGGTGCACGCGCACGGTGACCGTGTGCGGGCCGAGGTTCTTGATCGGGTTGCCGACCTCGATACGACGCTTGTCGACCTGGGCACCGACGCCGGCGAAGGCGTCCGCGATGTCCGAGACGGTGACGGCGCCGAAGAGCCGGCCGGCGTCGCCCGCCTGCGCGGGGACGTTGACGACCGTGGACTCGAGGTTGCCCTTGATGGACTGGGCGGTCTCGAGGTCGTGGACCGCGCGCGCATCGCGAGCGGCCTTGATGGACTCGACCTGCTTGGCGCCACCCTTGGTCCAACGGACCGCGAAGTTGCGGGGCAGCAGGAAGTTACGGCCGTAGCCGTCCTTGACCTCGACGATGTCGCCGGGCTGGCCGAGGTTCGAGACCTCGTGCGTGAGGATGAGCTTCATCGAATCTGCTCCTGACTCAGCGACCGCTGGACGTGTAGGGCAGCAGCGCCATCTCGCGCGCGTTCTTGATCGCCTTGGCGATCTGGCGCTGCTCCTGCACGGAGACGCCGGTGACGCGACGGGCGCGGATCTTGCCGCGGTCGGAGATGAACTTCCGCAGCAGGGCGGTGTCCTTGTAGTCGATGGTGGTGACGCCGGCGGCCGCGAGCGGGTTGCTCTTCTTCTTCGGCTTCCGGACAACTGGCTTGGCCATGATGCTCCTGGATGTATTGCGTACGTATGTGTGGATCAGAAGGGGGGCTCGTCGGTGGACCCGCCGCCGGCGTTGCCGCCGCCGCCCCAGGGGTCGTTGCCCCCGGTCTGCGGCTGGGCCGGCTGGGCCCAGGCACTCGCGTCGGACTGCGGTGCGGACTGCGCGGGCTGTCCGCCGCCCCAACCGCCGCCCTGACCGCCGGCGTTGCCGCCGCCGAAGCCGCCACCCTGACCGCCTCCGCCACCCGACGTGCGGGTGACCTGGGCGGTCGCGTTGCGCAGCGAGGGACCGACCTCGTCGACGGTCATCTCGACGCTGGTGCCGCGGCCGCCGTCCTGGCGCTCGTACTCACGGACCTTCAGGGAACCGGTCACGATGACGCGGGTGCCCTTGGTCAGCGAGCCGGCGACGTTCTCGGCGAGCTGGCGCCAGGCCGAGCAGCGGATGAACAGCGAGTCGCCGTCCTTCCACTCGTTCGTCTGACGGTCGAACGTGCGGGACGTCGACGCGACGGTGAAGTCGGCGACGGCCGCTCCCGACGGCGTGAACCGGAGTTCCGGATCGCGCGTCAGGTTTCCGACGAGGGTGATGGTGGTTTCGCCTGCCATGGGTGATCAGCCTTTCGAGCAGTGGTCTGCGACGAGTGTGTCGGACCTGTCAGACATTCGGGACCGAATGTCCACAGGCCGAGGATCACTTGACGTCGGGACGCGTGACCTTCGTGCGGACGACGGACTCGTTCAGCGACAGCTGACGGTCCAGCTCCTTGACCGAGGCAGGCTCGGCGGACAAGTCGATGACGGCGTAGATGCCCTCGTTCTTCTTGTTGATCTCGTACGCGAGGCGGCGCTTGCCCCACACGTCGATCTGATCGACCGAACCGCCATCGCTGACGATCGTGTTGGTGAGGTAGGTCGAGAGGCTCTTCTCGACGGAGCGCTCGTCGACCTCGGCATCGAGGATGACCATGACTTCGTACTTGCGCAGTGACACTGCGGTTTCTCCTTCGGACTGAGCGGTGACGGGCTTTCCGTCACAGGAGTGGTCGCCATGAACGGCAACCTCACGAGTCTAGCAGCGGCCCGTGGTTCCAGACCAATCGTGGGGTCGCCGGCCGACGGTTTACCACGGTCCCTCGGTTCGTTGGCTCCTCCCTCGGTGAATTCACCGAGGGAGGAACGGGGAAACCAAGGGACCGTGGTAAACCGCTCGACCCCGAGCCCTACTCGCCGCCGATGGCCGTGAGGACGTCGAGCTTGGCGGCGCGGCGGGCGGGCAGGACGGCGGCGAGGACGCCGACGACCGCCGAGACGAGCACGAAGATCGAGAGCGAGCCGACCGGGATCGCCAGGTCCGTGATGCCGTCGTCGGCGAACGAGCGCTGCAAGGCCAGGCCGAACAGCAGACCCGCTCCGATGCCCAGGACGGCTCCGAGGATCGCGATCGCGACGGACTCGAGCCGCACCATCCGCCGCAACTGCGAGCGGGTGAGTCCGACCGCGCGCAGCAGACCGATCTCGCGGGTGCGCTCGATGACGCTCAGCGCCAGCGTGTTGATGATGCCGAGGACGGCGATCACGATGGCCAGGCCCAGCAGCGCGTAGATGAGGTAGAGCAAGGTGTTGACCTGCGCCCGCTGCGCCTCGGCGAAGCTCTCCTTGTCCTGCACGACGACCGTCGGGTTGTCGCCGACGGCGCGCTCGAGGTTCGCCCGCAGCGTGGCCTTGCCGGCATCCGGCTCGGCGTTGATCGCGAGCGACGTGTCGGCGCGCTTGATGCCGGCCGCGCCGACGGTCGACATCGGGACGACGGCCCCGCCGACGATCTGGCTGTCGGCGAACACGCCGGTGACCTCGGTCGGCAGGGTGCCCGCCGTGAACGCGAGGTCGACCTGGTCGCCCACCGAGATGCCGAGGTCCTCCGCGGTCGTCTCGCTGACGGCGATCGTGTTCTCCTGCGTGGGAGCGCCGCCCGAGGAGTAGTCGAGCGTGAAGACCTTCGCGAACTGGTCGGGCTCGATCGCCGAGGCGAAGACCTGGGATCCGGATCCGTCCGATCCCGACGGGCTCACGTCGAGCACGATCAGCTGCGCCGGCGAGACCGCCGCGACGCCCGGCACCTCGGCCAGGTCCTTCGCGATCTGCGTCGAGAACGGCTGGCCGCTGACGTTCTGGACGACGAAGTCGGCGGAGAACTCGCTGTCGACGGCCGCGTCGATGGACTTGTTGATCGAGGCGCCGAGGATCGACATCGTCGTGACGAGCGCGAGACCGATCATGAGGGCCGAGGCCGTCGCGGCCGTACGGCGGGGGTTGCGGCGCGCGTTCTGCGCGGCGAGTTGGCCGACCGCGCCGAAGACGCCGCGGTACACGACGCCGAACGCGGCGAGCACCGGCACGGCGACGAGCGGGCTGCCGAGCGCCACCGCCATCAGCACGCCGAAGATGCCCGCGCCCACCCAGATGACCGGGCGAGGGACGTCGAGCCACAGCCCGGCCGACATCGCGGCGGCACCGACGAGGCCGAACACGATCGCCAGCAGCAGCCGCCAGCGCAGGGACGACTCGGGCATCGCGATGTCGTCGCGCATCGCGGCGACGGGCGGCACCTTCGCGGCCCGGCGCGCCGGGATCCACGCCGCGAGCATCGTCACCAGCACGCCGACGACGTACGAGACGACGATCGTCCGTGGCCGGAACACGAGCGGCGTCCCGGACAGGTCGAGACCGAAGTTGCTGAACAGCACCTTGAGCAGCAGCGCGAGCCCGAAGCCGAGCCCGAGACCGACCGTCGATCCGATCAGACCGATCACGAACGCCTCGGTCAGGACGGACCGGCTGACCTGACGCCGCGACGCCCCCAGCGCGCGCAGCAGGGCCAGCTCGCGGCTGCGCTGCGCGACGAGGATCGAGAACGTGTTGACGATCAGGAACGTGCCGACGACCAGCGCGATCCCGGCGAACACGAGCAGGAAGGTGTTCAGGAAGCCCAGCAACTGGTCGAACAGGTCCTTCGACTCCTGCGCGACCTGGTCGCCCGTGACGGCCTCGGTGCCCTTCGGGATGACGGTGGAGACCTGCTCGGCGAGCTGCTTCTGCGAGACCCCGGCCTTGCCCTCGACCTGGATCAGGGTGAACGCGTCCTTGCCGTCGGTGAAGTACTTCTGGGCGCTCGCGTCGTCGAAGATCACGAGCGTCGCGCCGGCCAGTCCTCCGGCGGAGAATTCGAAGATGCCGACGAGCTTCGCCTCCAGGATCGGCGGATCGCTCGGCATCGCGAGCTTGACGGTGTCGCCCAGGCCGTAGCCGGCGACGTCGGCCGACCGGGCGTCCAGCGCGATCTCGCCGGCCTTCGTCGGCATCGCGCCGGACTTCCACGTGATCATCTGCTCGCCGGCGGCGTTCGGGATCGGATCTCCCGTGCCGGCGTTGAGCGCGATCGTCGGCGCGCCCGTCCCGCCGAGCAGGTGGTTGTCGCGCTTGACGACGAACAGGCCGACGCCGTTGATCGCACCCTCGGCCCGCGCCACGTCGGGCAGCGCCGCGACCTTGTCCACGTACTTCGCCGGAATCGTGCGGGCATCGAGGTTGATGCTCGAGGCGACAGCGTCGCTCGTGTCGGTGATGGGCCGGACGGCCGCATCGGTGACCGTGCCGTACGCGATCTGGTCGAAGCTCTTGCCGATCGTGTCGGTGAAGACGAGCGAGCCGGACAGGAACGCGATGCCCAGGACGATCGCGAAGGCGCTCAGCAGCAGGCGGAGCTTGCGCGCAACGAGGTTGCGCCAGGTGACCCTCCGCACGTCACAACCCGATCCGGCGCTGGACCGCGCTCATGCGCTCGAGCACCTTCTCGGCGGTCGGCTCGCGCAGCTCGGACACGACCCGGCCGTCGGCGAGGAAGACCACGCGGTCGGTGTAGCTCGCGGCGTGGGGGTCGTGGGTGACCATGACGATCGTCTGGCCGAACTCGTCGACGCTGTGGCGCAGGAACGACAGGACCTCGGCGCCCGACGTCGAGTCGAGGTTGCCGGTCGGCTCGTCGGCGAACACGATCGACGGCCGGCTGACGAGCGCGCGGGCACACGCGACGCGCTGCTGCTGACCGCCCGACATCTCGTTGGGCCGGTGCTTGAGCCGGTCGGCCAGGCCGACGGCCTCGATGACGTTCGCGTACCAGTCCGGATCGGGCTTCTTCCCCGCGATCGACAGCGGCAGCAGGATGTTCTCCTCGGCCGTCAGCGTGGGCACGAGGTTGAAGGCCTGGAAGACGAAGCCGATCTTCTCGCGGCGCATGAGCGTGAGAGCCTTGTCGTCGAGCTTGGCCAGCGCGGTCTCGCCGATCGTCACGCGACCGCCGCTGGGCGCGTCGAGCGCGGCCATGCAGTGCATGAGCGTCGACTTGCCCGAGCCGGACGGCCCCATGATCGCGGTGAACTCGCCCGCGTAGATCTCGACGGAGACGCCGTCGAGGGCGCGCACCTCGGCATCGCCCTTGCCGTAGGTCTTCACGAGGTCGAGTGCGTGGGCCGCGACGGTCTGCTCCATGGCGGAAGCCTATGCGACCGGCCCACTCGGATCAGCAGGGTGTCACTGTGAGTTACACGATTTCGGCCGATCCGCCCCACAGGTCGATGCGCGAGTCGCCGTCGTGGCCCGTCAGCTCGTCGATGCGGGCGAGCTCGTCGTCGGTGAAGTCGGTGTTCGCCGCGGCCGCGACGTTCTCGTCAAGCTGCTCGACGCGCGAGGCCCCGATCAGGGCGGACGTCGCCGCTCCCGGCCGCAGCACCCACGAGATCGCGAGCTGCGCGAGGGTCTGGCCGCGATCGCCCGCGAGGTCGGCCAGGCCGAGCAGCCGGTCGCGGTTCGCCTCCGCCACGCTCGCGTCGAAGGACGTGCGCCCGCCGGCCCGGTCGACGGGCTCGTCGCCGAGGTACCGGTCGGTGAGCAGGCCCTGCGCGAGCGGCGTGAACGCGATGGAGCCCATCCCGACGTCCTCGAGGGTGTCGAACAGGCCGTCCTCGACCCACCGGTTGACCATCGAGTACGACGGCTGGTGGATCACGAGCGGCGTGCCGAGGTCGGCGGCGATCTCCGCGGCCCGCTGCGTCCGCTCGGGCGAGTAGGAGGAGATGCCGACGTACCGCGCCTTGCCCTGGCGGACGGCGGTGTCGAGGGCGCCGATCGTCTCCTCGAGCGGCGTGTCCGGGTCCGCGCGGTGCGAGTAGAAGATGTCGACGTGGTCCAGGCCCATGCGCTGCAACGAGGCGTCGAGGCTCGCCAGTAGGTGCTTGCGCGAGCCCAGGAAGCCGTACGGTCCGGGCCACATGTCCCAGCCGGCCTTCGAGGAGATCACGAGCTCGTCGCGGTACGGACCGAAGTCACCCCGCAGCATGCGGCCGAAGTTCTCCTCGGCCGAGCCGTACGGCGGGCCGTAGTTGTTGGCCAGGTCGAAGTGCGTGATGCCGAGGTCGAAGGCGTGCCGCAGGACCGTGCGCTGGGCGTCGAACGTGCGGTTGTCGCCGAAGTTCCACCACAGGCCGAGACTGATCGGCGGCAGCAGCAGTCCGGACCGGCCGACCCGTCGGTACTCCAGGCCCTGGTAGCGATCGGCATCGGCCTGCCACGGCCGATGGGTCTCGGGAACGCGATTGCTGGTCCACTCGGTGCTCATGACCTCACTGTTTCAGGCCAGCCGGGTGATCTCCACCTCAACGGTCGTGTGCACCGTGCCCTCGGTCGCGTAGATGCCGCGCAGGTTGGGGTTGTCGTCGAAGTCGCGACCGCGCGAGACCACGATGTGGCGCTCGCCGGGCGCCTCGCCGTTCGTGACGTCCCAGCCGACCCAACGGCCGTCCCACCACTCGAGCCAGGCGTGCGGCTCGGTCGTCACGGTGGCGTCGATCTCGGGGTCCGCGTCGGGATGCACGTACCCGGCGACGAACCGGGCCGGGACGTTCGCGTGCCGCAGCGCCCCGATCGCGACGTGGGTGATGTCGTGGGTGACGCCCTTGCCGAGCGTCCACGTCTCCTGCGCCGAGTTCGTGACGTGGGTGGCCGCGACGAGCCGCTTGATCCGCGACCGCAGCAGCTCGCACACGCCGGCGACGTAGGCGCCGGGCGTGGGCGCACCCGCCCGGATCGTGTCGAGCTCGGCGACGAGCTCGGCGGGCGGGGCGACCTTGACCTGCTGGCTGACGAACTCGCAGAACCGGTCGAGCGTCTTCGCGTCGAGGTCGTCCCACGTGATCGACGAGCCCTTCGGGGCGCGGTCGGCGGTGTCGACGATCGACGTCGCGACGACCGTCAGCTCCTCGTGCGGCTCGGTGACCTCGAACGCCGTGACGGTGGCGCCCCAGTAGTCGCGGTACTCCTGCGACCACGCCGTCGGCGAGACGTCGAGCCGCGAGCGCCGCACGTACTGGTCGGCCGTCGTCTGCGGGGTCAGCCGCGCCTCGCTGTACGACGCGCCGGTCGGCTCCTCGTACGTGTAGGTCGTCGCGTGCCGGACGCGCATCTGCATGCTCATGCGAACTCCCTCACAACGACACCCTTCCCTTCCACACGTGCCAGTCCTCCTGCGCGAAGTACCGCGAGGTGATGGCATCGCTGGCCGCCGAGCAGGCGCGTTGCAGCCGCTCCATCTCGAACGGCATCGTGTCGAGGATCTCGCCGAGTGGCCGGTACTCGATCTCGGTGCGGGCGCGGCCCAGCAGGCGCAGCGCCTCGTCGGAGAAGCCCGCCCGCCGGCCGACGACGTCGAGCCGGGCCAGCGCACGCTCGGCCTCGTTGAGGCTCGAGATGACCGAGCGCGGGAACCAGCGGTCGAGCAGCAGGTACTCGGCGGCGGCGCGGTCGCGCTCGATGCCGCGATAGGTGCGCAGGAAGCTCTCGTAGGCGCCACAGGCGCGCAGGGCGTTGGGCCATGCGACGCCCGAGCCGCCCGCGCTCGCCGCGGTGGACAGCAGCCGGGCGGTCATGTCGGCGCGCTCGATGCTGCGACCCAGCACGTAGAAGTACCAGCCCTGGTCGCGAGGCATCGACGCGTCGGCCGTGCCGGCGATCATGGCCGTGCGCCGGCGGACCCAGTTGAACATCTCGACGGGGCGCATCGACGTGGCTGCGGGAACGCCCTGCCACGTCGTGTTGATCGCGGACCAGATGTCGGTCGAGAGCGTCTCGCGGGCGCTGCGGGCGGCCTCGCGCGTCGACCCGAGGACGGCCGCGATGGACGTGGGCGCCTGCTGGTCGTAGGCCAGCAGGTCGAGCATCGACCAGCGGTTCGGCACGCCCGCGAAGTCGTCGACGCCCATGACGGCGAACAGCTGCTGGCAGCTGCTGACCTCGTCGGTGGCGGGGTCCTCGACCAGCACCTGCATCTGCACGTCGAGCAGGCGGGCGGTGGAGTCGGCGCGCTCGAGATAGCGCCCGATCCAGAACAGGGACTCGGCGATCCGGCTGAGCATCAGTCGTCACCCCTCAGCGGCACGGTGATGGGAGCCATGCTCTGCGTCATGGTGGTGGTCACCGGGTCGTCGTCGTCCGGCTCCTCGACCGGCTCGGTCGGCCGCGCGAGCACCCACGTGTCCTTCGACCCGCCTCCGCGGCTGGAGTTCACGATCAGCTCGCCCTCCGGCAGCGCGACCCGGGTCAGTCCGCCCGGCAGGACCCACACGTCATCGCCGTCGTTGACCGCGAACGGCCGCAGGTCGACGTGGCGCGGCCGGATGCCGTCCTCGACGAGGGTGGGCACGGTCGAGAGCGAGACGACCGGCTGGGCGATCCAGTCGCGTGGCGCCTCGAGCACCTTGACGCGCAGCTCGTCGAGCTCCTCACGCGTGGCCGCCGGGCCGATCACGATGCCCTTGCCGCCCGAGCCATCGACGGGCTTGAGGACGAGCTCGTCGAGCCGGTCGAGCACCTCCTCGCGCTGGTCGGCATCACCGCAGCGCCACGTGTCGACGTTCTGCAGGATCGGCTCCTCCGCCAGGTAGTAGCGGATCAGGTCGGGCACGTACGTGTAGAGCAGCTTGTCGTCCGCGACGCCGTTGCCGACCGCGTTGGCGATCGTGACGTTGCCGGCCCGCGCCGCGTTGATGAGCCCGGGCACGCCGAGCGCCGAGTCGGCGCGGAACGCGAGCGGATCGAGGAACTCGTCGTCGATCCGGCGGTAGATCACGTGCACGGGCGCGAGGCCGTCGGTCGTGCGCATCATGACGCGACCGCCGTGGCACACGAGGTCGCGGCCCTCGACGAGCTCGACGCCCATCGTGCGCGCGAGCAGGGTGTGCTCGAAGTAGGCCGAGTTGTAGACGCCCGGCGTCAGCACGACGACCGTCGGATCGCTGATGCCGGCCGGTGCCGCGGCGCGCAGGGCGGCGAGCAGCTGGCGTGAGTAGCGCGCGACCGGGCGGATGCGGTGGTGCGCGAACACCTCGGGCAGGCCGCCGGACATCGCTCGACGGTTGGTCATGACGTACGAGACGCCCGAGGGGACCCGGGCGTTGTCCTCCAGCACCCGGAAGTCGCCGTTGCCGTCGCGGATCAGGTCGATGCCCGAGACGTGCACGCGGACGCCGTTCGCGGGCTCGATGCCGGCGACGATGCGGTGGTAGTGGGTCGACGTGACGACCGTGTCGCGCGGGACGACCCCGTCCTTGAACAGGTCTCCCGAGCCGTAGGCGTCGGCGAGGAAGGCCTCGAGCGCCTTGACCCGCTGCTTGACGCCCGACTCGACGTGGTCCCACGCGTCGGCCTCGATGATGCGCGGCACGATGTCGAGCGGGAAGGGGCGCTCCTCGCCGGCGACGCCGAACGTGATGCCCTGCTCGAGGTAGGACGAGGCCAGTCCCTCGGCGCGCTGACGCACCTCCTCGGAGGGCATCTTCTCGAACGCCGCGTACACCGCGGCGTACACGTCGCGGACTCCTGACTGCGCGTACATCTCGTCGTAGCCCGCGACCGGCCCATATCCGTCGAACAGCTTCGCCTCGGTCACGAGGACCACCCTAGGGCGGGTTTGTCACTTCCGTGTTTCAGCGCGAGTTGTGCCTGCGATTGCAGCGCGGCGGTTACGCTTCGTAGCGGAAAGGGGCCCGCCCATGACCGCTGGTGACGTCCTGGTGCTGAACGCGAGCTACGAGCCGCTGCAACGCGTGTCCCTGCGCCACGCGATCAAGATGCTCGTGCGCGAGGTGGCCGTCATCGAGGAGCTGGGCGACGGCACGTTCGGTCCCTTCCCCCGTCCCAAGGTGCTGCGCCTGGTCCGCTACGTCGTGGCCCGGTGGATGCATCGCCGGTCCCACCTGTGCACCAAGAGCGCGATCAAGGCCCGCGACAAGGCGTGCGCCTACTGCGGCGGTCACGCCGAGACCGTCGACCACGTCGTGCCGCGCTCGCGCGGCGGGACGCTGACGTGGGAGAACGCCGTCGCGGCCTGCCTGCGCTGCAATCACAAGAAGGGCAACCGCACGCCGAGCGAGGCGGGCATGCCGCTGCTGATCACCCCCGCGCGCCCGGTCTCGTACGTGGCGTGACCCCCGGCCGCCGCGGTCGGTCGCGCCGCCGCGGCCGACGTGTCAGAGGCCGGCGGACTCGTAGATCTCGATGAGCTCGTCGAGGTACGCGCCCTCGTCCTCGCCCACCCGCGCGTAGGCGGCCTCCGCCTTGGCCTGGACCTCGACGGCGACCTGCTCGTAGCGGGCGTTCCACTTCTCGGCCTCGATCTGCCAGTAGCCGCACGTGTAGAACGCCGACTGCGGCCAGCCCAGCTCGCGCCGCAGGTGCTTGCGCACGCCGCGGTTGGCCCGGGCCTCGCCGGCCAGCCACACGTAGTGACCGGCCGGATCGACGGGCAGGTCGCGGGTCCGGACGGCCAGCTCGAGCGCGTCGGGGATCAGGTGATCGTCCTCGACGACCTGCCACGTCGCGGTGAGGTCGGCGCGCGTGGGCAGCGGCACCTCGTCGGCCGGGTCGGTGATGACGACGTGCGCCTCGACGCGCACCCGGGGATCGAGGTCGCGCAGGATCCGCGCGAGTGCCGGGACGCCGGTGATGTCGCACACGAGGATCTGGTGCAGTGCGTCCTCGGCCGGCTTGTAGAGGCCGTGCGGCTCGATGATCCCCACGACGTCGCCCGGACGGCACGAGCGCGCCCAGTCCGAACCGACTCCGTGCTCGTGCAGCGCGATGTCCACGTCGACCCGGACGTCGCCGTCGACGACGCGGTGGTCCGAGATCGTGTAGACGCGCAATGCCAGTTCCTCGGCACCCTCGGGGTAGGTGAACGAGTAGTCGTCGCCGATCTGCGGCAACTGCACCTCGACGCCCGGCCGCGGCGGCAGCAGGAGTCGCACGTACTCGTCGGGGATCCCCGTCGATCTCCAGCCGTCGAGGCCGCCCAACGTGATCGAGACGAGGTGCGGGGTCAACTCTCGGCGACCGAGCACGGTCGCGGCGAAGCTCTTCACGGGATTCCCTCCGATGGTTGGTTAGGCCAGCCTAACAAGACCCGTTGGATAGCCTCAGGGGGTGACCGGAACCTGGGACGTGCGGACCATCTCGGCAGACGAGCACCTGGCGTTCGTCGCCGCTCGCGGCACCGCCAGCTTCCTGCAGACCCCCGCGTGGGCCGCCGTGAAGCCCGAGTGGCGTGGCGAGTCGATCGGCTGGTTCGTCGGCGACGACCTCGTCGGCGTCGGTCTGGTGCTCTACCGGAAGGTGCCACGGCTCAAGCGGTACCTGGCGTACCTGCCCGAGGGTCCGGTCCTGGACTGGACCGGCGGCGACGTCGCGCCGGCGCTCGAGGCGCTGCGCCGGCACCTCAAGGCCGCCGGCGCGTTCGGCATCCGCATCGGGCCCCCGGTCGTGACGCGGCGATGGGGTGCGGCCACGCTCAAGGCGGCGCTCGCCGACGAGGCACTCACACGGCTCGCGGACGTCCCGGCCGACGAGCGCGACGACGCCGCGATCGCCGTGGGTGAGCAGTTGCGCCGACTCGGCTGGCGCGAGCAGGCCACCGAGTCCGGCTTCTCGGCCGGCCAGCCGAAGTACAACTTCCAGGTCCGCCTCGCCGGTCGCTCCGAGGACGACGTGCTCGCCGGCATGAACCAGCTGTGGCGGCGCAACATCCGCAAGGCCGCGAAGCTCGGCGTGGAGGTCACGCAGGGCACCCGCGCCGACCTCGCCGAGTTCCACCGGGTCTACGCCGAGACCGCCGAGCGGGACCACTTCACCCCCCGCCCGCTGTCGTACTTCGAGACGATGTGGGACGCCATGACGGCCGAGGATCCGGAGCGGCTGCGGCTCTACCTGGCCCACCACGAGGGCGATCTCGTCGCGGCCACGACGCTCGTGCGGGTCGGCACGCACGCCTGGTACTCCTACGGCGCATCGACCACCGCCAAGCGCGAGGTCCGCGGGTCCAATGCCGTGCAGTGGCAGATGGTGCGCGACGCGCTCGCCGCCGGGGCCGAGGTCTACGACCTGCGCGGCATCACCGACACCCTCGACAGCAACGACTCGCACGTCGGCCTGCTGCAGTTCAAGGTCGGCACGGGCGGGGAGGCCGTGGAGTACCTCGGCGAGTGGGATCTCGTCCTCAACACGCCGCTCTACGCCGCCTTCACCGCGTACATGCGCCGACGCTGAGCGCGCTCCGCGCGCGAGGACGTCGGCGGGTCGAGTAGCGGCGAGCGCAGCGAGACGCGTACCGAGACCACCGGTGGATCGAGGCGAGCGGAGGACGAGGGCGCAGACGCGAGGCGAAGGTGATCTCGATACGCCCGGCTCGTCCCTCGCCGCGGCTACTCGATCACCGGGACCTCCTGGTCCTCGCCGCGGCTACTCGATCACCGGGAGCGACTGCTGCTCGACCACCGGTGGACCTGCTGGTCGGTCGCCGGCGGGCGGCCTCGGTCATGATGGACCCATGGCGTTCGACCTCACGATCAGTGCCCTGCCCTGGCGGGCCCACCTCGAGCGCGTCCACGCCTCCGTCCCGGGGCTGGTTCCGGTCATCAAGGGCAACGGATACGGCCTGGGACGCCAGCGGATCGCGGGCGAGTCGTTCCGGCTCGGCGTCGACCTCGTGGCCGTCGGCACGTACGAGGAGGCCGCCGAGGTGCTCGGCGCGTTCCCCGGTGACATCCAGGTGCTCACGCCGTGGCGGCCGTTCTCGCCGCGCGTCGTCGACCCCCGGCTCGTGCACACCGTCAGCCGGGTCGAGGACATCGCCCCACTGGCCGCGCAGCAGCCCGGCGCGCGGGTCGTCGTGGAGGCCGAGACATCGATGGCGCGGCACGGCCTCGACCGTCACCACCTCGCCGACGCCGCCCGCGCGATCACCGACTCCGGCCTCGTGCTCGAGGGCTTCGCGATCCACCTGCCGATGGCGGGCGCGAACCTCGCCGAGGCGCAGCAGTGGTGCGCCGTCCTCGAGGCCTCGGCGCTGGCGACCACGACGGTCTTCTGCTCGCACCTGACGCCCATGGAGCTCGGGGACCTGCGCGCCCTGCGCCCGCACCTGACGATCCGCCCCCGGGTGGGCACGTCGCTGTGGCTCGGTGAGCTCTCGACGTTCGAGGTGCGCTCGACCGTCCTCGACGTGCACGCGGTCGAGCGTGGCGAGCGGGTCGGCTACCGCCAGGGCCGCGTTCCCGCCCACGGTCACCTGCTCGTGGTGGCCGGCGGCACGAGCCACGGCATCGGCCTGGAGGCACCGCGTGCGGTGTCGGGCGTGGCCGGACGCGGCAAGGCGGCGGCCAAGGGCGGACTCGCCGCCGCGGGCCTGGCGCTCTCGCCCTTCGTGGTCGACGGCAGGCAGCGCTGGTTCGTCGAGCCGCCGCACATGCAGGCCAGCATGATCCTGCTGCCGCGCGGAGCGACGGTGCCGCTCGTCGGCGACACCGTCGCAGCGCAGGTGCGCTACACAATTGCGTCGTTCGACACGATCACCGAGGTCTGACCGTCAGCCGCCCGACCCGGGCGCGTCGATCGTCGGCACCGTCGGATCGGGCGTCGGGTCCGTCGTCGGCGGCGGCGTGGTGGGCGCGGGCGTCGTCGGAGCCGGCGTCGTCGGAGCCGGGGTCGTCGGCGCCTCGGTCTTGGGCGACGTCGTCTTCTTCGTCTTCGGCGAGTCGTCCTTCTTCTTGTCGTCGCCGGAGTCGCGGATCGTCGTGCCCTCGTCGGCCTTGATGTTGGCGCGCGGGGGGAACTCGCCGCAGTCACTCGGGTCGAGCGCCTGGTCCATGTAGGCCTTGAACGTCAGCGCCGGGTACGTGCCGCCGTAGAACGGGTTGAGGTAGCCCTCGAGCTGCTCGTTGCCCTTGCCGCGGTTGTACATCACGGCGGTCGTGAGCTTCGGCGACGTGCCGATGAACCACGAGGACGAGACCCGGGTGTTCTCGCCGCTGGAGTCCGTCGCGGTGGCCGTTCCGGTCTTGCCGCCGATCGTGCACACGGTGCGCGCCTTCACGCCGGTACCGGTCTTCGCGGTGGTCTGCAGCGCCGCCATCGTGTCCGCCGCGACCTCCTCGTCGATCGCCTGCGTCGTCGAGACGGAGTGCTTGTAGACCTGCGCGTCCTGCGCGTCCTCGACCGTGTCGATGACGTACCAGTCGGCGCGCTTGCCCTCGGCCGCGATCGTCGCGTAGGCGTTCGCCATGTCGATCGGCGAGACGGGCGCGTAGCCCAGCGAGGTGCTGATGACCGGCTCGATCGTGTCGATCGTCGCCTGCGGGATGCCGGCCTCGCGGGCGGACTCGAGGATCTTCTCGGCGCCGTCGTCCATCTGGTCGGTGAGGTCGGCGAAGGCGGTGTTGACCGAGTGCTCGGTGGCCTTCTCCAGGCTGATGTAACCGTACGAGCTGCCGCCGCTGTCGCCCTGGTTCTCGATCTCGGCGTCGCCGATCTTGAGCGGCGAGTTGCCGTTGAGCCGCGACTGCAGGCTGTACCCGTTCTCGAGCGCCGCGACGACGGCGAAGGCCTTGAACGTCGAGCCCGGCTGCGTACGCAGCGTCGCCCAGTTCAACTGGTTCTCGAGGTAGTCCGGGCCGCCGTAGAGCGCCTTGACGGCACCCGTTCCGGGCTCGACGGACACGAGCGCGGTGTTGAGCTCCTTGAGGCCGTCGGGACGGACCTCCTTCATCGCGTCCACGGCGTCGGCCTGGTTCTCCTTGTCGAACGTCGTGACGATCCGCAGACCGCCGCCGTCGACCTCGGGGTCGGAGAAGCCGACGGACCGCATCTGCTGACGGACGAGCTCGAGCAGGTAGCCCTTCGTGCCGCGGTAGCGCTCGTTGGCCTTCTGCTTCTTGAACTTCGGCAGGTGGTCGGTGAGCTTCGCACCCTGCTCGGCCGTGATCGCGCCCTTCTTGACCATGCCGTCGATGACGTAGTTGTATCGCGGGATGATCCGCTCCTCGGCACCCTCGACGTAGGGGTCGTAGTAGGAGGGGCTGTTGACGACGGTCGCGAGGAAGGCGGCCTGCTTCGTGTTGAGCTCGGCGGCCGGCTTGCCGAAGTACGTCTGCGAGGCGACCTCGACGCCGTACGCGCCGTTGCCGTAGTAGATCGTGTTGAGGTAGCCGCCGAGGATCTCCTCCTTGGACAGCTGGTTGTGGATCTTGACCGAGAGGATGGCCTCCTTGACCTTGCGCGTGTAGGAGCGCTCCTGGGTCAGGTAGAGGATCTTCACGTACTGCTGCGTGATGGTCGAGCCGCCGCCGGTGATCTGGCCGCTCGTGGCGTTGTCGCGCGCCGCGCGGACGATGCCCTTGACGTCGACGCCCTGGTTCTCCCAGAACGTCCGGTCCTCGGCCGCGACGACCGCGTCCTTCATGACCTGCGGGATCTCGTCGTAGTCGAGGCTCTCGCGGTCCTGCGTCGCGAAGCTGCCGATCTTGCTCTTGCCGTCGGCGTAGTAGACGTTCGTCGTCTGCGTCTGGAAGTCGGCGTTGGGGTCGGGGATGTCGATCGTCGCGTACAGCACCGCGATCAGTGCGGCACCGGCGATGGTGCCGGTGACGATCAGGAAGAGCAGCCACCTCAGGGTGCGCACCGGCCATGAGCCGTTGCCACCGATCGCCCGGACGAACCGGGACAGGGGGCGCTTCTTCGTCGTCGCGCGCTTCTTCGCCACGAATCGGGTCCTTTCCACGACAGTCGTGCCAGCGATCCAGTGTGACGGGTGTTCCTGAGAAACGGATGACCGACCGGTTGGTGCGACGTGCGTCACATCGCCGAGCCTCTTCACTCGAGACAACGAGACGATGTATCGTCTCGATACAGACAAACGTGTCGACATGTCAGTACGAGGAGGCGAGATGGCCCGGCGGGGAGCAGCACTGGAGTTGGCCGTGCTCGGCCTGCTCGCGGATTCGCCCATGCACGGCTACGAGCTGCGCAAGCACGTGAACGCCCTGCTCGGGTGGACCCGACTGCTGTCGTACGGCACGCTCTACCCCTGCCTCAAGCAGTTGACGCGTGCCGGCCTCATCACCGCCGACACGGAGGCTCCGCTGCGCACGAAGCGCCCGCGGATCGTCTACCGGCTGACCGCCGAGGGCAAGGAGTACTTCACCTCGCTGCTCGAGGACGGCGGTCCGTCGGCGTGGGACGACGAGAACTTTGGGGTGCGGTTCGCGCTTTTCGCGCGGACCAGCTCGCCCACCAGGGTCCGGATCCTCGAAGGGCGCCGGTCCCGCCTCGAGGAACGACTCGAGAACGTCCGGGGTGCAGCGGCCAGTCGCCGAGAGCGGATGGACGCCTACACCCGAGAACTGCAGCGCCACGGCCTCGAGTCGGTCGAGCGCGAGATCAGCTGGCTGACCGAGTTGATCGACCGGGAGCGCGCGGACGCGTTCACGGAGCACGAAGACAGCATCACGACAGACAAGGAAAAGTGAGGTCTCCATGAGTTCGGAGAACAAGATCCGCGTGGCCATCGTGGGCGTCGGCAACTGCGCCACGTCCCTGATCCAGGGCGTTGAGTACTACAAGGACGCCGATCCCGAGGGCACCGTTCCCGGGCTCATGCACGTCCAGTTCGGCCCGTACCACGTCAACGACGTCGAGTTCGTCGCCGCGTTCGACGTCGACGCGAAGAAGGTCGGCTTCGACCTCGCCGAGGCGACGCAGGCCAGCGAGAACAACACCATCAAGATCGCCGACGTCCCGCCGACCGGCGTGACGGTCCAGCGTGGTCACACGCTCGACGGCCTGGGCAAGTACTACCTCGAGACGATCGAGGAGTCCGACGCCGAGCCGGTCGACGTCGTGCAGGTCCTGAAGGACACGCAGGCCGACGTCCTCGTCTCCTACCTGCCCGTGGGCTCGGAGGCGGCCGACAAGTTCTACGCGCAGTGCGCGATCGACGCCAAGGTCGCGTTCGTCAACGCGCTCCCGGTGTTCATCGCGTCCGACCCCGAGTGGGCCGCGAAGTTCGAGGAGGCGGGCGTCCCGATCATCGGCGACGACATCAAGAGCCAGGTCGGCGCGACCATCACGCACCGCGTCATGGCCAAGCTGTTCGAGGACCGCGGCGTCACGCTGGATCGCACGTACCAGCTGAACGTCGGCGGCAACATGGACTTCAAGAACATGCTCGAGCGCGAGCGTCTGCAGTCCAAGAAGGTCTCGAAGACGCAGGCCGTCACGTCGAACCTCAACGGTCCGCTGGCCGGCAAGATCGAGGACAAGAATGTCCACATCGGTCCGTCGGACTACGTCGCGTGGCTCGACGACCGCAAGTGGGCGTACGTCCGCCTCGAGGGTCGCGCGTTCGGCGATGTGCCCCTGAACCTGGAGTACAAGCTCGAGGTGTGGGACTCGCCGAACTCGGCGGGCATCATCATCGACGCGATCCGCGCGGCGAAGATCGCCAAGGACCGCGGCATCGCGGGCCCGCTCCTGTCGGCCTCGTCGTACCTGATGAAGTCGCCGCCGGAGCAGCGTGAGGACACCGAGGGCCGCGTGCGCCTCGAGGCCTTCATCGCCGGCACCGAGGAGCGCTGACCCCCGCGCGCACCCGCGCGCCAGATGTGTAGCGAAACCCACCCCTTCCGGTCTCACACGACTGCGAAAGGGTGGGTTTCGCTACACATGTCGGGCTCCGTGAGCCGCAGACGCTCAGTGAGCCGAGCGGGGGCGAAGTCGCTTGATCGAGGTGACGATCACGACGACGACGGCGCCGACCACGAGGCCCAGGGTCGCCGAGGCCAGGGTGTTGGCGACCCACTCGAAGGCGCCGTCGGCGAACGGCATGACGTCGGCGATCCAGTGCTCGAGGTCGTGCACCTTGCCGTAGAGCCAGTGCCAGCCGAGGTCGTCGGAGCCGGCCAGCAGGATGTGCCCGCCGACCCACAGCATCGCGACGATGCCGATCGTCGAGAGCGCCGAGAGCACCTTGGGCATGGCCTTGACCAGCACGCGGCCCGAGCGCTGCGCGAACCTCGACCGGCGCTCGGCCAGCCCCACGCCGATGTCGTCCATCCGCACGATGAGTGCGACGACGCCGTAGACGAGTGCCGTGATGAGCAGCGCCACGATCGCCAGGATGATCGCGCGGGAGACGAGCGGCTCGTGCGCGACCTCGTTGAGCGCGATGACCATGATCTCGGTGGACAGGATGAAGTCGGTGCGGATCGCGCCGGACACGACCTCCTTCTCCGCCTCGGGGCCGTGGGCGCTGCGCGGCTCCTCGGTGTGCTCGTGGTGCGGGCGCAGGACGTGCCAGACCTTCTCGGCACCCTCGAAGCACAGGTACGTGCCGCCGACCATGAGCAGCGGCGTGAGCACCCACGGCAGGAACTGGCTCAGCACCAGCAGGCCCGGCAGGATGAACAGCATCTTGTTGCGCAGGGAGCCCTTCGCGATGCGCCCGATGATGCTCAGCTCACGCTTCGGATCGACGCCGTGCACGTAGCGCGGGGTCACGGCGGCGTCGTCGACGACCACGCCGGCCGCCTTCGCGCTCGCCTTGCCCGCGGCGGCACCCATGTCGTCGATCGAGGCGGCCGCCAGACGCGCGAGCGCGGCGACGTCGTCGAGCAGTGCCACCAGTCCACCAGCCATGGGCACACCCTACGGTCCCGCCCCTGCGACACGCCTGCCCGCTAGGGTGCTGCCATGGTCATCGGGTTCGGGATCGACATCGGCGGAACGGGCACCAAGGGGGCCCCCGTCGACCTCACGGAGGGCACGCTCGTCGCCGAGCGTTTCCGCATCCCGACGCCGCGCCCGGCCACGCCCGAGGCGGTCGCCGAGGTCGCCGCCCAGATCGTGGCGCACTTCCCCGAGGCCGAGGGTTCCGCCCGGATCGGCGTCGCGATCCCCGCGGTCGTGCAGCACGGCGTCGCGCGCTCCGCGGCCAACATCGACCCGTCGTGGATCGACACCGACGTCGATGCCCTGTTCACCCAGGTGCTGGGCCGGCCCGTCCACGTCGTCAACGACGCCGATGCCGCCGGGGTCGCCGAGAACGACCACGGTGCCGCGCGCGACGTCGACGGCGTCGTCTGCGTCGTGACGCTCGGCACCGGGATCGGCACGGCGCTGATCGCCGACGGCACCCTCGTGCCGAACACCGAGTTCGGTCACCTCGAGGTCGCCGGGCACCCGAACGCCGAGAAGTGGTGCGCCGCGAGCGCCCACGAGCGCGAGGAACTCTCCTGGCAGGAGTGGGCCGAGCGCCTGCAGGTCTACTTCGCGCACCTCGAGAAGATCCTGTCGCCCGACCTGTTCGTCGTTGGCGGCGGCGTGAGCAAGAACGCCGACGACTTCCTGCCCCTGCTCAACCTGCGCACCCCGATCGTCCCGGCGACGCACCGCAACAACGCGGGCATCATCGGCGCCGCCACGCTCGGCGCCCGCGGCTGACCCGAGCTCGGGTCGACCGCCCTCAGGCGGACAGCAGCGAGCGCAGCGAGAGCTCCATGATCTGGCGGCACCGCTGCGACGAGTAGTGGTGGTCGTCGGCGAGCAGCGACCAGGCGTTCCAGCTCGTGACGGCCGTGAGGGCGTCGAGCAGCAGGTCCGGCTCCGCGGCCCGGTCGATCTCGGCGGCGAAGGCTCGCTCGAGGTCGGCGCGCACCCGTCCGATGTGCCCGTCGCGGCTGTCGCGCAGGGCCGCTGACCACGGCTCGGCCAGCAGTGCCGCCCGGGCGGCCGGGGAGATGTTCACCAGGCGGCGCTCGCGCTCGGCGCAGAACTGGGTGATCCGCTCGTCGAGCGGGGCGTCGAGGTCGATCTCGGCGCGCAGTTCGTCATCGAGGCGGAACCAGTGCTCGACGGTGCTCTGGAGCAGGCCCTCCATGTCCTTGAAGTTCGACCACAGGGTGCGGCGCGAGACACCGGCCCGGTCCGCGATCTGCGCGGCGGTGGGCCGCAGGACGCCCTCACGCAGCAGAGCCGCGTGCGCCGCGACGATCTGGGCCCGGGTGCGCTCGCTGCGTTGCATGCGGCCGTCGGTCTGCCGGTACTCCATGGTGCTCACCGCTCCATCGTCCTCCGTCCCGGACGAGCCCGGGGCGAAACTATTTACACACTATGTGAGGATAGATGGTGACTTGACTCACACCCTGTGTGAGGATGTGCTCACGTTTTCGATCGAGAAGTCGATCGTCGAGGAGGAAAACGCTTGCTGACGGTC
This sequence comes from Aeromicrobium sp. SP1, assembly GCF_055663785.1. Taxonomy (NCBI): domain Bacteria; kingdom Bacillati; phylum Actinomycetota; class Actinomycetes; order Propionibacteriales; family Nocardioidaceae; genus Aeromicrobium; species Aeromicrobium sp. SP1. The sequence continues at coordinate 2,804,176 of NZ_JBQVVK010000001.1, read as the reverse complement.
AAGAACCTGGAAGTCGTCTACAACGACGTCATCCTGGTCCTTCGTGGCGTGAGCCTGACGGTGCCGGACGGCAGCATCGTCGCGCTCCTGGGCGCCAACGGAGCCGGGAAGACCACGCTGCTGAGGGCCCTGTCGGGCCTGCTCGACATCCACGACGGAGAGATCACCAAGGGCGAGGTCCGGCTCAAGGACACCCCCATCACCACGTGGGACGCGCCGAAGATCGTGTCGGCCGGGCTCGGGCAGGTCCTCGAGGGCCGGCGCGTGTTCGCCGAGTTCACCGTCGAGGAGAACCTGCGCGTCGGCGGCCACACCCGCAAGGGCGGACTCGCCGAGGGGATCGAGGAGGTCTACGAGCTCTTCCCCGTGCTCAAGGAGCGGCGTCGCAACACGGCGGGCTACCTGTCCGGCGGCGAGCAGCAGATGCTCGCGATGGGCCGCGCCCTCGTCGCCCAGCCCGAGATCATCCTGCTCGACGAGCCGAGCCTGGGCCTGGCCCCGCGCATCGTCTCGCAGATCAAGGACATCGTCGTGCAGGTCAACGAGCGCGGCACGACCGTCTTGCTGGTCGAGCAGAACGCCACGATGGCGCTGTCGATCGCCCAGCACGGCTACGTCATGGAGCACGGCAAGGTCGTGATGGACAAGCCCGCCGCCGAACTGCTCGACGACGAGGACATCCGCGACTTCTACCTCGGTCGCGGCGAGCTGGCCACCAACTACCGCGACATCAAGCACTACAAGCGCAGGAAGCGCTGGTTGTCCTGATGCCGTCACCTGAACGTCGGCAGTTGGCCGACACGCCCTTGGCCCCGTGGCGCTTCCCCGGTACGCACACCGCCTCCCTCTGGCTGAGCCGTGGTCCGGCCCGCTCGGGTGAGCCGACCAACCGTCCATCCGTTCTCGGGAGTACCGATGTCTGAACCTGTTGTCTCCGTCCGGGATGTCTCGCTGAGCTTCTCCGGCGTGAAGGCGCTGCAGGGCGTCGACTTCGACGTCTTCGAGGACGAGCTGTTCGCCGTCATCGGCCCGAACGGCGCCGGCAAGACCTCGATCTTCAACGTGCTCTCGGGCGTGTACCGGCCCCAGCAGGGCACCGTCGACTTCGCCGGCCAGGACCTGCGCGGGCTCCGGCCCCACCAGATCGCCGGCCTCGGCATGGCGCGCACGTTCCAGAACATCGAGCTGTTCGAGAACCTCGACGTCGTCGACAACCTCATGCTCGGCCGGCACGGCCACCTCGGCTACGGCTGGCCGTCCGCCGTGGCCTGGTTCGGCAAGGCCAAGCGCCACGAGGTCGTCAACCGGCGTCGCGTGGAGGAGATCATCGACTTCCTCGAGATCGAGAGCTACCGCCAGCTGCCCGTGGGGATGCTGCCCTACGGCGTGCAGAAGCGGATCGAGCTGGGCCGCGCGCTCGCGATGGAGCCGAAGCTGCTGCTGCTCGACGAGCCCGTCGCCGGCATGAACGGCGAGGAGACCGAGGACATGGCGCGATTCATCCTCGACATCCGCGACGAGCTGCACGTTCCGATGATCCTCGTCGAGCACGACATGGGACTGGTCATGGGACTGGCCGACAGGGTCATGGCGATGGACTTCGGCAAGCCCGTCGCGACCGGCACCCCACTCGAGGTGCAGAACCATCCGGACGTCATCCGGGCCTATCTCGGGCCCGTCGAGGACTCCGTCGTCGAGCAGGTGCAGGGGGAACTCGCATGACGAGCACCGTGGCCCGGAACACCCTGGCCCAGCGGATCAGGACCCGCGCGCAGGAGACGCCCGACCGCGTCGCGATGCGCGAGAAGGACCACGGACTGTGGGAGGAGGTGTCCTGGGCGCGCTACTGGGACCGCGCGACACTCGTCGGGCACGCCCTGCTGGCCCTGGGCGTCGAGCCCGGCGACCGGGTCGCGATCCACAGCGAGAACCGGCGCGAGTGGCTCTTCAGCGACATCGGCATCACCGCCGCGCGCGCGGCGACCGTCGGCCTCTACCCGACGAACCCGGCGCCCGAGGTGCTGCACGTCCTGCGCGACTCCGGCACCTGCGTGCTCATCGCCGAGGACCAGGAGCAGGTCGACAAGTGGCTCGAGATCGCCGACGACCTGCCCGCCCTGCGCAGCGTCGTCTACCTCGAGCCGCGCGGTATCCGGGGGCGCTACGAGGACGAGCGCCTGCTGTTCTGGGACGACTTCATCGCGCTCGGCGAGCAGCACCGTGCCGACCACCCCGACGCGCTCACCGAGCGGATCGAGGCGGCGACCTCGGACGACCTCGCGACGCTCGTCTACACGTCCGGCACGACGGGCCCGCCCAAGGGCGCGATGCTGACGATCTCGAACATCGAGTTCGTCATCGAGACCCTGCAGTCGGGGGGTGCCTTCGTCGACCCGCCGGCCAGCGACCGCGACCTCGTCGTGTCGTACCTGCCGCTGTGCCACGTCGCCGAACGCGTCTTCACGACGTGGTTCAACGCCGCCGTCGGCTCGCAGGTGAACTTCGCCGAGTCGATCGAGACGGTGCAGCAGGCGCTGCGCGAGGTCCAGCCGACGATCCTGTTCGGCGTCCCGCGGATCTGGGAGAAGATCGCGGCCGGCGTGCACATCCGGATGAGCGGCGCCTCGTGGTTCAAGCGGCGCAGCTTCGAGTTCTGGATGTCGCGCGCGGCGTGGATCGGTCGCACCCTCGTGGCGAACGAGGGTCGCCACACCGGCGCCACCCGGGCGGTCTACGCCGTCGGCTGGGTGTGCCTCTACCGGCCACTGCGCGAGCGACTCGGCCTGGCGAAGGTGCGCTACGCGGCATCGGGCGCCGCCCCGATCGCGCCGGAGGTGCTCGAGTTCTTCATGGGCATCGGCATCCGGATGCACGAGGTCTACGGGATGACCGAGAACTCCGCGATCGCCACCGCCAACATGGCCGGCCGGGTCAAGGTCGGCACGGTCGGCGAGCCGCAGGTCGGCGCCGAGGTCCGCATCGACGACGAGTCGGGCGAGATCCTCACCCGCCACGCGGGCACGTTCGCCGGCTACTGGAACAACCCCGAGGCCACGGCGCGCACGATCGACGCCGAAGGCTGGCTGCACACGGGCGACGTCGGCGAGTGGGTCGACGGCACGCACGTCAAGATCACGGATCGGATCAAGGACATCATCATCACGGCCGGCGGCAAGAACATCAGCCCGAGCGAGATCGAGAACAGCCTCAAGGCATCGCCCTACGTGAAGGAGGCGATCGTGATCGGCGACCGGCGCAAGTACCTGACGGCTCTCATCGGGATCGAGCTCGACACGGTCGGCAACTGGGCGCAGGAGCGCAAGCTCGCGTTCACGACCTATCGCGACCTGTCCGAGAAGCCCGAGGTGGTCGCGCTCGTGCAGGAAATCGTCGACGAGACGAACCGCAAGTTCGCCGCCGTCGAGACGATCAAGCGGTTCTCGATGCTGCCGAAGGAGCTCGACCACGAGACGGGCGAGCTGACCGCCACCCAGAAGATCAAGCGCTCCGCGATCGCCGAGCGCTTCCACGACGAGATCGAGGGCATGTACACGACCTCGGAGGCGGGGGTGAGGGCATGACGACGTTCTTCCAGTCCCTGTTGAACGGGTTCGCGCAGGGCTCCATCTACGCGCTGCTCGCGCTCGGGTTCGTCATGATCTACAAGGCGACCCACGTCATCAGCTTCGCCCAGCCGGCGCTCATGGTCTGCGGCGGACTCGCCGCGTACCACGCGACGTCCGTGTGGGGTCTGTCGTTCTGGCCCGGGCTGGCCGTCGCGATCGTGTTCGGCGCGGTGCTCGGCATGATCGTCGAGCGGCTCGCGCTGCGCCCCATGGTCGGCAAGCCGGTGTTCACCCTGGCGATCATCACGATCGGCGTCGACATCGTGCTGCGCATCCTGGCGAACCGCTACATGGGCCCGGACCCCCGGTCGATCGCCTTCCCGAACGGCAGCGAGCGCTACGAGTTCTGGGGACTGTCGATCTCGCACCAGCGCATGGCGCTCATCATCGTCACCGCGATCACGGTCGTCGCCCTGGCGCTGTTCTTCCGCTACGCCAAGGCCGGCCTGGCGATGCGCGCCACCGCGCTGAACCAGGAGACGGCGCTCGCACAGGGCATCCGGGTCGGCGCGATCTTCGCACTCGCGTGGGCGATCGCCGGAGGTCTCGCGGCGATCGCGGGCACGTTCGTCGCGACGAGCGGCGCCGGGCTCGAGCAGAACACCTGGATCATCGCGCTCAAGGCGCTGCCGGCGATCATCATCGGCGGACTCGACAGCATCCAGGGTGCCGTGATCGGTGGCCTGGCCGTCGGGATCGTCGAGTCGCTCACCGCCGTCTACCAGCCGGACGTCGCGCCGTGGCTCGGCAACAACTTCGCGCTCGTCGCGCCCTACGCCCTGATGTTCGTGGTGTTGCTCATCCGGCCCTACGGCCTCTTCGGCACGAAGGAGGTCGAGCGCGTATGAGCAACTCGACGCAGGCTCGCCGGTCCACCGGCGTCCGTGGCCGCCCGCTGCTGCGCACGAGCTACGAGCAGGACCTCACCCTGGCCAACACCCCGGCCAAGCGGCGCGGAGTCGTCGGCCTCGTGATCGCCTCGTTCCTCGTGCCGTTCCTGCTGACCGACGACCTCCTGCAGGTGCTGATCCTGGGCATGATCTCGGCCGTCGGCGCGATCGGTCTGAACCTCGTCACGGGTTACGCGGGGCAGGTCTCGCTCGGCCACGCCTTCTTCGTCGGCGTCGGCGCGTACACCGGCGCGGTCCTCGGCGGCGACCCCGACGGCCAGCTCGTCGGCTACGGCCTGCCGATCTGGATCTGGCTGCCGTCCGCCGGCATCGTCGCGGCGCTCGCGGGCCTGTTAGTCGGACCGCTCGCGGTCCGGCTGCGCGGGCTCTACCTCGCGATCGTGACCCTCGGCCTGGTGTTCATCGGCGACCACATCTTCCGTGAGGCGCGGTCGATCACCGGCGGTCCGGGCGTCGGACGTCGCGGCGCCCAGCTCGAGATCCTCGGCATCGACTTCGCCTCGATGGAGCCGATCGAGGGCCTCTCGCGCTACCAGGCGCAGTTCTTCCTCGCGCTCGTCTTCCTCATCGTGTTCGCGATCCTGGGCCGCAACATCGCCCGCTCGGGGATCGGCCGGGCGTTCGGTGCGATCCGCGACCGGGACGTGGCGGCCGCGGTCGTCGGGGTCGACCTCACGAAGTACAAGCTCATGGCGTTCGCGATGTCGTCGTTCTTCGCCGGCGTCACCGGCGCGCTGTACTACGCCGTCGTCGGCGTCTTCGAACCCGGTGCGTTCAGCCTGCTGCTGTCGATCCAGTACCTCGCGATGGTGCTGATCGGCGGTGTCGCCACGATCAGCGGCTCGATCATGGGTGCCCTCTTCATCGCCTTGCTGCCGAAGATCTCGCAGGCCATCGCGCACCAGATCCCCGGTCTGGAGAGCGTCCTGACGGTGTTCCAGCTCGAGGCGATCCTCTACGGCGCGCTGATCATCGGCTTCCTGATCTTCGAACCCCGCGGACTCTTCGGCATCTGGACCCGGATCCGCAACTACTGGAAGGGCTGGCCCTTCTCCTACTAGACCCGGCGCTCTGTCATCAGGGAGGCCGTCACGAGTGGCGCACGTCGCGTCACCCACACCCAGGAGGAAGAAACGATGAAGCAACACCGAAAGTTGACCCGCGTGGTCGCCGGTGCGGCGGTGGCGGCCCTCGTGCTGACCGGCTGTCGAGGCGGAGGCGACGACGACAGCAGCGCAGCGGGACCGGGCATCACCGACGAGGCCTGCCCCGAAGCGGTGAACAAGGACAACGGCTGCATCTACCTGGGCGTGATCTCGGACCTCACGAAGGGTCCGTTCGCGCCGCTGGCCGTCCCGATCACCGACGCCCAGAAGGCGTTCTGGGACAAGGTGAACAAGGACGGCGGCGTCGGCGGCTACGACGTCAACGTCGAGAAGTACGTGGCGGACGCGGAGTACAACCCGGAGATCCACAACAAGAAGTACCAGGAGATGCGCGACGACATCCTCGCGTTGGCGCAGACCCTCGGCTCGTCGCAGACCCTCGCGATCCTCGACGACATGAAGTCCGACGACGTCATCGGCATCCCGGCGTCGTGGAACTCGGCGTGGGACTTCGAGGACCAGATCCTGCAGTCGGGCGCGAACTACTGCTTCGAGGCCATGAACGGCGTCGACTGGGCCGTGGAGAACCGTGGCGTCAAGGCCAAGGTGCTCGCGATCCACTACCCGAACGACTACGGCGGAGACGCGTCCGCGGGCGTCAAGGTCGCCGCCGAGGCGCACGGCCTCGAGTTCGTCGACATCGAGACGGCGACCGGTCAGGACAACCAGGCCGGCGCGGTCGCGGCGGTCCTCAAGGAGAAGCCCGACCTCGTCTACGTCACGACGGGCCCGGCCGAGATGGCCACGATCCTGGGCGGCGCCGCCGCGCAGGGCTGGCAGGGCACGGTCGTCGGCTCGAGCCCGACGTGGAACCCGGCACTGCTGCAGACCGAGGCCAAGCCGGCGCTCGAGGCGATGTACTTCCAGGCCGGTCCGTGGGGTCCGTGGGGCACCGAGACCGACGGGCACGCGGCGATGCGCGAGGCCCTCGGCGACGTCGAGGCCCCGAGCGACGGCTACACCGCCGGTTGGGTGTGGGAGTACCCGCTGCTGGCGGCGCTCAAGGCCGCGGCCGACATGGACGGCGGCATCTCGCGCGAGAACCTCGTGAAGGCCTCGACCGAGCTGGACAGCGTCGACTACGAGGGCATCCTGCCCGACGACGCCTTCAACCAGACCGGTGAGCCGAACGACGTCGCGTGGCGTCAGAGCGTCATCTCGAAGGTCGACGCGAAGGCGCCGACCGGCGTCTCGATCACGCAGGAGATGAAGGCCGGACCGACGGCCGAGGGCTACGACTACTCCGAGCCCTGCTTCGCCCTGCAGGGCTGATCACGTCGAAGGGCCGGTTCCGCACGGGACCGGCCCTTCGTCATGTCCGCCCGCGGCCCCGCATCAGACCTCGATGCGGCGATCCAGATGGAGGTCGGCGAGGAAGGGCTCGTCGTGACTGACGACGAGCAGCGCACCCTCGTAGGAGTCGAGGGCCTCCGTCAGGTGGCGCCGGCCGGCGAGGTCGAGATTGTTCGTCGGCTCGTCGAGGACCAACAGCTGGGGCGCGGGCTCGGCGAGCAGGAGCGCCGCGAGGGTGGCCCGCCAGCGCTCGCCGCCGGACAACGTCCCGGCGACCTGCTCGGCCGACCGCCCCCGGAACAGGAACCGCGCGAGTCGGGCCCGCACCTGCCGCTCCTCGGCCTCGGGGACGAATCGGCGCACGTTGTCCACGACGCTGAGTGCCGGGTCGAGCACGGCGAGGTCCTGCGGCAGGTACCGCCACGGCACGAGCACCTCGGCGGACCCGGACCACGCCGGCTCCAGTCCGAGCAACGCCCGCAGAGCCGACGACTTGCCGACCCCGTTGCGACCAACGATCGCGACCCGTTCGGGACCACGCAGGTCGAGGTCCAGCACGAGATCGCCGTGGGCCGGCCGCAGGCCCACGGCCCGCGCGACCTCGCGCCGCGGCGGGACCGCCGTGCCGGGCAGGTCGACGCGGATCTCGTCGTCGTCGCGGACCCGGTCCTCGGCCGCCGAGAGGTGGGACCGGGCGTCGTCGAGCCGCTGCTCGTGCATGCCGCGCAACCGTCCCGCGGTCACCTCGGCGCGGCGTTGGTAGGCCCCGGCGACGATCTTGGGCAGGTCGGCGCCGTGCGCCCGGCCCTGGCGATCGCGGCGGGCCTGCTTCGTCTGCTGCTCCATCAGGTCGCGGCGCTGCCGGCGCACGTCCGCCTCGGCGTTGGCGACGGCCCGGCGGGCGGCCTCCTGCTCGACCTCGATCGCCTCCTCGTAGCCGGCGAACCCGCCGCCGAACCAGCGCACCCGACCGTCGTGCACCTCGGCGACGTCCTCGACATGGTCGAGCAGCTCGCGGTCGTGGCTGACCACCACGAGCGTGCCGGTGAAGTCGTCGACGACGTCGAGCAGTCGCTGCCGAGTCGCCGCGTCGAGGTTGTTCGTGGGCTCGTCGAGCAGCAGGACCGCCGGCCGCCGCAGCAGCCGCGCCGTCAACGAGACCAGGATCAGCTCGCCTCCCGACAGGGACCGCGCAGCACGATCCGGGGTGATCGCACCCAGGCCCACCCGGTCGAGCAGTGCCTCGATGCGCGCCCGCAGGTCCCAGTCGTCACCGACGGTGTCGAAGTCGCGCTGGTCGACCGATCCGGCCTCGATCGCGGCGAGGGCAGCGAGCACCGGCGCGACACCCAGCAGGTCCGCCACGCTCGCGTCCGGGTCGACGGCCGGGTCCTGCCGCAGGTGTTCGACGTCGTCGGGTCGCGTCACCACGCCCGACGTGGGCACGAGCTCGCCGGTCAGGAGCTTCAGCAGCGTGGACTTTCCACTGCCGTTGGCGCCGACGATGCCGTGGCGACCGGGTCCGATCGCGAACGAGAGGTCACGCAGGACGACACGGCCGGTCGGCAGCGCGAACGAGACGTGGGACAGGGTCAGGGAAGGTGAGGAGGACATGGACGATCTCCGGGTCGCGGGTGGGCGGGCGGCAGATCAGGAGTCCATGGGTCCAGTCTACGTGACGCCCGCGCCCGCTCGGCCACGACATTTGGGGCGGGATCGACGCCGATCGGGCCGCGCGAGGCGGGACGTGTTCCAGGAGTTGGTGGATGACGCCTCCCGTAGACTGGACTGCTGTGGCCGAGATGACCGCGCACGAGCGCACCCGTGTCGACGAGCTCGTCGGGGCGCACCCCGTTCTCCTCGACGTCGGTCGCCGGTTCGCCGAGGCCGGGCACGAGCTCGCGCTGGTCGGCGGACCCGTCCGCGACGCGCTGCTCGGCCGGCCCGTGACCGACCTCGACTTCACGACGTCGGCCACTCCCGAGCAGATCGAGCAGGTCGTCGCCGGCTGGGCCGACGCCACATGGGACGTGGGACGCGAGTTCGGCACGATCGCGCTGCGCAAGGACGACCACCAGCTCGAGATCACGACCTACCGCGCCGACGAGTACGACCCGACCTCACGCAAGCCGGTCGTCGCCTTCGGCCGGCGGCTCGAGGACGACCTCGCTCGGCGCGACTTCACGGTCAACGCGATGGCCGTCCGCCTCCCGGGCCTGGAGTTCGTCGACGTGCACGGCGGACTCGACGACCTCGCCGACCGCACGATCCGCACCCCCATCGGGCCCGAGGTCTCGTTCGGCGACGACCCGCTGCGGATGATGCGCGCGGCACGGTTCGTCGGCCAGCTCGGCTTCGTCGCAGCGGCCGACGTCACGAGCGCGATGGCGCAGATGGCCGACCGGATCGAGATCGTCTCGGCGGAGCGGGTCCGCGACGAGCTGAACAAGCTGCTGCTGTCGGCCGATCCGGTCCTGGGCCTGCGGGTGCTCGTCGACACGGGCCTGGCCGATCGGGTGCTGCCCGAACTGCCGGCCCTGCGGCTCGAGCGCGACGAGCACCACCGGCACAAGGACGTCTACGAGCACTCGCTCACCGTGCTGGAGCAGGCGATCGAGCTCGAGTACCGGCTCGACCAGCGCCCCGATCTGACGATCCGGCTCGCGGCGCTGCTGCACGACATCGGCAAGCCCCGCACGCGGCGCTTCCTCGACGACGGGACCGTGACGTTCCACCACCACGACGTCGTCGGCGCCAAGATGACCCGCAAGCGGCTGCGCGCGCTGCGCCACCCGAACGAGATCGTCGACGACGTCTCGCACCTCGTCGAGCTGCACCTGCGGTTCCACGGCTACGGCTCCGGCGACTGGACCGACTCGGCCGTCCGACGCTACGTCCGCGACGCCGGTGACCAGCTGGAGCGACTGCACATCCTGACCCGCGCCGACAGCACGACACGGAACCAGCGCAAGGCACTGAAGCTGCAGCGCACGTACGACGCCCTCGAGGCCCGGATCGCACACCTGTCCGCGCAGGAGGAGCTCGAGTCGATCCGCCCCGACCTCGACGGCAACCAGATCATGGAGCTGCTGCAGATCGGTCCCGGCCGGGAGGTCGGGGAGGCGTACCGATTCCTGCTCGACCTGCGGATGGATCTCGGGCCGCTGCCCGAGGAGCAGGCGATCGAGGCGTTGAAGGCCTGGTGGGCGGCCCGTTGAGGTCGCCGGGACACCGCCGGTCAGCCCTCTACGATGACGTCGTGACGATCCGCGCCTGGCTGACCGCCCTCGTGGTCGCCCTGTCGGCCGTGATCGCGGTCCCCGCGTCGTCGGCATCGGCGGCCGACGGGTCGCTCGCCGTGCGGATCGACCAGCTCACGCCGTCACGACTGTCTGCCGGCGCCACCATCACGATGGGCGGCGTCGTGCGCAACACCGGCTCGACGCCGTGGACCGCCGTCCAGGCGTACCTCGTGATCCCCCGCAGCCCGTTCACGAGCCGCGAGCAGATCGAGCAGGCGATCGAGGACGGCCAGTCCTACACGGGCGAGCGGGTCGTCGAAGCCGGGACGTTCGACGAGGTGGGCGATCTCGCGCCCGGCGCCGAGGTCCGCTTCGAGGTCACCGTGCCGGTGTCGCAGCTCGGCCTCACCGGCGCCGAGGGCGTCTATCCCGTCGGCGTGCAGGTCCTCGCCACCGACGACGACGGCGATCGCTCGAACACCGCGGTCACCCGCGCCACGACCTTCCTGCCGTGGGTCGCCGATCCCGAGACCCCGATCGCGGCGGGCCTCGTGTGGGCGTTCACGCCGACGTGGGACGCCGCCGACCCCGATCTGGCGGCCGTCGCGTCCTCCGCCGGGTCCGGGCAACTGCGCCACTACCTCGACGCGGCGACCCAGACCCCCCGCGAGGGGCGGACGGTCGTGCTCGACCCGTCCCTGCTCGACGTCCTCTCCGAGCTGACCGATCCCGCGAACACGACCGAGGACGTCGAGATCTCGCAGGACCAGGCCGACGGGGTCACCACGTGGCTCGACGACCTGCGCGAGCTGGCGCTGTCCTCCACGACCTGGATCGTCGGCTACGCCCGACCCGACACGCTCGCGCTCAGCCGGTACCCCGAGCACGCCGACCAGTTGTGGGCGCGGGTGGACGACGCCACGAACGAGGCGCTCACCGAGCACGCGCTGAGCGGCTCGCGGGCCGAGTGGCCCACGATCGCCGGCACGACGATCGGCATGCTCGAGGACATCCGCGGCCGCGGCGACACCCCGACCGTCGTCTCACGGCAGGCCGTTCCCGACTGGGAGCCCCGACTGGGCTCGGTCGTGAACCTTGAGACCACGCACGGACCGCTGCCGCTCGTCGTCAACGGCGCGCTGCCCGACACGCCCGGCGCGGAGACGCCCGTGACCCTGCGCCAGCGCGTCCTCACCGATGCCTCGCTCGGCGTCCTCTCGCGTTCGGCCGACTCCAGCTCGCGGGCCGACGCCCTGACGTTCGTCGATCCCAGCTGGGACCCGGGCGCCGGTGCCGGTCCGGTCCTCTCGGGGGCCCTGACGACCCAGGGGAGCTCGGGCCTCACCCGGCCCGTCACGGCGGGCGATCTCGTGCGATCGTCGCCCGTCAGCTACACCGGCGACGTCCCCAAGCGGGTCGACACCGAGTCGCTCAGCAGCGCCCACCTCGACCTCGTGTCGACGCTCTCCGACCGCGCCGACCTGGCCACCGACCTCGTCGTCGACGACGAGAAGCCGACGTTCGACCGCGACATCGCCGCGACGCTCTCGGTCCGGTGGCGGTCCCACCCGATGCAGGCGGCGGACGAGGTGCGCCGGCAGGTGGCCGACATCGACCGCGAGCTGGCCGGGATCTCGATCGACAGCCCCTCGACCATCACGCTCAGCAGCAGCAAGGGCGGCTTCCCACTCACGATCGCGAACGCCACCGACCACACCGTCCAGGTCGGGCTCGACCTCGATGCGGACAACCCGTCGCTCGAGCTCGACGACGTCGCCCCGGTCGAGCTGGCGGCAGGCGAGCGGCACACGGTCACGGTCGAGGTCGACCTCGGCGAGCAGACGTCCAGCACCGTCACGGCCCGCCTTATGTCGTCCGACGGCGACACGTTCGGCAGTCCCGCCGTGTTCAACATCCGGTCGAGCAAGGTGGGCCTCATCGTGTGGATCACGATGGCCGCGGCCGGTGTGCTCTTCGTGGCCACGTGGGCCCGGCGGTTCCTGGGCCGGCGGCGGCGCACCGAGGGGCACGGATGAGCGACCCGAACCTCGCGCGGGCCTCCGCGTGGATGGCGCTGGGCACGATCGTGTCGCGCTTCACCGGCCTGCTGCGCTCGCTCATGCTGCTCGCGGTGATCGGCACGGCGCTCAACGGCACGATCTTCAACGTCGCGAACTCGATCCCGAACTCGCTCTACATCCTCGTGGCCGGGGGCATCTTCAACGTCGTGCTCGTGCCGCAGCTCGTGCGGGCCATGAAGCTCGACGAGGACGGCGGCGACGCCTACGCGAACCGGGTCATCACGCTCGGCCTGACCGTCCTGGCGGTCGCGACGGTCGTCCTCATGGTGGCCGTGCCGGTGCTCATGCACGTTGTGTTCAAGCAGTACATGTTCACCGACGAGTTCACGCAGCAGCGCGAGTCCGCCCAGCTGCTCATGCTGCTGTGCATGCCGCAGGTCTTCTTCTACGGCGCGTTCGTGCTGGTCGGCCAGATCCTCAACTCGCGGCAGCGATTCGGCCCGATGATGTGGGCGCCGATCGTGAACAACCTCGTCGCCCTCGCGGCCCTCGTGCTGTACGCGCTCGTGTTCGGCGTCGCCGAGCCGGGCGCCGCCGGAGGCTTCAGCAGCGGCGAGGTGTGGCTACTCGGCGTGGGCTCGACGCTCGGCATCGTCGTCCAGGCGCTCGTGCTCGTGCCGTACCTGGGCCAGGTCGGCTTCACGTACCGACCGCGCTTCGACTTCCGCGGGGTCGGGCTCGGGCACACGCTGCGGCTCGGAGCGTGGACCCTGGCGTTCATCGTCGTCAACCAGATCTCGTACTTCGCGATCATCCGCATCGCCGGCGGCGCCGACCTCGAGGCGGCGCAGCGCAACGTCGACGGGGCCGGGCAGGTCGTCTATGACGTGGGCTTCCTCATCACGCAGGTCCCGCACGGCGTCATCACGGTCTCGCTCGCGACCGCCGTGATCCCGACCCTCGCGGCGCTGGCCGCCGACCACCGGCTGGAACGGCTCCGGCTCGAGCTGGGTCGCACGATCCGCCTGACGCTCGTCCTCATCCTGCCGATCGCCGTGGCGGTCGCCTGCATGGGTCAGCAGATCGCGGCCGTGCTGGCCGGCTTCGGGGCGGCTCGTGGAAACACCCACGCGATCGGCACGACGATCTCCGCCTTCGCGCTGTCGATGGTGATGTTCAGCATCCACTACCTCGTGCTGCGCGGGTTCTACGCGCTCGAGGACACCCGCACCCCGTTCTGGGTCCAGGCCGTGATCGCGGGCGCCTCGATCGGACTGGCACTGCTCATGACGCGCGGCGCCGAGCCCATCGAGGTGTCGACCCGGCTGGCCCTGTCGTACGGCCTGGCCTACACGCTCGGCCTCATCCTCTCCGCGTCGCTGCTGTCCCGGCGGATCGGCCGCCTCGCCGACCCCGAGACCGTCCGCTTCCTGGTCCGCATCACCCTCGTGTGCGCGGGCGCCGCCGCCGTCATGCTCGCCGGCCGCTGGCTGTGGGCCGGTCCGCTCTCGTGGCCGGACGCGGGCTGGGCCTGGTCCCTGATCGAGTTGCTCGTCATCGGCCTCGCGGGAGCCGCCACGGTCGTGGTCGGTGCGCGGCTGCTGCGGATCGAAGAGTTGCGCTATGTCGTCGCAACGGTCCTGCGACGCAACTGACGAACGTACGATGGCAGGGTCGGCACGTGCCGTACCGAGGAGGCCCTGGAATGAGCGACCGGCGACCCCACGTCTCCGGTGACGTCCTCGCGGGGCGCTATGAGCTGGCCGACCTCGTCGGAGAGAGTCTCGGCGCGTCGAACTGGCGGGCCGTGGACCTCGTGCTGCACCGCAACGTGCGCGTCGAGCTGCTGCCGTCGGACGATCCTCGAGGCGCGAACTTCCTGCAGGCGGCGCGTGACTCCACGACCGTGACCGACCACCGGTTCCTGCGCGTCCTCGACCTGTTGCAGGACGAGGACGGCGTCCACGTCGTCGTGCGCGAGTGGGCCAAGGCGACGCCGCTGAGCCGCCTGCTGGCCCAGTCCCCGCTGCCGAACCAACGCGCCGCGGCGATCGTCGCCGAGGTGGCCGAGTCGATCGCGCACGCCCACGAGCACGGGCTCGTCCACCGTCGCCTCACGCCCCACCAGGTGCTGCTGAAGGAGAGCGGCGCCGTCCGGATCGTCGGTCTCGGCGTCGCGACGGCGCTCGCGCCGGTCGACCACCAGGACTCCGCCGACGACGTGGCCGCCTACCGGGCCGCGGACGTGGCGGCGCTCGGCAAGCTGCTCTACGCCTGCCTCGTCAGTCGCTGGCCGGGCGGTCACGTCGACGGGCTCCGCGCCGCACCCACCGAGCACGGCCACCTGCTGCGGCCCCGGCAGGTGCGCGCGGGGGTCGTGCGCGAGGTGGACGACATCTGCGACCGGATCCTCGAGCCCGCCCGGCACCAGCGTTCCGCCCTCTCGACGGCCTCGGAGATCTCCCGCGCGCTCTACGGTGCGCGTGAGGGCCAGGAGTTCGTCGACGACTCCGTCGGCTACGTGACGTCGCCCGACCTGCTGCGCCTCGACCCCGTGATCGAGCCCTCCGGGCCCCCGCCCGGCCTCGAGCCGCCGCGCCGGCGACCCAAGGCCTACGATCCCAAGCCGCCCACGGCGCTCGAACGGCTCGGCTCACGCGCGCGGCAGATGACCCACGGCGATCGCGCGCTCATCCTGTTGGGCCTGCTGACCGCGGCGGTGCTCTCGGGCGTACTGGCCTTCCTCGTCGGACGCGAGTCCGGCCAACAGGGCGACCCGTACTCGCAGAGCGAGCCGGACGCCCCGGTGCGGGTCCTGCCGATCGACCGGGTGCTGGACTTCGACCCCCAGGGCGAGGATCAGGAGGAGAACCCCGACCAGACCGCGGCGATCATCGACGACGACCCGTCGACGGGCTGGCAGACCAACACGTACTTCGGGCGGCCCGACCTCGGCGGTCTCAAGGACGGCGTCGGGGTCGTGCTCGACCTCGGCACCACGCGCGAGGTCGACCAGGTGCGCCTGCGGCTCGCCGGCAGTCCCACGGACCTGTCGATCCTGACCCCGCCGTCGACGATCACCGCCCCGCCGAAGGACCTCGAGGACCTCCGCGAGGTGTCCACCCTCAACGGCGCCGGCGAGGACGTCTCGGTCGCGCTGCCGGCGAACATCCGGACGCGCTACGTCGTCGTGTGGCTGCGCGCCCTCCCGCAGGTCGGCGAGGGCGAGTACCGCGGTGAGATCCGCGGTGCCACCGTGCGTGGACGCTAGCCGGACGGACCGCCGCCGGGGAACAACCACCACCTAGAATCCGTTGCACCACGTGAACCCGATCGAAAGCACCTCTTCATGACCGAAACCACGACGGACACCGTCCGCAGCCTCATCGTCATCGGCTCCGGCCCGTCCGGGTACACGGCGGCGATCTACGCCGCACGCGCCAACCTCGAGCCCCTCGTCTTCGAGGGCTCCGTCACCGCCGGTGGCGCCCTGATGAACACGACGGACGTCGAGAACTTCCCCGGCTTCCCCGACGGCATCATGGGCCCGGCGCTCATGGACAACCTCCGGGCACAGGCCGAGCGCTTCGGCGCCGAGCTGATCGCCGACGACGTGGTCTCGGCCGATCTGACCGGTGAGATCAAGACCGTTCGCCTGGCCGACGGCTCGGAGTACCGCGCGCGTGCGGTGATCCTGGCCATGGGCTCGGGCTACCGCAAGCTCGGCATCGCGGGCGAGGACCTCCTGTCCGGCCATGGCGTCAGCTGGTGTGCGACGTGTGACGGCTTCTTCTTCCGCGGCAAGGAGATCGCGGTCGTCGGCGGCGGCGACTCCGCCGTCGAGGAGGCCACCTTCCTGACCCGGTTCGCCGACAAGGTCACGCTCATCCACCGCCGCGGCGAGCTGCGCGCGAGCAAGATCATGGCCGACCGCGCGTACGCCAACGACAAGCTCGAGTTCGCGTGGAACAGCGAGGTCGCCGAGCTCGTGGGCGACGGACTGCTCGAGGGCGTCGTCCTGCGCGACACCGAGACCGGTCAGACCCGCCGCCTGGACGTCAGCGGACTGTTCATCGCGATCGGTCACGACCCGCGTTCGGAGCTGCTCGTCGGCCAGGTCGACCTCGACGACGAGGGCTACGTCCTGACGCAGCCCGGCTCGACGGCGACCAACCTCACGGGCGTCTTCGCCGCGGGCGACCTCGTCGACCACACGTACCGCCAGGCGATCACCGCCGCGGGCACCGGGTGCCAGGCGGCGCTCGACGCCGAGCGGTTCCTCGCCGACCTCGAGGCCGCCGGCCTGCCCGAGCGGGCCGTCGCCCTCACCGACTGACCCATCCAAGACCACCAGCACCAGCAAGGAGCAGCACATGGCAGACATCGCAGCCGTCACCGACGCCGACTTCGAGAGCAAGGTCCTGCAGGCCGACGGGCCCGTCCTCGTCGACTTCTGGGCGTCCTGGTGCGGCCCGTGCCGTCAGGTCGCCCCGATCCTCGAGGAGATCGCCGGTGAGAAGGGCGACGCCCTGACCATCGTCAAGATGGACGCGGACGCCAACCCGGTCACCCCCGCGCAGTACCGCGTGACGGGCCTGCCGACGATGAACCTCTACTACAAGGGAGAACTGGTCCGCTCGATCGTGGGCGTCCGGCCCAAGTCGGCGATCCTCACCGAGCTCTCGGAGTTCGTCTCCTGACCTGAAACTGATAAACAAATCCCCTTGTCGATTTGTCGACAAGGGGATTTGTTTATGTATCGATGCCTAGGTGGTGGGCGCCGCCGGGTCCATCAGCTCGACGATGCGCTCGAGATCGCCGATCGTGGCGAACTCGACGATGATCTTGCCCTTCGACTTGCCGAAATCGACCTTCACACGGGTGTCGAAGCGCTCGGAGAGCCGGTGTGCGAGCTCACCCAGGCGCGGTGAGGTCGGCCGGGTCGCGAGCTTTCGCGCCGCCGGCGTGGAGTCCTCGTCGCCGAACCGGACGATCTCCTCCAACTGCCGCACGGAGATGCCCTCCGCGACGACTCGCGAGGCCAGCCGGTCCTGCAGCTCCGGGTTGGGGACGCTCAGCAGGGCTCGGGCATGGCCCGCCGACAGCACGCCCGCCGCCACGCGGCGCTGGACCGCCGGGGGGAGCCTCAGCAGCCGGATCGTGTTCGTGATCTGCGGCCGGGAGCGTCCGATCTTCTCGGACAGCTCCTCCTGCGTGCAGCCGAAGTCCTCCAGCAGCTGCTGGTAGGCGGCCGCCTCCTCCAAGGGGTTCAGCTGTGACCGGTGCAGGTTCTCCAGGAGCGCGTCGCGCAGCAGGTCCTCGTCGGTGGTCTCCCGCACGACGGCGCTGATCGTCGCCAGGCCGGCCTTCTGGGTGGCCCGCCAGCGCCGCTCGCCCATGATGAGCTCGTACCGCTCGGGATCCGTCTGGCGCACGACGATCGGCTGGAGCAGTCCGATCTCGGTGATCGAGTGGACGAGCTCGGCCATCGCCTCCTCGTCGAACACCGTCCGCGGCTGGCGGGGGTTCGGCTGGATCTGCCCGACCGGGATCTCCCGCAGGTGAGCGCCCTCGACCTCGGCCAGTCCGGCCTTCTGCGCCGCCGCCGGCGAGGTCGGGATCAGCGCCGAGAGGCCTCGGCCCAGGCCGGGACGGCTGGGACCGGGACGGGAGTTGCTCATGACAGGCCTCCTTGGTCGACGCTCGGGGCGCCACGCTGCGTGATCTCGCGGGCTGCCTCGAGGTACGAGAGGGCTCCGGTCGAACTGGGGTCGTACGTGATGATCGTCTGCTGGTACCCGGGCGCCTCGCTGATGCGCACCGACCGGGGAATCGCCGTCGAGAGCACCCGGTCGCCGAAGTGGCTGCGCACCTCGTTCGCGACGTCCGAGGAGAGATTCGTGCGGGCGTCGTGCATCGTCAGCAGGATCGTCGAGACGTCGAGGTCGGGGTTGAGGTGCTGCTGCACCAGTCCGATGTTGTTGAGCAGTTGGCTCAGGCCCTCGAGCGCGTAGTACTCGCACTGGATCGGGATGAGCACCTCCCGGGCGGCGGCCATCGCGTTGACGGTCAGCAGGCCCAGGGACGGGGGGCAGTCGATGAAGACGTAGTCGATTCCGGCGCCGGCACCCGCGAGATAGCGCCTGATCGCGCCACGGAGGCGCCGTTCGCGCTGTTCGAGCCCGACGAGTTCGATCTCGGCGCCGGCGAGGTCGATCGTGGCCGGAACGACGTGCAGTCCCGGAACGTCCGGGCTCGTCTGGATCGCCCGCTCGATCGGCAGTTCGTCGAGCAGCACCTCGTACGTGCCCGGCGTACCGGAGGCGTGCGGAATGCCGGCCGCGGTCGAGGCATTGCCCTGGGGATCGAGGTCGATCATCAGGACGCTGAGTCCACGGGCGGCCATCGCGGCGGCGAGATTCACAGAGGTCGTCGTCTTGCCGACCCCGCCCTTCTGGTTCGCGACGACGAAGACCCGGGTGCGACGCGGCTTCTCGTAGCGGCCGGACCGGGCGAGACGCTCCATCAGTTCGACATGGTGGCCGGCCTGGTCGGCGAGGGGAGTGGAACTCTCGGTGTCGGCGAACTCATCGGCGAAGTCCGCTGCTGTCGGAATACTCACTCCTGCTCCTGTCGTGTTTCACGTGGAACATCGGCCCACGTACCGTCGGTCATCGACACTGAACTTCGACCACGGTCGTGGGAACTTCGAGCCCCCACGACTCCCCGTACGTGGCCACCACGATATCCCCGGCCTTCAGTCGACCGAGGGTGGCGCGCGCGGACGTGATCTCTTCAGCAGCGGTGCGGCCCTTGAGGGCCAGCAGCACGCCGCCCGGCCGCACGAGGGGCATGCACCACCGCGCGAGCTTCTCCAGAGCGGCCACCGCACGCGCGGTGACGACGTCGTACTGCTCGTGAACGTCTTCGGCCCGAGCCCGGAGGACGGCCACGTTGTCCAGACCCAACTCCTCGACGACCTCCTCCAGGAAGGACGTTCGGCGCAGCAGCGGCTCGATCAGGGTCACGTGCAAGTCGGGTCGCGCGATCGCCCAGACCAGTCCGGGGAGGCCGGCGCCGGAGCCGACATCGGCCACGGTGGCGTTCTCGGGCACCCGGACGACGGGCGCGGCGCAGTTCAGCACGTGCCGGTCCCACAGGCGGGGAACCTCGCGCGGACCGATCAGACCACGCTCGACCCCGCCCGTGGCGAGGAGCTCGACGTACTGCTCAGCGAGCGGTAACCGCTCGCCGAACGCTGTTTCACGTGAAACAGTCACTCGGCCGGAAGGACGACGACGTGACGATCCGAGCCCGCGCCATCGGACTCACTGCGCAGACCGGCGGCCGCGACGGCGTCATGGACGACCTTGCGCTCGAACGGCGACATGGGCTCGAGGCTCACGGACTCCGTGCCGGCCTGGACCTTGGCGATCGCGTCACCCGCGACCTCGACCAGAGCGGTCTTGCGCGTGGCGCGATGGCCCGCGATGTCCAGCATCAGGCGGCTGCGCTCACCCGTCTCGCGGTACACGGCCAGGCGCGTGAGCTCCTGCAGGGCATCGAGCACCTCGCCGTTGCGACCCACGAGGTGCGTCAGCTCGCCGCCGATGATCTCGACGGCGGCACGATCGCCGTCCACGTCGATGTCGATGTCGCCGTCGAGGTCCGCGATGTCGAGGAGCTCCTCGAGGAAGTCCGCCGCGATGTCACCCTCGCGCTCCAGGTCGTTGTCACTCATCGCCGTCCTCCTTGGCGTCGTCATTCTTCGAGTCGTTCGTGTTCGGTGGGGGATTCGACCCGGTCGACTTCCGTCGCTGATCGCGGGTCTTCTTCTTCGGCTGCTGCCGCGGCGGGTTCTTCGGCTTCTCCTCGACCTCGGGCGCAGGGCTCTTGAGTGGATCCTCCTGGACCTTCTTGCCCTTGGCCCGGTCACGCTCCTGCTTCGCCGCGAACGCCGGGGTGCCCGGAGCCGGGTTGTTCCGGATGACCCAGAACTGCTGGCCCATCGTCCACAGGTTCGAGGTGGTCCAGTACACGAGCACGCCCAGCGGGAATGCCACACCGGACACCGCGAAGACGACCGGCAGGATGTACAGCAGCATCTTCTGCTGCTGGGCGAACGGCCCGTTCAATGCCTCGGGCGTCATGTTCTTGGTCATGAGCTGCTTCTGCGTCAAGAACTGCGTGAGGCACATCGCGATGACCATGCCCATCGCGATGATCTTCGTCTCGAGGTTGTCGCTCGAGGTGAAGGACGACGCGAGGTCGCCGCCGAGCCACTTCGCCGACGAGAGCGATTCAGCGTCGGCCTGACTCAGGAAGCCGAGCGCCTCGTTGTGCGCCGCCTTGTTGATCACCCGGAACAGGGCGAAGAAGATCGGCATCTGCAGCAGCAACGGCATGCAGGAGGAGAACGGGTTGGTGCCCGTCTCCTGGAAGAGCTTCATCTGCTCCTGGGCGAAGCGCTCACGGTCGTGGCCGTACTTCTTACGCAGCTCCTGCAATTGCGGCTGGATCAGCTGCATGTTCCGGCTGGAGTTGATCTGCTTGACGAACAGCGGGATCAGCATCGCGCGGATCGTGATGGTCAGACCCACGATGGACAGCGCCCACGTCCAGCCCGAGTCGGGATGGAGCACGAGTGAGAACAAGCGGTGCCAGACCAGCATGATGCCGGAGACGAAGTAGTACAGCGGCGTCATGACGGCCGAGCCGATGTCGCCTAGGAAGTCGAACATGCCTCTCCTCGATCACGGGCGACGGACGGTACGGGGTCGTACCCGCCGGCGGCCCACGGGTGGCAGCGGCCCAGTCGGCGGATCGAGAGCCAGGTGCCCTTGAGGGCTCCGTGGGTCTCGACCGCCTCGAGAGCATATGCCGAACAGCTGGGGTGGTAGCGGCACACCTGCCCGTACATCGGACTGATGGCGAAACGGTAGGCGCGCAGCAGGCTTGCCAGGATCCAGCGCATCATGGCCGGATCCGCGACGACGCCGTGGCGAGCGCCCGGTCGAGCTGGGCACCGAGGACGGACGACGAGCACTGCGCCGCACCGGGCAGCGCCCGCACCACGACCCGCGCGCCCGAGGGAACCGAGGACACCCGGTCGCGCATGAGGTGACGCAGGCGACGCTTCACGCGGTTGCGGTCGTGGGCACGACCGACTTTCCTGGACACGACGAAACCGACGGACGTGACGTCCGTCGGTTCCACTGGTCCACCCACGTGGACGACGAGGTCGGGCTCGACACCCTTGCCTCCGCGGCGAATCGCCTGGCGGAAGACCTCACCGTCGCGCATGCGGTGCACGCGCGGCAGCACGGTGCTGGCTCGCCGTGCGTCTCAGGCCGAGAGCTTCGAGCGGCCCTTGCTGCGCCGCGACGACAGGATCGAGCGGCCGGCACGGGTGCGCATGCGAAGACGGAAGCCGTGCTTCTTGGCGCGACGGCGGTTGTTGGGCTGGTAGGTGCGCTTGCTCACAAGAGGTCCTTCGGTGGATCGTGGCCGGGGTGTTGAGGTGGCCACCGCTCGCCCACGACGGAAGTGTTCGCGGGCACGCGGCGGGCGTCGTGCGAGACGACTCCTTTACGGTACGGGGGGCGGCCTGACCGGGTCAAACTGACCCAAACCCCCAGCAATAGCGTCTCCCCTCGAGTATCGTCCACTCGACACGCCGAAGGTGCTTCACAAATGTGCACTTTCGCTTGTGACCGACCGATGACGACTGCTAGCGTCACCGGATATCCACAGGTGTTCGCGCGTCGACGCACGTGCCGCCCGCACGCTTCGTGCACAACTTGTGGACAACAGTGTGAACAACTCGGCGATGGTCCCTCGACCATCGCCTCGACTCGGGACGTCCTGGCTGCCTTGTGGGTGCCCGGGGGCAGGAAGGCTGTGCTGGTGCACGACGTGGATCACCTCGATCTCGAGTCCGTCTGGCGGGATTCGGTCGCAACCCTCTCCCCCGGCGCGAAGGTCTTCGTCTATGCCGCCCAACCGCTCTCGCTGCACAACGGGATCCTGATCGTCGCGGTGCAGGACGACCTGTCCCGCGCCCAGCTCGAATCGCGCGTCAGGCCCGCCCTGGAGCAGGCGCTCACGACGCGCGTCGGCGAGGACACCCGCCTGGTCGTCACGATCGATCCCGACGTGATCGACGACTCGCCCGATCCCGTCGCCACGGCGCTGCCTCGCCCCACAGAAGCCGCTGAGCAACAAGTGGACAAGTCGACAAATAGACTTGACGACAAGGATGACGACTTCGAGGACGACGACGACTCGCTGACGCCCAGCTGGGTCAGCCGGCCGACCGCCTCGCAGGGACCGCCCCACCGCGCGAACATCGCCGAGGCCCGGCTCAACTCCCGGTACCAGTTCGAGAACTTCGTCATCGGGTCCTCCAACCGGTTCGCGCACGCGGCCGCCGTCGCTGCGGCCGAGGCACCGGGCAAGGCCTACAACCCACTCGTCATCCACGGCGACTCCGGCCTGGGCAAGACCCACCTCCTGCACGCCATCGGCCACTACGTCATCAACCTGTACCCGTCCTCGCGCGTCCGCTACGTCAGCAGCGAGGAGTTCGTCAACGACGTCATCAACGCGATCGGTGAGAACCGCACGCCGGCGCTGCGCCGCAAGTACCGCGAGATCGACGTCCTGCTCGTCGACGACATCCAGTTCATCGAGAACAAGGACGCGACGCAGGAGGAGTTCTTCCACACCTTCAACGCGCTGCACAACGAGAACAAGCAGATCGTCATGACGTCCGACCGTCCGCCGTCGGAGCTGCGCACGCTCGAGGAACGCCTGCGCAACCGGTTCTCGTGGGGACTGCAGACCGAGATGCTGCCGCCCGACCTCGAGACCCGCATCGCGATCCTGCGCAAGAAGGCCGCGACCGAGAAGCTCACGGTGCCGGCCGACGTGCTCGAGTTCATCGCCAGCAAGGTCCAGACCAACATCCGTGAACTCGAGGGTGCGCTGATCCGAGCCACCGCCTTCGCGAACCTCAACGGCACGACGGTCGACCTGCAGCTCGCGCAGATCGTCCTGAAGGACCTCGTGGCCGAGGGTGACGACCCCGAGATCACCGCCGGCATGATCATGGCGCAGACGGCCGCGTACTCGGAGTTCACGATCGAGGAGCTGTGCGGCACCAACCGCTCGCGCAACCTCGCTTTGGCTCGCCAGATCGCGATGTACCTGTGCCGCGAGCTGACCGAGATGTCGCTGCCGATGATCGGCCGTGAGTTCGGCGATCGCGACCACACGACGGTCATGCACGCCGAGCGCAAGATCCGCAAGCTCATGGCCGAGAAGCACGCCGTGTACAACCAGGTCACCGAGCTGACGGCGCGCATCCGGCAGCAAGCACGGCAGTCCTGACGCCGCCGTGCACGCCGACCTTCCACACAACTGGGGATCGACCTGTGCACGAACGTGCCGATTCCGTGGGTGGAAACCGCCAGCATGTGAATGCGATGTGAACAGCCGATGTTCGTCCACAGGCGCGATGTGACGGTGCACCACACGAGTCACACGGCTGTCCACGGCCCCATCAGCCCCTGACCAGTGGAAACAGTGGTTGTCCACAGCATCCACAGGCCCTACTACGACGACGACAAGTAACAACACCGCAGAACACGTAGAAGTCACGACGACCCATGAGTGTGGAGAACCGCTCGCCGTGGCAGGATTCGACAGGACGAATGAGAGGCAGCAGCAGTGAAGTTCCGCATCGATCGCGACACCCTGGCCGACGCCGTGGGGTGGACGGCCCGCAGTCTGCCGACCCGGCCCAGCGTCCCCGTCCTGACCGGACTGCTGCTGGAGACCTCCGGTGACGAGCTGCGACTGTCGGGATTCGACTACGACACGTCGACCCGCGCGACGCTGCCGGCCGACGTCGTCGACGAGGGCAAGGCCCTCGTCTCGGGCCGACTGCTCGCCGAGATCGTCCGCGCCCTGCCCGCCGGCAAGCCGGTCGACATCGCCCACGACGGCACCAAGGTGCAGGTCACGTGCGGCAGCGCGAAGTTCAGCCTGCAGACGATGCCCGTCGAGGAGTACCCGCAGCTGCCGGCCATGCCGACCGCCTCGGGCACCGTGAAGTCCGAGGACTTCGCCACCGCCGTCTCCCAGGCCAGCGCCGCCGCCTCGCGCGACGAGATGCTGCCGCTGCTGACCGGCATCCGGCTCGAGCTCGAGGGCTCCACGATCTCGCTCATGGCGACCGACCGCTTCCGGGCGAGCCTGCGCGACCTGGCCTGGTACCCCGAGGCCTCCGACATCTCGGCCCGCGCACTCGTGCCCGCGCGCGTCCTGTCCGACACCGCCAAGGCACTCACCGCGGGCAGCGACATCACGATCGCCGTGTCCGGCGGGGACGCCGGCGACGGACTCATCGGCTTCGAGGGCACCGTCGCCGGTGGCCTGCGGCGCACCACGACCCGGCTGCTCGAGGGCGACTTCCCGCGCGTGCGCCAGCTCTTCACGGCGCAGTCCGAGACCGTCGCCTACGTGAGCACCCAGACCTTCGTCGATGCCGTGAAGCGCGTCGCCCTGGTCGCCGAGCGCAACACCCCGGTCCGGCTGTCGTTCGCCGACGGGCAGCTGCTGCTCGAGGCCGGCAGCGGCGACGAGGCGCAGGCGTCGGAGTCGATCGAGGCCACGATCGAGGGCAACGACATCTCGATCGGCTTCAACCCGGGCTACCTGCTCGAGGGGCTCTCGGTCATGACCGAGCCCGTCGTGCACCTGTCGTTCACGCAGCACACGAAGCCCGCGGCCATGTCGGGCGTCGCCGAGGTCGGAGCGGACCCCGACGGGGCGTTCCGTTACCTCATCATGCCCGTGCGACTGCAGAACTGAGCACGTCCACCACGACGTCAGGAGGCGCCATGCACATCGGACTCGTCGGACTCGGCAAGATGGGCGGAAACATGCGTACGCGCATGCGCAACGCCGGACTCACCGTCGTCGGATACGACCGCGACCCATCCGTCAGCGACGTGGGATCGCTGGCCGAACTCGTCGACCAGCTGCCCAGTCCCAAGGTGGTCTGGGTGATGGTCCCGCACGGAGCACCCACCCGCAGCACGGTCGAGGAGCTCAACGGACTGTTGTCCGAGGGCGACGTCGTGGTCGACGGCGGCAACTCGCGGTGGACCGATGACGAGATCCACGCGGCGCTGCTCGCCGACAAGGGCATCGGCTACGTCGACTGCGGCGTCAGTGGCGGCGTCTGGGGCCTGGAGAACGGCTACGCGCTCATGGCCGGCGGATCGGCCGAGGACATCGCGAAGGTGCAGCCCGCGTTCGACGCGTTGCGCCCCGATGCCGAGAACGGCTTCGTCCACGCCGGCAAGGTCGGCGCCGGGCACTTCAGCAAGATGGTCCACAACGGCATCGAGTACGCCATGATGCAGGCCTACGCCGAGGGCTACGAGCTGCTCGAGAAGGTCGACATGGTCGAGAACGTGACCGAGGTCTTCGACTCGTGGCGCGTCGGCACGGTCGTCCGCTCCTGGCTGCTCGACCTGCTGGTCAAGGCGCTCGAGGACGATCCGGGCCTGTCGAAGATCCGCGGCTACGCCGAGGACTCCGGCGAGGGACGCTGGACCGTCGAGGCCGCGATCGCGAACTCCGTGCCGGCGCCCACGATCGCGGCGTCGCTGTTCGCACGGTTCGTGTCCCGTCAGCCGGAGTCGCCCGCGATGCAGGCCGTCGCGGCGATGCGTCAGCAGTTCGGCGGCCACGCGGTGCAGGCCGCGAAGGAGTCGCCGGACGTGCCACCGGCGTGACGAGCCGACCGTAGGCTGGCCCCGTGCACGTGACCCGGCTGGACCTGACGGACTTCCGGTCCTACGCCACCGCTGAGGTCGATCTCGCGCCGGGGCCGGTCGCGTTCATCGGCGCCAACGGCCAGGGCAAGACCAATCTGGTCGAGGCGATCGACTACCTCGCCTCGCTCGACTCGCACCGGGTGTCCTCCGACACGCCCCTCGTGCGCGCCGGCGCCGACCACGCGATCGTGCGCGCCCGCCTGCAGCGGGAGGACAGATCGGCGCTCGTCGAGCTGGAGATCACGCCGGGCAAGTCCAATCGCGCCCGCGTGAACGGCAACGCCCTGCCGCGGGTGCGCGACGTCATGGGGATCGTGCGCACCGTGCTGTTCTCGCCCGAGGACCTCGCGCTCGTGAAGGGCGACCCGTCGGACCGGCGGCGCTTCCTCGACCACCTCATCGTGATGCAGACGCCCCGGCTCGGGGGCGTCAAGGCGGACTTCGAGCGCGTCCTCAAGCAGCGCAACACCCTGTTGAAGACGGCCGGCCGGCGCAGCAACGTCGAGATCTCGACGCTCGACATCTGGGACGAGAACCTGGCCCGCACCGGCGGGCAGCTGGTCGCGGCCCGGCTCGCCCTGCTCGACGCGATGGGTCCCCACGTCACGGAGGCCTACCGCGACGTCGCCGCGGGCGCGGCCGCCGATCGGCAGGTCGTCACCCTGACGTACAAGCCCTCCGTCGAGGGGATCGAGCAGTTGCGCGATCCCGACGACCTCGCGAAGGCACTCCTGGACGAGATCGGCCGCCGCCGCCGGGAGGAGCTCGAGCGCGGGATCAGCCTCGTGGGACCGCACCGCGACGACGTCGTCCTCGCGATCGGCGACCTGCCGGCGAAGGGCTACGCGAGCCACGGGGAGTCCTGGTCGCTTGCGCTCGCCCTGCGCCTGGCGGCGTTCGCCCTGCTGCGCGAGGACGGCGACGACCCGATCCTGATCCTCGACGACGTGTTCGCCGAGCTCGACGGCGATCGCCGCCAGCGGCTCGCGAAGCGGGTCGGTTCGGCCGAGCAGGTCCTCATCACGGCCGCCGTCGAGGGTGACGTGCCGGCCGAGCTCGTGGGCCGGTCCTTCACGGTCGCCGCCGGCGAGGTCACGGCTCGTGTCTGACGACCCGGACGAGGACGTCCTGCGGCTGGCCCGCGAGATCGCCGACGCCTACCGCACCGGTATGCCGGCCGCGACCGGCCGGAAGCGACCCGTGCGCAAGCGTCCGAAGGCCCGTCGGCCCGGGCGCGAGGACGCGGTGGCCCTCGGTGACGTGCTCGGCGAGCTGGTTTCGGACCAGGGCTGGAGCGATCGACTCTCGGCGGCCCGCGTGTTCACCGACTGGGCCACGATCGTGGGTCCCGAGGTGGCGCAGCACTGTCACGTGCGGGAGTTCGCGGACGGCATCGTGCATCTGCGCACCGACTCAACGGCCTGGGCCAAGGAGATCAAGCTCCTCGCCCCGCGCCTCGTCGCGAAGCTCAACGACGAGCTCGGCGACGGTCAGGTGCTGCGGATCGACGTGAAGGGACCGCAGGCACCCAGTTGGAAGAAGGGCCCCCGGTCGATCAAGGGCCGCGGTCCGCGCGACACCTACGGCTGAGGCACGGCCGGGCTGAGCCAGGCCATGAGCCAGATCACGACCGCCGACGCGAGCGCGACGGCACCGAGGACGAGCGAGGCCTCGACGAATCCGTCGAGTCCGGAGACCGGTCGCACCCCGATCAGCACGATGCCGAACAGCGCGGTGACTGCTCCGCTCAGTGCCGTGAGCAGGACCGCGTCGGAGCGGCCTCGCGTGCCGCCGTGGAAGACCACGCCGACCGCGCACCAGCCCAGGCACACGAGCAGCGCCGCGACGACGTCCGCCGGGCGGTGCCACCCCGCGACGATCGTCGACAGCCCGGTCAGGCCCGTCGCGAAGGTGCCGAGGCCGGCGACCGCGGCCCGGGCGGCCGGCGGAACCATGATCATGAGGGCCGCCACCGCCGCCGCGACGATCGTGACGTGACCGCTGGGCATCGAGTTGTGCACGCCCAGACCGTGATCGGGTCGATCGAGCACGCCGTGCTTGAGCACCTGCGTCGTGAGGTTCGCGCCCACGAAGACCAGCACCGCGGCGAGCGCGGCCCGCACGCGTCGGTGCGCCACGGCGATGACGAGGCAGCCGACGGCGACGACCGCGACGGCCCCCACCGCGACGCGACCGAGGATGCTCAACACGGTCAGCTGCGCCTCGCGACCGGCGACGACCGTGGCCATCGCCCGGTCGTCCGCGGCCTGGCCGGAGGCCGACCAGAGTGCGACGTCGACCAGTGCCACGAAGGCGGAGAACGCCAGCGCGCCCACGGCCAGGGCGGGTGCCGTGACCGATCGGCCCGAGGTTGCCTGCGTGCTCACCTCGCCACGATGCCAGACCGGTCCGAGCCCACGAGGACACAGGCGGGCCCGAGGTCGCCCCAACAGCCCCACGGGCGATGAGGACCATGGTCGGCCCCCTCGCATCGCGTCTCAGCGGCCTTCTGGCGCCGTTCAACGGCATCTGGGGACGAACTTCCCACGCTCCACACGAGGTGTCGCATCGTGGGACGCACACAATGGGCCCGTATACTGGATTGGTGACCCAGGCGCCCGAGACTCCCGCGACATACGACGCAAGCAACATCCAAGTCCTGGAAGGACTCGAGGCGGTCCGCAAGCGGCCCGGCATGTACATCGGCTCGACCGGCGAGCGTGGCCTGCACCACCTCGTGTACGAGGTCGTCGACAACTCGGTCGACGAGGCCCTCGCCGGATATGCCACCAACATCCTCGTCGTGCTGCAGCCCGACGGCGGCGTCAAGGTCGTCGACGACGGCCGCGGCATCCCCGTCGACGAGCACCCGATCGAGAAGATCCCGGCCGTCACGCTCGTGCTCACCTCGCTGCACGCCGGCGGCAAGTTCGGCGGTGGCGGCTACAAGGTCTCCGGCGGTCTGCACGGCGTCGGCGTCTCGGTCGTCAACGCGCTGTCGACGAAGATGTACGTCGAGATCAAGCGCGACGGCTACCGCTGGACCCAGTCGTTCACCTACGGCGTGCCCGACGCCGAGCTCGTGCGCCACGAGGAGACCGACGAGACCGGGACCACCACGACGTTCTACGCCTCGGACACCATCTTCGAGACGACGACGTACGACTACGACACCCTCAAGACGCGCTTCCGCGAGATGGCGTTCCTGAACAAGGGCCTCGAGATCACGCTGCGCGACGAGCGGCACGCCGAGGAGGACGACCCCAAGGAGGGCGTCGTCGACGAGGTCGAGCGCGAGGTCACGTTCCGCTACGACGGCGGTCTGGTCGACTACGTCAACCACATCAACGTGGGCAGCAAGGCGCCGATCCACAAGGACGTCATCAGCCTCGAGCGCGAGGACGACGCGAACGGCCTGTCGCTCGAACTCGCGATGCAGTGGAACGACAGCTTCAGCGAGTCGGTGCACACCTTCGCCAACACGATCAACACGCACGAGGGCGGCACGCACGAAGAGGGCTTCCGTGCCGCGCTCACCACGACGGTCAACCGCTTCGCCGAGACGAACAATCTCGTCAAGAAGAAGGAGGACCGGCTCACCGGCGACGACATCCGCGAGGGCCTGACCGCGATCATCTCGGTCAAGCTCGCCGAGCCGCAGTTCGAGGGCCAGACCAAGACCAAGCTCGGCAACACCGAGGCGAAGGGCTTCGTCCAGCAGGTCCTCAACGACGAGCTCGGTGCGTGGTTCGAGCGCAACCCCGCCGAGGGCAAGAACATCGTCCGCAAGTCGATCGACGCCGCCGCGGCCCGCGTCGCCGCGCGCAAGGCCCGTGACCTGGCCCGCAACCGCAAGGGCTTCGGCTCCGGTGGCGGCCTGCCGGGCAAGCTGATCGACTGCTCCAGCCGCAACCCGGAGGAGTGCGAGATCTTCGTCGTCGAGGGCAACTCGGCCGGCGGCTCGGCGCGCAACGGTCGCGATCCCGCGACGCAGGCGATCCTGCCCCTGCGCGGCAAGATCCTCAACGTCGAGAAGGCCCGGATCGACAAGATCCTGCAGAACACCGAGGTCCAGGCGATCATCAGCGCGCTCGGCACCGGCGTCCACGAGGACTTCGACGTCGCCAAGCTGCGCTATCACAAGATCGTGCTGATGGCCGACGCCGACGTGGACGGCCAGCACATCACGACGCTGCTGCTGACGCTGCTGTTCCGGTTCATGAAGCCGCTCATCGACGCCGGCCACGTGTACCTCGCCCAGCCGCCGCTGTTCAAGATCAAGTGGACCAACCGGTCGCACGAGCTGGCGTACTCCGACTCCGAGCGCGACGCGCTGGTCGAGTCGGGCCTGGCGTCCGGCGGCAAGCTGCCGAAGGAAGCCCCGATCCAGCGCTACAAGGGTCTCGGCGAGATGAACGCCAGCGAGCTGTGGGAGACCACGATGGATCCCGACGGCCGCCTCCTGCGTCAGGTCACCCTGGCCGACGCACTGCAGGCCGACGAGATCTTCACGATTCTCATGGGCGAGGACGTCGACCAGCGGCGCTCGTTCATCCAGCGCAACGCCAAGGACGTCCGCTTCCTCGACATCTAGTCGAGCCGCGAGACGCCCTGCCCCCATCCACACTCAGCGAAGGATCGAAGAGTGACCGAGACCCCCACCGAACGGGACCGGATCGAACCGGTCGAACTGCAGGACGAGATGCAGCGTTCGTACATCGACTACGCGATGAGCGTCATCGTGGCGCGCGCGCTGCCGGACGTGCGCGACGGGCTCAAGCCCGTGCACCGCCGGGTGCTCTACGCGATGTTCGACGGCGGCTACCGGCCCGACCGCGGCTTCAGCAAGTGCAGCCGCATCGTCGGTGACGTGATGGGTCAGTACCACCCGCACGGCGACACCGCGATCTACGACACCCTCGTCCGTCTGGCGCAGCCGTGGTCGATGCGGATGCCGATGATCCAGGGCCAGGGCAACTTCGGTTCCCCGGGCGACGATCCCGCGGCCGCGATGCGGTACACCGAGTGCAAGCTCGATCCCATCGCGATGGAGATGGTGCGCGACATCGACCAGGAGACGGTCGACTTCAAGGCGAACTACGACGGGCGCTCGCAGGAGCCGACGGTTCTGCCGTCGCGCATCCCGAACCTGCTCGTCAACGGCTCGGCCGGCATCGCGGTCGGCATGGCCACGAACATCCCGCCGCACAACCTGCGCGAGGTCGCCGCGGGCGTGCAGTGGGCGCTCGAGCACCCCGAGGCGTCGCGCGAGGAGCTGCTCGAGGCGCTGATCGAGCGGATCAAGGGCCCCGACTTCCCGACGCACGGGCTGATCGTCGGCACGAAGGGCATCGAGGACGTCTACCGCACGGGCCGCGGCTCGGTGCCGATGCGCGCGGTGGTCAACATCGAGGAGGACACGAAGGGCCGCATGCAGCTCGTCGTGACCGAGTTGCCGTACCAGGTCAACCCCGATGCGCTCATGCGCAAGATCGCCGAGCTGGCCCAGACGGGCCGCGTGCAGGGCATCAGCGACCTGCGCGACGAGTCGAGCGACCGCGCCGGCCGTCGCATCGTCATCGAGGTCCGCCGGGACGCGGTCGCGCGGGTCGTGCTGAACAACCTCTACAAGCACACCGACCTGCAGACGAACTTCAGCGCGAACATGCTGGCGATCGTCGACGACGTGCCGCGCACGCTGACGCTCGACGGCTTCGTGTCGCACTGGATCCACCACCAGATCGACGTCATCCGGCGCCGGACCGAGTACCGCCTGCGCAAGGCCGAGGAGCGCGCCCACATCCTGCGCGGACTGGCCAAGGCACTCGACCAGCTCGACGAGGTCATCGCGCTGATCCGCCGCAGCCCCACGGTCGACGAGGCCAGTGCGGGACTGCAGGCTCTGCTCGAGATCGACGAGCTGCAGGCGCGCGCGATCCTCGACATGCAGTTGCGCCGGCTGGCCGCCCTCGAGCGTCAGAAGATCATCGACGAGCTCGCCGAGATCGAGGTCGAGATCGCCGAGTACAAGGCGATCCTGGCCAGCGAGGTCCGTCAGCGCGAGATCGTTGGCGAGGAGCTCGCCGTGATCGTCGACAAGTACGGCGACGACCGCCGGTCGAAGATCATCGCGGCCGACGGCGACCTGTCCGACGAGGACCTCATCCCCGATGAGGAGCTCGTGGTCACGATCACGAAGGGCGGCTACGCCAAGCGCACCAAGTCCGACCTGTACCGCGTGCAGAACCGCGGCGGCAAGGGCGTGCGCGGTGCGTCGTTGCGCGGCGAGGACGTCGTGGACCACGTGTTCTCCACGACGGCGCACCACTGGATCCTGTTCTTCACGACCGCAGGCCGGGTCTACCGGGCGAAGGCGTACCACCTGCCCGAGGGCGGCCGAGATGCGCGCGGCGGCCACGTCGCCGGGCTGCTCGCGTTCCAGCCCGATGAGCAGATCGCGCAGGTGCTGGCGATCCGCGACTACGAGCAGGCGCCGTACCTCGTCCTCGCGACGCGTCAGGGCCTGGTCAAGAAGACGCGACTGTCGGACTACAACAGCCCGCGGCAGGCCGGCGTCATCGCGATCAACTTCCGTCATGAGGACGACGAGCTGATCGGTGCCGAGCTGGTCTCGGACGACGACGACATCCTGTTGATCAGCCGCAAGGCGCAGTCGATCCGGTTCCGCGCGACCGACACCCGGCCGATGGGTCGGGCCACCGGCGGCGTCACGGGCATGAAGTTCCGCGGCGACGACTCGCTGCTGTCGATGAACGTCATCCGGGCCGGAGCCGACGAGGAGGGCAGCGAGGACGCCTCGCGTCAGCTGTACGTCTTCACGGTCACAGACGGTGGTTTCGCGAAGAAGACCAAGATCGACGAGTACCGCCTCCAGGGCCGCGGCGGCCTGGGCATCAAGGCCATGCAGATCACCGAATCGCGTGGTGAACTGGTCGGGGGCCTGGTGCTCCGCGACGACGACGACGTCATCAGCGTGACGGAGTCGGGCCAGATCACTCGCAGCCTCGTGTCCGGCGTTCCTGTGAAGGGCCGTGGCACCATGGGGGTGAGTTTCGTGAAGTTCAAGGGGAACGACCGCGTGGTCACGATCGCCCGCAACACCGACGTGTCGGTCAGCGATGGTGAGGACGTGGAAGAGGCCCCTGACGAGCAGCAGCCGACCGTGAGCGGGGATGACAGTGACTGACGAGCAGCAGCGCAGCGGCCAGAAGGACGCCATCGCCGCGGCGAAGGGCGCCAAGGCCAATGGCACGGCTCCGACCGTGACGGCCCGCCGCCCGATCAGCAAGGACGAGTACGCCCGCACCACGAAGGCGGAACCGGACTCGACCGCGGTGATCCCGGCGGTGCGTGACGACCAGCCGGCTCCGAAGACCTCCGTCGACGAGGACACCCGACTGCAGTCGGCCGTGGACGCCGACGGCGCGCCGAAGTCGGCCGCGCCGGCGAAGCCCGAGCCGACCAAGCCCGCTCCTGTGTCGAAGAAGTCCCCGGCGAAGGGTGCCAAGCCCGCGGCCGCCGCGGCTGCTGCTGCCGTGACGGCTCCGGCCGTCGCACCGCCGCCTCCTGCGCCGACCCCGACGGCACCCACGCCGACGGCACCGACGCCCGCGCCGGCGACCCCGCAGCCGGAGCAGAAGGCCGCGCCCGTGGCCAAGGCGCAGCCCGCCAAGCAGGCGAAGCCCGCCGTCGCGACCGACCCCGCCGCGGGCCGCTCGGCGAAGCTCAAGGTCAAGCACGTCGAGCCGTGGACCGTCACGAAGATGGCGTTCGTCGTCTCGGTGGCGCTCATGATCGTCAGCGTCGTCGCGGTGGCCGTCTTCTGGACCGTCATGCAGATCACGGGCGTGTGGGGCGCGCTGAACGACAGCGTCTCGAACGTCCTGGCGGACGACTCGGCCGGCTTCGACGTCACCGACTACCTCGGCTTCAGCCGGGTCGTGGGCCTGACGCTGCTGGTCTCGAGCCTCAACGTCATCTTCATGACCGCCCTGGCCACGATCAGCGCCCACCTGTACAACCTCGCGGCAGGTCTGCTCGGCGGCATCGAGCTGACCTTCGGCGAGCGCAACTGACGCACACCCGATTGGTTCGGCTGCCGCCCGGTGTTGTAGAGTTGGCGACTGCTGCCGGGGCCTATAGCTCAGCTTGGTTAGAGCGCTTCCCTGATAAGGAAGAGGTCGATGGTTCAAGTCCATCTAGGCCCACCGAAGGAGGAACCCGATGAAGAAGATCATCGCCCTCACGGCCGCGATCGCCGGCGCCGTCTGGTTCTCCAGCCGCCGCAAGTCCGCCAAGCAGCCCGATGCCTGGGCTCGCCACAGCGACGCGGTCTGACCTCCCTCTCCAGGGGCCTTGGCGCAATTGGTAGCGCACCTGCTTTGCAAGCAGGGGGTTAGGGGTTCGAGTCCCCTAGGCTCCACCACCGAAACCCTAGGTCAGCCTAGGTTTGTGCATTTCTGAAGAGTTCCGGTCTATCTCCCGCCCGGGCGGCTTCCCGGCCGGGTGGGGTACGTGGGCGAACCTGACGCCGACCTTCAGGGCACCGCCCGCGCCCTCACGGGTGAAGACCTCATGGGCTCACGGAACGCGGGGGTGACCTGCACGGCAGCTCCGTGGGCCTTCTGGATCCTGCATGCGATCTCGGGCGGCGTGAGCGCTCATATCGTCGACACAGACTTTGAGCGACTGAGCGTGAGATCAAATCCGGCCACCGGCCCTTCCCGAACTTTCGGCCTAGTGCGGTGCCGGTCACCGGATGAACACCCGTCGCCGAATCGGTAGCCGATTTGCTCGGCAATCACCACGCCGGCGTCCGATGCCGTCGATCCCGACCAGCCCGGAGCCGACCCAGCGGCCCTGGGCCTTGCCCGTCCTGAACCGGCCGCGAGCTTCTTCAGCGACATAGTCACACCTCTTACGGCCAGTACGCGGCCGCGAGTGGCCCCCGATTTCGGCAGTGAAGGAGGTGTGTTCGAAATCGGGTGAACGATCACTGCGGCTAGGGTCCAGCCATGCCGCCCACCGTTGCCTCACTCAAATCCTGCGCACACACGCACCTCGAGCACTACACGTCGGGTCGGACCCGCGCTTTCCTCGCGTACGACGGTGACTACGGCGACCCTGATCAGTTGGCGCCGCTCGATTTGCTGGCACCCGCGCTGCTGTCGATGGGGACCGACTACAAGACGGTCGTGCCGCTGGTCGCACCTGTGGAGGGTGAGCCGACCGCCCACCAACTGCTCTACAGGGCCATGAGTCGGGTGCTCTCCGATTCGCGGACGAGAGATGCGCGCTTCGTCGATCTGGACCTGGACGGGAAGGACGCGGCTTGGTCCGTCGTCCGCGCCGCGATGATTGCCACCGAGCCGATCAAGGGCATCACGGCCGTGTACGTGTCGAAGGTCCTGCATCGCAAGCGACCGGATTTGGTACCCATTTATGACAGCGAGCTCTACCGCTTCTACTTTGGCAAGCGTCCCGCTGGTGTTGGTGCTCCAGGCCGCTACTGGCTTGCGCTCCAAGCAGATCTACGTGCCTCCAGCAGCTTCCTGACTGAGCTTGCCGCAGATCGCACCGCGCCTGACGGACGTCATTTGTCGTTGTTGCGGGTGTTGGACATCGTGGTCTGGGAGCACGCGGTGACCGGTTGTGGGGTGTCGGCCCACCCCCATCTCACCTAGGCCTCGAGGAGGCCATCTCCTCCGATAAAGACGCGCCGGTATGGGGCGTCTTCGACGTCGTACGCAGCCCAAGAGGGGAATCGCTGGTCGACCTGCATTTGCACCCACACGATCACACTCCGCGCCCATTCTCTCGGATCGAATCCGTCCGGATCGGCCCAAGGACGACCAAGCCGTGAATGAGGGACCGGGAGCACCATCACGTACTCCACCGCGCTCTGCGGAGCCACCCTAAGTCCGACTTCTATGCTTTCAAAGTTCAGGAGATTGTACGAACTTGAACGGATGCTGGCACCTCTGAGCTCGGCTGCTGCCGACCACACGGCGGCCACGTACTGCTCCTGCAATGCATAGGGAATCTCATCCACAGGCACATCGTGTCGCTCTCCACCGACAGACGCACGAGTGTTGCGTCCAACCCGGTTGAACTGAACGGCAAATGGGGTGTCCGCCGAAGGTCAACGCCCGGCTCATCGACGCCCACCCGGTCAACGCATGGCGTGATCGCTGGTGTAGTTCGGCGCACGGCCGAAATTTCACGCGGCGGCTTGTAGTGGTCTCCGGCCTCCCCAGCGGTTCATGTTCCCCGCTAGGAGGGACGTGACCGGACGGTCGCCGAGGGCTCGTCACTGAATGCCCGCAGCTGCCCGTGCGGACTCTCGTCTCCGTCGTAGGTGGTTGACTAGCGGTCGAACCTCTGACGTCGATAGGGGGACCGCGGGAGCAGTCGCACAGCCAAGTCCTCAATAAACGACGTTGAGCCGCGAAAGTGAGACTTCCTCCAGTGTCGGCATGCTGGCGTCCCACTTTGCCAAGCAGGGGTTAGGGGTTCGAGTCCCCTAGGCTCCATCACTCGATTGGCGCCGGTACTTACCTAGGCGCAAGGCTCGAACTCCGAGCGGTCCCGGGCTATGACGCGGTGATCAGCGGATGGAAGTAGTCGAATAGCGCCGCATCAATCGGGTCACGAAAGCGCAGGATCATCTTGACGATGCTCTCGGACCGCCCCGGCAGCGTCGTCTCCTCGGCACTCTCAGCGTCCGCCAGGCCGAGGTAAAAGAAGTCGTCCGCGTTGTCCTTCTGAACAAAGACGTGCATGTCGACGGTGTTCTCGACGATCGGAACCACTTCCTTGCTGGACAACGTGCGGCGGCTTCGGGTGAACCAACGCATGGTCGTCGTATCGAGGAGTTCGTCCTCGTAGGCGGTGGTTGCTGAGATGTCGTCGGACTTGTGGAGCGTGATGAAGTTGGCACACACGCCAGATTCGACGTCGGTCTTGTAGCCGTAGATCGTGGAGGCGCTGGCGCGCGGCCAGCCAAGAATTCGGGTCGCGTCGGAGCGCGTGTACTGACGACCGGGCGTAAACAGGCTGTCCCGGTCGTAACGGCTGAACGTCTGGTGTTCTCCGGTCCTGAGGAGATCGTTGACCGCTTCGGTAAACCGACCGCCTTGTGCCATCGATGACGCGAACGCCGAATCCACGATGACTCCGCCGTCTCCGGTCCGGCGGGCAACCGGATTGCTGTAACGGCCCATTCCTTGTTGGGAGAATCCCGTCACGGTCAGCGTGTTGAAGGCGCTCGTGATCTGGCGTGTTGTCGCGGGAACGCCCGCCGCGGCGAGCGCGTGCGCCGCAGACTCCGGCGTGAGCACTTCCCCAGCGATCAGACGACGCATCAGCACGAACTCATGGAGCCGCTTCGCCGGGAGCACCTCGTGTGAGAGGAGATGCAGCTGCTTGCTCTCGACGGTCGTCAACTGCGCGTCTTCCACCCGCAGCGACGACAAGAGTGCGGGGAAGTGCTCCTTCTTCGTCGCCAACACTCCAGGGTCGGTCGACTCAAAGCGCAGAAAGTCCCACAGGCTGGGGGTCCCGCCCACTCGGTTGCACATGTCCAGAACTGCAGCTTTGAGCTGCTGCATGCTGTCCAGATTCGTCTGCGAAATCGACTCGAGAATCCGCTTGTGTGCCACCCGATCGAACCGAATGCTCGAGAGGCCAGGAAGGACGCCGATCTCCTCAGCTGCGATCAGGTTCTTGCGCAGGGACTCCTTGTTCAACGAGTTGTCACCGAAGAGCGCGATCGGGATCAGGTAGTTGTTCGCGTAGTTGCCGATGAAGTCGATGACGACGAGGTATTCCTTGCCGTGGGCTTTGCGTAGACCGCGACCCAGTTGCTGAACGAAGACGATCGCTGACTGGGTTTGCCGCAGCATCACCACCTGGTTGACCGCGGGAATATCGACACCCTCGTTGAAGACATCGACCGACAGAATGTAGTCCAGTTCGCCGCATTCAAGTTGAGTCACGGCGGCCTCGCGCTCGGCAACGCTGTTCTTGCCTGTCAGTGCCACCGTGCGCAATCGTCGACCGCGCAGATCGCGAGCGTTGAGTGCGAACGAGAGCGATTGCGCCTCCTCGGTGCGCGCGCAGAAGATCAAGCCACGCGGTTCCACTCCCGCCTGGCCGTAGGTCTCCAGTGCACCGACTACGTGGTCGACTCGTTCAGGCGTGACCAACCGCGAAAGGTCGGAATCAGTCGAAACGGTCTGTCCGTCGTCGAAGGTCGCATCGGCGATCCCGTAGTAGTGGAACGGACTGAGCATGTCGGCTTCCAGTGCGTGCTTCAGCCGAATCTCGTACGGCACGTTGTAGTCGAACACCTCGAAGACATTGAAGGAGTCCGTGCGCTCTGGCGTGGCAGTCATCCCCAGCAGGAAGGCGGGGGCCATGCGATCGATGATCGTGCGATAGGAATGGGCTCCCACCCGATGTGCTTCGTCGACAATGACGTAGTCGAACGCGTCCGGTGCGAAGCGTGCGAGCGTCTCGGGCCGAGAAAAGCTCTGAATGGTGGCGAAGAGGTAGCGCGCATCGAGGTCCCTCGACGTTCCAGAAAGCTTGCCGAAATTCTCACTCGGCCCGCCGAGGACGCGTCGATACTCCTGGATCGTCCGATCGAGGATCTGCTCGCGGTGGACGAGGAACAAGAGCCGTCTCGGGTTGACCGACTGGACGTCGAGCGCCGACAGAATCGTCTTGCCGGTCCCCGTTGCCGAAATCACCACCGCACGTCGTTCCCCCGCCACTCGCACGAGCGAGAGCGCCTTCAGCGCCTCACTCTGCATCGCGTTCGGGGTCACCGGCACAACCTCCGGAATGGCCGGCTCGGCCTCTCGGTGAATGACTCGCACTCCTCGGCCGGTGCGAACGGGGGCGACGTAGTCCACCGCGTACGCGTCGATCCACTCCTGCGTCAGGGGGAGCGAATCCGCGACCTGGTCCTGGGTCAGCCGGGTGAGCTGCGCAGCAAGGTCGCTCTCGGCGGCAGCCGAGACCTTGAGGTTCCACTCGGTGTTCCGGGCGAGGGCGTTCTCGGTCAGGTTCGAACTGCCGACCATCGCGGTGATGGTGCGCTCATGCCGAAAGATGTAGCCCTTGGGATGAAACGCATTCGACGAATGCACGCGTACGTCGATCCCGAGGCTCTTCAAATTCAGCAGCTCGGCAAAGGCAGCGGGTGAGTTGAAGGAGAGGTAGTCGGAAGTCACGATCTGGCCTGTGCCCGTGAACTCCACGAGTTCCTGCTTCAGTAGCGCAATCGCGCGAGGGGAGACGAACGCCACCGAGAAGGTGAACGAGTGACATCGCGCGATCTCATCGCGCAGAGTCCTGAGCACGGTGTTTTCGTCCGTGTTCAAGACGATCTGGGGGTGATAGCGCCGCGAAGACGTGACATGGCCCCGGAGATAGCCGAACTCGACATCTCCAGCGAGCTGGTTACTCCAGCCGAAATCAGTGCTCATACAGTCAGTTCGGTCCGGATCTTGTCGACGGCCGGGATATCGGCAGGCGCCCAGGTGAGAGTCGTCAATTCAGAGGGCGCAAGCCAACGCACCTCGGCGTGCTCGGTCAGCTTCGGTGTCCCTTCGACGAGGTTGCAGTAGAAGGTCGTGAGCGTCACGACGCCGAAGTCGTACTCGTGGGCCGTGGTCGTGACCTTGTCGCCGACGGCGACGTGGCACCCGAGTTCCTCCACGATTTCTCGCTGAAGCGCTTCGCGGGCCGACTCTCCCGTCTCGATCTTTCCCCCGGGGAACTCCCACATTCCGGCCAGCGCGCCCCCGGGTCCACGCTGTGCGCAGAGGATCGCACCGTCGTCGATGATGACGGCACCCACGACATTGATCTGTCTCTTGGCGGTGACCACGGGCACAGCTTGCCAGGTCACGAGGGTCCGGAGGTCGCACACGGCCGAGCTCAGTGTTCTTGATGATGGCCGCGGCCAGGGCAGGGCTTCTGGTCATCACGAACAGGCCGCCCGGCGCGCACAATGTGAGCATGCTGCACCTGCGGATCACCTCGCCCCCGAACCTGACTGCCGCGGTGATCGACGCTCTCGCAGCCGACGCTGCGGTGAGCGAGATCGCCTCCCTGCCCGGGGCGTCGATCCGGCCGGAGGGTGACGTCGTGCTGGCCAGCGTCGCGAGGGAGGCCGCGAACGACGTGATCGACAGCCTCCGCGCGCTGGGAGTGCAGCGCGAGGGCAGTCTCCAGATCGAGCAGGTCCGTGCCTGGATGTCCCATCGTGGGCTCGCGGCAGAACGGCTCTCGCCCGGCAGCGGGGCCGACACGGTCGTGTGGGCGGAGGTCACGCAGCAGGCCTACGAGGACTCCCAGGCCAACTGGACGTTCATGAGCCTGATCAGCCTGGCCACGCTCATCGCCGGCATCGCGATCATCCTCGACTCGCAGATCCTCGTCATCGGCGCGATGGTGATCGGCCCCGAGTTCGGAGCCATCGCCGCCCTCGGGGTCGCGCTGGTCCGCGGCAGATATCAGCTGCTGGGTCAGGCGTTGCGCACCCTCGCACTCGGATTCACGCTCGGCATCTCGGTCACCACGGTGGCGGCGCTCGTCGGACGCATGCTGGGTTGGGTCACGGAAGCCGACATCACCGCGGATCGGCCCGGCACCGGATTCATCTACACGCCCGACAAGTGGTCGTTCATCGTCGCCGTCATCGCGGCGGCTGCGGGAGTGCTGGCCCTCACGTCCGCGCGCATCGGCGGGCTCTCCGGCGTGTTCATCTCCGTCACGACGATCCCCGCCGCGGCCAACATCGCCCTCGGGCTCGCCTTCTGGATCCCCCACGAGTTCTGGGGGAGCACCCTCCAGCTCCTCCTCAACGTCTCGGCGATGGCGCTCGCCGGCTGGGCCACCCTCGCGATCCAGGAGGTCGTCTGGACGCGCATCTCCCACCGCCGCATCCGCCTCATGACCCGTTTCCGCAGCCGTCCCCCAACGGACTGAGGCCAGCCGGTCGGAGCCGGAGTTGTACACACCTGGGGACGAACGTGTGGACAAACTACATCGGTGTGATTTGGTCCATCCGCTGCCCGCGAGCGCCCCGAGCCGCGCGAACCCACCCTCGTTCGGGTGGTTCGGGGATTTCAGCCGAATGCGACAGTGTCGCCAATGTCCTTCGTGGAGGTGGGC
The DNA here is from genome assembly GCF_055663785.1 of Aeromicrobium sp. SP1. Classification (NCBI taxonomy): domain Bacteria; kingdom Bacillati; phylum Actinomycetota; class Actinomycetes; order Propionibacteriales; family Nocardioidaceae; genus Aeromicrobium; species Aeromicrobium sp. SP1. The sequence goes on along the minus strand of NZ_JBQVVK010000001.1, from coordinate 2,762,860 downwards.
TGGATGAAGCGTGTCGTGGGCGTGCTCCTGATGTGCGGGATGGTCCTCGGGTCGGTGGCCGCGTGCGGCGCCGGCGAGGGTGAGGACCGGCCCACCGTGTCGCCCTCGTTCACCCCGAGCAGGACGCTGCCGAGCCCCACGCGGACGCCGATCCGCACCTCAGCGCCCACGGACGCCACCACGCCGACGCAGGACCCGACCACCGAGCCCACGACCGAGCCGACGACCGAGCGCACGACTCGCCCCACGACTCGCCCCACGCCGAAGCCGAGCACGGCGCCGAGCACCGAGCCGACGGAGGAGGAGCCGACGCAGGAGCCGACCACCGAGCCCACCGACGACGACATCGCGGGTCCGACCGCGACGGCGACGGCTCCCACCGAGTCACCCACCACCGACCCCGACGCGGACGCCACGAGCGAGGACTCGAACAGCTGGATCGGCTGGCTCCTCGCGGCCCTGGCGATCGCCGCCGGCATCGGGGCGAGCCTGCTGGTGACGCGCCGCCGCCGGCAGCGCTGGCAGGACGGACTCCACCATGCCGAGGCCGAGGCGGCCTGGCTGGCCCGCGACCTGCTCCCGCAGCTGAGGGACACTGGTTCACTCGCCGCGGTCGCCGGAGGGTGGCAGGTCGCCGAGCCTCGGGTCGTCGCGGCCGAGGACGACCTGACGATCCTCGAGTCGACCGCCAAGGACCAGACCGACGCCGCCCGGGCCGTCGCGGTGCGGGACGCGATCCGGGACGTCCGCGCCCGCGTCGGTGGCCTCGGAACCGCGGATCCGACGACGCCGTGGGTGCTCGAGATCGACGACGCGATCCGGCAACTGGAGGCCGTCCTCGCCCCCGAGGTCGACGGCAGCTGAGGTGCCCGCAGGCTGGACCACCCGCTGAGAGGTGGCCCGCACGACCCTCGCGCCGCCTAGGTTGGACGCCATGGTCGATCGACATCTCCGGTGGGCAGTCGCCCTCGCGCTCGGGTCGGTACTGCTCGCGGGGTGCAGCTCCTCGGACGACACGTCTGAGGAACTGTGCGACGCCTACGGGCAACTCACCACGAAGGTCGACTCGCTCAGGGGCGCCGACCTCCGTGAGTCGACCTCCGAGGAGCTGAACGAGCAGGCGGCCGACGTCGAGGACCAGCTCGACGAGGTGGAGTCCGAGGCGGGCGACGTGTGGCAGTCCGTCATCGCCGGTCTGCGGACGGCCGTCGGCGATTTCGTCGACGAGGCCGTCGCGACGGCACAGGAGGAGCGAGACGTGGCACAACCGCTGCTGGAGGACAAGCTCGACGACGTGCGTCAGGCCTGGGCGAAGTTCGAGAAGTTCGGCGACAAGCGATGCGAGGAGACCTCATGACCGGCACCGGCAAGGCCAGCGGAGTCCTCGCGGCAACCTGCATCTCGACGCTCGTCGTCAACGCCAACACGTCGGCGGTCAGCATCCTGCTGCCGGCGATCAGCGAGGACACCGGGATGTCCGTCTCGACGCTGCAGTGGGCCGTGACGGGCTACTCGCTCGTCGGCGCCGCCGTGATCGTCACCTCCGGCGCACTCGGCGACGTCTTCGGCCGCAAGCGCGTGTTCCAGCTCGGCCTCATCCTGTTCGTCGCCTCGTGCATCATGATCGCGCTGGCCACGACCGGTGAGATGGTCATCGCGGGACGCCTCATCCAGGGCGCTGCCGGCTCGACGATCCTGGCCTGCGGACTGAGCCTGCTGACCGTGGCCAACGAAGGCCAGGAACAGGTCCGCGCCGTGTCCCTGTGGGGTGCGGCGGCCGCCGTCGGCGCCGCCGCCGGACCACTGCTGGGCGGCCTGCTCGTCGGCATCACCGGATGGCAGGGCCTGTTCTGGATCGACGCCGTCGTCGCCGCGCTGTGCATCGCCCTGACGTACTTCGCCGTGCAGGAGTCGCGTGACGCGAACCGCTCGAGCTCGATCGACTACCTCGGGGCCGGCCTCGTCGCCCTGACGCTGGCGCCGTTCATCCTCGCCGTCAGCAAGGGCAGCGACTGGGGCTGGACGTCCGTCGCGACGATCGGCTCGCTGCTCGTCGCGGTCGCCGCGGGCTACGCGTTCCTGCTCGTCGAGCGTCGCGTCGCCGTGCCGCTGGTCGACCTCAAGCTGCTGAAGAACCGCGTGCTGGTCGGCTCCACCGTCGCGATCCTCATCGGCGCCGGCACGATCAACGCCCTCATGTACGTCCTGAGCCTGTACTTCCAGGACCCCGACTCCTTGGGCTTCAGCCCGCTCGAGGCGGGCATCGCGACGCTGCCCGCGACGATCGGCCTGGTCGTCGTGGCCCCGCTCGTCCCCCGCTGGGCCGCGCGGATCGGCGCCCGCCAGGTCGTCGGACTGGGCTTCCTCGTCACCGCCGCCGGGTTCGCGGCCATCGGATTCGCCCAGGACGACTGGCGCTACATCGCCTTCCTGCTCCCGCTCGTGGCGGTGGCCGTGGGCATGGGCATGTCCAACGGTCCCGCCTCGGCCGCGGCGACCGCAGCCGTCCCCGCGCACCAGGTCGGCGAGGCCTCCGGCATCTCGAACATGGCCCGGTACGTCGGCGCCGCCGTCGCGACCGCGATCGCGGCCACGCTCTACGCCCAGGTGGGCGCAGGCCGCCTCGAGGACGGAGCGTCGGCCTCCGCCGCGCTGACCGCGGGCCTGACCTCGACCGCGTGGGTCATGACGGCGTTCAGCCTCGCCGGAGTCGCGATGGCCGTCGTGATGGGTCGCCGCTACCGCCACGCACGCGGCACGATCGGCGACGCCGCGGCCTCCGCCGCCTCCGTCGCGCACACGCTGCCGACCACCGCCACGGGCACGGGGGGAGACCCCGCCAGCTGACCCGCCTGGTCCGAAATCGGCGTCCGCGTGCTCGTCATCGGGTACACGACGGTGACGGAGGTGAGGACCATGGGAACGCTGTTCGTCGGCATTGGCATCGGGGTGCTCACGACGGTCGGGACGGTCGTCGCGGTGGCATCGGGCTGCGCCGATCGCGTCGTCGCCACGTTCGCCGCGGACGAGTGCGAGGACCTCGACGCCATCGAGACCGATCGGTTCGCCGACCTGCGCTGACGCGCCCCCGACAGACGAAGACGCGGGTGGCACGAAGGTCGTGCGGACCAGACGGTCCTGACCTTCACACCACCCGCGTCGACGAAGTCAGCCGAGCAGCTTGGCCTTCTGCCGATCGAACTCGGCGTCCGTGAGGACTCCGCTGTCACGCAGCTGGCCGAGCTTCTCCAGTTGGGCGATCAGGTCGTCGGCATCGCCGGTGGCCGCCGGAGCGGGCGGCGGCGGGGGCGGGGGCGGCGGAGCTGCGTACTGCGGCTCCGCGTACTGCTGCTGGGGGTAGCCCTCCTGGGCCGCCCAGCGTCCCGCCTGTCGTCGCGACACGCGGTTCGAGACGGCGGTCGCCGTACCCGCGACCACGGCCGTGCGTGCCATTCCTCCGATGAGTCCCATGTCCTCGTCCTTCCGTCGTCTCGGGTGGGTCAGGCGTCCGTGTCGGCCGCGTCGAGCGCCTCGATCACGTCGGCGACCGGGATGCGGCCGCTCGCGATGACCTGGGCGCCGGCCTCGTTCATGGCCGTCACGAAGGGGCCGGCCCACGTGTTCTCGTACACGAGCAGACCGACCGCGTTGCCCGGCGAGCTGAGCGAGGCACCCTCGGCGAGGTCGTCGTCGTCGAGCAGTCCCGACTCGATGCCCTCGAAGACGGCCAGGTCGAGCGTGCCGTCCCCGTCGAGGTCGGTGATCGCGACCGCGGTGAACCCGTCATCGGTCACTCTCGCGACCCGCAGGTCGAGGATGCGGATGATGCCGCTGTCCACCAGGTCGACGAGGGCCGCCAGGCCCTTGCCCTGGAGGCGGGCGCCGGGGAACTCCAGCGCCAGGTAGTCGATGGGTCCCACGTCCTGCTGCGTCATGTGTTTCTCCTCGTGTGACGGTTGTCGTCTGCACCACCCTCGACGCTGCCACGAGCCGGGGTGGCGGCACCCCACCCCACGGGGGGTGAGGCGTCACCACCCACGGGGATCGCACGATGGGAACAGCGGTCACGGACCCGTGCCGAGGGAAGAGGACGACCATGACGAACGACGTCCGCGCCGCCGGCGCCGCCACCGCCGTACCCGACCCGGTCGGGTCGACGGCCGAGCAGGTGGCGGAGGGTCTGGGCGTCGACCTCGCGCAGGGCCTGTCGGCCGAGGAGGCCGCCCGGCGACTCGCCTCGCACGGCGCCAACAAGCTCACCGCGACGAGCAAGGAGCCGACGTGGCGCGCGTTCCTGCGCCAGTACCAGGACTTCATGCAGATCGTCCTGCTCGTCGCGGCCCTCGTGAACCAGCTCGTCACGGGCGAGGCCGGCACGACCGTCGTGCTGGTCGGCCTGACCGTGTTCAACGCGGTCGTCGGCCTGCGCCAGGAGGCGAAGGCGGAGGAGAGCGTCAAGGCCCTCGCGCAGATGATGAAGACCATCACGCGGGTGCGCCGTGGTGGCACGGCCATCGAGATCGACGCCGAGGAGCTCGTCCCCGGTGACGTCGTGCTCGTCGAGGCCGGCAACCGGGTTCCCGCCGACGGGCGCATCGCCCTCGCCGCCACCCTCGAGATCGAGGAGGCGGCGCTCACCGGCGAGAGCGTCCCGGTGGGCAAGTCGACCGATCCCGTTCCGGGCGAGGACGTCCCGCTCGGCGACCGGCTGTGCATGGCGTACATGAACACGGCGGTCACACGCGGTCGTGGCGAGTTGATCGTGACCTCGACGGGGATGGGGACCGAGATCGGCCACATCGCCGACATGCTCGCCAACACCGAGACCTCGAAGACCCCGCTGCAGCGCCAGCTCGACGCGCTGTCGAAGGTGATCGCCTCGATCGCCGCGGTGGCGCTCGTGCTCGTCGTGCTGCTCGGACTCGCGCAGGGCCAGTCGTTCGACACCCTGTTCATCACCGGCGTCGCGCTCGCCGTCGCCGCGATCCCGACCGGGCTGCCCGCCGTCGTGACGGCGCTGCTGTCGATGGGGACCCGGGAGATCGCCCGCCGGAACGCGATCGTGAAGCGGCTCCCGGCGGTCGAGACGCTCGGCTCGACGTCGGCGATCTGCTCGGACAAGACCGGCACGCTGACCCTGAACAAGATGACGGCGCGCGAGGTCGTCCTGCCGGGCGGTCACCGCTTCACCGTGACCGGTGAGGGCTACGACCCCGTCGGCGAGATCCGGCACACCGGCGGCGCGCGGTACGACCTGCACCCCTACCTGCTCCCGATGGTGCTGTGCGCCGACGCGGTGCTCGACGGCACCGACCTGATCGGCGATCCGACCGAGGGCGCGCTGATCGTCCTGGGTGCCAAGGGCGGGCTGGACATCACCGAGACGCGGGCCGCGATCCCGCGGGTGGCGGAGGTGCCGTTCGACTCCGAGTACAAGTTCATGGCGACCTTCCACGACATGACCGGCGCCGACGGACGCCCCGTCGTCCGCTGCTACGTCAAGGGAGCGCCCGACGTGCTGATCGCCCGATCGGTCTCGTTCCGTGAGCCCGACGGCACGGTGCGCGCCATCACCGACGAGAACCGGGACCTCGCCTCCGCGGCGAACGACCGGATCGCCGCGGCCGGCGAACGGGTCATGGTGGTCGCCGAGCGCGACCTCGACCCGGAGACGGTGCGGTCGTCGACCAACCTCATCGAGCTCGTCCAGGACCTCACGTTGCTGGCCATGGTCGGCATCGTCGACCCGCCGCGCCCGGAGGCGAAGGCAGCGATCGCCGAGTGCCGCGATGCCGGCATCCGGGTCCGGATGATCACGGGCGACCATGCCAGCACTGCCGCCGCGATCGCCGGCGAGCTGGGCATCGAGGGCCGCGCGGTCACCGGCACCGAGTTCGCCGCGATGGACGACGAGCGGCTGCGGTCCGAGCTCGACGAGATCGGCGTCGTGGCCAGGGTCGCGCCCGAGGACAAGGTGCGCCTCGTCCGGCTGCTCAAGGAGAAGGGCAACATCGTCGCGATGACCGGTGACGGCGTCAACGACGCGCCGGCGCTCAAGACCGCCGACATCGGCGTCGCGATGGGCATCACCGGCACGGAGGTCTCGAAGGAGGCCGCCGTCATGGTCCTGACGGACGACAACTTCGCGACGATCGTCGGTGCGGTCTCGTACGGCCGCACGCTCTACGACAACCTGCTCAAGTACCTGCGCTTCCAGATGTCGACCCTCGTGGCCTACATCGCGATCTTCATCGGCGCCGGCATCCTGGGGATCGCGAGCGGTTCGCCGCTCAACCCGCTGCAGATCCTGTGGCTCAACATGGTCGTCGACATCCCGCTCGCGATCGCGCTCGGCTTCGACCAGCCCGCCCGTGGACTCATGGCGCGGCCGCCGCGGCCCGTCGGCGCACCCGTCCTCTCCCGCGCGAACTGGGTGCGGCTGTGCCTGCAGGGCCTCGTCATGACGATCGGCGCGCTCGCCGCCTACCAGATCGGCGACGACCAGGGCGATGCCATCCTCGCCTCGACGATGCTGCTGACGGCGCTCTCGATCTTCCACGTATTCGGGGCGCTGCTGTGCCGCGACCAGCTGCGGTCCGTCTTCGAGCCCGACACCTTCCCCGGCGTGATGCAGCTGCGGCGCTACGGACTCGCGCTGCTGGCGATCGTCCTGGTCACCGAGCTCGGCTTCCTCCAGCGGATCTTCAACACGGTCGGCCTGTCGTTCGAGCAGTGGTGCACGTGCCTGGCCATCGCCGCATCCCTCGTCGTGATCGAGGAGCTCGTCAAGGTCGTGCTGCGGCGCCGGGCCGGGTCGGACGTGTCCGGTGGATGAATCCGACCACGACGTCGATCCCTTCGGGCTCGACCGAGGTGGCGAGGGCGCGATCACGGGCACGGTGGTGTGTTCCGCGGCGATCGCCTACGGCGGGACCCACCTCGAGACGGTCGGACAGTTGTGCCTCGCGATCCTCGGCACGGTGTTCGTCTACTGGGTGGCCCACCTGCACGCCGTGACGATCGGTTCGTCGCTCACGAGCCGGCACCATCCGTTCGCCGCCGTGCGTCACGCGTTCGGCGAGACCGTGCCGCTGTTGTTCGCCTCGATCGCGCCGCTCGGGGTGCTGCTCGTGTCGACCCTGCTCGGCATGGACATGCGGGACGCCGCGTGGGTCGCGCTCGGTGCGGGCAGCGTCCTGCTGGCGATATACAGCGACATCGCCGCCCGCCGGGCGGGACTGGACGCAGGCGGCCGAGCCGCCTGCGTCATGGCCGGTGTCGGGGTCGGCCTGCTCGTGGTGCTGCTCAAGGTGGCGCTGCACTAGCGCGACGCGGCTCACCCTCGCGGGGGTGGTGTCCAGCCACCCAGTCATCGGCGAAGGTCGAGCCATCGACAGGACAGGCTCGACGACGGTGCAGGGGATGCCATGGCAGATGTGTTCGCCAGCCGTGCTCGCACGGAGCCCGATCCTGACCTGATCGAGTACGTTCTCGTGACCGGGACGTCGGTCGAGGAGCTCGCGAGCCTCGTCCCCGAGCTGGTCTCCCTCGTCGGGTCCGGGCTGATCAGGGTGCTGGACGTCGCGGTCCTGTCCCGGCGCGCCGGCGAGGTCGCGGTGACGACGAGCGAGGTGGCCGAGTGCGAGGGCATGGACGCCCTCGTCGAACTCGTGGACCACGGGCTGATGTTGAGCCAGCACGACGTCGAGCTGGCCTCGGCGGTGCTCGAGCCGGGTGTCGCCGCGCTGCTGCTGCTCGTCGAGGACCGCTGGGCGGCCCGGCTGGCCACGGCGAGTCGGGATGCGGGTGGACGGGTGTCCGGTGGCGAGCGGGTCGCGCGGCACCAGTTCCTGGGGGCGCCGAACCCGGCCGAGGCCCGGTCGCGATACGGCGGGCTGCTGATCCGGCCGCCGGCGACCGCTCACCCGGTGCGGACCGACCTCGCGATCGACCAGGCGGCCCAGCTGCGCGAACTGAGTGCGCTCGTCGGGCGCGGGGTCATCTCGTTCGAGCAGTACGAGGATCAGCGGCGGCGGCTGCTCGGCGGCTGACCGACCCGGCGCAGGCTCGTGAGGGCGCGCGCCATCTCCGCGGCCTCGCCCCGCGAACTGCAGTCGAGCTTGCGGTAGATCACCTTGAGGTGGAATTTCAGGGTGTTGAGCGAGATGAACAGCTCGTCGGCGATCTCGCGGAGCGTGAGTCTGCTCGGCAGCAGTCGCAGCACCTCGAACTCGCGCTCGGTGAGCGTCTCCACGAGATGGGTCGCGCGCTCGGCACCCCCGGCCGCGGTCGGGACGGTGGCCCGGCGGAGCCGATCCAGCCACGTGTCCGGCGCCCGCCAGGCGAGCCGCTCCGCGGCCTCGACCACGGCGGGTCCCTCCGACGCGATCGTCTGCACGAGGCCGTGCTCGACCGCCGTCCTCACCGCCTCCGACAGGTGCTGCTCCGCCTCCTCGCGATCCGTGACGGAGCGCGAGAGCAGCAGTTCGCGCACCGTGTGCTGGCGCGCGCACAGCGGGGTGATCGTCTTGAGCACGTCCCCGGCGGCCGAGGGCTCGTCCGACGCGAGCAGGACACGCGCCATCGCCACGCCCGACCAGAACGAGTCGGTGACCTGCGCCGCCCAACCCTGCGCCGTCGCGAGGTCACCGCGATCAGTCGCCAGCAGCACGCCCGTCCTGGCCAGCCAGTCCCGGGTCCCCGGGCCGCCGAGCTCGGTGTCGACCAGTTCGGTGGCGTGACCGAAGGCCTCCTGTGCGGCGTCGGGGTCACCGGAGTCCAGGTGCATGCGCACGAGCTCGATCCAGGCGAGCAGCACGGCGTACGGCGCGGCCTGGACGCGGGTGTGGGCCACGTCGGTCAGCAGTCGCTTGGCCGCCGGTGCGTCACCGATCTCGCGCAGCGCCATCGCCTCGGCGATCGCCAACTCGGTGTTGAGGATCGTCATGTTCGAGACCTCGGCGGCCTGGCGCACGCCGGCCACGACCCGCAGGGCGTCGACGGGATGCCCGGCGAGCACGAGGCCCATGGCGCGTACGCCCTCGAAGCCCAGCAGTCGCTCGGGCGCGATGCTCAGGGCGCGGTGCGCCCGGCGGGTCTCGTCCCCGCCGTCGTCCCAGTGCTCCGACAGGGCGATCTCGCGCGCGAGCATGATCCAGGCGAACTGACCGAGTGGGTCGACCATCCAGGCGCCGCCGAACAGTCCCAGGGCCCGTTCCAGTTCTTCCGGGGACTGGCGCCAATCGCCCTGGAGCGTGGCCGCGACGGCCTGGAGGACGAGCAGGCGCGCCTCCTGGACTGCGTCGACGCCGCCCTCCTCACGCGCCCAGGTACCGACGTAGTCGACCGTCTCGAGGAACTTCTGCCGGTCGACCAGCAGATGGCACCACGCGTACTCGATCATCGTCTCGACGTCGGTCGAGGCGATGGACACCGGGATAGCGGTGATCGTGCGCCGGATGCTCGACTCGCGGCCGCTGTCGTACAGCGTCGCCTCCTGCCCCCACAGCAGGCGCAGGGCCTCGCGCGGGCGATCCGCCCGGAGCAGGTGCTCCAGCGCGGGCACGACCTGCCCGGCGTCCTCGTACCACCGCGCCGCGCGGGCGTGCAGCGCCGTCAGGACGTCCGGGTCACGCGACTGCAGGATCGCCGTGAGGACACCACGGACGAGCGCGTGGATCTCGAACGAGCCGACCGGGTCGATGCGGGTCGTGAACAGCCCACGCTCCTCCGCGAGGTCGAGCAGCTCGGTGGCGTCGTCGCGGCCCGTCAGCGCCTTGGCCAGTCCCGGGGCCACCCGGTCGACGATCGAGGTGGCGAGCATCGCGTCGACGACGTCGGCGGACTCGTTGGCCAGCACCTCGCGCCAGACGTAGTCGCGCAGGTGATGGGAACCGTCGTCGTGCAGGGGCGCCTCCAAGGACGCCTGGGCCCGGTCGGCCCGCGCCGCGAGGGCGGCGAGCTGGATGCTCGCGGCCCACCCGCCGGCGCGGCCGGCCACCTCGGCCACCCGGTCGGCCTCGAGGGTCGGTGCGAGGCTGTGCAGCATCGCCGCCGCCTCGTCGAGCGAGAACCGCAGCTCGGCGAAGTTCACCTCGCCGAGCTGACCGCGTGCGCGGAGGCGGTGCAGCGGCAGATGGGGTGCGCGGCGAGTGCCGACGGCCACGTGCAGCCACGCGGGGAGGTGTTGCACGAAGCTGCCGAGGGAGGACTCGATCATGGCGACGTCGTCCACGAGCTGGAGGTCGTCGATCACGAGGATGCGACGGTCGTAGTCGCGGGACTCGAGGTCGTCGAGCAGGACCCCGACAGCCTGCGCGAGGCGGTCGGGCGATCGCAGCATCTCGGTGGGCCGCGCGGAGCACCCGGGAGCCACGACCTCGAGGGCCGCCATGATCGCCGTCCACAACTGGGCCGGGTCACGATCGGTCTCGTCGAGGGAGAGCCAGGCGCGCGGCTCCGGCGTCCGCTCCCACCAGCTCCGCAACAGCGACGTCTTGCCCGATCCCGCCGGGGCGACGACCAACGTCAGGGGCGCGGCCGTCGCGGTGTCGAGGAGGTCGTCGAGGCGAGGGCGGGCGACGAGGTACCGGGCGCTCGCCGCGGGACGGAGCTTGGCCTGCAGGACCGCAGACGCGGGCGCGCCACGAGACCCGTCGGGAGCCCCCCTCGTGTCGCTCATCGCAGCTCGCTTCCCTTCACCAGGTCGAGCTTCGTCACCGAGCGCCGATGCCCGGGGACGGAACTCATCCTATTCACAGGGGTGGTCGTCTCAAGCGGCTCGTGCGAGGCTGACGTGAACAATGTGTGTCGCGGTGCGACGGATCCCGGAGGTCGAGACGTTGTTCGGTGGAAAGGCTCGTCGAGGCCGAATCGTCTCCGTCCTGGCCTGGGTCGGCATCCTGCTGCTCGCGCTCGTCGTCAGGCCCGCCCCTGCGATGGCGCAGGGCGAGGGCATCCTGACGATCGACAAGTCGGTCAGCTCGCCCGGTCCGTACGGTCCGGGCGACACCTTCACCTACACGATCACGGTCAGCTGCACCAACACGACGAACCTCGGCTGCGATGCCGCCCAGGTGACCGACACCCTGCCGCCGCCGCTCGTCCTGGACGGCGACGACGCGGTGACGGTGATCGGTGGTGTCGCCAGCACGACCGACACCACGGGTGACAACGCCTTCGCGGTGACCTTCGTCGAGGATCTCGAGCCGGGATTCACCGGGCTGCCGGCCGGACAGGTCGTCACGATCTCGGTCGACGTCCTCGTCCCCGCCGACGCGACGGCCGAGAACAACGGCACGATCACCAACACCGCGACCGTCACGGCCGACAACGCCACGACGAAGACCAACGACGCCGAGGTGACGATCGAGGTGCCGACCGACCTCGCGTCCACCATCACCAAGGCCATCTCGCCCGACGGCACGATCCCGGCCGTCGCCGGGCAGGACGTCGACATCACGCTCGGAGGTGGCAACACCTCGAACACGGCCGTGGACGAGGTGGTGGTCCAGGATCCGGCCGACGGCACGGCCGACCCGTTCGAGTACCTCGAGTTCACCGGCATCACGTCCCTGACGCCACCGGCCGGAGCCGACACGGTCCAGGTCGACTGGCAGGACGCCGACGGCGTGTGGCACACCGGGACCCCGACGACCCCGATCCCGGCCGACCCGAACGACCTGCTCGCCGGCGTCGACTACGCGGACGTGCACGGCCTGCGGTTCACCTTCTCGGCCGACGGCGGACAGGTGCCGATCACACCCGCGGACGGCGATGCCGCGATCGAGCTGTCGACGCAGACCCGCGACACCGTCACCGACATCCCGAGCGGCGACAGCGTCACGGTGTCGAACACGGCGTCGTCGCAGGTGGCGCTCGGCGACGACACCTCCGCGGTCGTGACCGACGACGACTCGATCGTGATCGAGCACACGCCGGTCGAGGTGGGCATCGAGAAGACGTACGAGACGGCCGCCCTGACACCGGGCGAGTCCACGACGGCGGGGCTCCGGGCGACGAACGGCGGCACGGCCGTCACCGAGATGGTCGTCAGCGACCCGGCCGCGGGAACGCCGGACTTCGTCGAGCAGGGCATCACGTTCGACGGCTTCACCGACGGGGTCGCGTGGCCGCTCAACGCCACGGGCGTGTCGATCCAGTACACGTACGAGGACGGTTTCACCGAGGACCCGAAGACCTCGACGACGCCCGACACGATTCCGGACCCGACCGAAGGCCACCGCGTCACCGGCTGGACGATCACCTTCACCGGACCCATCGAGGCGAACGCCTACGCCGAACTGCCGTTCGACGTGACCGCCGACCCCATCCCGGCCGACGAGCCCGTCACCACGACGAACACGGCCTCGGCCCAGACGACGGACGCCAACGGCGAGCAGAGCACGGTCGAGACCGACGACGCCGACCTGACCCGCAACCCGGTCCGGATCTCGACGACCGTCGACAAGAACATCGGCGCGGGGTCCCTGCCCGGTGTTCCCGGCGCGGGTACGACGGTGAGCATCACCGGCGCGGTCAACGACGAGGGCGACGACGCCTCGACCATCGGCTCGGAGTACCTGCAGATCGTCGACCCGCCGAGTCCGTCCGGGACGCCGAGTGACTTCTGGAACCACTTCGACGTGACGTCCTTCGGCCCGACCGACGTCCCCGCGAACGCCGACATGACGGTCGAGTACTGGGACGGCACGCAGTGGGTGCCGCTGGCCGGGCCGATCGAGGGCCCCGCGACGTGGACGTACACCCCGACCGCCGATGAGCAGGACCAGATCCAGGGCATCCGCTACACCTTCACGCCCAAGCCGGGCGAGCTGCTGCCGCCGGGCTTCAACGTCATCACGTACATGAACGTGGACCTGCGCGACGAGCTGCGCGACGGCACCGGCCCGGCGACGCCGGACCCGGACGGCGACCCGATCACGATCGACAACGAGGCCGGCAGCGAGGTGCACAACCCCGACGCCGTCGATCCCACGGCCAACGCCACGGACACCGACGACGTGATCGTCAACCCCGTGCCCGACGGTGACGGCGTCGACACGATCGACAAGGGATGGCTCGTCGACGGCAGCCCGGAGCAGACCGGAGCCACCGTCGTGGCGCTCACCGAGCAGCAGCGGACGGCCCGGATCCTGTGGGGCACCCAGGCGCTGCCCGCCGACACCTACACGATCACCGACCCCGCCACGGCGCCCGCGGACGTCGCCGGCTCGGTCTTCGACGCGTTCGACCTCGTCCGGATCGAACCGATCACGGCCCAGACCGATCCCTCCATGACCTTCGACGCGATCACGTCCGTCGAGCTGTATCTCGACGGCCAGGGCTGGACGGACGTGACGGCCGAGGCCTGCCCCACCGCGGCGGCGTGCGACGGCCTGTTCGCCGGGTACGAGCTGTCCGGCACGGAGCGTGAGGACGCCCTCGGCGTCCGCGTCACGTACGAGGAGAGCCCGACCCGCGCCGCGCGGATCACGAGCGCCTCTGATCCGCAGGTCGGGACCGGAGTGGCCCGGACGGCGGGGAACACCCGGCCGCTGGACCTCACCTTCGAGATCCGGTACACCCTGCGCTCCGACCCGGCGGCTCCCGTGCTCGGCGACCAGCACGACTACGGGTACAACACGGGTCAGCCGGGCCTCGTCCGCAACACCGTCCAGGGGACGCTCACCGACGGTGCCGACACGCGCACGGCCACCGACGACGCGGACATCCTGATCGTCGAGCAGCCGGTCGACGTCTCCTCGACCAAGGTGTTCGACCAGGCCAGCCTGCCGGTCCCGCCGGACACGACGCCGCAGGAGGACTACCCCCTGCTCACCGGCACGCTCACCGCCACGAACGAGAGCGTCGCCAAGCTCGACCTGCTGCGGCTCACCGACGCCAACGCCGATCCGGCGACGCAGACCGAGCCGTTCGAGACGTTGAACCTGTACGCGATCGGCCCGATCACCGTGCCGGCCGGCGCGACCAGCTCGCAGGTGCTGCTCTTCCGGGACTGGTCGGCGACTCCCCAGCCGTACTCGATCGACGAGGCGCAGGCGCTCGATCCGGGCGACCTCGCCGACGTGACCCACGTCGTCGTTGAGCACCGTGGCCATGTCGACTCCGGCGCGTCGACGACCGTGGAGCTGACGTTCCAACTGCGTGAGGAGAACCGGGTCACGGGCGCGGCGCCGGTCGCGACGACGACGCCGATCACGAACGTCGCCCTGGCCGAGGCGTCGAACGCCGCCGACGAGGCCGATGCCACCGCGGACGACTCGTTCACCCTCGTCGAGCCCACGTACGGCGTGGACGCGACCAAGACGATCGATCCGGACTCGCGGTACGAGAACGAGTCCAACGCGTACGTCGTCACCCTCGAGGGCCAGCCGACCGGCACGGTGCGCACGACGGAACTGAGCCTCACCGACACCACCGCGACCTTCTGGAACGCCTTCGGCTTCACCGCGTTCCAGCCGGTCACGCTCGCCGCGCCCATCCGCCAGCTGAAGGTCGACGCCCTCGTCGGCGTGGACTACGAGCTGCAGGGCGGCACGCTGGTGGCCCTGTGCGACGGCTCGACGACCCTCGACGACTGCTGGGTCGAGGGCGTCTGGACGCCGTCGGCGGCGAACGGTGCGATCACGCCCAGCCTCCCGGGGGGCGTTGCGCCAGCGGACGTGCAGGGTCTGCGGATCAGCGCCCGCAACGCCGACGGCTCGCAGTGGGAGCAGCCGATCAACCCGCGTCTGAGCATCCCCTTCGACGCCACCCGTCGTGCGACGCTGCGCTACGGAACGAGCGGGAACACGACGACTCCGGTGCCGTCCGACCGTCCGGACTTCGCTCCCGCGCCGGGCGAGACCGAGCGCGGCGTCACGAGCGACCGGCTCGACGTCCACAGCGAGGGCACGTGGTTGACCTCTCCGGACGGTCCGGTGTGGTCGGCCGATGACGAGGACGACGCGACGACCCTGCTGCGTCACCTGCGCAACGAGATCACGGTGACGAAGGCGCCCGGCAACGGCAGTGCGACCAGCCCGCCCTCGTATGCACCGGGCCAGCGGATCCCCTACGTGCTGACCTTCACCAACTCCGGCGACTGGCCGATGACGGGCCTGACGCTCGTCGACCAGATCCAGCGCGATGCCGAGGGGTCGTACCTCGTCGAGCCGCGCGACGCCGGCGGCGAACCGGCGCCCGACCACGAATTCACCCTGACCGCCGCCGACGGCACGCCGAAGTCCACGGCCGGGTTCACCGCGAGCCTCGACGAGCAGACCGGCCGGATGTCCATCACGGTGCCGGACGGCTTCGTCCTCGAGCCCGGGGACGTGCTGCGGCTCGACGCGCCGCTGCAGTTCCGGGACGGCCTGCCCCAGGGCACCATCACCCTCAACGCGACCACCGCGCGATCGGACCGACCGTTCGACGAGTGCCACTTCACGCGCGACCTGACGCAGGACTCGACCACCGAGAACGTGGGTCTGTGCCGTGCCCTCACCCACGTGATCGCCCTGCCGGCCAGCCCGATCACGGTCGTGAAGTCGGTCCGGGGCGAGGGAGCCGGCGTCCCCGGCGCCGCGCCCGGTGACCCGCACTACGACGACCTCGGCATCCTCGCCACGGGCGGCAACCCGCCGTCGGTGTGCGACGAGCCCAACGCGGTGAACGACTACTACCGCACGCCGTGCGTGCCGATCACCCGTCCGGGTGGCCTCGAGCGCTGGCAGTACACGGCCCGCAACGTCGGCAACGTCCCGACGCACGTCATCGCCGGCATCGACACCCTGCCGCGTCCCGGGGACGTCGGCGTGATCACGGGCAGCGACCGCGGCTCGCAGTGGGCGACGACCCTCGTCGGCAATCCGACGAACAACCTCGGCGCCGTGGACAACCTGTCCAAGAGCGTGCAGTGGTTCTACACGACGACGGTGCCGTCGAGTGCGTGCAATGCGCAGGACATCCTCAACGAGACCACGCCGGGCGGGATCGCGACCGGCGACCCGTGCTACGGCGACGTGACCTCGCGGACGTGGACTCCGGTCACGGCTGCTTCGACGGAGGCCGAGATCGCCGATGCGGTCGCCATCAAGTTCGTCATCACGTACGACGAGCCGGACGAGGGCCTCGCGCCCGGGTCGACGATCCACCTGACGATGCAGACCCGGACGGCATGGACGACCCCGTCCGGCGTCGACTCGGAGCTGCCGATCGCCTGGAACTCGATCGCCTCGGGAACCCAGGGAGTCCCCGGCGCCGGGCAGTCCCCGGTCGTGACGCCGGTCGTCGAGCCGACCCGCGTCGGCGTCGCGACCGCGACCGGCAAGCTGTCGCTGCGCAAGATCGTCGATGCCCCGGACTTCGCGGGGATCGACCTCGCGTCGTCCTACACGTTCCGGCTGGCCTGCACGTCCGGCGGCGAGGACGTCGAGCTGCTCGACTCCACCGGTGCCGACGCGAGTCTCGTGACCCTCCAGGCGGACGGCACGATCGTCACCTACAACTCCGGCGGGAACGTCAACCTGCCGCTGTACGCCGATTGCACGCTCACCGAGGAACCGGTTGCGCAGGGCGCGACGGTGACGTACGACCCGGCGGGCGTCGGCGGGACCTCGGGCGAGATCACGGCGCTGAACGACGAGTCCGGCCGCGACGACGTGTACGACCCGGCGTTCCCCGACGCCGTGGAGCTCGAGCAGATCACCGCGGCCAACACGTACCGGGTCGCCGGGTTCGACGTGTCGAAGACCGTCGACGCCGGCGGGGCCCTCGACCAGGACGGCAACGCGATCGCGTACGACCGCACGTACGACTTCACGGCGTCCTGCACGTTCCAAGGACAGGAGGCGGTGCCGGCGGCGGACCGGACGTTCACCCTCGCGGACGGTGACGAGAAGGTCTTCGCCGATCTGCCGGCCGGGTCCGACTGCACGGTCACCGAGACCGGCACGGGCGGCTCGGCCTCGTCCACGATCGTCGTCACCGAGGACGGCCAGGCGGCCGACCCGACCACGAGCCGGTCGGCCGAGTTCACCCTCGGTGCCGACGATGGCCAGACCCACGTCAACGCGGTCGCGGTCACCAACCACTACACGACCGGTGCCGTGACCGTGACGAAGGACGTCACGGGCGACGGAGCGGACGCGTGGGGTGACGGGCCGTTCACCGTCCGGCTCGTGTGCACCCTCGACGGCGCCGTGCCGACGACGGTCTACGACGCCACGCACGAGCTGACCCCGCCGGACGATCTCACGTGGACGGTGGAGGACCTGCCGACCGGGGCGACGTGCACCGTCACCGAGCCGCAGGACAGCGGCGCCACCGACGTGACGATCACGGACGGCACGTTCACGGTGGGCGACGACCCCGCCGATCCGGCCCTGGTGACCGTCACGAACACCTTCACCGTCGGCTCGGTCTCCCTCACGAAGGAGCTGTACGGCAGCGATGCCGACCTCGAGAACATCGAGCAGAGCGGCAGCTTCAGCTTCTCGCTCGCCTGCACGCGTGAGGTCGACGGCGAGGAGGTCGACGTCGAGATCCCCGGCGACGACGAGAGGACGATCGACTACGCGGCCGGCGACTCCACCACGGTCACGTGGTACGGCCTGCCCACGGGCTCGACGTGCGTCGCCACCGAGACGGCGGCGTCACCCGAGCCGATCTACTCGACGATGGTGCCCAGCACGGTCGTGGTGGGTGACTCCGATGCGGGCCCGGTCGCGATCCGCGCGATCAACATCTTCACGCCCGGGTGGATCGTCCTGTCGAAGGAGGTCACCGGCGACGCGGCCGCCTTCGCGCCGGACGAGTTCACGGTGCACGTCGAGTGCGAGCGGGCCGGACTTCCGGTGACCCTGCCCGACGGCGGCACGGTCGTGCTGCCCGGGGACGGCGAGGAGCAGATCGTGGCGCCGATCCCCGAGGGCTCGACGTGCCGGGTCACGAGTGAGGACGCGTCGGGTGCGACGGACGTCGACCTCGGCGAGACGGTGACGATCCCAGTCTTCGTGCCGGGCTCGGGCGTGCCGCCGAGCGCGGACATCACCGTCACCAACCGGTACGACGCGACGGGCTTCACCGTCAGCAAGTCGGTGAGCGGGGCGACCGACCAGGACGGCGATCCGATCACCTACACCGACGAGTTCGGGTTCGAGGCCGGCTGCACGTTCCTCGGCGAGGAGGTCGTGCCCGAGGCCGACCGGGAGTTCTCGCTGCACCAGGACGAGACGAAGGTGTTCACGGGTCTGCCGGTGGGCGCGACCTGCACCGTCACCGAGACCGACCCGGCGGGCGCCGCGAGCTCCGCGGTCGAGGTGACCCGGGACGGCGACGACGCGACCCCCGACGACGCGACCGACACCTCGTCGGGCGAGTTCGTGCTGGACGGAGGTGAGGCGGACGTCGTCGTGGCCCACTTCACGAACACGTACGCGCTCGGGGCCGTCACGGTGACGAAGCAGGTCGCGGGCGCCGGGGCCGAACTGTGGGGCGACAGCACCTTCGAGGTCCGGCTGGAGTGCACGTTCGCTGGCGCGGACCCCCAGATCGTCTACGACGGCACGCACGAGATCAGCGCCGCCGATCCGACGTGGACGGTGGACACGCTGCCCGTCGGCGCGCACTGCGACGTCACGGAGCCCAGGACCGGTGGCGCGACCTCGTCGCAGGTCATGCCCGCCGAGGGGGTCGACGTGACGGCCGGCGGCGAGGCCGCCGCGACGGTGACGGTCACGAACACGTTCGACGTCGGCGCGATCACGGTGGCGAAGCGGATCACCGGTGGGGGCGCCGACGAGCTCGGCGGCAGTCGGTTCACCGTCACGCTCGCCTGCACGCGGCAGGTCGACGGCGTGGCCGTCCCGATCGAGATCCCCGGCGGGGCCGACCGGACGCTGCGTCGGCCCGACCACCTCACGGCCCAGTACGGCCGGCTGCCGGTCGGCGCGCGCTGCTCGCTCGTCGAGACCGACGACGGTGGCGCCGATGACGTGACGGTCGCCCCCGCGACCGTGACCGTGCCGGTCGAGGACGCGGCGGCGGTCACGATCAGGGTGACGAACCGGTTCGACGCGCTGCCGGCGACCGACGACTCCGGTCTGTCCGGCACGGGCTCGCCGGTGGACGCGCCGACACTGCTCGGGGCCTTCGTCGCGATCGTCGCGGGCCTGGGCCTGTTGGCCGCGCGCCGCCGCCGGTCCTGAGCGAGGAGCGCGGCGCGCGTTTGGCCTCACAGGTGCGGCAGGATCTCCTCCGCGACGAGCCGCACGTGGTCGAGATCGGCCAGGTCGAGCACCTGCAGGTAGACGGCCTGCGTGCCGGCCTGCGCGTAGGCGTCGAGCCGGTCGAGGATCTCGGCGGGCGTCCCGGCCAGGCCGTTCTGGCGCAGCTCGGGGACCTCACGACCGATCGCCGCGGCCCGACGCGCGATCTCGGCCTCGTCCGATCCCGCGCACAGCACGAGGGCGTTCGAGTACACGAGCTCGTCGGGGTCGCGCTGAGCCTTCTCGCAGGCCGTGCGAACGCGGCCGAACTGCGCGCGGGTGAACGTGGTGTCCTCGAACGGCACGTTGAACTCGTCGGCGAACCGGGCCGCGAGCTGCGGCGTGCGCCGCCTGCCCTTGCCGCCGATGATGACGGGCACCTTCTGCTGCGCGGGCTTCGGCAGCGCAGGCGAATCCTGCACCGTGTAGTGCTGGCCCTCGAACGAGTACGAGCCCGTCGTGTCCTCCCACAGCCCCGTGATGATCTCGAGCTGCTCCTCGAGTCGGTCGAAGCGCTCGGGCGTCGGGGGGAACGGGATCGCGTACGCACGGTGCTCGGCGTCGAACCAGCCGGCGCCGAGTCCGAGCTCGACGCGTCCGCCGCTCATCTGGTCGACCCCGGCGACCGTGATCGCGAGCGGTCCGGGCAGCCGGAACGTCGCACTCGTCACGAGGGTGCCGAGCCGGATCGTGCGGGTGTCGCGGGCGAGCCCGGCGAGCGTGGTCCACGCATCGGTCGGGCCGGGCAGGCCCGGACCGCCCATCGAGAGGTAGTGGTCCGAGCGGAAGAACGCGTCGAAGCCGAGCCGCTCGGCCTCGCTCGCGACGGCCAACAGGTCGTCGTAGGAGGCGCCTTGCTGCGGCTCGGTGAAGATCCGCAGCCGCATCAGTTGCGGTCGTCCTCGTCGGACTCCCCGAACGCGGCCTCGGCGTCCGCCTTGTCGGACAGCGTGTCCGCGGCCTCGCGCAGGTCATCGGCCTGCGTGGACAGCTCGTTGGCGGTGGCGGCGTACTGGTCGGCCACGTTCTCGTCGCCGCCGAAGGCGGCCTCGGCGTCGGCGGCCGCCGCGGCGGCATCGGCATCGGCCGCGACATCGTCGGCCGTCGTGCGGATCGTGTTCGCCACGACGGCGTCGGCGTCGGACGACACGTCGTCGGGGTCGGAGGCGAAGTCGGCCGCCGTCTTGACCTTCTCGGTCACGACGCTCGTGACGTCCTTGGCGGTCTCGGCGACCTTGTGACCCACGTCGGCCGCGGCGTGCTTCGCGGTCTCCTGCGCCTTCTCGACCGTGGACTGGACCGGCTCGGTCCTCCAGACTCGCTCGGCCTGGCTCTTCATCTGCTCGTAGCGCGCCCGTCCGGCGCGGGTCCCGAGGACGTATCCGACGGCGACGGCCGCCAACAGGGCAAGCTTCTTCACGAGGGTCAACTCCTGGATCTGGGGTGGGTCGTCTCCCATTGTGTCGCGACCCGGCCCGAACCTCACGCCGAGCGCGATCGGCTCAGGCGTTCGGCGCCGCCATCGCCCAACCGATCGCCCGGGTCACGACGAGGCCGCCGGCGCGGACCGCGGTCGCCTCGGTCACCGGGAGCCACGGCAGTCGCAGCGGCCGCCGGGCCCAGCGCGGCAGCAGTCCGACGGCCGCTGCGGCGAGGAGGCCGTACGGCGCGCGCAGCGGCAGCGGCACGGGTGGGTGGACCAGCAGGAACCGGGCGGCGGCGCGCGCCGCGGGAGTGGACTCGAGCTCGGGCCGGAACGAGGCCAGTGTGTCCCTGAGTTCGGCAACCGACGTGGGGACGTCCTCGGCGCCGAGCAGGCGAGCCGTGACGCCCGCCTGCGCGACGTAGAGGTCACGCTCGGGACCGGTCAGTGGTTGCGCGCCGTAGCGGTCGTGGGCCCGCAGGAACGAGTCCACCTCGGCGACGTGCACCCACGTGAGCAGGCGCGGGTCGGAGGCGGTGTACGGGCGACCGTCCGGCGTCGTCCCGGCGACCCGGTCGTGGATCCGCCGCACGGCGCCGATCGCCCGGTCGGCATGGTCGGTCGTGGCGAAGGTGGTCTCGGCGATGAAGCCGCTCGTGCGTTGCAGCCGGCCCCACGGATCACCGCGGAAGCCGGAGTGCTGGTCGACGCCCGCCATCGCGAGGGGGTGCAGCGACTGCAGGAGCAGGGCGCGGATCCCGCCGACGAACATCGCGGCGTCGGCGTGCACGCGCCAGACCGGGTCGCCGGGGGCGAACCGCCGCGGTCCAGGCGTGTCGTGGATGCGCTCGCGTCGCCGGGGTCCCTCCGGGCCGGCGACCCGGGCGAACAGCATCTCGGCCGCCCGTCCGCGGACCACGTCGATCATGCGGACCACCGTAGCCCCGGCGGCATGGGGGTGCCGCCGGGACCGGGGGGATGCAGCGGGACCTCCGGGGGGTGAGGAGGTCCCGCTGCGGACGTGACTCAGAGGAAAGGTGCGAACTTCACGTGAGCCACGGGTTCTTCGCGACGCCGTTACGTCGTGACGAGCTCGCCGGCCGACTCCACGGTGAGCTGCTCGGATTCGAGGGAGGAGGGAACGGCGACGACGGCGCAGGCGGCGTGCGTGAGGCAGTAGTGGCTCACGGAGCCGAACAGGACGCGACTCAGTCCCGTGTGGACGCGGGTGCCGACGACGAGCATCGCGGCGTCGCGGGAGGACTCGACGAGGGTGGGTCCGGGTGCGCCCTGGACGACGTCGATCCTGCGCAGCGCGCCGGTGGAGTCCTCGGCCCCGATCGTGTCGGACACCCACCGGGCGGCCTGGGACCGGGCATCGGACTCGACCGCCAGCCAGGGGATCTCGCTGCCGCCGGCCATCGCGATCGCCGCGTCGATCTGCCAGACGTGCACGATCCTCAGCTCGGCGCCGTGCAGCTCGGCCTCGCGGGCCGCCCATCGCAGGGCTGCGGCTCCGGCGGGCGACTCATCGACCCCGACGACGATCCGGTTGGCGCTCATCGATCTTCCTTCCCTCGCTGACATCTCCAGCCTCGTCCTGCGGACGGTTCCGCGACAGTGCCGAACCGCCTGACTCTTCGGGACCTTCGACCCGGGACCGTGGGTACCGTGAGGCCATGGCCATCGAGCAGGAGCTGTGGGAGAGCGTCGTGGAGGCGGCCGTCACGGTCACCTCGGGACTGGACCACCGGCAGAAGCTCGAACGGATCGCCGAGGCGGCCCGCGAGCTCACCGGCGCGAAGTACGCGGCACTGGGCGTCCTCGGCCCCGATCCGGACGGCGGGCTCGTCGCCTTCATCACCTCCGGGATCGACGAGGCGACCGCGGCGCGCATCGGTGAGCTGCCGGAGGGCCGCGGCGTCCTCGGTGCCGTGCTCCGCGACGGCCGGGCCCTACGCCTCGACGAGGTCTCCGACCATCCGTCGTCGGTGGGGTTTCCCCCGAACCACCCGCCGATGCACGCCTTCCTCGGGGTGCCGGTGGTCGTGGACGGCGCCGTGTTCGGCGACCTCTACCTGACCGAGAAGGACGGCGGCTTCACGGACCTCGACGTGCGACTGGTCACGGGTCTGGCCTCGCTCGCGGGCACGGCGATCGCGAACGCGCGGCTGTACGACGAGGTCCAGCGCACGCGCGCCGAGCTCGCGTCGGCAGCGGTCACCGAGGACCGCAACCGGATCGCGCGGGACCTGCACGACCTCGTCATCGGCCGCCTGTTCGCGGTCGGGCTGACGGTCGACCGGGTCGCGCGGCACGTCGACGAGCCGTGGGCCGGCCGCGCCGCCCGGGCCGTGGACGACATCGACAGTGCGATCGCCTACCTGCGGGGCGCGATCTTCTCCCTCGCGATGGAGGGCTCGACGGACCGGAACCGGCTCGCGAGGCTCATCACCGCCGCCGCCGCCCCGCTCGGGTTCGTGCCGTCGGTCGAGATCGACGGCGACGTCGACCGCCTCGACACCGACCTGCGCGTCGACGCGAACGCCGTGATCAACGAGGCCCTCGCGAACATCGCGCGCCATGCCCGCGCGGGCCGGGTCGACATCCGGATCACGATCGACGACGGCGGCTTCGAGATCGTGGTCGAGGACGACGGGATCGGGATGGGCGATCGCGAGCCCGCGAGCGGGCTGGCGAATCTGCGCGACCGCGCCGAGCGGGGCGGCGGGCTGCTCGTGATCGGGCCGGGTGCCGAGGGCGCGGGCACGCGGCTCGCGTGGCGCGTGCCGCTCGCGATCGACTGAGTTTGCGCCCCGAGCCTCGTAGGGTGGGGTTCGTGGCCGATCCCATCCGCGTCTTCCTGCTCGACGACCACGAGGTCGTGCGACGCGGGGTGGCGGACCTGCTCGAGGACTCCGGCCGCATCACCGTCGTGGGTCAGGCCAGCGGGGTGCGCGAGGCCGCCTTCGAGATCGGCCGGCTCAAGCCCGACGTCGCCGTGCTGGACGCGCGGCTCCCCGACGGTTCCGGGATCGAGCTGTGCCGGTGGGTGCGCACGAGGGTCCCCGGCACGTCGGTGCTGATCCTGACGTCCTTCGAGGACGACGAGGCGCTGTTCACCGCGATCCGGGCGGGCGCGTCCGGGTTCCTGCTCAAGCAGGTGCGTGGCAACGACCTCGTCGACGCCGTCCAGCGCGTCGCCGCCGGCCAGTCGCTGCTCGACCCGGCGGTCACCCACGCGGTGCTCGAACGACTGCGCCGGCAGGACGCGCCGGACCCGCTCGGCGAGCTCACGACCCAGGAGCGCCGCGTCTTCGACCAGCTGCGCCTGGGTCTGTCGAACCGCGAGATCGCGGAGGAGCTCGTGCTCTCGGAGAAGACGGTCAAGAACTACGTCTCCGCGGTGTTGGCGAAGCTCGGCCTCGAGCGCCGGGCCCAGGTCGCGGCCTGGCAGGACTGAGCGTCCAGGTCCCGCAACAGACGCGCGAGCTCCTCGGTGATGGGCTGGCCCGTCGCGATCTCGACGAAGAGCCACTGGCCCGCCGGGTTGATCTCGAGGAACACGTGCTCGCCCGCGGGATCGATCCGCAGGTCCACCGCGCCGTAGTGCAGTCCCAGCACCCGCATGAGGTCGCGCAGGCGTGACTCGACGTCGGCCGGCAGCACGTGCTCCTCGATCGGCGCCGCCGCGTCGATGCGGAAGTCGAACGCGTACTCCTCGCCGCGAGCCGTGATGACCGCGGGGAAGAGCCGGTCGCCCACGATCGTGACCCGCACGTCCGTGCCGCCCTCGATCGCCTCCTGGAAGATCACCGGCGCCAGCGCGACCCGGTCGAGCAGGTCCCGCTCGTCGTCGCGCACGATCCGCGTCTCACGCCAGGTGTCGGGCGTCCCGCCGAAGGGCTTGAACACGACGCGTCCGGGCTCGGCGGCCAGGAACTCGCGCGCCGCGTCGGGACTCGACGTCATGAGCGTCCGTGGCACCCGCAGGCCCAGTCCCGCGGCGATCTGCAGCTGCCGCATCTTGCGGGAGGCGGCGGCGTCGCGATCGGGATTGTTGACCCACGTCGCGTCGAGGCACGACCACAGCCCGGAGACCATGGCGGCGCACTCGCCCACCGCGAAGCGCCGGTCCTCCGGATGCGTCACCCGGTCGGCGAGCGTGAACGGCTGCGGCCGTCGCCACCACATCGCCCGCAGGTCGGCGAGGTCCGGGACGAGGTCGCCCCACGATGCCCGCCACCCGTCGGCGTCCTGGTGAGACGTCAGCGCGAGGCTCCCGGGGACCGCCCCGGTGTCGATCAGGACATGATCGGCACCGAGGCGCTCCAGGGCGGCGCGCACGTACGTGGCGTGCACGTCGCCCTCGTGGGAGACGATCCCGATCACGGCTGGCCGATCTGCTCGGCCAGGCCCGCGCGGGCCGCGTGCATCGACTCCAGGACGGCCTCCTGCGCGACGATCGCGGCGTCCAGCTCGGCCAGTGCCTCCTCGGCCGGCGTCTCGACGACCTCCTGCCCGACGTTGCGGAACTGGGTCGCCTGGACGAACGTCTGCAGGCGCCCGCCCGCCGCGATCGGTCCGACCGGGTCGAAGTCGCCCGGGTCGACGACACCCTCGCGCAGGGTGTTGACGGGATCGTCGTCGCCGAACCCCGTGCCGATCGGGTTGTCGGCCAGGAACGCGGTCGCCGTGTCCCTCAGCCGGGTCGTGCCGAAGTCGCTCGCGAGGGTCGTCGCGAAGTCGGCCGCCACCGCGGTGTCGAAGGAGCGGATCGTGGCGACGACGTCCGTGGACCGGGTCGTCTGGAAGATGTCCTTGGCCAGGCTCGTGGTCAGCACGAGGTCCTCGCCCTTGGCCGTCTGCGAGCTCGGCGTGGTCGCCTGCAACGTCGGCGACGCCGCCACGATCGCCGCGATCGCGACGCCCGAGTTGCTCCCCGTGCCCTGTGCGTTGCAGCCGCCGTTCGTGTGGACGCCGACGACGCGCCCCGTGGGTCCGTGCAGGATGCCCGAACCGGAGTTGCCGCCGAGCGTGTCGATGTCGTTGTAGCGGATGACCGAGCCGGTGAGCTCCGTGCAGGGCCCCGCCTCGATGCGCTTCGGCTGGCCGAGTGGATGCCCGATGATCGCCAGCATGTCGCCGACCGCAGCGTTCGTGGTGGCGAACTCGCTCCAGCCGAACGTCGTGCCCGGGTTGCCGCCGATGCGACACAGCGCCATGTCCAGACCGCCGAGCCGGTACTCGATCAGCTGGGTGATCGGGAAGCTGACCTCGGGCCGCTGGACGCCGTTCTCGTCGAGCTGGAACAGGAAGTTCAGGCGCATGTTCGTCGCGACCTGCTGCGGCGTGATCGGCGTCGAGGTGCCGTTCTGGCGGGGAATCGTCCAGCCGTTGGGGTCAGGATCGAACAGGTGGCCGCAGGTCAGGAACAGATCCGGCCCGATCATCGTGCCGCTGCCCCAGCGCACGCCGTTGACGTTGCCCGGATTCGTGAAGACGCTCGCGAGGTTGCTGTTCCACTGCACCTGCGCGACGGGCTTCTGGTGGGCGGCGACGAACGTCGCGGTGACGCCGAGCGTCCCGTTGTAGAGTTCGACCTCCTGACTGTCGTCGACGACGCCGCAGATCGACTCGAGCATGTCGCCGTAGCTCGGGCCGGCGCCCTCCATGAGTGCCTCCGGCAACGCGAGCAGGTCGAGCCGGGGCGGGAACAGGGCGTTGTCGAGATCGGCGTTGACCGGGCGGGCCGCCTCGGCCTTGGTGGATCGCCGCGCGGCGGTCTTCTTCGTCGTGCGCTTCGTGGACTCGGCCATGATCGGCTCCTCGCTGGACGAGGCTCTCCCAGGGCCGGGCTCCCGGCCGCCTGTTGTCGGTGAGGCGACGGGACGTGATCTCGATACGCGGCGTGCTCGCTGCGCTCGCCGCCGCTACTCGATCACCGGGCCCGAGCCGCGGATCGAGTCCAGCGGCTCAGGCGCCGGTGAGCAGGTCACCTCGCTCGGCACGCCGGCGGCGCTGCTCGGCGGGGTCCGGGACGGGGACGGCGGCGATCAGGCTGCGCGTGTAGTCCTCGCTCGGGTGCCGCAGCACCTGCTCGCGCGGGCCGACCTCGACGAGGCGTCCGTTCTGCATGACCGCGACGCGGTTCGCGAGCGTGTCGACGACGGCGAGGTCGTGCGTGATGAACAGGCACGCGAACTGCAGCCGGTGCTGCAGTTCGAGGAACAGCTCGAGCACGCGCGCCTGGACCGAGACGTCGAGGGCGGAGGTGGGCTCGTCGGCGATCAGCACGTCGGGATCGAGCGCGAGGGCGCGGGCCAGGCTGATCCGCTGCCGCTGACCGCCCGAGAGCTCGTGCGGGAAGCGCTCGGCGAAGTCGCGCGGCAGTTCGACGGAGTCGAGCAGGGAGTCGACCTTCGCGCGCACCGCGTCGTCGCGCAGGTCGGTGTGCACGCGCAGCGGCTCGGCGATGCAGTCCACGATCGACATCCGCGGGTTGAGCGAGGCGGCAGGGTCCTGGAACACGAACCCGAATCGACGGCGGAGCGGACGCAGGTCGCGGTCGCTGAGGCCGGAGATCACCTCGCCGTCGAGCCGGACCGTGCCGGACGTCGGCTGCTGCAGGCCCACGGCCGTGCGGCCGAGGGTGGACTTGCCCGAGCCGGACTCGCCGACGAGGCCGAGGACCTCGCCGCGGAGCAGTTGCAGGCTCACGTGGTCGACGGCACGGAACGTCGCCTCGCCCCAGCTGCCGGGGAACTCGACCACGATGTCGTCGAGGTCCATGACCACGTCGGCGTCGACGAGCGGTGCCGGCCCGTCCACGCGGCCGAGGTGGGGCACCGCGGCGAGCAGGGCGCTCGTGTACGCGTGGGCCGGCGCGGCGAACAGTTGGTCGACGGGCGCCTGCTCGACGATGCGACCGCGGTACATCACGACGACGCGGTCGGCGATGTCGGCGACGACGCCCATGTTGTGGGTGATCAGCACGATCGCGGTGCCGAAGCGGTCGCGCAGACTCAGCAGCAGCTCGAGGATCGCGGCCTGGACCGTGACGTCGAGCGCCGTCGTCGGCTCGTCGGCGATGATCACGTCCGGATCGCACGAGATCGCGATCGCGATGACGACGCGCTGCTTCTGGCCGCCCGAGAGCTGGTGCGGGTAGTAGTCGACGCGCTTCTCCGGATCGGGCAGGCCCACGGCCTCGAGCAGCTCGATCGCGCGGGCGCGGGCCTCGGACTTCGAGACGTCCTGGTGCGAGGTGATCGCCTCCACGAGCTGCCAGCCGACCGTGCGGACCGGGTCGAGCGCCGTGCCCGGCTCCTGGAAGACCATCGACACCTCGTCGCCGCGGATCGGGCGCAGGTGCTGCTGGCTCATGCCGATCAGCTCGCGGTCCTCGTCTCCCTCGGTGCGCAGCACGGCCGAGCCGCCGACGTGCGCCGACGCCGGGAGCAGGCCCAGGACAGCACGCGACGTGACCGACTTGCCCGAGCCGGACTCGCCCACGACCGCGACGACCTCGCCGGGGGCGACGTCGAACCCGACGCCGTCGACCGCGACGACCCGGCCCGCGTCGGTGCCGAAGCTCACCCGTAGGTCTGCGAGGGACAGCACCGCCGTCGTGCGCCGGTCACGCGACTCGTCGGTGACCTCCGCGTCCGCGACCGCGTCGACCTCGGGCGTGATGTCGGCCAGCTCGATCTCGATCTCGCTCTCGTTCCGGTCACCGGCGCGCGTGCGCAGCAGCGGGTTCGTGATGTCGTTGAGGCTCTCGCCCAGCAGCGTCACGCCGAGCACGACGAGGACGATCGCCATGCCGGGGTACAGGCCCGTCCACCAGATGCCGTTCGTGGCGTCGGGCAGCGCCTTGTTGAGGTCGTAGCCCCACTCGGCCGCCGCGGACGGTTCGATGCCGAAGCCGAGGAAGCCCAGGGCGGCGAGCGTGAGGATCGCCTCGGAGGCGTTGAGCGTCGCGATGACCGGCAGCGTCTGCGCGACGTTCGACAGGATGTGCCGGAACAGGATCCGCGGCGTGCGGACGCCGACGACCTTCGCGGCATCGACGTACGGCTCGGTCTTCACCGAGACGGTCGCGTTGCGGATCACGCGGTAGTACTGCGGGATGAAGATCACCGTGATCGAGATGGCCGCCGAGGCGATGCCGCCGATCGCGCCACTCGAGCCGCCGGCGACGACGATCGAGACCACGATCGCCAGCAGCAGCGACGGGAACGAGTACAGCGCGTCCATGACCAGGACGAGCGTCTTGTCCAGCCAGCCGCCCAGGTAGCCCGACACGAGCCCGAGCGGGACGCCGATGACGCTGGACAGGATGACGGCGAGCACGATCACCTCGACTGCCGTGCGGGCGCCGTAGACGACGCGCGACAGCACGTCCGTGCCGCCGACGGTCGTGCCGAACCAGTGCTCGGCGCTCGGCGGCTGTTGCGTGCCGAACAGGGTGCCGCTCGCGTCCTTGACCTGGTCGAAGTCGTACGGCGCGATCCACGGCGCGAACACCGCGAGCACGAGGAAGAACGCGATGAGACCGGCCCCGAGCAGCAGCATGAACCGCTGCAGGCCGTGGGACTGCTCGACGATGGTCTTGCCGGGGTAGCGCATCAGAACCTCACTCGCGGGTCGACGAGCGCGACGATCGCATCGATCAGGAAGCTCGCGATGCACACGACGAACGCGATCGCGGTGACGATGCCCTGCACGGCGAGGAAGTCGCGCCGGATGAGGTACTGGGCGAGCTCGTAGCCGATGCCCTTCCACTCGAACGTCGTCTCGGTCAGGACGGCGCCGGCGAGCAGCAGTGCGATCTGCATGCCCATGACGGTCACGACGGGGACGAGGGCGTTGCGGAACGCGTGTTTGCGCTCCACCCGCCGCTCGCTGACTCCGCGGGCGCGGGCGGCGGTGACGTAGTCGGCACGCATCGTCTGCAGCATGTTGACCCGCACGAGCCGCAGGAAGATGCCTCCGGTCAGCAGGCCCAGCGCGATGGCGGGCAGCACGGCATGCTGCAGCACGTCCCACACGTACTCCGGATCGCCCCACAAGATGGCGTCGACGATCATGATGTTGGTCTGCGGATCGACGTTGGCGAGCGCGAGCTCGGTCGCGGTCGAGGCCCGGCCCGACGTGGGCCAGCCGAACGGGGCGACGGCCAGCTTGAGCAGCAGGCCGACGAAGAACACCGGTGCCGCGTAGACGACGATCGCGAACAGGCGCAGCAGGACGTCGGCGATCCGGTCGCGGTGGCGGGCCGCGATGCGGCCGAGCGGGATGCCGACGGAGAACGCGACGATCAGGGCCCACACGGACAGCTCGAGGGTGGCGGCGCCGTTCACGATGAGGATGTCGGTGACGTCGCGGTTGTCCGTGAGCGTCTGGCCGAAGTCGCCGTGCAGGAGGTCGCCCAGGTACTCGAAGTACTGCACGAGGATGGGGCGGTCGAGACCCGCCTCGGCCTTGCGCTCGGCGATCTGGTCGGGGGTGAGGCGGCCACCCTGGGCCGCCGTGATCGGGTCACCGATGACCCGCATGAGGAAGAAGACGAGGGTGACGAGCACCCACAGCATCGGGATCACGAGCGCGAGCCGCACGAGCAGGTAGCGCGTGAGGGGACTGAGCCGGCCGCGTCGGGACTGCGGCTCGGGGGTGGGCGCCTCGGCGGCGACCAGGACGTCGGTGGTCACGGATGCTCCTGGGGCTCATGACAGATCCCCGGCGAAGTGGGTTCTCCCCACTTCACCGGGGAATCTGCCGAGGGGCCGGCGCCCGAGCACCGGCCCCCACGGGTTACTTCGACAGCGAGGTGAAACGGAACTTGAACGACGGATCGAGCGTGTCGCTCACACCCTTGACGTCCTTGCCGGCCACCGCAACCTGGGCGCCGGTGAGCAGCGGCAGGATCGGGACCTGCTCGGCGACCTTGGCCTGGATCTCGCCGAGGGTCTTCTCCCGCGAGGCCTTGTCGGCGTCGACCCGCTGCGCGTCGAGCAGCTTCGTCATCGCGTCGTCCTCGTAGTGCGACTGCAGGAAGTTGTTCGGCGCGAAGAACGGCGTCACGTAGTTGTCGGCGTCCGGGAAGTCCGGGAACCAGCCCAGCTGGAAGGCCGGGTAGGAGTCCTTGACGCGCTCCTCGGAGTAGGTGTTCCACTCCGTCGACTGCAGCTTGACCGCGAACAGGCCGCCGTCCTCGAGCTGGCGCTTGACCGCCTGGTACTCCTGGTCGGAGCTGCCGCCGTAGTGGTCGGGGTTCCACTGCAGGTTGAGCTCGACGGGCGTCGAGACGCCGGCGTCGTCGAGGACCTTCTTGGCAGCGGCCTGGTCGGGCGCGTCGCCGTACTTGTCCTTGAACGCCTCCGTCGCGCCGGCCTGGCCATCGGGCACCGCCGAGTACGCGGGCGTGTAGGTGCCCTTGTAGACCTCGGTCGAGATCTCGTCGCGGTTCACGAGGTACGCGGCTGCCTGGCGGACGGCCTGCTTCTGCTTGTCGTCGTCGCCGGGCATCGTCTTGAGGTTGAAGACGATGTAGCGCAGCTCGCCACCGGGGCCGGTGTGGACGGTGACCTTGTCCGACTTGCCGAGGCTGTCGATGTCGGTCGGGGTCAGCGACCGGTACGCGACGTCGATGTCACCCTTCTCCACGTCGAGCTTGAGGTTGTTCGAGTCGGCGTAGTACCGCATCGTGACGTCGCTCTTGGCCTTGCCGTACGTGCCGTCGTAGTCGGGGTTGATCTTGAACTCGGCCAGCTCGTTCTTCTTGTACTCGCCGAGCGTGTACGGGCCGGAGAAGCCGTTGGCCTCGACCACCGCGTCGTCGTCGAGCACCTTGTCGGCCGGGTAGGTCTCCTCGTCGACGATCGGACCGGCCGAGGTGACGAGCACCTGGGCGAAGGTCTGGTCGTTCGCGGCGTTGAGCGTGAACGCGACGGTCTTGTCGTCGCGCGCCTCGACGCTCTTCATGGCGCCGAGCAGCGAGGCGGGACCCTTCGGGTCGTTGATCGCGGCGACGCGCTTGAACGAGAAGGCGACGTCGGAGGCGGTGAGTTCGTGACCGTTCGCGAACTTCAGGCCGTCCTTCAGGGTGCACACGTAGACGGTGGGCTCCTCGAAGTCGCACTTCTCGGCCGCATCGGGCGTCAGATCGGTGCTACCGGCGGGGAAGTTGAGCAGGTACTGGTAGACCTGCGTCTGGACGGCCAGGGAGCCGTTGTCGTACGAGCCGGCCGGATCGATCGAGACCACCTTGTCGGTGGTCCCCACGATCAGGCCCGCGTCGCTCTCGTCGCCGTCGTTGCCGGCACCACACGCGGCCAGCACGCTGCCGGCGAGGGTGACCGTGGCCAGGGCGGTGACGCGTCGCCGCATCGAATTCATCGTTCCTCCTGTCGGTGTCCACCATCTGGACACTCCCGTGCACGCTATCGCCGTGGATGGACCCCCGGCCACGGCTTCTAGGTTGCATTTCTATTAACCCCGGCCCCGGGCGGGCGGTCTGGGCCGCTTCACCGGGCGATATCCTTGCGCTCATGAGCCATGACCAGCACCTCGCCGACTTCGATCCCGACGTCGCCGCGCTCCTCGACGCCGAGCTGGTCCGCCAGCAGACGACGCTCGAGATGATCGCGTCGGAGAACTTCGCGCCCGTCGCCGCGCTCGAGGCGCAGGGCAGCGTCCTGACGAACAAGTACGCCGAGGGCTACCCGGGCAAGCGGTACTACGGCGGCTGCGAGTTCGTCGACCAGGTCGAGCAGCTCGCGATCGACCGGCTCAAGCAGCTCTTCGACGCCGCGTACGTCAACGTCCAGCCGCACTCGGGCGCGTCGGCCAACGCCGCCGCCCTGCATGCGATCGCGACGGCCGGCGACACGATCCTCGGCCTCGACCTCGCCAACGGCGGGCACCTCACGCACGGCATGAAGCTCAACTTCTCCGGCCGCCTCTACAACCCGATCGCGTACCACGTGGTCCCCGCGACCGGCCTGGTCGACATGGACGAGGTCCGCGCCCTCGCGATCGAGCACTCGCCGCGCGTCATCATCGCCGGCTGGTCGGCGTACCCGCGCCAGCTCGACTTCGCCGCCTTCCGCGCGATCGCGGACGAGGTCGGCGCGATCCTGTGGGTCGACATGGCGCACTTCGCCGGTCTCGTGGCGGCCGGTCTGCACCCGAGCCCGCTGCCGCACGCCCACATCGTCACCACGACGACGCACAAGACGCTCGGCGGCCCGCGTGGTGGCGCGATCCTCACGAACGACGAGGACGTCGCCAAGAAGATGCGCTCGGCCGTGTTCCCCGGCCAGCAGGGCGGCCCGCTCGAGCACGTCATCGCCGCGAAGGCCGTCGCCTTCAAGATGGCGCTCGAGCCGGAGTTCGCCGAGCGTCAGCAGCGCACGATCGAGGGCGCCCGGATCCTCGCCGACCGGCTCCTGGCCGACGACGCGAAGGCCGCCGGCATCCAGGTGCTCAGCGGTGGCACCGACGTGCACCTCGTGCTCGTCGACCTGCGCGACTCCGAGCTCGACGGCCAGCAGGCCGAGGACCGGTTGCACGACGTCGGCATCACGGTGAACCGCAACGCGGTCCCGAACGACCCGCGCCCGCCGATGGTCACGTCGGGCCTGCGGATCGGCACGCCGGCCCTGGCCACGCGTGGGTTCGGCGCCGACGAGTTCCGCGAGGTCGCCGAGATCATCGCGAGCGCCCTGCAGCCCGGCGACGTCGACATCGACGGACTGCGCAAGCGCGCGACCGTGCTCGCCGAGCGCTTCCCGCTCTACCCCGGCCTCAAGCCGTTCACCTCGTGACCGAGCGGCCGAGGGTCCGGGACTGGTTCAGTCCCCGGCTGATCGGCCTGCACCTGTTCGCGATCGCCGCGATCGCGTTCTGCCTCTTCATGGGTACGTGGCAGTTGGGCGTGTACGACCAGCGGCAGGCGGACGAGCGCGTCGAGTCCGGCAACACGTCGGCCGTCGCGCTGGAGGACGTCTGGGCGACCGGTGATCCGTTCACGACCGATCAGGACCAGCGATCCGTCACGGTCACCGGCACCTTCCGGCCGGCCGACGAGCAGCTCTGGGTGACCGACAAGGCGCGCGCGGACGGCACGAACGGCGTGTGGCTCGTGGCTCCGGTCACCGCCGAGGACGCCGAGCTGCTCGTCGTGCGTGGCTGGGCGCCGAAACCGCTCACGCAGTTCCCGGCCGTGCCGGCGGGCGAGGTGTCGTTCGACGCCGTCCTGCAGCCCGGCGACTCCGCGACGACCGGATGGGACCCGCAGGCCCGCACGATCGGCGCGGTGCGGATCCCCACGCTGCTCAACGAGCTCGGCTACGCGTCGCTGTGGTCGGGCTACGCGATCGCGACCGACCCCGACGTCGCGGGAGGCCTCGAGCTGGCCGACGTGCCCGAGCCCGACGTGTCCTGGACCGCCGGTGGGCGAAACCTCGGATACGGGCTGCAATGGTGGGTTTTCGCGGCGTTCTCGCTGTTCATGTGGTGGCGCATGGCCCGCGAGATGGTGCTTGGCCGCGCTCGGTAGCCTGAGGCGGTGCAATCGGCCCTCACCCGTTACCGCGTCATGGCCACGATCGTGGGCGTCCTGCTCATCGTGCTGATCCTGGTCGGCGTCCCGTTGAAGTACCTCGCCGAGGACGGCTCGGGACCGCAGACCCTCGGCGAGAACATCACGACCTACCTGGGCGTCGCCCACGGCTGGCTGTACATGATCTTCCTCGTCTGCGCCGCGATCCTCTCGCGCAAGGCGAAGTGGCCCGTGGGCTTCACGATCGTCACGCTGCTCGGCGGCACGATCCCGATCGTCTCCTTCTGGGCCGAGCACCGCGCCACCGTGCGCACCCGCGCCGAGCACCCGGAGCTCGCCCCGTCCCGCTGAGTGCCACTCAACGGGTCGTCAGCGGCCGACGAAGGTCGCCTTCCCGGGGCCGTCGGTGAGGAAGGACTCCATGCCGTGGCGGAGGTCCTCGGTGTCGAAGAGCTCGGCGGCGATCGCGGTGGTGCGCGCGACGGCGCCGGGGACGCCGGTCGCCTCGAACTCGCGCAGGATCTCCTTCGCGGCCCCGTAGGCCTGCGTCGGTCCCGCGGCGAGGTCGGCGACGAAGGCGTCCACCTCGGCGTCGAGTGACTCCGCCGGGAACACGCGGTTGACGACGTTCCATCGCTCGAGGGTCGCCGCGTCGTACAGGGCGCCGCTGAACACGAACTCCTTCGCCCGGGCGACGCCGGCCCGCGCGGCGAACCGCTGGGTGCCGCCCATCGTCGGGGTCAGTCCGATGACGCGCTCGACCAGGCCGAACTTCGCGCGCTCCGACGCGAGCAGCAGGTCGCACGCCAGCGCGACCTCGAACGCCCACGTGAGGGTGAGCGCGTGCGAGACGAACACCGTGGGCACCGGGAGCGCGGCGAAGCGCTCCGGCAGCTCGAGCATCCGGTCGTAGAGCGCACGGGTGTCCGCCTTGGTCGTGCGCGCGTGGAACTGGGCCACGTCGACACCGCCGGAGACGATCCTGCCCTCGGCCCGCACGACCAGGACGCGCGGCAGGTCGGCCGCGACCCGATCGAGGGCCGCGTCGAACTCGTCGTGCAGCTCGAGTGCGTAGAGGTTCACCGGAGGCGCCGCGAAGGTCAGCGTCGTGACGCCGCCCTCGGTCGCGAGGTCGACGGTCACCGGTCGTGCCGCGGGTCGTACGTGCCGCCCTTGTCGGCGGTGGCCTTGCGGACGACCACCACGGCGACCGCCGCGGCGATGAGGAACAACACCAGTCTCGACATGCCCCTACCGTAACCACGGGTGCTGGGGGTCCACGTGCAAGGATGGAGGCAGCCCCTGAAAGGACGTGAAGTGCCCACCACCGCGACCCTCCACACCAACCGTGGAGACATCGTCGTCGAACTGTTCGAGAACCAGGCACCCAAGACGGTCGCCAACTTCGTCGGACTGGCCGAGGGCACGAAGGAATGGCTGGACCCCGCCACCCATCAGGTCTCCACGAAGCCGTTCTACGACGGACTCACGTTCCACCGGGTGATCTCCAACTTCATGATCCAGGGCGGCGACCCGCTCGGTGACGGCCGCGGCGGTCCCGGATTCGAGTTCGACGACGAGTTCCACCCCGAGCTCAAGTTCGACCGTCCGTACCTGCTCGCGATGGCGAACGCCGGGACGAAGCCGAACGGAGCCGGCACCAACGGCTCGCAGTTCTTCATCACGGTGACTCCGACCGACTGGCTCAACCGCAAGCACTCGATCTTCGGCGAGGTCGCCGATCCCGAGAGCCGCAAGGTCATCGACGCGATCGCGGCCACCGCGACGGATCGCTTCGATCGGCCCGCGGAGCCCGTCGTGATCGAGTCGGTCACCATCGCACGGTGACCGACCCGGCCGCCGGCGGCCCGTACACGTGCTACCGGCATCCCGATCGGCCGGCCTACATCCAGTGCCAACGCTGCCTGCGCCACATCTGTCCTGACGACATGCGCGAGGCCAGCGTCGGCTTCCAGTGTCCCGAGTGCGTCCAGCAGGGTGCGGCGGCCGTGCGCCAGCCGCGTACGCTCGCCGGCGGCGCGATCTCGACCGACGTCGGCGCGGTCACGATGGTCATCATCGCGATCAACATCGCGGTGCAGCTGCTCGTGATGGCCCAGGGCGGCGCCCGCTCGAGCGGGTTCTTCGACTGGGGCGCGATGCTCGGCCTGGGCCTCTACGACGGCCAGTTGCACGGCGTCGCCCAAGGTGAGTACTGGCGCCTGCTGACGGCGGCGTTCCTGCACGGTGGCCTGCTGCACGTCGCGTTGAACATGTACGCGCTGTACCTCTTCGGTCCGTACATCGAGCACGTCCTCGGCCGGTGGCGCTACATCGTCACCTACTTGACGGTGGCGGTGGCGTCCAGCGTCTTCGTCTACTGGCTCTCCGAGCCCCAGGTGCCGACCATCGGCGCCTCGGGGGCCGTGTTCGGCCTCTTCGGTCTCGCCCTGATCTTCCTGATCCGGACGAAGCAGAACCTCACGGGCATGATCGTGCTGCTCGCGGCGAACGCGTTCATCAGCCTCGGCGAGGGCATCAGCTGGCAGGGCCACCTCGGCGGATTCGTCGTGGGCGTCCTGCTCGGCCTGGCGTTCGCCTACGCGCCACGGGACCGGCGGACGCTGCTCCACATCGGGGCGCTCGCGCTGGTGTGGGCCGCGATCATCGCCGGGGTCATCCTGCGCACCGCCGACCTGCACGCCCAGTTCGGTCTGGCCTGACGGCCGAGTCACATCGGTGTAGTTGTGCACAGTTGTGTGCACAGGTGTGGGTAACTACACGGGTGTGATTCACTCCCACTTCATCGCGAACCCGAAGGCCGCGAGGATGAATCCCATCCCGATGACGAGGTTCCAGGCGCCCAGCTCGGTCAGCAGCGGGATCTCGTGGTCGGTGTTGCTGAGCGTGTAGAACGTGACGATCCACAGCAGTCCGATGACGGCGCAGATGATCATGGCAGGAGCGGCCCACCGGTTGCCGATGCGCACGGGCTTGGGTCCGTTGTCCTCGACGGACTGGCGCTTGAACCTCTTGAACACGATCGTCTCCCGGTCGAGCGGCGCACGCGGCCGCGGTGTGTCGTACTCGGATAGCGTAGTCGCCGTACCGATGACCGTGGGTGGCGAGGGGACGGTGAGCACATGAGCAGGTGGAGCCTCCTCGTGCTCGTCGCCGCGTCGGTGTGCGGCTTCGTGTTCGTCGCCGCGGCCGTGACGTCCGACGGATCCGACCTGAGGCCTGCCGGCGGCGACCTGAACTCGGTCCTCGCCGACCGGGCCGCGCAGGTCGAGGTACGCCGTGACGAGGCGACCGGCCTGCAACGCGAGATCGATGAGCTCTCCGGCAAGGTCGACGACGCGGCACTGCAGGCCGAGATCGACCGTGCCGCCGAGTACGCCGAGGCGGCGGGGGCCACGGCGGTCCACGGCCCCGGCGTCCGGATCACGCTGCAGGACGCACCGCGGACGGTCGACGTGCCCAACCTCGACCCCAACCTGCTCGTGGTGCACCAGCAGGACATCCAGGCGTTCGTCAACGCGCTGTGGGCCGGCGGCGCCGAGGCCATGACTCTGCAGGGCCAGCGCCTCGTCACGACCACCGGCATCAAGTGCGTCGGCAACACGGTCGTCCTGGACGGCGTGCCCTACGCGCCGCCGTACGTCATCGAGGCGATCGGCAACCAGTTCGGCATGAACACCGCGCTCGAGGAATCACCCGAGGTCACGATCTACACGCAGTACGCGCAGAAGTACGACCTCGGTCTCGAGCAGCGCAACCTCGACGACGTGCACGCCCCGGCCTACGCCGGCAGCACCTCGTTGACGCACGCGACGCCCGTGGAGTGACGTCGCCGA
This sequence comes from Aeromicrobium sp. SP1, assembly GCF_055663785.1. Lineage (NCBI taxonomy): Bacteria > Bacillati > Actinomycetota > Actinomycetes > Propionibacteriales > Nocardioidaceae > Aeromicrobium > Aeromicrobium sp. SP1. The sequence goes on along the minus strand of NZ_JBQVVK010000001.1, from coordinate 2,724,742 downwards.
TCAGGGCAGCGGGTCGTCGTCCCCGGGCGGCTCGGTCGTCGGTACCGGCGGCGGAGTCGTGGCCGGCGGCCGGGACACGACGATCGTGACCGTGCTGCCGGGCGCGACCATCGATCCGGCATCGCGACTCTGGCTCGTGACCTGACCGTCGGGCGCGCTGCCGGCCGGATCCTCCTGGACGGAGGCCTTCAGGCCCGCGTCCTCGAGCGCCTTGGTGGCCGCGTCGACGTCCAGGCCCACGACGTTCGGGACCTCGACCTGACCCTTCGAGACGATGAGCGTCACGGTGCTGCCGACGTCGACGGACGTCCCGGGCACCGGGTTGCTGTTGATGACGCGGTCCTTGGGCTGGTCGCTGTCGATGTTCTGGCGCTCGACCTTGAGGCCGTACGTGTCGCCCTCGAGCAACTTCTTCGCCTCGGAGAACGAGTACCCGTTCAAGTTCGGGATGTCGACCTGCTCGGGTCCGGCGCTCACCACGAGGTCGACCGTCGTGCCCTCGTCGACCGTCGTGCCGGCCGGCGGGTCGGTCTCGATGACCTGGCCCTCGGGAATCTCGGCGCTCGTCTGCTCGGTCGTCTCGCCGACCTTGAGCTTCTTCGACTCGAGCCGGTTCGTCGCGGTCGCGACGTCCGCGCCGGCGACATTGGGCACCCCGACCTGCGGGGTGTCGACGTCGTCGTTGCCGTCCGCGAGGAGCAGGGCCACGCCGATCGCGGCGGCGATCGCGAGCAGCAGCAGGGCCAGCGCCCACCACTTCCCGGCGCCACCCTTCTCCTCCTCGTCCGGCGGCGGCACGACGGCGGCCGGCGCCAGCGCGGTCGCGCCGGGCACGGCGGCGACGGCCTGCGTGGGCGCGTCGACCGAGCCGCCCGCGAGCACGCGGTCGATGTCCTTGCGCATCTCGCCGGCGCTGGAGTAGCGGTCGTCGACCCGCTTGGCGAGCGACTTGGCGACGATGTTGTCGACCGCGATCGAGACGTCGGGGTTGAGCTGCGACGGCGGCCGGGCCTCCTCGCGCACGTGCTGGTAGGCCACCGAGACGGGGCTGTCGCCCACGAAGGGCGGCCGGCCCGTGAGCAGTTCGTAGAGCACGCAGCCCGTCGAGTAGATGTCGCTGCGCGCGTCGACGGTCTCACCTCGAGCCTGTTCGGGCGAGAGGTACTGGGCCGTGCCGATCACGGCGGCGGTCTGCGTCATCGCGGTCGAGGTGTCGGCGATCGCGCGGGCGATGCCGAAGTCCATCACCTTGACCTTGCCCTCGGGCGTGAGCATGACGTTCGCGGGCTTGATGTCGCGGTGGATGATGCCGGCGCGGTGGCTGTAGTCCAGGGCGCTGAGGATGTCGGCCGTGATCGACAGGGCGCGCTCGGGCAGGATCTTGCGCCCGTCGCGCAGGATGTCGCGCAGCGTGCGGCCCTCCACGAGCTCCATCACGATGTACGGCACGTGGGCGTCGCGGGCATCGACCGTCTCGCCGGTGTCGTAGACGGCCACGATCGACGGGTGGTTGAGCGAGGCGGCCGATTGGGCCTCGCGACGGAAGCGCTCCTGGAACGTCTCGTCCGCGGCGAGGTCGGCCCTCAGCATCTTGATCGCCACGGGTCGGCCGAGGCGCTTGTCGCGCCCGGCCCGGACGTCGGCCATGCCCCCGCGCCCGATCAACTCGCCGACCTCGTAGCGGTCGCCGAGCGGGCTCATCGTGGTATCGCTTTCGGTCATGGTTTCCAGTCTCCCAAGAGGTGGGTGAGGTTCATCGGAGGACCGCCTCCATCACGGATCGGGCGATCGGCCCGCCCAGACGTCCGCCGGCGATGTCGGTGGTGTTGTTCGTGGACTCGACCAGCACGGCCACGGCGACCTGCGGGTCGTCGGCCGGCGCGAAGCCGATGAACCACGCGTACGGGGGTCGATCCGCGGCCGACTCGGCGGTGCCGGTCTTGCCGCCCACCTCGACGCCCGGGATCCTGGCCGGCGTACCGGTGCCGGAGTCGACGACGGCGACCATCATGTCGTTCAGCTCGCGGGCGTCGCCGGTCGACATCGCCCGTCCGATCTCCTTGGCCTTCGGCTCCTCGAGGATCGACAGGTTGGGTGCCCGGACGGTACGGACCAGGTGCGGCTTCATCAGGACGCCGTCGTTCGCGACGGTGCCGGCGACCATGGCCATCTGCAGCGGTGTCGCGGCGACCTCGTACTGACCGATGCCCGTCTGCGCGAGCTGCGGCGGCTCGAGCGTGGTGTCGGGGTCGGCGATGACCCGGCTGGGGTAGGACACGAGGTCGTCGAGCGGCTTGTCGCCGAAGCCGAACTTGCTCGCCTGATCGACGAGGGTGTCCTGGCCGACCTTGCCCGCGAGCCAGCCGAAGGACACGTTGCACGACACCTTGAGCGCCTGCTCGAACGTGATGGGGTTGCCCCCACAGTTGCCGCCGCCCTCGTTGGTCAGCTTGTAGTCGATGCCCGGGAAGCCCAGCGTCGCGCCGCCCTTGACCTCGTCGTCGGCCTTCAGTCCGAGTTCGTCGATCGCGGCGGCGGAGGTGACGGTCTTGAAGGTCGACCCCGGCGGCAGGATCGTCTCGGTGGACCGGTTGGTCAGCGGCGAGGACTCGTCGTTCTGCAGCGCGTCCATCGTCTTCGTGACCTTCGTGAGGTCGTGGCTCGCGAGGTTGTTCGGGTTGTAGGTCGGCTGGGTGACCATCGCGAGGATCTCGCCGGTCTGCGGATCGAGGGCGACCACCGCGCCGGTGGTGTCCTCGCCGAGGTCGGCGAGCCCGTTGAAGGCGGCCTTCTGGGCGGCCGGGTCGAGGGTCAGCTCGACGCTGCCGCCCTGCGGCTGGTTGTTGGAGACCAGGTCGATGAGCCGGTTCACGAACAGCCGGTCGTCGCTGCCGGACAGGATCGAGTTGTACGTGCGCTCGATGCCCGACTGGCCGTAGATGTAGGAGAAGTAGCCGGTCACGGCCGCGTACAGGCGCGGCTCGGCGTACTTGCGCTGGAACTGCCACTTGTCGTCGATCGGGACGGACTCGGCGATCGGCTCGCCGTCGACGATGATCGCGCCGCGCTCGCGGCTGAACTCCTCGTCGATGACGCGGCGGTTGCCCTGCTTGGCGTTGAGGTCGTCGGCCTGCACGAACTGGACGTAGTTCGCGTTGAGCAGCAGGGCGAGGAACAGCACGAGGCAGGCGACGGCCATGGCGCGGATGGGCTTGTTCACAGTTTCACCACCTGGGTCTCGTCGTCACCTGTGATGGCCGTGACCTCGGGAGCCGGTCGGCGGGTCTGGTCACTGATTCGCAGCAGCAGCGCGATGATCGACCAGTTCATGATGATCGAGGAGCCGCCGGCCGCCAGGAACGGTGCGGTCAGGCCGGTCAGCGGGATGAGTCGGGTGACGCCGCCCGCGACGACGAAGACCTGCAGCGCGAACGAGGCCGAGAGGCCGACCGCGAGCAGCTTGCCGAACGCGTCGCGGCACGTCAGCGCGATGCGCAGTCCGCGTTCGACGACGAGGCCGTAGATCACGAGGACGGCCATCAGCCCGGCGAGGCCGAGCTCCTCGCCGATCGAGGACAGGATGAAGTCGCTGAAGCCGAAGGGGGTCAGCTCGGGGCTGCCCTGTCCCCACCCTCGGCCGAGTAGCCCGCCGTGCGCGAGTCCGTACAGCGCGCTGATGATCTGGTAGTTCGCGTCGGGATCGGCCCACGGGTCGAGCCATGCGTCGAAGCGCGCGCGGACGTGCCCGAAGGCGAGGTAGCCCAGGTACGTGCCGGCGGCGAACAGCAGCGCGCCGACGAAGAGCCAGCCCGGGCGCTCGGTGGCGACGTAGAGCATCACGACGAACAGGCCGAAGAACAGCAGCGAGGAGCCGAGGTCGCGCTGGAAGACCAGGATGCCGATGCTGGCGAGCCAGCCGACGAGGATCGGTCCGAGGTCGCGGCCGCGCGGCAGGTCGACGCCCAGCACGCGCCGGCCGGCGAGCGCGAGCGCGTCGCGCTTCGTCACGAGGTAGCCGGCGAAGAAGATGGCCAGCGCGATCTTGCCGGCCTCGGCGGGCTGGAAGCTGAACGGGCCGAGCTGGATCCAGATCTGGGCGCCGCGCTTGGCGCTGCCGATGACGGGCAGTCGCGGCAGGATCAGCAGCACGAGCGCCAGCAGGCCGAACGAGTAGGTGTACTGCTGCAGGCGGCGGTGGTCGCGCACGATCAGCAGCACGGCGACGAACAGCAGGATGCCCAGGATCGTCCACCGCAGCTGTCCCTGCGCGAACGGGCCGTAGGGAGAGCCGGCCGCGTCGAGTCCGAGGTCGATCCGGTAGATCATCGTCAGGCCGATGCCGTTGAGGCACACGACGAGCGGCAGCAGCACGGGGTCGGCGTAGGCGGCGAACTGGCGCACGGCCAGGTGCGCGCCCAGCGCGACGAGTGCGTACACCGCGCCGACGGTGTAGATGCCGGCCGGGACGTGGCCGTCGAAGCCGAGGCCGACGGCGGCGTACGAGCCGATGCCGATCGTGATCGCGAGCAGGAGCAGGACGAGCTCGGCGCCGCGACGCTTGCGCGGGACCCAGGTGGGTGTGGAGGAGGCGGGACTGCTCATGCGGTCCCGCTCGTGGCCGGTGACGCCGGTGCCTTCGTCGTGGGGGCGGTCGTCGGGGTCGGGGTGGGAGTTGGGGTCGGCTCGGTGACCTGGATGCTCAGGTTCGTGACGATCCGCTTGGCCTCCGCCAGGTCGGCGGCGGCGATCCCGGCCTCGACGCGCTGCCGCTGGTAGGCGGGCAGGCTGTCGATCTCGACGCCCGTGACCTGGTCGACGTGCGACAGCGTCAGTCCCGGGACGGAGACCTCGACGCCGCGGAAGATCGCGACCTTGCCGTCCGACGCGGCGACGTAGTACTGCCGCTGCGACCAGTCGTAGGCGTAGGCGGCGGCGCCTCCGACGAGACCGAGGACGACCAGGACGGCCAGCAGCCAGCGCAGCCACAGCCGACGGGGCGTGGGCTGGGGCGCGTAGCGCAGTTCCTCGGGGTCGGGCTCGACGGCGCCGGGTGCGTCGGCGAACGTCACCGCCGGCGCCGTGGACGCCGTGACGTTGCCGGTGCGGGCCCGCGGCTGGGTCGTCGCGGCCCCGACGAGCTGGGCCTGGCCGTCGGCGCACACGAGGTTCTCGTCGACCGGCGAGTCGGCGTCGACGAATTCGGCGATCACGACGGTGACGTTGTCGAAGCCGCCGGCCTCGAGCGCGAGTCGGACGAGCTCGGTGGCGGCCTCGTCGATCGTCTCGAGCTTGAGGTTCCGCTCGATGACGTCGTCGCCCACCATGTCGGTGAGGCCGTCGCTGCACAGCAGGTAGCGGTCGCCCGCGGACGGCTGGAGCCACGTGAAGTCGGGTTCGAAGTCGTCGCGGCCCAGGATCGCGCGCAGCAGCAGCGACCGGTGCGGGTGGACGCGCGCCTCCTCGGCGGTGATCCGGCCCTCGTCGACGAGGCTCTGCACGAACGTGTGGTCGACGCTGATCTGGGCGAGCCGTCCGCCGCGCAGGCGGTAGGCGCGGGAGTCGCCGATGTGGGCGACGGCCAGCTTGTCGCCGTCCCACAGCATCGCCTCGAGCGTCGTGCCCATGCCCTCGACGGCCGGGTCCTCGTCGATCAGCCGGGCGAGCCGGTGGTTGGCGGCCATCACCGCGGTCTTCAACGCCTCGAGGGCGTCGCCGTCGGCGTCCGGGTCGAGGTCGCGATCGAGCGTGCGGATCTCGGCGAGGGTGGCCGACGAGGCGAGGTCGCCCGCGGCCGCACCGCCCATGCCGTCGGCGATCACCAGGAGCCGGTCGCTCGCGTAGCCGGAGTCCTGGTTGTTCGAACGTCGCAGACCGACGTCGGTCAGCGCCACGTAGCGATAGGTCAGCGACGCCATCTACTTGCGCAACTCCACGATCGTCTTGCCCAGCCGGACAGACGTGCCGATCGCGACCGGAACCGGCGAGGTGACGCGCTGGCTTCCGATGTACGTGCCGTTCGTGGAGCCCAGGTCCTCGACGAACCACTGCTCCCCGTTCGTGGCGAACCGGGCATGGCGGGTGGAGACGTAGTCGTCGTCGAGTCGGATCGCGGCATCGGTGCCACGGCCGAGCAGGATCGGGTCGCCGCCCAGCGGCACGCTCTGGCCGGCGTTCGGCCCGTCGACGATCTGCAGCGTCGAGGGCGCCCCGCGGACCTTCTTCGCACGGTTCGACTTCTGCGCCTTGGGCTGCTTCTGGCCCTTGGCGACCTTCGGCGTCGCGGCCTTCGTCCCGAAGATGTCGGTGCGGATCACCGAGATGGCCGACAGCACGAACAGCCACAGCACGGCCAGGAAGCCGAGCTTGATGAGCGTGAGCGTCAGTTCGCTCATCCGATCACCTCCTCGCCGATGTGCACCGTGATCGTGGTGTTGCCCAGGCGCACGTGGGAGCCGTCGTGCAGGACGGCGGCGTCAGCGCGGCGCCCGTCGACGATCACGCCGTTCGTGGAGCCGAGGTCGCGCACCTCGACGCCCTCGCTGCCGAAGACGATCTCGGCGTGGTTGCGGCTGATGCCGGGGTCGTCGATCTTGAGGTCGACGGTCGAGCCGCGCCCGATCGAGATGCCGGGCGGGTTGACCGGGTGCCGCAGGCCGCCGATGTCGAGGACGACCTTCGCGCGCCGCACGGCGGTGTCGGTGATGGGCTCGCCGCGCACGGGCGTGACCGAGGCGTTGGACCGGCTGACGATCGTGAAGCGGCCGGTGTGCAGCTCCTCGTCGCGCGCGAAGTCGATGTGGATCGGGCCGGCGGCCGTGTAGCGCTGCTCCTGCAGGTGCTCGTGCAGCAGGGTGCTCAGCTCGGTCGCGAGCGTGGCGCCGTAGGGGGCCAGCCGGTCGTGGTCGGCCGGGGACAGCTCGACGCTGAAGTCGTTCGGCACGAGCGTCCGCTCACGGCTGAGGATCGTGGCGTTGTTGTCGACCTCGCGCTGCAGTGCCGCGGCGATCTCGACGGGTTGGACGGCGCTGCGGAACGCGCGGGCGAAGGCACCGGTGACGGCGCCCTCGAGGCGCTTCTCGAAGCGCTGCAGCACTCCGGCCATCGATGGTCACCTCCTCGGGCATGCGAATGTCGACCTGTGTGGTCCTGTCGATCGTATCGGCCATGCCCGCCGACGGTCGTCCTCCACGCGCGAGCCGGAGGGTCGAGCCCGTGGAAACCGTGCTTCCCGATCCTGTTAGACTCATCCCTCGGTCCGGTTTCCGGGCCACTGCGCGAGTGGCGGAATGGTAGACGCGCTGGCTTCAGGTGCCAGTGTCCGCAAGGGCGTGGGGGTTCAAATCCCCCCTCGCGCACCCGATCGATCGGCCCCTGAACTGCGAGACTCCTCGCGGATCAGGGGCCTTTCGCTTTCGTTGGCCCGTGTGGGCGGTGACTTACGAACCTGTGGCCGGTGGGGGCGGTGACCTACGTACGTTTGGCCGGTGTGGGCGGTGACTTACGTACCTCAATCGTGGATCTGCGGTGCGCCACTCACCGCCCGGGGGCCTCAGGAGTACGTAAGTCACCGCCCACGGGCCCCAGCGGTACGTAACTCACCGCCCACGGGGGCTCAGGGCGCGCCGCACGTCGCGAGTCGGCGCAGGGCCGCGGCGCGGCTGAACGCCTCGTCGGTCGGGGCGAGGTAGCGCAGCAGAGCGACGCCCCGGTCGTCGGGAGAGACGACGACGCGGGCGCCCGCGGGTGCGCGGATCGACTCCCCGCCGCGGGGCACGACCAGGATGTCGGCGCCGGCCGGAGCAGTGCGGTCGTTCGTCACGAAGAAGTTGTCCGTGCGGCCGTCGTAGAGGGTCAGCGACCAGTAGTCGTCCCAACCGGGTGCCGAGATGCGCACCGGCCCGTCGGACAGGTCGAACGAGCACGCCGAGTACGCGAGGTCCGGCGACGAGCGGACGATCTGCTGGTTCTGCGGGGTCGTGCGAGGGGCGTGCTCCCAGCGGTTGGTGCCACCGGCCTCGTCCGCGATCCGGTGCTCGGCGATCCGCATGATCGCGTGGGGAGCGAACAGCACGACGACGAGATGGGCACCGACCGCGACGAGCACCGCGACGGCGACAAACAGCAGGCGACGCTTCAGGTGAGTCACGATGACTCACCGCACGAGATCCGCCGGATCGACGGGACGGGCACGCTCGACGGGTCGTCGAGGACCACCTCGGTGGGCACGTAGAGACGCAGCAGCAGGTTCGGGTCGTCGGCGTTGCGCATCGAGATCCAGTTGACGCCCGTCCCCGGAGTCGAGGCCAGCCGAGCCGCCCAGGCCGGACCGGCATCCCGCTCGACCGACGTCGCGTCGAGCGAGGGGTGGTCGTCGGTGTTGTCGGCGAGCCACGCCCCGTCATACAGCGTGATCGACCACCACGTCGCGGGGAAGCCCGCGCCCCGCAGGTCGTAGACGCAGTCCGGGTCGAGGACCCTGCCCTCGTCGTCCTGCGTCGCGACGAAGTACACCGCCTCCTGCTTCGTCATGGCCAGGAGCGCCTGCACGGCGGTCGTCGACCGGACGTAGAGGCCTGCGTCCTGACTTCCGCGGTCGAGATTGATCGACCAGGCGCCGACGGTGACGTCGCCGCGGCCGGGCAGACCGGACAGCAGGACGGCGACCGCGGAGCCGACCCCGACGACCAGCCCGAGCAGCACGGCCACGCCCCAGCGCCACGCTTTCCTCCAGCCCATGGCCCGAACGTAGCGCCGGTGGGGGTGGTCGGGGCCACAGTCGCTCCGCGAGCCGACCTCGGCCGAGCCGCCCTAGGATGACGGGGACGCGCTCACCGACGCGCGCGCCGGTCACGTCCCCACCACCGATGCGGGAGCCACATGTCCGAGTCACTCGAAGTCCACGGCGTCGACACCGTCGACCTCGCGCTGCCCGAGCCGACGCCCGATCACTTCCGGCGGTCGCTGCTGCACCACCTGCAGTACACGCTCGGCACCGACCCGGAGCACGCGTCGAAGTTCGACTGGCGGATGGCGCTCACCCACACGATCCGCGACCGGTCGCTCGAGCCGTGGTTCGCGGCGACGCGGCGCACGTGGGACGAGGACCGCAAGCGCGTCTACTACCTGTCCATGGAGTTCCTCATCGGCCGGCTGCTCGAGGACGCCACGATCAACCTCGGTCTGCGCGACGTCGCGGTCGAGGTGCTGGACGGACTCGGGCTGGACTTCGCCGACCTCGCCGACGACGAGCCCGATGCGGCCCTCGGCAACGGCGGTCTGGGCCGGCTCGCCGCGTGCTACCTCGAGTCGATGGCCACGCTCGGCTGCCCCGCCTACGGCTACGGGCTGCGGTACGAGCACGGCCTGTTCAAGCAGCGCTTCGAGGGCGGCCGCCAGATCGAGGCTCCCGAGGACTGGCTCGTCACCGACAACCCGTGGAACTTCACCCGCCCCGAGTCGGCGTACACCGTCGGCTTCCGCGGTCAGCTCGTGCAGCAGGACGGCCGCGAGGTGTGGCAGCCCCAGCTGCAGGTGATCGCGGAGGCGCACGACACCCCGGTCGTCGGGTGGGGCAAGCAGTGGGCGAACACGCTGCGGTTGTGGGCGGCCAAGCCGAGCGCCGACCTGTTCGACCTCGCGCGGTTCAACGCCGGCGACTTCGCCGCCGCGGCCGAGCCCGAGGCGTGGGCGCGCACCCTCAGCCGGGTGCTCTACCCGAACGACACGACCTCGCGCGGCAAGGAGCTGCGGCTCTCGCAGGAGTACTTCCTCACGTCGGCCTCGGTGCAGGACATCCTGCGGCGCTACCTCCGGGGCCACGACGACCTGCGCCGACTCCCGGACCACGTCGCGATCCAGATGAACGACACGCACCCGGCGATCGCGGGCCCCGAGCTCATCCGCATCCTCGTCGACGAGCACGGCTTCGGCTTCGACGCGGCCGTCGACCTCACGACGCAGGTGCTCGGCTACACGAACCACACGCTGCTGCCGGAGGCGCTCGAGCGCTGGTCGGTCGGTCTCATGCGCAAGGTGCTGCCGCGCCACCTGCAGATCATCGGGCAGATCGAGGGCCGGGAGAACGCCGGCCTGCTGCGCGACGACCAGGTGCAGATGGGCGATCTCGCCTTCGTCACGAGCCACAAGGTCAACGGCGTGTCCGCGCTGCACACCGACCTGGTGCGCCGGGACCTGTTCCCCGCGCTCGAGGCCAAGCACCCGGGTCGCATCGTCAACGTCACGAACGGTGTCACCCCGCGGCGGTGGATCAAGCTGGCCAACCCGCCCCTGGCCCGGCTCATCACCGACACCGTCGGCGAGGGGTGGGAGACCGATCTCGAGCGCCTGCGCGGGCTCGAGGAGCGGATCGGCGACGAGGGCTTCCGCGAGGCGTACGGCGACACGAAGCGGCAGGCGAAGGAGCGGCTGGCGGCGTGGCTCGCCGAGCAGCACGGCATCGAGATCCCGACGAACGCGCTCTACGACGTGCAGGTCAAGCGCCTGCACGAGTACAAGCGGCAGCTGCTCAACATCCTGTGGACGATCGCGCACTGGCAGCGCATCAAGAAGGACCCCACCGCGGGCTGGGTGCCGCGCGTGAAGATCTTCGGCGGCAAGGCCGCCCCGAGCTACGCGATGGCCAAGGACATCATCCGGCTCATCAACGACGTGGGCGCGGTCGTGAACGCCGACCCGGACACGCGCGACCTGCTGCGCGTCGTCTACCCGCCGAACTACAACGTGTCGATGGCCGAGAAGCTCATCCCCGCCGCCGACCTGTCCGAGCAGATCTCGACCGCGGGCATGGAGGCCTCCGGAACGGGCAACATGAAGTTCGCGCTCAACGGGGCGCTCACGATCGGCACGCTCGACGGCGCCAACGTCGAGATCCGTGAACACGTCGGCGCCGACAACTTCTTCCTGTTCGGCCTCACCACCGACGAGGTCGCGGCCCGTCGCGCCGAGCCGGACCACGCGCGCACCGCGATCGAGAAGAGCCAGCCGATGCGCGACGTGCTGCAGGCGATCGCGGAGGGCACCTTCAGCCCCGGCGATCCGAACCGCTACGGCGGCATCGTCGACATGCTGTGGAACAGCGACTGGTTCCTCGTGGCCTCCGACTTCGACGCGTACGACGCGGCCCAGGCCGAGGTCGACCGGACGTACCTCGACCACGAGCGGTGGCAGAAGATGGCGATCCTCAACGTCGCTCGCATGGGCTACTTCTCCTCCGACCGCTCGATCCGTGAGTACATGAGCGAGATCTGGGACGTCACGCCCGCGCTGTGACAGTCGCCGTGGGGTGCCAAGAGCCCCGCGCGGTGGTTGGATGACAACTGACCCCAGGAGGCGACACCGATGGCCGAGGACACGACCCCGCTGGTCCTCGACGCGGCCGAGGCGTGGCAGCTCGCCCAGGGGGTGCACCCGGACCCCTTCGCGGCCCTCGGGCCGAGCGCCGACGACGAGTACGTGGTCGCCCACATTCCCGGCGCCGAGCACGTCTGGGTCGTCAACGACACCGACGAGTCACCGATGCGGCCCCATCCCGCGTCGCCGGCGGTGTTCGTCGGGGCGTTCCTGCCGTTCTACCGGCTGCGCATCCAGTGGCCCGGCGGCGTCACGGAGGAGCGCGAGGACCCGTACCGCTTCGGGCCGGTCCTGGGCCAGATCGACGAGTACCTCATCGGCGAGGGCACGCACCGGCGGCTGTGGGAGGTGCTCGGCGCCCGGGTCATGACCCACGAAGAGGTCGAGGGCGTCCACTTCGCGGTGTGGGCCCCGCACGCCGACCGGGTCTCGGTCGTCGGTGACTTCAACGGCTGGAACGGCGCCTCCCACCCGATGCGGCCGCGCGGCGCCACGGGCGTGTGGGAGCTGTTCCTGCCCGCGCTCGGCGAGGGCACCGTCTACAAGTACGACATCATCGGCCAGGCGGGCCGGCGCGTCCCGCTCAAGGCCGACCCGCTCGGCTTCGGCAGCGAGCACCCGCCGCGCACGGGCTCCGTCGTACGCCAGCTAGGTCAGCACGACTGGCAGGACGCCGACTGGCTCGAGAACCGGCACGAGACCACCGCCGTCGACGCGCCGATGAGCACGTACGAGGTACACCTCGGCTCGTGGCGCCGCGTCGCGCAGGACGCCGGCCGGCCGCTGTCCTACCTCGAGCTGGCCACCCAACTGGTCGACTACGTCGCCGACCTGGGCTTCACGCACATCGAGGTGCTGCCGATCAGCGAGCACCCGTTCGACGGCTCGTGGGGCTACCAGCCGATCGGCCTGTTCGCGCCGACGATCCGGTACGGAACGCCCGCGGAGTTCGCCGCGTTCGTCGACGCCGCCCATGCGAAGGGCCTCGGCGTCCTGGCCGACTGGGTGCCCGGCCACTTCCCGACCGACCAGCACGGGCTCGGCCGCTTCGACGGCACCGCGCTGTACGAGCACGCCGATCCGCGCGAGGGGTTCCACCCCGACTGGAACACGCTGATCTTCAACTACGGCCGCCCCGAGGTGCTGAACTACCTCGTCGCGAACGCGCTGTACTGGCTGCACGAGTACCACCTCGACGGCCTGCGCGTCGACGCCGTCGCCTCGATGCTCTACCGCGACTACTCGCGCCAGCCCGGTGAGTGGATCCCGAACAAGGACGGCGGCCGCGAGAACTACGAGGCCATCGAGTTCCTCCAGGAGGCCAACATCGCCTCGTACGCCGAGCATCCCGGCGTCACGATGATCGCCGAGGAGTCGACGACGTTCCCGGGCGTGACCCACCGGGTCGACCAGCACGGGCTGGGGTTCGGCTACAAGTGGAACCTCGGCTGGATGAACGACTCGCTGACGTACTTCGGCAAGGACCCGATCTACCGCAAGCACCACCACCACGACCTCACGTTCGGCCTCACGTACGCGTTCACCGAGAACTTCGTGCTGCCGATCAGCCACGACGAGGTCGTGCACGGCAAGGGCTCGATGTACGGGCGGATGCCGGGCAACCACGCCGACAAGCTCGGCAACCTCAAGGCCTTCTACGGCTACATGTGGGGCTACCCGGGCAAGAAGCTGCTGTTCATGGGCCAGGAGTTCGGCCAGCCCGCCGAGTGGAACCACGACGGCGAGCTGGACTGGGGCGTCCTGGACGACCCGGGCCACGCAGGCGTGCAGAGCGTCGTCCGCGACCTCAACCGGCTCTACCGCGAGCAGCCGGCCCTGCACCGCAACGACACCCACGGCCGCGGCTTCCAGTGGCTGCTGGTCGACGCCGTCGACGAGCAGGTCTTCGCGTGGCTGCGCCGCGGCGACGAGGGCGACCCGCACGTCGTCATCGTGCTCAACCTGACTCCCGTCGAACGCACCGGCTTCCGCGTCGGCTTCCCCGTCGAGGGACGGTGGATCGAGGCGCTGAACACGGACTCCGAGCTGTACGGCGGAGGCAACCGCGGCAACACCGGGGCGATCGAGACCGAGCCCGTCCCCGCCCAGAACGAGGCGCAGTCGGCCCTGCTGACCCTGCCGCCCCTGTCCGCCATCTACTTCGTGGAGGAACGGTCATGACCCCACCCAACACACCCCCCGCCCACATCATGGGTGCCCCGCCGCGCCTGTCCAGTCAGGCGATGGCGTTCGTCCTCGCGGGCGGTCGCGGCAGCCGGCTCGAGGAGCTGACGGACCGACGCGCGAAACCAGCGGTGCAGTTCGGCGGCAAGGCCCGGATCATCGACTTCCCGCTGTCGAACGCGCTCAACTCCGGGATCCGCAAGATGGCGGTCGCGACGCAGTACAAGGCGCACTCGCTCATCCGGCACATGCAGCGCGGCTGGGGATTCTTCCGGGCGGAGCGCAACGAGTACCTCGACATCCTGCCCGCGAGCCAGCGCGTCGAGGAGACCAAGTGGTACCTCGGCACCGCCGACGCCGTGACCCAGAACATCGACATCGTCGACGACTACCACGTGAAGTACGTGATCATCCTGGCCGGCGACCACGTCTACAAGATGGACTACGAGATCATGCTGCGCCAGCACGTAGAGAAGGGTGCCGACGTCACGGTCGGCTGCCTCACCGTGCCGCGCGAGGAGGCGTCCGCGTTCGGCGTCATGCACGTCGACGAGACGGGGCGCATCGTCGACTTCCTGGAGAAGCCGGCCGACCCGCCGGGCACGCCCGAGGATCCGGACATGGCGCTGGCCTCGATGGGCATCTACGTCTTCGACTGGGCGTTCCTGCGTGACCTGCTCCTGATGGACGCCGAGGACACGAGCAGTCGCCACGACTTCGGTCACGACATCATCCCCTCGATCGTCCGCGGTGGCAGTGCCTTCGCGCACCGGTTCAGCGAGTCGTGCGTCATGAGCGGTCTCGAGACCGAGCCGTACTGGCGTGACGTCGGCACGATCGATGCCTTCTGGCAGGCGAACATCGACCTGACCGAGTTCATCCCGGCGCTCGACATGTACGACAACGCGTGGCCGATCTGGACGTACGCCGAGCTGTCGCCGCCGGCGAAGTTCGCGCACGACCAGGAGGGCCGCCGCGGCAGCGCCGTCCAGTCGCTCGTCTCGGGCAACTGCATCGTCAGTGGCTCGGAGATCCGCAACTCACTGCTCTCGACGGGCACCCGCACGCACTCGTACGCGATGCTCGACCACGTCGTCGCGCTGCCCGACGTCGACGTCGCGCGGGCCGCGCGGCTCACGAACTGCGTCGTCGACAGTCGCGTCCGGATCCCCGAGGGCATCGTCGTGGGCGAGGACCCGATCGAGGACGAGAAGTGGTTCCGCGTCACGAAGAGCGGCATCGTGCTGATCACCCAGCCGATGCTCGACCGCCGTGCCGCGGCACTCGACTGAGGCGCGCTCGTGGCACGAAGGCGGTCGAGCGTCCTGTCCGTGGCCTCGGAGTGCGTTCCGCTGCTGAAGACCGGTGGACTGGCCGACGTGGTGGGAGCGCTGCCCGCCGCCCTCTCACCGCTCGGCTGGCGGTCGCGGGTCCTGATGCCGGCGTATCCCGGGTTGGTGGACCGGTTCCGGACGCTCAAGCCGGTGTGGGAGGACCCCGACCTGTTCGGTGGCCCGGCCGTCGTGCGGGCCGGCCGGCACCGCGGGCTCGACCTGCTCATGCTCGATGCCCCGCACCTGTACGACCGCGCGGGCGGTCCCTACAACGTCGACGGCCACGACCACCCCGACAACCACGTGCGGTTCGCCGCGCTCTCGTGGGTGGGCGCCCGGCTGGCGATCGACGGCACAGGTGACGGCTGGCGCCCGGACGTCGTGCACGCCCACGACTGGCAGGCCGGGCTCGTCCCGTCCTACCTGCACTACGCGGGCTCGGACGTGCCCAGCGTCATGACGATCCACAACATCGCGTTCCAAGGGGTCTTCGGCCCCGACCAGCTCGACCGGCTGCGCCTGCCGACGTGGGACTTCCACCCGGAGGCGCTGGAGTACCACGGGCTCGTCAGCACGCTCAAGGCCGGCATGGTGCACGCCACGAAGGTCACGACCGTCAGCCCGACGTACGCCGAGGAGCTCGCGACGCCCGAGTTCGGCTTCGGGCTCGAGGGGGTCGTGGCCGCTCGCCGCGACGGGGGCGACATGCTCGGCATCGTGAACGGCATCGACACGACCGTGTGGGACCCCGCGAAGGATGCGTTCCTCACGCCGTTCTCGGCGGAGGACGTCACGGCGAAGCAGCTCAACCGGCGGGCGCTGCTGGACGAGTTCGGCCTGGTCGAGCCGTCCGGACCGCTCGCCGTCGTGGTCACCCGACTGACCCACCAGAAGGGGGTCGACCTGCTGCTCGAGGCGCTGCCGGGCTTCGTCGAGGCGGGCGGCGCGGTCATCGTGCTCGGCTCGGGCGACCCGGGCTACGAGTACGGGCTGGGCCAGTTGGCCTCGTGGTACCCGCACGCCGTGGGTCTGCGGATCGGCTACGACGAGCCGCTGAGCCATCGCATGTACGGCGGCGGCGACCTCGTGCTGGTGCCGTCGCGGTTTGAGCCGTGCGGTCTGACGCAGCTCTACGGCCTGCGCTACGGGACCGTGCCCCTCGTCGCCTCGACCGGAGGCCTGCGCGACACCGTCGCCGACGCGACGCCCGAGGCGCTCGGGGCCGGAACGGCGACCGGCTTCGCCTTCACCGAGATCGACCCCGGCGGCCTCTCCCAGGCGCTGGCGCGTGCCGTCGACCTCTACGCCGACCCCGTCGCGTGGGAGCGGCTCCGCCGTCAGGCCATGGCCGCACCGGTCGACTGGGGGCCGTCCGCCCAGCAGTACGCCGACCTCTTCTCGGAGCTGGTCGCATGAGCCGCGGTGCGACCGGGGTGCGGGCATGAGCGAACGTCTGGTCACGTCCGGCCGCCCCTGGCCGCTCGGCGTGACGCTCGACGGCGACGGCGTGAACGTCGCGGTGCTGGCCGCCACCGCCGAGCTCGTCGAGTTCTGCCTCTTCCACCCCGACGGCCGCGAGGAGCGGATCGGCCTGGTCCATCGCGACGGGAACGTCCGGCACGCGCACATCGCGGGGATCGGGGCCGGCGACCGCTACGGTCTGCGCGCGCACGGACCCCAGCGCCCGGGCGACGGGCTGCGGTTCAACCCGGCCAAGCTGCTCGTCGACCCGTGGGCGCGCGCGCTCGACGGCCGGCTGCGGTGGGACCTGCTCATGGCGGGGCACGGAGCCGGGGGTGACCTGACGATCGACGACCGCGACAGCGCGGCCGTCGTGCCGAAGGGCATCGTCGTCGCCGACCCGACCGGTCCCGATCCCGCGGCCAATCGCCCCCACCACGGGCTCGCCGACCTCGTCGTCTACGAGGCGCACGTCAAGGGGATCAGCGCCCTGCACCCGGACGTGCCCGAGGAGCTGCGCGGCACGTACGCGGGGATGGCGCACCCGGCGATCGTCGACCACCTCGTCCGGTTGGGGGTCACCGCCGTCGAGCTGCTCCCCGTCCAGGCGTTCCTCGACGACCAGTTCCTCGTCGCGAAGGGGCTGTCCAACTACTGGGGGTACCAGCCGATCGCGTGGTACGCGCCCGACCCGCGCTACGCCCGTGAGGATGCCGTCGCCGAGTTCCGTCACCTCGTCCACACGCTGCACGAGGCCGGCATCGAGGTCATCCTCGACGTCGTCTACAACCACACGGGCGAGGGCGACGAGCTCGGACCGACGCTGTCGCTGCGCGGGCTCGACAACGGCGTCTACTACCGACTGGTCGACGGCGGTCGGCACTACGTGAACGACACCGGCACGGGCAACACCCTCGCGGTCGACCGGCCCTCGGTGCTGCGGCTCGTGCTGGACAGCCTGCGGTACTGGGTCGAGCAGTACGGCGTGGACGGGTTCCGGTTCGATCTGGCGTCGACGGTCGGCCGCACCCACAAGGGCTTCCGCCCGAACGGTCCGTTCTTCTCGGCGATCCGGCAGGACCCCGTCCTGACGACGGTCAAGCTGATCGCGGAGCCGTGGGACCTCGGACCCGGGGGCTATCAGCTGGGCCACTTCCCGCACCCGTTCAGCGAGTGGAACGACCGCTTCCGTGACGGTGTGCGCGGGGTCTGGCGCGGCGAGACGCTCGGCACCGCGGACCTCGGCTCACGGATGCTGGGCTCGGCCCAGCTGTTCGACCACTCGGGGCGACCCGCGACGGCCTCGGTGAACTTCGTGACCGCCCACGACGGCTTCACCCTCGCCGACGTCGTGTCGTACGCGCACAAGCACAACGAGGCCAATGGCGAGAACAACCACGACGGTCATGACGAGAACCTCTCGGACAACCTCGGCGTCGAGGGGCCGACGGAGGATCCCGTCGTGCTCGCGGCGAGGGCACGCCGGGTGCGCGGGATGCTCGCGACGGTCCTGCTGGCGCAGGGCGTGCCGATGCTGCTCGCCGGTGATGAGATCGGCAACAGCCAGGGCGGCAACAACAACGCCTACGCGCAGGACAATCCGATCGGCTGGATCGACTGGTCGGCGCCCGACGGCGACCTCCTCGATCTCGTGAGCCGGCTCGTCGCGTTGCGCCGTGAGCTCCCGGTGCTGCGCCAGCGGACGTTCATGCACGGGCGACTGCGCGCGGACGGCCGACCGGATGTCACGTGGCTGCGCGCCGACGGCGAGGTCCCGACCGAGGAGGACTGGAACGACCCCGCATGGCGCGCGGTCGCCGTCGTGATCCGTGGAGCAGCCGGGGACCCGGTCGGCGAGCACCTCACGGACGCCGCGCTGATCGTCCTCAACACCGGCGACGACGTGGAGTTCTCGTTGCCGGACGCCCTGGACGACCGCACGTGGCACCTGCGGGTCGACACCGCACGCCCCGACGCCGCTGGCCCGGCAGCCCCGGTCTACGAGGTGCTGGGCCAGTCGGTCGTCGTGCTGAGCGCGCAGTGAGACGAGTGCTGAGCGCGCAGTGAGACGAGTGCTCAGTCGCCGGGCCACTCGCCGGTGGCCCTGGCGAAGGCGCGAGCGCCCTGCCGTTCGATGATCGCCCGGACGCCGGCGAAGATCGCGCCCTGGATCACCGCGGCGAGCAGGATCTCCTTGAACGGGAACTCCGACTGCGTGGGCGACGGCGGGTCACCCTCGGAGTTCGGGCTGGCGCGTTTCCACACCTGCTTGAACACCGCGGTGGCAATGAGCCCGGCGATGATCGACGTGACGAGAGCGACCGGCTTGTACAGAATCTTCGCCGAGGTGCTGGCAGGCGCGGTCTTCGTGCCGCCCATCAACTCGCGGCCGACGCGCGGCGGGCCAGGATCTCCGTGCGCTCGGCCTCCGTGAGGCCGCCCCAGACGCCGTACGGCTCCTGGACGGCGAGAGCGTGCTCGCGGCAGCGCTCGATGACCGGGCAGGTGGCACAGACTGCCTTCGCCGACTCCTCGCGGCGGTGGCGCTTCATGCCTCGTTCGGCTTCGGGTGAGAAGAAGACCGAGGAATCGGCGCCCATGCAGGCGCCCTCCCACTGCCACTCGTAGGACTCAAGAATCGGCGACGGAAGTCGCTTGATGTTGACCATGTGCTGCCCCTTCCCCAAGGGTGCGGACCGACACGGGCTGTGATGCTCAACCCGGTAAGTAGTTCGACCGTACTACCCAACTTATTCACGATGCAAGCACTTTGAATAAGTTCATCCCCCATTCACCCCGCCTGAACTTGTTCAGACGGCGAGCAGGGTGAACAAGTTCTAGGGTGGTCGGCATGCAGGGGCGGTGGACGGTGGGGGCGCTGTCGAAGTTGCTCGGGATCGCCGCACCCACGTTGCGGACGTGGGAACGGCGCTACGGCATCGGTCCCACCTATCGCACCGTCGGCGGCCATCGCCGGTACACGATCGTCGATGCCGACCGGGTCGCCACGATGGCCAGGTTCATCGCTGACGGCGTCCCGGCCCGGGAGGCCGCGGAGCATGTCATGCGGATGCCACCGCACGAGCTCGCGGCCGTCATCGCCTCGGGATCGGAGGGCCTGCGCGCGTCGTCGCGCGAGTACGCGATCGTCGAGATCCTGAAGGGCGCCGTGGACTTCGACGGACCCAAGGTCCAGGCCGTCGCCGAGGAGTCGATCGACCGGCTCGGCCTCGTCGAGGCATGGGACTCTACGATCGCTCCGGCCCTCATCGAGGTCGGCGAGCAGTGGGAGGACGGCCGGCTCAGTGTCGCGGCCGAGCACCTCGTGAGTGCCCGGGTCCTCGAGGCGCTGCGCGCGTCGGCGCACCGGCACCCGGTCGCGATGCGCTCGAGCGTCGTCCTCGCGACGACGGAGGACGAGCAGCACAAGCTCCCGGTCGTCGCCCTCGGCGCGGCTCTTGCCGAGGTCGGGATCGCCTCGACCGAGCTGGGCTCGCGGCTGCCGCTGGACGCCCTCGAGGCGTTCGTCGAGACGACGTCGCCCGCGGTCGTGTTCCTGTGGTCCTCGGTCGTGACGCCCGGTGCCGCGGACCTGCAGCGCATCGTCGAGGTGGGTGGCCGGACCCGGCTGCTGCTCGGCGGGCCGGCCTGGCCCGTGGGCCTCGTCACGTCACGCACGCTCGGCGAGGCGGTCGAGCACGTGCAGGCCGCGCTCGGCGAGGAACTACCCTGAGGGCATGGCCGAACCGCACGTCGTCACCGAGATCGAGGGCCCCGTCGCCCACGTCTGGCTCAACCGTCCCGACAAGTTGAACGGCATCACGTTCGACCTGCTCGACGGGCTCGTCGAGGCCGCCGACCGCATCGAGGCCGACCCCGGCGTGCGGGCCGTCCTGCTCGAGGGCCGCGGTCCGTCGTTCTGCGCCGGACTCGACTTCGGTCAGGTCATGACCGACAAGAAGCGGGTCGCGCGGTACTTCCTGCCGAACCCGCTGAAGGGCACGAACCGGTTCCAGCAGCCGCTGTGGGCGTGGCGCGAGCTGTCGGTGCCCGTGATCGCCGTGACGCGCGGTCACGTGTTCGGTGGCGGCATCCAGCTGGCCCTCGCGGCCGACTTCCGGTTCACGACCCCCGACTGCCAGTGGTCGGTCCTCGAGGCCAAGTGGGGCCTCGTCCCCGACATGAGCGGCACGGTGGCGCTGTCCGAGCTGGTCGGCGCCGACCTGGCCAAGCGGCTCGTCATGACCGGCGAGGTCTTCTCCGGCGAGCAGGCCGTCGAGTACGGCATCGCCTCGGGCGTCGCCGAGGATCCGCTCAAGCCCGCGCTCGAGCTGGTCGACCAGCTCGTCGCCCGCTCGCCCGACTCGGTCGCCGCGTCGAAGAAGCTGCTGAACGAGACCCGACGCGCCAGCCCGCGCCGGGCGTTCCGGCTCGAGCGTCGCCTGCAGGCGGCGATGTTCAAGTCGCCGAACACCGCGATCGCGCGCAAGGCCGGCGCGAACAAGACCGAGCCCGAGTTCGGGCCCCGCTCCTTCGGGCGCTAGTTCGCCCCGCATTGTTAGGGTTTCGCAGGTGAGCGAGGAAAAGCGCAAGAAGGTCGCCGACCAGTACGACCGTGGGTACGACTACACGCAGTACTGGAACAACCGTGACTACGAGAACGCCGCCGAACAGGTCGCGATCCGCCGGCTGCTGAAGGGCCGTCATTTCGCGAAGGCCGCGGACGTGGGTGGCGGCTTCGGCCGGCTCGCCCTGCTGCTGCGCGAGTACGCCGATCGAGTGACCCTGGCCGAGCCGAGCCAGACCCAGCTCGACGCCGCCGAGGATTTCCTCGCCGGCACCGACGTCATCAAGCAGCGGCAGCAGGCCGACGACCTGCAGTTCGCCGACGGCGAGCTCGACCTCGTCACGATGGTGCGCGTCATGCACCACATCCCCGAGCCGACGGCGGAGTTCGCCGAGATCGCCCGGGTCCTCGCGCCGGGCGGCACCGCGATCATCGAGGTGGCGAACTACGGCCACTTCAAGAACCGCCGGGCGTTCAAGAAGGCCGGCAAGGCGCTGCCGAAGGAGCCCGTCAGCATCCGCACCGTGGCCGCCGACGAGCCCGACGCGATCGCCTTCGTCAACCACAACATCGACACCGTCGTGCAGCAGTTGGCGGACGCGGGCCTGACGCTGCAGGGCAAGCTCTCGGTCTCCAACCTGCGCAGCCAGAAGCTCAAGAAGGCGCTGCCCAAGTCGGTCATGGTCGGCGTCGAGCGCGTCCTGCAGAAGCCGCTCGCGAAGAACGACTTCGGTCCCTCGATCTTCCTGGAACTGCGCAAGACCAGCTGAGGTGGCGACCTACCGCACGATCGACCGGCCGCTCGGGGAAGGCGCCGAGGCCGAGGTCGTCGTGCTGAGGTCGCGATTCCTGGCCGAGGTCCGACGGGTCGAGGACGAGCCCGCGGCGCGTGACGTCGTCGCGCAGGTCCGGGCCCGCCACCACGACGCGCGGCACCACTGCACGGCCTTCGTGATCGGGCCAAACGGGTCGCTGCGGCGCAGCAACGACGACGGCGAGCCCTCGGGGACCGCGGGCCGGCCCATGCTCGAGGTCGTCACGGGCCGCGGGGTGAGCGATGTCGCGGTCGTCGTCACGCGCTGGTTCGGCGGCACGCTGCTCGGCACGGGCGGTCTGGTGCGGGCTTACGGCGACGCGACGGCGGCGGCGCTCGACGCGGCGGGAACGCGCGAACGCGTCCTGTGGCAGTGCGCGCGGGTCACGGCGCCGGTCACCGAGGTCGGTGCGCTGGAGCACCGGCTCCGCCGGGACGCCGACGTCCTCGACGTCGAGTACGGCGCCGAGCAGGTGGTCCTCACGGTCGCCCATCGGGATCCGGGCGTGCTCGACCGCCTCGACGTCAGCGAGCTCGATCCAGTCTGGCGGGACGCCTGAGCGTCACAGGCCGAGGCGCGCGAGGACCTCGCGGACGTGCCCGAGTGCCGCGGGATCGCTGAAGCCCGAGGTGTCGTCGAAGTACAGGCCGTCGCCGATCAGCTGGATCGTGCGGGCGAGCGCGTCGTCGCCGAGGTGCTCGCGCAGCACGTGGAACCAGCCCTCGCGGATGTCGGCGAGCGCCTCACCGGCGCGGTGGTCGTTCTCCTGGGCGATGCGGGCGGCGGCGATCAGACCGCGGTCGAAGTCGCTGCCGGA
Organism: Aeromicrobium sp. SP1; assembly: GCF_055663785.1. NCBI lineage: Bacteria > Bacillati > Actinomycetota > Actinomycetes > Propionibacteriales > Nocardioidaceae > Aeromicrobium > Aeromicrobium sp. SP1. The sequence goes on along the minus strand of NZ_JBQVVK010000001.1, from coordinate 2,702,194 downwards.
GTCGACCGAGGTCTCGAGGTAGAAGTCGACCGGTCCCTGGGGCGCGGCGCGCATCTTCTCGACGTCGGCGGCGGCCAGCCCGCGCAGGCGCTCGACCATGGCCTCGACGAGGGCGTCCTTGCTGTGGAAATGGTAGAGCAGGCCGCCCTTGGAGACACCGGCCGCGGCAGCGACGGCGTCGAGTGTCGCCGCGCGGCTGCCCTCACTGACCAGGAGTCGCTCGAAGGCGTCCAGCACCTTGTCCCGGGTGCTGGGCTCGTCGGGGGCACTCGGCATGCGCCCACTGTAGTGAACGCCACAGTCGGGACGGCGGAGATCGGTTGGGACTGTACCGTCTGGACGGTATAGTTGAATGATGACCACGTTCATCTCCCCCACGCGCGCCGGGCGGCGCGAGTGGACCGCGCTGGCGGTCCTCATGCTGCCCGTCCTGCTGGTGTCGGTGGACAACACCGTGCTGTCCTTCGCGCTGCCCGAGATCAGCCGCGAACTGCGACCGACCGGCAACCAGCTGCTGTGGATCGTCGACCTCTACGCGCTCATGCTCGCGGGCCTGCTCATCGCGATGGGCAGCATCGGCGACCGCGTCGGCCGCCGCCGCCTCCTGGTCCTCGGTGCTGTCGGCTTCGGTGTCGCCTCCGCGGTGGCCGCCTTCAGCACGTCGCCCGAGATGCTGATCGCGGCGCGCGGTCTGCTCGGCTTCTTCGGCGCGACGCTCATGCCCTCGACGCTCTCGCTGATCCGCAACATCTTCGACAACGACCGCGACCGCCGGCTCGCGATCGCGACGTGGGCGGCCATGTTCTCCGGCGGCGCCGTCCTCGGTCCCGTGCTGGGCGGCTACCTGCTCGAGCACTTCTGGTGGGGCTCGGTGTTCCTCATCAACGTGCCGCTCATCGTCCTGTTCGTGCCGGCGGCGCTCGCCGTCGTGCCCGAGTCGCGCGATCCGCAGCCCGGTCCCGTCGACGTGCCCTCGATCGCCCTGTCCCTGCTGGCGATGGTGCCGCTGGTCTTCGCGATCAAGCACGGGGCGACCGCGGGTGTCGACGACACGACCCTCGCCGCCGCGGCGCTGGGGATCGGCGCCGGCTGGCTGTTCGTCCGCCGCCAGCGGTACGCCGCCTCGCCACTGCTCGACCTCGCGCTGTTCCGGAACCCGGTCTTCAGCGGCGCGCTCGTCGCGAACGCGCTGAGCCTCATGGGCCTGGCCGGCTTCCTCTACTTCGCCGCGCAGCTGCTGCAGCTCGTGCTCGGTCTGTCGCCGCTGGAGTCGGCGCTCGTGCTGGTGCCCGGACTGGTCGCGACCATGGTCGCGGGCTTCGCGGCCGTACGACTCGTCGAGCGGATCCCCGCCCGCACGCTCGTCCCGTTGAGCTTCCTGCTCTCGTCGACGGGCTACGCGATCGCGGCGTTCACCGGCCATCCGACGGTTGTCTCGGTGGCGGTGGCGTTCACGGTGCTCGGCATCGGCATCGGCCTGGCCGAGACGATCACGAACGACCTCATCCTGTCGAGCGTCCCGGCGCAGAAGGCCGGTGCCGCCTCGGCGATCTCGGAGACGGCGTACGAGATCGGCGCCGTGCTGGGCACGGCCGTGCTCGGCACCGTGCTGACCGCGACCTTCCGGTCCCACCTGACCGTCCCGGCGGTGGCCCGCTACGGCGACAGCGAGAACGCGTTCGAGACCCTCGGCAGCACCCTGCAGTTCGCCGAGCGCTTCTCCGAGCCTGTCGAGGCGTGGATGCACGGTTCGGCCGCGAGCGCCTTCGACCTCGGCGTCCAGCTGACCGCCGGCGCGGCCATCTTCATCGCCGCCGGCGCCGCCTGGGTGTCCCGCCGCACCCTGAGCCGCGGCTGATCGCGAGCCTCGCTGCTCTCGTGGGAAGGCGTCAGAGCCACCTAGGCTGGCCCGCATGCGGGTCCAGGTCGCGGTCGTCGGGGCGCTCCTCGTGCTCGGCGGCTGCTCGTCGGCGCCGCAGGAGACGGACGCGCCCGACGGGCTGACCGCGAGCATCATGCAGTACCGCGGCAAGCGGCTCACGCGCGACATCGCGGTGGCCTTCGCGAACGACGCGCGGCACCCCGTGACCCTCGAGTCGATGCGGCTGACGTCCAACCGGCTGTCCGAGCCGTTCACGTGGAAGGGTGCCGAGACCGTCGACGCCGGCTACGGGACGGGCATCGACGTCACCCCGGCACCGGGCACGTGTCCGGACGGCGAGGAGCTCGCGACGACCGCCGAGGTCACGTACCGGTACGCCGGGCAGGAGCGCCGCTCGCGCCTCGACGTGTCCGATCCCTACGACGTGCTCGGGAGTCTCGTCGACGGCGACTGTGGCGAGCGGTCCTTCGCCGAGGCGACCACGATGACGGTCGGCACGCCGAGCGTCGACGGCGACACGTGGACCGCCGACGTGACCCTCACGCCGACCGGGAAGCGCGACGACGTCGTGCTGCTCGGTCTCGCACCGACGCTCAAGTTCGCCTTCGGGCCGCGCACGCCCACCGAGGTCGAACTGCCGCTGGACACGCCGCAGCACGTCCACCTCGACGTCGTCATGGGTCGCTGCGACCCGCACATCGCGGCCGAGGACAAGGTGGGCTCGCGCTTCGGCGCCCGCGTCCGCACGGCCGACGTGCCCGAGGCCTACTTCACGCTCGACCTGCCCGAGGCGGTGCACGCGTCCCTCGACGAGTTCTACGCCGACCACTGCCGGCTCTGACGGCCGCCGACCTGCGAGACTGGCGACGTGACCGAGCGCTACCCCGAGAACGACCATGCGGGCGAGCGGACGCTGCTCGTCGCCGCGGCCTACGTCGTGCTGCGCCGCGGGGACGAGGTGCTGATGCAGCAGCGGGCCGGCACCGGCTACCGCGACGGATTCTGGGCCGTACTGGCCGGACACGTCGATCCCGGCGAGTCCGTGCACGAGGCGGCCGTGCGGGAGGCGTTCGAGGAGTCGGGCGTCACGATCGATCCCGTCGACCTGCGCCCGCTCACGACGATGCACCGGTTCGAGCGCTCCGGCCCTCCCGTCGAGCAGCGCGTCGACGTCTTCTTCGAGGCCACGCGCTGGGTCGGCGAGCCCGCACTGCGGGAGGCCGACAAGGCCGCGGCGATGGGCTGGTACCGCCTCGACGACCTGCCCGACCCGGTTGTCCCGCACGAACTCGACCTGCTCGACCTGCTGCGGACCGGCGCACCCGTGCCCGCGGTCATCTCGCTGCCGCGCTGACGGGAAGTCGACGGAGCTTGGCGGCCCGCGGGGCGGTGCCGTGCGAGCAGGGCTGGGAGGATGGGTCGGGTGACCCGCCGCGACAGTCTTCTGGCCGTACTCGTCGCGGTGATCTGGGGCTGCAACTTCGTCGCGATCCACGTCGGCCTGGCGGACGTGCCGCCGTTCCTGTTCCTCGCGATCCGGTTCGTGCTGGTCGCGTTCCCGCTCGTGCTGTTCGTGCCGAGGCCGCAGGCACCGTGGCACATCGTGGCCGGAGTCGGGCTGTTCATGAGCTTCGGCCAGTTCGGCCTGCTGTACCTCGCGATGGCGATCGGGATGCCGGCGGGCCTCGCGGCGCTCGTGCTGCAGGCACAGGTCATCTTCACGATCCTCATCGCGTGGGGCGCGCTCGGTGAGCGGGCCTCCTCCCGCCAGCTGGCCGGTGCCGCGATCGGCACGGCGGGACTCGCGATCGTCGGCTGGGGCTTTCACGCCGACGCCCCGATCGTGCCGCTGCTCGTCACCGTCGCGGCCGCGCTGTCGTGGGCCGTCGGCAACGTCATCGTCCGCGCGGCGAAGGTCACGTCGGGGCTCTCGCTCGTCGTGTGGTCGGCGCTGTGGGTGCCGCTGCCGTGCCTCGCGGTCTCGCTGCTCGTCGACGGGCCGGCCGAGATGTCCGCCGCGTTCGGCCGGTTCGGCTGGGAGGCGTGGGTCAGCACGCTCTACACCGTCGTGCTCTCGTCGCTCGTCGGCTACACGATCTTCAACGGCCTGATGGCCAAGCACCCCGCGGCCAGCGTCGTGCCCTACATCCTGCTCGTGCCGCCCGTGGGCGTGCTGGCCGCCTGGCTGGCGCTCGGTGAGGTGCCGAGTCCGCTCGAGTGGCTCGGCGGGGCCGTGATGATGGCCGGCGTGGCGATCGCGACGCTCACGCGCCGGGCGACATCAGCGCCGCCCGCGCCATCTGCGCCAGCAGGCGAGCCATTCCCGCCGTCCCGATCCGGGCGGACCTCGGCGTCGAGTTGAGCAGGCCGAACGTGGCCTGCACGGCGGCGCGTGCGGTGGCCCGGTCGATGCCGGGCCGCAGGTCGCGCAGGGTCGTGACCCACTCGTCGATGTAGGCCAGCTGCAGCTCGCGGACGGTCTGCTGGGCCCGCTCGGGCAGGTTCGGCCACTCGCGGTCCTGGATCACGATGAGCGCCGGGTGGGTCAGCGCGAACTCGACGTGCCACGCGATCAGCGCGTCGAGCGCGGCCGTGGGGTCGGGGGCGTCCGCGCGGCGCCGGCGACCCTCGTCGAGCAGGCGCTCGCTGATCGAGGTCAGCGACTGGGCGAGCAGGTCCTCCTTGCCCGCGAAATGCTTGTAGAGCGCCGGACCGGAGATCCCGCACGCCTCGCCGATGTCGTTGACGGACACCCCGTGGTAGCCGCGCTCGGCGAACAGTCCGGCGGCGGTGTCGAGGATCTGGTCGCGGCGGCCGGTCATGGCTCGAGCGTACCGGCGACGGTTAGCACTCGTTAACTCCGTCCGAGCGCCCTAGTGTCGTGACGTGCACGTCCTGGAGCGCGGTACCGGAACTCCCGTCGTCCTGATCCACGGCTTCGCGGTCGACCATCGACTGCTGCTGCCCTTCGACGAGGTCTTCGCCGCCGACGACGGTGCGTGGCGGCGCCTCTACCTCGACCTGCCGGCGCACGGCCGGTCGCCGCTCGGGTCCGTCGACGGGGCGTCCGCGGTCGTCGCGGCCGTCGAGGACGAGATCGCCGCGCGACTGGGCGACGAGCCGTTCGCGCTGGTCGGCAGCTCGTTCGGCGGGCTGGTGGCCCGCCAGATCGCCCACGACCTCCGCGACCGCGTGGTCGGCCTCGCGCTGATCGCCCCGGTCGTCCACTCCGCGGCGGCCGAGCGCGACCTGCCCCCGCGCACCGTGCTGACGCAGGACGATCGGCTCGTGGCCTCGCTGGGCCGGGCCGGGGACGCCTTCGCCGACATCGCGGTGGTCCAGACCCGCGCGACGGCCGACGCGTTCCTCGAGTTCGTGTGGCCCGGTCTGCGCTCGGGCGACGCGGCGGGTCAGGGCGTGATCGAGGCGGACTACGCGCTCCCTCGGCCACCCGAGTCCGGTGCCCCGACGTTCGACCGGCCGACCGCGATCGTGACGGGGCGACAGGACCACGTCGTGGGGTACCGCGACCAGCTGACCCTGCTCGACCACTACTCGCGGGCGACCTATGCGGTGCTCGACGGCGCGGGCCACAACGTCCATCTGGACCGGCCCGACGCCGTCGGGGCACTGCTGGCCGACTGGCTCTCGCTCGTGCGCGAGGTTAATGAGTGTTAACCTGACGCCGTGGACATGAGAGAGCTCGTGGCGCAGTTGCGCGAACGCACGGCCACCGCACGCCTCGGCGGCTCCGAGAAGGCGCGCGAGCGCCACGTCTCCCGCGGCAAGCTGCTGCCGCGCGACCGCGTCGACCGGCTGCTCGACCCCGGCTCGCCGTTCCTCGAGATCGGCGCCCTCGCCGGATACGGCCTCTACGGGGACGACCCGTTCGCCGTGCCGAGCGCGGGCATCATCACCGGCATCGGCCGGGTCTCCGGCCGGGACTGCGTGATCGTCGCGAACGACGCCACCGTCAAGGGCGGCACGTACTACCCGATGACGGTCAAGAAGCACCTGCGCGCCCAGGCGATCGCCGCGGAGAACCGCCTGCCGTGCCTGTACCTCGTCGATTCCGGCGGCGCCTTCCTGCCGATGCAGGACGAGGTCTTCCCCGACCGCGAGCACTTCGGCCGGATCTTCTTCAACCAGGCCAACCTGTCGGCGCGCGGCATCGGCCAGGTCGCCGCCGTGATGGGCTCGTGCACGGCCGGCGGCGCCTACGTCCCGGCGATGAGCGACGAGACGGTCATCGTGCGTGACCAGGGCACGATCTTCCTCGGCGGACCACCCCTCGTGAAGGCGGCGACCGGCGAGGTCGTCACGGCCGAGGAGCTCGGCGGCGGCGACGTCCACGCCAAGGTCTCCGGCGTCGTCGACCACCTCGCCGAGGACGACGACCACGCGCTCCTGCTCGTGCGCTCCATCGTCGACACCTTCGCCCGGCCGGACGTCCCGACGATCACCCGCCGCGACCCGCTGCCGCCGCGCGAGGACCCCGACGAGCTCAACGACGTCGTCCCGGTCGACTCGCGCACCCCGTACGACGTGCGTGAGGTGATCGCCCGGATCGTCGACGACTCGCGGCTGCACGAGTTCAAGCCGCTCTACGGCGAGACGCTCGTGTGCGGATTCGCCCACATCGACGGCTGGCCCGTCGCGATCATCGCGAACAACGGCATCCTGTTCAGCGAGTCGGCGCTCAAGGGAGCGCACTTCATCGAGCTGGCGAACCAGCGCGGCATCCCGCTGGTCTTCCTGCAGAACATCACCGGGTTCATGGTGGGCCGCCAGTACGAGCACGGCGGCATCGCGAAGGACGGCGCCAAACTCGTGACGGCGGTGGCCTCGAGCGTCGTGCCGAAGTTCACGGTCGTCATCGGCGGCTCGTTCGGCGCCGGCAACTACGGCATGTGCGGGCGCGCCTACGACCCCCGGTTCCTGTGGATGTGGCCCAACGCGCGGATCTCGGTGATGGGCGGCGAGCAGGCCGCGTCGGTGCTTGCGACGGTGCGCTCCGACCTCGAGACCGACGAGCAGGTCGAGGCGTTCAAGGCCCCGATCCGTGAGCGGTACGAGGAGCAGGGTTCGCCGTACTACTCGACCGCCCGGCTGTGGGACGACGGGATCATCGACCCGGTCGACACCCGCCGCGTCCTCGCGCTCGGCCTGCAGGCCGCGTCGCACGCCCCCGTTCCCGAGCCGAGCTTCGGCGTCTTCCGGATGTGATCAGATGACCATCAGCAGCCTCCTCGTCGCCAACCGAGGTGAGATCGCCGCCCGCGTCCTGCGGGCGTGCGGTGAGCTCGGGATCGACGGCTTCGCCGTGCACACGCCCGGCGACACCGGCCACCTCACGCTCGCGCTCGACGCCGTCCCGGTGCCGTCCTACCTCGACGGCGACGCGATCATCGCTGCCGCCCTCGAACTGGGCGCCGAGGCGATCCACCCGGGCTACGGCTTCCTGTCCGAGAACGCCGCGTTCGCGCGGTCGGTCACCGAGGCGGGACTCGTGTTCATCGGCCCGACCGCCGACGTCATCGAGCTGATGGGACGCAAGGACCGGGCCCGCGAGGTCGCCGAGCGCGCCGGGGTCCCCGTCACCCCGCGGTTCGAGCCCGACGCCGTGCCCGCCGACGCCTACCCCGTGCTCGTCAAGGCCGCGGCCGGTGGCGGCGGCAAGGGCATGCACGTCGTGCGCGAGCCCGCGGGCCTCGCCGCCGCGATCGACACGGCAGCACGCGAGGCCGCGGCCGCGTTCGGCGACGACACCCTCATCATCGAGAAGTACGTCGAGGGCGGGCGCCACGTCGAGGTGCAGGTCTTCGGCGACACCCACGGTCACGTCGTGCACCTGCTGGATCGCGACTGCTCGGTCCAGCGCCGCCACCAGAAGGTCGTCGAGGAGGCGCCCGCGCCCGACCTCGACCCCGCGGTCCGCGAGCGGATACGGGCCTCGGCCGTCGCGCTGTGTCACGAGGTGGGCTACGTCAACGCCGGCACCGTCGAGTACCTCGTCCTGGGCCGTGAGGCGTTCTTCCTCGAGATGAACACGCGCCTGCAGGTCGAGCACCCGGTCACCGAGGAGGTCACCGGAACCGACCTCGTCGCGTGGCAGCTCGCGGTCGCCGCGGGCGAGCCCCTGCCGCTGACGCAGGACGAGATCGCCGAGCACGGCCACGCGATCGAGGTCCGGGTCTACGCCGAGGACCCGTACACCGGGTTCCTCCCGCAGACCGGCACGGTGCTCGAGGCGTGGTGGCCCGAACTCGACGACGTCCGGGTCGAGACCGTCGTGGACGACGGATCGGTGGTCTCCTCGTCGTTCGACCCCATGCTCGCCAAGGTCGTCGCGTCCGCGGGCGACCGCGACCTCGCGATCGAGACGATGCTGGAGGCGCTCGCCGAGACCGCGATCTTCGGCGTCACGACCAACACGGGCTTCCTCGCCCGCATCGTCGACTCCGAGACGTTCCGCGCCGGCCGGATGCACACCGGCTGGTTGGACGAGTCCCCCACGGAGGTGCTGGAGCCCCCGGTCGCCTCCGCCGTCGAGGCGGGGATCGCCGCGGGACTGCTGTGGCCGCAGACCGATGACGGCTGGCGCTCGGCCGGGCCTGCGGCACCGGTGATCCGACCCGTCATCGACCGCGAGGGCGTGCGCCACGACGTCCCGACCGCGCTGTCGGCGTTCGTGCCGCACGTGGTCGAGGGCACGCGCGCCCACGTCGCCTTCGCGGGTCAGGTGTGGACGTTCGAACGTCCCGACGGAACCCGCCGGCCACGCGTCGCGCACGCCGGCGATGCCGAGGTCGTCTCGCCGATGCCCGGCACCGTCATCGCGGTCGACGTGACGGTCGGGGACGAGGTCGTCGCGGGCCAGCGGCTCGGCGCGGTGGAGGCGATGAAGATGCACCTCGCGCTGGTGGCTCCCCATGCGGGCGTCGTGACGTCGATCCTCAAGGGCATCGGGGCCCAGGTGAAGCTGGGCGACCAGCTGTTCCACGTCGAGGCGGACGCGTGACCACCCTGCCGATGGTCGAGCGCGACCCGGCCCTGCCCGAGCGGGTCACGATCTACGAGGTCGGCGCCCGCGACGGTCTGCAGAACGAGAAGGGTCTCGTCCCGGTCGACGCCAAGGTCGAGTTCGTCGAGCGGCTGCTCGCCGCGGGACTGCCGGTGGTCGAGGCCACGAGCTTCGTCCACCCGAAATGGGTTCCCCAGCTTGCCGACGCCGCCGAGGTCGTCGATCGCCTGCCCGTCGGCGGCGAGGTGCCGCTGCCCGTCCTGGTCCCGAACGAGCGCGGTCTCGACCGCGCGCTCGAGGCCGGCGTCCGGCACATCGCGATCTTTGCGAGCGCCACCGAGACGTTCGCGCAGAAGAACCTCAACAGCAGCGTCGAGGGCCAGTTCGCGATGTTCGAGCCCGTCGTGCGGCGCGCGCTCGAGGCCGGCGTCGACGTGCGGGCCTACGTCTCGATGTGCTTCGGCGATCCGTGGGAGGGCGCCGTCGATCCGGTGCAGGTCGTGGGCGTGGGCTCCCGGCTGCTCGACCTCGGCGCCACGGAACTGTCGCTCGGCGACACGATCGGCGTCGGGACGGCCGCGCACGTGGCCCGCCTCGTGGGTGACTTCGCGCAGGCCGGCGTCGGCGTCGACCGGCTCGCGATGCACTTCCACGACACGTACGGCCAGGCCCTCGCGAACGCGCTGGCGGCCCTGCGCTGTGGGATCACGACGTTCGACGCCTCGGCCGGCGGCCTGGGCGGCTGCCCCTACGCGAAGAGCGCCACGGGCAACCTCGCGACCGAGGATCTCGTATGGATGCTCACGGGGCTCGGGATCGAGCACGGTGTCGACCTCGACCGCCTCGTCGAGACGAGTGCGTGGATGGCCGGCATCCTCGGCCGGCCCAGCCCGTCGGCCGTCGTGCGGGCGCTCAGCGGCGGCGGAGCCGACGGTCCTTGAGCTCGGACTGCGCGTAGCGTCCGACCTGCCACGTGCCGAAGCCGTCCGCGCCCGCGCCGACCGCGCCGCCGAGCAGCGGGATCTTCTTGCCCGCGAGCATGAGCGCGCGGCGACCGATCGTGCGGCCGACGAGCTCGCCCGTGACCTCCTTGGCGATCGTCTCGTCGAGGACGGGGTCGTAGAGCGGCGCCGTGGCCAGGGCCATCGGGGACGACGGCAGCCGCTGCGACTTGATCATGGCCTTAACGGTGTCCTCGCCGAGCATCACCGCGAGGACGGCGTTGCGCACGCGCGGGTCCTCGAGGTCGTAGCCGCGCAGGTACGCGATGCCCGCGACGAGGTGGCACTGCACGAGGGTCACGCCGACGACGTTCGCCGGGATCGTGGCGGGCGCGACGGCCACGCCGCCGAGGTTCGTGACGAATCCCTGCAGGCCGGCCATGCTCGTGTGCGAGCGGACGAGGGCGGCGACGGCCTTCTCGACATCGCCGCCGTGCGCCGCGAGCTTGGCACCGGCCGTCTCGGCGACGGGCTTGAGCGGGCCGATGCCGTCGATGGCCCGGTCGAGCACCGTGCGGACGTAGCCGGACGCGAAGTGCGGCACGACGCGCGTCCCGGCCTCCTTCGCCAACCGACCCTTCATGTCCATGCGGGCAAGCATAGGGAGCCCTGCCGCGTCCGCTCGCTGGAAGCGCCGGCCGCCCGGCGCCGGACCCGGGCGTCAACCCTGCCGCGCGACAGGGCCGATGGCGAGCGCCCACTAGGATTCTCGGCATGAAGCGTTCCCCCGTGCGCCGTTGGGCCCTCGCCCCGGCCGCCGTCCTGCTCGTCCTCGCCGCCGCGTGCGCGCCCGCCGACGAGTCCGACGACACCTCCTCCGATGCCACCACGACCGCCGGCGAGTGCGCGGTCGACCAACTGCCGCTGTTCACCGACGGCAAGCTCACGATCGCGACCGACGACCCGGCCTACGAGCCGTGGTTCGTCGACAACGACCCGAGCAACGGCGAGGGCTTCGAGTCCGCCGTCGCGTACGCCGTGGCCGAGGAGCTCGGCTTCACGAAGGACCAGGTCGTCTGGACCAAGGTCCCGTTCAACACCGCCTACCAGCCGGGCGTGAAGAAGTTCGACTTCGACATCAACCAGATCTCGATCACGTCCGAGCGCAAGCAGGCCGTCGACTTCAGCAAGCCGTACTACACGGCCGCGCAGGCGATCATCGTGCTCGAGGACAGCAAGTTCGCCGACGCCACGAGCCTGGCCGACTTCAAGGACGCCTCGCTCGGCGCCCAGATCGGCACGACGAGCCTCAAGGCGATCGAGCAGATCGGCACGCAGGACGCCCCGCTGGTCTACGACGACACCACGAAGGCCGCCGAGGCGCTCAAGAACGGCCAGGTCGACGGCATCGTGGCCGACCTGCCGTCCGCGTTCTACCTGGTCGCCGCCGAGATCGACGACTCCACGATCGCCGGGCAGTTCCAGTACGAGGGTGGCGAGCAGGAGGAGTTCGGTCTGCTGCTGGAGAAGGACAGCAAGTTGACCCCGTGCGTCGACAAGGCGATCACCGCGCTGACCGACGACGGCACCCTCGCCTCGATCGAGGAGAAGTGGCTCTCCGCCTCGGCCGACGTTCCCGTCCTGAAGTGACCCCCGTTCGATGACCGTTCCCGCGCCGTCGGCGCGACAGCAGGAGCGCAACGCCTGGCGGCGCCGGCGCACCCAGCGTCGCGCGGCGGTCGGGACGGTCTCGACGATCGTCGTCCTGGGCCTGCTGGTCTGGGCCGTGACGCACGCCGCCGGCTGGCCCCGGGTCAAGGAGGCGTACTTCAGCGGGTACCACGCGCGCGAGTCGTTCCCGGCGATCTGGGACGCGTTCTGGCTCAACGTCCGGCTGTTCGTGACGATCGAGATCCTCGTCCTGGCCCTCGCGCTGCTCGTCGCGGTCGTGCGGGTCGTACCCTCGCCCGCGATGGCGCCGTTCAAGGTCCTCGCGGCGCTGTACACCGACGTGTTCCGTGGCGTGCCGACCCTGCTCGTCGTGCTGCTGGTCGGCTTCGGCTTCCCGGCCCTGAGGCTCTCCGGGATGCCGACGAGCCTGTTCTGGCTCGGCGTGATCGCCCTGACCCTCAGCTACGGCGCCTACGTCGCCGAGGTGCTGCGGGCCGGGATCCTCTCGGTGCACCCGACCCAGTGGGCGGCCGGCCGCGCGCTCGGGCTCGGGTACCGGCAGACCCTGTTCCGGGTCGTGCTGCCGCAGGCGGTCCGCAACGTGACGCCGCCGCTCATCAACGACTTCGTGTCCCTGCAGAAGGACACCGCCCTGCTCTCGGCGATCGGCCTCGTCGAGGCGCTGCGGGCCGCGCAGGTCTACCAGGCGAACACGTTCAACTTCACGTCGTACTGCGTCGCGGCGCTGTTCTTCATCGCGGTGACGATCCCGCTGGCCCGCTTCACGGACTGGCTCACGATCCGCCAGCTGCGCCGGCAGGGAGGTCAGTGATGCTGCGCATCGTGGGGGTCCAGAAGGCGTTCGGCGAGCACGTCGTCCTCGACGGCATCGACCTCGACGTCGCGGCCGGTGAGGTCGTGTGCCTCATCGGTGCGTCCGGTTCGGGCAAGTCCACGCTGCTGCGCTGCGTCGACCTGCTCGAGCGCACCGACGACGGCGACATCTTCCTGGGTGACTCCGAGCTCACGGATCCCGCGATCGACGAGAACGAGGCACGGGCCCGGATCGGGATGGTGTTCCAGGCCTACAACCTGTTCCCGCACCTGACCGTCCTGGGCAATCTGACGATCGGGCCGCGCCGCGTGCGCGGACTGAGCCGGGCCGACGCCGAGCGCCGGGCCCTGGGACTGCTCGAGCGGGTCGGACTGGCCGAGAAGGCGAAGGCCTACCCGGGCTCACTCTCCGGCGGCCAGCAACAGCGCGTCGCGCTCGCCCGAGCCGTCGCCATGGACCCCGAGCTGCTGCTGCTCGACGAGGTCACGTCCGCGCTCGATCCGCTGCTCGTGGGCGAGGTGCTCGACGTCGTCCGCGAGCTCAAGGACGAGGGCCGCACGATCGTCATGGCGACCCACGAGATGGACTTCGCCCGCGAGTGCGCGGACCGGATCGTGTTCCTCGCCGAGGGCCGCATCGTCGAGTCGGGGCCGCCCGAGCAGCTGTTCAGCGCACCGCAGGATCCGCGCACGGCCGACTTCCTCGCCCGGCACCGCCGCTGAGCACGAAGACGACCCCGCCCTCTCCGAGGGGAGAGCGGGGCCGTCGTCGAGTTCCACGGGCGATGCAGCTCCCTCCACGGCACCGCCCGCGGAGGCCGTCACGCCACGGAGGACGCCGACGATTCGGGGGCCGCGTCGGTGGCGCGGGCGGTGGTCTGGCGGATCGCGGCGATCACCTGCTCGGGAGAGTCGCCCATCGGGACGTGACCGCAGCCGGTGAGCGTCACGAACTCGACGCCGCTGATCTTCTTCGCGGCGAGCTTGGCCTGCGAGGGATGCAGGATCAGGTCCTTGTCGCCCCACGCGATCGTGATCGGCACGCGCGCGCTGCCGCAGAAGGCCTCCGGCGTCTTGAAGCCGAGCGGGATGCAGCCGAAGAAGTACGGCCAGAAGCCCTTGCCCTTCTTCATCGCGAGGGCATCGCCGTAGACGCGGTCGGGCGAGTAGCGGCCCGGGTGGTGGTACAGGAACACGCCGATGAAGAACCGGCCGAGCGAGAAGTTCGCGACCTGGCGCAGCAGCCACTTCGGCAGGTAGGAGCCGAGCTTGAGCGGCAGCAGCGTGGCCGCGGCCTGCAGCAGGCTCCACGGACGGAAGTAGCCCGCCGGCGACAGCCCGGTCGCGGAGCGGACGTGGCCGTCCTGGGCGAGCGCGATCGAGACGAGGCCGCCGAGCGAGTTGCCCGCGACGTGCGGACGCTCGACGCCCCACTTCTCGAAGTTCTCGACGAGCGCGCGGACGACGTTCTCGGCCGTGTACCCCGTCCCCTTCGGCAGCGCGGGCGAGTCGCCCAGGCCGGGCAGGTCCGCCGCGATGACGTCGTAGCTGCGGGCCAGCTCGTCGATCACGGGATCGAACGCCGCGTGCCGGTGACCGATGCCGTGCAGCAGGACGAGCGGCTCACCCTGGCCGCGTCGGGTGTAGGCGAGTTCGCTGAGCATGGGGGCTCCCCGGGTCGGCACACCGAGTGGGGCTCGATGTGACACTTACGATGTCGCATGGAGTCTGCCATATCGTCTGGCGGGTGTGAACCGAATCACAGAACATCCGGTAGGCGGTCGGGCGGCCCGTTCCGGTTGCACCGTGACAGTTGAACTGTCACAATCGGCCGCGTGACCCAGAGCACAGGACCCCTCGCCGGGGTGCGCGTCGTCGAGATGGTTGGCATCGGACCGGGCCCGTTCGCCGCCATGCTGCTGGCCGACCTCGGCGCCGACGTGATCCGCGTGGACCGGCCCGGTGGCAACGCCCTCCAGGTGGTCGCACCCGACCGCGACGTCCTCGGCCGCAACCGCCCGAGCGCCGCGATCGACCTCAAGGCCGACGGTGGCGTCGACCTCGTCCTCGACCTCGTCGAGCGCGCCGACGTGCTGATCGAGGGCTTCCGTCCCGGCGTCATGGAGCGCCTCGGCCTCGGCCCTGACGAGGCGCTGCGCCGCAACCCGCGCCTCGTGTACGGCCGCATGACCGGCTGGGGCCAGGACGGCCCGCTCGCCGACCACGCCGGGCACGACATCAACTACGTCGCGGTCGCCGGCGGCCTCGACCCGATCGGTCGGGCCGGTGGACCGCCCCAGGTGCCGCTGAACCTGCTCGGCGACTTCGGCGGCGGCTCGCTGTACCTCGTCGCCGGCGTGCTCTCGGCCCTCGTGCACGCTCGCTCCACGGGTGAGGGACAGGTCGTCGACGCGGCGATCACCGACGGCGTCGCCCACCTGCTGTCGATGACGGTCGCGATGCAGCAGGCCGGCGCATGGTCCGCGCAGCGTGGCACCAACCTGCTCGACACCGGCGTTCCCTTCTACGACGTGTACGAGACGTCCGACGGCTACTGGATGAGCGTCGGCGGCCTCGAGCCGCAGTTCTGGTACGCGATGCAGGAGGCCTTCGCGTCCGTCGGCCTCGGTGACCTGCCCGACCGCAACGACCCGAAGAACTGGCCCGCCCTGCGCGCGACGCTCTCGGACTGGTTCGGCCGGCGCACGCAGGAGGAGTGGACGAAGCTCTTCGCGGGCACCGACGCGTGCGTCGCCCCGGTCATGCCGCTCGCCGACGCCTACGACCACCCGCACAACGTGGCGCGCGGCACCTACGTCCGCGAGTACGGCGTGACGCAGCCGGCCCCGGCTCCGCGCTTCTCGGCCACCCCCACGACCATCCGACGCGCTCCCGACCTGCCGGGTGCCAGCACCCGCGAGGCCCTGGACGCGTGGGGCATCAAGAACGTCGACGACCTGATCGATCGCGCCGTGGCTCATCAGCACGGCGCGCTCGCGAACGAGGAGATCTGAATGGAACGCACGCTTTTCGAGCCTGAGCACGACGCCTTCCGCGACACCGTCCGGACGTTCCTCGAGAAGGAGGTCGCGCCGCACCACGAGCAGTGGGAGAAGGACGGCATCGTCCCGCGCGAGGTGTGGACCAAGGCCGGCGCGCTCGGCCTGCTCGGCTTCATGATGCCCGAGGAGTACGGCGGCGGCGGGGTCGTCGACTTCCGCTACAACGCGATCCTGCAGGAGGAGCTCACCCGGATCGGCGCGAGCGGCGTCGGCTTCGCGCTGCACACCGATCTCGTCTCGGGCTACCTGCTCGGCTACGCCACCGACGAGCAGAAGGCGCGCTGGCTGCCGAAGTTCTGCACGGGCGAGATGATCACCGCGATCGCGATGACCGAGCCCGGCACGGGATCGGACCTGCAAGGCATCAAGACCACCGCCGTCCGCGAGGGCGACCACTACGTCATCAACGGCGCCAAGACTTTCATCAGCAACGGCATCAACGCCGACTTCGTGATCGTCGCGTGCAAGACCGATCCGGACGCCGGCGCGATGGGCGTCTCGCTCATCGTCGTCGAGCGCGGCATGGCCGGGTTCGAGCGCGGTCGCAACCTCGACAAGATGGGCCTCAAGGCGCAGGACACCGCCGAGCTGTTCTTCGACGACGTGCGCGTGCCCGTGGAGAACCTGCTCGGCCAGGAGGGCCACGGCTTCATCTGCCTCATGGAGAAGCTCCCGCAGGAGCGGCTCACGATCTCGGTCGTCGCCGCGGCGGCCTGCCGGCAGATGATCGACATGACGCTCGAGTACGTCAAGAGCCGGAAGGCGTTCGGCAAGCCGATCGGCTCGTTCCAGAACTCCCGGTTCACGCTCGCCGAGCTGGAGACCGAGCAGCGCATCGCCCAGGTCTTCGTCGACCGCAGCATCGAGGCGCTCAACGAGGGCAAGCTCTCGATCGAGGACGCCGCTGCCGGCAAGTGGTGGACGACCGAGCTGCAGAAGAAGACCGCCGACGCGTGCCTGCAGCTGCACGGCGGTTACGGCTACATGAGCGAGTACGCGATCAGCAAGGCCTACCTGGACACCCGCATCCAGACGATCTACGGCGGGACGACCGAGATCATGAAGGAGATCGTCGGTCGATCCCTCGGCGTCTGAGGTGCGCTGAGACAGATCGCCGAAACCACGTCATATCCCGACGGTTGGCAGGTCTCATCGGTGCAAGGGCGCAACGATGCGCCCGCGGGAGGATGAGTGCGATGCCCAGCTGGTGGCCGACCACGCAACCGGAGGTCCACGTCGAGCCGAACCCGGGATCGCTCGGGCCCGCCTCGGTGCACGCACCCCGCTTCCTCGACCGTGACCTCGTCCGGCCGAACTCCGCGGGGCGCTCGATGTGGCCCGAGCTGGCCGACGTGCTCGCGATCGTCGGGGACATCACGCCGCTCAGCCTCTACGAGACCACCGCCGACGACGTGACGGCGATCCGCGGCGAGTCCGTGCACTGCTACTTCTTCGGTTGGGGCGAGGCCCTCGTCGAGGTCGTGCGCGCCGACGGCTCCCGCGAGTTCGAGTTCGTGTCGATCATCGACGCCGCCGACCGGCTCATCACCGCCGCGACGTCGCCCGTCTCCTTGGCTGACGGCCGCATCCTGGCCTGCACGCTCGCCGATCGCCGTGACGGCGTCGTGCTGTGCGGGCCCGACGGGATCGTCGTCGGGGACCTGCCGGACGCTCCCGGCCCGGTCCGCAACGCCCTCTCGCTCGGCCCGGAGGACATCCGCGTGCTGCTGCTGGCCCGCTTGCGCGAGCCCGCTGTCGCCTGACCGCTCAGCGCCGGAACACCAGGCCGTCGTCGGAGCGGCCGTCCTGCATCATCGGAGCAAGCACCCGTTCCGACTCCGCGACGTCCACCCGGACGCCCAGCGAGGGCACTTCCATCGTCGTGAAGTGCGGTCGGATCGGATCGAGGAAGTCGGCCAGGGTGATGTTCGCGACGTCCCGCAGATGATGGGGGACGAACTCGACGACGAGGGCCTTGGCCTCGGAGAGCAGTCGCGGCATCCCGCGCAACGCGAAGTACTCCGACCCCTCGATGTCCATGACGATCACGTCGAAGGAGTCGTGCGGGTAGGCGTCGTCGAGGCGGTTCGCCTCGACCTCGACGCGGGTCGGCCGGTCGAACGTGTAGCGGTGCGAGAGTCTCGCCGGAACACGCTTGTTGCCACCGGAGTTGACCGTCCCCTGCAGCATCTCGAGCCGCCCCGGCGCATCGGAGGCGGCGAGTTGCCGCGGGTGGCAGTTCTCCAGCGCGTTGAGGAGCACATTGAGGCGCAGCAGTTCGAACGTCTGCGGCGAAGCCTCGATCGCGTCGACCCGGCTCGTCCGCCGCGCCAGCGGGATGGCCAGCGTCCCGACGTGCGCCCCGACCACGAGGACGCGGGACTCCGGATCCGTCAGCCCGGCGATGCGCTCGATCTCGTCAGCGCCGTACTGGCCGTCGAGCCGCAGTCGCCGCCCGATCGTGAAGTCGTCCACGCCGACCAGGAACCGGCCCTCGGGGGTCTCGGTGAGGATCGCCCGCGCGTGCGCTCCATTAACCGTCCGCGTGATCCGGCCGCCGAGTGCCTTGACCGAGAGCTTGAGTTCGTCGAGCACCGCGCCGCACCTCCTGGTGAACCATCCGTGAGCCAACCTTCAGGGTCGGCGCGGCGGCGTCAACCCCACCGATTCGGACGGGACCACGGGTTCGACCGCCGTTAGCATGGGCGGCGAAGGGCCCGCCGGCCGGAAGGGGGCGCGATGACCACCTTGCTCGCGCACGAGTGGCTCGCGCCCGCCGGGGGTTCGGAGAACGTCTTCGAGGAGCTCTCGGCACTGATCCCGGGGGCACGCCGCGTGTGCCTGTGGAACGACGCGCACGAGCGGTTCGGCGGTCAGATCGAGCAGACGTGGCTGGCCGGGTCGCGCCTTCGCCGCTCGAAGGCGCTCGCCTACCCCTTCCTGTCCAGCGCTTGGCGCCGTGTCGACCTCGCCGGCGTCGACCGCGTCGTGGTCAGCACGCATGCCTCGTCCCACTACCTGGCGTCGCGCGCCGCAGGAGAGGGCATCGCCTCGTTCGCCTACGTCCACACCCCGCCGAGGTACATCTGGGCGCCGGAGGCCGACGAGCGCGGCAAGTCGATCCCGGTCCGTGCGGGCCGGCACGTGTTCAGGGGCCTGGACCGCCGGCGGACCGCCCCGACGGTGTCGTTCGCGGCCAACAGCGAGTTCGTGCGGGAGCGGATCCGTGCGGCGTGGGGGGTCGACGCACGCGTGATCCACCCGCCGGTGAACGTCGAGGCCATCCAGGCCGTCGAAGACTGGCGTGCGGCGGTGGACGGTGACGACGAGCGCCGCAAGCTGGACGCCCTGCCCGAGATGTTCGTGCTCTCCGCCTCGCGCCTCGTCGAGTACAAGCGCCTCGAGGTGGCGATCGATGTCGGCGAGTCCCTCGGGCTCCCGGTGGTGATCGCCGGTGCGGGACCTGCAGAGGCGAGGCTGCGCCGGCTCGCGAAGGACCGCTCGGTGCCGGTCGTCTTCTTCGGAAGGGCCAGCACACCGGCTCTGTATGCGCTCTACCAGAACGCCACGTTGTTCGTCTTCATGGCGGTCGAGGACTTCGGGATCATGCCCGTCGAGGCGATGGCGACGGGAACCCCCGTGCTGGTCAATGCATCCGGCGGCGCGCGCGAGAGCGTGTGCGTCACCGGTGGCGGTGCCGTCCTGGCCGAGCCGTGGTCTGCCGCGAGCCTCAAGATCGCGAGCGAGGACGCGATCGCCCGACCGCGCGACCGGACGGCCGATCGCGCACGGCTCTTCTCCGCGACCCGATTCCGCGAGCGGGTCGGCGCGTGGCTCGGAGCCACCGGGTGACGATCCTCGTCGACGAGCGATTCCGCGGCGAGCACGGAATCGGCCGCTATGCCACGGAGATCGTGACGCGACTGCCGACCGCGTGGCAGCGCGTCGATCTCGGCGGGCGCCCGGCGAGCGCAGTCGACGTCCTCAATCCCCGCCGCCTCCGGCTGCCACGGCGCACGACGCTGTACACGCCGGGATTCTCCGCCGGGCCATCCCGCTGTCGCCAACTCCTCACGATCCACGACCTGATCCATCTCGACCCGGTCGTCGGCAAAGGACACCTCGGCCGGATCTACTACGACCGGGTCGTGCGGCCGGTCGTCTCGCGGGCGGGGATGGTCGTCACGGTCTCGCAGACGTCGCAGCGAGCCATCCGCGAGTGGCTCGACGACCCCGAGGTCGAGGTCGTGGACTGCGGGATCGGAGTCTCGAGTGCATTCGTCCCCGGCCTCGCCGACGCCGAACCCCACTCGGATGACGTCCTGTTCGTCGGCAACGCCAAGCCACACAAGAACCTGACGACGCTTCTGCAGGCGATGACGCTGCTCCCGGATCTGCGGCTGTCGATCGTGACGCCCGACGTCATGCGCGTGACGACGATGGTCGAGCGGAGTGGCCTCGCCGATCGCACGCGGATCCACTCGGGGCTCACGGACGACCGGCTCGCGGAGCTGTACCGCGGTGCGGCGTGCCTCGCGCTGCCGTCGCTCGTGGAGGGCTTCGGGCTTCCCGCGGCGGAGTCACTGGCCTGCGGCCGACCCGTCGCCTACTTCGCGGGGTGCGACTCCCTTCGTGAGATCGTCGGGGACGACGGGGTCGCCTTCGCCGACCCGCACGACCCACAGGCGCTGGCGCAGGCCATCGACGAGGCCCGGAGGATCCCGGTCTCTGCCGGGGTACACGCAAAGCGCTTCTCGTGGGACACGGCCGCGGCGGCGGTCCGCGCCGTGGTCGAGCGCCTCGATGCTACCGGCGACTAGGGCTGGCCCGAGCCGGCCCCGGTGGACCGAGGGCGCAGGAACGCGGAGACGGCCGTCGGTGCGACGCCCGTGAAGCGGCGAGCGAGCGCCCACAGGAGGACTCCCGCGACCGTGGCGGCCAACGCGGCGCCCGTCGCGGCTCCGCGCAGTCCCCACGCCTGTGCGCCCACGGTGCATGCGATTGCGGACACCACGACGGACGCGCCGTAGCCGAGGGAGGCGATCCGTGCTCGTCCCGTGAAGATCAGCAGTGCTCCGGCCGGTCCGAAAGCGCAATTGAGCAGTTGGCCGACGATCAGGATCCGGAGCGCCGAGGTCGCATCCGTGAAGCTCTCGCCGAAGATGCCCAGCAGGACGGGGGCGAGGACGAACATGGGCACCGCGACGCAGGTGAGCAGGCCGAACTGCCACCGGGTGGCAGCCCGCGCCACCGCGGAGAGGCGTTCGGGTTCGGAGGCATGGCGGGCGATGCGCGGGATCGCGACGGTGTTGATCGCCCCGACGACGATCGAGAGGAGCCCGGCACATTTCGCGGCCGCCGCGTACTGGCCCAGCTCGTGCGGACTCAGCACGAGTGCCGACACGAGCAGGTCGGTCTGCGTGAGCAGCAGCGTGATGCCACTGGCGGTGAGGTACGTGGGCGACTCCCGCAGCCAGTCGCGAGGGAAGTCGGCGGCAGCGAGGCGCGATCCGAACCGGACGGACCTACCGATCGAGACCAACTGCACGACGATCGCCACGACGCCGCCGGTCGTGAGGGCCACGAGCGCCCACACCGCGCCGGCATTCGATCCCCACCGATCACCCAGCATGACCACGAGCGCGATGGTCACGGCCGGACGCAGCACGACACTGGCCCCGTAGGTCGAGACGAACCGGTCGATCGCCCGCCCGACGTCGCTGCCCACCATCCACAGCGCCGTGGCGGCCGAGAGCAGGATCGCGGAGATCGCCAGGTCGAGTGACGTCCGGAGCAGGGCCAGGGCGACCGTGCCGCCGATCACGCCGAACGCGAGTGAGGTCAGGATCGTCACGCGATACGCGAACGCGACCAGGCGCTCGTGATCCTCCGTCGAGGCGGTGGCGGGCACATGACGCAGCGCCAGTCCGCCCGAGCCGGCCGTGCAGACGAGTCCGGCGATGGCGCTGATGCTCACCACGGCACTGACCGTGCCGAACGCCGCAGGTCCGAGTGCCCTCGCCAGAACGAGTTGGCTGCCGAAGGCGAGCACGGCTCCCAGTCCCTGGATCGCGAGGGCGATCACATAGCCGCGGGAATCGCGGTCCTCGCGCTGCGTGGCCGTCATCGGTCCGTGGCCGTCGAGAGCAGGAAGGACAGTGCCGAGTCGGGGCGGTTCATACCGGCGGTCTCCTTCCAGCTCAGCTTGTAGAGGGGCGTCGTCGGGTCGAGCAACTCGGTCCGCATGGCGTCGTCCACGGGACGCCCCAGACCGAATCGCTGGACCAGATGGGGGCCGTCGGACGAGACCTCGGGGACCTCGGCCCATGCCCGGGCCAGCGCGGGATCGGCGTGCACCGCCCTGGCGAAGGCGTGGTGGAACGCGAAGTACGGCTCGATGCGCAGCAGATTCGACAGCGGCACATTGAGCCGCCAGCGGCTGGTGGCGACCGAGGCCTGCAGCGCACGCCCGGTCACCCTTCCGGCGAAACGGCTGGCCGGATGCGGCGAGGCCGGACGGGTCGCCGACCAGTACTGCTCCACGACGCGCCGGGTCTCACGCACCAGGGGGTGGCCGGCCTCGGCCGCGAGGAACCAGGACGACACGAGGAAGCCCCGGTCCGGGCGGGCGAAGGCGAAGAAGCCAGAGCCGTCGACGAGGTCGAGCCACGAGTCGAGGCTCCAGTTGCAGTAGGCGGTCGCGTCGACCCAGACGCCGCCATGACGCTCCAGGAGCCGCAGGCGCACGAGGTCCGACAGGTGCGTGTCGTCCAGACGCTCGGAGGCCCACGCCGGCACCTCGACGAGCCGTGGCAGGTCGTCGGCGGTGACCAACTCGACGCGCCAGTCCGGATGGTGCCTGACCCACGAATCGTGACAGGCCCGGACGACGGCCGGAGCGCTCTCCAAACCCTGCAGCCACATGAACCAGATCGTGCGGTTCCCGTGCCCGGGCGTCATGGCTGGTCCGTCCCGAGTCCCGCGAGCCGGAGGGCGACCTCGGCGCTGCGCGCGCTGGCGCCGCCGTCCACGTGGTCGTGGTAGCGGCGGCGCGCGCGGTCACGCGATGCGCGGTGCGGATCCTCGCCGCGGCGGAGCCGACCCAGATGCATGACGACCTCCGCCCACGACGCGCACAGTGGACCCGGTGCGACCGCCGGATCTGCCGGGCTGTCGTACAGCCCGCGCTCGTCCCGCTCGTACTCCTCGCGGTCGGGGGCGAGGAACAGGATCGGCCGATCCGTGAGCAGGTAGTCGACGTACACGGTGGAGTAGTCCGTGACGAGCGCATCGGCCTGCCCGAGATGCTCCGCGAGATCGTCCGACGAGGCCAGCGGTGAGTCCCAGACGAGCACGTCGCCCGGGGTGGTGGTCGATCGGAGGCCGGCGAGGCTGGGATGCAGCCGGACGTGCAGGCGCACGCCCAGGTCGGTCAGCGCGGTCACGAGGACCTCCGACTCGGCCTCGAGCCAGCGCGCCACCCGCAGTGGATCGGTGTCGCGGAACGTGGGTGCGTACAGGACCTCCCAGCGGTCGGCCGGGGTGCGCGTGCCGGCGGCCAGCCCGTCGTTGCGCGGCTGGCCGGTGATCGGCACGCGTGCCGGCGGCACCCGAAATGCCGAGGACATGCGCTCGGCATCCAGGAGGGAGGAGGCGTTGACGGCCGCGAACGGGCCGCTCGCGTGGAACGGGAACCATCGCGAGAGCCGTCGCGACCGCTCCAACCTCGCCGCGACGACCGGGCTGTCGTACTCCACCCGCTTGACGTTGATGCCGTGCCAGAGGTTGTAGACGACATCGGGGCACACGTAGCGATTCACATCGGCCCGTCCGCCCGACACGATCGCCAGCCCGGCCGTGGCCGTGAGCCAGTAGCCCGTCGGACCGTACGCGCGAACCGCTCGCACGCCGGCCACTCGCGCCTGTGCCAAGGCAGAGTCGGAAGTCGCGACCCAGACGCACTCGATCCACGGCAGGTGCTGCTCGACGTAGTCCAGCAAGTGGCGCGGGTTGTCGGCGTACCGCGTGCCCAGCCAGGCGCCGAACACCCAGCGGTCCGGCTTCCTCGGCGTCACCCGCGTCAGCCAGTAGAGCGGAAGGTTCACGACGTAGGCCACGGCCTTGCGGGCGCGTCGGAGTCGCCGCGAGAGCGACGCGGAACCGCTCACCGCGCCCCTCCGGCGCGCGCGAGCTCGACCGGTGGCGCGACCAGGCGTCCCCGATCGACCAGGGCGAGGCAGAGCGTGAGGGGCATCCAGACGAATCCGTTGTAGTCCAGGGTCAGCACGAGCGCCATCAAGGCCACGGACCAGCACACGAGTCGGACCATGCGGAGCTCCTGGGGGCGTGTTGCCTCCAGCCGCGAGGCCGTCTTGAGGCAGTTCCGGCACACGGCGAGATACGTGCCCAGGAGGAGCAGGCCGAAGACGCCGCCGATCGCGATCGTCTCGAGGTACGTGTTGTGGGCGCCCTTGTCGATGCCCAGCGTCTGACTCAGCATGAGTTGGAGATTGTTCGGCCCCACGCCGGTCAGCCAGTGGTCGCGGATGACCACGCCGGTGGCCTCCAACAGTTCGGCCCGCTCCGTCGCCGAGCCGAACGTGTCGGTGGCGGCACCGGGTCCGCCGAGGAGCACCCGCATCCCCGACTGCAGATCGGCGGACCTCTCTTCCAGAAAGGCGCGCAGCGCGCCGGTGGAGAGCACGTAGGCGACCACGCCCGCGCAGGCGACCGCGGCGATCGCACCGACGCGCCGCACGACGCGCGTCGCGCGCGATCCGGCCACGGCGCCGCCTTCGCTCGCGGTGAGGACCACGATGAGCGCCGCGACGATCAGGCCCATCCGCGACAGTGTGGCGGCCGTTCCGAGCACCACGACGACGGTGAGCAAGGTCCGTCGCGGACTCCGTGGCCGGAATCGGAGGAACAGCAGACCGACGACGAGCACCATGGCGGCGAAGTTCGGGTCGAACTTGAACGCGGTCGCCCGCGACAGCCCGACGATCGCCTCGCGCCGGCCGAGTGCCTCGGTGCCCACCGTGAACAGGGGTAGCAGATCGAGCGATTGGCCGATCGCGACGAGTGACGAGACGACGGCGCACCAGATCCACACGGTGCCGAACACGCGAAACGGATCGCGGGCCGTGAGCAGGGCCGAGTACACGAGCGTCGCCGCCAGCCCGTTGAACACGATCGCGACGATCGCGCCGGCCATCGGGTCGCCGTTCGTGCCACCGAGGATCGGACCCGACGAGAACGCCACGACGGCCAACCCCACGCACAGCCACAGTCGGGGCGGCAGGTTGACCCGGCCCATCATCACCGCGCCCAACGGGAGCACGACGACCGCCGCCAGCTTCTGAGCCGAGATGACGAATCCGTCGACCGTCCCGAACGTGACGTCTACGAACTGGCACAGGGTGAAGCACGCGATGATGAGCCGTGCGCCGAGATCGGAGTCAGGTCGGCGCGTACTCGGTGCCCGTTGGCTCACCCGGGTACCTCCTCGCGCCATTGAGCCGTCCCCTCGCGACGGCGAGCCGGAACGTGGACAGTCCCACCTTGCCACCGATGCGCGCCGCGAACGCCCCCGCGAGCGGACGCATCACGTGTCCGCCGACCGCGAGCCAGCCGTAGCCGTGCGAGCGCAGCACGTGCCCCATCCCGTAGCCGTACGCGTACCCGACCGCAGGGTCGAGGCGGCGGGGCACCTGCTCGGGGCTCGGGTGGGACACGTGCACGAGGGGGTCGTACTCGCACTTGAGCCCGAGACGAAGGCCCCGCAGGACGAGGTCGGTCTCCTCGCCCGAGCCGAAGCCGGTGCCCGCGCCCACGCCCAGTCGCGGGTCGAAGGACCCGATCGCCGACATCGCGTTCGAGCGCACGAACAACCCCGGAGAGACCACGGTTCGCCAGACGTTCCTCCGGTCGATCGGACCGGCGCGGGTGGGGTACCGCAACATCGGTCCGGTGGGCGTCAGGACGCGCCCGCACAGGATCGCGAGATCGGGATCCGCCGCGAAGCGATGGCAGACCCGGCTCAACGTGCCCGGAAGGTACCAACAGTCGTCATCGGGAAAGCCGACGATCCCGTCGGGAACCGCGTCCAGGGCGACGTTGCGTGCCCGTGAGAGACCCGGCGCGCTCTCCCGCACCGTGACGTCCAGGTCCCCGTGCCGCGCGACGAGCGACTCGGCGCCCGCCGGGTCCCGTTGTTCGACGATCGTGAGGCTGAAGGCGCGGTGGTGTTGGCGCCCCAGCGCGTCGAGGAACCGTTCGAGGACCTCGGGCCGCAGCACACTGCCGAGGATCAGTGTCACCTCGGCAGGCTCGTCGGCGCGTCCACTCGTCACGGTTGCGAACACCACCCTGAGTCGTCAGGACGCCCGGCGACCGCCTCGGATCTCCGCGCCGCAGACTCGCCATGCGAGCCTCGGTCGCCACCCTAGCGTCGCTGGGTCACCGGGAGTGCGGATCGACTCCGCGTCCCCGTCGTGGCTACGACCGACGCCGGACCGTCTCGCGCTTCTGCTCGTCGATCGCCTGCTCGTAGGCGACCACGAGCGCCTGGATCGTCAGCGGCTTGAAGCGCTCGACCATCGCGGTGATGATCTCGGGCGGCTGGCCCGAGGACTTCAGCGCCGGCCACACCTGCGTCCGGAAGAGCTTCGTGAGCTCGTCGGCGAGCGACGTGCCGTGCTCGAGGATGATCTTGCGCGAGGCGTGGGCGGCCTCGAGCGGCAGGGCCGCGTCCAGGAACCCCATGCCGACGGCCAGGTGGGCCGGCGCGAGCTTGAACACGTCCTCGCCCGGTGTCGGCTCGATGACACCCAGAGCCACGAGCAGTTCGAGGTCGTCGTCGCTCAGCCCGCGGCCGGCGCGCTTCTCCAGCTCGTCGCGCGCGACGGTCTCGGGCAGTTCGGGCATCCACGGCGCCAGCAGGGTGCGGTGCAGGGCGACCTCCTCCGGCGAGGCGTTCGCCGGGATCTTCTCGAGATAGCCCTCGATCGCCTGCAGCGTGAAGCCGTGCGACTGCAGCTCGCGGACGAGCTCCAGCCGCGCGATGTGCCCCGGGCCGTAGTAGCCGTTGCGTCCTTCGCGGCGCGGCGGCGGGATGAGGCCGCGCCCGGCGTAGAAGCGGACCGTGCGCACGCTCATGCCGACGCGTTCGGCGAGCTGTTCGATGCCGATCGACTCCGCGGGTTCGTTCACGGATCGAGCGTAGTCCCGGTCCGGGCGAGTCACGATCGCGACGGGGGCGACGCCCGGGCCAGACCGCCTAGGCTGTCCGCGATGGACGTCACCCGCCCGCACGGCCCGACCCTCGTGCTCGCCGCGACGTACGGGCTGCTGCTGGCGCTCGTCGGCTTGTGGCCGCAGCACGTCGACTCGGGTCTGGGCGTGGCCGACTGGGCCGTGACCCGACAGCTCGCCGAGGTCCTGTCGCTCACCCCGCTCCAGGTGGTCGGTCTGGCGCAGGTCGTGGCGAACGTCCTGCTGTTCGTGCCGGTCGGGTTCCTCGTCGCGTGGTGGCTGCCGCGCGGGTCGGCATTCGTCGCCATCGCGGTCGGCGCCGGAATCTCGCTCGTGATCGAGCTCGCGCAGTGGTGGGGACCGATCGACCGGACCGCGTCGTGGGCCGACGTCGTCATCGATGCCGCGGGCGCCGGCCTGGGGTTCCTCGCGATCGGCCTCGCGCCGAACCGGCCGTGGGCGCGCGTGGCGGTGCTCGGCGGGCTCGTCGGCGTCGTGCTGGCGGTGCTGGGAGTGCTCGTGTGGGGGCTCGTCACCGCCCAACCGTGACCCGTGACGCCCCGTGGGACACCGCCCCAGCGCTGAAATTCGGGGGGTCACTGGAAACTCTGACAGTAGTGGTGTCAGAATCGACGCTGAACGATCCCACCCGTCTGTGAGGACACCCCATGACCGAGGCATTCATCTACGACGCCATCCGGACCCCGCGTGGCCGTGGCAAGAAGAACGGGTCGCTCCACGAGGTCAAGCCGATCTCGCTGGTGACCGGCCTGCTCGACGAGATCAAGACCCGCAACCCCGACCTCGACCCGAACGCGGTCGACGACGTCGTCCTGGGCGTCGTGTCCCCGGTCGGCGACCAGGGCGCCGACATCGCCCGCACCGCGGTCCTCGCGGCCGGCTTCGGCCAGCCCGTCGCCGGCGTGCAGCTCAACCGCTTCTGCGCCTCGGGCCTGGAGTCGGTCAACCAGGCCGCCGCGCGCGTCCGCTCCGGCTGGGAGGACCTGATCCTCGCCGGCGGCGTCGAGTCGATGAGCCGCGTCCCGATGGCCTCCGACGGTGGCGCCTGGGCGATGGACCCCAAGACGGCCCTCGACACCGACTTCGTCCCGCAGGGCATCGGCGCCGACCTGATCGCGACCCTCGAGGGCTACAGCCGTGAGGACGTCGACACCTTCGCGGCCGAGTCGCAGGCGCGCGCCGCCAAGGCGATCGCGAACGGCTACTTCGACAAGTCGATCGTGCCGGTCCGCGACATCAACGGCCTGACGATCCTCGACCACGACGAGTTCGTCCGCGAGGGCACGACTGTCGAGTCGCTCTCGGGCCTCAAGGCGTCGTTCGCCGACATCGGCGACCTGGGCGGCTTCGACGCCGTCGCGCTGCAGAAGTACGTCGAGGTCGACCAGATCAACCACGTGCACCACGCGGGCAACAGCTCGGGAATCGTCGACGGCGCCGCCCTGGTGCTGCTCGGCTCGGAGAAGGCCGGCCAGCAGTACGGCCTCACGCCGCGCGCTCGCGTCGTCTCCACCGCCGTCGTCGGCTCGGAGCCGACGATCATGCTGACGGGCCCCGGCCCGGCCTGCCGCAAGGCGCTGGACAAGGCCGGTCTGTCGATCGAGGACATCGACCTCATCGAGATCAACGAGGCATTCGCCGCCGTCGCCATGAAGCTCATGCGCGACCTCGACGACTACCCGTACGAGCAGACCAACGTCAACGGCGGTGCGATCGCCATGGGCCACCCGCTCGGTGCGACCGGCGCGATGATCCTGGGCACCCTCGTCGACGAGCTGGAGCGTCGCGAGAAGCGCTACGGCATGGCCACCCTCTGCATCGGCGGCGGCATGGGCATTGCCACCATCGTCGAGCGCATCTGACACGGACACGGAGATCGAGAACATGACCACCACTGATGCAGTGCGCTACGAGGTCGCCGACGGCATCGTCACCCTGACGATCGACGACCCGAACCAGAGCGCCAACACGATGAACGAGACCTACCGCGCCTCCATGGAGGCCGCGGTGAGCCGTCTCGCCGACGAGATCGCCCAGAACGGCGACTCGATCAAGGGCGTCATCGTCACGAGCGCGAAGAAGACCTTCTTCGCCGGTGGCGACCTCAAGCTCATGACGCAGGCGACGCCGGCCGACGCGCAGGCGCTGTTCGACAACGTCGAGTCGATCAAGGCCACGCTGCGCCGGCTCGAGACGGTCGGCAAGCCCGTCGTCGCCGCGATCAACGGCGCCGCCCTCGGTGGCGGCCTCGAGATCGCGCTCGCCTGCCACCACCGGATCGCGGCCGAGGGCCGCTACGAGATCGGTCTGCCGGAGGTCACCCTCGGCCTGCTGCCCGGCGGCGGTGGCGTCACGCGACTGACCCGTCAGTTCGGCATCCAGGACGCGCTCATGCAGCACCTGCTGCAGGGCCAGCGTCGCAAGCCGGCCCAGGCGCTCGAGAAGGGCGTCGTGGACGAGGTCGTCCCCGCCGACCAGCTGCTCGCCGCGGCGAAGGCGTGGATCGAGTCCGTGCAGGGCGACGACGACGCGGCCAAGCAGCCGTGGGACCGCCAGGGCTACCGGATGCCCGGCGGCCTGCCGAGCAACCCCAAGCTGGCGGCCTTCCTGCCCAGCTTCCCGGCCAACCTGCGCAAGCAGCTCAAGGGCGCCCCGTACATCGCGCCGAAGCACATCATGAGCGCTGCGGTCGAGGGTGCCCAGGTCGACTTCGACACCGCGAGCCGGATCGAGTCGCGCTACCTGGTCAACCTGCTCGTCGGCCAGCAGTTCAAGAACATGACGCAGGCGTTCTTCTTCGACCTCGGGTCGATCAACGCCGGTGGCTCGCGTCCCCAGGGCATCGAGGAGCGCAAGGCCGAGAAGCTCGCCATCCTCGGCGCCGGCATGATGGGCGCGGGCATCGCCTACGAGGCGGCGCGTGCGGGCATCGAGGTCGTGCTCAAGGACGTCTCGATCGAGGCCGCCGAGAAGGGCAAGTCCTACTCGGTCGGCCTGCTGGACAAGCAGGTCCAGCGCGGTCGCCTGACGGAGCAAAAGCGTGACGAGATCCTCGCCCGCATCCACCCGACCGCCGACTACGCCGACCTGGCCGGCTGCGACTTCGTCGTGGAGGCCGTCTTCGAGTCGGTCGAGCTGAAGCACAGCGTCTTCGCCGAGCTCGAGCCCATCGTCAACGGCGATGCGCTGCTCGGCTCGAACACGTCGACGCTGCCGATCTCGATCCTCGCCCAGGGCGTCCAGCGTCCCGAGGACTTCATCGGCATCCACTTCTTCAGCCCGGTCGACAAGATGCAGCTCGTCGAGATCATCGTCGGGGACAAGACCTCCGACGAGGCGCTCGCCCGCGCGATCGACTTCACGAAGCAGATCCGCAAGATCCCGATCGTCGTCAACGACAGCCGCGGCTTCTTCACGTCGCGCGTGTTCGGCACCCTCGTCATGGAGGGCGTCGAGATGCTCGCCGAGGGCGTCGACCCGGTCGAGATCGAGCGCGCCTCGCAGCTCGCCGGCTTCCCCGGGCAGCCGCTCGCGATGAGCGACGAGGTCTCGATGACCCTGCAGCAGAAGATCGCGGGCGAGGCCAAGAAGGCGCTCGAGGCCGAGGGCAAGGAGTACGTCGTCACGCCGGCGATGAAGGTCGTCGACGACATGGTCGCGCTCGGACGTCCGGGCAAGGCCGGCGGCGCGGGCTTCTACGAGTACCCGGCCGACGGCAAGAAGTTCCTGTGGCCCGAGCTGTGGGACCGCTACGTCAAGGCCGACGCGAACGTGCCGCTCGAGGACGTCAAGGAGCGCCTGACGTTCATCATGGCGATCGAGACGGTCCGCTGCTTCGAGGAGGGCGTCATCCGCCAGGTGGCCGACGCC
Source organism: Aeromicrobium sp. SP1 (assembly GCF_055663785.1). Taxonomy (NCBI): domain Bacteria; kingdom Bacillati; phylum Actinomycetota; class Actinomycetes; order Propionibacteriales; family Nocardioidaceae; genus Aeromicrobium; species Aeromicrobium sp. SP1. The sequence continues at coordinate 2,671,636 of NZ_JBQVVK010000001.1, read as the reverse complement.
AACATCGGCTCCATCTTCGGCATCGGCTTCCCGCCGGTCCACGGTGGCGCGCTGCAGTACGTGAACGGCTACGAGTCGGCCACGGGCGAGATCGGCGTCAAGGCGTTCGCCGAGCGCGCCCAGCAGCTGGCCGAGCAGTACGGCGAGCGGTTCGCGCCGCCGGCCCTGCTGCTGCAGAAGGCCGAGAAGGGCGAGAAGTTCGCCTGATCACCCGTCCGACGACACGGCCCCGGTCCTGGTGGACCGGGGCCGTGTCGCGTCCGGGGTCAGACCGCGCCGTCACGGGCCAGCACCGCCCGGACCGTGCGCGTGAGGATCTGCAGGTCGCCCAGGAGCGACCAGTTCTCGACGTAGTACATGTCCAACTGGATCGCCTCCTCCCAGCCGACGTTCGACCGGCCCGACACCTGCCACAGGCCCGTCATCCCCGGCCGCACGCGCAGGCGCCGCCAGTCGCTGTCGTCGTACAGCGCGACCTCCTCCTCGCGCTGTGGTCGCGGACCCACGAGGCTCATCTCGCCGCGGATCACGTTGACCAACTGCGGGAGCTCGTCGATCGAGAAGCGCCGCAGGACTCGGCCGACCGAGGTGATGCGGGGGTCGTCCGTGACCTTGAACAGGGGGGCATCGGCGCGGCCCTGGGCGGTGAGCAGGCCGGTCAGCTCGTCATCGGCCCGCTCGCGCATCGACCGGAACTTCACGACGCTGAACGGCTCGCCGTCGCGCCCGATGCGCTCCTGGCGGTAGAGGACCGGGCCCGGGCTGTCGAGCTTGATCGCGATCGCGGTGACGAGGAAGACCGGCGCGCTCAGCGTGAGCAGTACGGCCGCCCCGATCCGGTCGAACACGAGCTTCGGCCAGTTGCCGGCCTCGGCGTACTGCGGCTCCTTCACGTGCACGAACGGCACGCCGGCCACCGTGCGCATGCCCAGCCGTGATCCGGCCACGGCGACCAGGTTCGGCGAGAGCAGGAGCTCGATCCCGGCCGCCTCGAGGTTCCACGTCAGCTCGCGCAGGCCGCGGCGACCGAGCGCGTCGCTGTCGCACACGATCACGACGTCCGCGGCGCTCAGCCCGAGCGCCGACTCCAGCGGCTCGTCGCTGCCCAGGACGGCGATGCTGCGATCGTCGAACCGCACGAACCGGTGCTCGTCCGACGAGGTGGGGACCCACACGCCGGTCACCTGCAGCCCGGCTCCGCGGTTCCTGGCGAAGTGTCGGGTCAGCTCGTCCGCCGACTCCCACCGACCCACCACGAGCACGTTCCTGACCAGCTCCCCGGAGCGGTACCGGTTCCCGCGCCACCGTCGCCACCAGTGCCGGCTCACGAGCAGGCCCGCGAGGCCGAGGGGGAAGGCGATCGCCACGTATCCGCGGGACAGGTTGAACTTCAGCAGCAGCGCCACCATCGACGCCAGACCGAACATGATGACCGTGGCCTGCGCGATGCGCGGGTACTCGTGCGAGCTGCCCAGCACGTTCGCCCCGCGGGTGCCGCCCAGGTGCAGGGCGAGCCACCACAGCAGGACCAGGCCGGTGCCGAACTTGGTGTAGCCGACGTCGAACTCGGGGTCGATCGTGGCCGCGCGGGTGCCGAGCCAGCCGAACTCCGACACGACGACGGCCGCGGTCAGCACCAGCAGATCGGTCACCCAGATCCCTCGCGTCTGCCGGCGTCGGACGCGCGCTCGCGACTCCTCGAGCCGGAGCTCCTGCCGTTCGCTGTCGATCGTCACGCGGGCTCCAAGGGTCGGGTGGGCATCACCGTGCTCGGGCTTTCCGTCACTGTAACTTGGGGTGGCCGGAGTCGTCACGGTCGATTTGCGCAGGTCAGATCGCCTCACCGCAGGGTCTGGCGTCCGGAGCGAGAGTCTGCTCTCATGGAAGGGTCCCCGCTGAGATGGAGCCGGTCATGACCACTCGAGTACTCCGCCAGATGACATGCGCCGTGGCTGCCGCCGCCGCCCTCGCCCTCGCCGTGACCGCCCCCGCCGTCGCCGAGCAGAACTACGCCGACCCGGTGATCACCGTGGACGCGCCCGCCACCGTGGCACCCGGTGAGGAGTTCACGGTCGCCTTCTCGTCCAACGTGTCGTGCGACGCCTGGTCGTCGCAGTTCGCCGGTCAGGCCGGTGCGGGCGGAAGCGGGTTCGACTACTCCGTGACGTTCACCGCGCCGCAGGAGCTGGGGCAGTACTCCGGTTCGGGCACGTGTGAGTTCACCGCCCAGAGCGAGGTCCGGCCCGCCTCGTTCGGCTCGACGAAGACCTTGGCCTTCGAGGCGACGCAGACCGCGTCAGCCAGCTTCAGCGTCGCGGTCCAGACCTCGTCGGCGAATGACGAGACGGCCGCCCTGTCGGGCACCGGCGGTCCGAGCTGGCAGGTCATCGCGCTCGGTGTGGTGCTGCTCGCCGCCGGGGGTGGCGCGCTCGTCGCGGTACGCCGGCGCAAGGTCTGACGCCGGCATCGGGCCCGGCGGTGATCGTGCGTTCTCGGGCGTGGATGACATCGCCGTGGGTCTGGTTGGCGGCCGTTCTCGGCGCCGTGGCCGTGGCCTTCGGCGTGGCGTCGGCGCTGCAGGCACGCCGCGTCGCCGCGAACCTGCTCGACGCCCAGCGCGAGGCGACGACCCTCACGTCGCAGCTCTCCGCCGGTGACGTCGACGGCGCGCAGGCCACGCTCGCGCGTCTGCAGGACACCGCGGGTCGAGCCGACGAGACGGCGTCGGGGACGCGGTGGGACATCGCCGCCCGCGTGCCGTGGGTCGGCCCGAACGTGAAGGCCGTCCGGGTCACCGCCGACGCCGTGGACGACATCGCCACCCGAGCGCTGCCTCCCGTGGTGGACGCCGGAGCCGCCGTGTCCTCGGACAGCTTCCGCCCCCGCGACGGCCGGATCGACGTGGACCGGTTGGAGCGCCTGGCGCCGGCCGTCGCGACCGCCTCGGGCGTCCTGTCGGAGAACGCCGACCGGATCGCGGCGATCGACCCGGACGCGCTCGTCGGTCCGCTCGTGCGTCCCGTCCTCGAGCTGCAGCGCCAGATCGCCCGCGCGGATGCCGCCGCCGACACGACCAGTCGCGTCATGGAGCTGGTCCCGGCGGCGCTCGGGGCCCAGGGCCCGCGTTCGTACCTGCTGGTGTTCCAGACCAACGCGGAGATCCGCTCGACCGGCGGGATGGGTGGCGCGTACGTGCTGCTGCAGACCGACGGCGGCGAGGTGAGGCTCACGGAGCAGGCGTCCGCGCGCGAGCTCAACGCGCCGGCCCTGGCCGACGCGTCGGTCACGACGGTCGAGTCGGCGGCGTTCGGCACGATGATGGGCAGCGACGTCAGGGCGACGAACATCAGCCCGGACTTCCCGCGCGTCGCCCGGATCTGGGCCGACCGCGCGGAGGCGGCGTTCGACACGCACATCGACGGCGTGCTCAGCCTCGACGCGGTCGCGATGTCCTCCGTCCTGCGCGGGATCGGCAGCGTTCAGTTGGCGAACGGCCACAGCCTGACGGCGGACAACGGCGTCGACATCCTGCTGAGCCGGGTCTACCTCAACTACCCGGCCGGCGAGGCCCAGGACGCCTTCTTCGAGGACGCGACGGCGCGCACCTTCGATGCGCTCATGCGCGGTGAGGGCGACTGGATCGAGGTGACCTCCGCGCTGGCCGAGGCGGCGTCCCAGCGACGGGTGCAGGTGTGGTTCCGGGACGCGGACCAGCAGGCGGTGATCGCCGGCGCCGCGGTCGCCGGCTCCGTGGCGCAGCCCGCCGACACGCCGTACATCGGCCTCTACATCACCGATGCGGCCCAGTCGAAGATGCAGTACTACCTGCGCTACGACACCCGCGTGAAGGCGACCACGTGCCGCCCCGACCGCAGCCAGACCGTCGTGGTCGACACGTCCTTCCGCAACCAGTTCGACCGACCGATCAAGAAGACACCGTGGTACGTCACGGGCCGCGGCACGAGGACGGCGAAGGGGAACCAGCTGCTCACATATCGCCTGCTCGCGCCGAAGGGTGGCCGGATCACCGAGTTCGTGGTCGACGGCAGCGACCAGCCGGTCGGCTCCAGCGATGTGGCGTACGACGGTCGCCCGGTGCAGTACGGCACGCTGAGGATCACTCCCGGCGAGGAGGTCTCCGTGCGATGGAAGGTCCAGACCGCGCCCGGTGCCGCCCTCGACTCGCGCTACTTCGAGACGCCCGGGGTCACCTCGTCGAGCAACGACGTGAGGGTGCCGAGCGCATGCCGATGACTCAGTGCGAGGGACCGCTCACCGCTCCGAGCCGCTCCGCGATCACCGTCACCGCGGCGTCGATCGCGTCCGCCACGTCGTGGTGGACCTGCGTCGATCGACCGATCGGGTCGAGCAGGTCCACGTCCGGCGGTCCGTGCGACCGCCGGGCGGCGGCCGCGGCGACGAGGGCCTCGACGTCGGCCACCTCGGTGATCGTCGACACCAGGGCGGCGAACTCCAACAGCGTGAAGGTCCGGTGCAGCGCCCGCGGTGAGAGCTCGAGGACGTCGGCCCGGTGCGCTCGGGTGGCGGTCAGCACGAGGTCGGCACCGGTGATCAACTCGGGGACCAGTCGGCGCGCGGTCGCGGACGGTACGGCGATGCCGCGCCGAGTGAGCTCGGCGGCCGAGGCCGGATCGATCGGCCGGCCCTCAGGGGCGCGGACGCCGGCCCCGACGACGTCGAACAGCCGCGGGTCCAGGCGTGACACCAGCATGGCCGTGGCGACCGGCGACCGGCACACGTTGGCGGTGCAGACGACCAGGATCCGGTGGGTCACGGGCAGGAGCCTAATCGCCGCGCGGGTTAGGCTGAGTCGTCCTCGTGGCGACGTGGCCGATCCAGCGTGGGTTCGGAGGGACGCATGGAACTGAAGGACTACCTGCGGATCGCGCGCGACCGCTGGCTCCTCATCGCCCTCGTCTGCGGCCTCAGCGTCGCGGCCGCGGCCGTCTACACGCTCTCGGTGACACCGCAGTACCAGTCGACCGCCCGACTCTTCGTCAAGACTCCCCAGAGCTCGTCGGACGGTGAGCTGCAGCAGGGCGGGCAGTTCAGCCAGCAGCGGGTCAAGTCCTACGCCACCTTGATCAAGGGCGAGGAGATGGCCAGTCGCGTCGTCGAGAAACTGCGTATCGAGGAGACCCCGCAGGAGCTGATGCAGCGGATCGGCACGAGCGTCGAGCTCGACACGGTGGTGCTGTCGGTGTCCGTCACCGATCCGTCGCCGGAGCGCGCCCAGGAGCTGACCCAGACGGTCGCGGAGGTCTTCACCGCCTACGTGCGCGAGCTGGAGACGCCCGAGGGCGAGCGTGACGCGCCGGTCAAGGCGTCGATCGTCGACCGGGCGACGATCTCGGACTCGCCGGTCTCGCCGCAGCCGGTGCGCAACCTCGGGATCGGCCTGCTGCTCGGCCTGCTGCTCGGCTTCGGGCTCGCGGTGCTGCGCGAGGTGCTCGACAACCGCATCACGAGCCAGGAGGACATCAGCGCCGTGTCGGGGCGCGAGGTCCCGGTGCTGGGCACCGTCCCCTTCGACCGCGAGGCGGTGAAGCGACCGCTCGTGCGCGGTCTGCCCGGACACCATCCCCGGGTCGAGGCGTTCCGGGTGCTGCGGACGAACCTGCAGTTCGTCGACGCCGGCGCCGCGCACAAGTGCTACGTCGTCACCAGTTCCGTGCCCTCGGAGGGCAAGTCGAGCACGGCGGGGAACCTGGCGCAGCTGATCGCCGACAACGGCCAGCGGGTGCTGCTCGTGGAGGCCGACCTGCGCCGGCCGAAGATCGCCGAGTACCTCCACCTCGAGAGCAGCGTCGGGATCACGACGATCCTGCTCGGACGGGTCGGTGTGCGCGAGGCGATCCAGCACGTGGACACGGGCTTCGACGTCCTCCCGTCGGGGCGCATCCCGCCGAACCCGGCAGAGCTGCTGGAGTCCGCGGAGATGCTCAAGCTGCTCGACGGACTCCGTCAGGAGTACGACATCGTCCTGATCGACGCGCCGCCCCTGCTGCCGGTGACGGATGCGGCGCCGCTGGCCGCTGCGACCGACGGGGCGATCGTGGTGATCAAGCACGGCGCGACGACGACCGACCAGTACGCCTCGGCGCTGGAGCGACTGGCCAGCGTCGACGCGCGGCTGTGCGGGACCGTCGTCACGATGTCGCCCCCGCCCAAGCGGCACCGGCGGGGCTACGGGTACGGCTACGGGTATGGCTACGGCTACGCGTCGCAGACCCCGGCCGGCACGACGGGGACGGATCGCTCGGTGTGAGCCGACCGGGTGTGAGGTTCCCGACGGTGGCCGCTCTGCGCGGGTGCAGCGGTGCGAACTTGTCTACGGTCGAGTCATGAGCGGTGCCATCGAACTGTGGGGGCCCGGCGTCCGGGCGACGATCGCGCGCCACGGGGCGGAGCCGGTCTCCCTGCGCGACGGCGACGGACACGAGTACCTGTGGTCGGGCGACGACCCGTGGCGCCGTCATGCCCCGATCCTGTTCCCCGTCATCTGCCGCGTGCCCGAGGACCGGATCCGGGTCGGCGAGCAGACGTACCCGATGCCGCAGCACGGTCTGGCCCGCGACCTCGAGTGGGCCGTCGTCGACAGTGCCAACGACCGCGCCTCGTTCGTCCTCGTCGCCGACGAGGGCACGCGAGAGCACTACCCGTTCGACTTCGCGCTGGCCGTGACCTACACGGCGGGAGAGCGGTCCCTGACCACCCACTACACGGTCGAGAACCGCGGTGACGTGCCGATGCCGTTCTCCCTCGGCTCGCACCCAGCGTTCGTGTGGCCGCTCGAGGACGACTCGCCGCGGTCGATGCACGAGGTGCGCTTCGACGAGCCCGAGCCGGCCCCGTTCCGTCGCGTCGCCGACAACCTGCTGACCCCCGAGCGCTTCGACAACCCCGCCGCCGTCGACCGCACGATGATGCTGCACGACAGCTGGTTCGACGACGGCGCCGTGATCATGACCGAGGTCGCGAGCCGCGGCCTGGTCTACGCCTCGGCGACGGGCCGGCAGGTGCGCATGACGTGGGACGGGTTCACGGGCATCACGGTGTGGTCGCTGCCGGGTGCACGGTTCGTGTGCGTCGAGCCGTGGCGCGGTCAGCCGGCGCCCCGGGACTGGACGGGCCAGTTCGCGGGCAAGCCCGGCAACGTCGTGCTGCCCCCGGGGGGACGCGAGGAGCTGTCCTACCGGCTCGAGCTGCTCTGACCCAGCCGCGCGTGGCGGCGGCCGTACGCGACGTAGATGACCGCCCCGATCGCGAGCCAGACGACGAACCGCAGCCACGTCTCGACCGACAGGTTCACCATGAGCCAGATGCAGGCCAGGATCGACAGCGCGGGGACGAACGGCACCCACGGCACCCGGAACGGTCGCTCCAGGTCCGGGCGCGTGCGGCGCAGGATGATCACGCCCGCCGACACCAGCACGAAGGCGAACAGCGTGCCGATGCTGACGAGCTTCGACAGCTCGCTCAACGGCACCACGCCGGCCAGGATCGCGACGAACAGGCCGGTCACGAGGGTGATCTTCCACGGCGTCCCGTACTTGGGATGGACCTGCGCCAGACCGGTCGGCAGCAGCCCGTCGCGGCACATCGCGAACAGCACGCGCGCCTGGCCCAGCAGCAGCACGAGGACGACGGTCGTCAGGCCCGCTACGGCACCCAGCGAGATGAGCTTCGACGCCCACTCCTGGCCGTTGGCCGAGAAGGCCTCGGCGAGCGGTGCCGCCGTGTTCATCCGGTCGTCGTCGAAGGGCAGCATCCCGGTGATGACGAACGCGACGGCCATGTAGAGCACGGTGCAGATGGCGAGTGACCCGAGCAGTCCGCGCGGGACGTCGCGCTGCGGGTTCGCGGTCTCCTCGGCCGTCGTCGCGACGATGTCGAACCCGATGTAGGCGAAGAACACGACCGACGCCGCGGCGATGATCCCGTAGACGCCGAACGCCGTGGGCTCGATGCCGAAGATCCCCTGCAACAGCGTCGTGTCGGCGCCCGATGCGGCCTCTGCGGGCTGGGACGGCGGGATGAACGGGGAGTAGTTGGCGGTGTCGATGAAGAACAGTCCGGCGAGGACGACGAACAGGACGACCGCGACCTTGATGATCACGAGGACGCCGGTGACCTTGCCGGACAGCTTGGTGCCCAGGATCGCGATGGCGGTCAGGGCGAGGACGAGCGCGATGGCGCCGAAGTCGGGCAGCGCTTCGTCTCCGGCGAGCCACGTCGGCAGGTCGAACAGCGACTGCAGGTACGCCGACCAGCCGCGCGCGACGACCGCCGCACCGAGGGCCAGTTCGAGCAGCAGGTCCCAGCCGATGATCCACGCGACCAGCTCGCCGAGCGTCGCGTAGCTGAACGTGTACGCGCTGCCGGCGACCGGGACGGTGGACGCGAACTCGGCGTAGCAGAGGGCGGCGAGGCCACACGTGACGCCGGCGAGCAGGAAGGACAGGACGATCGCCGGTCCGGCATTGACGTGGGCCTGCTCACCGGTCAGCACGAAGATGCCGGTGCCGATGATGACGCCGACGCCGAAGAACGTCAGGTCCCAGGCGGAGAGGTCCTTGCGGAGCCGGTGGCCCGGCTCGTCGGTCTCGGCGATCGACTGCTCGACGGTCTTCGTGCGGAACAGGTTCATGCCGTCACCTCCGCGGGATGGGCACGGTGGGCCGGTGCCGGCATGAGGTGTCTGTCGTTCGCTCGCTGGCGCTCGCTCATGGACCGACTCTGGCCCTGTGGGATTGCGGGTGCAACCCACAGGGCCAGCGTGCGGACCTCACCGGGTCGGCTGCCCGTCCTCGTAGAGACGCGGGATCACATGGTTGGCGACGAACATTCCGTCGGGATCCACGGCGGACCGGATCGCGGCCAGCTTGAGCCACGCGTCGGCCGCGTAGGCGGTGCGCGCGTCGGTCGGCTCCTCGGCGAAGTTGAGGTACGACCGCCCGTTCGACCACGGCGTCAGCACGTCGACCGCGTGCTCGGCGGCCCCCGCGACGACCGCCGCGAACTCCGGGGTGGGTGCCATGCCACCGCACAGGAAGGCGAACTCGCCCTCGAGGTGCGTGAGGACGCCACCGCCCTCGTGCGGCCGGCCGAGCGCCCCGCCCAGCTGGCGCAGCTCGGCCAGCATGATCGGCGTCTCGACGCCCGGACCGAACAGCGCCAGGAACGCCTCGGCCCCGTCGTCGTCCAACTCGCGAAGCATCGACGAGCGGATGATGCCGGGAGCCGGCTCCTCGGGATCCATGTGCAGGTGCACGAGGGTCTCGGTGGGCACCCGGCCGAACGTGTCGAGCTCGGGCTGCATCGACCGGAGCGGGGCGAGGATGTCCCCGGCGCGCTCGTCGTCGGCCATCACGGCGCCGTCGATCACGACGATCGTGCGACCGCGGACGAAGTCCGGCATCTGCGGGATGTCGGGGATTCGCATGACGCGGAACGACGTCGTGACGTCGTCGGGGGCGACCGGCGCCCAGGCCCGCCACATGTCCAGCACGCGGGGTGCCATCTCGACGTCCCACATCATCATGCCGGCGTAGGCGGTGCTGAAGTCGTACGCCCGGAACTCGAGCGCCGTGACGATGCCGAAGTTGCCGCCGCCGCCGCGGACGGCCCAGAACAGCTCGGCGTTCTGCTCGGCGTCGGCGCGCACGAGGTCGCCGTTCGCCAGGACGATCTCCACGGCCGTGAGGCTGTTGGTGGCCAGGCCGAGCTTGCGGGCGTACCAGCCCATGCCGCCGCCGAGGCTGTAGCCCGCGATGCCGACGTCGACGGACGAGCCGTGCAGGACGGTCAGGCCGTGCTCGGCGGCCGCCTGGACGGCGGGCAGCCAGACGGTGCCGCCGCCGACGCGGACGATGCGACGCTCGGGGTCGACGGTGATGTCGTTCAACTCGCTCGTGCGGACGATGACGACGTCGTCGAGGCGGCCGGCCGCGAGAGGGCCGGCGTTGTGGCCCGTGCTCTGCGGCGCGACCCGCAGGCCGGCGGCGTGGGCGGCTCGGACGATCCGGGCGACCTCGTCGGCGTCGCGAGGGAGGGCGACGGCGGCGGGACGCTGGTCGACGGCGAGGTTCCACGCGGTGCGTGCTGCGTCGTACCCGGGATCGCCGGGCAGGTGGATGGTGCCACCGGCCAGTCCGCGCAGGCGGTCGGCCGGGCGCTCCAGCTGGTCGAGGGTTTCGTTGATGGACACGGTGATGCTCCTTGTTGAGTGTTTCGCTTCCTGACACCGAGAGCATCGACGGAATCACTTGATACCGACTGGTGGCTGACTTGGATTCCGTCGCCAAGGCGGCGGAATGGCCCTGTTGGGCGGGCGCGCCGGTCCCTATGCTTCGACTGTGGAGCTGAGGGTGCTGGGACCCGTGGCGGTTGCGGCGGACGGTGTCGAGCTGGATCTCGGCACGCCCAAGCAGCGGGCGCTCGTCGCCACCCTCGCCCTCTCCGGCGGCCGGCCGGTCGGCGTGGACACGATCGTCGACCACCTGTGGGGCGATGCCGCGCCACCGGCCGTCGCGACGACCCTGCAGGCGTACGTCTCGGGTCTGCGCAAGGTGCTCGAGCCCGACCGGGAGCGCCGGGCACCCGCCACGGTCCTCGTCACGGTCGCTCCCGGCTACGCCCTGCGGGTGCCCGCGGACGACGTCGACGCCGCCGCCTTCGAGCGCGAGATCACCGAGGCGCACCGCCGGCTGGAGGCGCCGACGCCGACGCGGGCCGAGCTCGAGGACGTCGTCGCGGTGCTCACCGAGGCCCTCGCCCGATGGCGCGGCACGCCCTACGCGGAGCTCGGCGACTCCCCGGCCGCGGTCGCGGAGCGCGCCCGGCTGGAGGAGCTGCGACTCGTGGCGCTCGAGGACCGGGCGGTCGCCGGGCTCGCGCTCGGCCGGCACGCCACGGTCGTCGCGGAACTCGAGTCGCTCACGACGGCCCACCCGCTGCGCGAGCGACTGTGGGGGCTGCGCGCGCTCGCGCTCGCACGGTCCGGCCGTCAGGCCGAGGCGCTCGACGTCCTGCGCAAGGTACGGGAGGTGCTCGACGACGAGCTCGGCATCGAGCCGGGTGCCGAGCTGCGCCACCTGCAGACCGCGGTCCTGCGCCAGGACGCGTCGTTGGACTGGACCCCGCCCGCGGAGGCGCCGGAGGCCGGTGCCGCGGCCACCGCGCCCTGGCCGATGGTCGGTCGCGACGTGCCGCTCTCCGCACTGGCTCGCAGCCTCGACGCGGCGCTCGCCGGGACGGTCTCCTTCGCCGCCGTCACGGGCGAGCCGGGCATCGGCAAGAGCCGGCTCGCGGCCGAGCTCGGTCGGCGCGCGACGGTCGCGGGCGCGACGGTCGCGGTCGGCCAGTGCTCGAGCGACGAGGGCGCGCCGCCCCTGTGGCCGTGGCGTTCCGTCCTCGCGGGCCTCGGGGTCGACTTCCCGGACGTCGCCGACGCCGTCGACGGATTCCGCGTGCGCGAGGCGATCCTGGCGGCGCTGCGCACGGCCTCGGACCGGCGGGCGATCGTCGTGGTGCTCGAGGACCTGCACTGGGCCGACGCGGAGAGCCTGCGCTGCCTGCTCCTGCTGGCAGAGACGGTCACGGAGGGTCGGCTCCTCGTGCTGGCGACGTGGCGCGACCGTCCCGAGCCCGTGGGCCTGCTGGCCGATGTGGCCGAGGCGATGGCGCGCCGCCATGGTGTGCGGCTGCGGTTGACGGGGCTCAGCCCCGACGAGGTGGCCGACATCGTCGGCAGGGTGGCCGAGGCGGCGCCGTCGCCCGCCCAGGCGGACGCCCTCCGGGAGCGCACGGACGGCAATCCCTTCTTCCTCGTCGAGTACGCCCGGCTGGCCGCCGAGCGCGGTGACCTCGCGGCGCTGCTGGCGGAGGACGACACCCCGCGAGCGGTGCAGGACGTGCTCGCCCGCCGGCTCGGCCTGCTGCCCGAGGACACCCGCGCGGCGCTCGCCGCCGCCGCGGTCCTCGGCCGGCGGTTCGACGTCTCGACGTTGGCGGACGTGGTCGGCGCCCACGAGGAGGCGGTCCTGGACCTGCTGGAGCCGGCGATGGCGGCCGGCCTCGTCGTCGAGGAGGACATCGACCGGCACGCGTTCGCCCACGCGCTCGTGCGCGACCACCTGTACGGCAGCCTGTCCGCGTCGCGGCGGGCGCGCAGGCACTCGGTCGTCGCCGCGGTCCTCGAGGGCTCGGGCCGGCCGTCCGAGGAGGCCCGGCACTGGCTGGCCGCGGGCCCCGCCCATGCCGCCACGGCCTGGCGCGCGGCGGTGCGGGCCGCCGAGGTAGCGCGCGACCTGCATGCCCACGAGGACCGGGCCGACCTGTTGACCGCAGCCCTCGGCGCGATGGCTCGCGATCCGTCGGCCACGGGCCGCGACCGGTACGACGTCACGATGGAGCTGGCCGACGCCCACCGGTGGTCCGCGCGCTGGGTCGAGCTGTCCGAGGACGTGACCGCGGCCCTCGCGGAGGCGAGGTTGCTCGGCGACTCCGCGCTGCTGGCGCAGGCTGCCCTCGCCACGACGCAGGGCGCGCTGTGGCAGGCGAGCAACCACGGTCAGGTCAACGACGTCGTGGTCGACGCCCTGCGCGAGGCGCTCGCGGACCTGCCACCGGAGCCGTCCCCGCTGCGCTGTCGCGTGCTGGCGGCGCTGGCCAGCGAGCAGTACTACACCGCGCCCTTCGCCGAGCGCGCCGAGCTCGTCGACCAGGCGCGGGCGATGGCCCGGGAGCTGGCCGATCCGGTCCTCGTGATCGACGTCGCGCAGGTCGGCGTCGGTGCGCTGTGGACCGCCGCGACGGCGCCCGAGCGGGTCGAGTGGGCCGGGGAGGCCGCGCAGCTCGCCCGCGAGCTCGGCCGCGACCGCGACGTCGTGATCTCGGCGACGCTGCAGGCCGTCGCGCTGGGCGAGGCCGGCCGGCCGCTGGAGATGCGCGAGGTGATCGCGCGGACCCGCGTCGACGCCGATCGGCTGCGCCTGGCCTATGCCCAGCTCGTGCTCGACGGCCTGGAGATCCCGTGGCTCGCGATGGCGGGACGGTTCGAGGAGTGCGCCGCGACGCTCGATCGGATGCGCCGGCTCGAGCAGACCGTGACGCTTCCGCAGTCGGAGGTGGCCATCCTCGGTGCCGAGCTCGTGCTCGCGGTGTGGGGCGGTCAGGCGGGCGACGTCGGGGATGTTCTCGTGGCGATGGAGGAGATCGATCCGCTCCCGCTCACGCCCGTCACGGCCGCGCTGCTGTGTCGGGCCGGTCGCGTCGACGATGCCCGCGAGCACCTGCGGCGGTACCCCGTGGACCTCGACCACGACGACTGGTTCTCGATGCTCGCGTGGTGCAACGCGGCCGAGGCCGCCCTGTACGTCGGCGATCAGGACCTGGCGCGGGACGCGCTCCCGCGGATCGCGCCCTTCGCCGGATTCAGCTGCGCGGCCGGGTCGGGCAACGCCTCCGGACCGGTCGACCAGTACATCGCGTGCGGGCACGCCGCCCTCGGCGACCTCGAGGCGGCGAAGGCCCACGCCGACCGCGCCGAGGAGTTGTGCGAGCAGTGGCAGATCCCGCTGGCCGCGCAGCGACTGCGCGACCAGCGGGACCAGTTCGGTTATTGAGCAGTTCGGGTACTGAGCAGAGCCGGTACTAGCGGGTCGTGACGAGGGCGGGTTCGCCGCCTTCGACGTCGACCTGCGGGAGGGCTCGGTCGAGCCATGCCGGCAGCCACCAGTTCCACCGCCCGAGCAGCGTCATCGTGGCGGGCACGAGCACCATCCGGACGACCGTCGCGTCGAGGAACACGGCGGTGGCCATGCCGACGCCCAGCATCTTGACGACCAGGTCGCCCTCCGTCGCGAACCCGAGGAACACGACGACCATGATGGCCGCGGCCGACGTGATGACCTTGCCCGAGGCGGCCAGGCCGTGGACGACGCTGCCCGTCGCGTCACCGGTGTCGAGCCACTTCTCGCGGATCCGGCTCAGCAGGAACACCTCGTAGTCCATCGAGAGGCCGAACAGGATCGCGAAGATCAGGATCGGCACCCAGCTGGACACGGGCGCGGCGTGGTCGAGGCCGAGCAGGCTCGCACCCCAGCCCCACTGGAACACCGCGGTCATCACGCCGTACGCGGCGCCGATCGACAGCAGGTTCATCGCGGCCGCCTTGAGCGGGATCACGACCGACCGGAACACGAGCGTCAGCAGCAGCACCGACACCGCCACGACGAACCCGATGACGAGCCACAGTCGGTGCGAGAGCATGTCCGCGATGTCGGCGAACAACGGCGTCTGGCCCGTGACCTCGACGCCGGCCGGGAGCGCATCGCGCAGGTCGTCGACGAGATCGGACGTGCGGGCGTCCGCGGGACCGAAGGCCGGCTCGGCGGTGATGACGCTGACGGCGCCGTCGGGCGAGGTGATCGCCGGGGAGACGGACACGAGAGCGTCGTCGTCGGCGAGCACGCCGCGGACGTCGGAGACCGTGGCGGCATCGGCGACCGCGTGGTCGACCACGATCGTGATCGGCCCGTTGGCGCCAGCGCCGAACGCGTCGGCGGTCAGGTCGTGCGCCCGCCGGGTCGTCGCCTCGGTCGTCTGGTTGCCGTCGTCCTGCGGCCACGTGCGCATGTCGAGCACGGGCGCCGCGAGGGCGATCATCACGGTCGTGCCGGCGAGGGCCCACAGCAGCGGACGGCGCGTGACCCGCTCGGCCCAGCGAGCGGTCAGCGGCCGGCCGGTGCGGGTCCTGCCGCGACGCACGCCCCGGGCGAGCACCTTGCGGCCGGCGAGCCGGCACAGCACGGGCACGAGGGTCAGCGCCGTGAGCATGACGGAGACGACGGCGATCGCGGTGGCCCAGCCGAACGTCGAGAACGTCGGCAGTCCGGCCAGGCCCAGGCCCAGCAGCGAGATCAGGACCGTGAGGGAGGCGAACACGACGGACTTGCCGGCGGTGGCGAGGCTCCGGCCGGCGGCCTCCTCGACGGCGTGACCTTCCGCGAGGAACTCCGAGTGCCGGCTGACCAGCAGCAGGGCGTAGTCGATGCCGACGCCCAGGCCGACCATCGAGGCGACCATCGGGGCCGAGGTCGAGACGTCCATCGTCGCGGCGAGGATCGTGACCCCGGCCGACCCGACGGCGAGTCCGGAGACCGCGACGAGCACCGGCAGGCCGGCGACGACGGCCGAGCCGAACGCGATCAGCAGGATCAGCAGGGCGGCGGCGATGCCGATCATCTCGCCGTAGCCCTTCATGGGCGCGGCGGCCGTCGACGGCTGGTCGCCGCCGAGCTCGACCTGGTAGCCGGCGTCGCGGGTCGCCTCGACGGCCTGCTCCAGCGGCTCGACGTTGCCCATCAGGTCGGGGTTCGTCACCTCGGTGTCGTACGCGAGGTGGACGACGGCGGTCTGCCCGTCCGCGCTGATGCGGGGCGGGCTGACGCTCGAGACGTGGGCGACGTCCCCGAGTCGCTCGGTGAGCGAGGTCAGGGCCGTCGCGGGGATCGCGGCGTCGTCGTGGACGACGATGTTGGCGGAGGCGTTGCCGGCGTCCGGCAGGTGGTCGCGCAGCAGCTCGATCCCGTGCTGGGACTCGGCGCCGGGCACGTTCCAGTCGTCCTGGGTCGTGCCGCCGAACGCGGACGAGGCGGCGAAGACGCACGCGGCGACGACGAGCCAGCCGACGAGCGTGCGCCAGGGGTGCAGAGCCGCCGTGCGGCCGAAGCGGTACAAGAGGGAGGACATGGTCTCTCGGTTCCTTCTGTGGGAGGTGTCGATCTGTCCCACCGAGAGTCGGTCCGAGACCTTGCGCCCGACTTGGTGGTGACTTGGAGCCCTGTCGGGCACGTCCTCCAAAGAACCGCGTGCGGGCATGCTGATACAGCACTGATTCCATCGCTTGCGATGAGATGAGCGAAGGATCAGACGGTCAGTGCGCGTCAGACTCGAGGCGCTCGGCGGCCAGCGCGATGTTGCGCTGCATGCCGCCGAAGATGATGCCGTGGAACGGCCACACGGCCCACCAGTAGAGATGCCCGGGAAGTCCACGCGGGTGGAACAGGGCGCGCTGGTGGAACGTGGTCGTGCCGGACGCGGCGGAGCCGACCTCGAGCTCGAGCCACGCCAGGCCGGGCACCTTCATCTCCGCGCGCAGCCGCAGGAACGAGGCGTCGTCGGTCGCCTCGACGCGCCAGAAGTCGACCGCGTCGCCGACGACCAGCTGGGCGTGGTCGCGACGTCCCCGGCGCAGGCCCGGGCCGCCGACGGCCCGGTCGAGCACGCCGCGGACCTGCCACGCGAGCGGCCACGAGTACCAGCCGTTGTCGCCGCCGATGCCCTCGATCACGCGCCACAGGGAGGTCGGCGAGGCGTCCACCTCGCGGGTGCGGTCGTCGACGAAGAGGGCGCCGCCGGCCCAGTCCGGGTCCTGGGGGAGCGGCTCGGACGGCGCACCGGCGGTCGACGCGGAGGACCACCGGGTCGGGACGTCGAGGTTCTGGATCTTCGTCAGGGCGAGCTCGACGGCTCGGGCGAACCCGATGAGTCCTTCCGGCGGATCGGGCACGTACTGGGCGATGTCGTGCTCGGTGGCGACGACGGTGTTGCGCAGGCTCTCGACCAGGGGGCGGGCCAGGCTGGACGGGACCGGTGTCACGAGTCCGACCCACAGGCTCGAGATCATCGGGGTGAGCACCGGCACGGGCAGGACCCGCCGCTTCGACAGTCCGGCCACCTCGGCGTAGCCCTGCATCATCTCGAGGTACGTCATGACGTCAGGCCCGCCGATGTCGAAGCGTCGATTCACGTCAGGGGGCAGTTCGGCGCAGCCCACGAGGTAGCGCAGGACGTCGCGGACGGCGATCGGCTGGATCCGCGTCTTGACCCAGCGCGGCGTGACCATGACCGGCAGCCGTTCGGTGAGGTAGCGCAACATCTCGAACGACGCCGATCCGGAGCCGATCACGATGCCTGCCTGCAACACCGCCGTCGGGACGGCCGAGTCCAGCAGGACGCGCGCGACCTCGTCGCGTGAGCGCAGGTGCGGGGAGAGGTCCTCGTGCTGCGGGACCATGCCCGAGAGGTAGACGATCCGCGCCACGCCCGCGTCCTCCGCGGCCGCGGCGATCGTCGCCGCCATCTCGTGCTCCGTGCGCACGAGGTCGCCGCCGGACCCGATCGAGTGCAGGAGGTAGTAGAGGACGTCGACGTCCTCGCACGCCCGTCGGACGTCCTCGCCGTCGGTCGCGTCGCCCTGGACGATCTCGACGTCGTCGGCCCACGGATGCGCCCGCGCCTTGCCCTCGTCGCGCACGAGCACACGGACCTCGTGTCCGGCCGCCAGCAACTGCGGCACGAGTCGGCCGCCGACATATCCGGTGGATCCGGTCACGAGACAGCGCATGCCGTCCAGTCAACGGCCGATCCGTGGTTCCCGCCTCCCGGCGGGTCTCAGCGCAGGATCTCCCCGGCGGCCTGCGCGGCCTCGGAGTGGCCGTAGGCGTCGAGGGCGGCCTGCGCGGCCTGCTGGCACTGCTCCCACGTGACCGAGGCGAGCTTGGCACCGACCGGGCGGACGGCGGTGGCCGCGCACGACAGCGAGGTCACCCCGAGACCGGCCAGGACGCACGCCAGCAGCGGGTGCGCGGCGGCCTCGCCGCACACGCCGACGGGCTTGCCGGCCCGTGCGCCGGCGTCGGCGACCATCTTGATCGAGGCCAGCAGCGCGGGCTGCCACGGATCGGTCAGGTTGCTGAGCGTCGGCGCCATGCGGTCGGCCGCGAACGTGTACTGCGACAGGTCGTTCGTGCCGATCGAGACGAAGTCGAGGTGCTTGAACAGGCGGTCGGCCAACAGGACGGTCGAGGGCGTCTCGATCATGATCCCGGCGGGCAGGCCGCGCTCGCGCACCCGGTCGGCGAACCACTTGGCCTCGCGCTCGGTCGTGACCATGGGCGCCATGACCCACACCTCGGCCGACGAGCGTCGGGCCGCCTCGGCGATGCCGTCGAGCTGGCGGTCGATCATCGCCGGGTCGGCCAGGCCGATGCGCAGCCCTCGCACGCCGAGCGCCGGGTTGGGCTCGTCGCGCTGGGAGGCGAACGCGAGCGGCTTGTCGGAGCCGGCGTCGAGCGTGCGGACGACGACCTTCTTCGTGCCGAGCGCGTCGAACACGGCGGCGTAGATGTCGGCCTGCTCGTCGACGGTGGGCTCGGTCGACCGGTCGAGGAAGCTCAGCTCGGTGCGGAACAGGCCCACCCCCTCGATGGGCTGCTCGGCGGCGACCCGGGCGCCGGGACCGTCCTGCACGTTGGCGAGGACCTGGATGCGGTGACCGTCGCTCGTCGTGCCGGGGCCGCTCCACCCGGCCGCGGCCACACGGACGCGGCGGTCCTCCTCGACGAGGGCGGCGACGGCCTGCTCGTCGGGGTCGACCGTGATGGTGCCCTCCGTGCCGTCGACGGCGGCCCGGCTGCCGGCCTCGACCTGGTCGAGGTCGGCGACGGCGACGATGCACGGGATGCCGAACTGCCGGGCGATGATCGCGGTGTGGCTCGTCGCGCCGCCGAGCTTCGTCACGATCGCGACGATCTTCTTCGGGTCGAGGCCCGCCGTGTCGGCGGGCGCGAGGTCGTCGGCGCACAGGATCGACGGCTCGTCGGGCTCGGGGATGCCGGGCTCGGGCTGGTCGAGCAGCTCGGCGACGATCCGGTCGCGCACGTCGTAGAGGTCGGTCACGCGCTCGGCCATGACGCCGCCGGCCGCAGAGAACATCGCGGCGAGCTCGTCGATCGCGGCTGCCGTGGCCGCGGCGGGACCGGAGCCCTGGGCGGCGTGCTTGGAGACGAACGTGGCCAGGCCACGGTCCTCGGCGAGACCTGCGGTCGCCGAGAGCACTTCGGAGGCGGCGCCGCTGGCGGCCTGGGAGCGCGCGCGCAGGCGGCGCGCGACCTCGGCGGCGGCGGTGCCGAACCTGACGGTCGTGGTGCTGGCGTCCACGACCTCCTCGTGGGAGGGGACGGTGGGCCTGGGGGCGGGACGGACGACGGGGCCGACGCCGATCCCGGGGACGACGGCGGTGCCGGAGAAGACGGTGGTCACGCCACGACCGTATCGCCGATGTGATCCATTCGACAGATATGTGTTGACAATGTCCCACGTTGTGACATAGAACAATGCGAAACAACACGTAAACCCACATAAAGCCACAGCGCGGAGATGTCGGTGTCGTGACAGTCTGGAATCGGGATGCGAAAGGAGCGTCAGGTGATCGTCACCGTGACCGCGAATCCCGCGATCGACCGCCTCGTCCCTCTGCTCGAGCGGCTCGAGCGGGGCGGTGTCGTACGCAGCCAGCTCGCCCATGACGACCCCGGCGGGAAGGGCATCAACGTCGCCCGCGTCCTGCACGACGCCGGCCTCCCCGTGACGGCCGTGCTGCCGGGCGCCGCCGACGAGCCACTGCTGAAGGCCCTTGACGGGATCGGCCTGACGTATCGGGCCGTGCCGGTCTCCGGCAGACTGCGGGTCAACCTCACGCTCGCCGAGCCGGAGGGCACGACGACGAAGGTCAACTCGCCCGGGCCCCAGCTCGACGACGCCGAGATCGAGGCCCTCACCGACACCCTCGTCGCCACCGCGACCCCCGGCGGCTGGGCCGTCCTGAGCGGCTCACTCCCGCCCGGCGTCCCCTACGACTGGTACGCCACCACGACCACGCGGCTGCAGCAGGCGGGCGTCCGCGTCGCCGTCGACACGTCGGGAGCCGCCCTGACCGCGACGGTCGACGGATCGGCCCCCGACCTGCTCAAGCCGAACTCCGACGAACTCGCCGAGCTGCTGCAGTGCGACCCGGACGAGATCGAGTCCGACCGGGCCCACGCCGCGTCCCGGGCGCAGCAGCTGCGCTCGGAGCACGGCATCGCAACGGTCCTGCTGACCCTCGGGGGAGCCGGTGCCGTGCTGGCCGCCGAGGAGGGCTCGTGGTTCTGTCCGCCCGTCCCGATCACCGTGCGCAGCACCGTCGGCGCCGGTGACTCGTCCCTCGCCGGCTACCTCGTCGCCGAGGTCGCCGGCCATGCCCCCGCCGAACGCCTCGCGAGCGCGGCGTCCCATGGTGCGGCAGCCGCATCCCTCGCGGGCTCGACGCTGCCCACGCCCTCTGATCTCGGACCCCTGCCGACGGCCATCCCGGTCGACCCGGCCTGAACAAGGAAAAGACGATGACCCAACTGATCAGCCCCGACCTGGTGGCGCTGGACGTCGAACTCGGGTCGAGTTCCGACGCCGTGATCGAGGCGCTCGCCCAGAACGTGACCGCGGCCGGTCGTGCCGCCTCCGCCGATGACCTCGCCGATGCGGCGAAGGCCCGCGAGTCGCTGTCGGGGACGGGAGTTCCCGGTGGCATCGCCATCCCGCACTGCCGCGCCGCGACGGTGTCCGAGCCGACCCTCGCCTTCGCCCGGCTCTCGCAGAAGGCGGACTTCGGCGCGCCCGACGGCCCCGCCGACATCGTGTTCATGATCGCCGCGCCCGAGGGCTCGGGCAACGCCCACCTCAAGCTGCTCTCGTCGCTGGCGCGGGCGCTCGTGCGGGCCGACTTCACCCAGGCGCTCCGCGCCGCGAAGTCGCCCGAGGAGATCATCGCGCTCGTCGACCAGGCCACGGGCGAGGTCGAGCTCAAGCCCGTCGCCCAGGCCGATCCGGGCGCCGACGCAGCTGCTGGCGCGGAGACCGGGTCGCGGGCCAAGAAGCGCGGCAGCATCGTCGCCGTGACCGCCTGCACGACCGGTATCGCGCACACCTACATGGCGGCCGACGCGCTGGCGCAGGCCGCGGCCGACAAGGGCCTGGACTTCGCCGTCGAGCCCCAGGGCTCCTCGGGCGTGACCCCGCTGACCGCCGAGCAGATCGCCTCCGCCGACGCGGTGATCTTCGCGACCGACGTGGGTGTCAAGGACCAGAGCCGCTTCGCCGGCAAGCCGGTCGTCCGCAGCGGCGTCAAGCGCGCCATCAACGAGCCGGCCAAGATGATCGACGAGGCCGTCGCGGCCGCGTCCGACCCGCGGGCCCGCCGGGTCGAGGGCGACGGTGGCGGAGCCGGCGCCGGCTCCGACGGCGGCGTGTCGAGCGGCGAGGAGGGCTGGGGCAAGGCGCTCCAGCGCTGGCTGCTCACCGGCGTCTCGTACATGATCCCGTTCGTCGCGGCCGGCGGCCTGCTGATCGCGCTGGGCTTCCTGTTCGCGGGGTACGACGTCGCGGGTGATCCCGCCGCGAAGGTGCTGGCGGACAACTCCCTGACCAACCTGCCGGAGGCCGGCGACCACGCCCTCCTGGGCAGCTCGCTCCTGTACTACTTCGGCGCGCTGATGTTCCTGCTCGGATCGTGGGCGTTCAGCTTCCTCGTCCCCGCGCTCGCCGGCTACATCTCCTACGCGATCGCCGACCGCCCCGGCATCGCGCCGGGCTTCGTGATGGGCTTCCTGGCGAACCAGATCGGCGCCGGCTTCCTCGGCGGCATCGTCGGCGGCATCATCGCCGGCCTGATCGCCAACTGGATCGCCAGTCGGCCGGTGCCGCGCTGGCTCGCCGGCCTCATGCCGGTCGTGATCATCCCGCTCGTGACGACGCTCGTCGCAGGCCTGCTGATGCTGCTCGTGCTGGGCAAGCCCATCGCCGACCTCACCGCGGGCCTGACCGACTGGCTCAACGGCCTGACCGGCGCCTCGATCATCCTGCTCGGTGCGATCCTCGGCGCGATGATGGGCTTCGACCTCGGCGGACCCGTGAACAAGGCGGCCTACGTCTTCGCGACTACCGGCCTGACCGCCGCGGCGATCGCGACCCCCGGCTCGGCCGAGACGAAGATCATGGCGGCCGTGATGATCGCCGGCATGACACCGCCGCTCGCGCTCGCGCTCTCCACGGTGCTGCGACCCAAGCTCTACACCGAGCCGGAGCGTGAGAACGGCAAGGCCGCGTGGCTGCTGGGCGCCTCGTTCATCAGTGAGGGCGCGATCCCGTTCGCCGCCGCGGACCCGCTGCGCGTCATCCCGTCCATGGTCGCCGGATCGGCCGTCGCCGGTGCGCTCTCGATGGCCGGCGGCGTCACGCTCGCCGCGCCGCACGGCGGAATCTTCGTCCTGTTCGCCGTCGATCACGTCCTGTGGTTCTTGGTGGCCCTGATCGTCGGTACTGTCGTCAGTGCGCTGTGCGTCACGGCGCTGAAGCAGATCGGGCACAACAAGAAGGTCGCGCAGGCGGCCGAACCCGTCACCGTCTGAGAGGACCTCACATGGCCAGCAAGACCGTCTCCGTCGGATCGGCCGTCGGGCTGCACGCCCGCCCCGCCGCCACCATCGCCGCCGCCGTGACCGAAGCCGGTGTCCCCGTCACCCTCGCGGTGGCCGGGGGCGACCCGGTCGACGCCGGCTCGGCGCTCATGATCATGACGCTCGGTGCCGCCCAGGGCGCCGAGGTCACGATCGAGAGCGAGGACGCGGCCGCGGTCGAGAAGATCGCCGCGCTCGTCGAGGCCGACCTCGACGCCTGACACACCACTCGGAACGGCCACCGGCGGGAGACCGCGGGTGGCCGTTCCGTGTCTTCGGGACCGGATCGCACCGCGTTGGTATCGATTGTGTCGGCAACCGATACTAAGATCGGCTCATGACAACCACGTGGCCCGAGGTCACCCACGAGTCGATTCCGTGGGACGGCGCGGACCGACACGGTTCTCGAACGGCCCTGCGCCAGCACCGAGGGCCGTATGCGGCAGCGATCGTTCCGCGGATCGCCCACGCGAGCTTCGATCTCGACGGGGAGTCCGGCGCGCTCCTGGACGACGCGTCCCAGGCGGCTGTTCGCTTCGACGCCCACGTCCACGCGGTGCTCGGGAGCGGGGCGTCGGAGTTCGGCCCGCTCAACCGTGTGCTGCTGCGCACGGAATCCGCCTCGAGCTCGCAGATCGAGGACCTCACGGTCGGCGCGCGACAGCTGGCGCTGTTCGAGCTGGACGAGTCGACCAGCGTGAACGCGGCGACGGTCGCCGCGAACGTCGAGGTCATGCGCGCCGCCATGGCGATGGCCGACGCGGCGAGCGACGACACGATCCTGGCGATGCATCACGCGCTCCTGGGACACGTCGATCCGGATGCGGGACGGTACCGGCACCAGCAGGTGTGGATCGGCGGATCGGCACTGGGCCCGCACCTCGCGACGTTCGTCCCCCCGGTCCACGATCGCGTCCCGGCGGCGATGGCCGACCTGTGGGAGTTCGTCGCTCGTGACGACCTTCCGGTACTCGCGCATGCTGCGCTCGCCCACGCCCAGTTCGAGACGATCCATCCCTTCACGGACGGCAACGGACGCACGGGTCGCGCACTCGTGCACACGATGCTGGTGGCGAACGGACTGACCCGACATGCCACCCTGCCGGTGTCCGCCGGGCTGCTGCACGAGCTCCCGACCTACGTCGACGCCCTCACGTCGTACCGTGCGGGTGACCCGCGGCCCATCGTCCGGCGGTTCTGCGAGGCGACCCTGTACGCGGCGGGAACGGGCACGGCATTGGTCGACGAGCTGGCCGAGCTGCTCGGCCGCTGGCGACTGACGGTGCAGGCCAGGGCTGATGCCGCCGCCTGGCCGCTGCTCGAACTCGTCGTGGCCCAGCCCGTCGTGAACACCGCGTACGTCGTCGACCGGCTGGCCGTGGGCAAGCCCGCGGCCCTGCGAGCGATCTCGGCACTGGTCGACGCAGGCGTCCTGACCGAGTCGAGCGGTCGGCGCCGGAGCCGCGTGTGGGCCTGTCTCCCGGTGCTCGACGCTCTCGACGAGTTCGCGGCGGCGATCCGGCGACCCGGATGAGGCAGCGCCGACCAGGATGAACGACGGCAGGCACGGCACTGCGGGTGCCCGCGCGGCGCGGGCCACCTAGGGTCGGAGCCATGAGCGATAGCGAGTCGTCCCTGCGCAGCGTCCACCTCGTCCGCACCGGGAACATGGAGTACCGGGCCGAGAACACCCGCGGTGGGGTGATCACGATCGGCGAGGGCCAGAACGCCGACTTCACCCCGGTCGAGCTCCTGCTCGTCGCGCTGGGCGGCTGCAACGCCGTGTCGATCGAGGCGCTGACGAAGCGCGCCGAGCCGCGCCGGTTCGACATCGCCGTCGAGGGACACAAGGTCCGCGACGAGGACGGGGGCACGCGCATGACCGACCTGCGGGTGACCGTCGACGTGACGTTCGAGGACACCGAGGACGGCCGCAAGATGACCGAGCGGCTGCCCGACGCGATCGAGAAGGTGCACCACAAGATCTGCACCGTGAGCCGCACGATCGAGCAGGGTGCCCCGATCAAGGTCGTGCAGGTCCGGCCCTGAGCCGCCGGCAACGAGAAACCGTCACCGCTGACCGGAACTGGGCCGGTGGTGACGCGATGCCCTACCGTGCTGTCATGGCTGATGACGTCCTGACCGACTTCGACGTCCTCGACCGGCTGCTGGCCTCGCGCTTCAGCTGTCGCGGCTTCACCGACGTCCCCGTCCCCGACGAGGACGTCCGCGCGATCCTCACCGCCGCCGTCCGCACCCCCTCGTGGTGCAACGTGCAGCCGTGGCAGGTCGACGTCGTGACCGGTGAGGCCACCGCGCGGCTCAAGGCCGACCTCATGGTGGACCCGTCGCTCGGCTCGGACTATCCGTTCCCGCCCGGCTACGAGGGGATCCACGCGCAGCGCCGCCGCGAGGTCGGCTGGCGACTCTACGAGGCCGTGGGCGTCGCGAAGGGCGACCGGGAGGGCTCGGGCCGCGAGATGCTCCGGAACTTCGAGTTCTTCGGTGCGCCCCACGTCGCGATCATCTCCGCGCCCACGTCGTTGGGACCGTACGCCGCGATCGACTGCGGGCTGTTCGTCCAGTCCTTCCTGCTGGCTGCGCAGGCGTTGGGCGTCGCCACGGTCGCCCAGGCGGCCCTCGCTCAGAAGTCCGAGTTCCTGCGCGGTTGGCTCGGGTTGCCCGACGACCGCAGCGTCGTGTGCGGGATCTCGTTCGGGTACGCCGATCCTGAGCACCCGGCGAACTCCTTCCGCGCCGGCCGCGCGGATCTCGACGAGCTCGTGAGATTCCACCGATGAGCCAGCCCCGGACGGTGTCGGCATGACGGTTCCCGAGTGGTTCCGCTGGGCGCTCGACCAGCGGCCGCAGCACTACGAGATCGAGGTCGAGGGCACGCCCATCGCGTACCGCGCGTGGGGGACCCCCGGCGACCCGGTCGCGATGCTGGTCCACGGTGGCGCCGCCCATTCGGGCTGGTGGGACCACGTCGGACCGCATCTCGCGGTCGGCCACCGGGTGCTGGCGCCGGACCTCAGCGGACACGGCGACAGCGGCCAACGGGACAGGTACGCCCTCGAGACCTGGGCGCGCGAGCTGCTCGCCGTCGCCGCGGCGGAGTCGGCCGAGAAGCCGGTGGTCCTCGGTCACAGCATGGGCGGTTTCGTCGCGCTGACGGCGGCCCGCGAGCACGGTGCCGATCTGCTCGGCGCGGCGGCCATCGACTCGCCCGTGCAGGCCCTCTCGGCCGAGGCGCGCTCGTGGCAGGCCGACCGTGCCGCCGTCACGATGCCCACCTACCCCGACGCGGCCACGATGGTCTCGCGCTTTCGCACGCTGCCCGCGGACGACGCGTCGCTGCCTTACGTCCGCGACCACATCGCGCGCGGCTCGATCCGTCGGGGTGAGGAGGGTTGGACGTGGAAGTTCGACCCGCGCGTCTTCCTGCGCTCCTCGATGAGCCCCGACGACGTGGCACGCAGCGAGTGCGAGGTCGCCCTGCTGCGCGGCGAGCGCGGGATGGCCACGACCGACATCACCGAGGAGATCCGCTCGCGGCTCGGCGGGCACGTGCCCGTTACGGTGATCCCCGACGCCGGACACCACATCATGCTGGACCAGCCGGTGGC
This sequence comes from Aeromicrobium sp. SP1, assembly GCF_055663785.1. Taxonomy (NCBI): domain Bacteria; kingdom Bacillati; phylum Actinomycetota; class Actinomycetes; order Propionibacteriales; family Nocardioidaceae; genus Aeromicrobium; species Aeromicrobium sp. SP1. Next base: position 2,645,646 of record NZ_JBQVVK010000001.1, on the reverse strand, counting down.
GCTGATCGCCGTACTGCAGACCCTGCTCGGACAATGGAGAAGACGATGACCGACCTCACGATCGAGCGCGCCGGCGGCGTGCTGCGGCTGACGCTCACCTGCCCGGACCGGCTCAACTCGGTCACGACCGAGATGCTCCAGACGATCACCGCCGAGCTCTCGAACACCGACGGGGTCCGCGTCGCCGTGCTGTCCGGCGAGGGTCGGGCCTTCTGCAGCGGCGCCGTGATGGTGCCCGGCGCGGTCAACGAGGGCATCCTCGAGGCCGCCGACCGCACGATCCACACGCTGACCCAGGCACCGTTCCCGGTCGTCGCCGCGGTCAACGGCCTCGCGGCCGGCATCGGCAGCTCGCTCGCGCTGGCGTGCGACCTGCAGGTCACCCGCGAGTCCGACTACTTCCTGCAGGCGTTCGTCAACGTGGGCCTCATGGGCGACGGCGGCGCCCACGCGCTGATCGCCGCGTCCGTCGGCCGGGCCCGCGCGATGCGGCTGCTGCTCGCCGGCGAGCGACTGCCGAACCCCGAGGCGTTCGCCGCGGGCCTGATCTCGCACTGCGTCCCCGACGAGGAGTGGCAGGGCACCGTCGACGCGATCGTCGACCGCTTCGCGACCGGCCCCACGCTGGCCTACTCGCGCATCAAGTCGACCGTGAACGCCGCGTCCCTGGCCCAACTCGACGACGTCATCGACCGGGAGACCAAGGGCCAGACCTTCCTCGGCGCCAGCGCCGACCACCGCGAGGGCGTGCAGGCGTTCGCCGAGAAGCGCCCGGCGGACTTCACCGGGGCTTAGCGCCAGGCACGGTCGCGGGCGTCATTTCCCGACTATGAAGGTTCAATCGTCGTCGACCAGAACTTCGAACCATCGCTGTCGAAGTAGACATATCGAACCTGCGGATTTGCGATCCCCTCTCGGACCATCTCCGGAAACACTTGAGTGTCAGCTGCAGTCTGAAGCGTTGGCACCATCCCGTCCATGTACTCCAGGGCTGCGCCGATATCTTCGACCGGTTCCTCAAAGTCGTACTCGTACACCAGCGTTCCGGGACTTTCCGCCTTGATTCGTATGTCCGAATATCCGTTGAAAGCCTGCTTCAGTTTCGGAACCGAAGCTTGCGCTTTTGCGACGTACGTTTGAAGGGCTTCATCTGACGCAGGCGCTTCGTCCACGTCGCTTGCGGGTGATTCCGTGTGCGTTGCCGCGTCCGCGTTCGAGGATCCATCGGACGCCGAGTAGTCATTGCCTGACGGTTGGCAGCCCCCGACGACACCCAGCAGCAGGATTCCGAGCGTGATGGCGACGTTGTTGGCGAAGCGGTGACGGTGCACGGTTGGGAAGGCCTCTCTGACTCGCAAATGACTGAGGTTTCTCTGCGCCGAGCAGTCTGCCGCAGGTCTTGCTGGTGAGTCAGGAAACGTCTGAAAATCTTGGGCCAAGGCAACTGGGGTCGATGATCACGTGCGCAGGTAGTCGCAGTTCGCATTCGGCGAGGATCCCGGGCACTCCACGCCTTCAGACGAGCTATTGCGTTGGCAACATCGTCCGGGCTCAGGCGACCGGCCTGATCGGCTCGAGCCCGACGCACTGGAGTCGATCGGAGCACTCGCACGCCGGATCGGCCCCCTCGCCGAGACCTCCGCTGGACCAGCTCGCGGATTCCCTGGCCGCCAAGCTGCCGCTGCGACCATCCCCTGCGACAGCCGGACCCATCGGGTCTGCTGGGGCTAATGCGTCCAGCTCACATCTCTAGCGGTAACGACCGTCGGGGCTGCTAATAGATTCAACGGGGCTAGCTATGAACTGTCACTGCAGCGCGTAGGTCGCGAACACGGGCAGGTGGTCCGACGTGAGCACGTCGGGCGTCGCGACGCTCAGCAGGTCCAGCTCCGGGGAGGAGAACAGGTAGTCGATGCGCTTCGCCGGCGCGTCGGCCGGGAACGTGAGCGCGCCACCGGGTGACGAGTCGCGCAGCCCCGTGCCGACGATCGCGACGTAGCCGTCGGAGCCCTCACGCAGGTTGAGGTCGCCGCCGACGATCATGGGGTGGTCGAGCGTGTCCAACCAGCTCAGCAGGTCGGTCGCCTGGGCGGTCACGCCCTCGTCCCCGTCGGCGGGCTGCAGGTGCGTCGCCACGAACGTGACCGCGTGCGAGTCGGCCCGCACCGCGATCGCCTGCGCCCCGGTCACGGCGCCGTGGGACGGCAGCCGGTGCCGGGTCACCTCGGCGTCGGTGCTGCCGAGCAGGACCGCATCGCCCCACACCGGGTCGGCCGCGGGCCCGAACCAGCCCTTGCGGTCGAGCAGCCGCCCCAGGATCGCCAACTGGTCCTGTCCGCCGTTGAGGAACCAGCCGCGGTCGACCTCGCTGAGCAGGCCGACGTCGGCATGGCCGAGCACGGCGGCGACCTCGTCCGGCCGGAACGTGCCGTCCATCCCGAAGCCCATGCGGAGGTTCCACGCGGCGACGGTCACCCGGTCCGACCGCCCCGACTGCTCCTCGGCGGCCACGATCGTCGCGTACGGACCGATGTACGCGACCGGGACGGCGGCGATGGCGAGCACGCCGGTGCCGAGCACCGCCGGCCAGGAGACCCGCTCCGGAACGGCCGGTCGCGCCGTCGCCGCGACCACGGCGATGACGAGGGCCACCGCGACCAGCAGCCAGTCCGCGCGGTAGCCGACGTCGTAGCCGGCGTAGTACGCGAACAGCAGGGCGACCCACACGAGCCCCCCGAGCGTCACCGCGAGCGGCCCGCCCCGGTCGCCGACGTTCGACGCCTGCCACACGTGCGCGAGTGCGGGCATCCCGACCAGGAACGACACGACGGTCCACGTCGGCAGCAGGCCGTCTGCGGTCGTCCCAACGGCGGACGCCGCGACGGCGGCGACGAGCAGGATCCCCGCGAGCCACGCCGACCAGCGGCGGACCGGGAGCAGTGACGTCGCGACGGCGAGCACCGCGCCGCAGGACGCCACCGCGGGACCGATCCCCACGATGGTCGCCGACGCGCGGCCGGCGTTAGCGACGACGACTCCGGCGAGGAACAGGCCCGGCATGAGCGTCCACGCGAAGCGCGCGCCCATTCGGTCGCTCGCGTGGGTGCCGCGGAAGAAGCCGGCCGTCACGAGGAACGCGATCTGCCAGGCCAGCAGCAGCCAGGACCACAGGTCGTGGCGCCACACAGCGCCCCACGTGCCGAGCGCGGCGTGCGTCGTCACGGACACGGCGATGCCCGCGGTCACGCCCAGGACGGCGATGTCGCGATGGCGGGGCAGGACGAGCGCGAGCCACACGACGATCGCGACGACGCCTGCGGAGGCGACGGCCAGGTGGGGCCGCCCGCCCGAGGTGAACTGCAGGGCCACGCGTGCCGCGATCGCGACGGCGAGGGCGACGGCCGCCACGATGCGCTGGCTCGCCGGGAACCGGCCCACGAGGGCGACGACGAGGACGGGCACGAGGAGGCAGCCGAGCGCGAAGGCGCCGATGGCCTCGGGCGGGGTCTCGGCGGCCCGGCCGAAGATCGTGATGAGCGTCGGCGTCCACGCCCGCAGGAGGTCAAGCAGCAGCCACGTCCCCGCCGCGAGGGCGAACCTCACGTCCCAGCGGCTCGAGCCCATGGCACCAGTGTGGGGGGTCGGCCCGTTCGCCCGGCGGCGTGCCCGGGCCGCGGTGAGCCGGGCTCAGCCGCGGGAGCCGGCGAGGCCCAGCACGGCGGCCAGGCCGAGTGCCGAGCGCGGGTGGTAGGCCGCGGTCCACAGGCCGCCGTGCGCCGCGGCGAAGGCCTCCTCGCGCCACGGATCGGCGAGCGGCGTACGCCCGGCCCGCAGGTCGTGCACGAGCAGCGCGGCCATCAGGACGTTGCTGGTCGCCGGGTCGAAGACCTCGACGCCGAAGCGGTGCGCCCCGGCGTAGGCGGCGGCGAGCGCACGGTTCTTCACGACGGAGGCGGTCCGGGTCGCCGGGGCCACGTTGAGCGAGACCGTCGTCCCGTCGTGGCGCGCGGCCGCGGCGCGCCAGCGTTGCACGCGCTTGGCCAACGCATAGTTCGGTCCCTGCTGCGGCACGAGCGCGTCGCACACGCCGATCTCGGCTCCCGGGGGGTAGTTGCGTTGCAGCAGGCGCCCGCCGCTGAGCACCCGCATCGGCGTGCGCAGCACCCGCCGTCCGGACGCGTAGGCCTCGTTCGAGGTCGCGACGGCCTCGCTCGGCACGGCGAACACGTCGGTCGGCGTCGCGAGGTAGGCCAGCGCCGTGTCGGGACGGCGCGCGACGAGGTGGGTGCCGATCGCGTCCGCGGCGACCGAGAGCCGGACGTGCGTCCCGCCGTCGGCGTAGCAGTAGTTGCCGAGGACGAGCCGGCCGTCGAGCCGCTCGAGCCACGCCGCGAGCGCCGGCATCGTGTGCAGCAGGTCGGCACCGGTCTCCTTGCCGCCGGTGGGGACGCGGACGCGTCCTGCTCCCTCGCGGGCCAGGTCGCGCACGCGCTTCTGGACGTCGGCGCGAGGCAGGTCGACCGCGACGACGTCGGCGCCCCAGCGCAGCAGCGACCGGTACGGTCCCATCTCCGCGCCCGCACCCAGCACCACGACGGTGTCGCCCTCGAGTCGCAGCCACTCGGGGTGGTCGCGCACCGTGCGGATCGCGTCCGCGAACGTCTGCTCGACGATGCCGCGGGCGACCCAGTCGTCGAGCTGGTCGTCGAGGTCGGCACCGGCGAGGCGTCGGCCCCGGTAGGGGACGGAGAGCTCCGTCTCGGGCTCGGCGCCACCGACGATCTCGGCCGTCGACCAGTCCGGATCGGTGGTCGCTCCCGCGATGGCCTCGGCGAGGCTCAGGTCGCCGCAGCGCATCTGCTCGCCGATGCTGCGCAGGCCCTCCCGGGCGATCGTCACCGCGTCCTCGGGGGTCGCGATCCCGGCCTCGACGAGGCGGGCGAAGTGCGTGAGGTACCCGCGGCGCCAGTTCGTCTCGTTCTCGGCGGAACGAGCGCCGACGGGGTCGACCTTGCGCAGCGCGTCGGCAACGACGGCACGAGCGGTCGCGGTGGAACTGTCGGTCGGGAACCGCACTCCGGAGGCCATGAACCTGAGGATAACCTCAGGTTCTTGCGGCCGGCACTAAGCAAGCGCTTAGAAATCCGCTACGCTCACTCCATGCGCGCGATCCAGATCACGTCCCTCGACGGTCCCGAGGCAGTGGAGGTCTCCGACGTCCCCGCCCCCGTCCGTGGCGATCAGCAGGTCCTCATCGACGTCAAGGCGGCCGGTGTCGCCTTTCCCGAGCTGCTGCAGAGCCGCGGCCGCTACCAGCTGAAGCCGCCGCTGCCGTTCGTTCCCGGGGCCGAGATCGCCGGCGTCGTCGTCGAGGCGCCCGAGGGCTCGGGCTTCGTGGCGGGCGACCGCGTCGCGGCCCTGCCGATGCTCGGCGGCTTCGCCGACCAGGTCGTCGCCGACCCGACCCTCGTCTTCGCGCTGCCCGACTCGGTCACCTTCGCCGAGGGCGCGTCGTTCATCTTCAACTACGGCACGGCCTACTTCGGCCTCGTCGAGCGTGGCGGCCTGAGCGAGGGCGACCGGGTGCTCGTGCACGGCGCGTCCGGCGGTGTCGGCACGGCGTCGATCCAGGTCGCGAAGGCCTTCGGTGCCGGGCGCGTGATCGCCGTGACCTCCACCGACGAGAAGGGCGCGATCGCGGTCGCCGCGGGCGCCGACGAGTACGTCCTCTCGGAGGGGTTCAAGGACGCGGTCACGGCGCTCGGCGGTGTGGACATCGTGGTCGACCCGGTCGGCAACGCGCCCGGGAGCGAGCCCGGCAAGGACCGCTTCACCGATTCGCTGCGCTGCCTCGTCGACGACGGCCGCGTCCTTGTCATCGGCTTCACCGCCGGGGACATCCCCAAGGTGCCCGTGAACCGGCTGCTGCTGAACAACATCTCCGTCGTCGGCGTCGGCTGGGGCGCCTACGCGATGAAGCGCCCGGGCCACATCAAGCGCGAGTGGGAGGCCATGGCCGAGCACCTCGAGTCCGGCGCGCTCAAGCCGATCGTCGGTGGGACGTTCCCGTTGGAGCAGGCCTCCGAGGCGCTGCTCACGCTCGACCGTGCGCAGGCCACGGGCAAGCTCGTCCTCGAGGTCTGAGCGTGGGGACGATCCACCTTGTCCGGCACGGTCAGGCGTCGTTCGGCACCGACGACTACGACCGACTCAGCGCCCTCGGCACGCAGCAGGCGGCGGCGCTCGGGACCGCGTGGGAGGCCGGCGGCACGGTCTTCACGGACGCGATCGCCGGGTCGATGCTGCGGCACGCCCAGACCGCGATCGCGTCGATCGACGCGAGCGGCCTCGGCGAGGAGGACCTCGCCGACCCGCTCTCGGGCTACGACGTGGACGACGGCTGGAACGAGTACGACCACCTCGCGATCGCGCAGGCCCACGACCCGACCGCCATGACCCTGGGTGCCAAGGAGTTCCAGGCGGCGCTGAACGTCGCGCTCGACGCGTGGCGCGGTGGCCAGAACGACACCGGCGAGTCCTACGTCGCCTTCCGCGACCGAGTGATGGCCGCCTTCGGCCGCGCCGTCGAGCTGGCCTCCGGCAAGGGCCGCAAGGTGCTCGTGTTCACCTCCGGCGGACCGATCGCGATGGTCGCCTCCCACCTGGTCACCGGTGACGACGTGGCCTTCCAACGGCTCAACGACGTCGTCGTGAACTCAAGCGTCACGACGATCATGGTCGGTGCGACCGGCCCCCGGGTCCTGACCTTCAACGACCACGGCCACCTGCCGTCGTCGGACATCACCTTTCGCTGAATCGAGGAGACCATGCGCAAGAACACCCTGATCACCGGCGCCAGCTCGGGCCTGGGCGCCGGGATGGCGCGCCACCTCGCCGCCTCGGGCCACCACCTCGCGCTGACGGCCCGACGCGTCGACCGCCTCGAGGCGCTGCGCGACGAGCTGCTGACGGAGCACCCGGGCATCGAGGTCTCCGTCCACGCGCTCGACGTGGACGACAACGACTCGGTGTTCGAGGTCTTCGGTGCGGCCGCGACGGCGCTTGGCGGCCTCGACCGGGTGATCGTGAACGCCGGACTCGGCAAGGGTGGGCGCATCGGCACGGGCAAGTTCGCGGCGAACCGCGAGACGGCCATGACGAACTTCGTCGCGGCGCTGGCCCAGTGCGAGGCCGCGATGGAGCACTTCTACGAGCGCAAGGCCGGCCACCTCGTGGTGATCTCGTCGATGTCGGCGATGCGCGGCATGCCCTCGTCCATGACGACGTACGCCGCCACGAAGGCGGCCATCGCGCACGTGGCCGAGGGCATCCGCTCGGACCTGCTCACGCGCAAGAACCTCGACATCAAGGTCACGACGCTCTTCCCGGGCTACATCGCGAGCGAGATGAACGAGAAGGTCGAGCAGGAGCAGCGACTCATGGTCGACACCGAGACCGGCACGGCTGCCATGGTCCGGTACATCGAGAAGGAAGTCACCGACGCGGCCGTGCCCGCGTGGCCATGGGCGCCGATCGGCCAGGTCATGAAGCACGCCCCGCTCTCGGTGGTCCGCAAGCTCGTCTGACGGTCGCCCGTCACCCTCCTTCGTGACGTAACTCACATTCAGCTCTTGACAGGAGCACGGTTCTCTCTGCACTGTGAGTGCAAGAAACTATTTGCACCGGATGTGCAGATACCTTGGATCGGCCCGTCATCGGGGGGATGCATGCCGACGCGGATGCGTGACGAGCTCGTCCCGGCGGAACGGTCCACGACCGTCGAAGGAGACGAGCAATGACCCTGTCCACGAGAAGCATGTCCCGAGGGGTGGCGCTGACGTTCGCGGCTGCCGCTCTCGTCGTCGGCGCGAGCGCGCAACCGGGCGTCGCAGCCGACAACCCGTACGAGCGAGGGCCCGCGCCGACGAACAGCAGCATCGAGGCGAGCCGTGGCTCCTTCGCCGTCAGCACGAAGACGATCTCGTCGCTGTCGGCGCGTGGCTTCGGTGGCGGCACGATCTACTACCCGACCTCGACGTCCAGTGGCACGTTCGGCGTCGTGGCGATCTCGCCCGGGTTCACCGCCCTGCAGTCGTCGATCTCCTGGCTCGGCCCGCGCATCGCGTCGCAGGGCTTCGTCGTCATCACGATCGACACGAACACCACGCTGGACCAGCCGGCGTCACGCGGCAGCCAGCTGCTGGCGGCGCTCGACCAGACGATCGCCGATTCGACGGTCGGCTCGCGGATCGACGCGTCGCGTCAGGCCGTCATGGGTCACTCGATGGGTGGTGGCGGCACGCTCGATGCCGCCAAGTCGCGGCGATCGCTGGAGGCCACGGTCGGCCTCACGCCGTGGAACGCGGACAAGTCGTGGCCCGAGGTCGAGGCCGCCTCGCTCGTGATCGGCGCCCAGAGTGACACCGTCGCGCCGGTCGCCTCGCACGCGATCCCGTTCTACAACTCGCTGACGAACGCCGAGCGCCGCTCCTACCTCGAGCTGCGCGGCGCGAGCCACTTCGCCCCGAACACGAGCAACACGACGATCGCGAAGTACTCGATCGCCTGGCTCAAGCGCTACGTCGACAACGACACCCGCTACGAGCAGTTCATCTCGCCCGGACCCACGCCGTCGGTCCTGAACGGCATCTCGGGCTACCGGATCGCGGGCTGACCTGAGCCGCTGGCAGTGACGTTCGAGGGCCGAAACCGGAGTGATACGCCCTCGAACGTCACTGCCAGCGCTCCAGCAGGTCGCGGGCCAACGCCCCGACCTGCTCGTGCTCGATCAGGAAGCCGTCGTGACCGTAGGGCGAGGTCACGACGCCGAGGCCGTCGCAGCCCGCGATGCCGTCGGCGAGCTGCTGCTGCTGGTGCGGCGGGTAGAGGCGGTCGGAGTCGATCGCGGCGACCACCGTGCGGGCCGTGACCCGCGACAGCGCGGCCTCGACGCCACCGCGGCCCCGCCCGACGTCGTGACTGTTCATCGCCTCGCCGAGCGCGACGTAGGACCACGCGTCGAAGCGCTTCACGAGCTTGTCGCCGTGGTGCTGCAGGTACGACTCGACGGCGAATCGCCCGTCCGGCTGCACGTCGCGACCGAACCGCTGCGCGAGCTCCTGCTCGCTGCGATACGTGACGTGGGCGATCCGCCGCGCGAGGTCGAGGCCCGCCACGGGCCCGGCCGCCCGGATCGCGTCGGCCTGCGTCGCGGTCCACGCGATCTGCTCCGCCGACGCATACGCCGAGCAGGCCAACAGGAACAACCGGTCCACCCGCTCGGGGTGGGTGACGGCCCACTCGATCGCCCGCATGCCGCCGGCCGAGCCGCCGATCACGCCGTGCCAGCGATCGATCCCGAGCTCGTCGGCGAGCCGCACCTCGGCGGCCACCTGGTCGCGCACCGTGATCGCCGGGAACCGGCTGCCCCACGGTCGGCCGTCCGGCGCGAGGGTGGCGGGGCCGGTCGTGCCGCGGCAGCCGCCGAGGATGTTCGCGGCGACCACGAAGAACCGTGACGTGTCGATCCCCAGGCCCGGGCCCACGACCTCACGCCACCAGCCGCCCGGGCCTGCGACGACCGAGTCGCCCGTCAGCGCGTGCAGGATCAGCACGGCGTTGCCGCCGGTGAACTCGCCCCACGTGTCGTACGCGATCTCCAGGCCGGGGAGGACCTCGCCCGATTCGAGGACGAGGTCTCCCAGCGGCCGGGTGAGGGTCACTTGGCGGCCCGGAACCCCGCATCGAGGTCGGCGAGGATGTCGTCGATGCCCTCGAGCCCGACCGCGAGCCGGACCAGTCCCGGCGTGACGCCGGCGCCGGCCTGCTCCTCGGCCGTCAGCTGGCTGTGCGTCGTCGAGGCCGGATGGATCGCCAGCGACCGCACGTCGCCGATGTTCGCGACATGGCTGTGCAGCTCGAGCGCGTCGATGAATCGCCGGCCCGCATCGATGCCGCCGGGCAGCTCGAACGTGACGATCGCGCCCGATCCCTGCGGCAGGTACCGCTGGGCCAGGGCGTTGTAGGGGCTCGACGGCAGGCTCGCCCAGTGGACGGAGGCGACGTCCTCACGGGTCTGGAGCCACTCGGCGACGGCCTTGGCGTTCGCGACGTGGCGCTCGATCCGCAGGCTGAGCGTCTCCAGGCCCAGGGCCAGCAGCCAAGCGTTGAACGGCGCGATGGCCGGACCGATGTTGCGCAGGTACTGCACGCGCAGCTTCGCGATGAACGCCGCCGGGCCGAGCGCCTCGGCGAACACGAGGCCGTGGTAGCTCTCGTCGGGCGTCGTGAACCCGGGGAACCGGTCGCCGTGCGCGCCGTAGTCGAACGTGCCGCCGTCGATCACGACACCGGCGATCGCGGTGCCGTGGCCGCCGATGTACTTCGTCGCGGAGTGCACGACCGTGTCCGCGCCGTGCTTGAGCGGGTTCAGCAGGTACGGCGTCGCGACGGTGTTGTCGACGATGAACGGGACCCCGGCCTCCTTCGCGGCGGCGCCGATCGCCTCGAGGTCGAGCACGTCGCCCTTGGGGTTGCCGATCGTCTCGCCGAAGTACGCCTTCGTGTTCTCGCGCGTCGCATCGCGCCACTGCTGCGGGTCGTTCGGCTCGGCCACGAACGTGACCTCGATGCCGAGCTTGGGGAACGTGTGACGCAGCAGCGAGTCCGTGCCGCCGTACAGGCTGGCGGACGCGACGATGTGGTCGCCGGCCTCGGCGACGTTGGTCAGCGCGCCGGTCGTGGCGGCCTGGCCGGACGCGAACAGCAGCGCACCCACGCCGCCCTCCAGCGCCGCCAGCCGCTGCTCGACGACGTCCTGCGTCGGGTTCATGATCCGGGTGTAGATGTTGCCCGGCTCGACGAGACCGAACAGGTCGGCCGCGTGCTGCGTGTCGCGGAACTGGTACGAGGTGGTCTGGTAGATCGGCAGGGCGCGCGCCCCCGTCGTGGGGTCGGGCTCCTGTCCGGCGTGGATCTGCTTGGTCTCGAACGACCAGTTCTCGCTCATGGGGGCTCCTTCGACGTCGGTGTCTTGATCGACCGTGTCACGGGAACCTGGGCGTGGGACGAGGTCTCACCATGCGGTCGGTCGAACCCGGCGTGCGCTCAGCGCATGTCGAAGGGCTGGCCGGTGGACTCCAGCACCGACAGCCACAGGTCGCCCTCGGGGTTGACCCGGTGCGTGTTCTTGACGACGGCCGAGATCGGCACGTGCGCGAAGCGGTGTCGCGGCCGGCCGATCACCATGTCGGTGCGTCCCGCCATGCCGGCGTGCACCGCGGCCTGCGCGAGCCGCGTGCAGTACACCGAGTCGGCCGCGTCGGCGGGCACGGAGCGGATCATGTAGCCCGGGTCGAAGTACCGCAGCGTCAGCGGCTCGCCGTGGTCCTTGAAGTCGCGGGCGATCTGGGCCCGCAGGAACCCGGCGAAGTCGCCGAGCACGGCGTTGCCGCTGGCATCCTTGCGGCGGCTGGCCGGAACCAGCTCCTGCCCGGCGCCCTCGGCCAGCACGATGACGGCGCTGCCACGCTCGTTGACGCGCTTGCGCAGGGAGGCGAGCAGTCCGTTCTCGCCGGCGAGGTTGAACGGCACCTCGGGGATCAGCACGAAGTCGGCGTCGTGGTTCGCCAAAGCCGCGTAGCACGCGATGAACCCGGCGGAGCGGCCCATCACCTTGACGACGCCGACGCCGCCGATCGCGGCCTCGACCTCGACGCGGGCGCCCATGATGGACTCGGCGGCCTTGGCGTACGAGGTCTGGAACCCGAAGCTCGTGCCGATCAGCGGGATGTCGTTGTCGATCGTCTTGGGGACGCCGATCACCGAGACCGGCAGACCGCGCGCGATCGTCTCCTCCGCGATCGCGTGCGCGCCGCGCATCGAGCCGTCACCGCCGATGACGAACAGGATGTCGATCTCGCGGTGCACGAGGTTGTCGACGATGGACGGGATGCTCTGGCCGCCGCGCGACGATCCCAGGAACGTGCCGCCGCGGTCGGTGACCGTGTCGACGACGGCGGGGGTCAGGGTGATCGGGTCGGGCGCCTTGCCGGGCACGAGGCCCGCGTAGCCGTTGCGGAACCCGGTGACGTCCGTGACGCCGTAGTGCTCGAACAGCTCGAGCACGATCGCGCGGATCACGTCGTTCAGGCCGGGGCACAGGCCGCCGCACGTGACGATGCCGACCTTGGTCTTCTTCGGGTTGAAGAAGATCTTCCGTCGCGCCCCGCCGGGCTCGAAGCTGGGAATCTCCTCGAGTTCCATGTCACCGCGGGCGCGCAGCAGGGAGACCGTGTCGTCGAGCAGGACGCGGTCGTCCTCGGCGACGTAGTACGCATTGGTCTTGCGGTTCGCGACGAAGTCGGCCAACGGCGAGTCGTACTCGCACGGGCCGAGCGTGCGGACCTGCAGTTCCTCGAGGGTGACCACGGGGTCAGGCTATCGGAGGCTGCGCCGTCGCGGGTAGGTCTCCACCCGGCACACTGGCCCCATGACGACGCAGATCACGGTGCGCGGGAGCGCGGAACGTCGCTGGCCCGCGGAGCAGGCCACGCTCTGGTTGACCGTCGCGATCAGCGGACCCGAGCGCGCCGCGGTCGCCCAGGAGGCGGCGCAGGCGCACGGCGCGCTGACGTCGCGGCTGGCCGATCTGCAGGCCGCCGGCTCCGTCCGGAGCCACGAGGCGGACGCCGTGCGGGTGGTGGCGGAGCGACCGTGGCTGCCCGAGGGCCGTCGTGGCGAACTCGTCCAGTCGGCCCGGCTCGGCGTGACCGCGGTGTTCCGCGACGTCGAGGCGCTGAGCGGGTTCGTGGGCGACTGGGCGGCCGACCCGCGGGTCGAGATCGACGGCGTCGAATGGGACGTCACCCCCGAGCACCGACGCGAGTACGAGTCCCTGGTGCGCGCCGATGCGGTGCGCGACGCGGTGGCCAGGGCGCAGGCCTACGCCGACGCGATCGGCGCCGGAGAGGTCCGCCCGACCCACCTGGCCGACGCGGGCATGCTCGACTCCTCCGACCCGCAGCCGCCCTTCCTCATGAAGGCGGCGATGCCGGGCTCCTCCGGTGGGGACCTGTCCTTGCAACCGGGTGAGATCGCGGTGGGCTGCACCGTCGACGCCCGCTTCGTCGCCGGCTGAGCCGGTAGACTCGAGCCGTGGTTTCTTCCTCCGATCCGGGCCGAGGACGCCGCCTGCCGCGGCGTCCGATGCGCGCCGTCCACACGGCCGCGACGCTGCACGACAAGCCGTCGCCGAAGGCGCGCGTGGTCGGTCGCGGAGCTCGGATGACGGTCAAGCCGCTGCTGCGGCTGGCCCCCGTCGACGACCGGACGTTCCGCCGGCTCCAGCAGTGGACCGAGCGGATCCGCCGCCCGGCCTCGCCGGACGTCGAGGCCGTCGCCGACGAGATCGGCGGGGTCCCGGGCGAGGTCATGAGACCGCTCGCCGGCACGACGAGCGACCTGACCCTCCTGTACCTGCACGGCGGCGGCTTCTTCACGGGCAGCGTCGACTCCTACCGCGGCCTGCTCGAGGCGTTCGTCCGCGCGACGGGCGGCACGATCGTCGCGATCGACTACCGCCAGCTGCCCGAGCACGGTGTCGCCGACTCCGTCCAGGACGCGATCAACGCCTACGCCGAGGTGCTCGACCGTGCGGTCGACCCGGCGAAGGTCGTCGTCGCAGGCGACTCCGCCGGCGGCTACCTCACGATGAAGGTCGCCGAGCTGGCCCGTCGCCGCGGCCTGACGGCGCCTGCCGCGCTGATCGGCTTCTCGCCGCTGCTGAGCCTCGACCCCGAACGGCGGGACAAGGCCGTGCTGCGCGTCGCCAAGGTGCGCGAGGCGGTGCTGCCGGTGAAGCGGGTCGAGGCGATGCGGCGGCTGTGGCTGCCCGACGACGAGGTCATCGAGGGGTTCGCCGATCCGCTGCACGCGACCGGCCACATCACGTCGCCGGTCCACCTCGTCGCGGTCGAGAACGAGTTCCTGCGGCCGGAGGTGGAGGCGTTCGCGCTGCTGCTCGACGACAAGGGCGTCGAGGTCGACGTGCATCTGTGGCGCGGCCAGGTTCACGCCTTCCCGATCCTGGCCGACCACCTGCCCGACGCGGCGCTCGCCGTCGAGATCGCGGCCGAGTTCGCGCTGCGCCACATCGGCGAGCCGAAGGCCGTCGAGGTCGAGGACGCCGCCGCCGGCACCGAGCTGCTCGAGGGCGAACTCGCGAACTGAGCCCCGCGGGATCGGATCTTGATGCGTTGCGGTGGCCATGGCCACCCGAAGGCATCAAGATCCGTCCCCCGGAGGGGCGTCAGCCGTTGACGTGCACGCGGATGACGTGCAGCTTGCCCTTCTGGGTGTAGCCGAGGTTCCACGTGCGGGTGTGGCTGGTCGCCATCGACATCGTGACGCCCACCGCCCAGCGACCCTTGCCGGCGGCCGTGAACGGCACCGAGCCGCGGTGCGGCTTGCCCGGCGCGGGGGTCGCGTACACGTAGTTGGCCTTGGCGCCACGGACGACGATCGTGTAGGTCTGACCCTGCTTGACCTGCCAGACGCCGCCACGCAGCTTCGCGCCCTCGATCGTGTAGGCGGCGCGGCGGTACGCGATGCGCTGGGTGGTCGTGTTGCCGGCCACGTCGGTCGCGGTGGCCGTCACGACGACCCTCGAGCCCGTGCGCTTCGTCGTGGTGCGGCACGTCGTGACGCCGGACAGCGCATCGCTCGCGACGCAGGACGTCTTCGGGGCGACGAAGTGGCTGCTGCCGGCCTTGACGCCCTTGATGCGGACGCGCGGGGCGCTGGTGTCGACCTTCGCCGTCGCCGTGACCGTGGCGATGCCGCCGTCGGTCGTGGTGATCGTGCGCGACACGCGACCGCCGGGCTGCTTGGCGATCGTGGTCGGTGCCGGGCAGGCGGTGACCAGGTCGGCGCCGGCGGTCGTGCACGTGAACGTCACCGTGACCGGGCCGCGGTACCAGCCGCCGCGCGCCGCCTTGGCGGACGAGAGGCGAGCCGTGATCGTCGGGTTGGCGCGCGACGTCGAGGCCGAGGAGGCGTTGAACGAGGCGTCACCGGCGTACGCCGCGGCGACCGCATGCGTCGCGTCGGCCGGCACGACGTACGCGAGGCTCGCGACGCCGTCGGCCAGGGTGCCCGTGCCGACGGTGGCTCCGTCGACGGAGAACGTGACGAGGCCGGTCGGGGTGCCGGCGCCGGGGGCGACCGGGGCGACGGTTGCGGTCAGGGCCGTGCCGGTGACGGCAACCTGCGTCGTCGTGTCGGCGGCCGCGACGGTCAGCGTGGCGCTGCCGTCCGTGCCGACGTACGAGGAGTGCGCGGGCACGTACGTGGCCGTGACGGAGTGCGGTCCGACGCTGCCGCCGAGGGCGGGGCTGACGGCCTCACCGTCGTCGTCGATGGCCACGGGCGAGCCGAGGTCGGTGCCGTCGAGCGCGAACTGCACGGCGCCGGCGGCGTCCGTGATCGAGCCGGCGACGACGTCGACCTGTGCGGTGGCGGTCGTGGTCTGGCCCGTGACGACGGACGTGTCGGCGGGGGTGACCTCGAGCGTGCTGGGGATGACGCTGACCGTGATCTCCTGACTGGCGGTCGGCGCGGCGCTGAAGCCGTACGCGGCGGCCTGGTCGGCGTTCACGGTGCAGGTGCCGGGGGCCACGAAGGTGACGGTGGCGTCCTCGACCGTGCAGATCTCCGAGCTGGCCGAGGAGAAGGTGACGGGGTTCTGCGAGCCGCCGCCGGTCGCCGCGATGGTGTACGACTGGCCGGGGTAGGCCGGGGCGGGCGCGCTCGAGGTGAAGGTGATCGCCTGCGGCTCGTCGCGGGGGCCCGAGCAGGCCTGCCCGATGCGCAGCGTCGCGCGCTGGAACCCGAACGGGTACTGGGCGTTGGTCGCGTCGATGCTGTCGGCGAGCCCGACGATCGCGCCGCCGGCGTAGCCGTACGCCTCGACCGCGTTGGTCGACGAATCGGCCTTCACGTACGTGGCCGTGAGCTCACGGGTGACCGGGTCGATCGACCAGATGGCGGACTGGCGGTACCCGACCGACGGCGAGCCGGCGGGGACCGGGTCGATGGCGTCCAGGAACGTGTAGCCCGCCTGGGACACCTCGATCTTGTACGTGGCGCTCTCGGCGTTGGCTCCCAGGACGGTGCTCCCACCCTCGATCGCGAGGTTCTGCTGGGTGCCGGGGCTCACGGAGACGATGAAGGCGGTGGTCGGATCCGTGTTGTAACCGGCGTAGTGGCTGCCCGGATATGCGGGCACGACACATCCGGCGATCTCGTCGCCGATGATGACCTGGACGTGGCCCGTGTAGACGGGGGCGTCGTCGTCGGCGTGGGCAGCGGCCGGGACCAGGGCCACCGCGGCGGCGGCTCCCAGGGTCAGGACCGCGCTCGTGGCGGACGAGATGGCGCGTTGGAACATGGAGGGTTCACTCACAATCTGAGGGATTCGTGGGAGCGCAGCTGCTCAACCACCCGCCAGCCTAGATTTACTTCTGCCTCACGGGAGCCGTTTGGCACCTTTGGTCACATCTGTTGCGTCACAGTCGCCCGGTCGCCAGAAACCGGCACGCTTGACGGTTTCTGGCGGGGTCGCGCATGCTGGCCGGGTGACCGACACGCCGACCCCGACGCCGCAGCCCGAGCGCACGCGCACCCCGCAGCCCGAGCGCTCACGGGCGATGCGCCAGCGGCTCATGGAGGCCACGGTCGAGTCGCTCGCGGAGCTCGGTTGGGCCGGCACCTCGACCACGGTCGTGAGCCAGCGGGCCGGCGTCAGCCGCGGTGCCCAGCTGCACCACTTCCCGAGCAAGCAGGATCTCGTGGTCGCCGCCGTCGAGTACCTCGCGGCCCGCCGCCGCGAGGACCTCGAGGTCGACGTCGACACGCTGCCCGACGTGGGTCGCACGCGAGCCGTGCTGGACCTGCTCGCCACGCAGTACACCTCACCCGTCTTCTACGCGGCCCTCGAGCTGTGGGTGGCCGCCCGGACCGACCCCGACCTGCACCCCAGGGTCGCGCCGTTGGAGCGCCGCTTCGGCCGCGAGATCCACGCCCACGCGCTCACCCTGCTGCAGGTGGACGGCCACCGCGGTCACAACCGCCAACTCGTGCAGGCGACACTGGACCTGCTGCGCGGCCTCGGGCTGGCCGCGACACTGAGCGACGACTCGGCCCGCCGCGCCTCGATCCTCGACGCGTGGGCGAACACCCTCGATCGGGAGCTGGAGCGATGAGCACACTTGACGACGTCCTTGACGACCTCGCCGCGGAGTCGGCCCAACTCGACGGCTGGGTCGCGGGTCTGAGCCACGCCGGCTGGCAGACGGTGACGACTCCGGAGGGCTGGACCGTCGCCCATCAGGTGGGGCACCTGCACTGGACCGATCTCACGTCGACGTATGCGATCTCGGACCGGCCTGCCTTCGACGACCTGATCCACGAGGCGTTGGACAACCCCGAGGGCTACGTCGACGCCGCGGCCGACGAGCTCGCCCTCCAGCCGGCGGAGACGCTTCTGTCGGTGTGGCGTGAGGGGCGGGGAGATCTGGTCGAGGCGCTGCGCTCGGTTCCCGACGGCGAGAGGATCCCGTGGTTCGGTCCGCCGATGAGCCCGGTGTCGATGGCCACCGCGCGCCTGATGGAGACGTGGGCGCACGCCCATGACGTCGCCGAGGCCCTGGGCATCGACGTGCCGCGCACGGATCGCGTGAGGCACGTGTGCCACATCGGTGTGCGCACCTTCGCGTTCACGCACGCGATCCGTGGGGAGCAGGCGCCCGAGGTTCCCGTGCGCGTCGAGCTGACCGCCCCCTCGGGCGAGTCGTGGACGTGGGGACCCGAGGACGCCGCCGACCGGGTGATCGGCGACGGCTGGGACTTCGCGCTGCTCGCGACGCGTCGACGCCACCGGGTCGACGTGGACGTCCGCGCCGAGGGCCCTGCCGCCGACCACTGGCTCGACATCGTCCAGACGTTCGCCGGCCTGCCCGGGAACGACCCGCTGCCGCTCGCCGACCGCTGACGAAAGAAACAGTCAGGCTTGACGGTTTCTCGTTCGAGGCGGCACACTCGAGACCGTGCGCACCCTTCGCGTCGGCAACTGCTCCGGCTTCTACGGCGACCGCTTCTCGGCGATGCGCGAGATGCTCGAGGGCGGTGAGCTCGACTACCTGACCGGTGACTACCTGGCCGAGCTGACGATGCTGATCCTCGGCCGCGACCGGATGAAGGACCCGAACCTCGGGTACGCCAAGACCTTCCTGCGCCAGCTGACCGACAACCTCGCCCTCGCCACCGAGCGTGGAGTTCGGATCGTCGCGAACGCCGGCGGACTGAACCCCGCTGGGCTGGCCGCCGCGATCCGCGAGGTCGCCGCGACCCAGGGGATCGAGGTCGCGGTCGCCCACGTCGAGGGCGACGACCTGCTCCCGCGCGCCGCCGAGCTCGGCTTCGGCGATGCGCTCACCGCGAACGCCTACCTCGGCGCCTTCGGCATCGCCGAGGCGCTGACCGCCGGCGCCGACATCGTCGTCGCGGGCCGGGTCACGGACGCGTCGGTCGTGCTCGGTCCGGCGATCGCCGAGTTCGGCTGGGGCCGCGAGGACCTCGACCGCCTCGCCGGCGCGGTCGTCGCGGGTCACGTCATCGAGTGCGGCGCGCAGGCGACGGGTGGCAACTTCAGCGGCTTCCGCGAGATCGACCTGTCCCGGCCGATCGGCTTCCCGGTCGCCGAGATCGCCGAGGACGGCAGCGTCGTGGTCACGAAGCACGAGGGCACCGGTGGCGCCGTCACCGTCGACACCGTCACCGCCCAGCTGGTCTACGAGATCCAGGGCGAGCACTACCTAAACCCCGACGTCGTCGTCGACCTCACGAGCATCGAACTCACCCAGCAGGGCACCGATCGGGTCGCCATCACCGGTGTCCGCGGGTACGCCCCACCGGACACGACCAAGGTGTGCCTGAACGCGTTCGGCGGCTTCCGCAACTCCGTCGAGTTCGTGCTGACCGGGCTCGACATCGACGCGAAGGCCGCATGGGTGCAGGCCCAGCTGACGGCGGCGCTGGCGAACCCGCCCGCCGAGGTGGTGTGGGAACTCGCCCGCACCGACCGCCCCGATCCCACCACCGAGCCCGAGGCCGCCGCACTGCTGCGCTGCCACGTGAAGGACTCCGACCAGGCCAAGGTCGGCCGTGCCTTCAGCGGCGCCGCGGTCGAGATCGCGCTGGCCTCGATCCCCGGCTTCCACCTCACCGCGCCCCCCGGCCCCGGCTCGCCCTACGGGATCTACCGGGCCGCCTACGTCCCCCAGGCCGAGGTCCCGCACGTCGTCGTCCACGCGGACGGGAGCCGGGTCGAGATCGATCCTCCGTCCGGGAGTCCCAGTGATCTCGATACGCCTGCTCGTCCCTCGCAGAGCTACTCGATCACCGCGGTCCCCGGCGATCGAGCCGCGTACCGAGATCACGTCGAGGCGCCGCTCGGCCGACTCGTGCACGCCCGGTCGGGGGACAAGGGCGGCGACGCGAACGTGGGCGTGTGGATCCCGAGCGGGCACCCGCGGCGTGAGGACGCCTTCGCGTGGCTCGAGGGCTTCCTGACCGACGCGACGATCCGCGAGCTGCTGCCCGAGGCGGCCGACCTCGAGATCGAGATCCACCGGCTGCCGAACCTCGCCGGCCTCAACGTGATCCTGCGAGGGCTGCTCGGCGAGGGCGTCGCCTCGTCCACGCGCTTCGACCCGCAGGCCAAGGCCGTCGGCGAGTGGCTCCGGGCCCGCCTCGCCCCGATCCCGCAGGAGCTGCTGTGACCGACTGGAACAGCCCCGAACGGCGCGCCCTGCGCACGGCCGTCGAGGACTTCACGCGCGCCGAGATCACCCCGCACCTCGCGCAGTGGGAGGACGACGGCCGGCTCCCGCGCGAGCTGCACCGCACGACCGCGAAGGCGGGCTTCCTCGCGGTGGGCTTCGCCGAGGAGGTCGGCGGCGACGGCGGCGATCTCGTGGACGCGAGCATCGTCACCGAGGCCATGCTGGCTGCCGGCGGCTCGACCGGACTGCAGGCCAGCCTGTTCACGCACTCGATCGCCCTCCCGCACATCATCGGGACCGGCAGCGACGACCTCATCGACCGCTACGTCCGGCCCACGCTGGCCGGCGACACGATCGGCTCGCTCGGCGTCACCGAGCCCGGCGGCGGCTCCGACGTCGCGAACCTGCGCACGCGCGCCGAGCGCGACGGCGACCACTACGTCGTCAACGGCGCCAAGACCTTCATCACGAGCGGCGTGCGCGCCGACTTCGTCACGACCGCCGTGCGCACCGGAGGCGACCCTTCGACAGGCTCAGGACGAGGCGGCCACGGCGGCATCAGCCTGCTCGTGATCGACAAGGACACGCCCGGATTCACCGTCAGCCGGAGCCTGCG
Organism: Aeromicrobium sp. SP1; assembly: GCF_055663785.1. Taxonomy (NCBI): domain Bacteria; kingdom Bacillati; phylum Actinomycetota; class Actinomycetes; order Propionibacteriales; family Nocardioidaceae; genus Aeromicrobium; species Aeromicrobium sp. SP1. The sequence goes on along the minus strand of NZ_JBQVVK010000001.1, from coordinate 2,625,189 downwards.
CAAGATGGGCTGGCACTGCTCCGACACGGCCGAGCTCGCCTTCGACGACGTCCGCGTCCCGGTCGCGAACCTCGTCGGCGAGGAGAACGGCGGCTTCTACCTCGTCATGCAGCAGTTCGTCGGCGAGCGGCTCGGCCTCGCCGTCCAGGCGTACGGCACGGCGCAGCGCGCCCTCGACCTCGCCGTCGACTACGCCCGCGAGCGCGACACGTTCGGCAAGCCGCTCATCAGCCGGCAGGTCATCCGGCACAAGCTCGTCGAGATGCACGCGCGCACGGCCGCCGCCCGGGCACTGACCCGGACCGCGATCGAGCGCTCGCTCGACACCGCCAGGACGGACCCGTCGCTCATCCTCGACGCGGTCGTCGCGAAGAACCAGGCCGTCGCCTGCGTCGAGCACGTCGTCACCGAGGCCGTCCAGATCTTCGGCGGCATGGGCTACATGCGCGAGTCCGAGATCGACCGCCACTACCGCGACGCCCGGATCCTGGGCATCGGCGGCGGCGCCACCGAGGTCATGAAGGACCTCGCCGCGAAGCTGTTGGGGTACTGAGATGACCGACGACGAGGTGCGCGGCGAGCGGATGGCGCGGCAGCGGCTGACCGGCGAGCCGTTCGCGAGCATCACCGAGGCCGTCGGCCACCTGACGGCCGTCCAGGCCCAGGAGTTCGACGACGCGTGCCGCGCCGTCGCCCGACGGGTCGAGGGCTGGCCCGCGGCTGCGGAGGTCGCCAGGGAGGCCGCGGAGGGGGCGATCGTGCGCCACCACGTGCTGCGGCCGACGTGGCACTTCGTGCTCGCCGAGGACCTCGACTGGCTGCTCGACCTCACCGCCGAGCGCGTCCACGCCCAGGCCCGGCCGCAGTACCGCAACAACGGCATCCTCGACGACCTGGACCGCCTCGTCGGGACCGTCGGCGAGATCCTCGGTGACGCCGAGACGCCGCTGACCCGCAAGGAGATCGGCGTCGCCCTCGCGGGACGCGGGATCGAGCTGCCGAGCGGCACGTTGATCCACCTGACGTTCGCGGCCGAGCTCGACAAGGTCGCGGCCACCGGACCTCGGCGCGGCGGCTGGGACACCTTCGTGCCCTACCGGTCGCGGGTGCCCCAGTCCGAGCGGCTCGATCGCGACGAGGCCATCGTCCGCCTCGCCGCGCGGTACCTCGCCGGACATGCGCCGGCCACGCCGCACGACTTCGCCTGGTGGGCCGGGCTGACCGTCACCGATGCGAAACGCGCCTTCGAGCAGGTCGAGGTCGAGCCGGTGAGCGGGAGCGCCGCCGGGACGGCGCACCTGTTGTCGCTCTTCGACGAGTACGTCATCGCCTACAAGGACCGCACGATCTATGCCGCGCCCGTCTCCCGCTTCGGCACGATCGACGTGTGGGGCGGCAACCTCGCGATGGTCGACGGCGTCGCGGTCGGGACCTGGCGGCTGCTGAAGCCGAAGCGCAGGTCCGACCCGGCGACGCTCGAGATCACCGCGAGCGCAGCGCTGACCCGCGAGCAGGCCCGAGGGCTGGAGGCCGACGCGGCCTCGCAGCTCGCACACCACGACATCCCCTACGAGATCATCTGGAAGGAGGCCGCATGAGCGTCCGCACCATCGTCGACCCCACCACCGCGGCATATCGCGAGAACCGCGAGGCGATGCTCGCTCGCGTCGCCGACCTCGCCGAGCAGCACGCCAAGGCGCTGGCCGGCGGCGGCGAGAAGTACGTCGAGCGGCACCACCGCCGCGGCAAGCTGACCGCCCGTGAGCGCATCGAGCTGCTGCTCGACGCGGACACGCCGTTCCTCGAGCTCGGCGCGCTGGCCGGCTGGGGCACCGACTTCGCGGTCGGCGGCTCGATCGTCACCGGCATCGGCGTCGTCGAGGGCGTCGAGTGCATGATCATCGCGAACGACCCGACCGTGAAGGGTGGCTCCTCGAACCCGGTGACGGTCAAGAAGGGCTTCCGCGCCGCGCAGATCGCCGCCGAGAACCACCTGCCGACGATCAACCTCGTGGAGTCCGGCGGCGCCGACCTGCCGACCCAGAAGGACATCTTCATCCCCGGCGGCCAGTCGTTCCGCAACCTCACCCGCGCGAGCGAGGACCGCCGCCCGACGATCGCGCTCGTCTTCGGCAACTCCACCGCGGGCGGTGCCTACATCCCGGGCATGAGCGACTACGTCGTCATGGTCGACGGCGGCGCGAAGGTGTTCCTCGGCGGTCCGCCGCTCGTCAAGATGGCCACGGGCGAGGAGTCCGACGACGAGTCGCTCGGTGGCGCGTCGATGCACGCGAAGACCTCGGGCCTGGCCGACTACCTCGCGGTCGACGAGCACGACGCGATCCGCCTCGGCCGACAGATCGTGCGCCGGCTCAACTGGCGCAAGGCCGGGCCCGCCGCGCGCGACGACTACGCCGAGCCACTGCTCGATCCCGAGGACCTGCTGGGCATCGTGCCGACCGACCTCAAGGTGCCGTTCGACCCGCGCGAGGTCATCGCGCGGCTCGTCGACGGCTCGGAGTTCGACGAGTTCAAGCCGCTCTACGGCTCGAGCCTCGTGACCGGCTTCGCGCAACTGCACGGTCACCCGATCGGCATCCTGGCCAACGCGCAGGGCGTGCTGTTCAGCCAGGAGGCGCAGAAGGCCGCGCAGTTCATCCAGCTGGCCAACCAGGTCGACACGCCACTGCTGTTCCTGCACAACACGACCGGCTACATGGTCGGTGCCGAGTACGAGCAGGGCGGCATCATCAAGCACGGCGCGCAGATGATCAACGCCGTCTCGAACAGCAAGGTGCCGCACCTGTCGATCGTGATGGGTGCGTCGTACGGGGCCGGTCACTACGGCATGAGCGGTCGCGCCTACGACCCGCGCTTCATGTTCAGCTGGATCGGCGCGAAGTCCGCCGTGATGGGCCCGGCCCAGCTCGCGGGCGTCATGGAGATCGTCGCGCGTCAGTCGGCCGAGTCGAAGGGCCTGCCGTTCGACGCCGAGGGCTTCTCCGGGATCAAGGCCCTCGTCGAGCAGCAGATCGAGGAGCAGTCGCTCGCGTACTTCACGAGCGGCATGGGCTACGACGACGGGGTCATCGACCCGCGCGACACCCGCACGATCCTCGGCATCTGCCTGTCCGCCATCGCCACTGCGCCCATCGAGGGTGCTCGCGGCTACGGGGTGTTCCGCCTGTGAGCGCGTTCGCGCCGGTGGGGCACGGAACTTTCTGCATTGAGGTGGCCATAGCCACCCGAATGCCTCAGGATCCGTCGCTCCCAGCCCAAATGCAGAAAGATCCGTTCCCCCGAGGAGCCCGCGCATGACCACCATCACCCGAGTCCTCGTCGCGAACCGGGGCGAGATCGCCCGGCGCGTGTTCCGGACGTGCCGCGACCTCGGGATCGAGACGGTGGCCGTCTTCTCCGACGCCGACGCGGAGCTGCCGTTCGTCGCCGAGGCCGACCTCGCGGTGCGGCTACCCGGATCCGCGCCCGCCGACACCTACCTGCGCGGTGACCTCGTCATCGAGGCCGCGCACCGGACGGGCGCCGACGCGATCCACCCCGGCTACGGATTTCTCTCCGAGAACGCCGACTTCGCGCGCGAGGTCGAGAAGGCCGGCCTCGTCTGGATCGGTCCGAGTCCGGAGTCGATCGAGCAGATGGGCAGCAAGATCCGCGCGAAGGAGATCATGGCCGCCGCGGGCGTGCCGATCCTCGCGGTCGACCTCGACGGCGTCACGGCCGGAGAGCTGCCGTTGCTCGTCAAGGCCAGCGCCGGCGGCGGCGGTCGCGGCATGCGCGTCGTCGAGCGCCTCGAGGACCTCGACGCCGAGCTGGCGAAGGCCGAGGCCGAGGCCGAGTCCGCGTTCGGAGACGGCACCGTCTTCGTCGAGCCGTACCTGCCGCGCGCCCGCCACGTCGAGGTGCAGGTCCTCGCGGACACCCACGGCACGGTGTGGGCCGTCGGCGACCGTGACTGCTCGATCCAGCGCCGTCACCAGAAGGTCGTCGAGGAGGCGCCCGCGCCCGACCTCTCGGACCGGGCTCGCACGACGCTGCACATCGCCGCGCGCGAGGCCGCGAAGGCCGTGAGGTACCACGGTGCCGGCACGGTCGAGTTCCTCGTCGACGGCGACCGGGTCTTCTTCCTCGAGATGAACACCCGTCTGCAGGTCGAGCATCCGGTCACGGAGGAGGTGCACGGGCTCGACCTGGTCGCCGAGCAGGTGCGGATCGCCGAGGGCGGGCAGCTGCTCGGACCCGTTCCCGAGCCGCGGGGCCACGCGATCGAGGTCCGCCTCTACGCCGAGGACCCCGCCGACGACTGGTCGCCGCAGACCGGGACGATCCGCGCCTTCGAGTTCCCCGACTCGGTGCGCGTCGACTCGGCCGTCGAGGTCGGCAGCACCGTGGGCATCCACTACGACGCGATGATCGCGAAGGTCGTCGCGTACGGCCCGGATCGCGCGACGGCGCTGCGCAAGCTCGTCGACGCATTGCGCCGGTCGCGCGTGCACGGCGTCACGACCAACGCGTCGGCGCTGCGGCAGATCCTGACCGCACCCGAGTTCGTGTCCGCCGAGCTGTCCACCTCGCTGCTGGAGGAACGGGCCGACGACTGGTTCGGCACCCCCGCCGGCGACCCGCTCGCACCCGTGGCCGCCGCGCTCGCGGAGGCGACCGTCGCCGCGGCCGGCTCGCCGGTCCTGGGCCGGATTCCCGCGGGGTGGCGCAACGTCCCGAGCCAGCCGCTCGTGCGCGAGTACGAGGGTCACGAGCCGGTGCGGTACCGCAGCGCGGGCGGACGACTGGTCGTCGACGGTGTCGAGGTGATCTCGATACACCGTCTCGCTCCGCTCGCCGGCACTCGATCGCCGGACGCCGCGCGGGTCCAGGTCACGCTCGCGGTCGACGGGGTGACGCGGCGCTACGCGGTGACGGCGGCCGAGGGTCACGTCGACGTCGACGGACCGGACGGCTCGGTCACCCTGACGCCTGTCGCGCGGTTCGTCGACCCCGCGGACGTCGTGGCCGAGGGATCGCTGCTCGCGCCGATGCCCGCGTCGGTCGTGGCCGTGAAGGTCGAGGACGGCGCGACCGTCGCGAAGGGCGACGCGATCGTCGTCCTGGAGGCGATGAAGATGCAGCACACGATCACGGCGCCCACCGACGGCGTCGTCAGCGGCCTGGCCGTGACCGTCGGACAGCAGGTCGAGGCCGGGTCGGTCCTGGCCGTCATCGAGGGAGTCGAGGAGCAGCAATGAGCATCGCGTTCACCGAGACCGAGGAGCGCCAGGCGCTTCGCAGGGCCGTCGCCGCGCTGGGCGCCAAGTACGGCGAGCGGTACTTCTACGAGGCCGCCGACGCGGGCCGCAAAACCACCGAGCTGTGGTCCGAGGCCGGCAAGCTCGGGTACCTCGGCGTCTCGATCCCCGAGGAGTACGGGGGAGGCGGCGGTGAGATCGGTGACCTCGCCGCGGTGTGCGAGGAACTGGCGATCGCCGGGTGCCCGCTGCTGCTCATGGTCGTGTCGCCGGCGATCGTCGGCACGGTCATCGCGCAGTACGGCACGGAGGAGCAGAAGCAGCGCTGGCTGCCGGGCCTGGCCGACGGCACCGCCACGTACGCGTTCGGCATCACCGAGCCCGACGCCGGCTCCAACTCGCACAACCTCGTCACGAACGCCACGAAGTCCGAGGACGGCTGGGTGCTCAAGGGCGGCAAGACGTTCATCTCGGGCGTGGACGAGGCCAGCCACGTCCTCGTCGTCGGCCGCACCTCCGACGCGAAGACCGGAAAGCTCAAGCCGGCCCTGTTCATGGTGCCCACGGACGCCGAGGGCTTCACGTGGCAGGAGATCGACATGGGGCTGACCAGCCCCGAGAAGCAGTTCACGCTGTTCTTCGACGACGTCCGGCTGCCCGCCGATGCGCTCGTCGGCAGCGAGGACGCGGGCCTCGAGCAGCTGTTCGCGGGCCTCAACCCCGAGCGGATCATGGCCGCCTCGATGGGCACCGGCACGGCCCGTTGGGCGATCAACAAGGCCGTCGCCTACGCCAAGCAGCGCGATGTGTGGGGCCGGCCGATCGGCGCGCACCAGGCCATCGCGCACCCGCTCGCGCAGCTGCACATCGACGTGGAGATGGCCCGCCTGCTGACCCAGAAGGCCGCCGCGCTCTACGCCTCCGGCGACCTCATGGGCGCCGGCGAGGCCGCGAACATGGCCAAGGTCGCGGCCGGCGATGCGGCCGCGAGGGCCGTCGACACCGCGATCCAGACCCACGGCGGCAACGGGCTGGCCAACGAGTACGGTCTCGTGCAGGCGCTGGCGTCGTCGCGGCTGTCCAACATCGCGCCGGTCAGCAAGCAGATGGCGCTCAACTTCGTCGCCCAGTTCTCGCTGGGTCTGCCGAAGTCCTACTGAGCGTCGACAGGAGGCAGTCATGACCGAACTGGTGCACCTCGACGTCGCCGACGGCGTCGCGACGATCACGCTCGACAGCGAGCACAACAGGAACGCGCTCAGCCGCCAGCTCGTCACCGAGCTCGGTGACCGGCTCGCCGCCGCCGAGGCGGACGCCGCCGCGAAGGTGGTCGTCCTGCGCTCGGCGCACCGGGTGTTCTGCTCGGGCGCCGACCTGTCGGAGGCCGCCGAGGGCGGGATGGAGCAGGGCGCCGTCGCGCTCGTCGCCCTGCAGCGCGCGATCGCGACGAGCGCCATGCCCGTCGTGGTCGTCCTCGCCGGGCCGGTCCGCGCCGGCGGCCTGGGCCTCGTCGGCGCCGCGGACATCGTGCTCGCGGCCGAGTCGGTGACGTTCGCGCTGACCGAGGTGCGGCTGGCCCTCGCGCCGGCGGTCATCAGCCTCTCGCTGCTCGAGCGGCTGTCACCGCGCGCGGCCTCGGAGGTCTTCCTGACGGGTCGCTCGTTCGCCGCGGCAGAGGCCGCGGCGATGGGTCTGGTCACCACGGTCGCACCCGACGACGGCCTCGACGAGGCGCTCGCGGGCGTCCTCGGCGAGCTCGCGCAGGGCTACCCTCAGGGCTTCGCCGAGACGAAGCGGCTGCTCAACGCGGACCTCGTCGACCGCATCGATCGGCTGGGTGCCGAGGTCGCCGCCGGCTCGGCCCGCCTCTTCGGCAGTGAGCAGGCCCGCGAGGCGATGCTCGCGTTCCTCTCCCGCAAGCGCTGACGCGGCCCACCCTCGGTGACGGGGGTCGCCGCCCGCGCCATACGACGACGGGCGCCGATCCCCGAGAGGATCGGCGCCCGTAGTACGGGGTGGCGGGACTCAGATCGCGACGTCCGGCATCGTCGGCAGCCGGTTCACGCTGCAGCGTGCCGTCGGGTTGACCGTCGCGATGGGGCCGGTGCCGCCCGAGCCGAACGCGATGTACGGAAATCCGGAGATCCGGTAGGACCGGGTCTGCGGTGCGGCTCCCGGTGTGATCGCCGTACGGACCCTGTCCGCCGACTCTGTCAGGCCCGGCGTGGTCAATCGATAGAGGTCGAACACGGTGTCGGTCGCCTCGTCCGCAGCGCCCAGTCCGAGGCGCAGCGTCGTGCAGGCCTTGGCGACCTTGAAGAACGTGCCGCTGACGTTGAAGGAGAACGCCTTGGCGTAGGTCTTCCCGGCGAGCGTGACCGGGCCGGTGACGACGAGGTCGGAATTGTCGCGGCTCTGCTTCGTCAGGTCGAGCCAGCGGTAGCCGGTGTAGGACCGGGCCTTGCTGACGCCCTTCGCGCGCTTGGAGGATGCGGGAGCCACGACGCGCAGCGCCTGCTTGCCGGCGGTGCGCACGGTGACCTTCGTCGCGTAGCGGGACTGCTTCGTCGTGGTGACCTTCGTGACGGTCTTCCAGGCGCCGGAGCCGACCTTTCGCTGGACGAGCAGCTTCTTCTTCGCCGACCTGGGTCCGGAGACCTTGCCGGAGACGGCGATCTTCTGACCGACGTCGGCGGTCTTCTTGGACAGCGAGATCGTGACCTTGTAGGTCGGCTTGGCCGCGTGGGCGGTGGCCGGGGCGAGGGCGACGACCAGACCGGTCGCGGCCGCCACGGCGATGGTGCGCAGGCGCATGGGGATTCCTTCCGACATAAATCGGTCCTCGAAGACTAGGGGCGAGAGCCGTTCCGGGAGGGTGCAATGGCCTCATGTCTCACACAGGACTCGCGATTCCTCGTCGGACGCCCTCCGGTGCACATCGGCCGAACGCCTGACGGGACCGACTCGGGCTCGCTAAAGTCGCGACGGAGTGACACCAGAGGCCCTTGGGGCCCGTGTGACTCCTTCCCCCCGCCAGCCTCCCGAGAGGAACCTTGTGTCCCCGAACGTCCAGATCAACTCGTCGCGTCCGGTCGGGAGGTGGCTGGCCCTGCCGACGGCGCTGCTGATGGCGCTCGCGATGCTGCTCGCCGGCACCGCCGCCCCGGCCGTCGCCACCCCCGGCACCGGATATGCCTACGGCTGGATCTACAGCGAGAACGGCAGCAGCAGGGGTGCGGTCGTCTCCGCCTTCAGCGAGGACCCGCGCCTGAACGCGTCGGCCGTCGCGGCCGGCACCACGACCCTCACGGAGGGCACGTACTTCTCCCTGGAGGTGCCGGGCGACACCGAGGGAGCCCCGGTCTGGATCCGCGTCGAGAAGGCGGGTTACGTGACGACCGTCCTGGGCCCGTTCACCGCGTACGCGGGCAGCAATTCCTACGTCGGCGACGTCGAGCTGTCGGTCGACCCGGCCCTGCTCGGCACCCTGACCGGTGTCGTCCGCGATCCGTCCGGTGAGACGGTCGGCGAGGGCCGCGGACACGTCGAGATCTACCAGGTCGAGGCTGACGACCAGGTGACCTACGTGCGGACGATCCACACCGACGACGAGGGCGCCTGGTCGGCGGCGCTGTCCGCCGGCACGTTCATCGTGCAGGTGTCCGACGACGAGGAGGACTTCGCCACGTTCTGGGTCGGCGGCACCTCGGAGGAGACCGCGACCCGGTACACCGTGACCTCGCAGCACACGACGACGTCCGCCGACGCGACGTTCGTCGGGGGTGCGACGATCACGGGCACCGTCCGCGACGCCGCGGGCAGGCCCCTGCGGGACGTCTCGGTGGTGGCCACCGCCGGCTCCGACGACGACTTCTGGGCCTGGTCGTGGGCCAGGACCGACGCGAAGGGCCACTACACGCTGCCCCGGCTCGCCGACGGCGCCTACAAGCTGCAGGCGGCCGACCAGATCGAGGAGTTCGCGTCCCAGTGGTACTCGAGCGCCGAGACGCGCCTCGATGCGTCGGAGGTCGTGATCGCTGACGGCAAGACCGTCGCGAACGTGAACTTCACGCTCGCCGCAGCCCCCGCCCCGACCGAGCCGGGCAACGTCACCGGCAAGGTCGTCGACAAGGCCGGCACCGGTCAGCGCGGCGGCATCGTGACGGCATACGGTCGCACGGACGAGGGATGGTCCGCCCTCGACTTCGCCCGCGTCAAGGCCGACGGCTCGTACCGCTTCTGGTCGCTGCCCGCCGGCGACTACAAGTTCGAGTTCCACGACGGCTCCGAGGAGCCCCGCACCGAGTCGCAGTGGCACGGCGGCGGCTACTCGCTCAACCAGGCGACGCAGGTGACGGTGACCGAGACCGGACCGGTCGACCTCGGCACGCTCGTCGTGAGCACCCTCGGCACGATCTCGGGCCGCCTCTCCCTGCAGGCGCTCCCGGGCCTGCCGTGGACCGAGCGCGAGGTGATCGTGGTCAACGCCGACGGCGAGCCCATGGACGTCTACGTCGACATGGACTCGAAGGGCCGCTTCGCGGCGAAGGTGCCCCCGGGCACGTACCAGGTGGTGTTCCGTGGCGAGCGCCACGCCGATCGCGAGGGCACCGACGTCGAGTTCATCACGCAGTGGTGGAAGAACGCGTTCTCGGCCACCACCGCGAAGTCGATCACGGTGGGCGACGGCGCGATGGTCACGGGCGTCGACGCGACGCTCGGTCACACCCTCGCGGCCGTCGTGGCGCCGAAGGTCTCGGGCACGGCGACGCCGGGCCAGCGGCTCACGGTCGGGACCGGCACGTGGAACCGCATGGCGGACACGCGCTTCACGTTCCAGTGGAAGGTCGGCGGCGTCGCCGTCGGCACGGGCGCGACCTACACCGTCCGGGCCGCCGATCGGGGCAAGCCGGTCACGGCCACGGTGACGGCCACGGACCGGTTCGACCGGTACGGAGTCGGCACGGCGACGGCGGCCGCCGTCGTGGCCAAGGACGTCGCGAAGGTCTCGCTGGCCGCCACGGCCGGCAAGAAGTCCGCCAAGGTCACCGTGACGCTGTCCCTCCCGGGCACGGCGGCAGCGGCGACGGCCGGATCCGTGCGCCTCTACGACGGTGCGAAGTTCGTCCGCACCGTGAAGGTGGCCAAGGGCAAGGCGTCCGTCACCGTGCGGCTCAAGAAGGGCAAGCACACGCTGAAGGCCGTGTACGCGGGATCGACCGCGTACACGTCGGCGCAGGCGACGAGGACCGTCAAGGTCAAGTGACGACAGCGCGCACGGCGCCGGTCCCCTCGGGGGTCGGCGCCGTGCGCGTTCCTGCGCGTGAACGGCGTCACGGGCCAAGGTGGCGTGACGGCTCGGTCCGGGGTCATAGAATGGGGAGTTCCGCAACGGCAGAAGGATCTCGATGACCACCCCCTCCCGCGACGAGCTGGAAGTCCAGCACGAGCAGGCGTACGTCGACACGGTCTACGAGCGACTGGACGACTCGGCCAAGGTCGCCGAGTCGCTGCTCGCCGAAGGCATGGCGCGCGGCCACATCGGCCACGAGGGCGGACTGGTCGAGCGCGACGCCATGGTCTACCAGGCCTCCCGACGGCTCAGCGCGCTGAACGCCGCGCACGACGGGCTCGTGTTCGGCCGGCTCGACCTCGCCGGCGGCGATGCCCGCTACATCGGACGGATCGGTGTGCGCGACGCCGATCGCGAGATCCTGCTGGTCGACTGGCGCGCCCCCGCCGCCGCGGTCTTCTACCGCGCCACGGCGCAGGACCCGGCCGGCATCGTGCGACGCCGCGTGCTGCGGTGCCGCGGCGACCGTGTCATCGGCGTCGAGGACGAGCTGCTCGACGCCGAGCGGGCGCCCGACGGCATGGTCGTCGTCGGCGAGGGTGCCCTGCTGGCCAGCCTGAGCCGGGCCCGCGACAGCTCGATGCACTCGGTCGTCGCCACGATCCAGAAGGAGCAGGACGAGGCGATCCGCGCTCCCGCCCGCGGCGCCACGATCATCGGCGGCGGCCCGGGCACCGGCAAGACGGTCGTCGCGCTGCACCGTGCGGCGTACCTGCTGTACACCGACCGACGCCGCTTCGAGTCCGGCGGCGTCCTCGTCGTCGGGCCCTCGGGCGTCTTCATGAGCTACATCGAGCGCGTCCTGCCCAGCCTCGGCGAGACCACCGTGACCCTGCGCTCGATCGGCGAGGTCGTCGACGGCATCCGGGCCTCGCGGCACGCCTCGCCGGAGGTCGCCGCGCTGATCGGCTCGGGCCGCATGGCCACGGTGCTGTCGCGTCTCGTCCGGGCTCCTCGCCCCGACGCGCCGACGCGCCTGCAGGTGTTCTACCGCGACGACCGGCTCATGCTCGAGGCCTCCGACCTCGCCCGCATCCGCCGCCGCGTGCTGGGTCAGGGGCTGCCGAACACGCTGCGCCCCAAGGTGCGCACGGCTCTCGTCGACGCGCTGTGGGAGCGGGCCAAGGGCGACCGCGCCCTCGACCGCGGACCCGAGGCGTTCGCCGACGACCTCGACGGCGATCCGGTGTTCGAGGACTTCCTCGATGCGTGGTGGCCCGACCTGGATCCCGGCGAGGTGTGGAGCAGCGTGCCGTCGCGACTCGGCGAGCTGGCGTCCGACCTCTTCACGTCCTTCGAGCAGCAGGTGCTGCGCCGCGAGTGGCCGCAGGACCCGACGATCGAGGACGTGCCGCTGATCGACGAGCTGCGCCACCTCGTGGGCGAGGTGCCCGAACGAGGCCCCGAGGACGACGACAACCCCAAGCAGCTGATGAGTTTCGAGCGGCAGGAGCGCGAGCTGCGCGCCACGACGAGCATCGAGGACGACGGCTACGCGCACGTGCTGGTCGACGAGGCGCAGGACCTCTCGCCGATGCAGTGGCGCATGCTCGGCCGTCGCGGCCGCACCGCCAGCTGGACGATCGTCGGTGACGAGGCGCAGTCGTCATGGCCCGACCCGGCCGAGTCGGTCGCGGCCCGAGGCGAAGCGCTCGCCGGGATGCCCGTGCACCGGTTCCGGCTGTCGACGAACTACCGCAACTCGGCCGAGATCTACGACCTCGCCGCGCGGGTCGCCGCGCGGGCGATCGACCACCCCGACCTCGCCGAGGCGGTGCGTCGTACCGGCGTCGAGCCGCGTCACGAGCTCGTTCCCGCCGCCGCCCTGGCGGAGCAGGCCCGCGCCGAGGTGCTCGCGCTGCTCGACCAGGTCGAGGGCACGATCGCGGTCGTCACGCCGGGGCACCGGCTCGCCGAGATCGCGGCGGCCGTGCCCGCGAATGATCGCGTGCGCGTCCTGGACCCGCTCGACACGAAGGGCCTGGAGTTCGACGGAGTGCTGCTCATCGACCCCGACGGTGTCGTGTCCGACTCCGCGGCCGGCTGGCGCACGCTCTACGTCGCCCTGACGCGGGCCACGCAGCGGCTCGTCACCCTCGGTGCCTCGCAGGCCTGGCTCGACCGGGTGGGCCGGTGAGGCGAGTCCTCCCCGCGGCGGCACTGCTGCTGCTCGGACTCGCGGTCACCCTCGGCGTCGCCGCGACCACGTTCGTCGACACCGAGCGGGCTGTCACGATCGGCGCGCACAACGCGACCGCGTCGCCCACGTTCGACGGCCACGTCACGATCGTCGCCGGACCGCTGCTGCCCGAGCTGCGCACGCCGTCCGGCGCGCCGCTGGGCATCGGCGCCGAGGTCGTCCTGCGCGACAGCCCCGACACCGACCTCGAGCGCGTCCTGGCGCAGGACGCCGCGATCGCCAGCCAGCCCGACGGCGAGATCGCCGCGATGACCTCCGAGATCGAGGAGATGGCGCGAGCCGCCCTCGTGCGGGGCGCCGCGGTCGGCGTCATCACGATGGTCGTCGCGTTCGTCGTCTGGCGTGCGGTGGGTGCACGGCGGCGGCAGGAGCTGCGCCGGGCGTGGCCGCCCTCGTCCCGCACGCTCGTGACCGGGGCCGCCCTCGCAGTCGTGCTCGTCGGGGCCGTCGCCGTGTACCTGCCCGATCCCAGCACCCACCGCGCCACGGCGTGGGTGCCGATCCGCGACGAGTTCCCTGAGCTGCCCGACGAGACCGTTCTCGCGAACGTCCAGATCTCGCGCGGCGCCGCGACCGCGACGAGCAAGGCGATCGTCGAGGGTGCGCTCACGACGTACGAGGAGTCGCGGACCTTCTACACGACGCTCGCCGAGAAGACCGAGGGCATCGCGGTGCGCGCGCCGCAGGAGGGTGAGACCACCGCGGTCGTCGTCACCGACCGGCACGACAACGTCGGCATGGACCCCGTCGCCCGCAAGGTCGCCGACGCCGCGCAGGCCTCGTTCGTCGTCGACCTGGGTGACGACACGTCCAACGGCGCCTCGTGGGAGGCCTTCAGCATCAAGTCGCTGCGCGAGACGTTCTCCGACCTGCCGATCGTCGCCGTCGCCGGCAACCACGATACCGGGAAGACCGTCCTGCGGGAGATGCGGCGCCACGACTTCGTCGTGCTCGACGACGAGCCGGTCGACGTCGAGGGCTTGCGCATCCTCGGTGCCAGTGACCCGCGCAGCTCGGGCCTGACCGCGGGCTACAACGGCAACGAGAGCGACAACATCGCCGCGATCACCGAGCAGAGTCGGCAGCTCGGTGAGGTGGCGTGCGAGGACGGGGACGTCACGCTCCTCGCGACGCACAGCTCCGCGTCGGCGAAGCAGACGATCGCCGACGGCTGTGTCGACCTGGCGATCAGCGGCCACCTGCACCGCCAGGTCGGACCCACCTCGACGCAGGGCACGGAGGGCACGACGACCTCGCTGTCGCTCGGATCGACCGGCGGCGCGGTCTACGCGTTCGCGCTGGGCACGAAGCTGCGCCGCGACGCCCAGGTCGGCGTCCTGACCTTCGCCGACGGCCAGGCCGTCGGCCTGCAGATCGTCACGTTCCGGCCCGGCGGCGTCATCGACCTCGGTGACTACACGCCGATCCCCGTCTCCGCCGGCTGACCTGCGGTGGACGGATCTTGATGCCTTTGGGTGGCCATGGCCACCCGAAGGCCTAAGGTTTCGTCCCCCCGGGCCGGCATCAGCGGCAGCGCGCGAGGATCAGCGCGCGGTAGGCCTCGGCGCACCGCACGACGTCGGCGATCGCGACCGACTCGTGCTCGCTGTGGCCGTCGTGCGGCTCGCCCGGGCCGAACTGGACGGTCGGGATCCCGGAGGCGACGTACTGGCGCAGGTCCGAGCCGTACGGCGCGCCCGCGGTCGGGGCTCCGGTGATCTCGACGACCTGCCGCACGAACGGGTCGTCGGCGTCCGTCGCGCCCGGGGCGAACCGTCCGCCCGTCCACGACACGGCGTGCGGCGCGACGGCGGACTCGAGCGCGGCCTGCGCCTGCTCGAACGTCTCGTCCGGGCGCACGCCGTACCGACCCTCCGCGACGAGCAGGTCGGGCACGGTGCTCGCCCAGTCCCCGGCCCGCACGATCCCGACGGAGATCCCGAAGGGAATCGGCAGCGCCGCGAACTCCGCCGGGACGGTGGCGTTCCGCTGGGCCTCGAGGTTCCGCAAGGCGGCGAGCAGGTCGGGAAGCCGGTCGACCGCGCTCTGGCCGACCCACCGGGTCGAGCCGTGCGCCGCGACTCCCGTGACCTCGATCCGGAACGTCAGGCAGCCGGCGTTCGCATTGATGACCTCGCCGCCGGTCGGCTCGGCGATGACGCAGGCGGCACCGGAGTGACCGCGGCGCAAGGTCGCGAAGGCACCGAGCCCGCCGTCCTCCTCGCCGATCACGGCATGCACCGCGAGGCCGCGCGAGAGCGGTTCGTCCCGCACCGACCGCACGGCCGCGAGGATCGCCGCCACGCCGCCGAGCATGTCGCACGTGCCGCGACCGAACCACCGACCGTCGCTCTCGGCGAACCGGTTGGTGCCGCCGGGCACGACGTCGACGTGGCCGGTCAGCACGAGCGCCGGGTCACCGCCGCGGGTGCCGACGCAGCCCCACGCCTCGTCCCGGTCGACCTCCTCGCCCGGGTGGGCCGGATCCGCGCGCAGGGCGGCGAGGTCGAGCGGCCACAGGTCGACCTCGAGTCCCAGTTCCCGCAGGCGCGCCGCCATCCACCGCTGGACCTCGACCTCGCCGGCCGAGCCACTGACCGGAGCCAGCTCGACGAGGGCGGTCAGGTCGTCGCGCAGCGCATCGAGGTCCATCACCCGGGCACCGTACCGCCAACCTCGGGCGACGAGTACGCTGTCGCCATGTCGACGACCAGCACCTGGTGGCTCCTCCCCTGAGGAGGACTGTCGACGCACCCCACGCCCAGACCCCCTCGTTGGCGGTCTGGGCGTCGTTCGTCCGGACCGCGGGAAGAAGACCACGATGACGCAGCATGAAACCGGGGCGATCCTCGAGGAACTGCTCGGCCAGCCCGCGTTCGCCCTCATCCGCGGCCGTGAGACCGATGTCGTCACGCTCGTCGGCGGTCCGCGCACCGACGTCGAGACCCTCGCGCAGGTCCCGTTGCGCGAGGACACCGGGCCGGGTTGGGACCACCTCGTGCTCGTGCCGTTCGCCCAGATCGCCGAGCGCGGGTTCGAGGCCAACCAGGACGGCACTCCGCTCTCGGTCGTCGAGGTGCGCACGAGCAACGACGTGCCCCTGGCCGAGCTGCTCGCGCTGCTGCCCGACGAGGCGATCGACCTGGCCGACCGCGGCGGCTTCGAGACCTCCGACGAGGAGTACGCCAGCGTCGTCCGGAGCATCATCGACGAGGAGATCGGCCAGGGCGAGGGCGCGAACCTCGTGATCGGCCGCCGCTACACCGCGACCGTCGCCGACTGGGGCCACGCCAAGGCGCTCACGGTGTTCCGCCGGCTGCTCGAGCGCGAGCGCGGCGCCTTCTGGACGTTCTGCATCTTCACCGGTGACCGCTACCTCATCGGCGCGAGCCCCGAGCGCCACGTCAGCCTCGACGCCGGCCAGCTGCGGATGAACCCGATCAGCGGGACGTTCCGGATGCGCGGCCTCGAGACGCACGCCGACCGCAAGCGCGAGCTGCTGCGGTTCCTGTCCGACGAGAAGGAGATCTACGAGCTCTTCATGGTCGTCGACGAGGAGCTGAAGATGATGTGCGACCTGTGCCACGAGGGTGGCCTCGTGCTCGGGCCGTACCTCAAGCCGATGAGTCACCTCGTGCACACGGAGTACCTGCTCGCCGGCCGCACCGACCTCGACCCGCGGGTCATCCTGCGCGACTCGATGTTCGCCGCGACCGTGACCGGTAGCCCGGTGGAGAACGCGTGCCGCCTCATCAAGCAGTACGAGGGCCGCGGGCGCGGCTACTACGGGAGCGTCGCGGCGCTCATCGGCCGCGACGAGCAGGGCGAGGTCAGGCTCGATGCGCCGATCCTGATCCGGACGGCCGACGTCGACCTCGACGGCAACCTCACGGTCACGGCCGGCGCCACGCTCGTGCGCGACTCCGATGCCGAGCACGAGACGAAGGAGACGTGGGCCAAGGCCTCGGGGATCCTGAGCGCCTTCGGACTGGTCGAGGCGGCGTCCGCCCCCGCCGAGGGCTTCGACGCGTTCACGCGTGAGGACGACGTGCTCATCGCGCTGGGCTCACGGAACCAGCGGCTGAGCCAGTTCTGGCTCAGCGACCAGTCCGGCACGCCGCAGGTTCCGGCGCTCGCCGGCAAGCGGGTGGTCGTGCTCGACGGCGAGGACGACTTCGTGAACATGCTCGGCCACGTGTTCGGCGTGATGGGCCTGACGACCGACGTGGTCCGCCACGACGCGTGGACGCCGGAGGCGCTCGACGGTCACGACCTCGTCGTGGTCGGCCCGGGCCCCGGCGATCCGCGCGACGGGGACGATCCGAAGATGCAGGTGCTGCGGGAGGCGACCCGGCGGCTGCTCGAGCGCGAGCAGCCGTTCCTGGCGATCTGCCTGGGCCACCAGACGCTGAGCCACGTGCTCGGCCTCGACCTGGTCTACAAGGACATCGTCTTCCAGGGCACCCAGAGCGCGCTGCCGGTGCTGGGCCGGACCGAGACGGTCGGCTTCTACAACACGTTCGTCGCCCGCGAGCCCGCCTCGGGACTGCCCGAGGGCGTCACGATCGAGACCGACCCGGACACCGGCGACGTCCACCTGCTGGCCGGTCCGCACTACCGCGGCATCCAGTTCCACGCCGAGTCGATCCTGACCCAGCACGGCTACGCGATCCTGCGCGACCTCACCGAGCAGCTGCTGTCCTGACGGGACGTGCGATGGGGGTCCGCCCGGCACCTGCCGGACGGACCCCCTTCGACGAGCTCACTGACCCGAGTCGGGTGACTCCTGCTGGGGCTGGCCCTGGTCCTGCTGCTTCGCGAGGGCCCCGTTGTCCGAGCCGAGCGTGACCTCGACCTTCTGGGTCTTGCCGTCGCGCAGGATCGTGAGGGTGACCTTGTCGCCGGGGCTGTACCCGCGGATCGTCGCGACGAGGGCATCGTTCGAGGCGATCGGGTTGCCGTCGACCTGCGTGACGATGTCGCCGGTCTTCAGGCCCGCCTTGTCGCCGGCGCTGCCGCTCGTGACCTCGCCGATCTCGGCGCCCATCGCGGTGATCTTGTCGTCCGCGGTCGCGCTGCGGACCTGCACGCCGATCTGCGCGTGCTCGACGGTCTTCCCGTCGAGGATCTGCGTCGAGACACTGCGCACGAGGTTGATCGGGATCGCGAAGCCCAGGCCGACCGAGCCGTTGCCCGAGCCGCCGGTGTTGATCGCCGAGTTGATGCCGATGACGTTGCCCGACATGTCGACGAGCGGGCCACCGGAGTTGCCGGGGTTGATCGCCGCGTCGGTCTGGATCGCCGGGAAGGTCGTGGTCGTGGCCGGCTGGTTCGTCTCGGACTCGCTGCCCGGCGAGACCGGCCGGTTGAGCGCCGAGACGATGCCCTGCGTGACGGTCGACTCGAGGCCGAAGGGCGAGCCGATCGCGACGACCGGCTGGCCGACCTTGACGTCCTTGGAGTCGCCCAGCGACGCTGCGGTCAGGCCGCTGACGTCCTTCGCCTTGATGACGGCGACGTCGGTCGCGACGTCCCGACCGACGATCTCGGCCTGGGCGTTGGTGCCGTCGTTGAAGGCGACCGTGATCGTGCCGCCGTCCGCGGCGGCCTCCACGACGTGGTTGTTCGTGAGGATGTCGCCGTCGGCGCTGATGACGATGCCCGTGCCGGTGCCCGACTCGCCGTTGCCCGTGACGTTGATCATCACGGTGGCGGGCAGCACCTTGGCGGCGACCGCGCTGACGTCGCTGGTCGAGACCGTCGAGGACGCCGTCCGGTCGAGCGACGTCCCGGTCTGCGACGTGTTGCTGATCGAGTCGTCCCCGTTGAGGCCCTCGTAGAGGGCGGCGCCGCCGGCGCCCGCGGCACCAGCGAGCAGCACGACTCCGGTGGCGGCGGCCACGAGGCGGCCGGTGCGGCGCTTGCGCGGCGGCTGCGCGGCAAAAGCGGCCTGCGGGGGCGTGTAGGACGGGGGCACGTCGCCGGCACCCATCGTGACGGTGGGCTCGTTCACGGTGACGGTGGGCTCGTGATCCGAGGTCGGTGCGGTGGGCGTGCCGGTCGCGGCGGAGGTGGCCGTCGGGGCGACCTCGGCGCGCGGCTCGAAGAAGGGCCAGCCGCCGGTGCTCTCGGTCGTGCCGCCTGCGGGCGGCTGGTTCGACGTGGGCGGCGTGTAGGGCTGGCCTGCGTAGGGATCACGCTGATCTGTCATGCTCCAACCTTCTTCCCATCACCTGAGAATGACGTGTGAACACGCTGGGCTCCAGCGAATAACGGAGGCTCACGTCGGGGCGAGCGGAACGGCGAACGTGAACGACGCTCCGTGGCCGAGGGTCGACGCGACGGCGACGGAACCGCCGTGGCGATCGGCGGCGCGCTTGACGATCGACAGGCCCAGTCCCGAGCCGGGCAGGGTGCGCGCCTCGGTCGACCGGTAGAACCGCTCGAACACGTGGGGCAGGTCCTCGGGCGCGATGCCGGGACCCTCGTCGACGACGGTCACGATGCCGTCGCCGAGGCGCACCGTGACGGTGCCGCCCGTGGGACTCCACTTCGCGGCGTTGTCGAGCAGGTTCGTGATCGCCCGCTCGAGCAGCTGGCTGTCGCCGACGACCCACGAGGGCTCGAGGTGGACGTCGAACGCCAGCGACCCCGCGCGCAGCTCGACCCGCTCGACGCCGCGCCGCACGACATCGGCCAGGTCGAGCGGCTCGGGATCGCGGTGCAGTGGCTCGTCGCGGGCCAGCTCGGTGAGGTCCCCGACGAGGGCGGTCAGTTCGTCGAGCTGGGCGCGCACGTCGTCGAGCAGCTCGCGGTGCTCGACGACGCCCAGCTGGTGATCCGGATCCGCGCTGACCTGACGGAGCAGGTCGATGTTGGTGCGCAGGCTCGTGAGCGGGGTGCGCAGCTCGTGACCGGCGTCGGCGATCAGTTGCCGCTCGCGCTTCTGGGTGTCGTCGAGCGCGAGCAGCATCGCGTTGAACGAGCGGGTGAGGCGCGCGAGCTCGTCCTCCTTGCCGGTGACCTCGATCGGCGTCAGGTCGCCGCTCGCCGCGATCCGCTCGGTCGCCTCGGTCAACCGGCGCACAGGGCGCAGTCCGTTGTTGGCGACCGCCCAGCCGGCGAGGCCGGCGAAGAGCATGCCCGAGATCGTCGACAGCGTCAGGACGACCTGCAGCCGGTCGAGCGCCTGCTGGGTCGACTCCATCGACTGGGCCAGCACGAAGGCCTGGCCCTGCCCGGCCTGGACCGCGACGACGCGGTAGGGCACGCCGCCCACGTGGGCCGTGCGGGCGGAGTGGTCGACGAGTCCGAGGGCGACCTCCCGCTCTCGGTTGTCGTAGGGGAAGGCGTTGTCGGAGTACAGCAGGAACTCGCCGCCGCCGCTCTTGATCGTCAGCAGCTGGATCCCGGCCAGCGCGAGCAGGTTGGCCTGGTCGACCGTGATGTTGTCGGGGGTGTAGCCCGCCGCGACCGCCTGCTCGGCGCGCTTGAGCATCGAGTCGTCGAGCGAGCCGATGAACTCGGCGCGGACGAGGACGTAGACCGTGACGCTGATGAGCGACAGCACGGCCGCGACCGCCGCCGTCGTCAGGAGCGCGACGCGGGCGGCGAGCGAGAGTCGCCTCGTGATCGGTCCGAACAGGGTGTGGGCGTGCTGGTAGACCCGGTCCGCGACCCTCACGGGGGAGTCTCTCGCAGCACGTAGCCGACGCCGCGGACCGTGTGCAGCAGGCGGTCCTCGCCCTCGGCCTCGAGCTTGCGACGCACGTACCCGACGTAGACCTCGAGGGAGTTGGCCGTCGTGGGGAAGTCGAATCCCCACACCTCCTCGAGGATGAACGACCGCTCGAGCACGCGCTTGGGCCGCTGCATGAACAGCTCGAGCAGGGCGAACTCGGTGCGGGTCAGCGAGATCGGCCGGCTGCCGCGCCGCACGTCGCGGGTGACCGGGTCGAGCATGAGGTCCGCGAACTCCAGCGGCGGCTCGTCCTCGGCGTCCTCCCGGGCGCGAACGACGCGGCGCAGCAGCGCGCGCAGCCGCGCGAGCAGCTCTTCGAGCGCGAACGGCTTGGTCAGGTAGTCGTCGGCACCCGCATCGAGTCCGTCGACGCGGTCGCTGACGGCGTCGCGCGCGGTCAGCACGAGGATCGGCACGTCGTTCCCGGCGGCCCGCAGCGCGCGCGTGGCGTCGAGGCCGCCGAGCCGCGGCATCATGACGTCCATGATGATCGCGTCGGGCGCGGCCTGCGCGACCTTGGCGAGGGCCTCGGCGCCGTCGCCGGCCATCTCGACCGTGTAGCCGTTGAACTCCAGCGAACGACGCAGCGAGTCGCGCACCGCGCGGTCGTCGTCGACGATGAGGACTCTCATGGTCCGACCTCCGTTCGCCCGCTACCGGGCGCCGTCGAGCAGGGCGCGGGCCGCGCTGGCGGCCCGGGGCCCGTACGCGCCGCCGAACATCACGGCATGCACGAGCAGGGGGTGCAGCTGGTGCAGGACGACCCGCTCGGTCCAGCCGTCCTGCAGGGGAGCCGCCTCGTGGTACGCGTCGAGGATCCGCTGCAGGTGCGGTGAGCCGAACAGCGTCAGCATCGCCAGATCCGTCTCGCGGTGGCCACCGTGGACGGCCGGGTCGATCAGGTGGACGCCCTCGGCCGACCAGACGAGGTTCCCCGACCACAGGTCGCCGTGCAGCAGCGCGGGCGGCTCCGCGTCGCCGGAGAACCGGTGGATCTGCTTCATGGCCTGCTCGATCGCGGCGGCGTCCTCGAGGGACAGCGCGCCCCGGTCGGCGGCGGCCTTGACGTACGGCATGACCCGACGGCTGGCGTAGAACTCCTCCCACGTCGGCAGCGGGCGGTTGGGCAGCGGCGCCAGACCGATGTAGCCGTCGTGGTCGGCGCCGAAGCCACCGGCGCCGGACGTGTGCGTGGTCGCGAGGGCACGGCCGAACGCCTCGGCGTGGTCGGCGGACGGCTTGGTCGGCTCGACCCACTCCAGGACGATGCACTCGGCATCGGCGGCGAGGACGCCGGGCACGGGAACGCCTCCGGCGTCGCGCAGGCGGCCGAGACCCTCCGCCTCGGTCGTGAAGAAGCCCTCCGGTGCGTGGGGGCGGGTCTTGATCACTGCGCTGCGTCCGTCGGTGAGCCGCAGTCGCGTCGTGGTGCAGATGTCTCCGCCCGCGACGGGGGTCGTGGAGACCACCGCGACGTCCAACAACGACTCCGCGAGCGCCGCCGTTCCCGTCATTCGTGCCATGACCGGAAACTTACCGGGTCAGGTCCCGGGTGATGGCCGCACTCGTCCGTTCCACCATCGCGAGCACCTCGTCGAAGCCCTCCTGGCCGCCGAACCAGGGATCGGGGACCTCCGCGTCGGGTCTCGATGCCTGCGGGTCGAAGGACCGGAACATCCGCACCTTGGCGCGGTCCTCGTCCGTTCGGGCCAGCGCCAGCACGTCGGCATGGTTCGAGGCGTCCATCGTGAGGATCAGGTCGTTCTCGTCGAACCACTCGGGACCGAACGTGCGGGCCCGGTGCCGCGTCGGGTCGTACCCCGCGGCCTGCAGCGTGGCCGCCGCGCGTCGGTCCATCGGCTCGCCCACGTGCCAGTTGCCCGTGCCCGACGAGGACACCTCGACGTCCTGCGCGCCGGCCTCGGCGAGCAGCTGCTGCAGCACGACGTCGGCCATCGGGGAGCGGCAGATGTTGCCCAGGCACACGACGGCGACGCGCATCGTCACGCTCGTCAGCGGCCGACGATGGCGGACAGGATGGACTGGCAGACCGAGACGACGATCGCGCCGAGCAGCGCCCACCAGAAGCCGTCGATCGCGAAGTCGATGCCGAACAGGCCGGTCAGCCACTCGGTCGTCAGCAGCAGCAGCGCGTTGATGACGACGAGCAGGATGCCCAGGGTCAGGATGATGAACGGCAGCGAGATGAGCTTGACGAACGTGCCGACCAGCTCGTGCACGATCGTGAACAGCAGGCCGACGAGCGCGAGCGTGAGCACCTGGTTGACCGTGGTCTCGTCGTCGGCGCCGATCGACATGTGGCTGCCGAGCAGGAGGCTGGCGAAGGCCAGCGCGACACTGCTGACGAACCACGTGGACAGAAAGCGTTCCATGCCGATCACCCTAGACGGGGGGCGGCAGCTCGTCCGCCGGGACGTGCCGCGCGGTCTGCGCCAGGACGATGCCCGTGAGCACCGCTGCGACGCCGGCCAGCTGGGTCGCGGTGAGCGCCTCGGCGAACCACGCCCAGCCCACGATCACCGCGACGACGGGCTCGAGCATCGCCGTGACGGACGCCTTCGCGCTCGACAGGTCGCGCAGCGACGCGAGGTACAGGAAGAACGGGACGACCGTGCCCATCACCACGACCCACGTCATCGCGAGCCATGCCGGGACGGTGTGCTCGTCGAGCCGGCCGAGCATCGAGGCGGACCGGCCGAGCGCGTCGACCCCCTCCCAGCCGCCGAGCACGTTCATCGTGATCGCGCCGACGCCGAACGCCCACACGACGATCCGCAGCGGGGTCATCGGATCGGTCGGCGAACCGGTCAGCGCCTCGCCGAACAGGAAGTAGGCGGCGAAGCAGAACGCGGCAGCGAGGCCCATCAGCACGCCGAGGCCGTCGAGCGTGAGTCCCTGCCAGACCTGACCGACGAGCGCCAGCCCCAGCAGCGCCAGCCCGATCGCGGGCCACACGCGCGGATGCACCGGCTCGCGCCGGACGAACCGCACCCACAGCACGACCAGGACGGGGGCGAGGTACTCCAGCAGCAGGGCGATGCCGATCGGCAGCCGCACGATCGCGATGTTGTACGTCCACTGGACGAACGCGACGCCGATGACGCCGAGGCCGACGACGAGCAGCCAGTCGCGGCCGCGCGGCGGCCGCAGCGCGGACCGGTCGAACAGGACGGCGATCAGCAGGAACACGACGAATGCCGACGTGGCGCGCACGGTCGTGAAGGTCGAGACGGGCAGGCCGGCCTCGACGGGGATCCGCGAGACGCCGGCGTTGACGCCGAAGAACAGGGCCGCCGTGACGACGAGCGCGAGGCCACGACGGACGTTCGGCTGGGTCACCCGGACGATTCTCCCAGCCGTACGCTCGACCCATGACCGAAGCCCGCCCCCGCGACGTCCTCGCCGCGATCCCCGCGTACCGTCCCGGTCGGGCGGCCCAGCACGAGAGCCACAAGCTCTCCAGCAACGAGAACCCGTTCCCGCCCCTGCCCGGTGTGGTCGAGCGCGCGGCCGACGAGCTGCGCCGGATGAACCGCTATCCCGACGCGGGGGTGACGGCGCTCGGCGAGGCGCTGGCCGAGCGCACGGGACTGACCCCGGACCACTTCGCGTTCGGGACGGGCTCGGTCGCGGTCCTGTTCGGGCTGCTCGACGCGTGGTGCGGGCCGGGCGACGAGGTCGTGTACCCGTGGCGCTCCTTCGAGGCCTACCCGATCGCGGTCGACCTCACGGGGGCGACGTCCGTACGCGTCCCCCTGACGGCCGAGCAGGAGCACGACCTGCCGGCGATGGCCGCCGCGATCACGGACCGCACGAAGGCCGTGCTGGTGTGCACGCCGAACAACCCGACCGGCCCCGTCGTGGCCGCGGCGGCCCTCGAGGAGTTCATGACGTCGGTGCCCGCGGGCGTCCTCGTCGTCGTGGACGAGGCCTACCTGGAGTTCGTGCGCGACCTCGCCGCCGTCTCCGGCCTCGACGTGCTGGCCCGCCACGAGAACGTCGTGGTGCTGCGGACCTTCTCGAAGGCGTACGGCCTGGCCGGCCTGCGCGTCGGCTATGCGATCGCGCGGCCGGAAATCGCCGGCGCCATCCGCAAGGCGCTGCCGCCCTTCGGCGTCACCGACGTGGCGCAGGCCGCGGCGCTGGCCTCGCTCGACGCGGACGAGGAGCTCGCGCTGCGCGTCGAGTCCGTCGTCGCCGAGCGGGACCGCCTCGTGACGGCTCTGCGCAGGCAGGGCTGGACCGTCCCGGAGACCCACGCGAACTTCGTGTGGCTGCCGCTCGGCGATCGCTCGGCCGCGTTCGCCGACCACGTCTGGCCCGTCTCCGTGCGCCCGTTCCCGGAGGGCGTGCGCGTCTCCGTGGGCACCCCCGACGTCAACGCCGAGTTCCTCTCCCGCGCTGCCACATTCGCCTCGAAGGCCTGACCCGCCTGTTACGCTCGACCTCAGATGTGATGCCTGTCACATCGGCGGTCCCGCGACTCATCACCCCCGAGCCGCCGAGCCGCGTCAGCAAGGACGGACACCCCGTCCATGGCACAGGAGGCAGAGATGCGCCTACCCATCCGCCAGGTGCTCGCACCGGACGGCACGCTCGTCGGCGAGCACGACTTCGCCCCCGATGACCTGCGCGGCTTCCACCGCGACCTGGTCCTCGCCCGCCGCATCGACACCGAGGCGTTCGCCCTCCAGCGGCACGGCGAGTTGGGACTGTGGGCCCCGATGCTCGGCCAGGAGGCCGCCCAGATCGGCAGCGGCCGCGCCCTCGCCCCCGACGACTTCGTGTTCCCGTCCTACCGCGAGCACGCCGTCGCGTGGTGCCGCGGCATCGACCCCGCGCTGCTGCTCGGCCTGTTCCGTGGCACGAGCCTCGGCGGCTGGGACCCGGCCGAGTTCAACTACGCGCTGCCCGCGATCATCATCGGCGCCCAGACCCTGCACGCCGTCGGCTACGGGATGGGCCTGACCCTCGAGGACAAGAAGGACGCCGCCGTCGCGTACTTCGGCGACGGCGCCACGAGCCAGGGCGACACGAACGAGGCGTTCGCGTGGGCGGCCTCGTACCTCGCGCCGGTCGTCTTCTTCTGCCAGAACAACCAGTACGCGATCAGCGCTCCGCTCGAGCGCCAGACCCGCATCCCGATCGCCCAGCGCGCCGCGGGCTTCGGGTTCGAGGGCGTGCGTGTCGACGGCAACGACGTGCTGGCCGTCCACCAGGTGACGACCGAGGCGCTCCGCAAGGCTCGCGAGGGCGGCGGGCCGACGCTCATCGAGGCGATCACGTACCGGATGGGCGCGCACACGACGTCGGACGACCCGAGCCGCTACCGCGATCCGCACGAGGGCGACGCGTGGGCCGAGCGCGACCCGCTGCTGCGGCTCCGCACGCTGCTCGAGCGCACGGATCCGGGCTTCGCGGACTTCGACGCCGAGGTGCAGGCGGAGGCCGAACGCCTCGGTGAGCACCTGCGCGCGGTGTGCCGCGACCTGCCCGACCCGCGGCTCTCGGACCTGTTCCAGCACGTCTACGCCGACGTGCCGCCGGAGCTGCTGGCCCAGCGTGAGGAGGTCCTGTCATGGAACTGAACACCACGATGAGCATCGCCAAGGCGCTGAACGCCGGTCTGCGTGCCGCGATGGACGCCGACAAGAAAGTCCTGCTGCTCGGTGAGGACATCGGCCGTCTCGGTGGGGTCTTCCGGGTGACCGAGGGCCTGCAGAAGGACTTCGGCGACCAGCGGGTCATGGACACGCCGCTGGCCGAGTCCGCGATCCTCGGCGCGTCGGTCGGCCTGGCCTACCGGGGCTTCCGGCCCGTCGTCGAGATCCAGTTCGACGGCTTCGTCTATCCCGCCTACGACCAGATCGTGAGCCAGGTCGCGCGACTGCGCTTCCGCAGCGAGGGCCGCGTGGCGATGCCGATCGTCATCCGCATTCCCTACGGCGGCGGCATCGGCGCGGTCGAGCACCACTCGGAGAGCCCCGAGGCGCAGTTCGTCATGACCCCGGGCCTCACGGTCGTCTCGCCGTCGAACCCGCACGACGCGTACTGGATGATCCAGCAGGCGATCGCGTCGCAGGACCCGGTCGTGTTCCTTGAGCCGAAGCAGCGCTACTGGGACACCGGCGAGGTGGGCGAGTCCGCCGGCCTCGACCTGCACCGCAGCCGTGTCGTGCGTGAGGGCTCGGACGTCACGGTCCTCGCGTACGGGCCGACGGTGAAGACCTGCCTCGAGGCCGCCGAGGAGTCCGCGTCCACCGGCGGTGCGTCGCTGGAGGTCATCGACCTCCGGTCGCTGTCGCCACTCGACCTCGATCCGGTCGTCGAATCCGTCCGGCGCACGGGCCGCGTCGTGGTCGTGCACGAGGCGGGTCGGACGCTGGGGCTCGGCGCCGAGCTGTCGGCGC
Source organism: Aeromicrobium sp. SP1 (assembly GCF_055663785.1). Classification (NCBI taxonomy): domain Bacteria; kingdom Bacillati; phylum Actinomycetota; class Actinomycetes; order Propionibacteriales; family Nocardioidaceae; genus Aeromicrobium; species Aeromicrobium sp. SP1. Next base: position 2,598,203 of record NZ_JBQVVK010000001.1, on the reverse strand, counting down.
GGCTGACGGAGGAGTGCTTCTACTCGCTCGAGGCGCCGGTCCAGCGGGTCACGGGCTACGACATGCCGTACCCGCCGTGCCGCGTCGAGCACGACCACCTGCCGGGCGTCGAGCGGGTCCTCGACGCCGTGGCCGTGACGGGGGACTTCTGATGGCGGAGTTCCTGCTGCCCGACGTGGGCGAGGGCCTCACGGAGGCCGAGATCGTCACGTGGCACGTCGCGGTGGGCGACGAGGTGAAGGTCAACGACCCGATCGTCGACATCGAGACGGCCAAGTCGATCGTCGAGCTGCCGAGCCCGTTCGCGGGCCGGGTCGGCGCGCTCCTGGTCTCCGAGGGACAGACCGTGCGGGTGGGTACGCCGATCGTCGCGATCGGGGACGAGGCTCCCGATGGGCCAGTGGCTGAAGCGAGCGAGGCGAGCACGCCGCTGATCGAGACCCCCGAGGTCGAGAAGCGCGAGGTCCTCGTCGGGTACGGGCCGAGCGCGCGTCGGCGCCGCACCCGCACTCGCGAGGGTGGCGACCGTGCCCGGCCGTCCACCTCCGTGCGGGTGCTGGCGAAGCCGCCCGTGCGCAAGCTCGCGAAGGATCTCGGCGTCGACCTGGCGTCGGTGGACTGCGAGGGTCCGGTGGTGACCCGTGCGGACGTGCTGCGTCACACGGAGCGTGAGTCCCACGCCGCGGCGCCCGTGACGGCCCAGCCGCTCACGGGAGTGCGCAAGGCCACGGCCGCGGCGATGACCGCCTCGGCGTCGGTGCCGCAGGCGACGGAGTGGGTCACGGTCGACGTGTCCGCGACGGTCGAGCTGGTCGAACGGCTCCGCGCCGACCGGCGGTTCGAGGGCGTCAAGGTCACCCCGACCCTGCTCGCGGCACGGGCGGTGTGCCTCGCGCTGCGGCGCACCCCCGACCTGCACGCGGTCTGGCACGACGAGGCCTCGGCCGGCTCCGGACCGGCCATCGAGCACCCGGGGGCCGTCGGCCTGGGCATCGCCGCCGCGACCGAGCGCGGTCTCGTGGTCCCGATCGTGCCGGCCGCCGACCGGCTGTCGCTCGTCGACCTCGGCCGGGCGATCGACGGCCTCGTCGCGACCGCGCGCGAGGGTCGGATCCAGCCGGCCCAGCTCGCCGGCGGCACGTTCACGATCACGAACGTCGGCGTGTTCGGCATCGACGGAGGCACGCCGATCCTGCCGCCCGGGCAGACGGGGATCCTCGCGCTCGGCCAGGTCGCGCGGCGGCCGTGGGTCGTCGACGAGCAGGTCGTCCCGCGGTGGGTCACGACCCTCGCGGTGACGTTCGACCACCGCGTCACCGACGGCGAGCAGGCCTCCCACTTCCTCAAGGACGTCGCCGACCTCCTCGCGGACCCCGCCCTCGCGCTGGCCTACTGAGGACCGCTGGCCGTGACGTTCGAGGGGTGATTTCCCCGATTTCACCCCTCAAACGTCACTGCCAGCGGTCCACCTAGACTGGGTCGGTGAGCGACCCGCGGCAAAGCCATCCCGGGGCGTACACCGTGTGGGCCGTCGGGCTCGCGGCCTACCTCCTCGCGGTCTTTCACCGGTCGTCGCTCGCCGTCGCCGGCCTCGTCGCCGCCGAGCGCTTCGACATCGGTGCCGCACAGCTCTCGTCGTTCGTCATGCTGCAGCTGCTGGTCTATGCCGGCATGCAGATCCCCGTCGGGCTGCTCGTGGACCGGTTCGGCCCGCGAGCGGTCATGCTGACCGGTGCGGTGCTGCTGACCCTGTCGCAGACCGGCTTCGCCTTCGCGGACTCCTACGGGGCGGCGCTGATCGCACGGTTCTTCGTCGGGATGGGCGACGCGATGACGTTCGTGTGCCTGCTGCGCCTGGTCAACTCCTGGTTCTCGCCGCGGGCGATCCCGCAGGTCATGCTGCTGACCGGCCCCATCGGGCAACTGGGCGCGATCGTCGCGGCGGTCCCGATGACGTGGGCGTTCAGCACCCTCGGCTGGACGCGCTCCTACCTGCTCGCGGCCTCCCTCGGCCTGCTCGTGACGCTCGCGGTGCTGCTCTTCGTCCACGACGAGCCGCACTCGCGCTCGGTGCGCGGCCCCGCGCTGTCGTGGTCCAACATCCGCACGTCGCTGGCCGCCTCGTGGGAGCATCCCGGCACTCGGCTCGGCTTCTGGATGCACTTCGTCACCCCGTTCAGCGCGACGATGCTCGGCCTGTTGTGGGGGTACCCGTTCCTCGTGCAGGGCGAGCACACCTCCGAGGGGTTCGCGGGCCTGCTGCTGACGGTGATGGTCGTGGCGGTCGTGGCCACCGGACCGATCCTGGGACGGGTCGTCGCTCACTACCCGTGGCACCGTTCGACGACGGTCCTCGGCATTGTCAGCGCGATCGTGGTCACGTGGTCGGCCGTCCTGCTGTGGCCCGGCGACGCCCCGGCCTGGCTGCTCGTCGTGCTCGTGATCGTCGTGGGCGTCGGTGGCCCGGCGTCGATGATCGGCTTCGACCTGGCCCGCACGTCGAACCCGCTCGACCGGCTCGCCAGTGCGACCGGGATCGTCAACCAGGCCGGTTTCCTCGCGAGCCTCATCATGGTGATCTCGGTGGGCGTGATCCTCGACCACACGGACCAGGACTACAAGGCGGCGATGAGCTTCCAGTACGTGCTGTGGGCGCTCGGCCTGACGCAGGTCTGGCGCTACCGGGTCAAGGCCCGTGCCCGGCTCAAGCGGGACGACCCGCAGGCCTGGGCCCGGATGTCCGGCCTCGGCTAGGACCCGCTCCCGCGGGCCAGATGTGTAGCGGTATCGACGCTCCGCGGACCGATCCGCCGGGAATGCGGTGGACGGCGCTACACATCTGGGGCCGGGAACGGTCAGTTGACGGCGAAGGTCACGCCCGCCGCCTGCTCGGAGGCGGACCAGAGTTCGGCGGCCAGCGCCGGGTCCTGGGCCAGTCGGGTCATGCCGACCGGCTTGGGCTTGCCGCGCAGCTGCCGGAAGCCGGACGGGCCGAGGTACTCGCCACCGGTGAGCTCGGGGTCGGTCGCCGCACGCAGCGAGGGCCAGGCGCCGGCGTGGGCGGGCTGGCCGATGAAGCCGCTGATCCGGTGCACGGCGAAGCCGCCCGTGCGGGTCAGGTTGGTCGAGGTGTAGCCGGGGTGCGCGGCGACGCTCACGACCGGCAGGCCCTCGACCCGGGCACGTCGGTCGAGCTCCTTCATGAACAGCAGGTTCGCGAGCTTGGACTCCGCGTACGTCTGCCAGCGGTGGTAGGTCCGCGGCGAGCCCTCGGGCGTGAGGGCGCGCAGGTCGAGCCCCTTCGCGCTGGCGTGTGCGAGCGATGAGACCGTCACGACCCGGCTGCCGCCCCGCAGCAGCGGCCACAGGGTCGCCGTCCACGCGAAGTGGCCGAGGTGGTTCGTGCCGATCTGCAGCTCGAACCCGTCCTTCGTGAGGGTGTACGGCGGGATCATGACGCCCGCGTTGTTGACGAGCAGGTCGATCGGGCGACCGTCGTCGACGAGTCCCTGGGCTGCGGCCTTCGTGGCCGTGAGGTCGGAGAGGTCGAGCGCGACCACGTCGACGTCCCCGAGCTGGCTCACCGTCTCGGCCGCCTTGCGGTCGTCGCGAGCCGTGATGACCACCTCGGCACCGTGTCGGACCAACTGGAGCGCGGTCTGCGTGCCGATGCCACTCGTCGCGCCGGTCACGACGGCACGCCGTCCGGTCAGGTCACCGATGTCGGAAGTCGTCCAGCTCATGAGTCGAGTGTGCCCGACGCCGTCATGGGACCGGCGCCCCGTCTCAGGCCGGCAGCACCGCGAACCACGCCACGCTCCAGCCGCCGAGCCGGTAGGCGCCCGCGACGAACTCGTCGCGCGTGACGGACACGAGGCGTCCCGCGCTCGGCTCGTAGATGCGCAGCCTCGTGTCGTCGGCCTCGACGACCAGCACGACGTGGCCCGGCCGCAGGTCGTTGCCGACGTAGAGCGGGACGGTGTGACCGGCCTGCGCGGCGTCGGCCATCCGGTCGAACTCCCCGTCGAGGTCGTCCGGATCGAGCGTGCGGGCCGCGTACTGCGCGTGGAGGACCCCTGAGCCGCCGATGCCCTCAAGCTGGCGTGCCGCGCCCCACGGCGACGTGCCGGCGATCCGCAGCCAGGGGAACTGCAGGTCGCCGTCGTGGTCGAGCAGGCGCGTGACCCGGCGATGCATCGTGAGGACCTCCGCGGTCCACCGGTCGACCGGCGTCGCCGTGTCGGTGCGGTCCCGGCGGGGGTCGTAGCCGCGCACGACCCACATCGCGTGGAGTGGGTCGTGCACCATGCGCGAGAAGACGAGGCACGCGGCACCGCACGAGACGTCGTTGGGCTGGCGGAAGTCGCCCGGATGCGTCGTCGGGTCGAGGGAGCGTTGCTCGGCCGGTGTCAGCTGCGCCCGATACGCCTCGTACCGGGTGAGGCTGGGCTCGTCGACCGGCTCGGGCTCGGCCGCGAGGCTGCTCGCGCCGGCCGGGCGGTCGCGTGCCGTGCCGGCGAGCAGGCCACGCGCGCGACGGACCGCCGTCGCGACGAGGATGCTCGGCCGGACCCGCATCAGGTGGTGACGGCCATGGCGCCCAGCACGCGCCCGGCCAACTCCTCGTCTCCCTGGGTGGCCACCTCCACGCCCTCCGGCCCACGTCGGCCACCGGCCAGGATCGTGAAGGCCTCGGTGTCCATCGTCAGCGTCGCCGTGGGCGCATCGTCCGTGGGCCGGGCCCGGCCGTCCTCGCCGACCCCGATCGTCGCGTCGAGCGGCACCGGCCCGGTGACGACCCAGCGCACGACGCTGCCCTCGGGAGCCTTGGCCCGACGCCCCAGGACGTACGGCAGGGCGAAGCCGAAGGTCGCCGACGTGACGTGTGCGCCGAGCGCATCGAGGCCGCCGGGCACGCCGATCGCACGCCGGATGTCCTGCTCGTGCATCCACAGGTCGATCGACCGGTTCCGCAGCGCGGTCTCCCACGACCACGCGACACCGGCGGGCGTCACGGGCGCGGGTTCGGAGCCGTCGTCGGGCAGGTCGGTGAGCAGCTTCGCCCGGCGGTCGACGAGATCGGTCAGGTCGGCGCGCAGCTGCTCGACGGGCACACCGCGCAGTGCATCGACACCGGCGTTCGTGTAGTCGGACGGGACGACCGCGCCGCCGGGGCCGTCGGGCTCGCCCTCGACCATGACCCGCTCGAGGTGGACGAGGTGCGCGAGGACGTCCTTCGCGCTCCAGCCGGGCAGATCGGTCGGCACGTCCCAGTCGGCGGCCTCGAGCGACAGGACGGCGTCGGCGGACTGTCGCCACGCGTCGACGTAGATCCTCAGGTCAGGCATGGGTGAGCATCCTCCTCGTCCGCGCCACCAGTGTCGCACCGGCCAGGGCGATGCCGAGCGCGAATCCGGTCCACGCGATCAGCTTGCCCACCCCCGTCTTGCTGGAGAGGTCGACCAGGGCGGTGCCGTAGCGCGCCGTGTCGGTGGCGTCGTCGGTCGCGCCGCACGCGACGTGGACGCCGTCCGGGGCGTCGTACAGGACACCGATCAGGTGCCAGCGGCTGCCGTCGCTGTCGACCACGATGTCGACGGGAGCGTCGGGGATGCGGACCCGGTCCTGCTTGCCGGCACGGGCGAAGCAGCGGATCGTGCGCTCGGGCTGGACGAGGTCGGTGAGGATCGCGAGGTCCTGCCCGTCGGTCGCGATGTCCTGTCCCACGGGGACGACCTGCGCCTGGCGCAGCGGGTCCCACGCCGACGCCGCGTAGGCCGTTCCCGCCACCCACGCCAGCACGGCGATGAGGGCGGCGACGAAGTACCAGCGCCGTCGGGTCAACTCCACGCGGTCAGCCTAGATGGCGGGCGCGCGTCCCGACTGCGACGCGACGCCCTCGCCACAACTTTTGGAAGGTGATGCCCGCCAAACGCCGCGAGCGGCGTGGATCCCGTTCCGAAGTCGGGGACCACGCCGCTCGCGGGCGGAGGTTGCGGTGAGGCTCAGAACGCGGACTCGTCGAGCTCCATCCAGGCCAGGTCGACCTGCTCGGCCATCGCGCGCTCGGCGGTCAGGCGGGGCAGGACGGTCTTGGCGAAGAAGGACGCCGCGGCGATCTTGCCCTCGTAGAACGACTTGTCGGCGCCGGTCGCGCCGGCGTCGAGCTTGGCCAGCGCCACCTCGGCGCCGCGCAGCAGCAGCCAGCCGACGACGAGGTCGCCCAGGACGTAGACCAGACGCGTCGAGTTGAGCGCGACCTTGTAGACGTTCTGGATGTCGCCGTTCTCGTCGGCCGGGTTGGCGGCCATGAGGTCGGTGAACATCGTGCCGATCACGGCGGTGGCGTCGTCGAGGGCCGTGGCCAGCAGGTCGCGCTCGACCTTGAGCCGGCCGTTGCCGGCCTCGCTCTCGATGAACGTCTTGACCTGGTCGGACAGCCAGCCGAGCGCCTGGCCCTGGTTCCGGACGATCTTCCGGAAGAACAGGTCCTGGCCCTGGATCGCCGTCGTGCCCTCGTAGAGGGTGTCGATCTTGGCGTCGCGGACGTACTGCTCGAGCGGGTACTCCTGCAGGAAGCCCGAACCACCGAAGGTCTGCAGCGACTCGGTGCCCAGCAGGACCCACGAGCGCTCCGAGCCGTAGCCCTTGACGATCGGCAGCAGCAGGTCGTTGACGGCCTCCTCGAGGGAGGCGTCCTCGCCGGCGGCGTGCTTGATGAGCACCTCGTCCTGGAACGACGCCGTGTAGAGCATGAGGGTGCGCAGGCCCTCGGCGAACGCCTTCTGCGTGAGCAGCGAGCGGCGCACGTCGGGGTGATGCGTGATCGTGACGCGCGGGGCGTCCTTGGCCGGGTTGGTCAGGTCGGCACCCTGCACGCGCTCCTTGGCGTACTCGAGCGCGTTGAGGTAGCCGGTCGAGAGGGTCGCGATGGCCTTGGAGCCGACCATCATGCGGGCGTTCTCGATGACGCGGAACATCTGGTTGATGCCGTCGTGGACCTCGCCGAGCAGCCAGCCCGTGGCCGGGCCGCCGAGCTGGGGATCGCCGAACGTGACCTCGCACGTCGCCGAGACCTTGATGCCCATCTTCTTCTCGACGTTGGTGACGTAGACGCCGTTGCGCTCGCCGGTCAGCTCACCGGACTCGAGGTCGAAGTGGTGCTCGGGCACGAGGAAGAGCGACAGGCCCTTGGTGCCCGGGCCGCCGACGCCCTCGACGCCCTGCGGGCGCGCGAGCACGAGGTGCATCGTGTTCTCGCCGAGGTCGCTGACCGCCGACGTGATGAAGCGCTTGACGCCCTCGATGCGCCACGAGCCGTCCTCGTTCTGGAAGGCCTTCGTGCGGCCGGCGCCGACGTCCGAGCCCGCGTCGGGCTCGGTCAGGACCATCGTGGTCAGCCAGCGGTTCTCGATGATGTGCTTGGCGATCGTCTTGTCGCGGTCGGTGCCGTTCTCGAAGACGACCCGGCCGAACGCGGGGCCGGCGCCGTACATCCAGATCGCGGGGTTGGAGCCGAGCACGAACTCGCCCATCGCCCAGATCAGCGAGGACGGGGCGGGCTGGCCACCGAGCTCCTCGGGCAGCTGCAGGCGCCACCACTCGGCGTCCATCCAGGCGCGGTAGCTCTTGGCGAACTCGGGGTTCTGCGTGAGCGAGTGGGTCTCGGGGTCGTACACCGGCGGGTTGCGGTCGGCGTCGACGAAGGACGCGGCCAGCTCGTTCGTGGCGAGGCGCTCGACTTCGGTCAGGATGCTCTTCGCGGTGTCGACGTCGACCTCCGCGAACGGGCCGGTGCCGAGGACGTCTTGGCGACCGAGGAGTTCGAAGAGGTTGAACTCGACGTCGCGCAGATTGCTCTTGTAGTGGCTCATGGCCGTGGACCTCCGGGGGATGAAGTACTACTGGCGAGTTCTACTCGTCAGTAACTAAATCATAGCCCAGCCCCCGGTGGCGAGGAAACCGCGGACGAAAAAGAAAAAGAGGCCCTGCCCGCGGGTGCGGGTCGGGGCCTCCGGGGCGAGCGCGGGTCAGGCGCGACGCGTGGCGATGCGGGTCTGGCCATCGGTGAACACGAGGTACGCGGTGTGCACCGTGCCGACGGTGATGGCGATGGCTGCGGCGATGGCGAGGAAGGTCATGGTGGGGGTCCTTAGTCGTGCGTGGCTTCTGGACTGATTCTCCCGCGCGCGACTGTCAAGCACAATCTAACTGTCCTTAACTGTTCATGTAGTGTTGCTACATGGACGTGCGCCGCCTTGCGATGCTGCGGGAATTGGCCGATCGGGGGTCGGTCGGCGCGGTCGCCGACGAGATGAACGTCACACCGTCGGCCGTGTCGCAGCAGCTGAAACTGCTCGAACGCGAGGCCGGAGTGCCCTTGCTCGAACCGGCCGGCCGCGGGGTGCGGCTCACCGCCGCGGGGCGCGCGCTCGCCGACACGGCGACCGAGGTGGCCGTCGCCCTCGAGCGCGCCGAGGCGAGGTGGCGCGAGTTCCTCGGTCGCCCGGCCGGCGACGTCACGCTCACCGTGTTCCCGACCGGCGGAGAGATGTTCCTGCCCGGTCTGCTGACCCGGATCGCGCAGGAGCCGGCCGTCAACCTCGTGTGCACCGACCGCGATCCGGCGCAGCAGTACGACGTGCTCGAGATGGTCACCGAGTACGACGTGGTCGTCGCGGACTCGCCGGCGGTCACGGAGGAGTGGCACGACCGCGGCCTCCAGCTCGTCCGGCTGCTGCGCGAGCCCCTCGACGTCGCGCTCCCGGAGGACCATCGACTCGCCGCGAAGCAGACCCTCTCGCCCAAGGACGTGGTCGGCGAGACGTGGATCGGCGCCCCGCGCGGCTTTCCCTACGACCGGATCCTGCAACAGCTCGTCGCGGTGACCGGCGAGCCGGCGCACATCGCGCAGCGTCTCGACGACAACGGCATCGTCGAGGCGTGCGTCGCGGCCGGGCACGGCATCGCGATCCTGCCGCGGTTCACGACCCGCACGCACGGCAACGGACTCGTGACCCGTCCTCTCGTGGGGATGCGGTCGAGCCGCGAGATCACCGCCGTCGTGCGTCCTGATCGGTTCGAGCGGCCGAGCATCCGCTTCGTCCTGGCCGCGCTGCGCGACGAGGCCCGCGCCGTCGCCGAGGCCCACCCGTCGTCCTGAGCCTCACTGCGAGGTGAACGGCAGGCCGCGCTCCAGCAGGTCGAAGGTCGCCTCGACGATGTCGTCGGAGGTGTCCGAGAGGATCGCCTGCTCGCGCAGGTCGAGGACGGCGTGGGCGACGACGACCGCGTACGGGTCGTCCTCCGGGCGGTCCCATGCCTCGGCCAGGGCCTCGGCGAGGGCGTCCTGGGAGCGCAGGCCGATCTCGCGCCAGAAGTTCATGAGCTGGGGAGTGTCGCGGATCGTGGCGATGAACTTGCGCGCATCGGGGTGGTCGGGGATCCGCATGCCGATCGCGAAGGCTCCGCGCAGGGCGGCCAGGGCCGTCGTGCCGTAGGGCCGCTCGCGCACGGCAGTGACCAGTCCGGTCTCGAGCTCGGCGCCGCGGTCGAGGAACATCGCCTCCTTGGACGGGAAGTACGCGAACAAGGTGGTGGGGGAGACGTGGGCGGCGCGGGCGATCTCGCGGACCCCGACGTTGTCGAAGCCCTTGTCGAGGATCAGGCGGGTGGCGACGTCGGAGATCATCTGGCGCGTCACCGCCTTCTTCCACTCCCTCAGTCCTGCCACGCAGGTCACACTAGCAAACCTGTTGTCGTACCAGTTTTGGAACTGTTACAGTTTTCCGCATGACTTCATCACCCGCAGTCGAGGCGACCGGCCTCGTCAAGCACTTCGGCGACGTCCGGGCCGTCGATGGTGTCGATCTGCACATCGAACCCGGGCAGGTCTTCGGCGTCCTGGGACCCAACGGCGCCGGCAAGACCACGGCCTTGCGCATGCTCACCACCCTGCTGTCGATCGACGCGGGCCAGGCGCGCATCTTCGGCGTCGACGTGGCGCAGGAGCCCCACGTCGTGCGCCAGCTCATCGGCGTCACCGGGCAGTACGCCTCGGTCGACGAGAAGCTCACGGCGCGCGAGAACCTGCGCCTGTTCGGCCGCCTCCAGGGCCTGTCCGGACGGCAGTCGTCCGGGCGCGCCGAGGACCTGCTCGAGCGGTTCGGGCTGGCCGAGGCCGCCGATCGCGCGCTCGAGAACTTCTCCGGCGGCATGCGCCGGCGACTCGACCTCGCGGCCAGCCTCATCACCGCGCCGCCGCTGATCTTCCTCGACGAGCCGACGACGGGCCTCGACCCGCGCACGCGCGGTCAGATGTGGGACACGATCCGCGAGCTGGTCGCGGCCGGCAGCACCGTCGTGCTGACGACGCAGTACCTCGACGAGGCCGACCAGCTGGCGAACCGCATCGCCGTGATCGACCGCGGCCTCAAGGTCGCCGAGGGCACGCCCGCCGAGCTCAAGCGGCTCGTCGGCAACTCCAGCCTGCACGTCGTCGTGAGCGATCCGGCCCAGGTCGAGACCGCCCGCGGCGTCATCGGCCGGGCCCTGTCGGAGGATCCGGCGCTCTCGCCCGAGGCCGGCACGATCGTCGCCAACCTGCCCGACGCGAACCGCGCGGCGGACGCCTTCATCGCGCTGCGCGAGGCCGGCGTCGATCTCGTCAGCGCCAGCATCCAGCAGCCCACCCTCGACGAGGTGTTCCTCGCGATCACGGGCCAGCCCACGAAGCCCGAGGAGGCCCTCGTATGACCGATCTGATCGCCGGCGTCCAGGTACGCCGCAACGTCACGCTGCGCGAGACCGTCTCGCAGACCTTCGCGCTCACGGGGCGCTCGCTCATCACGATGCGACGCAACCTCGAGCAGTTCTTCGACGTCACGATCCAGCCGCTGCTGTTCACCGCGATGTTCGCGTACATCTTCGGCGGCGCGATCTCCGGCGGCGTGCCGGCGTACCTGCCGATCCTGATCCCGGGCATCCTCGCCCAGACCGCCCTCACCGCCTGCATGGCGACCGGCATCCAGCTGCGCGAGGACATGGAGAAGGGCGTCTTCGACCGCTTCACGTCGCTGCCGATCGCGCGCATCGCCCCGCTCGCGGGACCAGCGATCGCCGATCTGCTCCGCTACGCGATCGCCGCGTCGCTCACGATCGCCACAGGTCTCGCGATGGGCTACCGGCCCGGCGGCGGCGTGACCGGCGTGCTCGCCGGCTGGGCGCTGACGGTGTTCGCCGGCTGGTCGCTCGCGTGGATCTTCACGTGGTTCGGCACGATCGCCTCGAGCGCCCGCGCCGTGCAGGGCTACTCGATGATGGTGATGTTCCCGCTGACGTTCCTGTCCAACGCGTTCGTCCCGGCCGAGACGCTGCCGGACTGGCTGCAGACGTTCGTGAAGTTCAACCCGGTCTCGCACGTCGTGTCGGCGCTGCGCGACCTGATGAACGACGGCGCGGTCACCGGCCAGGTCGGCTTCGCGATCCTCGGCTGCGCGATCACCGCGGCCATCTTCATCCCGCTCTCGGTGCGCTCCTACAGCCGCCACCTCTGACAGCGGCTAGTTCGCGAACCGCGCGGCGAAGGCGGCGAACTCCTCGCTGCCGAGCGACTCCGCCTGGGCCCACGACTCGAAGTTGAGGGACTCGTGCAGGTCGGACCGCACCGCGACGGCGACCGACTTCTTGATGTCGGACATGAGCTTGGGGTTGCGCGTCGCCCACGTGGCGGCGAGCTCGGCGGCGCGGCCCTGCGCGTCCTCGGCGATCTCCTGGGCGATGCCGAGCCGCAGTGCCGTCTCGGCGTCGATGACGTCGCCGGCGAAGAGGGCCGCGGCGGTGTTGGCCGAGCCGATGCGCTGGGTCAGCATCCACGTGCAGCCACCGCCGGGATGCAGTCCGATGCGGCTGAAGGTCGGGCCGAAGCCCGCCTTCGGTCCCGCGACGATGACGTCGCACGCGAGCGCGATGTTGAGGCCCGCGCCGACCGCGGCACCGTGGACGGCCGCGACCGTCGGGATGGAGAGGTTGCGGATCCCGAGGAACGACGCGTAGACGCCCATCAGGTGCTCGCGCAGGACGTCGACCGGACGGGTGAGGTCGCCGAAGAGGCTCTCGAGGTTGGCACCGGAGCAGAAGGCCCGCCCGGCGCCGGTGACGACCAGGGCGCGCGCGTCCTTGTCGGCCGCGACCTCGTCCACGGCGGCACGCAACTCCTCGAGCAGCGGCCAGTCCAGGGCGTTGAGGCGATCCGGCGCGTTGAGCGTGATCGTGCGGACGTGGTCTTCCCGGGACAGGGCGACGAGTGTCATGCGCCTCACCCTACGATCAGGCCATGATCGACGAGACCCTGCCGAAGGTGGCCGGTGTGCAGCACCGCTGGATCGATGTCGACGGGGTGCGGCTGCACGTCGCGGAGGCGGGGCTCGCCCATCGCTCGCCCGACCGCCCCTCGCTGCTGCTCATCCACGGCTGGCCCCAGCACTGGTTCTGCTGGCGGCACGTCATCCCCGCGCTGGCGCAGACGCATCACGTCGTCGCGATCGACCTGCGGGGGGCGGGCTGGAGCGACGCGCCCGCCGGCGTCGAGTCCTATGACAAGCGCGCCATCGCCGACGAGGTCGCGCGCGCGATCGAGGTGCTCGAGCTCGACCGTCCCGTCCTGGTCGGTCACGACTGGGGCGCGTGGACGTCGCTCATGATCGCCAGCCGGCATCCCGGCGTGGCGCGTGGCGTCGTCGCGACCGCGATCATCGCGCCGTGGACCCCGGTGCCCTGGTACGACCTGTGGCGCTTCGCGTACCAGCCGATCGCCGGTGGGCCCTGGGGCCCGTTCCTGCACCGCCGGCTCGGCCAGGTCCTGCTCAAGACGATCTTCCGACTCGGCGCCTCGCCGCGGTTCCGCTGGGACCGCGCGGTGCGCGAGGAGTACCTCGCCCGCTTCCGCGAGCCGGCCCGCGCCACCGCCGGGGCGCTGCTGTACCGACGCTTCCTGCGCACCGAGATCCTCGCGACCCTGCGCGGCGCCTACTCCCGCCGCGTCGACGACGTGCCCCTGCTGTTCCTGCCCGGCCACGCCGACATGGTGCTGGCCCCGCGCATCGTCCGCAAGGCCGAGGGACCGTCGAACGTCGAGGTCCGCGAGATCCGCGGCACGGGTCACTGGGTGCCCGAGGAGCAGCCCGACCAGCTGGTCGCGCACGTGCGGACGTTCCTCGAGCAGTTCTGACCTTCGCGGCCCGGGCGAACGCCGGCCGCGCTGCAGGGCTGGTTAGTATCGGGGGAGCATCTCGCCGATGTAGCTCAATGGCAGAGCGCTTGCTTCCCAAGCAAGATACGCGGGTTCGATTCCCGTCATCGGCTCCATCCCCGTCGTCCCGTCAAGGGCGCGCCTGCACCGTGCGGCCCGCCGGTTGACGCGGCCCGAGCCGGGCGGCAGCATCGCCGGCATGACCCACGACGTGTCCACGGTGACCTCCCCGAACGACGGCCTCGAGCTGCGCGTCCAGCGGTGGACGGCCGACGATCCCGTGGCGGTCGTCCAGGTCGCCCATGGGTTGGCGGAGCACTCGGATCGCTACGCGCGCTTCGCCGAGGCGCTGGTCGGCCGGGGCTACACCGTGTACGCCCACGACCACCGGGGGCACGGTGCGTCGGTGGGCGGGGACGTCGTCCTGGGTGACTTCGGGGTTGCCGGCTGGGGCGCCCTCGTGGACGACGTCGTCGCGGTGCGGGACCTCATCTCCCACGAGAGCCCCGACCGTCCGGTCTTCCTGTTCGGCCACTCGATGGGGTCGTTCGCGTCGCAGCAGGTGATCCTCGACCACGCCGACCTGTACGCGGGCCTGGTGCTGTCGGGGTCCACGTCGCTCGACCTGCTCGCCCAGGCGATGGCCGAGTCCGGCGCGGCGGACCTGACGGCATTCAACGCGGGCTTCGAGCCGCGGACCGGGTACGAGTGGCTCTCCCGCGACGAGGCCGAGGTCGACCTCTACGTGGCAGATCCGCTGTGTGGCTTCGACCTCGCCGAGGCGACCGTGCCGAGCCTGTTCTCCGATGCCGCCCGGCTGGCCGATCCCGCCGCGCTCGGCCGCATCCGGTCGGACCTGCCGATCCTCATCGCCTCCGGCACCGACGACCCGCTCGCCGGTCAGGGGCAGCTCGTCGAGGTGCTCGGCGAGCGCTATCGCGCGGCGGGAGTGGAGGACGTGACCGTGACCCTCCACCCGGGTGCACGACACGAGATCCTCAACGAGACCAACCGCGACGAGGTGACCGACGACGTCATCACGTGGCTGGACGCACACCGCTGACGCGGTCCATCAGCCCCAACTTCATCGCGCGGCCGATCCACTCGCCGAGCGCACCGGAGGTCTCGAGCCCGGGCAGCGCCTGCGACGCGAGCGACACCCACGCCATGTGATCGGCGGTCGCGGCACTGACCGCCGCGCCGTCGCGCCAGTGGCGGCTGATCCGGGACGCCCACGCGCGTTCGAGCCGGGATCGGTGCGCGCGGACGTGGTCGTGGCGCACCGCCAGCGCCGACCACTCGGTCCACAGGCTCGGCCACCGGCCGCCCCACGCGTCGCGTCCCGCGCGGCCGGCGATGAGGAGGCAGTCGGCCTCCGTGGGGGCGATCTCCGACCAGGCGAAGTTCTCGAGGTCGTCGTCGATGAGGGCGATCAGCACCTTCGCGCGCGCCTCGAAGCAGAAGTCGAGCGCCTCGACGACGGCGCCGTGGGCCCGGGTGTCCCGGAGCCGTGCGAGGCGCGCGTCGCTGCTCATGGCCGAGAGGCTGGACTCGCGGACCCCGGACCGGGCGAAGGCACGCTCGATCCCGTGGGCCAGCTCGAGGTCGGTGCGTTCGACGTCCACCATCTCAGGAGACTCGCATCAAACACGGGAACAGAACTAGGAGCGCAGGGGCGAAGTTCGTGGACCCGTCCTGTCTCGCGAGTACAGTTTCGGGCCGATACAGTGCCGACATGACGGCGCAGTCGAGTGTCCTCCAGCTGAGTCCGGAACTGCGCGCGCGGACGCGCGGCGTGATCCTCGACGCGGTCGTCAGCGGCGTCCCGGCCTATCGCAACGGCTTCGACCGCCCCGGTGAGCACCACGTGACGGACCGGATCATGGCGGCGATCGACACCTTCGTCGAGGCGGCCAGCAACGGCGACGAGGAGATGGACCGGGCCCGGTCGATGGCCTTCGAGATGGGTCGGCTCCAGGCCCGGATCGGGCAGGGCCTCGACGACCTGCTCGCCGCCTACCGCGTCGGCACGCGCGCGGCGTGGCACGAGTACGCCGAGGCCGCCCACGCCGAAGGGCTGGACGCCCGGCAGATCGCCGACCTCGCGAGTGCGCTGTTCGGCTTCGTCGACCAGGTCTCCGCGGCCAGCATCGCGGGTCATGCGGAGGGAGTGTCGTCCGCTCGCCGCGCCCTGGAGCAGGCGCGTGAGCGCTTCGCGGACCTCGTGGTGCAGGCGGCGGCCGGTGACGACCTGCGCGATGCGGCCGACGCCGCCCGAGTTCGCCTGCCCGAGACGGTCACCGTGGTCGTCGCGGCACGACACGACCTCGTCCGGGTGACCTCGCTGAGTCCCGCGGGCGCCCTGCCCGCCTCGACGGAGTCCGCGGCCGGCGCCGGGGTGGTCGTGCTGCCCGACCTGTCCGCGTCGCGCCGTGCCCGCCTCGTCGCCGACCTCGCCGCGGTCCAGGCGTGCGTCGGTCCGACCGTGCCGATCCGTCGCGCCGCGGCGTCCCTGCGGCTCGCCGAGCGGTCGTGGGACCTCGGCGCCATGACGGGCGTGCGCGATGTCGAGGACCACCTCCTCGACTGCGTCCTCAGGGCCGACCGCGACGCTGGCGACCTGCTGTGGGAGCGAACGATGGCCCCGTTGTCCGGACTGTCGGAGCGGAAGGTGGAGGCGCTCACGGACACGCTGCGGAGCTGGCTGCTCCATCTCGGCCAGCGTGGCGCCGTGGCGCACGAGCTCGGTGTCCATCCGCAGACGGTTCGGTACCGGATGGACCAGATTCGTGAGGCGTTCGGCCCGCGGCTGCAGAGTCCGGCCGAGGTCGAGCGGATCATCGTCTGCCTCGCCGCGCGCCCCGGACCGTCGTCGATCGAGGGCCGGTGAGCACGCCCCGCCGTGGGCTCGTGGCCGTCCTCGTCCTGCTGTTCGTCAGCGGTTGGGCGGCCAACCACTTCGCGGCGATGCTGCCCGTCCTCGCCGAGGCCGAGGGGCTCTCGCCGGCCGTGCTCAAGGGAGCGTTCGGGATCTACGCGCTCGGGCTGCTGCCGGGACTCCTCGGTGGCGGGAACCTCTCGGACCGGCGGGGCCGCCGCCCGATCGTGCTGTGCGGCGCGACGGCGGCGGCCGCCGGCAACGCGCTGATGCTGTTCTGGCACACCGAGTCCGGTGTGTTCGTCGGGCGGCTCGTCGTGGGGGTGGGTGTCGGCCTGGCCGTCAGTGCCGGCACCGCCTGGGCGGCCGACCTCGGTGCCCAGCGAGGCGCGACGCTTGCCGGAGTGGTGCTCACTCTGGGCTTCGGCATCGGGCCGCTCGTCACGGGACTGATCGCGCAGTTCTCGCCGGAGGCCGTGGCGCTGACCCTCCCGTTCGCCGTCACTGTCGCCCTGTCGCTGCTCGCGGTCTTCGGTGCGGCGCGGGTCCGGCCGCCCGCGGTGACGGCGTCGGTGCAGGAGATCGGTCCCGAGGACGCCGCTCGCGCGGGTGTCGTCGCGGCGGGGGAACGGCGGGGAGTCGCCCTGGCGCTGGCCGCCGCGGTCCCGATGGCGCTGTGGGTCTTCTCGACGGTCACGGTCGCGATCGTCGTGCTGGCCGGACGCATGGAGGACCACCACGGAGGTCCGGCACTGACGGGGGCGTCGGCGTTCCTGGCGCTCGGCACCGGCGCGGCGATCCAGGTCGTGGCGCGCCGCGCGGGCTGGGGTCCGCAGGCCGGCGTCGCAGGCGCCCTCCTGGCCGGCCTCGGCTTCTGCCTCGCCGCCGCCGCGGGCGAGGCGCCCTCGGTCGCGATGTTCCTGCTCACCGTCGTGGTGCTCGGCCTGGCCTACGGCCTGTGCCTGCGCGAGGGACTCGTCGACGTCGAGCTGCTCGCGCCCCGGGAGTCTCGGGGCCTGGTCGTCGGCGTCTTCTACGTCTGCACGTACCTGGGATTCGGCCTGCCGGTCCTGCTCGAGGTGATCCGGCCCGCGGCGGGACTCGCGGCGCCACTGCTCGTGCTGGCGGCCGCCGCCGTGACCGCGGCCGCCGTCCGAGCCGTCCACATCCGCACGTCGACCCACCTGCGCCGCGTGCCCTGAGCGGGCCGCCGGTCGAGGTCGACCCTCGCCAGCGGCCGTGGATCGTGTCACGATGGGAATCTCCCCGCATCTCTCGAGGCCGAGTATGTTCCCTCGAACGCTCCGACAGCCGATCGCGCTCTGCGCCGCCTTCGTGGCAGCCGTCGCACTGCTCGCCGCCCTCGGCAGCCCGAGTCCCGCCGCCGCCGCGACGCGACCGGTCCTCGACCGCAACGGCGACCGCGCGACCTTCACGGTCACCGGCCAGGGCCGCGTGCGCGTCACGGCCCGCGCCGCGTACTGCAAGGGCTTCCCCACCCTGCGGATCTGGGTCGACGGGAAGCTCGACCGGACGGTGCGGACGACCCGGCGCGGTTCGCGGGTGTACCTGAGCGCGAAGTCGTACGCCGCCGGGAAGCATCGCGTCACGGTGGTCATGCGGCGCGATGCGAAGGTGACGAAGCGCGGCGCGGTCGTGTGCAACCGGCGCGTCCGCCTCATGAGGGTGACGATCCCGGCCGGTCCGGCATCGCCCCAGGTTCCCGGCGTCACCCGCTCCGTGCCCTATCCGACCCCCGTCCCCGGCGACGAGGACGGTGCGTTCTCGATCGCCATCATCGGCGACACCCAGAACGAGGTGCTGAGGCCCAACACCGCCGCGAACCCGTCCCTCGTTCGCGCGCGGTGGTTCGTCGACCGGGCCGCCGCCGAGGACGTCCGGTTCCTCGTGCAGACGGGCGACCTCGTGAACTGGGGCTGGCTCGACCCGGTGCAGTACGTGGTCGCCGGTGCCGCGATGCGGACCCTCGCCTCGGCCGGGGTGCCGTTCCAGGCGTCGATCGGCAACCACGACACGCGGGCCGTGCGTGAGGGCGGCAGCGACTACCGGAGCGTGTGCCTCGCGAACGGCGGCTCGTCGGCGTCCTGCAGCTCCAACGTGCTGCTGCGCAGGACGAACGAGTACAACGCCGCGTTCCCGCCCGAGGACTACACGCGCCTGGCCGGCGCGTTCGAGGCGGGGAAGGTCGACAACACGTACTCGTCGTTCCAGGCGGCGGGCCGCTCGTGGCTCGTCCTCAACCTCGAGCTGTGGCCGCGGTCGGGCGTCATCGCGTGGGCCCGAGCGGTGATCGCGGCCCATCCGGACGCGAACGTCATCATCCAGACCCACGACTACCTCACCCAGTCGGGACGCGTCGCCGGCAACGGCGGCTACGGAAACGAGGCCGCGACGACCATCAAGTCCCAGCTCGTCGACCCGTTCGCCAACGTCAAGCTCGTCTTCTCCGGTCACGAGGGCCTCGCCACGACGCGCCCGTTCGACTCCGGCGGACACCGGGTCGTGGCGTACCTCGGCAACGAGACCGGCAACGTCGCGGTGACGCGCCTGCTCACGATCGACGTCCGGCGTGGCACCGTGACGTCGAAGTGGTGGCTGGGCACCGCCGACCTCGCGTCCGCGCCGTACGACACCGACCAGGTGACGGGCCTGTCCTTCCGGTGAGCCACCGGGCGGTCGTGCGTTAGGTTCTACTCGTGCTGCTTTCGGACCGCGACATCCTCGCCGAGATCGACGCCGGACGGGTGGGGCTCGAGCCCTACGAGGCCTCGATGATCCAGCCCTCGAGCATCGACGTCCGCCTCGACAAGTTCTTCCGCGTCTTCGACAACCACAAGTACCCGCACATCGACCCCGCCGAGGACCAGTCCGAGCTGACCCGCGAGGTCGAGGTGGTCGGCGACGACGCCTTCATCCTGCATCCCGGCGAGTTCGTCCTCGGGTCCACGTACGAGTACGTGCGCCTGCCCGACGACGTCGCGGCCCGACTCGAGGGCAAGTCCTCGCTCGGTCGTCTCGGTCTCATGACGCACTCCACGGCGGGGTTCATCGACCCCGGGTTCGAGGGCCACATCACGCTCGAGCTGGCGAACGTCGCGACCCTGCCGATCAAGCTCTACCCGGGCATGAAGATAGGCCAGCTGTGCTTCTTCCGGCTCTCCTCGGCGGCCGACAATCCCTACGGCTCGGCGAAGTACGGCTCGCGGTACCAGGGCCAGCGCGGCCCGACGGCCTCGCGTTCGCACGCCAACTTCCACCGCACCGTCATCGACTGACCGGGCAAGGAGCCGCCGCGTGTTCGACGACCGACCGTGGCTCGCGAGCTACTCCGACGGGGTGCCGGCTGACGTCGAGGTCCCCGACTGCACGATCGGTGCGCTGCTCGATGACAGTGCGCGACGGTGGCCCGACCGGATCGCCGTCGACTTCCTCGGCGCGACGACGACGTACGCCGAGCTCGCCGCCGAGGTGGCTCGGGCGACCTCGGTCCTGGTCGACCTCGGGGTGCGGCCCGGTGATCGGGTCGCCCTCGTGCTGCCGAACTGCCGCGCCCACGTGGTCGCCTTCCACGCCGTGCTCGTCGCCGGCGGGGTCGTGGTGGAGCACAACCCGACCTACACGACGGCCGAGCTGCACGACCAGTTCGGGCTCGCGGCGCCCGTCGTGGCGATCGTCTGGCGCAACCGGGTCACCGACGCGCTCGAGGCGGCGCGGGGGACGTCGGTCCGTGAGGTCGTCGCGGTCGACGTGGCACTCGACCTCCCGCGGCTCTCGCGGCTCGCGCTGAGGCTGCCGCTGTCGTCGGTCCGGGCCACGCGGACGGCGCTCACGGGGGCGTCGACCGGCGATGCGCCGCAGTGGTCGACCCTCGTCAAGGCGGCGCGACCGATCGACCGCGCCGTGGAGCGCCAGCCCACGGACGACGCCCTCGTGCTGTTCACCGGCGGCACGACGGGGATCCCCAAGGGCGCGGCGATCACGCACCGCAATCTCGTCGCGAACGCGACGCAGGGCCAGGCGTGGGCGCAGTTCCGTCCCGGCGACGAGGTCGTGTTCGGGATGCTCCCGTTCTTCCACGCCTTCGGGATGATCTTCTGCGTCGTGCTCCCGCCGCTCATCGGCGCGACCCTCGTGGCGTTCCCGAACTTCGATCCCGTCGCCGTCGTCGGTGCCCAGCGGCGCCGGCCGGCGACCTTCATGCCCGGCGTCGCGCCGATGTTCGGCCGGATCCTCGACGCGGCTCGCGCGCGCAAGGTCGACCTGAGCGCCGTCCGACTCGCGTTCAGCGGGGCGATGCCGCTGGCGGCCGAGGTCGCCGAGCGGTGGGAGGCCGAGACGGGCGGCCTGCTGATCGAGGGCTACGGCATGACGGAGTGCTCGCCGATCGCGCTCGGCAACCCATGCTCGCCGGCGCGCCGGCGCGGGGCGCTGGGCGTGCCGTTCCCGAACACGCAGATGCGCGTCGTCGACCAGGACGAGCCGTCGCAGGACGCCGTGCCGGACGCGAACGGAGTCGTGCGCGGTGAGCTCTGCGTGCGAGGTCCCCAGGTCTTCCGCGGCTACCTCGACCGCCCCGACGAGACCGCGATCGTCCTGCCCGACGACGGCTGGCTGCGCACGGGCGACATCGTCGAGGTCGACGGCTCCGGGTTCGCCGTCCTGGTCGACCGGATCAAGGAGATGATCATCGTCGGCGGCTTCAAGGTGTTTCCCTCGGTCGTCGAGGAGCACCTGCGCGAGCTGGCCGGGATCGGCGACGTGGCCGTCGTGGGCGTCCCGCGCGCCGGAGGCACCGACGAGGAGGTCGTGGCGGTCGTCGTCGCGTCCGAGGACGCGCCGGCCCCGACGCTCGCGCAGGTGCGCGAGTTCGCCGGGCAGCGCCTGCCGCCGTACGCCGTGCCGCGCCGGCTCGAGGTCGTGGACGAGCTGCCGCGGTCGATGATCGGCAAGGTGCTGCGCCGGGTCGTGCGCGAGGAGCACCTGGCGCGCGGGGTTGTCGATCGGGACTAGGGTCGAGAGGTGACCGCGCCTGACATCCGACTCGTCGTGGCCGATCTCGACGGGACCCTGCTCGACGAGCACAAGCAGATCCCCGCCGGGACGTTCGAGCTGATCCACGAACTGCGTGCACGTGGTGTCGCCTTCGCGCCGGCCAGCGGCCGCCAGTGGGCCACCGTCGCCTCGATGTTCGAGGAGGTCGACGACGGACTCGTGATCATCGCCGAGAACGGTGCCTACGTGACCAGCGACGGCGTCGAGGTCGCCGTCCATCCGCTCGATCCGGAGTGGGTCTTCGACGTCGTCCGCAAGACCGAGGGCCTCGTCGACCAGGGCGTCGACCTGGGCATCGTCGTGTGCGGCGTCGGCTCGGCGTGGATCACCCGCACGGATCGCCCGTTCCTCGACCAGGTCGAGCCGTACTACCGGCGACTCACCGTCACCGACGACCTCACGACCGTGCAGGACACGATCATCAAGATCGCGGTCCACGACTTCGGCGACCCCGAGGCGGTCACCGCCCCGTTCCTGCTCGAGCACTGCGAGCCCAACCCCGTCGCGATCTCCGGAGCGCACTGGGTCGACGTCATGCCGAAGGGTGTCGACAAGGGCCTGGCCGTGCGCGAGCTGCAGGCCAACATGGGCATCGATGCGACCCAGACGATGGCCTTCGGCGACTACCTCAACGACTACGAGATGCTCCAGTCCGCCGACTGGTCCTTCGCGATGGGCAACGCCCACCCGGACATCATCGACGTGGCCAACTACACGGCCCCGCCGAACTACGAGAACGGCGTCCACACCACCGTCCGCGCGGTCCTGGGCCTCTGAGCGAGACCTTGTGCAGGGGTCAGCGCCCCGCCCCGGGGGTCAGCGCAGGATGAGGGCGAGGCCGCGGGCGAAGGAGGCGTCGAGGTCGGGGTCCTCGGCGACGATGCCGACGTGGGCGGCCTGGCGGTGCATCTGGGTGGCCTGGGTGTGGCCGAAGACGTAGAGCAGGAGGGTGCGCGCGACGTCGGGCGACGTCACGGCGGCCAGTTCGGTCTCGATGCGGGAGTCGCCGAGGCGGAATGCCGACGCCGTCGCGACGACGTCCGCGCCGTCGCGCACCGACAGCATGGCCTCGCGCAGGGCGTGGGCCGCCTTGACGGGGTCCTCGCCGACCTCGACCTCCGCGACGAGGCGATCGGCCATGAGCGCCAACAGCGTCTGCTTGTCCGGGACGTGGTGGTAGAGCGCGCTGGGCTGGACGCCGAGCGCGCCGGCGACCCGGCGCATGGAGCAGAACTCGAGGCCGTACTCGTCGAGCACGCGCAGCGCACCGGTCACGACGTCGTCGAGGGAGTTGGCCACGCGGTCACTGTATACGCTAGCCTGAACGCCGTTCAGGTGAACACCGTTCAGGCCTGCCCGCACCGCCGATCCAGGAGAACCCCATGACCGAGTCCTCGACCGCCGACGCCATCGCGACGGACAAGACCGGCGGCAACACGACCGTCGCCGTCGACCTCGCCCTGATCGCCGCGTTCGCCGCACTGATCAGCGCGTGCGCGTACATCGGCGCGATCCCCGTGGGCGGGCAGGGCGTCCCGATCACGCTGCAGACCTTCGGCGTCATGCTCGCCGGCTGCATCCTCGGGCCGTGGCGCGGCTCCGCCGCCGTCCTGCTGTACCTCGCCCTGGGCCTCTTCCTGCCCGTCTACGCCGAGCACTCGTCCGGCCCGGGCGTGTGGACCGGCATCACGTGGGGCTACCTGCTGTCGTTCCCGATCGCCGCGTTCGTCGGCGGTGCGCTCGTGAAGTACGTCGCCGGACCCAAGGGCAAGACCCGCGCCGTCGTCGTCTTCGCCTGCTCCATCACCGCGAGCATCCTCGTGATCCACCCGCTGGGCATCATCGGCATGGCCCTGCACCAGGACGTCAGCTTCATGACCGCCGCCGCGTGGGACGTGCCGTTCTGGCTCGGCGACCTCGTCAAGACCAGCCTCGTCGCGATCATCGCCGCCGAGGTGCACCGCGCCTTCCCGCAGCTGCTCCACCCGAACACGGACCGCTGAATGGCGACGATCCGGTTCGAGGCGGCGGGGGTCGGGTCGCGACTGCGGCCGACGACCCTCACCCTGACCGAGCACCGGATCGGCGTCATCGGCTCCAACGGATCGGGCAAGTCCACGCTCGCCCGCCTCGTGAACGGACTCGTGAGCCCCACGGCGGGGCGCGTGCTGATCGACGACCTCGACGTCGCCCGGCAGGGTGCGGCCGTCCGGCGGCGGGTCGGGTTCGTGTTCACCGATCCGGGCGCCCAGGTCGTCATGCCCACGTGCGTCGAGGACGTCGAGCTCTCGCTGCGCCGCCAGGAG
This sequence comes from Aeromicrobium sp. SP1, assembly GCF_055663785.1. Taxonomy (NCBI): domain Bacteria; kingdom Bacillati; phylum Actinomycetota; class Actinomycetes; order Propionibacteriales; family Nocardioidaceae; genus Aeromicrobium; species Aeromicrobium sp. SP1. The sequence continues at coordinate 2,574,697 of NZ_JBQVVK010000001.1, read as the reverse complement.
AAGGATCCCGGCCGCCGACATGAGCAGGCGATCGCCGTCCTCGAGCGGTTCGGGCTCGGCGAGCTGGCCGACCGCAGTGTGCACGCCCTGTCCGGCGGGCAGCGACAGCTGCTCGCCCTGGCCGGCGTGCTCGCGACGGACCCCGACGTCATCGTGGCGGACGAGCCCACGACGCTGCTCGACCTCGCCAACACGCGCCGTGTCGCCGACGAGTTGTTCGCCCTCGAGCAGCAGGTCGTGCTGGTCACCCACGACCTCGACCTCGTGACCCGCTGCGACCGCGTGCTCGTGGTCGCCGACGGCGCCGTGACCTTCGACGGTCCCGGCGACGAGGCCGTGGCCCACTACCGCGCGGCGGTCGACGCATGAGCACGCCCGAGGAGGAGTACCCCGGCGCCCTCGTCGGCGACTACCGGCCCGGCAACGGTCCGCTCCACCGCATGGCGGTCGGTCCGAAGCTCGCCGTCCTCGCGGCCTTCGGCGTCACGGTGGTCAGCGTCCGCAGCATGCCGGCGTCCTGGCTCTTCCTCGCGGTGGCCGTCCTCGTCGCGATCCTCGGCGGCGTCGGCGTGCGCACCGTCGCCCGGGCCGGTCGGGCGATCCTGCCGGTCGCGGTCGCGATCGCGGCGTTCCAGTGGTGGCTGTTCTCGGGATCGAAGGCGATCGAGACCGTCGTCGACCTGCTCGCGCTCGCCCTCATGGCGGTCGTGTTCACGACGACCACCTCCCCGCAGCGCATGCTCGACCGGATCACGGTCTGGGTCCGACCCCTGCGCCACGTCGGCATTCCGCCCGAGCGGGTCTCCCTGCTGTTCAGCCTCGCGATCCAGGCGATCCCCACGACCCTGCAGCTGGCCCGCGAGACCCACGACGCCGCCAGGGCCCGAGGACTCGACCGCAGTCCCCGCGCACACCTGTCGCCCCTCGTCATCCGCACGGTTGCCCGCGCCTACGAGACCGGCGACGCCCTGCACGCCCGCGGCATCACGGACTGATCGGTGCGAAAGGTCACGCCCAGCACGGTGGCGACTGACTAGGCTCGGCCTCATGGCGCGCGCACTGCGGACGCTGGTGGTCGACGACGAGCAGCCGGTCCTGGACGAGTTGGTCTGGCTGCTCGGGCGCGACGACCGGATCGGCCCGATCGACACGGCCCGATCGGGCACCGACGCGCTGCGACGACTCGACGCCGGCGACGTGGATCTGCTGTTCCTCGACATCGCGATGCCCGGCCTGACCGGGATCGACATCGCCCGCCTGCTGGGCAAGTTCGCGTCGCCGCCACGGATCATCTTCGTCACGGCCCATGACGCGCACGCCGTCGAGGCGTTCGAGCTCAACGCCATCGACTACCTGCTCAAGCCCATCCGCGAGGAGCGCCTGCGCGAGAGCGTCCGCCGCGCCGTGGCCGACATCGACGCGGCGGGAACCGAGCCCGACGACACGATCGCGGTCGAGCTGGCGGGCGTGACCCGGTTCGTGTCCCGCTCGCACGTCACCCACGCCGAGGCTCAGGGCGACTACGTGCGACTGCACACCCTCGGCGGCGGCAGCCACCTGATCCGCATCCCGCTCGGCTCGCTCGCCGAGGAGTGGGCCGGCGCGGGATTCCTGCGCATCCACCGCAGCATCATGGTCAACCGTGCCCACATCGTCGAGGTCCGGATGGTGGCCGGCCGCGCGAGCATCATCGTGCCCGCCCCGGGCGGCAGCACGACCGAGCTGCCGGTGGCGCGGCGGCACACACGGGCCCTGCGCGAGCTGATCGGCGAGCGCACCCCGTGACCTCCTCGCCCGAGGAGCCCGTGCAGGGCCGGGTCCGGATCACGAGTCCGCTGTCCCACGCGCCGGCGCACGTCCGCAGCAGCGTCGGCCAGGAGATCGACGAGGCGACCGGCGTCGGCGAGGTCTACATGCAGTCGCTCATACGGTCCCAGCTGCGCGCGGCCCTCACGGTCGCGATCACGCTGCTGCTGACCGTCGTGAGCCTGCCGCTCGTCTTCCTGTGGATGCCGGGCCTCAACGACCACCGCCTCGCGGGCGTCCCGCTGCCGTGGCTCATCCTCGGCGCGGGGGTGTACGTCGACGTGATCGTGCTGGGCTGGCTCTACGTCCGCCATGCCGAGCGGGCCGAGCGGCTCTTCGCCCAGCTGGTCGAGCCGGCCCTGGGTGAGCGGGCGCCGTGAGCCCCACGTGGGGCATCGTCGCCGTCGCCCTCGTCTCGATCGCGACGGTCGCGATCGGTGCGTTCGGACTGCGGCTCAGTCGGACGACGAGCGACTTCTACGTCGCCTCCCGGTCGGTGTCCCCGGCCCTCAACGGCTCGGCGATCAGCGGCGAGTACCTGTCCGCCGCGTCGTTCCTGGGCATCGCCGGGCTGCTGCTGATCAACGGCGCCGACATGCTCTGGTACCCGATCGGCTGGACGGCCGGCTACCTGCTGCTGCTCGTCTTCGTCGCGGCCCCGCTGCGCCGGTCGGGCGCCTACACGATCCCGGACTTCGCGCAGGTCCGGCTCCAGTCGCTCGCGGTCCGACGCGTCTCGACGGGACTCGTCGTCGCGATCGGCTGGCTCTACCTGCTGCCGCAGTTCCAGGGCGCGGGCCTGACGCTGCAGACCGTCCTGGGCTCGCCGCGCTGGGTCGGCACGGTGCTCGTGGCCGCGATCGTCACGATCAACGTCATGCTCGGCGGGATGCGCTCGATCACGTTCGTGCAGGCCTTCCAGTACTGGCTCAAGCTGACGGCGCTGCTGATCCCGCTCGTGTTCCTGCTGCTCGCGTGGTCGAACGACGGCAAGCCGCCCGTGAACGCGCCCGACGCGTGGCTCGCCCCGCTCGGCGACGGCAGCGCCCAGAGCATCTACACGACCTACGCCGTGATCGTCGCGACGTTCCTGGGGACGATGGGGCTGCCCCATGTCGTCGTGCGGTTCTACACCAATCCCGACGGCCACGCGGCGCGGCGCACGACGCTGATCGTCCTCGTGCTGATCTCCGGCTTCTACCTGCTGCCGACGTTCTACGGCGTCCTCGGCCGGGTCTACGCCTCCGACCTCGTCGCCTCGGGCCGCGCCGACACCGTCGCCCTCGAGCTGCCCAGCCGGGTGTTCTCGGGGACTCTCGCGGAGTTCCTGACGGCGCTCATCACCGCGGGCGCGTTCGCCGCCTTCCTGTCGACCTCGTCCGGCGTCACGATGGCCGTCGCCGGCGTCGTGGGACAGGGACTGAGCGACCACGGGCCGTGGCGGGGGCGGCTCTCGTCGATCGCGGCGCTGCGGATCGCGGCGGCGTTCTGCGTGCTCGTCCCGCTCCTGCTGGCCTTCGTCGCCGAGCCGATCCCGGTCGCCAACTCCGTCGTGTTCGCGTTCGCGCTGGCCGCATCGACGTTCTGTCCGCTGCTCGTGCTCGGGATCTGGTGGCGCGGCCTGACGTCCGCGGGCGCGATCGCCGGCCTCGTGGGCGGTGGCGTGTGCGCCGCGACGGCGCCGTTCGTCACGCTCGCGGCCGACGTCCACGGGTGGTGGGCCACGCTCATGGGTCAGCCGGCGATCTGGTCGGTGCCGACCGGCTTCGGACTCATGATCGGGGTGTCCCTGCTGACCCGCAGCTCGGTCCCGGCCACGGTCGGCCGCACGATGGTGCGCCTGCACACGCCCGAGCGCGTCCAGGTAGACCGGCGGTTCTGAGGGTCAGACGCGACGCGCGGTGTCGAGCCGGTCGAAGGCGTCGAGCACCTCGCCCACCGTCGGCTTCTCCATCGCGACCACGGCGGCGCGGGCGCGACCCTCGCGCTCCTGCCGCAGGTGCCGCTTGACCGTCGAGGTCGAGCAGCCCAGGCGGTCGGCCAACTGCCGGCACGTCTCGTCCGGGTGCGCCTTGCGCATGCCGATCACCTCGGCGTGGTCCACCGGACCACCACCGACGCGCGCCGTGCCGTAGGGGCTGCTGTCGAGCTGCACCTCGATACCGAGGTCGCGACGCAGGCGACGGCGCTCGGCCTCGCTCGTGCAGGCGAGGAAGCCCGTCACGTCGACGTCGACGACCGCCCGATACAGACAGGCGTCGAAGACGGCACAGCCGGCGCAACGACGGTGCGCGGCCGCGCGTTTGCCCTGGTAGTCCCGCCATGCGTCGGCGCTCACGTCGCGCCGCGACGGGGGTGTGAGCAGGACCTCGTCCTGGTACATCGCCGGCGTGATCGCGCACGGCGGGAGTGTCGGCGTCATTGCCATCACCTCGTACTTCCCGGGACGAGCAGTCCCTGGTGACTCCAGCCTAGAGGTACATCCCCCCGGCCTCGGCGGGTGTGGCGCGTTCCCCCGCGTCTGATTCGTCACGTCCGGGCGAACCCGGCAGCGCCAGCCTCATGTTCTGCAACTGACTCTGCGCCTGGACCTGCTGGGCGTAGAGCGCCGCCTGGATGCCGTGGAACAGCCCTTCGAGCCATCCGACGAGCTGGGCCTGCGCGACGCGCAGCTCGGCCTCGCTCGGCGCGGCGGAGTCGAACGGCAGGCTGAGCCGCTCCAGCTCGTCGACGAGCTCGGGGGCCAGACCGTCCTTGAGCTCGTCGATCGACTGGACGTAGATGTCGCGCAGCCGCGACCGGCTCGCCTCGTCGAGTGGAGCGGCCTTCACCTCGTCCAGCAGCTGGCGGATCATCCCGCCGATGCGCATGACCTTCGCGGGCTGCTCGACGAGGTCGGTCAGCGCCGTGCGCTCCGAGCCCGCGTCGACGGGGTCGCCCTGCTGGTCGATGATCCGCTCGTCGCTCATGTCGTCCACCCTAGGACCCGACCTCGAGGACGACCTTGCCGACGTGGGTGGACGCCTCGAGGACGCGATGCGCGTCGGCCGCGTCGGCGAGCGCGATGACCTCGTGGAGGATCGGACGGATCTCGTCGGCCTCGATGAGCGGCCACACCCGATCGACCAACGCGGCCATGATCGCGGCCTTCTCCTGGGACGGACGGAAGCGCAGCGAGGTCGCGGCGATCGTCCCCTGCTTCGCGAGCAGCGTCCCGAGGTCCAGCTCGCCCTTCGTGCCGCCCTGCAGGCCGATCACGACGATGCGACCGCCGCGGGCGAGCGCCGCGAGGTTCTGCGACAGGTACTTCGCGCCGATGATGTCGAGGATCACGTCGGCACCGCCGGCAGCGCGGGTCACCTCGACGAAGTCCTCCTCGCGGTAGTTCACCACCGCGTCGGCACCCAGCTCGCGTGCCGCCTCGGCCTTCTCCGCGCTGCCGACGGTCGTGACGACCTTGGCGCCGTAGGCCTTCGCCAGCTGGATCGCGGTGGTGCCGATGCCGCTCGTCCCACCGTGGACGAGCAGGGTCTCGCCGGGTTGGAGCCCTGCCGTCATGAACACGTTCGACCAGACGGTCGCGAACGTCTCGGGGATCGCCGCCGCGTCCAGCAGCGAGGTGCCCTGGGGGACCGGGGCGGTCTGGCCGGCCGGGACCACGACCTGCTCGGCATACCCGCCTCCGGAGAGCAGCGCGCACACCTCGTCGCCCACCTGCGGGGACGTGACGCCCTCGCCGACCGCCTCGACGATGCCCGAGCACTCGAGGCCCAGGACATCCGTCGTGCCCGGCGGCGGCGGGTAGAAGCCCTGGCGTTGCAGCAGGTCCGCGCGGTTGACACCCGCCGCGGCCACCGCGATGAGCACCTCGCCCGGGCCCGGGACGAGGTCGGGGACCTCGCCGATCACGAGGTTCTCGGGGCCACCGGGCTCACGGACGACGATTGCGCGCATGGAGTCCACGGTAGTGACCGGCCACACTGGAGTCATGCGCGTGACACTCGTACAACTGGCCTCGGGGATCGACTCGGCCGCCAACCGGGATCTGGTCTCCGACCGGCTCGCCGCCGTCGACGGCAGTGACCTCGTCGTGCTGCCCGAGGCGACGATGCACGACTTCGGCTCCGCCGACCACGACCTGGCCGCCATCGCCGAGTCGCTCGACGGACCGTTCGTCGGTCTGATCTCGGAGCAGGCCCGACGGCTCGGCTCGACGATCGTCGCGGGGATGTTCGAGCGGACCGACGGCCTGCCCTACAACACGCTCGTGGTGGTCGGCCCCGACGGCGACCTCGTCACCAGGTACCGCAAGGTGCACCTCTACGACTCGTTCGGCTACCGCGAGTCCGACCGGCTGCGCGCCGGCGACATCGCGCCCGTCGTCCTGCCGATCGGCGATGTGAGCGTCGGTCTGATGACGTGCTACGACCTGCGGTTCCCCGAATTCGCGCGGATGCTGGTCGACCGTGGGGCCGAGGCGTTCGTCGTGCCGGCCGCGTGGGTGGCCGGTGAGCGCAAGGTCGACCACTGGCGCACGCTGCTGGCCGCGCGCGCGATCGAGAACACCGTGTGGGTGGCCGCCGCGGACCAGGGAGGCGAGCGCTACACCGGTCACACCTTGGTTGCCGATCCGTGGGGAACTATCGTTGACGAGGCCGCCGGGGGGAACGAGGTGGTCACCGCAGACCTTGCGGTGGACACCGTGCGGCGCTCACGCGAGGTCAACCCCTCGCTCGCCAACCGGAGGATCTCGACGACGTGACCACGACGCAGCCGGGCCGACGACGCCTCGACACGTCGGTCCCCACGCCCTACGAGGTGGCGACACGCGAGCCTCGCGTCGCGTCCGTGGGGTTCGCTCGCGCCCTCCAGGTCGGCACGTTCGTCCTGTGGCTGATCAGCACGGCCGGCGCCGCCACCGCGATCGTCGACGTCGGTGCGCCCTCATGGGTGTGGCGGCCGTCCGCGGCCGTCCTGGTCGTCGTCTTCTCGCTGATCCTCACGCACCGCACCGGCGGACACATGCGGATCTGGGTCAGCCTCACGGCACTGCTGTCGTTCACGGCCCTGGTCAGTGACATGAACAGCCTGCTCGCGTCGGCGGCCGGCACCACCGCCGTCCTGGCCGCGGTCACCTCGGTCATGTTCACGCGGCCTGCGCGGAACCTCCTGCAGGTGCTGCGGGAGTACGTCGTCATGCTCGTGCTCGCGCTGAGCGGCACCGTCGGCGTCGCCGCCTGGAACGCGAAGGTCGACGTGCAGCCGTTCGGCCTCATCGTGATGGCCGTCGCCGTCACCCTCGCGATCTCGATCGTGTGGCGGCTCGGCTCGGGCCTGCACGGTCTCGGCCGCGGCCACCTCAAGCTGCTCGTCATCGTCGCGGTGATCGCGGTCGGGCTGTTCTTCTACGGCAGCATCGTCCGCACGTACGGCTCGACCGCCCTCAAGGACCTGATCGACGACACGATCGTGTGGATGCGCCAGAACACCGGTGGCGTGCCGCGGCCGTACGAGTTCCTGATCGGCTTCCCGGCGCTCATCGTCGGCACGTCGATGCGCTCGCGCTACCGCGAGGGCTGGTGGGTGTGCGTGCTCGCCGTCGTCGGCACCGTGATCGTGTCGGTCTCGCTCATCGACCCGGGCGCGTACCCCACGTACTTCGCGCTGTCGACGCTCTACAGCGCGATCCTCGGCCTCGCGATCGGACTGGTCGCGCGGCTCTTCGTCATGGCGCCGCGGACCAAGCGTGCCGCCCGCGCCGTGCAGCGTCCCACCCGCACCGAACCGAAGCGGCTCGCACCGCTGAAGTAGCGGGTGCGAGAATCTCTGGAGTGCCGTCGCCTCGGTGGCGGCCCTGGAGGGGTGCCGGAGTGGCCGATCGGAACCGCCTTGAAAGCGGTCGCTGGCAGCGATGTCAGCCGCGGGTTCGAATCCCGCCCCCTCTGCGTGACTCGTTACCGACTCGATCGGGCGCACCTCATGGTGCTCGCCGGCGTGTGCTTCATCGTCGCCGCCGTCGCGGTCGTCCTCGCCTTCCTGACCGCAGGCCACGGTGATGCCGGCACCACGACGGCCGTCATCGCGACGGCGGTCGCGATCATCGCGCTGCTCGTCGCCGCCGTGGCCAACCTCAGGCCGCCGGTCGTGCTGACGCTCGACCCGGCCGGCTACCGGGCCCGCGGCCGCCACGGCGACGGCACGTGGGCGTCGATCGAGGACGTGGCCGTCGCCGACGGCCTGCTGCGCTTCACCGACGCGGACGGCACCACCACCGCGTTCCCGCTCTCGCTCATCGAGCGCACGCAGCGACCCGCGCTCGTGCGCGAGGTCTACGACCGGCTCAACACCGCGAACGGGTACGAGCGGTTCGATCCAGCGGGCTGACGCGGGACCAGGCTCGCCCCACCAACAACGAAACCCGGGGAACAGGCTCACGTGCCCGGGCGGGCGGAGCGAGCTCCGCCGTGGCTGGCCCTGCCTCACCAACAACGAAACCCGGGGAACAGGCTCACCTGTTCCCCGGGCTTGGGTGGCGGAGATGGCGGGATTTGAACCCGCGAGAGGTTTAAACCTCAACCCGCTTAGCAGGCGGGCGCACTAGGCCACTATGCGACATCTCCAAGACAACCGGTTCAGGATACCGGCCACCCCTCGGAGATGCCGAATCAGGTCGACTTCGACGGGGGAACCATGAACGTCGACGGCACCTCGGGCAGCTCCGAGGGCGGGTGCGGGTGGGCCCTCATCCCGTCCAGCAGCAGCGCCGCCATCCGCCGGGCGACCCCCGATCGGTTCTCCGGGGCGAAGTTGTGCATCGCGCCGAGCACGAACGGCGTCGCCGCAAGATCAGCCGGTTCGAGGTCCGGTCGGGCCGACCCCTCCGCCTTCGCCCGCTCCACGATCTGCGCGATCGGGCCGAACCAGCGCTCGCTCGGTCGGTAGTCCGGATTGCTCGTCGCCTGTCGCCGCATGATCTCGGCCGTCAACGGGCTCTCGATCAGGATCGGCACGCTCTCGCGCAGGACCCGTTCGAGGGCGCCCCAGCCGGTCGGCTCCGCCAGCGCCCGGTCCGCGATCCGGTCGAATCGGACCACCACGCGCTCGTACAGGGCGCGGACGATGTCCTCGTGGGACGCGAAGTTCCGGTAGAGCGTTCCCGCGCCGACCTTGGCGGCCTGAGCGAGGCCCTGCAAGGGAGCGTCCACCCCGTTCTCGGCGAAGTACACCTCCGCCGTCTCGAGGATCCGCTCCCGGTTCGCGACCGCGTCGCGCCGCATCGGGACTCGGGGCACGTCGGACATGGACTCCAACGTACGGGCATCGGTCCCGAACTCCTCGGATCCCCCGATTTTCTTTCACTGGCCCCGGCACGTTAGACTCGTCGAGGCCCGCGAGGGCGTGCGCCCGTAGCTCAACGGATAGAGCATCTGACTACGGATCAGAAGGTTAGGGGTTCGAATCCCTTCGGGCGCGCTTCAGACCCCCGGTCGACCACCACGTCGGCCGGGGGTCTTCTCGTTCCTCTCGCCTCCCGCCATTTCGAGGACAGGCCGGTCCTCACGTGGGAACCTCTCCGGATGGAGATCGCCCCCATCACCGCCTGGACCCTGATCCAGGAGATCCCGATCCCCGACGACGTCACCGATGTCCTCCTCGACGGCGAGCAGGCCGTCGCGGCATTCAAGACGTTTCGGGACTCCGCCGTGTTCACGACGAAGCGACTGATCGTCCGCGACGCCCAGGGAATGACGGGCAAGAAGGTCGAGATCTACTCGCTGCCGTACAGCAGCATCACCATGTGGTCGTCGGAGAACGCCGGTGGATTCCTGGACCACAACGCCGAACTGGAGATGTGGACCCGAGCGGGTCACATCAAGATCAAGCTCGACAAGAAGATCGACGTCCGTCGGCTGGACAAGCTCATCGCGTGGGCCGTCCTGCAGGCGAGCTGATCCGAGCGAGCGCCTGTCCGGGTGCGACGACACGCGACCGGGCTCCGGACGTCTAGTGCGGCTCGCGCAACCACGTGCTGCCGGCGCGGGCGAGGGCGGCGCGCCCACTCACCCCGACCTTGAGCCCGATGTTGCGCACGTGCGTCTCCGCGGTCCGCAGGCTCAACTGCAGGATCCGAGCGATGTCGCCGGTCGTGTTGTCGCTGGCGAGCAGGAAGAGGATCTCCTGCTCGCGCGGGGAGAGGTCGACGTCGTCGCGGAGACGCTCGAACAGTCCCGCCCGGTCGTAGCCGGCGGCGGTCGAGGCGCGCCACGCATCGTCGGCGACCCGCGCCGCACGCCCGGACTCGCCGCGACGACGCAGCACGAGCGCGCGACTGACCTGCGCCCGGACTGCGAACACCCCGGCGCCGAACGCGGCGAACTCGCTCGCGACCACGGCGAGTGCCTCCTCGTCGTCGGTCGTGACGGCCTGCACGTAGCTCCCGATGGTCCGCAGCAGTCGGCTGTGCGCCGGCGCGGCCCGGTCCGCGAAGGTGCGTGCCCGCTCCGCATCGGGGCTCAGTTCGGCCGCCCGCGCCGCGAGGAACAGCGCACCCGGCAGGTAGCCGCGGTCCAGCCGGTCGTGGGCGCGATCCCACAGGTCGGCGCGAATCTCGATACTGGAGCCGGGGAGCAACGCGGCGAACGCACCGAGGTCCATGCCGGGATACGGACCCGCGCCCGTGTCCGTCGCCGCGGCCTGCGCCGCGAGCGCCCGGGCGTACTCGGGCCGGCCCTGGCCGACCGCGATCTCGGCGCCGATGCCGAGGATCCCGGTGTGGTAGACGTCGCGGAACGAGGCGATCGTGGCCAGCGAGAGCGTCTGGAACAGCAGGTGGGAGGCCTCGGCCAGGCGGCCGGCGATCGCCAGTCCGAGGACAGCGATGTAGGCGTGCGCCTGTGCCGTCGCCGGCGCGGGGTGGCCCCGGGCCATGTCGAACTGCTCGCGGGCGTGCGCGATGCCTCCCTCGAGGTCGCCGTCGAGGACTGCGGCGAGCCCCTTGAGCACGCTGGCGTTGATGAGGAAGAGCCGGTGCTGGGGCCGGAAGGACGCCAGGACGGCTCTCGCGCGGTCCACGTCGCCTGCGCTGATCAGGAGCTCGGCGTGCAGGCCCACGAGCACCTCCCGCGCGGGGCTCCCCTCCGGCAGGCGCTCGGCCTCTCGCTGCACCTCCTCCGGATCGGCGGGGACGCGTTCGCACAGGTACGTGAGGCGGTCCCGCGCGGCACGCAGCAGGGCGATGGCGTCCGGGTGAGTCGACTCGTGCCCGTCGAGCAACTCGAGCGCGCCCGCCAGGTCGGCCTGGTCGATCGCGCGCCAGTAGGCCAGCCAGGCGACCACCGTGGCGGCGTCCTCCGACTCCGCGTCCAACGGGGTGCGATCGGCGACGTCGAGGATCGCCGAAACGGGTGCGCCGACCACGCGCAGCGCGATCAGGTGCTCCAGTGCCGACGCCGGCGTCGGATGCAGCTCCCACATCGTGCGGGTGCGCTCCGCGTCGTCCTCGGCCTGGCGCAGGACCATCTGGTTGAGGACCGCGCCGTCCATCCCCGCCGCGCGCCCGGCATCGAACCAGCCACCGCCGGAGTCCTGCGCCGGACGGCGCGGGTGGCCCGTGACCTCCTCGGCGTGGGCGAGCCCGAACGGTGAGCCCTCGCGACGCAGGAACTCCGTCAGCAGGGGCGGGAAGAGCCCGACCACTCCCTCCGGTTCGGCGTGATGCACCACGCCGGACGTGAAGAGCCGGTCCAGGAGCGTCCGGTCGATCAGCTTCTCGGCGTCCTCCAGCGGTAGCGGTCCACTCAACGCCAGGGTCGTCGCCCCCGCCCACACCTGGTCGTCGCTGCCGGCGAGGTAGGGCGTGACCGCCGAGGCAAGGTGCTCGGACCACAGGTCGCCCGTTGCGAACCACACCCCGTCCTCGAGGCGCAGCGTGCCGGACCGCCGGCCCACCGTCGCGATGGCTCGCACCAGCCCGTGCAGACCGCCGGACTTCATCGCGATCCTGGACACCGTGCCGGTGTCGACCGGCCCACCGAGCACGTCCCGGCACACGCCGTGCACCGCATCGAAGTCCAGGATGGGCATCCGCAGGCGCGCGGCCGGCGTGAGTCCGAGCATCAGGGAGTCGCGGCGCATGGGCAGCTGCGGACGGCTCGACGTCACGGCCGTCAGCCCTGCGTCCCGGGCGACGCCCAGCAGTGCGCCGACCGTGGCGGTGTCGAGGTCGTCGGCGTCGTCGACGAGCACCACCACGCCGCCGCGCAGCCGCTCGGCGAGGACGGCGGCCATCTCGCCGGCCGACCGCCGGGGCGCGGGTGCCGCACCGATCCCCTTCGCGATCAGGGGGGCGAACGGTTCGTGCTGCCACGCCGCATTCCCGGACAGCCGCACGACCGACGCGCCGTCGTCGTCGAGGCGGTCGGCGACCAGGTCGAGGAGCTCGGTGCGCCCCGAGCCGTGCAGCCCGACCAGGTGGACGCTCAGACCGTCGCCGACGCAGGCGACGACCTCGTCCACGAGCGGGGCGAACACGCCCTCGCGATCGATCCGGCCGACCATGACCTGACACTATCGCCGTTCGGGCCCGTGCCGTCCGGCCTTCGTCCGGCCCTGACCGGGCAGCGTCTCGTCCCGTAGTGCCGCGGGCCGTGTACGCAACCCGCCCGGGAGGGACCCGTAGGTCCGTCCTGCGGGGCGCCGGGGCCCCGATGCGGCCCGATCGTGGAGAGGTACACATTCCTCCACACCACGAAAGAACCCACGTGAACACGAACAAGCTCCTCGCCAGCAGGTCGATCGCGAGCCAGGCCTACACATCCCGTCCCGCCATGCGCCGGATCGTTGCCAGCGCCGTGCTCGCAGGTCTGTCGGCTTCGGCGCTCGCGTTCGCCACGCCCGCCCAGGCCGCCTCGACCGAGGTCATCAACGACCTGCAGGTCAATCTCGAGCACTCGCGCGCCAAGGGCCACCATGAGTTCCTGCCCACCGGCGGCGTCTCCATCTGGACCGAGGACAACTCCTCGCAGTCCAAGGCGGCCGGCTACTTCGGCGTCGACGTCCCCCTCGAGGATGCCGGTGAGCCGAGTCTGGACTGGACGACCACGACGGACACCACCGAGCCCGGCCTCCAGCTCGTGACCGATCTCGACGGCGACGGCTCGGTCGACGCCACCCTGGTCGGCGAGCCCGTCTACGACGGCGACTGGTGGATGCCGGCCAAGACGATCGACGAGAACCCCGTCTCGGACGAGTTCTCCGACGCGGCGCCCAGCGAGGGCGGCGGCGGCTCCGAGTGGAGCGGCTCGCTCGACCAGTGGCGCGAGGCATTCCCCGACGCCGAGATCGTCCAGACCGGCTGGTCGCTCGGCTCCGGGCTCGAGGGCTCGGGCACGATCGAGAGCCTCGAGCTCGGCGACACGACGTACACCTTCGTCAAGGCGGAGCGGTCGACGGTCACCGTGCCCAGCACGAGCATGGACATGTCCAAGACCCGCACCAAGGGCCACAACGACTTCTCGTCCCGCGGCGTGAACGTCTGGACCGAGGACAACTCCTCGCAGTCCAAGGCCGCCGGCTACTTCAAGGTCGACACGCCGCTGGACGAGGTCGGCGAGCCGAGCTGGACCATGTCGGTCCTCGATGGCGAGGTCGCCCCGGGCATGCAGCTGGTCACCGACTTCGACGGCGACGGCGTGGCCGACGGCATCCTCGTCGGTGAGCCCGGCGTCTACGGCGACGACTGGTGGGTCAGCGAGGCCCAGCCGTTCGTCAAGGACGGCGCCCCGTCGCACGTCGGCGGCTTCGGCTCCGAGAACCACGGCACGCTGTGGCAGTGGCGCCAGGCGTTCCCGCAGGCGCAGGTGCTGTCGGCCGGCTGGTCGCTCGGCTCGGGCGTCAAGGGCGACGTGCGCATCTCCGACATGACCGTCGGTGCGAAGAAGTACCGGTTCGTCGCGAACCACGCCCCGGTCGCCCCCGGCCTGAACGTCCGCTCGGTCGCGGGCTCCACCCCGGCGTTCAAGCTGGGCGCGACCGACGTCGACGGCGATGCGATCACGTACCGCACGAGCACCCCGGGCGCGAGCATCTCCGGCTCGACGATGAAGGTCTCCGTCCCGCGCGACTTCGTGGGCACCAAGAAGGTCACGTACACCGCGACCGACGCCCACGGCGCGACCTCGACCAACACCGTCCAGGTGTGGGTGAACAAGGCGCCGACGAAGGTCACGCAGTCGGTCCCGGCCAAGGTGGCCAAGGGCAAGAAGGTCTCCGTCAAGGTCGCGGTGAAGTCGACCGGCTCGGTGCGCGGCGGTGATGTCGCGGTGTACCTCGACGGCAAGAAGGTCCGCACCGTCGACGTCGGCTCGTCCGGCACGACCACGGTGTCGCTCGGCAAGGTCGCGAAGGGCAACCACAAGGTCACGACGAAGTTCGTCGGCAGCGACTACGCGCACGGCGCGTGGAGCTCGTCCTCGAACCTCAAGGTCAAGTAGTCGCCACACGTACGGCGGGGTCCACCTCTGGTGGGCCCCGCCGTCGTCGTACCCGCGGCGAATTCAGCGCGAGGCCGACAGAACCTCGTGCAGCTCGAGCAGCTCGTCGAGGGTGGCCTTTGCGCCGCCGGCCATGACCTCGTTGGGTGTGAAGACGCCGTCCTCGACGAACTGGGCGACGAACGGGATCGGGACAGCGGCCTGGGTCGGCATCATCCCGAGGGCCGCCACGACCTGCTTGACCTGCTGGACGGCGCGCAGTCCCGAGGAGATGCCGCCGTAGCTGACGAACGAGATCGGCTTGCGCCGCCACTCCTCGTGCAGGTAGTCGATCGCGTTCTTCAGCGGCGCGGTGTAGCCGTGGTTGTACTCGGGCATCACGAACACGAACGCATCGGCACGCTCGACGGTCGCGCTCCAGCGCTTCGTGTGCTCGTGCGTGTACTGACGCAGCCGCGGGTGGTTTGGCTCGTCCATCATCGGCAGGTCGAGGCCCGCGAGGTCGACGAGCTCGACCTCGAAGCCGTCGTGCTGGCGCGCCAGGTCCGCGAACCACTCGGCCACGGTGGGGCCGATGCGGCCGGGACGGGTGCTGGCGATGAGGACCTGCAGGACGGGCTTCGACACGTGACGCTCCTAGATGATTGAGTCTTCAATTACTTTACCCGGCCGCCCCAGATGCGCCGACCGCATGCCCGTGTTCGCATGGAGAGGACGAACCAATCCACGAGAAGGGGGTCGGGACATGGGACTCGACGACAAGATCAAGAACGCTGCCGAAGACGCCAAGGGCAAGGCCAAGGAGGCCACCGGCAAGGCGACCGACGACGAGCAGCTCGAGGCCGAGGGCAAGACCGACCAGGCGAAGTCGGACCTCAAGCAGGCTGGCGAGAACGTCAAGGACGCCTTCAAGCACTGAGTCCGAGCACGACGAAGGCCCCGGGACTCCCGGGGCCTTCGTACGTCTGGGTCACGCAGCGGGCGGCGTGCCTCCCGGCGGGGTCGCACCCGGCGTCGTCGTGCCCGGCGTCGGGCTCGTCGGATCCGTCCACGTCGAGGCGGTGTAGGTCGGCTGGTCGGACATCTTGGCCCGCACGAACGCGATCGCTCCGGCGGTGCCGGCGGTCACGGCGCCGACGAGGGCCACCTTCTTGGCCGTCGCGAAGCGCTTGGCCTTCTTCGTCTCGACCGGCAGCTTGTCGCTCACCTCGGCGGGCAGCTTGTCGACCAGCCCGTCGCGGACCTGCTTCAGCTCTTCCTTGTCCGGCAGTCGCTCGATGAGCTCGTCGCGCAGGGCCAGCCACTCGTCCTTGTCGGGCAGCTTCTCGATCAACTGATCCTTGAGGTCGAGCAGTTCGGCCTTGTCCGGCAGCTGCTCGACGACGGCGTCGATCTGCTCCTTCACGGTCTTCCTGGACACGATGACTCCTTCGCTGTCGTCGGACTTCCATCGTGACTCACGAGGGGGCCGAACGCACCCCGGCCGCATCCTCGACGACCACCTCGCCGGCCGACTTGTCCGGGCGCAGGCCCCGCCAGCTCGCATGCCGCAGGTGACCGTTCGCGGACCAGTCGCCGAAGACGACCTCACCCACGACCTTCGGGGTCACCCACGTCGCACCGTCGGCCGCGGCGCGCTCGACGTCGTCGACGAACGGCGAGGTCTTGCGCTCGAGGCTCGCCAGGTGCGCTCGCAAGCGCTCGCGGTCGGCCTCGGAGAAGCCGGTCCCGACGCGGCCGAGATAGCGCAGGCCCCCCTCGACGGGCACGCCGACCAGCAACGCACCGACGCCGCGACCCCCGCTGATCGGCCGCCAGCCCCCGATCACGACCTCCTGCACGGCCTGGTTCTTGAGCTTGAGCCAGTCGGTCGAGCGCGCACCCGGCCGGTAACGCGCGGAGCGCCGCTTGGCGACGATGCCCTCCAGCTTGTGCCGCCGGCTCAGGGCGACGGCCTCATCCAGTGGTCCGCCGTGGGCGGGCGGGACCTGCACGACGTCGTCGCCGAGGTCGAGCGACTCGAGTGCGTTCCGCCGCTCGTCGTAGGTCCCGTCGCGCCGCGAGTCGCCGTCGAGCTCGAGCAGGTCGAATGCGAGGTAGCGCACCGGCACTGCCGCGCGCAGCCGCGCCACCTCCTGCGCCTTGGCCACGCCCATGCGCTGCTGCAGCCGCCCGAAGCTCGGGACGCCCCGCTCGTCGAACGCGGCGATCTCACCGTCGAGCACCGCATCGAGACCGAGCCCGCCGAGCGCCTCGACGACCTCGGGGTACTGGGCGCTGACGTCGTTGTGGTTGCGCGAGAAGAGCCGCACCGTGTCGCCGTGCACGACCGCGACGCACCGGATGCCGTCCCACTTCATCTCGTAGGCCCAGCCGTCGCCGGAGGCATCCCGCGTGCCCGCCTGCACGGCCAGCATCGGGGGCACGAAGCCCGCCCGGCCGCCACCGGCCGCCTCGGCCGGCGCCGACTGGTCCTTCATGAGGTGGATCAGCCAGTTCTCGCCGGTCTTGATGAGCGCGAGTCGCCGTGGGACCGTGAGCCCGCCGCCCTCGGAGCCGTGCAGCGTCGCGATCACCTCGTGGTCGTTCCACTTCTCGAGCTCGTAGTGTCCGTGGTCCCAGATCGTGACCACGCCGGCCCCGTACTCGCCCTTCGGGATCGTGCCGGCGAACGTGCCGTACTCGAGCGGATGGTCCTCGGTCTGCACCGCCAGGTGGTTCGCCTCGGGTGAGTCCGGCACGCCCTTCGGCAGCGCCCACGAGACGAGCACGCCGTCGCGCTCGAGCCGGAAGTCCCAGTGCAGCCGGCGCGCGTGGTGCTCCTGGATGACGAACGTCGGGTCGCCCGTGCGCCCTCGGACGACGGAGTCCGGCACCGGCTCGGGGGTCCGGCCGGCGTCGCGCATCGCGCGGTACGTCGCGAGCCGGTCCTGCGCCGGTGGCGCGAGCGAGGCCATCGGGTCGCCGACCTCGGCCAGTCGCGCCGGAACCTCGTCGATCGTCAGGTGGCGCAGGTCGTCGTCGAGCTCGTCCCACGTCCGCGGCACCGCGACCGTCGGGTGCTCGCGGCCCCGCAACGCGTACGGGGAGATCGTCGTCTTGTTGCCGTTGTTCTGACTCCAGTCGACGAACACCCGGTCCTTGCGCTGGGCCTTGGCCATCTGGCTGACGACGAGATCGGGCAGCTGGGCCTCCAGCGCCTGGGCGACCTGCTTGGCGAACGCGTTGACGTAGTCGGAGTCGTGCTGACCCTCCAGGTGCGCGTAGAGGTGAATGCCCTTGCTGCCGCTCGTGACCGGCACGCACTCCAGTCCCACGTCGGCCAGCAGCGCGCGGGCCGCCTGCGCGACCTCCACGCACTCCGGCAGGCCCACGCCGGGCCCCGGGTCGAGATCGAGCACGAACCGGTCGGGATGCTGCGGCACGCCCGTGGCGTCGACGCGCCACTGCGGCACGTGCAGCTCGAGTGCCGCGACCTGCCCGAGCCAGGCCAGGTCCGCGACCGACTCCACCACGGGGTAGTCGTTGGCGTGGGAGCGGTGCTTGACGCGCACCCGGCGGATCCAGTCGGGGGCCGAGTCGGGCAGGTTCTTCTCGAAGAACACCTGGGCGTCCGGACCGGTGCCGTCGACCCATCGCTTGCGCGTGACGGGACGCCCGGCGATGTGCGGCAGCAGCCAGGGCGCCACGGCGACGTAGTATGCGATCACGTCGGCCTTGGTCGTGCCCGTCGCCGGGTACATGACCTTGTCGGGATTGGTCAGTCGCAGGAGACGACCATCGATGGCAACGGTCTGCGCCGAACGTGCCATCGAATGCCTCCTGACTCGTACGATGTACTTCCGTCATTGTGAAGGAGCCCCTGTGTCCGTGCCCGACTTCTTCTCCGAGGTCGCCCTCGAACTGCACGACCAGGACACGACGGAACAAACGGTCGAGCTGATCGCCGAGTACGCCCAGGTCGCGGCCGCCTGTGACGACGCGGGCATCCTGCTGATCCACAGCCGCAGCCGGATCGAGACGGCGGCGTCCTCCAGCGAGCGCGTCATCCGCTCCCACGAGCTGCAGCGCGAGCTCGACGAGGGCCCGTGCCTCGACGCCATCGAGTCCGGTGGCAGCTACGTGTCCCCGGACATCGGGGTCGACTCGCGGTGGCCGCGCTGGGGACCGGCCGTCGCCGACTACGGCATCCGCAGCGCGATGAGCGTCCTGCTGGAGACGAAGGACCGCCGGTACGGAGCACTGAACCTGTACGCCGAGCGCCCCGACGCGTTCGACGGCGACGACCTGGCCACCGCGCTGATCTTCGCGCGGCATGCCTCCGTCGCCCTCGCGAACGCCCACCACGAGCAGGGCCTCACGATCGCGATCGACGCGCGCAAGGTCATCGGTCAGGCGCAGGGCATCCTCATGGAGCGGTTCGACATCGACCCCGACCGGGCGTTCGAGGTGCTGCGGCGCTACTCGCAGCACCACAACCAGAAGCTGCACGAGATCGCCGGCTGGGTCGTGGCGAACCGTCGCAGCCCGATGACGGACTACCCGGGCGCGGCGGACTGAGTCAGGCGCTCGACTTCTTCTTCGGGGCCTTCTTGGCGGCCTTCTTGGCCGATCCGGCGGCCTCCTTCTTCGCCTCGACGCTGCGGCGCAGCGCCTCCATGAGGTCGACGACCTCGCCGCCCTCCTCCTCCTGGGGTCCGAAGGTGGCCTCGGTGTCGATCGTGTCGCCGGCCTTCTTCTTCGCCTCGATGAGGGTGCGCAGCTGCTCCTGGTAGTCGTCGG
Source organism: Aeromicrobium sp. SP1 (assembly GCF_055663785.1). Lineage (NCBI taxonomy): Bacteria > Bacillati > Actinomycetota > Actinomycetes > Propionibacteriales > Nocardioidaceae > Aeromicrobium > Aeromicrobium sp. SP1. The sequence goes on along the minus strand of NZ_JBQVVK010000001.1, from coordinate 2,555,618 downwards.
TGAACTGCGACGCGTCGAAGTCGCCGGCGAGGGACTCGATCAGCTGGCCGGCCATGTCGAGCTCCTTCTGCGTGATCTTCGCGGTGTTCTCCAGCACCGGGAAGTCGGCCGCCCGGACCTCGTCGTCCCACAGCAGCGTCTGCAGCACGAGCACGTCGTCGCGCACCCGCAGCGCGCCGAGCCGGGTGCGCTGACGCAGCGCGAAGGTCACGATCGCGGTGCGCTCCGTGTCCTCCAGGGCGCGGCGCAGCAGCGTGTAGGGCTTGAGGGCCCGCTCCTCCGGCTCGAGGAAGTAGGGCGACCCGAGACGCAGCACGTCGATCTGGTCGGCCGGCACGAACTCCACGACGTCGATCTCGTGGCTGCGCTCGGCCGGCAGCGAGGCGAGGTCCTCGTCGGTCAGCACGACCGTCTGCTCGCCGTCGGCGTAGGCCTTGTCGATGTTCTTGTAGGGAACGACTTCCTTGCAGATCTCGCACGTGCGCTGGTAGCGGATGCGACCGCCGTCCTCGTCGTGCACCTGATGCAGGGAGACGTCGTGGCTCTCGGTGGCCGAGTACACCTTCACCGGCACGTTGACCAGCCCGAAGCTGATGGCACCCTTCCAGATGGCTCGCATCAGGCCAGTATCCGCCGTCAGCTGCGCCAGCGCGAGCGCTTCCCCCGCTGCGGTTCCGCGGGCGTGATCGGGACGAAGCCCGGATCGTACGGTTCGAGGTCGGGGAGGCGCTCGTCCAACTGGTCCATCGCGCGCGGCAGGTCGTCGAACGCCACGCCTGCCAGCTGGTTGGGCGAGAATCGCCACCACGCGAGGTCGAGCAGCCGCTCACGCACCGCGGGGTCGACCCGGTCGCGGATCGGCGCGGCGGGGATCCCGCCGACGATCGAGTAGGGCGCGACGTCCTGGGTGACGACGGCCCCGGCGGCGACGACCGCGCCGTCGCCGATCGTCACGTCGCGCAGGATCACGACCTTCGCCCCGATCCACACGTCGTTGCCGACGACGGTCGGCTCGCCGCGGAAGGACGCCCGACCACCGGCCTGCGGGTCGACGACCTGCGACCGGTCGGCGGAGGGATGCCAGCCCCACGTCGCCTGCTTGTACTGGAACGAGTTCACGCCGAGCCACGTCAACGGATGGCCCGTCGCGCCGATGAGCACGTCAGGCGCGAACTCGCAGTAGCGGCCGATCGTGGCCGACTGCGACTCGATGCCGTGCGCGAGGCTCGTGAACGCCCCGACCCGGGTCTCTCCGCCGCGGATGAGCAGGTCACCGAGCATCCGGACCGGCGGCTCGGCGAGCAGCTGCGAGGCGCCGACGAGCCGCAGTCCCTCGGTGCCGCGTGCGTGTTCCACCACGGGCGCCAGCCTACGGGCGTCGGACCCCGATTAACCGCGGTGCAACACCGAGGCGGAACAATGGGCCCCATGGCGTTCCTGTTGCGCGTGGAGCTCCCGGACGTCCCGGGCTCACTCGGTGCCCTCGCGACGGCACTCGGCGCCGCCGGTGCCGACATCGAGGCGATCCAGATCGTGGAGCACCGCAGCGACGGGGTCGCGGTCGACGACGTGCTGCTCGAACTGCCGCCGTCGGTCATGCCCGACGCGCTCGTCACGGCGTGCCAGGCGAACGAGGGCGTGCGCGTCCACTGGATCAGCCGCTACACCGCCGGCGCCAACCTCAGCATGGACCTGGAGGCCGTCGAGACGTTCACGGAGGAGCCCGATCTGGCGATCGAGCGCCTCGTCGAGGTCATCCCCGCGACGTTCCGCACCGACTGGGCGATGGCCGTCGGTCCGGGGGAGGAGGGACCGGCGTTCCTGTTCGGCTCGCCGGCCGCCCCGAAGCTCGTCGGGGAGTGCGCCGACTGGCTCTCGATCGGCTCGCCCGGCCCGCTGCCCGGGATCGACGCGTGGGACTCGACCGAGCTGGCCGGCTGCCCGGGCCGGACCCGCGGCGGCACGACGTTCGTCGTCGTGGTCGGCCGCCACGGAGGTCCGGAGTTCCTGCCGTCGGAGATCGCCCGGCTGGGCCACATGATCTCGCTCGCCGCCTCGGTCCAGGCCGAGGGCGACTGAGTTCGGGCCCCCGAGCCGGCTACTTCTGCTTCGTGATCGGCACGTGGGCGTGGTGGTAGCGGCCGAGCGCGGCCACCTCCTGCTCCAGCGACGGCACCGTCTTGCGGGTCAGCATCCGGATGTACGGCCACGCCACGGGCGAGTTCACGAGCGCCTTGCCCCAGTTGGCGAGGATGACGCCCTTCGGCACGTAGATGCGCGACTTGCGCTTGGCCAGGCCCTTGAGGATGCGGTCGGCGCACACCTCGACGTCGGTCGTGGTGTTGGCGGGGTACGGCAGCTTGGCGCGGATCGCCTTGAACGTCGGCAGGTCGTGCTCGGCGTTGCGCACGATGTCGGTGTCGATCCACGACGGGTGGCAGATGCCGACCTTGATGCCGAGGTGGGCGACCTCCTGCTTGGCGGAGATCGCGAGGGACTCGCAGCCCGCCTTGCTCGCCGCGTACGAGCTGAGGCCGGCGATGTTGGTGAACGCCGCGAGCGACGACACCGCGAGCAGGTAGCCCTTCGTCTTCTGCAGGTGCGGGATCGCGTACTTCATCGTGCGGAAGACGCCGTTGAGGTTGATGTCGACGACGCGCTCGAACGCCTCCTCCTCGATCTGGCGGACCGTGCCGTACGAGGCGATGCCCGCGTTGGCGATCACGTGGTCGAGGCGACCGAAGTACGCGGCGGCGCTGTCGACGGCCACGCGGACGGCGTCGCCGTCACGGACGTCGGCCTCCCACCACGCGGCCGCGTCGCCCAGTTCGTCGCTGAGCGAGGCCAGCAGTTCGGGCTCCAGGCCCACGAGGGCAACCTTCCCGCCGTGCGCGACGTACCCGCGCGCGACATGGGCCCCGATGCCGCGTGCGGCGCCGGTGATGAGTGCGACCTTGCCGCTGAACTGCTGGGGCTTGAGAGTTGCCATGCCGACAAGATACCGACGGTATGTGACATGTGCCACCGTTAATGTCACATTCGTCGTGACGAGTTCGGCGCCCGTTCGGGGCTCGTCTCACGTGACACGGGTCACGTCCTGAGCAGGGTGGGTACCCGCTATCCTCTGCCAGATGACCACCCCGGACACCGAACTCGGTTCCATGCGGATCGGCGTCGTGAAGGAGAGCGCTCCCGGCGAGACCCGGGTCGCGGCGACTCCGGCGACCGTCAGGCAGCTGACCGACCTGGGCTACGTCGTCATCGTCGAGCGCGGCGCCGGCGAGGCCTCGAGCTTCACCGATGCTGCCTACGAGGCGGCCGGCGCGTCCCTGGCCGACAAGCCCGACACGTGGGCCAGCGACGTGATCTTCAAGGTGAACGCGCCGTCGGACATCGAGATCGCGTTGATGCTCGACGGCGCCACGCTGATCAGCCTGATCAGCCCGGCGCTCAACCCCGACCTGGTCGAGAAGCTGGCGGCGCGGCCGATCACGGTGATGGCGATGGACGCGGTGCCGCGGATCTCGCGCGCACAGTCGATGGACGTCCTGTCGTCGATGGCGAACATCGCCGGCTACCGCGCGGTCGTCGAGGCGGCGCACGAATTCGGACGGTTCTTCACCGGCCAGGTCACGGCGGCGGGCAAGGTGCCGCCGGCGAAGGTCCTGGTCGCCGGTGCGGGTGTGGCGGGGCTGGCCGCGATCGGTGCGGCCTCGGCCCTCGGCGCGGTCGTGCGAGCCACGGACCCGCGTCCGGAGGTCGCCGACCAGGTCAAGTCGATCGGCGGCGAGTACCTCGAGGTGGTCGTCCCCGAGGAGCAGAAGGAAGTGTCCTCCGACGGCTACGCGAAGGCCACGAGCGAGGCGTACGACCGGCGGGCCGCCGAGATCTACTCCGAGCAGGCCGCCGATGTCGACATCGTCATCACGACGGCACTGATCCCGGGCCGCGCGGCGCCGCGCCTGCTGACGGCCGCCGACGTCGCGTCGATGAAGGCCGGCAGCGTGATCGTGGACATGGCCGCGGCGCAGGGCGGCAACGTCGAGGGCTCGGTCGCGGGGCAGAAGGTCGTGACCGACAACGGCGTCGTGATCCTGGGCTACACCGACCTCGCGGGACGGTTGCCCACGCAGGCCTCGCAGCTCTACGGCACGAACCTCGTCAACCTGATGAAGCTGCTGACGCCGGGCAAGGACGGCCAGGTCGTCCTGGACTTCGACGACGTCGTCCAGCGTGGCGTCACCGTCGTCAAGGACGGCGAGAAGACGTGGCCCCCGCCGCCCGTGCAGGTGTCCGCGGCACCGGCCGCCCCCGCCAAGGAGCCCGCGCCGGCACCGGAGCCGAAGCCGCCGACGAGCCCCGGCGTCAAGTACGGCCTGCTGGCCCTGGGCGTGCTCGCGTTCCTGTGGGTCGTGGCCGTCGCCCCGGGCGAGCTGCCGCAGCACTTCACCGTGCTGCTGCTGTCGATCGTGATCGGCTACTACGTGATCGGCAAGGTCCACCACGCCCTGCACACGCCCCTCATGAGCGTCACGAACGCGATCAGCGGCATCATCGTGGTCGGCGCCATGCTGCAGATCGGACTGGACGACACCACGATCCGCACCCTGGCCTTCGTGGCCGTGCTGCTGGCCTCCATCAACGTCTTCGGTGGCTTCGCCGTGACCCGACGCATGCTCGGCATGTTCAGCAAGTGAGTGAGTGACCTGTGACTGCCTCGTCCTTCGCCAACGCCGCCTATCTCGTCGCGGCGCTGCTGTTCATCCTGTCCCTCGCGGGCCTCTCGCGGCACGAGACCGCTCGACGCGGCGTCTCGTTCGGCATCGCGGGCATGGCCATCGCGCTCGTCGCGACGTTCATCCTCGTGGTCGACGGCGAGCCCGGCGTCGGCCTGGTGCTGCTGATCGTCGCGATGCTCATCGGCGCCGCGATCGGCCTGTGGCGCGCCCGCGTCGTCGAGATGACCGGCATGCCCGAGCTGATCGCGCTGCTGCACTCGTTCGTCGGTCTCGCGGCCGTGCTCGTCGGCTGGAACGGCTACCTGGAGTACCGCGGGGTCAACGGCCTGGCGCACATCCTCGACCACGCCCAGCCCGGCACCGCCGCGGCCGAGGCGCGCACGCTGCTCGACGTGCACAACGCCGAGGTGTTCATCGGCGTGTTCATCGGCGCGGTGACCTTCACCGGCTCGATCGTCGCGTTCCTCAAGCTGTCCGCGCGGATCAAGTCGGCGCCGCTCATGCTGCCGGGGAAGAACTTCCTCAACATCGGCGCGCTCGTCGCGTTCGTCGCCCTGACGATCTGGTTCGTCGCCGATCCGTCGCTGTGGCTGCTGATCCTGGTCACGATCCTCGCGCTCGCGCTCGGCTGGCACCTGGTCGCCTCGATCGGCGGCGGCGACATGCCGGTCGTCGTGTCGATGCTCAACTCGTACTCGGGCTGGGCCGCGGCCGCGTCGGGCTTCCTGCTCGACAACGACCTGCTCATCATCACCGGCGCCCTCGTCGGCTCCTCCGGTGCGTACCTGTCCTACATCATGTGCAAGGCGATGAACCGCTCGTTCATCTCGGTGATCGCGGGCGGCTTCGGCATCGAGGCGCCCTCCAGCGACGACACCGACTACGGCGAGCACCGCGAGATCACCGCCACCAGCGCGGCCGAGCTGCTCGGCGAGGCCAAGTCGGTCATCATCACGCCCGGGTACGGCATGGCCGTCGCCCAGGCCCAGTACCCCGTCGCCGACCTCACGAAGAAGCTGCGCGAGAAGGGCGTCGAGGTCCGCTTCGGCATCCACCCGGTCGCAGGACGACTGCCCGGCCACATGAACGTGCTGCTCGCCGAGGCGAAGGTCCCCTACGACATCGTCCTGGAGATGGACGAGATCAACGACGACTTCCCCGAGACCGACGTCGTCCTGGTCATCGGCGCGAACGACACCGTCAACCCGGCCGCCGCCGAGGACCCGGGCTCACCGATCGCCGGGATGCCCGTCCTGCACGTGTGGGACGCCAAGAACGTCATCGTGTTCAAGCGCTCCATGGCCGCGGGCTACGCCGGTGTGCAGAACCCGCTGTTCTTCCGCGAGAACACCCAGATGCTGTTCGGCGACGCGAAGGACCGCGTCGAGGACATCATCCACGACCTCTGACGACACTCGCGGTCCGACCGGATTGGCTCTAGCGGTCTATCCCGGCTATCTAGTATCATAGTTGTTATGAATACGGTGACTGGTCCCGGGACGGACGCATCAGGGTTTCGCGCGCGTGTCCGGTCGTTCCTCGACGAGGAGCTGCCCGAGGGGTGGGGCGGCGTCGGCAAGCTCGATCACGACGCGGCCGAAGTCTTCGCCAAGCGGTGGCGCGTCGCGCTCTCCGAGCACGGCTTCCTCGCGACGTCGTGGCCGACCGAGTACGGCGGCGGCGGCCTGACCGAGCTCGAGCAGGTCATCATGGCCGAGGAGTTCGCCAAGGTCGGCGTGCCGACCGGCACGATGAACGACCTCTTCAGCATCACGATGATCGGCAACACCCTGCTCCACTGGGGCACGGAGGAGCAGAAGCAGCACTTCCTGCCGCGGATCCTGTCCGGCGAGGACGTCTGGTGCCAGGGCTACTCCGAGCCGGGTTCAGGCTCCGACCTCGCGTCGCTGTCGACCCGCGCGGTGCTCGACGGCGACGAATGGGTGATCAACGGTCAGAAGATCTGGACCTCCGGTGGCCACCTCGCGAACTGGATCTTCGTGCTCGTGCGCACGAACCCCGACGCCCCGGCCCACCGGGGCATCTCGATGCTGCTGGTCCCGATGGACCAGGAGGGCATCGACGTCCGACCCATCCGGAACATGGGCGGCGAGACCGACTTCAACGAGGTCTACTTCACCGATGCGCGGTGCCCCAAGGAGAACGTCCTCGGCGCGGTCGACCAGGGCTGGCCGGTCGCGATGACGCTGCTCGGCTTCGAGCGCGGCGAGTCCGCGGCGACGCTGCCGATCATGTTCCGCGACGAACTCGAGCGACTGTTCGACCTCGCCCGGGAGAACGGCGCGACCGACGACCCGATCATGCGGGACAGGTTGGCCGATGCCTACATCGGCAACGAGGTCATGCGGTTCCTGGGCAACGACTCGCTGGCCAGGTACCTGGCCGGTCACGCGCCCGGACCGGACGCCGCGATCAACAAGCTGTACTGGAGTGAGTACCACCAGGACGTCACCGAGCTCGCGCTCGACGTGCTGGACCGCGAGAGCCTCGTGGCGCAGGGTCGCCGCCCGACCAACACGATCATGTTCCAGACCGACGACGTCGGTGCGCCGAGCACGAGCGCCTCGTGGATCACGACGTTCGCGATCTCGCGCTCCGGCACGATCTACGCCGGCACGTCCGAGATCCAGAAGTCCATCATCGGCGAGCGACTGCTCGGTCTCCCCAAGTGACGACGAACGCACAGAAGGCATTCACCATGGAACCCTTGCTCGACGACGACCAGGTGTCGTACCAGCGCAGTCTGCGCAAGTTCTTCGACACGCAGTGGCCCGAGGACCAGGTCCGCGCCGACATGGTCGCCGACGGACCGGACCGCGAGACGTGGCGACGGCTCGCGGCCGAGCTCGGCGTCGCCGGCCTGGACATCCCCGCTGAGCACGGTGGCTCCGGAGGTGCTCCGGCCGAGGCGTTGCTGGTCGCCGAGGAGATGGGCCGAGCGCTCTACGGCGGTCCGTACCTGAGCACTGTCGTGCTCGCAGCCAACGCGGTCATGCTCAGTGGGGACGACGCGATCGCCGCCCAGCTGCTCCCGGACATCGCCTCCGGAGAGGCGACCGCCGCACTCGCGCTGATCGACAGCGGCCGCGACCGGGCCACCGCGCCCACGCCGCAGGCCACTGCCACCGATGGCGGGTGGGTTCTCAGCGGCGAGGCCCGTCGGGTGATCGACGGCGCGAACGCCGACCACCTGCTCGTCGAGGCGTCCACGCCGGCCGGTCGGTCCCTGTTCCTGCTGTCCTCGGAGACCGGCGTGACCCGGGTCAGCTCCGAGACGCTCGACCCGACCCGCCGGATGGCGACTCTCGTCCTCGACGGCGCACCGGCGCAACTCGTGGGACGCGACGGTCAGGCGACCGAGATCGCCACGGCGCTGCGGCCGATCGTGTCGCTCGCCCTCGCGGCCGAAGCCGTCGGCGGCGCCGCGCGCTGCGTCCACGACACGGTCGAGTACGCCAAGGTGCGACACCAGTTCGGACGACCGATCGGTGCATTCCAGGCGGTCAAGCACACGTGCTCGGAGATGCAGGTCCGCCTCGACGGTGCCCGCACCGGGATCCGGCACGCCGGCAAGGTGGTCGTCGACCAGAGCGAGGACGTCGACCTGCTCTCGTCGGTCCTCAAGGTCTTCGCGACGAAGTCGTACTTCGAGACGGCGGCGGACATGGTCCAGTTGCACGGTGGCATCGGCTTCACCTGGGAGCACTCGGCGCACCTGCACTTCAAGCGGGCCAAGTCGCTCGAGCTGCTGGGGGGCACGCACACCGAACACCGAGCGGCCATCGCCGATGTCGTGCTCGCAGCCCGAGGCTGAGGTCGGACCCGCCTGGTTCGCCGAAGCGCTCGGCGATCCGGGCGAGGTTCGCTCGATCGAGGTCCTCGGCGCCCGCGTCGAGTACCGCGTGTGGGGTCCCGTGGGCGCACCGGTCACCGTGCTGATCCACGGTGGAGCGGCGCACGCCGGATGGTGGGACCACATCGCGCCCCTGCTGGCCGGTGGGCGTCGGGTGGCCGCACTCGACCTGACCGGTCACGGGTCCAGTGGCTCCCGTCCCGACTACGACTTCCTGACCTGGGCCGACGAGGTGGTCGCCGTCGGTGCGGCGGAGGGGTCCGACCGCCCCTACGTCATCGGCCACAGCATGGGCGGCATCGCGGCACTCACGACGGCCTTCCGTCACGCCGGCACCGTCGCCGGCACCGTCGTGATCGACCCGCCCGGATGGCTCGTGGTGGACGGAGGTCTGCCGCCGCGTCGAGGAGAACTGCCGCCGCGTCGGTTCCATCCGACCCGCGACCTGGCGCGCCAGCGCTTCCGCGCCCGTCCGCCGGACGAGGCCCGACTCGACTACGTCGAGAACCACGTCGCAGCGAGGTCGGTGCACCAGACCGACGACGGCTGGACCTGGCGCTTCGACCACCACGTGACCCAGCACGGCGCGTTCCCCGACGAGCTCTGGGGCGGTCAGCACGGCCCGGTCGTCCTCGTGCTCGCCGAGCGGAGCCTGTTGGCGGCGGACGAGGCCGACGAGCTCGCGCGTCGCCTCGACGCTTCCGAGGTGCTGACGATCCGTGACGCCGGCCACCACATCATGCTCGACCAGCCCCTGTCGCTCGTGGCCTGTCTCGAAGGCGTTCTGTGCGCATGGGCGAGCGTGAGCGGGAAGGTTCTGTCGTGATGTCGCGCACGGTGGCCACGCTCACGCACTGGACAGTCGATCGACGGGCGTAACTCTGCGTATGATTGTGAGAATGAAGCCCGTGGAGATGACCGCCTTCAGGCAGCGCACGCCCAAGGCGTCGGAGCGGCTTGCCCGCCATCTGGCAACGTCGATCGTGCAGGGCGAGTTCGAAGAGGGCGCTCGACTCCCTCACGAGGGTGAGATGCTGGCGCAGCTGCAGGTCGGCCGCGCCACCCTCCGCGAGGCGCTGCGCCTGCTCGAGGTGTGGGGCCTGATCGTCATCCGCACCGGCCCTCGAGGCGGCCCCACGGTCCGGCGCCCCAGCTCGGGCGAGTTCGCCGAGCACCTCGCGCTCATGCTCCAGTTCCAGCAGCTGACGCTCCAGGACGTCTCCGACGCCCGCCTGGCACTCGAGCCCATGATGGCCCGGCTGGCGGCCGAGCGGGTCACCCCCGAGCAGATCGCCGACCTGCGCGACTCCATCGCGATCATGGAGCGCAGCTACGAGAATCCCACCGAGTTCTGGGCGCAGAATGCGCGCTTCCACTCCGAGGTGGCCGAGGCCGGCGACAGCCGGGTCATCGGCATGATCGTCGACGCGCTCAAGTTCATCGCCGACGGTGCGTCGAGCGGCGTCAACTACGACCGCGCCGCGCTCGAGGAGGTCGTGCACGCGCACACGAAGATCGTCGACCTGCTGGAGGCCGGTGACACCGAGGGCGCGGCCGCGTCGATGCACCTCCACCTCGACGCCGGTCGCCGCTTCATCGCGAAGAACCAGCCGCAGGCCCTGCGGACCCGCATCGTCTGGCCTGAGTGACCGCTAGATGAAGTTGCGCGGCACGTTCGTGAAGCGCTTCTCCGAGCGTCGGAACCAGCCCGCCGACCCGAGCGTGCCGCCGTCGACGCGGATCGACTCGCCGGTGATCCAGCTCGCTGCGTCCGACGCGAGGAACGCGGCCAGCTCGCCGTGGTCGCGAGGAGTGCCGAACCGGCCCATCGGGACCCAGTTGCCGATCTGGTCGTGGAACTCCGGCGCGATCATCCGGTGGAGCGGGAACTGGGGCGTGTCGGTCACGTCGGGCGCGATGCCGTTGACGCGCACCCCGTACTGACCCACCTCGGTCGCCAGACCCGCGGTGAAGTTGACGACCGCGGCCTTGTGCGCCGCGTACACGGCGCAGTTCGGGACGCCGCGGAACGCCTCGACAGACGAGACGTTGACGATCGACCCGGCTCGCTGCTCGATCATGGCGGGCAGGAACAGGCGCGTCACCCGCAGGACGTGCTCGAAGTTCACGGCATAGATCGCGGACCAGTCCTCCTCGCTGGACTCGGCGAAGGGCCCCCACGGCACGTGGTCGCCCACGTTGTTGACCAGGACGTCCAGGCGACCCCCGGCCGCGGCCACGCCGGCGGCGAGCGCGTCGGTGCAGCCGCGTTCGCGGACGTCGACCACCACGCCCGTCGCCTCATGCCCTGCCTCACGGATGCTCGCGACCCTCGCCTCGAGGCCGTCCGCATCGTTGTCGACGAGCACGAGGCGCGCCCCCTTGCGAGCGAGTGCCTCGGCGATGCCGGCCCCGATTCCGGCAGCCGCGCCGGTGACCAGGGCAAGTCGGCCGTCGAGCCGCGTCAGGTCGTCGTGCTCCATCGTGTCCTCCGATCGTGGAACCCTCTGGACGGATTCCGTTTTAAGACGGATAATGATAACTATGACACTAAATGCTCCGGCGGCGGCTGCGCAGCCCTTCACGATTGACATGTCGCAGATCGAGGACGCCGTCGGCGCCGACCTCGGGCCGAGTCCCTGGCTGGTCATGGACCAGGAGCGCATCGACGCGTTCGCCGAGGCCACGGGCGACCACCAGTGGATCCACGTCGATGTCGACCGGGCCGAGACCGGTCCCTTCGGTCGCACGATCGCGCACGGCTACCTGACGCTCTCGATGGTCCCGCAGTTGCTGTCGGAGATCCTGAATGTCACCGGCCGCAGCAGCGGGGTGAACTACGGGATGGAGAAGGTGCGCTTCATCAACCCGGTGCGTGAGGGCGCGCGCATCCGCATGAGCGGGTCGATCCTGGACGCCACCCCGCGCTCCGGCGGGATGCAGTACCGCCTCAGGCTCGTCATCGAGCTCGAGGGTGCCGAGAAGCCGGCCATGGTCGGCGAGTTCATCGTGCTCGCCTTTCCCTGACACGACCCCGCCTCGGTCCGGTGGGCCTCAGCGTCCGGTGAAGACCGGGTCGCGACGCGCCAGGCTGGCCGCGATGCCCTCGTGGCCGTCGGCCGTGTCCCACAGCCACGCCTGCTCGGTCGCCTCGCGATCGAGCGCCGCGACCACGCGCTCGGGGAGGTTGCCGCGCAGGGTCGCGCGGATCGACCGCACCGCCAGCGGAGCCAAGGACGCGAGCTCGCGGGCGTAGGCGACGGCCACCTCGCGCTCCGAGCCGGGCTCGGCCAGTCGATCGGCGAGGCCGAGCGTGAGGGCCCGCTCCCCATCGACGCGCTCGGCGCCGACGAGCATCCGGGCCGCGGCCTGATGACCGACGATGCGCGGCAGGCTCTCGCTCAGGCCGAAGCCCTGGTGGAACCCCAGACGGGGGAAGTTCGCCCAGAAGCGGGTGGCTGACGACGCGACGCGGAAGTCCGCGGCGCACGCGAGGCCCAGTCCGCCGCCCACGGCCGAGCCCTGCACGGCCGCGACGACGGGAATCGGCGAGCTGAACAGCCGGGCGCCCTCGGCGTAGAGCCGGCGGGACTCGGCGACGCGATCGGCTCCTTCGGCGGTGGCACCGAAGTTCGCGCCCGCGCAGAAGTGCTTGCCCTCGGACGCCAGTACCGCGGCGCGCGCGCTGCCGTCCTCGGCGAGGGCGTCGAGCGCATCGGCGATCGCGGTGATGAGGGGGCGGTCGAAGTAGTTGGCGGGCGGCCGCGCGATCTCGAGGACGGCGACGGCGCCGTCGGTGTCGATGCGCAGCTCGTCGAAGGTCGGGAGGGTCATGAGGAGAGCTCCGGTCGGTCGTCGTCGAGGATGAGATGGGCGAAGGACGAGGCGCGGGTGGCGGTCGCGCCGAGGCGCGCCGACAGATCGAGTGCCTCGCCGAAGTCCCCGCTCCAGGTGTGGAGGCGTCGGGTGTACCCCTGCAGGCGGTACTCCCGCGTCATGCCGATCGCCCCGTGGGCCTGGTGCGCCGCGCGTGCTGCCACGAGGGCGTTCTCGGCACTGACCAGCTGCGCGGCCAGGACGTCGAAGGGGTGCAGCTCGGCCTCGATCGACAGGCGGTCGGCGAGCGCGGTCGTCATGACCGCCATCTGCTGGAGCTGGACGACGTGTGCCTGCACGGCCTGGAAGGCACCGATCGGCTTCCCGAACTGGACACGCTCACCCACGTACCGGCGGGTGAGCTCGACGACGGCCTGCAGTGCGCCAGCGATCTGGGCGATCCGCAGCGCCACTGCCCGGATTCTGACCTGCTCCGCCGAAGCGCCGGCGGCGATGCCCAGCGGCGTGACGCGATCGAGCACCAAGGTGTCCCGCGGCTGGCCGGCGAGGTCGACACCGGGACGGGTCGTGGCGTCGGACGCACGGATCAGCACCGTCCGCCCGTCGTCGGCGATCGCGACCACCAGGTCGACGGTCGCCCCCCACGGCACGTCGCCCAGCGTGCCGCTGACCGTGCCGTCGGCAGCCGGGGTGAGGGCACTCGGCCCGACCGGGATGGAGTGGGCGGCGGCGGGGTCGATCGGGAGACCGGCGCGCGCCAGGGCCCACGCCGCCGTGGCCGCCTCGGCCACGGGGACGTCGGCGGCGTGGCGTCCCGAGAGCTCGGCCAGTGCCATCAGGTCGGCGAAGGAGCCGCCGGCGCCGCCGTCCGACTCGTCGATCCCGACGAGGTGCAGGTCGATGCCGGCGTAGGCCTTCCACGGGGTCTCCGGCAGCGGGCCGGCCTCGCGGATCGGCTCGTCCGTCGGCCAGGTCGCCGCGAAGAAGTCGGCCAGGGCGACGTCCAGGTCGGAGGTGCTCATCGCTTCACCAGTCCCTTCGAGATGACGGAGCGCAGGATCTCGGTCGTGCCTCCGCGGAGCGTCCACGACGGTCCCGCGAGGATGGCCTGCGCGAGCAGGGCCTCCCACGGGTCGCCGGAGGTGAGGGAGGGGGTGCGGCCGTAGTGGCGGCGCACGAGCGCGAGCGACTCCTGCTCGAACTGCGTGGCCATCTCCTTGACGAGCGCGGCCTCGACCACGGGGAAGTGGCCCGAGTCGACGAGGCGCGCGATCGACAGGCTCATGCCGCGGTAGGCCCACAGCCGGGCCAGGATCCGGCCGAGGTCGATCTGCGCCGGGACCGAGTCGCGGACGCGGTCGGACTTCGCCCAGTGCTCCAGGATCGGCATCATCGACATCCATCGGTCGACCCCACCGCGTTCGAGGGCGAGCTCGCTGGTGTTCTGGCCCCAGCCCGCGCCGACCTCGCCGAGCCGGGCCGAGTCGGGGAGCCGGAGGTCGTCGAACACGACCTCGCAGAAGTGTTGGGTCCCGTCGATGAACGGGATCGGTGACACGGTCATGCCCGGCGTGCCGGCCGGGATGATGAACTGCGTCAGCCCACCGTGCCGATCGTCCGACGTGCGGAAGAGGCCGAGGATGTGGGTGGCCGTGGTGGCGCCGGAGGTCCAGATCTTGGTGCCGTTGATGTGCCACGTGTCGCCCTCGAGCACGGCTCGCGATCGCAGCGACGCGAGGTCGGAGCCCGCATCGGGCTCGCTCATGCCGATCGCGAACGAGTACTCGCCACGGGCGATGCCGGGCAGGATCTCGCGGCGCTGCTCCTCGGTCCCGTTGTGCAGGATGTTCAGGCCGGACTGACGATCGGCCGTCCAGTGGAATCCCACCGGGGCGCCACGGGTCAGGAGCTCCTCGACCACGATCTGGCGCTCCACGGCGGTGCGTCCGCCGCCACCGTAGGCGGTCGGCAGGGCCATGCCGATCCAGCCCCGGGCGCCGAGGTCGCGCGAGAACTCGGCGTCGACGTCGCCGGCCATGCCGAGGCCGAGCGGGTAGGTGCCGGGAGCGAGCCGCTCGTCGAGGAACGCGCGTACCTCGGACTGGAGCTTGCGCTCGTCGTCGGTCAGCTGCGTGGGGGCGAGGTTCACGATGCCTCCGTGGTGGTCAGGTGGGCGGGATCGATCTCGGCGAGGACCTGCGCCGTGTGCTCGCCGATGAGCGGGGCCGGCGACGGCAGCGTCTCGGCGACACCGTGGAAGACGGACATGGGCGGGATGACCCGGTACGGGCCCGCGTGGGGGTGTTCGGTCAGGGGGAGCCGGTCGACGAGGTCCTGCAGGCTGGCGACCCTCGTGGCCGGGATCCCGACCCGCCGGCAGTACTCGAGCCACTCGGCGGTCGTGCGCGTCGGGGTGATGCGGCGGACGTCGCGGTACAGCGAGTCGGAGTTGGCGATCGTCGACCTCAGGTCGGCGTACCGCGGGTCGTCCGCGGCGCCGGGGAGCCCGGCCTCGCCGAACAGTGACGCGTAGTGGTCGGGGCGGTAGGGCAGCAGGTGCACCCAGCCGTCGCTCGTCGGGTGGGGCCGTCGGTCCGGGGACAGCACGCGGGGGTAGCCCGTCGCCACGCCGCTCGGCGGGATGCTGGGCGGCTCGCTGATCGCGCCGGCGCCGTGCTCGACGAGCATGAAGGCCTCCATGGCCTGGTTCATCGGCACCTCGACGTGGCGACCCCTCCCCGAACGCTCGCGCTCGAACAGGGCCGCCGTGATCGCCTGTGCCATGACCAGGCCGCACACCTTGTCGGCGAAGATCGTCGGCATCAGTCCGGGCTCGCCGGTGACGCGCTCGACGATGTCGGAGACGCCGCTGGCGGCCTGGATGATGTCGTCGTACGCGGGCTCGTCGGCGCGGGGGCTGCTCAGCGCGAACCCTTGGGCCTGGCAGTAGACGATGTCGTCGCGGATCGCACGGACCGACGCGTAGTCGAGACCGAGCCGGACGAGCGCCTTCGGCCGCATCGTCGAGACGACCACGTCGCAGCTGCGGATCAGCGCGGCGAGGACGCGGCGGCCCTCGTCGGACTTGAGGTCGACCGCGACCGATCGCTTGTTGCGCAAGAGGTTCAGGGAGATGCCCGACAGCTCGGGGTGCGGGCCGGGGCCCATGACGCGGTTGGTGTCGCCACCGTCGGCCTCGAGGAGGATGACGTCGGCGCCCTGGTCGGCCAGGACCTGGGTGGCGAGGGGGCCCATGACGACTCGGGTGAGATCGAGAACCCGAATGCCGGCCAGTGGCCCCTGCGAGGTGATGTGATCTGTGCTCATGTCCGCTCCGGTGGGGGTGGGGGAAACGTATGCTAATATGTATTCATTGTCAACACCGGCGCGACAGGACGTGAAGATGACGCGAGACCTTCCGGGCACGGCCCTCGAAGCCCCCACGGCCGGGGGTGGCCCGCACTCCGCCTACCAGGCCCTGCTCGCGCAGGACGTCCTCGGCTTCCAGGCCTGTGGATCCTGCTCCGGTGCGGTGTTTCCGCCCCGGAGTCGTTGCTCGCACTGCGGGGCCGAGGCGCTGACCTGGCGGGCCTCCGCCGGCCACGGCACCGTCTACTCGACCACCGTGCTCGCGCCACGTGACAAGCCGACGTACGCCGTCGTGCTGGTCGACCTCGACGAGGGCTACCGGATGATGTCGCGCATCGTCGAGGCTGACGCCGAGACCATCGCGATCGACGACCGTGTCGCCGTCCGCTTCCAGCCCGACGGCGACGAGGTCCTGCCGATGTTCGCCCCCGACGGAGGTTCCCGATGAGTCACGAACGCGACCTGCGCGGCCGCACCGCCATCGTCGGCGTCGCCGAGTCCGACCTCGGCGAGGTCGGCCCCGGCGTCACCGCGCTCGACCTCACCGAGCAGGCCGCAGGCCGCGCGCTCGATGACGCCGGCCTGACGATCGCGGACGTCGACGCCGTGTTCTCGCACTCGGCCTTTTACCCGATGCCGACCGTCGCGCTGGCGGAGCGCATGGGCATCCGGCCCCGCTACAGCGACAGCACTGCGACCGGCGGCAGCTCGTTCCTGGCGCACCTGCGGCACGCGACCGCCGCGATCGAGGCCGGCCTGTGCGAAGTCGCGCTGATCGCCTACGGCAGCAACCAGCGGTCGGCCTCGGGCGGTTTGATCTCATCGGGCCAGAACCACATCCCGTCGTACGAGACGCCCTTCGGTGCGCGTCTGCCCGTCTCGGCCTACGCGCTCGCGGCCGCTCGCCACATGCACCAGTTCGGCACGACGCGCGAGCACCTGGCCGAGGTCGCGGTCGCCGCGCGGCGATGGGCCCAGCTGAACCCCGTCGCCTTCGAGCAGGGCGAGCTGACCGTCGACGACGTCCTCGGTGCGCGGATGGTGTCGTCACCGCTGACCGTGCGCGACTGCTGTCTCGTGACCGATGGCGGTGGGGCCGTGGTGGTCACGTCGGCCGAACGGGCACGCGACCTGCCGAAGCCGCCGGTCTACTACCTCGGTGCCGCCGAGGCGCACTGGCACATGAGCATCTCGCAGCTTCCCGACCTGACCTCGACCGCGGCGTCGGAGACGGGACCGCGCGCGTTCGACCTCGCGGGGCTGACTCCGGCCGACGTCGACGTCGTCGAGCTGTACGACGCCTTCACGATCAACACGCTCCTGTTCCTCGAGGACCTCGGCTTCTGTGCGAAGGGGGAGGCGGGCGACTTCGTCAGCGGCGGCGGCATCGCGCCGGGCGGCCACCTGCCCGTCAACACCAACGGCGGCGGCCTCTCGTACTGCCACCCCGGCATGTATGGCATCTTCACGCTGATCGAATCGACCAGACAGCTGCGCGGCGAAGCAGGCGATCGCCAGGTCGACGACGCGCACGTGGCCCTCGCGCACGGCAACGGTGGCATGCTGTCGAGCCAGGTGACGGTGCTGCTCGGCGACGCATCGACGCTGTGAGGAGGCCGGACCGTTGAACACGCAGACCCGATCGGACGACACCTGTCTGGTCCGGCTCCGCCAGCTCGTGCTGACCGGCGTGCTGCTGCCGGGGGAGAAGATCAACCAGGCCGAGATCGCCGAGCGCCTCGGTGTGAGCCGCGTGCCGGTGCGCGAGGCGCTCGCGTCGCTGCGCGCCGAGGGACTGGTCGAGGCCCGCCCCAACACGGGCTACACCGTCGTGCGTCCGACGGTCGAGGACCTCGCCGAGATCTACCAGATGCGTGCCCTGCTCGAGGACGCCCTGCTCGCGACCGTCGACCTGGGCGCCGTGGACGTCGAGGCGCTGCGCGAGCTGAACACCCGGCTCGCCGGGCTCGACCCGCTGACCCAGTTCGCGGAGTACCGCGACGTCAACGAGGCCTTCCACTTCGCGATCTTCGACGCCTCGCCCCAGCGCATGGTGCGCCGTCAGGTGACCCAGCTGTGGACGCTGTCCGAGTTCTACCGCTCGCTCTACGTCCGCACCGACTCGGCCCACCGGCGGGTCGTCGACGACCACGTCCGCATCACGGAGGCGATCGCCGCCGGGGACAGGGACGCCCTCATCGCGCTCAGCGGCGAGCACCGCGCCGAGACCCAGGAGTGGCTGGGGCAGGTCCTCTCCCGTCGCTCCTGAGGTCGACCGCGCGGCGAGGTCGGCCGGCCGGCGTCAGCGTCGGCCGATGGCGTCGATGACGTCCTGCGTCGTGGTGATGGTGGCCAGGGCCGGCAGGATCACGCGGAACGTCATCTCGTGGACCTCGGCGGTGGTCGCCGCGGTGGCGTCCTCGGGGATCACGACGGGCAGCCCTCGGTTGACGGCCTCGACCGCGGACCCGGGGATGGCGATGTTGACCGAGATGCCGACGAGGACGACGGTGTCGACGTTCCGCTCGCGCAGGGCGGCACCGAGACCGCTGCGGAAGAAGGAGGTCATGGCGGTCCGGCGGGGGAACAGGAGGTCGCCGTCCTTCGGCGTGAGCCCGGGATGGATCTGGGGCAGTGGGGTCCCGGCCTTGAACTCACCGCGCTTGACCGTGACCGCCGCGAGCGGCGAGGCGATGTCGAAGCCCTCGTAGTTCTCGGCGGGCTCGATCGTCGCGTGGGCGACCGGCAGGCCGGCGGCGCGGAAGGCATCGGCGAGCGCCGCGATCTTGCCCACGATGTCGCGTTCCTCGGCCTGCTGGGCCAGTCCGCTCATCGTCGTGGCGTACTCGGGGTTGATCAGGCCGTTCTGGCACTCCGAGATCAGCAGGACGGGCTTGCGACCGGCGCCGATCCAGCGGTCGAGGCCGCTCATGCCTCGTCCGCCGTTCCGCGAGCGGCCTCGTGCTTGTCGAGCCAGCCACCGGGCGTGCGGCCCTCGAGCTGGAGGAGCCGGTGGTGGATCTGCCAGCCCGAGCCGTCGTGGCGCAGGACGTCACGGTACCGGCCCCAGTGGTCGGGTCCGGTGTCGGTGATGGCCATGAAGTAGCCGGTCGTGCGGGCCTCGGTCGGGCCGTCGAACTCGATGTGGATGCTCGAGAGGTGATGGCGCAGGTAGGGCCTGGCCATGAACTTCCGGGCGCTGCGCCCGGCCTTCTCGAAGTAGGCGCGGATCTCGTCGCGTCCGCGGCAGGCGGCATCGCCGGTGGGCTCCATGAGGGCGTCCGGGGCGAACAGCTCGAGCATCCGCTCGGTGCGCCCACCGTCCGCGCACTGCACGTACTCGATCAACAGGCTGCGGATCTCCTCGCGGGCGATCGCCTCGGATTCCAGCATCAGATCTCACCTCTCAAGAAACGGCCAGACTAAGTATAGTAATTATGATACTACTCAGATGTTCCCGAGAAGCGAGGCAACCATGCACATCGGCATCATGATGTTCTCCACCGACCAGACGGTGGCACCCGCCCCGCTGGCCCGAATGATCGCCGAGCGCGGCTTCGAGGCGATGTTCCTGCCCGAGCACAGCCACATCCCGGCCACGCGCATGACGCCCTACCCGCGCGGCGGGGACCTGCCGAACGAGTACTACCGCACCTACGACATGTTCGTCGGGCTCGCCGCCGCGGCCGTCGCGGCGCCGAGCCTGACCCTCGGCACCGGCATCACCGTCGTGCCGCAGCACGACCCCATCTATCTCGCGAAGCAGGTCGCCAGCCTCGACCACATCGCCGATGGCCGCCTGATCTTCGGGATCGGCTACGGCTGGAACCAGGACGAGCTCGAGCACCACGGCGTCCCCTACAAGCGGCGCCGCGCGGTCACCCGCGAGAAGATGCTCGCGATCCGCCGACTCTGGACCGAGGAGCTGGCCTCCTTCGAGGGCGAGTACGTCAACTTCTCGCCGTCGTACCTGTGGCCCAAGCCCGTCCAGCCGGGCGGTCCCCCGGTCGTCGTCGGCGGTCTCGCCGGTCCCAAGCTGTTCGAGCACATCGCGGAGTACGCCGACGGCTGGGCGCCGATCGGTCCGCGGACGATCATGGAGGGCCTGCCGAACCTGCAGAAGGCGTTCGAGGATGCCGGTCGCGACCCGGCCTCCATCCGGCTGCACGCCTTCGACAGCCGCAGCGAGCCGAGCCTCGTCGAGCACTACGCGAGCCTGGGAGTCGAACGTCTCGTGATCAACATCCAGCCCTACGACACCGACGCGCTGGAGAAGGTCCTCGACGAGCTGGCGCCGTTGAACGACCTCGTTCGCTGACGCACACGCACGGCGTGAGGGGCCCGGACCGACTCGGTCCGGGCCCCTGCGCGTCGGGTCAGCTGGCCGTGTGCCCGCCGTCGACGACGAATTCCGCACCGGTGACGAACGACGCCTCGTCGCTGGCCAGGAACGCGATCACGTTCGCGACCTCCTCGGCCGTCCCCAGCCGTCCTGACGGGGTCTGCCTCGCGATCCGCTCGCGATGGTCCTTCAGCAGCGGCGTGTCGATGAAGCCGGGATGCACCGAGTTGACGCGCACGCCGTCGGGCCACCAGGCGATCGCGGTGTTCTTGGTCAGCAGCCGGACCGCGCCCTTGGCGGCGTGGTACGCGGGGCTGCCGCCCGTCCCGCCGACCAGTCCGTAGACCGAGCTGATGTTGACGACCGACCCGTGGCCGCTGGCGTGCAGGGCTGCGCTCGCCGCCTTCGTGCCGAGGAAGACGCTCGTCTGGCTGAGCGCGATGACCCGGTCCCAGACCTCCTTCGTGGTGTCCTCGATCGGCTCGTAGTGCCCGCCCCCGGCGTTGTTCACGAGGATGTCGAGCCGGCCGAACCGCTCGAGGGTCGCGTCGATGGCGCTGGTCCACTCCTGCTCGTCCGTCACGTCGAGGTGGACGTAGTGCGCGCGGTCGCCCCAGGCGGCGACGAGCTCGTGTCCGAGGTCGTCCTGGATGTCCGCGATCACGACCGACCCGCCTTCGGCGACGATGCGGCGGGCGGTCGCAGCGCCGATGCCGCTGGCCCCGCCCGTGATCAGTGCGACCCGGTCGCTGAAGCGTTCCATGGGTGTCCTCCTGGTGGTAGCGCTTTCGTGGTATTTATGAATATAGTAGTGATGAATCTTGGACGGCGAGAGAAACGGCGACTGGTGGACAACCTCAATGGATCGGCGGTCATCGTCGGGGCGTACGAGCACCCGGGCCGCAGGCTTCCCGGCCACACCCTGGCCGGAGTCCACCGCGATGTCGTGGCCGGCGCGCTCGCCGATGCCGGGCTGACGCTGGCCGACGTCGACGGCTTCTTCACCGACTCGACCGCCCCGGGACTCGGGGTCATCGACCTGATGCAGCACCTGGGCCTGCGCTGCACGTACAGCGAGTCGTCCGAGATGGGCGGCTCCAGCTATGTCGCCTACGTCGGCCACGCCGCCGCGGCGATCGCGGCCGGCAAGTGTCGCGTCGCCGTCATCTCGCTGGCCGGCCTGCCGGCCCAGCGCCAGAAGGTCTCGCCGCCCGACACCCCGGCGCCGGTCGCGGCCTTCCAGATCAACGGCTACGGCGGTGGGTACGGCCCGGTCGCCGACTACGCCGTGCTGGCCCGCCGCCACATGTACGAGTTCGGCACGACCTCGGAGCAGCTCGCCTGGATCAAGGTCGCGTCGTCACGGCACGCGGTCCACAACCCGAACGCGTTCCTGCGCGACGAGGTGACGGTCGACGACGTCCTCGGCTCGTCGCTGATCGCCGACCCCCTGCACAAGCTGGACTGCTGCGTCGTCACCGACGGTGGCGGTGCGCTCGTGGTCGTCCACCCGGACGTCGCCCGCGAGCTCGGTCGGGCCGGAGCGGTGCTGCGCGGTCACGGAGAGAGCAACAAGGCGTCGTTCGGCGGCGAGGTCGACCTGACCTACAGCGCGATCCGCCGATCGGGCGAGCTCGCCTTCGCCGAGGCCGGCATCGCACCGGACCGCATCCGGTACGCGTCGCTCTACGACTCCTTCACCATCACCGTGCTCATGGCGCTCGAGGACCTCGGCTTCTGCGCCCGGGGCGAGGGTGGGAAGTTCGTCGAGGACGGCGCGCTCGTCAGTGGCGTCGGTCCCCTCGCGGTCAACACCGACGGTGGCGGCCTGTCGAACAACCATCCGGGGAACCGTGGCGGCATGACCAAGGTGATCGAGGCCGTGCGCCAGTTGCGCGGCGAGGCGCACCCGGCCGTGCAGGTGCCCGACCTGGACTGGGCCGTCGCGTCCGGCACGGGCTTTCGCCTGTCGAACAACCACTACAGCTCGACGATCGTCCTGGAGCGTTTCTCGTGACCGAGTCCTATTCGTCCGGCCTGCCGACCCCGCGTCCGGTCGTCGATCCCGACACCCGTCCGTACTGGGACGCCGCCGAGCGCGGCGAGCTCGCCGTGCCCCACTGTCGCGCCTGCGACCAGGCGTTCTGGTACCCCCGCGGCTTCTGCCCGCGGTGCGGGGGTACCGATGTGGACTGGCGTACGGCCTCCGGCCTCGGCGAGGTCTACAGCTTCTCGGTCGTCCGGCGGGCGGCCGAGCCGTGGGGATCGCACACCCCGTTCGTGCTGGCGTACGTGACGCTCGACGAGGGCGTCACGGTGCAGGGCAACGTCGTCGACTGCTCGTCGGACCAGCTCGCTCCGGGACTCCGGGTGCATGCGGTGTTCGAGCGCCAGGACGCCGAGGACCTCCCGGTCCTGCGCTTCTCTCCGGCGGCAGGGAGCTGACCATGGCCGACGTGCTGGACGAGATCGAGACCTGGGACCACGACCGCCTCGCCGCTCACGAGAGCGAACTGCTCGTGAAGCAGTTCGCACACGTCGAGCAGGGGTCGCAGTTCTACCGCGACAAGATGGCTGCGGCCGGGGTCGAGCTGTCCTCGATCCGCTCCGTCGCCGACCTGCAGCGGCTGCCCTTCACGGAGAAGGAGGAGCTGCGCCGCAGCCTGGCCGATCATCCACCCCTCGGCGCGCACCTCGCCGTACCGGTGACCGAGCTGGCCCAGATCCAGGCGACGTCGGGCACGAGCGGTACGCCCTCCTACTTCGGTCTGACCCACCAGGACCTCTGGGTCTGGGGCACCGCCGGAGCGCGTGGCTTCTACGCCGCGGGCGTCCGTCGCGGCGATCTCGTGCTGCACGGGTGGGGCATGAGCAAGGGATTCGCCGGTGGCGTCCCGGCCGTTCGGGTGCTCCAGCAGCTCGGCTGCGTCGTCATTCCGATCGGCGGCGAGGCCGGCGCCGAACGGCTGCTGACCGTCGCGGCGTCGCTCAGGCCGAAGGTGTTCTGCACCGGACCGAACTTCGCGCTCCACGCGGGCCGCCTCGCCGACGAGGTGCTGGGCCGACCGGCCTCGAGCCTCGGTGTCGAGCGCATCGTGGTCGGGGGCGAGCCCGGCGGCGGCGTGCCACAGATCCGCTCCCAGATCGAGGAGATCTGGGGGGCCACCAGCTGCGAGACGCTGGGCAACTCCGACGTCGTCCCGATGGTGTTCGGCGAGTGCCTCGAGCGCGACGGCATGCACTTCATCGCGCAGGGCCTGGTCCACATCGAGTTGATCGACCCCGAGACGGAGGAGAACATCCCGTTCGAGGCGGGGGCGAGCGGCGAGCTCGTCCTCACGGCGCTCGACCGGCTGGCGTCCCCGCTGATCCGCTTCCGCACCCGCGACCACCTCGAGGTGCTGTCGACCGAGTGCGCCTGCGGACGCACCGGCCCGCGCGTCCGCTGCGTCGGTCGCACCGACGACATGCTGATCGTGCGCGGCATCAACGTCTGGCCGTCGGCGATCCGCGAGATCGCCGTCGGCTTCCAGCCGCGCCTGACCGGCAACCTGCGGGTGATCGCCGACTTCGAGGGCCACTCCACCAAGCAGCGGCTTCACATCCGGGTGGAGCACGCGCCTGAGCTGTCACCAGCCGAGGTCGCGTCGGTCGAGGAGGAGCTGGAGCGTCGGATCACCCAGGTCCTGGCCTTCCGTCCGCGCCTCGAACTGGTGCCGCCGGGCGTCCTGCCCGAGGCAGGCGTCAACAAGACCGCTCTGGTCGAGCGTCCCTGAGCGAGGACGCGGAGCGCGGCGATGCGGTCAGCTCCACGTCCACTGCGGTGCGCGCTTCTCGCTGAAGGCGCGCATCGCCTCGGCCGAGTCGTCGAGGGCGCGCATCCGGGCGGTGTAGTCCTGCTCGGTGCGGTACTGCGCCTCCATCGTGCCGCCCTCGATCCGCAGGATCGACTCCTTGGCGAGCCGCATGGCGAGCGGGCTCTTGGTCGCGAAGACCTGGGCGATCTCGAGCGCTCGAGCGGCGGCCTCGCCCATGGGGACGACCTCCTCGACGGCGCCCAGCCGGTGGAGCTCCCGGGCCGACTCGAACTCGCCGCCGAACAGCATCCGGCGGGCACGGTACGGACCGAGCATCCGGATCGCCTTGCTGGCCCCGCCGAGCAGGCCGACGTTGATCTCGGTCAGCGCGAACCGCGCCGACTCCGACGCGACGATCAGGTCGCACACGCCGGCCAGGCCGAACCCGGCCCCGATCGCGTAGCCCTCGACCGCCGCGACGACGGGGACGGCGCAGTGGTGCACCGCGTGCTGGGCGCGCCGCCACTCGTGGCCGGCGTCCAGGGTCAGCGGGACGGGCCGCTCGCCGGTCGACGTGCTGCTCATCTCGGTCAGGTCGATGCCGGCGCAGAACGCCTTCTGTCCCGAGCCGGTCAGCACGACCGCGTTGACCGCGCGATCGTCGGAGAAGGACTCGAAGACCGTCGCGAGCTCGAGCTGCATCGTCCGGTTGACGGCGTTGACCGGGGGGCGGTCGAGGGTCACGACGGCCACGGCCCCGTGGTGGTCGATCGTCAGGGTCTCGAAGTTCTCATTCATGACTCACTCGCTTCTGTCGGACTGATGGTGGCGGTCGAGGAACGCGCGGGCTCCGCGCTGGGCCTCGCCCGACTCGAGGACGCGTTCGAGGGCGGGCAGTTGGCGGGCGAACGCGGTCGCGAGGTCGACATCGCGCGACGCGGCGATCACCTCGCGGGCCGCCGCGCAGGCGACGGGTGGCGCGGCGGCCACGGTCTCCGCGAGCCTCAGGGCCGCATCGAGTGCGCCTCCGTCGACGGCGACGTCGTTGACCAGTCCCCACTGCGCCGCCTCCTGCGCGGACAGGCGCCGGCCCGTGAGCGCGAGCTCCGTGGCGATCGCTGCCGGGAGGCGCTGGGCCAGACGGATCAGGCCGCCCCCGCCGGCGAGCATCCCGCGCGGCGTCTCGGTGAGCGCGAGGAACGCGCTCTCGGCGGCGACGACGAGGTCGCACGCGAGCACGGCCTCGAAGCCGGCGCCGACGGCGTAGCCCTCGACCGCGGCGACCACGGGCTTGCCCGGGGCCACGCGGCCGAATCCGAGGAGTCCTCGCTCGGCGGTGTTCGGTCGCTCGCCGGCGAGGAACGCCGCGAAGTCCATGCCGGAGCTGAACGCTCCGTCCGCGCCGTCGATGACGGCCACGCGCAGCGAGTCGTCCTGCTCGAGCACCGTGATCGCGCGGCCGACCTCCTCGGCCATCTCCCGGTTGATCGCGTTGCGGACGGAGGGCCGGTTCAACCGGATGTGGAGCACCGCGTCGAGGCGGTCGATGAGCACGACTGGCATGTAGTCTCCTTAATAGGGCTATCATAGCCATGATTTCTGGCCGGCATCGATGACCGAGGAGGTCTGATGGACCTGGACCTCACCGAGGACGAGCTCGCCCTGCGCGACGAGGTGCGCGCATGGCTGCGGGACAACGTCCCGGCCGAGCCGCTCGCATCGCCCGACACGCCGCAGGGGCTCGAGCAGCACCGGGCGTGGGAACGGAGGCTGTTCGACGCGGGACTCGCCGCGGTCAGCTGGCCGGTCGAGCACGGTGGTCGAGGCCTCGACCCGATCGGGACGGCGATCTTCTACCGCGAGTACGTCCGGGCCGGTGCCCCGGCGCGGCTGAACCGCATCGGACTGGGGCTGTGTGGCCCGACCCTGATGGAGTGGGGCACGCCGGAGCAGCAGAAGCGCTGGCTCGGGTCGATCCTGACGTGCGAGCACCTCTGGTGCCAGGGCTTCAGTGAGCCGGGTGCCGGCAGCGACCTCGCCGCCCTGCGCACTCGCGGCGACGTCACACCCGACGGGATCGTGGTCAACGGGCAGAAGGTGTGGACCTCGCACTCGCGGCACGCCGCGTGGATGTTCGCCCTCGTCCGGACCGATCGCGACGCGCGCCGGCACGACGGACTGACCCTCGTCATGATCGCGATGGACGACCCGGGAGTCGACGTGCGGCCCATCCGTCAGCTGCACGGCGGCGCCGACTTCTCCGAGGTGTTCCTCGCCGACGTGCTCGTTCCGCACGACGACGTGATCGGTCCTGTCGGCCAGGGCTGGAAGGTCGCGATGACGACGCTGCGCCACGAGCGGGGGAGCGGCCTGAACACGCCGGACCACTTCGAGCGCCTCCTGCACGAGGTCGCCGGGCTGGTGCCGGCCGACCGCCGCGACGACCCCCGGGTGCTCGAGCGGCTCGGCCACCTGGCCGAGCAGGTCGAGGCCTACCGGCGAATGTCGCTGCGCACCCTCACGGAGATGGCCGAGGGCCGGGCGCTCGGCCCGCAGTCGTGGATGGGAAAGCTCTGGTGGTCCGAGATGCAGACCCGGATCTTCGACCTCGCGTTCGACCTGCTCGGGGAGGAAGGCGTCGTCGCCGATGCGCCGGGGGCCGGAACCTCCGGCTTCATGCACCGCTACTGGGTCTCCCGGGCCGCGCACATCTTCGCCGGGACGAACGAGATCCAACGCGACGTGATCGCCGAGCGCGCGCTCGGCATGCCCCGGGGGAGTCGTCGTGCGGGGTGACCTCGATGCGGACCAGCGGGCCTTCGGGCGGGTCGTCGCCACAGCGCTCGACGTCCACGCGGGTCCGACGGACGTCCGCCGGATCTGGGCCGACCCGAAGGCGGGCGACTCGGCGTGGGCCGCCCTCGTCGAGCTCGGTGTCCTGACTGCTCTCGTTCCGGAGCGGTACGGCGGCGGAGGCGGCGAGCCCGTCGACCTGGCCCTCCCGCTCGAGGAGATCGGTCGGCACGCGCTCCCGCTCCCGGTCGTCGAGACGCTGACGGCAACCCTGGCGCTCGCCGCCTCGTCCGACCGCGTCGCCTCCGCGTGGCTTCCGTCGATCGCCGACGGGCGGACCCGGTTCTCGATGGTCGGCGCCTCCGGGCTGACGCCCCACGGCGCGTCGAGCGAGGCGACGCTCGCGACGTCGGGCGACGACGTCGAGCTGTTCGTCGGCTCCGGCGTCGAGTGGACCCGCGTCGACGCGATCGACGGGGGCTTGGACCTCGTGCGGTGGGCCCGGCCGGCGACGTCCGGCGTCCGCCTCGGCATGCCGGCGCCGATCGTGAGGGCCACCGCGGCATGGACCAGCGCGCTGGTGCTCGTCGGACTGGCGCAGCGGATGGTCGAGCTCGCTCGTGATCACACGCTGGCGCGCGAGCAGTTCGGACGTCCGATCGCCGAGTTCCAGGCGCTCCAGCACCGCCTCGCCGATGCGGCGGTCGCCGTCGAGGCGGCGCGGGGCCTGGCCTGGTTCGCCGCCTACGCCGCGGGTCGTCGACCGGACGAGCTCGTGCAGGCTGCCCACCTGGCCAAGGGCGCGGCGAGCGACGCGGCGCGCATCGCCGGGGCGGCCGCGCTCCAGCTGCACGGCGGCATCGGCTTCACGTGGGAGCACGATCTGCACCTGCATCTCCAGCGCGCCCGCTCCCTCGAGACCTGGTTCGGGTCGGCCGCCGAGCACCGCCGCGCGGCGGGCCGAGCCCTGCTGGCCCAACTCACCCCGGAGCCCCTCCATGACCGTTGAACCGATCGTCCTCGCCCCCGCCGACCAGCGCGTGGTCGCGATGCTGCGCCGCGCCCGACGCATCGCGATCATCGGGGCCTCCGACGACCCGGCGAAGCCGTCCGGCCGTCCCCAGCACTACCTGCGTCGCTACGGCTTCGACGGTGAGGTCTATCCGATCAACCCCCGTCGGGCCGAGGTGCAGGGCGCCGTCGCCTACGCCTCGCTCGACGACGTGCCGTACCCGCCTGACGTCGCGGTGATCGTCGTGCCGTCCGATCGCGTCGAGGCCGCGGTCACCGCCAGCGGCCGGGCCGGCGTGGGCGTCGCGGTCGTCTTCGCTGCCGGGTACGCCGAGGTGCCGGGCGGTGCCGAGCGGCAGGCGAGCCTGCTGCGGGTCGCGCGCGAGAACGGGGTCCGGGTGATCGGCCCGAACTGCGTGGGAGCGGTCGTGGCACCCGCCATGACGGCGTCGTTCATGTCGGGCCTCGAACAGGACCGTTTCGACCTGCGGGACGACGGCATCGCCTTCGTGTCCCAGAGCGGGGCCATGGGCGCCTTCATCCTCAACATGGCCCAGGGCGAGGAGCTCGGGCTCGGGCTGTTCGTCAGCACCGGCAATGAGATGGACGTGACCCTGCCGGAGGTCCTCGGCGAGCTGGTCGACGACGAGTCCACCCGGGTCGTGCTCGGGTACGTCGAGGGCATCCGCGACGGCCGGGCCTTCGAGGACGCACTGGCCGCGGCCCGGCGACGTGACCTGCCGGTCTGCCTGCTCAAGGTCGGCACCTCCGAGCGGGGGGCGGTCGCCGCGTCGTCGCACACCGGATCGCTGGCCGGCGCCGACGTCGTCTACCAGGGGGTGTTCGACCGCTACGGCGTCCACCGGGCCGCGTCGGTCGAGGAGCTGCTCGACCTCGGTCGGATCTTCGCGCTCGCGCCTCGGGCCGCGGGACCGCGCGTCTCGATCATCACGATCTCCGGCGGCGCCGGGGCGCTCATGACCGACGAGGCCGAGGCCGTCGGGCTGGAGATCGGGGAGTGGGACGAGACCTGGCGCGCCCGGATGGCGACGGGGCTGCCGGCGTTCGCCTCGACCGCCAACCCGATCGACGCGACGGGTGTCATCGGGATCGACGACGCCGCGCTGCGGCACACGCTGACCGTGGCCCTCGACCATCCCGGCACCGACGTCGTGGTCCTCGTCCTGGGCAACCTCGACGGCGAGGAGGAGCGGATCAGCGCGGTCGTGCTCGAGGCCGCGGGGACCTCCCCGAAGCCGGTGGTCGTGACGTGGGTGGGTGGGTCGGGGTTGGCTCCCCGCCTGCTCCACGCCGGTGGTGTCCCGACCTTTCCCGACCCCCGCCGCGCGATGCGGGCCGTCGGCGCGCTGTGCCGACAGTCGGCGCCGCGCACTGTGGCCGACGCGCGTGGCACCGAGGCGACCGAGGTGGTCGACCTCGCCGGGGCTGGGCCCTGGGACGAGCACGCCGCGGCCCGCGTACTGGCGGCGGCGGGCGTACCGATGCTGGTCGGTGAGGTCGTGGCGACTCCGGAGGCGGCGTGCGCGGCGGCGCTGACGCGTCCCGTCGCGGTGAAGCTCGTCTCCGACGAGGTGCACCACAAGACGGAGATCGGCGGGGTTCGCCTCGGCCTCACGACCGACGACCAGATCGTCGCGGCGGCGACCGACGTCCTCGAGATCGGCCGCAGCCTCGGGCTCTCCGACGCGCGAGTCCTCGTGCAGCCGATGGCCGCGCCGAGCCTCGAGCTGCTGCTCGGAGCCCACGTCGACCCGGTGTTCGGTTCCGTCACGATGGTCGGCGTCGGCGGGGTCCACGCCGAGGTCGTGGGTGACGTTCAGGTCCGCCCGTCGCCGGTCACCCCGGAGGAGGCCGTCGAGATGCTCGGCGCCCTGCGAGCCTCGGCGCTGCTGCACGGCGTGCGAGGTCAGGCGGGGGTCGACGTCCCGGCGCTCGCCGTCACCGTCGCCCGGTTCTCACGACTCGCCCACGCGCTGCAGCACCGCGCGGCATCGATCGAGGTGAACCCGTTGCGATTCCTGCCCGACGGGACGCCCATCGGTGTCGACGCCCTGATGATCCCCACCGACCAGGAGGACGCATGACCACACGACGAGTGGCACTCGTGACAGGAGCCGGTCGGGGCATCGGCGCCGCGATCGTCGAGCGGCTGGTCGCCACCGGCCACGTGGTCGTCGGCATCGATGTCGACGCGGCGTCGCTGGCCGAGGTGGCCGGTCGTTTCGCGTCGACCGATCTGGTGACGGTCGTGGGCGATGTCGGGGATCCCGAGGTGTGGTCGGACGCCGTGGCCGCGGCGCACACGGCCGCAGGTCCGGTCGGTGTGCTCGTCAACAACGCGGCGATCTCACCCAAGGTCGACGGACTCCGGACCCCGAGCGACCGGATCACACGCCGGGAGTGGGACACGGTGCTGGGCGTCAACGTCACGGGTGCCTTCCTCGGCTTCCAGGCCGTGGTCGGTGACATGCGGGTCGAGGGTTGGGGCCGGATCGTCCAGATCTCGTCCGGATCGGCCAAGGCCGGAGCCCGGGTGGCCGGCCTCCACTACGCGACGTCGAAGGCAGCGCTCCTCGGGCTCACCCGGACCCTGGCCCTCGAGCTGGGCCCCGATGGCATCACCGTCAACGCGATCACGCCCGGACGCATCGCGACGCCGATGGCCGCCGCCGTGTCCGCCGAGGTCAACCAGATGTTCCTCGACGAGATCCCGGTCGGTCGCCTCGGCACGGGAGCGGACGTCGCGGCGATGGTCGACTTCCTCGCGTCGGACGACGCCGGCTTCGTCACGGGCGCGACCTTCGACGTCAACGGCGGGGGTTACATCGGATGAGGACGGTCACGGATGTACGCGCGGGATGATCGGGTCGTCGAGCAGCCGCTGCTGCGCGATGAAGTCCCGGTACCCCTCGAGGTGACGACGCATGGCCGACTCGGCCGCGCCCGGGTCGCCGGTGGCGATCGCCGAGGCGATCTCCTCGTGCTCGCGGGCGTTCCGGTCGGAGGTCTCGCGGGTCACGCGGTCGTAGCGGACCTGGTTCTCGAGCGTCGATCCGAGTGCCGCGAGGAGGATCGCGTGCACACCGTTGCCGGAGGCCTCCGCCACGAGCTGGTGGAAGTTGGCGACGTGGCGACCCCCTCCGCCGCTACCGGCGATGTCGGTGAGGGCTTCGCGTTGCTCGTCGGTCGCGTGGGTCGCGGCGAGGCGAGCCACGGTCGGCTCCACGTCGAGGCGGAAGTCCGCGAACTCGCGCAGGCTCGTGTCGCGGCTGCTGAACAGCAGAGCCATGGTCTCGCTGATCTGGCCGATGCCGACCTCGCGCACGAAGATGCCACCGGCGGCACCGCGGCGGATCTCGATCAGCCCGTCGCGCTCCAGGATCCTCAGGCCCTCGCGCACGGTAACGCGGCCGAGCCCGTGCTGCTCCATGAGTTCGGCCTCGGACGCGAGTCGGGTGCCGACGGGGAGCCGCTCGGACAGAATGCGCCGTCGGACGTCGGTCACGACGAGGTCGGAGGCCTTGGGCAACCGGCTGGACGTCACGCCCCACTCCCTCTCGTGCTCCCTCGAGAACGTGCTCAGCGGCGACGCGGCGGGCACCCCTGCATTCCTTGCCATGTTATCCCGCGCGGGATCTCGAGAACGGACGGTCGATCATGAACGGCACCGGCTACGCACCCCTGGTCACCGGACCGGCACTCGAGGGCCAGCTGGCCGTCGTCACGGGCGGGGTCGGAGGCATCGGCGCGGCGATCAGTGAGGCGCTCGCCCGCGACGGCGCCACCGTCGTCGCGGCCGACGTCGCACCGGACACGCTCGAGCGGGGCGCCGAGATGTTCGCGCACCTGGCCGACGTGCCCGGCGCCGGCGAGGTCCGTCCGACCGTCCTGGACGTCACCGATCCCACCGCCATCGACGCGCTCGCGGCCGAGCTCGGCACGGTCCACGTGCTCATCAACAATGCCGGGGTCGGCGGCTCCACCGCGCCGGTCTGGGAGACCGGGATCGACCGCTGGAGGCGCGACCTCGACATCATGCTGACCGGCCCGTTCCTGATGTGCCGGGCCTTCCTGCCCGCGATGCTCGCCGTCGACTACGGCCGCGTCGTGAACATCTCGAGCATGGCCGGCAAGGAGGGCAACGCCGACACCGCCGGCTACTCCAGCGCCAAGGCCGGCCTGATCGGGTTGACGAAGGTCGTCGGCAAGGAGGTCGCCGGCACCGGGGTCCTCGTCAACGCCGTCGCACCGGGAGTCGTGGAGAGCCCGATGAACCACGCGGTGCCCGAGGAGTTCCACCGCGCGGTGCTGGCCAAGATCCCGATGGGTCGTCCCGGGACGCGCGCCGAGCTCGCCGAACTGGTCCGCTTCCTGGCCAGCCCCCGGGTCGGCTTCTCGACGGGTGCCGTCTTCGACTTCAGCGGCGGTCGCGCGACCTACTGACCGCACTGCCTTCCACCGCACGATCCGAGGAGCACGACATGACCGATGGCCGACCCGACATCCCCCGCTACCGTGACCTGCCGAACGGCGACGCGGCCGGCGTCTTCGGGGCGGACGACGTGATCGGCTCGCTCAACCGATTGACGGACGAGCGGGTGCGGGACGCGGCAGGCCTCGTCCGCACGGGCGAGCGGTTCAGCCTCACCGCGCCGCTCACGTGGCCGGACCCGCCGTTGTACGGGCGCGCCCCCCTCGAGCACACGATCCTGCGCACGGCGCTGGGCAACCGCGACGACGTGGTGCAGAACTTCCACCCGCAGGGCTCGAGCCAGTGGGACGCGTTCACGCACATCCGTGATCCCGAGCTCGGCTGGTACAACCGGCGCGAGGTCGAGCAGCTGGGCATCGAGACCTGGAGCCGATGGGGAATCGTCGGCCGGGCCGTCCTGGTCGACGCGGCGCACCACCGTGCGGCGTGGGGCCGACCCCTGCACTGGCGGGCACGAGACACGATCAGCACCGACGACCTCGTGCGGATGCTGGAGGAGGACGGGATCGAGCGGCGGCCCGGTGACGTGCTCCTGCTGCGCACCGGCTGGACCGAGGGGTACCAAGCGGCCGACCCCGCCGAGCGGCTCGCGGTGAAGACCGACCCGACGTCCCCCGGCCTCGCCGCGAGTCCCGAGATGCTGGAGCTGCTCTGGGACTGGGGAGTCAGCGCGGTGGCCAGCGACAACATCTCGGTCGAGGCACTGCCGCCCGACGGCTTCGTCCTCCACCCGCACCTGCTGAACCGGCTCGGCATCCCGATCGGCGAGCTGTGGTGGCTCGACGCCCTCGCGGCGAGCTGCCGCGCCGACGGCCGGTTCGAGGCGATGCTCGTCTCGGTCCCCCTCGACCTGCCCGGTGGCGTCGGGTCTCCCTGCAACGCGATCGCGATCCGATGACGCTGGCACGCGACGTGGACGCCGAGACCGCCGGTGAGGTCACGCTCGAGTTCATCCGGTCCGCCGTCGACCAGGCGGACCTCAACGCCCTGCGCGTCGCGCTCCTCCAGGCGACGGGAGACCGGTCGCTGGCAGGGCTCGACATCACGCTCGCCCCGGTCCGCGGGGGCGCGTTCTTCCTCCCGGCGCTCTCGCCCGACGGTGAGGAGTTGGTCAAGCAGAAGGCGGTGGAGTTCCTCGCCGACCCCCGGCGGCGAGGGCCGGCGCCGGCCGACCCGACGGACGAGGAGATCCGCGACCTGGTCCGCGTCCTCACGGGCGAGGAGCTCGAAGACACGATGCTCGCGATGACGCGCGAGGAGCTCGCGTTCGAGGACTTCCCGCGGGAGACGTCGTGGACCGGCGACCGCCCGGCAGAGGCCCTGGAGGACTTCCGGGTCCTCGTCGTCGGGGCCGGAGTCAGCGGGATCGCGATGGGCGTGAAGCTGCGCCGCCTCGGCATTGCCTTCACGATCATCGAGCGGCTGGACGACCTCACCGGAACGTGGCACCGCAATCGGTACCCCGATGTCCGCGTCGACACGAACTGCTTCCTGTACCAGTTCAAGTTCGAGAAGCGGTACCCGTGGCCGGAGTACTTCCCGCGCCGCGGCGACGTCAAGAAGTACCTCGAGCACCTCGTCGAGAAGTACGGCGTGGCCGAGCACGTGGTCCTCGGCCAGGAGGTCGTCGATGCCGCGTGGAACGAGGACGAGTCCGTCTGGGACGTCGAGGCCGTCGACCGGGACGGTCACGTCCACCGGCATCGCGGCCAGGTGATGGTGAGCGCCACCGGCGTCTTCAGCACCCCGCGGTGGCCCGACATCGAGGGGATCGACACGTTCGCCGGACGGATCCTGCACACCGCCGACTGGGACACCGACCTCGACTGGACGGGCCTGCGGGTCGGCGTGATCGGCAACGGCTCGACCGGCACCCAGTTGTTGCCGAGTCTGGCCCGGACGGCGGCCCACGTGACCGCCTTCCAGCGGACCCCGCAGTGGATCATCAACTCCCCGCTGCTCGGCACGGCGATCACCCCGGAGGTCCACTGGCTGATCGACGCGATGCCGCACTACTGGAACTGGGTCGGCTTCGTGCAGTTCTTCGGCACGGCGCAGACGCAGGTCGCCCAGGTCATCGACGAGGACTGGCAGGCGGCCGGTGGTCAGATCAACGAGAGGAACGACCGGCTCCGGGCCGCGCTGGTCGACTACGTCGAGTCGAAGGTGGGACACGTGCCGCGGCTGCGGGACCACTCGATCCCCGACTACGCCCCGCTCGCGCGCCGGATCGTGATCGACAACGGGTGGTTCGACGCACTGCTGCGTCCCAACGTCTCGCTGGAGGTCGGGCAGATCGAGTCGATCGTCCCCGAAGGCGTGCGACTGGCCGGCGGCGACGTCGTCCCGCTCGACATCCTGGTCCTTGCCACGGGGTTCCACGTCTCTCGCTACTTCCACCCGGTCACGTACCGGGGGGTCGACGGCCGCACGTTCGAGGACGCCTGGAGCAAGGACGGGGCTCGCGCCTACCTCGGCCTGACGATGCCGGGATTCCCGAACTTCTATGCGCTGTACGGCCCCAACGCGACGCCGCGATTCGGTGGATTCCCGCAGTGGGTCGACATCTGGTCCCGGTACGTCCTGGACCTCGTCGTGCGGCAGATCGAGACGGGAGCGACCTCGGTCGAGGTGCGTCAGGAGGTCTTCGACCAGTACAACGCCCGGATGGACGAGGCGACCTCGGCGTTGTTGTGGGAGTCCGAGGGACAGGGCAGCTACTTCGTCAACGAGCACGGCCGGTCCGGGCTGCAGATGCCGTGGGAGGCCGATCTCTACCACTCGTGGGTACGGGTCGCCGAGCCCGAGGACTTCGTCTGGAGAACCCCGGCGCGGTCGTCTCGGCGGGCGAAATAGTCCAGGTCAACTACTCGGCTAATGATGCTAAGTATGATACTACTTAGGATGTGATGTAGATAACACCCATGGATCAGCACAGGAGGAGCAGGAGATGACGGAGACGCGACCTCGTCCCGGCGACGGATCGACCGCGACAGCGGGGGCACCCGTGCTCGAGATCGACTCGGTCACGGCGGGCTACGGCGTCCACACCGTCCTGCGCGACGTGTCACTGCACGTCGACGACGGCGAGATCATCAGCCTCCTGGGCCACAACGGCGCCGGCAAGTCGACCCTGTTGCGCGCCATTGCCGGAGCGATCGACGTCGAGGCCGGGGACATCCGCTTCCACGGCGAGAGCCAGCTGGGCCACGGTTCCGCCCGCATCGCGCGGGACGGCATCGCCCTCGTACCCCAGGGCCGCGGGATCTTCCCGACGCTGAGCATCGGCGAGAATCTCCAGCTCGGCGCCGGCGTGGCACGCAACGTGAGCGGACGCGAGAAGGTCACCCTCGACTTCGTCCTCGACCTGTTCCCCGCTCTGACGAACCGTCTGCACGAGGACGCCGGCACCCTCAGCGGCGGTCAGCAGCAGATGGTCGCGATCGGCACGGCGCTCATGGCGAGCCCGCGCTTCCTGTTGCTCGACGAGCCGTCGACCGGCCTGGCGCCGGTGCTCGTCCAGACGATGCTCGACCAGATCCGCTCGGTGCACCAGGCGCTGGGCATCGGCGTCCTGATCGTCGAGCAGAACATCCACGAGGCGCTCAAGGTCTCTGACCGTGCCTACGTGCTCAGGCTCGGGGAAATCGTGCGGGAAGGTCCCGCTGCGACGCTCTTGGACGATCCCGACATCTGGGGCCTGTTCTGAGCAAGACGGCGGCCCGCCGTCTGTCAGCTTCACACGAGACTAAGGAACAAGAATGCGATTGATTCGATCGGCACAGATCGTGGCCGCGGTCGCGGCACTCTCGCTCGCGGCCGCCTGCACGACTGACTCCAGCGGAGACGAGGGCGGCACCTCGGGCATCCAGGGCGCCAGCGGCAAGGCCACGACCGGCGACAAGACCTACAAGCTCGGACTCGGCATGCCCCTGACCGGCCCCGCCGCCTCGTACGGCGAGGAATACGTCATGGCCGTGCAGCTGGGCATCGACGACGTCAACAAGCAGTACGCCAAGGACGGCATCAAGCTCGAGCTCGTCACCGCCGACACCCAGGCCACGGCCGAGGGTGGCATCAGCGCCATGAACAAGCTCGGTGCCGTGGAGAAGGCCCCCGTGGTCCTCACCGCCTGGAGCGCCGTGGTCGCCTCCGCGACGCCGGTCGCCGAGGACCTCGGCTTCGCGCTGTTCAACGCGGGCGCCCAGAGCCCCACGCTGATCGGCTCGAGCCCGAACCTCGTCAACGCGCTGCCGATGAACGATGCGCAGCTGGAGAACTTCACGAAGTACCTGGTCGAGGAGAAGGGCTACAAGAACTTCGCCACGATCTACGTCGACAATGAGAGCGGCCAGGGCACGGCGGAGGCCTTCAAGCAGGCCGTCGAGAAGCGCGGCGGCAAGATGGTCGCGGAGGAGTCAATCCGTCAGGATGCGACCGACGCCACGACGCAGATCGCCAAGGTCAAGGACTCCGGCGCGGACTTCATGTACATGCAGACGCTGCTGGTCGAGGGCGCTGCGACGATGAAGGCCTACGGTGATGCCAACCTCGACATCCCGGCTGGCGGCTACGCCGGCGAGGGCGAGAGCCGCATCATCCGCGATGCCGCCGGAGACGCCATGAACGGCTTCGTCTACATGTCCCACCTCCCGGAGGACATCGACGGAGTCAACGAGCTGCTCGGCCGCATGCAGGCGGAGGACCCCGAGCGCGTGCTCGCGAACCAGTCGTACAACGCGTACTTCTACGCGGTGCCGTTCACCTACGCCGAGGCGATCAAGACCCTGCGGGCCGAAGGTGCCCCGGTGACCGGCGAGAACGTCCTCGCGGTGCTCAACGAGCGGTCCGACATCAGCGTTCCGATCATCGGTGCGATGGACCTGACGGACCAGTTGACCTATCACGGGCCGACGCTGATCCGTCAGATCGAGGACTACAAGGCCGATCCGATGACCGACACGACGCTCGACGCCGTGAAGGCGACCGGCTGATCCACCCCTGGGGTCGTCGGCCCTCCGCTCCCGCGGAGGGCCGGCGCCCCGGATCCTTCCCACCCGACCACGAAAGGGCTCCTCGTGGACCTCCTCGTCACCCTCGTCAAGACCGGACTGGTCATGGGCCTGCTGTACGGCCTGTTCGCGTACGGTCTGAGCCTGATCCTCTCGGTCAACAAGGTCTTCCACGTCGCCCAAGGCGCGACCTTCGTCCTGTCGGCGTACATCTTCTACACGCTCGGCACCCTCTGGGAGTGGCCGACGTTCCTCGCCTTCCTCGGCGCACTCGCCGCCGCGGCGGTCATCGCCGCCGCCATGCAGTACCTGGTCTACGTCCCCCTCCAGCGGCGTAACGCCGATCCGATCGTCATCATGGTCGCCTCGCTGCTCGTGGTGGCCTTCGCCGCGTACGTCGTCGAGATCGTGTGGGGCGCCGGTGTCGTCTCTGCCGCCGTCCCGAGCTGGTTCGACTGGAGCACCGAGATCGGCCACCTGCGCATCGACCTCTACGACGTCAGCGTCGTCGTGATGAGCCTCCTGCTCTTCGCGGTGATGCACTGGTTCCTCACCCGCACGCACGCGGGCCTGGAGTTCCGCGCCGTCGGCGACAACGCCGAGCGCGCCCAGGCGTTGGCGATCAACCTCGACCGCGTCTACCTGCGGTCGATGGTGCTGGGCTCGATCCTCGTCGTGCCGGCCGCCGTGCTCCTGGCGCTCAAGGCGCCGATCCACCCGAGCATGGGCTTCGACCTGCTGCTCAAGGCCGTCATCGCCCTGACCATCGGTGGCATGGGCCGCATGAGCGGCGCCATGATCGGCGGCATCCTCGTCGGGCTGACCGAGACGGTCCCGCTCTACTGGCTGCCGACCGAATGGGGCGAGTTCATCGTCTACATCGTCGCCTTCTTCTTCGTGCTCTTCCGCCCGACCGGGCTGGTCGGCAACAAGCGCAAGCCACGCAAGTCAAAGCGCACGCCCGACACCCCGTCCATGTCCGATCCCGCGCTGGCGGCCGAATCCGGCGAGTCGGTCAAGCCGGCACCGGTCTCCTGATCCCGAGCGGAGAGAACAGCCATGAGCTACTACCTGATCAGCCTGCTGGGGCTGCTGCCGATCTTCATCATCCTGGGCATCTCGTTCAACCTGCTGCTCGGCTACGGCGGACTGCTGTCGGTGTCGCACGGCGGCTTCTTCGGCGTCGGCGCCTACGCCACGGCCATCCTCATCAAGGACTACCACCTGGAGTTCCTGCCGGCCGTTCTCGTCGGCGCGGTCCTCGCCGGTGTCATGAGCCTGTCCGTCGGGTACGCCGCAGGGAGACTGTCCGACGAGTTCCTCTTCATCGTCACGATCGCCGTCCAGGTGGCGTTGGTCGAGCTGTTCAACAACCTCGAACTCACCGGCCGCTCGGCCGGCATCGCGGGCATTCCGCGCCCGACCGTGTTCGGCTACCAGCTCGAGTCCAACACCCAGGTGATGATCCTGTCGTGGGTCTTCTGCGCCCTGGTCACCCTGGTCTGCTGGCGCGTCGTCCACTCGCCCTACGGCCGCCTGCTCAAGTCGCTGCGTGAGGACGTGCCGGCCGCGCGCTCGCTCGGCAAGCGGGCCCTGTGGACCAAGGTGACGGTGTTCGCGTTCAGCTCGGCGATCGCCGGCCTCGCGGGCGGCCTCTACGCGATGCACACGCTGTACATCAGCCCGGCCGAGTTCACACTCGACCGCACGGTGGAGATCCTGTCGATCACGATCATCGGCGGCATGGGCGCGTTCTGGGGCCCGTACCTGGGCGCCGCGATCGTGCTCGCCCTGCCCGAGGCGCTCAGCTTCGCCGACATCCCCGACTCGGTCGCGGGACCGATCAACGGCATGATCTACACGCTCGCCGTGCTCCTGCTCCTGATCTTCCGTCCTCGTGGCCTGCTGGGCCGCGACCCGGTGAAGGAGGCGGAGCGCAACGCCGCACGCCGCGCTGCCAAGGCCGGGGTCACCGGCGAGGGCGGCACCGAGGAGATCTCGCTCGACCTGTTCGCCCGGGTCATCGAAGAGGGCGAGGTGCCCGAGGTCAAGACACTGCGCTCGGAGGGCATCGGCATCGCGTTCGGTGGCCTGAAGGCGGTCGACGACGTGACGATGTCGGTCCGTCCGGGACAGATCACGGCGCTGGTCGGGCCGAACGGCGCCGGCAAGACCACGGTCTTCAACCTGCTCAGCGGCGCGCTCAAGACCGACCAGGGCAAGATCTTCTACGGCGACCAGGACATCTCGAGCCTCAGCATCGAGCGCCGCGCACAACTCGGCGTCGTGCGGTCCTTCCAGGAGGTCCGCCTCTTCGAGGGCATGACCGTGCAGGAGAACGTCCACGTCGCGGTCACCGACATCAAGCACGAGACGTTGATCTCGCAGTTCGCGCCCGGCGCCTGGCGAGGACGTGACGCGGCCGACGCCGACCGTGCCGAGAAGGTGCTGCGCAGCCTGGGCCTGCACGAGAAGCGCCACACGTTGGCACGCGACCTCTCGTACGCCGAGCAGAAGATGCTCATGATGGGCCGCCTGCTCGCCACGGGAGCCAGCTGTTACCTGCTGGACGAGCCCATGTCGGGTCTGGACCAGGGCGCTCGCGCCCAGTTGTCCGACCTGCTCCGCGAGATCGTCGCGGACGGCAGCACCTCGATCTGCATCGTCGAGCACAGCATGCAGGTCGTGCGCGAGGTCGCCTCCTGGGTGATGTTCCTCGACCACGGTCGACTGCTCACCGAGGGCACGCCCGACGAAGTCATGAACGACCCCGAGCTCACCGCTCTCTATTTCGGTCAACCGGTCTGAGCCGTTGACCACGACGAAGGAGTTTCCACACATGAGCGATTCGAGGGTGGTCGTCGTCACCGGCGGCGGCGACGGGATCGGCCGCACGATCGCGCGGCACCTGGCGTCGGAGGGCTGGGACGTCTGCGTCGCGGACATCGACGAGACGGCGGCCAAGTCCGTCGCGGCCGAACTGGTCGCCGATGGTCACCGGGCGATCGCCGTGGGCGCCGACGTCTCGAGCGAGGAGGACGTCCAGCGCATCGGAGCACGCACGGAGGCCGAGCTCGGCCCGTTGCGCGCCTGGATCAACAACGCGGGCAACACGCGCCCCGCGATGCTGCTGAAGATGGACGCGGACGCCTTCGACGCCGTCCTCGCGGTCCACGCCCGGGGCACCTTCCTGGGGCTGCGCGAGGCCGCCCGTCGCATGGTCGCGAGCGGGACGCAGGGCGTCATCGTCAACGTGACCTCGTCCGCGGGCCTGGGCGGCACGATCGGCCAGATCAACTACGCCAGCGCCAAGGGCGCAATCATCGCCATGACCAAGTCGGGCGCCAAGGAGCTCGGTCGGTACGGCATCCGCGTCAATGCGGTCGCACCGTCTGCGTCGACCGAGATGACCCGGACGATCATGACGAACGAGAAGTTCGCCGCCACCTACCTGTCGCGCATCGCGCTGGGCCGCTTCGCCGAGGCGGAGGAGATGGCGCCGACCTTCTCGTACCTGCTGTCCGACGGCGCCACGTACATGACGGGTCAGGTGCTGTCGGTCGACGGCGGCACCTACATGGTCTCGTGACGGTCCAGACGGAGCCCCTCGCGCACCGGTTCGTCGGCAAGGTCGTCCTCGTCACCGGCGCCTCCGGTGGTCAGGGCGAGGCCGAGGCCCGCCTGTTCGCCGCGGAGGGCGCGACGGTCGTGATCGCCGACGTGCTGGTCGAGCTCGGGCAGGCACTCGCCGCCGAGCTGGTCGAGGCGGGCCTGAAGGCCGAGTTCGTCGAGCTCGACGTCGCCGACGAGGACCGCTGGGCCGAGGTCGTCTCCCGGATCGAGGCCGACCACGGTCGTCTGGACGTCCTGGTCAACAACGCCGGCGTCGGGGACGGCCGGGGCATCGTCGACCAGGGTCTGCGTGGCTGGGACCGTCTGCTCGGGATCAACCTGTGGGGGCCCGTCGTCGGCATGCGCACGTGTGCACCGCTGATGGCGAGGGGCGGTGGCGGATCGATCGTCAACATCTCGTCGGTCGCCGGCATGACCGGCTATGACCACGCGGCGTACACGGCCAGCAAGTGGGGCCTGCGCGGAGTGACCAAGACCGCGGCGCTCGAGTACGCGGACGACAACATCCGGGTGAACTCGGTGCACCCGGGCACGATCGTCACGCCGATGATCGCCGTGGTGCCCGAGGACGTCGTCCAGAACTACGTGCGGATCAACCCGAACCGGCGGACCGGCGTGCCGGAGGAGATCGCCTGGACGGTGCTGCACCTCGCATCCGACGAGTCGACCTTCACGACGGGTGCCGAGTTCACGGTCGACGGCGGCTTCATCGGCGGGTCG
Organism: Aeromicrobium sp. SP1; assembly: GCF_055663785.1. Classification (NCBI taxonomy): domain Bacteria; kingdom Bacillati; phylum Actinomycetota; class Actinomycetes; order Propionibacteriales; family Nocardioidaceae; genus Aeromicrobium; species Aeromicrobium sp. SP1. The sequence continues at coordinate 2,513,978 of NZ_JBQVVK010000001.1, read as the reverse complement.
TTGAACCGGGCCCTCGAGCTGGCCGTGCTGGCCGCGAAGAAGGAGAAGGCGTGAGCTTCGAACGACTGTCGCTGCAGGGCAGGGTCGCCGTCGTGACCGGCGCCGCCAAGGGCATGGGTGCCGAGCACGTCCGGACGATGACGGACCGCGGCGCCACGGTGCTCGCGGTCGACGTGGACGCCGACGCGCTCGACAAGCTGGTGGCCGACGTCGGGGGAGCGGCCGTGGCCCACGTCGCGGACGTCGCCGACCTCGAGCAGTGGGAGGGCGTGCGGGACCGCGCGCTCGAGCTCGACGGGCCACTCTCGATCCTGGTGAACAACGCCGGGGTGGTGAGCCACAAGCGCATCGCGCAGACGACCAAGGCCGGCTGGGACCGGGTGCTCGACGTCAACCTCAAGGGGACGTGGCTCGGGATGAAGGTGCTGGCCCCCGCCATGCGCGACGCCGGCGGCGGCGCGATCGTCAACGTCTCGTCGGCGGCCGGTCTCGACCAGCACCCCGACCCGGCGTACACGGCCAGCAAGTGGGGCGTCCGCGGACTGACCAAGACCGCGTCCCAGGAGTTCGGCGCGTGGGGCATTCGGGTCAACAGCATCCATCCGGGGTACATCGACACCCCGATGAACGACTTCGCGTCGCAGGAGCTGACGGGGTCGATGCTGTCGATGATCCCGATCTCGCGGCCGGGTCACGCGTGGGACGCCGCCGAGCTGGTCGCCTTCCTCGTGTCCGACGCCGCCGGCTTCATCACAGGCGCCGAGATCGCGGTCGACGGTGGTTGGACGTCGGGGGCCCAGGCCTTCGAGGCCCGCCGCTTCCGCTGATCGACACCAGATCCATCGACCAGGAGGTACGGACGTGGGACGTCTCAACGACAAGGTGGTGCTGGTCACCGGTGCGTCAGGTGGCCAGGGCGCGGCCGAGGCACGGCTGTTCGCCGAGGAGGGCGCGACCGTCGTCGTCGCCGACGTACTCGTCGAGCAGGGTGAGGCGCTCGTCGCCGAGCTCGCGGAAGCCGGCCATCGTGCCGTGTTCGTCGAGCTCGACGTGGCGGACGAGGCGCGCTGGGCCGAGGTGGTCGCGCAGATCGAGGCCGACTTCGGCCGGCTCGACGTGCTGGTCAACAACGCCGGGATCTCCGACCGGCGGGGCGTCATGGAGCAGCCGGAGGAGGCCTTCGACCGGGTGCTCTCGATCAACCTCTGGGGTCCGGTCGCCGGCATGCAGGCCTGCGCGCCGCTCATGGGTCGCACGGGCGGCGGATCGATCGTCAACATCTCGTCGGTCGCCGGTCTCACGGGATACGACGCCGCCGGTTACACCTCGAGCAAGTGGGGTCTGCGTGGTGTCACCAAGACCGGTGCACTCGAGCTCGCGCCGCTGGGCATCCGGGTCAACTCGGTCCACCCCGGCACGATCATCACCCCCATGCTCCGCTTCACGACCGCCCAGGTCATCGACGACTACGTGACGGTCAACCCCGACCCGCGGGCCGGGCAGCCCGAGGAGATCGCCCACACGGTGGTCCACCTGGCCATCGACGAGGTGTCGTCGTTCACGACCGGCGCCGAGGTCGTGATCGACGGCGGATTCATCGCCGGTGGTGCGCATCGCGGCCAAGCGCTGCGGACCGCCGAACTCAAGGAGGCGGCCGATGTCTGAGCACACCCTGCCCGCGCGATCGCGCACCGACCTGACCGGCAGGGTCGCGGTCGTCACGGGAGGCGGACACGGGATGGGCGCCGAGCACGTGCGCACCCTGACCGCCCGCGGCGCATCGGTCCTGTTCACCGATCTCGACGAGGCGGCCGGCAGCCGACTCGCCGACGAGGTGGTGGCCGCCGGCGGCGACGCCGTGTTCGCGGCGGGCGACGTTCGCGACCGGGCCACGTGGGAGTCGTGGCGCGACACGGCGCTCGACCGCTTCGGTGCGGTCCATGCGCTCGTGAACAATGCGGGCGTCTTCGGCGAGCACACCATCCTGGGTATCGACCGGCCGGCGTGGCAGCGCGTCATCGACGTCAACCTCAAGGGCCCGTTCCTCGGCATGAAGACGTTCGCGCCGCTCATGCGCGATGCGGGTGGCGGTGCGATCGTCAACGTCTCGTCGGCCGCAGGGTTGGACCAGAACCCCGATCCGGCCTACACCGCGAGCAAGTGGGGAGTGCGCGGCCTGACGAAGATGGCGTCCCAGGAGCTCGGTCCGTGGGGCATCAGGGTCAACAGCATCCACCCCGGCTACATGCTCACCGCGATGACGGACTTCGCCTCCGACGCGATGCGTGCCGCGAAGATCGAGCTCACCCCGCTGCGCCGTGCCGGTGAGGCCTGGGAGGCCGCCGAGCTGGTGGCGTTCCTCGTCTCCGACGCGGCCGCCTTCATCACCGGCGCCGAGATCGCGATCGACGGCGGCTGGACCTCGGGGTCCCAGGCCACCGAGGCGCGACGGAGGAGCGCCGCTCACGCGTGACGCTCACGGCCACCGATCACCCGCCATCACTAGGGAGTTGTGGAAATGAAACTGGAACGCATGGAACTGCTCGGCCTCGAGGTGTCGGACCTGGACGCGGCGATCACGAAGTTCTCCGATCTCCTCGGGGTCGAGTTCGTCCGGATCGAGTTCGACGACACCGAGGTGATCGAGGAGCTTCCCGCCGACGAGCCGCCGAGCGCCCAGGGCACCCGGATGAGCATGGCGATGGATCGGCACGGCTACATGGAGTTGATCCAGTCCCATCCGCCGACCACCCACGAGCGGGTGCGCAACATCCACTTCAAGGTCGACGACATCGAGGAAGCCATCGTCGAGATGCGCGAGAAGGGCTTCCGGCTCGTGTCCAACGTGCGCATCGGCCGGATGCGCGAAGCCATCTGGGGCGCCCGTGAGGCCCACGGTCTGCGCATGTGCATCGTGCAGTACGACGGTCCGAGCATGATCGACGCCATGCTCGATGGTGGCCCGAAGCCCGTGTGACGGACGAACGACGAACGGCCCGACCACCGAGGTGGTCGGGCCGTTGTCTCATCGACGGGCGGAGGAGGAGCGCCGTCGACGCGTCATGGCGACTCGGGAAGGGCTCCGGCCGCCACGGCCATGCGGTGCAGGAGCGCCATCTCGTCCGTGCCGCTGTCGAACACCTGGAGCGTGTCGAGATCGCGGATCTGGTCGATGTGCTCGAGCACGGCGTCAGCTGATACCGGGCCGTTCGGCGTGATCCAGCCCTCGTTGACGCCGACCACGTACCGGGCGAAGCGGCCTCCGGCGGCCGAGAAGATCTCGTGCGTCTGCGTGCACTGGGGCGACGCGAGGTACACGGCCATCGCGGCCACCTGCGCCGGATCGAGCAGATCGTCCATCTCGCCGAGCAGTCCGTCGGTCATGCGGGTGCGGGCGCCCGGAGCGATCGCGTTGCTGAGGATGCCGTGCTTGGCGCCCTCGATCGCGGCGACGTGCATCAACCCGATCAGACCGGTCTTGGCCGCGCCGTAGTTGGCCTGGCCGAAGTTGCCCAGCAGGCCCGACGACGACGACGTCATGACCAGGCGGCCGTAGCGCGCCTCCTTCATCCGGGCGAACGCCGGGATGGTGACGTTGAACCCGCCCTTGAGGTGCACGTCGAGGACGGCGTCGACCTCCTCGGGCGTCAACTTGTTCAGGGAGCGGTCGCGGAGGATGCCGGCGTTGTGGATGACCGCGTCGACGCTGCCGAAGGCGTCCATCGACGCGTCCACGATCGCCTGTCCGCCCGCGGGGGTCGACACGCTGTCGTAGCAGGCTGCGGCCTCGCCGCCGGCCTCCTTGATCTCCAGGACCACGGCATCGGCCATGCTCGAACTGCCGCCGTCACCGTTGACGGTGCCGCCCAGGTCGTTGACCAGGACCCGGGCGCCGTGACGGGCGAGGGCGAGGGCGTACTCGCGGCCCAGCCCACCTCCCGCGCCGGTGACGATGACGGAACGACCTTCGTACTCGACGAGGCTCATGGGTGACTGTCTCCTTGCGTTCTTCGTGGGTCAGAGGATGCGGGACTCGTGGCCGGCCCAGTACCGGTCGCGCAGCGGGGCCTTGTAGAGCTTTCCGGTGGGGGACCGGGGGAACTCGTCGAGGAAGTCGATCGACCGGGGGATCTTGAACCGGGCGAGGTGCTCGGCGCAGTGCTCGAGCAGTTCGGCGGTCACCTCGGCGTGGTCGCGGGTCGGGTCGACGAGCTGGACGACCGCCTTGACCTCTTCGCCGAGGTCCTCGTTCGGGACGCCGAACACGGCGACGTCCTGCACGGCGGGGTGCAGCATCATCGCATTCTCGATCTCCTGCGGGTAGATGTTCACGCCGCCGGCGATGATCATGAAGGACTCGCGGTCGGCGAGGTACAGGTAGCCCTCGTCGTCGAGTCGGCCGAGGTCGCCCAACGCGGTCCAGTTGGGATGGTCGGGGTGGTGCGCCGCGGCGGTCTTGTCCGGCTCGCCGTAGTACTGGAAGCCCGCGACGGTCTCGTTCGTCTCGAAGTAGATGCGACCGACCTCGCCGGCGGGCAGCTCCTCGCCGTCGAGCCCGCAGATGTGGATCGTCGACTCGAGCGCGGCCTGGCCGACGGAGCCGGGGTGCTTGAGGAACTCCTCCGACGTGATGACGGTGGCGCCCGTGTCCTCGGTGCCGGCGTAGTACTCGTGGACGATCGGGCCGAGCCAGTCGATCATCGCCTGCTTGATCTGGACCGAGCACGGCGCGGCCCCGGTGATGACGTACTCGAGACTCGACAGGTCGTACTTCGCACGCACCTCTGCCGGGAGCTTGAGCATGCGGCTGAACATTGTCGCCACGAACTGCGCATGCGTGACCCGGTGCTTCTCGATCAGCGCGAGCGCCTGCTCCGCGTCGAACTTCTCCATCATCACGACGGTCGCGCCGAGCGCCATCGAGTCCGTGCTGAACAGCAGCGGCGCCGAGTGGTAGATCGGGGCGGGCGACAGGTACACCGTCTTGGGCCCCATGTCGTAGAGCGTCTGGTAGACGGGGATCAGGGCGGGCTTGCCCTCCTGGACCGTGCGCCCGGTGAGCGGACGCCAGACGCCCTTGGGCCGGCCGGTGCTGCCCGAGCTGTAGAGCATCGTGCGCCCGAGCGGCTCCTCGGCGAGCCGCTCGGCCGGGAACGCCGCGACGGCCTCCTCGTAGTCCTCGTAGCCCGGGACCGTTCCGTCGACCATGAGGCGACGGCGGACCTTCGGCGTCATCGGCACGACCGCCGACGCGAGGTCGCCCTTGTACGCCGACATGATCAGCACCTGCGCATCGCAGTCGTCGATGATGTATCCGGCCTCGTTGGGGGTCAGGTAGCGGTTGACGGCCGTCAGGTACAGACCGGAGCGGAACGCGGCCCAGAACACCTCGATGTAGCGGATGTGGTTCTCCATGAGGATCGCCACGTGGTCGCCGGGGCGCAGGCCCTCGGCCCAGAACAGCTGCGCGAGGCGCCGGGAGCGTTCGTCCAGCTCCGCGAAGGTCTGCTGCTCACCACTGGTCCCCATGATGATGGCGGGACGGTCGGGCGTACGGAGTGCGTGGGACGCGGGATCGTACATGCGGTGCGGCGCCTTTCGTCCGGGGTCATGGCCTGGGAGATGGGCTCATTGCGAATCTCTGGTCATTATTATAATGTAATTGGGATCACACCGCCAGAGCCAGGAGCCGTCATGCCCGAAGCAGTCATCGTCGCCGCAACCCGCACCCCCATTGGCCGCGCGTTCAAGGGATCGCTCACCACGGTCCGCGCCGACGACCTCGCCGGCGGCATCATCGACGCCGTCATGAACAAGGTGCCGCAGCTCGACCGCGCCGAGATCGTCGACGTCATGATGGGTGCCGCCAGCCATGCCGGCGAGCAGGGCATGAACGTGGGCCGCAACGCCGCGGCGCTCGGCGGGCTGCCGAACTCCGTGCCGGGCACCACGATCAACCGTGGCTGCGGCTCGTCGCTCCAGACCATCCGCATGGCGCACCAGGCCATCGCCACGGGCGAGGGCGATGCCTTCGTCGCGGCCGGGGTCGAGAGCGTCAGTCGCGCGCCCGGCTTCTACGACGAGGAGGCGATGAACCCGCGCTTCCAGGACACCAGCCGCAACGACTACGTCAATGACATGTACATCCCGATGGGGCAGACGGCCGAGAACGTCGCCGCGAAGTGGGGGCTGTCGCGCCAGGAGCTCGACGAGTTCGCACTCCTCTCGCAGCAGCGCGCGGCGAAGGCGATCGAGGCCGGGTTCTTCGCCCGCGAGATCACGCCCGTCACGCTGCCCGACGGCACGATCGTCGATCGCGACGACTGCCCGCGGCCGCAGACCACCCTCGAGGGCCTGGCCGGGCTCAAGCCGTCATTTCGCGACGACGGCGTCGTGACCGCGGGCAACTCCTGCCCGCTCAACGACGGCGCCGCCGCGGTCGTCGTGATGTCCGACGTGCGCGCGAGGGAGCTCGGCATCACCCCGCTGGCCCGCATCATCGGCTCGGCCGTCACTGGTCTCGAGCCCGAGCTCATGGGCGTCGGCCCGATCAAGGCGGTCGGCCAGCTGCTCGAGCGGCACGGGATGAAGATCAACGACGTCGACGTCGTCGAGCTCAACGAGGCCTTCGCCGCGCAGGTGCTGCCGATCTGCGCCGAGCTGGGCATCTCCATCGAGGATCAGCTGAACCCGCACGGCGGGAGCATCGCCCTCGGGCATCCGTTCGGCATGACCGGTGCTCGGATCATGACCACGCTGATCAACGATCTGCAGACGCTCGACAAGCAGATCGGCATCGAGACGATGTGCATCGGCGGCGGCATGGGCATCGCCATGATGATCGAGCGCCTGTCCTGAGCATGGATCTCTCGACGATCCGGCTCGAGGTCGCCGGGCCCGTCGCGGTCGTGACGCTCGCGCGACCGGAGAAGCTCAACGCGTTGAGCACCGAGCTCATCGCGGAGTTGATCGACGTCGTCGAGCAGCTGACCGCGGATCCGACCGTCCGCGCCCTCGTGCTGACCGGCGAGGGCCGGATGTTCTCGGCGGGCGCCGACGTCGAGGAGTTCCGGGCGTCCTTCGGTGCCGGCGAGGTCGACGCGGGTGCGACCGAGGCCGAGGCGCGGGTCGGCACGCGGCTCACGCGGGCGCTGGCCGCCCCGGAGCTGATCACGATCGCCGCGATCGGTGGCGCCGCGATCGGCGGCGCGGCGGCGCTCGTCGCGGCGTGCGATCTGCGCGTCATGGCGGAGGGCTCACGCATCGTGATCCCCGAGTTGATCATGGGGTTCCCGCTCGCGTGGGCCGGCATGGAGCCGTTCGTCCGCGATCTCGGCCCCTCGGTCGTCCGCGACCTGGTCCTGACCTGCCGCCCGCTCGGCGCCGACGAGGCGCTGGCGCGGGGCTTCGCCTGTCGCGTCGTCCCGGCGGACGACCTGCTCGGCACGGCACGCGAGCTCGCGGAGCTGGCCGCGTCGCGGCCGGCGTTCGGCGCGACGGCCGCCCTCCGTCGTATCGCGGCGCTGGCCGCGGGCGCACCGACCGACGACGATGCCGTCACGCTCGCGCAGGCGGCCACCGACCCCGAGGCGATGGCCGCCGCCCGCGCGTACCTCGACTCCATCTGAACCCGAACCGACCAGGAGCTGTGATGGAACTCTTCGAAGCAATCCGCACGACCCGCGCGATGCGGCGGCTCGACCCCGAGCAGGACGTGTCGGACGAGGACGTTCGCACGATCCTCGAGGCCGCCCTGAAGGGCCCGACCGGAGGCAACCAGCAGCCGATCCGCTGGCTGGTCATCCGGGACCCCGACGCCAAGAAGCAGCTCCAGGAGATCTACCAGCGCTGCTGGAACAAGGGCCGCAAGCCCTACGAGGCCGAGCCCGGCAAGGTCGCCCCCAACGTCCTCAGCTCAGCCGACCACCTCGCGGCGAACATGCACCTGGCGCCCGTGATCATCCTGGCCTGCGCCGACACGGGCTCGGAGGGCAAGCGCCACCATGCCTCGGTCTACCCGGCGGTGCAGAACCTGCTGCTGGCCGCGCGCGCGCTCGGGCTCGGCACCACCCTGACGACGGCCCACCTCTTCGAGGAGGACGCGGTCAAGGAGATGCTCGACATCCCCGCGCACGTCACGACGTACGCGCTCATCCCGGTCGGTTACCCGACCGGGCGGTGGGGCGAGGCGAAGCGCCGACCCCTCGACGAGGTGAGCTTCCACGACCGGTGGGGTCAGGCCGGTCCCAGCGCGTCCCCCGTGTCATGAGCTCCGCGGAGTCCGTGGTCGAGGAGGTGCTCGACGGGTTGACGATGGGCGACCTGCTCGAGCGGGCCGCGCGCCGGTGGCCCGATCACCTCGCCTACGTCCACGAGGAGCGTCGGCTCACCTGGTCGGAGCTGTTCGACGAGGTCGACCGCCACACGCGCGCCTTCATGGCGTGGGGCGTGCGACCCGGCGACCGCGTCTCGGTCTGGATGGGCAACACGATCCCGTGGGTCCTGGTCGAGCTCGGCCTGATTCGCGCGGGCGCAGTCGTCGTGCCGGTGAACACGGGCTTCACGGTCGCCGAGGCCGCCTACGTCGTGGGTCAGTCGGACTCGGTCATGCTCGTGTCGGCCACGACCCTGCGCGGCCGCGACCTCGCCGCGGAGTCACTGCTCGTCGCCCAGCACGAGGGCGTGGCCGTCCGGGAGGTCGTCACGGTCGGCGTCACCGATGCCGCCACGACCGATCTCGACGCCCTGCTCGTCGGTGCCGACGCCGTCACGCGGCAGCAGTCCGCCGACCGCGCCGCGTCGATCGGGCCCGACGACATCATGCTCACGCTGTACACGTCGGGCACCACCGGCTTCCCGAAGGGAGTCATGCACTCGCACCGGGTGATCGGCAACATGACCGACGCCGCCGACCGGCTCGAGCTGACGCAGGACGACGTCACCGTCATGTACCTCCCGCTGTTCCACATCTTCGCCCTCGCCGCGACCGTCACCTTCATGACGCGAGGGGCCGCCATGGTCCTGCTCGAGGTGTTCGAGGGCGGTGCGTCCCTCGACCTGATGGAGCGGGAGCGGGTGACAGTCGCCTACGGAGTCGCTCCCCACTACCTCGACCAGATCCGTCACCCGTCCTTCGAGGACCGCGACCTGTCGTCGCTGCGGGTCTGCCTGTCGCCCGGCTCGGCGGATCTCGTGCGACTCGTGAGCGAGCGGATGGGCCCGGCGATCGGCGTCTACGGGATGACCGAGACCACGTCCATGACGTCGCTGGGCTGGGTGCACGACCCGCTCGACGTGCGCGCCGAGACCGTCGGACGCACCCTGCCCCGATCGCGGGTCAAGGTCGTCGACGAGCACGGTGAGGAGGTCCCGCCGGGCGTCGTGGGACAGCTCCTCGTCCAGGGGCCCCCGGTCATGCAGGGCTACTACAAGAACCCCGAGGCCACGGCCGCGGCGATCGTGGACGGGTGGTTCCACACCGGCGATGCGCTGTCGATCGACGCCGACGGGTACCTGCGCTTCGTCGGTCGCATCACCGAGATGTTCAAGGTCGGTGGCGAGAACGTCGACCCGATCGAGGTCGAGTCCGTGCTGATGCGCCACCCCGCCGTGGCGTTCGCCTCCGTCCAGGGCGTGCCGGACGAGCGGATGGGCGACGTCGGTCTCGCCCACGTGACGCTGGTCGCGGGGGAGTCAGTCGACACCGAGACGCTGAGGCAGTTCGCCCGGGGTCAGTTGGCCTCGTTCAAGGTTCCCCGGCACGTCGTCGTGGTCGACACGATGCCGATGACCGAGAGCGGCAAGGTGCGAAAGTTCCTGCTCCGCGAGCAGTTCCTCGAGACGCGGGGCTGATCCCACACCGTGTGATGCGCGGCAGGGTGGCGTCGCCGCGTTTTTTAATCTATTTTAGATTCAAAGAGATTGAGGAGTGCCCGATGAGCCTTCAGCCCAAGCCCTTCGACACGCAGGCGCTGCGTGCCGGTCTTGCGGTCGCCAACCTGCCGACCCTCCTGATGGTCATGTTCCAGCTGGGCGGCGACCGCCGGTGGCTGAGCGACCCGTATCGGCCGGCTCGTACCAAGGGCATGAGCGACAACGACACGGGTGGCTTCAGCCCTGAGATCCAGGACGAGATCCGCGCGGCCGCGTTCGACATCCTGATGGCGTGGAGCACCGGGACGCCGATGGCGTTCCCCATGCCCGACGACGAGCTGCTCGTCGAGATGATCACGACGTGCATGGGCGAGCAGGTTCCGGTCGAGTTCGGCCCGATGTTCGCCGAGGACATGCGAGCCGTCGTCGAGGGCGGTCGTGAGCGCACGCCGGTCGACGGTGCCGAGGACTTCTCGGTCATCATCGTCGGAGCGGGCATCTCCGGCATCTCCGCCGCGGTCGAGCTCAAGCAGGTCGGCATCCGAGCGACGATCTTCGAGAAGAACCCCGACGTCGGCGGCACGTGGTGGGAGAACCGCTACCCCGGATGCGGCGTCGACACCCCGAGCCACGTCTACAGCTTCTCGTACCAGCCGCGCCGGTGGTCGACCTACTACGGCAAGCGCGACGAGGTGCTCGGGTACGTCCGAGACGTCGCCCGCACGACCGGGGTCTACGACCAGGTGCAGTTCGACACCGACGTGCAGTCGGCCGTGTACGACGAGGACACCCAGCGCTGGACCGTGACCGTCCGCAGCGCCGACGGCACCGTCGCCGAGCACGTCGCGAACGTGGTCGTGACCGCGGTCGGACAGCTGAACCGCCCCGCCATCCCCCGGATCGCGGGTTCCGAGAGCTTCGCCGGCCCGCAGTTCCACTCCGCCCAGTGGCCCGAGGGCTTCGACGTGACGGGCATGAAGGTGGGCGTGGTCGGCACCGGGGCCAGCGCCATGCAGATTGTCCCGGCGGTCGCGGACCAGGTCGAGCACCTGACGGTGTTCCAGCGCTCGCCGCAGTGGATCGCACCGAGCTTCAACTACACGACCGCCGTGCCGGACCACGTGCACTGGCTCATGGACCACGTGCCGAACTACCGCCTCTGGTTCCGGCTGCGACTGTCGTGGCTGATCAACGACCGGCTCTACCCGTCGCTCGAGATCGATCCCACGTGGAAGCACCCCGAGCGGTCGGTCAACGCCCACAACGATGCGCACCGCCGCGGGCTCACCTCCTACATCGAGGAGCAGCTCGACGGTCGCCCCGACCTGCTGGCGAAGTCGCAACCGACCTACCCGCCGTTCGGCAAGCGCATGCTGATCGACAACGGCTGGTACGCCGCGATCCGCAAGGACCGCGTGGACCTCGTCACCGATCCGGTCGCCTCGATCGACGCGACCGGCCTGACTACGGCGGACGGCGAGCACGTCGATCTCGACGTGATCGTGTATGCCACCGGTTTCGAGGCCAAGAAGATGCTCTACCCGATGGACATCCGTGGCCGCAGTGGCGTCTCCATCCGCGAGCTCTGGGGCGACGAGGACGCGAAGGCCTACCTCGGCCTCACGGTTCCGGACTTCCCCAACCTGTTCGTCATGTACGGACCGAACGTCAACCTGGGTCACGGCGGCAGCTACATGTTCGCCGGCGAGTGCCAGGCCCAGTACATCACCGAGATGTGCGTCCGCATGATCGAGGAGAGCACGGGCGCCTTCGAGGTCCGTCGCGACGTGCACGACGCGTACAACGATCGCGTGGACGCCCAGCACGACCGTATGATCTGGAGCCACCGCGGCATGGACACGTGGTACCGCAACGCGAACGGTCGCATCGTCACGAACTCGCCGTGGCGCGTGGTGGACTACTGGATGCTGACCCGGGAGGTCGACCCCGATGACTTCGTCTTCGAGCCCGCAACCGACTCCCAGGAGCTCGTCAGTGCCGGACGCTGAGGTGACCGCCGCGGTGGCACCGCGGGTCCTGACCGACAAGTCGGCCAGGACGCAGGAGCGCATCCGGACCGCCGCGGCCCGCGTGCTCACCGAGCGTGGCATGGCCACCGCCCGCCTCAGCGACATCGCCGCGGCGGCGGGCGTGCAGGCGCCGGCGATCTACTACTACTACGCGTCGCGGGAGGAGCTGATCGAGGACGTCATCCGACTCGGCCAGATCGGCACCGAGACGCGGGTGACGCAGGCGATCGAGGAGCTCGATCCGGACACCCCGGCCCTGGACAAGATCTGCGTCGCGGTCGAGGCCCACCTGCGCGCCCTGCACGAGCTGTCCGACTACACGACCGCCGCCGTGCGCAACGTGGGTCAGATGCCCACCGAGATGCGTGAGCGCATGCGGGCCGACCAGCGCCGGTACGGTCGCGTCTGGAAGCGGCTCTTCGAACAGGCCCGCGACCAGGGCGAGCTGCGGCCCGAGCTCGACCTGCGCACGGCGCAGCTCCTGGTCATCGGTGCCCTCAACTGGACGCCCGAGTGGTGGGCCGACAGCACCGTGCCGCTCGAGACCTTGGTGGCCACCGCGCGCGACCTGACCCGTCGCGGACTTGCCGCCGACCCGGCGAGATCCTGAACGCCGTCACGACGGCGGTCGACCGCCGTAGGGACGTGGTGGTCACGTCGGTGCTCGGGCTGGCGATCGTGTCCTACGCGCTCGTCCAGGCGATGTCGATCCCGGTCATCGGATCGATCGCCGACGAGTACGACACCAGTGCGGCCACGGCCACCTGGGTGTTGACCGCCTACCTGATCTCCGCCGCGGTGGCGACGCCGATGCTGGGCCGGATCGGCGACATGTTCGGTCCCTCGCGCATCCTCGTGCTGTCGCTCATCGTGCTCGCGCTCGGCTGCTTCCTGGCCGCGATCGCACCCACGATCGGCGTCATGATCGCGGCGCGGGCGATCCAGGGTGCTGCCGGCGGCATCATGCCGCTGGCCTTCGGCATCGTGCGGGACGTCCTGCCCCATGACGTGGTCGCGAAGCGCATCGGCCTGCTCAACGGTCTCATCGCGGTGGGCATGGCCACCGGGATGGTGATCGCGGGCCCGCTCCTGGAGGCCACCAGCCTCGGGTGGCTGTTCGTCGTACCGGGTGTCGTGACGCTGCTGGCGGCGATCGCTGCGCATCGGTACGTCCAGGCGCCGGCGAGAGCGGGCGGCGCCTGGGTGAATCCCTGGTCGGCCGCCTTCCTCGCGGCCTGGCTGGTCCTGCTGATGCTCGGCCTGACGTGGGCCCCTCGACGCGGCTGGTCGGACACCTCCGTGCTGGTGGCGTTCGGGGCCGGCCTGGTCATGCTCGTGGCCTGGGTCCTGACCGAGCTGCGCGTCGCGGTCCCGATCATCGACATGTCGATCATGCGCGAGCGGACCGTCCTGTTCGGCAACCTCGCGTCGCTCGCGGCGGGGTTCGTCGCGATCGGCTCGTACGCGTACGTGCCGCAGTGGGTGCAGCAACCTTCGCCCGTCGGATTCGGGTCGACCGTCGGCGAGTCGGGCCTCATGCTGCTGCCGGCCGCGCTCTCGACGTTCGTGACCGGCTTCGTGGCCGTGCCGCTGGCCGCCCGCATCTCGGCGGGTCGTGTCGTGGCCGGCGGCGGGCTGCTCGCCGCCGCGGGCGTCAGCACCACGGTGATCTGGCACGAGCCGTGGACCGTGTACCTGGCCTGCGGGACGATCGGGATGGGCATCGGCATGACCTTCGCCTGCGTGTCGGCCGCGATCGTCACGGCCGTCCCGCGCGAGCAGACCGGCGTGGTCAGTGGAATGAACGCCAATCTTCGCACGATCGGCGGCGCGATCGGCACGGCCGTCCTGACGTCTGTCGTGGTGGCGCACATCGATCCGGCGACGGGCCGATCCGACCGGGCGGGTTACGAGATGGCGTTCCTCGTGCTGGTCGCGATGGCCCTCCTGTGCAGCCTGGCCGGGACGATGCTGCGGCCGGGGCGCCGTAGCGTCGAGCTGCCGGTGGCGACGACGACCTAGGCGCGGTCAGCCGGGAAGGTGGCGAGCCCGCACATCGGCGAGGTCGGCGCGCAGTGCGGTCCTGACGTCGTCGGGGGCGAAGCTGGCGTCGACGGCCGCCTCGGCGAGCGCCACGACTCCGGCCTCGTCCAGGTCCAGCAGGTCGGCCGCGATCTCGTACTCGCGGTTCAGCGTCGTGCCGAACATCGGCGGGTCGTCGGAGTTGATCGTGACGGTCACACCGGCCGCGACGAGCGTCGGCAGCGGGTGCTCCTCGAGCGACGGCACGGACCGGGTCCGCACGTTCGACGTCGGGCACACCTCGAGCGCGATGCCGTCGGCGACGAGCCGCTCCATGAGCGCGGGGTCCTGCGCGGCGGCGATGCCGTGCCCGATCCGCTCGGCGCCGAGGTGGTCGAGGCTGTCCCAGATCGACTCCGGCCCCGTCGACTCCCCGGCATGCGGGACGCTGTGCAGGCCGGCCGCCCGGGCCGCGGCGAAGTGCGGTGCGAACTGCGGCCGCGGCACGCCCTGCTCCGGACCACCGAGGCCGAACGCGACGAGCCCCTCGGGGCGCAGCCGCAGGGCCGTGTCGAGGGTGACGTCGGCCGACGGCACGCCCGACTCGCCGGGGATGTCGAAGATCCAGCGCAACGTCAGTCCGAAGTCGCGCTCGGCCGCGCGCCGGGCGTCCTCGATCGCCTCGACGTACGCCTCGGCGGCGATGCCCCGCGCGATCGACGTGTAGGGCGTCATCGTGAGCTCGGCGTAGCGGACGTTCTGCGCCGCGAGGTCGCGGCCGACCTCGTGGGTCAGCGTCCACAGGTCCTCGGGCGTGCGCAGCAGGTCGACGACCGAGAGGTAGACCTCGATGAAGTGGCCGAAGTCGGTGAACGTGAAGTAGTCGGCGAGCGCCTGCGGGTCGGCCGGCACGGGCGAGTCCGGGTGGCGTGCCGCGAGCCGCGCGACCGTGTCCGGGGAGGCCGATCCGACGTGGTGGACGTGCAGTTCGGCCTTGGGCAGGGCGGCGATGAAGTCCTTCACGACGGCCTCAGTCGACGACGCCGTAGAGGCGGTCGCCCGCGTCGCCCAGCCCGGGCACGATGTAGCCCTTGTCGTTGAGGCGCTCGTCGAGGCCGGCCGTCACGAGGGTGACCGGGACGTCGATGTGGGCGGTGTCGGCCTCGACCCGCTCGATCCCCTCCGGTGCGGCGAGCAGCGTGATCGCGGTGATCTGCGTGGCGCCGCGGCGCACCAGGAAGTCGATCGCCATCGCGAGCGTGCCGCCGGTGGCGAGCATCGGGTCGAGGACGTAGCACTGACGGCCGTCGAGCCGGTCGGGCAGGCGCTCGGCATACGTCTCGGCCTGCAGCGTCTCCTCGTTGCGGATCATGCCGAGGAATCCCACCTCGGCGGTCGGCAGCAGTCGCTGCATGCCCTCGAGCATGCCGAGTCCCGCGCGCAGGATCGGGACGACGAGCGGCCCGGGGCTGGTCAGCTTGACGCCCTTCGTGGCGGCCACGGGGGTCACGACGTCGACGGTCTCGACGCTGACGTCACGCGTGGCCTCGTAGGCGAGCAGCGTGACGAGCTCCTCGGTGAGTCGTCGGAACGTGGGCGAGTCGGTGTTCTCGTCCCGCAGGACCGACAGCTTGTGGGAGATGAGCGGATGGTCGGCGACGTGGACGCGCATGCGTCGAGGGTAGCGGTCGACTCGGGGCGTCTGTCACCATCGCTGTGTGGCCGAAGACGATGTCGACTTCGTGGTCGCCGCATACCGCGACGACGGCGCCTGGACCGTGGTGGAGCTGCCCCCGCGACTGGGTGAGGACTTCAACGGCTTCACCGATGCGCTGCTGCGCTTCCCGTCCGAGGTGGGCGTGCTCGGCATGGCCTCGGTCAACGACGACTTCTTCGTGATCGTGCGTCGCAGCGGCGACCACGTGCGCGTCCTGCTGTCGGACTCGACGGCGACGTGGGACTGGCCGCTGGCCGCCGAGCTGGCCGACCTCGTCAATGCTCCCGACGCGGACGAGGACCCGATCCCGGTCGGCGACCTCGAGATCGTGAGCGACCTCGGCCTCGCGTCGGTCGAGCTGGAGCTGCTGTGCGACGACGACGAGCTCTATCCCGACGAGGCGCTCGCCGACCTCGCGGACAAGCTCGGCTTCGGCGACCAGTTCGAGGCGATCGTCGGGTGACCCCGTCCCCCTGGGCGCCGTTCATGGAACGCGCTCTCGACCTCGCGCGCGACGCGGCGGCCGCAGGCGACGTCCCGGTCGGCGCGGTCGTCGTGCACGACGGCGTGGTCGTCGGCGAGGGACGCAACACGCGCGAGCGCGATCTCGACCCCACGGGCCACGCCGAGGTCGTCGCCCTGCGGGCGGCCGCCGCGACGCTCGGCCGATGGCGGCTCGACGGATGCACCCTTGTCGTGACGCTCGAGCCGTGCACGATGTGCGCCGGCGCGGTGGTGTCCTCGCGGGTCGACCGGCTCGTGTTCGGGGCGTGGGACGCCAAGGCCGGTGCGGTCGGATCGCTGTGGGACGTCGTGCGAGACCGGCGCCTCAACCACCGTCCCGAGGTGGTCCCGGACGTGCTCGCAGACCCCTCCGCCGCCCTGTTGCGCGGCTTCTTCGACGACCGGCGCTGAGCGGCCGGACGCCCTCGCCACCCCTGCGGGAATACCCCGCGCCGTCCCGCGTTCCACTAGTTGAATGTTTAACTACTTTGTGGGAGAGTGACTCCATGAGCACCATGCAGATCGGCATCTTCACCGTCGGCGACGTCACGCCCGACCCGGTGAACGGCACGACCGTCAGCGAGCACGAGCGGATCAAGAACACCGTCGCGATCGCCAAGAAGGCCGAGGAGGTGGGCCTGGACGTCTTCGCCACGGGCGAGCACCACAACCCCCCGTTCGTTCCCTCGAGCCCCACGACGACGCTGGCCTACATCGGCGCGCAGACCGAGAAGATCATCCTCTCGACCTCGACGACGCTCATCACGACGAACGACCCGGTCAAGATCGCCGAGGACTACGCGACGCTGCAGCACCTCGTCGACGGCCGCATGGACCTCATGCTCGGCCGCGGCAACACCGCGCCGGTCTACCCGTGGTTCGGCAAGGACATCAGCAAGGCCGTCGAGCTGACGATCGAGAACTACCAGCTACTGCGCAAGCTCTGGAGTGAGCCGGTCGTCAACTGGGAGGGCCAGTTCCGCACGCCGCTGCAGGGCTACACCTCGACGCCCGCGCCGCTCGACGGCGTCGCGCCGTTCGTGTGGCACGGCTCGATCCGCACGCCCGAGGTGGCCGAGCTGGCCGCCTTCTACGGCGACGGCTACTTCGCCAACAACATCTTCTGGCCGAAGGAGCACTACATCCGGCTCATCAACTTCTACCGCCAGCGCTACGCGCACTACGGCCACGGCACGCCCGAGCAGGCGATCGTCGGTCTGGGCGGCCAGTTCTTCATGCGCAAGAACAGCCAGGACGCCGTCAACGAGTTCCGGCCGTACTTCGACAACGCGCCCGTCTACGGGCACGGACCGAGCATGGAGGACTTCACGAGCCAGACCCCGCTGACGGTCGGCAGCCCGCAGCAGGTGCTCGAGCGCACGCTCGACTTCGCGGAGTACTTCGGCGACTACCAGCGCCAGCTGTTCCTCGTCGACCACGCGGGCCTGCCGCTCAAGTCGGTCCTCGAGCAGCTCGACCTGCTGGGCGAGATCCTGCCGACGATGCGCGCCGAGTTCGACGCGCGGCGGCCGGCCGACGTCCCCGACGCGCCCACCCACGCGTCGCAGGTTGCCGCCCGCGACGCCGCCCTCGCGACCCAGCCGGAGGAGGTCTCCGCATGAGCATCAAGATCGTGGTCCTGTCCGCCGGGGTCGGCGAGCCGTCGACGACGCGAATGCTCGCCGACCGGCTCGGCGCCGCCGCGGCGACCGCCCTGAACGGCGCTGCCACCGTCGAGACCGTGAACCTGCGCGAGCTGGCCCACGAGATCACGGACGCCGCGCTCACGGGCTTCGCCGCCCCGCGCCTGCAGCACGTCTACGACCAGGTCGGCGAGGCCGACGCGCTCGTCGTCGCGGTGCCGACGTTCAAGGCGTCGTACCCGGGCCTGTTCAAGTCCTTCGTCGACGCGATGGACAACGACGCGCTGATCGGCAAGGTCGTCCTCGTGGCGGCCACCGGCGGCACCGCCCGGCACTCGCTCGTGATCGACTTCGCGCTGCGGCCGCTGTTCGCGTACCTGCAGGCCGTCGTCGTGCCGACGGGCGTCTTCGCCTCGCCGCACGACTGGGGCAGCTCGGGTGACGGCGCGCTGCAGAGCCGCATCGAGCGCGCCGCGGCCGAGCTCGCGAGCCTCGTGGGCGGTGCCGGCTCCGGCCGGACGAAGGACGACGAGATCGACCTGTTCAGCGAGACGATGCTCTCGATCAGCCAGCCCGGCTGATCAGGCCGCCACGACCCGCGCGACGAACACCACGAGCGGCAGGCACAGCACCGCGAGCGCCGCGCCGTTGAGCCAGCGGTGGTCGCGCAGGATCGCGGCGTACTCGCGCAGGATGGCGCTCGGCCAGAAGTAGGCCGCCGTCGGCGTTCCCGTCGCGTAGCCGTCGAGGTCGACCTTCCGCATCAGCAGGGCCGCGCGGAAGGTGTGGAAGTCGTTCGTGACGACCGCGAACCGGCAGCCCTCGACGCCGTGTCCGCGGGCCACCTCGCGCGAGAGGGCGAGGTTCTCCTCGGTGCTGGTGGATCGGTCCTCGAGCCACAGCAGATCGCGCGGGACTCCTTGCGCGGCGAGGTGGTCCGCCATCGCGACGGCCTCGGCGACGACCTCGTCGGCGCCCTGCCCGCCCGAGCAGATCAGGTGGGTGTCGCGTCCGCGGGCGCGCGAGCGATCCAGCACCTCGCGCCCGCGGGCCAGCCGGGAGGCCAGCAGCGGGGTGACCTCCTCACCGCGCAGGCCAGCGCCGAGCACGACGACGACGTCCACGGGGCGTCCCCAGCGCCGCACGCCCCAGCCGTAGAGCAGGCCGTAGCCCACGAAGGACACGAAGACGAAGGCCAGGTACATGAGCGGCAGGCCGACGACGACGAGCAGCAGGAACAGCGTGAGGGCCAGATCGTCCTGTCGACGGTCCGCGAGCCAGAACACCAGGATCAGAGCGCAGTAGGCGAGCACGACCAGTCCGAACGCCAGCGACAGCAGGTTGGCCGGTCGGCGGCCCTCGCGACGGATCATCGCGAACCCGTTCCCCACGCTGAACAGACCGAGCAGCACGAGCCCGAGCAGCGCCAGGCCGATCGCCTCCAGCAGGGCCCATGCGAGCGTGAGCGGATCGTCGGAGCCGACCACCGCCAGCACGAGGCTGCCGATCGCGCCGACGAGCGCGAGCCCGGCCGCGAGGGTGAGCAGGACCCCGATGCTCAGCCGGCGCGGGTCGCGCCACGCGAGACCTGCCGCGACGAGCGCCAGCAACGCCACGAGCAGCCACCCCACGTGGCCACCCTAGGCGGCCGGGTCAGGTCCGGAGCCCGCTGGCAGTGACGTTCGGGGGCACTTTTCGGACGAAACACCCCTCGAGCGTCACTGCCAGCGGTCCTTCTCAGCCCACCGGTCCGGTGGTGAGCGTGACGGTCGCGGTGTGCTGCTGGCCCTGGGCGTCGGTCCACGTCACGGGGACCTCGTCGCCCGGGTCGTGCGCGGCGATGGCCGCGGAGACCTCGTCGGCGCCGGTGACGCTCGTCCCGTCCACTGCGGTGATCGTGCTGCCCGCGGTGATGCCCGCGGCGGCGGCCGGTGAGCCGTCGACCGTGCCGACGACCGTCGGCTGGCTGGTCTGCGTCGACATCTGGATGCCGAGGAACGCGCTGCCGCCGATCGCGACGCTGTCGGACCCCTGCCCGGACTCGATCTGGTCGACGGCCGTGATCGCATCCTCGATCGGGACCGCGTACCCGGAGATGTCGGCGGAACCGGACGACGCGGCGGTCGTCATCCCGACGACCTCGCCGTCGGCGTCGTAGAGGGCGCCTCCCGAGTCGCCGGCGACGACGTCGGCGTCGACCTGGATCAGCCCGGACAGATCCTCCGAGCCCGATTCGGACTGGGCCGTGATCTGCTGCTCGAGCGCGCTCACGGTCCCCACGGAGGCGCTCGCCGCGCCGCCGTCGCCGTTGGCGTTGCCGACCGCGGTGACCTCGTCGCCGACCTGGACATCGCCGGACGCGTCGAGGTCGACCGTGTCGAGACCGGACGCGCCCTGGAGCTGCAGCACGGCGACGTCGGCGGTCGCGTCGTAGCCGACGAGGTCGGCCTCGAACGTCTGGCCGGTGCTGACGATCTCGACCTCGATGCTCGTGGCGCCCTCGACGACGTGATGGTTGGTCAGGATCGTCCCGCTCGACGTGAGCACCATGCCGGTGCCGGCAGCCTCGCCCTGGTCGTAGCCGACGACGGTGTTGATGTAGACGAGTCCGCGCTCCTGCGCCGCGGTCGCGTCGACGGCGGAGGTCGTCGCGTCCTGCCCCTGCGAACCCGGCGGGACCAACTGCGGGACCTGGCCGCTCTGGTCGCCCCAGCCGTCCGAGTCCGTCGGAGCCGACCACTGGGTCTGCGTCGTGGCGTCCTGCTCGACCGCCGTGCCACCGCCGGCCGTCGCGGCGTACGTGAGGCCGGCGGCCCCGAGCACGAAGGCGGCACCGATCCCCGCGGCGGCGGTCAACGTCGACCGGCGGTGGCTCGCCGCATAGGTGGTCCGGGTGGGGGCGGGGTGGTGCAGGTCGTACATCTCGGGGTTGGTCTCGTGGCTCATGCGTCGTCCTCTCGTCTTCATCCAGACAAGCCGCGCATGCTGTGCGGTTCCTGTGCTCCCGACCAGAAGTGCTTAAGACTCCCCCGATTGGGCCGGGCGGGGGTGTCTGCCGTAAACTCTCCCGCGGTGGCGTGTCCGAGCGGCCTAAGGAGCACGCCTCGAAAGCGTGTGTGGGTTCACGCCCACCGTGGGTTCAAATCCCACCGCCACCGCCGCGTGAACGCACAGGACCCCCGCCGGGTGACCGGCGGGGGTCCTGTCGTCTCGCGATCGGTCAGAACCTCGAGAACGGGCGCGGTGTCGCGTAGCCGAACGTGTCACCGGCCGAGAAGGCGCTGACCCCGAAGGTCGCGTTGAGCGCGCCGGCGGCCGTGCCGGTCAGCTTGAGCTTGACCAGGCCCAGGCTGGGCCGGGACGACAGGCCGAGCGAGAACAGGTCGACCCGTCCGACGCCTCCGACCTCTCCACTGACCTTCCCCCGAGCAAGGTCGATGTAGAAGTTCGAGAGCGAGATGCTCGCCGCTCCGGCGGTGAGGCTGATCCCACCGGAGTGCTTGATGCGCAGGTTCGACGCCGAGTAGCCGGTGATCGGGAACCGCGCGGCCAGCGTGTCCCGGTACGCGAAGGCCTTCGCGCCGCCGATCGGAGCCGGGGTGATGCCGGCGCCGGCGATGAGCGCGTAGACGTCCGGATCCACGACGACCTGCGTGTAGCCGGTATGACCCGCGGATCGGTGGGCCCTGCTCGCGTGGGCGCTGGCGGCGCCCTGACCGGCGAGAACGAAACCGAGGGCGGTCACGAGGACCGTCATGAGGGAGATCCAGATGCGTCGCTTCATGGTGTTCCATCCCTTTCCGGGACCGGCGGATCCAGTCCCGCTCTCGGGATTCGGAGCCGTCCACCGAACGGTTGGGTCCCGCGACGAAATGGATCAGCGGTCGTGCGCCAGCAGAGAGAGCAGGAGGGCGGCGCGCTCGTGGGGGTGGTCGACGTCGATGCCGAGGTCGCGGAGGCGGTCGATGCGCTGGCGCAGGGTGTGGCGGTGGACGCCGAGGGTGCGGGAGGCCGACTCCCACGAACCGTGGTGCTCCAGGAACACCCGCAGGGTCCGCACGAGTTCACGATCGCGCTCGGAGTCCGCGGCGAGCAGGTCGGCAAGCGCGGCCCCGGTGAGGCTGAGGACGCGCTCGCGGACGACGGCGTCGTCGAGCAGGTCCTCGAGACCGAGCGAGCCGAACCACCCGACGCGATCGTGGCCGAGGCGCGCTGCCGCGACGGCCCGGCGCGCCTGGGCCACCGCGCCGGCCGCGCGGTCCATCGGCGTGGGTCCGCTCACTCCGAGAACGACGTCGGAGCGGCCCAGCAGGCGCAGCGCGTCCACCCAGTCGAACACGTCCTCCTCGGCGACGTCGGCCGGAACGACCGCGACCACGGTCCCCGCGTCCTCGCGCACCACGTGCCGCACGCGGCGGATGCCGAGCACGTGCTCGACGATGTCGACGGCGCTCGGCCGACCGCGTCCCGGCTCGGCGACCACGACGCGCATCCGGTCGTCGTCGGCGAACCCGAAGGCGGCCAGGGACGGCCGGACGGTCTCGGCACCCAGCAGTTGCCCGAGCGCTGCCGCGGCGAGATCGCGGAACCGGTCCTCGAGGTCGGCCGACCGGGCCAGCTGGAGCGCCAGCAGAGCCGCCGCCTGGTGCAGCAGCAACCGCTCCTGCGCGGTCGGCGCCGCCTCCGCCTCGACGGCGAGCCAGCCCAGCGAACGTGTCGGCGAGCCCACCCGCACGACCGACAGGTGCCGGCCCACGTCGACGACGCTCAGGCTGGAGGATCCGGGCGCGTGCTCGAGCTCGGCCCTGACTCGTGCCGCGAGGCCCGCCGAGGCCGCCGACGCCGCGACCCGCTCGAGCTCCCCGTCGAGAAGCAGGACCGACCAGCCCAGGTCGGCCGCCACCGCGTCGACGAGGCCCCGCACGCCGCGGTCGAGCGTGGCCGCGGTGAGCCGGCGGCCGAAGTCGACGGCCCGTTGCAGCTCGCGGCGGCGCTCCTCCGCCAGATGGTCGGCGAGCTCCCGCACGACCGCGAGGAACGGCGTCGCGAGCGGCACCTCGACGAGCGGAAGACCGATCTCCTCGCAGGCCTGGACCAGCGCGCGGGGGACCGAGGCGAAGCGCACGCCGGTGCCGAAGCCGAGTCCGGCGGCGCCCGCCTCGACCAGCCTGCGGACGTACGTCCGGACCTCCTCCGTGCCGCCGCGCCAGCGCAGGCCCGTGACGAGGATGAGCTCTCCGCCCTCGATCCACGGCGAGGGATCCTCGAGCTCGATCGAGTGCGCCCACCGCACCTCGACGGCATCGGGGTCGGCTCCCACGAGCAGTCGCAGTCCGAGCGCGGGCCGCTCCAGAAGCCACGAGAGCGACACGGCTCCGGATGGACGAATCGTCGTGGTCACGGCGTCGATTCTAGACGTTTCGGCAGGGTGTTCGGTCGAGTGCCGCGGCCTAGCCTCGAAGCATGACCGAGACCACCCTCACCCCGATCGAGCAGAAGCGCGTCCTGCGGACCGCGATCCCCGGCCCCCAGTCCCAGGCCCGTCACGCCGAGCGGGAGAAGCACGTGCCCCGCGGCTTCGGCGTCACGCTGCCCGTGTTCATCGAGCGGGCCGAGGGCGGAATCCTCGTCGACGTCGACGGCAACCAGCTGATCGACCTCGCCTCCGGCATCGCCGTCACGAGCGTCGGCGCGAGCGCCCCCGCCGTCGTCGACCGCGTCCGTGACCAGGTCGGCAAGTTCACGCACACGTGCTTCATGGTCACCGAGTACGACGGCTTCGTCGAGGTCGCGCAGGCACTCAACCGGCTCACCCCTGGCGACCACGAGAAGCGGACCGCGCTCTACTCCACGGGTGCCGAGGCGGTCGAGAACGCCGTCAAGATCGCGCGGACCGCGACGGGTCGCCCGGCCGTGGTCGTCCTCGAGCACGCCTACCACGGCCGCTCGCTCATGACGATGACGATGACCGCGAAGAACGTGCCCTACAAGCAGGGCTTCGGTCCCTTCGCGCCCGAGGTCTACCGCGTGCCCGGCGCGTACCCGTTCCGGTACGACGGCGACGAGAAGCAGTGCGCCGCCGACGCGCTGGCACACCTGCGCGAGGTCATCGAGACGCAGATCGGCGCGAGCAACGTCGCGGCGGTCGTGGTCGAGCCGATCCAGGGCGAGGGCGGCTTCATCGTCCCGGCCGAGGGCTACCTGGCCGGCGTCGTCGAGCTGGCCCACGAGCACGGCATCGTGTTCGTCGCCGACGAGGTCCAGACCGGGTTCGCGCGCACCGGCGACATGTTCGCGTGCGACTACGAGGGCATCGTCCCCGACCTCATCTGCACGGCCAAGGCGCTCGGCGGCGGTCTGCCGCTCGCCGCCGTGACGGGCCGCGCCGAGATCATGGACTCGGTCGATCCGGGCGGTCTGGGCGGCACCTACGCCGGCAACCCCGTGGCGTGCGCCGCCGCGCTCGGCGCGATCGAGACGATCGAGACGCAGGGCCTCGTCGCCCGGGCCCGCGAGATCGGCGAGCGCGCGACGGCCGCCCTCACGGCCCTGCAGTCCGAGGTGCCGGCGATCGGCGACGTGCGTGGTCGCGGCGCGATGCTCGCGATCGAGCTGGTCGGCGCCGACGGCACGACCCCCGCCCCGGCCGTCGCGAAGGACGTCGCCGCCCGCTGTCACGCGGCCGGTGTCCTGACGCTCGTGTGCGGCACGTTCGGCAACGTCATCCGGCTGCTGCCGCCGCTGGTCATCGAGGACGACCTCCTCGACGATGCGCTGGCCGTGCTGGCCGACGCCGTCCGCGCCGCGACGGCCTGACGACGATGAGCGAGGCGAGCCACGCACCGCGCACGGGCGCGGTGGGCCAGGACCTGCCCGTCAGCACCGACGCCGAGGTCACCGTCGCGGTCGCGGCCGCGCGCGATGCCGCGGCAGCGGTCGCGGGGGCGTCCCCGAGCACGCGTGGCGGCTGGCTGCGCGCGGTCGCGGACCGGCTCGTGGCCGAGGCGGACGCGCTGGTGCCGCTGGCCGACCGCGAGACCGCCCTGGGCCTGCCCCGACTGACGGGTGAGCTCGCTCGGATGGCCTCGCAGCTGCGCTTCTACGCGGACGTGGCCGAGGAGGGCACGTGGGCGGCGGCGACCCTCGACTCCGCCACCGCCACCTCGCCCGCGCTCGGCCGCGTGCGTGTCCCGATCGGTCCGGTCGCGGTGTTCGGCGCGAGCAACTTCCCGTTCGCGTTCGGCGTCCTGGGCAACGACACCGCCTCGGCGCTCGCGGCGGGCTGCCCCGTTGTCGCCAAGGGCCACCCGGCGCACCCCGAGCTGAGCCGCGCGCTCGCCGCGATCGCGACCTCGGCGCTCGCCGATGCCGGCGCGCCGGCGGGCACGTTCGGCCTCGTCACCGGGTTCCGTGCCGGCGAGCTGCTGGTCGACGCCGAGGCGATCCGCGCGGTCGCCTTCACCGGCTCGCAGGGCGGCGGCATGGCGTTGCGCGACCGCGCCCTCGCGCGGCCCGTCCCGATTCCCGTGTTCGCCGAGATGGGCACCGTCAACCCCGTCGTCGTGACCCCGGGCGGCACCGCGGACGTCGAGGCGCTCGCGGCCGGCTTCGTCGGCTCGTTCACCCTCGGATCCGGTCAGTTCTGCACGAAGCCCGGCCTCCTGCTGGCCCCCGCGGGGCGCGGCGTCCCGCAGGCCGTCGCGCTGGCCTTGAAGACCGCCGCCCCGTCGGGGTGGGCGCTCACGGGACCGATCGCCGACCATGCGCGGGCCGGGGTCGACGACCTCGTGACCGCCGGTGCGACCGTCCTGGCCACCGCCCCCGGACCCGCCGAGGGCTACGCGGTCGACGCGGTGCTGCTGCAGGCCGACCCCGCCGCGATCACGACCGGCAGCCGGCTCGCCGCCGAATGCTTCGGACCCGTCGCCATCGTGGCCGAGTACGCCGATGATGCGGAGCTGGCGACCGTGCTCGGCCGCCTCCAGGGTGCGCTCGCGGCCGCCGTCATGGCCGGCGAGGACGACCCCGACCTGCCCGCCGCGCTCGAGCTGCTCGTGCCGCTCGTCGGCCGCGTCACCGTCGGCGACTGGCCCACCGGTGTCGCGTGGACGTGGGCGCAGCAGCACGGCGGCCCGTGGCCCGCGACGTCCGACCCGAACGCCACCTCGGTGGGTGCAGGCGCGCTCGACCGGTTCACCCGGCCGGTCGCGTTCCAGAGCGTCCCCGACGCCGCACTGCCCCCTGCCCTGCAGTCCGCGAACCCGTGGCGGCTTCCGCGACGGGTCGACGGCGTGCCGGTGGCGCCGTGACCAGTCCCCTCGACGGCGTCGTGGTCGCCGACTTCAGCCGCGTCCTGGCCGGGCCGTCGGCGACCACCATGCTGGCCGACCTCGGTGCCACCGTCATCAAGGTCGAGCGACCGGGCGCCGGGGACGACACCCGGGCCTGGGGTCCGCCCTGGACCGAGACGACGAGTGCCTACTTCGAGGCGGCGAATCGCACGAAGCGCAGCATCGCGCTCGACCTGCGCGATCCGGAGGACCTCGAGGTCGCGCACGAGCTCGTGCGGCGCGCGGACGTCATGGTCGAGAACTTCCGGACCGGCACGCTCGACCGCTACGGGCTCGCCTGGGAGCAGGCCGCGACCCTCAACCCACGCCTCGTCTACTGCTCGCTGACCGGCTACGGCAGCGGCGCGGGAGCGGCCCTGCCGGGCTACGACTTCGTCGTCCAGGCGGTCGGTGGACTGATGAGCATCACCGGCCCCGACGCCGAGCACCCGCACAAGGTGGGCGTCGCGCTCGTCGACGTGCTCGCGGGCAAGGACGCCGTCATCGGGATCCTCGCCGCACTCGCCGCGCGGGAGCGCAGGGGTGTGGGGGAGCACGTCGAGGTGAACCTGCTGTCGAGCCTGCTCGGCTCGCTCGCGAACCAGGCCTCGAACTGGCTCACGACCGGCACCGCGCCGCAGCCGATGGGCAACCGGCATCCGTCGATCGCGCCGTACGAGACGCTTCGGTGCCGCGACGGCCTGCTCGCCGTGGCGTGCGGCAACGACGGCCAGTTCCGCCGCATGGCCGCGGCGCTCGCCATCCCCGACGCGGCCGACGACCCGCGGTTCGCCACGAACGCCGCCCGCGTCGTGAACCGCGACGCGCTCGTCGCCGCCCTCGAGGCCGCGCTCGGCACCGACGACGCCACCGTCTGGCACGACCGACTCGTCGGGGCCGACGTCCCCGTCGGTGTCGTCGGCGACATCGGCTCGGCGTTCGCGCTGGCCACCGAACTAGGTTTGGAGCCGACGGTCGACGTCGGTCCGGGCCACCCGCCGCAGGTGCGGCACCCCATCACCTACTCGCACAGCGAGGTGGTGCCACCGAAGGCACCGCCCGGGCTGGGCGAGCACGACGACGAGATCCGCCGCTGGCTCGCGGCGGACGACCCCACCCCCGGAAGGACGCCATGAGCACCACCACGAACACCCGCCGCGTCGACCCGCTCGACCTCGCGGGCATCGACGACCTCCTCTCGCCCGAGGAGCGCTCGATCCGCGACAGCGTGCGCCACCACTGCGAGACGCGGATCCAGCCCCACGTGGCCGACTGGTTCGAGGCCGGCGAGATCCCCGACATCCGCGGCCTCGCCAAGGAGCTGGGCACGCTCGGCGTCCTGGGCATGCACCTCGAGGGCTACGGGTGCGCGGGTCTGAGCGCCGTCGACTACGGCCTGGCCTGCCTCGAGCTCGAGGCGTGCGACTCGGGCATCCGGTCGCTCGTGTCCGTGCAGGGCTCGCTCGCGATGTTCGCGATCTGGCGCTGGGGCAGCGAGGACCAGAAGACGACGTGGCTGCCGCGGATGGCTGCCGGCGAGGCGATCGGCTGCTTCGGTCTGACCGAGCCCGACCACGGCTCCGACCCGGGCAACATGCGCACGCGGGCCCGTCGCGACGGCTCGGACTGGGTGCTCGACGGCCGCAAGATGTGGATCACGAACGCGCCCGTGGCCGACGTCGCCGTCGTGTGGGCCCAGACGTCCGACAACCCCGCGGACATTCGCGGCTTCGTCGTGCCGACCGACACCCCCGGCTTCTCCGCGCCCGAGATCAAGCACAAGATGTCGCTGCGCGCGTCGGTCACGGGCGAGATCGTGCTCGACGGCGTGCGGCTGCCCGAGTCGGCCGTCCTGCCCGAGGTCAGCGGGCTCAAGGGTCCGCTCTCGTGCCTCAACGAGGCCCGGTACGGGATCGTGTGGGGTTCGGTCGGCGCCGGTCGCTCGGCCTTCGCGTCGGCCCTCGAGTACGCCGGTCAGCGGGAGCAGTTCGGCCGGCCGATCGCCGGGTTCCAGCTGACCCAGGCCAAGCTGGCGGACATGGCGCTCGAGCTGGCCAAGGCCGAGCTGCTCGCCCTGCACCTCGGTCGGCGCAAGGACCTCGGCACGCTGCGCAGCGACCAGGTCAGCCTGGGCAAGCTCAACAACGTGCGCGAGGCGCTCGACGTGTGCCGCTCGGCCCGCACGATCCTGGCGGCCAACGGCATCTCGCTGGAGTACCCGGTGATCCGGCACATGAACAACCTCGAGTCGGTGCTGACGTACGAGGGAACGGTCGAGATGCACACCCTGGTCATCGGCCAGGCCCTCACGGGCCTGCCGGCGTTCCGCTGAGGGCGCGCGGATGACCGCTGCGGCTCCGCTCGATCCTCGGGACCGGCCGATCGTCGCGATGACGTACTCGTCGGCCGAGCTCGAGGGCTTCGTGCACTGGCGGCACATGTTCCGCGGGCTCGTCGCCGCGGGTGCCGTCCCGATCGCGATCGACTGTGCCGTGGCGGTCCCCCAGGTCGCGGAGCTGATCGGTCGGGTCGACGGCCTGGTCATCAGCGGCGGCGGTGACGTCAGCCCTGAGCGCTACGGCGGCGACCCGGACGACCCGACCCTCGGCGACGTCAACCCCGTGCGCGATGCGGGCGAGCTGGAGGCGTTGGGGGCGGCTCGCGAGCGGGGGCTGCCGGTCCTCGCGATCTGTCGGGGCGCGCAGCTCGTGAACGTCGGCCTCGGCGGCACGCTGTACGCCGACCTCGATCGCGACCACCCCACCGCGATCGCGCACCGAGCCGGCGAGGAGCCGCTGGAGCGCGTCCTGCACCCGGTCACGGTCGACCCGACCAGCACGCTGTCGCGCTGGCTGGGCGGCGTCTCCGAGCTCGACGTGAACAGCGAGCACCACCAGGGCCTGCGCGACCTCGCGCCGGGCCTGCACGCGACGGCCTGGTCGTCGGACGGACTGGTCGAGGCCTTCGAGCATGCGACCGAGCCCCTGGTCGCGGTGCAGTGGCACCCCGAGATCCTGTGGGTCAACGAGCCCCACGCCCTCGAGTTGATGGCCGCCTTCACGCGCTCCTGCGCGCGCTGAGGCACCGCCCCCGGGGGAGCGGCGCGCGCTCGAGTCGACCGGGAACCGGAACGGCCGGCATCCGCGAGGATGCCGGCCGTTCGTCGGTGGAGCGTGCGTCACGCCTTGGGGATCGCGTCGTCGTACGGCGCGCTGCTGCGGTCGTGCAGCGGGTGCACGATCATGTAGATCACGCCGACCGCCACGACGACCACGGCCGAGAGGGCCACGATCCAGTTGTCGTACCAGGCTGCGTCCGGGGTGCGCGGCCACGCCATGTTGATCATCGCGACGACGCCGTAGACGAGCGCGATGATGTTCACCGGCAGGCCCCAGGTACCGAGCGAGTACTTCCCGCTGGGCACCCAGCCCTTGAGCCGGGCCCGCAGCGCCGCGAGCACGACCATCTGGAATCCCATGTAGATGCCCAGGGCGGCGAAGCTGATGATCTTCGTGATGGCGTTCTCGGAGACCTTCGAGCCGATGACGATCACCGCGGGGACGATCGCCGCGACGAGCAGCGCGTACGGCGGAACGGCCCGCGTGGCCGAGAACTTCTTGAGCAGCGAGCTGCCCATGATCATGTCGTCGCGACCGTAGGAGTACGCCAGTCGCGACGCGGCGGCCTGCAGGCTCATCGCGCACGACAGGAAGGACAGCAGCACGACCACGAGCACGAGCTTCGCGCCGACCGTGCCGAACGCCTCGTTCAGGACGGCGCTGACCGGGTCGGCGACCTCGCCGGAGATCACGGCGTTGATGTCGGCGACCGAGAGGATCAGCGCGAGGCACACGAAGGTGGCGGCGGCGCCACCGATGTAGATCGTGCGACGCATGGCCTTCGGGATGAGGCTGCCCGGATCCTCGACCTCCTCGGCGACGTCGCCGCACGCCTCGAAGCCGTAGTACTGGTAGATGCCGATCAGGGCCGCGGCCGCGAACGCCGGCAGGTAGCTGCCGTCACCCTCGGTGCCGAACGTGTCGAACAGGACGCTGAAGCTCTGCTCGCGGTGCGCGATGAGCAGCCAGCCACCGACCACGAGGGCGCCGATGATCTCGGCGGTGAACCCGATGATCGCCGCCTTCGCGAGCACCTTGGTGCCCATGAAGTTGATGACCGTCGCCACGGCCAGCAGGCCCAGGGCGCACAGGATCGTCGTGTTGGTGCTGGACTCGAAGCCGAAGACGGCAGCGAGGAACGGGCCCGCGCCGTAGGTGACCGAGGCGATCGTCACGAGCAGCGCGACCATGTAGAGCCAGCCGGTCATCCAGGCGTAGCGGCGGCCCCACAGGCGTCGCGCCCACGGGTAGACGCCGCCGGCGACCGGGAACTGGGCGACGATCTCGCTGAACACGAGCGCCACCATGAGCTGGCCGATGCCGACGATCACGAAGGACCAGATCATCGGCGGGCCGCCGGTGGCGAGCGCGAACGCGAACAGCGTGTACACGCCGACCACGGGAGAGAGGTACGTGAAGCCGAGCGAGAAGTTCGCCCAGGGGCTCATCTCGCGCTTGAACTCCGACTCGTAGCCGAGTGCGTGCAGGTGGGCAGCGTCGTCGTGGTCGTGGAAGTTGTAGTAGCCGTCGGTGCCGTCGGCCGGCGTCGTGGGTGTCGTCATTCCCAGTCCTGTTTTCTCGGGGGACGTGTGACCTGAGTCACTGAACGGACAAAACCTACATTTCTATTGGTTTAGCGGTCAAGGGGTGAAACGGAACTGGTCGGCAGACTTCACACGGCCCTAACATGGCGTCGTCCCACTCGCCCCGAACATCACGGGAGTCACCATGTCCGGCCTCACGCCGTTGCTGTCGCCGTCCCGTGGTGGGCGGGCGGACGAGGTCGTCCAGCGGATCAGCGAGGCGATCCACCTCGGACTGCTGGCCGACGGCGAGCGACTCCCGGCCGAGGCCGAGCTCGCCGCCCAGTTCAACGTGGCGCCGATGACGATGCGCGATGCACTGGCCGCCCTGCGCGACGAGGGCCTCGTCGAGACCAAGCGCGGCCGCCACGGCGGCTCGTTCGTCCAGCGGCCGCAGTCGCCGCCGCCAGGGCCGTTGCGCCAGCGGCTCGCCGCGATGACGCTGACCGGCATCCGCGACCTCGTCGACGAGCACGTCGCCGTCGCGGGCCAGACCGCGAAGCTCGCCGCCGAGCGCGCGGGCGCCCCCAATGTGCGACGGCTCTTCACCCTCACCGAGCAACTGGGGTCGGCCACCAATACCGGCGATCGCGTCCGCGCCGACTGCCGATTCCATATCGAGCTCGCGGTCGCCTCGCAGTCGCAACGGCTCACCCGGCGCGAGGTCGGCCTGCAGGCGGAGGTCTCCGGGATGCTCTGGCTGCCGCCGGAGTCCCCGCTCGACATCGAGGCCCTCGTCTCCGAGCACCACGCGATCGCCACGGCGGTCGTCGGCGAGGACGCCGAGGAGGCGCGCCGGCTGGCCGAGGCCCACGTCGCCGGGAACCTGAGACGACTGACCGACCGCCACCTGCAGCTGATCGAGGAGGGAGACCCCGCATGACCGACGCGATCCCCAGCGCCGAGGACCTGGCCCGGGCGACGTCCGCGGTCCTCGAGCCCGCCTTCGAGCGGCTCACCCGGGTGGCCGACGACGTCCGAGCCCGGTTCCGCGCGAGCGACTGGACGGAGTCCGACCTGGTCGAGACCCGGGACCTGATCTTCGACGAGCTCGCGGCCGACCCGATCCAGGTCGGCATGGGGTACGTCAGCGTGCCCGGCATCGTGGACGGCCTCGAGCGGTACATGCTGTGGTGGCAGCAGCACGAGGGGCGCACCTCGCGGCTGCGACTCAACTTCGACCGCTCGAGCATCGACGTCTACGACTACGTCGAGATGGACTGGTTCCACTTCGTCCCCGGTGGCCGCACGCGGGTGACGTACGGCCCGTACGTCGACTACTCGGGCGCCGAGCTGTACATCATCACCGCCACCGTCCCGGTCGAGGTCGACGGCGAGTTCATCGGCGTGGTGGGCGTCGACCTGCTCTTCGAGGAGCTCGAGCGGCGGCTCGTCGACGTGCTGCGCCGCGCGGGCGCCGAGGCGGTCGTGATCAACGCCGAACGACGCGTGATCGCGGCCAACAGCGGCCGATGGGTGCAGGGCTCACGGCTGCGCGAACTGCCGGAGACGGGCACCTCCGTCGACGGGGGAACGGTCCGCTCGGCGGTCGAGCTGCCGCTCGGCAATGGCTGGGTGCTGGCGCTGACCGACCTGCCGCTCTCGCGCAGATAGGTCGCCCGCAGGGGGTTGACATCAATACCTCCACTATTAGAGTGTTGGCTCACTGACAGCCCACACTCCCGGTGGAGGTACCCATGCAGGCCCCCGGTTCGACCACGGTTCCCGCTCTCGACGTCAACGATCCGAGCTTCGCGATCACCGGCCCCGCCGTGCACGCCGCGCGGGAGGAGAGCTGGTACGCGACGACCCCCTACGGCATCGCCGTGCTGCGCTACGAGCAGGTCAGCCGACTGCTGAAGCACCCCAAGCTGCGCCAGGGCAGCGTCGCGTGGCCCGCGCACCACGGCGTCACGGAGGGTCCCTTCGCGCAGTGGTGGGCCAGCTGGATCCTCAACAAGGAGGGCGAGGAGCACCACCGCCTGCGCCGGCTCATGAACCCCGCCTTCTCGCCGAAGCTCATCGGCAGCCTCGTACCCCGGTTCCAGGCCCTCGCGACCGAGCTCATCGACGACTTCGCCGAGTCGGACCAGTGCGAGTTCGTGAGCGAGTTCGCCGAGCCGTACGCCGCCCGCGTCATCGCGATCATGCTCGGCATCCCCGAGGAGGAGTGGCCGATCATCGCCCGCGAGTCGGTGACGATCGGCCTGGCGCTGGGCGTCACGATCCGCGAGGACCTGCCGCAGATCGAGCAGGCGCTGGCCAACCTCTACGCGTACTGCGACGAGCTGATCGCCGACCGCCGGGCGAACCCGAAGGACGACTTCGTCACGGCACTCGTGAACGCCGCGCACGGCGACGAGGCCCGACTGAGCGACACGGAGCTGCGCGACGCGATGGTGCTGCTGATCTTCGGCGGCTTCGACACCACCCGCAACCAGCTGGGACTCGCGATGCAGACCTTCGCCGAGCACCCCGACCAGTGGGTCCTGCTCGCCGAGCGGCCCGACCTCGGCCGCGCTGCCGTCGAGGAGGTCATGCGCGTCAACCCGACCGTCCGCTGGGTCACCCGCGAGGTGCTGGAGGACTTCGAGTACGAGGGCCTCGAGCTCACGGCCGGGACGACCGTCCACCTCTACACCGAGTCCGCCGGCACCGACCCGCGCGTCTTCGAGCCCGGTTTCGACCTCACCGCCGAGCGCAAGCCGCACTACGGCTTCGGCGGCGGCGCCCACCACTGCCTGGGCCACTTCGTCGCCCGCTCCGACATGAGCGAGGCGCTCCCGCTGCTGGCACGCAAGATGCGCGACCTGCGCCTCCTGCCCGGCTCGCAGTGGCTGCCCGACTCGGGCAACACCGGGCCGATGCGCCTGCCCATCGGCTTCACGCCCGGCGCCTGATCCGTCCCTTTCCCCACCACACCGAGGAGTCACCCATGAAGGTCACGGTCGACATGACCCTGTGCGAGGACCACGGCCAGTGCGCCATTGCCGCCCCGGAGGTCTTCCGCATCAACGACGAGGGCCACCTCGAGTACGAGGGCGATCCGTCCGACGAGCTCCTGGACTTCGTCGAGGAGGCCGCCGACGTGTGCCCCGTCCAGGCCATCCTGATCGCGGACTGATGAGCACCGCTGCCCGGGTCGTCGTCGTCGGAGCCTCCCTCGCGGGACTGCGCGCGGCCGAACAGGTGCGCGCCGCGGGGCATGCCGGACCGCTCACCGTGATCGGCGCCGAGGCCCACCTCCCGTACAACCGGCCGCCGCTGTCGAAGGACGTGCTGGCCGGCGCCGATCCGGCCACGGCGCTCGAACTGGCCGAGCGGCTCGCGTTCCGGCGGCGGGCCAGCACGGCCGACGTCGAGTTCCTGCTCGGCGACGCCGCGACGGCCGCGGACCTGTCCGCCGGCACGGTCACGACGCAGTCCGGCTCGACCGTGGACTGGGACGGACTCGTCGTCGCGACCGGTCTGCGCCCGCGGCGGCTCGACGTCCCCGGCCCGGCCGCGGGACGGCACGTGCTGCGCACCGTCGACGACTGCCACGGACTGCGCTCCGAGCTGAGCGGCTCGCGCCGCGTCGTGGTCGTGGGCGCCGGGTTCATCGGCTGCGAGGCCGCGGCCACCCTCACGAAGCTCGGCCACCGGGTCACGGTCGTCGAGCCCGTCGGCCGGCCCATGGAGCGCGTCCTCGGCACCGAGCTCGCGACCGCGATCCAGCGCCACCACGAGGCGCGCGGCATCGCGTTCCGGCTCGGCACCGGCATCGTCGGCTACCTCGGCGGCGATCGCGTCGCCGGCGTCCGGCTCGGCACCGGCGAGGAGGTCCCCGCGGACGTCGTGGTGGAGGCCGTCGGCTCGATCTGCAACACCGAGTGGCTCGCCGGCAACGGCCTGGACCTGTCCGACGGCGTCCTCGCCGACGACCGGCTCGCCGCGATCGGCGCCGACCGGGTCGTCGCCGTGGGTGACCTCGCCCGCTTCCCCAACCGGCTGTTCGACGACGTGCCCCGCCGGGTCGAGCACTGGTCCATCCCGACCGACACCGCCAAGCGGGCCGCGGCGACGCTCACCGCGCGACTGCGCGGCGAGGCGCCCGACGACGTCCCGTTCGCACCGATCCCCTCGTTCTGGAGCGACCAGTTCGACCTGCGCCTGCAGAGCTACGGCTCTCCCGCCCTGGCCGACGAGGCGTGCGTCGAGGAGGGCGACCTCGCCACCCTCGAGGCCGGCGTCCTCGTCACGTACCGCCGCGAGGGCCACCTCGTCGGCAACCTCGCCGTCAACCTGACCCCCGCCCGCCAGCGCGAGCTGCGCGAGCAGTTCACCGCACTCGTCCCGACCGCCTGATCCCGGAGGAATCCCATGAGCACGACCGCCCTCGACGAGCATCGTCATCTCAACGCCGCCAGTCCCGACCTCACGGCGGCGCTCGAGACCATCCGGGACCGAGGCGTCAAGTACGTCTACTTCCAGTCCGTCACGATCACCGGTCGCGTCGTCGGCAAGGTCATGCCGGCCCGGCACTTCGAGCGCGCCGCGGTCAAGGGCGTGCAGCAGCACCGCACGGCCGTCGCCAACCTGCAGACGACCCGCGAGGGCGTGCTGCTCGGCGGTGGCGTGAACGCCGCGGAGTACACGGCCATCCCCGACCTCGACACGTTCGCGGTGCTGCCGTGGGACACGTCGTTCGCGCGGGTGTTCTGCCGCCTCTACGAGCCCGACCACCTGCCCGAGGGCGCGGGCGAGGCGTACGTCTGCGACAGCCGCGGCCTGCTGCGACGCACCCATGAGCAGTTCACGGCCCGCACCGGCCTGGAGATGCGCACGGGCTGCGAGCCGGAGATGACGTGGAAGGGCGAGGGCCTCGAGGGGAAGTTCCGTCCCGACTCGAGCCCGGCGTACCACATCGAGCACCTCGAGCGGAACCGTCCGATCGTCTCCAAGGTCATCGACTACGCCCAGGCGCTCGGCCTCGACATGATCGAGGGCGACTACGAGGACGAGTACCAGGTCGAGCTGAACTTCATGTACGACAAGGCCGACCTGACGGCCGACCGGCTCGTCACGTACCGCCAGGTCTGCAAGCAGGTCGCCCGCGAGCTGGGCATCGAGGCGAGCTTCATGCCCAAGCCCGCGACCGGGATGATGGGCAACGGCTGCCACCACAACTTCAGCCTGTGGCGCGACGGTGAGAACGTCCTGGCCGAGCCCGGTCGCGACGAGCTGCACCTGACGGACGAGGGCAAGTACGCCCTCGGCGGCCTGCTCACCCACTCGGCCGGCCTGATGCTCATCAACGGCTCGACCGTGAACTCCTACAAGCGCTACTGGGACGCCGGCCAGTTCGCGCCCTCGCGGATCAACTGGGGCCTGGACAACAAGACGTGCACAGTGCGCCTGTCGACCGTCGGCCGGCTCGAGTACAAGCTGCCCGACGCCGCGGTCAACCCGTACCTGTCGCACGCGGCGATGCTCGTCGCGTGCGAGGACGGGCTCAAGAACTCGATCGACCCGGGCGAGCCCACCGTGGGCTCCTCGTACGACTCGCCCGACGACGGCCGGTTCGGCCGGCTGCCGCTGACGCTCGGCGACGCGATCACCGCGTTCGAGGCCGACACCGTCGTCACGAGCGCGCTCGGCGACGAGCTGTCGAAGTTGCTGATCGACTTCCACGCCGACGAGTGGGCGCGCTTCTGCGGCTACGTCACGGACTGGGAGCACTCGACCTACTGGGAGGACGCACCGTGACCGAGACCCTGCGACTGGCGTGCCTGGACGCCGACGCCCCGCCCCTGTTCGGCCTGTACGACCCGGCCACCGGCCGGCGAGACGGGTACGAGCCCGCCGTCGCCGCGCTGATCGGCGCCGAGCTCGGCCGACCCGTGGAATGGGTCTGCGTGCCGTGGGTCGAGATGATCCCGTCGGCGCAGTCCGGTGTCGCCGATGCCGTGCTGTGCGGTCAGGGCATCACCGCGTCGCGGCTCGAGCAGGTCGACTTCACCCGGCCCTACGGCGTCTTCCACGAGGGCGTCCTCGTCCGACGCGGCGCGGGCATCACCGGGCCGCACGACCTCGTCGGTCGCAAGGTCGCCGCGATCGAGGGCAGCACCAACATGGCGCTGGCCATGACGTTCATCGGTGCGATCCCCGTCGCCTTCGGGTCCGACGGGTCCGACGACGTGTACGCCGACATGCTCGCGGCGCTCGAGGGCGGGACGGTGGACGCGGTCATCGACGACGACGTCGTGTTCGTGCCGCTCGGCGAGAGCGATCCGCGCTTCGAGCTGGCCTTCACGGAGCGGACCGGCAACCGCTGGGGCATCGGCGTCTCGAAGGAGCGCGGCGACCTGCTCGCCGAGCTCGACGGGGCGCTCGCGCGGGTGATCGCCGACGGTCGCCACCGCGAGGTCTGGCGGCAGTGGCTGCCGACGCTCGAGTACCCGTTCGACGACTCCGTGGAGGACTGAGGTGCGTCCCCTCGTCGCCGTGATCGGCCAGCGGTGCGCCACCGTGCCGATCCTGCGGTTCAGCGCGACGCTCGCGGCCGAGGCGATCTGCGAGGCGGTGTACGCCGCGGGTGGCGAGCCGGCGATCCTGCACGGCCCGGCCGCCGATCCGGCCGCGGGACTCACCGAGCGGCTCGAGCGCTTCGACGCCGTCCTCATGCCGGGCGGCGCCGACCTCGGTCCCGATCGCTACGGCCAGGTCCCCGCGGCCGAGACGACGGGCGTCGTCGCGTTCCAGGACGACCTGGACCTGGCCACGGCCCGGTCGGTCGTGTCCGCCGACCTGCCGACCCTCGCGATCTGCCGCGGCATGCAGGTGCTCAACGTCGCGCTCGGGGGCACCCTGCACCAGCACCTCGTCGACGGTGCGGTGCGCCACCACGACGCGATCCACGACGTCGACGTCCGGGACGGCTCGCGGCTGCGCGACGTCGTGGGCTCGGCCCGGATCGACGTGTCGTCCTACCACCACCAGGGACTCGACCGGATCGCCGACGACCTCGTCGTCACGGCGACGGCGGCCGACGGCGTCGTCGAGGCGGTCGAGCACCGCACCGCCGACGTGCTCGCCGTGCAGTGGCATCCCGAGGACCGGCACGCGACCTCCTCGACCGACGCCGCCCTGTTCGCCGACCTCGTCGAGCGCGCCCACAAGCGGGCGGTGGCGCGATGAGCACCGTCGTCCACCTCGATGAGGTCCTGCCCACCCTTGCCGCGCCGGCGGAGCCGGTCGCCCACGTCGGCGTCCTCGTGTCGCTGAACTTCCCCGACCTCACGGACGAGACGGCCGAGCTGGTGCGCCGCTTCACCCGCGTGACGCTGGCGACGCTCGTCGAGGTCGGTGCGTCGTTCGAGCTGTTCGACACCTCGACACCCCTGGCCGATCCCGCGGGCATCGCCCGGTGCGACGGACTGCTGCTGCTGGGCGGCGGGGACATCGACGCCTCGTGCTACGGCGGACCGGCCGACGTGGAGGTCCCGCACTCGTACGGGGTCGACGCCCGGGCCGACCGCGACGCCTTCGCCACGATCGAGGCCGCCGAGGACGCCGGCCTGCCGGTGTTCGGCATCTGCCGCGGCTCGCAGCTCATCAACGTCCACCGCGGCGGCACGATCATCCCCGACATCGAGGACTTCGCCCTGCACCGGGGCGGACCGGGGGAGCCCATGTTCCTGGACGAGTCGATCGACGTCCTGCCCGGCACGCGACTGCGGTCGCTGCTCGGCACGGACACGGTCGTCGGCCGGTCCGGGCACCACCAGGCGGTGGCGCTCGTGGGCTCCGGTCTCGTCCCGGCCGCTCGCGCCCTCGACGGTACGGTCGAAGGAGTGGAGGACCCCGATCGCTGGACCCTCGGCGTGCAGTGGCATCCCGAGGACGACGACGGCCCCGCCGAGGACCGCCTGAACCTGTTCCGCGGCTTCGTCGACGCGTGCGTCGCGGCCCGCGAAGCCGCCCCCACCCCAGCCTGAAACCACCCACCCCCGAAGGAAGGCCCACCATGACCGAGTACGCCGTCCACGATCCCCGCACCGGCGAGCTGGTGCAGAGCTACCCGACCGCGACCGACGCCGACATCACCGCAGCCCTCGACCTGGCGTCGGCGGCGTCCCGGTCGTGGGGCAAGACGAGCACCGTGCAGGAGCGGGTCGCGCTCATCACGCGGGTCGCCGAGCTGCACGAGGAGCGCGCCGACGAGCTGGCCGACATCATCGTCCGCGAGATGGGCAAGCCGCACGACGAGGCGAAGGGCGAGGTCGAGTTCAGCGCCCTGATCTACCGCTACTACGCCGACAACGCCGAGGCCTTCCTCGCCGACGAGCCCGTCGAGCTGCTCGACGGCACCGGCGACGCCGTGATCCGACGCCGGCCCGTCGGCGTGCTGCTCGGCATCATGCCGTGGAACTTCCCGTACTACCAGGTCGCCCGGTTCGCCGGCCCGAACCTCGTCGTGGGCAACACGATCGTGCTCAAGCACGCTCCCCAGTGCCCCGAGTCGGCCGCCGCGATGGCGTCGATCTTCCTCGAGGCGGGCTTCCCCGAGGGTGCCTACGTGAACGTCTACGCGACCAACGACCAGGTCGCCGACATGATCGCCTCGCCGATCGTGCAGGGCGTGTCACTGACCGGGTCGGAGCGCGCTGGCGCGGCCGTCGCGGAGATCGCCGGCCGCAACCTCAAGAAGGTCGTGCTCGAGCTCGGCGGGTCCGACCCGTTCATCGTGCTCGGCTCCGACGACCTCGACGCCACCGTCACGGCCGCCGCCGAGGCGCGCCTGGGCAACACGGGCCAGGCCTGCAACGCGGGCAAGCGCTTCATCGTGCTCGACGAGCTCTACGAGGACTTCGTCAAGGCGTTCTCCGCGAAGCTCTCCGAGCTCGCTCCGAGCTCGCCGCTGTCGTCCGTCGCCGCGGCCGACCGCCTCGCGGCGCAGGTCGAGTCCGCCGTGCAGGGCGGCGCCGAGCTGCACTCGACCGGTGAGCGCGAGGGTGCCTTCTTCCCGACGGGCCTGCTGACGGGCGTGACCGAGGACAACCCGGCGTTCCGCGAGGAGCTGTTCGGACCGGTCGCGATGGTCTTCAGGGCCGGCTCGGAGGACGAGGCGGTCGCGCTCGCGAACGACACGGCCTACGGCCTCGGCTCGTACGTCTTCACGCCGGACGCCGAGCAGGCCCGCCGCGTCGCCGACCAGCTCGACGTCGGCATGGTCTTCGTCAACGGCGTGAACGCCGACGGCGTCGAGCTGCCCTTCGGCGGCGTCAAGCGCTCCGGCTTCGGCCGCGAGCTCGGCCGCTACGGCATGGACGAGTTCGTCAACAAGAAGCTCATCCGCACGATCGCCTGAGCCCTCCTGTCCCGCTGAGGGCAACTCAGCGGGACAGGACGTGCAGGGGCACCCCGGGGCACGGCGTCGTGGTCGTGAACTCCGCGTCGTCGACGAGACGGCCGCCGAAGACCTCCGGCTCATCGGACAGGACGACCCGGCCGTGGCCGTTGACGAGGGTGCAGCCGGAGTCGCGGAACACGGGACCGAACACCGACTCGAGCGTCTCGGCGAGGGTGTCCGCGCCGAACACGCCGACCATCTCGCCGCCGACGACGACCGGGACGGTCGTCGTCATGACGTACTCGTCGGTGCACACGTAGTCGACGTACGGCCCGGTCAGGTGCGGGGCGCCGGTCGCGCGCGGGACGCGGAACCACTCCTGGCGCGTGTAGTCGGTGACCTGCACCGTGACGACGGGATCGCCGAGCTGCTCCTTCTGCTCGCCCTGCCACCAGGCGAGGAAGTGGGTCTCGTCGAGCAGCGCGCCCGGCGAGGCGACGAACCCGGCGCCGACGAGCGTCGGATCGGCGAGGATCTCCAGGGCCAGCGGCTGCGCGGTGCGGCGGACCTCGTCCGACCGGAGCGGGCCCGAGGCGAACAGCGCCGCCATCTGATCCGCCTGCGTCACGAGGCGGGCGACGAGGTCGGCCCAGTGCCGGGCGACGGCCTCGGCGCAGCGCGGCGCGGCGTCGGTGCTGACGGACTGGTTCACGGCGTGCTCCCGAGGTGACGATGGATCCGGGCGATCGCGGCGCTCGCGCGCCGCACGTGGATGCGGGTGAGGTTGCGGGCGCGGTCGCGGTCGTGCGCCTCGATCGCGTCGACGAGTGCGAACTGGTCACCGCGGGCGAGCGCGCGCAGCTCGGCGTCGGCGTAGGCCAGCCGCAGCACGGGACCGAAGTCGGCCTCGGCGTGCATCGCCTCACGGGAGAGCCGGGCCGACTGGGTCAGGGCGGCCACGGACAGGTGGAACTCGATGTCGGTGTGCCGCCACGCTCCGAGGCCGGCATCGGACGGCTCGTCGACGAGGAGCGCGCGCAGGCTGGCCGCCTCGGACCCGTCGGCCCGTTCGGCGGCGAGCTCCGCGCAGCCGACCGTCACGACCTCGTAGAGGTCGACCCGGTCGGCGAGGTCGACGCGGGTCATCGCCGCGAGCCGGGCCTCGACCCCCGTCCCGTCCGCGGGGCGCTGCACGAAGCTGCCGCCGCCGCGACCACGCACCGTGACGACGAGCCCGCGCTCGCGCAGCGTGTTGAGGGCCTCGCGCGCCGTGACGGTGGCGACGCCGAAGCGGGCGGCGAGCTCGGGCTCGCTGGGCAGGCGCTCGCCGTCGGACAGCAGTCCTGAGCGGATCGCGGCGTCGAGTCGCTCCTCGACGAGTGCCGTCCGGCTCAGGTCGCCCAGGGGCGCGAAGACCGAGGACGTCGCGCGGGACGAACTGCGGCGGATGCTCGCCACGGTCACCTCCGTCCCTCGCCGGCACTCATCGGAAAAAGCAACACGATCGTCACGCGAACTGCTGGATTTTTAATATCTGAAGCCATATCTTTTCATGTCATGAGTATGACCGCCATCACATTGAGCGGCCTGACCAAGCACTTCGGCGAGGTCCGGGCCGTCGACGGCGTCGACCTCACGATCGCCGACGGGGAGTTCTTCTCGATGCTCGGGCCCTCGGGCTCGGGCAAGACCACCGTCCTGCGCCTCATCGCAGGGTTCGAGCAGCCGACGTCCGGCACGGTCGAGCTGGCCGGCGACGACGTCACGGGCCTCCCGCCGGCGGGCCGCGACGTCAACACCGTCTTCCAGGACTACGCGCTCTTCCCGCACATGACGGTGCTCGAGAACGTCGCCTACGGCCTGCGCGTGCGCAAGGTCGCGCGGGCCGAGCGGCTCCAGCGGGCCCGCGAGGCGCTCGCGACGGTGCGACTCGAGGGCTACGGCGACCGGCGGCCGGCGCAGCTGTCCGGCGGCCAGCGCCAGCGGGTCGCGCTCGCCCGCTCGATCGTCGTGCGGCCGAAGGTGCTGCTGCTGGACGAACCGCTCGGCGCGCTCGACCTCAAGCTGCGCGAGCAGATGCAGGTCGAGCTCAAGCAGCTTCAGCGCGATCTGGGCATCACGTTCGTCTTCGTGACGCACGACCAGGAGGAGGCGCTGACCCTCAGCGACCGGATCGCCGTGTTCAGCGAGGGCCGGATCGTGCAGCTGGGCACCCCGCGCGAGATCTACGAGAACCCCGCCACCGCCTACGTGGCCTCCTTCGTCGGCACCACCAACCTGCTCGACGACGATGCCTCCCGGCGACTGCTCGGCCGCGCCGGCACGCACGCGCTGCGTCCCGAGAAGATCACGATCCACGAGGTCGAGCCTGCCCCGGCCGACGGCATCGTCACCGCGAAGGGCGTCGTGCGCGAGTCCATCTACCTGGGCACGGGCGATCGCGTGCACCTCGAGCTCGACGACGGCTCCCCGCTCGTCGTCCTCGAGCAGAGCTCGGGCACGACCGAGGAGCGCGGCGATCGCGTCGTCGTGAGCTTCGCGGCGGCCGACGCCATCGCCGTCACCTGACCAGCCACCCCTTCACCCACCTCCACACCCCCCAGGGAGTCACGATGAAACGCATCACCCGCACGAGGTCGGCGCTCGCCGCCCTCGCCACCTGCACGCTCGTCGCGCTCGCCGCCTGTGGCGGTGGGGACGACTCGAACGACTCGGCCACCAAGGCGGTCACGAAGCTCGGCGAGAACGAGGGCCAGGTGTCGATCCTCGCGTGGCCCGGCTACGTCGAGGACGGCACCAACGATCCCGAGGTCGACTGGGTCAGCGACTTCGAGAAGGACACCGGCTGCGAGGTCACGACGAAGGTCTACGGCACGTCCGACGAGGCGCTCAACCTCGCCAAGACCGGCGACTACGACGTCATCGCCGCCTCCGGCGACCTCTCGCTGAGGCTCATCGCGTCGGGCCAGGCCGCCGCGGTCAACACCGACCTCGTGCCGAACTACGCCGGCATCTTCGACTTCCTCAAGGACACCGAGTGGAACTCGGTGGACGGGGTCAACTACGGCATCCCGCACGGGTACGGCGCCAACCTGCTGATGTACAACACGGACGTCGTGAAGCCCGAGCCCACCTCGTGGCGCGCCGTGTTCACCGACGCGTCGCAGTACAAGGGCAAGGTCTCGGCGTACGACTCGCCGATCTACATCGCCGATGCCGCGCTGTACCTCATGAAGCACAACCCCGACCTGGGGATCACGAACCCCTACGCGCTCGACGAGGACCAGCTGGCCAAGGCGGTCGACCTGCTCAAGATCCAGCGCGAGAGCATCGGCGAGTACTGGTCGGACTACCTCAAGCTGATCTCCGCGTTCGAGACCGGCGACACCGTCATCAGCACGTCGTGGCAGATCATCGTCAACAGCATCGGCAAGGACAACGTCAAGGCGATCCTGCCGGAGGAGGGCGCCACGGCCTGGAACGACACGTGGATGCTGTCCTCGTCTTCGAAGAACGTGAACTGCGCGTACGCGTGGTTCAACCACATCACCGACCCGAAGACGAACGCCACGGCGACGGAGTACTTCGGCGAGGCGCCCAACAGCGAGGCGGCGTGCGCCGAGACGACCGACCCGAACCACTGCGCGACGTACCACGCGGGTGACGAGGAGTACGCCAAGCAGCTGTGGTTCTGGCGCACCCCGACGTCGGAGTGCCTCGACGGCCGCGACGTGGAGTGCACGGACTACGCCGCGTGGACGAAGGCCTGGACGGAGATCAAGGGCTAGATGTCCGCTGCAACCGCGATCAGCGCCGGGCTGAGCCGCAGGCCACGCCTGCGGCTCGGCCTGCTGCTGGCCGCGCCCCTGGCGTGGCTCGTCCTGATCTACATCGTCGC
Organism: Aeromicrobium sp. SP1; assembly: GCF_055663785.1. Taxonomy (NCBI): domain Bacteria; kingdom Bacillati; phylum Actinomycetota; class Actinomycetes; order Propionibacteriales; family Nocardioidaceae; genus Aeromicrobium; species Aeromicrobium sp. SP1. Next base: position 2,469,925 of record NZ_JBQVVK010000001.1, on the reverse strand, counting down.
GCTCGCGGCGCTGCTGGTCACCGCGCTGTGGACGGTGGACAGCTTCACCGGCGACATCGACCGGACGCTCACGCTCGACAACTTCAAGGAGATCGCGACCGAGCCGCTGTACCGCACGGTCACCCTCCGCACGCTCGGCGTCGCCGCGGCGGTCACGGTGATCGACGTCGCGCTCGCCGTCCCGATCGCCTTCTTCATGGCCAAGGTCGCGTCGCCGCGCCTGCGCTACGCCCTGGTCATCGCCGTCCTGATGCCGCTGTGGGCCAGCTACCTCGTGAAGGCGTTCGCGTGGCGCTCGGTGCTGTCCGACGGCGGCCTGTTCGAATGGGTGCTCCAGCCGCTCGGCATCGAGTCGCCCGGCTACGGACTGTTCGCGATCGTCATCACGCAGGCGTACATCTGGCTGCCGTACGTGATCCTGCCGATCTTCGCCGGCTTCGAGCGGGTGCCGGACTCGATGATGGAGGCCGCCGGCGACCTCGGCGCCTCGAACGGTCAGGCCCTGCGGCACGTCGTGTGGCCGCTGCTGCTGCCGGCGGTCGTCGCGGGCTCGATCTTCAGCTTCTCGCTGACCCTGGGCGACTACATCACCGTCAACATCGTCGGCGGCGCCAACCAGATGCTCGGCAACCTGGTCTTCACGAACGCCGGCGCGGCCAACAACCTGCCGCTGGCCGCCGCGATCGCCCTGATCCCCATCGTCATCATGCTCGGCTACCTGGGCTTGGCCCGGCGCCTGGGCGCCCTCGAGAACCTGTAGGACGGCCATGACCCTCAGTGCGACGAGCAAGCGGATCCTGGCCGTGGTGTCGGTCCTGATCCTGCTGTTCATGTACGCGCCGCTCATGGTCGTCGTGGTGAACTCGTTCAACCCGAACCAGGCGATGACGTGGCCGCCGAACGGCTTCACGACCGAGTGGTGGGAGCGCGCCTTCCACAGCGCGGGCGCGCGCGACGCGGTGATCACGAGCATCGAGGTGGCCCTCGCCGCCACGGCGACCGCGCTCGTCCTGGGCAGCCTGCTCGCCCTCGCCCTGCAGCGCTACGACTTCTTCGGCAAGTACACCGTCAACCTGTTGGTGATCCTGCCGATCGCGCTGCCCGGCATCGTCACCGGCATCGCGCTCAACAACGCGTTCCGCGGCATCCTGGACATGCAGCTGTCGCTGTTCACGCTGATCGTCGCGCACGCCACGTTCTGCATGGTGACCGTCTTCAACAACGTCCAGGCCCGGCTGCGGCGCGTCGGCATGAACCTCGAGGAGGCGTCGGCCGACCTCGGCGCGAGCGTCTTCACGACGTTCCGGCTCGTCACGTTCCCGCAGCTGCGGTCGGCACTGCTGGCCGGCGCGCTGCTCTCGTTCGCGCTGAGCTTCGACGAGATCATCGTGACGACGTTCACCGTCGGTCCGGGCACCACGACCCTGCCGATCTGGATCCTCAACAACCTCTTCCGGCCGAACCAGGCGCCGGTCGTCAACGTCGTCGCGGTCGTCATGATCCTGATCTCGATCGTGCCGATCTGGCTCGCGCAGAAGCTCTCCAGCGACCCCGAGTCGCTGCGCTGACCCCACCACTCACCGAGGAGTACCCATGAGCACGACCGTCCAGAACTTCATCAACGGCGAGCTGGTCGACGGCTCCGGCGGCACGATGCCGCTCATCGACCCGACGACCGGTGAGCAGTTCGGTACCGCACCGGTCTCGACCGAGGCCGACGTCGACGCCGCCTACTCGGCTGCCGCGGGCGCATTCCGGGAGTGGAAGCGGACCACGCCGTCCGCCCGCCAGAAGGCCCTGCTGGACTTCGCCGACGCGCTGGAGGAGAACGCCGACGAGATCGTCCGGCTCGAGGGCCAGAACACGGGCAAGCCGGATCACGTGACGAAGGCGGAGGAGATCCCGCCGATGATCGACCAGATCCGGTTCTTCGCCGGTGCCGCCCGCATGCTCGAGGGCAAGGCGGCCGGCGAGTACATGGAGGGCCACACGTCGTGGATCCGGCGTGAGCCGATCGGCGTCGTCGGCCAGGTCGCGCCGTGGAACTACCCCATGATGATGGCGATCTGGAAGTTCGTCCCGGCCGTCGCCGCGGGCAACGCGGTCGTGATCAAGCCGTCCGACACGACTCCGGTCACGACCGTGAAGATGGCCGAGATCGCCTCGCGGTTCTTCCCGCCGGGTGTCCTCAACGTCGTGTGCGGCGACCGCGCGACGGGCGCCGCCGTCGTGGCCCACCCGACGCCGCAGATGGTCTCGATCACGGGCTCGGTCGGCGCGGGCCGCCAGGTCGCCGCGTCGGCGGGCGAGCGGCTCAAGCGCACGCACCTCGAGCTGGGCGGCAAGGCGCCGGTCATCGTGTTCGCCGACGCCGACCTCGAGGCCGCGGCCGAGGGCATCGCCGTCGCGGGCTACTTCAACGCCGGCCAGGACTGCACCGCCGCGACCCGCGTGCTCGTGCACGAGTCGGTCGCGAAGGACTTCACGGCCCTGCTCGCGGAGCAGGCGAAGGGCGCCGAGACGACGTTCGGCAAGGCCGCCGACGACGAGGACGCGTGGATCCCGCCGCTCAACAACGTCCACCAGTTCGAGCGCGTGACCGACATCCTGACCCGGACGCGCGGCGAGATCGTGGTGGGCGGCAACCGCCAGGGCTCAGCCGGCTACTACCTCGAGCCGACGGTCGTCTCCGGACTCGCGCAGGACGACCACCTGTCCCAGCACGAGATCTTCGGCCCGGTCATCACCGTCCAGACGTTCTCCGACGAGGCCGAGGCGCTCGCCGCCGCGAACGGCGTCGAGTACGCCCTCGCGTCCAGCGTGTGGACGGCGAACGTCAAGACGGCGCTGCGGATGTCGAACGACCTCGACTTCGGCTGCGTGTGGATCAACACCCACATCCCGCTCGTCGCCGAGATGCCGCACGGAGGCTTCAAGTCCTCCGGCCACGGCAAGGACCTGTCGATGTACGGCTTCGAGGACTACACGCGCGTCAAGCACGTCATGGCCGCACTCGACTGAGGTCGGCCGGACGCGCCCTCAGCCCAACTCGGCCAGGCGCGGGGCGACCTCGTCGACGAAGGTGGACACCCAGCCGACGGGGTCGGGGCCGTGCGGCATGAGGGCGACCAGCTCGATGCCCGCCTCCGCATAGGCCTCCATGTCGCGCAGGAAGCCGTCGGGATCGCGCACCGCGTCGCCGGGTGCGAGCATCGTGCGCTGGATCGAGTCGTAGTCACGGCCGAGGTCGTCGCAGTGGCCGCGCAGCACCTCGAGCTTGCCGCGGATGCCGTCGGCACCGATCGGGAACAGGTTGGTGGCGTCGGCGTACTGCGCGACCATGCGCAGCGTCTTCTTCTCGCCCTGCCCGCCCAGCACGATCGGCGGGTGCGGCCGCCGCACCGGCCGCGGCTGGCAGATGGTCTCGGCCAGCTCGTAGTGCTCGCCCGCGAAGGGGCCGTCGTCGTCGCTCCACATCTGCAGGCAGATCCGCAGGGTCTCCTCGAGCCGCTCGAACCGCTCACCCATGGCCGGGTACGGCACACCGAGGGCGAGGTGCTCGCGCTCGTACCAGGCGGCGCCGAGGCCGAGGAACGCGCGGCCGCCCGACAACACGTCGAGCGTCGTCACGATCTTCGCCAGCAGCGCGGGATGACGGTAGGTCACACCCGTGACGAGCAGGCCCAGCTGCGCGCGCTCGGTGAGCCCCGCGAGGTAGCCCAGGGAGGTGTACCCCTCGAGCATCGGGTCCTCGGACCTGCCGACCGACTCCATCTGGAACCAGTGGTCCATGAGCGTGATCCACTCCGCCCCGCCCGCGTCGGCGGCTCGGGCCGTGCCGGCCAGCGCGCTCGCCAGGGAGTCGGGCTCGCCGGGGATCGTGAAGTTGTAGATGTGGATGCCGAACTTCATTCCGCCAGCCTAGGCTCGCGCTCGCGACGGTGCCGCGGCCGGTCACCCCACGCCGGTCAGCGGGCGAGCGCCTCGCGCAGGATGTTCGAGGCGTACGTGAAGAACGCGTCGACGTTCTCGACGGCCGTGGGGGTCTGCGGCACGCTGCACATGACGTACAGCTCGGTCGGCGTGCGGTTGATCCACACGTTGACGTCGTCGTCGTAGCCCTGTCCGGTCGTCCCGTGGAAACGGTCCGTCGCCCACTTCTCCTGGCCGGGGATCATGCGGCCGTCGAGGTAGGACACGATCGCGGGCCGGTGGGTGTCCTCCAGCGAGAACCCGAAGAGGTCCTTGATGACCTCGAGGACCCGCAGGGCGGGAACCGGCTCGCACACGCGCGCGTCGCGGAACTTCTGGCGCACGCGGCGGGCGATCTCGAAGAGCTCGTCCTGCGGCTCCACGGGGATGTGGATCGGCAGCACGTTGATCATCCAGCCCATCGTGGGCAGCGTCTCGGGCGTGTTGCGGGTCGCGATCGGGTTGAAGAACCGGTACGCGCTCTGGCCGGCCAGGTCGCGGGCCGCCATCGCGAACGAGGCGTACACGACGGAGGGGAACGTGGCCTCCTCCTCCTTGGCGATCGCCTCGAGGCGGTCGCACTCCTCGCCCGTGAGGATGTCGTAGTCCATCGGGATGAGCCAGAACCGCTCGCCCTCGGCGATGCCCAGGTCCATCGGGAACCCGTCCTTGGCCTCGATGCCGTCCATCGCGTAGTCGGCCCAGAACTGCAGCGCCGGGTGGTTCTCGTCGTACTGCTGGGCGTCCTCACGCTCCCACTGGGCGTAGGTCATGTAGCCCTCGACGGGCGGCAGGTCGACGTGCGGCTGGCCCGTCTCGTTGGCGTACAGGACCGAGAGCTCCATGTACGCCAGCAGGACGCTGAAGCCGTCGCCATAACAGTGATCGAAGCCGCAGAAGACAGTCGACTTCTCCTCGCCCGAGACGCCGGCGAGCGCGTAGCCGAAGTTGTCGATCGGGTCGACCGCGTCGCTGAAGTGCTTCAGCAGGACGTTGTTGACCTCCTGGCCCGGGTGCGTCCCCAGCGCGGCGACGGTGAGGTCGAGCTGCGCCGGATCGATGTCGTGGCGGGTCATCTCGCCGTCGGGGTCGGTCGGGTTGTCGCGGAACGTGCCCCACCACACCTCGTGCCGGCGGACCCAGCTCGTGGCCGCGCGCTGCAGGGCGTCCACGTCGAGCGGACCGGGCACGTCGAAGCACAGGCCGAGCCAGTTCGCGTCGGCCGACCCGGCCTTCTCCATGGCCCGGCGCAGCCGCACGTGCTGGTCCTGCATGTAGGACGGCCGGAACGCGTTGGCCGGGGCGGCCGCGAGCGCGGCGTACGACTGCTCGGACGGACGGAGCAGGAACACCTCTCCGTCGATCGTGTCGAGCTCCTCGATGCGCGTCATTCTCATGCCAGTACCTCCACGGGATCGTTCGCCTGCCGGGTGACGGCGACCATCTGCTCGCGCATGCGCGCCATGACGCGGTCGAGCCATTCGATGCACGGCGGGGTGTCGGGGGTCCGGTGGCACAGCTCGGTGCCGTACGGCATCGAGTTGATCCACAGGTGCATCTCGTCGCTGGGCTCCACCTCGCCCAGGAAGACGGTCGAGTCCATCTGCTCCCACTCGTCGCGACCGGGGCAGTGCCGCGAGTCCAGGAACGAGAGCACGGTCGCCGGCCGCATCGTCGTGCCGAGCAGCTCGTTGGCGAGCGGCAGGGGGATCGTCTCGGCGGTGCGACCGACCTGCCAGGCCTCCGCCGTCCGCCGGATGGTCTCGACGAGCGTGGTCGACGGATCGGCGTCGACCGTCATCGGCACGATGCCGGAGAACCAGCCGATCGCCTGGTGCCACTCGGGTCGGTTGCGGTTGTGCGTCGACATCAGCACCGTGAGCCGCCGGTCCTCATCCTCGGCGACCATGGCGCGCAGCAGGATCGCGATGAACGCGAGCGCGGGCGGGATCGAGTTCTGCTCGCACCAGCGGTAGAACGCCTCGCTCAGGCGCGGGCCCGCGAAGGTGGGGTAGCGGACCCGGTGCTGGATCCGGTCGCCGCGCCGCACGCCCGTCGCGCGGGGGAGGCCGGGCAGGTTGCCGTTCGCGTCGGCGGCCTCGCGCCACGGTGCGAGCGCCGGGTCGTCGGCCTCGACGGCGTCCTGGATGGCCCGCTGCTCGACGGCGAAGTCGATGTAGCTGCCGACGGGCGCGGGGAGCGGCGCGTGGTTGAGCTCGGCCTGCAGGTGCTGCTGCAGCTCGCCCATCGTGAGGTACGCCGAGTAGCCGTCGAACGTCACGTGGTCGAAGGCCCCGAAGACCGTCATCGTGCCGTTCTCGTCCGTGACCGTGATGACCGTCGCGGCCGGCCACGCCAGGGCGTCGGTGCGGTCGTCGAGCTCGGCCATGACGGTGTCGAAGGCCTCGCCGCGGTCGGCGAAGTGGCCCAGGTGCCGCGCCTGGAAGCCGATCAGCTCGGCGGCGACGATGCGTCGCTCGTAGCTGCCGTCCTCGCGCCGGACGAACATGCAGCGCAGGCTCTCGTGCCGGGCGCAGTACCGGCGCAGGGTGCCGGCGAAGGACACGAAGTCGGCACCGTGCAGCGTCGCGCGCAGCCCGATCCACGGGTTGACGTCGTCATCGGGCTGGCGCGGGACGCTGGCGATCTCGAGTCGACTCTGCTGGTCGGGCGTCACGGGGCGCGGGTCCGGTGCCGCCGTGGCGAAGGCCCTCAGGGTCGAGGATCGCGGCACCCACAGGTGGATGTCGCCAGCGGGCACGAGGGTCAGTCGATGGGGGTGCATGGGTTCCTCCTTCGGCGTGGTGCCGGGGGACGTCGCACAGGCCAATTGCAACTCACCGTTACACGCGTAGTTACAGGAGGCTACCCCACTTTCGCGTGACGTTCATCACCGCGAGCGAAGTGGTTCAAATGCCTCATTTTCCGGCCTCGGGCCGCAGGGTTCTGCACATCGCGCAGCGCTCGGGCCGTGCCTCGGTAGGATTGACGGGCACGAGCCCGGTCCGCGGGCTTTCCGTCTGCGTGAGGGGTGGGCCCACATGCCCGCAGTCGTGATCGTCGGAGCCCAGTGGGGCGACGAGGGCAAGGGCAAGGCGACCGACCTGCTCGGCAGCCGAGTCGACTACGTGGTCAAGTTCAACGGCGGCAACAACGCCGGGCACACGGTCGTAATCGGCGACGAGAAGTACGCGCTGCACCTGCTGCCGAGCGGCATCCTCACGCCGGGCTGCATCCCGGTCATCGGCAACGGCGTCGTGGTCGACCTCGACGTGCTGTTCGAGGAGATCGAGGGACTCGAGTCCCGCGGCGTCGACACGTCGGCCCTCGTCGTCAGCGCGAACGCGCACGTCATCGCCGACTACAACCGCACGCTCGACAAGGTCAACGAGCGCTTCCTCGGCAGCCGCAAGATCGGCACGACCGGACGCGGCATCGGCCCGACCTACGCCGACAAGATGAACCGCCTCGGCATCCGGGTCCAGGACCTCTTCGACGAGAAGATCCTGCGCGCCAAGGTCGAGGGCGCGCTCGAGCTCAAGAACCAGATCCTCGGCAAGGTCTACAACCGACGCGCGGTGTCGGCCGACGAGGTCGTCGACGAGCTGCTGGTGCACGCCGAGCGGCTGCGCCCGATGGTCGCCGACACGAGCCTCGTGCTCGAGCGGGCGCTGCGCAGCGGTCAGACCGTGCTGCTCGAGGCGGGCCAGGCGACCCTGCTGGACGTCGACCACGGCACCTACCCGTTCGTCACCAGCTCGTCGGCCACCGCCGGCGGCGCATGCACCGGTGCCGGCATCCCCCCGACGAGCGTCACCCGGGTCATCGGCATCGTGAAGGCGTACGCCACGCGCGTCGGCGAGGGACCCTTCCCGACCGAGCTGTTCGACGAGGACGGCGATCGGCTGCGCAAGAACGGCGGCGAGTTCGGCACCACGACGGGTCGCCCCCGCCGGTGCGGCTGGTACGACGCACCGGTCGCGCGGTACGCCGCGCGGATCAACGGCGTCACGGACTTCGTCATGACGAAGCTCGACGTGCTCACCGGCTGGGACCGCATTCCCGTGTGCGTCGCCTACGAGGTCGATGGCGAGCGCGTGGACGAGATGCCCATGACGCAGACCGACTTCCACCACGCGAAGCCGATCTACGAGTACTTCCCGGGCTGGGAGGAGGACCTCAGCGACGCACGCGAGTTCTCCGACCTGCCCGCGAACGCGCAGTCCTACGTGCGCGAGGTCGAGGCGATCAGCGGCTCGCGGATCAGCGCGATCGGCGTCGGTCCGGGCCGAGACCAGACCGTGGTGCTGCACGACCTGTTGTGACGGTGGATCCGGGGGGAGAGAGCCGATGGCCGACGAGGTCACGCACGAATGGTCCGCGTTCAGGCGGACGAGCTGGGGGCCGGCGCAGGTCACCCGTCGCCGCGACGCGGTGCAGGCGCGGGTCGGCGACGCCGTCGTCACGCTCGACCTGACCGACCGACGACCGGCGCGTGAGCGTCAGGCCGAGCCGTTCCGGTCGCTCTACGACTTCGGCGTTCCGGTGCTGCTCGGCGGTGAGCAGGTCGCGACGATCACGGCGGCGACGCCGCACCAGACCGGGATCGTCCGCCGCGAGCGCTTCACCGTGTCGGGCGACGAGGGGTTCGTGCTGCCGGGTCTGGAGCTGACCCACCGTGCCCTGCCGTCACTGCTGACGCTGCGCTGTGATGCCGGCCGGCTGGTGGCGTCGCGTCGCTGGGCCGAACCGCTCAACATGGCCGTCACCGAGTGGTCCGTCGTCCGTGAGCACGATCTCGTGCCGCCCCGGGTGGCGTACGCCACGCGGCCCGAGCACATCGCCCTCTGGGTGGCCGCGAAGGAGGGCTTCCGGCGATGACGGTCGAACTGGACTACGCCCAGCTCGTGGCTGCGGCGAACGCCGCCGAGTCGCTCGCGGAGCGCATCCGCACGAACGTGAGCTCCGCGAACAGTGCGACGCCGATCGACCTGCCCAGCCTCGAGCCGCTCGCGGCCAAGGCGGCGTGGCTCGACGAGCAGGTCACGACGCTCAACGGACTCGCCGACATCGCCGTGCTGCTCGACTCGTCCGGCGAGGGCTCCGTGTCGATGTCGCTGGGCGACCTGAAGGACAAGCTCAACGACCTCCTCGGCGAGTACCTCGGGGCTGAGTTCGGCAACATCTTCGGCAACGACGACGACTTCCCGCTCATCTCGCTGGCCACCGCCCTGGGCAAGATGACCCGGATGAGCAAGGGCGTCGCCCCGATCTTCCAGACGGGCATCGTCGGCCGCAACCTGCTCACGGCGCTCGCCGGCAAGTCCGGTCGAGCGGGTGACTGGGCCCGCTGGATGCTCCAGGGGCCGCGGCACATGCAGCCGCCCGCCGGCCTGCTGAAGACCCCGAAGTGGGTGACGGCCGCCGGCTCGAGGCTGCCCAGCGGCGGCTGGTCGCCCACGACGCTGGGCGGCAAGCTCACCGGGCTCGGTGCGATGCGCGCGCTCGGCGTCGCCGGCGGTGTCTACAACACGGCCACCGGCGTCGCCGACCTCGTCCAGCAGGGCAACCCGGTCGACGCGTTCAAGCGCGACGGCGCCGGCTACGTCGCCGACGTGGCGGAGACGGCGTTCAGCGCCTCGACGACCGCGTTCCTCGTCGCCCCCAACCCGGTCACCGCCGGTCTCGCCGTCGGCACCGGTCTGGTGTGGGCGGGCGCGGAGGTCGTCGACCACTGGGACGACATCACCGAGACCGCATCCGACCTCAAGGACAAGGCGAGCGACCTGTGGGACGACGTCACCCCGTGGTGACGTCCCCGCACCCCGCCCCGACCGCTCGCAGACCAGGAGTTGCACCATGGCCCACCTTGACGAGACCTTCCTGCAGTTGACCGTCGGCTACGACGACCTCCTGCGTCTCGCCTCCGTGCACGCCGGCACGCTCGCGCCCGGCGACGCTCCGGCCCGGCTGCGCGAGGCCGGCCTGGTCGGCCCGCGCGGCGTGCAGGCCACGGCTGCCGAGCTCGTCGAGGTGGCTGTCGCGCCCGCCCGCAGCATCGTCGTCGAGCGGTTCGACGGCACCACGATGACGCCGTTGTTCGTGGGCTGGGTGCCGGACGGCCGGGCCGCCACGAGTGCTCCGAACGCCGACGGCGACGTGGTCGTGACGGGCACCGAGCTGTCCCTGCTCCGCGACCAGCTGCGCCAGTGGCTCGTGCTCCTGGAGCGCCGGATCGATTCCGACCGCACCGCGATCGACACCGACACGCGCGTGATCGACGAGGCGTTCGCCTCGCCCGCGGGGACGACGCCGACCGGTGACGACGCGCTCGAGGAGATCATCGAGCACTGGCAGCTGGCGTGGCGCGCGAACGCGAACTGGGCCGAGCGGGACATCGACTCGACCCTGACGGTCGTCGACGCCGGCCCGCGCGGCTGGTACCGCGTCGACCATCCGCCGCGGATCGCCGACGAGGTCGTTCCGGTCTCGCTCGTGCCGCTCGAGCTCGCTGAGGTCGTCTCCGCCCTCGGTGACGTCGTGACGGGGCGCGACCGGGTCTCGGCGGATGACTGAGGCCTTCGAGCCGCAGCGACTGTCCCGATTCGTGCACGTCCTGCGGCGTCAGCACACCCGCCCGGAGGCGATGGCCGGCTTCTTCGCCGGCATCGGCGCCGCGGGCGTCGTCGCGGTGCTCGCCGACGTGGCATTCGGACCGGGCCGCGAGGACGTCACGGGATGGCCCGACCTGCCCGAGCTGATGCGCCGCGGCCTGCACCGGGCCGCGCAGTGGCCCGACTTCGACGCCGAGGGCTTCGGAGCCGAGCTCGCCACGCTGCTCGCCGAGGGCGATCCGGCGAGCCGGGCGACGGTGTCGGCCGTGACCGCGTTCCTGCTGACCTCGGGTGACTACGACGCCCGCCTGCTGGCCGGCTGGAGTCGCACGCATGAGCAGATCGCGCTACCGCCGGACCGGCCGTTGACGTGGGGCAGCTTCCTCGTCGGTGCCGACGGCCCACAGCCGTGGTCCGGGCTCGCCGGGGTGGCCCTGGAGCACGGCCGCCGGGCGGACTGAGCCGACGGCCGGCCCGCCTGCTCGACGGCTCAGCCGCCGGCGATGTTGACCATCCAGGAGACGCCGAAGCGGTCGACGAGCTGTCCGAACTGGTCGCCCCACGGCGCGGCCTCGAGCGGGACGACGACGCTGCCGCCCTCGATCAGGCCGTTCCAGATCTCGTCCAGCCCGTCGCCGCCGTCGCCGCTGAGCGACACGACGCCGTTGCCCGACGACGGCATTCCCGCGGGCAGGTCCGCACCCATCAGGGTGAAACCGGCCGGGGTCGTCAACTGCCCGTGCATGATCTTGGCGGCCTCGTCGGGGCCGCCCTGTCCGAGGTCGCCGTAGTTGCTGGTGTGCAACTCGCCGCCGAAGACGGATCGGTAGAACTCCAGCGCCTCGGCGGCGGTGCCGTCGAACTGGAGGTAGGGATTCATCAGTGCCATGCGTCGACGGTAGTTCGCGCCTCTGACAGATCGCTAGACTCCCGCGGGTGAAGGTTCTCGTCATCGGCACCGGCGGCCGCGAGCACGCCCTGGCCCTCGCCCTGTCCCGCGATCCGCAGGTCACCGAGGTCCACGCGGCTCCGGGGAACCCGGGCATCGCCGCCTGTGCGCACCTGCACCCGGTCGATCCGCTCGACGGTGCCGCCGTCGCCGATCTCGCGACCCGGGTGGGCGCCGAGCTCGTCGTCGTGGGCCCCGAGGCGCCCCTCGTCGCGGGCGTGGCCGATGCCGTGCGCGAGGCCGGCATCGCGTGCTTCGGCCCGACCGCCGAGGCGGCCCAGCTCGAGGGCTCGAAGGCGTTCGCGAAGCAGGTCATGGCCGCGGCCGACGTCCCCACGGCGATGGCGCGGGTGTGCGAGGACGCCGACCAGGTCGCCGACGCCCTCGACACCTTCGGCCCGCCGTACGTCGTCAAGGACGATGCGCTCGCCGCCGGCAAGGGTGTCGTCGTGACGGACGATCGCCAGGTCGCGGTCGACCACGCCGCCTCGTGCGATCGGGTCGTGATCGAGGAGTTCCTCGACGGACCCGAGGTGTCGCTCTTCGCGATCACCGACGGCTCGACGGTGCTGCCGCTGCAGCCGGCCCAGGACTTCAAGCGCGCCCTCGACGGCGACGCGGGACCCAACACGGGCGGGATGGGCGCCTACACACCGCTCGACTGGGCGCCCGACGACCTCGTGCCCGACGTCTCGCGCCGCGTCCTCGTGCCGACGATCAAGGAGATGGCCGCCCGCGGCACGCCGTTCCAGGGTCTGCTCTACGCCGGGCTCGCGCTGACCGGTCGCGGCACCCGCGTCGTCGAATTCAACGCCCGTTTCGGCGACCCCGAGACCCAGGCCCTGATGGCCCTGCTGAAGACGCCGCTATCGGCGTTGCTGCACGGTGCGGCGACCGGGACGCTCGGCGAGGTCGGCCTCCCGCAGTGGCGCTCGGGCGCTGCGGTCACGGTCGTGGTCGCGGCCGAGAACTACCCGGACACCCCGATCCGCGGCGACGTCATCGAGGGACTGGACGAGGCGAACGCGCTCGAGGGCGTCGACGTCATCCATGCGGGGACGGCGATCAACGAGGACGGCGAGCTCGTCACGGCCGGCGGCCGGGTCCTCTCGGTCACGGCGGTCGGCGACGACCTCGCGCAGGCTCGCGAGCGCGCCTACGAGGCCGTCGGACTGATCCGCATCCGCGGTGCCCACCACCGCACGGACATCGCGCTGGCCGCCCTGACCGGTGGGTCGGGCGGCCCTGCGACAATGGACGGGTGACGACTCCGAACGTTCTCGCCTCCCGCTACGCCTCCGCCGACCTCGCGCGGATCTGGTCGCCCGAGCACAAGATCGTGCTCGAACGCCGGCTGTGGATCGCGGTGCTCCGCGCCCAGCGCGACCTCGGGATCGAGACGCCCGACGGCGTGATCGAGGCCTACGAGGCCGTCGTCGACCGCGTCGACCTCGCGTCGATCGCCGCGCGCGAGCGGATCACGCGCCACGACGTCAAGGCGCGGATCGAGGAGTTCGCCGACCTTGCCGGCACGGAGCACATCCACAAGGGGATGACGTCGCGCGACCTCACCGAGAACGTCGAGCAGCTGCAGGTCCGCGCCTCGCTCGAGCTGCTGCGCGACCGCGCCGTCGCCGCTCTCGCCCGGCTGGGCCGCCTCGCCGCCGAGCACGACTCGCTCGTCATGGCCGGACGCAGCCACAACGTCGCGGCGCAGGCCACGACGATGGGCAAGCGCTTCGCCACCACGGCCGACGAGCTGATGGTCGGCATCGAGCGCGTCGAGCAGCTCATCGCCCGCTACCCGCTGCGCGGCATCAAGGGTCCGGTCGGCACGGGCCAGGACATGCTCGACCTGCTGGGAGGCGACGAGCAGAAGCTGGCCGACCTCGAGCGTCGCGTGGCGGCGCACCTGGGCTTCGAGCGCACCTTCACGAGCGTCGGTCAGGTCTACCCGCGCTCGCTCGACTTCGACGCCGTCAGCGCACTCGTCCAGCTGGTGGCCGCGCCGTCCAGCCTCGCCCTCACGATCCGGCTGATGGCCGGCAACGAGCTGGTGACGGAGGGCTTCAAGCCCGGCCAGGTCGGCTCGTCGGCGATGCCGCACAAGATGAACACCCGCTCGTGCGAGCGCGTGAACGGCCTGGCCGTGGTCCTGCGCGGCTACGCGTCGATGGTCGGTGAGCTGTCCGGTGACCAGTGGAACGAGGGCGACGTGTCGTGCTCGGTCGTGCGCCGGGTCGCGCTGCCGGACGCCTTCTACGCCGCCGACGGCCTGTTCGAGACGTTCCTGACGGTGCTCGACGAGTTCGGGGTCTTCCCGGCCGTCGTCCAGCGCGAGCTCGACCGCTACCTGCCCTTCCTCGCCACCACCAAGGTGCTGATGGCCGCCGTGCGCCACGGTGTCGGCCGCGAGGCGGCCCACGAGGCGATCAAGGAGCACGCGGTCGCGGTCGCGCTCGAGATGCGCGAGAAGGGCACCGCCGAGAACGACCTGTTCGACCGGCTGGCCGGCGACGAGCGACTGGGCCTGACCTCCGACGACCTGCAGCGTCTCGTGGCCGAGCCGCTCACCTTCACGGGTGCGGCCGTGTCCCAGGTCGCGGCCGTCGTCGCGCAGGTCGAGCAGGTGGCCCAGCGCCACCCCGAGGCCGCCGCGTACGCCCCCGGCGACATCCTCTGATCGTGACCGACGTCGTGATGTACACCGACGGGGCCTGCAAGGGGAACCCCGGACCGGGTGGCTGGGGCGTGTACCTGCGCGCCGGGGAGCACGAGAAGGACCTGTGCGGTGGGGAGAGTCTGACCACCAACAACCGGATGGAGCTCACCGCGGTGATCGAGGGCATCTCGGCCCTCACGCGGCCCTGCACCGTCGCGATCTACGTCGACAGCCAGTACGTCCGGCAGGGGATCACGCAGTGGATCCACGGCTGGAAGGCCAAGGGCTGGAAGACCGCGGCGAAGCAGCCCGTCAAGAACGACGACCTGTGGCGCCAGCTCGACGCCCTCGTGCACGGCGGGGAGCACGCGATCGAGTGGCACTGGGTCAAGGGCCATGCCGGCGATCCCGGCAACGAGCGTGCCGACGCCAACGCCAATCGCGGCGTCCCGGTCTGATCGAGCGGGATCTCGATACGCCGGCTCGTTCCTCGCCGGCTACTCGATCAGCGGTGGCCGCGGGCGCCCGGTGGTCGAGTGGCTCGCGAGCGCAGCGAGCGGCGTATCGAGACCACGCGCCCGGCTCAGCCGAGCCAGGCCAGCACGACCGGATCCGGGTGCTCGGCCCACGTGGCCGTGAGCGTCCCGGTGCCGACGGCGGCGTTCGACGGCACGAGGCGCTCGACGTGGAGCAGCCCGTCCCCGTCGCCCGAGCCGTGGACCGAGGCCGTCGTGGCCCGCCGCGGCAGCGGTGAACCGTCCGCATCGAGCAGGTCGACCTCGCCGCGCCCCTCACGGATCACGGCGGTCGCCTCGGCGATGTAGACCGGATCGGTGGGAGCGTCGTACGCCCACCGCGGGCCCAGCACCGAGTGCTGCATCTCGCCGACGAGGACGCCACCGTCGAGCGGCCGGGCCCGGTAGGTGAGTGGCACCTGCGCGACGACGTCGCCCAACGGCAACAGGAAGGTCTCGATGCCGACCTCGCCGGCCGGGTCGTCGAAGCGGAAGCTCGCGACGGCGGCAGGCACGGCGGCACCCTCGGGCCACCACGGCTGCTCCGGCAGCCAGGCCTCGAGGAGTTCGGACTTGGACGGTGTCAGCTCGGCGCTGGTGTGGACGACGGCCATACCGCGATCGTAGACGCGAGAACGGACAGCAGTGCCGCTCCGACGATGGGCGCGATCGGATCCATCGAGTAGAGCGCGGTCCCGGTGAGCGGGCCGGCGATGTAGACCAGGCCGGCCGTCGCCGTCAGCAGTCCCGCGACGGCGGCGTGCTCGTGCGGCTCGACCGCCAGCGTTGCCCCCGCGTTGTAGCCGGGCACGGCCAGGCCGAGTCCGGCGGCGATCACCATCATGGTCGGCAGCAGGGTGGCCAGCGACGGGGCGATGACGGCGCCCGCGTAGCCGAGCGCCGCGACGCCGCCGCCCACCACCATGAGCCGGTGCGGGCCCCAGCCGAGCCGTGGGGCGAGCAGTGCCTGGGTGGCCGCGAACCCGAGGCCGATCACGACACCGGCGATCGCGACCGTCGCGGCGGTCTCCGTGTTGCTCAGGCCGAGCCGGTCCTGGATCAGGAAGCCGAGGATGTTCTCGACGAGCGACAGGCCGAGGAACAGGATGCCGCCGAACAGCAGGAACGGCAGCACCCGCGGATCGGAGAACGAGAGCTTGGCGGTGGGGGCGTCGGAGCGCACCCCGGACGGGATCGGCAGGCGCCAGACGGCGACGAGGACCGCCGCGAGCAGGACGGGCGCGACGTGCACGGGCAGCAGCAGCCCACCGAGGGCGAGCAGTCCGCCGGCCGCCGGACCGAGCACGAGCGCGATGCCCTGCGCGGCGCCGAAGGCACCCATGGCGCGGGTGCGCTCGGCGACGCCCTCGCTGATCGAGGCCAGGTAGGTCATCGCGGCGACCGGCACCGCGGCGAAGCCGAGCCCGTAGATGACCCCGCGGGTCAGCACGAAGACCGGCAGCACCACGGCCCGCGGCAGGTCATGGTCGACCGCGACCTGGGTTGCGACGGCGAAGCCGGCCGAACCGACGACCGCGAGCACGAGGCCGCCGACCAGGACGGCCCGCACGCCCGACCGCTCGAGCACGCGACTCCACAGCGGGCCGCCGATGACGAGCATCGCGGCCGCGAGCGTCATGACCGCGCCGAGGTCGACCTCGGCCAGGCCGGCCATGCGGGTGATGGGTGCCAGGACGGGCACGAGCATCCCCTGCGCGCTGTAGACGACGAGGGTCGCGACGAGGAGCGTCGTCGTCAGCGCGCGGGTCGAGGGCACCGGCACAGCGTGCCACGACTCCGCCGACCCGCGGGCGGCCTCGGTGATCCAAAGCCCTCGCCGCGGTGATCGAGGAGCAGCCACCCCGGTGATCGAGTAGCTCGGCGAGGAACGAGCCGGCGTATCGAGATCACCCGTCAGTTGACGCTCTGGGTGCACTCCGCGATCTCGTCAAGGACGAATGATTTGGGGTGTGGACAACGCTCTTGTGTCAGTCCGAATCGGTTAGAATGGGAACATCAGTTCGTAGTTCTGGCGTGAGGGTTCGGGGGAATCGTGAGTTCGTTGCTGGCGCAGATCGGGTCGGGGCCGCGGGTCTTGGCGGCGGCGCGCGCGAGCGATCTGGATGCGCTGACTCCGGCGGAGTTGGCTGACGCGACGCGGGTGGTGCAGGCGATGCTGCGGGAGGCGCAAGCTCTGAACCTGGCGCTGTTGGCGGCGGCGGATCGCAAGAATGCCCACCGAACCACGGATGCGACCTCGTTGACGGCCTTGGTGGCCCGCGAGGCGGGCGTCTCTACGCGCGAGGCCGCCTCCCAGGTTCGGCTCGCGAACCGACTCGAGTCCGCGCCACGGGTCAAGGAAGCCTTGGCGAAGCCAGGCATGTCGGCTCAGAAGGCACGCATCGTCACGGCGGCACTCGACGAGCTGCCCGCCGACTTGAGCGCCGACCAGCGCGACCGGGTCGAGGTAGACCTGACCAGCGCCGCCCCAGCGATGTCGGTCGAACAACTGGGCCGCAAGGCCGCCCGCGCGGTCGAGATCATCGACCGGGAACGCGCGGACCGGATCGAGAACACCCGACTGGAACGGGCCGAGCATGCCCAACGGCAGTTGAGTGAGTTCTGGATCGGGAACCCGGACGAGACCACGGGGTTGGTGCCATTCGGCGGCAAGACCGACCCCATGTCGGCGGACATGCTGCGTGCGGTGATCGAGTCCAAGACCAATCCCCGCCGCCGGGCCCTCACCGAGAAGTCGACGGCGGATGTGATTTCGACAAGCTCAACCACCGAGAACGAGCGCCTGACCCCGGCGCAGAAGGCCGGTGAGGCGTTCACGGAGATCGTCCGCCACCTACCGCGGGACTGCTACGGCAACCACGGCGGCGTCGCCGCGACCCTCGTCGTCACCGTCGACGAGACCACCCTGCGCGGCGCGACCGATCGGGCCGGGGTCACCGAGTACGGCACCCGGATCTCGGCCGGACAACTCCGCAAGCTCGCCTGCGACGCCGGGATCCTGCCGGTCGTCATGAACGGCCAGAGCCACATCCTCGACGAAGGCCGGACCAAACGACACCACACCGCCGCGCAACGCGTCGCGCTCGCCCAACGCGACCTCGGATGCGCGTTCCCCGGCTGCGATCGACCGCCCGGATGGTGCGAAGCGCACCACGCGATCCCGTGGAGTCGTGGCGGACCGACGAACACCGACACCGGCGTCCTGCTCTGCGGACATCACCACCGATTCGTGCACGAGGCGGACATACCGATCCGGTTCGCCACCGACGCGATGCCCGAGTTCCTCGTCCGAGGAACGTGGCAACGCAACCAGCGCTACCGACCCCTCGCCGCGTGAACCAGTCACGCCGTCGGCGGGGTGCGGAACCCGGCGACTAGCCTGATGCCATGCCGCTGGAGATTCCCGGAGCCACCCACCTGCACTCGGGCAAGGTCCGCGACCTGTACACGTACGGTGACCACCTGCTGATGGTGGCGTCCGACCGGATCAGTGCCTACGACTTCATCCTCGAGCCCGGGATCCCCGACAAGGGCGAGATCCTCACGCGGATGAGCCTGTGGTGGTTCGACCAGCTCGCCGACCTCGTGCCGAACCACGTCGTGAGCACCGACGTCCCGGAAGAGGTCGCCGGTCGTGCGCTCGTCGTGGAGCGGCTCGACATGTTCCCGGTCGAGTGCGTCGCCCGCGGCTACCTGACCGGCTCGGGCCTGATCGACTACGCCGAGACCGGCGCGGTGTGCGGGATCGCACTGCCCGACGGTCTCGTCGACGGCTCGCGCCTCGACGCGCCGATCTTCACGCCGGCCACGAAGGCCGACCTGGGCGAGCACGACGAGAACGTCTCGTTCGAGGCCGTCGCCGAGACCGTGGGCGACGAGATCGCCGAGCGGCTGCGCGACCTGACCCTGACCGTCTACTCGCGCGCCGAGCAGATCGCTCGCGAGCAGGGCATCGTCCTGGCCGACACGAAGTTCGAGTTCGGCGCACGGCCCGACGGCACGATCGTGCTGGCCGACGAGGTGCTCACCCCGGACTCGTCCCGGTTCTGGCCCGCCGACCGCTACGAGCCGGGTCGTGCGCAGCCCAGCTACGACAAGCAGTTCGTCCGCAACTGGCTCACGTCCGACGCGTCCGGCTGGGACCGCGCCTCGGACACGCCGCCGCCGCGACTGCCCGAGGAGATCGTGGAGCGGACGCGCGACCGCTACATCGAGGCCTACGAGCGGCTCACCGGCAACTCCTGGTGACACACCCCGGGCACTCCCGCGCGGCTGTGGCCTTCGTTACAGTGTCGATGTAACAAAGGCCACACCGCCTTCTGGACCCACTCCTGGACCGAGAGAGAGCCCCCTGCCGTGACCAACCTCGCCGCGATCCTCGACGACACCACCGCGAAGTACCCGGAGCGCACCGCCATCGTCTTCGGTGACACCCGCCTGAACTACGCCCAGCTGAACGGGGCGGCCAACCAGGTCGCGAACCTGCTGGTGTCCCGCGGGATCCAGCCGGGCGACAAGGTCGCGATGTCGATCCCGAACCTGCCGTACTTCACGATCGTCTACTTCGGCATCCTCAAGGTCGGCGCCACCGTCGTGCCGCTCAACGTCCTGCTGTCCGAGCGCGAGGTCGCGTACCACCTCGACGACTCCGACGCGAAGGCGTTCATCGCGTTCGAGGGCACCCCGGACCTGCCGATCGGCGACCGCGCGTGGGCCGGCTTCAACGAGGTCGAGGGCTGCACGGAGTTCTTCCTCATCAAGCTCGACTCGGCCGCGCCCAAGCCGATGGAGGCACCGGAGTACTACGGCCCGCTCGTGGCCGAGCAGTCGCCGGTCTTCGAGACCGTCGCGCGTGAGGACGACGACACCGCCGTCATCCTCTACACCTCCGGCACGACGGGTCAGCCCAAGGGCGCCGAGCTGATGAACCGCAACCTGCGCGCGAACGCCGCCCTCGGCGCGACGACGTTCAACGCCGACGAGAGCGACCCGGACACCTACCTGGCCGTGCTCCCGCTGTTCCACATCTTCGGCCAGACGGTCATCCAGAACGGCGCGATCCTCTACGGCGGCACGATCGTCTACCTGCCGCGCTTCGAGGCGGGCCCGGCGCTGCAGCTCATGCTCAAGGAGAACGTCACGTTCTTCGCGGGCGTGCCCACGATGTACTGGGGCCTGCTGCAGGCGCTCACCCCCGAGATCGACGTCGACACCCTGGCCAAGCACCTGCGGGTCGCGGCGGCCGGCGGCGCGGCCCTGCCCGGCGACATCCACCGCCAGTTCAAGGAGAAGTTCGGCGTGACGATCCTCGAGGGCTACGGCCTGTCCGAGACGTCGCCGGTCGCGTCGTTCTCGGTCTGGGGCGAGGAGACGGTCGTCGGCTCGATCGGCAAGCCCGTCGCCGGCGTCGAGATGAAGCTCATCGACAACGACTGGAACGAGATCGCCGACGATCCGGAGGCGATCGGCGAGATCGCGATCGCGGGCCACGGCATCATGAAGGGCTACTACAACCGCCCGGCCGCCACCGCCGAGGCCATCCACGGCGACTGGTTCCGCTCCGGCGACCTCGCCCGCAAGGACGAGAACGGCTACTACTTCATCGTCGACCGCAGCAAGGACATGATCATCCGCGGCGGCTACAACGTGTACCCGCGTGAGCTCGAGGAGGTGCTGATGACGCACCCGGCGGTCTCGCTGGTCGCGGTCATCGGCGTCCCGCACGAGTCGCACGGCGAGGAGATCAAGGCCGTCGTCGTCCCGGAGAAGGACGCCCAGGTCAGCGAGGACGAGCTGCGCGCGTGGGGCAAGGAGCAGTTCGCCCAGTACAAGTACCCGCGCATCGTGGAGTTCCGCGACGCCCTGCCGATGACCGCGACGGGCAAGATCCTCAAGCGCGAGATCCACTGACGGTCATGGCGAGGTCGTCACGGTCGCCGGGTACGCTCGGGGCCGTGACGACCGATGCCGACCGTCCTGCGAAGCCGCCCTTCCTCAGCCTGCTGACGGTGGCACTGCCCGTCTCCGCGCCACTGTTCGCGGCGACCGCCCGTGCCGTCCGTGCGCAGTCCGAGGGCAACTGGCAGTGGGTCGTCGCCGTCCCGGCGCAGACGGACGAGGCGGTCGTCGAGATCGCGCGGGATGCGGCCGCGGCCGATCCCCGGGTGCTCGTCGTCGAAACCTCCGCCGACCCGCTCAGCGCGGCGCTCGCCGTGGCGACCGGTGAGTTCGTCGCCGTCGTCCGCGCCGGCGACCTGATCGCGAAGCGGGCCGTCGAGTACTTCCTGGCTGCGGTCGAGGACGACCCGTCGACCGACCTCGTCTACTGCGACGAGGACGTCATCACGGTCGACCGCGAGCGTCACAGCCAGTACTTCAAGCCGGACTGGTCGCCCGAGCGACTGCGCCACGATCCGTACGTGGGCGACCTGCTGGCCCTGCGCCGCAGTCTCGTCACCGAGGTGGGCGGGCTGCGCACCGAGTTCGGCGACGAGGCCGAGTACGACCTGCTGCTGCGGGTCGGCGAGCAGGCCCGTCACGGCGCCCACGTGCGCCGCGTGCTCTATCACCGTCGCGGTGCCGCGGAGGGGACGCCCGTCGAGCGTCGTCCGGTCACCCCCGAGCGGACTCGGGCGGTCGAGTCTCAGCTCGAGCGGCTCGGCATCCGCGGCACGGTCGCGCCGGGCCGGGTGCCCGGCACGCTGCGGATCGACCGCGAGCCCGACCTCACGTCCTCGGTCTCGATCGTCATCCCGACGATCGGCACCGCGGGAGAGGTCTGGGGCGAGCAGCGCGTCTACGTCACGGAGCTGATCCGCTCCCTCGTCGAGCGCGTCGACGGGCGTGACGTCGAGTACGTCATCGTCTACGACAGCCCGACGCCCGCCGAGGTGCTCGACGACCTGCGCGCCTTCCGCGACAGCCACGGTGCCCGGATCCGTCTCGTCGAGTTCGGCTGGAAGTTCAACTTCAGCGCCAAGTGCAACCTCGGCGCGGCCGTCGCCGCCGGCGACGTCCTGCTGTTCCTCAACGACGACATGCAGATCACGGGCGACGACATCATCGGGCCGCTGCTCGCGCCGCTGGCCGAGGACGGGGTCGGCGCCACCGGCGCGAAGCTGCTCTTCGAGGACTCCCGCGTCCAGCACGGCGGGGTCCGCTACGGCAGCGGCTACATCTCCGACGGCTACCGGGCCTCCGAGCCCGACGCGCTCGGGGCCCGCGGCGAGCTGTGGATCGATCGGGAGGTCGCCGCGCTCACCGGTGCCTGCATCGCGGTGCGCCGCGAGGTCTTCGAGCAGGTCGGTGGCTTCAGCGAGCGACTGCCGGTCAACTTCAACGACGTCGACTTCTCGCTCAAGGTCCGTCGGGCGGGTCTGCGACTGCTGTGGCTGCACGACGTCGAGCTCTTCCACTTCGAGTCGGTGACCCGCGAGGCGATCGTCAAGCCGTGGGAGCTCAAGCGCCTCGAGACCCGCTGGGGTAGCCGCCGGGTCGTCCGCGAGCGATACACCAACGATCTGCGATGACTCGTCCTCAGGGAGCGCCGGAGTGAGCGCGCCGGCCGCCGTCCCCGAGGACGAGAGGACCGTCGCCGCCCGGCGCGACCCGCACCCGGGATCGCTGCGGCTCTGGAACGTCGCGCTGGGGCTGCATCCGTGGGCGGTCACGCTGGACGTCGATGCGGCCGACGAGCGAGTGCGGGTCGGGACGGCGCGACCGTCAGCCGAGGCCCTCGACGAGTCCGAGCGGTGGACCGTCGTCGACCTGCCGCTCACGGTGCTCGGCGACGTGATCGACGGGCTGGGGGACGACCGGCGGTCGTTCTGCGCCATGGTCGACACCGAGGGATCCGCGGCGCGCGTGCTCGACGGCGGCGCGCGGGCGCTCGCCCGGATCGACCACTGGGCGCTCATGCTCGAGGTCGCGTCCCTGTCCCGGGGCCGCGTGGCGACGCTGGCCGAGCGCCATGCGGCCTTCATGATGGACCGGCGCACGCGCCGCCTCATCCGTGTCCCGGGCGGCAACGCCGAGACGCTCGAGTCCCTGTTCGCGAGCCGCTGGCTGCACTCGCGCGACGCCCTCGTCGTCAGCCCCGAGGTCGCGCGTGCCCTGGAGGCAGCGTGACCGGGCGTCGTGCCGTCTTCACCGCGCTCACGGGCCAGCACGAGTTGCTCACCGAGCAGCCGGTGGCGGCCGCGAGCGACCTGGACTTCATCTGCTTCACGGACGATCCGGACCTGCGGAGCGAGTCGTGGGACGTCCGTCTCGTCGAACCGCTGCTGGCGATGGACCCGGTGCGCAGCGCTCGGGCGCTCAAGATCTCCGGCCATGCCGATCTCGCGGACTACGACGAGACGCTCTGGATCGATGCCCGGGTCCGCCTCACGACCGATCCCGCGGAGATCCTCGACGCCTGGCTGGACGGGACGGACGTCGCCGTGCCGCGCCACTCGTTCCGCAAGGACGTCGTGACGGAGTTCGAGGAGGTGCTGCTCGCCGGGCTCGACGACTTCAGCCGGCTCTACGAGCAACTCACGCACTACTCGGTGCTCGGTCCGGGCCGGCTCCAGGCCCCGGTGCCGTGGACGGGGATGCTCGCCCGGAGGCGCACCGAGGCGGTGGACCGGGCGATGGCCCGGTGGTGGGTGCACGTCCTGCGCTACTCGCGCCGTGACCAGCTCTCGTTCGTCGAGGCGGTGGCGTCCGCGGAGGTCCCGTTCCGCCTGGTCGAGCTGGACAACTGGGGCTCCTCGCTGCACGAGTGGCTGCCCGGCGAAGGTCGCAGCACGCGCCCGAACGTCTTCCGCATGTCGGAGTCGCTGCGCACGCCGGCCGCCGCGCTGGGTGAGCTGCAGCGCCGTCTCGACGCGGCCACGCGGGAGTACTCCGGCGCGCTCGACGCGCGGGAGCTCGCCCTGCGGGAGGCCGAGCGCGCCCTGGCGAGCTCACGCCGCGAGGCCACGCGGCTGGGGCGGGCGAACGCGGAGCTCGAGAAGCAGGTGCGGCAGTCGCAGACGCCGCCGGGCACCAGGCGACGGCTTCCGCGTCGGGTGGCCAACTACGTGAGGCGACTGCTTCGGCGCTGAGGTCAGCGCAGGAGGCGACGCTTCACCCGGCCGGCGAACGACCGCAGGCGGCGGCGAAGCGTCGGCGCGGGCTGGTTCGCCTTCGCGACCTTCTCCAGCAGGGCGTCGCGCTCGTCGCGCAAGGCAGCGATGCGGCGGGCGTCGTACGCCGCCTGGTGTGCTGCGGCATCGACGGAGGCCTCGACCGCGATCTGCTTGTCGACGGCGACGAGCCGTCGCCGCCACTCGACCTGCGCGGTCCAGATCGCCGACTCGCCGGGGCGCACCTCGTCGACGTCGACGCCGGGGACGAGGTCGGGCACGGGGGTGGGGGCGCCGCCGGGCTCGACGGTCGTCGCGGCCAACTGGAACTGGTAGACGAGCGCGTCCGGCTGGGTCGTGAGCCACCCGGCGACGCCCTCGGGCAGGCCCTCGGCGTCGACGTCGACCTCGGTGCCGAGCGGATCTGCCAGCGTGCCGCGCAGGTCGGCGACCGACAGGCCCGCGGACTCGACCAGCGCCGCGAGGGTGTCGCGCGTGAAGAAGCGGATGTGGGTGCGGTCCAGCAGCCCCGTGTCGGTCGTGCGCCAGCGGCCCTGGAGCAGCGCCAGTCGGACCGAGCCGTGGGAGACGTTCGGCACCGAGATGACGATGCGCCCGCCGGGGCTGAGCAGGGGCACGGCGTCGGTGAGCACGCCGAGCGGGTCGAAGAGGTGCTCCAGCACGTCCGCGAACACGATCGCGTCGAAGCTGCCGGCGGCGAAGTGCTCGCTCAGCAGGGTGCGGTCGAGGTCGGCGACGACGACCTCCTCGAGGTGCTCGCGCGCGATGGCCGCGGCCGGCTCGTCGATCTCGACACCCGAGACCCGGGCGCCCCGCGCGGTGAGGACCCGCCCCAGATCGCCGGTCCAGCAGCCGACGTCGAGCACGCGCCGTGCGTCCCCGACGAGGTCGAGGACCTGGGCGTGGCTCGTGTTGAGGTTCGACGGATCGATGTTCACCCCGTACAGGTCCGTGGGAGCACCGGACGGCTGGTTCATCGGAAAGCAGAGCTCCTTCGTGGGTCGGACGTCCGCCAGCATAGCCAGTGCGCGAGGACCGTCCGAGGCGCCGTATTGTCTGGTCCTGACCAAGTTCGGCGCACGATCGGGGAAGTGGCATGCGAGACGACGGGCCGCCGTCCCAGCACCGTTCCTCGGTGACCGAGCTGGTCAGCCGGTGGGCCGCCGTCATCGCCGCGGTGCTGCTCGTCGTGCTCACGTTCGGCCCGGCGCTGGTCGGTCGCGGAGTCCTCCTTGACGTCGGTGCGCTGCGGACCTTCTGGCCCTTCACGGCGATGGGTCCCGTGTCGACCGAGGCCATGCGGTGCCGCGGCGACACGTTCGACTCCCTTTTTCCCGCGATGGCGAACATCATCGACGCGGCGAAGCACGGCACGTGGCAGACGTGGGGTCCGTACGAGGTCGGCGGTTCCCCGCTCGCCTCGTTGCCCAACTACTCGGTGCTGAGTCCCGTGTCGTGGCCGTTCTGGGTCCTGCCTGACTGGATGGCACCGGCCTTCGCCAAGCTCACCGAGTTCGTGATCGTGCTGGGGGGCATGGTGGCGTTCCTGGGGCGGCTGGGTGTGCGCCGCAGCGCCGCCCTGCTGGCCGGGTTCGTCTTCTACGCCTCCGGCTTCATGCTGATGTGGACCGGATGGCCTCAGACCCGGACCGCGGCATTCATCCCGGTGTTGTTCTGGGCTTTGGACCGTGTGGTCGTCGAGCGTCGTGCCCGGGACGTGGCGTGGGTCGGCCTCGTAGTCGCGAGCATGCTGTTCAGCGGCTTCCCGGCCGTCACCCTCTTCGCGCTGACCACGGGCGCCGTCTACGTCGTGGTCGTCGGACTGCGTCAGGGAGGCTGGCGCCCGACGGCCCTCGGCTGGCTGCTCTCCGGGTGCGGTGTCGTGCTCGGCGTCGCGATCTCCGCCGTCCAGCTGCTGCCGTTCGTCCATGGTCTCGGAGCGATCAGCGAGGGCCGGGTCGCCGGGGGAGCGATGCCCACGGAGCTCCTCGTGACGGCCGTGGCGCCTGACGCCTGGGGCACGTGTGTCAACGCTGAGATGTGGGGGTCGCGGGTGCCGATCGAGGCGGTGACCTTCGTCGGCGTCGTCGCCGTCGTGCTGGCTGCGGCACTGCTGGTCCTGCGCCCGAACCCGCGCGTTCGCGCCGGCGTCGTGACGCTCGTCTGCGCGCTGCTGCTCGGCTGGACCTGGTTGATCTGGTTCGGCGGCGGGCCGCTGCGACTGCTGCAGCAGCTGCCCGGCTACGACACCAACGGGATCGGCCGGGCGTCATCGATCTTCGGCTTCCTCGTTGCCGTCGCGGCCGCCTTCGGCCTCGACCGCGTGCTGACGCGGATCGGCGGGGAGCCCCTCGAGGGCGTCGGCCGCCGACGCTGGGTCTGGCGCGCGGTCGTCGCGATCGTGGTCGCGGTGGGAATCGGCTACGTCCTGGCGCAGACCTTCGAGGTCGCCGACGCGCTCGACGATCCGGCCAAGACCCTCGACCGCCTGGTCCCGCCGCTGATCTTGGCCGTGGTCGCCGCGGCGGTCGTGCTGTTCGGCCGTCGGGCCCGCGGGCGCTTCGGCTGGGTCGCGCCGGTCGTCCTGATCGCGCTGCTGGCCTGGCAGGCGATCGGCTTCGCCCGGCAGGTCTGGCCGCTGAGCGACCGGGACGACTTCTACCCCGTGACGCCCGCGCACCGATTCCTGCAGGACAACATCGGTCACGAGCGGTACGCCGGTGCCGCCCTGTGGGGGTACCCCGCGACGTCGGACTACTACCACCTGCGCACGCCGATCGGACACGAGTTCACGGCGCCGGCCTGGGGCGACCTGCTGCGCGCCGCGTCGCCGGACGTCTTCCTCTCGCCGACCTTCACGGCCTTCCCGGACCTCCCGCTGGACGAGGTCGGCCGGATGCCGGTGCTCGACGCGCTCTCGGTGGAGTACTGGGCGACCCGGCCGAGCCAGGTCAAGGGGAAGATCGTCGGCGACCGCCCTGACGAGACCTACGACAGCGTGGACCTCGCCCCGGGCGAGACCCTCTCGTGCACGATCGACGGTGGCGCCGTGCGGGGAATCGTCCTCGGCCTGACGCAGGAGCTGCCCGAACCGACCACGGGACGCACCACGATGCACGTGCGAATCACGCAGGGCGACCGCGAGTGGGAGAGTTCGCGCGCCTTCGAGTCGTCGACGGCTCCGGGCAGCCCGCGGCTCGGGATCGCCGCCGAGGACCTCGACCCCGATGACGAGGCCAAGGTCGAGATCTGGTCGTCCAACACCGACGGCACGATCCAGCTCGCCGCCGACGACGAGGGGCTGGCCTGCGCGGCGATCGTGGCGCGCGATGACGGCCTGCGCCTGGTCCACGCCGACGCCGGCGCGGTCGTGTACGAGCGCGTGACGTCGTTGCCGCGAATCCGCTGGGCCGGCCGGAGCGAGGTCGTGACGGATCCCCAGGAGCGTGTCGAGCGGCTGACGGCCGGACTCGAGGACGACGTCGTGCTGCTGGACTCCGACGACGCTCCCGAGGCCGACGGGTCCGAGGCGACGGTCGAGGTCGTCACGGACGACCCGGGATCCCTTGCGGTCGACGTCTCGGCGACCGGGACGGGCTACCTCGTGGTGGGCGACTCGATCGCGCGGACGGGATGGTCCGCGACGGTCGACGGAGCGCCGGTCGATATCGTGCCTGCCGATCACGCCCTGGCCGCCGTGCCGGTCGGTGCGGGATCGCACCGGGTCGAGTTGGTCTACACCGCGCCCGGATTGCGCACGGGGCTCGTGGTCACCGGTGCCGCCGCGCTCGTCACGGCGGTACTGTTCCTCGTTCCCGCGCGTCGTCGCAGATCAGACAACGCGCCGGTCGATGACGTGGGAGCGAAGCAGTTCGATCCCGGCGAGGGCGAGGTCGACCACGGTCGAGATGCAGCGGACGATCAGCGCGACCAGTAGCGCCGTCGAGGTGCTCACGACGCCGGCGAGCGCCACCACCAGGACCGCATCGCGCACGCCCGCACCCGCGGGCAGGACGAACGCCATCATGCCGAGCGTGTAGGCCAGCGCATATCCCGCGATCGCCGGCGTCAGGCTCTCCAGAGGCGGCCCGCCGAGGCCGACGACCAGGACCCACACCTGCAGCCCGAACAGCAGCCAGGTCAGGCACTGCCAAGCCAGCGCCGCGGCGAGGTGTCGCCAGCCGATCGGCGTGGGCAATGGTGCCTGACGTGCGAGTCGGAGCAACCAGTTCAGCAGGACGTTCAGCAGAGGCGGATACAGCGCAGCGAAGGTGAACGGCACCAGGAGGACGATCCACCAGAACCGCTCGCGCAGCTGCGAGCCTGCCCACGGCATGAGCACGACGGCCATGGTCAGGCCGGCGACCGCGGAGATGCCCAGTGCCAGCACGCCCAAGGCTGCGGCGGTGCGCCGAGGAATGCGGTGCTCGCGGCCCATCTCCATCTGCACGACGACTGACCAGACCGAACCGGGAACGTACTTGCCCAATTGGCTGATGAAGAAGATGTGGGAGGAGGGCCCGAGCGGAAGCCGCGCGCCGAGTCCTGCCATCAGCACCCGCCAGACCTGCAACGACGATCCCATTCCGAGGGTTCCGAAGATGAACGACACGAGGACGACCCAGCCGGACAGCTGTGAGAGATCGTCGGCGATGGCGTCGTAGTTGCGCTGTACGGCGATGACGGCCAGCACGATCATGATCGGCAGGGCGAGACGCCGTGCCCACTCGCGAAGCCGGCGTCCCCTCGAGGAGTCCCGGTCCGGCTCAGCGGGCGTCTGTTCCACGCAGCAGAGGCTAACAACTTCGCGTCCCGTTCACGCGTCACGCACCACCCGTTACGGCCCACGCCGCACGCACTACAGTGGCGGCCATGCGGGTTGTGGCGTTCGGGACGTACGACGTCGCCTCCCACCCGAGGGTCGCCGTCCTGCTGCAGGGCCTGCGCGACCGGGGCCACGAAGTCGTCGAGGTCAATCGCCCGCTCGGACTCAGCACCGCCCAGCGCATCCGACTGGTGCGCCAGCCGTGGCGGCTCCCGGCCTTCGCCTTGCGGCTCGCGACGCGATGGTTCGCACTCGCGCGAGCCGGGCTGCAGCAGCGGCGGCGGCACCGCCCCGACGCCGTCCTGGTCGGTTACCTGGGCCACTTCGATGTCCTGCTGGCGCGCCTGGTCTTCCGAGCGGTGCCGATCGCGCTGGACCACCTCGTCTCGGCGGCCGGCACGGCTAGCGACCGCGGGCTGGCGGACGCCGGCAGCCTGAAGGCCCGCTTGATGCGCGCGATCGACCGCGCCGCGCTCGCGGCGGCGGACGTCATCGTCCTGGACACCTCCCAGCGCATCGGGTCGGTCCCGGCCGACCGGCGCGACCGGGTCGTCGTGTGCCCGGTCGGCGCGACGGATGCCTGGTTCGAGGCCGGGGCGCGGCGGCCCGAGCGTGACCCGTCGGTGCTCTCGGCGATCTTCGTCGGCCTGTTCACCCCGCTGCATGGCGCCACGGTGATCGGCCGGGCGCTGGCGTCCCTGCCGGCCGGCGCGCCGGTCGAGGTCACGATGGTCGGTCGCGGCCAGGACTGGCAGCAGACCCGCGACCTCGTCGGTGACGACCCGCGGGTGGAATGGCTGGACTGGGTCGACGGGGTCGAACTGCCGGCGCTCGTGGCCCGCCACGACGTGAGCCTCGGCATCTTCGGGACGACCCCCAAGGCCCTCGAGGTCGTGCCGACCAAGGTCTACCAGGGGGCTGCCGCCGGGTGCGTCGTCGTCACCTCCGACACCCCACCGCAGCGCGAGGCACTCGACCGCGCGGCCTTGTTCGTCGAGCCCGGGAATCCGGACGCCCTGGCACGTGCGCTGCGACGGCTCGCCGCCGATCATGCGGAGTTGACCCGGCTGGCAAACGCCGCGAGGCTCCGGGCGAACGACCGCTTCGATCCGGAACACTGCGTGGGTCCGCTTCTTGAGGCGCTGCAGGGCCAGTGCACACCGAACCTGGAGGACACGTGACATCTCCCATCCCGTCCGCTGGACCGCTACCGCCGTTGGCGCTGCGCGCCTGGCTGCGCTATGACGTCGTGAAGCGAGTGCTGGACCGTATTCGACCGGTCACGGCACTCGAGATCGGCTGTGGCCAAGGGGCCTTCGGTGCGCGCCTCGCGGAGCGCACCCGCTATGTCGGCGTTGAGCCGGACGATGCGTCCTTCTCGATCGCCGCGAGCCGGATAGGCCCACGCGGGGGCGAGGTCGTCCACGGCACCCATGCGGACCTGCCGCAGGACCGGGTGTACGACCTGGTCTGCGCCTTCGAGGTGCTCGAGCACCTCGAGCACGACCGCGCCGCGTTGAAGGACTGGGTGGCCTTGATCAGGCCGGGCGGCCACTTCGTCATGTCCGTGCCCGCCTTCCAGCGCCGATTCGGTCCGATGGACGAGTACGCAGGCCACTTTCGGCGATACGAGCCGCAAGACCTCCGAGCACTGCTCCTCGATGCGGGCCTCGTCGACGTCGAGGTGACCGTCTACGGCTGGCCGTTCGGCTACGCGCTCGAAGCCGTGCGCAACCGTGTCGACGCGAAGAAGCTCCAAGCCCACGACGACGCCTCCAAGCAGGAGTTGACCTTCGCGAGCGGGCGCACGTTCCAGCCGCGGACCTCCGTGGCCGGTCGGCTCGTCGCGCTGGCCATCCTTCCGTTCCGCCTGTTCCAACGACTGCGGCCCTCAGCCGGGATCGGGCTGGTGGCCGTGGCGCGAGCGCGCGACGAGGCCGCGTAGAATCTGAGCGAAACCTCCCCGACTCCGTGAGGCCCGTCTTGAAGCTCGTCGTCCAGATCCCCTGCCTCAACGAGGAGGAGACCCTCCCTCTCGTCCTGGAGTCGATCCCGACGCAGATCCCGGGCATCGACGAGATCATCGTCCTGGTGGTCGACGACGGCTGCTCCGACCGCACCGTCGAGGTCGCGCGTGAGCACGGCGTCACCGAGTTCGTCCACCACGTCCGCAACCAGGGCCTCGGCCGGTCGTTCCACGACGGCGTGATCCGTGCGCTCGAGCTGGGCGCCGACATCGTGGTCAACACCGACGGCGACAACCAGTACCCGCAGGACCGGATCGCCGACCTGGTCCAGCCGATCGTCGCCGGTGAGGCCGACATCGTGATCGCGGACCGTCAGGTCCACCTCGTCGAGCACTTCTCCCCGGTGAAGAAGCAGCTGCAGAAGGTCGGCAGCGCCGTCGTCAACCGCGCCGCGGGCACGACCCTGCCGGACGCGGCGAGCGGTTTTCGTGCCTACTCCCGCGAGAGCCTGATCCTGCTCAACACGATCACCCGGTTCAGCTACTGCATGGAGACGATCATCCAGGCGGGCAACAAGAACCTGAAGATCGTCAGCATCCCCGTCGTGACGAACGCCAAGACCCGCGAGTCCCGGCTGTTCAAGTCGATGCCCGAGCACATCGCGAAGTCCGGCATGGCGATCGTCCGGTCGTTCATCATGTACAAGCCGTACGTCATCTTCAGCTGGCTGACGATCACGTTTGGCGTGCTGGGCCTCATCCCGTTCATCCGCTACGGCGTGCTGTGGGCGCAGGACCAGCAGGGCGGCCACCTGCAGTCGCTGCTGCTCGGGGTCCTGCTGATGACCTTGGCGATGCTGTGCATCATGCTCGGCGTCGTCGCCGACCTGATCCGCACGAACCGCGTGCTCATCGAGGACAACCTCGAGCACACCAAGCGGCTGCGGTTCGGCGACTCGGCCGAGGAGTCGCTCGTGCGGCACGGGATGTCACGGGTCACGTACGAGCGCGTCGAGTCGTCCCGCCCCTGAGCCGTTCGACCACCCGCGCGGCCGCGCCCTGCGGGTCGTCGAACGCCAGCGACACGTCGTCGAGCGTGGCCGAGGTCCGCAGGTCGACCACGGGACGTCCCGTCAACCGGTAGTCGTCGAGGCGGCGGGGGTCGTCGCTGATGAGCGAATCCGCGACCCGGTACACGACTTCGAGGTCGGGAAAGGCGCGATTCCCCACGACGATCGCGTCCGGCGCGAACTCCAGCAGGCGCGGGTCCCGAACGGCCAGGACGCTGCCCTCCGGGGCGGTGAGCGGCTCCCGGTCCGGATCCTCGTGCGCGAGGACCAGCACGAGCCGGCGGTCGCCGACGAGCGCGCGCAGCCGCTGCTCCTGCTCGCGCAGGTCGGCGGGCAGGTCATCCTCGGGGCACGTCACGAAGTCGTTCCGCGGCAGTCCGGTCGGCCACACGTGTGCGTGGCGAACGGGCCAGAAGGCCTGCGTCCGGCGCAGGGCGTCGACCCGGCCCGCGGCGATGATCGCCGTGTAGCCGGCACGACCCGCCTCCGGCGGCGCGGTGTCGCCGACGTGGATGACGCGCCGGCCGTCGGTCGTGAGCGGCCAGTGGTACTCGGTCGTGAGGCGATCGGTCACGAACAGGGTCCCGGCTCGGGCGAGGTGGTGCTGGCCCTCGGGGCTGACCAGCGGCACGGTCACGACGTCGCTGCCGTCGAGGTCGACCCGGCGCGACCGCGTGAGCACGATCTTGCGCACCGACGGCTCGTGGCGCACCTGCTCGAAGATCGCCCGCAGATTGCCGGTGAGGGTGTGCTCGTCGGCGTCGACGGGGAACGCCCACCAGTGCTCGAACGTCGGCGCCCACCGGTCCTCGGTGCGGAACCGCGAGGCCGGCATCGGCTCGTGGTAGTCGACCGTGCCGTCCTCGCGGCTGCGCACGGCCATGGCCCGGTGCAGCTGGTCGTCGGCCGCGACGCGCAGGAGGTTCCGTTCGAACAGCTCCACGGGGGCGTCCGGAACGACCGCCAGCACGCGCTGCTTCCACTGCGAGAGGTCGGGCATCCGCCGGGGGTTCTCCGACAGCAGGTTGCGCTTCAGCAGCGGGTAGCCGTGCTCGAGCAGCTCCCAGTAGTCCGTCGTGTAGGCCGGCAGGTACGGATGGAGGTCGCCGACGAGCGCCGACGGGACGTAGCCCGAGGACAGCAGGTGACGGCTCAGGCCGATCTCGTACTTGCGGATCACGAGTGACTTCGTCGGCTGCTCGCAGATCGCCTCGAGCCGGCGCCGGAAGCCCTGGTCGGCGATCACGGGTCGCCGGAACGCGAGGAAGTACGAGCTCAGGTGCAGCAGGTCGACGGGCACCATCTCGCGCTCGGTGGACCAGCGCGCGACGGCCTCGGCGTTCGACAGCCGCCCGTCGATGCCGAGATCGCGTGACCACGTCCGCTTCGTCAGGTGCGGTCCCCACCAGTCGCACGCGGTGGCGTCCATCGTGGCGAAGGTGTCGTCGAGCGAGCGCAGCAGGTACGCGCTGTCGTTGACGAGGAGCACCTCGTCGTAGCCCTCGAGGACGTCCCAGCCCACGAGGTCGGTGGCGAGCATCGACCACGACCCGAAGTCGTACCGGCCGTGCCGGACGGCCCACGCCCCGACCGTGACGTCGTCGAGCCGGGCCAGCTCCTGCGGGTCGATCACCGAGTCGGCGAGGTAGTAGACGTCGGCGTGCCGGGCCAGTTCGCGGACGTACCGGACGACGTGGTCGTCGATCACGCCGTCGGGGTCGTACCCGGCGAACAGGCATGCGCGGCGCACAGGCCGATCGGTGGGCAGCGTCGTGGCCGTGCGGTCGGGCGCGGGCGGCGGGACGGTCGGCAGTCCTGCGTGCAGGCCCTCCACCAGGTGGTGCACGAGCGGGTTGACGAGGTCCCGTCGCGGGTCGAGGTGCTCGCTCCAGTACCACCACGTGTCGAAGTCGAGCGAGGGGTTGAGCACCCGCGTCCAGCCGTACTCGCAGAAGTGCCGGACGGGGTCCTCCTGGGCAGCCTTCGGGGTCGGGTTGGCCGCGCGATAGGCCTCGGCGTCCACGGCGCCGGCGAGGCGGACCAGCGCGGTCGCGCACGCGACGAGGTCGTCGTCGCTCGGCGGGTCGACGGGCTCGGTCACGGCCGGAAGGCCCGAGGCGAGCGCCTCGGTCACCAGCGCCGCGGGCCGGTCGCGCGCGGCCCACGTGCTGGCGAAGGCGTGCCAGGCGGTCACGAACTCGTCGACGGGCCTCATCCCCGGACCTCCACGGCGGCCCGGATGCGGGCGACGGCGCGTGCGGTGCCGCCACCGTCGACGTGGTCGACGAACAGGTCCCGCACCCGCCGGTAGTGCTGGTCCGCCTCGCCCGATCGCGGCTCGAAGACGGTGTCGAGACCCTCGATCAGGCCCGCGAACTCGCGGTGGACCACTCCGGGGAACACCGGGTCGAGCGGGTAGAGCAGGTCCTCGTCGTCGGCGGCGAGATCGGGCGCGAAGCCGATGACGGGCCGGCCCGTGACCGTGACGTCGAGCGCGACGCCGTCGTGGTCGGTGAGCAGGGCGTCGGCGGCACGCAGCACGGCCGGCAGGTCCGGGTGGCGCACGGGGGAGAGGTCGAGGGCGGAACCCCCGAAGGAGGCGAGCGCGGTCCGGCCGACGTCGCCGATCGGGTCGCGCACGCCGATCACGGCGTCGTTCCGCCGAGCCCACGCGGCGAGCTGCTCGACCTGCGCGGGCTCGAACGTGCTCGTCGGGTCACCGCCGGTCGCGGCCGGGACGTACAGCAGCAGTCGGCGGCCGCCGAGTTCGCGCTCCACCCGCGCCTGCGGCTCGCGCAGCCAGTCGGGAGTCTGCTCGGCGACGAGCAGATCGTGCAGCGGCAGTCCCGTGCGCCACGCGACGTCCTCGCGGACGGGCCACTGGGAGGCGAGCGCCTCGGCCTCGTCGAGCGCCGACGCGGTCAGCAGCCCGGTCAGGATCGGTCGGGCGGGGGTGGGTGGCCCGGTGGGTCCGTCGGGGTTCGGTGGCTCGGCGGTCGCGGCGTGCCGGTGCAGGCGCAGGCCGTCGCGCACGCTGACGACGGTGTGCTGGTCGACCCGCATCGACGCCTGCATCGTCCAGCTCGCGCGCTCCGCGACCAGGACGACGGCGGCCTCCATCACGAGCCTTTGGCCCTCCGGGCTGCGCAGCGACGCGGTCTCGGCGCGCACCGCGTCGCCGACGTCGAACCGTCGACCGCGGGTCAGGACGACCTTGCGCACGGACGGGTCGTGGCGCACGTGCTCGAAGATCGCGCGGCTGTTGACGGGCAGCAGGTGCGTCGTGCGATCGACGGCGAAGACCCACAGGTCCGGACTCTTCGGCGTCTCGCGGTCGGTCTCGATGAAGTCCCAGCCGGACAGCAACCGGGGTACGTGCACCGTGCCGTCGGCGTCCCTCGTGATCGCGAGGC
Organism: Aeromicrobium sp. SP1; assembly: GCF_055663785.1. Taxonomy (NCBI): domain Bacteria; kingdom Bacillati; phylum Actinomycetota; class Actinomycetes; order Propionibacteriales; family Nocardioidaceae; genus Aeromicrobium; species Aeromicrobium sp. SP1. The sequence continues at coordinate 2,434,787 of NZ_JBQVVK010000001.1, read as the reverse complement.
TTCGCCGCAGCTGGTCGTCGGGCGACGCGCGCACGAGGTTCTGCTCGAACAGCTCGACCGGCGCGTCCGGGACGAGCTCGAGGGTGCGCTGCTTCCAGTCCTGCAGACCTGGCACGTCGTAGTGGTTGCGGTGCAGGAGGAACTTCTTGAGGAACGGGAAGCCCTCGGCGATCAGGGTGAACGCCCGCTCGCTGTACACCGGATGGAACGGATACAGCGCCGGCATGTAGGTGGAGAAGCGATGGCCGTGGCCGACGAGCACGTGGGTCAGCCCGATCTCGTACTTCTGCACGATGAGCCGCTTCGACGGCTGGGCCACGACGTTGCCGAGCAGCGTGCGGACGGCGGGGTCGTGGAGCGCCGGGCGCCGCAGCGCGAGGAAGTACGACGCCACGAGGAAGTCGTAGGTGGCGGACTCCTCGAACCGGGGGAGCAGCTCGTCGATGACCTCGTCGAGCGGGATCGGCTCGCGGAAGAGGTTCTCGGGCTCGTCTCGGGTCTTCGCGATCCCCTTCGTGGCCTGCATCCCCCACCAGTCGCACGACTGGGCGTCCATGCGCGCGAAGACATCGTCCAGCGGCCGCAGCAGGTACGACGAGTCGTTGACCAGGAGCACCTCGTCGTACTCGACGAGCCGGTCCCAGCCGACCAGGTCGCTCGCGAGCATCGAGTAGGAGCCGAAGTCGTAGGCGCCGTGCCGGATCGCCCACGCGTCCTCGGACACCTCCCGGAGTCGGGCCAGCTCGGCCGGCTCGAGGTAGCAGTCGAACAGGCAGAAGACGTCGGCGAACCGGGCCAGCTCACGCACGAGCGCCAGCGTCGTCTCGTCGACGACGCCGTCCGGGTCGTACCCGGCGAACAGGCACGCCCGGCGCACCGGCCGGTCGCGCGGAAGGGTCGTGCCGGGCCCGGGGACGACGCTGTCCGGGCGGGTCGAGAGGCCGAGCGCCCGTCCGACGCGCGCGTAGTGCACGAGCGGGTTGACCGAGTCGTCGGCCGGATCGAGGTGGTTGACCCAGTACCACCAGACGTCGAAGTCGGCGTTCGGCTTGCGCAGCTCCTTCCAGCCCACCGTGCAGAAGTGCCGCAGCAGGTCGTCGTCCTCGGGCGGCTCCGGGGCGCGCGCGTAGAACTCGGGGTCGAAGTAGGGTGCCACCGCGGCCATCTGGGCCGCGAGGTCGTCGACGTCGGCGCTCATTGGTGCGTGCGCAGGTGGTGGAGGAGCGGGTTGGTCTTCGATCGGGCGAGCAGCGGATGCTTGGCCACGTACGCGCGGGTGACGAAGTCGGGCCCGGGGTCCTTGCCCTCGTCGGCGCCGTGACGCAGGTAGTGCAGTGCGGGACTCAGGCCGGCGCCCGCGACCTTGGGGTACGTGGCCAGGTACCAGGCACCGTCGAAGAGCGAGGACTCGCGCAGGGCGGTGGCGTCGGCCGCCTCCTGCGGTGTCGGGGCCGCGGGATGGAGCCGCCGCCTCAACCAGCCCTTCGCGCCGGCCGAGGCCTGCTCGGCCTTCGTCAGGTGGGCATCGAGCTCGCGACAGACCCGGTCCAGCTGGTCGCGAGCGCGTCCGGCCGCGGCGTCCGCCTCGGCCACGGCCTCCTGGAGTCGCAGCCGCTCCGGTGCCTCGTCGTGCACGGTCACGCCCTGCCCGGGATCCGGCGGGTCCGGCTGGCCTCCCGCCCCGCGCGCGGAGCGTGCTCCGCCCCGAGGCGGCCGCAGTCGGTGACGCTGGTCCTCATGCCCACACCCTAGGCGACTAGGGTCGGGCCATGGGCATCGAGATCAGCCACAACGCGGCCGCCGGGCGCTACGAGATCGCCGTCGACGGCGCACGCGCCGGACTGACGGTCGCGCGTGAGGAGGAGGGCGACGTGGTCGTCTTCCCGCACACCGAGATCGACGAGGCGTACGAGGGCCAGGGCCTGGCCGGCAAGCTCGTCGCGTTCGCGCTCGACGACGTGCGGGCGCGCGGCAAGAAGATCGTCGTCACCTGCCCGTACGTGAAGCGGTTCATCGAGAAGCGTCCCGAGTACCAGGACCTGCTGGCGGGGTGAGTCACGCCGTTCGCACCCGGCTGGGACTGCTGGGTCCCGCCTTCGTCGCCGCGGTGGCGTACGTCGACCCGGGAAACGTCGCCACGAACATCACCGCGGGAGCACGCTTCGGCTACACGCTCGTCTGGGTGATCGTGCTGGCCAACCTCATGGCCGTGCTCGTGCAGTACCTCTCGGCCAAGCTCGGTCTGGTCACGCAGCGGTCCCTCGCCTCGCAGGTCGGAGGGAGGGTCTCGCCGCCGGTGCGGGTCGCCTACTGGCTGCAGGCCGAGGGCATCGCGATCGCGACGGACCTCGCCGAGGTGATCGGTGGTGCGATCGCCTTCCACCTGCTCTTCGGCCTCCCGCTGCCGGTCGGTGCCCTGCTGACGGCGGCCGTCGCGATGATCCTGCTCGGCATCGGCGACCGGCTCGGCCAGAGCGTGCTCGAGCGCGTGATCGTGGGGTTCCTGCTGCTCATCGCGGTCGGCTTCCTGGCGGGCCTGGTCATCGGGCCGCCGTCGGCCGCCGGCATCGCCGAGGGCCTCGTGCCCACCTTCGCCGGACCCGAGAGCGTCCTGCTGGCCTCGGGCATCGTCGGCGCGACGGTCATGCCCCACGCCGTGTACCTGCACTCGAGCCTCACGGCCGACCGGCTGGGCCGACGCGGTGAGCGCACCGGGCTGACCGAGCTCATCGCCGCGACGCGCACGGACGTCGTGCTCGCGCTCCTGCTGGCCGGCGTGCTCAACCTCGGTCTGCTGCTGATGGCCGCGGCGAACCTGCAAGGCCTCCCCGGCACGGACACGATCGCGGGCGCCCACGCGCTGATCAGCAGCGAGATCGGCACGGGTGCGGCGCTGCTGTTCGCGGTCGCCCTGCTCGGCTCGGGCATCTCCTCGACGTCCGTCGGCAGCGCCGCGGGTGCCGAGGTGATGCGCAGCCTGACGTCGTGGCAGCTCAGCCGCGTGACCCGACGGCTCATCACCCTCGTGCCGGCGCTCGTCGTCCTCGTGCTGGGCATCGACCCGACGCGTGCCCTCGTCGGGTCGCAGGTCGTCCTGTCGATGGGCATCCCGTTCGCGATCGTGCCGCTCGTGTGGCTCACGTCGTCGCGGGACGTGATGGGCGAGCACGTCAACCGCCGGGGCACGACGCTGGCCGCGTCGACCGCCGCGCTCGCGATCATCGCTCTCAACATCGTGCTGCTCTGGCTCACGTTCGGCGGCTGACCCTGAGACTGGGTCCATGAAGCTGTATGCGGATCTGCCCGCCCGCCGGACTCGTCAGGTCGTCGCCGACCTGTTCATGCTGGGCTGGCTCGTGCTGTGGGTGTGGGCCGGCCGGAAGGCCGACGACCTCGTGATGAACCTCGCGGACCCGGGGCGCACGATCGCCGATGCCGGCCAGAGCCTCGAGAGCGGGCTGACGTCGGCCGGCGACTCGGTGGCGGACCTGCCGTTCGTGCCCGACGGCGTGCGCGCGCCGTTCGACACGGCCGGCGGCGCGGGATCGGCGCTCCGGGACGCTGGTCTGGCTCAGGTCGAGGCGGTCGACCGGCTGGCCACGTTCCTGGGCGTGACGATCGCGGCGATCCCGATCCTCGTGCTGCTCGTGCTGTGGCTGCCGCTGCGGGTGCGGTTCGTGCGGGAGGCGACGAGTGCGCAGAGGTTCATTGACGACGTCGCGGACCTCGACCTGTTCGCGCTGCGCGCGTTGGCCCGCCAGCCGATGACGGCGCTCGCCCGCGTCCACGACGACCCGGCCGGCGCGTGGCGCGGCAAGGACCCCGACGTGATCCGCGCGCTCGCGACGCTCGAGCTGAAGGCGTGTGGCCTGAGGCCGCCGTCGCCGTAGGCTGACGCCATGCCCGAGATGCCCGAGGTCGAGGCGCTGGTGCGCTGGCTGCGGGACCGGCTCGACGGCGCCGTGGTGGCCGAGATCGAGCCGGCCTCGTTCGCCGTGCTGAAGACCTACGACCCGCCCGTCGCCGCGTTCGCCGGCCTCCAGGTCACCGACGTCTCCCGACACGGGAAGTTCGTCGACATCGACGTCGACGGGCTGCACCTGGTCATCCACCTCGCGAAGGCCGGCTGGCTGCGCTGGGCGGACCACTTCGGGAACACCCGGGTCAAGGTCGGCAACGGGCCGCTCGCCCTGCGGTTCCGGGTCGATCGCGGCGACGGCCCGCACGAGGGCTTCGACCTCACCGAGGCCGGGACGCGCAAGGGTCTCGCGGTGTACGCCGTGCGCGATCCGCAGGAGGTGCCCGGGATCGCGCGGCTGGGCCCCGACCCGCTCGCCCCCGGCTTCGAGCTGCGACCGCTGCTCGCGCGAAGGATGCAGGTCAAGCGGCTGCTGCGCGACCAGTCGATCATCGCGGGCATCGGCAACGCCTACAGCGACGAGATCCTGCACGTGGCCAAGCTCTCGCCGTTCGCGATTGCCGAGGCGCTCGACGACGACGAGGTGACCCGACTCGAGCGGGCGATCGCGGACGTCCTCACCGAGGCGACCGCGGCCGCCGACGGCAAGCCCGCGGCCGACCTCAAGGACGCCAAGCGCGAGCGGATGCGGGTCCACGGACGAGCCGGCGAACGATGCGACGTCTGCGGCGACACCATCGCCGAGGTCGTGTTCGCCGACTCGTCCCTGCAGTACTGCCCGACGTGCCAGACGGGTGGCAAGCCGCTCAAGGACCGCAGCACGTCGAAGTTCCTGAAGTAGCCGTCACCTCTTCTTGACGGTGACCTTCACGGTGACCTTGGCGCTGCCACCCTTGCCGTCGGAGACCGCCACGACGAAGGAGGTCCTGCCGACGAACTTCCGCTTCGGCGTGAACGTCACCTTCGTGCCCCGGACGGTCACGGAGCCCTTCGAGGACTTCGTGGAGAGCCGGTAGGTGAGCCGATCGCGGTTCGCGTCGGTCGCCAGCACGGTGATGGACTTCTTCGTGTTCTTCTTCGTCGTGATCGCGTACGACTTCTTCGTGAACCGCGGCGCCACGTTCCGGGGCTTCGGCGCGACCGTCGTGGGCGCCGTCGTCGGTGCCACGGTGGTCGGCGTCACGGTCGGCTCGGTGGTCGGCTCGGTGGTGGGTTCCGTGGTCGGCTCGCTCGTGGGCTCGCTCGTGGGCTCGGTCGTGGGCTCGGTCGTCGGTTCGGTGGTGGGCTCGGTGGTCGGAACGGTGACGGGGATGGAGCCCAGACTCAGGTCGGCGGACACCGGCGTGCAGTCCATCGTGGCCTGGAAGGAGCTCGCGTCGGCCTTGTAGACGGTCGCGACGATGTGGAACCGGGTGGGCATGCCGAGCACGACGGTGCCCGCCGCGTTGGCGGGTGCGGTGATCGCGGGAACCGCGCCGCTGGCCGGGATGGTCCACGGGGTTCCGGGGGTCGCCGGGATCGCCGTGCGGGCGGCGGACAGGTTCGGGATCGTGACCGAGGAGGTCGCCCCCGCGGTGGTCAGGGTGACGGCGGAGTCGGTCGAGGAGCCCTCGGCCTCACGGCCCTTGAGCAGGCCGTACGTGGAGGATCGCAGGTCCTCGGGCAGCGCCAGGGTGATCGAGACCGTGCGCGTCGGCAGCGTCTCGCCCGGCGAGACCGACGCCGGAATCGTGGTGGTCGCGGTGACGCCGACGGCCTGCGGGCCGAGGTCGAGGCCCCCGGCGACCGTGAGGCAGCTGTAGTCGAAGCTCTTCGACAGCTCGACGTCGGCGGCGCTCGCGCTGCCGGCGGCGGCCAGGGTGACGGCGCCGACGGTGCCGGTGAGCAGCACGGCGGAGAGGGGCAGCACGAGGCGTGCGGTGGTGGCGGGGGTGTTCATGGGAGGTCCTGTCGTGGAGTTCGGGGGTGGCCGGGCGGCCGAGAGGCGGAGACCCCGGGGGGTCTCCGCCTCTCGTGTGGTGGTGCTGTCAGATCACTTCTTGACCTTGACGTTGACCTTGACCTTCACCCAGCCGGTGCGGCCGTCGCTGGCGCCGACGTAGAAGCTCGTCTTGCCGACGAAGTTCTTCTTGGGCTTGAAGGTGACCTTGCCGCCCTTGACGGAGACGGTGCCCTTCTTCGTCTTCTTGATGAGCTTGTAGGACACGCGGTCGCCGAGCGCATCGGTCGCCTTGACCGTGATCGACTTCTTCTTGTTCTTCTTCGTGGAGATCGCGTAGGACTTCTTGGTGAACTTCGGCTTCGTGGTGTCCCTGACGACCGAGATCGAGCCCAGCGTCCGGTCGGCAGCGGTGCTGCAGACCATCGTCGCCGGCTGTGAGCCCGCGCCGCCGTAGATCGTCGCGACGACGTTGAAGTTCGCGGGCATGGCGGCCACGATGCTGCCGGCGACGTAGCTCGGAACGGCGATCGCCGGGACGGTGCCCTTGGCGGGGATCGTCCACTGGCCGTCGGGGCCGGAAGTCGCCGGAATCGTCGTCTTGGCGGCGACCACGCTGAAGACCTTGGTCAGCGCCTTGCCGTTCGAGGTGAGCGTGACCGCCGAGTCGTTCGACCGGCCGTCGGCCTGCGTGCCCAGCAGTCGGCTGCCCTGGCGGAGCAGCTCGGGCATGGCGAGGGTGATCGTCACGGGCGTCGGGGCGATCGTCTGGCCCGCGTAGGCCGTGGTCGGCAGCTTCGTCTGCGTGCGCACCGGAATGGCGTGTGTGCCGAGGTCCAGCCGGTCGTCACCGGGGGTCGAGGGGTCGTCCGTGCCGGCGAGGACGTTGCAGGTGTAGCTGTACGTCTTGTCGACGGCAGCGCTGGCCGCGTGGGCGGGAGCAGCGAAGCCGACGGCGGCGAGCGTGCCGCCGAACAGCGCGGCGGACAGGGGCAGCGCTACCCGGCGCGCTGCGAGGGAAGAACGGGTCACGATGGACACCTTTCTGGGACGGTGGCCCGCAGGGATGGGAGTCCCGCGGACTGAACTGACTGGCGGGTAACCTAACACGCGAAACTGTGAGTTACAACACATGTTACGCGTGTGACTGGAGTGACAAATTTGCAGTGAAAACCGGGTTCACCGCCGAGTCACGGCATGGGGCGCCGGCGGACTCTCAGCCGAGTGCCACGAGGGTCACCGCAGCCACCGCGAAGGCCAGTCCGAGGCCCTGCCAGGCGGTCACCCGCTCCTTGAGCACGACGGCCGCCAGCAGCACGGTCGAGGCGGGGTAGAGCGCGGCGATGACCGAGACCACCGACAGCAGTCCGTGCTTCGTCGCCTCGTAGAACGCGACCACCGCGACGACGCCGATCGGGCCGAGCAGCGCCCCACGCCAGTCGGGTGCCGCTCGCGGCAGGAACTCCTCGCGCAGGACGGCCGCGACCGTGATGACGGCGATCGTCGAGCACAGGTACATCCCGGCGAGCGGCGTGAGTCCCGCGTCCTCGGTCATCTGGCCGAGCGCGACGAACAGGATGCCGAAGCCCGCTCCGGCGAGGACGCCGTCGACGACGCCGCCACGGTGCGAGGGGTCCGGATCGCGCACGATCGAGATCAGGGCGATGGCCGGGAAGGCCAGCACGATCCCGATCAGTGCCGGCACGCTCGGGCGCTCCCCGAGGGCGAGCCCGATGACCACCGGCAGGAGCGCCGAGCCGACAGCGGAGATCGGCGCGACGACCGACATCTTGGCGCCGGCGAGGCCGCGGTAGAGGAAGGCGGCACCCAGGCCCGAGCCGATGCCGGCCAGTGCTCCCCATGCGAAGTCCGCGCCGGTGGCCGTGCCCCCGACGAAGAGCGCCGTGACGGCGATGCAGACGGTGGAGGACGCCTGGCCGGCGGTGGCGATGCGCCACGGTCCGGACCGTTTGGTGAAGATCCCGCCGAGGAAGTCGGAGATGCCGTAGGCGAGCGCCGAGACGAGCGAGAGGAGGACCGCCACGGGCCTCACCCTAGGCTGGACGCATGGGCATGGGGAAAGCCGGCAGGCGGGTGAACGCGGCGGTCGAGGGACTCGCGGGTCGCGTCGACGACCAGACCGGAGACGTCGCGGCCCGAGCCGCCACGGTGCTGGTGCTCGCGGTCCGGTTGCTGCGCTGGCCCTCGCTCGCGGTGCTCGCCGCGCCGTGGGCGTTCCTGCTCGGCCTGCTCGCGATCGGCCTCGCCGCCGACGACGCGTGGCTGCGGGCGCTGGCCCTCGTCCTGGCCCTCGGCGGTGCCGCCGTCTCGGCCGCGTTCGCGCTGCGCCGCCACCACATCTGGCAGGCCGTGCAGGACGAGCAGCGGCTCGCCACGGAGCTGGGCATCGCCGTGGCGATGAGTGACGACGTGGACGACGCCCGGAAGGCGCTCGGCCAGATCGCGGGCGGCACGGGCGGCGTGCGCCTCTTCTCGCGGCTGCAGGGGCTGTGGCATGGCCTCGGCATCGGTCCGGGCGTGGTGCAGGGTGCCGCCGACCTGCCTCGGGCGCGCTGGTTCTTCCCGCCGAAGGTCGGCACGACCGTCACGCTGTTCGTCGCGGCGCTGTGGCTCGTGCCGGTCTCGTTCCTCGGCTGCCTCTTCCTCGCGATCGCGCTCGCGGCCCGCTGATCAGGCGGGCGTGAACAGGCGCTGGATCGACGGCGCGTACCAGCGGATGACCTCGTCGACCGGTGCGGACGCGATCGGCTCGAGCCCCACGATCCACCGCTGGATCCCCAGGCCGACGAGTTGCGAGGCGATGAGTCCGGCGCGCAGGGCGGCGTCCGGTTCGCTGCCGAGCCGCTCGCGGATCGCCGCCACGACGATGTCCCGCGCGATCCCGGTGACCAGCCCCGAGCCGGAAAGGCCGCTGCGCACCACGGTCGCGAACACCTGTGGGTGCTCGTCCCATGAGTGGAGGTAGACGCGCAGCAGGCGCTCGCCCGCACCGTCGAGGTCTCCCTCGAGGGCCGAGCCGATGCGTTCGGCGGGATTGAACGGCAGGTCCAGTGTCGCGGCCATCAGTGCGGCCTTCGAGCCGAAGTAGTGCGAGACCAGAGCTGCGTCGACACCGGCGTCCGCGGCGATCGCCCTCAGGCTCGTCCCGGTGTAGCCCGCGCTCGCGAATCGGGCGCGAGCCGCCTCGAGGATCAACTGGCGCCGGTCGGTCGTGTCGACGCGCGGGCGACCCGGCCGCCGGGTCACGGCGTGCGGCGCCGCAGTGTGAGCGACGCCAGCGCGATCGAGGCGATCGCGAACCCGACCAGCACGACCAGGTCGGTGACGCGTTCGGAGAACGGCTCGCCCTCCGCGAGCGAGGTGAATGCGTCGGTCGAGTACGTCAGCGGCAGGACCTTCGCCAGCCACTGCAGCGGGTCGGGCATCTGGTCGACGGGCACGAGCAGGCCGCACACCAGGATCTGCGGGATGATCACCAGCGGCATGAACTGCACCGCCTGGAACTCGGTGCGCGCGAACGCCGAGGCCAGCAGGCCGAGGGCCGTGCCGACGATCGCCCCGAGCAGGGCGAACAGCAGTGCCTCGCCGGGACTGTCGAGCCCGAGGTCGAGCCACCACGTCGCGACGCCCGTGCTGATGATCGACTGGGCGATGGCCATCAGGCCGAACGCGATCGCGTAGCCGCCGATCAGCTCGCCGCGCCGCAGCGGCGTGGTCAACAGGCGTTCGAGTGTCCCGGAGGTCCGCTCGCGAACCATCGTGACGCTGGTCAGCAGGAACATCAGGATGAAGGGGAAGAGGCCGAGCATCTGCGGCCCGACCAGTTGGAACACGTCGTCCTGGCTGTCGAAGACGTAGGCGAACAGCAGCAGCAGGATCGCCGGGAGCAGCAGGAGCATGACGATGCTGCGCGGATCGTGGCGCAGTTGCTGCAGGACCCGGCGGGCGGTGGCGAGCGTTCCCGTCATGACGCGTCCCCTTCTGCGAGGGCGAGGAAGGCCGATTCGATGTCGCTCGTGCCGGTCGATGCGCGCAGGCCGTCGGGGGTGTCGGTGGCGATCAACCTGCCCTCACGCATCAGCAGCACGCGATCACACCGATCGGCCTCGTCCATGACGTGGCTCGACACCAGCAGCGCGGCGCCGTCGTCGGCGAGTCGCCGGAACATCGCCCAGAGGTCGCGGCGCAGGACCGGATCGAGCCCGACGGTCGGCTCGTCGAGCAGGTACACGTCGGGCGACGCGAGCAGGGCCGCGGCGAGCGAGACGCGGGTCCGCTGGCCGCCGGAGAGGTCGCGGGTCAGCGCGTGACGCTTGTCGGTGAGGTCCACCGCGGCGAGGGCGTCGGCCACCTCGGCCGGGCTGCTGCCGTGGAGCGCGGCGAAGTAGGCGAGGTTCTGCTCGACCGTGAGGTCGGGGTAGACCGAGCTGGCCTGGGTCACGTACGCGACGCGGCGGCGGTTGGCGGCGCTGCCTGCGGGCTCGCCCAGCACCGTGACGGTGCCGGACTGCACGATCTGCACGCCCGCGATGGAGCGGATGAGCGTCGACTTGCCGCATCCGCTCGGGCCGAGCAGACCGGTGACGGATCCCGCCTCGATCGCGAGGTCGAGTCCGGGGATCACGGTCGCTCCACCGCGTTCGACGACGAGCCCGTCCACCTCGACGGATTTATTCATCATGCGATGAATATTACGGTCGGACGGCTCGGAATGCACGCGTGACGTAGGGCAGGTCGACGGGGGTGTCGCCGACGGCGCCCAGGTCGTCGAGCAGTTCGCCCAGCTCGGCGTCGATGCGCTCGCGCTCGGCGGGGCTCGCGGTGATGACGTAGCTGCGTGAGTGGGCGAGGTCGAACAGGCTCGCGCGGGTCATCGACCGGCTCCAGCTCCACTGCCGTTCCTCGATCTCGCCGAACGGAGCTCCCACGCGCACCCCGTCGGTGGAGAGCAGCCGTTCGGCGGCGCTGCCGTGCAGCACGCCAGTGAGCCGGCGGACCCAGTCGACCGACTCGTCGCGGATGTTCCAGACCAGCCCGAGCGCGCCGCCGGGCCGCAGCACGCGGCCGGCCTCGGCGGAGGCCTTCGCGACATCCACCCAGTGCCAGGCCTGACCCAGGACGACCGCGTCGAGCGACCCGTCGGGCAGCTTCGTCTCCTCGGCCGTGCCGACGAAGGTCGGGATGCCGGGCAGCGCGCCGCGCAGGACCGCGAGCATCTCCGGATCGGGCTCGACGGCGACCACCTCCGCGCCCAGCCCGGTCAGGACGCGGGTCAGCTTGCCCGTCCCCGCTCCGACGTCGGCCACGCGCACCGTGCGCCCGGCATGGCGCGCGGGCTCGATCATCCACGCCACCGCGGCCGCCGGGTACGACGGTCGCGCCGCCTCGTACGTGTCCGCCGCCGCCCCGAACGACTGCGAGAGCTCCCCGTGCTCGGCCATGCAGCCGACCCTACGCGCGCCCGCCCGCGCCTGGGAGCGGTGACTTACGTACCTGTGCGGCGGGTGGGCGGTGAGTGGCGTACCTCTGATGGTCGCCAGGGGTGCGTAGGTCACCGCTCTCGGCGGTGGGTGGGGTGGGCGGTGAGTTGCGTACCTCTGATGGTCGCCAGGGGTGCGTAGGTCACCGCTCCCGGCGGCGGGCGGGGGTGGGCGGTGAGTTGGGTACCCCAGATCCCCGCCAGAGGTGCGTAAGTCACCGCCCCCACCGGCGGCGGGCCGCGGCGGCCAGAGCGGCCTCGGTAGGCTTGGCGCGTGTCGCGCGACGTCGAACTCACCGTGGTCGAGGGCGGCAACGCTCTCTCTTCCTTCCGGGCCAAGGCCCTGCTGGCCCGTTTGCAGGCGGTGGCCCCGGAACTGACCGGGATCTCGGCCCGATTCGTGCACTGGATCGCCAGCGACCAGCCACTCGACGACGCGACGAGCGATGCCGTCTCGCGCATCCTCGACTACGGCGAGCCGGCCGACGAGCCCGCCGGCGGCGCCCTCGTGGTGGTGGTGCCGCGGCTCGGCACGATCTCGCCGTGGTCGAGCAAGGCGACCGACATCGTCCACAACTGCGGCATCGACGTCCGCCGGGTCGAGCGGGCCACCGAGTTCACCCTCGCCGGCGCCGACCTCACGCCGGCCCAGCTCGACGCCTGCGCCGAGATCCTGCACGACCGGATGACCGAGACCGCGCTGACGAGCCGCGAGGCCGTGGCGGCACTGTTCGACGAGCGCGACGCCGAGCCGATGCAGCACGTCGACGTGCTGGGCGAGGGCCGCTCGGCGCTCGAGCGGGCCGACGTCGCCTTCGGGCTCGCGCTGTCCGACGACGAGATCGACTACCTCGTCGAGGCGTTCACCGAGCTCGACCGCAACCCCACCGACGTCGAGCTGATGATGTTCGCGCAGGCGAACTCCGAGCACTGCCGGCACAAGATCTTCAACGCCGACTTCGTCGTCGACGGCGAGGAGAAGGACCTCTCGCTGTTCGGCATGATCCGCCACACGGAGGCCGTCGCGGGCCACGGCACGGTCGTCGCCTACAAGGACAACGCCTCGATCATGGCGGGCGGACCCGCGACGCGCTGGCTGCCCGAGGGTGCCGAGGGGCCGAGCCGCTACGCCGGCCGCGAGGGCGACGTGCACGTCCTCATGAAGGTCGAGACGCACAACCACCCGACGGCGATCTCGCCGTTCCCCGGTGCGGCCACCGGTGCCGGCGGCGAGATCCGCGACGAGGGCGCGACGGGTCGCGGCTCGCAGCCGAAGGCCGGCCTGACCGGCTTCGTCGTGTCGAACCTGCACCTGCCGGACACCGACGAGCCGTGGGAGACCGAGCAGTACGGGCGCCCCGACCACATCGCGAGCCCGCTCGACATCATGGTCGAGGGCCCGATCGGCGCGGCCGCGTTCAATAACGAGTTCGGCCGGCCGGGCCTCGGCGGGTTCTTCCGTGTCTACGAACAGACCGTCGACGGCGTCCGCCGCGGCTACCACAAGCCCATCATGAGCGCGGGCGGCCTCGGGTCGATCAGCGCCGAGATGACCGAGAAGATCGAGTTCCCGCCGGGCACGCTGCTCGTGCAGCTGGGCGGCCCCGGCATGCGGATCGGCATGGGCGGCGGCGCGGCCTCGTCGAAGGCGGCCGGCGCGAACGCCGCCGAGCTCGACTTCGACTCGGTGCAGCGAGGCAACCCCGAGATCGAGCGGCGCGCGCAGGAGGTCATCAACCACTGCTGGTCGCTCGCCGAGGACAACCCGATCCTGTCGATCCACGACGTGGGGGCGGGCGGCCTGTCGAACGCCTTCCCCGAGCTGGTCGACGACGCCGGGCGCGGGGCGACGTTCGAGATCTCGCACGTGCCGCTCGAGGAGTCGGGCCTCGCGCCCAAGGAGATCTGGTGCAACGAGAGCCAGGAGCGCTACGTCCTGGCGATCGCGCCGGAGTCGCTCGAGCAGTTCGCCGCGCTGGCCGCCCGCGAGCGCTGCCCCTTCGCCGTGGTGGGAGTCGCGACCGATGACCGCCAGTTGAGGCTGACCCCCGGCTCCCCGGGCGACGACGTCCCGATCGACATGCCGCTGGAGGTGCTGCTCGGCAAGCCGCCGAAGATGACCCGCGACGTCACGCGCATCGACCGCACCTCCGCCGAGCTCGACCTCGACGGCATCGACGCGCGCGAGGCGGCGTACGCGGTGCTGCGGCACCCGACGGTCGCCTCGAAGCGCTTCCTCGTCACGATCGGCGACCGCACGGTCGGCGGCCTCACGCACCGCGACCAGATGGTCGGCCCGTGGCAGGTGCCGGTGGCGGACGTCGCCGTCACGCTCTCGGACCACGTCGGCTTCGCGGGGCAGGCGATGGCCAGCGGCGAGCGCACCCCGCTGGCCGCCGTCGACGCCCCCGCATCGGGCCGCATGGCCGTGGGCGAGGCGATCACGAACCTGCTCGCCGCGCCGATCGACCTGCCGGGCGTCAAGCTCTCGTGCAATTGGATGGCCGCGTGCGGCGAGGACGGCGAGGACGCCGCCCTCTACGACACGGTGCACGCCGTCGCGATGGAACTGTGTCCCGCGCTGGGCATCTCGGTGCCCGTCGGCAAGGACTCGCTGTCGATGCGCACCCGCTGGACGGACGCCGACGGCACGGACAAGCAGGTCACGGCCCCCGTCTCGCTCGTCGTCACGGCGTTCGCGTCGCTGCCCGACGTGCGCGGCACGGTCACACCCGAGCTGCCCGCCGACGCGGCACTGCTGCTGGTCGACCTCGGCGCCGGCCGCGACCGGCTCGGCGGCTCGATGCTGGCCCAGGTCAGCGGCGAGTTCGGCGGGGTCGTCCCCGACCTCGACGACCCGCAGCGGCTCGTCGCGCTCGTCGACGGCGTCAACGCCCTGCGCGCCGCCGGCCTGCTGCTCGCCTATCACGACCGGTCCGACGGCGGCCTGTGGGCGGCGGTCTGCGAGCTGGCCTTCGCCGGCGGCGTGGGCGCCCACCTCGACGTCAGCGGCCTGGCCGACCTGTTCGCCGAGGAGCTCGGCGCCGTCGTCGCCGTGCCGGCCGACCGCGCGGACGAGGCACTGGCCGTGCTCGACGCCGCGGGCCTGTCCGGCCTCGCGCGCCGGATCGGCTCGTCCTCGCGCGATCGTCGGATCAGCGCGACCGCCGTGGGACTGGACGAGTCGCTGGTCGACCTCGCGCAGGCCTGGGACGAGGTCTCGTGGCGCATCGCCCGACTGCGCGACAACTCCGAGTGCGCCGACGCCGAGCACGCCGCCGTGGGCGCCGAGGACCCGGTGCTCACCCTCGCGACGACGTTCGACCCGACCGACGACGTGACCGCTGCGCTCCGCAGCGCCCCCCAGCTGATCGGCACGGCGCGGCCCAAGGTCGCGATCCTGCGCGAGCAGGGCGTCAACTCCCACGTCGAGACGGCGTTCGCGTTCGACCGGGCGGGCTTCGACACGTACGACGTGCACATGACCGACCTGCAGGCCGGGCGGTTCGACCTCGCCGACGTCGTGGGGCTGGCCGCGTGCGGCGGGTTCTCCTACGGCGACACGCTCGGTGCGGGCGAGGGTTGGGCGCGCTCGGTCCTGTTCAACCCCGCGCTCACCGACGCCTTCGCCGGGTTCTTCGCCCGGACCGACACGTTCGGCGTCGGCATCTGCAACGGGTGCCAGATGTTCGCCGCGCTCGCCGACATCATCCCGGGCGCCGAGGCCTGGCCGCGGTTCACGCGCAACGCCTCGGAGCAGTACGAGGCGCGGCTGTCGCTCGTGGAGGTGCTGGACTCGCCGTCGATCCTGTTCGGCGGGATGGCCGGGTCGCGGATCCCGATCGCCGTCGCGCACGGTGAGGGCTTCGCGAACTTCGCCGCGCGCGGCGATGCGTCCGCCGTGCACGCGGCGGCGCGCTTCGTCGACGTCCACGGCGGCGTCGCGACGAGCTATCCGGCGAACCCGAACGGATCGCCCGACGGGCTCACCGCCGTCACGACACCGGACGGCCGATTCACCGCGATGATGCCGCACCCCGAGCGGGTGCAGCGCAACGTGCAGCTGTCGTGGACCGACGGCGACGTCTCGGCCGAGAGTCCGTGGCTGCGGATGTTCCGCAACGCCCGGGTCTGGGTCGGTTGAGCCGTCGGACCGACCAGGCGGTCTAGTCCCAATGAGGGATTTTGTGGCTCCGGCTTGGGATCTCGAGCCCTGACCCGCGTACTCTCGGTATGTGGCCCTGCATCATCTTGGCGATCGCATCAGCGAGCCGCTCGACGACCGGCTGCGCGACGACGACGCGCTGGCCGAGATCGAGCTGACCTCTCGCCTCATGATTGCGGCCTCCGGTGCGCCCAAGCGGCTCACGCAGACGGAGATCGACGGCCTCCTCGGACTCGAGCCCGGCGCCTGATCGCCCTCGGTTGGCGGCCTTCGTCGCTGAGCATCTAGCATGGGGACGTTCACCACACCAGCCGAGGGAGTCCCCGCGTGCGCTTCAAGATCCGACCGGTAGAGACGAGTTTCTACGACCTCTTCACGGAGTCGGCCAACCACTTGGTGATCGGTGCGGGACTCGTCGCCAAGGTGCTCGATCCGGAGGCCGACAAGGCGGCGCTGGCGGCCGAGATGCACGAGGCCGAGCATGCCGCCGACGACACCACCCACGCGATCATCAAGCTGGTCAACAGCACGTTCATCACCCCGTTCGACCGTGAGGACATCTACTCCCTCGCGAGCGGCCTCGACGACGTCATGGACTTCATGGAGGAGGTCGTCGACAGCACGGTGCTGTACGGCGTGACCGAGTTCCCCGAGGTCTTCGCCGCCCAGGTCGAGGTGCTGCAGCGCGCCTGCAACCTGACCGCCGAGGCGATGCCGCGGCTGCGCACGATGCGCGACCTCGAGGAGTTCTGGATCGAGATCAACCGGCTCGAGAACGAGGGTGACCGCAACCACCGCCGCATCCTGGCCGATCTGTTCGACGGCAACTACAAGGCGATGCAGGTGCTCAAGCTCAAGGACATCGTCGAGGCGGTCGAGCACGCGATCGACGCGCTGGAGTCGGTCGCCAACACGATCGAGCAGATCGCGGTCAAGGAGTCCTGAGTGGACCTGACCACCGTCATGGTGATCGCGGTCGTGGTGATCGCGCTCGCCTTCGACTACACGAACGGGTTCCACGACGCGGCGAACGCCATCGCGACGTCCGTGTCCACGCGTGCGCTGACGCCGCGGGTCGCGCTC
This sequence comes from Aeromicrobium sp. SP1, assembly GCF_055663785.1. Lineage (NCBI taxonomy): Bacteria > Bacillati > Actinomycetota > Actinomycetes > Propionibacteriales > Nocardioidaceae > Aeromicrobium > Aeromicrobium sp. SP1. The sequence continues at coordinate 2,418,181 of NZ_JBQVVK010000001.1, read as the reverse complement.
GCGATGGCGGCGAGCCTCAACTTCGTCGGCGCCCTGCTGGGCGTCGAGGTCGCCAAGACGATCCAGGGCATCATCGACATCGATACGGCACCGGACTCGGCGCCCCATGCCCTCACGATCGTCATGGCAGCCCTGTTGGGCGCGATCGCGTGGAACCTCATCACGTGGTACTTCGGCATCCCGTCGTCGTCCTCGCACGCCCTGATCGGCGGCATCGTCGGCGCGGGCCTGGCCTCCGCGACGCAGGTCGAGTGGGAGACGCTGGTCGACAAGGTCGCGATCCCGATGGTGCTCTCGCCGGCGATCGGCTTCGGCGGCGCCTTCCTGCTGATGACCATCATCATGTGGACCTTCCGGCGGGCGCGTCCCGCGCGCGTGTTCCGCGGCTTCCGGCTCGCCCAGACCGTCTCGGCGGCGGGCATGGCCCTGGGCCACGGCCTGCAGGACGCCCAGAAGACGATGGGCATCATCGTCCTGGCGCTCGTCGCGGGCGGGTTCCACACCGGCGATGACGTCCCGCTGTGGGTCATCATCGCCTCGGCCAGCGCGATCGCCGCGGGCACCTACTCGGGCGGCTGGCGCATCATGCGCACGCTGGGACGGCGCATCATCGACCTGACCCCGGCCAACGCGTTCGCGGCCGAGGCCACCGCCGCCACGACCCTCTACGTCATGGCGATCGGCCTGCACGCGCCCGTCTCGACGACGCACACCGTCACCTCGGCGATCATGGGCTCCGGCGCCACGAAGCGCTTCAGCGCGGTGCGCTGGGGCGTGGCCAAGAACATCGTCATCGCGTGGATCGTCACGATGCCCGCGGCCGCGATCTTCGCCGCGGCGATCTACTTCGTGGTCCGCGCGTTCCTGCCCTAGGAGCGCCGGCTCAGCCGAACCGGCCCTGGATGTAGGCCTCCGTGGCCGGCTCGTCCGGGTTGGAGAACATCTTCTCCGTCGGGCCCAGCTCGACGAGCCGTCCGGGCTGGCCCACTCCCGCGAGGTTGAAGAACGCCGTCTGGTCCGAGACGCGGGCCGCCTGCTGCATGTTGTGGGTCACGATGACGATCGTGTAGTCGCTCTTGAGCTCGTGGATCAGGTCCTCGATGACCGACGTCGAGATCGGGTCGAGCGCCGAGCACGGCTCGTCCATCAGCAGCACCTCGGGCTCGACCGCGACGGCGCGGGCGATGCACAGGCGCTGCTGCTGGCCGCCGGACAGGCTCGAGCCGGGGCGGTCGAGGCGATCCTTGACCTCGGCCCACAGGCCCGCCTGGCGCAGCGAGCGCTCGACGACGTCGTCGGCCTCGGTCTTCTTCATGCGCTTGCTGTTGAGGCGCTGGCCGGCCAGCACGTTCTCGGCGATCGACATCGTCGGGAACGGGTTCGGGCGCTGAAAGACCATGCCGATCTTGCGGCGCACGTTGACCGGGTCCATGTCCGAGGCGTAGAGGTCCTGGCCGTCGACGAGCACCTTGCCCTGGACGTGGGCGCCCTTGATGACCTCGTGCATCCGGTTGAGGGAGCGCAGGAAGGTCGACTTGCCGCAGCCGGACGGGCCGATGAAGGCCGTCACGGCCTTCGCGGGGATGGCGATGTTGACGCCCTCCACGGCGAGGAAGTCGCCGTAGTAGATGTTGAGGTCCGAGACGTCGATGCTCTTGGCCATGGGAGTTCCTGTTCCTTCGTGGGTCAGCGCTCGCCCTGGGGCGAGAAGAAGTGCGAGACGAGACGGGCGATGAGGTTGAGCAGCATCACGATGATGAGCAGCACGAGGGCGGCTCCCCACGCGCGCTCGATGCTCGGCTCGGGCGGGACGCCCGGCTGCATGAGCGAGGAGTACGTGAAGACCGGCAGGGTCGCCATGCGGCCCTCGAAGAGGTTGAAGTTCACCGAGTCGGTCATGCCGGCGATGATGAGCAGTGGCGCCGTCTCGCCGATCACGCGGGCGATGGCCAGCGTGATGCCGGTGACGATGCCGGCCAGCGCGGTCGGCAGCACGACCTTGGCGATCGTGCGCCACTTCGGGACGCCCAGCGCGTAGGAGGCCTCGCGCAGCTCGTTCGGCACGAGCTTGAGCATCTCCTCGCACGAGCGGACGACGACGGGGATCATCAGCACCGACAGGGCGACCGAGCCGCCGATGCCCATGCGCACGCCCTCGCCGAAGAAGATGACGAACAGCGCGTAGGCGAACAGTCCCGCCACGATCGAGGGGATGCCCGTCATGACGTCGACGAGGAAGCGGATCGACTGCGAGAGCCGGCCGTCGTCGCCGTACTCGATGAGGTAGATCGCCGTGAACAGCCCGATCGGCACCGAGATCACGGTGGCCGCCGCGGTGATGAGCAGCGTGCCGACGAGCGCGTGGTAGATGCCGCCGCCCTCGCCGACGACGTTGCGCATCGAGTAGGTGAAGAACTCGGCCGAGAGAGCTTGGGCGCCCTTGCCGACGACCGAGATGAGGATGCTCACGAGGGGGATCAGGGCCAGGCCGAAGGCCGAGGCGACCAGGAGCGTCACGAGCCGGTCGGTGGCCTTGCGACGGCCCTCGACGACGACGGACCACAGCGGCAGCACCGCCGCGACGAGCCAGCCGAGCAGGACGCCGCGGATCGCGCCGAGCGGCGCGAGCCAACCGGCCGCGACGACCGCGATGGCGAGCGGGACGATCACCTTCGAGGCCCAGCCCGGGAGCCGGTCGCCGCGCAGGTCCTCGGCGAGGTTGCTGGTGGGGGCGGGTTTCAGCGTCGTGGTCATCAGTTCGCTCCGGAGAACTCGCTACGGCGGTTGACGATGGCGCGCGCCGCGAAATTGACGATGAAGGTGATGACGAACAGCACGAGACCGGTCGCGATGAGCACGTTGACGGTCTTGCCGCTCGCCTCGGAGAAGCTCAGGGCGATGTTCGCGGCGATCGTGGAGGGGTTGGTCGAGCTGATCAGGTTGAACGTCACGACGCCGGATGCCGACAGCACCATCGCGACGGCCATCGTCTCGCCGAGCGCGCGGCCGAGGGCCAGCATCGCCGCGGAGACCATGCCGGAGCGGGCGTACGGGAAGACCGCGAGCCGGGTCATCTCCCAGCGCGTGGCGCCCAGGGCGAGCGCGGCCTCCTCGTGCAGGCGCGGGGTCTGCAGGAAGATCTCGCGGCAGATCGCGGTCATGATCGGCAGCGTCATGACCGCGAGGACGAGCGCGGCGGTCATGATCGTGCGGCCGGTCGCCGAGGCCGGGCCGGCGAACAGCGGGATGAAGCCGAGGTGCTCCTCGAGCCACGTGTACAGCGGCTGCACGGCGCCGGCGAGCGTCACCATGCCCCAGGCGCCGTACACGACGCTCGGGACGGCGGCCAGCAGGTCGATGACGTAGCCGATGGGCTGGGCCAGCCGGCGCGGGGCGTAGTGGCTGATGAACAACGCGACGCCGATCGCGATCGGCGCGGAGATCAGCAGGGCGAGGAAGGCGGCCCACAGGGTGCCGAAGACGAGGGGCCAGACGTAGCTGAGGAACGACTCGCCGCTCTTGACCTCGTCCGGCGAGGCCGTGATGCCGGGGATGCCCTCGACCGTCAGGAAGATCGCGACGCCGGCGAGGATCGCCAGGATCAGCAGGGCCGCGCCCAGCGAGAAGCCCCGGAAGACCCGATCCCCGGGGCGCTGCGGAGGTGCCGTCCGCTGCTCGGTCATGCGCTCGCTCACGAGGAGCCCTTTCTGTCGTCTACTGCCCCTGGTCCGGGCGAGGGGGTGAGCCCTCGCCCGGACCGGGTGTTGCGGGGAGGGGCAATCAGCCGATCGTGTCGATCGCGGCCTGGACCTTCGTGGCGAAGTCCGCCGACAGCGGGGCCGAGCCGGCGGCCGACTCCGAGGCGGCCTGGCCCTCGGAGCTGGCCACGTAGGTCAGCCAGCCCTTGACGAGCTCGGCCTTGGCCGCGTCGTCGTACTTCTGGCAGGCGACCTGGTACGAGACCAGGACGACGGGGTAGACGCCCGACTCGGTCGTGGTGCGGTCGATCGTCAGCGCGAGGTCGGTCTCGGCGCGGCCGGAGACCTGCTCGGCGGTGTCGAGGACCTTGGCGGCGGCCTCCTCGGTCGGCGCGACGAACTCCTCGCCGACCTTGACCACGGCCTTGCCGAGGTCGCCGGCCTGGCTCGCGTCGGCGTAGCCGATCGTGCCCTTGCCGCCCTTGACCGCCGAGACGACGCCCGACGTGCCGGTCGCGGCCTCACCGCTCTTGAGCGGCCAGGTCTCGACGACGCCGCCGCTCCACGAGCCGCCCGACGCGGCGGTCAGGTAGTCGGTGAAGTTCTTGGTCGTGCCCGAGTCGTCACCGCGGTGCACGGGCGTGATGGCCGTGTCCGGAAGGTCGGCGTCCGGGTTGAGGTCGGCGATCTTGGCGTCGTCCCACTTCGTGATCTTGCCCTCGAAGATCGCCCCGATCGTCGCGGCGTCGAGCTGGAGGTCCTTGACCCCCTCGAGGTTGTAGATCACGGCGATGGGCGAGACGTAGACCGGCACCGAGACGATGTCGCCGCCGCAGCGGTCCTTCGCCTTCGTGAGCTCCTCGTCGTCGAGGTAGGCGTCCGAGCCGGCGAAGTCGACGCCGCCGGCGATGAACTGCTCGCGACCGGCGCCTGAACCGGCGGGGTCGTAGTTGACGGTCACGTCGGCGTTCGCAGTCTGGAAGCCCTGCTTCCACGCGGCGACGGCCGCCTCCTGCGAGCTGGCGCCGGCACCGTTCAACGTGCCGCTGAGCGAGCTGTCGCTGCTGCTCGCGGGGCTGTCCTCGTTGGCGGCGCCGCAGGCGGCGAGGCCGAAGAGCAGCGCGGCGGTCGCACCCGTGGCGGCCAGCGTGCGCATGGACTTGCGATTCACGGTCGTTCCCTCTCTGGTGTCCATGACGCGGGGCGAACGCCCCGGTCGTCGCCAACGTAGGAGCGGGAGGTGTATCGCACCGGCGAGGTCGGTGAACGGAAGGTGAACCGTGACGGAACGATGGACGCCGGAGCGCGGGATCGCAGGAGTAAACGTGACCGGGATCGCAGGCCGGGAAGGCCGTCAGATCAGCTCGGAGGCCAAGATCTTGCCCTTGCGGTGGTGGACGACGAGGGCGTGTCCCGGGGCCAGCACGGGGCCGCTGATGTCCAGCGCCGCGTAGATGTCGGGGAACGTCGGCCGGTGCGAGCACGCCACCGTCGGCCGCTTCGTCGCCAGCAGCGCGTCGACGGCCCGACCGACCTGGCCGGCGGGCGTGCCCTCGGCGAGCCGGTCGTCGACCTCCAGCACCTCGCCGGTCGCGGCGATGAACGGGTCGACGGTCTGGGTCGTGCGGTTCGCCGGACTGCTGACGACCCGGCGGACGCCGTAAGCGGCCAGCAGCGGCACGAGCTCCTTCGCGCGGTCCTGCCCGGCGGCGGCGAGCGGGCGGTCGCGGTCGCCGCCCTTGAAGTCGTCGCGCGAGACGGCCTTCGCGTGGCGCAGCAGCACGAGCGTGCGCGAGCGGTGCCGCTTCGCCGCCGCGAGGTCCTCGAACGTCTCGAGCAGATCGCGGTCGTGCTCGTAGGTCAGCTTCTTGCGCGCGTCGCGCGGCGCGAACCACTTGATCCGATCGACCTCGCGGTTGGGCCGGAACGAGCTCTCGTCGTCGAGCGGGCGGCAGACCCAGTACGCGACCTGCTTGACCCCACCACGCACGCGGTAGTTCACCTCGGGCAGCGGGTGGACGAGGCGGACGCGGTAGCCCGTCTCCTCGAGGACCTCGCGCACGGCGGTGATGGGCAGCGGCTCACCGGGGTCGGCCTTGCCCTTGGGAAACGTCCAGTCGTCGTACCCGGGACGGTGCACGAGGAGGACCTCGACGCCTCCGGTGGGACCAGCCTTGCGCCACACGATGCCGCCGGCCGCGGGGATGACCTTGCTCGCCATGGTGATCAGTCTGCGCTCTCAGGCCCGGGACCGGCGAGACCGGGCCCGCTCGATGAGCACTTCCTGGATGTTGGCGCCCTCGTGCCGGGTCCACGCGCCGTCGGGGCCGAGGTGCCACGAGGCCGTCTCGTCGGACGCCATCGTCTCCATGAGGTCGGTGATCTGGTCGACGTGCGCCGGCGACGGGACGCGCACGAGCACTTCGACTCGGCGGTCGAGGTTGCGGTGCATGAGGTCGGAGGAGCCGATCCACACCTCGCGGTCGCCTCCTGCGGCGAACGTGAAGACGCGGCTGTGCTCGAGGAAGCGACCCAGCACGCTGCGCACGCGGATCCGCTCGGACATGCCCGGAACGCCGGGCCGCAGCGCGCAGATCCCACGGATGACCAGGTCGACCTCCACGCCGGCGCGGGAGGCCTCGTAGAGCTTGTCGATGATCGCCTCGTCGACGAGTGAGTTGACCTTCATGGCGATCCGCGCCGGGCGGCCGGCCCGGTGGTGCGCGATCTCGCGGTCGATGCGTCCGACCAGGCCCGACCGCAGCTCGCGCGGGGCGACGAGCAGCGAGTCGTAGTCGCTCGTCATCGCGAAGCCCGACAGGCTGTTGAACAGCTCGGTCAGGTCGTGTGTGATCTCGGGGTTGGAGGTCAGCAGGCCGAGGTCCTCGTAGTGCCGTGCCGTCTTCGGGTTGTAGTTGCCCGTGCCGATGTGGGCGTACCGGCGCAGTCCGTCGGGCTCGTCGCGGATGACGAGCGCCAGCTTGCAGTGCGTCTTGAGTCCGACCAGCCCGTACACGACGTGGCAGCCCGCGCGCTCGAGCTTGCGAGCCCAGCGGATGTTCGCCTGCTCGTCGAACCGTGCCTTGATCTCGACGAGCACGAGGACCTGCTTGCCCGAGCGGGCGGCGTCGACGAGGGAGTCGATGATCGGCGAGTCGCCCGACGTCCGGTAGAGCGTCTGCTTGATCGCGAGGACCTGCGGGTCCGCGGCGGCCTGCTCGACGAAGCGCTGCACGCTCGTCGCGAAGGAGTCGTACGGGTGGTGCACGAGCACGTCGCGCTTGCGCAGCGCGCTGAACAGGTCCGCGGGGCTGGCCGTCTCGACCTCGGCGAGGTGTTCGTGGGTGCCTGGCACGAACGGCGCGAACTTCAGCTCCGGCCGGTCGATGTCGGCGATCTCGTTGAGGCTGCGCAGGTCGAGCGGCCCGGACAGCCGGAACACCTCCTCGTCGGAGATGCCCAGCTCGCCGACGAGCAGCTCGAGCACGTCCTCGGACATCGTCTCGTCGACCTCGAGCCGCACGGGCGGGCCGAACCGGCGCCGCAGCAGCTCCTTCTCGAGGGCCTTGAGCAGGTTCTCGGCGTCGTCCTCCTCGACCTCGAGGTCCTCGTTGCGGGTGACCCGGAACGTGTGGTGGTCGACGATCTCCATCCCCGGGAAGAGGCTGTCGAGGTTCGCCGCGATGACGTCCTCGAGGGAGACGTAGCGGCCCTCGGAGGTCTGGATCCAGCGCTGGATGACCGGCGGCACCTTGACCCGGGCGAAGTGCTCCTTGCCGGTGCGCGGGTTGCGCATCACGAGGGCGATGTTGAGCGACAGTCCCGAGATGTAGGGGAACGGGTGCGCGGGGTCGACCGCCAGCGGCGTCAGCACCGGGAAGATCCGCTGGTGGTAGAACTCGGCGATTTTCTCGCGCTCGGGCAGGCTCAGCTCGGACCAGCGCACGAGCGCGATCTGCTCGGCTGCCAGCGCGGGGATCAGGTCATGGCGCAGGAGCCTCGACTGCTGCTGCATCAGCTCATGGCTGGCCCGCAGGCTCGAGTTCAGGACGTCGCGCGGCTTGAGCCCGCTGGCCGACGGCAGCGCCACGCCGGCGGCGATGCGCCGCTTGAGGCCGGCGATGCGGACCATGAAGAACTCGTCGAGGTTGCTGCCGAAGATCGCCATGAAGCGCGTTCGCTCCAGCAGGGGCAGGCTCTCGTCGGCGGCCAGCTCCAGCACGCGCGCGTTGAACGCGATCCACGACAGCTCGCGGTCGAGGAAGCGGTCCTCGGGCAACGAGCCCTCGGACGCGTCGTACGGCGGATCGACGTCGAACTCGTCGGGAGAGGACGCGAGAGGCTCGGGGACCGTCAGGTCGGTGGTCTCCATGGCCCAACGATGCCACGGTCAGATGAAGCGCGGGTGAACTAGCCGATCCAGCGGGCCAGCAGGATGCCGCCGCCGATGAGCAGGGCCCAGAGCGGGATCGACAGCAGTACGAGCATCGTCATCGCGTGCCGGAAGCCCGGTGCCGCGACCGGGACCTCCCCGATCGGCGCCGAGAGGTCGGGGCCGTGGTCGGGCTCGTCGAAGTCCCTCGCGTGGGCGCTGTCCATCATTGAGGTCCCCCTCGGCCTGGAGACGGGCGTACGTTTGCCTCCATGATGCAGGACGACTTCCCCGTTCGCTCGGTAACACTGATAACTTCAGCCCCATGAGCGTCTCCGCGCGGGCGCGCCGCGCCGCCGTCGCCGCCCTCGGATCGACCCCCGCGCCGGTCAAGCGGCTCCTGTTCGGCCCGCCCGTCCGGCGTCAGGGGCTGACCCTGCACCCCGACATGCAGGCCATGCTCATGCTGATCAAGCTCGAGAATCCCGATCCGGTGAACACGCCGATCAGCCGCCAGCGGCGTCAGCTGAGCGAGGCCGACGGCCTCGTCGGGGGCCACCCGCCGATCGGCGCCGTGACCGACCGCGAGGTGCCCGGCCCGAACGGTCCGGTCCGCCTGCGGTTCTACACGCCCCAGGGCATGACCGGCCGGTCGCCGGCGCTCGTGTACCTGCACGGCGGCGGCTTCACGCTCGGCGACCTCGACAGCCACGACTCGCTGTGCCGGGTCCTGGCCGAGCGGGCGCAGGTCCGGGTCATCGCGGTCGACTACCGGCTCGCGCCCGAGCATCCGTTCCCGGCGCCGCTCGACGACTGCGTCGCGGCGTGGGAGTGGGTCGTGGAGCACGCGGCGGCCCTGGCGATCGATCCCGAGCGGATCGCGATCGGCGGTGACAGCGCCGGCGGCAACCTGGCGACGGTCGTCGCACAGGAGATGGTGCGCAGCGGCGGAGCCGGCCCGCGCTTCCAGGTGCTGATCTATCCCGTCACCGACTTCACGGAGGTCTCGGCCAGCCGCAAGGAGTTCGGCCACGGCTTCTTCCTCACGCAGGACCTGATGGACCAGTTCACCGAGGCCTACCTCGTGGGCGGTGAGGACACGTCCGATCCGCGGATCTCGCCGCTGCACGGCGACCTGCACGATCTGCCGCCCGCGATCGTCGTCACGGCCGGCTTCGATCCCCTGCGCGACGAGGGCGAGGCCTACGCCGAGGCGATGCGCGCCGCGGGGGTCCCCGTCGAGGCGGTCCGCGAGGAGGGCCTCATCCACGGCTTCGCGAACATGGTCGGCTACGGCTCGGCGGCCCCGGCCGCGGTCGCCCGGATCGCCGCGGCCCTGCAGCGCGGCCTGGTCTAACCTCGCTCGTCGGGGGTCAGGGCAGCGCGTACAGGACGTCCTTGGCCTTCTCGCGAAAGCCGAGGTTCCCGTAGACGGTGAGCGCGGGCGCGTTGTCGCCCTCGACGTACAGGTCGATCTCGTCGACGCCGGCGTCCCACAGGTGGCGCAGGCCGACGGCGGTCAGCGCCGTGCCGAGGCCGCCGCCGTGGGCGTCCGGGTCGACGCCGACGACGTAGACCTCACCGGTCGTGCCCTCGCGCTTGGTCCAGTGGAAGCCGACGACCCGGCCCGCGCGCTCGGCCACGAACAGGCCGGCGGGGTCGAACCACGCCTCGGCGCGCCGGCGGTCGAAGTCGGCCCGATCCATCGCGCCCTGCTCGGGATGGGCCGCGAACGCGCGGGCGTTGACCGCCACGACGGCGTCGGCGTCGGTGTCCTCGAAGGCGCGGATCGTGACGTCCGCGGGCGTCGCGGTGGGCGGCACGTTCCGGTCGGTGGTCGACAGGACGAGCAGGGTCCGCACGGCCCGCAGTCCCGTGGCCGCCGCCAGGGCCTGCGCGGCCGGTAGGTCGCCATGGGCCCAGAAGCGGGTCTCGCCCTCGGCGACGAGGCGGTCGAGCAGGCGGCGCCCGCGACCCTGGCGGCGGTACCGCGGGTGCACGGCGAGCTCGACGGGGGCGTCGCCGGGAGCGACCGCGCCGACCACCTCGTCGAAGAGCTCGATCCGCAGCGCCGTCCCGTCGCGCAGCGCGATGAGGCTCGCCTCGTTGAACGGCGCGACCCCGTCGGCGGCCTCGGCGGCCTCGGCCAGGTCGAGGAGGTTCACGACGCCCGCCTCACCACGTGGCGCGAGCCCTCGGCGGTCATCCGCGGCCCTGCAGTTCGCGCAGCTGCTGGGCGACCTCGGCCGCGACGGCCCGCGAGAACGCCTCGGCGTCGTCGTCCTCGTACTCGGGCACGAGGTGGTGCACGGCGCCGGAGTCGTGCAGGTCGAACGCGCTGATCCGCTGCTCGGCAGCCAGTTGGGCGGCGTGGTCGACGTCGCCGAAGACGATCGCGCTCGCGCCCTCGGGCGGCAGCGGCGACAGCCACGAGTTCTGGGCCGCGATGACCCGCGAGGCGGGCAGCAGGGCGAGGGCCCCGCCGCCGCAGCCCTGGCCCAGCAGCACGGACACGGACGGGACGCGCATCGTCGACATCGTGCTGATGCAGCGGGCGATCTCGCCGGCGATCGCGCCCTGCTCGGCCTCGGGGGACAGCTCGGCCCCCGGGGTGTCGATGAAGGAGACGAGCGGCAGGCCCAGTTCGTTCGCGAGCCGCATGCCGCGCCGGGCCTCGCGCAGCGCGCCCGGGCCCATCGGCTTGATCCGGCTCTGCGTCGTCCGGTCCTGGCCGACGACGATGCAGGGCTCGCCGTCGATCCGGGCGAGGGCGACGATCATCGCGGCGTCGCGCTCGCCGCGCTCGGTGCCCTGGAGGCGGATGATCGCGTCGGTGCCCCAGCGCAGGACCTCGCGCACGCCCGGCCGATCGGGAGTCCGCGTCGTGAGCACCGACTCCCACGTCTCGAGCTGGCGCTCCGTCGCTCCGGGGCGCCGCGAACGGGACGACTCGGCCGGCGGGTCGATCAGGATCGAGAGGGCCTTGTCGACCATCGACGGCAGCTCCTCGGGCATCACGACGGCGTCGATGATGCCGCGGTTCGCGAGGTTGTCCGAGGTCTGGATGCCGGGCGGGAAGGGCGTGCCGTTGAGCAGCTCGTAGACCTTCGGCCCGAGGAACCCGATGAGCGCTCCGGGCTCGCCGATCGTCACGTGCCCGAGCGAGCCCCACGACGCGAAGACGCCGCCGGTCGTCGGGTGCCGCAGGTAGACGAGGTAGGGCAGACCGGCCGCCTTGTGGTCCATGAGCGCGCGCGAGATGTCGATCATCCGCACGAACGCCGGGGTGCCCTCCTGCATGCGGGTGCCGCCCGACGCGGTGGTCGCCAGCACGGGGATGCCCTCGGCGGTGGCACGGCGGACGGCCCGCACGATGCGGTCGGCGGCCGCCTGGCCGATCGACCCGGCGAGGAAGCGGAACTCGTTGACCAGGACGGCCACGGGGCGTCCACGCATGAGCGCGCGGCCCGTGATGACGGACTCGTCGGTGCCGGCTCGCGCGCACGCCGCGAGCAGGTCCGTGCGGTAGGGCTCGGGCGCCGACGAGTGGTCGATCGGTTCGTCCCACGACTCCCACGAGCCGGGGTCGAGCACGAGGTCGATCAGTTCACGGGCTGTCAGGCGGGACACGGACCCCAGTATGGCGGAGGTCTTCGGCACTACAGTGACCGTCGTGCCCGCGTTCCATGCCATCGTCCCCGCCGGTGGTGCGGGGACCCGCCTGTGGCCGTTGTCGCGTCGCGACCGCCCGAAGTTCCTGCTCGACCTCGACGGCTCGGGCCGCACGCTGATCCAGCAGACGTGGGACCGGATGCTCACGCTCACGTCGGCCGAGCGCATCCATGTGGTGTCCGGGGCGGCCCACGGCGGCGCGATCGCCGCCCAGCTGCCCGAGCTGGTCAACCTGCTGCTCGAGCCCTCACCGCGCGACTCGATGCCGGCGATCGGCCTCGCCGCGGCGATCGTCGAGCGCGACGATCCCGATGCCGTCGTGGGCTCGTTCGCCGCCGACCATCGGATCCCCGACCCCGACCGGTTCGCCGAGGCCGTGCGGGAGGCGATCGAGGTCGCCGCCGCCGGCTACGTCGTCACGATCGGCGTCGCGCCGACCGAGCCGTCCACGGCCTTCGGGTACATCGCCGCGGGAGACCCGCTCGCCGACTTCGCCTCCGCGAAGGCCGTGCGCAGCTTCGTCGAGAAGCCCGACGAGGCGACGGCCCGTGACTACCTCGCGTCGGGCGACCACGTCTGGAACGCCGGGATGTTCGTGGCGCGCGCCTCGGTCCTGATGGACGCCCTCGCGCGCTTCCAGCCCGAGCTGGCCGCCGGCCTGCGCGCGATCGCCGCCGCGTGGGGGACGCCCGGATTCGTCGCCGAGCTCGGTCGTGCGTGGCCCACGCTGACGAAGATCGCGATCGACCACGCCGTGGCCGAGCCGGTCGCGGCCGAGGGCGGCATGGCCGTCGTGCCGGCCACGTTCGGCTGGGACGACCTGGGCGACTTCGCCTCGATCGCGCCGCTCGGCTCGACTCCCGGCGTGCTCTGGGTCGACGCCGACGGGGTCGTCCGCGCGGACGAGGACCTCAAGGTCGCGGTCCTGGGCCTGCGCAACGTCGCCGTGGTGCAGACCCCCGACGCCCTCCTCGTGCTCGACCTCGCGCAGTCGCAGCGCGTCAAGGAGATCGTCGCGCAGCTCACCGAGGAGGGCCGCAGCGACCTGCTCTGACTCCTCGGGTCGGGCGGCTCAGTCGAGCGCGCGCACGGGCCGATGGCCGAGCAGGTCGCTCAGCTGGGACTCGGGCGTGTTCGGGTCGGGCAGGTAGATCTGGGCGACCTCGCCGGTGCCCATGAGGGTGACCACGCCGTCGGCGGCATCGGTGTGCACCGCGTCGCCTCGACTCAACGGGATCGACTCGCCCGCCGCGTCGACCAGTTGGACGGCACCGCCGATGCACATCACGATCGAGTGGGCCGCCGCGATGAGCGGCACGCCCGCGGGATCGGCGGGCGACACCTGCGTGACGGCCAGCGCGAACTCCTCGACCGCGGGGCTGTAGACCTCGGTCGAGAAGGACGGGTAGTCCGGCTCGACCCGCGCGACCCGCGACATGCCCGCCTCGAGCGAGCGGATCAGTCCTTCGGGGTCGAGCGCCTTGCGGGTCAGCCCGGCGCGCATGACGTTGTCGGAGTTCGCCATCGCCTCGATGCACATGCCGGACAGGTGGGCGTGGATCACGCCGGTGCCCAGGAACATCGCCTCGCCCGGCTGCAGCGTGAACCGGTTCAGCAGCAGCGACACGATGATGCCGACGTCGCCGGGATGGTGCCGGGCGATCATCGCCGCGGTCGTGTAGGCGCGCTTGATGTCGACGCCGTCGTGCACGAGCGCCTTGCACTGGACCACGACGTTCGCGATCTCGCTCGCCGGCGGCGGCGCGATCAGCAGGTTCTCCAGCACGCGAACGATGCCCTTGTAGCCGGGCTTGGCGCGCAGCGTGGCCGAGGCGGCGTTCACGGCGGGGGAGTCGAGCTGCGTGAAGACGCGCAGGATCTCGGCCGTGGGCCGGAACCCGACGAGCGTGTCGAAGGTGCTGAGCGCGTAGACCATCTCGGGCTTGTGGTGCGGGTCCTTGAAGACCCGGGCGGGCGAGTGCAGGGGGATGCCCGCACGCTCCTCGCGGTCGAAGCCCTCGCGCGCCTCGGCCGTGCTCGGGTGCACCTGGATCGAGAGCGGCTGCTCGGCGGCGAGCAGCTTGAGCATGAACGGCACGTCGCCGACGACGTCCGACAGCGGCCGGAGGCCCTCGGGAGTCTCGACGCGCGAGGGGGCCAGCGGATGGGTGCCGAGCCACAGCTCGGCGACCGGCTCACCCGACCCGGAGCGACCCAGGAAGCGCGGGATGTCGCTCGTGGACCCCCAGTCGTACGCCTGGGTCATGTTGTGCAGACGACGCATGTACTCAACAGTAGACTCCCCGACGTGCCCGGACCCCGTCTCGTCGCATTCGATCTCGACGACACCCTCGCGCCCTCCAAATGCCCGATTCCCGAGCCCATCGGCGACCTGCTGATCCAGCTCGCCGAGCGGGTCGAGGTCGCGATCATCTCCGGCGGGCAGCTCGGCCAGTTCCGGTCGCAGGTCGTCGAGCAGCTCCCGCCGACCTCCGCCGACGTGCTGTCGCGCATCCACCTGCTGCCGACGTGCGGCACGCAGTACTACCGGATCTCACCGACCGGGATCGAGACGATCTACGCCCACGCGCTGACCGCCGACGAGCGCGACCGCGCGCTGGCCGCGGTTGAGCAGGAGGCGCGGCGGCTGGGCCTGTGGGAGTCGCAGACGTGGGGCGACATCCTCGAGGACCGCGGCTCCCAGATCACGTTCTCGGCGCTGGGCCAGCGCGCCCCGATCGAGGCCAAGACGGCGTGGGACCCGGACGGGTCGAGGAAGTCGGCGCTGCGCGATGCGGTGGCGGCGCAGCTGCCCGACCTCGAGGTCCGCTCCGGCGGCTCGACCTCGGTCGACATCACGCACCGCGGCATCGACAAGGCCTACGGGATGCGCCAACTGGCCGAGGCGACCGGGATCGACCTTGCCGACATGCTGTTCATCGGCGACCGGCTGGACCCGGACGGCAACGACTACCCGGTGCTCGCGCTCGGCGTCCCGTGCCACGCCGTGACGGGCTGGCCCGACACGGTGGCGTACCTGACCGAGCTCGTCCCCACCCTCGACTGAGCCGAGGATCAGGCGCGGCCGCCGATGCGCGAGCGCTCGGCCGGCTCGATGCCGACGCGCTCGCCGGCATCGCGCTTGGCGACGAAGCGGTAGCCCACGTTGCGGACCGTGCCGATGAGCGTCTCGTTGTCCGTGCCGAGCTTGGCGCGCAGGCGCCGGACGTGGACGTCGACCGTGCGGGTGCCGCCGAAGTAGTCGTAGCCCCAGACCTCCTGCAGCAGCTGCTGGCGGGTGAACACCCGGCCGGGGTGCTGGGCGAGGAACTTGAGCAGCTCGAACTCCTTGAACGTCAGGTCCAGGGAGCGGCCCTCGAGCTTGGCCGTGTAGGTGACGTCGTCGACCACGAGGCCGCTCGCGCTGATGACGTGGCTCTCGTCGTTCTGGCTCTCGCCGCCGGCGGCGACCCGGCCGATGCCGAGCCGCAGTCGGGCCTCGAGCTCGGCGGGACCGGCGGTCGTGAGGATCACGTCGTCCATGCCCCAGTCGGCCGCGGCGACGGTGAGTCCGCCCTCCGTGAGGATGAGGATGAGCGGGCACTCGATCCCCGTCGTGCGGATCACGCGGGTGAGGCTGCGCACCTGGGCCAGGTCGTGCCGACCGTCGACCAGGACCGCATCGCACGGAGGAGCGTCGATGAGCGCGCTGGCCTCCGCGGGCAGGATCTTGACGTTGTGGGGCAGCAGGGCGAGGGCGGGCAACACTTCGACGGAAGACTGGGTGCTCTTCGTCAGCAGCAGCAGGTGGGACACGGTGACTGGCCTCCTATGCACGTCGAGGCCCCGATGAACCGACCGTTCATCGAAGCCTCATTGCACGGTCGACGATACTTCATGTGACAGGGCGATGACCACAGGTGCGGCGAACGTGAGAAGCACGTCACACTCTCGTCACACGCACCGCACGCCCGAAAGGAGCACCATGACCGGCCTGTACGTCCTGCTCGTCGCCCTGGCGGCGGCGCTCGGTGTCGCGCTGTTCCTGCGCTGGAAGGACGGGCGGTTCTCGCGCCGTAGCGTCGAGGACGACGACGACCGACTGGGCCCCGACGAGCTCGGGATCGCGTTGGGAGAGCGAGCCACCCTCGTGCAGTTCTCCAGTTCGTTCTGCGCCCCGTGCCGCGCGACGCGGACGGTGCTCGGTCAGGTCGCCGGCCTCGTGCCGGGAGTGGTCACGGTCGAGATCGACGCGGAGTCCGAGCTCGAGCTCGTGCGCCGCCTCGACGTGCTGCGGACGCCGACGGTCCTCGTGCTCGACGCCGAGGGTCGGATCGTGAGCCGCGCCTCGGGGGCCCCGACGCGGGACCAGGTCCTCGTCGCGCTCGAGGCCGCCATTCCGGGCTGAATCAGCCCTCCGTCTTGCGATATGGACAGTTGTTTCAAATCGTGAGATTCTGACGGGCTTCCGGGCGATCCACCCCCTAGGCTGTCCGCATGTTCACGACACACCTGACCCGACGCCGCGCGGTGGACAACTGCCGCACGCGTTCGGCGCTGTGTCGTCTGCGCTGACCCACTCCGTCTCTTCCGACCTGTCAGCCAACCTCTCCTGCCCAGGAGCACCTCCATGTCCCACGACACCTCTGTCGATCCACGCGGCCTGCGCTTCGCCGCTGCGGTGACCGCCGTCGTGCTGGCGATCGTCCTCGTGACGCCCTCGCCGGTGCGTGAGATCGTGCTGGCCGTCCAGACCGTCGTGTTCGGCCTCGGGGCGTTCGTCTCGCTGGCCAGCTCGCCGTGGTCGTGGCTGTTCCGCACCGTCGTCCGTCCGCGTATCGGCGCGCCGGCCGAGACCGAGGACGCGCGGCCGCCGCGCTTCGCCCAGGTCGTCGGCTTCACGTTCGCCGTCGTCGGGCTCGTCGCGCTGCTGGCCGGCGCCACCACGATCGGCCTCGTCGCCGTCGGCTTCGCCTTCGTCGCCGCCCTGCTCAACGCCACCACGGGCTTCTGCTTGGGCTGCGAGCTCTACCTGACCACCCGTCGCCTCGCCAAGCAGTTGGCCTGACGGCCCGAGAAGCCTCACCCACCTCCACTTCACCACCGCAAAGGAATCCACATGAGCCGCGAGAACTCCCTCGTCACCGCCGACTGGGTCGAAGAGCACCTCAACGATCCGAAGGTCGTCCTCATCGAGGTCGACGAGGACGTCGAGGCGTACGACAAGGGCCACATCCCCGGTGCCGTCAAGGTCGACTGGAAGAAGGACCTGCAGGACGGCGTCCGCCACGACTTCATCGGCAAGGAGCGCCTCGAGGCGCTGCTGAGCGAGAAGGGCGTCTCGAACGACGACACCGTCGTCTTCTACGGCGGCAACAACAACTGGTTCGCCGCGTACGCCTACTGGTACCTGACCTACTACGGCCACGCCGACGTCCGCCTGCTCGACGGCGGCCGCAAGAAGTGGGAGCTGGACAGCCGTGAGCTGACCGACGAGGTTCCCGCCCGCGAGGCCACGACGTACGCCGCGCAGGAGCCGAACGAGGACATCCGCGCCTACCGTGACGAGGTCGTCGAGGCCATCGGCGTCAAGAACCTCATCGACGTCCGCAGCCCCGACGAGTACGCCGGTCGCCTGCTCGCCCCGGCGCACCTGCCGCAGGAGGCCGCGCAGATCGCCGGTCACATCCCGACGGCCGGCAACGTCCCGTGGAGCAAGGCCGCGAACGACGACGGCACGTTCCGCAAGGACGAGGAGCTCGTCGCGCTCTACTCCGAGGTCGGCTTCGACGAGGGCAAGGACACGATCGCCTACTGCCGCATCGGCGAGCGCAGCTCGCACACGTGGTTCGTGCTCAGCGAGATCCTCGGCCGCCCGAACGTCAAGAACTACGACGGCTCGTGGAGCGAGTACGGCTCGCTGCGCGGCGTGCCGGTCGCCCTCGGCGATGAGCGCGGGGAGGCCTGACATGTGCGGAGCGATCAAGGGCGGCCCGAGCCTCGAGGGCGTCGACGTCGCGAACCAGGCCGTGATCCAGGGCGTCGTCCTGCGTGACGACCAGCCCGTCGGCAACGCCTACGTGCGCCTGCTCGACCGCAACGGCGAGTTCACCGCCGAGGTCCCGACCTCGGCGACCGGTCAGTTCCGGTTCTTCGCCGCTCCCGGCGACTGGACGCTGCGCACCCTCGCGCCGCGTGCGGACGTCGTCGACAATCCCGTCGTCGCCGCCCGTGGCAGCGTCGCCGAGGTGGCCGTCGCAGTCTGACGCACCGACACGCCACGAGGCCGGGATCCCCACGGGGCTCCCGGCCTCGTCGCTTGTCACGGGTGATCTCGATACGCCGTCTCGCAAGCTCGCCGGCTACTCGATCACCGAGGTCGTGCTCGCCGGCTACTCGATCACCGGACTCGGTGATCGAGTAGCACGCGAGCGCAGCGAGCGGCGTATCGAGATCACCCGCGGGGCCTCAGGTCAGGTCGCGGTAGTGGTCGAGCAGGCGCGAGACGACGCCGAGCGCCTCCTGCATCTCCTCGACGTGCTGGGGGTCGAGCACGCGCAGCATCTCCTTGAGCCCGGTCGTCGAGACGCCCTTCGTGCGCGGCAGGTACTCGACGCGGCACAGGTCGGCGAGGTCGTCGAACTTGCCCGTCCAGTCGTCGCCCATGACGAACAGGTCGACGCCGTGCTCGACGATGTCGTGGCGCTTCTGCTCCCACGACTCCTCCGGCAGGACCAGGTCGACGCCCTTGATGGCGCCGACGATCTCGGCGCGGTCGGCCCACGGGACCACCGTGCTCTTGCCCTTGCCGCGGTTGAACTCGTCGGTCGAGACGCCCACGACGAGGCGGTCGCCCAGTTCGGACAGACGCTCCAGCAGCCGCAGGTGGCCGATGTGGAACAGGTCGAAGGTGCCGTAGGTCAGGACGGTGGTCACGCGGACAGCCTACGGATCAGGAGACGTCATCGGACAGGGCGTCGTCCGGGTACTTCTTGACGTACGCGGGCATCCGGTCGTTCTTCATCGCCGTGAACAGCTCGGTCATCTTGTCCTGCTGCAGCACGACGATGCTGCCGTACGTCGGATCGGTGGCCGTGCCCTGGACGGGTGCGGTCAGGAAGGTGACGTCGCCCGCGGTCACGTGGCGCAGCGAGAGCGCGAGCTTGGCCATCGCGGTGCCCGACCAGCCGTCGTCGACCGTGAGGTTCTTGGTCAGCGCGGTCACGGTCTTGGTCAGCTTCGTCGGGCTCGTCGTGACACCGGAGCTGAGCATCTTGCCCATGAGCGAGCGCATGAAGTTCTGCTGGCGCTTGATCCGGTCGAAGTCGCCGCCGATCAGGCCGTACCGGGTGCGGACGTAGGCCAGCGCCTTGTCGCCCTCGAGGGTCTGCGTGCCGGCCTCCCACTGCACGTCCTGCTTCGGGTCGTAGAAGGCCCGCGGGATCGTGACCTCGACGCCGCCGACGGCGGTGGACAGGTCCTTGAACCCGCCCCAGTCGATGATCGCGAGGTGGTCGATCGAGAGGCCGGTCAGGTGCTCGACGGTGTTGATCGTCGCGATCGGGCCGCCCTCGCTGAACGCGGCGTTGATCTTCTCGCTGTGGTCGGTCGTGTCGTCGGCGTCGTAGATCGGCACGAACGAGTCGCGCGGGATCGAGACGAGGTAGGCGTGCTTCCGGTTCTTCGGGATGTGCACGACCATCAGGGTGTCGCTGCGGTACTTGCCGACGGGCCAGTCGCCAGAGGCCGCGTCCTCGGCCAGCGTCGTGTTCTCGGCTCCCTCGACCTTCTTGCCCTTATCCGAGCCGAGCAGCAGGACGTTCAGGGCGCGACCCTCGTCGGGATCGGGCTCCTCCGTGGCCTTCGGGTCGACCGCGATCTTGTCGACGTTGTCGAGCTGGCGCTTGAGGTTCCACGCGTACGCGCCCCCGCCGACGAGCGGCAGGAGGATCGCGAGCACGACGCCCCACACGATGACGGGATGACGCTGGCGGAACGAACGACGATTGGCCGCGCGCGCACCGGGCTTGCGGTCCGCTTCGGAAGCGTCGGTCACTGATCCTGCTCTTTCGTCGTCCGGGTCAACCTGCCCAGTATGACGGCGCTGGCTGAGACCTCACTGAGGACTCGGCGGTCACGAATCCATGACGATCGTCACAGGGCCGTCGTTCACGAGGTCGACCTCCATGTGCGCTCCGAACACGCCACGGCCCACCGGGAGGCCGGCCTCGGCGACGGCCTGGCAGAAGGCCTCGTACAGCGGTTCGGCGACCGGGCCGGGGGCGGCCGCGCCCCACGACGGGCGGCGACCCTTGCGGGTGTCCGCGTACAGCGTGAACTGGCTGATCACGAGCACGCCCGCCCGCTGCCCGTTCGTCTCGACCTCGTCGACGGAGCGCTCGTCGGCCATGATCCGCAGCCGCACGATCTTCGCTGCGAGCCGCCGTGCGTCCTCGGCGGTGTCGTCGTGCGTCACGCCGAGCAGCACCATGAGCCCGGGACCGCCCGTGCTGCCGACCACCTCGCCGTCGACCCGTACCTCGGCGCGACTGACCCGCTGCACGACCGCTCGCATGGTCAGGAGCCTAGTGAGACGCCGATAGCATGGAACCCATGGCCTTCCAGATCCCCAGCGACCTGCACCCCGACTTGATGCCGGTGGCGTGGATGTTGGGCACGTGGCACGGCAACGGTCGTGGCGAGTACCCGACGATCGAGGACTTCGGTTTCGAGCAGGACGTCGCGTTCGCGCACGACGGCCGCCCCTTCCTGCACTACTTCAGCCGCACGTGGATCACCGACGACGAGGGCGAGCGGATCCGTCCGGGCGCGCTCGAGACCGGGTTCCTGCGGCCGGCCGAGGAGGGCAAGGTCGAGCTCGTGCTGGCGCATCCGACCGGCTACGCCGAGATCTGGTACGGCGACATCGACGGCGCCCGGCTGACGCTGTCCACCGACGTGGTCGCGCGCACGGTCACGGCGAAGGAGTACACCGCCGGCCAGCGCATGTACGGACTCGTCGAGGGAGCCCTGATGTACGCGTACGACATGGCGGCCGAGGGCCAGCCCATGCAGTCGCACCTGTGGGGAAAGCTCGAGCGTGTCTAGCCCCCTGCTCCAGCGCCCCGGCGCCGTGGCCGCCGACGCCCCCGACGACGGCGTCGCGGCGCACTACGGCTCGCTCCTGCCCGAGCAGCGGGTGCTGCTGTCGGGCCAGGGCTTCGTCGACCTGTCGCACCGCGACGTGTTCCGCGTGACCGGTCCGGACCGGCTGACGTGGCTGCACGCGCTCACGACGCAGTACCTCGAGGGCCTCGCGCCGGGAGTCTGGACCGACGTCCTGCTGCTGACCCCGCAGGGCCGCATCGAGCACGACTTCAGCGGCGTCGACGACGGCGAGACGTTCTGGGCGCACACCGAGCCCGGCGCCGGCGCGGCCGCCGTGGAGTTCCTCGACCGGATGCGGTTCATGTCGCGGGTCGAGGTCGCGTCCGTCGACGACCGGTTCGTCGTCGGCCGGTACGACGCCGAGCGTGGACTCGTCACCGACCTCGTCGAGGACGTGACGGCCGTGGCCGGCGAGCCCGTCGGCCTGTGGGCGTGGGAGGCGCTGCGCATCGCCGCGGGCCAGCCGCGCTTCGGCCTCGACACCGACGAGCGCACGATCCCCAACGAGGTCGGCCTGCTCGGCGGCGCCGTCCACCTCGACAAGGGCTGCTACCGCGGCCAGGAGACCGTCGCGCGCGTGCACAACCTCGGCAGGCCGCCGCGGCGGATCGTGCTGCTGCACCTCGACGGCTCGGTCGACCACCTGCCGCCGCACGGCTCCGACGTCACGCTCGACGGCACCGTCGTCGGCCAGGTCGGCACGGCCTCGCGCCACCACGAACTCGGACCCATCGCGCTGGCTCTGGTCAAGCGCAACACCCCGGTTGATGCCACGCTCCTGGCCGACGGCGTCGCCGCCGCGCAGGAGCCGATCGTCGATCCCGACGCAGGCCTGCACGTGCGGGCCGGATTGAACCTCTGATGACAGAAGCCCCCTCGGTCGAGAAGTCCTTCGACGATCTCGGTCTCGACGACGGACTCGTGCAGGCCGTCCGCAAACTCGGCTACGAGACGCCCAGCCCGATCCAGTCCCAGGCGATCCCGGCGCTGCTGAAGGGCCGCGACGTCGTGGGCCTGGCGCAGACCGGCACCGGCAAGACGGCGGCCTTCGCGCTGCCGATGGTGCAGCGGCTCGATCCGGACGCCCGCCGCGTGCAGGCGCTCGTGCTCGCCCCGACCCGCGAGCTGGCCCTGCAGGTCAGTGAGGCCATCTCCCGCTACGCGTCCGGCACGGGCCTGACCGTGCTGCCGGTCTACGGCGGACAGAACTACGGCGCCCAGCTCTCGGGCCTCAAGCGCGGCGCGCAGATCGTCGTCGGCACGCCCGGTCGCGTGATCGACCACCTCGACCGCGGCTCGCTCGACGTCTCGCAGCTGGAGATCCTCGTGCTCGACGAGGCCGACGAGATGCTCAACATGGGCTTCGCCGAGGACGTCGAGCGGATCCTGGCCGACACTCCCGAGTACAAGCAGGTCGCGCTGTTCTCCGCGACGATGCCGCCCACGATCCGCCGGCTCGCGAAGCGCTACCTGCACGATCCGCAGGACATCTCGACCCCCGAGGCGACCCGGTCGACCACGACCGTCCGCCAGCGCTGGATGCCGGTCTCGCACCACCACAAGCTCGACGCCCTGACGCGCGTGCTGGAGGTCGAGCAGGGTGACGCGATGATCATCTTCGTCCGCACGAAGCAGGGCACCGAGGACCTCGCCGAGAAGCTGCGCGGCCGCGGCTACACCGTCGCCGCACTCAACGGCGACCTCGTGCAGGCGCAGCGCGAGCGCACGGTCGCCGCCCTCAAGAGCGGTGCGATCGACATCGTGGTGGCCACCGACGTCGCCGCCCGCGGCCTCGACGTCGAGCGCATCACCCATGTCATCAACTACGACATCCCGCACGACCCCGAGGCGTACGTGCACCGGATCGGCCGCACGGGCCGCGCGGGCCGCACGGGCGACGCGATCGTGTTCATCACGCCGCGCGAGCGGCGGATGCTCGAGGCGCTCTCGCGGGTGTCGGGTCGCGACATCGAGCAGATGGCGATGCCGTCGACCGACGAGGTCAACGCGCGCCGCGGCGACCGGTTCGCCGACTCGATCACGACCGCGATGGGCGACACCCAGTTCCACGTGTACCGCGAGCTCGTCGAGCAGTACGCGCGCGAGCACGAGGTCGACATGACCGACGTGGCCGCGGCGCTCGCCGCGATGGGCCAGGACGACAAGGAGTTCTTCCTGCGTCCCGACCCGCCCCAGGAGAAGCGCCCGCCGCGCGAGCCGCGTGAGCAGCGCGAGCGCACGCCGCGGCCGTCCTCGGAGGGCATGGCGATGTACCGGCTGGCGGTCGGCAAGCGCCACAAGATCCGCCCGGCGATGGTGGTCGGGGCTCTGGCCAACGAGGGCGGCCTGAAGCGGTCCGACTTCGGCAAGATCACGATCGGCATCGACCACACGCTCGTCGAACTTCCGGCCGACCTGCCGGAGGAGGTGTTCGACCAGTTGGCCGGCACCCGCATCTCGGGCCGCCGGATCGACCTGCGACCCGACTCGGGCCGCCCCGGCGGCGGCGACGATCGTCCGTACCGCTCCGGTCCGAAGAAGCCGCACCGGAAGGGCCCGAAGGCCGCCGGCGCGCCCAGCGCGGACGGCAAGAAGCCGCGCCACAAGAAGACGCCGTAGCCGCAGGACGCGTCACTAGCACGGCGTGGGGTTCGGCGGACCGTGTCTCGCCCCGCACACCCCGTCGGGTGACGATTCGGCCCTGCGCCAGACTTGGGCCATGGCGCGCTATGTGACGTACGGCAAGACCGGCGGACCCGAGGTCCTCGAGATCAGCGAGGGCCCCGTCCCCTCGCCTGCGGAGGGCGAGGTCCTCGTCGAGGTGAGGGCGGCCGGCGTGAACCCGATCGACTGGAAGCTGCGGAGCGGGTTCCGGCCCGGTCCGGCGATCGAGGAGCCCCGACGCACGGGCTTCGACGGCGCGGGCGTCGTCGCGGAGGTCGGCCCCGGCGTGGACGGCTGGACGGTCGGTGACGAGGTCGTCGTGCAGAACACGCTCGGCACGTACGCGACCCACGTCCTGGCCTCGGCGAAGAGCCTGGTGGCCAAGCCCGCGGACGTCGACTTCGAGGTCGCGGCCGCCCTGGGCATCCCCGTGTCGACGGCCTACCAGGCGCTCGGCACCCTCGGGGTGACCGACGGCGATCGCCTCATCGTGCACGGCGGCTCCGGTGGCGTGGGCCAGGCCGCGATCCAGTTGGCGCGCGGCCGCGGCGCCCACGTCGTCGCGACGGCGAGCGAGCGCAACCACGACCGCCTGCGCGAGCTGGGCGCCGTCCCCGTCACGTACGGCCCGGGACTGCTCGATCGGCTGCGCGAGGCGTCACCCGAGGGCTACACCGTCGCGCTCGACGGAGCCGGGACGGACGAGGCGCTCGACACGAGCCTCGAGCTGGTCGGTCGTCACCGGATCGGCACGATCGTCGTCGGCGCGAAGTGGCACGGCCTCGGCCTGCAGGCGTGGGGAGGTGGCTCGCCCGAGCCGCTCACCCCGGAGCAGCAGGTCCTGCGCGACGAGGCGGTCGCGGCAGTGCTGCCGCTCGTCGCCGCCGGCGAGTTCGACGTCGAGATCGCCAAGATCCTGCCGTTGGACCAGGCGGTCGAGGCCCACCGACTCAGTGAGAGCGGCGAGGTGCGCGGCAAGATCGTCCTGGTCCCCTGAGCGGGGCCGGGCCGGCGCCCGTCAGGAGACCTGGAGCCTGACCAGGATCGGGTGGTGGTCCGACGGCAGGGGAGTGACGTAGCGGCCGCCGGACATCGCGCCGACGTTCGCCCACGACAGGACCCGGGTGCGTGAGGCGCGGGCCCAGACCTTGTCGACGTGGTCGCCCCACGTCACGCCGATCACGGGATCGCGCCACCGCCAGTCCGGATTGCCGGTGTTGTAGTGCTGGCCGGTGACCGACCGTGCCTGCTCGTACGTGTCGTAGAAGCCGTACTTGCGCAGTTCGTTCTCGACGACGGCGTGGTTCGAGCGGCTGCGGTTCGTGTTGAAGTCGCCGACGAACACCACCGGGACGGTGCTACGACTGATCTTCAGGCCGGTCACCTCGCGCCACGACGCCATCTGGTCGTCGAGCTGCTCGAAGATCGTGCGCATCTGGGTGGCGCGGGTGCGGGCGTTCGAGTTGGAGTTGCCGGTGAGCAGGTGCACCGACACGAACACGACGACCTGGCCCGAGGCGTCCTTGCGGCGCAGCAGCGCCCACGGCGCCTCCTTGCTGGACGTCGAGATGCGACCGTTGACCTGCTCGGGGACCGTGATGGCCTCACTCGGCTCGCACGGCTCCTCGCCGGGGTACGTCGGCTCGCCCGTCACCGGGCAGTCGCGGGCGGGCTCGAGGACCCAGTCCTCGATGACGGGCTCGTAGACGTCGGTGTTGTAGAACAGCCGGTCGTTGTTGCCCTCGGGCACCTGCGTGTAGCCGGGGATTGTCGTCGACCAGCGGCTGGCCTCCTGCACCGCGAGGATGTCCGGACGCAGGGCCAGGACGCGGTCGACGACCAGCGGCTGGCGTCCGCTCCACGGCTTGGTCGTGCAGGCGTTGGAGCACACGTTGTAGCTCATCACCGAGATCGCCGGGTTCCTGGCGCTGCTGAGCGCGGGCGACGCGGCGATCGTCACGCGCGCGACCCGGTTGGAGCGGGCGCCGACCTTCCTGCCGTTCACGGCGCGCACCTGGAACCAGTAGGTGCGGTTCCGCCCGAGCTTCTTGATCGTCGCGGCCGTGCCCTTGACGGTGACCGTCGCCCTCGACTTCCGCGCGACGCCGGACTTCGTGCGGGAGACGAAGACCTGGTACTTCACGGCGCGCTTGGCTCGCGGCCACGCGAGCTTGACGGTGGCGTAGTTCTTGCCTCCCGACGTGTAGACGGCACCGCCGGTGATCGAGACGAGGCCGACCTTGGCCGGCCGCGAGGCTGCCTCGGCAGGCGCGCTGATCAGGGAAGCGCCGAGCATCGCGGAGACGACGGCGATCAGCAGGCGAAAGCGCATGGGGGGCAGCCTAATGCGCTCCCGTCACATGCGTCACGCCTTCCAGCCGGTGGGATCAGCTGATCGGGCCGGGATTGGGGTCCTCGGTGGGCAGCGTGGAGGGGACCTTCACGACCGGGCTGGGCTTCGCGGTCTCGACCGGCTCCCGCTCGAGCGAGATCGTCGCGCTGATCATGTTGTGGTCCGAGAGCCACGTGCCGACGTAGGTCGATCCGGACAGGGTGACCCACTGCTTCCAGAACGGGACCAACACGTCGTCGGAGACGTACACGTGGTCGACGTGGTCGTGCGAGTAGATGGCCTTGTTGCCGCTGCGGCTGCCGGTGTTCACGTCGGCGTTCTCGGACTCCTCGGCGACCTCGACCGAGTCGGAGAACCCGCTGCCGCGCACGATCGGGCCGACCGTGTCGCCGCCGCGGTGGCGGCCGGTGTTGAAGTCGCCGGCCAGCACGACGGGATCGTCGGTCGTGTTCGTCGCGTCGAGCCGGGCCAGGATCGAGCGGATCTGCGTCCCGCGCGTGGAGTTGGACTTCGAGCCCTTCCCGGTCTGCAGGTGCAGGCTCACGACGTAGAACGTGCGCTCGGTCTCCAGGTCCCGGAACCGGGCCCAGCTGGCGCCGTAGTGACCCACCGACCACGTGCCTCCGGCGAGCTGCTCGAACTTCTCGGACCGGTAGAACAGGTAGCGCGACTGGGATCCGCCCGCGGCGGTGACGAAGCCCTTCGGCCCGCCGCTGTAGACGGCCTTCGTGGTGGCGCCGACGCGGACGCCGCCGGCCTCCTGGACCGCCATGATGTCGACGGTCGACGCCTGCACCTGGGCGGCCTGCTTGGGAGCGCGGCCCCCATATCCCGAGCACGCCTCGGAGCAGATGTTCCACGAGCCGACCGTGACCTCCGAGGCCGCCGGCGGGGTGGTGACCTTGACCGGGGGGCCGAACTCGCTCACGCCGGCCTCGCCGACGGCGCGGACGCTCACCCAGTACGTCGTGTCCGGCTTGAGTCGGTCGGTGGAGAACGACGTGCCGCCCGTCGTCAGTCGCTTCGCGGTGGCGGGCAGGGCGTCCTTCTTGCGCGACACGGCGACGTCGTACGTCGTGGCGTAGTCGGCGGGCTTCCAGCGCACGACAGCCGACTTCGGCTCGGAGTCCTTGACCTTGGGCTTCGCGGGCACGGCGGGCAGCAGCGTGACCGTGCCCTCGACGGCCTGCTCGGTCTTGCCGTCGTCGACCGCCTCGACGCGGTAGGCGACCTTGCCCTTCGGGTCGGCGGCCTTCGGGGCGGCCAGCACGGCCTGCGGCTCGCGCGTGACGACCGTGGTCGCGGGGTTGTCCAGATCGTCGCCGAGGCTGACGCGGTACTCGTCCGACGAGCCGGTCCACGTGAGCGCGACCTCGTGGTTCTCGGCGTCGACGGAGACCAGCTCCAGCTGGGGCTGCTGTGCGCCGACGAAGGCGACGACGGGTCCGTTGCCGCGACCGTCGGTCGTGGCGGCGAGGGCCCCGGCGGCGATGGTCAGCACGAGGCCCGCGCCGAGCAGGCGAGGGAGACGGAGCCGACCGGGGAGCACGGGAGGATTCTACGGGGTCCCGATGAGCAGCTTCGCGACGACCGGATTGTGATCGGAGGGGAACGGCGTCGTGTACTCGCGGCCGGTCTCGGTCGTGGTGAGGTGCGCGAGCATCGCCCACGACGTGACCCTTACGCCCGTCGCCGGGACGTAGATCGCGTCGACGTGGTCGCCGTTGGCCTTGGGCACCTTGATGCCCTGGTTCGCGCTGTTCAGATCGGCGTTCACGGTGCTCTCGGTCAGCTCGAGCGAGTTGTGCACGCCGATCCGCGAGAAGCGCAGCGCCGGTGCGTCGTAGCCGCCCGGGTACGTCGACTGGTTCGCGTTCGACTTGTTGGAGTTCCAGTCGCCGGCCCAGATCACCGGGACTCGCTGGGTGTTCAGCGCCTCGATGCGCGCGATGAGCCGGCGCACCTGGGTGTCGCGCCGCTGGTCGAGCGTCGCCCCCTTGTAGGGCTCGAGGTGCGCGTCGACGACGAAGAACGTCGTGCCGGTCCGGCGGTCGCGCAACCGGCTCCACGCGGCGTAGCGCTTGGTCTCGGAGTCGAGTGTCATCCAGCCGTTGGCCAGGGCCGAGAACCTCGAGGACCGGTAGAAGATCGCGCGGGCGCTCTTGTAGCCGCCCTTGCTGAAGCCGGGCAGCTGGGTCTGGAAGCCCGTCGAGGTGGCGGACTCCTGGGTGACGACGATGTCCGGTACCGCCGAGCGCACGAGGGCGCCGGCGAGCGGCTTGCGCGTCGTCCACACGGGAACGTTGGTGAGGAACCACGTGCCGCTCGTGGAGGTGCGGCAGCGGTTCTCACCGCACAGGTTGTACGTCACGACGGTCGCGGGCACGGGCACCTGCGCGAGCCTCGTCGTCGAGGTCCGGCCCCAGCGGCCCTTGATGTGGTCGTTGAGCCCGCGGACGCGCACGTAGTACGTGGTGCCGCCGTCGAGTCCCGTGAACCGCCACGTGCGCGCGGACGTCGTCCCGTCGCGCACGACGGAACGGAACGAGCTGTCGGTGGCCAGTTGGACCTGGTACCGGCCGGCGTTGGTGACCTTGGCCCACTGGTACGTCAGGTACCAGCCGGCTCCTGCCGTGACGGCGTTGGGCGTTCCCGTGCCGACGGCCAGGTTGGCCTTCCTCCAGCCGGTGACCGCCGAGCGCGAGCCGCGGTACGAGCGGATCCGGTAGACGTAGTCGGTGCCTGCCGTGGGCTTGAGCCGCCGGAACGTCACGCCGGCGGAGCGGGTCCGCGTGAAGCGTGTGCAGCGCTTGGCGTGGACCGACGACTTGATGCAGACCGAGAACCGCGACGCGTGCGCCGGCCGCTTCCAGCGGATCGCGAGGGTCGACGTGGTCGCGGAGTGCTTGGTCTTCTTCAGGACGACCTTGCCGGGACGCGGGGCGGCCTCGGCGGCCGTGGGCGTGGCGCAGACCAGGGCGGTCACGAGGAGTGCCAGCACCGGCGCGACGAGCGCGCGACGCAGTGTTGCGGCAGACATGATCGAGAGCCTTCTGGTCGGGGAAGTGCGCTGCCCGAGAGCGCGATCCAGTCCGAAAAGGCTAACCGAGGAGGGCGATTTCGGGAACCGTCGCTGTCGGGCGCATCACAGTTGCTTGCATTTGCTAACTCTTGCAAGCACGATGGAGCCATGGGAAAGCTGAGCATGCCGGGCGCCGTGGGAGGCCTCGGCGACTACCTGCGTGAGCAGCGGACCCAAGCGCAGATGTCGTTGCGACAGCTGGCCGAGCTCGCGGATGTCTCCAATCCGTACCTCAGCCAGATCGAGCGCGGCTTGCGCAAGCCGTCCGCCGAGGTGCTGCAGCAGATTGCGAAGGCACTGAGGATCTCGGCCGAATCGCTCTACGTCAGGGCAGGCATCCTCGATGCCGAGTCCGGCGGGATGCCGATGGTCGAGGACGCCATCGACCGCGATCCGCGGTTGACCGCACGCCAGAAGACGGCGCTGCGGGACATCTACCGTTCGTTCGTCGGAACCGCAGACCTCGAGGAGAACTCATGAGCATCACCGACACCATCAACGCCCAACTCAAGTCCGTCCTGGACGACATCCGCGCCCTGCCCGCCTCGGTCAAGGGCTTCGACGTCGCCGGCCTGCAGAAGAAGGCCGAGACCCTCGCGCAGACCGCGCTCGGCTCCGCCACCGCCGCCTACGCCGACCTCGCCAAGAAGAGCGACGACCTCGTCGCGAAGGCCAAGGGCATCACGGTCGACGACGTCAAGACCGCCGCCGAGGACTTCGCCTCGCGCGCCGAGGCGTTCGTCGGCGAGCTGCGCGGCAAGGTCTCCGACGTCAAGGTCGACGACCTCAAGAGCGCCGTCGACGACTTCCGCGAGAAGGCTGACGACCTCGTCGGCGACCTCAAGGACAAGGCCGAGGAGCTCATCGACGAGCTGACCGCCAAGGCCGAGGACCTCACCGGCAAGGCCGCCGAGGCCGTCGAGGAGGCCACCGAGGGCGTCACTGCCGCCGCTGCCTCCTTCGCGAGCTCGGCCAAGATCCGCGAGGCCACCTCGCCGGCCAAGAAGACCCCGGCGAAGAAGACGCCGGCCGCCAAGACGACCGCCGCCAAGAAGACGACGGCTGCCAAGACGACCGCCGCCAAGAAGGCGCCGGCCAAGAAGACGACCGCGACGAAGGCCCCGGCCGCCAAGAAGACGACGGCTGCCAAGTCCACGACGGCCGCCAAGGCGACCACCGCCAAGAAGGCGCCGGCGAAGAAGGCCCCGGCCACCAAGGCGCCGGCCAAGAAGACGACCGCGACGAAGGCCCCGGCCGCCAAGAAGGCGACGCCCGCCGCCACGGAGACCCCCGCCAAGAAGGCCACCTCCTGACGAGCGTCAACCAGTAGTTACACGACGGGCACCACGCGACAGTGGTGCCCGTCGTAGTCTTCTGGCCATGTTCCTCGTGACGCAGGCGATCTGGCTGGCCTTGCTCTGCACCAAGGTCTTCGCCCTGTTCGACTGCATCCGCAGGAAGCAGTACGACTTCGAGATGGCCGACACGCTGCCCAAGAACATCTGGCTGCTGATCCTGGGGCTCGCCGTCTTCATCGACGTGATCTGGCACAACCCGATTGGCCTGCTGCCCCTGCTCGGAACGCTCGGCGCCTTCGTCTACCTCGCCCAGCTGCGCGGCTCCGGCTACTGAGCCCGGAGGCGCGGGGTGAGACCGCTGGTCAGCGGGGACGGGCGGGGTGCAGCCAGCGGGTGAGGATCATCCGCAGGTCGGCGTCGTCGCACTCGGCGTTCGCGCCGGTCGTGAGGTGGTGGCGCAGGTGGCCGTGGCCGGCCAGCAGGCCGACGATCCAGCGCGCCGTGTCCGGCACGCGCAGTTCGGAGTCGATCGTGCGCTCGGCCTGACCGCGGGCCACGAGTTCCTCGAGCGAGGCCGGGGCGGGCAGGTGGGCGCGGCCGGCCGCCACGTGGTCGACGAGCGTCATGAGCTCGTCCCACGCGGCGCCGGCTGGCCCGTCGGTCACTTGCGTCCGCGGGCGGCGCGGGCGCGGAGGCCCTGGTCCAGGACGACCTTGCGGATGCGCACGGCGGTCGGGGTGACCTCGACGCACTCGTCCTCGCGGCAGAACTCCAGGCACTGCTCGAGCGACAGCTTCTTCGGCGGGATGACCTTCTCGAAGTTGTCGGACGTCGCCGAGCGGATGTTGGTCTGCTTCTTCTCCTTGGTGATGTTGACGTCCATGTCGTCATCACGGGAGTTCTCGCCGACGATCATGCCCTCGTAGACCTCGGTGGCCGGGTCGACGAACAGGACGCCGCGCTCCTGCAGGTTGGTCATCGCGAACGACGTCACCGCACCGGCGCGGTCGGCCACGAGCGAACCGGACGGGCGGGTCGAGATCTCGCCGAACCACGGCTCGTAGCCGTCGGAGATGTGGTGCGCGATGCCGGTGCCGCGGGTGTCGGTCAGGAACTCCGTGCGGAAGCCGATCAGGCCACGGGCGGGGACCAGGAACTCCATGCGGACCCAGCCGGTGCCGTGGTTGATCATCTGCTCCATGCGGCCCTTGCGGACGGCCAACAGCTGCGTGATCGTGCCGAGGTACTCCTCGGGCGCGTCGATCGTGAGGCGCTCGGTGGGCTCGTGCAGCTTGCCGTCGATCTGCTTCGTGACGACCTGCGGCTTGCCGACGGTCAGCTCGTAGCCCTCGCGGCGCATCTGCTCGACGAGGATCGCCAGCGCCAGCTCGCCGCGGCCCTGCACCTCCCATGCGTCGGGACGATCGGTGGGCAGCACGCGGATCGAGACGTTGCCGATCAGCTCGGCGTCGAGGCGGTCCTTGACGAGGCGCGCGGTGACCTTGGTGCCCTTCTCGCGACCGGCGAGCGGCGAGGTGTTGGTGCCGATGGTCATCGAGATCGCGGGCTCGTCGACGTGGATGAGCGGCAGCGCGACGGGGTTCTCCGGATCGGCGAGCGTCTCGCCGATGTTGATGTCGGGGAAGCCCGCGACGG
Source organism: Aeromicrobium sp. SP1 (assembly GCF_055663785.1). Lineage (NCBI taxonomy): Bacteria > Bacillati > Actinomycetota > Actinomycetes > Propionibacteriales > Nocardioidaceae > Aeromicrobium > Aeromicrobium sp. SP1. The sequence goes on along the minus strand of NZ_JBQVVK010000001.1, from coordinate 2,386,218 downwards.
CGACGATGTCGCCGGGGCCGGCGGACTCGCCGGGCTTGCGCTCGAGCGCCTCGGTGACGAGCAACTCGGTGACCTTGACGTTCTGGACCGAGCCGTCGCGCTTCATCCACGCGACCTGCTGGCCCTTCTTGAGGGTGCCCTCCTCGACACGGACGAGCGCGAGGCGGCCCAGGAACGGCGAGGAGTCGAGGTTGGTGACGTGCGCCTGCAGCGGCGCGCCCTCGGTGAACTCGGGGGCCGGGACGTGCTCCATGATCGTCTGGAACAGCGGGATCAGGGTGTCCTCGTCGGGCAGTCCACCGTCGGCCGGCTGCACGAGCGAGGCGCGTCCGGCCTTGGCCGACGCGAAGACGACGGGGAAGTCGAGGGCGTCGTCGGCGGCGTCCTCGGGCAGCAGGTCCATGAACAGGTCGTACGTCTCGTCGACGACCTCGCTGATGCGGGCGTCGGGACGGTCGACCTTGTTGACCACGAGGATGACCGGCATCTTCGCGGCGAGCGCCTTGCGCAGCACGAAGCGGGTCTGGGGCAGCGGGCCCTCGGACGCGTCGACCAGCAGGACGACAGCGTCGACCATCGACAGGCCGCGCTCGACCTCGCCACCGAAGTCGGCGTGGCCGGGGGTGTCGATGATGTTGATCGTGACGGTCTTGCCGTCGATGTCCTCGGTGCCGGGTCCGGAGTACTTGACCGCGGTGTTCTTCGCGAGGATGGTGATGCCCTTCTCGCGCTCGAGGTCACCGGAGTCCATGACCCGGTCGGTCACTTCCTGGTGCTCGGCGTAGGCGCCCTGCTGCTGGAGCATGGCGTCGACGAGGGTGGTCTTGCCATGGTCGACGTGGGCGACGATGGCGACATTGCGGAGATCAGCGCGAGTGGGCACCCGATCAATGTTACGGCAGTGTTCGCAGGCCTTTGACCACGTGAGGCCCACGTCACGAGGAACATTGTGTAACAATTGCCCGATGCCGGCCCTTCTCGTGGTGTGCGCGGCGCTGTTGTTCGCCACGACGGGCACGGCGCAGGCCCTCGCCGACGTGGACGCCTCGCCGCTCGCCGTCGGCGCCTCCCGCCTCGTGATCGGCGGTGGCCTGCTCGCGCTGACCTCCCCCTCGGTGAGGTGCGCGTTCCGGCACCCCACAGGGCGCCGGAACGGTCGAAACGCACACCTCGGCGGGTCGGCCGGGACGGTGGCGGTCGGCGCGCTCGGGGTGCTGGCGTACCAGCCGTTCTTCTTCGCCGGGACGCGCGAGAACGGGGTCGCGATCGGGACCGTGATCGCGCTCGGAACGGCGCCCGTCGCCACGGGGGTGCTCGGCGCGGTCCTCGGGCAGGGGCGACCATCGCGCATCTGGTGGACCGCCACCGCGATCGCGCTCGTCGGCGTCTCCCTGCTCGCGGGGATCGGCGCTCCCGGCGCGGGCGCGCCCGTGCGACCGCTCGGCCTGCTCGCCTCCGTCGGCGCTGGCCTGTCCTACGCCGTCTACACGCTCGCGGCCAAGCAGCTGCTCGATCGCGGCTGGGAGTCCGGCGAGACGATGGGCGTGCTCTTCGGGGTCGCGGCCGTCGTCGCCCTGCCCGTGCTGCTCGCCGCCGGCGCGGCCTGGCTGCTGACGCCTCGAGGCCTGGCGCTCGCGCTGTGGCTGGGTGTCGCCACGACGTTCGTCGCCTACCGGCTCTTCGGCCGTGGGCTGGCGCGGCTGCCGGCCGGGACCGTGGCGACGCTGACGCTGGCCGAGCCGCTCGGCGCGAGCGTGCTGGGCGTCGTGGTGCTGGGCGAGCACCTCGACCCCGCGGCACTGCTCGGCGTCGGCTTCCTCGTGGCGGCGCTGGTCCTGCTCGCGACGGCGGGAGGTCGGCGTGTGCCCGCGGCGGCGTGACCACGAGCCCGGCCCGACCGCGCCGGCGCGACTGGCCGAGGAGCTGCGCGCGCAGGTCCTGGACGGCCGCCTGCCGCCCGGGTCCGCCCTGCGCGAGGCCGCGCTGTCGCAGGAGTGGTCCGTGTCGCGGCACACCGTGAGGTCGGTGCTGGCAAGGCTCGCCGCCGAGCGACTCGTCGTCGTCGAGCCGTACCGCGGCGCGCGGGTCGCCGACCTGGCTGCCGACGCCCTCGTGGACCTGCAGCGGTTGCGCGCGGCGCTCGAGTGCGAGGCCGTCCGGCTGCTGCACGAGCGACACGGAACGGACTGGCCGCCCGCGATCGTCGCGCCCCTGCGTCGGGCGGTGTCCGCTCTGGCGGCCGCCGAGGCCGGCGAGCCGGGGGACTGGCCCGCGGTCGCCCGAGCCCACTCGCGCGTGCACCAGGGTCTCGTCGATGCGGCGGGATCGGCACGGATCAGCGAGGCCTACGCAGCGCTCGACGCGGAGATCCTCCTGCTGCTCCTGCACGTGCGGCCGCACTACGGTCCCGGTGAGCTGGCCGCCGAGCACGACGCCTACCTGACCGGGGTGGCTGCACGCGGCGAGGACGCCGTGCGCGAGCATCTCGACCACTCGACGACGACGATCCTGGGCTTCCTCGGTTCGTGACGAAGGTCACTGCTGCGCAACAGTTGCACATGCGTTAGTATTTCTCGGTCATGGTCGAATCATCGCGCGATTGCGCCTTCGTCGCCGTTCGCGGCTTCCTCAACCGGGTCTTCACGACGGCTGAGGGCGGATCGCTGGAGTCGGTGGCCGGCCTGGACCTGTCGTTCACGCAGGTCCGGACACTGTTCGTCACCTGTCACGGAGACGGCCCGGTCGCGATCAGCGACCTGGCCGAATGCCTCGGGCTCTCCGTGGCGGCGACCGGACGCACCGTGGACCACCTCGTGCGCAAAGGCCTCGTCGAGCGCACCGAGAACCCCGACGACCGGCGGGTGAAGCTCGTCTCGCCGTCCGACGCCGGACGGGCCCTGGCCGCCAGTCACCTCAAGTCCAAGGAGGACGCCGTGCGCATGCTGCTCGACGACCTCGACGTGGCCCAGTGCGATGCGCTGGCCGCAGCCCTCAGACCCCTTGTGAAGGAAGAAGAAGCTCCCCATGTCAGCTGAAATGCCCATCGGCATCGACGACGACAGGATCACTCCGGAGATCCTGAAGGTCGCCGGCGTCGTCGTTCTCGGCGCGATCATGTCGATCCTCGACGTGACCGTCGTGAACGTCGCCCTGCCGACGTTCCAGACCGAGCTGTCCTCCGACGGCGAACCCCTCAAGTACGCGACGGTCGCCTGGACGGCGACCGCCTACATGCTGGCCCTCGCGGCCGTCATCCCGCTGACCGGCTGGGCCGCCGACCGGTTCGGCACGAAGCGCCTCTACATGACCGCGATCGCGCTGTTCACGATCGGTTCGGTGCTGTGCGCCACCGCGTGGAACATCGAGTCGCTCATCGGGTTCCGCGTCCTGCAGGGCCTCGGCGGCGGCATGATCATGCCGCTCGGCATGACGATCATGACCCGCGCCGCGGGTCCGCACCGGATGGGCCGCCTGATGGCCATCCTGGGCATCCCGATGCTGCTCGGCCCGATCCTCGGCCCGATCATCGGCGGCGTGCTCATCGACGCCGCGTCGTGGCACTGGATCTTCCTGATCAACCTGCCGATCGGCATCATCGCGCTCGTCTACGCGTGGCGCGTGCTGGCGAAGGACTCCCCGGAGCCCAGCGAGTCGCTCGACGTCATCGGCATGCTGCTGATGTCGCCCGGCCTCGCGCTGCTGCTCTACGGCATCTCGTCGATCCCCGGCGAGGGCACGTTCATCGCGACCAAGGTCCTCGTCCCGGCGATCATCGGCACGGTGCTGATCGCGACGTTCGTCGTCTACTCGTTCAAGCCGAAGCACCCGCTGCTCGACCTGCGCCTGTTCGCCAACCGCAACCTGCGCGTGTCGATCATCGTGATGTTCCTGTTCGCGAGTGCCTTCTTCGGCGCGCTGCTGCTGGTCCCGACGTACTTCCAGCAGGTGCACGGCGAGTCGGTCCTGGCGGCCGGCCTGCTGGTCGCCCCCCAGGGCATCGGCGCGATGGTGACGATGCCGATCGCGGGTGCGCTCGTCGACCGGATTCCGGTCGGTCGGATCGTCCCGGTCGGCTTCATCGGGATCCTGATCGGCATGCTCGGCCTCACGCTGAGCACCGATCCGAGCACGCCGTACTGGCAGATCATCGTGTTCCTGTTCATCCTCGGACTGGGCATGGGCGGCACGATGATGCCGATCTTCACCTCGGCGCTGAAGACGCTGACCTCCCACGAGGTGGCCCGCGGCTCGACCCTGTTGAACGTGGTCCAGCAGGTCGCCAGCGCGACCGGCATCGCGGTCATCTCGGTCGTGCTGACCAACGGCATGCAGAAGGGCGGCATCGTCGCGGGAACCGAGAAGGTTCCGACGCTCGACGGCGGACTCACGCCGGCGCAGCTCGCGGCGGCCTCGCACACCTCGGAGGGCGAGAAGCTCATCCAGATGCTGCACATCCCGGCCGACGTGGTCACGCAGGGTCTGCAGGACCTGGCCGATGCGTTCCAGAGCTCGTACTGGGTCGCGTTCGCGGTGCTCTTGCTGACGCTGATCCCGGTGGCGTTCCTGCCGCGCAAGCGTGAGGAGTCGCACCTGCTCGAGGACGAGGACGTTCCGCCCGTCATCATGCACTGACGCCTGACCGCACGACGCCCGCTCCCGGATCACCGGGGGCGGGCGTCGTCGTTCGTGGGGAGGGTCAGCGGCGGCCGTGCTTGAGCGCGGACCAGACCTTGGCATCGGCCGTCGGGTAGGCCGGCAGGTGCACGTCCCGGCGATAGGCCTGCACCGCCGAGGCCGTCCGGGCGTCGAAGATCCCCGTCACCGTGACCGTCTGGCCGGCGGCCTTGAGGGAGCGCTGGAGGCGGTACACGCGCTCGCCGGTGTGGCCGCGCTTGAGCACCGTTCCGGTCGAACCCCGGGCGAGCAGGGACGTCCAAGTCACGCGGGTGACCTTGGCCGACGCCTTGCGGCCGAGGCTTGCGTGCAGCTTGCGGACCGCCTTCGCGGTGGACGGGTTCCAGCGGCCGTTCGCCTTGTTCGCGAACCCGGCGCGGCGCAGCAGGCACTGCAGGAGCTTGACCGAGTCGCCCTTCTTGCCCGGCCCGACCCGCGGGTACGACTTCTGGGTCAGCGCGACGCCGCACAGCCTGCGGTCCTTCGTGGCCCGGGAGCCGCCGGCGACCTCGACGAAGTTGCGATCGATGAGGTACTTCTGGCCGCCGTAGCGCTGCGTCACGTTGTTGTGGAACTGGTGGATCCGGTTGGCGCGCCAGCCGGCGTCGGACAGGTACGGGACGCCGTTCGTGTTCGCCTTCCTGTTCGTCCACGCGAACCACAGCTGGTCGGGGTAGTCCATCCCCGCTCGCGCACTCGACCGCGCGACGTCGACCGCCTGGATCGCCGCCGAGGCGCTCGAGTACAGCCCGACCTTGTAGCCACGGGCGTGCGTGCGCTCGGTGAACGCGTCAATGAAGGACAGGACGGCCTCGTTGCACTTCGCGTCCGCCCGGTTGTACCACTCGATGTCGAGGTAGACGGCGTTGCCGCGACCGAAGCCGAAGTACCGCGCGCGGTCGACGGCCTCGTCGGCATCGGCGCGGGCCTGCGCGCGGGCCTTCGCCGGATCGGAGGACATCCGGTGCTTCGCCGAGTTGGCGTAGCAGGGCGCCTGGTAGCCGACGTGGATCGGCAGGAACGTCCAGCCCTTTGACGACTGGCGCTTGACCCACGCGGGGCTGAGGTGGGGCTGCTTCGCGTCGTCGCAGTACCGCGAGTTGCCCGACGTGTAGATCCCGACGACGGCGTACGGCGAGCCGACGTTCCAGGCGTCCATGACCTCGTTCGACGGCGACACGCACGTGTCGAACGCGAACCCGGTGAACCGCTTCGGGGAACTGGGCTTGGCGTGGGCCGGTGCAGCCATCAGCGAGACGGCGAGTGCGGTGGCGATCACGATGGCGAGACGGCGCATCGGCTCAGCCTAGGCAGACGCTGCCGATCGATGCACGCTCGGGCACGAAAAAGGAGGGCCCTCGAGGGACCCTCCGTGCGGTGGCCAGGGCCGGGGTCGAACCGGCGACCTTCCGCTTTTCAGGCGGACGCTCGTACCAACTGAGCTACCTGGCCGTGCTTCCTGCGAAGCGACGTTCACCCTACCTCACGGCCGCTGGTCACCCGAAATCGGCAGGGTCCGGTCGCCGTGGCCTCGATACGCCGTCTCGCCAGCTCGCCGGCTACTCGACCACCGGGGAGTCGGGCGCGAGTTCGGTGGTCGAGTAGCTCGTGAGCGAAGCGAGCGGCGTATCGAGACCACCGGGAGGGGGAGGGAACGACGAAACCCCGCCCGGATCGGGCGGGGTTTCAGCACTGGCGACCCCGACGGGACTCGAACCCGCGACCTCCGCCGTGACAGGGCGGCGCGCTAACCAACTGCGCCACGGGGCCTTTGTGCATGCGGTAGAACCGCGAGACGCAACTCTACCGGACACTCCTGCGGGTCTCCAAAACGGGGTCCCTCAGCCGCAGATTCAGTGCTCCGGCGCCACGATCCACGGGGTGCGAGCGATCGAGGCCGGGTCGAGCTCGGCCAGCAGGTCCTCGGCCGACCGGGCTCGGACGTCCAGGGACGTGCCGATCAGCTCCCACGCGCGAGCGGGGGCCAGGTCGCGCAGGGTCACCGCGCCGTCGCGCTTCGCGAGCCGGCGACCCTCGGGGTTGAGGGCGAGCGGGACGTGCGCGTACGTCGGTTCGGGATGGCCGAGCACGTGGGTCAGGTAGGCCTGTGCGGGCGCGGCGTCCAGGAGGTCGTCCCCGCGCACGACCTGGTCGATGCCCTGCGCGGCGTCGTCCACCACGACCGCGAGGTTGTAGGCGTGTGCGCCGTCGCCCCGCCGCAGCACGAGATCGTCGACGTGCCCCGTCACGTCGCCGTGCAGCGCGTCGTGGATCGTCCAGGCGGCCACGCCGGGACGGAGCCGGATCGCCGGGTCGCGCTCGGCCCGCTTCGTCGCTCGCTCGGCCTCGGTCAGGTCGCGGCACGTGCCGGGGTAGGCGCCGGGCGGCACGTGGGGTGCGCTCACGGCCTCGGCGATCTCGCGACGCGTGCAGAAGCACTCGAAGGTCAGCCCGGCGGTGGTGAGTCGGCCCAGCGCGGCGGCGTACAGGTCGTCGCGTTCGGACTGCCGCACGACCGCACCGTCCCAGTCCAGTCCCAGCGCGGCGAGGTCCTCGAGCTGGGTGCGCTCGAACTCCGGCCGGCTCCGCTGGCGGTCGAGGTCCTCCACCCGGACCACGAAGTCGCGACCGCTCGACCGGGCGAAGAGCCACGCCAGCACGGCCGTCCGGAGGTTGCCCACGTGCAGGTCGCCCGAGGGCGAGGGGGCGAAGCGTCCGGCGGCCACGGCCCGACCCTAGACGCCGTCGACGCGGGAGGTGTCGACCCCGTGGGGTGCCCTGACGAAGCGGGCGAGCAACGGGCACACCAGGACGGTGACGGCGCCGGCCGCGACGAGCAACGAGGCGTCGGCGGTCGTCATCAGGTCCTGGTCGACCGCGACCGAGGTCACGGCCACGATGATCGGCAGGCCGGTCGCCGCGTAGAGGCCGATCGAGAGCGCGTCGCGGTTCGCGAACCGCTCGGCCGCCGGGCCCGTGAACCGCGAGGCGACGTAGACCGGGGCGCCGCGGACGAGCAGGATCAGGGCGATCACGACCAGGAACGTCGTCGGCGCCGCCGCGATCGCGCTCGGATTGATCGCCATGCCGGACGTGACGAAGAAGATCGGGATGAGGAACCCGTAGGCGATCCCGTCGAGCTTGTGCTCGATGAGCTCCCAGCCGTCGGGGAGCGCGAAGCGGAGCAGGAACCCGGCGGCGAAGGCGGCCAGCACGATGTCGAGCTCGAAGGCGACCGCGACGGCGCTCAGGGAGACGAGCAGCAGCATCGTGAACCGGATCGGCAGTTGCGACGTGGTCTCGGCGCCGTGCTGGAGCGCGCCGCGCAGCCGGTGTCCGCTGACCCGCAGTCGCCGCACGACGACCGCCAGGACACCGACGATCGCCACGAAGACGACCAGCACGAGCAGGGACGCCAGCGAGCCGCGGGTGCCGAGTGCGACGGCGATGGCGACGATCGGCCCCAGCTCACCGAACGCGCCGTGTCGCAGCACCGCCGCCCCGACCGGGGACGAGAGCATCCCCCCGTCGCGCAGGATCGGCAGGAGGGTCCCCAGCGCCGTCGAGGTGAGCGCGATGGCCAGGGCGATGTCGATGTCGCCGGAGCCACGATCACCCAGCAGGAAGGACACGGCACCGAACGCGAGGGCCATGCACGCACACCACGTGAGCAGGGCGCGACGGCCCGCCCGTCCGGTCAGCTCGGCGATGTCGATCTCGTACCCGGCGAGCAGGAACAGCATGCCCAGGCCGAGCTCGCGCAGCATGCCGATCGCCTCGCCCGTCTCGGCAAGGTCCAGCGCGAACGGACCGATCAGCAGGCCCAGACCGAGCAGCAGGACCACCTCGGGCACGACGCGTCCGCGGATGAGCCCGGCGAGCAGCGGCGCGAGCACCATCACGAGGCTGATCCAGAACAGCGAGGTCGCCGCCTCGTGCTCCATCGGCACCTCCGTGGACTCCTCGGCTGCCGGGGCGCAGCGTGCCCCCATCATGGACCGGACGGAGTAGTTTCGGCACGTGATCACTTCGACGGCGTTCGTCCTCGGCGGCGGCGGCGTCCTCGGCGCGGTCGAGGTCGGCATGCTGGCGGCCCTGCTCGATGCGGGGATCCGCCCCGACGTCATCGTGGGCACGTCCATCGGCGCCGTCAACGGCTCGGTCGTCGCCGCCCGGCCCGACGGCGCGGTCGAGCGGTTGCGCGAGCTGTGGCTCGAGGTCGCGGAGGGCCGATCGCAGGTCTACGGCGGCCCGCTGCGCCAGGTGCGCGAGGCGGTGTCCTCCGGCACGCACCTGCACAGCAACGAGCCCTTGCGCGCGCGTCTGGCCCAGGAGCTCGGCGACCTCACGTTCGACGATCTCGAGGTGCCGTTCCAGTGCGTCGCCGCCAGCATCGAGCGCGCGGCCGAGCACTGGTTCTCCTCGGGGCGCGTCGTCGACGCCGTCGTGGCGAGCGCGGCCGTTCCCGGTCTGCTGCCCCCGGCGGAGGTCGACGGGGAGCACTTCCTCGACGGCGGCATCGTGAACTCGATCCCCGTGGGGCGCGCGGCCGAGCTGGGCGCCGAGCGGATCTTCGTGCTGCAGGTCGGTCGGATCGAGCGGCCGCTGTCCCCACCGCGACGGCCGTGGGAGGTCGCGCGGGTCAGCTTCGAGATCGCCCGGCGCAACCGGTTCCACCGTGAGATGGCCGAGCTGCCGGAGTCCGTCGAGGTGCACGTGCTGCCGTCCGGCGGCGGCTCGGCCAAGGACGACGCCGTCCGCGCCTACAAGGACTTCTCGAAGGTGACCGAGCGGATCGACCGGGCGCGTGAGGCGTCCGAGGCCTACCTGCGGGAGCGGGTGTGAGCGCGGCCCGCCTGTTCCGGCGACTCGTGATCGCACCGCTCGTCGTGGGCCTTGCGGTGCTGTGCTTCCTGACGCTGCCCGTGTGGCTCATCGGCGCGGTGGTCCTGAGCCCCCTGCTGCCGGGGCGCTGGCGGGTCCTGCGGGTCATGTCGATCGCGCTGATGTACCTGCTCGCCGAGGCGCTCATGCTCATCACGTTCTTCGTGCTCTGGGTGGTCAGCGGGTTCGGCTGGCGGATCCACTCGCCGTGGTTCGAGCGAGTCCACTACCGGCTGGCCGAGTGGGTGCTCGTGGTCTTCTTCCGCGAGGCCCGCCGGCTGCTGCACCTGCAGATCGAGACCCGTGGCGACGAGCCCCTCCCGGGGACGCCGTTGCTCGTGTGCTGCCGCCACGCCGGCCCGGGTGACTCCTTCACGCTCATGTACGCGCTGTTGCACTGGTACGACCGTGAGCCGCGCGTCGTCCTGAAGAACACGCTCGTGTGGGACCCGATGATCGACGTGCTGATGAGCCGCATCCCGGCGCGCTTCGTCAACCCGAATCCGGAGGGCGGCAGCGACGTCGAGGAGCGGATCGCCGAGCTCGCGTCCGGCCTCGACGCCAACGACGCGTTCGTGATCTTCCCCGAGGGCGGGAACTTCACCCCGAAGCGCCGCGACCGTGCCGTGGACCGGCTGCGTGCGGTCGGCCTCGACGCGATGGCCGACCGCGCGGAGTCCATGACGAACGTGCTGGCTCCGCGCCCCGGCGGGTTCCTCGCCGCGCTGGACGCCGCGCCCGACGCCGACGTCGTGCTGGTGGCGCACACGGGCCTGGACCATCTCGAGACGGTCGCCGACGTGTGGCGGGCGCTGCCGATGGACAAGCGACTCATCATGCAGTGGTGGCGAGTGCCGCGCGACCAGATCCCCACGGAGCGCGAGGAGCGGATCGAGTGGCTCTTCGGCTGGTGGGAGGAGATCGACCGCTGGATCGACGAGCACCGTCCCGCCGACCCCGCCTGACGCGGGGTCAGACGTAGGCGGGGGCGCAGGGCGACGCCGTGCCGGCGAGCTCGTCCACGTCGATGCCAGCGGGGGTGGGCCGGTCGTCGTCGACGACGATCCAGACTCCGTCGCGCAGCGCGTACTCGGCGCGACGCTCACCGGCGAGCCACGCGCCGACACCCGCGACGAGCCGGTCGACGTCCTCGTCGCGACTGCCGACGCCGAGGCTGGCGCGCACGGCTCCGGCGCCCCAGCCCAGCCGGTCGAGCAGGGGGTGCGCGCAGAACCGGCCGTCACGCACCGAGACGCCGTGCTCGGCCGCGAGGTAGGCGGCGAGCAGGCCCGGGTCGACGCCGTCGATCCGGAACGTGACCACCCCGATCGGCTCGGTGGAGTCGGACCAGATCCGGGCGACCTCCACGCCGTCGTGGGCGCCGAGTCCGTCGACGAGGCGGCGTCGCAGGGCGGACTCGTGGTCGGCGATCGTGCCCTCGGGGACGGCGCCGAGCGTCGTGGCCGCGGTCGCTAGCGCGACGGCACCGAGCAGGTTCGGTGTGCCGGCCTCGTGCCGGGCCGGGCCGGTCGTCCATTCGACGTCGTCCCCGCTGACCCGGCGGACCGCACCGCCGCCGGCCAGGTACGGCTCGCTCGCATCGAGCCAGTCGGCTCGGCCGACGAGCACGCCGGCACCGAACGGTGCGTACAGCTTGTGGCCGGAGAACGCGACGTAGTCGACGCCGGAGGAGTCCAGCGCGAGCCGGTGGTGCGCGAGCAGCTGGGCCCCGTCGACGGCGATCCGCGCGCCGTGCCGGTGCGCGAGGTCGACGACGCGCGCCAGCGGCAGCGACTCCCCGGTGACGTTGGAGGCGCCGGTGACCGCGAGCAGCGCGAATCGCCGGGTGGACAGGGCGTCCTCGAGGGCCTGGAGCGTCGCCGCCACCGTCGGCCGTGACTCGGCGATCTCGACACCGCCGCGGACGCGCTGCCACGGCAGCAGGTTCGCGTGGTGCTCCACGTCGAGGACGAGGACGCGTCCGGGGACCGCTCCGGCGAGCAGGTTGAGCGCGTCGGTCGTGTTGCGGGTGAAGACGGTGTGGTCGTCGGGCCGGGCGCCCACGAAGGCGCCGACGTCGCGGCGGGCCTGCTCGTAGAGCGCGGTCGACACCTGCGAGGCGTATCCGGCCCCGCGGTGGACGCTGGCATACCAGGGCAGAACGGCCGTGAGGCGGTCGGCGACGGTGGCCAGGGCGGGGGCGCTCGCCGCGCCGTCGAGGTTCGCGTGGCGGACGCGCGCCCCACCGACCACGGGGACGAGGGCGTCGGCGCCGACGAGGGGGAACAGGGGATCTGGCATGCCGACGAGCGTGCCAGTGCCGTGGCCGCTCGAGCGCAAATCTCACGATGTGGAACGATGTACCAAGATGTGAGACATTTCGTTTGTCGACTCAGCCGGTGGACAAAGATCACTCCCGTCACTCGGGCATCCGGCCCGAGCCGGAACGATGGGAGTCCCGTGAACACGTGGAACCTGGTGGCGCTGGCCGTGACCGGCGGACTGTTCGCCGGCCTGTGGGTCCTGGGCCGGCACCGCGTCCACTTCACCGCCCTGACCTTCCTGGCGCTCTTCCTGGGCGTCGCGGTCGGTGTGGTCTTCCGCGGCCACGTGGACCTGCTTGCGCCGATCGGCCGCGTCTACATCAACGCGCTCCTGACGATCGTGGCCCCGCTCGTGATCGTCTCGATCCTGTCGAGTGTCACGTCGCTCGGCTCGGTCGACAAGCTCCGGACGATCGGCACCTCGTCGGTCGTCTGGCTGCTCGGCCTCAACCTCCTCGCGATCCTGCTGACGCTGGGCCTGGCGCTGGAGCTGGGCCTGGGCTCCGGGGCGGGGCTGTCCACGCGAGGCGTCGACACCCGCTCGCTCGACGAGATCAAGAAGCCGTTCGCCGAGGTCTTCATCGGGTTCTTCCCGACCAACATCGTCGAGAACGTCGCCGGGAACGACATCATCCCGATCATCGTCGTGACGCTCGTGATCGCCATCGCGTGCGCGCTCGTGGCCGAGCGTGAGCCGCGCAAGGTCGCGCCGTTCATCGCGCTCGTCGAGGCGGGCCGGGTGATCATCTACCGCGCGGTCGGATTCGTCATCGCGCTCACGCCCTACGCCGTGCTCGTCCTGACGGCCGTCGCCGCGTCCTCCGCGATCGGCCGCCGCGCGCAGCTGCTGTCCCTGCTGAGCCTGCTGGTGATCGCCTACGTCGCGTGCTTCACGCACACCTTCGTGGTCAACGCCGTCGTGCTGCGCACCGCCGCGCACGTCAACCCGCTGCGCTTCTTCCGCAAGATCCAGCCCGCCCAGGTGACGGCCTTCACGACGCAGAGCAGTGCCGGCACGCTGCCGGTCACGACGAGCATCCTGACCCAGCGGGTCGGTGTCCCCGCCGACATCGCCGGGTTCACCGCACCGCTCGGCACGACGATCGGCATGCCCGGGTGCGCCGGCATCTGGCCCATCCTGCTCGCCGTCTTCGCGATCAACGGGCTGGGCCTGTCGTACGGACTGGCGGACTACGCCCTGCTGGTCGTGCTGTGCATGCTCGTGTCGATCGGCACCGCCGGCGTCCCGGGCACCGCGACCATCACCGCCACGACGGTCCTCACGGCCGCGGGCCTTCCGCTCGAGGTCGTGATCCTCACGCTGCCGATCAGTGCCATCGCGGACATGGCCCGCACGATGACGAACGTCACGACGGCGGCGGTCGCGGCCACCGTGGTCGCGCGGCGGGCCGGCCGGTTGGACGACGACGTGTTCGCCGGCCGTGCCGCGCCACGCGCCGAGCCCGAGCCCGTGGTCGACGGGAGCGCCCGCGACCGTCTCGGGCTCGATCCCGACCTGCTGACGATCCCCTCCGGCGTCCCGGTCGGCGCCTGCAGCATCGACGACCGCCCCACCGTCCCGCTCGTCCGACGATGACGTCGGCATCCCCCCAAGGAGCAACCGTGATCACCCAGACCATCCGCCTGCCGCGCCTCGTCCGCCTGCTCGTGGCGGCCGTGCTCAGCACGGCGATCGTGCTGACCGGGCAGGCCATCCAGGTCTCCGCGCAGGCCGCGGACATCACGTGGGTCGACGGCGGCGACGACTCGCCGTGCCTCAACGACGACAACGGCCGCGCCCTCGACGCGCTGCCCAGCGACCAGTGGTGCACGCCCATCAACGGCTGCTACCAGGACGACGACGGCAAGTGGGTCCTGCCGAGCCGCAAGACCGGCATCTGGCAGGGCGACCCGGCGAAGGTGAGGTACGCCGACGAGATCAAGGCGACGCCGACGCCCACCGCGAAGCCGACCACGAAGGCGACCACCCCGCCGAAGTCCGGTGGCTCGTCGAACGGGAGCACCACGACGACGAAGAAGTCCTCGGGTTCCGCGGCGACGACCGGTGCCGCGAGCGGCGACGACCTGGGCACCGGAGCGGACGAGCAGGTCGCGGCGGGTGCGCCCACCGCGCCCGCGGCGCCCGTGCTGAAGGTCGACGGCACGAAGATCACCGTGACGTGGACCCCGACGCCCGACGCCGACCTCGAGAGCGTCACCGGCTACGTCCTGCGCTTCACCGGCGCCGACCCCGTCGAGGTCGACGCCGCGACGACCGAGCACGTCTTCACCGACCTGCCCGAGGGCAACTACCGCGCCGCGGTGCGTGCCGTGAACGAGGCGGGCGAGTCGCCCTCGTCGCCGCCGTCGGACATCGCCACGATCGGCGCCCCGATCACCGAGGTCGTCGGCACGCTCGCCGTCGACGGCGACCTCGAGCCGGGTGCGACGGTCACGGTGCGTGGCACCGGCTTCGCGGCGGACGTCCCCGAGCTGACCCTCGAGCTGCACTCCACGCCCGTCGTGCTCGGCACCGTCGCGACGGATGCGAACGGCGGCTTCACCACGACCGTCGTCGTGCCCGAGACGGTCGAGGCCGGCGAGCACACGCTCGTGCTCCTGTACGACGGCACCGAGATCACCAGCACGCCCGTGACGATCGGCGGCGAGGTCGAGACGAAGGCCGTCGCGGCCGTGGTCGAGACCGTCCCGCCGCACACCGGCCTGGCGATCCTGGTCGCGCTCGGCGTGGCCGGCGGCCTGTCGCTGGTCTGGCACGTCCTGACCGGTCGCCGCCGCGCGACCCGCGTCCTGGGGGTGAGCTGACGAGCGCCACACGACGAGCGGCTGGGTTGCCCGACTTGACCGCCCGGCAACCCAGCCCACCGATCCACGAGAACGAACCCCTGAACCGGCCTGCCCAGTGTGGCAGGAGAAAGTGACCGACGACAGATGAGCACGTCCCCCTCGCGGCGCACGATCCGCCGTGGCCTCGCCGCCGCCGCGGTCGGCGCCCTGACCGCCGCCCTGCTCGGCGCGCTGCCCGCCTCCGCGGCCAGCCCCACCCCCACTCACGGCGCGACCGTGGACTACTTCGACGACGTCTACGACGACCTCGGTGCGAACAGCGTGTTCGAGACCGTGACGATCGAGCGCTTCGAGTACCTCCTGAAGAACAAGTCCGGCAACTTCGCCTTCTTCATCGGTGACCCGGCCAACGCCTCGAGCCAGGCGACGATCGGCCACATCGAGAAGATCGCCAAGACGCTCGGCATCGCGAAGATCTACAACTTCACGCCCAAGCTCGACGGCGACACCCTCAACGTGTGGGACCTGAGCGAGTCCGGCCTGAACGCCACCGGCAAGTCCTTCTACGGCGCGGTCGGCGACCGCCTGCTGTCGGACTACCTGAACAAGGACACCGAGACGCACTTCACCGGGAACGAGTCGACCGACCCGTACCTGTTCGTCTACAACAAGGACCACACGGTCGGGGCCTCGGAGGACCGCATCGTCGCGGACCTGGCGGGTGCGAAGACCGAGGCCGACCTCGACACGCCGGCCGAGGTCGACGCGTACGAGGACCAGGTCGAGGCGGTGCTCGGCCTGACGACCCCGATCGCGACCAACACGAACTTCGAGTTCCAGAAGACCGAGAACAACCGTCGCCACTCCGCGTCCTACCCGAACGCCGAGACGCACGGCGGCGAGATCCTCACCGACGAGGACGCCGCGGACGGCTTCCGGATCCAGACGCTGACGTATCCCGAGCTGATCCACCTCGTCCAGCAGCCCGGGGACATCCCGATCCTGTTCGGCGGCACGTGGTGCCACAACACGCGGGCGATCATCAAGTTCGTGAACGCCGACGCCCAGAAGTACGGCGTGAAGACGGTCTACAACTTCGACTTCTCGCTGTTCTCGACCGGCAACGGCGGCAACGACTACGGTCACATCCGCGACAACGCGCTGCCGGCCGGCCAGACCGACACGTCCGCGGGCGTCAACCGTCCGTCGCACCTGTACGGCGACCTCGTCAACGAGTACCTGACGAACGCCGTCACCCAGTACCGCACGACGGCCGACGTGGCCGAGCTCGGTGGCTCCGCGAACGCGGTGACGTACTACCCCGGCGGCGACACCTCGAAGGCGCCGAAGCAGGCCCGCAAGATCCAGGTCGGCCACGTGCTCGTCTACAACAAGGACCACAAGGACGCGCTGGGCAACCCGGCACCCGTCGTGGACCAGGCGATCCGCCAGAACGACGACGGCGGCAACACCGAGCACATGACCGAGTGGTGGTACACCGCCGGTCGCGACCTGGAGCGGGGCGACGCGCGCCTGCGCGGCACGCTGAACCCGACCAGCGTGAGCGGCGCGAACCAGCTGCAGAGCCAGCGCGCGTTCGCGAAGGAGGGCATCGCCGAGATCGACACCCTGTTCCAGGGCCTCGCCGGTCAGGAGTACGCCAGCACGACGACCGTGACCGGCGTCGGCGGCGTGGACGATCCGGTCGTCGCCCGTGGCGGCACGCCGACGCTGAACATCAGTGTCGGTGCCACCGGCTTCGAGCCGTTCGCCTCGCTCAACACGGCCAACCAGGACGCGGCGGCGAACGACACCGTCGGCAAGCCGCGCGGCATCGTCGCCGTCTTCGACGGAGACACGAAGGTCGGCCAGGCGCGCCTCAAGCGCAACGGCACCGCGGCGATCACGCTGCCGGCGCAGACCGCCGGGCAGAAGTCGCTCACGGTCCGCTACCTCGGCCGTGGTGAGGTCATCGCCGCCTCCTCGGCGACGGTCGACTTCTCGGTCGTCGGCGATGCCTCGACGACCGGGATCAGCGGCCCGGGCGCGCTGACGTTCGGCGCGGGTGGCACGGTCACCGCGACGGTGCCCGCCGACGCGACCGGCAAGGTCCGGCTGACGGGCCTCGGCGGTGCGCCGCTGGAGTCCACGATCGCCGACGGCGCGGCGACGTTCGCCCTGCCGACCACGACCGGTGCGGGTGACTACTCGCTCGTCGCCGCGTACCTCGGCGACGCGAAGTACGGCTCCTCGGAGTCGTCTCCGCTGGCCCTGTCGGTCGCCAAGGCCGGGTCGTCGCTGACCGCTGCCGCCGTGAGCACGACGTACGGTGCGACGCCGAGCGTCAAGGTCAAGGTCGCGGGCGTCAGGACGCCGACCGGAACGGTCAGCGTCACGGTGTCCGGAAAGGCCTACTCGGCCAAGGTCGACGCGACGGGCACCGCCGCCGTCGCGCTGCCGAGGACGCTGGCGCCGAAGACGTACGCGCTGACCGTGGTCTACGCCGGCGACGCCGACCTCAAGGCCAGCAGCGGATCGTCGAAGCTGACGGTCGCCCAGGGCGTCGCCGCACGGCCCACCTTCAAGGTCGGCACCGTCCGCGCCAAGAAGTCGGCCAAGGCCACCGTCACCGTCGCGACGACGAGCGGTCTGGCCAAGGCCGGCGGCAAGGTCCGCATCGTCCTCAAGAAGGGGTCGAGCACGAAGTCCGTCACCGCGACGGTGAAGTCCGGGAAGGCGTCGGTGACCCTGCCGAAGCTGACCAAGGGCACGTGGACCGTGAAGGTCACCCACCTCGGTGACGCGAACTACCGGTCCGGCTCCACGCTCTCGACGAAGCTGCGCGTTCGCGGCTGAGGGCACCACGGCGAAGGCCCGCTCCCGATCGGGAGCGGGCCTTCGGCTTCCCCCGAGGGGATCATCGTCGCGGTGAACCAGCGCCCGGACCGAGCGGCTCCATGGCCGGCGTGCGCAGCCACCGCCACGTCACCCAGACCCCGAGGGCGGACCCGGCGGAGTTCAGGATCATGTCGGTCATCGTGTCGGCGTAGCCGCGCGAGTGGCCCGTGCCCGTGAGCCGGTCGGACGTCCACTCGGCGATCTCCCACAGGGAGCCGATGCCCAGCCACGAGAGCCACAGGGCGGTCAGGAGCAGCAGCGCCGAGTCGGCCCGGAACCGGGGGAGGGTCAGGCGGGCGATCGCCGTGACGCCCGCGAACGAGGACAGGAAGTGGACGGCGTCGTCGTACCACCAGATCCGGTCGTAGAGGTCCAGCCCCCAGCCGAGGACGGCCGCCAGCACCATCGTCATGAGGCACGCGAGCACCACCGGGTCGCGCATCGTCTGCCAGGCGATGACGCACGCCAGGATCCCGCCGAGCATCGTCAGGCGGGTGAAGAGGTCGGTGGCGGTGAGACCGACGGCAGCAGCGCTGATGAGCGTCACGGCGGAGTAGACCACGATCGCCCACGGCGGGCGCGTCCTCTCCGGATCGGCGGTGCTGGCGGTGGCGAGGGGCGAGGAGGGTCTGTGGCGCATGGCCGCCCGAGTCTAACCGTCCGGCCGAGATGGCCCGACCGGACGATGCGCATCGCCCCGGGATTTGTCAGCATGAGTCATGAAGCGCTTGGTCGTGTGCTGCGACGGGACGTGGAACAAGCCGGACAACGAGACCATCACGAACGTCGAGAAGCTCGCCCGCACGGTGCAGAGCGATCCTGCGCGCTGCGGGGACGTGCACCAGCTCGTGTACTACGTCAGTGGCGTGGGTGCCGGCAGCTACCGGGCGGACCGGATCCTGGGCGGGGCGTTCGGCTTCGGGCTGTTCCACAACGTCGTCGCCTGCTACCGGTTCCTCGCGCAGAACTACGAGCCCGGCGACGAGATCTTCATCCTCGGCTTCAGTCGCGGCGCCTACACGGCACGCTCGGTGGCCGGCATGATCGGGCGCTCCGGGCTGCTCACCAAGGTCGCGCTCGTGGAGGAGAAGCTGCCCGCGGCGGTCGCGCTCTACCAGCGCACCGACCCGCGTGCGGGTGCGTTCGGGGCGGGCGTGGAGGAGTTCCGCCGCGACCACTGCCACGCCGCGCCCGTGACGTTCCTCGGCGTCTTCGACACGGTGGGAGCCCTCGGGGTGCCCGGGTTCCACCGGCTGGCCCCGCGCTTCCACGACGTCCAGCTGGGCGCCCGGGTCCTGCGCGCCCGGCATGCGCTCGCGATCGACGAGACCCGGCTGAAGTTCGCGCCCACGCTGTGGGAGGCGCCCGAGGGTGGGGTCCCGACCGAGGACGGGCGGGTCAAGCAGGTGTGGTTCGAGGGCGCGCACTCCGACGTCGGCGGCGGCTACCGCGAGACCGGGCTCTCCGACACCGCGCTGCTGTGGATGGCGCGCGAGGCGCACGAGGCCGGTCTCGTCTTCGACGCGCCGCTGCTCGGCCACTACGTCGCGAGCGGGTCCGACCCCGTCCGGCACGATCCGCTGAGCGCGATGTACCGCGCGGACAACCTGTACCTGAGGGCGAAGATGCGGCTCCGCCGGGACGCGTCGTCCGGCGCGTTCAGCTCAGGGTTGCGCCGCCTCACCCACGAGCGCGCGTTGTCCGTGCGGGTCGCGAGCAGCGCGGTCGCCCACCTGCAGGACGGCTACGCGCCGGCGAACCTCGCCGCTCTCGCGGAGTCGACGGGCGGATTCGAGGGCATCGTCGAGGAGGTGACCACGCTCCCGGAGCGGGGGATCGACCTCGCGGACCTGGGCTCGCCTCCGCGGACTGCCGGCTAGGCGCACGGTGCGGCGGTGGTGGATCGAGTGGTACCCCCTACGGGATTCGAACCCGCGCTACCGCCTTGAAAGGGCGGCGTCCTAGGCCGCTAGACGAAGGGGGCAAGCAGCCCGACCAGCATAAGCCACCGCGGGAGGCACGGATCTTGAGGCCTTCGGGTGGCCTGGGCCACCCAAACGCCTCAAGATCCGTACCCCCGGGCACCTAGACTCGACGCGTGATCGAGGTGGACCCCGACCGGTTCGAGGAACTGGTGACGGCGGCGCTCGCGGACGTGCCCGACCAGTTGACGGACCTGCTCGACAACGTCGTCCTGTTCATCGAGGACGAGGCACCGCCGGACGACCCGCACCTGCTCGGCCTGTACGACGGGATCCCGCTGACCGAGCGCGACTCGACGTACGCGGGCGTCGTGCCCGACCGGATCTTCGTCTACCGGAACCCGACGCTGGCGATCTGCGACACCGAGGAGGACGTCGTCGAGGAGGTCCGCATCACCGTGGTCCACGAGATCGCGCACTTCTTCGGCATCGACGACGACCGACTGCACGAGCTGGGGTACGCATGAGCGTGAGGCGAGCGGCGGAGCGCTACCTGACCGAGGGCGACACGACGCGGACGTGGCACTCCTTCTCCTACGGGCGGCACTACGACCCGGACAACGTCGGCTTCGGGCCGATCGTCGCGATCAACGAGGAGCACGTGGGCTCCGGCGGCGGCTACGACGAGCACCACCACGCCGACGTCGAGATCGTGACGTGGGTGCTCTCCGGTGCCCTGGACCACGAGGACTCGACGGGTCACCACGGCACGATCACGCCCGGTGTCGCCCAGCGGCTGAGCGCCGGTCGCGGCGTGACGCACGCCGAGCGGAACGCCAGCGACCGTGAGCCGCTGCAGTTCGTCCAGATGATGCTGCGCAGCAGGAACTGGGACGCGCCCGACTACGCCCAGGTCGCCGTGCCCGAGGGTCCCGGGCTCCACCCGACGGTGTCGGTGGACGCCGAGGCGAGACTGCTCGTGGCCCGTCCCGCACCCGGAGTCCCGATCGAGGTCGACGCGCCGCACGGCCTGCTCGCCCACGTGACGCGCGGCACGGTCGAAGCCGCCGGATTCGTGCTCGAGCCGGGCGACCAGCTGCGCTCGGCCGGCCCGACGGTGGTGCGAATCACGGCACGGGAACTCGCCGAGGTGCTGGTCTGGGTCGTCGCCGCGAGCGCGCAGGGATAGCCTGCGTCTATGCAGGGTTGGACACAGCACGAGCGAGCCGTCGAAACCCTCCGTGCCTCCTACGCGGCGATCGCACCCGGAGCGCGCGTGCGCCTCGCGAAGAAGACCTCCAACCTGTTCCGCCCCCGTAGCGAGCACACGGGACCCGGCCTCGACGTCACGGGCCTCGACGGCGTCATCGCGATCGATCGCGTGGCCCGCACGGCCGACGTCCAGGGCATGTGCACGTACGAGCGACTCGTCGACGAGACGCTCGCCGAGGGCCTCGTCCCGTCGGTCGTGCCGCAGCTGCGCACGATCACCCTCGGCGGCGCGGTGACCGGCCTGGGCATCGAGTCGACGTCGCTGCGCCTGGGCCTGCCCCACGAGGCGGTCCTGGAGATGGACATCCTCACCGGCTCGGGCGAGATCGTCACCGCCACGCCCGACAACGAGCACGCCGACCTGTTCGCCGCGTTCCCCAACTCCTACGGCAGCCTCGGCTACACCGTGCGACTCAGGATCTCGCTCGAGGTCGCGCCGAGCCGGGTGCACCTGCGGCACGTCCGGTTCGAGAGCGGCTCCGCCGTCGCCAAGGCGATCGCCGAGATCGCCGAGTCCGGTCGCTGGGACGACATCGCGGTGGACGCCGTCGACGGCACCGCCTTCAGCCCCGACGAGGTCTACCTGACCCTCGCGCAGTTCGTCGACAACGACCTGCCCACGAGCGACTACACGGGCCAGGACGTCTACTTCCGGTCGATCCAGACCCGCCGTGAGGACGTCCTCACGATGCACGACTACCTGTGGCGCTGGGACACCGACTGGTTCTGGTGCTCCGGCGCGTTCGGCGCCCAGAACCCGTACGTCCGCCGGGTCTGGCCGCGCCGATTCCGGCGCAGCGACGTCTTCCACAAGATCGTCGGCCTGGACACGAAGGTGGGCATCAGCAAGGTGCTCGACCGCCTCAAGGGCGTCCCGGCCCGCGAGCGCGTGATCCAGGACATCGAGGTCCCGCTCGACCGGCTCGACGACTACCTGACGTGGTTCGACCGCGAGGTCGGCATGCGTCCGGTGTGGCTGTGCCCCCTGCGCACGAGTCAGGCCTGGCCGACGTATCCGCTGCACCCGGGCGACGTGTACGTCAACGTCGGCTTCTGGGGCACCGTGATCGTGCCCGCCGACTCGCCCCCGGGCGCAGTCAACCGCAAGGTCGAGCTGGAGGTCACCCGGCTCGGCGGCCACAAGTCGCTGTACTCCGAGGCCTTCTACGACCGCGAGACCTTCGACTCCCTTTACGACACGGCCGGTCTCGACCGGCTGCGCTCGACCTACGACCCCGATTCACGACTCAGCACTCTTTACGACAAGGCGGTGAGGAATACATGAGCATCGCGACCGACACCCGGCTGACGATCGCCCAGGCGTTCGGAAGGCTCCTGCGCGACGACCTACCCATCCGGTTCGAGGCCTACGACGGAAGTTCGCTCGGTCCGGAGGACTCGACGATCAGGCTGCGGCTGCTGAACGAGCGCGCCCTGTCCTACCTGATGACCGCGCCCGGCGACCTCGGGTTCGCCCGCGCCTACGTGTCCGGCGACCTCGAGGTCCAGGGCGTCCATCCGGGCGACCCGTACGACGCGATGCTCGTGCTGCTCAACCACCTGCGGTTCAAGGTGCCGTCCGCCGCCGAGATGGTGCAGATCCTGCGCAGCCTGGGCTTCAGCAACCTCAAGCCGCCGCCGCCCCCGGCCGAGGAGCACCTGCCCAAGTGGCGCCGCGCCCTCGAGGGCCTGCGGCACACGAAGGGCCGCGACGCCGAGGCGATCCACCACCACTACGACGTCTCGAACCGGTTCTACGAGCTCGTGCTCGGCCCGTCGATGACGTACACGTGCGCCGTCTACCCGAAGCAGGACTCCTCGCTCGAGGACGCGCAGTTCGAGAAGTACGACCTCGTCTGCCGCAAGCTCGGGCTCAAGCCGGGCGACCGGCTGCTCGACCTGGGCTGCGGCTGGGGCGGCATGGTCCGCCACGCCGCGAAGCACTACGGCGTGAAGGCGCTCGGCGTGACGCTCTCGCGCGAGCAGGCGTCGTGGGCGCAGGCCGAGATCGCCCGGCAGGGCCTGTCCGACCTCGCCGAGGTGCGCTTCAGCGACTACCGCGACGTCCCCGAGGGTGAGTTCGACGCCATCAGCTCGATCGGCATGACCGAGCACATCGGCGTCAGGAACTACGGCGACTACTTCGCCTTCGCGCGCAGCAAGGTCAAGGTCGGCGGCCGGATGCTCAACCACTGCATCACGCGCCCCGACAACAAGGGCAAGGCCACCGCGGGCCAGTTCATCGACCGGTACGTGTTCCCCGACGGCGAGCTGACCGGTGTCGGCACGATCATCGTGGCGATGCAGAACTCCGGCTTCGAGGTCCGTCACATGGAGAACCTGCGCGAGCACTACGCGTTGACGCTGCAGGGCTGGTGCCAGAACCTCGTCGACAACTGGGACGAGGCGCTCGGCGAGGTCACGCTCGGCCGCGCCAAGGTGTGGGGTCTGTACATGGCCGGCTCGCGCATCGCGTTCGAGCGCAACGAGATCGAGCTGCACCACGTGCTCGGTGTCAACACCGGCTCAGACGGCGAGGCCGCGTACCCCTTGCGGGTCGACTTCTGATGCGGATTGCGACCTGGAACGTCAACTCCATCCGCAGCCGCATCGACCGGGTCGTCGGCTGGCTCGAACGCAGCGACGTCGACGTGCTGGCCATCCAGGAGACCAAGTGTCGCGATGACCAGTTCCCCGGGCTGGAGCTGGCGGCGCTCGGCTACGAGTACGCGCACGTCGGACTCAACCAGTGGAACGGCGTCGCGATACTGTCGCGGGTCGGCCTGGAGGACGTCGCGTCGTCGTTCGCCGACGACCAGCCACAGTTCGCCGAGGTGCTCGAGCCGCGGGCCGTGGGCGCGACGTGCGGGGGCGTGCGGATGTGGAGTCTCTACGTCCCGAACGGCCGCGACCTCGACCACGAGCACTACGCCTACAAGCTCGACTGGCTCGCGCGGCTGCGTGCGGCCGGGGCGCAGTGGCTCGAGAAGGAGCCCGACGCCCAGATCGCGCTGACCGGCGACTGGAACATCGCGCCCACCGACGACGACGTCTGGGACCCCGAGTTCTTCGTCGGCAAGACCCACACGTCGGCGCCCGAGCGGGCCGCGTTCGAGGCGGTCGTCGACTCCGGGTTCACCGACGTCGTCCGGCCGCACACCCCCGGACCCGGCGTCTTCACGTACTGGGACTACACGCAGCTGCGCTTCCCGAAGCGACAGGGGATGCGGATCGACTTCGTGCTCGGCTCGCCGGCGCTGGCCGCGCGGACGAAGGGCGCGTGGATCGACCGCGAGGAGCGCAAGGGCAAGGGCGCGAGCGACCACGCGCCCGTCGTCGTCGACCTCGAGGACTGAGCGGAGGCCAGCGGACCGGGGCTCGCGGGTACGGATTCGTCCGCCCGTGTCTCTCCATGAGCGACCCAGTGGCTCACGACAGTTGGAGAAGACCATGCCCCGGTATCGAACCACCACGAAACGCCCGTACCTGCGCGGCGTCGTCCTGTCCCTCGCGCTCGGCGTGGGTCTGGTCGGCGCCGCGCCGGCCGCCGAGGCCCGCGAAACCACGACGCCCGATCCCCTGGGCGGTGGAGCGAGCGCCTTCGACCTGCACCGGGTCACGGTGGTCAACAACGCCAAGGGCCTGCGGATCACGGTGCGGATGAAGTCGGTCGACTGGGAGGGTGCCTCCACCCCGGTCGGCGAGTTCCGCCTGCTGCTCGACACGAAGGCCTCGTCGCCCGGGGCCGAGTTCGCCGAGGAGGTCGGCATCCCCGGCGACGGCGGCTTCCGGGCGCTCAAGGGCTCCACGAAGCATCGCCGCAGCTGGCAGACCTACCCGACTCCCGGCACGTGCGGCAAGACGGTGCGCGAGCGGTACGACCTCGCACACGGCAAGATCACGATCGCGATCACGCCGAAGAAGGGCTGCCTGTACCACCCGAAGAAGGTCCGCGTGAACGTCCGCAGCATCCAGTCCGGTTACATCGACGACACCGGCTTCGTCGAGCTGACGCCGGCGCTGGTCGATCACCTGCCGTACCAGAACGCGTTCACCCCGTGGGTGAGGTACTCGCGCACGTGAGTCGCCGCTGAGCGGCCCGACCTGCGTGGCGGGCCGCTCAGAGCGGTGAGCCGTCGTTCCTGCGCTCGCGAGCCTCCTGGACGCCGGCCTTCACGAGCAGGAACGGCAGCAGGAACGAGGCGAGCGCCGCGGCGAACCAGATGATCACCGCAGCGAGGAGCCACGTGCCCGCACCGTTGATCGTGATGGCGTCGCCGAACCACGTGGCGACGAACAGTGCGACGAGGGTCGAGACGATGCCGACGCCGCCGAGGAAGGCCTCGGCATTGCGTCGCACGACCCGGAACACGAACGGCTGCAGGAGCGTCTGGGCGAGCGCGAAGATCGCGATCGTGATGATGAATCCCGACGCGGTCACGCTGAAGTCGTCCAGGACCCAGTCGGCGACGAGGACCCCCACGGCGGCCGAGACGACGAACACGGCGGCGCGGATGAGCAGGCGGATCATGCTCCGACTCTAGTCCCGCGCGGGGCGGCCGGCGTCAGGTCAGTCCGACTCGTCGACCGTGAGGGCCGAGTGGTCGACCTGGCCCGTGCGGAAGGCGGCGCGGCCGACCATGTGCGCCGAGACCGGAGCCGTCAGCAGCTGGAACATGGCGACGATCGCGATGAGCGTCAGGTCGCCGACCGAGTCGCTCCGCAGCGCCAGCCCGCCGAGGATCAGCAGCAGGCCGAGCGTCTGCGGCTTCGTGGCCGAGTGCATGCGCGCGAGCACGTCGGGGAACCGGACCACGCCCACGGCGGCGACGAAGGCGAAGGCCGCACCCAGGACCAGCAGGAAGCCGGCGACGACGTCGATCATCGGTCGTCCTCCGTCGGACCGTGGGGACCCTGCTGGGGTGCGTACCGGGCGACGCTGACCGACCCGAGGAACGCGATCAGCGCCAGCGACACGAGGATCGGCAGCGTCGTGCTGTGCCGGCTGATCGCCGCCTCGACGCCGATCGCGCCCACGCACGCCGCCACGAACACGTCCGTCGCGACCGTGCGGTCCAGCATCGTCGGACCACGCACGATCCGGACGAGGCACAGCAGCCCCGTCAGGCCGAGCAGCACGGCGCACGCCACGCCCACGAACGTCATGTCACGACCTCCTGCAGTCGTCGCGTCGATTCCTCGAGCTCCTCGGGGCCGCCGAAGGCCGCGAGCAGGCGGTGCTCCTGCATGCGCGCCTGGCGTCGGGCCACCGCGATCTGCTCGGGGGTGTCGGCCTCGAGCACGTGGAGCCACAGGCGCCGGCCGGGTGAGTCCAGCTCGATCAGCAGCGAGCCGGGCACGAGGGAGATGAGCTCGCCGGTCAGCACCTGCAGCAGCTCGGACCGGCTGACGAGGTCGATCCGGATGACGGCACTGGCCGGCGGCCTCGCGGGCCGGACCGCGAGCCACGCGACGTGGAAGCTGGCGACGACGAGTTCGTACAGGAACACCGCCACGAGCACGACGGCCGACCACGGCCTGACCGTGCCGTGCACGGACACCCGCGGGAAGGGGAACACCCACACGACGAGCGCCGAGACGAGGATGCCGCCGACGAGGTTGATCCGGGTGACCTCACCCCACAGCAGCAGCCAGACGAACGTCAGCCACGCGATGACGGGCAGGTTCCACGGCCGGAAGCGGCTTCGCACCTCGTTCATCCCAGCACCGCCTCGATGTAGGGGGTGCGCTCGGTCAGCTCCTGCGAGGCCCGTTCGGCGACCGCGAACAGGGGCGCCGCGAAGACCGTCAGGGCGACGGTGACGAGCGCCAGCGCGAGCGTCGGCAGGGCCATCCGCATGGGCAGCCGCTGCTCCTCGACGCGCTCGAGCCACGTCGTCTGGCGATCGGTCATGGTGCTGACGCCGGTGCGGCCGTGCAGCGAGCCGCCCATCGCCTTCGGTCCGAAGGGCACGGGGGTGTCGTCCTCCTTGTCGCCGATCGGCTGCCAGAACGCGCGGTTCCACGTCTTCGCGATGGCGTAGAGCGTCAGCAGGCTCGTGCTGACGGCGGCCGCCACGCCGACCAGCGCGAGCGGGTCACCGGCCTCGACGCCGGCCTCGAGCAGCGCGAGCTTGCCGAGGAAGCCGGAGAACGGCGGGATGCCGGCCAGGTTCATCGCCGGGACGAAGAACAGGACGGCCAGTGCCGGGGCGGCGCGCGCCAGGCCGCCGAGCCGGTCGAGGTTCGTCGTGCCCGACCGGTACTCGATGAGGCCCGCGACGAGGAACAGCGTCGTCTGCACGGTGATGTGGTGGACGATGTAGAAGATCGCGCCGGCGATCCCCAGCTCGGACCCGATCGCCACGCCGAACAGCATGTAGCCGATGTGGCTGACGAGCGTGAACGACAGGACACGTTTGATGTCCGACTGGGCGACCGCGCCGAGGATGCCGACGACCATCGTGAGCACCGACGCCCACAGCAGCAGGGTGCGCAGCTCGTGGGTCGGGAACAGCAGCGTCTGCGTGCGCAGGATCGCGTAGACGCCGACCTTGGTCAGCAGGCCGGCGAACACGGCGGTGACCGGCGCGGGGGCGGTCGGGTACGAGTCGGGCAGCCACGCCGACAACGGGAACACCGCCGCCTTGATGCAGAACGTCAGCAGCAGGAGCAGCTGCAGCATCGTGCCGACCGCCGTCGGCAGCTCCGGCAGGCGTGTGGCGAGTTGGGCGAGGTTGACCGTTCCGGTGGCGGCGTAGACGCACGCGATCGCGACGAGGAACAGGGCCGACGAGGCGAGCGAGACGACGATGTAGATCGTGCCCGACCGCACGCGCGCCTCGGTGCCGCCGAGCGTGATCAGCACGTACGACGACGCGAGCAGGACCTCGAACCCGACGAACAGGTTGAACAGGTCTCCGGACAGGAACGCGTTCGAGACGCCCGCGCTCAGCACGAGGAACGTCGGGTAGTAGACCGAGAGCGGCGTGGCCCGCCCGAACTCGACGATGCCCTGTCCGATCGAGTACAGCAGGACGCACAGCGTGACGATCGTGGAGATCATCAGCAGCAGCGAGCTGAGCCGGTCGGCGACGAGGCTGATGCCGATGTCGGCCGGCCAGCCGCCGACGTTGAAGGCCTGCGGACCGTGGCGGTCGGCGCGGACGAGCAGGACGGCCGCCGAGGCCGTCACGAGCAGCAGCGTGACGATGCTGATGATCCGCTGCGGTGCCGCGAAGCGACCGAATGCCAGGCACAGCCCGGCGCCCAGCAGCGGCAGGATCACGGGGGCCAGCACGAGCTGGTCGAGCAGGCTCGTCATGGCCGCACCTGCTCGGCCGGCTGGGGGTCGTCGTCCTCGTAGTCCTCGTCGGGCAGCTCGTCGTCGATGCCCACCACGTCGTCGAACGTCGCCGAGACCTCGTCGCGCACGGCCCGGCGGCGGATCAGGTCGTCCTCGACGTCGTCCTGGACGTCGTCGGTCCCGGTCAGCTGCCACGCGCGGTAGGCCAGCGCGAGCCCGAACGCGGTCGTGCCGAGCGTGATGACGATCGCCGTCAGGGCCATCGCCTGCGGCAGCGGGTCGGCCATCCTTCCCTCACCGAGACCGAGGATCGGCGCGCGCCCCGCGGGTCCGGAGACCACGAGGAACAGCACGTTGAGACCGTTGCCCAGCAGCACGAAGCCGACGAGCACGCGGCTCAGGCTGCGCTCGAGGATCAGGGTCACGCCGCAGCCGACCAGGACGCCGACGACGGCGACGAGCATGAGGTTCGTCGTCATACCGCCACCCGCTCCGGAACCTCGGGCTGCTCGTCGATGCCGCTGCCGAGGCTGCGCAGCACGTCGAGCGACAGGCCGACGACGACGAGGTAGACGCCGATGTCGAAGAAGACGGACGTGACGAGGTGGAGCTCGCCGAGCAGCGGGATCGGGATGTCGACGATCGCGCTCTGCAGGACCCCGCCGCCGAGCAGCGTCGGCAGCAGGCCGGACAGCGCGGCGGTCGCCAGGCCCAGCCCCAGCACCATGCCGGCGTCGATCGGGGCGGCGTTGTCGAGCTCCTCGCGGCCGCCGGCGAGATAACGGGTCATGAGCGCCAGTCCCGCGAGCAGACCGCCGGCGAAGCCGCCGCCGGGGGCGTTGTGCCCCGACAGCATGAGGTAGATCGAGAACAGCACGACCGTGTGGAAGATCAGCCGCGTCACGATCTCGAACACGATCGAGCGGCGCTGGTCGTGCAGGTTCGCCGCGAGCCACGCGTTCGAGTCGGGCGTGACGACCCGGTGCGGGCGCTCGGTGCGGCCCGAGCGGTCGGTGAGCAGGAAGATGAGGCTGGCGACACCGGTCGCGGCGACGACGAGCACGCTCAGCTCGCCGATCGTGTCCCACGCGCGGATGTCGACGAGAGCGACGTTCACGATGTTCTTGCCGCCGCCGTACTCGTAGGCGGGCGTGGCCCAGTCCTCGGAGATGGGGGACCGCACGCGGGCGTTCGTGGCGACGAAGGCGAAGCCCGCGACGGCCAGGCCGACGCCCGTGCCGACGCCGACGCGCCACCAGCGGGCGATGTTGAACGGCCGATCGGAGAAGAACGGGGGCAGCCGCCGCAGCACGAGCACGAACGTGACGAGCAGGAAGGTCTCGACGAGCGACTGGGTCAGGGCGAGGTCGGGGGCGCCGTGCGCGACGAACAGGATCGCGGTGCCGTAGCCCGTGACGCCGAGCAGCAGGACGGCCCGCAGGCGACGCCGCGAGCGCACGGTCATGACGGCTGCGGCGATCATGAGCGAGCCGGCGACGACCTGCAGCGCGTTGTCGGCCAGGAGCACGTCAGGTCGCTCCCACGCCCGGACGAGCGCGGTGCCGGGCACGACGACCAGGGTCATCAGGATGATCCCGAGGTACGCCGGCAGCGAGCCGCGCTGCGTGCGGCCGGTGACCTCGACGGCCAGGCGGTCGACGCTGCGCAGCGCGAGCTGGTAGCCGCGCTCGGCGTCCGGCAGCGGCAGCCGGTCGACGAGGGCGTGCTGGACGGCGGCGACGGGGCGGCGCCACACGAACAGGGCGAGACCGGCGACGACGCACAGGACCGACAGGGCCAGGGCGGGGGAGAGCCCGTGCCACAGCGTCAGCACCGCATGGTGCGCACCCTCGGGGAACTGGTCGGCATACGTCGCGATCCGCGGGGTCAGGGCCCGGCCCGCGAAGCCCGCGACGAGGCTCAGCGCCGCCAGCACGGCGGGCACCGCGACGAAGCCCGGCGAGAACACGCGCGGCGAGCACGCCTCGACCCCCGGCTTGTCGGCGAAGGCACCCCACACGAACCGCGCCGAGTACGCCATCGTGAGGATCGAGCCGAGGACGATCCCGACCAGCGCGGCCGTGCCCCAGCCGGCCCAGCCGAGGTCGGCGTCGAGGTCGAGGAAGGCGGCGAACGCGGACTCCTTGGCCGTGAACCCGAACAGCGGCGGCAGCCCGGCCATCGAGGCCGCGGCGACGACGGCCGTGGCGAACAGGACGGGCCGGGCCGTGCGCATCCCCGACAGCTCGCGCAGGTCGCGCGTGCCGACGGACCGGTCGATGATGCCGACGACGAGGAACAGCGCGGACTTGAACAGCGCATGCGCGCACACGAGCGCGAGCCCGGCGAATGCGGCCGAGCGCGTGCCGATGCCGACGACGGCGACGAGGAAGCCGAGCTGGCTCACGGTGCCGTACGCGAGCAGCAGCTTGATGTCGTACTGGCGCAGGGCGCGCAGCCCGCCGAGCAGCATCGTGGCGATGCCGAAGCCCACGAGGACGGGTCGCCAGCCCGGGGTCGCCGCGAAGACCGGCGCGAGCAGCGCCACGAGGTAGACGCCGGCCTTCACCATCGCGGCCGCGTGCAGGTAGGCGCTGACGGGGGTGGGCGCCGCCATCGCGCCGGGCAGCCAGAAGTGGAACGGCAGCAGGGCCGACTTCGAGAGGGCGCCGACCAGGACGAGGCAGATCGACGCCGTGAGCGCCGCGCCGGGCTCGGGCGGTGAGGCGAGGATCTCGCTGATCCGCGCGGTGCCGCTGAGCGTGTGCAGACCGATGAGGCCCACGAGCATCGCCAGGCCGCCGAACGTCGTGACGATCAGCGCGTTCATGGCGGCGCGGCGGTTGGCCCGGCGCTCCGGATTGTGGCCGATGAGCAGGAACGACAGGACGGTCGTCAGCTCCCAGAACACGTAGAGCACGTAGACGTTGTCGGCCAGGACGAGACCCAGCATCGCCCCGGCGAATCCGGTGAGGACGCCGGAGAACCGCCACAGCTCGGGATCGTGCGGACGGAAGTACCACGCGCAGTAGACGAGCACGAGCGCGCCGACGCCGGTGACCAGCAGCGCGAGGATGCCGCTGAGGGCGTTGACCGTGAAGTCGAGGTCGAGTCCGATCGCGGGGATCCACGACCAGTGCTCGAACGTCGGATCGCCCTCGGTGGCCCGCGAGACCGGTCCCAGCAGCCACGCGAAGGACACCGCGGGGGCCATCGCGAGCACCCAGAAGGCACGCCGATCCAGCATGCGGACGAGCACAGGGGACGTCGCCGCGGCGAGAAAGTGCAGCGCGACGAGGAGGAGCATGGGCTTGGCCCAACCCTAGCGGAGCAGGCCCTGTCGAGGGCTCGGGTCAGGTGTCACAATGGGCCCCATGGCCGACCCCGCGAACTCTCCCTCCGCCGGTCAGCCACCCGAGGTCGGTCCCCCCGCGAGGTCCGGAGCCGACGTCTGGGTCCGCCGTCTCGTGGTCGGACTCGTGCTCCTGGTCGTGCTCTTCATCGTGTACCAGATCCTGGCCGCGGCGCTGCCGCGCTGGTGGGCCCAGCGGGTCGCCGGACAGGTCGAGAACCGGATGTCGGCAGGCGTCTTCTGGGGCCTGTTCTACGGATTCGTGTTCAGCTTCCTTCCCCTGCTGCTGTTGTGGCAGGTCCGACGCCCCTTCCTGAAATGGCCGTGGAAGGTCGTCCTGGTCCTGGTCGCGGTGCTGCTGGCGATCCCGAACCTGCTGACGCTCGCGATCACGCTCGGCGACAACAGCGCATCGGACGCGGCGTGGATCACGCTCGTCGCGCAAGCGCCCGGATTCCAGTGGGCGACCCTGTTCGGCGCGATCGCCGGCGTGGCCCTCGCGCTGCTGCTGATCGTCACGCTGGCGCGGTCGCGGCGCAGGAAGTCGCAGGTCGGCGAGCTCAAGGGGCAGTTGGCGGAGCGGGACGCGCAGGCGGATGCGGGGCCGACCACGGCGAACACTGACGATCGAGAGGAACCACCCCATGCCTGAAGCGTCCGCCAACCCGACACCGGACCCCGCCCGGGCCGGCACGGGACGACGCGCGAAGAACGTGCTGCCGCCGCGGGAGGACCTGACGGCCTGGTACCGCCAGCCGATCGCGTCGCTCGACTTCGAGACCACGGGCCTGGACCCGCGCCGCGACCGCATCCTCAGCTTCGCGGCGCTGTCCGACGTGGGCGGCGACCTGATGGGCATGGTGAACCCGGGCGTCCCGATCCCGGAATCCTCGGCGGACATCCACGGCATCACGGCCTCCGACCTCGCCTCGTCCCCGGTGTCGGCGCAGGCGCTGCGGCCCGTGCTGGCGTGGGTCGACGACCTCGTGGAGCGCAAGATCGGGCTCGTCGTCTACAACGCGGCCTTCGACCTCACCCTGCTGCGCGCCGAGGCCGACCGCCACGGCCTGCCGCAGCCCGACTGGGACAGCCTGCTCGTGGTCGACCCGTTCGTCATCGACTGGGGCGTCGACCGCGACCGCACGGGCCAGCGCCGGCTCTCCGACGTCGCCGCGCACTACGGGGTGCGGCTCGACAAGGCCCACGACGCGGCGCACGACGCGCGCGCGGCCCGCGAGATCGCGATCACGCTCGGCAAGACCTTCCCCGAGGCCGTCGGCTCGACCCTGGGCATGCTGATGGCCCAGCAGCGCTACTGGATCGCCGCCCGGACGATGGAGTGGAACCGCCGCGCCCACGAGCTCGGCAAGAACCTCACGATGCCGGGCCGCAACTGGCCCTTCGCCTGACCGAGGCCCGCTGGCAGTGACGTTCGAGGGGTGAAATCGCGGATTTCACCCCTCGAACGTCACTGCCAGCGCTCAGGCCAGCGTCGCGTCGACGAGGTCCTTCGCCGCGGACTGGACCTCGGCGAGGTGGTCGGGTCCGCGGAACGACTCGGCGTAGATCTTGTAGACGTCCTCGGTGCCCGAGGGGCGGGCCGCGAACCATGCCGACTCGGTCGTCACCTTGACGCCGCCGATCTTCGCGCCGTTGCCGGGCGCCTCGGTCAGCACGGCCGTGATCGGCTCGCCGGCCAGCTCGGTCGCGGTGACGTCGGCAGCACTCAGTGCGCCCAGCCGGGCCTTCTGCTCGCGGCTCGCCGGTGCGTCGATGCGCGCGTAGGCCGGATCGCCGTGGCGCTCGACCAGCTCGCGGTAGATCACGCTCGGCGTCCTGCCCGTCGTCGCGATGATCTCCGAGGCCAGCAGCGCCAGGATGATGCCGTCCTTGTCGGTCGTCCACACGCCGCCGCCCTGACGCAGGAACGAGGCGCCGGCGGACTCCTCGCCGCCGAAGCCGAGGGTGCCGTCGATCAGCCCCGGCACGAACCACTTGAATCCGACGGGGACCTCCACGAGTGGCTTGCCGACCTCGGCGGCGACCCGGTCGATCATCGACGACGACACGAGCGTCTTGCCGATCTGGACGTCGGTGGGCCACTGCGGGCGGGCGCCGCCGTACAGGTGGGAGATCGCGACGGCGAGGAAGTGGTTCGGGTTCATCAGCCCCGCATCGGGGGTGACGATGCCGTGCCGGTCCGAGTCGGCGTCGTTGCCGGTCGCGACGTCGTACCGGTCGCGCTGCGCGATGAGGGACGCCATCGCGTTCGGTGACGAGCAGTCCATGCGGATCTTGCCGTCCCAGTCGAGCGTCATGAACCGGAAGGTGCCGTCGACGAGCGGGTTCACGACGGTCAGGTCGAGGCCGTGGCGCTCGCCGATCTCGCCCCAGTAGGCGACGCTCGCGCCGCCGAGCGGGTCGGCCCCGATGCGCACGCCGGCCGCCTTGATCGCGGCGATGTCGATGATGTCGGGCAGATCGTCGACGTACGTGCCGAGGAAGTCGTAGGGGCGGCACGCGGCGCGGGCCCGCGAGAACGGGATCCGCCTGACGTCGCGCAGGCCGCCGACGATCAGCTCGTTCGCGCGGGCGGCGATGACGGAGGTGGCGTCGCTGTCGGCCGGTCCGCCGTGTGGCGGGTTGTACTTGAAGCCGCCGTCGGCCGGCGGGTTGTGCGAGGGGGTCACGACGATGCCGTCGGCCAGCCCCGACCCGGTGACCGGGTCCTTGCCGCGGTTGGCGCGGATGATCGCGTGCGAGACCGCGGGGGTGGGCGTGTAGCCGTCGCGGTCGTCGACGAGCACGTCGACGTCGTTGGCCACGAGCACCTCGAGCGCCGAGGCCCACGCCGGCTCCGACAGCGCGTGGGTGTCGCGGCCGATGAACAGTGGTCCGTCGAAGCCCTGCGACCGCCGGTACTCGCAGATGGCCTGGGTCGTCGCGACGATGTGGTCCTCGTTGAACGCGGTCTTGAGCGCGGAGCCGCGGTGGCCGCTCGTGCCGAACGCGACCTGCTGCTCCACGACCGACGGGTCCGGCCGCAGCGTGTAGTACGCCGTGACGAGGTGCGAGAGGTCGACGAGGTCGCTGGGTCCTGCCGGCTGTCCGGCGCGCGGATCGCTCATGGCCTCATCATGCCCCGGTTCGGGGTGCGGCGACTCCGTCAGCCGCGCACCCGCGCCAGGATCTCGCGGACCAGCAGGTCCGGCTGGGTGTCCGGGAGCCAGTGGCCGTCCTCCACCTCGACGAACCGGTAGTCGCCCGTGACGTGGTCGGCGCAGCGCTCGGCCCCGTAGCGGGCGATCGCGAGGTCGTCGTTGCCCCACACGAACGTCGTCGGCACCGCCACGGGCGGGGTGGACGCGAGGTCGGCACCCATCGCCCGGTACCAGTTCAGCGTCGTGGTCAGCGCGCCCGGACGGCTGAAGCGATCGACGTACGCGTCCTCCTCGGCGGCCGGCACGCTGCCGCCGTACATCGCGCGGAGCCGTGCGCCGTCGTTCTCGAGCAGCACCTCCTCGGCCTTGCCCGGCTGGCGCAGCAGGCCGATGTAGGTGGCCCGGCGCTGGGCGTCCTCGTCGACCGCGAGCGCCTCGCCGTAGGCGGCCAGGTGGGGCACCGACACCGCCGTCAGGGAGCGCAGGCGCTCGCCGTGACGGGCGGCGACGACCCACGCGACCGCCGCGCCCCAGTCGTGGCCCACGAGGTGGAACGTCTCGTGTCCGAGCGCCGCCGCGATCGCGACGACGTCCTCGGCGAGGGTGCCCGTGCCGTAGTTCTCGACGCCGTCGGGGCTCGCGCCGGGGCTGTAGCCGCGCTGGTCGGGCACGATCGTCCGCAGGCCGGCGGCGGCGAGCTGCTCGGCGACCGCCGTCCACGAGCGACCGTCCTGCGGCCAGCCGTGCAGCAGGACGACCGGCTCGCCGTCCTCGGGCCCCGAGACCGCGACGTCGAAGGTCAGGTCCGCGACCGTCACTCGCGTGCTCATGCCGAGGCCTTCCGGGGGAGGGTCGGCCAGCAGTCGGTGGGTCGCGTCGGGTCCCAGCCGACCTCCTTCGTGCGGGCCTCCTTCTGCACGATCGCGGTGGCCAGGAAGAACAGCGCGAGGCTGTAGGTGAGCATCACGGCGAGGTTGCGGACGACCGAGTCCTCCGGCAGCCGGTCGGCGATGCCGAGCGCGATCAGCGCGTCGCTGAAGAGGAACAGCAGCCCGCCGACACCGGCGCGGGCGTCGACCGCGAGGGCGGTGGCGGCGGTCGCCGACAGCAGCAGGGCGTAGACGACGACCGGGCCGCGCAGGCCGGCGTCCAGGCCGCCCCACACCCACACGAGCAGACCGACGGCCGCGAGCAGCAGCACCGCGGGGATCCACGGCCGGCGTCGCAGCGCGTCCAAAGCCCCACGCCGGACGAAGAACGTCACGAAGCACACGTGCGCGGCGGCGAACGCCGCCATGCCGGGCAGGAAGGTCGCGTCGAACTCCAGGAACAGGTCGCCGAAGAAGCAGAAGACGAGCGCGAGCACGAGCGCGGGAGGTCCGTGCTGCTCGTACACCCACACCGTCAGCAGCGGCGCGATGAGGCACTTCGTCACGAGCGCGAGCCACCAGCCCGCGGAGCTCTCGGCCGGGTCGGCGAGCAGCACGGCCAGGTGGGCGACGACGACCACGCCGAAGGCGATCAGCCACGGACTGCGCAGCGGGTTCGTGGGCGGGGGTGTCACGGGCTCCATGGGCTCACCGTATCGCCGCCGCGCCGTGCACAATGGAGGCATGAGCACCGGAACCATCCAGGAGCTGGACGACGACGAGTGCCGCGAGCTGCTGTCGGTGGGTCGCTTCGGACGCATCGCGTTCCAGGGGGACGGCCGGCTGGAGCTCCTCCCGGTCAACTACGCGTACGCCGACGGGATCGTGCTGATCCGGACGACGGCGTCATCGGGCCTCTCGACGATCATCGACGGCCCCTTCATCTTCGAGGCCGACCACCACGACGACATGTACCAGACCGGCTGGAGCGTCACGGTCCGCGGCACGGCGACGATCGCCGACGAGGCGCAGCTCGCGGAGTTCTCCGGGCGGTTGCCGAACTCGTGGGCCGGCGGTGGGAACGGCGTGCACATCGCGATCTCGGCCGACGAGGTGAGCGGTCGCCGCGTCCGTGCGTTCCCGACCTGAGCACGCCGCCCGGCGGGCCCGCCGATGCCGACTCAGGCCATGAAGCCCAGTGACGTGCGCGTGAGGCCCGGGAAGACCGTGCCGATGCCCACCTCCGGGAACCGCGCCGCGAGGATCTCCGACAGCACGCTGCGGTAGTCGGTCGTGACCTTCAGGTCCCCGTCGACCGTCGCTCCCGAGCCCAGGGTCGGCCAGTTCGCGTAGTAGCCGCCCTTGACGCCGGCGCCGAGGACGAACACGGCATTGCCGTAGCCGTGGTCGAGCCCGGCGGCGCCGTTCTGGGCGAGCCGCCGGCCGAACTCGCTCAGCGTCACGATCGTCACGCGGGAGCGGTCGGGACCCAGGTCGGTGAGGAACGCGGCGATGTTCCGGGCCATCGTGCTGATCTGGTTGCTGATCCGGCCCTTGATGTCGACGTGGTGGTCCCAGCCGCCGAAGTCGACGGCGATGGCCCGCGCGCCGACGCCCGAGCGGATCAGCGCGGCGGAGCTCTTGAGGGCGTTGGACAGGTCGCCGCCGGGGTACTTCGCGTCGTTCTGGGCGCCGGCCTTCTCCTGCGCCGCGACGACCCCGGCGCGCTCGTCCAGGGCGAGCGCCTCCCGGCCGGCCGAGCCGATGA
This sequence comes from Aeromicrobium sp. SP1, assembly GCF_055663785.1. Classification (NCBI taxonomy): domain Bacteria; kingdom Bacillati; phylum Actinomycetota; class Actinomycetes; order Propionibacteriales; family Nocardioidaceae; genus Aeromicrobium; species Aeromicrobium sp. SP1. Next base: position 2,348,980 of record NZ_JBQVVK010000001.1, on the reverse strand, counting down.
CGGTGCCGGCGTCGGCGTAGAGGGCGGCCAGCGCGGTCCGGCTGCGCGGGCCGAGGGTCGTGTCCGTGCCCCACGGCACCGTCAGCGACGTGAAGTCGTTCGTCGCGAACGACGCCTCGGGGCCGATGAGCGACGTCGGCATGATCGACGTGCCCACCTGGACGCCGTCGAACAGGTCGTTCCCGGCGAAGCCCCCGATCATCCGGTTGAGCCAGCCGATCCGCTCCGACGAGCCCGGGTCGGCGTCCTCGACGAGCTCCATCGCCTCGAAGTGGGAGCGGTTCGGGGTCGGCAGGCCGACGGCGTGGATCGCGGCCAGCTGGCCCGCGTTCCACAGGGAGGTCAGCGGCTCGAACGACGGGTGCAGCCCGAACTGGTCGTCGGCGAACAGCAGCGAGGGCGCCTTGAGGTTGTCGGCGATGTTGGGGCGCGCGGCGTAGAACGCGGACTCGGCGTGCGGCACCATCATCGACATGCCGTCGGCGCCGCCGCGCAGGGACAGCACGACCAGGACGTTGCCGTTCGTCGCGCCGTAGGCGGTCGAGGTGAGCACGTCACCGAACATGGACGTGGCCACGCCCGCCATGCCGATCAGTCCGGCGGAGCGAAGCAGGTTGCGCCGCGTCACGCCGTACTCGGCGCAGGAGGCGTCGTGCCGGTCGGGGCCCAGGGGATCGGTCATCGCAGCATCGCCTCCGGGGCGTTGAGGATCGCCGATCGCACGAGCGTGATGAGCCATCCGATGTCCTTGGTCCGTCCGCGGTACCAGTCGTCGAGGATGTAGCTCGGCGACCGGCCCAGGAGCGTCGCCGCCGCGGCGACCGTCCCGTCGCTGGCGCGGCGACCCGTCAGCATGACCGACTGCTGGTGCACGAGGTCGCTCAGCGCGAGCGGCCACACCGGGGGGATGAGGCTGTGGATCGCGGGCCGGGTCGCGGCCGTGACGGCGCCGCCCACGTTGGCCGTCCACGTGTGGGTGGTCCAGGTGCGCAGCAGCCGTGCCGGCGAGAGGTACGTGTCGGACCGCTCCGGGAAGCCGTCGGGGCGCGGCCACGCGTAGGGCGACTGCCCGGTCCATGAGCAGTACCAGGACACCGCGGACATCCGGGTGTCCTTGCCGGCGCCCGTCGGGACGATGTCGCACGCCCGCTCGACGGCGATGACGTCCTCGATCGGGGTCCGCGCCTTCTGCAGGACGGCGGCCTTGAAGGCGTCGTGCGCGACGAGGGTGCGCAGGCACGCCTTCACGTCGGTGCCCGAGCTCAGGTACGTCGCCTTGACCGCGTCGACGATGCTCTGCGGGGGATCGTCGGAGACGAACCGCGTGCACAGCCTGCGCGCGATGCGGGTCGCGGTGGCGTCGCGCGTCGCGAGCCAGTCGAGGTAGTTCCTCAGCTCGGCCCGCCCGTCGCCAGAGGCGTTCGGGAACGTCCTGCCCATGACCGTCACGGGGCCGACGTGGTGCCGGGTCGAGTCGTAGGCGGCGTCGTACCCGTTGCCGACGGCGACCGTGAACCCCGTGAGCAGCTGCGCCGACGCCTTGACGTCGTCCTCCGTGTAGCCCGCGGTGCGGCCGACCGTGTGCAGCTCCAGCAGCTCTCGGCCGAGGTTCTCGTTGATCTGCGTCTTGGTGTTGCGGTGGTTCGACAGGAAGCCCGACATGGCCGGGTGGACGATCGCGGCGTTGAGCAGTTTCGAGAAGCTCGTGAGGGCGTTGGCGCGGATGACGCGGTCGTAGTCCATGCGCCACGGGAAGCTGGAGTCCTCGCCGACCGGGACGTGCAGGAGGTTCGACCAGAAGTCGACCATCATCTCGTGGACCTGGTTCGTCGCCAGGATCCGGCGCGCGAGCGTGTACCCGGCGAGGTCGTTGCCGTACTGGTAGCCGTAGTACGTCCCGGCCTTCGTGTTGGCCCAGGCCGTCGCGGGCGAGTCCGACAGGTGCGGGTACCACGCCAGCGCCGCGTCGGCGGCGGTGTCGGTCGACGGTGCCAGCTGGCCCTCGAACCAGTCGTCGATGCTGCGGTGGCCGATGACGTCGGTCTCGAGCCGGGAGTTGAAGCCGTACGTGAAGCGCCGCACGACGTGCAGCGCCGCCTCCGACAGCAGCGGCCGGTTCCACGGGAAGTCGCCCATCAGCACGCCCCCGATGCACTCGTCGCGCTCGTCAGTGACGAGACGAGGACTGTGATCCAGCGGACGCCGCCGGAGTTCGTGATGCCGACTCCGAACTCGTAGTCCGGTGCCTCGTCGCACGCGGACAGCAGCCGCTCGGTCTCGCCGTAGGGGGACCGGAGCAGTGACGTGACCGCGGTCGTGACGGCACCGGAGGTCGAGTCGGCCGAGCCGATCGCCCGGGTCACGGCGCGCACCGTGCGGCCGGGACACGCGGTGCCGGGCTGGGCGCGACCGGAGGCCGACGGCTCGACCGCCTTGCCCTGCGCCGCCATCCAGGTCGAGTGGTTGCGGGCGTACGTCGTCAGGCACAGCTCGGGCTTGCCGTCCGCGGCGTTGACCGCCGTGCGCGCGAACTGCAGGCGCGCCTCGTGGACCGCGTCGTACAGCGTCGCCTCGTCGGCCGACAGGGTGACGGGCCTGGACGCCAGTACGGCGGGCTTCACCGTGACCGCGACCTTGGTCGAGACGGCGGCGGCGTGGCGGTGCTTCGTGCCGCCCTGGCGGTGGGTGACCTTGGGGGCCTGGGCGCGGTACGTCTGCGTGCCGGTGCCCGGCCGGAGCTTGACGACCGCCGATCGCTTCACGGTGCGCGTGGCGATCGTGGTCCACGTCCGCTTCGTGGCGTTCCAGCGTTGCAGCCGCACCAGCCGGCTGTGCGTCGTCGAGGTCCTGATCGTGAAGGTGACGGCGCCCCCGACGGTCAGCGACCGAGGCGACGCGGCGAACCGGACCGCCGGAGCGGCCTTCGCCGCGACGAGCGCGCTCGGCTCAGGATCGGCCCCGGGCTGGCGGTGGCCCACCACGGCGGCAGCCGCGCCGAACAGGCACGCCACCACGAGCCCCACCAGCAGGGTGTGGCTGAAGTGACGCACGTGACGCATGCGTCGATGATGACGCACGTCGCCTGCCCAGCAACAGTGCGCCGGGCAAGAATTTCGTCAGCGGCGCTCGTTCTTCGGGTCGAACAGCTCGCCCTGCGCGGGTTCGGCGGTCTCGCCGGTCAGCGACGCGAGCATCTGGCGGACGTTCGACAGCTGGGAGTTGATGCTGTCGCGCCGGGTGCTCAGCTCGGCGATCTCCTTCTCCGACTCGGTCCGGATGCGGACGGCGGCCTGCTCGGCGTCGGCCACGATCTGCTTCGCGCGGGCGTGCGCCTCCTCGACGACCTGGCGGTTCTGGCGCTCGGACTCGGCGTACTCGGCGTCGGCCTCGGCACGACGCTTCGCGGTGGCCTGGTCGAGCTCCGCGGCCGTCTTCTCGTGCTCGGCCTTGAGCGCGGCGAGCTCCTGGGCGGCCTCGGCGGCCGTCGCGGCGGCGGCCTCGCGGGCCTTCTGCAGCAGCGCGGTCCCCTCCGCGTCGGCCTTCTGGCGCGTCGAGTCCGCGTAGGCGTCGGCCTCGACGCGGGTCGACTCCGCGTACGCGTCGGCCTCCTTGCGGGTGGCGACGTCGTAGGCGTCGGCCTCCTTGCGGAGCTTGCGCACGGCGTCGGCGGCATCGGTGCGCTGGGTCTCGACCTCCTTCGCGGTGGTCTTGCGCAGCGTCTTGGCCTCCTCGTCGGCGAGGCTCAGGATCTGCCCGACGCGGTCGCCCAGGTGCGAGAAGTTGGGCTCCGTGACCGCTGCCAGCCGCTCCTCGGTCTCGTCGATCGTCTGGCGCAAGGTGCGCGCGTGATCCTTGAGGGTCTTGATGTGCGCGTCGACCTGGGCGGGGTCGTATCCACGCATGACGGTGCGGAAGGGCGAAGTGGGGGAGCTCATGATGTGACCATTGTTTCAGACGGGGTGTGCGGAGGCGAGGCCCCGCCTCACGCCGTCGGTGTGACTTCGGACGTGCCGGTCAGCGTGGACAGCATCGTGCGCAGGTTCGACAGCTGCTCGTTGATGCTGTCGCGGCGCTGGGCCGCCGCGGCGAGCTCGCGGTCGGACTCCGAGCGGACCCGGTCGGCGGTGGCCTTGGCCTCGCTGACCAGGGCGTCGGCCCGGATCTGCGCCTCTTCGACGAGTCGGCTGACCTCGCGGCGGGCATCCGCGGCCTCGGCCTCGGCCTCGGCGCGACGCGTCGCGAGCTGGCGCTCGAACTCCGCGAGCCGGGACTCGTGCTCGGCGGCGGCCTCGCGGAAGCCCTGCTCGGCGGCCTCGCGTCGGGCCGCGAGGGCGACCTCGAACTCGGCGGTGGCGGCGGAGGCGAGCGCGCGCTGCTCCTCCACGAGCACCTCGGCCTCCTGGCGGCGGATGCCGGCCTCGCGCTCGGCGGCGTCGAGCAGGTCGGCGGCGGTGGCCCGCGCGTCCTCGACCAGCTGGGTGGCCGCACCGTCGGCATCGGCGCGCTGGGTCTGCGCGTAGACGTCGGCCTGCTCGCGCAGCAGGCGGGTCGCCTCGTGCGTCTCGGCGCGGGAGGCCTCGACCTCGGTGGCGACCTCGGCGCGCAGTGCGGCGGCCTCCTCCTCGGCGAGGGCGAGGATGCGGATCATCCGCTGGCCGAGGTGCTCGTAGGTCGCCGGCTCGGACGACGGCTCGGTGGCCGGCGCGTCCGCCGCGGCGCGCAGGCCGGCCAGGTCGGCCTCCAGCTCGGCCAGCCGGGCCTGGACCTGGCCCGGGTCGAACCCGCGCAGGACGATGCGGAAGTCGGCGGTCGTGGTGCTGTCGCTCATGCGGGTGGGTTCTCCTCGGACGGGTCTGACGGGGTGTCGGCGTGGTGGTCGGGGGTCGAGAGCGCCCGGATGACTCCGGACAGCTGGGTCAGCTCGTCGGCGGCGCGCGCCCGGGCCGCCAGCAGGTCGCCGGACTCGCGCTCGGCGTCGGCGAGCAGTTGCGCGGCCCGGTCCTGCAGTTCCTGGGCGCGGGTCCGGGCCTCGGCGAGCAGGCGATCGGCCTCGTCGCGGCGAGCCCGGCTCTCGGTGAGCGCCTCGCGCTGGGTCGTGAGCACTTCCTGGCTGACGCGGGTGCGCAGGATGCGCGCGCCCGACTCGGCCTCCGCGAGCCGGCGGGAGGCGCGCTCGTCGGCGGCCCGGGCCTTCGCCTCGGCCGTGTCGCGCACGGTGGCGGCAGCGGCCTTCGCCTCGGTGAGGATGCGCTCGGCGCGGGCCTGGGCGTCGGACAGCACCTCGTCGCCGGCCCGGGCGAGGTCGGCGGCGGCGGCGTCGGCCGCCTCGACCTCGGAGCCGAGGCGGGCCCGCAGGCGGGCAGCCGCGGCCGTCGTGGTCGCTCGGACCCGGCGCACGTGGCTCGCGGCGTCGCGACGACCCTGCTGGCGCAGGCGCTCGGCCTCGAGTCGGCCGTTGTCCAGCACGAGGTCGATCGTCGCGCGGGCCTCGTCGAGCTCGGCGCGAGCGGCGGCGACGGCCCGGTCGGCCTCGTCGCGAGCGTCGTCGAGCAGGGCCGCGGCCGCGGCGCTCGCCTCGTCGAGGACCTGCTGGGACGAGGCCCGGCGCTGCTCGGCGTCGCGGATCGCGGTGTCGACCACGGACTCGGCGTTGAGGGTGGCGGCGCGGGTGATCCCCGCGGTGTGCTCCTCCGCCTCGGTGACGATGCGCTCGACGTAGTCCTCGGCCTCGGCGGTCCGTCGCGCGCTCTCGGCGGCGGCCGTCGCGATGGTCTCCTGGGCGTGCCGCGCGGCGTCGGACGTGAGGGTGCTCGCGCGGTCCTGCGCCTCGGTGAGCAGTCGGGCCGCCTCCGCGCCGGCGTCCGAGAGCACGGCCTCGGCACGGCGGTCGGCCTCCTCGCGGCGGGCCTCGACGTCGGCCTCGACCGCGTCGAGGTGCTGCTGGGCGTCGCGCACGAGCAGCGCGGCCTGGTCGGCGGCGTCCGCGACGATGTCCTGCGCATCCTGCGAGGCGCGGTCGAGCTGCTCGGTGGCGGAGGTCAGCTGGGCGTCGGCCTCGTGCCGGACGCGCCGGGCGTCGTCGTACAGCAGGCGGGCATCGGCCTCGAGCCGGCGGGCCTCCGTCGTGAGTCGGGACGCCTCCGCGGCGGCTCCGGCCTCGAGCTCGTCGGCGACCTGTTGAGCCTGTCGCAGCAGGTCGGCGACGCCCTGAGCCGAGCGGGGCGCCCGGTGGGTCTGGGGATCCGGTTCGGTGGGGCGCTCGATCGTCATGGTGGCTCCAGTCTTCCAGACGAACCAAGGCCCCGGCGATGGGCGTTCCAAGGAATTTACGTGGTTGTGACACGCATCACAACCGACGGGTAACCGCCGCCACAGGTGACTCACAGGGCGGCCAGAACTCCGCCGCTTGGCGCCGGACGAGAGTCGGTACGTCGGAGGTCGGACGAGTGGGCCCCGTGGGACTCGAACCCACAACCCGCGGATTAAAAGTCCGCTGCTCTGCCAATTGAGCTAGAGGCCCCGCGGGCACCAGTGTGCCAGTCGGGTTCGGCGGCCGAGTCAGCCCCGGGAGCGGCGCAGACGGCGCAGGACGCGGCTCAGGAATCCGCGCACCGTCGTGCGCTCGAAGCGCTCCAGCCGGGCGGACAGCTCGTCGATGCGGCGCTGCTGGGTCTGGAGCTTCTCGTCGCGCTGGTCGGACAGTCGCGCGTGGCGCGAACCGGCGCCCTGGTAGGTCGGAACGTTGAACGGGTAGTCGTAGCGCCGCGGCGACCGGGTCAGGTCGATCACCATCGCGTGGCGCAGCCAGTCCAGCCGCGACGCCACCTCGGACAGGTCGGGAGCGGCGAGGGTGTGCACGCCGGGCGGGAACTGCGCCTCGGCCAGCGCCGCGTCGAAGCCCGAGCCGTCGCGGCCCGGCTGCCAGCGGTGCTCCAGCCCGTTGCGCTCCAGGAAGTCGGCGTACCGGCCGAACCGCTCGGGCATCGCCTCGTTGAACGGCGTCAGGTCGGTGGCCTCGTACAGCTCCTCGACCCGCACGGGCTCGTCGAACGAGGGCTGCACGCGGTGCGGCATCCGGTGGTACTCGGCCAGCTCGAGCGTGCGCGAGTCGTGCGCGAGCATGAGCGCCGGCGTGCCCGCGAGCAGCGCGGCCACGTTGCCGTGGAACCGCGTGCCGTAGACGAAGTCCTGCTGGGCGAGGAAGTCGTACCAGGTCCACGTGTCGACGAACAGTCGCATCCGGTCGGACTGGTAGAGCCGGTGGTGCAGGTGCCCGGGGACGAGCGGGTCGGAGACGTGCGGGTGCGGGGCGCCCCACAGCAGCAGCCGCAGGTCGTGGGCGTCCTGGCCGACGTACACGAGCTCGGGGTGGCGCTCGGCCTGGTCCGTGGCGAACGCGCCGATCCCGGGGACCTCGGGAGTGAGGTTCAGCGCGAGCGCGGCGTCGGGGCCCAACGCGTCGAGCTTCTTGTGCACCTGCAGGTCGGGACCGTGCAGGAACAGCGACGGGCATCCGATGACGTCGATCGAGTCCGCCGGGAAGCCGAGGTCGACGAGGAAGTCGCGCGTGAACTCGCCGCGCACGCCGATCGAGGCGGAACGGTCGAGGACGGCGGCCACGAACCGCTTCGTCACGTCGCGCACGTCCGCCATCGCCGCGAACGAGCGGTCGGCGGGTGCCTGCGCGCCGATGCCGACGACGGTCGCGGGGATCGTGAGCCGCTCGATCAGCGCGGCGAGGTGGTCGAGCTTGTCGGCGAAGTCGGCGCGGAACGAGTTCGCCATGGGGATCACGAAGTGGTCGAACTCCTCGCTGATCCGGGCGGCGTCACGCGAGGTCGCCTCGCGGCGCTCGCTCAGGGTGGAGTTCGCGACGAGCTCGCTCCCGGCGACGTCGAGGGCCCGCCACACCGAGTGCTGGAACAGGTAGTTCCCGCTGTTGGAGTTGAAGACGTCCTGCGTCAGGGTCGTCTCGGGCGCGACCGCGGTGAACGGGTCCTTGCCTGCGCGGATGAGGAGCCGTGCCATGGCGCCAGTGTGTCAGAGCCGCCGTGGCGCGGTATGCTGGCTGCGTCACTTTGTCTGGTACCCGCACGGGACTGGAACGAAAGGCAACACACATGTCTCACCCTCGCGTGGGTGTGGTCGGCGCCGGCCGTGTCGGTGCTGTCCTCGCCGCCCGGCTCCAGCGAGCCGGCCACCGGATCGTCGGCGTCAGCGGTCGTTCCGCGGCCTCGCAGCTGCGCGTGCAGACCCTGCTGCCCGGCACGCCGATCCTCGAGCCCGCCGACGTCGTCCGTCGTGCCGAGGTCGTGCTGCTCGCGGTTCCCGACGACGCGCTCGCCGACGTCGCGCTGGACCTCGCGGCACACGTGCGCCGCGGCCAGGTCGTCGCCCACACGAGCGGCCGTCACGGTCTCGCCGTGCTGGCCCCGCTCGCCGCGGCCGGCGCCCGCACGATGGCGCTGCATCCGGCCATGACGTTCACCGGCACCGAGGTCGACCTCGATCGTGACTGCGTCTTCGGCGTCACGGCCGGTCTGGGTGACCGCGACGTCGCCGAGACCCTCGTCGCCGAGCTCCGCGGCTCGGTCATGTGGGTCGACGAGGCCGACCGCGCGACGTACCACGCGTCCCTCGCCCATGGCGCGAACCACCTGTCGACGATCGTGACGCAGGCGATGGACCTGCTGCGCGAGATCGGCGCCGAGGACCCGGCCGCCGTACTGCGTCCGCTGCTCACCGCCGCGCTCGACAACACGCTCGCCTACGGCGACGCCGCACTCACCGGACCGGTCGCGCGCGGTGACGTCGACACCGTCCGCGCGCACGTCGAGCACATCGACGACCCGGCGATCCGGCGCACGTACGCGGCGCTCGCCTCGGCCACGGCCGATCGCGCCGAGACGACGGGCCGCATCGACACCGACACCGCCGACGCCGTCCGCACGGCCGTCATCCGCGAGAAGGTCCGATGACTGGTCCGCGCATCGCCCGGACTGCCGCGGAGCTGCGTGAGGCGATCAGCGGGACGGTCGCGCTCGTGCCCACGATGGGCGCGCTGCACGACGGTCACGTCAGCCTCATGAAGTACGCGCGACCGCTCGCGCAGACCCTCGTCGTCTCGATCTTCGTCAACCCCACGCAGTTCGCGGCGGGCGAGGACCTCGACTCCTACCCGCGCACGTTCGAGGAGGACCTCGAGCGCTGTGCCGCCGCCGGCGTCGACGTCGTGTTCGCGCCGACGGTCGGCGAGATGTACCCGGCCGGGCTCGAGGGCACGGTCGCGATCGACCCCGGACCACTCGCGACGATCCTCGAGGGCGCCGAGCGGCCGACCCACTTCCGTGGCGTGCTCACGGTCGTGGCGAAGTTGTTCGGGCTCGTCCGGCCCGACGTCGCGGTGTTCGGCGAGAAGGACTACCAGCAGCTCACCCTGATCCGGCTGATGTCGCGCGAGCTGTGCCTGGGCGTCGAGGTCGTCGGCTGTCCCACGGTCCGTGAGAACGACGGCCTCGCGATGAGCTCGCGCAACCGGTACCTGGCGCCGTCCGAGCGCGAACGCGCCGCGGCGCTCTCGGCCGCCCTGCGCGCCGGTGCCGCGGCGGGCCACGCCGGGGCCGCCGCCGCGGTCGAGGCCGCCGAGAAGGTGCTCGCCGACGCGGGCATCAGCCCCGACTACCTCGTGCTCACCGCTCCCGACCTCGGCCCGGCGCCCGCCGCCGGCGAGGCGCGGATGCTCGTGGCCGCCCGCGTGGGCCCGCCACGCCTGCTCGACAACCTGTCCGTGACCCTGGGGGAGTGACGATGTTCCGCACCATGATGAAGTCCAAGATCCATCGCGCGACCGTCACGCAGGCCGACCTGCACTATGTCGGCTCGGTCACCGTCGACGAGGACCTGCTCGACGCCTCGGACATCCTGCCCGGCGAGCTCGTCCACATCGTCGACGTCACGAACGGCGCGCGACTGGAGACCTACACGATCGCCGGCGAGCGGGGATCGGGCGTGCTGGGCATCAACGGCGCGGCCGCCCACCTCGTCAATCCGGGCGACATCGTCATCCTGATCGCCTACGCCCAGGTCGACGATGCCGAGGCCCGCTCCCTCGTGCCGAGGGTCGTCTTCGTCGATGCCGACAACCGCGCCGTCGACCTGTCCGACGATCCGGCGTCCGCGCCGAGTGCCGACCTCGTGCGCGGCGACCTGGTGCACGCCGGATGACGCTGCTCGCCGTCGACGCCGGGAACGCCGACACCACGATTGGGCTGTTCGACGGCGACGAACTGGCCGCGGACTTCGTCGTCGCGTCCTCCGAGCGCCGGACGTCCGACGAGTGGTTCCTGCTGATCGACGGCTTCCTGCGCCGCACCGGTCTGCCGCAGATCGACGAGATCGCGATGTGCTGCACCGTGCCGGCGCTGCTGGTCGCCCTGCGCCAGGCGTTCGACCGCTACTTCCGCGACGTGCCGACGTGGATCGTGGGGCCCGGCGTCAAGACCGGCGTGCCGATCCACACCGACAACCCGAAGGAGGTCGGCACCGATCGCGTCGTGAACGCCCTCGCGGCGAAGACGCTCCACGGCGGACCGGCGATCGTCGTCGACCTCACGGGCACGGCCACGGTCTTCGACGCGATCGACGCCGAGGGCCGCTACCTCGGCGGTGCGATCGCGCCCGGGGTGGAGGTGTCGCTCGCCGCGCTGGCCCGGCACAGCGCCCAGCTGCGCGCAGTCGAGATGACCGTCCCGCGTGACGTCATCGGCAAGAACACGGTCGAGGCGGTCCAGTCGGGCACGGTCTTCGGCTTCGCCGGGCTCATCGACGCGATCGTCGAGCGGATGATCGACTCGCTCGACGAGGACCCCGAGGACGTCACGGTCATCGCCACCGGAAGCCACGCCGAGGTCGTGCTGTCCGAGTGCGAGACCATCACGGCGCGCAACCCGAAGCTCACGCTCGAGGGCCTGCGCCTCGTCGCCGCGAAGAACCGCTGAACTGACGGCCCGCCCCGGGCGAGATTTGCTCCATTTCTCACCTTGGTAGCCGGTCGGGAGGCAAGAAATGGAGCAAATCTCGTCGGGGGCGCGCGGTCAGACCAGGGCGTGCCGGGCGACCGAGACGTCGTTCGTCGTGATCGCGTCGACGCCGAGGCTGCGCAGGCGGTCCATCGTGGCCGGGTCGTCGACGGTCCACGCCGTGATCGTGCCGCCGGCCTCGTGGACGTCGTCGACGAGGCGCCGGTCGATCCGTCGCGCGTTGACGTGGAACTCGTCGAAGCGACGCAGGTCGTCCTCGGTGGGCCTGCGGTTCGAGACCAGTCCGACCGCGTGGTGCAGCGGCAGGGCAGCCTCGGCGAGCGCCCGGTCGAAGCTCATGACGGTCACACCGCCGCGGCCGCCGAGGTCGTCCAGGACAGTCCGCACGTAGGACCGCGGATCGACCGGGGCGGCCTTGAGCTCGACCGTGAGCCGCACGGCGCTGTCGCCGAGGGCGTGCACGACGTCGCGCAGCGTGGGCACGGGGGTGCCGAGGAACGCGGGGGACTTCCAGCCGCCGGCGTCGAGGACGGCCAACTCGGCGAGGGTGAACCGCTGGACCGACAGGCCCACCTTCGAGGGCGCCACGTGACGCAGGTTCGTCGTGCGCAGCGGCGAGCGGTCGTGCATCAGCACGATGGAGCCGTCGGCGCTGGGCTGGACGTCGAACTCGACACCGTCCGCGCCGAGCCGGACGGCCTCACGCAGGGCGGGCAGGGTGTTCTCCGGGTGCGTGACGCTCTGGCCGCGGTGGGCGTTGAGGCGCAGGTGCTCGGACATGCCCCCACGATCGCCCGTGAACCTGACCGCAAGGTGAACGCAGCCTGTGTGTGTGCCGAACAACGGCGGCACGCTAGCCTCCCAAGGTGAGGATCCTGCGTGCCATCGCCGACGTCTACTGGTTCTTCAGCCGGTGGACCTACAAGTCGGAGCCGGCCCCGAGCGGGTCGAGCATCCTGCTGTCGGCGCCGCACACCTCGAACTGGGACTTCGTGCTGATGCTCGCGGTGGCCTGGAAGTCGGGCTTCCGGCCGAAGTTCCTCGGCAAGAAGGAGCTGTTCCGCGGCCCGGCCGGTCCGTTCATGCGGGCCCTGGGCGGGATCTCGGTCGATCGCAAGAACCCCGCCGGCCTCGTCGAGGACCTCGTGTCCCGGGCTCGTTCGGGTGAGGTGTTCCAGGTCGTCATCACGCCCGAGGGCACGCGCGGCAACGTCGAGCGCTGGAAGTCGGGCTTCTACCGGCTCGCCCGCGAGGCCGACCTGCCGGTGACCCTGGCGTACTGCGACCGCACGACGATGACGACGGGAATCGGCCCGACGATCGCCCTCTCCGGCGACGTCTCGGCCGACATGGACGTCATCCGGGCCTTCTTCGCCGACAAGTCCGGCGTCCGCCCCGAGCGGCGCGTCGAGCCGAGGCTCGCCGAGGAGGGCTGATCCTCCTCGCCGGGGCCCGGGTCCCGTCGGCGCGCCCGGTATCGTGGTCCCTCGTGACCGAGACGACTGACTCCTTCGACGACGACCTGCCCGAGCAGCTGCGGATCCGTCGGGAGAAGCGCCAGCGGATGCTCGACGCCGGCGTCGATCCCTACCCGCTGCTCGTCGCGCGCACGCACACGATCGCCGAGGTCGTCGCGGCGAACGACCCCGAGCAGCTCGGTCCCGACGCCCACACCGGCCAGGTCGTGTCGATCGCGGGGCGCATCATCTTCCTGCGCAACACCGGCAAGCTGTGCTTCGTCCGGCTGCGCGAGGGCGACGGCACCGAGATCCAGGCGATGCTGTCGCTGGCCGAGGTGGGCGAGGAGTCGCTCGCCGACTTCAAGGCCCTCGTCGACCTGGGTGACCACCTCGCGGTGACCGGCGAGGTCATCACGAGCCGTCGTGGCGAGCTCTCCGTCATGGCCACCGGCTGGTCGATCGCCGCCAAGACCCTGCGCCCGCTGCCCGTCGAGCACAAGCCGCTCTCGGACGAGGCCCGGACGCGCATGCGCTACCTCGACCTCATCGTCCGGGCGCAGGCCCGCGACAACGTCCGCGCCAAGGCCACCGTCCTCAAGTCGCTGCGCGCCACGCTCGACCGGCACGGCTACATCGAGGTCGAGACGCCGGTCCTGCAGCACACCAACGGTGGCGCCGCGGCGCGGCCGTTCCACACCCACCTCAACGCGTTCGACGAGCCCGAGCTGCTGCGCATCGCGCTCGAGCTGCACCTCAAGCGCGCCCTCGTCGGCGGCATCGACAGGGTCTTCGAGATCGGCAAGACGTTCCGCAACGAGGGCGTCGACAACACGCACAACCCCGAGTTCATGATGCTCGAGGCGTACGAGGCCTACGGCTCGTACGACACGATGGCCAACCTCGTCCGCGACCTCGTCGTCGACGCCGCCCGGGCGGTCGGCCACACGCAGGTGCCCGGCCGCGACGGCTCCACGATCGACCTCGAGGCGCCGTGGCGTCGGGCCACCGTTCACGAGCTCGTCCGCGAGGCGACGGGCGTCGCGATCGACGTCGACACCCCCGCCGAGCAGCTGCGCGAGGTCGCCCGCGACCACTCCGTGGCCCTGCAGGACGGCTGGGACGCCGGTCAGATCGTGCTCGAGCTCTACGAGAAGCTCGTCGAGCACGCGCTCATCCAGCCCACGTTCGTGTGCGACTACCCCGAGTCGGTGCGGCCGCTGGCCAAGAAGCACCGCTCGACGCCCGGCCTCGTCGAGGCGTGGGACCTCATCATCAACGGCGTCGAGCTGGCGCCGGCCTACTCCGAGCTGAACGACCCCGTGATCCAGCGGGAGCGCCTCGAGGAGCAGGCCAGGCTGGCGGCCGCGGGCGACCCCGAGGCGATGGACGTCGACGAGGACTTCCTGCGTGCCCTCGAGTTCGGCATGCCGCCCGCGGGCGGGATCGGTCTCGGTGTCGACCGGCTCGTCATGCTGCTGCAGGGGATCGGGATCCGCGAGGCGATCCTGTTCCCGATCCAGCGTCGCGAGTGACAACGATCTGACACCGCGTCGTATCAACCCCCGCGGCTGACACCTCCTCACACGTGTCAGTCCGGCGGGCGGGATGTGCCCTGGGAGAGCCGTCGGAATCGCTCGATGCCCCAGGGGGTCCCTCCGATGAATCTCAAGACCGAGCAAGTCCAACGACTCGAAGCCGAAGGCCGCCAGATCCAGACGGCGGTCACGGGCGATCCGGATCTGGGTCCGTTCGCCCTCCTGCCCGGCGTCTGGGCCAACGAGCCCGATCTGGTCGGCCGCGGCTGGAACATGATCGCGCTGCCGTTCGGGCCACCGCAGGGTGCGACGTTCCGACCGCCCTACCGGCTGCTGCTCAACCAGTACAACGAGAAGCTCACGTTCAGCCTCGTCGACAAGGCGGTGCCGAACCGCGGCATCGGACCCGACGCTGCGGGCGTGACGGTCAACACCGACCAGCGGCTCGTGACGCTCGACTACGAGCAGGGCATCAAGCAGCTGGTGGCCGAGGACTTCCCGTCCTCGGGGCTCGCGGGCGTGCCCGACCTGGCCATCCACCACGAGCCGGGTCTGTTCCTCAACATGTCCGACCCGTTGAACGAGGACAGCGTCGACATCGCGCGGCTGGCCACGATCCCGCACGGTGACTCCGTGCTGGGCCTGGGCACCGCCACCGTCACGGACGGGGTGCCGACGATCCCGCCGATCAACGCGTTGCCGCTCGGGGTCAACCAGGACATCGAGACCAATCCGTACCTGCTGCCGTACAAGCACTTCCACGACAGCCCGTTCCGGAACCTGTTCGATCCGACCGACCCGACGGCGCTGTTGACGGCGGCGAACCAGGGCGTCAACATCGTGCGCTCGACGCGGCTGGAGTTCGACAGCACGGTCGCGACGGGCGGGATCTCGAACGTCCCGTTCGTCGTCCGGCAGGCGAACGCCTCGGAGATGAAGTCGACGTTCTGGATCCAGGAGGTCGAGGAGGCCGACGGCAGCACGACGCTGCGCCTGCAGTACGCCCAGGTCGTCCAGTTGGACTTCTTCAACCGGTTCGACGGCGGCCCGGGCCGGATCAAGTGGCCGCACGTCAGCATCAACACGCTGGTGAAGGTCCAGGCCGAGCCCGATCCGAAGCCGATTCCGCCGATGCCCGACGGCACGCTGAACTGCGGCGACGGCTCGCACCGGTGGAGCGGTCCCGACGACGGACCGCGCGGCGACCGCCACGCACGCGGCTGAGCTCGATCAGGCCGACCCTGCGAGGCCGTAGTGGCCTCGCAGGGTGTCGGCCTCGTACTCGTGGCGAGCCAGCCCGCGGGCCTGCAGGATCGGGACGACGTGGTCGACGAAGTCCTCCAGTCCACTGGGGTAGCTGTCGCACAGCAGGATGAACCCGTCGGCTGCGCCGGTCGTGAACCACAGCTCGAGCTCGTCGGCGACCTGCTCGGGAGTGCCGACGAGCCGCCAGTGCCCGAACGGACCTCGCTCGATGAGGTCGCCGACCGTCAGGTCCCGGTTGGCCGTGAGGTAGGCGCGCGTCGTGGCGTCGAAGCCCACCGACCCGTAGGTCGGATCCGAGGTCGGCAGCAGGTGCAGTGGGAACGGGCGGTCGTGCCTCAGGTCCGCGGCGTCGACGCCGACCCACGCCGCGAAGGCGGCGACCCGGTCGGTCGACGGAGCGAGGTCGTTGAGCTCGCGCAGTCGTCGCCGAGCGTCCTCCTCGGTCGCGCCGAGCACGAGTGACACCCCCGGCAGCACTGCGACGTCGTCGGGATCGCGGCCTGCGGCACGCACCTCGCGGGCGAGCCCGTCCCGGAAGGCGCGCGCCTCGGCGATCGCGGGCTGCGACGTGAAGACGGCGTCGGCGAACCGGGCGGCCAGCGCGATCCCTCCCGGCGAGCCACCCGCCTGCGCCAACAGCGGCCGGCCCTGGGGCGACGGCGGCACCTGGAGCGGACCGGCGACCCGGAAGTGCTCGCCCCGGTGGTCGATCGGCACGATCCGCTCGGGATCGACCAGCACGCCGGCCGACGCGTCGCCGACGAGCGCGCCGGGCTGCCAGCTGTCCCACAGCGCGAGGGCGACCTCGACCGCCTCCGCCGCCCGGGCATAGCGGGTGACCCGGTCGGGCAGCTCGTCGAAGCCGTAGTTGTGCCCTGCCGGCCGGTTGCGCGTCGTGACGACGTTCCAGCCCACGCGCCCGCCGCTCAGATGGTCCAGGGACGTGAGCGCCCGCGCGATCGTGTACGGGTGGTGGAAGGTCGTCGAGACCGAGGCGATCAGCCCGACGCGCCGGGTGGCCGCCGCCATCGCCGCCACGATCACGAGCGGGTCGAGGCTGAAGGTCGGATAGGTCTCGGGTCGCAGGAACGAGTTGTCCGCGAGGAACACCGCGTCGAGTCGGCCCTTCTCGGCGAGCTGGGCGATGCGCGCGTAGTGCGCCGGGTCGTAGAACGCGTGCGGATCGGCGTCGGGCCAGCGCCACGACCCCGCGTGGACTCCGGCCGCGGCGGCGTTGACGTTCAGGTGCATCACGCGACGGCTCATGGCGCGACCACCGTCCGTCGGCGCACGAGGGGCAGCAGCGCGAACGCGGAGAGCACCGTGCCGGTGCCGAGCACGACGAGGAAGCGCCAGTCGGCGAGCCACGTGGCCAGCAGCGGCGCCCCGGCCCGCGCGAGGGCGATCGGGACGGTCATCATCGCGAGGATGCTCGCGAAGCGGGCGATGCCGAACGTGTCGGCGATGATCGACGGCCGGGCGACGACGCCGACGCTGTAGCCGACCGCGAACATCGCCACGCACACGAGCGTGAGCGGGATCGACAGACCCACGAGCGGCAGCGCGAGCATGCCGCAGCCCTGGATCGCGAACGCCGCGGCCGTCACCGTCGTCATGCCGATCCGCCGGGCCAGTGGCGCGAGCGCCAACCGGGAGCTGATCTGCACCACGCCGACCACGACGGGCAGCGTGGCCGCCGTGGCCGGTGAGTGCCCGACGTCGCGGAAGTACGTCACCATCACCATGAGGAACGCCGAGGTCGCGGCACTCTCGGCCACGAATGCCAGGCACAGCAGCCAGAACCGCGAGTCGTGCAGGGCGTTGCCGATCGGGACGCCGACCCGGGTGGCCACGGACTGCCGATGGCTGGCCCGCCCCGGAACCGAGGCGAGGTGGGCCGGGACGACGACCACGGCCAGGGACGCGGCCAGGACGAGCAGCGTCGTGCGCCAGCCGAGCTGGCCCTCGAGCCAGCCCGCGAGCGGGTAGTAGAAGCTCGTGCCGAGGCCGGTGATCATCGTGACGGCCACGATCGCGGTGTCGCGGTGCCGCGTCTCGGTCGCGACGACGAGCACCGCGAAGGCCGCCTCGTACGTCGACATCGCCAGCGCGAGTCCGACGAGCACGAACGCCGTGTAGAGGTCGGCCAGCGAGTCGGCCTGCGACCACAGGACGACGGCCACGACCCCGACCGCCGAGCCCGTGGACATGAGGGCCCGGCCGCCGTACCGGTCGAGCAGGGTGCCCACGGGAATCGCGGCGACCGCTCCGACGAGCGTCGAGATCGTGGCGGCTGCCGCGATCGCGGTGCGCGAGGCGCCGAGATCGTGCGACATCGGCAGCAGCAGGACCGTGAACGACTGGATCAGCGCGCCGTACCCGATCGTGTTCGTGACGGCGAAGACGACGACGAGTCGTCGCCACGACGTCGACCGGAGGGCGGCCGCATCGGCGGTGCCGGTGGTGGTCCCGGCGCTCATCCGCGCAGGAGCGGCAGCAACTGGTCGCCCTGCCGGGCGATCTCCTGCAGGTAGGGGGTGTCGGACAGCACGAAGTGGGTGACCCCGAGGTCCTGGTACTTGCGCAGCGACTTCGCGACGTCCTCGGCCGATCCGACGAGCCACGTCGTGGCCGCGCCGCCGCCGCCGTAGCGGCCGGGGGTCGTGTAGAGGTTGTCGTCGAGCACCTCGCCGCGCGAGGCCAGGTCGAACAGGCGCTGCTGGCCCACGGCCGTGACCCGGTGCGGGTTCTGCGGCGGCTCGCCCGCCGACTTTGCCATCTGGGCGACTCGCGCCTCCGCCTCGGCCCAGGCCTCCTCGGTGGTGTCGCGCACGAACGTCGTGATGCGCAGCCCGAACTCCAGCGGTGCGTGCTCGCGGCCGACCTCGTCGCTGAGCGCCCGCAGTCGTTCGATCCGCTCGCGCACTCCCTCGAGCGGCTCGCCCCAGAACAGCTGGACGTCGGCCTGCGCGGCGGCGACGCGCTCGGCGGCCTCGGAGGCTCCGCCGAAGTAGATCGTCGGATGCGGACGACCGGGCCGAGGCGTGAGGCGCGGCTCGACGGTCGAGTCGAACACCTGGAAGTGCTCGCCGGTGTACGTCACGTCGGTCTCGGTCCACAGCCGGCGGACCAGCTCGATGAACTCGCGCGTGCGCTCGTAGCGCTGGGCCTGGTCGGCGTCGTGGTCGCCGTACGCGCCCAGGTGGTCCTTGCCGGACACGATGTTGACCCGCACGCGGCCGCCCGTGAGGTGGTCGAGCGTCGCGGCGGCCGACGCGAAGTTGGCCGGACGCCAGTACCCGGGCCGGACCGCGATGAGCGGCTCGAACGTCGTGGTGCGCGCGGCCAGTGCGGCCGCGACGGTGAACGTGTCGGGGCGTCCCCAGCCGGTGCCGAGGAGGGCACCACGCCAGCCGTGGTCCTCGAGGGCGCGGGCCTGCTCGGTCAGGGTGTCGAGGCTGTTGTGTCCGGAGCGGACGTCGTCGCCGCGGTGCCCGGGGGTGGTCTGGTTGGGGATGTACCAGAGGTACTCGGCGGTCATGGGTCTTCCTGTCGGTCGTGGTGGGAGTTCAGCGGGCGAGGTGGTCGAGCTGCGCGTGCCGGACGGCGGCGGTCTGGCCCTGGACCAGGACGAACAGCGCCGAGCGGGCATGCAGTTGCGCGGTGTCGTCGTCGGCGAGGCCGCGACCCGTGCGGGAGATCACGAGGGCGCGGGTGAGCGTCGCGAGGGCCTCACCGCTCGCGACCTTGGTGGCGAGCCGCTCGTCGATCCGGTGCGGTCCACCGCCCAGCTCGGCGGCCTCGTCGGCGAGGGCGTACGCGGTGCGGCGGATGTCGGCGACCCGCGGACGCCACGTCGCGGCGACACGGTGGGCCGGCTCGTCGGCGGACTGCTCCAGCTCGGACAGGACGGTCTCGGCGAGGCCGAAGTGATGGCTGCGCGCGTCACTCGCGACGCCGATGTCCTCGTAGCGGGCCTGCTCCAGCGGCTGGATCGTCAGGACCTGCTCGTCGGGGACGAAGGTCTGCGTGAGCCGGACGCGCTCCGTGCGGCTGCCGCCCACGGCGGCCAGGTGCAGGGGCTCGTCCGACCGGGTGCTCTCGCCCACCGTGACGAGCGCCGTGACGACCTGTTCGGTCGTCGGGTCGACCGCGCCGACGGTGATCGCGGAGTTCAGTCCCCAGCCGCTGACCCACGAGATCGTGCCGTCGAAGATCCAGCCACCCTCGACGCGGGAGGCGTGCACGTACCGGTCGGGGAAGCGGCGCACGTCGCTGACGCCGGCACCGAGCAGGATCTCGCCGCGCAGGGCCTGCCGCACGAGGTCCGATCCCGGATCGCCGTGCCGCTCCAAGGCGGACAGCCGCCCGTTCAGTGAGGCGTGCTGGGCCCAGACGAGCCACGTGTTGAAGCAGCTGCCGGCGATCACCTCGTGCAGGCGGCGGTCGGTGGCGCGGTCCACGTCCGCGCCGCCCCACCGCTCGGAGGAGAGGTGGTTCAGCAGGCCCAGTCCGGCGAGCTCGTCGATCCGGGTGCGATCGACCGAGGAACGGTCGGTGCGCAGTGCCGTCGGGCGAAGAACGGTGGCGGCGTACTCACGGGCGCGGACCACCAAGGGGTGGGCGTCCGCAGCGTCGACGGCCGCCGCGGGGTCGAGGACCTCGGTGTTCGTCAGGGACATCTTGTGCTCCAATTCCGGGCTGATCCGCTGCCGTGCCCGCGCGGTCCGATCATGGATGACCGGTATCTGGACACTCATCTTAGTCAAAAAAATAAACCTGATAGAAATACTCAACTTAATGAGACAGGGCGCCGGCCACACCCCCGGGGCCGCCACCGAGAAGAAGGACACGACCCTCCGATGAAGAAGATCCGATTCCGCCGAGTACTGGCCTCAGCCGCGGTCGCCGCCGCGCTCACGACGACGCTGGCCGCCTGCGGCGACGGTTCCTCGTCCTCCGCGGCCGGCGACCCCGTCTACGGTGGAACGCTGACGTTCTACGACCCCGTCGACTACACTGCCTGGCTGCCCACGAACTCGATCTGGTCGAACAGCCAGGTCGCCAACAACGTCGCGGAGCGGCTCATCTGGCAGGACCCGAAGACCGGGGACTTCAAGCCGTGGCTCGCCAAGTCCTGGGAGCTCAGCGACGACCACCTCTCCTACACGTTCGTGCTGAAGGACGGCATCACGTTCAGCAACGGCGATCCGCTCGATGCGGAGACCGTGAAGGCCAACCTCGACCAGCACGGTCGCGGCGACGAGAAGCTCGGCATCGTGCCGGACCCGTTCTGGACCGACTACGCGGGCACCGACGTCGTCGACGACCACACGTTCACCGTGAAGCTGTCCAAGCCGAACGCCGCCTTCCTGCAGGTCCTGTCGAACTACCGCGCCAGCTCGATCCTGGCCAAGGAGTTCGTCGAGCTCGACGCCAACGGCCAGGGCCAGGCGAAGAACTGGATCGGCACCGGCCCGTTCAAGATCACGGAGGTCGACGGCACGACGGGCGTGACCCTGACCCGCCGCGACGACTACGACTGGGCCCCCGAGGGCTCGGGCCACGAGGGCAAGGCGTACCTCGAGAAGATCGTCTTCAAGACGGTGCCCGAGGCCGGTACCCGCGTCGGCGCCCTGCAGTCCGGCGAGGCGCAGATCTCGCGCAACATCGCCCCGTACGACGAGGAGACGGTCGAGGCCGGCGGCGGCAAGCTCGTCGCGATCCCCGTCCAGGGCGAGACGAACGACCTGGCGGTCCAGGGCGACAAGAAGGGCTCGCCCACGCAGGACGTCCGGGTCCGTCAGGCGCTCCAGGCGGCCACGGACCGCAAGGAGATCAACGAGACGGTGCTCTCGCCGAACTACCCGATCCCGTCGAGCGCCCTGACCAAGGGCACCCCGCTGCGCGGCGACGTCAGCTCGTACCTCGCGTACGACCTCGACAAGGCCAAGTCGCTGCTCGACGAGGCGGGCTGGAAGGCCGGGGCGGACGGCTTCCGCGCGAAGGACGGCCAGCGGCTGACCTTCCACCTGCGGGTCGCTCCGTACTACCAGGTGTCGCAGTCGGTGCTGGAGCTGCTGCAGTCGCAGTGGAAGAAGGCCGGCATCGAGGTCAAGATCACGAGCCCGTCGCTGACCGACTACGAGGCGCAGCTGGCCGAGAACCCGTCGGACTGGAACTTCACGCAGGGCCAGACGTCGACCGCCGAGCCGGGCGTGCTGCGCACCGCCTACGGCAGCGATCGCCAGAACACCCTGCACAACGTCCCGGCCGACGCCGAGCTCGACAAGCTGCTCGCGGCCCAGGCCGCCGAGTTCGACACCGACAAGCGCAAGGCCGCCATCCAGGCCGTCGAGGAGCGGATCTACTCGCAGGCGTACTCGATCCCGCTCTACGACGAGACCCAGGTGTTCGGCCTGGCCGACGAGGTGCAGGGGTACTCGACGGAGTCCACCGGCCGCTCGTGGTTCTACGACACGTGGCTCGCGGAATGAGGACCTGACTCATGCGTCGATACGTCGCACGTCGGGTGGGGCAGGCGGCCCTCGTCCTGTGGGCCGCCTACACCCTCTCCTTCGTCCTGCTCAGCGCCCTTCCGGGCGATGCGGTCAGCAACCGCATCCAGAACCCGGAGGCGAACATCTCGCCCGAGGGCGCGAAGATCCTGCTCGAGTTCTACGGCCTCGACCGGCCGCTGTTCGAGCAGTACCTGCACAGCCTGTCCGGTGCCCTGCACGGCGACCTCGGCTACTCGCTGAGCACCGCCACGCCGGTGTCGGAGCTGATCGCCGACGCGCTGCCGCACACGCTGCAGCTCACGGCGCTGGCGCTGGCCTTCGGGGCGACGTTCGCCGCACTCGTCGCCCTGGCGATGAACTACGGACCGTGGCAGTGGCTGCGGTCGGTCGCCGGGGCGCTGCCGGCCCTGTTCGCCTCGGTGCCCACGTTCGTGGTGGGCATCGTGGCGCTGCAGCTGCTGTCCTTCCGGCTGCAGCTGATCCCCTCGGTCGACGACGGCACGTTCCTGGCGTTGCTCGCCCCGGCGGCGACCCTCGGGCTCCTCGTCGCGGCACCGCTCTCGCAGGTGCTCGCGACATCGATCCGCGGGACCCGGAACCAGCCGTTCGTGCACGTGCAGCACGCGAAGGGGGCGAGCGAGGGCTACATCTTCCGCCGCAACGTCCTGCGCAACTCGTCCCTGCCGGTGCTGACGCTGCTGGGCCTGGCCTTCGGCGAGCTGATCGCCGGCTCCGTCGTGACCGAGTCGGTGTACGCCCGCAACGGGATCGGCCAGCTGACGGTCAGCGCGGTCAGCACGCAGGACCTGCCGGTCGTGCAGGGAGTCGTGCTGGTCTCGGCGGTCGCGTACGTCGTCATCAATCTCGCGGTCGACCTCGCCTACCCGTTCGTCGACCCGCGGATCCTCATCGACGGCACGACGGTGCGCACGAGCCGGGCGAAGGCGCTGCGGCGCCCGATCGTCGCCGGCGCGAGCGAGCCGAGCCGTCGTCCACTCCCGCCTGAGGTGGCCATGCCATGAGCACTCTCATCACCTCCACCGAGGACCCGACGGAGGCGGCGCTCGCCCGGGTGGCCTCCGCGACCGACGGCGGCGCGACCGCGGTCGGTCGCGGCACCCGGGCACGGCACTGGCTCGTGGCCCACGCCGCGCTCCTGCTGGCCATCGCCGTCGTGGCGCTCGTGATCGCCTGGGCGATCGTGCCCAGCGTGTTCACGGCTTACGACCCGCTCGGCGTCGACGCGCGCAACAAGCTCCAGCCGCCGTCGTCGGAGCACTGGTTCGGGACCGACCAACTCGGCCGCGACCTGTACGCCAGGGTCGTCTACGGCGCCCGGGCCTCGCTGCTCGGCTCGGCGATCGCCGTCGCCGTGGGCGCCCTGCTCGGGTCGCTGCTCGGCACGGTCGCCGGATGGTTCGGCGGGTTCGTCGACAGCGCCGTGGGGCGGTCGATCGACGTCCTGCTCTCGATCCCGGGCTTCCTGTTCGCGATCGTGATCGTCGTCCTGCTGGGCTTCGGCGTCGTCCAGGCGGCGGTCGCGGTCGGTCTGACGCTGACCGCGACGTTCGCCCGGCTCATCCGCTCGGAGGTGTTGACGGCACGCACGAGCAACTACGTCGAGGCGGCGATCACGAGCGGTGCGCCGACGCGCGCCGTGCTGCTGCGGCACGTCATCCCCAACTCGCTCGCGCCGACGCTGTCGCTCGTGACGGTCCAGTTCGGCATCGCGATCATCTGGATCGCCTCGCTGAGCTTCCTGGGCCTGGGCGCGCAGCCGCCGGACCCGGAATGGGGTCGGCTCGTCTCCGACGGCCGCAACTACATCGCGACCCGCGGCTGGCTCACGCTGTGGCCCGGTCTCGTGATCGTCGCGGTCGTCCTGTCCACCAACCAGATCTCGCGCCACCTCACGAAGGGACGCTCCGCATGAACCACGAGTACGCGTGCATCGCGCACGAGCTGCACGGTCCCGCCGAGCCCGTGCTGCGGGTCGAGGGCCTCACGGTCGGCTACTGCGTCGACCGCGAGCTGCGCCCCGTCCTGCACGACGTCTCCTTCGAGGTCGGCCCCGGTGAGGTGCTGGCCCTCGTCGGCGAGTCGGGCTCGGGCAAGACCACGACCGGGCACGCCGTGCTCGGCCTGCTGCCGGGCAACGGCGAGGTCGTCGCGGGCATCATCCGGTACCGCGACCAGGACCTGACCGGCCTCGACGCCCGGGGCTGGCGGGACGTCCGCGGGCGGGCGATCAGCCTCATCCCGCAGGATCCGAGCGTCTCGCTCGATCCCGTCCGTCGGGTCGGGCACCAGGTCGAGGACGTCCTGCGCCTGCACACCGATCTCGACCCGCAGGCGCGCCGGCGCCGGGTCCACGAGCTGTTCGAGCTGGTCGGCTTCACCGACGTCGAGCGGCGGTTCGAGCAGTACCCGCACGAGCTCTCCGGCGGCATGCGGCAGCGCGTCCTGATCGCGTCGGCCGTCGCGACGGAGCCGGACCTGATCATCGCCGACGAGCCCACCTCGGGCCTGGACGCGACGGTCCAGAAGCAGGTGCTCGACCTGATCGACGACCTGCGGCGGCGCATCGGCACGAGCGTCGTGCTCGTCACGCACGACCTCGGGGTCGCGGCCGACCGCTCGGACCTGATCGGCGTGATGCAGCGCGGCCGCCTCGTCGAGGTCGGTCCGACGGCGCAGGTGGTCGCGTCGCCGCGGCACGCCTACACGCGGCACCTGCTCGACAGCGTTCCCTCGCGCGTCGAGCAGGTCCGCGAGCGCCGTCCCGTCGAGGTCGGCGCCCCTGCCGTCGTGGAGGTCGTCGGTCTGCGCAAGGACTTTGGCGACTTCACGGCGGTCGACGACGTGTCGTTCCGGGTGGGCCGCGGCGAGACCTTCTCGATCGTGGGCGAGTCCGGGAGCGGCAAGTCGACGACGGCGCGCATCCTGACCGGACTGACGACCGCGACCGAGGGTCGGGTCAGCCTGCTGGGGACCGACGTCACGGGCCTGTCCCGGCGTCAGTTCCGGCCGCTGCGCCGCGACGTGCAGATCGTGTACCAGAACCCGTTCTCGTCCTTCGATCCCCGCTTCGACGTGTACGACGTCGTCGAGGAGCCCTTGCGCTCCACCGCGCCGCGGCGCGGACTGCGCGAGCGCTGGCAGCAGCGACCGCACGAGGAGCGGGTCGTGGCAGCGCTCGAGGCCGCGGCGCTGCCGGCGGACTTCGTCCGTCGCCACCCGCGCGAGCTCTCCGGTGGTCAGCGTCAGCGCGTCGCGATCGCGCGGGCACTCGTGTGCGACCCGAAGCTGCTCGTGCTCGACGAGCCGATCTCCGCCCTCGACGTGTCGGTCGCGGCGCAGATCCTCGAACTGCTGCAGCAGCTTCAGGCCGAGCGCGACCTGACGTACGTCTTCATCTCGCACGACCTGGCCGTCGTCCGGGCGATCTCCGACCGGGTCGCCGTGATGCGACGCGGACGGATCGTCGAGCAGGGCCCCGTCGAGCACGTCTTCTCGTCACCACGCGACCGGTACACCGTCGACCTGCTCGACGCGATCGCCGGCCGCCAACTCACCGTGGGAGTGTCATGACCAACGACCGACCGGCCACCTTCGAGGCGGCCCTGCCCCGCATCCGCGCCGTCCTGGCCGAACTCGCCGTCGACGTGGCCCGGCGCGACGTCGACCACGAGCACCCGTACGGTCTCGTGCGCGAGCTCGCCGCCGCCGGCTTCGGCAGACTCCGGGTCCCGCGGGAGTACGGCGGCTTCGACGTCGACCTGCCCACGCTGTTCTCGCTGCTCGCCGAGGCGGGCCAGGCCGACTCGAACATCCCGCAGATCTGGCGCGGCCACTTCACCACGACCGAGATCCTGCGGGCCGAGATCGATCCGGACGTGCGCCGCCGCTGGTTCCTGCGCGTGGGAGAGGGTGCGGTGTTCGGCAACGCGCAGTCCGAACCGTCGTCGGCCGTGGCCGAGGCGTCCGCGCACGACACGACCGGATTCGGTGGGATCACCACGCGCGTCCGCGAGGTGGGCGGACAGCGCGTCGTGTCCGGAACGAAGTTCTACTCCACGGGCGCCCGGTTCGCCGACCTCCTGCGGGTCGCGGTCGTCGACGAGGCCGGCCTGCGCGGATTCGTCGTGCTGCCGGCGCGTCACGACGGTGTCGACCACGTCGACGACTGGGACGGGGTCGGCCAGCGGCAGACCGGCAGCGGCACGACGATCTTCGAGGACGTCCCGGTCGAGCCGGACGGCGACATCGGCCGGTTCAAGGAGTCGCTGCGCGGACTGGACTCGTTCGTCCAGATCGTCCACCTGGCGAACCTGACTGGGATCGCGCGCAGCATCGTCGCCGAGACGACCGAGCTGGTGCGCGGTCGCACCCGCACGAGCCTGCACGCGTTGACGCAGGACGCGACGCAGGACCCCGAGGTGCTCGGAGTCGTCGGTCGGCTCCGCGTGCGTCAGCTCACCGCCGAGACTCTCCTGCGCCACGCGGCCGAGCGGTTGGAGGCGGCACACGCCCGCGGTCGCGAGGAGGACTACACGCGGGCCTACCTCGACACGTCGGCCGCCCAGGTCGCGGTGATCGAGGCCGTGCTGGACGCCGGGAGCCACGCGTTCGACGCGCTCGGCTCGTCGGCCGCGCGGGCCGGCGTGCACCTCGACCGGCACTGGCGCAATGCGCGGACGCTCGCCTCGCACAACCCCGTCGTCTACAAGCCGCGCGTGCTTGGCGACCACCTCGTCAACGGCCGGTCGCCCGAGCCCGGCTACTACCGCAACCGTCCCTCGGTGGCCGAACGGAGCGCCTCATGACCGGCCAGCTGCATCTCAACGTCAACATCCTCAACGCGGGCGTCTTCGGGGGCTCGTGGCGACTGCCCGGCTCGGACGGACTCGCCGCGTACACGATCGAGCACTACACGTCGATCGCGGCGAAGGCCGAGGGCGCCAAGCTGGACGCGGTCTTCCTCGCCGACGGCCCCGTCCTCGACCCGAGCATCCGACACCGGCCCGGCAACAACCTCGAGCCGACGACGGTGCTGGCCCGGATCGCCGCGCGGACCGAGCACCTCGGCCTGATCGGCACGCTGTCCTCCTCGTACAACGACCCGGTGGAGCTGGCCCGTCGCCTCGGCGATCTCGACCACGTCAGTGGCGGCCGGTTCGGCTGGAACGTCGTGACGACCGCGGGTCCGATCGCCGCCGCGAACTTCGGGCGCGACGGCGAGCCCGACCACGCGCTGCGCTACCGGCGGGCGGCCCGGTTCGTCGAGCAGGTCGTCGCCGCGTGGGCCGCCCGGACCGACCACGTCTCGCCGCAGGGCCGGCCCGTCGTGGTCCAGGCCGGCGGGTCGAGCGACGGCAAGCGACTCGCCTCGCGGGTCGGCGAGGTGATCTTCTCGGCCGAGCAGGACATCGACAAGGCCCGCGCGTTCCGCTCCGAGCTGCGCGAGGGCGCCCGGTCGTTCGGGCGTGATCCGGGCGAGGTCGTCGTGCTGCCGGGGCTGTCGACCGTCATCGGCAGCACGGAGGCCGAGGCGCGCGAGCGGCGCGAGCTGCTCGACGAGCTGCTGCCCGACGCCTACGCCCGTGAGCGGCTCTCGGGACAGCTCGGCTTCTCGATCGACGGGCTGGCCGATGACGAGCCGATCCCCGCGGAGCTCCTCGTCGAGCCCGACGCGGCGAGCGGGTCGCAGACGTTCTACCGGGTCATCCGTGACCTCATCGACCGCGAGAACCCGACCCTGGGCCAGCTGTTGCGCAAGCTCTCCGGTGGCGGGGGGCACCGGATCGTCGTCGGGACGCCCGAGCAGGTCGCCGACGACATCGAGGCCTGGTTCCGGCACGGAGCCGCGGACGGCTTCAACCTCATGCCCGACGTCCTGCCGTCGGGATTCGACCACGTCGTCGAGCAGCTCGTGCCCGAGCTGCAGCGCCGGGGGCTCTTCCGCCGCGAGTACGACGGGACGACGCTGCGCGGTCACCTCGGACTGGGTCTGCCGGGCGTGCCGTCCGACGTCTGGGCCGATGGCCCGCTGGAGGCGGCCCGATGAGCGCCGCGGAGAAGAAGGGACGTGCCGTGACCACGATCGTGATCGAGCTCGCCGTCGGCGAGGTCGCCGGAGCGGAACTCGTGCCGGTGCCACTGCGGGCGGCCGCGACCGTCGCGGCCGAAGCCCGAAGGGTCGGCGTCCGCGCCCTGCGTCTCGTCGACGTCGCCGGCGGTCCGGCGGTCCTCGACCCGACGGTGGCCGCGTCCTACTTGGCCGGTCTCGAGGACGGGATCGGCTGGATCGTCGACGTCCCGACGACGCACCAGGCGCCGTACAACGTGGCGCGCCGGGTGCTCTCGCTCGATCGCGCCACGGCGGGTCTGGCAGGGATCGCCCTGCGACCCGGCGAGGGCGACGAGGTCAGTGACGCCGCCACGCCCGACCCCGCGTCGGCCACGGCAGCCGATGCCCCGGTGGGCCGCTGGAGCGAGTACGCGCGGATCCTCGCCGGGCTGTGGGAGACCTTCCCGCGAGCGGCGCTGCGGGGCGACCAGGCGAATGCCGTCGTCGCCGACGACGAGCTGATCCGGCCACTGGGGCATGAGGGTCGGTTCTACCGGGTCGCGGGACCGCTCGACGGTCCGTCCTCGGTGCAGGGCCGGCCCGTGCTGGTCGCCGCGGACGTCGACCTGCTCGGCTGGTCCGCCGTGGCCGAGCGCGCCGACGTCGTGGTGGTCGAGGCCGGCCACGTCGCCACGGCCGACACCGAGCTGACCGCCGCGCTCGAGCGGATCGGCCGCACCCGCGACGAGGTGGCGCTGTGGGCACGGGTCGTCGTGCCCTTCGGCGAGGACACCGAGGAGCTCGTGGCCGACCTGGCCGAGCGGGTGGCACGTCACCGGCTCGACGGACTCGTCCTGGCGCCCGCGGGAGGTACCTCCGGCGTGCTGTCCGTCGTCCGCGAGGTCGTTCCCCGCCTGGTCGACGCGGCGGACCCGGCGCCGACCCTGCGTGCCGCGCTCGGCCTGCGCGAGGTCGCGGAGGTGCTCTCATGACGGCGCTCGACGCGGTCGCGGGCCCGGTCGGCCCGACGGACGAGACCCTCACGGTGGCCGGCGTTCGCGCCGCGATCGAGCCGGTGCTGGCGCGTCTCGCCGCGACCGCGCGCGAGCGCGAGGAGGCCAGGGACTACGCGTTCGACGACGTGCGCGACCTCGCCCGGACGGGCGTCGCGCTGGTCGGGATCGCCGCGGCCGACGGGGGCGCCGGAGGCACCCTGCGGGACGTCGCCGAGATCGTGATCGCCATCGCGCGGGCCGACTCGAACGTCGCGCAGGCCCTGCGCAGCACCTTCCTGACGGCCGACCAGGTGCGGCGCGATCCGAGGTTGCCGCGCCGGGGCACGATCCTGGCCGGACTGCGCCGGCGTGAGCTGTTCGCCGGCACCAGCAACGAGCGTGCCGGGGGAGCCAGCGGCGAGGTCACGACGACGGCCCGGCGGATCGACGGCGGCTGGATCGTGACGGGGGAGAAGTACTACTCGACCGGCGGCCTGTACGCGACGTGGTTCTCGGCCCAGGCCCAGACGCTCGACGGCAGGGTCATCCGCTTCACGGTCCCCTTCGATCGTGACGGTGTCGAGCGACTCGACGACTTCGATGCCGTCGGCCAGCGGCTGACCGCGAGTGGGACCACGCGGCTCGCGGACGTCCTCGTGCACGACGACGAGGCGGTCGTGGTCGGCGACACCCAGCCGGACAACCCGTGGCTCGGGACCCTGGCCCAGCTCTACCTCGCGGCGGTCGAGGCCGGCATCGCCGCGCGGGCGTTCGACGACGCCGTCTGGTACGGCCGCAGCCGAGCCCGACCGATCAAGCACAGCTCGGCCGATCGCAGCGTCGACGACCCGTACGTCCGTCAGACGGTCGGCCAGATCGCGGCGCGTGCGCAGGCGGCCCGCGCCGTCGTCCTGCTGGCCGCCGAGGAGCTGGAGTCGACCCGCGGACTCGTCGGAGACCAGGCCCGCGCGGCCGGCGCCGAGGTCGCGGTCCACGTCGCGCAGGCCGGTGCCGTGGCGATCGAGTCCGCCCTCGAGGCGGCCGAGCTGCTCTTCGACGTGGCGGGCGGATCGATCACGGACCGCGCACTGGGCTACGACCGGCACTGGCGCAACGCGCGCACGGCCGCGAACCACAACCCTCGGCAGTGGAAGCTCGCGGTCGCCGGCGCGTACCACCTGGCGGACGAGGAGCCGCCGACCTCGGGGCTCTTCTAGGATCACTCAATACCTGACTAAAACAATCGACAAACTGGAAGGCATGCACATGACCATCGAGGGGGATCGGTACCTCGGCCGCACGGGCGTCCGGATCTCGCCGCTGACGCTCGGCACGATGAACTTCGGCCGGTGGCAGCAGGAGGACGAGAGCATCCGGATCATCCACGCGGCGCTCGACGCCGGCGTCACCGCGATCGACACCGCCGACGTCTACGCGCAGGGAGTCTCCGAGGAGATCGTGGGCAAGGCGATCGCGGGCCGCCGCGACGACGTCTTCCTCGCAACCAAGTTCCACGGCCAGATCGGCGACGACCCGCAGCGCGCCGGCAACTCGCGGCGCTGGATCGTGCGCGCGGTCGAGGACAGCCTGCGCCGGCTCGGCACCGACCACCTCGACCTCTACCAGGCGCACCGGCCGGATCCGCACACCGATCTGCTCGAGACGCTGCGCACGCTCAACGACCTCATAGCGCAAGGCAAGATCCGGTACTACGGCACGTCCGTCTTCCCCGCGCACCAGCTCGTCGAGGCGCAGTGGCTCGCCGAGAAGCACGGCCTGATCGCCCCGCACACCGAGCAGGTGCCGTACTCGCTGCTCGTGCGCGGTGTCGAGCGTGAGGTGTTCCCCGTCGTGCGCTCGTACGGCGTCGGCGTCATCAGCTACGGTCCGCTGGCGGCCGGCTGGCTGTCCGGCCGGTACCGCGTCGGCGCCGAGCAGCCCGAGTCCGCGCGCGCCGACCTGATCGCCGGGCGGTTCGACATCACGCTCGAGCGCAACCAGGCCAAGCTGGCCGCCGCGGACGCGCTCGCGGCGCTGGCCGAGGACAACGGGCTGAGCCTCGTCGAGCTGGCGGTGGGCTTCGCGCTGAACCACCCGGCCGTCAGCAGCATCATCATCGGTCCGCGCACGCACGAGCACCTCGAGGCCTACGTCAAGGCGGCCACCGTCGAGCTGTCCGCCGACGTGCTCGATCGCATCGACGAGATCGTCGCGCCGGGCACGCAGTTCCTCGAGCGCGACACCGGCATCGACACCGCCTCCCTGCAACCCGCGGCCCTGCGTCGCTGACCACCCCCCACGAACGGAGAACCCCATGAGCATTCCCACGTACGAGACCGCCCACGCCGCCGCGCCGGACCGCTACGACAAGGTCCCCTACCGCCGCACCGGCCGGTCCGGCCTCGATCTGCCCGCCATCTCCTTCGGGCTGTGGCAGAAGTTCGGCACCGACTACTCGTTCGAGACCCAGCGCGAGATCATCCTGCACGCGTTCGACCTCGGCATCGCGCACTTCGACAACGCCGACCGGTACGGGCCGCCACACCGCGCCGCCCAGCAGAACTTCGGTCGGGTCCTGGCCAAGGACCTCGCGCGGTACCGCGACGAGCTGATCCTGTCGACGAAGGCGGGCAACCAGATCGGCCCGAGCCCGTACCTGCGCGGCGGCTCGCGCAAGTCGATCCTGGCCTCGCTCGACCACAGCCTGCGCGACCTCGGCACGGACTACGTCGACGTGTTCTACCACCACAGCCCCGACCTCTCGACCCCGCTGGAGGAGACCGTCAGCGCGCTGGTCAGCGCCGTCGAGCAGGGCAAGGCCCTCTACATCGGCATCTCCAACTACCTGCCCGACCGGGCCCACGAGATCGCCGAGCAGCTGCGTGCGGCGGGCGTGCCCCTGCTCATCCACCAGGCGCGCTACTCGATCTACGATCGGCGCCCCGAGCAGAACGGACTGCTGCAGACGGCGGCGGACGACGGGTTCGGCGTGATCGTCTACTCGCCGCTCGCGCAGGGTCTGCTGACCGACAAGTACCTCGAGACGATCCCCGAGGGCGCTCGCGCGCAGAACAGCTCGTTCCTCACGCCCGACCAGATCGACGAGACGTACCGCCTGCGGACCGCCGAGCTCAACAAGATCGCCGAGTCGCGTGGCCAGTCGCTCGCCCAACTCGCGCTGCAGTGGGTGCTGCGGCGGCCCGAGGTGACGTCGGCCCTGATCGGCGCCAGCTCGACGGCGCAGCTCGACCACAACCTCGGCGCGCTGGACTTCCCGGCCCTCACCGACGACGAGCTGGCCCTCATCGACGAGCACGGTGTGCACGGCACCGGGCTCAACCTGTGAGGTCGGGGGCGTGGCACGGGAGACGTCGGTCGGTGCCGGGGTCGAGGACGGACGCCCGTTCCGGCTCGGGTTCCTGCTGCACCTGGACCGGGACCAACCGCCGGCGGACGCCTACCGCGAGGCGATCGACCTGTTCCAGGCGGCGGAGGAGCTCGGGTACGACTCCGGCTGGGTGATCCAGCGGCACTTCCGTCAGGGCCGCGAGCACGTGGCGTCGCCGCTCGTCGTGCTGGCCGCGATCGCGCAGCACACGTCGCGGATCCGGCTCGGCACGGGTGTGCTCGTGCTGCCGCTCGAGGACCCGGTGAGGGTGGCCGAGGACGCCGCCACCCTCGACGCCCTCAGCGGCGGCCGGCTCGAGCTCGGGGTGGGCTCCGGCCCCTTCCCGGGGGCATGGGAGGCGTTCGGGCACGATCTCGAACGGCGTCACGACCTCTTCGATGCCTCCGTCACGCGGTTGCACGACGTGCTCGGAGGCGCGTCCCTGAACGGCCTGGGCGAGTCGCTGCATCCGCCGGGCGACGGGGTGCGGAGCCGGTTGTGGCAGGCCACCACCAGTGATCCGGCGCGGGCTCGTGGAGCGGCGGCTGCCGCGGCGCGAGCCGGCGACGGTCTGCAACTCTCGCGCTCGAGTGCTTGGCGAGGCGGCACGGTCGCCGACGCCCAGCGGGCGCAGGCCGACTGGATCGCCGCCCATCGCGCGGCCCACGAGGCGACGTGGGGCGACACCCGTCCCGTGCGCGTCCAGGCCTCCCGGGCGATCTACCCGCACCCCGACCGAGACGAGGCCCTGCGGCTCGTGACGCCGGGCGTCCGGCGGTGGCAGAGCTGGACGACGCAGGGTGGCGACCGACTCGACGAATCCGTCGCGGACTACCTCGTCCGCGACAACGCCCTGCTCGGC
The DNA here is from genome assembly GCF_055663785.1 of Aeromicrobium sp. SP1. Classification (NCBI taxonomy): domain Bacteria; kingdom Bacillati; phylum Actinomycetota; class Actinomycetes; order Propionibacteriales; family Nocardioidaceae; genus Aeromicrobium; species Aeromicrobium sp. SP1. Next base: position 2,315,844 of record NZ_JBQVVK010000001.1, on the reverse strand, counting down.
CCGCCCGACGACCTCGCCGACGCCCTCGCCGCCGATCCGTCCCTCGCCTCGATCACGGACCTGCTGGTCAGCTTCGTGCCCGGCGTGCCCGAGCCCGACGAGCACCTGCGCCTGCTGCACTCGGCGGCCCACGACGTGGCCCGCGACCTCGGCTGGAGTCCCGCACGCGAGCTGACGACGGTCGGCTGACCCACCCCGAACCCGACCACGGGAAGGACCCGCATGTCCCTGCACCTCATCGCGTCACTCATGACGCCCGGCCACTTCCGCACGGCCTGGCGGCTGCCGGACGCCGATCCGGGCGATCACCTGAGCGTCGACCACTACCGTCGCCTCGCGCTCGTCGCGGACGAGGTCGGCCTCGATGCGATCTTCCTCGGCGACGCCCCGGCCCTGGGCTCCGACATCGGCTCCACGCCGGGCGGCGGCATCGACCCGCTGATCCTGCTGGGCCACCTGACCGCGATCACCCGGCGCGTGGGTGCCGTCGTGACGAGCTCGGCGACCTACAACTCGCCGTACAACCTGGCTCGCCGCTTCCAGTCGCTCGACATCGTCACGGGCGGCCGCGCCGCGGTGAACATCGTCACGACGTACGCCCCGGCGGCGGCGGCGAACTTCGGCCTGCCGGAGCCGCTCGACAAGGCGACCCGGTACCGCCGCGCGCACGAGTTCCTCGACGTCGTCACCCGGCTGTGGGACGGCTGGGAGCCGGACGCGATCCTCGCCGACAAGGAGTCCGGCGTGTACGCGGACGCGTCGCGCATCCACTCCATCGACCACGAGGGCGAGTTCTTCTCCGTGGCCGGACCGCTGCCCGTTCCGGCCGGCCCGCAGGGACGACCGGTCGTCGTCCAGGCCGGTGGGTCCGAGGGCGGCCTGCGACTGGCCGGCGACTTCGCCGACGTCGTCTTCACGGTCGCCCAGACGCAGGCCAAGGCCGTCGCGTTCCGTGACGACGTGCGGGCCCGCGCCACGGCGGCGGGGCGCCTGCCCGACGACGTCGTGGTCTCGCTCGGCGTCATCGTCCTGATCGGCGAGGACGAGCAGGACGCGCGGCGCCGAGCCGACGAGCTCTACGGCACGCTGCCGGTCGACGACCTGGCCCGGAGTCTGCTGGCCACGCTGGGGATCGACTGGACCGACCTCGACCGCCCGATCGGCATCGACGACCTGCCCGAGGTTCCGGTCGGCGAGGCCGGCTCGATCGGCTTCCAGGTCAGCACGCGGGCGCTCATCGCGGAGCAGCCGCTCTCGGCGCGCGAGCTGGTGCGCCGCACGTCGGGGGCCGCGGCCGGTGGCCATCGCCTCGTGGTCGGGACCGCCGAACAGATCGCGGACGACCTGCAGGCGTGGCATGCCGCGGGCGCTGCCGACGGCTTCACGATCATGTACGCCGAGACGGCCGTCGACTTCGATCGCTTCGCGCGGCTCGTCGTCCCCATCCTCGTCGAGCGGGGACTGTTCCGACCTGCCCAGCAGGGCTCGACCCTGCGTGAACGGCTGGGACTGCCGCTCGTCGATCGGCGCACGTCGCACCAGCGGACGCTGGTCCGCGACGCCACCGCCTGACACGGCGGTGGTGCGGGTCGTCGGCCGGCCGGGGGGCGCCCGCCCACGACCCGTTGTCACGTCCTGGCGGGCTCGAGCTCCGGTGACCAGATCGCGTGCTGGTAGACGTGGCGGTACGACACCGGCTCGGGCGCCTCGGCGGCGGGCGGCTGGGGCAGGGCGAGGTCCTCGAAGTACAGGTCCCGGCCGATCGCGTCGACGAGCCGGGGGATGCCCGTCGCGAGGCTCTGGGTGTCGCCGACGGGAATCCCGAAGCTGAGCCCCGCGGCCGCGGAGAAGACGTGGATGCGTCCGGCCCACGTCGCGTCCTCGTCGTGGCGGGCGACCAGCTCGTAGGCGTCGCCGAGGTACGGCCACCGTGCGAGCTCCGGGTCCTCCCAGCCCGCGGGCGGCTCGTAGCGATCGCCCCACAGCGCGATCCGGTCCGCGACCGCGGCCAGCTCGGGTCGCGTGCGCGGGTCGTACTGGAACCCGGTGCCGGCGATCACGAAGTCGAAGCGGTGCACGCCGTCGGCGGCAGTGACGCGCACGGCGTCGCCGTCGGTGACGGCCGACTCCCAGGCGGCGTCGAGGTGGACGCGGAATCCCGGATGCACGGCGGAGCGCTCCACCGACTCCAGGGTGCAGCTGCGACCGGCGCGAGCCGCCGCGACCTTGAGCCGCCACCGGTCGGCGTCACTGCGCCGGTGGAAGTTCTCGCGGTGGCCGAGGCTCTGCGGGCCGAAGCCGGCCGGCCCCTGGACCAGCAGCTCGGACCGACGGGTGAACAGGTGCACCTCGCGTGCACCGGCCTCCAGCGCGGTGCCCGCGGCATCGAGCGCGGACGCCCCGGCACCGAGGACGGCGACGCTGCGTCCCGCGAGCGCCGCGAAGTCGATCGGCTCGCCGGTGTGGGCGGCCAGATGCGGCGGCAGGGCGGCCAGGCCGGCGGGACGCGCGGGGCCTCCGGTGCCCTCCACGCCGTTCGCGAGCACGATCTTGCGGGTCGTCTCGCGGTGTCGGACGACGCTTCCGTCGGGGTGCGCGACCGCGAGGTGGACCACGACGTGGTCGTCCGCGGGCTCGATCGACTCGACCCGCGTGTAGTGCCGGACGGGCACCCGGATCGTCCGCTCGAACCACGCGACGTACTCGGCCCACACGAGCCGCGGGATGCGGTCGAGGGACTCGAACGCCTCCTCGCCGTGCCGGTCGGCGTACCAGGCGCGGAAGCTCAGCTCGGGAAAGCCGAACTCCGGCTCGGGCCACGTCTTGGGGGTCCGCAGGCGCCGCATGCGCGCGGTGGTGCCCCACACGCCGGTGCCCCCGGGAGCGGCGGCGTCGACGATGCTCGTCCGGGCAATCCCGGCCCGTCGCAGGGCGAAGCCGATGCCGAGGCCGGCCTGGCCGGCACCCACGACCAGGACGTCGTGGTCGGTCGGGGTCTCGCGGACCCAGGGATGCGGTGCGGGACCGAAGAGTCGCAGGATGCGCTCGGCGCGCGGGTCGGTCTGGTCAGAGTCGCTCATGACTGAATAGAGTATTCCAAGTTGTTTACTCAAGATTGGTCGTTCGACACGTGGACGGAGGCCGAGATGGTCGAGGTGGCGGTGGTGGAGAGGTACGGCGATCCGGCGTTCGCGCTGGCCGTGGGGAACGAGGTGCTGGACCTGCAACTGGCCCATCGGTCGGTGCGCAGCTTCACGGACCGGGCGGTGGGCGACGAGGAGATCACGGCGCTCGTGGCCGCCGCCCAGTCGGCGCCGACGTCGTCGAACCTGCAGTTGTGGAGTGTCGTGGCGGTGCGCGACCCCGAGCGCAAGTCACGGCTCGCGACGCTCGCCGGTGACCAGGAGTTCATCCGGCGCGCGCCGTTGTTCCTCGTGTGGATCGCGGACCACGGCCGCGCCCGGCGGCTCGCCGAGCGCGCGGAGGCCGAGGTGCACGCCGCCGACTACCTCGAGTCGACGATCCTGGCCTTCGTCGACGCGGCCCTGGCCGCCCAGAACGCCGTCGTGGCGGCGGAGTCACTGGGGCTGGGCACCGTCTTCGTCGGGGCGATCCGCAACCATCCCGACGCGGTGGCCGCAGAGCTCGGCCTGCCGGCCCATGCCGTCGCGGCCTTCGGGCTCGCGGTGGGCGAGCCCGACCCGGACGAGGTCGCCGGGGTCAAGCCACGGCTGCCGCAGCGCGCGGTCCTGCACCACGAGCGTTTCGATGCCGACGTCGCCGACGCCGGCATCGACGAGTACGACGCGCGGCTCGGCGACTACAACGACCGCAACGGCCTGACCGGGACGTGGAGCAGCCGCGTCCTGGACCGGCTGGCCGGGCCGCACTCGATGGCCGGTCGGCACGCCCTCCGCGAGACCCTCGAGCGCCTCGGGCTGCCGTCGACCTGAGTCGCTGGCAGTGACGTTCGAGGGCCGTTTCATCCCGAAATGCCCCTCGAACGTCCCTGCCAGCGGGCCGGTCGGGCTCAGGCGGGCGTGGAGAACTCGTCGAGGTCGTCGAGGTAGAGCCGGTGCTCGCCCGCGGTCACCGCGAGGTCGAGGTGATTGCCGGGCGGCGCGGCGGCGACCGGGAACCGCGTCGTCATCATCGCGATGGGCAGGACGGCCCGGTTGAAGTCGACGAACGTGTCGCCGAGGGCGTCCGGAGCCGGCACGTGCACGTGGCGCACGGGGAAGCCGTGGCCGCGGGTCAGGTCGGAGAACACGACGTGGAGGGCGCCGCGCGGCTCGCGACTCGCGGCGAGCGCGTAGGACCGTCCGTCGACCTCGAAGCAGACGGCGACGTCGAGCACGAGGGGTCGTGGTGGGCGGTCGTCGGACCGGGGCGCCTCCGTGCGGACCACCTCGTGGTCGGCCAGGTCGCGCACCGTCGCGGGCACGACCCAGTCGTGATGGGGCTCGAAGTACTCGAGCCCGCCGAAGTGGAGTCCCGACAGCCGGTCCTCGATCGCGGCGAGGGCGCCGATCCCCTCGGAGTCGACGAGGACCTGCTGGTGCTGCGAGAGCGCGGTGTCGGGGTGGCCGACCTCGAGCCGCACGCGCGACAGCCGCAGTCGCCAGTCGGCGTGCGGCGCCGTCCCGAGGTTCGGATCGAGCGGGATCACCTGGTCGTGGGACCGCGCGACGCTGTCGCGGACGTGCGTCACGCACAGCGCTGCCAACGGCCCGTACGGCGCCGAGAGCGCCTCCGTGCGTGCCGCGTGCCAGCGCCCCCACTCGTCCACGTAGGTCATGGCCGGTCCTCCTGCTCCTCGTGCGCCCAGCGTGGACGACCCCGGGCTGCCGCGGCGCCGGTACCACGATGCGAGATGTCGTCTCGCGCCGTGCCGGCGATGTGCATGTGGGAGCATGGATCCACCAGCCACGGCCCACGACGACGAGGATCGATGAAGGTTTCCGCCCGGACCGACTATGCGCTGCGCGCGGTGATCGAGCTCGCCGGCAGCGGCGACGGCCCCACCTCGGCCGTCTCGCTCTCGCTCGCGCAGCAGATTCCCAAGCAGTTCCTCGACCTGATCCTCGGTGACCTGCGACGCGCCGGAATGATCGTGAGCCAGCGCGGTGCCTCGGGCGGGTTCAAGCTGGCCCGCCCGGCCGACGAGATCTCGATCGCCGACGTGATCCGCGCCGTCGACGGACCGCTCGCCACGGTGCGGGGCGAACGCCCCCAGGACCTCGCGTACGAGGGCAGCGCGGAGGCCCTCCAACAGGTGTGGATCGCGGTGCGCGCCGAGCTGCGCGGGCTGCTCGAGCACGTGACGCTCGCCGACGTCGCCAGCGGCGAGTTGCCCGCCGTGGTGACCGACATCGTCGCCGACGACGCCGTCTGGAAGTGACCTCCGCCGCGCGCTGACCGGCCGCCCCGTCTCGCTGACTGGATGGTGCATCGCCGTCGTCTCGTAACATGAGTAAATTAATCAATGATGACGACAACAGACCGCGCACCCGGCCCAGCGACGCCCGTGACCTCCGAGGTCGGCGTCGTCCTCCAGCGCGCCCTGCGCTCGTCCATGCGCAACGTGGCGTCAGGCGTCAGCGTGGTGACGACGATCGGCGAGGACGGCCGTCCTCACGGCACCACGGTGAGCGCCTTCATGTCCCTCTCGATGGACCCGCCCATGGTGCTGGTCTCGCTCGACCGCACGTCCAACCTGCTCGCGCGGCTGTCGATCGGCGCGCCCATCGGGCTCAACGTGCTCGCCGCGCACCACGACCAGATCGCGTTGCGCTTCGCCGGCAAGGCCGCGGACAAGTTCGCCGACATCGGCTGGCGGCTCGAGCAGGGCGCCCCGGCGCTGCTGGACCGCCACGCCTGGGTCGTCGGCGCGGTCGCCGACCTGATCACGGCGGGCGACCACGTGCTCGTCACGATCGACGTCCTGCATGCCGAGTCCGGCGAGCAGGCGCCCCTGACCTACTGGCAGGGCACGTTCGGCACGCACCGCGCGTTCTGACCCCGTCGCGCCCGACCTCGTCCGGGGCGATTGCGCCGACAGCGAACAGTGGAAGCGCCCGACCCGTGTGAAGGTTGAGTTAAGCATCTGGACAGGCAGGTGGGCGTCACTCGCCCACGTCTATGCTGAAACGAACAGTCCAGCAGAGGGGACGTGACATGTTCGAGAGATTCACCGACCGGGCCCGACGGGTCGTGGTGCTTGCGCAGGAAGAAGCGCGCATGCTCAGCCACAACTACATCGGCACCGAGCACATCCTGCTGGGCCTCATCCACGAGGGTGAGGGTGTCGCCGCGAAGGCGCTCGAGAGCCTTGACATCTCGCTGGAGGCCGTCCGCGGCCAGGTCGAGGACATCATCGGCCAGGGCCAGCAGGCTCCCAGCGGCCACATTCCGTTCACGCCGCGGGCCAAGAAGGTCCTCGAGCTGAGCCTGCGCGAGGCGCTGCAGCTGGGCCACACCTACATCGGCACCGAGCACATCCTGCTCGGCCTGATCCGCGAGGGCGAGGGCGTCGCCGCCCAGGTCCTCGTCAAGCTGGGCGCCGATCTCAACCGCGTCCGCCAGCAGGTCATCCAGCTGGTCAGCGGCTTCCAGGGCAAGGAGTCCGAGGCCTCCGGTGGACCCTCGCAGGAGGCGCCCGCCGCGTCCAGCGCGGTGCTCGACCAGTTCGGCCGCAACCTGACGCAGGCCGCCCGCGAGGGCAAGCTCGATCCCGTCATCGGGCGCGAGGACGAGGCCGAGCGCGTCATGCAGACACTCAGCCGACGCACCAAGAACAACCCCGTGCTCGTCGGCGAGCCCGGCGTCGGCAAGACCGCCGTCGTCGAGTCGCTGGCGCAGGACATCGTCCGCGGCGACGTGCCCGAGACGCTCAAGGACAAGCAGATCTACACGCTCGACCTGGGTGCGCTCGTGGCCGGTTCGCGCTACCGCGGTGACTTCGAGGAGCGCCTCAAGAAGGTGCTCAAGGAGATCCGCACGCGCGGCGACATCATCTTGTTCATCGACGAGATCCACACCCTCGTGGGTGCCGGTGCCGCCGAGGGCGCGATCGACGCCGCCAGCATCCTCAAGCCGATGCTGGCTCGTGGCGAGCTGCAGACGATCGGTGCGACGACCCTCGACGAGTACCGCAAGCACTTCGAGAAGGACGCGGCGCTCAACCGCCGCTTCCAGCCGGTGCTCGTCAACGAGCCGTCGGTGGGCGACTCGGTCGAGATCCTCAAGGGTCTGCGCGACCGGTACGAGGCGCACCACCGCGTCTCGATCACGGACGAGGCGCTCGTCGCGGCGGCCACGATGGCCGACCGCTACGTGAGCGACCGGTTCCTGCCGGACAAGGCGATCGACCTGATCGACGAGGCCGGTGCGCGCCTGCGCATCCGTCGCGCCGCCGCCCCGCCGGAGTTCAAGGAGTTCGACGAGCAGATCGCCGACGTCCGCCGCCGCAAGGAGGGCGCGATCGACGCGCAGGACTTCGAGCTCGCCGCGAGCCTGCGCGACGAGGAGAAGAAGCTCATCGGCGCCAAGAACGAGCGTGAGCGTGCGTGGAAGTCCGGCGACCTCGACTCGGTCGCGGTCGTCGACGAGCACCTCATCGCCGAGGTCCTGGCCAAGGCGACCGGCATCCCGGTCGGCCAGCTCAGCGAGGAGGAGTCCAGCCGCCTGCTCCACATGGAGGAGGAGCTGCACAAGCGCGTCATCGGTCAGGACGAGGCCATCAAGGCCCTGTCGCGGGCGATCCGTCGTACGCGCGCCGGTCTGAAGGACCCGAAGCGTCCCGGTGGATCGTTCATCTTCGCCGGCCCCTCGGGCGTCGGCAAGACGTGGCTGTCCAAGGCGCTCGCGAACTTCCTGTTCGGCGACGACGACGCGCTCATCCAGCTCGACATGAGCGAGTACAGCGAGAAGCACACCGTCTCGCGGCTGTTCGGTTCGCCTCCGGGCTACGTCGGCTACGAAGAGGGCGGCCAGCTCACCGAGAAGGTGCGCCGCAAGCCGTTCAGCGTGGTCCTGTTCGACGAGATCGAGAAGGCCCACCCGGACATCTTCAACTCGCTCCTGCAGATCCTCGAGGAGGGACACCTCACCGACGGTCAGGGTCGCGTCGTCAACTTCAAGAACGCCGTGATCATCATGACCACCAACCTCGGTGCGCGGGAGATCTCCAAGGGCGTCAACCTGGGCTTCTCCCAGGCCGGCGACGCCGCGGGCACGTACGAGAAGATGAAGGAGCGCGTGGGCACCGAGCTCAAGCAGCACTTCCGTCCGGAGTTCCTGAACCGTGTCGACGAGATCATCGTGTTCCCGCCGTTGACGCAGGACGAGATCCTGCAGATGGTCGACATGATGGTCGAGTCGCTCGAGAAGCGGCTGGGCGAGAAGGACATCGATATCGAGCTGACCACGGCTGCCAAGGAGCAGCTCGCGAAGGTGGGCTTCGACCCGGTCCTGGGTGCGCGGCCGCTGCGTCGCACGGTCCAGCGCGAGGTCGAGGACGCCCTGGCCGAGAAGCTGCTCTACGGCGACCTGCACGCAGGACAGATCGTCCTGGTCGACTTCGTGGACGACGCGTTCACGTTCGTCGGCACCTCGAAGGCCGACCTCGAACTGCCCGAGGTCCCGCCTGCCGTCGAGGCTGGTGCGGGGTCGTCCGAGGACTGACACCTCCCCTCACACGAATGCCCCGGGTCCTGGACCCGGGGCATTCGTGCGTCCGGCTACCGTCGGGGCATGGATCGCGACAGGCTGCTCGACTTCTCGGTCGCGCCCGCGCCCCCGGGCGCCAGCGCGTGGCTGGAGGGCTTCGGCCCGGGGCTCGACCTCACGATCACTGAACCCGACCCGGGATGGGCGGACGACTACGCGGTCCTCGCGGAGCGGATCCGCGCGGCACTCGGCGATGTCGCCCTCGAGGTCGACCACGTCGGCTCGACCTCGGTGCCCGGGCTGCCGGCCAAGCCGATCATCGACGTCGTCGTGGTGGTCCGTGACACCGCCGACGAGGACGCGTACGCGCCGGCCCTGACGGGCGCGGGTTTCGTCCACGCGGTGCGTGAACCGTGGTGGTACGGGCACCGGCTGTTCCGTGGCGTGGACCGACCGGCGAACGTGCACGTCTTCGGTCCGGACTGTCCCGAGGTGGCTCGCATGCGGATCTTCCGCGACTGGCTGCGCACCCACCCCGACGATCTCGCGCTCTATGCGTCGGCGAAGCGTCGCGCGGCCGAGGGCGGCGGTCACGTGATGGAGTACAACGCCCGCAAGCAGGACGTCCTGCGCGAGATCGTCGTCCGCGCGATCAGGCAGTCGTCTGCAGGTTGAGCATCACGACGCCCGCGATGATGAGGGACAGGGCGGCGACCTTGAGGACCGAGACGTCCTCGCCCAGCAGCAGGAAGCCGATCACCGCGACGGCCGCGGTGCCCAGGCCCGACCACACGGCGTAGGCGATCGACACCGAGAGGTGCTCCACGACCTTCGTCAGCAACCAGATCGACAGCAGGTAGCCGCCCACGACGGCCACCGTCCACGGCGCGTTGGTGAAGCCCTCGGATCTCGGCAGTGCCGACGTGGCCGCCACCTCGATCGCGATCGCGACGAGCAGGAGCGCGAATGCGGGACTCATGGAAAACCTCCCACGGTATGTAGCGAGTGCTACATACCTACTGTAGCACCTGCTACAGTCAGTCGCGATGGACCGCCGCTCAGAATTGCTGGCCGCCGCGACCGACTACGTCCTCGAGCACGGGTTGGTCGGCCTCAGCCTGCGTCCGCTCGCCGCGGCGCTGGGCACGAGCGACCGGATGTTGATCTACCACTTCGGGTCCAAGGACGAACTCGTCGTGGCCGTCCTGCGCGAGTCGACGGAGCGCTCGGTCACGCAACTGCGTGCGCTGGCCCCGGCCGACTCGGTCCGCGCGGCCGTGCTGGCCCAGTGGGACCTGCTGTCGACCGAGGCCCAGGTGCGCTGCGAGCGGACGTACGTCGAGGCCTCCACCCTGGGCCTGTTCGGTCGCGAGCCCTACGCGGCGGAGGTGGCCGCCGCCAACGAGGTCTGGCTCGCCGCCGTGCGCGACCACCTCATCACGTCGGGGGCCCCGGTGGCCCTCGCGGGCCGGCTCGCTGTCGTCGTCGATGCCGCGTTCATGGGCTACCAACTGGACGCCCCCGTGAGCGACGACTCCCGCCAGGCCGTCGAGGACCTCGCCACCGCCGTCCACCTCTGGGCGACCTCACCTCCCGCCTGACAACCCCGCCCGCCGGTGCGGGCGGGGACGGGAGCGGGGTCAGCGGGGGAGGGTGAAGCGGCCGTCGGGGGTGAGGTCGAGCAGGCCGTCGTCGAGCAGGGAGTCGAGGCAGCGTTCGCGCTGGCCCGCGTCCTGCCACGCTGCGTCCAGCGCCGCCTTGAGGACGGGGGAGTCGGCGTCGCGCACGACCGCCATGAGCCGGCCGCGGCACTGCCGGTCGGTGCCGTGCCACGCCTGGCCGCGGCGTGCCGGTCCATCGTGCTCCGGGTAGCCCGCCGCGCGCCACGCGCACAGATCGGCCACGGGGCACGCCTCGCACCGTGGAGCGCGCGCGGTGCAGACCAGCGCGCCCAGCTCCATCGTGGCGATCGCCCACGTCGCGGCGGTGTCGTCGTCGGGCAGCAGCGTCGCGGCCAGCTCACGCTCGGCGCGGGTCACCGAGTTCGCCGGGTACGGCACGCCCGAGACGACCCGGGCGAACACGCGCCGCACGTTCGTGTCGAGGACGACCGCCCGGCGCCCGAAGGCGAACGACGCGATCGCGGCCGCGGTGTAGTCGCCGACGCCGGGCAGGGTCAGCAGCTCCTCGTACGTGCTCGGGACCTCGCCGCCATGATGGTCGGCGATCTCGGTCGCCGCCGCGTGCAGCCGGAGGGCGCGACGTGGATAGCCGAGGCGGCCCCACGCCCGGACCGCCTCTCCCGACGGCTCGGCGGCCAGCGACGCGGGCGTCGGCCACCGTTCCAGCCACGTCTCGAACACCGGCAGGACCCGGTTGACGGGCGTCTGCTGGAGCATGAACTCCGAGACCATGACGCGCCACGGCTCGGGATCGTCACGCCACGGGAGCGACCGGCGGTGCGCTCGGTACCAGTCGATGACGCGGCGATGCAGCGTCGCGGCGTCGGGATCGGGAACGGGCATGGCGTGTCGATCCTATTCCGCCGTCGCCCGCAGATACCGTGGGCCGGTGAGCTCACCGCACGGCAGGGGGCACGTCGGCCGAGACGTGTACTGGCGCCGTCGGCTGCTCGCCCTCGCCGCGCTCATCGCGGTGGCCTGGGTGGTCGTGAAGGTCGTCGGGGCACTCGGCGACGACGAGCCGGCCACCACGCCGACGCCGGAGACGGCATCGGCCACGCCCTCGGCCTCCTCCACCACGCCCACGACCACCGCACCGCCGGCCGACCAGGTCACGGTGGCGCTGCAGACCTCGGCCGCGAAGTGCGATGCCGAGAACCTGCGGATCGTGCCCTCGGTGCCTGCCGGACAGCGCAGTGGCGGCCCGGTCGCCGTCGATCTCATGATCACGACCCTCGACGGCAAGCCCTGCACCTTCCAGCCGAGCAACGACGACCTGCTCGTCGTGGTCGACACGTCACGCGCGCCCGTCTACGACTCGTCGGTGTGCCGCGCCGCGTTCTTCGACGACCCCGTCGCCGTCGCCGCGGGCTGGGGCACGGTCGCCCGCGTCCAGTGGTCGGGTCGCGGGTCGGGCACGGGCTGCGGCTCGGGCGAGGGCTACGCGCCCCCGGGGAGGTACACGTTCAAGATCGGCACGTACGGCGGCGAGCCCGGCGAGGTGAGGTTCGCGCTCGCGCAGGCCGCCCCGAAGCCGAAGCCCACCACGCCCACGACCGGCGCAACGGGTTCGGCGAAGGCATCGCCCTCGGCCACGCCGCAGAGCGCCTCGCCGCGGGAATGACTCAGACGTAGCGTTCGAGGATCGAGGACTCGGCGAGTCGCGAGAGTCCGTCGCGGACGCCGCGGGCCCGCAGGTCGCCGACCCCCTCGACCGCCTGCAGGTCGTCGAGGCTGGCCCCGAGCAGGCGCTGCAGGGTGCCGAAGTGGGCGATGAGCCGCTCGACGACGGGTGCGGGCAGCCGGGGGATGCGCGCCAGCAGGCGGTATCCGTGCGGCGAGACCGATGCGTCGAGGGAATTGCCGTCGCCGATCTGCAGTGCCGACGCGACCGTCCCCAGGTCGAGCACCTCCTGCGACTCCAGGATGGTGAGCGACGACAGCACCGTCTCGGCGCGGTCGTCCGAGCCCGCCGGCAGGTAGTCGCGGACGACGAGGGTGCGCTCGGCGTCGACGCCGCCGACGAGCTCGTTCAGCTGCAGCGAGAGCAGCCGGCCGTCGCTGCCCAGCTCGAGGACGTACGTCTCGATCTCGTCGGAGATGCGGCGCACCATCTCGAGCCGCTGGGCGACCGCGGCGACGTCGCGCACCGTGACGAGGTCCTCGACCTCGAGCGCCGACAGCGCGTCGGAGACCTCGTCGAGTCGGGTGCGGTAGCGCTCGAGCGTCTGCAGGGCCTGGTTGGCGCGGCTGACGACGGCGGTCGGCTCCTCGAGCACGTAGCGGACCTCGCCGAGGTAGAGCGCGATCGTGTGCATCGACGCCGACACCGAGATCACCGGGATGCCGGTCTGGCGGGCGACCCGCTCGGCGGTGCGGTGGCGGGTGCCGGACTCGCTCGTCGGGATCGACGGGTCGGGCATCAGGTGCACGCCGGCGCGGACGATCCGGGAGGCGGACGAGTCGAGGATGATCGCGCCGTCCATCTTCGCGAGCTCGCGCAGGCCGGTGGACGTGAACGGCACGTCCAGGGTGAAGCCGCCGGTGGAGATCGAGTCGACGATGCGGTCCTGACCGATCACGATGAGCGCGCCGGTGCGGCCGCGCATGATGCGCTCGAGGCCCTCACGCAGCAGGGTTCCGGGCGCGACGGAGGTCAACGTCGTGCGCAGGTCGGGCACCGCCACGGTCAGCCTCTCTCTCGGTCGCGCTCATCCTAGCCATCGGGCACTACGGCAGGGCGCGCAGCGCGGAGGCGAGGTCGGCGGCGCGCAGCACGCGCAGCCCGAGGCGGCTGAGATCCTCGGGTCCGGCGGGCACGATCGCATGCGTGAAGCCGATCCGGGCGGCCTCACGCAGTCGGGCCTCGAGGCCGCGCACCGGGCGCACCTCGCCGGCCAGGCCCACCTCGCCGATCGCGACGAGACCGGCCGGCAGGGGTGACTCGCCGGCGGCCGAGATGACGGCCAGCGCGACCGCCAGGTCGACGGCCGGCTCGTGCAGGCGCGCGCCGCCGACCGACGCGGTGTAGACGTCGTGGCTGCCCAGCGCGACGCCCGTCTTGGTGAGCACCGCGAGCAGCATCGCGACCCGCGACGAGTCGAGCCCGCTCGAGGACCGACGCGGTGATGGCGTCGTGGCCGCGACGGTGAGCGCCTGGACCTCGGCGAGCAGCGGTCGGCGGCCCTCCATCGTGACGGTGACGCACGTGCCGGGCACGGGCGACTCGTGCCGCGACACGAACAGCCCGGTGGGATCGGGGACCTCGACGATGCCCGCGTCGACAAGGTCGAAGCAGCCGATCTCGTCGACGGGGCCGAAGCGGTTCTTCGTGGCGCGCAGCAGCCGGAGCCGGCTGGCCCGGTCACCCTCGAACTGCAGGACGACGTCGACGAGGTGCTCGAGCACGCGCGGTCCGGCGACCGATCCGTCCTTCGTGACGTGACCGACGAGCAGCGTCGCGATGCCCTCGGCCTTGGCCCGTCCGATCACGGTGGCGGCGACCTCGCGGACCTGGGTGACGCCGCCGGGCACGCCCTCGACGCTGGCGGAGCCGATCGTCTGGACGGAGTCGACGATCAGCAGACTGGGCTTGACCGTGTCGATGTGGGTGAGCAGGCCGCCGAGATCGGTCTCGGCGGCGAGGTACAGCTCGTCGGTGACCGCCCCGGTGCGCTCGGCGCGCAGACGCACCTGCGCGGCCGACTCCTCGCCGGACACGTAGAGCGTGCGCCGACCGGAGCGGGCCCAGCGCGCGGCCACCTCGAGCAGCAGCGTCGACTTGCCGACGCCCGGCTCGCCCGCCATCAACATCACGGCGCCGGGCACGACCCCGCCGCCGAGGACCCGGTCGAGCTCGGCGATTCCCGAGCCCACCGCCGCGGCCTCGGTCGCGGTGACCTCGCCGATCGGCACGGCGGGACTGGACACCGGCGCGGCGGCCGTGCGGCCCGTGCGGCTGCCGCCCGCGACGTCGACGGTGCCCCACGCCTGGCACTCGCCGCAGCGGCCCGTCCACTTCGCGGTCGTCCAACCGCATTCGGCGCAGACGTAGGCGACAGCGGTCTTCGGCGGCATGGGCCCAGCCTAGGCAGCCGGGCCGACAGTTCAGCCCACCACGCGCGCGAGCGTCTCACCCAGCAGCGCGACCCGTCCGGGGACGTGCCCGTTCGCCGGTGCGTTGACGGTGAAGCCGTCGATGCCCGGGACGAGGAGCGCCGAGAGCCGCTCGGCCACCTCGTCGGGGTCGCCGACGACCGTCGAGGAGCGCCGGGGCAGCGACTCGGGCGTGCGCTCCAGGTAGGCCTCCAGGTCGGCGACGGCCTCGTCGTGGGTGGGCGCGATGCACGCCGACGCCTGCAGCGTCACGGTGATCTCGGAGCGGTCGCGGCCGAGGCGCTCGCAGTGTCCCGCGAGGGCGTCGAGCTTGCGATCGATCTCGTCCGGGGCGCAGATCAGGTTCGACTCGTCGGCGTACTGGGCGACCATCCGCAGGGTCTTCTTCTCACCACCGCCACCGATCATGACGGGGATGCGCGACAGCGGAGCGGGCACGTTCAGCGCCTCGTGGACCTGGTACCACTTCCCGTCGAGGCTCGGCTTCTCGCCGCGCAGCATGCCGAGCACGATCTGCAGCGACTCCTCGAGCTTCTCGAACCGGTCGGTGAACGTGCCGAACTCGAAGCCGAGGGACTCGTGCTCGAGCTCGAACCAGCCGGCGCCGATGCCGAGCTGGGCACGCCCGCCGGAGACGACGTCCAGCGCCGTCACGATCTTGGCCAGCAGCGTGGGATGGCGGTACGTGTTGCCGGTGACGAGCGCCCCGAGCCGCACGCGCTCGGTGTGCTGCGCCAGCGCGGACAGCAGCGTGTAGCACTCGATCATCTCGTGGTCGGTGGGACCGAGCAGCGGGAGTTGGTAGAAGTGGTCCATCACGAGGACCGTGTCGAAGCCGGAGTCCTCCGCCTCGACGGCCTGCGCGACGATCGTCGCGAACAGCCGGTCGGCGGGGACGTCGGGATAGGTGAAGTTCGGGATCTGATAGCCGAGTCGGGTCACGCCCCGACGCTACGCCGCTCCCGGTCGCCGCGCCCGTCCGTCAGAGCCGGACGGGGCCGTTCGGGGTGTCGAACTCGACCGAGAGGATGCCCGGAGCACCGTGCGGGGCGGTCCAGCGGACCTCGATGTCCTCGATGCCGCCGATCGGTCCCTCGCCGAGCCAGTCGGTGAGTCGGTCGGGGCTGCCCGCGATGTCGACGGCCGTGATCGTGATCTCGGACTCCGCCATCTGCGACGGGTGCTCCTCGTCCGGAACCTCCCACTTCACGAAGTACGGCAGCTGCGGATCGCTGCGCATGCCGTGGATGCCGATCTGCTTCCACGTGAGGTTGTGGCCGTCGGGTCGGTGCCGGTTGCCGGGCACCGCGTGGCGTCCGATCCGGTGCTCGACGGGCTCGATGTCGTCGACGGAGACACACCAGCCCAGCCAGCCGCCACCCAGCTCGGACCGGGCCTTCACGGCCTGACCGAAGGGTGCCTTGTCGGACGCGGGGTGCTCGAGCGCCTCCACGACTTCGATGTACTGCCGGTTCTTCAGCGGCAGGATCATGTTGTTGGTGCCGAAGCGCGGATGGATGCCACCCGCCAGGAAGACCGCGCCGAACTTGTCGCTCAACTCGGTCGTCGTCGCGATGAGGCCGGCCGGGCCGACCGCGAACGAGAGGTGGTCGAGGTGCATAGGGCATTGTTGCCCGTCGCCTCGGCGGGGCTGAGATCAGGGTCGCCTATGCATCCGCGGGGTGCGGTACGGGGCGGCCGGCCGCGACGAATCGTTCGCAGTGCCCGGCCAGTTCCGCGTACGCCGCCTCGCCCATGAGCGCGGTCAGTTCGGCGCGGTTGGAGAGGTAGACGGGCTCGGGACCGACGTGCGCCTCGGTGTTGGACGAGCAGTACCAGTCGAGGTCGGCGCCGCCGGGTCCCCAGCCGGCGCGGGTGTACTCGCCGATGCGGATCTCGGTGTAGGTCGAGCCGTCGCCCGGGTCGACCTCGCGGAACTCACGGCGCAGCGGCAGCTGCCAGCAGACGTCGGGCTTGACGGTGTGCGGCTCGATCCCGATGTCCAGCGCATGCGCGTGCAGGGCACAGCCGTAGCCGCCCGGGAAGTCGGCGGAGTTGTGGAAGATGCACGCCCCCTCGGCGACCCGCGTCTTCAGCTCGCCGTCCTCGTCGCGCTCGGTCCAGCCCTCCGCATGGCCGAGGTCGTGCAGCTGCCACTGCGTCGGGTCGAGCTCGGCGACGATCGCGGCCACCCGGTCGTGGTCCTCGTCGTCGCTGAAGTGCGCTCCCAGCGTGCAGCAGCCGGTGTCGGGGGAGGAGGCGTAGATGCCGCGGCAGCCGGCACCGAAGATGCACGTCCAGCGCGAGGTGAGCCACGTCAGGTCGCAGCGGAACACCTCGCTGGCGTCATCGGGGTTCGCGAACTCGACGAACGAGCGGGGGAAACCCAGGTCGACCTCGGCCACCATCACAGGTTAGGTCACCGGCGGTCGCCTCGTAGTCTGGAGCGTGATGGGTGACGGACGTCGGGGATCGAGGTCACGGTGGGCGCTGGCCGTGACCGTGGTCGTCGCGGCCGTCCTCATCGACGGGATCGCGTGGTTCGGGGTGCCGGAGCGGGCGCTCGTCCGGGTCGGTGCCGCCACCGAGCCCACGGTCACCGCCACGGCCGACCCGGTCGCGCAGGAGGTCCGGCGCATGCAGGCCGAGCTGATCTCCGAGGAGCCCGAGTGCTTCGGCGCCGCGGCGATGGCGCAGGACGGGTGCGACGGTCCGGGCGCCCCGAGCTCCCGCGGTGCGACCTCCGCAGTCGGGGACTTCGACTCGTTCCCGCAGTGCTACTCGCGCCCCCACGAGTCGCAGTTGAGGGTGTGCGACCTCGGCGCGACCGCGGATGCCCCACGGGTCCTGGTCCTGGGCGACTCGCACGCCCGCGTGCTGCTCGGCGCGTTCCAGCGGCTGGCCGGGCACGGCGCGCTGTCGGTCTCTGCCGCGGTCAAGGCCAGTTGCGCCTGGAGCACGCTGCCGCTCAGCGCCCGGGATCCCGAGCGGCGCGAACGCTGCCGGCAGTGGCGCGAGAACCTGACGGCCTGGCTCGAGCGGCACGCGGCGGACTACGACCTCGTCGTGACGACCGCCTACGCCGGACGGATGGTCGGCACGGAGCAGGAGAAGGTCGACGCGCTCGTCGAGGCGTGGGCGCCGGTCGCCCGTGCGGGCGTCCCGATCGTCGCGCTGCGTGACAACCCGAGCTGGCCGAAGGACCCGTCCGGGTGCCTCGCCGACCGGGACGCGGCGGCGCAGTGCAGCCTGCGAAGGTCGGTCGGCCTGCGCCTCTTCGACGCGTTCGAGCAGGCGGCGAAGCGCGTTCCCGACGCACACTTCGTCGACCTGACCCGCCTCTACTGCGGTGCCGCGCAGTGCCCCGCGGTGATCGGGGGAGTCTCGGTGTACCGCAACGACGACCACGTGTCCGCGACCTACGCGGCGACGCTCGCACCGTGGATCCTCGGCGAGCTCGGCGAGCGTGGCCTGATCGGCTGAAACCGTCGTCCGGGCGTGGGCCACGGGATCGGATGTCACACTGAAGGCATGCGCATCGGCGTCCTGGACATCGGTTCGAACACCGGCCACCTGCTCATCGTCGACGCCTTCCGGGGCGGCCCGCCGGTCCCGGCGCACTCGTTCAGCGAGCCACTGCGCCTGGCCGAATACCTCGATGCGGACGGCGTCGTGTCGCCCGAGGGCATCGACCGTCTCGTGAAGTACGTCGTCGAGGCGAAGTCGCAGGCCGAGGACAAGGGAGCCGAGCGGGTGATCGCCTTCGCGACCTCCGCCGTGCGCGACTCGGCGAACGCCGAGGAGGTCATCCGCCGGGTCAACGACGTCAGCGGGATGGACCTGCAGGTCCTGCCCGGCGAGGACGAGGCCCGGCTCACCTTCCTGGCCGTGCGCCGCTGGTTCGGCTGGTCGGCCGGGCGGCTCGGCGTCTTCGACATCGGCGGTGGCTCGCTGGAGCTGGCGGTCGGCTCCGACGAGGAGCCGGACGTCGCGGTCTCCCTGCCCCTGGGCGCCGGGAGGCTGACCCGCGAGTGGCTCGACCGGGGCCTGGGCCACGACGACCTGCGCCGTGAGATCCGCCGGGAGATCGGCGCCGTCGCCGGCCCGCTGCTCCGGCACGAGGGATTCCACCGCGCCGTGGCGACGAGCAAGACGTTCCGCTCGCTCGCCCGCATGTGCGGCGCCGCGCCCTCCGGGGACGGGCCGTTCGTGCGCCGGGAGCTGACGCTGTCCGACCTCTCCCGCCTGGCGCAGGACCTGCGCGCCGCCACGGACGAGCAGATCGCCAAGATGCCCGGGGTCTCCGCGACCCGCGCACACCAGATGCGCGCCGGTGCCCTCGTCGCGGAGGCGACGATGGACCTGTTCGGCCTCGAGACGCTCGAGATCTGTCCGTGGGCGCTGCGCGAGGGCGTCCTGATCGAGTACCTGGACCACCTGTGACGGACGCGTCACCCGCCCCCGTCCTACGCTGGGAACCGTGAGCGTGCCCTCCGGACAGCCGATGGTCTCGCTGTCCACGTCGTCGGTGTACCCCGAGGGCACGGCAGCGGGGTTCGCCGCCGCCGCCCGCCTGGGCTACGACGGCGTCGAGGTGATGGTCGGCATCGACGACGTCAGCGCCGACACCACCGCCGTCATGGCGCTCTCGCGAGCACACGGGATGCCGATCGTGTCGATCCACGCCCCGTGCCTGCTCGTGACGCAGCGCGTGTGGGGGACCGACCACTGGGGCAAGCTGCACCGCAGCGCGGAGATGGCCCTGGACGTCGGCGCCGACACCGTCGTCGTCCACCCGCCGTTCCGCTGGCAGCGCGAGTACGCGCGCGGCTTCGTCGAGGGCATCGCCCATCTCGAGGAGCAGTACGACGTCGCCTTCGCGGTCGAGAACATGTACCCGTGGCGCACCGGGAACCGCGAGTTCCAGGCCTACGCGCCCGGCTGGGACCCGCTGCCGTTCGGGTACGAGCACGTCACGGTCGACTTCTCGCACGCGGCGACGTCGCGGATCGACTCGCTGCAGATGATCCGCGACCTCGGCGATCGCCTGACCCACATCCACCTCACCGACGGCATGGGGTCGATCAAGGACGAGCACCTCATCCCCGGCCGGGGGACGCAGGGTGTCGACAAGATCCTCGGCCACCTCGCCGACGAGGGCTTCGCGGGGCACGTCGTGGTCGAGGTCAACACGCGCAAGGCCGTCGACCGCGACTCGGACCTGCTCGAGGCGCTGGCCTTCGCGCGCCTGCACCTGGCGCCGACACCCGTCTGAGCCGCGTCAGGAGCGCTGGGCGACGCAGAACTCGTTGCCGGCCGGATCGGTCAGGGTCACCCATCGGAAGTTCTCGTCGCCGCGCTCGGCGACGAGGCCGGCGCCCGCGGCGCGCAGCCGATCGACCTCGGCGGTGAGATCGTCGGTGAGCACGTCCAGGTGCAGCCGGTTCTTGCCCGGCGTCGGCTCCTCGACCTTCTGGAACGCGAGCGTCGGGCTGTCGGGGACGGAGACGATGACGTACCAGCCGTCGTTCTCCTCGGTGATGGTGCCGCCCGTCTGCTCGGCCCACCAGGTGGCCAACGCCGTGGCGTCGGTCGTGTCGCACGTGATCATCGCTGGGGTGACGGTCATGGCTCCACGGTAGGAGCGTTCGCGGACAGTTTCGACGCGATGACCGAGCCGGCGATCAGCTGCAGCTGGTGGTACAGCATGAGCGGCAGGATCATGAGCGGGAACGTCGTGGCGGTGAACAGCACGCTGGCCATCGGCAGCCCGGCCGCGAGCGACTTGTTCGTGCCGCAGAAGTACATCGCGATGCGCGCGCCCCGGTCGAACGGGCGGCCCATCAGCCAGCACCACCCCGATGCCGCCACGAGCAGGCCCGCGCACGCGACGACCACGACGACGGCGTCAGTCCAGCGCAGCAGGTGCCACACGTCGGCGTTCGTACCGCGGCTGAAGCCCGCGTAGACCACCAGCAGGACGGTCGACCGGTCGAAGCGGCGCAGGCCGGCGTCGTGGCGCACGAGCCACGGACGCAGCCAACGCCGGGAGGCCTGTCCGACGAGGAACGGCAGCAGCAGCAGACTGAAGATCCTGACGACCGCCGAGGTGTCGACGTGCGCGGTCCCGCCGAGCAGCGACGCCACCAGCAGCGGCGTCAGGAAGACCCCGAGCAGGCTGGACGCCGACGCGGCGACCACCGCGATCGCGCTGTTCCCGCCGGCGATGCCGGTGAACGCGACGGACGACTGCACGGTCGTGGGAACGAGGGTCAGGAAGATCAGCGCGGACAACAGGTGGTCCGAGATGATCCCCGGCGCCAGCGGCGAGAGGGCCAGACCCGCGAGCGGGAACACCACGAACGTCGACACGACGATGAGGAGGTGGACCCGCCAGACCTTGAGTCCGTCCCACACCTGGGCCGTCGACAGGCGTGCGCCGTAGAGGAAGAACAACGCCACGATGCCGATCTGGGTCAGCAGGAACACGATGTCCATCGCCGTGCCCTGCGCGGGCAGCACGATGCCGAGCCCGGCCAGGGCCAGCATCATCACGATGAACGGGTCGACGCGCACCGGCCCACCGTAGTCGTGGCGACTTTTCCCGTCCGACATCGGCGCGTCACGTCCCGGTGCGAGGCTGGGGGTATGAACGAGTCGAAGGTCCGGGCCGTCTGCGTGTTCTGCGGGGCCCGCACGGGGCAACGACCCGAGTACGTCGAGGCGGGCGCCGAACTCGGATCGGCGCTCGCGTCGGCCGGCGTCGACCTCGTGTTCGGCGCGGGCGGCATCGGGATCATGGGCGCCGTCGCTCAGGCCGCGCTCGCCGGCGGCGGTCACGTCGCGGGGGTCATCCCGCAGGCGCTGCTCGAGCGCGAGGACGGCAACGCCGACCTGCCCGAGCTGCACGTCGTCGACACGATGCACGAGCGCAAGGCACTCATGCACGAGCTGTCCGACGCGTTCGTCGTGCTGCCCGGTGGGCTCGGCACGTACGAGGAGTTCTTCGAGATCCTCACGTGGCGCCAGCTGGGGTTCCACGACAAGCCGATCGTCGTCGTCGACATCGCCGGCTACTTCGCCCCGTTGCGCGGGATCGTCGCGCACGGCGTCTCGGAGGGCTTCGTCAGCGCGCGGGACGAGGACCTCGTCACGATCGTGGAGTCCGTCGCCGAGGCGCTCGCAGTCCTCGGCATCGCGGACTGACGCCGGGCCGCCCCCTGTGGCGGACCTCACGCCAATTACGCTCGACCCATGAGGATCGCGGTGGTCGGCGGAGGCGTCATGGGTGGCACGCTCGCGACGGCGATGGCGAACGCCGGGCATGACGACCTCGTCGTGGTCGAGAAGTCCGCCGAGCGCCGTTCCGAGCTGGAGCAGCTGGGATTCGAGGTCGCCGGTGACCTCGGTGCCGTCGCCGGTGCCGATGTCGTGCTCCTCGTCACGAAGCCCCAGGACGTACCCGCCGTGATCGCCGACCTGGCCGAGGCCGTCGAGCCGGACGCGACCGTCGTGTCGCTGGCCGCGGGGGTCCGCACCGCGACGATCGAGGCGGCGCTGCCCGACTCCGTGTCTGTCGTGCGCGCGATGCCGAACACGCCCGCGCTGATCGGTCTCGGCATGTTCGGCGTCTCGCCCGGCACCGGTGTCCCCGCCGAACGGCTCGATGCCGTCGTCGACCTGCTCGGCACCGGTGGTGAGGTCGTCGTCGTCGACGAGTCCCACCAGGACGCCGTCACGGCGGTGTCCGGTTCCGGGCCCGCCTACGTGTTCCACCTCGCCGAGCACATGATCGCGGCCGGGGTCGCGGAGGGACTCGATCCCGACGATGCCCGGGCCCTCGCGGTGCAGACGCTCGTGGGCGCCTCGGCACTGCTGGCGCAGTCGCACGACACGCCCGAGGAGCTGCGCCGCCGCGTCACGTCGCCGAACGGCACCACGCATGCCGCGATCACGACGTTCGACGAGCGAGGGGTCGGGGAGGGGATCCGCGCCGGCATCCACGCCGCGGCCGTTCGCTCGGCGGAACTAGGCTGACGAGCATGGACGATCGCGCCGCGGTGGTGTTCGACGAACACCTGACCGACTACGACTTCGGGCCGTCGCACCCGATGGCGCCCGTCCGCGTCAAGCTCACGATGGCCCTGGCCGACGAGCTCGGCGTGCTCGACCGACTCGACGTCGTCAAGGCCCGCCCGGCGACGGAGCACGAGCTGCTCGGCGTGCACACCCCGGACTACATCGAGCGTGTCATCAACCTGAGCAGGCATCCCACGCACAGCGACCCGGCGCACGGACTGGGCACCGAGGACAACCCCGTGTTCGAGGGCATGCACGAGGCCAGCGCCCTCATCGCCGGCGCCAGCATCGAGGCGGCGCGGCTCGTGTGGACCGGTGAGCGCACGCGCGCGATCAACGTCAGCGGCGGCCTGCACCACGCGATGCCCGGTCGGGCGAGCGGCTTCTGCGTCTACAACGACGTCGCGATGGGGATTCGCTGGCTGCTGGAGAACGGCGCGAAGAAGGTCGTCTACATCGACGTCGACGCCCACCACGGCGACGGTGTGCAGGCGATCTTCTACCACGACCCCCGGGTGCTGACGATCTCCCTGCACGAGTCCCCGCAGACCCTGTTCCCCGGGACGGGCTACTCCACCGAGATCGGCGCCGAGGGTGCCGAGGGCTCGGCGGTCAACGTGCCGCTGCCGCCGGGCACGTCGGACGCCGGCTGGCTGCGCGCGTTCCACGCCGTCGTGCCGCCGATCGTGCGTGAGTTCGCGCCCGACATCATCGTCAGCCAGCACGGCTGCGACTCCCACATGGACGACCCGCTGACCAACCTCATGCTCAGCGTCGACGGGCAGCGTGCCTCCTACCTCGCGGTCCGCGACCTCGCGGAGGAGATCACGGCCGGCAAGTGGATCGCCACCGGCGGCGGTGGCTACGCGGTCGTCGACGTCGTGCCGCGCGCGTGGGCGCACCTGCTCGCGATCGTCGGTGGGCTGCCGCTCGACCCCGACACGCCCACCCCCGAGGGCTGGCGGCACGAGGTCGAGCGACTGCGCGGCCAGCCTGCTCCGTCGCGCATGACGGACGGCCGGCGGGCGCTCTACCGCCGGTGGGAGGACGGCTACGACCCCGCGTCGTGGCTCGACCGCTCGATCCAGGCGACCCGCACCGAGACGTTCCCGCTCATCGGTCTCGACCCCACGTATTGAGTCCGCTAGCAGGCAAAACGTGGCCTGCGACGCATTTCGTCAATTTGTTTTGGCGTTTCGTATTCACACGTGCCTCACGGACCACTACGCTTCCATCAAGCACGCGCGCTCACTCTCCGGTGGGGAAGCCGGAGAGCGCGCGTGCCCCTGCTGAGAATGGGGTGTGGAGATGACAGAGGGAACCCGTTTCATGACCGTGGCCGAGGTCGCGGACCAAATTCGTGTCTCGAAGATGACCGTGTACCGCTTGGTGCACTCCGGAGAGCTCGAGGCCGTGCGCGTCGGGCGTTCGTTCCGAGTGCCCGAGCACGCGGTCGAGGACCTGTTGAACAAGTCGTTCTACCAGGCCGGTTGATCGTTCGCTCGGCCTGCCACGGCAGGCCGAGCGGCGGATCGCCCACATTCTCGACCACGTGTGCGCGCGCTGGGTGCGATCGCCTAGGGTTGGTCTGTCCCGAGTCGTTCAGATCGAAGGTGAGTCGTGGGTTCTGTCATCAAGAAGCGCCGCAAGCGGATGTCGAAGAAGAAGCACCGCAAGATGCTCAAGCGCACGCGAGTGCAGCGTCGTCGTCTGGGCAAGTGACGCATGGCCGAGGTCGTCCTCGTCACGGGAGCGGCCACGCCAGGCGTGGCGCTCGCCGCGAGGCGGATAGCGGAGTCTGACGGCGTCAAGGTCGTCGCCGTCGACACCACGCTGCCCTCCGACGATCTCGGTCCCGTCAAGTTCGTGCGGGCCGACATTCGCACGCCCGTCATCGCGAAGGTTCTCGCGGTCGAGGGCGTCGACACCGTCGTCCACATGGACGTCGCCCCGATCCGACCTCGTGCCGGCGGAAGCGCCTCCAAGGAGATCAACGTCATCGGCACGATGCAGGTCCTCGCGGCCTGTCAGCGCTCCGACAGCGTTCGCCGGCTCGTCCTGACCTCGAGTTCTGCCGTCTACGGCACCTCGCCGCGCGATCCCGCGGTCTTCAAGGAGTCCGCCACCGCGCGTGGGGGCACCAAGACCGGATTCAGCAAGGACGTCGTCGAGGTCGAGTCCTACACGCGCGGGTTCGCCCGCCGTCGCCCCGACGTGTGCGTCACGACGCTGCGGATGGCGCCGTGGCTCTCGCCGCACTTCCAGACCGTTCTCGGCCAGTACTTCGCCAACCCGGTGCTCCCCGTGCCGATGGGATTCGACGCGCGACTGCAGCTGCTGCATCCCGACGACGCCTTCGCGGCCCTCGCGATGGCGGCCACCGCCGACCACCCGGGCACGTTCAACGTCGCCGGGGACGGCGTCCTCATGCTCACGCAGGCCGCCCGCATCCTGGGCAAGCCCACGCTGCCGTTGCCGCCCATCGGCTTCGGCTCGGTGCTGCGCCGAGCCGCCAGCTTCATGGGCTCGGACCTGACGCCCGGTGTCCACCGGCTGCTGACGTACGGCCGCGTCCTCGACACCACCTCGTTGCGCGCGATCTTCGGCTACAGCCCGGTGCACACGACCCGGGAGACCTTCGAGTGGTACGCCGAGACGTTGCGTCCGGGTCTGTTCCACGTCCTGGGGGTCACCCGATGAAGGACGATCTCAAGGGCATCGGC
Source organism: Aeromicrobium sp. SP1 (assembly GCF_055663785.1). Lineage (NCBI taxonomy): Bacteria > Bacillati > Actinomycetota > Actinomycetes > Propionibacteriales > Nocardioidaceae > Aeromicrobium > Aeromicrobium sp. SP1. The sequence continues at coordinate 2,290,574 of NZ_JBQVVK010000001.1, read as the reverse complement.
ACGTCCGGCCGGGCCGGTCGCGGCAACGGCTCGACGTCGCCGTCGCGCGCCGCGCGGTCGCTCGCCAGCCCCGCCGCGAAGTCGCCGGCGAAGAAGGCCCCGGCGAAGAAGACCGCCCCGAAGGCCGCCGCGGCCCCCAAGACCAGCGCGAACAAGCCGCCCGCGACCACGCCGGTCGCGAAGAAGGCCCCGGCGAAGCCGGCGAGCGCGAAGAAGACCACCGCGACGAAGACCACCGCCAAGAAGACGAGCGCGAAGAAGGTCGCGGCCGAGAAGGTCGCCGAGCCGGTGGCGCCCGAGTCGGTCGACGAGACCACTGAGCCGCGGTCCGAGCCACAGCGCGAGCGTCACCTGCACGCCGTGCCCGACGACGGTGCCACGCACGACGAGCCGCCGCCGGAGGCCACCACCACCCTCGACCCGGACGACGTCGCCGCGGCGTTCGCCGAGGGAGCACGACGGCTGCTCGGCACCGACTGGCAGGCCAAGCTCACCGAGATCGGCGGCGTCCTGCTGCGCCGGTTCTCCGGCGGGTACCAGGTCGACGAGTTCGGCCTCGACGCCGAGGTGCTCGACGCGATGTCCAGCATCATCGAGCCGCTCGCGGAGGGCTGGTTCCGCCTGCAGGTCCGCGGCATCGAGAACATCCCGACTGACGGCGGCGCCCTGCTCGTCGCGAACCACTCCGGGACGATCCCGGTCGACGGGCTGATCACGGGCTACGCGGTGCGCAAGCACACGGGCCGCCCGATCCGTCCGCTCGGCGCCGACCTCGTGTTCCGGTTGCCGTACGTCGGGCAGATCGCCCGCAAGATGGGCGCCACCCTGGCCTGCGCCGAGGACGCCGAGCGGCTGCTGACCTCAGGCGAGCTCGCGGCCGTGTGGCCCGAGGGCTTCAAGGGCGTCGGCAAGCCGTTCAGCGAGCGGTACAAGCTGCAGCGCTTCGGACGCGGCGGCTTCGTCTCGGCGGCGTTGCGCGCGCAGGTGCCGATCGTGCCGGTCTCGATCGTCGGCGCGGAGGAGATCTACCCGCTGGTCGGCAACATCCCGTCGCTCGCGCGGCTGTTCGGGCTCCCGTACATCCCGATCACGCCGTTCTTCCCGCTGCTGGGCCCGCTCGGCCTGATCCCGCTGCCGAGCAAGTGGATCATCGAGTTCGGCGAGCCCGTCCGCACCGACGCGTACCCGCCCGAGGCCGCCGACGACCCGATGCTGCTGTTCAACGTGACCGACCAGGTCCGCGAGACGATCCAGCAGACGCTCTACAACCTTCTCGTCGAGCGCGGCAACCCCTTCATTTGAGCCGGCGAGAGCGCTGGCAGTGACGTTCGCGGGGCGACAGCGCTGATCCCGCCCCTCGAACGTCACGCTCAGCGGCTCACGCGTCCTGCTTCTCCGCGAGGCGCTTGAGCAGCTGGTCGCCCTCGATGTCGAGGTCGGGCAGGAGACGGTCGAGCCAGGCCGGCAGGCGCCAGGCGCGGTCGCCGAACATCGCCATGAGCGCCGGGACGAGCGTCATGCGGACGAGGAACGCGTCGATCGCGATGGCGATCGCGAGCGCGAAGCCGATCTGCTTGATCATCGGATCGCCGTTGAAGATGAAGCCGGCGAAGACCGAGATCATGATGATCGCCGCCGCCACGACGACGCGGCTCGAGTGGCTGAAGCCGTCGATCACGGACTCGCGCCCCTTCGTGCCGTGCACCCACGACTCGCGCATCGACGACACGAGGAACACCTGGTAGTCCATCGCCAGGCCGTACGCGATGCCGGTCACGAGGATCGGCAGCATCGCCATCACCGGACTGGTCGAGTCGAGCCCGAACAGTCCGTTCAGCCAACCCCACTGGAACACGGCCGTGGTCGCGCCCATCGTCGCCAGGATCGTCAGCAGGAAGCCGACGGTCGCCTTGACCGGCACGATCACCGAGCGGAAGACGATCGTCAGGACCACGAGCGAGAGCAGTACGACGATGCCGAGGTAGATCGGCATGACGTCGGACATCTTCTGCGCGATGTCGATGCCCATCGCGGTCTGGCCGGTCACGCCCAGGTCGATGTCGTACTGCGTCGAGTAGCCGTCGGCCTGGTCGCGCAGGGTGTGCACGAGGGCCTCGGTCGACTCCGACGTCGGGCCGCCCTCGGGGATCACCGAGACGAGCACCGTGCGGCCGTCCTCGCTCATGCCGGCCGCGGTGGCCGAGGCGACGCCGTCGGTCTGCGCGAGGTCCGCGACGATCTCCCCCGCGGACTGCTGGTCGACCGGCTGGTCCGACGGCGAGGACAGCACCACGAGCAGCGGCCCGTTCAGGCCCTCGCCGAAGGCGTCGCTGACCGCCTCGTAGGACTCGCGCTGGTCCGTGCCGGAGTTGTAGTTGTTGCCCGCGGGCAGGCCCAGCCGCATGTCCATGGCCGGGATCGCGACGACGAGCGTGGTCAGGACGACCGCACCGGCGGCCCACCAGCGGTTCTTCGAGATGAACGTCGCCCAGCGCCGCGCGGTGGCGTGGTCCTGGCCGTCCGCGGCCTTCTCGAGGTACTTCGCGCGGGCCTTCGGCGAGACGATCCGCTCGCCGACGAGGCCGAGCAGGGCCGGCAGCGCGGTGAGCGCCACGAGCACCGAGACCGCGACGGTGCCGGCGGCGATGAGCGCCATCGTCGTGAGCAGGCTGATGCCGATCACGGTGAGGGCGGCGAGCGCGATGATGACGGTCGTGCCGGCGAAGAACACGGCGCTGCCGGCGGTGCCGACGGCGCGGGCGGCGGCCTCGTGGGCCGTCAGGTCCTCGCGCATGATGAGGCGCCGCTGGCGGTTGACGATGAACAGGGCGTAGTCGATGCCGACGGCCAGGCCGAGCATGAGGCCGAGCACGATGCTCATCGATCCGAGGTCGTAGAAGTGGCCGAGGGCGTACGCACCGCCGACGCCCACGCCGACGCCGAGCAGCGCGGTTGCGAGGGGCAGTCCCGCGGCGACGACGGAGCCGAGCACGATGAACAGGACGACCGCGGCGATGGCGATGCCGACGATCTCACCGGCCCCGGCCACCTCGGGCACCTCCTGCAGGGTCGCGCCGGGCAGCACGTCGACACCGGTGCCCGCGAGGGGCTCCTTGGCCGCGTCGAGAAGGTCCTCGATGCCGCCGGTCGGCAGCTCGATGACCTGACCCTTGAACTGGAACTGGACCATCGCGACGCTGCCGTCGGCGGAAAGCGTCACGCCGGGCACGAGCTGACCGTCCACGGCCATCGGCACCGGCTGGTCGAGCTCCTGGCCCGCCTGCACGGCCGCGGCGGCCTGCTCGGCTGCCTGCACCATGGCTGCCGACTGCTCCTGTGCCGCCTGGTCCTGCGACGAGCCGGCCAGCTCGGCCGGGTTGACGACCTCGTCGTTGGCGTAGATCGACTGCACCGACTGGGCGACCGCACCGGCGAGCGTCTCGTCGAAGAACGTCGAGCCCTCCGGTGCGCGATAGATGATCTGTCCGGAGTCGCCGGCCGCGGCGGGCATCTCCTGCTCGAGCTGCTCGATGATCCGCATCGACTCGACGCCGTTGATCGTGACCTCGTTGCTCACCTTGGGTGCGTTGATCGCGAGGGAGCCGATGATGACGGCCAGCAGCACGAACCACGCGCCGAGGTAGCGGAACGGATGGGCGAACGCCGACCTGCCGAGCCGGTGGAGCAATGTGGACACGAGATTTCCTCACGATAAGTGATAGTCAACTCTCAAATCGTAGGATGGGTCACGCAACGAGCCAAGGCAGGGTAGGAGAGAGGTATGTCACGGCGGGACTCGGTCGAGAATGCGGAGCGCATCGTCGAGGCCCTGCGCCAGCTCTGGACGCAGGACGCGACGCCGTCGCTCGAGCGCGTCGCGAAGGCCGCCGGCGTCGGCGTGGCGACGCTCTATCGGCACTTCCCGAACCGGGCGACCCTCGAGGCGGCCGCCTTCACGCGGATCTTCGCCGAGGAGATCGGTCCCATCGTCCGGCCGCGTCCGGGCGACGACCTGCTGACGGTCGCCGGCGAGTTCCTCGAGGCGATCGGCCGCTACGCCCCGTTGTTCGAGGCGATGGGCGTCGACCAGGCGACCGACGAGGCCCTGGAGGGCGTGGGCGACTCGTTCGTCGACCTGCTGCGCCGCGGCCAGCAGGCGGGGGTGCTGCGGGCCGACCTCGAGCCCGCGGACCTGTTCTGGCTGCTGCGGATGCTCGTGCTCGGCCTCACGGGCCCGCTGTCCAGCGAGCGGATCCGACGCCGGTACCTCGCGATGGTGCTGCCAGCCGTGGAGTCGGCGGCAGCGCCACTGCCCCCGCTGGCCGTCGAGGACTACGACCGGATGGGCGTGCCCGAGCACCACCGCAGGCCGCAGGTCTGACGTCAGCGCCGCCGCAGGCGCCGGGCGACGTACCAGGCGGCGGCGACCACGGCGGCGACGGCTGCGGCCTTCGTGACGGCCGAGGCGAGCTTGCGCCCCGTGCGGTAGTCGCGGATGAGCCAGCCGTTGGCCTTGGCGTGCGCCCGCAGGGTGCCGTCGGGGTTGACGGCGCACGGGTGGCCGACCATCGAGAGCATCGGGATGTCGTTCGACGAGTCGGAGTAGGCGTAGCAGCGCTCGAGGTCGAGGCCCTCGGCCTCGGCCAGTGCCCTGACGGCCACCGACTTGCCCTCGCCGTGCAGCATCTCGCCGACGAGGCGTCCCGTGTACACGCCGTCGACGTGCTCGGCCACGGTGCCCAGGCCACCCGTGAGCCCCAGCCGCCGCGCGATCACGCCGGCGATCTCGACGGGCGCCGCCGTCATGAGCCAGACCCGCTGGCCGCGATCGAGGTGCCACTGCGCCATCGCCCGGGTGCCCGGCCAGATCTTGGCCGCCATGAACTCGTCGAAGACCTCCTCGCCGATCTCCTCGAGCTCGCTGACCTCGTGGCCCGCGATGAACTGGAGCGCGGAGTTGCGCGCGTTCTCGATGTGCGCGGGGTCCTCGACGCCGACGTACTTGAAGTACGCCTGCTGCCACGCCGCCCGCGCGATGTCGCGGGTCGTGAAGAACTTGCGCTGGTGCAGGCCGCGCGCGAGCAGGAAGATCGACGCTCCCTGCATGATCGTGTTGTCGACGTCGAAGAACGCTGCGGCGGTCGGATCCGGCGGCTGCTCGAGCGCCTGCTCGACCTCGGCAGCGGCCGCAGCGGCCTGACCGGCGAGGATCGAGCGAGACTGCAGGTTGCGTGGCAGATCTGCGGCGCGCCCCGGTGACATGGGCTTCACTGTAACGGCGAATCGGCCTGACACGGTGTGGTTGACTCGGAGACATGACCGTCAACGTGAGTGACGATCTGCGGGAGGCCGCCCACCGCGACCCCGACGGAATCGCCCTGATCGAGCCGCGCACCGAACGTGAGGTCACGTGGGCCGAATTCGACCAGTGGGCCGACCGTGTCGCGCAGACGCTGCTGGGCCGAGGAATCCTCGCCGGACAGCGGGTCGCCCTCGTGATGGCCAACGGGATCGACCTGGCCGTCGCCTACTACGGAGTGCTGCGCGGCGGGATGGTCGCCGTGCCGATCAACCCCCGCGCCACGACCCGCGAGATCTCGCGGATGGTCGAGGCGTGCTCGCCCAAGCTCGTCGTCGCCGACGCGCAGTCGATCACCCAGGTGCGTGAGGCCCGGACGGGCGACTCGACGATCGTCGTCGTCCGCGCCGCCCCGCAGGAGGGCGAGCTGCGGTTCGCCGCCCTGCTCGAGCGCGCGACGGAGGCCCCGCCGATCGCCCCGCGCGACACCGAGGCCCTCGCGGTCATCCTGTTCACCTCCGGCGCCACCGGGCTGCCGCGCGGCGCGATGCTCACCCACCGGGCGCTCATCGCCGACCTCGACCAGCTCCTGCGGGTCGACTCGCCTCCCGTCGCGACCGCCGACGACGTCGTGCTGGGCCTGCTGCCGATGTTCCACGTGTACGGGCTCAACTGCGTGCTCTCGCTGTCGGTGCGGCTCGGCGCGACCGTCGTCCTGGTCGAGGAGTTCGACCCGGGCGTGCTGCTCGCCGAGGTCGCGGCGCGCGGCATCACGAACCTGCCCGTCGCACCGCCGGTCATCGCCGCGTGGGCGGGCCTTGACGGACTGCGCGAGGCACTCGCCGGAGTCCGGCTCATCGTCTCCGGCGCCTCGGCGCTCGACCCCGATCTCGCCCAGGCGTTCCATGCCCTGTCCGGCCATCCCGTCGAGCAGGGCTACGGCCTGACCGAGACGGCACCGGTCCTGACCACGACGATCGGCGACGGCCGGGCGGAAGGCGAGCTGCCGACGCCGGGCTCGGTCGGCCGGGCCCTGCCGGGCGTCGAGATCGCGATGCGCGACCTGCTGGGCCAGCCACCGGCCACCGGCGATCCGGCCCAGATCTGGGTCCGCGGCCCCAACCTCTTCTCCGGGTACTGGCCCGACGGCGCCGACGGGCCGGACGCGGACGGCTGGTGGGCGACGGGCGACATCGGCCTGCTCGACGGTCAGGGCGATCTGATCCTCGTCGACCGGTTGCGCGAGACGATCAACGTCTCGGGGTTCAACGTCTACCCGTCGGAGGTCGAGGAGGCCGTCTCCGAGGCGTCCGGCGTCGCTGGTGTCGCGGTGATCGGCGTGCCCGACGAGCGCACGGGCGAGGCCGTCGTGGCGTTCGTCGTGCCCGAGGACCCCGAGGGCGACGCGACCGCCGTCGAGTCGGCCGTCCACGACCTCGCGATCGAGCGGCTGGCCCGGTTCAAGGTGCCGTCGAGGATCCTCGTCGTCGCGGCGCTGCCGCACTCGCCGACCGGCAAGGTCGCCAAGGGCCGTCTGCGCGCGCTCGCGCGGACCGAGCTGCTGTGACCTCGATGGTCCCGCACGCCACCGACGCCCGCGTCGTCGTCTACTCGCGCGCCGGCTGTCACCTGTGTGAGGCGGCGGAAGCGACCGTGGCCGCGATCGTGGCCGAGACCGGCGACGACTGGGTCCGGGTCGACGTCGACACCGACGAGGTGCTGCGAGCGCGATTCACCGACGAGGTGCCCGTGACGTTCGTCGACGGGCACCAGCACGACTTCTGGCGGGTCGATCCCGACCGCCTGCGCGCCGCCCTCGGCCGCTGAGTCCCGAACTGCCCGAGCGCTGGACCCCGGTCGGTCAGGACACCATGTCGACTAACCTACTCGACATGATCGGTCCCTCGTCTCCGCGCGAGACGGCTCCACGGAGCCCTCGGCAGCGCCTGCGTGCGCGGGTCATCACCGGATGACGCGCACACGGCGCGGGGTCGTACTGCGGCGGGCGTCATCGACCCCGTGGTGGACTCACCCCGGTCTCGAGCCAGAAATACCCAGACCCGGCCACGCCCTGCGGCACCATCGACGTACCAGGCGACAGCCCGCTGGTGGTTGAGGCCGACCGACCACCGGATCTGCTGCGTGGACTCGGTCGAGATCTCGCAGGACCACGCGGCCGCGTCGACCGGCATGCGGACCACCGCCACGGCGAGCCGAGCGCGTCGGTCGAGGGGAACGCGAGGAGACTGACCTGCGGCGGCCGCTCGTACGAGCACATCGTGACCCACAGAAATGGAAGAAGAGCACATGAACCCGACCACGACCGCGGACGACCGGTCCACGTATTGGAACTCCTACTACGGGGCTGCGGGAGCGACGCTGCAGTTGCCGTCGCAGTTCGCGACCTTCGTGGCCGGCGAGATCGAGGACGGGACGCGCATCGTCGAGCTCGGCTCGGGTTCTGGGCGTGACGCGCTCTTCTTCGCCACGTACGGACATCGCGTGATCGGCGTCGACCAGTCGGACCAGGCGGTCGCCCTGTGCTCGGACCTGGCACGCGAGCGCGGGCTCGACGCCACGTTCACCGCCTCACCGATCGACGCGTCCGACCTGGCCGAGCGGATCGGTACGAGCGAGGCGAAGACGGTCGTCTACGCCCGCTTCTTCCTGCATGCCGTCACCGACGCCGAGGAGCGGGCCCTGCTCGAGCTCGCTGCGGCCGTGACCCGACCGGGCGATCGCCTTGCCCTGGAATACCGCACGGATCGTGACATCTCGGGTACGAAGGTGACCGGCGCCCACTACCGGCGATTCGTCCGCCCCGCCGACTTCCACGCCCATGCCGTGACCCACGGGTTCCGGGTCGACTACGAGGTGCAGGGATTCGGCTTCGCCAAGTACAAGGACGACGATGCGTTCGTCGCCCGTGATCTGCTGACCCGCGTATGAGCGAGGTCGACGGCGACGCCCTCGCGGTCCTCGAGGAGACGCTGCGCCTGGTGCGTGCGGCGTTTCCCGAGATCGCGCTGTTGGAATCGGGCGGCGAGCACCAGATTCCGGTCGAGCCGTCGACGGGTCCGATCGTGGGCATCCGGGTCGAGCAGCGTGCGCGCCGCCCGATTGCGCTCTCGGGCGTGCGCATCGTCGGTGAGCAACCACTCCCCGAGCACGTCACGCTCTCGTCGCACGGGTGGAACGGCGCCGACGTGCCCGACCCCGCGAGCCTGATCGCGCCGACACCGTCGGTGGTGGCCCGGACCGCGGTGCCCGATCCGGGCGAAGGCGCGTGGCTCGAGCTGACCTGGACCGAGCCGGTGACCGCGACGGGGGTCGTGCTGGCCAACGTCGTGGGCAGCGAGGGCCACCTGCTGTCCGGGATCTCGGTCTCGGTCCTGACCGGCGACGGGGTGCGGACCCCGATCTTCGAGAGCCTTGCCGGCTTCGCGACGTGGCGAGCAGCCCGCGCCGAGGAGCTCACGACGCACCGTCCCGATGATCCGGAACTGGCGTTCCTGTCCGACGAGATCCTGGCCGCCGTGGCCGGTAGGTACGGGGACGCCCGTCAGGGTCTCAAGGAGCGCCGGCCCAGAGTCCCCGTGGAACGTCTGGCGGCCCTGCGCCGAGCCGCGAATCTCGGCCTGCTCACGGCGCGGCGGCGCGAGTGGACCGCCCACGGCATCCACCGCTCCTTCCGGTTCTGGAGCTTCGAGGAGAAGCGGGACTACGTGCTCTACGCGGCCGATGTCGCCCGCGATGTCGCCACGCTGACCCCGAACGTCTGCTTCGGCTTCGGCGCCGCGCTCGCCGTCGTGCGCGAGAACGACCTGATCCCGCACGACGACGACCTGGACCTGATCGTCTCCTTCGAGCCGACCGAGGCGGCGGACCTGCCGGCCGCCCTCGACCTGCTCGCCGAGCACCTCACGAAGCTCGGCTACACGGTGACGGGCGACTTCTTCGCCCATCGCCACGTGAAGTCTCCCGTCCGAGGAAAGAAGATCGACGTGTTCGTCGGGCTCTTCGACGGCGACGAGGTGTCCTGGTACCCCGGCCCGCGCAAGGCGCTGAAGCGCGGCGACGTGTTCCCGGCGTCGACCGGGTCGGTGTTCGGCGTCGACGTCCCGCTGCCCGCCGCACCGGAGACGTACCTGGAATCGCAGTACGGCCCCGACTGGCGGGTGCCGAATCCCGAGTTCAAGCACAACTGGGCGCGCGCGGGCTACCGCGACCAGGCCGGAGGAGCGACGAAGCCTGCCGACGCACCATCGCCGCGACGGAGCCTGGCTCGGCGCGCCGCCGGACGCGTGCGGCGCGAGGTCAGGACGCGGCTCGGACGCTGATCACGGAGGCGGTCCGGTATCGCGGGCCGTGGGGCGCGTCTCTCGATTTTGTGAAAGCGTTCCCAAACTCTTAGACTGTCGGCGCGCCGTCGCCCGAATGGGCCGAAATTCCGCGGCGTAGGAGCATCGTGACCATTCTTCGCAGCCCGGCCGGGATCCCCGACGCGACCGTCGCCCGGCTACCGCTCTATCTGCGGGCACTCGACGAGCTCGCCGAGCAGGGAACCGGCGTGTGCTCGTCGGAGCATCTCGCCACGGCGGCCGGAGTCAACTCCGCGATCGTGCGCAAGGACCTGTCCCACCTCGGCTCCTACGGCACCCGCGGCGTCGGCTACGAGGTCACCTTCCTCGCCGGCCGCATCGCCCACGTCGTCGGGCAGACGCAGCCGTGGCCCGTCGTCATCGTCGGCGCCGGCCACCTCGGCAGCGCGCTGGCGGCCTACCAGGGATTCGCCGCGCGTGGCGTCAAGGTCGCGGCCGTCGTCGACGCCGACCCGGCCCTCGTCGGCACGGAGGTCGGCGGCAACCAGGTCCGCGCGATCGCCGACCTGGCCGCCGTCGTGCGTGAGCACGACGTGTCCCTCGCGATCATCGCCACCCCGCCGGCTGCCGCGCAGGAGGTCGCCGACGCCCTCGTGGCCGCGGGGATCGAGAGCATCCTGAACTTCGCGCCGACCGCGCTCAAGGTCCCCGAAGGGGTCGACCTCCGCCAGGTCGACGTCGCCGCCGAGCTGCAGATCCTCGGCTACCACGCCCATCGCCGCGCCGGTGCGGCCGAGGCGGGGGCGATGGCATGAGCGTCCTGGTCGTGGGCCTGTCCCACCGCTCCGCCCCCGTCGACCTGCTCGAGCAGGTCGCGCTGGACACCGATGCCGCCGTCAAGCTGTCCCACCACGCGCTCGACGTCGCCGCCGTCAGTGAGTCGGCCGTGATCTCCACGTGCAACCGCGTCGAGGTCTACGTCGAGGCCGAGCGCTTCCACGGCTCGGTCGAGGAGGTCGCCCAGCTGCTGGCCGACCACGCCGGGCTGCGCCGCGACGCGCTGCTCCCGCACGTCTACGTCCACTACGACGAGGCTGCGGTCGCCCATCTCTTCCGGGTCGCCGCGGGCCTGGACTCGATGATCCTGGGCGAGAGCCAGATCCTCGGCCAGGTGCGCGAGGCCCTGCATCGTGCGCAGGCCGAGTCGACCGTCGGCACGAGCCTGAACGCCCTGTTCCAGCAGGCGCTGCGGATCGGCAAGCGCGGTCACGCCGAGACCGGGATCGACCAGCTCGCCCCCTCCATCGTCACCGCCGCGTTCGACGCCGCGGGCAGCGCGATCGACCCGCAGGCGCGCTTCCTCGTCGCCGGCGCGGGCACGATGAGCCTGCTCGCCGTGCGCACCCTGATCGAGCAGGGCGTCGAGCCCAGCCGGATCTGGGTCGCGAACCGCACCTTCCAGCGCGCCTTCGAGCTCGTCGCCGGCTACGGCGTCAGCGCCGTCCGGTGGGAGTCGCTCGACGTCGAGCTGGCCGCCGCCGACGTGCTCATCACGTGCACGGGCGCCGCCGGCGTGGTGTTCGACCGTGACCGGATCGCCCGCGCGACCGAGGTCGCCGGGCGTGCGCTCACCGTCATCGACCTGGCCCTGCCTCGCGACGTCGCCGCCGACGTGCGCGACCTGCCGGGCGTCACCGTGATCGACCTCGAGGTGCTCGCCGAGCGCGCCTCGGGAGCCTCCGTCGCCGAGGACGTCGAGCTGGTCCGCGGGATCGTCGAGTCCGAGGTCAACGCCTTCCTGTCCGGCCGCGTCCAGGCCAAGGTCACGCCCACCGTCAAGGCCCTGCGCAGCATGGCCACGGAGGTCGTCGCCGCCGAGGTCGGCCGCCTCGAGACGCGCCTGAGCGGCCTCGACGAGGCGCAGCTCGAGGAGGTCCGCCGGGCTTTGCACCGGGTGGCCGAGAAGCTCATCCACCAGCCGACCGTCCGGGTCAAGGAACTCGTCGAGGGTCCCGAGAACCTCACGTACGCCGATGCCCTCGCGCACCTGTTCCAGCTCGATCCGGCCGCCGTCAGCGCCGTCACGCAGCCCGATCGGGGAGGCGAGGCCTGATGGTGATCAGGATCGGCACCCGTGCCAGCCTGCTGGCCACGACCCAGTCCGGGCACGTCGCCGACCGGCTGCGCGCAGCGCACGGGGTCGAGGTCGAGCTCGTCGAGATCTCCACCGAGGGCGATCGCTCCTCGGCCCCGCTGACCGACTTCGGTGGCACCGGCGTGTTCGTCGCGGCCGTCCGTGAGGCGCTCGTCGCGGGCACGGTCGACGTGGCCGTGCACTCCCTCAAGGACCTGCCGACCGCGCCCGACCCGCGCCTGCTGCTCGCCGCGATCCCGCAGCGCGAGGACCCGCGCGACGTGCTGGTGGCCCGCGACGGCCTCACCCTGGGTGAGCTGCCGCGCGACGCCCGCGTCGGCACCGGCAGCCCCCGCCGGGTCAGCCAGCTCAACGCCCTCGGTCTGGGCGTCGAGCCAGTCGCGATCCGCGGCAACGTCGACACCCGGATCGGCAAGGTCGCCACCGGCGAGGTCGACGCCGTGATCCTCGCGCGCGCCGGCCTGCTGCGTCTCGGCCGCGCCGACGAGGCCACCGAGGTCATCGACCCGATCCAGATGCTTCCGGCTCCCGGACAGGGAGCCCTCGCCTGCGAGTGCCGCGCCGACGACGTCGCGACCGCTCGCCTCCTCTCCGTGCTCGACGACCCCGACACCCGGGCCGCCGTCACGGCAGAGCGCACCCTCCTCGCCACCCTCGAGGCAGGATGCAGCGCACCCGTCGGAGCACTCGCCGACGTCGTCTGGGGGGACGACGGAGACGAACTCTGGCTGCGCGCCGTCGTCGGAGACATCTCCGGCGCACCCGCCATTCGTCGGTCCGCCTCCGGCACTCCCGCCGATGCCGCCGCCCTCGGGGCCCGGCTCGCGCAGGAGCTGCTCGAGGACGGTGCCGACCAGATCATGTCGTCCGAGGGAGTCGCCTCGTGACGTCCGCCCAGAAGGGAACCAGGAAGAGCGTGTCCACCACTTCCGTCATGCCCACGTCCACCACCGCCCCCGCTGCCCGCCCGTCCGCGGGTCGGGTCAGCTTCGTCGGCGCCGGTCCCGGCGACGCCAGTCTGCTGACGGTTCGCGCCGCCGAACTGCTCGCGCAGGCCGACGTCGTGATCCTCGAGTCGCCCGAGCAGGCCGCGCTCGTCACGAACGGTGCCGAGGTCGTCGACGGCGGCACCACCGCCGACGGCGAACTGCTCACGCATGCCGCCCGCGGCAAGCTCGTGGTCAAGCACGCCAAGGGCGGCGCGCACGTCGTCCGGCTCATGGTCGGTGACCCCTTCACCTACGCGACGGGCCCGGAGGAGGCGCAGGCCTGCGCCAAGGCCGGCATCGCGTTCGAGGTCGTCCCGGGCATCTCGTCGGTCTCGGCGGTCCCGGCCTACGCCGGCGTGCCGCTGACCGACAAGCAGCACCGCGAGTTCAAGGTCGTCAGCGTCGGGGACTCCTCGGTCGACTGGGCCGAGGCCGCGCGCCACGAGACGCTCGTCCTGCTCTCGGCGGTCAACCGCATCGCCGAGGTCGCCGACGGACTCGTCGCCGCGGGCCGCGACCCGCAGACGCCCGTCGCGATGACCCGTCTGGGCACCACGACGCGTCAGGAGACGGTCGTGTCGACACTCGCGAACATCGCGGCCGACTCGTCCGCCGCGCAGATGACGCCGCCGGCGATCGTCGTGGTCGGCGACGTCGTCGCAATGCGCGACACGCTGTCGTGGTTCGAGACCAAGCCGCTGTACGGCTGGCGCGTGCTCGTGCCCCGCACGAAGGAGCAGTCCGAGACGCTCGCGGGCCGCCTGCGCACGTACGGCGCGGTCTCCGAGGAGGTCCCGACCATCTCGGTCGAGCCGCCGCGCAACCCGCAGCAGATGGACAAGGCCATCCGTGGCCTCGTCGAGGGTCGCTACGAGTGGATCGCGTTCACGAGCGTCAACGCCGTCAAGGCGGTCCGGGAGAAGTTCGAGGAGTACGGTCTCGACGCCCGCGCGTTCAGCGGTCTGAAGGTCGCGGCGGTCGGTGAGAAGACCGCCGAGGCGATCGCGACGTGGGGCATCCGTCCCGACCTCGTGCCCACCGGCGAGCAGTCTGGCCGGGGGCTCGTCGAGGTGTGGCCGCCGTACGACGAGCTGCTCGACCCGATCAACCGCGTGTTCCTGCCGCGCGCCGACATCGCGACCGAGACGCTCTCGGCCGGTCTCGTCGAGCTCGGCTGGGAGGTCGACGACGTCACGGCCTACCGCACCGTCCGGGCGGCCCCGCCGCCGGCGCCGACGCGCGAGGCGATCAAGTCCGGCAAGTTCGACGCCGTGCTGTTCACCTCCAGCTCGACGGTGCGCAACCTGGTCGGCATCGCGGGCAAGCCGCACGCGACGACGATCATCGCGTGCATCGGCCCGGCCACGGCCAAGACGGCCGAGGAGCACGGCCTGCGCGTCGACGTGATGGCCGAGAAGCCGTCCGCCGAGGAGCTGGCCGATGCGCTCTCGCGCTTCGGTGAGGAGCGTCGCCTGCAGTTCATCGAGGCCGGCGAGCCCGTCCTTCGCCCCTCGCAGAAGAAGCCGTCCTCGCGCCGCAAGGCGTGAGGGACCGCCCCGAGCGAGATTTGCTCCAAAACTCACCTCCGAGTCCGCTCGGCGGGTGAGAAATGGAGCAATCTCGGGAACGGAGGAGCCATGATCGAGCGTCCTCGACGGTTGAGGTCCTCGGCCGCGGTGCGGCGGCTCGTGCGCGAGACGCACCTCGAGGCGTCGCAGCTCGTGCTGCCGTTGTTCGTGTCCGAGACGGCGGCCGAGCCGCGACCGATCACGAGCATGCCCGGAGTCGTGCAGCACACCCGCGACTCGGCCCGCAAGGCGTACGCCGAGGCCGCCGAGCTGGGCCTGGGCGGCGTCATGCTCTTCGGCGTCCCCGAGCACAAGGACGCGACCGGCACCGGTGCGCTCGATCCGGCCGGGATCCTCAACGTCGCGATCGCCGATGCGCGGGCCGAGGTCGGCGATGACCTGCTCGTGATGAGCGACCTGTGCCTCGACGAGTTCACCGACCACGGCCACTGCGGCGTCCTCGACGCGCACGGCCGGATCGACAACGACGCGACGCTGGAGGTCTACGGGCGCATGGCGGTCGCGCAGGCCGCCGCCGGGGCCCACGTCGTCGGGCCCAGCGGCATGATGGACGGTCAGGTCGCGGTCGTCCGCGAGGCCCTCGACGCCGCGGGCCACCTCGACGTCGTGATCCTGGCCTACGCCGCGAAGTACGCCTCGGCGTTCTACGGCCCGTTCCGTGAGGCCGTCGACTCGTCGCTGCAGGGCGACCGGCGCACCTACCAGCAGGACCCGGCCAACCGCCGCGAGGCGCTGCGCGAGGTGCTGCTCGACGTCGAGCAGGGCGCCGACATCGTCATGGTCAAGCCGGCGATGTCCTACCTCGACGTCGTCGCCGACGTGCGCGCCGCGGTCGACCTGCCCGTCGCGGCGTACCAGGTCTCCGGCGAGTACGCGATGGTCGAGGCGGCCGCCGCGAACGGCTGGATCGACCGCGACCGCGCGATCGACGAGTCCCTGCTGTCGATCAGGCGAGCCGGCGCCGACATCGTCCTGACCTACTGGGCCGCCGAGGTCGCCCGCCGCCTGACCCGCTGAGATGCACGTTCCGACCGCCCCGGAGGGCGACGTCGCGTCGAAACGTGCCACTCACCGAGAACGAAGGAGCCACGCGTGAGCACGAACGCATCCGAGGAGCTGTTCCGCCGGGCGCAGCAGGTGTCGCCCGGTGGGGTGAACTCACCCGTGCGGGCCTTCCGCGCGGTGGGCGGGACGCCACGGTTCATGGCCTCCGGCGAGGGAGCCTGGCTGACCGACGCCGACGGCAACCGCTACGTCGACCTCGTGGGCTCGTGGGGACCGATGCTGCTGGGTCATGCGCATCCCGAGGTCATCGCGGCCGTCACCGCCGCGGTCGGCCGCGGCACGAGCTTCGGCACGCCCGCCGAGCCCGAGGTCCGGCTCGCGGAGGAGATCGTCGGCCGCACGCCGGTCGAGCGCGTGCGCATGGTCTCGTCCGGCACCGAGGCCACGATGTCGGCGATCCGGCTCGCCCGCGGATTCACCGGCCGCGACCGGATCGTGAAGTTCAGCGGCTGCTACCACGGCCACGTCGACGCCCTGCTGGCCGAGGCGGGCTCGGGGGTCGTGACGCTCGGCATCCCCGGCACCCCGGGCGTCCCCGCCCACGTCACCGCCGACACGATCGTGCTGCCGTACAACGACCCCGCAGCCGTCGACGCGGCGTTCGCCGAGTACGGCGACGAGATCGCGTGCGTCATCACCGAGGCGGCGCCGGGCAACATGGGCGTCGTCACGCCCGCCCCCGGGTTCAACGCCCACCTCGCGCGCACGTGCGCCGCGCACGGCGCCCTGTTCATCAGCGACGAGGTGATGACCGGCTTCCGCGCCGCCCGCTCGGGGCACTGGGAGCTGGACGGAATGATCGAGGACTGGAAGCCCGACCTCGTCACGTTCGGCAAGGTCATGGGCGGCGGGTTCCCGGCCGCCGCGTTCGGCGGTCGCGCCGACGTGATGGACCTGTTGGCACCCGTCGGACCCGTCTACCAAGCGGGCACGCTGTCGGGCAATCCGGTCGCCTCCACGGCGGGCCTCACGACCCTGCAACTGGCGACGCCCGAGGTCTACGAGCGACTCGCCCGGACGTCGTCGGACGTGCAGGCGATGGTCGCCGAGGCCCTCGACGGCGCCGGGGTGCCGCACGTGATCCAGACCGCGGGCACGATGTTCAGCGTCTTCTGGGGCGTCACGGAGCCCGTCACCAACTTCGCCGCCGCGCAGCGCCAGGACACCGCCGCCTACACCGCGTTCTTCCACGCGATGCTCGACGCCGGCGTGTACCTGCCGCCGAGCGCGTACGAGGCCTGGTTCCTCTCCGCGGCGCACGACTCCGACGCACTCTCTACACTGGCCGAGGCCTTGCCAGCCGCCGCGCGGGCGGCCGCCGAGGCGGGCCACCGAACGAAGGATCGACCATGAGCACCCGCACGATCGTCCACCTGATGCGCCACGGCGAGGTCCACAACCCCACCGGGGTCCTGTACGGGCGGCTCGCCGGCTACAACCTCTCCGATCTCGGCAACGAGATGGCCGCCACGGTCGCGGAGTCGCTCAAGACCAACGACATCACGCACCTCGTCGCCTCCCCGCTCGAGCGCGCCCAGCAGACGGCGCAGCCCGTCGCGGACATCCTCGGGCTGTCGATCCAGACCGACGAGCGGGTCATCGAGGCCGGCAACAAGTTCGAGGGCCTCACGGTCGGTGTCGGCGACGGCGCCCTCTCGAAGCCGAAGTACTGGCGTTGGCTGTGGAACCCGCTCCGTCCCTCGTGGGGCGAGCCGTACACGCAGATCGCGGCCCGCATGCGCGCGGCGATCGACGACGCCCGCGATGCCGCGCGGGGTCACGAGGCGCTCATCGTGTCGCACCAGCTCCCGGTCTGGACCGCCCGCCGCTCGTACGAGAAGGCGCGGTACGCACACGACCCGCGCAAGCGGCAGTGCTCGCTGGCCAGCCTCACGACTCTGACGTTCGACGACGACCGGTTCACCGGTCTGGTCTACAGCGAGCCGGCCGGTCACCTCATCCCCGACGCGCTGCGCAAGAAGTTCATCGGCGGCGCATGAGCCAGCGCACGATCCGGGGCGGGCTGCTGCTCGCTCCGTTGCTGGCCCTCGTCCTGTCCGCGTGCGCGGGCGCGGTCGAGGACACCGGCGACGACGGCTACATCGGCGGCGTCAAGAAGTACACGGTCGTCGCCCCGCAGGATCGCGAGCCCGCGCCCGAGCTCTCCGGTGACGACCTCGACGGCTCGCAGCTCAGCACGGCCGACTTCGCGGGCAAGACCGTCGTCGTCAACCTGTGGGGATCGTGGTGTCCGCCGTGCCGCAAGGAGGCGCCCGCCCTCAAGGCCGTCTCCGACGAGCTCGCCGACCAGAACGTGCAGTTCGTCGGCCTGCTGACGAAGGACGACCCGGCCGCGGCGAAGGCCTTCAACGCCAAGGTCGGCATCACGTACCCGAGCATCGTCGACGACGCCGGCCGCAACCAGGCCGCGTTCGCGGACACGCTGCCGTCGCAGGCGATCCCGACCACGTGGATCATCGACGCGAACGGCGACCTCGCCGCCCGGATCATGGACGACCAGCTGTCCGAGGCCACGCTGCGTGACCTCATCGACGACGTCAAGAAGAGCACCCCGTGATCTCGGGCGACGTCTCGGACTGGTTCCTCGACACCGCCTCCTCGGGCAACCTGGTCCTGACGGTCCCGGTCGCCTTCCTCGCCGGACTGGTGTCGTTCTTCTCCCCGTGCGTCGTCCCGCTGCTGCCGGGCTACCTCTCGTATGTCTCCGGCGTCGCCGTCACCGAGCTGGAGACCGCCCGCCGCTCGCGCATCGTGACGGGCGCCGTCCTGTTCGTGCTGGGCTTCACCACCGTGTTCGTGGCCGGCGGGGCGCTGTTCGGCGCCGCCGGCCAGCACCTGCTGCCGTACCAGCGTGAGATCTCGATCGTCGCGGGCCTGCTGCTGATCGTGCTCGGCCTGGTCTTCATCGGCTGGGTGCCGATGCTGCAGCGCGACGTGCGCGTGCACGGTGTGCGTCGCGTCGGCCTGCTCGCGGCCCCCGTGCTGGGTGTCGTGTTCGGCGTCGGCTGGACCCCGTGCATCGGTCCCACGCTCACCGCCGTGCTCGCGCTGTCGGCGAACGAGGCGACGGCCGGTCGCGGTGCGTTCCTGACCCTCGTCTACTGCTTGGGCCTCGGGCTGCCGTTCGTGCTCGCGGCGATCTTCCTGAGCCGGTTCATGCGCGTCACGGCATGGCTGCGCCGGCACCAGCGTGCCGTCTCGGTCACGGGCGGACTGCTGCTGATCGGCACGGGCGTCCTGCTCCTCACCGGCTGGTGGGAGGACGTCGTGATCTCGATGCAGCACTGGATCGTCGGATTCGAGGCGCCGCTGTGAGCCGGGCGAACACGTCCCGCACCCGCGGCGGAGAGAAGGCGTCGGAGCTCGGCGTCGTCGAGATGAGCCGGTGGGCCTGGCGCCAGCTGACGTCGATGCGCACCGCCCTGCTGCTGCTGTTGCTGCTCGCGGTCGCCTCCGTGCCCGGCTCGTTCATCCCGCAGCGCGGCGTCGACGCGCAGGCGGTCGCGGCGTACTACGACCAGCACCCGAAGCTCGCGCCGGTGATGGAGCGGCTGGGCATGTTCAGCGTCTTCTCGTCGCCGTGGTTCAGCGCCGTGTACCTGCTGCTGATGGTGTCGTTGATCGGCTGCATCCTGCCGCGCATGAAGGTGTACGCGGCGGCCCTGCGCGCCCGGCCGCCGAGGGCGCCACGCCACCTCACCCGGCTGCCGACCTCCGCGCAGTTCACGACCGACGCCGAGGTTCCCGAGGTGCTCGCCGCCGGGCGTCGCGCCCTGGGCCGTGCCCGCATCGACGTCGTCGAGGAGGACGGCGTCGGCGAGGTGCGGGCCGAGAAGGGCTACTTGCGCGAACTGGGCAACCTCGTCTTCCACACCTCGGTCGTCGTGGCGCTCGTGGGCGTGGCGATCGGCTCGCTGTGGGGCTACCGCGGCAGCGTCATCGTGGTCGAGGGTCAGGGGTTCTCCAACACGCTGTCGCAGTACGACGAGTTCAGCTCAGGCTCCCTGTTCGACGCCGACACCGACCTCACGCCGTGGTCGGTCTCGCTCGACGACATGCTGACCCGCTTCTACGTCTCGGGCGACTCCCGCGGCGCCCCGAAGCTGTTCAAGGCGTCGGGCACCTACCGCGTGCCCGGCTCCGAGGAGGAGAAGGACTTCGCGATCCGGGTGAACCATCCGCTGTCGATCGGCGGCGAGGACCTGTTCCTCGTGGGCCAGGGCTACGCCCCGGTCATCAAGGTCACCGACGCCTCGGGGGAGGTCGTGTACGACGGTGCCGCGCCGTTCCTGCCGGTCGACGCGACCTACACGTCCCAGGGTGTCGTCAAGGTGCCGGACGCCAACGGCGAGCAGCTGGGCTTCCAGGGCTTCTTCCTGCCGTCGGCGTACTCGCCGAGCGAGGACGAGGCGTCCGTGTCGATCTTCCCCGGCGCGCTCAACCCGCGCATCGGCATGAACCTGTGGACCGGCGACCTCGGCCTGGACGACGGCACGTCGCAGTCCGTCTACTCCCTCGACACGTCGAACCTGACCCAGGTCAAGGTCGACGGAAAGAACTTCCGCGTCGACCTCGGTCCGGGCGAGTCCGCGGACCTGCCCGGGGGCGGCACGATCGAGTTCGTCGAGCTCAAGAAGTGGGCGCGGTTCCAGATCGGCCACACGCCGGTGGCGTGGCTGCCGCTGACCGGCGTCGCGCTGGGGATCGCGGGCCTCATGGCGTCGCTGCTCATCCGCCCGCGGCGTACCTGGATCCGGGCCCGCCGAGACGGATCGCGTACCGTGGTGGAGGTCGCCGCGCTCGATCGCGTCCCGCGTGACGACCTGCCTGCCGACCTCGAAGATTTCCTGGCCCGGTTCCGTGCCGAACTGGGCGACGAGAGCAAGGAAGCCCGATGACGTCCGACCAGTTCGCCCACCTCTCGAACTACCTCATGGGTTCGGCATTCGCGGTGCTGTGCATCGCCTTCGCCTGCCACCTCGCGGAGTGGGTCTCGGCCTGGGCCGACCGTCGCGCACAGCAGCGGGAGGCCGCCCTCGTCGGGGCGACCGCCGCGCCGCAGGAGCCCGCCGCCGAGTCCGATGCGCCCGTGCGCGCCGACCGCTTCCTCGGTGTCGCGGTCTCGCTCACGGTGCTGGGCACGCTGCTGCTGATCGGTGCCGCCGTCGCCCGTGGACTGGCCACGGGCCGCCCGCCCTTCGGCAACATGTACGAGTTCGGCATGACCGGCACTGCGATCGCGTTGAGCGTGTACGTCGTCCTGGTGTTCCGGTCGCACATCGAGTGGATGGGCGGCATCGTCCTGGGCGTCTGCCTGGGCGTCCTCGCCATGTCGATCTCGACCTACGTCCCCGCCGGACCGCTCGTGCCGGCGCTCAACACGTTCTGGAAGTACATCCACGTCACGACGATCATGACGGCGGCCGCGATGTTCATGGTCGGCGCCGCGGCCAGCGTCCTGTACCTCGTGAAGGAGCGCGCCGAGCGTGGCGGCACCGTCGGGCCG
This sequence comes from Aeromicrobium sp. SP1, assembly GCF_055663785.1. NCBI lineage: Bacteria > Bacillati > Actinomycetota > Actinomycetes > Propionibacteriales > Nocardioidaceae > Aeromicrobium > Aeromicrobium sp. SP1. The sequence continues at coordinate 2,269,628 of NZ_JBQVVK010000001.1, read as the reverse complement.
GTGCTGAGCCGGTTCCCGTCCGCGGCCCGGATCGACCAGCTGGCGTTCCGCGTCAACGCGGTCGGCTTCCCGTTGTGGACCTTCGGGGCGCTGATCTCCGGGCCGATCTGGGCGCACTACGCGTGGGGCCGCTACTGGGGCTGGGATCCCAAGGAGGTCTGGGCCCTCATCACGTGGATCACGTACGCGGGCTACCTGCACGCGCGGGTGACCGCGGGCTGGAAGGGTCGCCGCGCCGCGTACCTGGCCCTCGCCGGGTTCGGCACGTTCATCATCAGCTACTACGTGATCAACCTGTTCGTGTCGGGTCAGCACAGCTACGCCCAGTGAACTAGCGTCGAGTCCCATGGGGGCTCGCATCGAGGTTGCCGGGCTCACGAAGACCTACGGCGACCTGACCGCTGTCGACGACCTGTCGTTCACCGTCGAGCCGGGGGAGTTCTTCGGACTCCTCGGGCCGAACGGGGCAGGCAAGACCACCGCGCTGGAGATGATCGAGGGGCTGCGGGAACCCGACGCCGGCCACGTCTCGATCGACGGGCACGACCCGTGGCGGCGCGAGCCGGACCTGCAGCGGCGCATCGGCGTCCAGTTGCAGTCCTCGGCGTTCTTCGAGCGGCTCACGGCGCGCGAGCAGCTGGCGACCTTCGCGGCGCTCTACGGTGTTCCACCCCGACGCGTCGACGAGCTGCTCGAGCAGGTCGGCCTGACCGAGAAGGCGTCCTCGCCCGTCGAGAAGCTCTCGGGCGGGCAGGCGCAACGGCTCTCGATCGCGTGCGCGCTCGTCCACGATCCCGAGGTCGTGTTCCTCGACGAGCCGACCGCCGCGCTCGATCCGCAGGCGCGCCGCAACCTGTGGGACTTCCTGGAGGGGCTGAACGAGTCCGGGCGCACGGTCGTGCTGACGACGCACTACATGGAGGAGGCCGAGGCGCTCTGCGACCGGGTCGCGATCATCGACCACGGCCGGCTGCTCGAGCTCGACTCGCCAGCGGCGCTCGTGCGCGGGCTCGACGCCCCGACCCGGATCAGCCTCGCGCCCGACGCGGTCGACCCCGACGAGGCCCGCGGGCTCGCCGGCGTGGACGCGGTGGTGAGCAGCGAGGACGGCGTGCTCATCACGACGCGCCAGCCGGCGGCGGTGCTCACCGAGCTGTCCGCCCGTGACGCGCTCAACGGGCTGAGCGTCGCCGGCGCGACGCTCGAGGACGTCTTCCTGCGGCTCACCGGTCGGGAGTACCGCCAGTGACGGCACTGAAGGCGCTGTCGCAGGCCATGTTCCTGGGCTTCGTCCGCGACCGGATGACGCTGTTCTGGGCGGTGCTGTTCCCGCTCATGTTCCTCGTCCTGTTCGGCGGGATCTTCACCGACCAGGGCGCCTCGAAGATCGAGGTGGCCCAGGTCGGCGACGTCGCCGTGATCGACGAGCTGCCCGCCGACGCGCGCGCGGGACTCGAGAAGTCCATGGACATCACGAAGGTCACCGACGAGGACGCGGCGATCGAGAAGGTCCGCAAGGGCGACCTCGACGCCGTCGTCTCGCAGGACGGCGACCAGCTCGTCGTGCACTACTCGCGGGCCGACCAGGTCACCGCCGCCCGCGTGTACGCGACGTTCCAGGGCCTCGTCGACGCGACCAACGTGGCCGTCAGCGGGACACCGCCGAAGTACGGCCTGGAGACCCAGCAGGTTGAAGACGAGTCGCTCGAGACGATCCAGTACGTGACGCCGGGCCTGCTCGGCTGGGCGGTCGCGATGAGCGCGACGTTCGGCGCGGCGGTCAACCTCGTCGCGTGGCGCAAGAGCGGCCTGCTGCGCCGGCTGCGGCTCGCGCCGATCCCGACGTCCTCGGTCGTGCTCGCCCGCGTGGGGGTGAGCCTGCTCGTCGCCCTCGGCCAGACCGCGATCTTCATCGGCCTGGGCGTCTTCGCCTTCGGACTGCAGCTGACGGGGTGGTGGCCGCTGGTCATCCCGCTCGTCCTCGCCGGGACCCTGGCGTTCCTGTCGATCGGCATGCTGGCGGGCTCGATCAGCAAGACCGAGGAGGGCGCGGTCGGCCTCGCGAACTTCATCGTCCTGCCGATGGCGTTCCTGTCCGGCTCGTTCTTCCCGCTCGACGGAGCCCCGGACTGGCTGCAGTTCGTCAGCCGCCTGCTGCCCTTGCGTCACCTCAACGACGCGATGCTCGACGTCATGGTGCGAGGCGCGGGCCCGGCCGCGATCATCGCCCCGATGGCGTTCCTGCTGGCCTTCGCCGCCGTGTGCGCCGCGATCTCGGCCCGGCTCTTCCGCTGGGACGCCTGACCGGCGCGGGGCTCAGAGGCCGCGGAGGAAGTCCGGGTCGTCGTCGGGTCCGAGCGGCCGCTTCGGCTGCGGACGGCGCGGTCCGCCGCCGGCCGGACGGCCCTTGACCGTGCCGAAGAACAGCCAGAGCAGGGCCCCCACGTAGGGGACGAAGACGATGAGCGCGGCCCAGCCGAGCTTGGGCAGGTACTGCACCCGGTCGCGGGGCGTGGCGAGGACGTCGTACAGCGCATAGACCAGCAGCACCACGGCCGCCAGGATGATCAGCGCCTTGCCCATGCCGAGAGCCTACCCACCATGCGGTGGTCGGCCACCGGGTACGAACTAGAGTGCGGACCATGAAGGCCTTCTGGACGTACACGCTCGCCCGGCTGGGAGTCTTCCTGGCCACGTACGCGGTGATCTGGGGGATCTCTCGGATCTGGCTGGAGGGCGATCGCCTCGTCAACCTGTGGATCCTGCTGCTCGCGCTCGTCGTCTCGTCGGCGATCTCGATCTTCGCGCTCGGTGGCCTGCGCAATCGCCTCGCCGGCACGCTGCAGGAGCGGGCGTCGGCCCTCAACGACCGGATCGAGGAGTCGCGCCGCGCCGAGGACGTCGACTAGGCGCCGAGCGCGAGTCCGACGGCGAGGCCGACGGCGTAGAGCAGCTCGGCGATCCCGGTGTCCTTGAGGACGGGGATCAGCGCCGGGCCGGTGCCTCCGGACCGGATCACTCCCGCCGCCCGCAGGGCCGGCGGCAGGCCGATCAGGCCGAGCAGGGCCCACGGCGTCCGGACCGCGCACCAGGCCAGGACCAGCACGAACGCGACGACCCCGAGTGCGACGTACAACCGCCGGGTGCGGGCGTCGCCGAGCACGACCGCGAGGGTGCGCTTGCCCGTGACGGAGTCGGTCGGGATGTCGCGCAGGTTGTTCGCGACGAGGATCGCGCAGGCGAGTGCGCCGATGCCGATCGCGCCCGCGACAGCGACCGAGTTGACCCGGCCGAGCTGCACGAACGTCGTGCCGAGGACCGCGACGAGTCCGAAGAACACGAAGACGCTGACCTCGCCGAGGGCCCGGTAGCCGTACGGGTTCTTGCCGCCCGTGTAGCCCCACGCGGCGAGGATCGCGGCCGCGCCGACCAGCAGCAGCCACCACGAGGAGGTCGCCGCGAGCACGAAGCCGAGCGCGGCGCCGAGCCCGAGGAAGCCGAGCGCCGCGGCCTTGACCCGCTCGGGCGCGACGAGCCCCGACCCCACGAGACGCAGCGGTCCGACGCGGTCGGCGTCGGTGCCCTTGACGCCGTCGGAGTAGTCGTTGGCGTAGTTGACGCCGATCTGCAGCGCGAGGGACACGCCCAGCGCCAGCAGCGCCTTCCACCACACGACGCCGTCGTCGAAGGCGGCGGCTCCGGTGCCGACGGCCACGGGGGCGATCGCTGCGGGAAGGGTGCGGAGTCGGGCGCCCTCGATCCACAGGCGCACTCCCGTCGGCGTGCTCACCCGCCGAGTCTAGGGAGCGGTCGAGCCCGGCTCCTAGAGTGGTCGGGTGACCGTCGGACTGCGCCCCGTCAGTGGCACCCCTCGTGAGCTCCTCGAGCAGATCCGGCCGTGGATCGAGGCCGGCGGTGAGCCGATCGAGGTGCGCACGTCCGGAACCACGGGGGAGCCGAAGACCATCCGGCTCTCGCACGCCGCGGTGCTCGCATCGGCCCACGCCGCCCTGCACCGGCTCGGTGGCCCGGGTCAGTGGCTCTCGGCGCTGCCGGCGACGGGCGTCGGGGGGCTGCAGGTGCTCGTGCGGTCGGTGCTCGCCGGCGTCGATCCGGTGTTCCTCGACGAGCACGACGACCTCGAGTCCGCGATCGCGGCGATGACGGGCGAGCGTCGGTACGCGTCGTTCGTGCCGACGCAGCTGTTCCGCTGGGTGGAGTCAGGACAGGGCAGCGTCCTGGCCGGACTCGACGCGATCGTCCTCGGTGGTGCCGCGGCGCCGCGGCCGGTCCTGGAGCGTGCGGCCGCTGCCGGCGCCCACGTCGTCCGGTCGTACGGGATGACCGAGACCTCCGGCGGCTGCGTCTACGACGGCATCCCCTTCGACGGCGTCCGGCTGCGCATCGAGGCGGACGGTCGGGTCGCGATCGCCGGTCCGGTGCTGGCCGAGGGCGTCGGCGAGTGGCTCGTGACGAACGACCTCGGCCGGCTCGGCGACGACGGCCGGCTCACGGTGCTCGGCCGGGCTGACCAGGTCGCCGTCAGTGGCGGCGTGAACGTTCCGCTCGCGGCCGTCGAGGCGGTCCTGCGCGACGAGCCCGGCGTCCTCGACGTCGTGGTGGTCGCCCAGCCGGATCCCGAGTGGGGTCAGGCCGTCGTCGCGTTCGTCGTGGGGGAGCTCGACCGCGAGCGCGCGGCTGCCGCCGTGCAGGCCGCCGGGCACCCCCGCACGTGGGTGCCGCGCGCCGTCCACGCCCTCGGCTCCCTGCCACTGCTGCCCAACGGAAAGCCCGACCGGCAGGCCCTGGCGGCGGGTGTCAGACCCCCGCGACCGCCTCGGTGACGGGCGTGTCCCCGCCGATGACGTCGAACTGCCTCCCGATCGTCGAGTCGTCGGCGAGCGCGGCCGCGAGGACGGCGGCGACGTCGGCGCGGGCGATCTCGCCGTACTCGGACTCGGCGGCGGCGTGGACTCGCCCCGTGCCGGGCTCGTCGGTCAGTCGTCCCGGTCGCACGATCGTCCAGTCGAGGGCGCTCTCGCGCAGGGCCGCGTCGGCGTCGCGCTTCGCGCGGACGTAGGCCGTCCACACGTCGCCTCGCGACGGGTCGGGATCGCGGTCGACGCCCATCGCCGAGACCTGCACGAACCGGCGGATGCCGGCCTGCTGCGCCGCCTCGATCGACTTCAGGGCGCCCTCGAGATCCACGGTGCGCTTGCGTTCGACGTTGCCGTCGGGACCCCCGCCGGCCGCGAAGACGACGGCGGAGCAGTCCGTGAAGGCGGCGGCGAAGTCGTCGACGGACGCCGCCTCGATGTCGAGGGGCCGGACCGCCGCGCCCGGAAGGTCGGCCGCCTGGGCCGGGTCACGGATCAGGGCGACGGGCAGGTCGCCGCGTGCGGTCAGGAGGGGGACGAGCAGCCGGGCGACCTGGCCGTGGCCGCCCACGATGGCGATGTCGGACATGCGTCCACCGTAGGCAGGCGCGGCCGAAGACGCCGTCCGAAGGACGTGTGCGGCCACGGTGGCTACTGTCGTGCCGTGGAGTTTCGCACGTACTCGATCCCGATGCGCACGCGCTTTCGTGGCCTGGAGAACCGGCAGGGGATGCTGGCCCAGGGTCCCGCGGGCTGGGCCGAGTTCAGTCCGTTCCCCGAGTACGACCACCTCATGTGCCTGCCGTGGCTCCAGGCGGCCATGGAGGCGGCGACCAGGCCCTGGCCCGCTCCCGTGCGCGACCACGTGCCGATCAACGGGATCGTCCCGGCCGTCGGCGGCGGTGAGAACGCGGCGCGCATCGCGGTCGAGAGCGGTTGCGCGACGATCAAGCTCAAGGTCGCCGAGGACGGCGAGACCCTCGAGCACGACATCGAGCGGGTCGCCGCGATCCGCGACGCACTCCCGGACGCCACGATCCGCGTCGACGCCAACGGGGCGTGGAACGTCAAGGACGCCGTGAAGGCGATCAAGCGGCTCGACCAGGTCGCCGGCGGCCTCGAGTACGTCGAGCAGCCGTGCGCGTCGGTCGAGGAGCTCGCCGAGGTCCGCCGCAAGGTCGACGTCCCGATCGCGGCCGACGAGTCCATCCGGCGCGCCGCCGATCCGTTCCGCGTGCGGGACCTCGACGCCGCCGACATCGCGATCCTCAAGGTGCAGCCGCTCGGGGGCGTGCGGGCGTGCCTGCGCATCGCCGAGCAGATCGGCCTGCCGGTCACGGTGTCGAGCGCCGTCGAGACCTCCATCGGACTGGCCGCGAGCATCGCCCTCTCCGCGGCGCTGCCCGAGCTGCCCTACGCGTGCGGCATCGGCACGGCCCACCTGCTCAGGGCCGACGTCGTCTCCGCGCCGCTGACGCCGGTCGGCGGGAGCCTGCCGGTCGTCCGCCCCGTCCTGGACGAGGCGGCGTTCGCCGCGGTGGCCGCCCCCGCGGAGGTCGACGAGCGCTGGCAGGCCCGACTGGCACATGTGAGGGAGACCCTGTGAACGACGCCCAGGCCGTCGGGATCGCGCGCCGTCTCGTCATGGCGCTGCTCGCGCAGGACGTCGGCGAGGCGGTGCTCGCCCCCGGCTCGCGCTCCGGGCCCCTCGCGCTCGCCCTGCACGCCGCCGACGAGCAGGGACTGATCCGGCTGCACGTGCGGGTCGACGAGCGGGAGGCCGGCTTCCTCGCGCTGGGCCTCGCGAAGGCCTCGGGCCGGCTCGTGCCGGTCGTCACGACCTCCGGCACGGCCGTCGCGAACCTGCACCCGGCGATGCTCGAGGCCCTGCACTCGCGCGTGCCGGTCGTCGCGATCACGGCCGACCGCCCCGCTCGCCTGCGCGGCACGGGCGCGAACCAGACGACCTGGCAGCCGGGCATCTTCCCGGGCATCGCGTTCACCGACCGGGTCACCGGTCTGGCCGGCGCGGTCCGCGACGGCGGGCCGGCGCACGTCAACCTCGAGTTCGACGAGCCGCTCCTCGAGCCCGTCGAGTGGGACTTCCCGCACAGCTCGTGGTCGATGGGAGCCTCGTCGGGAGGTCGGGTCGAGTCGTTCTCGGCGGGGCAGCGCACCGTCGTGATCGCCGGCGACGGCGCCGACCCGCACCTGGCCGCCGTGGCGGCGGCCGCCGGCTGGCCGATCGTCGCGGAGCCGTCCTCCGGCCTGCGCGGTGCCGTCACGTCGGTCGCCTGTGGGCGGATCGTCCTGGGCGGACCGCTGGCCGACCGGATCGAGCGCATCGTCGTCACCGGCCACCCGACGCTCTCGCGTCCCGTGACGCGGCTGCTCTCGCGCACCGACCTGCCGATCCTGCACCTCGGCGACGCGACGACCTTCCCCGCGGAGGCCGGTGAGAACGTCACGTTCGCCGACGGTCTCGAGGTGCGCGGGACGACGCCCGAGGGATGGGTGCGGTCGTGGCTCGACTCGGGGGACCGCATCGTGGCGGCGCTGCTGGCCGCCGAGCCGCTCACCGTCGCCCGCGCGGTCTGGGACGCGGCCGTCGGTGGTCTGCTCGTCCTCGGCTCGTCCAACCCGATCCGCGACGTCGACCTGGTCGCTCCCGTGCGCACCCCCGGTCCGCGGGTCCTCGCGAACCGGGGTCTGGCCGGCATCGACGGCACGGTCTCGACGGCGGTCGGCGCCGCCCTCGTCTCGCGCGGCCGCGCGATCGCCCTGATGGGTGACCTGACCTTCCTGCACGGTGCGAACGGCCTGCTGCTCGGTCCCGACGAGCCGCGACCCGATCTGACCGTCGTCGTCCTCAACGACGACGGCGGCGGGATCTTCCACACGCTCGAGCAGGGCGCGCCCGAGTACGGCGCGGCGTTCGAGCGCGTCTTCGGCACGCCGACGGGCACGTCGATCGGCTCGCTGTGCGCCGCCCACGGCGTTCCGCACCGGCTCGTCGCGGCATCCGGCCTCGCGTCGGAGCTGGAGAAGGAGCCCTCGGGCATCGAGGTCGTGGAGGTGCGCGTGACGCGCGCGGGTCGCCGTGCGCTCCAATCGGTTGTCTCGGGTCTGGGCGCGGTCTAGGTTTGTGGCCAGCGTCACAGCGACGCTGTCACGATGGCAGGAGAGAGCATGGCCGACGAGTCCTTCGACTACATCGTCATCGGGGCGGGAAGTGCGGGGGGCGTCGTCGCTGCGCGCCTGACCGAGGACACCGACCGGCGAGTGCTGTTGTTGGAGGCCGGTCCCGTCGACGACGACGAGATGATCAAGATCCCGGCCGGCTTCAGCACCCTGTTCAAGTCGAAGTGGGACTGGAACTACGAGACGAGCCCGCAGAAGCACCTCGCCGGCCGCCGCGCGTACTGGCCTCGCATGAAGGCCCTGGGCGGCTGCTCGTCGATGAACGCCATGATCTACATGCGCGGCAACGCGGCCGACTACGACGAGTGGCGCGACGCCCACGGGGCGACCGGCTGGGGCTACGACGACGTGCTGCCGTACTTCGTGAAGTCCGAGTCGAACCGGCGGTTCTCGGGTCCGTACCACGGCACGGAAGGTCCCCTCGTCGTCGAGGACCGGCGCTTCACGCACGAGCTCACCGAGGCCTTCGTCGAGTCGGCCGTCGCCTCCGGGCTCAAGCGCAACTACGACTTCAACGGCGCGTCGCAGGAGGGCGCGGGCCTGTACCAGGTCACGCACCGCAAGGGCGAGCGCTGGTCCGTCGCCGACGCCTACATCCGGCCCGCGATGAGCCGACCCAACCTCACGGTGCGCACCGACGCGTTCGTGACGAAGGTGCTCGTCGAGGGCGGCCGCGCCACGGGCGTGGTCTACCGCAGTGGCGGGCAGGACGTCGTCGTGCGTGCCGAGGCCGAGGTGATCCTGTCCGGCGGCGCGATCAACAGCCCGCAGCTGCTCATGCTGTCGGGGATCGGGCCGGGCGCGCACCTGCGCGAGCACGGCATCGAGGTGCTCGTCGACTCGCCCGGCGTGGGCCAGAACCTGCAGGACCACCCGGTCGCCGGCACCCTCATCTACACGCGGGACACGACCGATCTGGCCGAGGCGGTCACGATCGGCAACCTGCTGCGCTGGAAGGCGACCCGCCGGGGCCCGCTCGTGTCGAACGTCGGCGAGGGCGGCGCGTTCTACTCGTCGCGCGACGACCTCGATCTTCCGGACATCCAGATCCACGCCGCCCCGTCCGGCTTCTACGACAACGGCCTGCACGAGTCCGTGCGACGCTCCGTGACGATCGCGCCGACCCTCGTCAACGTGCAGAGCCGCGGCCACGTCCGGCTGCGCTCGGCCGACCCGACGTGGCACCCCGAGATCGACCCGGCGTACTTCGACGACCGCGCCGACCTCGACGCGATGGTCGCCGGCTATCGGCGCATGCTCGAGATGGTGTGGCAGGGCCCGCTGCTGCGGCTGCTCGACGAGCCGTGGGAGCCCTCCACCCGCAACCCCTCCGACGACGACATCGTCGACGTCGTCTCCCGGCTCGGCCAGACGCTCTACCACCCGACATCGACGTGCGCCATGGGCACGGTCGAGGGCAGCGTCGTCGATCCGGAGCTGAAGGTCCACGGCGTGGACGGCCTGCGGGTCGTCGACGCCTCGGTCATGCCGCGCGTCCCGCGCGGCAACACGAACGCACCCACCATCATGATCGGTGAGAAAGCCGCCGATCTCATCCGAGGAGCCTGACATGACCACCACGATCGAACCGGACGCCACCTCGGCGGCCGACGCCCCGGAGCCGACGTTCGACTCCGTCAACCCGGCCACGGGGGATGTGGTCGGAACCCATCGGATCGACGGCCGTGAGCACGTCGACGCCGCCGTCGCCCGGGCCCGCGAGGCCGTGCAGTGGTGGCAGGGGATCGGCTTCGACGGCCGCAAGGAGTACCTGCTGCAGTGGCGCAGCGTGCTGACCCGTCGACTCGCCCAGGTCGCCGACCAGATCCACCGCGAGGGCGGCAAGCCGCACGGCGACGCGATGCTCGAGGCCGGACTCGCGATCGACCACATCGCGTGGGCCGCGAAGCACGCCGAGAAGATCCTCGGGCGGCAGAAGGTCGCCGCCGGCCTGCTGATGTCGAACCAGGCGGCGTACGTCGAGTACAAGCCGCTCGGCGTCGTCGGCGTGATCGGCCCGTGGAACTACCCGCTGTTCACGCCGATGGGGTCGATCGCCTACGCGCTCGCCGCGGGCAACACCGTCGTGTTCAAGCCCAGCGAGTACACGCCGGGCGTCGGCAAGCTGCTCGTCGACACGTTCACGGAGGTCGTCCACGGCCGCGGCGTGCTGAACCTCATCACGGGGCTCGGCGAGACCGGCAGCCTGCTGTGCACTGCCGGCGTCAACAAGCTGGCGTTCACGGGCTCGTCCGCGACCGGCAAGAAGGTCATGGCGGCGTGCGCGGAGACGCTCACCCCCGTCGTGATCGAGGCCGGCGGCAAGGACTCGCTCATCGTCGACGAGGACGCCGACCTCGCGGCCGCGGCCGAGGCCGCGCTGTGGTGCGGCATGGCGAACGCGGGCCAGACCTGCATCGGCACCGAGCGCGTCTACGTGCACGAGAAGGTCTTCGACCCGTTCATGTCCGAGCTGCTCGAGCAGGCCAAGGCGATCCGACCGGGCTACGACGACGGCGGCCTCTACGGTCCGGCGACGATGCCCAAGCAGCTCGACGTCATCCGGTCGCACATCGACGACGCCCTCGCGAAGGGCGGCACGGCGGCCCTCGGCGGCGCGGGTGCCGTGGGTGAGCGGTACGTGCAACCGACGATCCTGACCCACGTGCCCGAGGACTCGCTCGCCGTGACCGAGGAGACGTTCGGGCCCACGCTCGTCGTCAACCCGGTCAGGGACATGGACGAGGCGGTCGAGCTGACGAACGCGACGAAGTACGGCCTGGCCGGCGCCGTGTTCGGCAAGAAGCGCGCGATGGAGGTCGCCTCGCGGGTCCGCTCGGGCATGACGTCGGTCAACTCCGTCATCGCCTTCGCGGCCGTGCCGGGACTGCCGTTCGGCGGGGTCGGCGACTCGGGCTTCGGGCGCATCCACGGCCCCGACGGCCTGCGCGAGTTCACCTACCCGAAGGCCATCACGAAGCAGCGCATGAAGCCGCTCATCATGCTCACGTCGTTCACGCGTGACGCGAAGTCCGAGGGTCGCTTCGCCCAGCTGCTGACGATCCTGCACGGCGGCAGCAGCACCCTGCCCAAGAAGTGAGCGCGCGAATCGGGGCGGCACCGGTGGGTGCCCCCCCGATTCTGCGTTCCGACTACTTCTTGACCTTGAAGGACTTCTTCACCGTCGGTCCGAAGCCGGCCGAGTTCTTGGCCTTGACGTAGACGGTGTTGGTGCCGTTGCGCAGCTTGCTGCGAGCGACCTTGAGCGACTTCTTCGAGCCGCCGACGTTCTTCACGATGAGCGTCTTGCTGCCCTTCTTGACCACGATCCGGTAGCCCGTGATCGCGCCGCCGCCGTTGTCGGCCGGAGCCTTCCACGAGATGGTCCGCTTCGAGGCGGTCTTGGAGCCCTTGACCTTGAGCGACCGGACCTTGCTCGGCGCCTTGACGAACAGCGTCGAGAACACCGAGTAGTTGCCGTCGAGGTAGCTGGCCACCGCGAAGCCGCCGCCGGGCAGGACCGCGAGGCCGGTGGGCCAGTTCAGGCCGCTGGCGGGACCGCCGAGGACCTTGAGCGGTGCGTCATTGCCGTCGGCGTTGTTGGCGAACACGCGGACCGATCCGGGCGTGAGCGTCGTGACGTGGACACGGCCCGCCGAGTCGGTGTCGATCCCGTTGATCTCGGTGGCCGGGAGCGCGTTGTTGACCGACTGCAAGGGCGTGGCCGCACCGTCCGCGGACGTGGAGTACGACCGCAGCTGGGTGCCGCTGGGGACCCAGACCTTCGATCCGGCGACGGCGATCGAGAAGCCGTTGCCCAGGCCGGTCACCGTCCGCTCGGCCGTCGCCGGGGACCCCGAGGCCGACGGTGAGTAGACGTTGTAGCCGTTCGTCTTGCGGACGTAGATCTCGCCGCCGGCGATGTCGATGCCCCAGCTCGAGGTGGCTCCGGTGCCGAACGACTTCACGGGGGCGACGTTCCCGTTCGCGCCGGGAGCGTAGACGTTCACTGCGCCGCCGTTGTTGATGACGTACAGGAAGCCGTTGGAGTCGAGGGCCACGTCGCGCGGAGTCGCCAGGCCGGTGGCCGCACCGCTGATGCGGCGCAGTGGCGAGGACGGCCCGGAGGCGTTCTTGCGGTGGACGACGATCGAGTTGTTGTTCTGGGACGCGACGTAGATGTTGCCGGCCCCGTCGTCCTCGATCCCGATGGGACCGGAGAGCTCGCCGCTCACCTTCTTCGTCGGAGGCTTGTCCACGTTGGTGGCGGCCGAGGCCGGGGAGGCGACGGCGAGCAGCCCGCCGACGAGACCTGCCGTCGTCGCGACCGCGAGGGTGCGTGTGATGTTCATGGGAGTGTCCAATCTGTCCGGGAGGTGTGACCCATGACGGTGGTGAGCCCGGCCCCGCGGCCCTGAGACGTGCACGGAGTCGATTGGGACCGCGGGCGTAACCTCTTCTGGTGACCTTTTCGCGCTATGTGGCCCTCGGAGACTCCTTCACGGAGGGTGTCGGCGACCCCGATCCGAGCCGCCCCAACGGCGTCCGCGGCTGGGCCGACCGACTCGCCGAGGCGCTCGACCGGAGCCAGGGCGGCGGCCTCGAGTACGCGAACCTCGCGATCCGCGGCCGGAAGCTGCGGCCGATCGCCGCGGAGCAGCTCGAGCCGGCGGTCGCGATGCGTCCCGACCTCGTGACGCTCTACGCCGGGGCCAACGACATCATGCGACCGAAGGTCGACCTCGAGGCGCTCATGGCCGACTACGACGCGATGGTCTCGCGGCTGGCCGCGACCGGCGCGCGGGTCGTGCTGTTCACGCCGTGCGACCCGGGCACGTCGAAGACCTACGCCCTCGTCCGTGGACGCTTCGCCCTCTACGGCGAGCACGTCCGCGAGATCGCCGACCGGCACGGCGCGACGCTCGTCGACTACTGGCGACTGCGCGAGTACCGCGACACGCGCCTGTGGGACACCGACCGGATGCACATGTCGTCGGCGGGCCACCAGCGCATGGCGATCGCGGTGCTGGACGCCCTGGGCGTCGACCATGACCTCGAGCCCCTGCCGTTGAAGGAGTACCCGCCGCTGTCGGCGCAGGAGCGCCGGGCCGCGAACGTGCAGTGGGCGAAGGAGTACCTGGGGCCGTGGGTCAAGCGCCGGGTCACCGGCCGCTCCAGCGGCGACGGCCTCTCGCCCCGCCGCCCCGACCCCCAGCCCCTCGGCGCGTGAACCGCTGGCGGTGACGTTCGCGGGGTGAACTCGCCGCCTTCACCCCTCGAACGTCACTCCCATCGGCCCGCCTCAGGCCCGCAGTTCCTTCTCGACGGGGGTCCAGCCGCGGGCGCGGGCCTTGACGACCGTGCCGTCGATGAGTTCCTCGAGGCGTCCGGCGCGGGTTGCGATCGCCGCGGTCGCCTCGCGACCGACGTCGGCGAGCAGCCTCGTCGCGACCGTGCCGTCGTCGCGGATCGCCCAGCCGCCGACGATCTCGCCGTCGGCCCAGATCGTCGGCCCGGCGTTGCCCGTCGTGTCGAAGACCCGCTCGGCATGCGGTCCGAGGTACCAGCCGCGGTCCTTCCAGCCCATCGTGGTCGGGTCGAGTGCCGGCAGCAGCGCCACCCAAGGTCCGGGGTCGGGCGTCGTCCCCATGTCGCCGGCCAGGACCAGCGCCGTGCCCGTGTCGGTGTCGACCTCGACGGTGTCGAGGGCGGCGAGGGCCCGGGTCGTCTCGCCCTTCGTCCAGCCGGCCCACCACTGCAGGTCGTCGGCGCGGGCCGGCCCGAACCGGGCGAGCCAGCGTCCGGCCAACGCGGCCTGGGCGTCCGCGGCGTCGGGTGCCGGCGGCAGGTCGGGCAGCCAGCTGCGCATCGCCGACCAGCGGAACTGCGTCGAGGCCCACGTTCCCGCCGGACGCGTGCGGACGACGTGGCCCTCGGCCGAGGTCAGCGTCAGCAGCCGGCTCGCGATCGACTGGCTCGTCGCGTACTTCGTGCCCGCGCCGATCTCGATGCGGGTGGCCAGGATCGGGTCGGCAGCCGCCAGGTCGGCACTGCTGAACACGTCGAGACGCTCGTAGGCGGCGAGCGCGGCGGCGTGGGCCGTGTCGAGCCACTCGACCGCATCGGGGATGCCGGAGGCGGCGACCATCTTCTCCAGCTTGCGCCGCTCGCTCGCGGCCACCGAGCGGTCGCACGCGGCCAGCGCGGTCGGCACGAGGTCGCTGGGCACGGCGAACACGGTGCGCCGCATCGCCAGGACGCGGGTCAGCGTGCGGTCGATGTAGAGGGCGCGCTGGATCGGGTCGATCGAGGGATCGCGCAGCCGCGCGAGCACCGAGAGCATCATCGACGCCGGGTCGGTGCTGTGCAGCGCGACGAGCGCTTCGGCGACCTCCTCGGGCGTCGCGAGCGGGGCGACCAGTGCGTGCCGGACGCCGAGGCGCCGGCGCCGCTCCGCCGTGTCGAGGTGCATGCCCCGACCCTAGGACGGTGATCTCGAGACGCGGCTCGTGCCTCGCCGGCTACTCGATCACCGGACGTCAGGACAGGGCGTCACGCACGGGGATGAGCTTGGCGTCGGACTCGGCCAGCTCGTCGGCGGGCTCGGAGTCCGAGACGATGCCGCAGCCGGCGAACATGCGCACGCCGCGGGCGTCAGGATCGAGTCGGGCCGAGCGCAGGCCGATGCCCCACTCGCCGTCGCCCGAGGCGCCGATCCAGCCCACCGGCCCGGCGTAGCGGCCGCGGTCGAGGTGCTCGATCTCGGCGATGAGCCGCACGGCCTCGTCGGTCGGGGTGCCGCCGACCGCGGCGGACGGGTGCAGCGAGGCGACGAGGGACAGGGCGCCGGAGTCGTCGCGCAGGACGCCCGTGACGTCCGTGGCCAGGTGCATGACGTTCGGCAGGTGCAGCACGAAGGGCGACTCCGGCACGTTCATGCCCGTGCAGTGGGGAGCGAGCGCGTCGGCGACCGAGCGCACGGCGTACTCGTGCTCCTCGAGGTCCTTGCTCGAGCGGGCGAGCGATGCCGCGAGGGCGAGGTCGTGGGTGTCGTCGCCCGTGCGCCGGATCGTGCCGGCGAGGACCCGAGACGTGACCAGACCGCCGTCGAGCCGGACGAGCATCTCGGGGGTCGAGCCGAAGAAGCCGTCGACGTGGAACGTCCAGCAGCTCGGGTAGCGCTCCGCGAGCCGGGCGAGCGGCGAGCGCAGGTCGAGCGGTTCGTCGAACGTCGCGTCGACCGATCGCGCCAGCACGACCTTGTCGAGCTCGCCGGCCTGGATCCGGTCGACGGCGCGCCGGACCGTCTCGGACCACGCGCGACGTGCGTCCTCGTTGCGGTGGAACCGGGTGCCGACCGGATCGGCGGCGGCGCCGTGCGCGAGGACCGGTGTGGTGTTGAGTGCCCGACCGATCGTCGTGACCCAGCTGCGGCCGTCGCGGCGGCCCACGACGATCTCCGGGACGACGAGGGTCGATCCGGGCTGCGCGGCGAACGTGAACGTGCCGAACGCCACGAGACCGCTGCCGGGCGCCTCGATCTCGTCGCGAACCACGGCCGACTCGACGACCTCGTCCCACCAGCCGTCGGCGTCCTCGAAGCGGCCGGTGCCGTCGGGCTCGAACGAGGCGGCGCGCCCCCAGCCGATCAGTCCGTCGCCGCCGTGCACCCACGCGAGCGCGTCGGGGGAGGGGGGCAGCAGGCCGATCAGCTCGCCGGGATCGGCGATCTCGCGGGTGCGGGCGACGAGCGGTTCGACTCGCCCGTCCGGCGCCAGCGTGCTCACCGGACCACCCTACTCGCGGCGGTCCAACCTGCGTGGGCGAGGCGTGAGAGGGTGGCCACGTGAGAGCTGGGCTGGACAAGGACCCCCGTGACGTCGCGCGCATGTTCGACGACGTCGCCGCGAAGTACGACCTGACCAACGACGTGCTGTCGATGGGCCAGGACCGCCGCTGGCGCAAGCGCGTCGTCGAGCTCGTCGACCCGCAACGCGGTGAGCGCATCCTCGACCTCGCGGCCGGGACCGGTACCTCCAGTGCGCCGTTCGCCGAGGCCGGTGCCTTCGTCGTGCCGTGCGACTTCTCGATCGGCATGCTCGAGGTCGGCAAGCAGCAGTTCCCCGGCCTGGACTTCACCGCCGGCGACGGGATGCGGCTGCCGTTCGCCGACGGCGTGTTCGACGCCGTCACCATCTCGTTCGGCCTGCGCAACATCCACGACCCGCTCGAGGGCCTGCGCGAACTGCTGCGGGTGACCCGCCCCGGCGGCAGGATCGTGGTGTGCGAGTTCAGCACGCCCACGTGGGCGCCGTTCGAGACCCTGTACTCGAACTACCTCATGCGCGCCCTGCCGGCGATCGCGCGGCGGACGTCCTCCAACCCCGAGTCCTACGTCTACCTCGCCGAGTCGATCCGTTCGTGGCCCGACCAGCGCGGCCTGGCGGTCCGAATGGCCGAGGCCGGCTGGGGGCCCGTCACGTGGCGCAACCTCAGCGGCGGCATCGTGGCGCTGCACCACGCCCGACGTCCCGACTGAGGCTCCTGCCCCGACCCGGCTGGGCCTCGAACGGCCCGACACTTAGTGTTGCCTTAGTCACACCATGGTCCGGCAGGGTCATACAGTGAAGTCCCACGAGCCTGTGAAGATCTTCACAAGGTTCGCCGACCGTTGGCTGGAGGCGATGTGAACGAGTACATCCCCATCTTGGTACTGGGCGGCCTCGCGTTCGCCTTCGCGCTGTTCAGCGTCGGCATCGCCCCGTTCACCGGGCCCGCCCGGTACAACCGGGCCAAGCTCGACCGCTACGAGTCGGGCATCGAGCCCAGCCCGCTGCCCGAGGGCGGCGGCCGGGTCTCCATCAAATACTTCTTCACGGCGATGATGTTCATCGTCTTCGACATCGAGATCGTGTTCCTGTACCCGTTCGCCGTGGCGTTCGACCAGCTGTCGTGGTTCGCGTTCTTCGCCGTCATGCTCTTCCTGCTCAACATCACGATCGCGTACGTCTATGAATGGCGTCGCGGGGGAATGGACTGGACCTGATGGGCCTCGAGGAAAAACTCCCCAGTGGCGTCCTGCTCTCGAGTGTCGAGGGTCTGGCCGGCTACTTCCGCAAGGCGTCGTTCTGGCCGGCGACGTTCGGCCTTGCCTGTTGCGCCATCGAGATGATGACGTTCGGCGCGCCACGGTTCGACTCGTCCCGGTGGGGTCAGGAGGTCTTCCGCCCCTCGCCGCGCCAGGCCGACCTGATGATCGTCGCCGGTCGCGTCAGCCAGAAGATGGCGCCCGTCCTGCGTCAGATCTACGACCAGATGCCCGGTCCCAAGTGGGTGCTCGCGATGGGCGTGTGTGCCAGCTCCGGCGGCATGTTCAACAACTACGCGATCGTCCAGGGCGTCGACCACATCGTCCCGGTCGACATGTACCTGCCCGGCTGCCCGCCGCGCCCCGAGATGCTCATCGACGCGATCTTCAAGCTGCACGACCAGATCCAGGGCACGAAGCTCGGCGCGCACCGGCTCGCCGAGATCTCCGACCAGGAGTCCGAGGCGCTGCTGGCCCTGCCGACCTCCGCACAGAAGGGACTCATGCGTTGAGCACGCAGGACGGCTCCCACGAGACCAGTGCCGAGCTGCAGAAGAGCGACGCCATCGAGCTCGAGGTCATCGAGGTGCGCGAGGGCTCCTTCGGCGTCCACGGCACGGGTGACACGAGCGGCTTCGGCGGACTCCAGCGCCCCGTGATGCTGCCCGGCGCGGCGACCGCGCCGTACGGCGGCTGGTACGACGAGGTGGCCGAGGCGCTCGCCGGCGGAGAGGGCCTGGCCGACGCGATCGAGAAGGTCGTCGTCGACCGCGGCGAGATCACCTTCTTCATCAAGCGGGCCCTGCTCAAGCAGACCGCCCAGCACCTGCGCGACGCGCCGACGCTGCGCTTCGAGATGCTCAGCGGCGTCAGCGGCGTGCACTACCTCGCCGACACCGGTCGCGAGCTGCACGCGGTCTACCACCTGCTCTCGATGACCCACAACCGGCGGATCCGCCTCGAGGTCACGTGCCCGGACGACGATCCGCACGTGCCGAGCGTCGTCGGCGTCTACCCGACCGCCGACTGGCACGAGCGCGAGACGTTCGACATGTTCGGCATCGTCTTCGACGGCCACCACGGACTGACCCGCATCCTCATGCCGGACGACTGGCCCGGCCACCCGCAGCGCAAGGACTATCCGCTCGGCGGCATCGACGTGGAGTTCAAGGGCGGGTTCATCCCTTCGCCGGACACGCGCAGGAGCTATTCATGACCGAGACCGTGAACGACCCGTACGCGGGCACCTCGGAGTCCGCCTCCGGGCCCGTCTTCAACGTGACCGGCGGCGACTGGGACACGATCCAGCCCGACGCCCTCGACGGCGACCGGCTCGTCATCAACATGGGTCCCCAGCATCCGTCGACGCACGGCGTGCTGCGGCTCATCCTCGAGATCGACGGCGAGCAGGTCCACGACGCCCGCGCCGGCATCGGCTACCTGCACACCGGCATCGAGAAGAACATGGAGTTCCGGACGTGGACGCAGGGCGTCACGTTCTGCACCCGCATGGACTACGTCGCCCCGTTCTCGACTGAGGCCTGCTACGTCGGCGCGGTCGAGAAGCTGCTCGACATCGAGGACCAGATCCCCGAGCGGGCGAAGGTCATCCGGGTCCTGATGCTCGAGCTCAACCGCATCTCCAGCCACCTCGTCGCGATCGCCACGGGCGGCATGGAGATCGGCGCCCTCACGGTCATGACGTGCGGCTTCCGCGACCGCGAGGAGATCCTCAAGGCGTTCGAGAGCATCACGGGACTGCGGATGAACCACGCGTACTTCCGACCCGGCGGCGTCGCCCAGGAGCTGCCCGAGGGCGAGCTCGACGACCTGCGCGATCTCGTGGCGCTGCTGAAGAAGCGGCTGCCGGAGTATGCGGCGCTGTGCAACGCGAACCCGATCTTCAAGGGCCGCCTCAAGGGCGTCGGACACCTCGACCTGGCCGGCGTCATGGCGCTGGGCATCACGGGCCCGATCCTGCGGTCGACGGGGATGGACTGGGACCTGCGCAAGAAGCAGCCCTACTGGGACTACGAGACCTACGACTTCGACGTCATCACGCGCGACGAGCCCGACGCCTACGGCCGGTTCATGATCCGCCAGTACGAGATGTGGGAGTCGCTCAAGATCGTCGAGCAGTGCCTCGACCGGCTCGAGCGCACGCAGGGCCAGCCGATCATGGTCGCCGACAAGAAGATCGCGTGGCCGGCACAGCTCTCGGTCGGCGCCGACGGCCAGGGCAACTCGCCCGAGCACATCCGGCACATCATGGGTGAGTCCATGGAGGCCCTGATCCACCACTTCAAGATCGTCACCGAGGGCTTCCGGGTCCCGGCCGGTCAGGCCTACTTCGCGGTCGAGTCGCCCAAGGGCGAGATCGCGTGCCACGCGGTCTCCGACGGCGGCACGCGGCCCTACCGGGCGCACTTCCGTGAACCCTCCTTCGTCAACCTGCAGGGCGTCTCGGTGATGAGCGAGGGCGGCATGCTCTCCGACGTCATCGTCGCGGTCGCCTCGATCGATCCCGTGATGGGCGGAGTTGACCGATGACCGAACAGATCTCCGAAGGTCTCACCGAGACCACGCTCGACGAGCTGCGCGAGCTGGCGGGACGCTACCCGCAGGGCCGCTCGGCGCTGCTGCCGATGCTGCACCTCGTGCAGTCCGCGCAGGGCCGCGTCACGAACGAGGGCATCGAGGCGTGCGGCCAGATCCTGGGCCTCACCGAGGCCGAGGTGTCCGCCGTCGCGACCTTCTACACGATGTACAAGCGCCGGCCCATGGGCACGCACCACGTCGGCGTCTGCACCAACACGCTGTGCGCGATCATGGGCGGCGACGAGATCTTCGAGCGGCTGTGCGGCCACCTCGACGTCGGCAACGACGAGACGAGCGCCGACGGCCAGATCACGCTCGAGAAGGTCGAGTGCAACGCGGCCTGCGACTTCGCCCCGGTCATGATGGTCAACTGGGAGTTCTTCGACAACCAGACGCCCGAGTCGGCCGTCGAGGTCGTGGACAAGCTGCGCGCCGGCGAGCCGGTGCAGGCCTCCCGCGGCGCGACGATCACGTCGTGGCGCGAGGCCGAGCGGGTCATCGGCGGCTTCGAGGACGGTCTCGTCGACGAGGGTCCGGCCGCCGCCGGCGCCTCGCTCGTGGGTCTGGAGATCGCGAACGAGCGCGGCTGGTCGGCACCGCCCATGAGTGCCTCCGGCACGCAGGCCGGGTCGGCGACGAAGGACGAGGCCGTCGCCGCGGCCGACACGTCGCGCGCCGAGTCCGAGACGGTGGCCGAACAGGCCGGTGCCGGCGTCGACGGTGGCGCCGACATCGAGGAGAGCGAGGGCAAGCATGACTGACACGCTGACTCCGGTCCTCACCGCGAACTGGGCCGACGACCGCGCGTGGACGCTCGACGCGTACACCGCGCGGGGCGGCTACCAGGCGCTGGACAAGGCCCTCACGATGGAGCCCGACGCGATCATCGAGGAGGTCAAGGACTCCGGCCTGCGCGGTCGTGGCGGCGCCGGATTCCCGACCGGCATGAAGTGGGGCTTCATCCCCCAGGACAACCCCAATCCGAAGTACCTCGTGGTCAACGCCGACGAGTCCGAGCCGGGCACCTGCAAGGACATCCCGCTCATGATGGCCAACCCGCACGTGCTGGTCGAGGGCGTCATCATCGCCTCCCGCGCGATCCGGGCGAACCACGCGTTCATCTACGTGCGCGGCGAGGTCCTGCACGTCATCCGCCGGCTGCGCGCCGCGGTCCGCGAGGCCTACGCGGCCGGCCACCTCGGCCAGGACATCCACGGCAGCGGCTACTCGCTCGACCTCGTGATCCACGCGGGTGCCGGAGCCTACATCTGCGGTGAGGAGACGGCGCTGCTCGACTCGCTCGAGGGTCGTCGCGGTCAACCCCGTCTGCGCCCGCCGTTCCCGGCCGTCGCCGGCCTGTACGCCTCGCCGACGGTCGTCAACAACGTCGAGTCCGTCGCCTCGGTTCCCGGCATCGTCCTCGGCGGCGCCGACTGGTTCGGCTCGATGGGCACCGAGAAGTCGAAGGGCCACGGCATCTTCAGTCTCTCGGGCCACGTCGCGAAGCCGGGCCAGTACGAGGCGCCGCTGGGCATCACGCTGCGCGAGCTGCTCGAGCTCGGCGGCGGTCTGCGCCCCGGCTCGGAGCTCAAGTTCTGGACCCCGGGCGGCTCCTCGACGCCGCTGCTGACCGCCGAGCACCTCGACGTCCCGCTCGACTTCGAGGGCGTCGGCGGGGCCGGCTCGATGCTCGGCACGCGCGCCCTGCAGATCTTCGACCAGACCACGTCGGTCGTGCGTGCGGTGCTGCGCTGGACCGAGTTCTACAAGCACGAGTCGTGCGGCAAGTGCACGCCGTGTCGTGAGGGCACGTGGTGGCTCGTGCAGACCCTGCGCCGCATCGACCAGGGAGAGGGCCAGCCGGGCGACATCGAGCTGCTGCTGGACCTGTGCGACAACATCCTGGGCCGCGCGTTCTGCGCCCTCGGCGACGGTGCCACGAGCCCCATCACGTCGGCGATCCAGTACTTCCGGGAGGAGTTCGAGGCCGGCATGAGCACGCCCAGCTCCGAGCTGTTCCCGCCCTCGGCCTCCACCCTGTTCGCGAAGGAGCGCGTCTGATGACCAACGCGTTGATCGAGTGCCGGCGAGGAACGAGCCGGTGTATCGAGATCATCGGTGGTTTCGATACGCCCCTCGTTCCTCGGGGCTACTCAACCACCGTGACCGGAGGTGTGCGATGACCGTCACCGAGCCGAACCCGACCGACACGACTCCGGTCGAGCTGGTCTCGCTCACGATCGACGACGTCGAGGTCAGCGTTCCGAAGGGCACGCTCGTGATCCGTGCCGCCGAGCTGATCGGGACCGAGATCCCGCGGTTCTGCGACCACCCGCTGCTGGCCCCGGCCGGCGCGTGCCGCCAGTGCCTCGTCGAGATCCCCGATGCCGGCAACGGCCGCGGGATGCCGAAGCCGCAGGCCTCGTGCACGCTCGAGGTCGCGCCCGGCATGGTCGTGCGCACGCAGGTGACGTCGCCCGTCGCCGACAAGGCGCAGAAGGGCATCCTCGAGTTCCTGCTCGCGAACCACCCGCTCGACTGCCCCGTGTGCGACAAGGGCGGCGAGTGCCCCCTGCAGAACCAGTCGCTCTCGCACGGTCACGCGGAGTCCCGCTTCATCGAGACGAAGCGCCTGTTCCCGAAGCCGCTGCCGCTGTCGTCGCAGGTCCTGCTCGACCGCGAGCGCTGCGTCCTGTGCCAGCGCTGCACACGCTTCCAGTCCGAGATCGCCGGCGATCCGTTCATCGCGCTGCTCGAGCGTGGCGCCAAGCAGCAGATCGGCATCGCCGAGGACGTCCCGTTCGGCTCGTACTTCAGCGGCAACACGATCCAGATCTGCCCCGTCGGCGCGCTCACGAGCGCCGACTACCGCTTCCGCTCGCGGCCGTTCGACCTGATCAGCGTCCCGTCGGTCACCGAGCACGACGCCTCGGGTGCCGCGATCCGCGTCGACCACCGCCGTGGCAAGGTCATGCGCCGGCTCGCCGGCGACGACCCCGAGGTCAACGAGGAGTGGATCACCGACAAGGACCGCTTCGCGTTCACGTGGTCGCGCCAGGACGACCGGCTGACGACGCCGCTCGTGCGCAACCCCGAGACCGGTGAGCTCGAGCCCACGTCGTGGCCCGGAGCGCTCGCCGTCGCGGCCCGCGGCCTGGCCGCCGCCGCCGGCAAGGCCGTCCTGACCGGAGGTCGCCTCACGGTCGAGGACGCCTACGCGTACGCGAAGTTCGCCCGCGTCGCGCTCGGCACGAACAACATCGACTTCCGCGCCCGCGCGACGTCCAAGGAGGAGACCGACTTCCTCACCGCCAAGGTCGCCGGCACCCCGATCGGCGTCTCGTACGCCGGGCTGGAGAAGGCCTCGACCGTCGTCCTCGTGGGCCTGGAGCCCGAGGACGAGGCCGGCGTGCTCTTCCTGCGGCTGCGCAAGGCCGCAAAGAAGCACGGCGTGAAGGTCGTCGCGATCGCGAGCCATGCGACGCGTGGCCTCACCAAGATGGACGGCACGCTCGTGCCGACCGTCCCGGGCGAGGAGGCCGCCGCGATCGAGGCGCTCGAACTCGACGGTGCCGCCGTGATCCTCGTGGGCGAGCGACTCGCCACGATCCCCGGCGCCCTGTCGGCCGTCGCCGCCAAGGCCGACGCCAGTGGCGCCCGGTTCGCGTGGGTGCCGCGTCGCGCGGGTGACCGCAGCGCCCTCGAGGCCGGCTGCTTGCCGACGCTGCTGCCCGGTGGTCGTCCCGTCGCCTCCGCCGAGGCGCGCGCCGACGTCGCCGCCGACTGGGGCGTCCCCTCGCTGCCCGACGCGGCAGGTCTGGACACCGACGCCATCGTGGCCGCCGCCGCGAGTGGCGAGCTCGGTGCGCTCGTCGTCGCCGGCGTCGACCTCGACGACCTCGCCGATCCGGCCGCGGCGCTCGCTGCCCTCCAGGCGGTCGACTTCCTGGTCAGCGTCGAGGTCCGCGAGAGCGCCGTCACGGCCCTGGCCGACGTCGTGCTGCCCGTCGCCCCGCCGGTCGAGAAGGCCGGCACCTTCGTCAACTGGGAGGGTCGCCCGCGGCCCTTCCTCAAGGTCCTGCGCGAGTCCCAGGCCCTGCCCGACGTGCGCGTGCTCGCCGGCATCGCCGAGGAGCTCGGCCGCCCGATCGGCGTCCGCACGCCCGAGCAGGCCGGCGACGAGTGGCGCGAGCTCGGTCCGTGGGACGGCAAGCGTGCCGGCTACCGACCGCGCAAGCCGGCCGCCGCCAAGGCCGCCGCCCGCAAGGTCGTCCTCGACACGTGGAAGCTGCTCGTCGACGACGGCAGCCTGCAGGACGGTGCCGACACGTACCGCCAGACCGCACGGGTGCCGGTGCTGCGCGCCAGCGCCGCGACCCTCGGCGCGTTCGGCGTCGATCCCGGCGGCCCCGCGACGATCACCGGCCCGGCCGGCTCGGCCGCGTTCCTGGCCGAGGTCGCCGATCTGCCCGACGGGGTCGTCTGGGCGCCCACGAACTCCGGCGTCCACCTCGGAGCCGCCCTCGGCGCCGGGCACGGCAGCCGGGTCACCCTCGCGGGAGGTCAGGCATGAGCCTCGATGAGCTGTTCGGCAACGATCCGTGGTGGGTCGTGTGCCTCAAGGCGCTGCTGATCTTCGTCTTCCTCGTGTTGATCACGCTGTTCAACATCTGGTTCGAGCGCAAGGTCGTCGCGCGCATGCAGCACCGCGTCGGCCCGCAGCGCTGGGGCCCGTTCGGCCTCCTGCAGGCCCTCGCCGACGGCGTCAAGCTGGGCCTCAAGGAGGAGATCTTCCCCAAGGCCGCAGACAAGGTCGTCTACTACATCGCGCCCCTGCTCGCCGTGATCCCCGCGTTCATCGCGTGGGCCGTCATCCCGTTCGGGCCGGTCGTGAACTTCTTCGGCCACGAGACCCCGCTGCAGTTGACCGACCTGCCCGTCGCCGTGCTGTACGTGCTCGCGGTCGCGTCGATCGGCGTCTACGGCATCGTCCTGGCCGGCTGGTCCTCCGGCTCGATCTACGCCCTGCTCGGTGGACTGCGCTCGAGCGCCCAGGTGATCAGCTACGAGGTCGCGATGGGCCTGTCGCTCGTCGCGGTGTTCATCTACGCCGGGTCGATGTCGACGTCCGAGATCGTCGCGGCGCAGGAGGACGTCTGGTTCTTCATCCCGCTGCTGCCGTCGTTCATCATCTACGTCATCTCGATGGTCGGCGAGACGAACCGCGCCCCGTTCGACCTGCCCGAGGCCGAGGGCGAGCTCGTCGGCGGCTTCCACACCGAGTACTCGTCGTTCAAGTTCGCGATGTTCTTCCTGGCCGAGTACATCAACATGGTGACCGTCTCGGCGCTCGCCACGACGATGTTCCTCGGCGGCTGGCGCGCCCCGTTCGGCATCGCGCAGATCTGGCCCGGCGCGAACGAGGACTACTGGCCCGTCCTGTGGTTCGTCGGCAAGCTGCTGTGCTTCATCTTCATGTACATCTGGCTGCGCGGGACCCTGCCGCGCATGCGCTACGACCAGTTCATGCACTTCGGCTGGAAGTGGCTCATCCCGATCGCGCTCGGCTGGATCGTCGCGCTGGCGTTCATCCGCAAGCTCCAGGTCGAGAACATGCTCGACCGGAACGTGATGCTGATCGCGGCCGGCGTGGCGGGCGTGCTGCTGATCGTGACGTTCTTCCTGCCGACGAAGGCCGAGGACGAGGAGCCCCTCGCCGACGAGCCTGCCGAGTTCGACGCGTTCGCCGGCGGCTACCCCGTCCCGCCCCTGCCGCACCAGCGCCAGGAGGCCACGACCGCACCCACCCGTGGGGAGAGTGAGCACCGATGAGCACGCTCAAGGAGACGCTCTGGGACCCGATCGCCGGCTTCGGCGTCACGTTCCGGACGATGTTCCGCAAGCCCGTCACCGAGAAGTACCCCTTCATGGACGGCAAGAAGCGCACGACCCAGGGGCCGACGGCTCCGCGGTTCCACGGTCGGCACCAGCTCAACCGTTGGCCCGACGGCCTCGAGAAGTGCGTCGGCTGCGAGCTGTGCGCCTGGGCCTGTCCCGCCGACGCGATCTACGTCGAGGGCGCCAGCAACGGCACGACCGACGACGAGCGGTTCAGCCCCGGTGAGCGCTACGGCCGCGTCTACCAGATCAACTACCTGCGCTGCATCCTGTGCGGGCTGTGCATCGAGGCGTGCCCGACTCGCGCGCTCACGATGACGAACATCTACGAGCTCGCCGACGACAACCGCGAGGACCTCATCTACGAGAAGGACGACCTGCTCGCCCCGCTGCTGCCGGGCATGCAGGCGCCGCCGCACGGGATGCTGATCAGCGACGACTCACACGACTACTACCGCGGCAAGCAGTTGCCGATCGTCGAGGTGTCGAACGGCGACGGCGCGAGCGGGGAGGTCGCGTCGTGACCGCGTTCTGGATCCTGTCCCCGGTCATGGTGATCGCGGCGATGGGACTGATCTTCGCGCGCAAGGCGGTCCACGCGGCGTTGTCCCTCGCGGTCGTCATGATCTGCCTCGCGATGCTCTACGCGGCCCAGGGCGCCCCGTTCCTGTTCGCCGTGCAGATCATCGTCTACACCGGCGCGATCATGATGCTGTTCCTGTTCGTGCTGATGCTCGTCGGCGTCGACACGACCGAGTCGGTCGTCGAGACGATCAAGGGCCAGCGCGCCGCCGCGGCCGTCCTCGGCATCCTGTTCGCCCTCGTGCTGGCCCTCGCGGTCGGCCAGGCGGTCTCGGCGGCCGTCGTCGGGCTGGGCAGCGCGAACGAGAACGGCAACGTCCACGGCCTCGCCGAACTGCTCTTCACGAAGTACGTCCTGGCGTTCGAGTTCACCGCCGCGCTCATGATCGTGGCCGTCCTCGGCGCCATGGTGCTCGCCCACCGCGAGCGTCTCGTCGACCCGCCCACGCAGATCGAGCTGCAGGAGCGCCGCCTGCGCGAGTACGCCGAGACCGGCCGCCACCCCGGCAACGCGCCCACCCCGGGCGTCTTCGCCCGGCACAACGCGGTCGACACCCCGGCGCTGCTGCCCGACGGCACCCCGCTGCCGGAGTCGGTGCCCGAGAGCCTCATCTCCCGCCACCAGGAGGCCGCCCCGCGCGACACGCACGAGGTCGAGGAGATCGTCGGCGAGATCGCCGCGACCGACCTCGAGCCGACCGAGCGACCCGCCACCACCGAGCATCCGGATCTCGACGGAACGAAGGGGGCGCCGCAATGACCGCCTATCTGACTCTGTCGATGCTGCTGTTCTCGATCGGCGCGATCGGCGTCCTGATCCGCCGCAACGCGATCGTCGTGTTCATGTGCGTCGAGCTCATGCTCAACGCGACGAATCTCGCGTTCGTGTCGTTCGCGCGCCAGCACGGGAACCTCGACGGACAGGTCGCGGCCTTCTTCGTCATGGTCGTCGCCGCCGCCGAGGTCGTCATCGGCCTGGCCATCATCGTGTCCATCTACCGCACGCGTCGCTCGGCCTCGGTCGACGAGGCGAACCTGCTGAAGGCCTAAGGAGTCGCGTTGCTGGACCAGTCCTGGCTGCTCATCGCCATCCCATTGGCGGGCGCCGCGCTCCTGTTGCTGTGGGGCAAGGAGTCCGACGCCTTCGGGCACCTCATCGCCACGGCGTGCTCGGGCGCCTCGTTCGTGCTCGGCGCCGTCATGTTCGCCCAGCTCGCCGGCCGTGACGAGGGCGACCGCTCGGTCACCTCGAACCTCGGCACGTGGATCCAGGCGGGCTCGTTCAACGTGGACTTCCAGTTCACGTTCGACACGCTCTCGAGCCTGTTCGTCCTGCTCATCACGGGCGTCGGCACGCTCATCCACGTCTACTCGATCGGGTACATGGAGCACGACGAGCGCCGCCGGCGCTTCTTCGCCTACCTGAACCTGTTCATCGCCGCGATGCTCACGCTCGTGCTCGCCGGCGACTACCTCGTGCTCTTCCTGGGCTGGGAGGGCGTCGGCCTGGCGTCCTACCTGCTGATCGGCTTCTGGCAGCACAAGCCGTCCGCGGCGGCCGCGGCCAAGAAGGCGTTCGTGCTCAACCGCGTCGGCGACCTCGGCATGGCCCTCGCGATCATGACGATGTTCGCGTGGTTCGGCACGACCTCGATCGCGGCGGTCAACCAGCAGGTCCACTCGGTCTCGGGGAACGTCGCCACGGCCCTCGGCCTGCTGCTGCTGCTGGGCGCGTGCGGCAAGTCCGCACAGGTGCCGCTGCAGGCGTGGCTGCTCGACGCGATGGAGGGCCCGACACCCGTCTCGGCGCTCATCCACGCCGCGACGATGGTCACCGCCGGCGTCTACCTGATCGTCCGCTCGCACGACATCTACGACGTCACGCCGACGGCGCGGAACTTCGTCGTCGCGGTCGGCCTCGTCACGCTGCTGGCCGGCGCATGGATCGGCTGCACGAAGGACGACATCAAGAAGGCGCTCGCCGGCTCGACGATGAGCCAGATCGGCTACATGGTGCTCGCGGCGGGCCTCGGTCCCGCGGGCTACGCCTTCGCGATCTTCCACCTGCTCACGCACGGCTTCTTCAAGGCCAACATGTTCCTTGGCGCCGGCTCGGTCATGCACGGCATGAACGACGACGTGGACATGCGGCACTACGGTGCGCTGCACCGGGCCATGCCGATCACGTTCTACACGTTCGGCATGGGCTACCTGGCGATCCTGGGCTTCCCCGGCACCTCGGGCTTCTTCTCCAAGGACAAGATCATCGAGGCCGCGCTGGCCCAGAACGTGTGGGTCGGCATCGCCGCGCTGATCGGCGCCGGCGTCACGGCGTTCTACATGACGCGCCTCATGCTGATGACCTTCCTCGGCCAGAAGCGCTGGCGCGAGGACGTCCACCCGCACGAGTCGCCGTCGGTCATGACGGTGCCGCTCATCGTGCTGGCCGCCCTGTCGCTGTTCGCGGGCGTCATGGCGCTCGGCGACTGGATCGAGGAGTGGCTCGAGCCGGCCACGGGGCACGCGGTGCACCACGAGCCGCCGCTGCCGCTGCTGGCCATCACCCTGATCGTCCTGCTGGTCGTCGCCGCCGGCGTCGTCCTCGCGTGGCTCCTCTACGGTCGCGGCACCGTGATCGCGGACGAGGCGCCGCCGGACTCGCAGGTGTCCGTGTTCACGCGGGCCGGTCGCAACGAGCTCTACGGCAACCAGATCAACGACGCCCTCGTCGTCCGTCCGGTCACCCACCTGACCCGCGCCCTCGTGTGGGCCGACGCCAGGGTCCTCGACGGTCTCGTGACCGGTGCGGCCGACCGCATCGGCGAGCTCTCCAGTGAGCTGCGCAAGCCCCAGACAGGTTTCGTCCGTTCCTACGCACTCATGGTGCTCGGAGGTGCTCTCGTGGTCCTGCTGGGCCTGCTGGCGGTGACGCTCGCATGATGCTCTCGCTGCTCATCGCCGTCCCGTTCCTCGGTGCGCTCGTCGTGGCGCTGCTCCCGCGGACCGACGACGGCCGGACCGCCAAGCTCGTCGCGGTCGGCGTCTCGATCCTGACCCTCGTGATGTCGGTCGCGCTGCTGAACCGGTTCGACATCGACAGCGGCGGCTACCAGCTGACCGAGGACGTCGAGTGGATCGGCGCCCTGGGCGTCCACTGGGCGCTCGGCGTCAACGGCATCGGCCTGACGATGATCTTCCTGACGACGGTGCTGACGCCGATCGTGCTGGTCGCGTCGTGGCGCGACAAGATCGACGAGCCGCGCCGCACGAACGCGTACTTCGCGTGGATGCTCGTGCTGGAAGCGCTCGCGCTGGGCGTGTTCGCCGCGACCGACGTCTTCTTGTTCTACGTCCTGTTCGAGGCCACGCTGATCCCGATCTACTTCCTGATCGGCGCCCACGGCACCGGCGCGCACCGCAGCTACGCCGCGGTCAAGTTCCTCGTCTACAACCTCGTCGGCGGACTCCTCATGCTCGCGTCGGTCGTCGGGCTCTACGTCCTCACGTCGCGCCAGGGCGGCGCCAGCTTCCTGCACGAGGACCTCATGGGCCTGTCGATGTCGGACACGACGGAGCGCCTGCTGTTCCTGGGCTTCTTCATCGCCTTCGCGATCAAGGCGCCGCTGTGGCCGCTGCACACGTGGCTGCCCGACGCGGCCGCCTCGGCCACGCCCGGCACCTCGGTGCTCATGGTCAGCGTGATCGACAAGGTCGGCACGTTCGGCATGATCCGCTGGTGCCTCGAGCTGTTCCCCGGCGCCTCCGACTGGGCCAGCCCGGTCGTGCTCGTGCTCGCGGTCATCAGCATCCTCTACGGTGCGCTGCTCGCGATCGGCCAGGACGACCTGCGCCGGCTCATCGCGCTCACGTCGGTGTCGCACTTCGGCTTCATCATCATGGGCATCTTCGCGTTCACGACGACGTCGATGGCCGGCTCGGTGCTCTACATGTTCAACCACGGTCTCTCGACCGCCGTGCTGTTCCTCGTCGCCGGCATGATGATCGTGCGCCGCGGCTCGGCCCGGATCAGCGACTTCGGCGGCGTCCAGAAGGTCGCTCCCGTGCTGTCCGGCGTGCTGCTGCTCGGTGGTCTGTCGAGCCTCTCGCTGCCGGGTCTGGCGCCGTTCGTCTCGGAGTTCCTCGTCCTCGCGGGGACGTTCACCCGGTCGATCCCGATCGCCACCGTCGCGACGCTCGGCATCGTGCTGGCCGCCGTCTACATCCTGCTCATGTACCAACGCACCATGACCGGTCCCGTGCGGCCTGAGGTCGCGGGGTTCAGCGACCTCTCGCACCGTGAGGTGGGTGCCCTGGCGCCCGCGCTCGTGCTGATCGTGGGTCTGGGCTTCCTGCCCCAGCCGCTGCTGTCGGTCATCAACCCGGCGGTCGACCCGGTGGTGCAGACGGTCGGGGTGGGTGATCCGCCGCTGCGCGGACCGATCGACCTGGAAGGCGACACGACGACGGAAGGGGGCCACGAATGAGCACGCTGCTGTCCGTCGTGCCGGCCGCCACCGACGCTCCCGACATCCTGGCCGCCGACATCGACTACTCCCAGTTGTCGCCGCTCATCGCGATCTTCGTGGCCGCGATGGTCGGACTCCTCGTCGAGATCACCGTGCCCCGGCGCGCCCGATTCGTGACGCAGTCGATCGTGGCGGTCGCGGGCACCCTCGTGACGCTCGCGCTGACCGTGTGGGTCTACCTCGGACTCGACTCGATCGAGGACGCTACGTGGCCCGCACGTGGCGCGACCGGTGCCGAGGGCGCCGTGTCCGTCGACGGTCCCGGCGTCCTGACGTGGGCGATGCTGCTGGTCTTCGGCGCCCTGTCGTTCCTGCTCTTCGCCGAGCGGCACCACGAGGGCGGTCTGAGCGACTTCATCGGCCGCGCCGCCGACGCCCCGGGCTCGCCCGGCGAGGCCGAGGCCACGAAGGCGCGGCTCGAGCACACCGAGGTCTTCCCGCTCGCGCTGTTCGCGCTGTCGGGCATGATGCTCTTCGCCGTCTCGAACGACCTCATCACGATGTTCGTCGCCCTCGAGGTGCTGTCGCTGCCGCTGTACGTGCTGTGCGGCGTGGCCCGCCGTCGCCGCCTGCTCAGCCAGGAGGCGTCGATGAAGTACTTCCTGCTGGGTGCGTTCTCGTCGGCGTTCTTCCTGTACGGCGCAGCGCTGGCCTACGGGTACTCCGGCAGCCTCAACCTGAGCGAGATCGACACGGCCGTGTCCGCGCGCACCGACGAGGGTCCGCTGCTGCTGGCCGCGATCGCCCTGCTGCTCGTGGGCCTGCTCTTCAAGGTCGGTGCGGTGCCCTTCCACAGCTGGACGCCCGACGTCTACCAGGGCGCTCCGACGCCGGTCACCGCGTTCATGTCCGCTGCCACCAAGGCGGCTGCCTTCATCGCGATGCTGCGCGTGCTGTTCGTCGCGTTCGGCGGCGCGAACTGGGACTGGCGCCCGGTGCTGTGGGTCGTCGCGGTCATCACGATGCTGCTCGGCTCGATCGTCGCGATCAGCCAGACCGACGTGAAGCGCATGCTGGCCTACTCCTCGATCGCGCACGCGGGCTTCCTGCTGGTCGGACTCTCGGGTGCCTACCTCGGGACGAAGGACGGCGCCGCGATCACCTCGGTCTCCGCGGTGCTGTTCTACCTGCTGGTCTACGGCATCGGCTCGATCGGCGCGTTCGCGATCGTCACGGTCGTCCGCGACTCGTCGGGCGAGGCGACGCACCTGTCCAAGTGGGCGGGGCTCGGCAAGGAGTCCCCGTTCCTGGCCGGCGCGTTCGCGTTGTTCATGCTGTCCTTCGCGGGCATCCCGCTCACGGCGGGCTTCATCGGCAAGTGGACGGTGTTCAGCGCCGCCTGGGCGGGCGGGGCCTGGCTCCTGGTCGTCATCGGCGCGCTGTGCAGTGCGATCGCCGCGTACTTCTACGTCCGGGTCATCGTGCTGATGTTCTTCACCGATCCGGTCGGCGAAGGGCCGACGGTCGCGGCCGCGGGCGTGCCGACTACCGTGGTCATTGCCTTGGCCGTGATCGCGACGGTCGTGCTCGGCATCGTGCCGGGTCCGATCCTCGATCTGGCCCAGCACGCCGGCGTCTTCGTACGCTAGCGGCACCGTGTAGTCGATCGGGTCGGAAGGAAGTGGACCGTGGCCAGCGTCGGGTCGTTCGCTGATGCCGCGCTGGAGGAGCGCGTCTCGTCCAGCGTCGAGCGTGCCGAGGAGTTGCTCGCACGGCAGGCACACAGCAACGAGCCGTTGGTCGCCGAGGCCGCAGCGCACCTGCTGCAGGCCGGCGGCAAGCGGTTCCGTCCGTTGCTCATGATGCTGTGCGCCGAGTTCGGCGACCCGACGGCGCCGGACATCGTGCCGGCCGCGGTCGTCGTCGAGCTGACGCACATGGCGACGCTCTACCACGACGACGTCATGGACGAGGCCGCGATGCGTCGCGGAGCCCCGAGCGCCAACGCGCGCTGGGACAACTCGGTGGCGATCCTCGTCGGCGACTTCCTGTTCGCCCGGGCCTCGTCGCTCGTGGCGGACCTCGGTCCGGACGCCGTGCGCATCCAGGCCGACACGTTCGCCCGTCTCGTGCACGGCCAGATCCGCGAGACCCTCGGCCCCGGTGTCGACGACGACCCGCTGCAGCACTACCTGTCCGTCGTCGCCGACAAGACCGGCTCGCTCATCGCGACCGCGGCCCGCTTCGGCGCGATGATGTCGGGTGCGGGCCCGGACATCGAGGCGACCCTGCTGGAGTTCGGCGAGCGCATCGGCCTCGCGTTCCAGCTGGCCGACGACATCATCGACATCGCGAGCGACGCCGACGACTCGGGCAAGGTCCCGGGCACCGACCTGCGCGAGGGCGTCCCGACCCTGCCGACCCTGCTGGTCCAGCAGTCGCCGGTCGACGGCGACGAGCGCCTGCACGCGCTGCTGGGCGGTCCGATCCTCGACGAGGACGACGTCCAGTGGACGATCCGGGCGCTGCGCGAGCACCCCGCGATGGACCAGGCGCGCGACTACGTCCGCGCGGAGGCCGACGCCGCCCGCGCCCTGCTCGACAAGCTGCCCGCGGGATCGGCCCGCGACGCCCTCGACGCCCTCTGCACCCGCTCCACCCAGCGCCTCGGTTGACCCAGCGGGTCCGTCAGAGGGCCGTGGACTCCGCGGCGCACTCGTCGACGGTCTGCTTCGTGCGGCGTCGGTTCCGCACGGCGTCGACCGTGAAGATCACGAGCGCGGCCCACACGATCAGGAAGCCCACCCAGCGCGCGCTGGTCATCGGCTCGCCGAAGATCGTCAGGCCGAAGATGAACTGCAGGATCGGCCCGAGGTACTGGATCATGCCGATCGTCGTGAGGGTCAGTCGCGTGGCGGCGGCGCCGAACAGCAGCAGCGGGATCGCGGTCACGACGCCCGTGCCCATCAGGAGCAGGGTGTTGGCCGTGCCCTCGTGGCCGAACGTGAGGGTTCCCGCGGTGCCGAGGAACGCCAGATAGGCGACCGCGAACGGCCCCGAGATGGCGGTCTCGACCGAGAGCGCCTCGACCGTGCCGAGATTCGCCCGCTTCTTGATGAACCCATACGCGGCGAAGCTGAACGCCAGGATCAGCGAGATCCACGGCGGTCGGCCGTAGTCGATCGTCAGCACCAGAACCGCAGTGATGCCCAGCCCGACGGCGACCCACTGGGCGCGTCGCAGGCTCTCGCCGAGCACGAACACGCCCAGCAGCACCGTGACGAGCGGGTTGATGAAGTAGCCGAGCGACGTCTCGATCACGTGGCCGTTCGTGACGCCCCAGATGAACGAGCCCCAGTTGACCGAGATCACGAGCGACGCCACCGCCATCAGGACCATCAGGTGGCGTTGGCGCAGGATCGCCGCGAAGGACTGCCACTTGCGGGTGACGGTCAGCAGGCCGACGCACAGGACGAGCGTCCACACGATCCGGTGGGCCAGCACCTCCCACGGTGAGGCGGGGTCCAGCAGCGGCCAGTACAGCGGGAAGAAACCCCAGCACAGGTAGGCCGCGGCGCCGAAGATCAGTCCTGACCTGGAGTCGGTGTTCGCGGTCGCCACATGGACACTCAACACCCCGCGGGCGTCGCTGCTTCCCCCAGGGTCGCCCCTAGAGTCGAGCCATGGGGCTGCGGCGACGATTCCTGCTGCTTCTCGCGCTGCGGTGGTTCGCGACCGGTCTGCTCATGCCGGTCGCGCTGCTGCTGCCCCTGCAACGCGGCCTGACGGTCGCCGAGCTCGGCGCCGCACTCGCGGCCCAGGGCGTGGTCGTGATCGCGCTGGAGATCCCCAGTGGAGCGTTGACCGACTCGTGGGGCCGGCGGCCCGTGTTCATCGCCTCGGGCGTCGCCGCGATCGGCGCGTACGTGCTGACGATGACCGCCCAGACATTCCTCGCGTTCGCGGTCGCATGGGGCGTCAGCGGGCTGTTCCGGGCGTTGGACAGCGGGCCGTTGGAGGCGTGGTTCGTCGATGCGGAGATCGCCCGGGGCGCGGCCAGTGAGGTGCCACCGGGACTTGCCGCGGCGGGCGGCGTGACGAGCGGGGCCCTCGCCGTGGGGTCGCTGCTGTCGGCCGGCTTCCTGTGGCGCGCGCCGTGGTCGGCCGACGTGTCGTTGGCGCTGCCGTACGCGGCGGCGATCGCGGTGGTCGTGGTCCAGGTCGGATGCGCGGCGTGGCTCATGGAGCCCGCGCCGGCCTCGGGCCCACCGGCCGCCTCGGCATGGCGAGGAGCGCTGCGCGCGGGTGTCGGCCTCGCCCTGGGGCCGCGGCTGCGGATGCTCACCGCGGCGATGGTGATGGTCGGTGTCGGGGTCGCGGCGCTCGAGCTGTTCATGCCCGTGCGGCTCGCCGAGTTCAGCGCCGACCCGTCGGGCGCCGGAGCCGTGCTCGGCGTCGTCTCGTCGGTCGCGTGGGGCCTGGCGGCGCTCGGCGCCGCGATCGCCTCAAGGGTCCTGCGGAAGGTGGGGCCGGACGTGCTCGGTCCCGCCCTGGTGGCGGTCGAGGCGACCGGCCTCGTCGTGATGGCCCTCGCCGCCGGACCGCTCGTGCTCGTCGGCGGGTTCTGGCTCTGCTACCTCGTGCACACGTCTTTCGGCGCGTCCTACAACGCCCTCGTCCACGACCGGGTCGACGACGCGCGCCGGGGCACCGCGCTCTCGGTGACCTCGATGGCGTTCCTCGGCTCGGCGGCCGCAGGGGGCATGGCCCTGGGCGCCGTCGCCGACCGGACGAACGCCTCGGTCGCGCTCGCGATCGCCGCGGGCTTCCTGGCCGCCGCCGCGCTCCTGGTCCTGCGCGGCGCGCGCCGCGGCTGATCCGCAGCGGCGTCGCGGTGAGGTCTCAGCGGTAGTTGGTGAACTGGACCGCGAAGTCCAGGTCCTGGCCGTTGATCAGGGCGATCACGGCCTGCAGGTCGTCGCGCTTCTTGCTCGAGACGCGCAGTTCGTCGCCCTGGATCTGCACCTTGACGCCCTTGGGGCCCTCGTCGCGGATCAGCTTCGAGAGCTTCTTGGCCTGCTCGGTGCTGATGCCCTCGCCGAAGGAGCCGTTGATCTTGACGTCCTTGCCGGACTGGCGCGGGTCGCCGGCATCGAGGGTCTTGAGGCTGATGCCGCGCTTGATCAGCTTCTCCTTGAAGACGTCGAGGACCGCGAGTGCGCGCTCCTCGGCGTTCGCGGTGATCTCGACGCCCCACTCGCCGCTCCAGTCGATGGAGGCGCCGGTGTTCTTGAAGTCGTAGCGCGTCGCGATCTCCTTGGCCGCCTGGTTGAGGGCGTTGTCGGCCTCCTGGCGGTCGATCTTGCTGACGATGTCGAAGGAGGAATCGGCCATGCCCCCACCCTACGGCCTCTCGCGGCGGGGCCCGTCGCGGCGTGAGACCGTGACCGCATGCGTCTGGCCGCCGTCACGGGATACGTGCGTACTCACGTCGTCCTGGTGGTCTCGGTCGTGCTGGCGCTGCTGTCCTGCCTGCTCGTGCCGCCGACCGGTGAATACCTCGACTACCTCGACGGTCGTACCCTCGTGTCGCTGTTCGCGATGATGGCGGTCATCCGGGCGCTCGACGACCTCCACGTCGTCGGGGTGCTGGCCGAGCGGGTCGTGTGGCTGCTGCGCACCCGGCGGGCCGTCATCACGGCACTCGTCGCGCTGACGATGGTCGCGTCGATGCTCGTGACGAACGACATGGCGCTGCTGACGCTGCTGCCGCTGTCGTGGGTCGTCCTGCGGAACACGGGCAACGAGGAGTACGCGGCCTTCACGTTCGTCATGCAGGCCGCGGGAGCCAACCTCGGCGGCATGATCACGCCGTTCGGCAGCCCGCACAACCTGTACCTCTACCAGTGCTACGAGATCCCGATCCACGAGTTCGTGGCCGTGCTGGCGATCCCGTTCGCCCTCTCGGTCGTGCTGGTCCTCGTGCCGTGCCTCTTCGTCGAGAACGCCCCGATCGAGCCGATCGCGATGCATGCGCGGATCCCGGTGCGCCGGGCGGCCGTGATGCTGGTCCTGTTCCTGCTGGCGATCGCGGTCGTCCTGCGGATCCTGCCCGTGTGGGCCGGTCTGGCCGTGCCGCTCGTGCTGCTGTTCCTCGATCCCAACGCGCTGCGGCGGGTCGACTACGCCCTGCTCGGCACCTTCGTGGCGTTCTTCGTGTTCAGTGGCAACCTCTCGCGCACGGAGGGGGTGCAGGAGGTCCTGTCCGACGTGCTGTCCGACCACGTGATGCTGTGGAGTGCGGGCGCCAGTCAGGTCATCTCCAACGTGCCCGCGGCGATCCTGTTCTCGCACTTCACCGACGACTGGCGCCAGCTGCTCGTGGGCGTCAACGTCGGCGGCGTCGGGACGGTCGTCGCGTCGCTGGCGAGCCTCATCGCCCTGCGCCAGCACGAGCGCTTCCGGCCGGGCCGCACGCGCGAGTTCCTCAAGCTGTTCACGATCGTCAACGTGGCCCTGCTGGTCACGCTGCTGGCCGTCATGGAGGCGGTGTTCGCGTCGGGCCTGCTGTAGGGCCGATTTCGAGGTCGGCGACCTGCTGGGGTAATCTTGCGGACTGTCGCGGCAGGTTGCCCGAGCGGCCAAAGGGAGCTGACTGTAAATCAGCCGGCATTGCCTTCGCAGGTTCGAATCCTGCACCTGCCACGTTCGGATCGGCCCCTCGCCTTCGGGCGGGGGGCCGTTCTATCGTCAGAGGGTGCACCCTTCGGATCCGGACCGCCGACCCGGCGACGACTGGTCGCTGCGCAGCCTCTACGACCTCGTCCCGGACGCCTACGAGCTCGACCTGCTCGAGGAGGCCCGCCGGCCGGTCGTCGAGGACCTCGACCTCGACCTGGAGGCCGCACGCCGCGCCGCGATCGCGTCGCTCGGGTACGACGGCCCGCCCGACGAGGACGAGTCGGTCGAGGCGCCCAGCCCGACGCAGGCGCAGTTCATCGTCGAGCGCCTGCTCGGTGGCGAGATCGTCGACGAGCCGCGCACCTGACCCCGGTACGGTGATCGCGTGGCAGACACGTGGTTCGACCGCCGGACCTTCGACGGGCGCACGTGGGAGGTCGAGGGACTCCTCGCAGCCAAGGCCGAGACCGGGCTGACCGTGAGCCTCGTCGTCCCGGCCAGGAACGAGGCCGACACGATCGGCGACGTCGTCGGACGCATCCACGCCGCGTTCGTCGAGCAGGCGCCCCTCGTCGACGAGCTCGTCGTGGTGGACGGTGACTCGACCGACGCGACCGCGCGGATCGCGCGGGAGGCCGGCGCCACCGTCCATGCGCTCGCCGACATCCGGCCCGACCTCGGCAGCCATGTCGGCAAGGGCGAGGCGATCTGGAAGTCGCAGCTCGTCACGTCGGGGGACCTGCTCGCGTTCGTCGACGCCGACCTGACCGAGTGGGACCTCGGCTTCGTCACGGGCCTGCTCGGGCCCCTGCTGACCGACCCCGAGATCGCTCT
The DNA here is from genome assembly GCF_055663785.1 of Aeromicrobium sp. SP1. Lineage (NCBI taxonomy): Bacteria > Bacillati > Actinomycetota > Actinomycetes > Propionibacteriales > Nocardioidaceae > Aeromicrobium > Aeromicrobium sp. SP1. The sequence goes on along the minus strand of NZ_JBQVVK010000001.1, from coordinate 2,231,403 downwards.
CGTGAAGGGCTTCTACGAGCGGCCGTTCCGCGACGGTCGCTCCGAGGTGCGACACGGCGGTGGCCGCGCCACGGAGCTGGTCGCCCGTCCGTTGCTCGCGCTGATGTTCCCCGAGCTCACGGGCGTCGTCCAGCCGCTCGCGGGGGAGTGGGCCGTCCGGCGTGCGGTCTACGAGACGCTGGCCGTGCCGGTCGGCTACGGCGTCGACCTCGCCGCCCTGATCGACGTCGCGAGCCGGCTTGGTGTCGATGCCGTCGCGCAGGTGGACCTCGGGGTGCGGGCGCACTCGCACCAGTCGTTGCACGACCTCGGGCCGATGGCGGTCCAGCTCGCCGCCGCCGTCCTGTCCCGGGCCGATCGCCACGTCGACGCGAGCGAGGCCGAGCTGCGCCAGTACCTCCCGGGGGCCACGGGACTCGCGCCGGTCGCCCGCACCGTCGACCTCGTCGAGCGGCCGCCCGCGACGGAGGTCGCCCGATGACCCTGCGACTGGGCCGCCACCGCTTCGCCGACGACCGCGCCCTCATGATGGCGATCGTCAACCGCACCCCCGACTCGTTCTTCGACCGTGGCGCCACGTGGGCCGAGGACTCGGCCTTCGAGCGCGTGCAGCAGGTCGTCGACGAGGGCGCGGAGATCGTCGACATCGGCGGCATCAAGGCCGCGCCCGGTGTCACGATCGACGCCGACGAGGAGAAGCGCCGGGTCGTCGGCTTCGTCGAGCGCGTGCGGTCCGCGTTCCCCGACCTCGTGATCAGTGTCGACACGTGGCGGGCTGAGGTCGGCCGGGCCGTCTGCGAGGCCGGCGCCGACCTGCTGAACGACGCGTGGGGCGGCGCCGACCCGGGCCTGGCCGAGGTCGCCGCCGAGTTCGACGTCGCGCTCGTGTGCACGCACACGGGCGGCGTCACGCCGCGCACCCGGCCGCATCGCCTCGAGTACGACGACGTCGTCGCCGATGCGATCGCGTCGACCGTCGCGCAGGCCGAGCGCGCCGTGTCCCTCGGGGTCGACCGCGAGAGCGTCCTCATCGACCCGGCACACGACTTCGGCAAGAACACGTTCCATTCGCTCGAGGTCACCCGGCGGCTCGACGAGATGGTCGCGACGGGCTGGCCCGTCCTGGTGTCGCTGTCGAACAAGGACTTCGTCGGCGAGACGCTCGACCGCCCGGTGGGGGAGCGACTGCTCGGCACGCTTGCCGCCACGGCGATCTGCGCGACCGCGGGCGCCCGGGTCTACCGCGTGCACCAGGTTCCCGAGACGCGGCAGGTGGTCGACATGGCGTGGACGATCGCGGGCCGACGCCCGCCGACCCGCGCGATCCGGGGGTTGGCGTGATCCGCCGCGTCGTCGTGGTCCCACCCGCGCCCGCGCTCCTGCCGCGCTATGCGAGTCGGGTCGACCCGGTCGCGGACCTGCGACTCTCCGCGACGAGCGTCGTGCGGGCGATGACGGCCGATGCCGACGCGGTGTCCATCCTCGGCGCGGACCCGTTCGCCGAGCCCGTCGGCCGCACGCTGCTCGACGCGGTCGGCTTCGAGGGCTCGATCGTCGCCGGCGCCGAGGTGGTCCTCGTCATGGCGAACGGCAGCGCCAAGCGCGCGGAGAAGGCCCCGGGCCACCTCGACGAGCGCGCCTTCGCCCTCGACGACGCGGTCGACCTCGCGCTGCGCTCGGGAGACGGCCGCCGGCTCGCGGCGCTGGACACGACGCTCGCCGGCGACCTGTGGGCGAGTGGACTCGAGGAGCTCAAGGCCCTCGGCGACGACCTCGGCCCCGGCTGGACCGTCTCGGTGCCCTACTCCGACGACCCCTACGGCGTCCTGTGGTGGGTCGCCGCCTGGGTCCGCTGAAGCGCTGGCAGTGACGTTCGAGGAGTGAAACCGCCGATTTCACCCCTCGAACGTCACGCCCAGCGGGTCGGGAGATCGCGTGGCCTACGCTGGTCGCCGTGGCCTACGACGCACTGTTCGACAACGTCTTCGCCCGTATGGATCCCGAGCGCATCCACGAGCGTGCGTTCGCCGCGATCCGGGCCGGCCGGCCCGCGACGGGCCTGCTGTACCGCGTCGAGCCGCACCCCGTGACCGTGATGGGCGTCGAGTTCCCGCACCGGTTCGGGCTCGCGGCGGGCTTCGACAAGAACGCCCGCGGCGTGCCCGGTCTGCTCGCGCTGGGCTTCGGTCACGTCGAGATCGGCACCGTCACGGCGCGGCCGCAGCCGGGCAACCCGCGACCCCGTCTCTTCCGGCTCGTCGACGACCACGCGATCGTCAACCGCATGGGCTTCAACAACGAGGGCGCCGCCCAGGTCGCCTCGCGGCTGCACCGGCTGCGCGCGACGAAGGCCGGTCGCCGGGCGGTGATCGGGGTCAACATCGGCAAGACGAAGGTCGTGCCCGCCGAGCAGGCCGCCGCCGACTACGTCGAGAGTGCGCGCCTGCTGGCTCCGTATGCGGACTACCTCGTCGTCAACGTCTCGAGCCCCAACACGCCGGGTCTGCGTGACCTGCAGGCCGTCGACTCGCTCGAGCCCATCCTGGCCGGCGTCAAGGCCGTGGCCGACGTGAACCACGGCCGGCGCGTGCCGCTCGTCGTCAAGATCGCCCCGGACCTCGCCGACGACGACGTCGATGCCGTCACCGAGCTGGCGCTCATGCTCGGCCTCGACGGCATCAGCGCGACGAACACGACGATCGCACGCCCCGAGTCGCTGCACACCCCGCGATCGGTCGTCGACGCCGCCGGCGCGGGCGGCCTGTCGGGCCCGGTGCTGGCCGACCGCGCCCTCGAGGTGCTGCGCCGGATCCGGGCACGGGCGGGCGACGGCCTGGCCCTGATCGGCGTCGGCGGCATCACGACGCAGGCCGATGTGACGGCCCGGATCGAGGCCGGCGCGGACCTCGTCCAGGCGTACACGGGCTTCATCTACGGCGGCCCGTCGTGGCCCTCGACGCTCGCCGCCGTGGCCCGTTGAGCCTGCGGTTGCAGGGGCGGGGACCCCGATTTGGGAGACCGGCACCCGACCCGGTAATGTTGTCCCTCGGCTTGCCCCTTTAGCTCAGTCGGCAGAGCGTTTCCATGGTAAGGAAAAGGTCTACGGTTCGATTCCGTAAAGGGGCTCTGAGGAGCGAGGCGACTCGCAACTCCGTGGCTGGGTAGCTCAGGTGGTTAGAGCACACGACTCATAATCGTGGTGTCGCGGGTTCGAGTCCCGCCCCAGCTACCACTCACGGCAAGAACAGCAGCAAGTCCCCGGCCCGGCAACGGGCAGGGCACCGACCAGAAGAGGCACCCCGTGGCCAGCAAGAGCTCCGACGTTCGTCCCAAGATCACCTTGGCCTGCACCGAGTGCAAGGAACGCAACTACATCACGAAGAAGAACCGTCGCAACGATCCCGATCGTCTCGAGGTCAGCAAGTACTGCCCGCGCTGCAACACCCACCGCGCGCACCGCGAGACCCGCTGATCCAGCGCTCCGACGACCCCCGTTCCCGGCAGGGAGCGGGGGTCGTCGACGTTTCACGGCCTGCGGGGGCGCTCGATAGGCTCGCGGTCATGGAGCTGTCCGAGGTCACCACGCTGCGGTTGGGCGGTCCGGCGCGCGTCGTCGTCGAGGCGACGACGGAGGCCGAGCTGATCGATGCCGTCCGCACCGCCGACGAGGCCGGTGAACCGGTCCTGCTCGTCGGTGGGGGCAGCAACCTGGTCGTCGCGGACGAGGGCTTCGACGGCACGGTCGTGCTCGTCCGGACCCGAGGGATCGACGTCTCGGCCGACGCCTGCAGCGGAGCGATGGTCACCGTCGCGGCCGGCGAGGACTGGGACGACTTCGTCGCCTACGCCGTCGAGCGCGACTGGGAGGGGCTCGAGGCGCTCTCGGGCATCCCCGGCTCGGTGGGGGCGACCCCGATCCAGAACGTCGGCGCCTACGGGCAGGAGGTCGCCGACACGATCGTCAGCGTCCGCACGTGGGACCGCGCCGAGAAGCGCGTGCGCACGATCATGTTCACCGATCTCGGCTTCCGCTACCGCCACAGCCGCTTCAAGGACGAGCCCGGTCGATTCGTCGTGCTGACCGTCGCCTTCCAGCTGCGGTTCGCCGGTCGGTTGAGCGCTCCGGTCCGCTACGGCGAGCTGGCCCGCCGGCTCGGGGTCGCCGAGGGCGAGCGTGCGCCGCTGGGCGACGTGCGCGCGGCCGTCCTGGCGTTGCGCGGCGGCAAGGGGATGGTGCTCGATGCCGCCGACCACGACACGTGGAGCGCGGGCTCCTTCTTCACGAACCCGATCCTGCCGCCGGACGCCGCGGCGGCGCTGCCCGAGGCCGCGCCCCGGTTCGCCCAGCCGGACGGGAGCGTCAAGACGAGCGCGGCGTGGCTGATCGACCATGCGGGCTTCGAGAAGGGCCACGGTTCCGGCCGGGTCGCCCTGTCGGGCAAGCACGTCCTCGCCCTGACGAACCGTGGTGGGGCGAGCACCGCCGAGCTCGTCGCCCTCGCGCGTGAGGTGCGCGACGGGGTCGAGGCCCGGTTCGGCGTCCGACTCGTCAACGAGCCGGTGCTCGTGGGCGTCAGCCTCTGAGCAGCAGTCGCGTGTAGCTGCCGTCGGGGTCCGGATCGAAGCCCTCGCGGAACTCCGAACTGCCGACCAGCAGCGCGACGAACGCGACGAAGGCGATCACGCTCAGCACGAGCAGCACCGTCGCGACGATGCCCAGGATGCGACCGGTCGACGCCTCCGACCGTCCGCCGTACACGCCGGGGTTCGCGTCGATCTCCCGCACGGCCTTGCCGCCGAGGTACCACGCGAACGGGCCGAGCGCGAAGATCACGACCCCCACGCCGCACGAGCACGTGAACAGGACGCCCGCGGCCACCGCGACGATGCCCAGCACCAGCGCGGTGGTCGCGTTCGGGTGGTTGGGCAGCGGCTGTGGCCACTGCGCCCACGGGTTCGGACCGTACGGACCCTGGGGTCCGTCGGTCACGACAGCAGCCCGACCAGCGAGTACGTCGACTCGTCGAAGTCCGAGCTGGCCACCCCGATCCCCAGGAGGACGATCGCGAAGGCGCCCAGCAGGACGCCGAGGATGAGGAAGATCGTGCCGATGATGCCGCAGATCCGGCCGGCGTTGGCCTCGCCGCGACCCTGGTAGGCGCCCGGGTTCGCGTCGATCTCGCGGACGACGCGGTTGCCCATGACCCACGCGAACGGGGCGAGGAAGCCGCACACGATGAGCCCGAGGATGCCGAGCACGAGCACGAGCGTGGCCTGCGGGTGCTTCGGCGCGAACGGCTGACCGGCGTAGCCCGGGGCCGGCGGCGGCGCGTAGGGCTGCTGCTGACCCTGGTAGGGCTGCTGGCCCGGGTAGGGCTGCTGCTGGCCCGGCTCGGGCTGCTGACCCGGGTACGGCTGCTGCTGGCCCGGCTCGGGCTGCTGACCCGAGGGGTCTCCTGGATAGGACGGCGGCTGGTTCTCGCTCATGGCCCCATCGTTCCATGCTCGTCGGCCAGCCACGTGTCGATGGCCGACGCCGCGGCGTGGCGCACGTCGTCGGGCGCGCGTGAGGCACGCAGCGAGGCGCGCGCGAGCTCGGCCAGCTCCGCGTCGGAGAAGTCCTGCGCGGCGCGCAGCAGGGCGTACTGCCCGGCCAGCCGGGTGCCGAACAGCAGCGGGTCGTCGGCGCCGAGGGCGACGTCGATGCCGGCCGCGACGAGGTCGCGCACGGGCACCTCGTCGATCGTCGCGTAGACGCCGAGGGCGACGTTGGACGCCGGGCAGACCTCGAGTCCGACGCCCTCGCGGGCCAGCCGGTCCAGCACCGCGGGGTCTTCCGCGGCGCGCACGCCGTGCCCGAGCCGGCCGGGGGAGAGGTGGTCGAGGCAGGTCTGGACGTGGTCCGGCCCGCGCAGCTCGCCGGCGTGCGGTGCCGACAGCAGCCCGGCCCGCTCGGCGATCCGGAAGGCCGGCTCGAACGACGCCGTGTCGCCGCGCCGCTCGTCGTTCGACAGGCCGAACCCGTGCACGCCCCGTCCCGCGTACTGCGCGGCGAGCCGTGCGAGCGTGCGCGCGTCCATCGGGTGACGGGTGCGGTTCGCGGCCACGATGACGCTCATCGGCAGGCCCGTGGCGGTGGTGGCCTCTCGCACGGCGTCGATCACGAGGTCGGTGAACGCCGTGATCCCGCCGAACAGCGCCGCGTAGCCGGACGGGTCGACCTGGATCTCGGTCCACACCGAGCCGTCGGCGCGGTCGTCCTCCGCGGCCTCGCGCACGAGTCGGCGCACGTCGTCGGGCGTGCGCAGCACCGAGCGGGCGACGTCGTACAGCCGCTGGAACCGGAACCAGCCCTTCTCGTCGGCGGCCGAGAGCTGGGGCGGCCATTCCTCGACGAGGCCGGCGGGCAGTCGGATCCCGTCGCGCTCCGCCAGCTCCAGCAGGGTCCCGTGGCGCATCGACCCCGTGAAGTGCAGGTGCAGGTGGGCCTTGGGAAGAGTCGTCAGCGGCCGCACGTCGTCATCGTGTCACGGCCGTCGGTAGGGCCCGGTCAGCGGGACGGGGCCGTGCCCCACATGGCCGCGACGTGCCTGCTGTCGGTGCCGCAGCAGCCGCCCAGCACGCGTAGCCCGGGAAGTCGGTGACGCAGTGCCGCGGTACCGGCGGCGAGGTCGGCCATGTCGCCGGCATCGAGTGTCTCCATCGCGTCGAGCTCCTCGTGCGACCGGGTCGAGGCGTTCGGGCGGAAGAACGAGAGCCTGTTCCCGACCGCGGACCCGTCCAGGCCGGCCGCGACGTGGGTGGGGTGCGCGCAGTTCACGCCGTACCAGTCCGCCGGGGCGGAGGCCTCGACCGTGTCGAGAGCGTCCGTCAGAGAACTGCCGTCCGGCAGCCGCCCGTCGGTCTCGACGGTGAAGGACACGGCCACGGGGATCCCCGTCGCACGGGCCGCCTGCACGACGCCGATCGCCTCGTCGGACGTCGTGATCGTCATCGCGTGGACGAGGTCGACGCCCGCGTCGGCGAGGGACCGCACCTGGGGGAGGTGGTACTCCGCGGCCTCGTCGGCCGGGGTGGTGCCGGCCCGGTAGGCGTCCTCGCGCGGCCCGATAGAGCCCGAGACGGCGGTCTGCGCCACCTCGCCGGAGACGGCGTCGCGGGCCACGGCGACCGCAGTGCGGTTCGCCCGGTCGAGGGCGTCGGCGTCATGGCCCAGGGCCCGGCCCCAGTCCTCGCTCGCTCGCCAGGTCGGTGTCTCGACGAGCAGGCCGACGCCCGCGGCGCGGGCGATCGCGGCGTACTCGGCGTAGTAGCCGCGCAGCACGTCCCTGCCGGCCGGGTCGTCCACGAGGGGATAGGCCGCGAAGTACGGCAGGTCGATGCCGTGGTTGAAGATGAGGTCGGTCTCGAGGCCGCCGTCGGTGACCCAGGCCCCTGTCGTCGGAACGGTCATGTGCATACTCCGGTACCGGACTGTTCCCTCCGTTCTACCAGAAGGGCGACCGACGGCTCGAGCATCGAGATGCCGGCCGGCGGGCCGAGGTGCGATGCACCGGTTTCGCATTCGTGCCCGGCACCCCGTACACTTGACGAAACCGGCGAAACTACCCTGTTTCGTCATGCCCGTTTTCGGACTGTGCACACAGGCCGTCGCGGGCGGAGGGCACTGGCGCAACTGGCAGCGCATCGGTCTCCAAAACCGAAGGTTGGGGGTTCAAGTCCCTCGTGCCCTGCAAGGTCGGTCCGGACGCGGACCGACGTCGTACGACGAAGGAGCACCGTGAGCGACAATCACGAACTCGCCGGGACGCGCACCAAGCGCACGTCCCCGCTCACGTTCTACCGCCAGGTGGTCGCCGAGCTGCGCAAGGTGGTCTGGCCGACCCGCCCGCAGGTCGTCAACTACTTCTTCGTGGTGCTCGTGTTCGTGCTCATCATGATGGCTTTCGTGGCCGGCCTGGACTACGTGTTCGGCAAGGCCATGTTCGCGATCTTCGCGTAAGAACCCAAGGACTGATTCCGTGACCTCCGCATTCGACGAGACCAGCGCGCCCGTGGACGAGACGTCCACCGAGGAGACGCCGGTCGACGAGACCCCCGACGCCCCCGAGGCGACCGACGAGGCCGTCGTCGACGCTGACGAGACCGACGCCGACGAGACCGACGCTGACGAGACCGGCGCTGACGAGACCGGCGACGTCGCCGACGAGACCGCCGACGACGCCGAGGTCGAGCCGGCCGATGACGCTGCCGAGGAGCCGGCCGAGGCGGCCGACCCGCTGCAGGAGTTCCGCGACCGGCTGTGGAGCCAGCCCGGCGACTGGTACGTCATCCACACGTACGCCGGCATGGAAAAGCGCGTCCAGCAGAACCTCGAGAACCGCAAGGTCGCGCTCAACGCCGAGGACTACATCCACGAGATCGTCGTGCCGACCGAGGAGGTCGCCGAGATCAAGAACGGCCAGCGCAAGCTCGTCCGGCGCACCGTCCTGCCCGGCTACGTGCTCGTGCGCATGGACCTGACCGACGACTCGTGGGGCGTCGTGCGCCACACGCCGTCCGTGACGGGCTTCGTCGGCAACGCCCACCAGCCCGTCCCCCTGAGCCTGGCCGAGGTCGAGAAGATGCTCGCCCCGGCCGTGGAGGCCGAGGTCGCCGCCGTGGCGACCGACGCCGCCGAAGCGCAGCCCAGCTCGGCCCCCAAGGTCGAGTTCAGCGACTTCGTCGCCGGCGACTCCGTCATGGTCGTCGACGGTCCGTTCGCGACGCTGCACGCGACCATCACCGAGATCAACGTCGACGCGCAGAGGGTCAAGGCCCTCGTCGAGATCTTCGGTCGCGAAACCCCGGTCGAGCTCTCCTTCAGCCAGATCAGCAAGGTCTGAGCGCGACCACCGCATCACCCATCCCGTAGAAGCAAGGACCCGAAATGCCTCCCAAGAAGAAGGTCGCGGCTGTCGTCAAGGTGCAGCTGCAGGCCGGCCAGGCCAACCCGGCGCCGCCCGTCGGCACCGCGCTCGGCCCGCACGGCGTGAACATCATGGACTTCTGCAAGGCGTACAACGCCCAGACCGAGTCCATGCGTGGCAACGTCATCCCGGTCGAGATCACGATCTACGAGGACCGCACGTTCTCGTTCATCACCAAGACGCCGCCCGCGGCGGAGCTCATCAAGAAGGCCGCCGGCCTGCAGAAGGGCTCGTCCGTCCCGCACAAGGACAAGGTCGGCAAGATCTCGAAGGACCAGGTCCGCGAGATCGCCACGACCAAGCTGCCCGATCTCAACGCCAACGACATCGATGGCGCCATGAAGATCGTCGAGGGCACCGCGCGCTCGATGGGCGTCACGGTCGACTGACCCTCCAAGAACCGCGGTTCTTGAGCAGTACCTCCAACAGAAACGTGGGAGGGCGAGTGCTCGCCCGTCACCACAACTGGTAGCAACAGACGCTGTTGCAACGAAAGAGAAGGAAGCCAGACATGCCCCAGCACAGCAAGGCGTACCGCGCGGTCGCCGAGAAGATCGACCGCGACGCGCTCTACTCCCCCCTTCAGGCCGTGACCCTCGCGAAGGAGTCCGGCTCGAAGAAGTACGACTCGACCGTCGACGCCGTCGTGCGTCTCGGCGTCGATCCCCGCAAGGCCGACCAGATGGTGCGCGGCACCGTCAACCTGCCGAACGGGACCGGCAAGACCGCCCGGGTCCTGGTCTTCGCCACCGGCGCCAACGCCGATGCCGCTCGTGAGGCCGGCGCCGACTTCGTCGGTGCCGACGAGCTCGTCGACAAGATCAACGAGGGTTGGCTCGACTTCGACGCCGTCGTCGCCACCCCCGACATGATGGGCAAGGTCGGTCGCCTCGGCCGCGTCCTCGGTCCCCGCAACCTGATGCCGAACCCCAAGACCGGAACGGTGACGCCCGACGTCGCCAAGGCCGTGGCCGACATCAAGGGCGGCAAGATCGAGTTCCGCGTCGATCGTCACGCCAACGTCCACTTCGTGATCGGCAAGGCGTCCTTCACGGCCGAGCAGCTCGCCGAGAACTACGGTGCCGCGATCGAGGAGATCCTGCGTCTCAAGCCGTCCAGCTCGAAGGGCCGCTACATCAAGAAGGCCACGATCTCGACGACCACGGGCCCCGGCGTCCCGGTCGACCCGTCGCGCACGCGCAACTACGCGTCCGACGACGAGGCCTGAGCCTGCACCACCAACGACGGCGCTCGCCCTTCGGGGCGGGCGCCGTCGCTGTTTCTCGTGGGTAGGGTGTGGCTCATGCGCAAGAATCTCGCGATGGCCCTCGCCGCGGCCTCCCTCCTGGCCGCCTCCGCGTGCGGGGCCGCCGTCGACGAGGCGGGCGGGTCCCCCTCGGCGCGGGCGACCACGACGCGCGAGTCCGCTGCGGCGTCGACGTCCGAGCCGCTGACGAAGGAGAACTTCGTCGACCGGCTGACCGCGGCGCAGCGCGCCGCGGGGTCGGCGCACCTGTCGATGGCCTCCGCCGCGATGGGCGAGGACGTGACGACGGACGGGGTCATCTCGGTCGGCACGGACCCCGACGCCACGAAGGCGCGGCTCACGATGGACATGGGCACGGGTCAGATCGAGGTCCGCCTGGTCGACGGGGTGATGTACCTGGCGATGGGCGAGATGACGGGCGGCAAGTTCGTCGCGGTCGACCTGGCCGATCCCGGCAATCCCCTGGCCGGACAGATGAGCTCGCTCACCCAGCAGTCCGATCCCCAGGCCCAGCTCGAGACCTTCCGCACGGCACTCGTGACGTTCGACAACCAGGGCTCGGACGGCGGCACGATCGACGGGGTGCCGACGACGCGGCTGGTCCTGAAGCTCGACACGAAGAAGGTCCTCGCCAGCCAGGGCGCGGACGCGTCCGAGTACGGCTCGCGGCTTCCCAAGCAGCTCGACTACGTGCTGCAGGTCGGTCCCGACGACCTCGTGCGCCGCATGGTCGTCGACGTCGCCGGCTCGACCAACACGGTCGACTGGACGCACTGGGGCGAGCCGATCTCGGTCAAGGCACCCGCCAAGGACCAGATCACGGACAGCTCGGCGTTCGGCGACTACGCCGCGCTCGCGGGCCTGGCCTGATCTCGATTTGGAGGATGCCGGGGGAGCCGCCTAGACTGGGCACGCCGAAGACCGCCGGTGGATCTCCTCACGGAGTTCCCGAAGCGCCCGAAGGGGCGGCCCGCGCAGGTTCAGTCACCGAGCTGATCGAGGTTCGCCTCGCATCGATCGCGTCCTGTGCCTTCGCACGGGACGCTTTTTCTTTGGGTTCAGAACGTCTTCGCACGAACCAGTGAAGGAGACTCATGGCACGCCCGGACAAGGCAGCGGCCGTCGCAGAGATCGCGGACAGTTTCCGCGAGTCGAACGGCGCCGTGCTCACCGAGTACCGCGGCCTCAGCGTCAAGCAGCTCAAGGAGCTGCGTCGATCGCTGGGCGACTCCGCGAGCTATGCCGTCGCCAAGAACACGCTGACCAAGATCGCCGCCCAGGACGCCGGAATCGAGCTCGACGAGTCGCTGCTCACCGGCCCCACCGCCATCGCCTTCATCAAGGGCGATGTCGTCGAGGCGGCCAAGGGTCTGCGTGACTTCGCGAAGGCCAACCCCGCCCTCATCGTCAAGGGAGGCTTCCTCGACGGGAAGAACCTCTCGGCCGACGAGGTCAAGAAGCTGGCCGACCTCGAGTCGCGCGAGGTCCTCCTCGCCAAGCTCGCTGGCGGCCTCAAGGCCAACCTGTCCAAGGCCGCGGGGCTCTTCAACGCCCCGCTGTCGCAGGCAGCCCGCACCTTCGCGGCGCTGCAGGCGAAGGCAGAAGCCGACTCGTCGGTCCTGGCTGCGGGTGCTCCCGCCGCCGAGGCCGCTGCCGAGGCACCCGCCGAGGAGGCCCCCGTGGCCGAGTCGGCGACCGAGAACGTCGAGACCGACGTCACCACCGAGGGCTGAACCGCCCGATTCCCATCGGGACCCCCTCGGGGTCTCACATAGAAAGGACGCCACATCATGGCGAAGCTCAGCACCGACGACCTGTTGGATGCCTTCAAGGAGATGACGCTGATCGAGCTCTCGGAGTTCGTGAAGCAGTTCGAGGAGACCTTCGAGGTCACCGCCGCCGCTCCGGTGGCCGTGGCCGCCGCGGCGCCCGCCGCTGCCGGTGGCGACGCCGCCGGTGACGCCGCCGAGCAGGACGAGTTCGACGTCGTCCTCGAGGCCGCCGGCGACAAGAAGATCCAGGTCATCAAGGAGGTCCGTGGCCTCACGAGCCTGGGCCTGAAGGAGGCCAAGGACCTCGTCGAGGGCGCTCCCAAGGCCGTCCTGGAGAAGGTCAACAAGGAGACCGCCGAGAAGGCCAAGGAAACCCTTGAGGCCGCCGGCGCCACCATCACCCTCAAGTGATGACGGTCGCCTGAAGGCGACCATCGGCTGAATCCGCGCGAAGCGCCCGCCCCGCAAGGGGTGGGCGCTTCGTCGTTTCCGACCTGCGACTGATGTCGCTGCTGTGTCTGGTGTTTCGATCCGGAGTAACGCCCGTTTACGATAGGCTCCCGGCCGTGAGGCAGGTCGCGTGACACCGGTGACGAGGTCGCTCGCCCTCGGCGCAGCGGTCGTGACGGTGCTCGGACTGCTCGTCAGCGCGCAGTCCGCGGCCTGGTTCGGCGGCCGCGCGACGCCACCGGCCGAGTCCTCCGCCGTCGCGGTCGCGACGGGCTTCGCCCGCGCCTACGCCGACTACGACGCCGCCGACGTGAAGGGCCAGCTGGCGTCGCTCGCGGCATGGACCACCCCGGCCTACCAGCAACGGCTCGCGGCCGACCTCACGCCGCTGTTCGCGAGGCTCACCCGCTCCGGCCAGATCGGCGGCAACGTCCGCATCCAGGCCACGGGCGTCAAGGACGCCACCGACGGCGCCGCCGAGGTGCTCGTCGCCCTCGACTCGACCGTCATCGCCGGTCGGCGGCAGGTGCCGCGCGAGGACCGTTGGCTCGTCTCCCTCGTCCGTGACGGCTCCGCCTGGAGCGTCGCCGGATTCACCGCCATCCCCGTCGGAGGAAGTACCCCATGACCGTCACCGCCACGCCGCCCACGTCACCGTCGTCGGACGCGCCCGAGCCGGGGTCCCCGTTCCGGGTCTGGACCCTGATCGGGATCGGACTGCTCGTGGCGGTCTGCGTCGCGGCGTTCGCGGTGTCGAAGATCGCCGCCCAGCCGAGCCTCGAGGACGCGCGGACCGAGGCCGTCGCGGCAGCTCGCACCGCCGTCACGGACATCTTCACCGGACCCACGAACGCGCCGTCGCGCGTGGATCGCGCCGGCGACCTCATGACCGAGCGGTTCCGCCAGGCCCTGCTGACTCCGGTGTCGGGCGGCAGTGGTTCCGCCGGCGCGGTGTCGTCGGCGACGACGGTGCGTGAGGCGTCCGCGGCCGACTGCGCGGACTCCTGCACGATCGCGGCGATCGACGTGCTCGTCTTCGCCGACCAGACCCTCGTGTTCGGCACGGCATCGGGCGCCGGGGAGCGCGAGGCCGGCGTCCGGATGATCGTGCGGATGGTCCGCGAAGACGGTTCCTGGCGGGTCGACGGCATCCAGAACGTGTGATCCGTGCCGCCCTCGGGGCGGCCGACTGCCGTTTTTCGCGGGAACGCTCAGGGGAAACGAACGATGCTCCCTGATGGAACGCCCGATGTCAAGACCTGGGTTGATTTCGGTGTGTCGATGGGGTTACCATGGAGGTTCGCGCCCACTTTGTCATGCCCTCGGTTCGTCCTGTCCGCTGCGTCAGGACTTGACCGGGCTCCAGAAGCGTGCGCGCCGCGCGGTGAGAACCGCGCGAACAACTGAAGAGTACAGAACCGACACGTTCACCGCATGCGAGTTCCTTGGAAGGACTTCTCTTGGCCGCCTCGCGTACCGCCGCACCCACGAACAACACTTCGCGCATCTCGTTCGCGAAGATCGCAGAACCCCTCGAGGTTCCCGAACTCCTCTCCCTGCAGACCGACAGCTTCGACTGGCTGATCGGCAGCGACGCGTGGCGTGAGCGGGTCGAGGCAGACCTCGCCGCCGGCCGCAACGACGTGTCGACGAAGTCCGGCCTGGAGGAGATCTTCGAGGAGATCAGCCCCATCGAGGACTTCTCGGAGACGATGAGCCTCTCGTTCCGTGACCACCGCTTCGAGCCCGCGAAGTACTCCGTCGAGGACTGCAAGGACCGCGACGTCACGTACGCCGCCCCGCTGTTCGTCACCGCCGAGTTCATGAACAACGAGACCGGCGAGATCAAGTCCCAGACGGTCTTCATGGGTGAGTTCCCGCTCATGACCGACAAGGGCACCTTCATCATCAACGGCACCGAGCGCGTCGTCGTGTCGCAGCTCGTCCGTTCGCCCGGCGTCTACTTCGAGCGCACGCCCGACAAGACGTCCGACAAGGACATCTTCACGTCCCGCGTGATCCCGTCGCGTGGTGCGTGGCTCGAGTTCGAGATCGACAAGCGCGATCTCGTCGGCGTCCGCCTGGACCGCAAGCGCAAGCAGTCCGTCACGATGCTGCTCAAGGCCCTCGGCTTCACCGAGTCGCAGATCCTCGAGACGTTCGGCCAGTACGAGTCGATCCGCCTGACGCTGGAGAAGGACTCGGTCCGCAGCGACATCGTGCGCGAGGAGCTCGAGCGCAAGGCCCGCGACGGCGGCGTCACGACCGAGCAGGTCGACGCCGAGGTCACGAAGCGTTCGCTCATCGACATCTACCGCAAGCTGCGTCCGGGCGAGCCGCCGAGCGTCGAGGCTGCCCAGACCCTGCTGGAGAACTACTACTTCAACCCGAAGCGGTACGACACCGCCAAGGTCGGTCGCCACAAGATCAACAAGAAGATCGGCACCGGCGAGGCGTTCGACCAGCAGACGCTGACCCTCGCGGACATCGTCGCCACGATCACCTACGTGGTCGCGCTGCACGCGGGCGAGACCGAGCTCGAGGCCGCCACCGGCACGATCCCGGTCGAGGCCGATGACATCGACCACTTCGGCAACCGTCGCATGCGCACGGTCGGCGAGCTGATCCAGAACCAGCTCCGCACGGGCCTGGCCCGCATGGAGCGCGTCGTGCGCGAGCGGATGACGACCCAGGACGTCGAGGCGATCACGCCGCAGACCCTGATCAACATCCGTCCGATCACCGCGGCGCTGAAGGAGTTCTTCGGCACCAGCCAGCTGTCGCAGTTCATGGACCAGAACAACCCGCTCGCGGGCCTGACGCACAAGCGTCGTCTGTCGGCCCTCGGCCCGGGTGGTCTGTCGCGTGAGCGCGCCGGCTACGAGGTCCGCGACGTCCACCCGTCGCACTACGGCCGCATGTGCCCGATCGAGACGCCGGAAGGCCCGAACATCGGTCTGATCGGCTCGCTCGCGTCGTTCGGTCGCATCAACGCGTTCGGCTTCGTCGAGACCCCGTACCGCAAGGTCATCGACGACAAGGTGTCCGCGCAGATCGACTACCTGACCGCGACCGACGAGGACCGCTTCATCGTCGCGCAGGCCAACTCGATCCTCAACGAGGACGGCTCGTTCGCCGAGGACCGCGTCCTGGTTCGCCAGCGTGGCGGCGAGGCCGAGCTCCGCCCGGCCAGCGAGGTCGACTACATGGACGTCTCGCCGCGCCAGATGGTGTCGGTGGCCACGGCGCTCATCCCGTTCCTCGAGCACGACGACGCCAACCGCGCGCTCATGGGATCGAACATGCAGCGTCAGGCCGTCCCGCTGATCCGCAACGACGCCCCGCTCGTCGGCACCGGCATGGAGTACCGCGCCGCCGTCGACGCCGGTGACGTGACCGTCGCCAAGAAGGCCGGCGTCGTCAAGGAGGTCTCGGCCGACGCGGTCGAGATCATGGAGGACGAGGGCACGTACACGACGTACCGCCTCGCCAAGTTCCGTCGCTCGAACCAGGGCACCTGCACGAACCAGCGTCCGCTGGTGCGTGAGGGTCAGCGTGTCGAGGTCGGCTCCCCGCTGGCCGACGGCCCGTGCACCGACGAGGGCGAGATGGCGCTCGGCACGAACCTGCTCGTGGCGTTCATGCCGTGGCAGGGCCACAACTACGAGGACGCGATCATCCTGTCCCAGCGAGTCGTCCAGGACGACCTGCTGACCTCGATCCACATCGAGGAGCACGAGGTCGACGCCCGCGACACGAAGCTGGGCCCGGAGGAGATCACGCGCGACGTCCCGAACGTCAGCGAGGAGACCCTGGCCAACCTCGACGAGCGCGGCATCATCCGCATCGGCGCCGAGGTCGGCAACGGCGACATCCTCGTCGGCAAGGTCACGCCCAAGGGCGAGACCGAGCTGACCCCCGAGGAGCGGCTGCTGCGCGCGATCTTCGGCGAGAAGGCGCGCGAGGTGCGCGACACCTCGCTCAAGGTCCCGCACGGCGAGTCCGGCACCGTCATCGGCGTCCGCGTCTTCGACGCGGCCGAGGGTGACGAGCTCAGCCCCGGCGTCAACCAGCTGGTCCGCGTCTACGTGGCCCAGAAGCGCAAGATCAGCCCCGGTGACAAGCTCGCCGGCCGTCACGGCAACAAGGGCGTCATCGCGAAGATCCTGCCCGTCGAGGACATGCCGTTCCTCGAGGACGGCAGCCCGGTCGACATCGTGCTGAACCCGCTGGGCGTGCCCGGCCGCATGAACGTCGGTCAGGTGCTCGAGACCCACCTCGGGTGGATCGCGAAGGCCGGCTGGGAGGTTCCCGCCTCGACGAAGGAGGAGTGGGCCGACCGGTTGCGCAAGATCGGTGCCGACTCCGCCGCTCCGAACACGAACATCGCCACCCCGGTGTTCGACGGTGCGCGCGAGGACGAGATCTCGGGTCTGCTGCGTTCCACGCGTCCGAACCGCGACGGCGACCGCATGGTCCAGCCCGACGGCAAGGCGGTGCTCTTCGACGGTCGTACCGGCGAGAAGTTCCCCGACCCGATCAGCGTGGGCTACATGTACATGCTGAAGCTGCACCACCTGGTCGACGACAAGATCCACGCACGCTCGACGGGCCCGTACTCGATGATCACCCAGCAGCCGCTCGGCGGTAAGGCCCAGTTCGGTGGCCAGCGCTTCGGTGAGATGGAGGTCTGGGCGCTCGAGGCCTATGGCGCCGCGTACGCGCTGCAGGAGCTGCTGACGATCAAGTCCGACGACATCGTCGGCCGCGTCAAGGTGTACGAAGCCATCGTGAAGGGCGAGAACGTTCCCGAGCCGGGCATCCCGGAGTCGTTCAAGGTTCTCGTCAAGGAGATGCAGTCGCTGTGTCTCAACGTCGAAGTGCTTTCGGCCGACGGCACCGCCGTCGAGATGAAGGACTCCGAGGAGGAGTTCTTCCGCGCCGCCGAAGAGCTCGGTATCGACCTGTCCCGCCGCGAGCCGTCGTCCGTCGACGAGCTCTGAGCCGGACTCCACAGAACTTCGACTCCACCTAAATTTTGGAAGGAAAGAAGACACCGTGCTCGATGTGAACTTCTTCGATCAGCTCAAGATCGGTCTCGCGACCGCCGACGACATCCGCAACTGGTCGTTCGGCGAGGTCAAGAAGCCGGAGACGATCAACTACCGCACGCTCAAGCCCGAGCGTGACGGCCTCTTCTGCGAGAAGATCTTCGGTCCCACCCGGGACTGGGAGTGCTACTGCGGCAAGTACAAGCGCGTGCGCTTCAAGGGCATCATCTGCGAGCGCTGCGGCGTCGAGGTGACCCGCAGCAAGGTCCGCCGCGAGCGGATGGGCCACATCGAGCTCGCCGCTCCGGTCACGCACATCTGGTACTTCAAGGGTGTGCCCAGCCGGCTCGGCTACCTGCTCGACCTCGCGCCGAAGGACCTCGAGAAGGTCATCTACTTCGCCGCGTACATGATCACGTCGGTCGACGAGGAGGCGCGTCACCGCGACCTCGACAGCCTCGAGGCGAGGATTCGCCAGGAGGTCGACCAGATCGAGAACCGCAAGAACGACGCGATCAACACCCGCGCCCTCAAGCACGAGGAGGACGTCAAGACGCTCGAGGCCGAGGAGGCCAAGGCTGCGGAGCTGCGCAAGGTCCGCGACGCCGCCGAGCGTGAGATGGGTCAGATCCGCGATCGTCACGACCGCGAGATCGCGCGCATCGAAGAGGTCTGGGACCGCTTCAAGAACCTCAAGGTCCAGGACCTCGAGGGCGACGAGCTGCTCTACCGCGAGATGCAGTACCGCTTCGGCAAGTACTTCGAGGGCTTCATGGGCGCCGCGGCGATCCAGAAGCGTCTGCAGGACTTCGACCTCGACGCCGAGGCCGAGTTGCTGCGCGAGATCATCGCGACGGGCAAGGGTCAGCGCAAGACGCGTGCCCTCAAGCGCCTCAAGGTCGTCTCGGCCTTCATGGGCAGCGAGAACAACCCGGCGGGCATGGTCCTGGACGCCGTCCCGGTGATCCCGCCGGAGCTGCGCCCGATGGTCCAGCTCGACGGTGGTCGTTTCGCGACGTCCGACCTGAACGACCTGTACCGCCGCGTCATCAACCGCAACAACCGCCTCAAGCGACTGCTCGACCTCGGCGCGCCCGAGATCATCGTCAACAACGAGAAGCGGATGCTGCAGGAGGCCGTCGACTCGCTGTTCGACAACGGCCGTCGTGGTCGTCCCGTCACGGGTCCGGGCAACCGCCCGCTCAAGTCGATCTCCGACATGCTCAAGGGCAAGCAGGGCCGGTTCCGTCAGAACCTGCTCGGCAAGCGCGTCGACTACTCCGGCCGTTCGGTCATCGTCGTCGGCCCGCAGCTCAAGCTGCACCAGTGCGGTCTGCCCAAGCAGATGGCGCTCGAGCTGTTCAAGCCGTTCGTGATGAAGCGCCTGGTCGACCTGAACCACGCGCAGAACATCAAGAGCGCCAAGCGCATGGTCGAGCGTGCTCGCCCGGTCGTGTGGGACGTGCTCGAAGAGGTCATCACCGAGCACCCGGTGCTGCTGAACCGTGCACCCACCCTGCACCGCCTCGGCATCCAGGCGTTCGAGCCGCAGCTCATCGAGGGCAAGGCCATCCAGATCCACCCGCTCGTCTGCTCGGCCTTCAACGCCGACTTCGACGGTGACCAGATGGCCGTGCACCTGCCGCTGTCGGCCGAGGCCCAGGCCGAGGCCCGCATCCTGATGCTGTCGACGAACAACATCCTCAAGCCGTCGGACGGCCGACCGGTCACCATGCCCACCCAGGACATGATCATCGGTCTGTACTTCCTCACCCTGGACCGTGACGGTCACGTGGGCGAGGGACGGGCGTTCAGCTCGCCGGCCGAGGCCACGATGGCGTTCGAGCGTGGCGAGATCACGCTGCAGTCCAAGGTGCGGATCCGCAACGAGGGCGAACTGCGCAACACGACCCTCGGTCGCACGATCTTCAACGACGCGCTGCCGCAGGACTACCCGTTCGTCAACTTCCAGGTCGGCAAGAAGGAGCTCGGCGTCATCGTCAACGACCTCGCCGAGCGCTACAGCAAGGTCGACGTGGCGGTGGCCCTGGACAACCTCAAGGACACCGGCTTCCACTGGGCGACGCGCTCCGGCGTGACGATCTCCATGGACGACGTCGTCAGCCCCGAGTCCAAGCCGCAGATCCTGGAGAAGTTCGAGGCCCAGGCCGCGAAGGTCCAGCAGCAGTTCGACCGCGGTCTGATCACCGAGGACGAGCGCCGTCAGGAGCTCATCGAGATCTGGACCCAGGCCACCACCGAGGTCTCCGCCACGATGGAGGAGATGTTCAAGGCCAGCGGTGACAACCCGATCTGGATGATGGTCAACTCCGGCGCCCGCGGCAACATGATGCAGCTGCGTCAGATCGCCGCCATGCGAGGCCTGGTGGCGAACCCGAAGGGCGAGATCATCCCCCGCCCGATCAAGGCGAACTACCGCGAGGGCCTGTCGGTCGTCGAGTACTTCATCGCGACCCACGGCGCCCGAAAGGGCCTCGCCGACACCGCGCTGCGCACGGCCGACTCGGGTTACCTGACCCGTCGTCTGGTCGACGTCAGCCAGGACGTCATCATCCGCGAGGAGGACTGCGGCACCGAGCGTGGTCTGCCGAAGGTCATCGCGACGCGTCTGGACGACGGCACGCTCGTCGCCGCCGAGAACGTCGAGACGTCGGCCTACGCCCGCAACGCGGCGACCGACATCGTGCACCCGGAGACGGGCGAGGTGCTCGTCGCCGCCGGTGAGGACCTCGGCGACGTCGAGATCAACCACCTGATCGCGTCGGGCGTCGAGAGCATCAAGGTCCGTACGGTCCTGACGTGTGACGCCAAGACCGGCACGTGCGCGAAGTGCTACGGCCGTTCGCTGGCGACCGGCAAGCTCGTCGACATCGGCGAGGCCGTCGGCACCATCGCGGCCCAGTCGATCGGTGAGCCCGGCACCCAGCTGACGATGCGTACCTTCCACACCGGTGGTGTGGCCGGCGACGACATCACGCACGGTCTGCCGCGCGTCGTCGAGCTCTTCGAGGCGCGAGTCCCGAAGGGCCAGGCGCCGATCACCGAGGCCGCCGGTCGCGTCACGATCGACGACACCGACAAGGGTCGCAAGCTCGTGGTCACCCCCGACGACGGCGCCGAGCCGCTCGAGTACCCGGTCACCAAGCGTGCCCGTCTGCTCGTGCGCGACGGCGACCAGGTCGAGGTCGGCCAGCAGCTCACGCACGGTACGCCCAACCCGCAGGAGGTTCTGCGGATCCTGGGTGTGCGTCGGGCGCAGGAGCACCTCGTGGACGAGGTCCAGGAGGTCTACCGCAGCCAGGGCGTGGCGATCCACGACAAGCACATCGAGATCATCGTGCGCCAGATGCTCCGTCGCGTGACGGTCATCGAGCAGGGTGACGCGGCGCTCATCCCGGGCGACCTCGCCGATCGTGCGCTGTTCGAGGAGGAGAACCGCCGCGTCGTCGCCGAGGGCGGCACCCCCGCCTCGGGCCGTCCGGTCCTGATGGGCATCACGAAGGCCTCGCTGGCCGTCGAGTCCTGGCTGTCGGCCGCCTCCTTCCAGGAGACGACCCGCGTCCTCACCGAGGCCGCGATCCAGGGCAAGTCGGACTCGCTGCGCGGTCTGAAGGAGAACATCATCATCGGCAAGCTGATCCCGGCCGGCACCGGCCTGGAGCGGTACCGGAACATCCGGGTCGAGCCGACCGAGGAGGCGCGTCAGAACGCCTACGCGGTCACCGGCTACGACAGCTTCGACTACCAGTTCGGTGCGCCGGACTCGGCGCCGGTGGCGTTGGACGACTACGACTTCAGCTTCGACAACTGAGTCACCGCGAAGGGGCCCTGCTTCGGCAGGGCCCCTTCGTCATGTCCGGGTGACCCCGCCGTCGCGTCAGATCAGCCGCGGCGGGTGGACGATCGTCTGCGAGGGCGGGACGATGCGTTCCAGGCCTCGGTCCCACACGTCCGGATGGTCGCCCTGCGCGTGGTAGGTGTCCTCGCGCGGATCGCGGAACATCCACGTCAGTCGCGGCTCGAAGATCGGGCGGAACAGCGTCGCGACGGGCTTGGTCATGAGCAGGTTGGCGACGATGACCGCGGCGACGATGCAGCCGAGCACGGCCCTGGCGCCGTACGGCTCGATGCGCGCCCACAGGTCGAAGTGCCGGTCGAGGCCCAGGATGATGAAGCCGTGCAGCAGGTAGCAGTAGAACGTGCGACCGCCCAGCGCCGTCGTCCACGAGCGGCCGCGCGGCACGAGGGACAGCGCGGCGCACGTGAGCGCGAACGCCACGACGAGCAGCACCCCGCGCACGAGCACCCCCTCGAGTGGGGCGACGCCCAGCTCGTCGTAGCGGGACTTCCACAGCAGCCACGTCGAGGGCCACTGCTCGGAGAGGGGACCGGCGAAGAGCTGGCAGAGCACGAACGAGCCGCCCAGCAGGACGACCGCGGCGACGCGGTTGCTGGTGCGGCCGAGCCACAGGAAGACGCGGCGGTCGAAGTGCAGGCCGATCACGTAGAACGGCAGCAGGCCCAGCACCTTCGGCAGGGCGAGGACGTTCGGGATCTCGATCAGCCCGGCGGCCAGTGAGATCAGCACCGAGGTCGTGATCGGGTACTTCAGGGCCCGCCAGATCGGCGTCGTCAGTCGCCAGATGAACAGCGCCGCGAGGAACCAGCCGAGCCACTGGGGCGACAGGATCATGAGGTGCTCGGGCTCGCCGTCGTAGTGCCGCGTGATCAGCTGCAGGCCGGTCTCGACGATCAGGTAGGGCACGATCAGCGTCGACACGATGCGGCGCACCTGGCGGAAGTCGCCGACGTAGTGCCGTGCCGTGTAGCCCGAGATGAGCACGAAGAAGGGCATGTGGAACAGGTAGATCCACGTGTAGATCCCGCGCGCCGAGTCCATCACGACCAACTCGGTGAGGGAGTGGCCGATGACGACGAGCAGCATGACCCAGTAGCGCGCGTTGTCGAGGTAGGCGACGCGCTCCTTGGGCGACGCCGTCGTCACCGGCAGCGGATCGAGTCGACTCATCGCGCCACCGCCTCGGGAAGTGCAGGGTAGGCCGATGGCGCGATTCGTGATGCTGGATGCATCGCTCGCTGGCGCTCGCTCATCGCCCCGACTCTAGTCGGAGAGCGTCAGGACTTCGGGGTGACGAACAGCGAGAGGTAGTTGCCGCGCGCCGAGAGCGTGTGCACCGTGCGGACGGAGGTGCCGTCGGCGGCCGTGCCCCACGTGGTCACGATGACCTCGTTGAGGTCGGAGATGACGTCGCGGGAGGGGGTGACGTCGCCGAGTCGCGCACTCGTGAACGTGTCGGTGATCTCGGTGGCGATCGAGGCCCGCAGGGTCGTCATCGTGGCGAACTGGGGCCGGGCTCCCGAGAGCAGGACCGTGGCGCTCGTCGGCGGGGTGTAGCCGTCGATCACGGGACCGTCGGAGGGCGCGTCCTCGTCCATCTTCGGCCAGATCCAGCCGGACTCCTCGGTCGTCTCGGTGTCGGGCAGATCGCCCAGGCTCTCGGTGGAGCGATCCTCCTGGCCGGCGCGCGGGTCGCCCACGTACGCGACCGTGAGGGTCATGACCGGGCGCTGCAGCGAGGCGACGTACCCCGTCCGGGTCGTCACGTCGCCCGGGTCGACGGTCAGCTGCACGTGCAGGTCGCGCCCACCGGGAGTCGTCCCCGTGAGGTCGAGCGAGCAGCCGGTGACCCGGCGGTCCTTGGCCGTGCAGTACTGCGAGAGGTCGTCGGTGACGATGCCCGCGTCGGGCAGCAGCACCGACAGCTCGGCCAGGAGCCGGCGCACGACGACGGTCGGCTGGCCGTTGATGCGCATGAGCGAGACGAAGGTGTCCGGCTTGGGCGGGTTCTCGAGCTCCTCGAACGCGTCGCCCTCGGGCTTGTTGTCCTCGGTGGGCGTCGTCGACGGCGTGCTCGGCGTGGGCTCGCTGGCCTGCTCCCGCTCCTCCTCGAGCGCCTTCTCGGCCTGGACGGCCTCGAGCTCGGGCCGGTAGGCCTCGATGAGGCGCTGGCTGCGATAGCGGACCAACGGGCCGAGCTGCACGGCGCCGTCGGGAACGATGAGGCCGTAGGCGATGGGGCTGGCCGGACCGGACTCGTGCGAGTCGATCTCGGGAACCGCCGTCTCGGAGTCGGGTGATCCGGAGGTCGGATCGGCGGTGCAGGCGCCCAGTGCGAGCAACATGATCGCCGCGGCAGCGGCGGCGGTCGTACGGCGGCGCATCGATCCCCTCGGGCAGGTCTGGACTCTCAAGCGTAGCCGGTGGCGTCGTATGGTGATCCCCATGTTCGCGCCCAGCCAGCCCGAAGCCATCTTCACCTACGGTGCGCCCGCCCTGAAGTTCGGACCCGGTGCGCGCCACGAGATCGCCCACGACCTCGGCCGATTCGCCGCGAAGCGGGTCCTGCTCGTGACCGACGCCGGCGTCGCGGCCACCGGGGCACCCGGCGAGCTCGCCGACCAGATCGTCGCGACCGGCGTCGAGGCGATCGTGTACGACGGCACGCGCGTCGAGCCCACCGACGCGAGCCTCCAGGCGGCGATCGAGTTCGCCCGGGCCAACGGCCCCTTCGACGTCGTCCTCGCGGTCGGCGGCGGCAGCAGCATCGACACCGCGAAGGCCGTCAACCTGCTGCTGACCAACGACGGCGAGCTCATGGACTACGTCAACGTGCCGGTCGGCCGCGGCCTGGCGCCCGCGCGTCCCCTGCTGCCGCTCATCGCGGTCCCCACGACGACCGGCACCGGCAGCGAGAGCACGACCATCTGCGTCCTGGACGTCGTCGCCCAACACGTGAAGACCGGGATCTCGCACGCGGCGCTGCGCCCCACGTACGCCGTCGTCGATCCCGAGCTGACGATCACCCAGCCGGCAGGCGTCACGGCCGCCTCCGGACTGGACATCCTGTGTCACGCGCTCGAGAGCTACACCGCGCGGCCGTACACCTCGTACGAGGCGAAGCAGGCGGGGGAGCGGGTGCCCTACTGCGGCTCGAACCCGATCGCCGACCTCTGGTCGGAGAAGGCGCTGACCCTCATGAGCGGCGCGTTCCGCACGGCGGTGCGTCACGGCGACGACGTCGCGGCTCGCGAGCAGATGGCGATGGCGGCGACCTTCGCGGGACTCGGCTTCGGCAACGCCGGCGTCCACATCCCGCACGCCAACGCGTACCCCATCGCGGGGCAGGTCGGTGACTTCCACCCCGGCGACTACCCCGAGCCCGACGGCACGACGGGTCACGGACTCGTGCCGCACGGCATGGCCGTCTCGATGACCGCCCCGGCGGCATTCCGCTTCACCTTCGACGCGGCCCCCGACCGTCACGTGCGGGCGGCGCGGCTGCTCGATCCCGATGCGACGATGCCGTCGGACCCGGCCGAGCTGCTCCCGCAGGTGCTCACCTCGGTGATGCGCGACGTCGGCGTTCCGTCCGGACTGGCCGAGATCGGCTTCGGCGTGGCCGACCTGCCGTCGCTCGCCGAGGGCACGCTCAAGCAGCAGCGGCTGCTCGCGACCGCCCCGCGCGAGGTCACGGAGGACGACGTCGTCTCGATCCTCGGCCAGTCCGTCGAGCTGTGGTGACCACGAGCCCGTGACCGCGCGACCGACCACGACCGACCGGGTGTTCGCGCAGTTGCGCGAGCGCATCGTGTCCGGTGACCTCGTGGCCGGCTCCCAGCACTCGATCTACCGGCTGGCCGAGCAGCTCGAGGTCTCCCGCACCCCGGTGCGCGAGGCGGTCCTGCGCCTGGCCGACCTCGGTCTCGTGTCGGTCGAGCGCAACCGCGGCGTCCGGATCCGCGGGGTGACGGTGGCGGACGTGCGCGAGGTCTTCGAGCTGCGGATGCTGCTGGAGGTCCCGGCAGCGGCGATCGCGGCCCAGCGGGCCGGGTCGGACCTGCGGGCGGCGCTGACGGCGAACGTCGCGGCCATGCGCACTCACGCGACCGCCGTGCGCGAGGCGGCCTTCACGGTCGCCGACCGCGAGTTCCACGGCCTGGTCGCCTCGGCGATGTCCAACCCGCGCCTCGTGGACGAGGTGTCCCGCCTGCGGGACTCGATCCAGGCGCGTGGCGTGTCCACCTTCGGTCGCTCCCGACCACTCACGGAGGTCGCCGCCGAGCACGCCCCGGTGGCCGAGGCGATCGGTCGGCGCGAGCCGCGGGCCGCGGCGATCGCGATGGCCGACCATCTCGAGCACACCGGAACGCTCCTGATGGGTCAGGTGGCCGCGGGGGAGTCGGTGGAGACGGGCTGGGCGACCGGCGTGCGGGTGGCCCTCGGCGCCGGAGGCAGTAGCATGCTACTGAACACCACTCCGGACGAAGGACCTCCGTGACCGCCTCCCTGCTCGACGCCGGCCGTCAGGCCTCCGGCGACATCGTCGCCGCCCTGCGGCGTTCCGGTGTGCGCGACGTCGACGACTCCTCGCTCACGCGGGCGCTCTACAGCTCGGACGCCTCGCTCTACCGCGTCGAGCCGCGGGTCGTCGTGCGTCCGCACGACCGGGACGAGGTCTATGCGGTCGTCGAGGCCTGCCACGCGACCGGCACACCGCTGACCTCTCGCGGCGCCGGCACCTCGATCGCCGGGAACGCGATCGGGACGGGCGTCGTCCTGGACTTCTCGCGGCACATGAACCGGGTGCTGGCCGTGGACGAGGCGACGCGGACCGCGGAGGTCCAGCCCGGCGTCGTCCACGCGGTCCTGCAACGTGCCGCGGCGCCGCTCGGGCTGCGCTACGGACCCGATCCCTCGACCCACACGCGCTGCACGGTCGGCGGGATGATCGGCAACAACGCGTGCGGCAACCGCGCGCTCGGCTACGGCCGCAGCGCCGACAACGTGACGGCGCTCGACCTGCTGACGATCTCGGGGGAGCGGCTGCAGGTCGGCCGGGACGTCGAGGTCTCCTCCGAGCGGCTCGAGGGACTCCGGTCGCTCGTGGCCGCGAACCTCGCGACGATCCGCACCGAGTTCGGCCGCTTCGGCCGGCAGGTCTCGGGGTACGGCCTCGAGCACCTGCTGCCCGAGAAGGGCTTCGACGTGGGCTCCTTCATGGCCGGCACGGAGGGCACCCTGGCCGTGATGCTCGGCGCGACGGTCGATCTCGTGCGCGACGCGGCGGTGCGCCATCTCGTGCTGCTGTCCTACCCGACGATGGCCGATGCGGCCGACCACGTCCCCGCCCTACTGCCCTTCGAGCCCGTCGCGTGCGAGGGTCTCGGCGGGCGCATCGTCGAGGTCTACCGCCGGGCCCACGGCGCCTCCTCCGTGCCCGAGCTGCCGGCCGGCGACGGGTTCCTCTACGTCGAGCTCGCCGGTGAGGATCCCGCCGAGCTGCAGGCGCGGGGTGAGCGGGTCGTCCGGGCCTCCGGCGCACTGGGACACCGCCATGTCACGTCCCCGGTCGAGCAGGCAGTCCTGTGGCGCATCCGCGAGGAGGGCGCCGGACTAGCGTCCCGCGCGTGGGACCGACCTGCCCTCTCCGGCTGGGAGGACGCCGCCGTCCCGCCCGAGCGGCTCGGCGCCTACCTGCGTCGCTTCGAGGAGCTGCTCGTCCAGCACGACCTGCACGGCACTCCCTTCGGCCACTTCGGGGACGGCTGCGTCCACGTGCGGATCGACTTCCCGCTCGACGCGCCCGAGGGCCGGCGCGGCTTCCGCTCGTTCCTCACCGACGCGGCGACCCTCGCCGCCGAGCACGGCGGCTCGTTCTCTGGCGAGCACGGCGACGGCCGGGCGCGGTCCGAGCTGCTGCCGCTCATGTACTCGCCCGAGGCCATCGGCCTGTTCGAGCAGGTCAAGGCCGTCTTCGATCCCGACGACCTGCTCAACCCCGGCGTGCTCGTGCGCCCGCGACCGCTCGACGCCGACCTGCGCAGCATGGGAACCGGCTGGCCGGCAGGTCTGCCCGCGCAGCGTCAGGGCCTCCGCCTGCTGCACGACGGCGGTGACTTCGGGTCCGCCGTCCACCGGTGCACGGGCGTCGGCAAGTGCCTCGCGGCCCCCGGCGCGGGAGTCATGTGTCCCTCGTTCCAGGCGACCCGGGACGAGAAGTCCTCCACCCGGGGCCGCGCGCGCGTGCTGCAGGAGATGGTCGACGGCCGGCTCGTGGACGGCGGCTGGTCCAGCCCCGAGGTGCACGAGGCGCTCGACCTGTGCCTCTCGTGCAAGGGCTGCCTGGGCGACTGCCCCACGGGCGTCGACATGGCCAGCTACAAGTCCGAGGTGCTGCACCAGACCTACAAGGGCCGGTGGCGGCCGCGCAGCCACTACGTCCTCGGCCGGCTGCCGATGTGGGCCCGGCTCGGGGCACCGTTCGCACGGCTGACGAACCTCGCACTGCGCATCCCCGGCATCGTCCATCTCGCGCGGTGGATGGCCGGAGTCGACCAGCGACGCAGCCTGCCGTCGTTCGCGACCCGGACCCTGACCAAGGAGCTCGCCGGCACGACGCGGGCCACCGGTGGCGAGCCCGTGCTGGTCTGGACCGACTCCTTCACGGAGTACTTCTCCACCGACGCCGGACGCGCCGCCGTGCGGCTGCTCGAGGCGAACGGGTACGAGGTGCGGTTCCTCGAGCGCCAGCAGTGCTGCGGCCTGACCTGGATCTCGACCGGTCAGCTCGACACGGCGGCCGAGCTCGCGGGCGCCGCGGTCGAGCAACTGCACCCGTTCGTCGCCGAGGGCATTCCGGTCGTCGGTCTCGAGCCTTCCTGCCTGGCCGTCCTGCGCTCCGACGGCGTCGAGCTCGTCGACGACCCGCGCGCGGCCGAGGTCGCGCAGGGTGTCTTCACGCTCGCCGAGCTGCTGGGCCGCCGCGAGGACCTCGTCGTCCCCGACCTGAGCGGGCGCACGCTCGTGGTCCAGCCGCACTGCCACCAGAACTCCGTGATCGGCTTCGACGCCGACCTTCAGCTGCTCTCACGCACCGGCGCGACCGTGAAGCGCGTGGGCGGCTGCTGTGGCCTGGCCGGGAACTTCGGCGTGGAGAAGGGGCACTACGAGGTCTCGGTCGCGGTCGCCGAGCAGCAGCTGCTGCCGGCCATCCGCGAGGCCGGCGACGACGTGATCGTCGTCGCCGACGGCTTCAGCTGCCGCACCCAGCTCGACGACCTCGCCGGCCTTCGCGCCGTCCACCTGGCCGAGCTCCTGCTCGGTGAGCGCTGGCAGTGACGTTCGAGGGCACTTCTGCGTCGAAACCCCCTTCGAACGTCACTGCCAGCGGCCCCGGGCAGGATGGGGCCATGGACGACCCGCTGATCCTGCTCGGCCGTGAGTTGGCCGCCGTCGCCGAGCTCGCCGGACGCGTCGCCGGCGACGAACCGGTCCCCGCGTGCCCCGGCTGGACGACCGGCGACCTGATCGCCCACCTGGGCGCGATCCACCGCTGGGCGGCGGCGATCGTGCTGTCCGGCCAGCGGATCGCCGACGAACCGGTCCCGATCGTCACCGAGCCGCTCGACGAGTGGTACGCGGGCACCGCGACGGCACTCATCGCCGCACTGCAGGCGGTCGACCCGGACGAGCCGACGCCCAACTTCTCGCGCGGCGACGAGGTCGCCGCGTTCTGGCCGCGGCGACAGCTGCACGAGACGTGCGTGCACCGCGTCGACCTCCTGCAGGCCCTCGGCCGGTCCGAGCTGGCGTGGGACGTCGACCCCGAGGTCGCCGCCGACGGGATCGCGGAGGTCGTGCGGGTGTTCGGCCGGCGGATGACCGAGCGCGGGCACCGCCCGGCGGTCCACGCGCCGATCCGGCTCCACGCCACCGACCTCGACCGCGAGTGGATCGTCGCCCCCGACCCGGACGACCCGCAGGGGCCGCCACGTCTCGTCCTGCACGAGGTCGAGGTCGAGGGCGAGGCCATCGGCACCGCCGCCGACCTGTACCTCGCGATCTGGGGCCGCCAGCCCGCCGCGGTCGTCCAGCCCACGGGCGCCGCCGAGGCATGGTTCGCTCATCCCCGGGTGCCCTGAGGAGCGAATTCGCGCGCGGATGTCCGAGAAGCGCGGCTGGGTGCTCATGAGTCCTGACCCGGACCCCGGCCGGGCACCTGACCGAAGGACACCCGTCGTGAATCGTCTGCGCGCCCTGGGCGTCGCCATGCTGATGGGCCTCGCCCTGGCTCTCGTGGCGCGCTCGCTCATGTTCCTGTTGACGTGGCTCGAGTCGGAGCAGAGCGAGTTCAGCTGGGTCGGCACCGGCCTCATCGCCGTCTTCTTCGTGCTGGCCGCCGTCGGCAGCGCCTTCGCCGGCTCCCTGTCCCTGCCGTGGTGGTGTCGGGTGCCGGTCCTGGTCGTGACGGGTCTGCCGCTGGTCGCCACGTCGATCAGCATCGGTCTGGCCGAGGTGGGGTTCGCGCGCGAGGACGACATGGCGATGGGCGTCGTGTGGACGATCGCCGCCACGATCTGGCTCGTCGTCGTCCTCGACCTCGTGCTGCCGTGGCGCCGTGGGCGAGTCGTCCGTCAGGGCGCCGCGCCGACCCACGTCGGGGCGCAGCGCGTACCGTGATCGGACCGGCCCCCACGGCCCCGGGGCGATTTGTCCCCGCGCGGCGGGCTCGGGTAGTATGGGTCATCGTGCCTGACGTGAGTCGGCGCAACGTTCGAACGGACAAGGGCCCCTGGCCCGATGATCCGTGATCACAGGGGCCGGATGCCGCTGCGGTGGAGAACGAGGAAGACCCGCGAGGCGGCATGCGCGCCCGCGATCGTAATCGGGAGAAGTCCCAGAAAGAGGCACTGTGCCCACCATCAACCAGCTTGTCCGCAAGGGCCGCCAGAGCAAGGTCGTCAAGACCAACACGCCGGCCCTGAAGGGTTCGCCCCAGCGTCGTGGCGTGTGCACGCGTGTGTACACCACGACCCCGAAGAAGCCGAACTCCGCACTGCGGAAGGTTGCTCGTGTCCGGCTGTCCAGTGGCACCGAGGTGACCGCCTACATCCCCGGCGAGGGCCACAACCTGCAGGAGCACTCGATCGTGCTCGTGCGCGGTGGTCGTGTGAAGGACCTCCCGGGTGTCCGCTACAAGATCATCCGCGGCTCGCTCGACACGCAGGGCGTGAAGGGCCGCAAGCAGGCTCGCAGCCGTTACGGCGCGAAGAAGGAGAAGAGCTGATGCCTCGCAAGGGTCCCGCTCCCAAGCGTGCCATCGAGACCGATCCGGTCTATGGCAGCCAGCTGGTCACCCAGCTGATCAACAAGATCCTGCTCGACGGCAAGAAGCAGGTCGCGCAGCGCATCGTCTACAACGCCCTCGAGGGCACCCGTGAGAAGTCCGGCACCGATCCGGTCATCACGCTCAAGCGCGCGCTCGACAACGTCAAGCCCAGCCTCGAGGTCAAGAGCCGCCGCGTCGGCGGTGCGACCTACCAGGTGCCGGTCGACGTCCGTCCGGGCCGCCAGACCACGCTGGCCCTGCGCTGGCTGGTCAAGTACAGCTCCGAGCGTCGCGAGAAGACGATGTCCGAGCGCCTCATGAACGAACTGCTCGACGCCAGCAACGGTCTGGGCGCCAGCGTCAAGAAGCGCGAGGACACCCACAAGATGGCCGAAGCCAACAAGGCGTTCGCCCACTACCGCTGGTGATCGCGAGCGCGACGACCTCGCGCTCGACCACCATCCCCCACATCTCGTAAAGGCTGAGACCACACGTGGCAACCGACATCACGACCGACCTGACTCGCGTCCGCAACATCGGCATCATGGCGCACATCGATGCCGGCAAGACCACCACGACCGAGCGCATCCTCTTCTACACCGGCATCAACTACAAGATCGGTGAGGTCCACGAGGGTGGCGCCACGATGGACTGGATGGAGCAGGAGCAGGAGCGCGGCATCACGATCACGTCGGCCGCGACGACCTGCTGGTGGAAGAACCACCAGATCAACATCATCGACACGCCCGGCCACGTCGACTTCACGGTCGAGGTCGAGCGCTCGCTGCGCGTCCTCGACGGTGCCGTCGCCGTGTTCGACGGTGTCGCCGGCGTCGAGCCGCAGTCCGAGACCGTCTGGCGTCAGGCCGACAAGTACGGCGTCCCGCGCATGTGCTTCGTCAACAAGCTCGACCGCACGGGCGCCTCGTTCGACTTCTGCGTCAAGACCATCCGCGAGCGCCTCGGCGCGACGCCGCTGGTCCTGCAGCTGCCGATCGGCTCGGAGGGTGACTTCCTCGGTGTCGTCGACCTCGTGGGCATGCGTGCCCTGACCTGGCGCGGCGAGACCGCGGTGGGCGAGGACTACACGATCGAGGAGATCCCGGCCGAGCTGGCCGACGCCGCCGAGGAGGGCCGTGAGGCCCTGCTCGAGACGCTGTCGGACGTCGACGACGAGATCGCCGAGCTGTTCCTCGAGGGTGAGGACATCTCCGTCGACATCCTCAAGGCCGCGATCCGTCGCGCGACCCTGGCGGCCAAGCTCAACCCGGTCCTGTGTGGCACCGCGTTCAAGAACAAGGGCGTGCAGCCCCTGCTCGACGCGGTCGTCGACTTCCTGCCCAGCCCCGTCGACGTCGGCGCGGTCACGGGTCACAGCGCCAAGGACGAGTCGGTCGAGGACAGCCGCGAGCCGTCCGACGAGGCCCCGTTCGCCGGTCTGGCCTTCAAGATCGCCACCGACCCGCACCTGGGCAAGCTGACCTTCGTGCGCGTCTACTCGGGTCGCCTCGAGGCCGGCACGATGGTGCTCAACGTGACCAAGGGCCGCAAGGAGCGGATCGGCAAGGTCTACCAGATGCACGCGAACAAGCGTGAGGAGATCGCGTCGGTCGGTGCCGGTCAGATCGTGGCCGTCATGGGCCTCAAGGACACCACCACGGGCGAGACCCTGGCGGATGCTTCGAACCCGATCGTGCTCGAGTCGATGACGTTCCCCGACCCGGTCATCCAGGTCGCCATCGAGCCCAAGACCAAGAGCGACCAGGAGAAGCTCGGCGTCGCGATCCAGAAGCTCGCCGAGGAGGACCCGACGTTCCAGGTCCACACCGACGAGGAGACCGGTCAGACGATCATCGCCGGCATGGGCGAGTTGCACCTCGACATCCTGGTCGACCGCATGAAGCGCGAGTTCAAGGTCGAGGCCAACGTCGGCAAGCCGCAGGTCGCGTACCGCGAGACCATCAAGCGCAAGGTCGACGGCGTCTCCTACACGCACAAGAAGCAGACCGGTGGCTCGGGCCAGTTCGCCAAGGTCATCATCGGCATCGAGCCCACCGGCTCGGTCGTCGGCGGTGAGGGCGGCTACGAGTTCTCCAACGAGGTCTCCGGTGGCCGCGTCCCGCGCGAGTACATCCCCTCGGTCGACGCCGGTGCCCAGGACGCGATGCAGTTCGGCATCCTGGCCGGGTACCCGATGGTCGACGTGAAGGTCACGCTCGAGGACGGCGCCTACCACGACGTCGACTCGTCGGAGCTCGCGTTCAAGCTCGCCGGCTCGATGGCCTTCAAGGAGGCTGCGCGCAAGGCCGATCCGGTCCTGCTCGAGCCGATGTTCGCCGTGGAGGTCACGACGCCCGAGGACTACATGGGCGACGTGATCGGCGACCTCAACTCCCGCCGTGGACAGGTTCAGTCCATGGAGGAGGGCTACGGCGGCGCCAAGATGATCAAGGCGCTCGTGCCGCTGTCCGAGATGTTCGGGTACGTGGGTGACCTGAGGTCCAAGACCTCCGGCCGCGCGTCGTACTCGATGCAGTTCGACTCCTACGCCGAGGTTCCCAAGAACGTCGCGGAAGAGATCATCAAGAAGGCCCGCGGCGAGTAACCGTCGGTCCATCACATAAGGTGGCCGTTGGTTCGTCGCGAACCGCACGGCGTTTCAAGTCAACAAGCTAGAAATATCAACTCAGGAGGGCCCCAGTGGCTAAGGCGAAGTTCGAGCGGACCAAGCCGCACATGAACATCGGCACCATCGGTCACATCGACCACGGTAAGACGACGCTGACCGCGGCGATCACCAAGGTGCTGCACGACAAGTACCCGGATCTGAACGAGGCCTCGGCCTTCGATCAGATCGACAAGGCTCCGGAGGAGCGTCAGCGCGGTATCACGATCTCGATCGCTCACGTTGAGTACCAGACCGAGAACCGTCACTACGCGCACGTCGACTGCCCGGGTCACGCCGACTACGTCAAGAACATGATCACCGGCGCGGCGCAGATGGATGGCGCGATCCTCGTGGTCGCCGCCACCGACGGCCCCATGCCGCAGACCCGTGAGCACGTCCTCCTGGCCCGCCAGGTTGGCGTCCCCGCGATGGTCGTCGCGCTCAACAAGTGCGACATGGTCGACGACGAGGAGATCCTCGAGCTCGTCGAGCTCGAGGTCCGCGAGCTGCTCAGCGAGCAGGAGTTCGACGGTGACAACGTCCCGGTCGTCAAGGTCGCCGCTCACCCGGCGCTCCAGGGCGACGCCAAGTGGGGCGAGTCGATCATCGAGCTGATGAACGCGGTCGACGAGTACATCCCGCTGCCCCCGCGTGACACGGACAAGCCGTTCCTCATGCCGGTCGAGGACGTCTTCACGATCACCGGTCGTGGCACCGTCATCACCGGTCGTATCGAGCGCGGCGTCGTCAAGGTCAACGAGACCGTCGACATCGTCGGCATCCGCGAGGACAAGCAGACCACCACGGTCACGGGCATCGAGATGTTCCGCAAGCTCCTCGACGAGGGCCAGGCGGGCGAGAACGTCGGCCTGCTGCTGCGTGGTACGAAGCGCGAGGACGTGGAGCGCGGCATGGTCGTCATCGCTCCGGGTTCGACCACCCCGCACACCGACTTCGAGGGTCAGGTCTACATCCTCTCGAAGGAGGAGGGTGGCCGTCACACGCCGTTCTTCAACAACTACCGTCCGCAGTTCTACTTCCGCACCACGGACGTCACCGGCGTCGTCACGCTGCCCGAGGGCACCGAGATGGTCATGCCCGGCGACAACACCGAGATGACGGTCGAGCTGATCCAGCCGATCGCCATGGAGGAGGGCCTGCGCTTCGCCATCCGCGAGGGCGGCCGTACCGTCGGCGCCGGCCGTGTCACGAAGATCAACAAGTGATCGTCTGACACGTACTGCGTGAGAACCCCCGGGCTTCGGCCCGGGGGTTCTTCGTTTCCCACCTATCCTGAAACCGTGGGACACGATCACGCGCACGGCACGGGAGTGCGGCACCGCGGGCGGCTGACGCTCGTGCTCGCGCTGACCGTCGGCGTCCTGGTCCTGCAGGTCGTCGTTGGCCTGCTCAGCGGCTCCCTCGCGCTGCTCGCCGATGCGGGCCACATGCTGAGCGACTCCTTCGGACTCGTCCTGGCGCTCGCCGCGATCTCCGTCGCCCAGCGTCCGGGAGGACGCCGGCGGACGTACGGGTTCCACCGCACCGAGGTGCTCGCGGCCGGGGTCAACGGCCTCGTCCTGCTCGGCATCTGCGCCGCGATCGTGGTCGGCGCGGTGCGCCGGCTCGACGATCCGCCGCACGTGGCCGGCTGGTCGGTCCTGGTCACCGGCGCGATCGGTCTGACCGTGAACGTCATCGGGCTGTTCCTGCTCAAGGACGGTGCCCAGGAGAGCGTCAACGTCCGCGGTGCCTACCTCGAGGTCCTCGGCGACGCGCTCGGCTCGGTCGCCGTGATCGCCTCCGCGATCGTGATCGTGGCGACCGGCTGGTACGTCGCGGACCCGATCGCCTCGCTGCTGATCGCGGCGCTCGTGGTGCCCCGTGCGGTCTCGTTGCTGCGCGACGTCGTCGAGGTCCTGCTCGAGGCCAGCCCCCGCGAGGTCGACCTCGAGGAGTTGCGCCGCCACATCGTCGGAGTCGACGGCGTCGCCGACGTGCACGACCTGCACGTGTGGACGATCACGAGCGGCATGCCCGTCATGAGCGCGCACGTGGTCGTCGACGACTCGGTGCTGGGCATGGCCGAGGCGCACGCCGTGCTCGACCGGTTGCGGGGCTGCCTCCAGGACCACTTCGACGTCGAGCACTCGACCTTCCAGATCGAGCCCACCGGCCACGCCGACACCGAGAGGCACGCCCACCGATGAACGAGCGCCAGCACGTGAGCGATGCACCATGAGCAGTCCCGAGATCACGGTCGCCGCCGTCGACGACCACCCCGTCGTCCTGTCCGGGATCGGGGCGGCGCTGACGGCCGCCGATCCGGGACTACGCGTCCTCGCGGTCGCCGTGTCGACCGATCAGCTCCTCGCCGGCCCCGGTGCCGAGGCCGACGTCGTCCTGCTGGACCTGTCGATGGACCGCCCGGCCGGCCAGAGTGCCGTGACGGACGTGCGCCGGTTGAGGGCCAACGGCGCCACGGTGCTGCTGTTCACCTCCGAGGACCGGCCCGTCCCGATCCGGCGCGCCGTCGCCGCGGGAGCGTCGGGCCTCGTGCTCAAGGTCGATCCGATCGAGACGATCGTCGCGGCGATCCGTGACGCCGTGTCGGGCGAGCTCGCCTGCTCGGGCGCCCTGGCCCACGCCCTGCTGACGGATGCGTCACTCGTGACGCGGCTGTCGCCGCGCCAGGTGCAGATCCTGCAGGAGATCTCCGAGGGCCTGTCCTACCGGGCGATCGCGCGAAGTCTGGCGATCAGCGAGTCGACGGTGCGCGAGCACCTCAACCGGGCGGTCGCGGCCTATCGCGAGCGGGGGATCGAGGCGGGCAACGCCCATGCCCTCGTCACCGCTGCTCGTGAGGAAGGCCATCTGGACCGCCAGTAGCGACCCGGACCCGCGCGATCTCGTCGTCACCGTCCAGGGCGACGTCCCAGTGCGCGTTGAGTGCCGTGAGCTCGGCGCGCCGGGACGGCTCGGGCGTCGGCGAGATCGTCACGATGATCCCGGGCCGGCCGTCCGCGCGCCGCGTGACCACGACCGCGCGGGGCAGCCGGGGGCGCAGGATGATCGCGACGATGGCGCTGATCGCGTCCACCTCCGCGGGCGTCACCGTCCCGGTGCGCAGTGCCACGGACGTGCCCGACCACCGCGCATGGTCGACGAGCGTCCGGGCGGCGCGGCCGAGCGCACCCGGGGCGGTGAGCTCGTCGCGCAGTCGCTGCGCCAGCACGCCGGCCTGTCTGGCCACCGCGGGATCGGTCGAGACGGAGTCCCCGGCGGCGACGTCGCGCAGCAGTGCACGCACCTCGAACTCGGCCTCGCCGAGGCGCTCGGTCAGGTAGGCGCGGCGCAGCTGGAGGCGCTGGTTGTCCAGGACCTCACGGGACATCTCCTCCTGGGCGCGCGTCGCGACGTTCCCGACCCGGGCGATCGCGAAGGCCGAGATCAGGAAGATCGCCGCGTGCAGGCCCGGCTGGGTCGCGACCGCGAGCACGTCCGTCGGACCCAGGGTCGGATCGTGCTGGGCCCACGCCAGCACGACGCCGCAGTAGGCGGCCGCGCCACCCACGACGCTCCACACGGGGCCGACGAGGGCCAGGACGACCAGCGGGACCTCACACAGGCCCACGATCCACGACTCGAATCCCAGCAGCGCCCCGGGACCGGCCAGGAACAGTCCGAACGCGACGACCGGTGGCGGGACGAGGACGCAGCCCCACACGAGCGGCAGCGAGAGGGGAGCGCGCACGGCTCGCCACAGCAGGACGACGCTCGCCACCAGGACCACGGTGCCGAGCCGGTGCGCCGCCGCGGGATGGGGGCCGGGATGGGCGGCGAGCATCGCCACCTGCCCGAGCATCAGGAAGGCGGGATAGCCCCACACGATGACGCGCAGGTCGCCGACGGCCGTCCTCAGGTCGATCCAGCGCGAGCCGGCGTCGCGGTTGCCGCGGGGGGAGGCGGACCAGCGCAGGCGCACGGTCGTGCCCTCGCCGACGGCCGACGTGATCTCGGTCGTGCCACCGACCTCGGCGACGCGGGAGCGCACCGAGACGTCCAGGCCGAACCCCCGGGCCGACGCGAGGTCGAACCCCGCGCCCTGGTCGATCACCTCGATCGTCACGTCCTTCGGGCCGCCGCTGACCCGCACGGTCGCCGTGTCGACGCCCGCATGGCGCACGACGTTCCGCAGGGCCTCGTGGGCCGCGTCGAACAGAGCCGTCGTGACGGCCGGCGGCAGGTCCTGACCGACCTCGCCGTCCGGGGCCTCGATCGCGACGTCGATGCCCAACTCCGAGCCCGACAGCGTCCAGCTCGCGTCGCTGCTGCCGGGGGCGGTCGAGTCGAGGGCCGTCAGCGCCGCCGCCGCGGCCGTGGCGGCGACACGAGGGTCGGACCGGGTCTGGATGAGCGCCAACGCGCCGATCAGGTGGTCGTGCAGCAGCCGACGTGCCGCGAGGAGCGCGTCGGTGGCGGCGTGCCGGTCCTCCGCGGCG
Organism: Aeromicrobium sp. SP1; assembly: GCF_055663785.1. Classification (NCBI taxonomy): domain Bacteria; kingdom Bacillati; phylum Actinomycetota; class Actinomycetes; order Propionibacteriales; family Nocardioidaceae; genus Aeromicrobium; species Aeromicrobium sp. SP1. Next base: position 2,193,513 of record NZ_JBQVVK010000001.1, on the reverse strand, counting down.
CGGCGCACGTCGCGCTGCTGGGAGGCCGCCTCGTCCGAGCGGCGGGCCGACCGGCGCAAACCCCACAGCACCGTCGCCGTCCCGGCCGCGGTCGACGCCGCGGCGATGACCTCGAGGGCCAGGCCCAGCGGCTCGACGCGACCGATGTGGGTCACGACGTACACGACCAGGAGCAGCACGACGACGATCCACGCGCGCACGGCAGGCAGCACCGCGAGCGTCACGAGCACCGCGGCGACGAGCACGAGGTAGCCCGGATGGGAGTCGCCCCCGGACCCGCTGGGGAGCCGGTGCTCCTCGAACGTCTGCAGGACGAGGGCGCCGAGCATGAGCACGACGTCGAGCGCACTGCCGCGGGTCGTCACCAGCCTCAGGCCGGTCAGCACCATGAGCCCGACGACGATCGCGGTGAGCGTGGTCGGGTCGCGGACCGTGAGCGCGGCGAGCACGAAGACCGCGACGGAGACCATGCGCTGCAACCAGCAATCGGTCTCCTCGGCCCAACCCACGAGCGCACACTAGTCGCGCGGACGGGCCGCCGAGGGCGGTTCGGAGAAGTCCGTGAATCCGCTGACACGCCGGGCGCATGCTCCCGTCGTGACCCGATTTGTGTTTGCCCTGCCGCGTCTGTCAGAATGGTCAGGTTGCCCCGGCATGGTTGCGGTGGCTTCAGCGGTCGGGAACTCACGCCCGGCTCAACGCCGAAGCCGATCCCGAGACCGTGTTGTCCGGCCAGCCGCCCTGCATCGCGGAGCGGAGCCGGTCCAACCACCTAACTCGAGAAGTGTGTGAGCTCTGTGCGCGTCAGCGCCGCGACACGCCCGACCTCGGGGAATGGAGTCAGGGGGGCGATGCCACCCCCGAACCCGGGGACGGCGACGCAAAGACGAACGTAAAGGACGAGCGAGAGCATGGCGGGACAGAAGATCCGTATCCGGCTCAAGGCCTACGACCACGAGGTCATCGATTCGTCGGCGAAGAAGATCGTCGACACCGTGACCCGCACCGGCGCCAAGGTGGCCGGCCCCGTGCCGCTGCCGACGGAGAAGAACGTGTTCTGCGTGATCCGTTCGCCGCACAAGTACAAGGACAGCCGCGAGCACTTCGAGATGCGCACCCACAAGCGGCTCATCGACATCATCGACCCGACGCCGAAGACCGTCGACTCGCTCATGCGACTCGACCTGCCGGCCGGTGTCGACATCGAGATCAAGCTCTGAGGGGAGACGCACACACATGAGCAGCACTCTCACCGCGCGCGGCCTCCTCGGTCGCAAGCTCGGCATGACCCAGGTCTGGGACGAGAACAACCGGGTCGTCCCGGTCACCGTCCTCGAGGCCTCCACCAACGTCGTGACCCAGGTCCGCACCCGCGAGACGGACGGCTACAGCGCCATCCAGCTCGGCTTCGGTGAGGTCGACGGACGCAAGCTGAACAAGCCGCAGTCCGGTCACTTCGCGAAGGCCGGCGTCACGCCGCGCCGCCACATCGTCGAGATCCGCACCGAGGCCGTCGCCGACTACACCGTCGGCCAGGAGATCTCGCCCGAGATCTTCGCCACCGGCGACAAGGTCGATGTGACCGCCACCAGCAAGGGCAAGGGCTTCGCCGGCGTCATGAAGCGTCACGGCTTCGCCGGTGTGTCCGCCTCGCACGGTGCGCACCGCAACCACCGCAAGCCCGGCTCGATCGGTGGCTGCGCCACCCCGGGTCGCGTCTTCAAGGGCCTGCGCATGGCGGGTCACATGGGTACCGACACGGTCACCACCCAGAACCTCACCGTCCACGCGGTCGACACCGAGCGCGGCCTGATCCTGGTCAAGGGCGCCGTGCCCGGGGCCAAGGGCGCGCTCGTCGTCATCCGCTCCGCTGCGAAGGGAGCCTGACCGACATGGCCACCAAGACCATTGACGTCGACCTGCCCGTCGACATCTTCGACGCCCGTGTCAGCATCCCGCTGATCCACCAGGTCGTCACCGCCCAGCTCGCCGCCGCCCGTCAGGGCACGCACGACACCAAGTCGCGCGGCGAGGTTGCCGGCGGTGGCAAGAAGCCGTACCGCCAGAAGGGCACGGGCCGCGCCCGTCAGGGCTCGATCCGCGCACCCCAGTACAACGGCGGTGGCGTGGTCCACGGCCCGACGCCGCGCAGCTACGACCAGCGCACGCCCAAGAAGATGAAGGCCGCCGCCCTGCGCGGTGCCCTCACCGATCGGGCCCGCAACGGTCGCGTGCACGTCGTCGAGTCGATCGTGACCGGCACGTCGCCCTCCACGAAGGCCGCCCTGGCCGCCGTGCGCGGGCTGACCTCGCGTCCCCGCGTGCTCGTGGTCCTCGATCGTGACGACACCGTCACCGCGCTGAGCCTGCGCAATGCGCAGAACATCGCGCTGCTGCCGTTCGACCAGCTCAACACGTACGACGTGCTGCGGGCCGACGACATCGTCTTCACGAAGACGGCGTTCGACGCGTTCGTCGCGGCGCGCTCGACCGAGGGTGCCGAGACCGTCAAGCTGAGCGCCGCGGCCACCGAGGTCACGGACGCCAAGCCGGCGGCGAAGAAGGCAGCCCCCAAGAAGGCCGCCGAGAAGCCTGCCGAGAAGGTCGAGGCCAAGGCCGCGACCGAGACCGACGGTGATGCCAAGGCCGGCGCCACGAAGACCCAGCCGTACGGCCCGGGTTCGAAGGCTCCGCTGGCCAGCGGCAACGCGCCGAAGGGTCACGACATCAAGGGCAACGAGGACTCGAAGCTCTACCACACCCCGGCCAGCCAGTGGTACGACCAGACGGTCGCCGAGGTCTGGTTCGACACCACCGACTCCGCCGAGGCCGCCGGCTTCGCGCCGGCCGGTGGCGAAGAGGCCCAGGAGGAGAACTGATGAGCAACCACGGAGCGTTCGCTCGCGACATCCTGATCGCCCCCGTCGTCAGTGAGAAGAGCTACGGCCTGCTCGACGACAACAAGTACACGTTCGTGGTCCACCCGGACGCCAACAAGACCCAGATCAAGATCGCCGTCGAGGAGATCTTCGGGGTCAAGGTGACGTCGGTGAACACGATCAACCGCAAGGGCAAGGCTCGTCGGACCCGCAACGGCCTCGGAAAGCGCAAGGACACCAAGCGCGCCGTCGTCAGCGTGGCCGCCGGCCAGAGCATCGACATCTTCTCCGCCCAGGCCTGAGTGAGGACTGAGTAAAAGACATGGCTATTCGCAAGTACAAGCCCACCACCCCGGGCCGTCGCGGCTCGAGCGTGGCGGACTTCGCCGAGATCACCCGCACCACGCCGGAGAAGTCGCTGGTCGAGCCGCTGCCCAAGAAGGGCGGCCGCAACAACCAGGGGCGCATCACCACCCGTCACCAGGGCGGTGGCCACAAGCGCGCCTACCGGATCATCGACTTCAAGCGGTACGACAAGGACGGCGTGCCGGCCAAGGTCGCTCACATCGAGTACGACCCGAACCGCACCGCCCGCATCGCGCTGCTGCACTACGCCGATGGCGAGAAGCGCTACATCATCGCGCCTGAGGGTCTGAAGCAGGGCATGACCGTCGAGGCCGGAGTCGGCGCCGACATCAAGCCCGGCAACAACCTGCCGCTGCGCAACATCCCGGTCGGCACCACGATCCACGCGATCGAGCTGCGTCCGGGCGGCGGCGCCAAGATGGGCCGCTCGGCCGGCGTCAAGGTGCAGCTCGTCGCCAAGGAGGGCTCGCGCGCCCAGCTGCGCCTGCCCTCGGGCGAGATGCGCTACGTCGACGTTCGCTGCCGCGCCTCGATCGGCGAGGTCGGCAACGCCGAGCAGTCGAACATCAACTGGGGCAAGGCCGGCCGCAACCGGTGGAAGGGCAAGCGCCCGACCGTCCGCGGTGTCGCCATGAACCCGATCGACCACCCGCACGGCGGCGGTGAGGGCAAGACCTCCGGCGGCCGTCACCCGGTCAGCCCGTGGGGCAAGCCCGAGGGCCGTACGCGCAAGCGCAAGGCCAGCGACCAGATGATCGTCCGCCGACGCAAGTCCGGCAAGCGGTAAGGAAGGACTGAACCATGCCGCGCAGTCTCAAGAAGGGCCCGTTCATCGATGGCCACCTCGAAAAGAAGGTGGACGCTCAGAACGAGGCCGGTACCCACAACGTGATCAAGACCTGGTCGCGCCGCTCGATGATCCTGCCGTCCTTCATCGGACACACGATCGCCGTGCACGACGGCCGCAAGCACGTGCCCGTGTTCGTCACCGACTCGATGGTCGGCCACAAGCTGGGGGAGTTCGCTCCCACCCGCACGTTCAAGGGCCACGAGAAGGACGACCGGAAGGCGAAGCGTCGATGAGTGCCACCACCCGCGACAACGTGAGCGCGCGCCGCGAGCGCCTGCTCGGTGACGCCCCCGGCGCCTTCGCCGTGGCGCGCTTCGTGCGCGTCACGCCGCAGAAGTCGCGTCGTGTCGCCAACCTGATCCGTGGAACGCGCGTCGAGGACGCGCTGACCTCGCTGAAGTTCCAGCCGCAGGCCGTGGCCGAGAACTTCTACAAGCTGGTCGACTCCGCCGCCGCGAACGCCGAGACCACTGAGGGCCTCGACCGCTCGAGCCTGGTCATCACCCAGGTGATGGTCGACGAGGGCCCGACGATGAAGCGTTGGCGTCCGCGCGCCAAGGGTGCGGCCAACCGCGTCCTGAAGCGCACGAGCCACCTCACGGTGGTCGTCGAACCCGCAGACAACGAGAAGAAGGGCCGCTGACATGGGTCAGAAGATCAACCCGCACGGCTTCCGCCTCGGCATCTCGACCGATCACAAGAGCCGTTGGTACGCCGACAAGCTGTACGCCAGCTACGTCGGTGAGGACGTCAAGATCCGTCGTCTCCTGACCAAGGGCATGGACCGCGCCGGCATCAGCCGCGTCGAGATCGAGCGCACCCGCGACCGCGTCCGCGTGGACATCCACACGGCGCGCCCGGGCATCGTCATCGGTCGCCGTGGCGCCGAGGCCGACCGCATCCGTGGCGACCTGGAGAAGCTGACCGGCAAGCAGGTCCAGCTGAACATCCTCGAGGTCAAGCAGCCCGAGATGGACGCCCAGCTCGTCGCGCAGGGCGTGGCCGAGCAGCTGAGCGGCCGCGTGCAGTTCCGTCGCGCGATGCGCAAGGCGATGCAGAGCACGATGCGCTCCGGTGCCAAGGGCATCCGGATCCAGTGCTCGGGTCGTCTCGGCGGCGCCGAGATGAGCCGCTCGGAGTTCTACCGCGAGGGTCGCGTCCCGCTGCACACGCTGCGCGCTGACGTCGACTACGGCTTCTACGAGGCCAAGACGACCTTCGGCCGCATCGGCGTGAAGGTCTGGATCTACAAGGGCGAGGTCGCCGGTACCCGGGCCGAGCGCGAGGCCGAGGCGGCCCGTCGCGCGGCCGCTCCGGGCAGCCGTCGTCCCGGCCGTGGTGAGCGTGGCGGCGCCCGTCGTCCCGCTCGTGACGGCGCCCCCGCCGCCTCGGCTCCGGCCGAGGCCGCTGCCGCCGCTCCCGCTGCGGCGCCGGAAGGAGCTGAGTCCTGATGTTGATGCCCCGTCGCGTCAAGTACCGCAAGCAGCACCACCCCAAGCGGCGTGGCGTTGCCAAGGGTGGCACGGAGCTCGCCTTCGGTGACTTCGGCATCCAGGCGGTCGAGGGTCACTACGTGACCAACCGCCAGATCGAGTCCGCCCGTATCGCCATGACCCGTCACATCAAGCGTGGCGGCAAGGTCTGGATCAACATCTACCCGGACCGTCCGCTGACGAAGAAGCCGGCCGAGACCCGCATGGGCTCGGGCAAGGGCTCGCCCGAGTGGTGGGTCGCCAACGTCAAGCCCGGCCGCGTCATGTTCGAGCTCTCGGGTGTTCCCGAGGACGTCGCCCGCGAGGCCATGCGCCGCGCGATCCACAAGTTGCCGATGAAGGCCCGCTTCATCACCCGAGAGACAGGAGACCTCTGATGAGCAACGCCACAGAACTCCGCGACCTCACCGCCGATGACCTGGCCGTGAAGCTGAAGGAGGCGAAGGAGGAGCTGTTCAACCTGCGCTTCCAGAACGCCACCGGTCAGCTCGACAACACCGCGCGCCTGCGTACGGTGCGCAAGGACATCGCGCGCATCTACACGGTGCTGCGTGAGCGCGAGCTCGGCATCATCGAAGGGGTCGAGGCATGAGCACGAAGGACCAGGAAATGACCAACGACCGTACCCCCCGCAAGGTCCGCGAGGGCCTGGTCGTCAGCGACAAGATGGACAAGACCGTCGTCGTCAGCATCGAGGAGCGCTTCAAGCACCCGCTGTACGGCAAGGTGCTGCGTCGCAACATCAAGCTGAAGGCCCACGACGAGGCCAACGCGGCCGGCGTCGGCGACCGTGTCCGTCTGACGGAGACGCGTCCGCTGTCGGCCACGAAGCGCTGGCGCGTCGTGGAGATCCTCGAGAAGGCGAAGTGAGAGACAGATGATTCAGCAGGAGTCGCGACTCAAGGTCGCCGACAACACGGGTGCCAAGGAGATCCTCTGCATCCGCGTTCTCGGTGGCTCCGGTCGCCGCTACGCCGGGATCGGCGACACGATCGTCGCCACCGTCAAGGACGCGATCCCCGGCGGCAACGTCAAGAAGGGCGATGTCGTCAAGGCGGTCGTCGTGCGCACCGTCAAGGAGCGCCGTCGTCCGGACGGCTCGTACATCAAGTTCGACGAGAACGCCGCCGTCATCCTCAAGGCCGACGGCGATCCGCGCGGAACGCGCATCTTCGGCCCTGTCGGCCGTGAGCTGCGCGACAAGAAGTTCATGCGCATCATCTCGCTTGCTCCGGAGGTGCTCTGAGATGGCCCGTATTCGCAAGGGTGACCAGGTCAAGGTCATCGCCGGCAAGGACAAGGGTGTCGAGGGCAAGGTCATTGCCGTCGTCGCCCCCAAGAACGGCGGTGACGATCGCATCATCGTCGAGGGTGTCAACCGCGTGCAGAAGCACACGCGCGCCGGCCAGACCGGTGCCGAGGGTGGCATCATCACCGCCGAGGCGCCGATCCACGTGTCGAACGTGATGCTCGTCGTCGACGCCGACGGTGGCAAGACCACCACGAAGGTCGGCTCGGCCGTGATCGACGGCACCAAGACCCGCATCAGCCGCAAGACCGGAAAGGAGATCTGACATGGCCACGGAAACCACCACGGGACCTCGCCTCAAGGCGAAGTACCGCGAGGAGATCCTGCCGGCGCTGCGTGAGCAGTTCCAGCACGACAACGTCATGCAGGTCCCCGGCCTGACCAAGATCGTCGTCAACATGGGCGTCGGTGAGGCGGCCCGCGACGGCAAGCTCATCGAGGGTGCCATCGCGGACCTCACGGCCATCACCGGCCAGAAGCCGCAGGTCACCCGGGCCCGCAAGTCGATCGCGCAGTTCAAGCTGCGTGAGGGCATGCCGATCGGTGCGCACGTCACGCTGCGCGGCGACCGCATGTGGGAGTTCCTCGACCGCCTGCTGACGCTCGCGCTGCCGCGTATCCGCGACTTCCGCGGGCTGTCGCCCAAGCAGTTCGACGGCCGGGGCAACTACACGTTCGGCCTGACCGAGCAGGTCATGTTCCACGAGATCGACCAGGACAAGATCGATCGCAGCCGGGGCATGGACATCACCGTCGTCACGACGGCCACCAACGACGACGAAGGTCGCGCGCTGCTCAAGCTGCTCGGCTTCCCGTACAAGGAGAACTGACATGGCGAAGACCGGTCTGAAGGTCAAGCAGTCCCGTACGCCGAAGTTCGGCGTCCGCGGCTACACGCGCTGCCAGCGCTGCGGCCGTCCGCGTTCCGTCTACCGCAAGTTCGGCCTGTGCCGTATCTGCCTGCGGGAGATGGCGCACCGCGGCGAGCTGCCCGGCGTGACCAAGAGCTCCTGGTAAAGAAAACCACCTACCCGCAGTAGGTCCCCTCCCACGGCCCAGTCTGTTGACTCTGCCCGGACGAGGTGCGAAACCGCAGCGAGAAACGGAAACACACGAAATGACGATGACCGATCCGATCGCGGACATGCTGACGCGTGTCCGCAACGGCAACCAGGCGTACCACGATGCGGTGACGATGCCGCACTCCAAGCTCAAGGAGGGCGTCGCCGCCATCCTCAAGCAGGAGGGCTACATCACCGACTACGCCACCGCCGATCCCGCCGAGGGCGAGGTCGGCAAGACGCTGACCATCACCCTCAAGTACGGCCCGCACCGCGAGCGCTCGATCGCCGGCATCCGCCGCATCAGCAAGCCGGGCCTGCGGGTCTACGCCAAGTCCAACAACCTGCCCAAGGTTCTCGGCGGCCTGGGGGTGGCGATCATCTCCACCAGCCAGGGTCTGCTGACCGACCGTCAGGCCAACACCAACGGAGTGGGCGGGGAAGTCCTCGCCTACGTCTGGTGACGAAGGGAGTCTGAACAGATGTCACGCATCGGCAAGATCCCCGTCGCCGTTCCGTCGGGTGTCGAGGTTTCGATCGACGGCCAGACCGTCACGGTCAAGGGCCCCAAGGGCCAGCTCTCGCACGTGGTCGCCGAGCCCATCACCGTCCGCAAGGACGAGGATGGCTCGCTCGCGGTGGAGCGTCCGGACGACGAGCGTCGCAGCAAGGCCCTTCACGGCCTGAGCCGCACGCTGGTCAACAACATGGTCGTCGGTGTCACCGAGGGCTACGAGAAGAAGCTCGAGATCGTGGGCGTCGGCTACCGCGTGCTCCCCAAGGGCCCGTCGGAGATCGAGCTCAACCTCGGCTTCAGCCACCCGGTGCCGTTCACGGCGCCCGAGGGCATCACGTTCACCGTCGAGGGCCCGACCAAGCTCACCGTGTCGGGTATCGACAAGCAGGCCGTGGGCGAGGTCGCCGCGAACATTCGCAAGATCCGCAAGCCCGAGCCGTACAAGGGCAAGGGCGTCCGCTACGCCGGCGAGCGCATCCTGCGCAAGGCTGGAAAGGCTGGTAAGTAAGCCATGGCAATCTCGATCAAGCACGCCAAGCACACGGCCGGTCGCGTCGCGTCGCGTCAGCGCCGCCAGATCCGCGGCCGCAAGAAGGTCCAGGGTTCGGCGGAGCGTCCTCGCCTCGTCGTCACTCGGTCCAGCAAGCACATCGTCGCCCAGGTCGTGAACGACCTCGAGGGCCGCACGCTGGCCTCGGCCTCCACCATGGAGGCGGACCTGCGCACGCTCGACGGCGACAAGACGGCCAAGGCCAAGAAGGTCGGCGAGCTCGTCGCCGACCGCGCCAAGGCCGCCGGCATCGAGGCCGTGGTCTTCGACCGCGCCGGCAACAAGTACGCCGGTCGCGTCGCGGCCCTCGCCGACGGTGCCCGCGAGGGCGGACTGGAGTTCTGATGACCAACAACATCTTTGGCACGATCAACAAGGGGAGTGCTGCATGAGCACGCGCCGTCAGGGTGGCGACCGTCGCGGAGGCCGCGGCGACCGCAACGCCGAGAAGTCCAACTACATCGAGAAGGTCGTCACGATCAACCGTGTGGCCAAGGTCGTCAAGGGCGGCCGCCGCTTCAGCTTCACCGCTCTGGTGATCGTCGGTGACGGCGACGGCCAGGTCGGTGTCGGCTACGGCAAGGCCAAGGAGGTCCCGACCGCGATCGCCAAGGGTGTCGAGGAGGCGAAGAAGAACTTCTTCCGCGTCCCGCGCATCCAGGGCACCATCCCGCACCCCGTGCAGGGTGAGAAGGCGGCCGGCGTCGTCTTCCTGCGCCCGGCGTCCCCCGGTACCGGCGTCATCGCCGGTGGCCCGGTCCGCGCCGTGCTCGAGGCTGCCGGTGTCCACGACATCCTCAGCAAGTCGCTCGGCTCGTCGAACGCGATCAACATCGTCCACGCGACGGTGGCGGCGCTGAAGGCGCTCGAGTCGCCCGAGTCGGTCGCGGCGCGTCGCGGCCTCGCCGTCGAGGACGTCGCTCCGGCGGCGCTGCTCAAGGCGGGCAAGGCTGCTCCGGCGGCCGAGGCTCCCTCGGAGGTGACCGTCTGATGGGCAAGCTCGAAGTGACCCAGGTCAAGTCCGGCATCGGTCGCGAGCAGAATCAGCGCAACACGCTGCGTTCGCTCGGCCTCAAGCGGATCGGCGACGTCAAGGTCGTCGAGGACCGTCCGGAGATCCGCGGCATGGTCAACACCATCCCGCACCTCGTCTCAGTCAAGGAGGTCGACTGACATGACGCTCAAACTGCATCACCTGCGTCCCGCCCCGGGAGCCAAGACCGCCAAGACCCGTGTGGGTCGCGGCGAGGGCTCCAAGGGCAAGACCGCCGGTCGTGGCACCAAGGGCACCAAGGCCCGCTACCAGGTGTCGGCCGGCTTCGAGGGTGGCCAGATCCCGCTGCACATGCGCCTGCCGAAGCTCAAGGGCTTCACGAACCCGTTCCGGGTCGAGTACCAGGTCGTCAACGTGGGCCGGATCGCCGAGCTCTTCGCCGAGGGTGGCGCCGTCGACACGGCCTCGCTCGTCGAGAAGGGCGCGGTCCGCAAGGGCCAGCCGGTCAAGGTGCTCGGCTCCGGTGACATCGACGTCGCGGTCCAGGTGACCGTCGACAAGGTGTCGGCCTCGGCCAAGACCAAGATCGAGGCCGCTGGCGGCTCGGTCACCGTCGCCTGACGGAACGCCATCACCACAGCGTGAGCGGGCGGGTTCTCCCCATGCGGAGAATCCGCCCGTTTCGCGCACTGTTACAGTCATACGGCGTCTGCCGTGAAGGGGAGGAAAACCCGTGCTCAGAGTCTTCGTGAACGCATTCAGGACACCTGATCTGCGTCGCAAGCTGCTCTTCGTGCTGGGGATCATCGTGCTCTTCCGGATGGGCTCGACGCTCCCGGCGCCCGGTGTGAACATGGCCAACGTGCGCGAGTGCGTGCAGGCGGCCTCCGGCGGCGAGAACGCCGGCCTGTTCGCCCTCATCAACGTCTTCTCCGGCGGTGCGCTGCTGCAGCTGACGGTGTTCGCGCTCGGCATCATGCCGTACATCACCGCGAGCATCATCCTGCAGCTGCTCGTCGTGGTGATCCCGCGACTGGAGGCCCTCAAGAAGGAGGGTCAGGCCGGTCAGACGAAGATCACCCAGTACACCCGCTACCTCACGGTCGGCCTCGCGATCCTGCAGGCCACCGGCATCGTGGCCCTGGCGCGCAGCGGCCAGCTGTTCGCCGGCGCGTGCAACCTCGACCTGCTGTACCACCCCGACAGCATCGCGTTCTTCCTGCTGATCGTCATCACGATGGTCGCCGGTACGACCGTCATCATGTGGCTCGGCGAGCTCATCACCGACCGCGGCGTCGGCAACGGCATGTCGATCCTGATCTTCACGCAGGTCGTCGCGACCTTCCCCGGCTCGATGTGGAACATCCGCCAGAGCCGCGGCTGGACCACCTTCGCGATCGTCGTGGCCGTCGGCCTCGCGGTCGTCGTGCTGGTCATCTTCATCGAGCAGGCCCAGCGCCGCATCCCGGTCCAGTACGCCAAGCGGATGGTCGGCCGACGGATGTTCGGCGGCTCGTCGACGTACATCCCGCTCAAGGTCAACCAGGCCGGCATCATCCCGGTCATCTTCGCCTCGAGCCTGCTGTACCTGCCGGCGCTGTACGTCAACTTCAACCCCGACTCGGGGATGGCGGACTGGATCAACGCCCACCTCGTCAAGGGCGACCACCCGTACTACATGATCCTGTTCTTCTCGCTGATCGTGTTCTTCACGTACTTCTACGTGTCGATCACCTTCAACCCCGAGGAGGTCGCCGACAACATGAAGAAGTACGGCGGCTTCATCCCGGGCATCAGGGCCGGCAAGCCGACCCAGGACTACCTCGCGTACGTGCTCTCGCGCATCACCGCACCCGGAGCCCTCTATCTTGGTCTCATCGCACTGATCCCGATGCTGGCGATCGCCCTCGTGGGCGCGAACCAGAACTTCCCGTTCGGCGGTACGACGATCCTCATCATCGTGGGCGTCGGCCTCGACACGGTGAAGCAGATCGAGAGCCAGTTGCAGCAGCGCAACTACGAAGGGTTCCTCAAGTAATGCGACTCCTCATCATGGGTCCGCCCGGTGCAGGCAAGGGCACGCAGGCCGTCGCCCTGGCCGCTCGCATCGACGGCGCGCACATCTCGACCGGCGACATCTTCCGCGCGAACGTGGCGCAGCAGACCGAGCTCGGCACGACGGCGCAGCGCTACATGGATGCGGGTGAGTACGTGCCCGACGAGGTCACCAACGCGATGGTGGCCGACCGGCTCGCCCAGGACGACGCGAAGGACTCCTTCCTGCTCGACGGCTACCCGCGCACGCTCGACCAGGTCGCGAAGCTCGACGAGATCCTGTCCGGCATCGGCAGCAAGCTCGACGGTGTCGTGGCGCTGACGGTCGACGAGGAGGAGCTGATCGGTCGGCTGCTCGAGCGGGCGAAGGTCAGTGGCCGCACAGACGACACCGAAGAGGTCATCCGGCACCGCCAGGACGTCTACAAGGCCGAGACGGCTCCGCTGCTCGCGGTCTACCGTGATCGCGGCCTCCTGATCGAGGTCGACGGCATGGGCACGCCCGACGAGGTCGGAGCCCGCATCATCGACGCCCTGCCCGCCTGAGCCGGCTGGAGGTCACCGATGTTCGGTGAGTCGATCGAGATCAAGACTCCGGAGCAGCTGGCGTCGATGCGCCAGGCCGGTCTGGTCGTCGGCCGCACCCTCGAGGTGCTGCGCGCGGCGGTCGCGCCGGGCGTCTCGACCGGCGACCTCGACGCGCTCGCCCGCGAGCGGCTCGCCGCCGAGGGTGCGACCTCGAACTTCCTGGGCTACCACGGCTTCACGGGCGTGATCTGCGCGTCGGTCAACGACGAGATCGTCCACGGCATCCCCGGCGGGCGCGTGCTGGCCGAGGGTGACCTGGTCTCCATCGACTTCGGCGCGGTCGTCGACGGCTGGCACGGCGATGCCGCGATCAGCGTCCCCGTCGGCGACATCGCGCCCGACGTGGCCGAGCTGAACCGGGTCACCGAGGAGTCGCTGTGGCGCGGGATCGCCGCCGCGCGACTCGGCGGCAGGATCGGCGACATCTCGCATGCGGTCGAGTCGTACGTGAAGTCCCAGGGTCGCTACGGGATCACGGAGGGCTTCACCGGTCACGGGATCGGGTCGCAGATGCACATGGCGCCCGACGTGCCGAACGCCGGACGCCGCGGCAAGGGCCCGAAGATCGCGCTGGGCATGGCGCTCGCCATCGAGCCGATGGTCACGCTCGGCACCTCGCGCGCCGAGATCCTCGAGGACGACTGGACCGCCGTCACGACCGACGGCACGTGGGCCGCCCACCACGAGCACACGATCACGGTCACCGACGAGGGCGTGTGGGTGCTGACGGCGATCGACGGTGGCGCCGCCCGCCTCGCCGCGCTCGGTGTGCCCTGCGCCGAACCGGCCTGACTCACTGCGGTACCCGTGGGCGCCGCGCGGCCCCGGATCGGCGCGCCGTGTGGTCCGTCGGAGGACACTGGGGACATGCGCGCGCTGCTCGTCGTCCTCGGGGTCCTGCTGGCGACCCTCGTCACCGGCTGCGCCGATCGGGGCGAGGAGCCGACCGCCTCGGCGTCCACGACGATCGACGCCGAGCCCAGTGGTGAGGTCGAGCCCTCCGAGCCCCACCCCTCGGTCGATCCGGCGCAGAAGAAGGCCGCGGAGAAGGCGCTGCGTGGCTACCTGCTCGCCGCCGACGCCGGCAACTGCGCGGCGGTCAAGCGCAGGGTCCTGCTTCCCGAGCAGGTCGAGTGCGGCGACGTGCACGCGGCCGAGGGTCAGTGGAGCGCCGGCGGCAACGACCTCGCCCTGGTGAGGATCGCGGCGGACGTCATCGACGACAGCGGGTTCGCCACGGTGACGTGGGCCGACGGCTCCGACGACACGTGGGACCTGCAGGAGGTCGACGGCGCGTGGCTCGTGGTCAACGTCGACGCCACCGACGACGCCTGATCGGATCGCGCCGACCGAGGGCCGCAGCTCAGCGGTGCAGTTCGGCGGTGCAGCACTTCACGCTGCCGCCGCCCTTGAGCAGCTCGGAGAGATCCACCGGGACCGGGACGTAGCCCCGCTCGTCGAGCGCTCTGGCGAGAGCCGAGGCCTGCCGCGGCAGGACGACGTTCCCGCCGTCGCTGACGAGGTTCAACCCGAAGGCGAGCGCATCGGCCTCGGCGCACTCCAGGGATCCGGGGAAGAGTCGCCGCAGCGTGCGCCGGCTCGCCGCGCTGAAGGCTCCCGGGAACCAGGCGATGTCGGCGGGGGAGTCGCCGGCGCCGTCGTCGAGCACCGCGAGTGCGACGTCGAGGTGGTAGAAGCGCGGATCCACGAGCTCGAGCGAGACCACCGGCCGCCGCAGGACGCGCGCGGCCTCCGCGTGGGCGTCGAGCGTGGTGCGGAACCCGGTGCCGGCGAGCACCGCGTCGGCGAGCACGAGGAAGTCGCCCTCGCCCTCGTTGACGTGCTCGGGACGGGTGACGGTGCGCCCGCCGGCCCGCAGGAAGTCGACGTGGGCGTGGGCCTCGGGCTGACGCTGGGGAAACGCGAACGCGGCGCCGTACGTGCGCGAGCCGACGGACACCGCACCGTTCGCGGCGAAGACCATGTCGGGCAGACCGGCGGCCGCGGGCAGCACGTCGACCCGGTGACCCAGACCGACGTAGACGTCGCGCAGCGACTCCCACTGGCGCACCGCGAGGGCCCGGTCGACCGGCGCCGTGGGATCCATCCACGGATTGATCGCATAGACGACGTCGAACTGCGTGGGCGGACACATCACGTAGTGGCGGGCGCGGGCGCGGCGGTGCACGACCGGAGCGACGGCGGTCAGTGTCGTGGCCATGGGTCTCCCTCCGCGGATGCAATGAATCGATGCTAGGGGCGCGCCACAAGGAACGCCGAATCCGAATGTTGACTTACGAAGATCGGTTTCTTGCGTTCTGAAGACGCCCAGACTTGGTATCTTGCGTGCATGGTGCTCGACGACATCGACCGTGGACTGCTGGAGGCCCTGACCGAGGACGGTCGGGCCAGTTACGCGACGCTCGGAGCGCGAGTGGGGCTCTCCGCGCCGGCCGTGAAGCGCCGGGTCGACCGTCTCGTCGACGAAGGCGTCATCAGCGGGTTCACGGTCGTGGTCGATCCGCACCACCGCGGCTGGACCACCGAGGCCTACGTGGAACTGCACTGTCAGGGCACGATCTCGCCCGACGTGCTGCGCGATGCGTTCCTCAAGGTGCCGCAGGTGCACGCCGCCGCGACGGTCTCGGGCGCGGCCGATGCGATCCTGCACCTCGTCGTCGAGGACGTGCGCGACCTCGAGCGAGCACTCGAGCGGCTGCGCATCGAGACCGACAGCGTGACCCGGACCGAGACCTCGATCGTGCTGTCGCGGCTCATCGACCGCCGCCGTGGCCTGAGCGTCTGAGCCGCCGGCCGGGCTCGCCGGCCGGCTGACAGGTGGGCCACAGGCCCGTCATGCGAGCCACCGAGACTGCGGCGACACCCTCGAGTCATGACGAGGCGGGTCCGTGGGGTGATGGCGGCGGCGAGGAGAATCGTGGTCGGTGGCGTCGCGATGTCAACCTCGATGGGCACCGCGGACGCGGACCCGGCCTCGTCGTCCACACGCCGGTCCGCGATCGAGACAGCCGCCGAGGCCGCCGTCGCCGCGATCGGCTGAGGCGGGCGGGGACGCCTGCGGCTACGGTGACCTCCATGACCCGCAACAGAGCCGCGACCGTCGGCGCCAGCCTGGTCGGGGCACTCGTCTTCGTGGAGTTCGTGAGCGGATTCCTGCAGGGGTACTACACGCCACTGGCCACCGACATCGCCCGCCACCTGTCGATCCACGATGCCGACGTCAACTGGTTCGAGGCGGCCCAGCTGCTGCTCTCGGCGCTGTGCGTGCCGCCGCTGGCGAAGCTCGGCGACCTGCTCGGGCACCAGCGCGTGCTCGTCTGGTCGGCCGTGCTGACCGCCGTCGCCACGTGGGGGATCGCGCTGTCGACGACCTTCACGACGTACCTCGTGTTCTGGGCGCTGCAGGGCGTCTTCACGGTGTGGCTGCCGCTCGAGGTCGCGCTCATCCACCGGCGCGCGCTCGGCCTGGAGAACCGCGCCGCCGCGACCCGCCGCGCGACCGGCATCATCGTGGCCGCGCTCGAGGCCGGGGCGATCGCCGGAGCCCTGTCGGCCGGTGCCGCCTCGGCCGCCTTCGACCCGTTGTGGCTCGTGCTCGCGGTGCCCGCGATCCTCACCACCGGCGTCGTGGTCGTCATCGTGCTGTTCGTGCCGGACCGCCACGAGCGGCAGGCGGGGAGCCTCGACGGCGCCGGCCTGCTGATGCTCAGTGCGAGCCTCGTGCTGGTCACGGGCGGACTGTCCCTCGTGCGGCTGGTCGGCGTGGGCTCGGCCTGGCCGTGGCTCGCGATCGTGCTCGGTGCCGCGCTCCTCGTCCCGTTCGCCAGGTACGAGCTGCGGACGCCCGACCCGATCATCGACCTGCGGGTCATGCGGCAGTCGTCCATGTGGCCCGTGCAGCTGACCGCGCTGCTGTTCGGCGTGAGCGTCCTCGGCGCGCAGATCCCGTTGTCGACCTTCGCCCAGACCGACCCCGACGAGCACGGCTTCGGCCTCGGCCTGGACGCGACGTCCGTGGCGCCCCTGATCGGCGGCTACGTCCTGTCGCTGCTCGTGGGCGCGCTGCTGTTCGCGCGGATCAGCCAGCGATTCAGTCCGCGCAACTGCCTCATCGGCGCGACCCTGCTGGTCGGCACCGGCTACGGCGCTCTCGTGGTCCTGCACCACTCCGTCGCGCAGATGGCGGTCTGCATGGTCGTCGCCGGACTCGGCTCCGGTGCGCTCGTCGCGGCGCTCCCGGCCGCCGCTGCCGCGGCGGCCCCCGAGGGCCGGACCGCCGTCGCGACCGGACTGACCAACACCACGAAGACGATCGGCGGCTCGTTCGCCTCGTGCGTCTTCGGGGTCGCGCTGGCGGCGGGCGCCACCCACGCCACGGCGGCCTCCCTCAGCGGCTACTACACCGTGTGGATCGTCTGCTCCGCCACGGCGTTCGTCGCCGCCGTCCTGCTGAACTTCGTGCCGCGGCTCGCGTTCGCCGACCCGGCCGGCCTCGAGGAGCTGACGGCATGACGACCGTGGCGGAACGACTCTCCGAGCTGATCGCGTGCCGGACCGTGTCGGCACCCGACGAGCGCGACGAGGCCGAGTTCGTGCGATTCCGCGAGACGTTCGCCCGGCTCTACCCGGGACTGCACGCCGAGCTGGAGCTGACCCGGTTCGAGGGTGGCTCGCTGCTGTTCCGCTGGCCCGGCCTGACCGCCGAGCGCCCCCTGGTCCTGATGGCCCACTACGACGTCGTCCCCGCGCCGGCCGAGCAGTGGGACCGCGATCCGTTCTCCGGCGAGATCGCCGACGGGTTCGTGCACGGTCGCGGAGCCCTCGACGACAAGGGCCCGCTGGTGTGCATCGCCGAGGCCGTCGAGTCGCTGCTCGCCGAGGGGTTCAGTCCCGCCCGTGACGTATGGCTGTCCTTCGGCGCCGACGAAGAGGTCTTCGGCCACGGGGCCGCGGAGGTCGTCGGTCACCTGCAGTCGCTCGAGGTGCGACCCTGGCTCGTCTCGGACGAGGGCGGGGCGATCGTCGACGACGCGCTGCCCGGCATCGACGGTCTGATGGCGATGGTCGCGATCGTCGAGAAGGGCACGACCGACGTGGGCCTGCTGGCCCGTGGCGGCGGCGGCCACGCGTCGACCCCGGCGAAGAACGGGGCCACGGCGCGGCTGGCCCGCGCGATCGTGCGGATCGAGGAGCATCCCGCGACGCCCCACCTGTCCGATCCCGTCCTGCAGATGCTGGACACGCTGGCCGACCTCGTGCCGCGACCCGTGGGAGCGGTCCTGCGCCGCGCCGGCCGCGCGAACCGTCCGGTCGCCGAGGTGCTGAGCCGGCTCGGCAAGGAGACCGCCGCCATGGTGCGCACGACCATGGCCGTCACCCAGGTCAGCGGCAGTCCGGCCCGCAACGTGCTGGCCACCGAGGCCCGGGCGAACGTCAACGTGCGCCTCGCGGTGGGGGACACCCGCGAGAAGCTGCGGGCCCGGTTGGAGCGGCTGTTGCGCGGACTCGACGTCGAGATCGAGCGGATCGACGGCGAGGACCCGCCGCCGGTCTCGCGCACGGACAACGACGCGTGGGCGGCGCTCGGCGCCGCGATCGCCGCGCTGGACCCGGCGATCCGGGTGGTCCCGTACGTCCAGACCGGCGGAACCGACTCACGCCACTTCACCCGGATCAGCGATTCGGTGTACCGGTTCGCGCCACTGCGGATGACCCGCGCCCAGCGCGACTCGATCCACGCGCCGAACGAGAAGGTCGGCGTCGACACGCTCGCCCGCGGCAGCGCGTTCCACCGTGCCCTCATCACCGGACTGGGCCGGACCTGACCGCGGTACCAGCCCGATTTGAGTCCGTACCCCTCATCGGCGTAGACTTGTGTGTCGGCCTTGTCAGGTCCGTATCCCCATGCCCATCGGGACCCGTGAGAACGGGCGGGGACACGTGCGTGCGGGGTCGAGTAGTCGAGACGAAGAAGTTGAGGAGTATGGCGAAAAAAGAAGGCGTCATCGAGATGGAGGGCGCGGTCGTCGAGGCCCTGCCCAACGCGATGTTCCGCGTGGAGCTGGCCAACGGCCACAAGGTCCTCGCGCACATCAGCGGCAAGATGCGTCAGCACTACATCCGAATCCTCCCCGAGGACCGGGTCGTGGTGGAACTCTCGCCCTACGACCTCAGTCGCGGACGGATCGTCTACCGCTACAAGTGAGCGATCACCGGTAGCAACCCACAACTCAATACACCACACGTTCAGTTCGTACCGAAGAGAGTTTCTCTGATGAAGGTCAACCCGAGCGTGAAGAAGATCTGTGACAAGTGCAAGGTGATCCGTCGCCACGGCCGCGTCATGGTGATCTGCGAGAACCCGCGCCACAAGCAGCGCCAGGGCTGATTCCAGAACTTCTTCACCGCAGCACCCTGAACACCTGACGGCTCGCTCCCCTCGCGGGGAGCGCTACCTCCGGCGCAGAGGCCGGAGCTCGATCGAGGCGATCGAGACGCCCCAGGTGACGACACCTCTGCTGAACCGAAAGGAACTGCCAGCACATGGCACGCCTCGTCGGAGTGGATCTCCCGCGCGAAAAGCGCATCGAGATCGCACTCACGTACATTTTCGGGATCGGCCGCACGCGTGCGGTCGACACCCTCGCCGCCACCGGCATCGACCCCAACACCCGCGTCCACGAGTTGAACGACGACCAGCTCGTCGCTCTGCGTGACCACATCGAGGCGAACTACCAGGTCGAGGGTGACCTGCGCCGCGAGGTCACCGCGGACATCCGCCGCAAGATGGAGATCGGCTCCTACCAGGGCCGCCGTCACCGTGCGCACCTGCCCGTCCGTGGGCAGCGCACCAAGACCAACGCGCGTACCCGCAAGGGTCCCAAGCGCACCGTGGCCGGAAAGAAGAAGTGAGGTAGCCGATGCCCCCCAAGAACTCCGGCGCCAAGAAGGTGCGCCGCAAGGAAAAGAAGAACGTCGCTCAGGGCGAGGCCCACATCAAGAGCACGTTCAACAACACGCACGTGACGATCACCGACCCCAGTGGTGCTGTGATCGCGTGGGCCTCCGGCGGAACCGTCGGCTTCAAGGGCTCGCGCAAGTCGACGCCGTACGCCGCCGGCATGGCCGCCGAGGCTGCCGGCCGTCAGGCGATGGAGCACGGCATGAAGAAGGTCGACGTCTTCGTCAAGGGTCCGGGTTCGGGCCGCGAGACGGCGATCCGGTCGCTCAGCGGTATCGGCCTCGAGGTCGGCACCATCTCCGACGTGACCCCCAGCCCCCACAACGGCTGCCGTCCGCCCAAGCACCGTCGTCTCTGACGTTCGCGATCGACTTTCAGGAGTAATACACCATGGCCCGTTACACCGGACCCCTCACGAAGAAGTCGCGCCGTCTCGGCGTCGACCTCGTTGGTGGGGACAAGGCCTTCGAGCGTCGTCCGTACGCGCCCGGCCAGCATGGCCGCGCCCGCGTCAAGGAGTCGGAGTACCGCACCCAGCTGCAGGAGAAGCAGAAGGCGCGTTACACCTACGGCGTTCTGGAGAAGCAGTTCCGCAAGTACTACGAGACCGCGTCGCGTCGTCCCGGCAAGACCGGTGACAACCTGTTGAGCCTGCTCGAGAGCCGCCTCGACAACGTCGTCTACCGTGCCGGCCTCGCCCGCACCCGCCGTCACGCCCGCCAGCTGGTGACCCACGGTCACTTCCTGGTCAACGGCGTGAAGACGAACATCCCCTCGTTCCAGGTCAGCAAGCACGACATCATCGACGTCAAGGCCAAGAGCCTGGACACGACGCCGTTCATCGTCGCGCGTGAGACCCACGACCAGGACGTCGTCCCCGGCTGGCTCGACGTCTCGCCCGACCGTGGCCGCATCCTGGTGCACCAGCGCCCGGTCCGCGAGCAGATCGTCGTGCCGATCCAGGAACAGCTCATCGTCGAGTACTACTCGAAGATCTGATTCCTTCTTCACATCCCACAACCCGGCCCTCAAATAGCGGGGGGTCCGGAAAGGAAGAACCATGCTGATCGCCCAGCGCCCCGTCCTGTCCGAAGAGGTCGTCGACGAGTTCCGTTCGCGGTTCGTCATCGAGCCCCTCGAGCCGGGCTTCGGCTACACCCTCGGCAACTCGCTGCGTCGTACGCTGCTGTCGTCGATCCCGGGTGCGGCCGTCACCTCGATCAAGATCGACGGTGTCCTCCACGAGTTCTCGACCGTCGAGGGCGTCACCGAGGACGTCACCGAGATCATCCTCAACCTGAAGAACCTCGTGGTCTCGTCGACCATCGACGAGCCCGTCGTCATGTACCTGCGTGCCGAGAGTGGCGGTGACGTCACCGCCGCCGCGATCACGCCCCCGGCCGGCGTCGAGGTCCACAACCCGGACCTGCACATCGCGACGCTCAACGACAAGGGTCGTCTCGAGATCGAGCTGGTCGTCGAGCGTGGCCGCGGCTACGTCTCGGCCGTCCAGAACAAGACCGGCGACGAGGAGATCGGCCGCATGCCGATCGACTCGATCTACAGCCCGGTCCTGAAGGTCACGTACAAGGTCGAGGCCACCCGAGTCGAGCAGCGCACCGACTTCGACAAGCTGATCATCGACGTCGAGACCAAGTCGTCGATCCTGCCGCGCGACGCGATCGCGTCGGCCGGGTCCACCCTGGTCGAGCTGTTCGGTCTGGCTCGCGAGCTGAACGTCGAGGCCGAGGGCATCGACATCGGCCCGTCGCCGGTCGACGAGCAGCTGGCCGCCGACCTGGCGCTGGCGATCGAGGACCTCGACTTCACCGTCCGTTCGTACAACTGCCTCAAGCGCGAGGGCATCCACACCGTGGGTGAGCTCATCACGCGCAGCGAGCAGGACCTGCTGGACATCCGGAAC
Organism: Aeromicrobium sp. SP1; assembly: GCF_055663785.1. Classification (NCBI taxonomy): domain Bacteria; kingdom Bacillati; phylum Actinomycetota; class Actinomycetes; order Propionibacteriales; family Nocardioidaceae; genus Aeromicrobium; species Aeromicrobium sp. SP1. Next base: position 2,171,945 of record NZ_JBQVVK010000001.1, on the reverse strand, counting down.
TTCGGTTCGAAGTCGATCGACGAGGTCAAGGCCAAGCTCGCCGAGCTGGGCCTGGCGCTCAAGGACAGCCCGTCCGGCTTCGACCCGTCCGCGGTCATCGACAGCTTCGACGACGACACCTCTTACGCCGAGGACGAGCAGTACTGAGCTGCTCAACTCACTGATTCAGGAGTAGAAACATGCCCACCCCCACCAAGGGTCCTCGCCTCGGCGGCAGCCCGGCCCACCAGCGTCTGATCCTGGCGAACCTGGCGCAGAGCCTGTTCGAGCACGGACGGATCACGACGACCGAGGCCAAGGCCAAGCGTCTGCGTCCGTACGCCGAGCACCTCATCACGAAGGCCAAGACCGACACGGTGGCCAACCGCCGCCAGGTCGTCAAGGTCATCCGCGACAAGAGCATCCTGCACACGCTGTTCACCGAGATCGGCCCGGCCATGGCCACCCGTCCCGGCGGCTACACGCGCATCACGAAGATCGGTCCGCGCAAGGGCGACAACGCCCCCATGGCCGTCATCGAGATCGTCGAGTCCAAGACGTTCGAGCCCAAGGCCGCCGCGCCCCAGGCTGAGAAGGTCGAGGCCCCGGTCGTCGAGGAGGCTCCCGTGGAGGAGACCTCGACCGACGAGGTCGCCGTCGACGAGGCCACCGAGGCTCCGGCCGACGAGGTCACCGAGGCTGCTGCGGAGGCTCCCGCCGAGCCCGCCGCCGTGGCCGACGAGACCAAGTAACAGTGTCGTTCGTGGCGTCCGTCCCTTTCGGGGCGGGCGCCTCGACGTCTGTCCCGCCGTGTTCGAGGCGGGATATGCTCAGCACGCCGATCATGCCTCGGGGAGGGGCCCACATGCCGCATCGTTCGCGCCGCCGACTGCGGTCCGCCGTCCTCGCGCTGCTGACCTGTGTGACCCTGACGGTCGGGACGGTCTCGGCCGTCGCCGCCGACCCGGAGGCGTCCCTCGCGGGACCCGACCTCAACACCGACGACGCGGCGGTTCCGGCGCTGGGCCTGATCGTGCGGCTCGATGACGCCGATGCCGATCTGGCCGACCTGGCCGAGCAGGCCGAGGCCGAGCTACCCGGGGACGTGACGGTCGCCGCGACCTCGACCGGCCCCGGCGGGCTCGGACTGCTGGCCTTCGACGAGCAGGTCGACGCCGCCGACCTCGGCGATGCGATCGACGAGCTGGAGTCCGATCCGGCGGTCGACTGGGCGGTGCCCAACGGCCGGCGCTTCCCGTCGGGCACCGCGAACGACCCGTTCTACGTCGACACGACGCACGACTACCAGTGGAGCATCAAGAGCTACGGGTGGGGCGTGCGGGCGGACTCCGCGTGGGACGTCACGGCCGGCTCGCCGTCGGTCCGGGTCGCGGTCGTCGACACCGGCGTGCTCACGCAGCACCCCGACCTGGTCGGGCAGACCGTCTCGGGTCGCGACTTCGTCGACGACGAGTACCGCTGCCTCAACTCGTCCTGCAGCAAGGTCAAGTACCGCAAGTCCTTCGTCAACGCGAACGACCGCAACAGTTGGGACACGAATCCCTCCGACCCGGGTGACTGGCGCGGCAGCAGGACGTGCGACGCCCTCACCGCCAAGGCCAGCTCGTGGCACGGCACGCACGTCGCCGGCATCATCGGGGCGCGGCGCAACAACCACCTCGGCATCGCCGGCATCGCTCCCGGTCTGAAGGTCCAGCCCGTGCGCGCCATGGGCCGGTGCGGCGGGTCGGACTGGGACATCGCGATGGGCGTGCTGTGGGCCGCGGGCGTCAACGTCAAGAAGTACGACAAGCGGCACAAGTCCGTCGCGGTGAACAGGACCCCGGCCCAGGTCGTCAACCTGTCCCTGGGCGCGTACGAGCCGAGCCTGCGGGCAGCACGGAAGGCCTGCCGGTTCTACTCCTCGATCGCGAAGGTGGCTCGGGCGCGCGGCGTCACGCTCGTCGCCGCGGCCGGGAACCAGGGCGACGACCACCGGCTCAACGTGCCGTCCTCGTGCTCGGGCTACGTCGCGGTGGCCGCGACCACGCGCAGCGGTACGCACTCGTTCTTCTCGAACTCCGGAGCAGGGATCGACCTCGCGGCGCCCGGCGGCGACGGGGGCATCCCCGACGAGGGCGACATCGCCTCGACCTGGCACACGTCGCCGAGCGCGCCGTCGCAGGGCAGCTACGCCTTCGGCGTCATGGCCGGCACCAGCATGGCCGCCCCGGCCGTCTCGGCGGTCGCCGGCCTGGCGTACTCGGTGGGCATCCGGAACCCGGTCGTCGTCGAGCGGGTGCTGAAGGCGACGGCGATCAGGAGCAGCTGCTCGACCGCGAACTGCGGAGCCGGGATCGTCAACGCCCAAGGCGTCGTGACGGCGGCGGCGCCCACGAGCGGCCCCGGACTCGGCGGGACACCGCGGCCCGGCGGCACGCTCACCGCGACGACGGGCACGTGGCGCAACGCGCCGGCGGGCGTCCGGCTGACCTGGTTCCGGGGATCGACGGTCGTCCGCACGGGCGCGACCTATCCGGTCACCGTCGCAGATCTGGGTCGCACGATCTCGGTTCGCGCCACCGCGATCGGCGGCCCCGCGGCGATCTACGCCTCGGCCGAGACCGTCGCGAAGGCGAAGTCGGCGGTCCGGTTCACGATCCCGAAGAGGTTCAAGGCCTCGACCCGGGTCAAGGTCAGGATCAAGGTCACGGCGCCGTACGTGCGACCGACCGGGACCGTCCGGGTCTACGACGGCAGGAAGCGCATCGCGACCAAGAAGATCACGAGCACGAGTGGCGTCGTGCGGGTCACGCTGCCGAAGCTCAAGCGTCACGGCAAGCACCGCATTCGGGTCGTCTACTCCGGCAGTGCCAAGCTGACGTCCGCGAAGAGCGCGAGCACGGTCGTGCGCGTGCGCTGAGCGGTCACCGCGCATCGGGCCTTCGCGACCCCCTGAGGGCCGTATCATTCGGGCAACCGTCATCTCCAGGACGGCGACCCCCGGATCCAGGAGCCCACGTGCGCCCCAGCCTCGTCCTCGCCACCCTCACCGCCGTCCTCGCGACCACGGGCCTGTCCGCCGTCGCCGTGGCCGCGCCCGCAGAGTCCTCGTCGCCCGTGGCAGCCCCCGAGACGAGCGGCACCGCCGCCCACCCCCGGGTCGCTCGCGGCATCATCGTGAAGGCCAAGACCTCGTCGGCAGCCCGCCGCCAGTCGATTGCCCGCACCGCCTCGGCCGAACTGCCCGGCGACACGGCCGTCGCCTCGACGACGGCAGCCCCGGCAGGACTGACCGTCATCTCCCTCGACGCCGTGCTCCCGGCAGCAGATCTCGGGACGACCCTGGCGCAGATCCAGGCCCGGCCGGACGTCGAATGGGCGATCCCGGACACGCTCCGGTACGCGCAGTCCGTACCTCCGGTCACGGTCGACGATCCGTACTACACGACGCAGGGAAACCTGTGGGACACCCGAAGCAGCATCGAGGGGGTGGCGACCGACGGGGGATTCACGACGAAGGCGCCTGCGCTCTGGCGTGCGACGAAGGGCAGCTCGTCCGTGGTGGTGGCGGTGATCGACACGGGCATCACGAGTCACCCCGACCTGGCGGGTCAGACCGTCGCCGGCTTCGACTTCGTCGACGACGAGTACACGTGCGGCGTCACGCCGAGCTGCTTCTACGACGGCACGTACATCAACGCCGGCGATGGCAGTGGCTGGGACAGCAATCCCGCCGACCCGGGCGACTGGCGAACGCTGGACATCGCCAACGCGTGCTTCCCCGACGCCACGAATCCCGAGACCCTCGTCCAGGACAGCTCGTGGCACGGCACCCACGTGGCCGGAACGGTCGCGGCGAAGGCGAACAATGCGACCGGAGTCGCGGGCGTGGCCCCCGGCGTCAAGGTCCAACCGGTGCGGGTCCTGGGCCACTGCGGTGGTTGGGACTCGGACATCTACTACGGCATCCGTTGGGCGGCCGGCGACGACCTGCGGCGGTACGGCGTTCCGCTGAACAGGACGCCCGCCAAGGTCATCAACCTCTCGCTGGGTGGTGAATACGGGGAGAACGAGGACGTCGACCACAACGGCGTGCTCGATCGCAACGAGGCGTGCACCCTCTACTCCGACGCGGCGTCCTTCGCGAACTCCCGTGGAGCGACCGTCATCGCGGCAGCAGGCAACGCCTCGGCCGTGGAGGTCTTCCCGTTGCAGCAGAGCGTGCCGGCCAGCTGCAATCGATTCGTCAGTGTGACCGCCACGAGCGACACCGGTCACCGGGCCTGGTACTCGACGGCGGGCACCGGCGCCGACATCTCGGCGCCGGGCGGTGATCCGTACACCGGTTCCTACGATCCTGAGCGGGCCATCCTGTCGACGCTCAACAGCGGCACCACGGTTCCCGAGACCCCCGTTTACGCCCGCTACGAGGGCACCAGCATGGCGTCCCCGGCGGTCGCGGCGGGCGCAGCGCTGCTGTACTCGCTCGGCTTCACCAGCCCGGCCACGGTGGAGGCCAAGCTCAAGGCGTCGGTGCAGCCGTACTCCTCGGTGGCCTACGGCGCGACCGACGTCTTCTGGTCGGGTGGATTCGCGTTCACGACGTCGAACGACTCGCCCCTGAACTGCAAGACCGGGTTGTCGCCGAGTGTCGCGTGCGGTGCGGGCATCCTCGACCTGTCCAAGGTGACGGCTCCGCTCGGCGGACCCCAGGTGGTCGCGGGGGTGCGGGTGCCGGGCAGAGGCCTGACCGCGACGTCACGCGGCCTGACCAATGGCGCAGGCGCCTCGAGCGTGACGTGGTGGCGCGGATCGACGAAGGTCTCGTCGGCTGGGTCCTACCGGATCACGGCAGCCGACCTCGGCCGGACCCTGGTCGCTCGGGACACGATCGCGTCGGGAACCTACGCCGGCGCCTACCTGGGAACGTCCGTCGCGGTGCCCCAGGCCAGGTCGTCGGTGAAGTACTCGGTGCCGTCGAAGGTCAAGAAGTCGCAGCGGGCGAAGCTCAAGGTCACGGTCTCCGCGCCGTACGCCCGCCCGACCGGCACGATCCGTGTCTACGACGGCAAGCGCAGGATCGCGACGAAGACGCTGTCGACCTCGGCCAAGGGCAAGGTGACGATCACGCTGCCCAAGCTCAAGAAGGGCACGCACCGGATCAAGGTCGTCTACTCCGGCAGCACCCAGTTCACCGCCGCGACCAGCAAGGTCAAGAAGGTCACGTCGCGCTGAGCCGGTGGGCGGTGAGTGGCGAACCTCTGGGCTCGCTTAGAGGTACCTGAGGCACCGCTCCGCCGGGCGGTCCCGTCGGGGCGGTGAGTGGCGTACCGCTGAACCCGCTTAGAGGTACCTGAGGCACCGCTCCGCCGGTCGGGCCCGGCGGGGCGGTGAGTGGCGTACCGCTGGGCTCGCCTGGAGGTACCTGAGGCACCGCTCCACCAGGGGACCGGGTCACCAGGGGTCGACGGGGCGGTGGGAGCCGGTGCCGGACCAGGAGCCGAGGGTCGCGGTGATCCAGCGTCGGGTGTCGGCGGGGTCGACGACCTCGTCGATCTCGTGCTTCATCGCGGCGTTGAGCGCCTTGCCCGCCTCGTACTGGGCCTCGACCAGCTCGTCGAAGCGGGCCTGCCGAGAGGTGTCGTCGGCGATCGCGGCGAGCTCCTTGGCGAAGCCCAGCCGCACGGCGCCCTCGAGGCCCATCCCGCCGAACTCACCCGTGGGCCAGGCGATCGTCGCGGTCGTCTGGGTGAACCCGCCGGCGGCCATCGCCATCGCGCCGAGACCGTAGGCCTTGCGCAGGACGACGGTCAGCATCGGCACGGTCAGGTGCGCGCCCGCCACGAACATCCGGCCGAAGTGGCGCACCGTCGCGGTGTGCTCGGCGTCGGGACCGACCATGAATCCGGGGGTGTCGCACAGCGACACGACCGGCAGGCCGTGTGAGTCGCACAGCCGCACGAACCGCGCGAACTTGTCTGCCGAGTCCGCGTCGATCGCGCCGCCGAGGTGCGCCGGGTCGTTCGCGACCAGCCCGTAGGGCCGGCCCTCGACGCGGATGAGCGCCGTCACCGCCCCGAGCCCGAAGCCGGGCCGCAGCTCCAGCACCGACCCCTCGTCGGCGAGCAGGTCGATCACGCGGCGCACGGAGTAGATCCGCTTGCGGTTCTGGTCGACCACGTCGCGCAGCGCGGCCTGGTCGGCCGCGCTCCAGTCGGCGACGGAGCCGTCGAAGTACGCCAGGTGGCGTCGCGCGACCGTGATGGCCGCGACGTCGTCCTCGACCACGACGTCGACGACGCCGTTGGCCGACTGGACGTCCATCGGCCCGATCTGGTCGGCCGAGAACCGACCCAGCCCGCCGCCCTCGATCATCGCCGGGCCCGCCATGCCGAGGTTCGCGTCGCGCGTGGCGACGATGACGTCGCAGCAGCCAAGCAGCGCCGCGTTGCCGGCGAACGCCCGGCCCGTGAGCACGCCCACCATCGGGACGCGGCCACTGAGGCGCGCCATCGACGCGAACGTCGACAGGTTCAGACCGGCCACGATCAGGTCGGCGGTGTCGGTGTCGCCCGGCCGCCCGCCGCCGCCCTCGCCGAACAGGACGACCGGCAGCTCGCGCTCGGCGGCGACCTCCAGGAGCCGGTCGGTCTTGCGGTGGTTGTAGTAGCCCTGGGTGCCCGCGAGCACCGTGTAGTCGTAGGCCAGCACCGCCACGTCGCGACCCGCGACCCGGCCGACACCCGTGACGATCCCGTCGCCGGGGGTGTTGGCGACGAGGTCGTCGAGCTCGCGCCGCGACCGTTGGGCCGCGACCGGGAACGAGCCGTACTCGAGGAACGAGCCCTCGTCGAGGAGCGCGGCGACCTGCTCGCGGGCGGTGAGGTGACCCGTGGCATGACGCTTCGCGACGGCCGCCGGTCGGGCCGTGTCACGCGTGAGGGCCTGCCGCGCGTGGAGCTCGGCGAGGTCGGCCCGCTCCGCGTCGACCTCGGACTCCGCCGGGTCGTCGACGGTGACGGCGTCCTGCGCGGTGATCGTGGCCAGCAGCAGACCGGGGGAGACCGTGTCGCCCACGCGGACGTGCACCGTCTCGAGCCGGCCGGCGATCTCGGCCCGCACGACGTGCTCCATCTTCATCGCCTCGATCGTCACGACGGCGGTGCGGGGCGCGACGTCGTCGCCGGGAGCCGCTCCGATCGCGACGACGGCGCCACCCATGGGCGACTCGAGCCGGTGGGTCATCGGTGCACTCCCATCGGGCCGGCCGCCGGGAACGCCCACGGCAGCGCTGCGTCGCGGGCGACCCGCGCGTCGATCCGGCCCGCGATGTCCTCGGGGAACGGGGTCGACCGGCGCTGCGCCAGGTCGACCGCGACCTCGACCCACTCGCACAGGCTCGCGACGAGTCCGGTCGTCGTGTCGGTCAGGACGCTGACGCCGTGGAAGGTCTTCGCGGTGCGACCCAGCAGGCGCGCCCGGCCCTCGACCGTGTCCCCGATGCGGATCTCGTTGCGGTACGTCAGGTGGTGCTCGGCGCTGAAGACCGAGAACCCGCCGGCGATGACCTCCGGCGTGATCCCGAGCGTGGAGAGGGCTCCGTCGCACGCGCGCATGTGGAGCGCGTAGTGGTGGCTGACGTTGACGTGGCCGTTGAAGTCCTCGTACTCCGGCGGCGCGACGAGCGAGAACTCGAGCGGGAGGTCGTTCAGCTGGGCGAGGGTCGGCAGGTCGCGGGCGCTCATGGGGTCACCCTAAGGGAGTTGAAGATGAATCCGTATTCAGGTACGGTGCGGACATCGCTCCCAGACCCGAGGATGAGGACCATGGACTTCGCGCACGACGCCACGACGACGGAACTGATCGGCAAGCTCGAGGAGTTCATGACCGACCACGTGTACCCCGCCGAGCCGATCTACGACGCCCAGATGGAGGAGCGCATCGGTGTGTGGGGACCGCCGCCGATCGTCGAGGAGCTCAAGACCGAGGCGAAGAAGCGCGGACTGTGGAACTTCTTCCTCACCGGCGCTGACGGCGCGGGCCTGACGAACCTGCAGTACGCGCCGCTGTGCGAGATCATGGGCCGCAGCCTGCACCTGGCCCCCGTCGCCACGAACTGCGCCGCGCCCGACACGGGCAACATGGAGACGATCCACCTGTTCGGCACCGACGAGCACAAGAAGCAGTGGCTCGAGCCGCTGCTGGCCGGCGAGATCCGCTCCGCCTTCGCGATGACGGAGCCCGCGGTCGCCTCGAGCGACGCGACGAACATCGAGACGCAGATCGTGCGCGACGGCGACGAGTACGTCATCAACGGCCGGAAGTGGTTCATCTCCGGCGCCATGAACCCGAACGCCAAGATCCTGATCGTGATGGGCAAGACCGATCCGTCCGCCGCCCGGCACCGCCAGCAGTCGATGATCCTCGTGCCGCGGGACACCCCCGGCGTCGACGTGCGTCGCGGCATGAAGGTCTTCGGCTACGACGACCGCGACCACGGCGGCCACGCGGAGGTCGTCTTCACCGACGTGCGCGTGCCGGTCTCGAACATCATCGCCGGCGAGGGGGAGGGCTTCGCGATCGCGCAGGCGCGTCTCGGGCCCGGCCGGATCCACCACTGCATGCGTGCCATCGGCATCGCGGAGCGCGGCCTCGAGCTCATGGTCCAGCGTGCCGCGGACCGCGTGGCGTTCGGCAAGCCGCTGGCCGACCAGGGCGTCATCCGCGACTGGATCGCGGAGTCGCGCGTGAAGATCGAGCAGCTGCGCCTGCTGGTGCTCAAGACCGCGTGGCTCATGGACACGGTCGGCAACAAGGGCGCCCACACCGAGATCCAGGCGATCAAGATCGCGACCCCCAAGACGGTCGAGTGGATCATGGACAAGGTCATCCAGGTGCACGGCGGTGGCGGCCTGAGCCAGGACTTCCCGGTGGCCGAGTGGTTCGCCCAGATCCGCACGCTGCGGTTCGCCGACGGTCCGGACGAGGTGCACAAGAACTCCTTGGCGAAGCGGGAGATCGCGCGCCTGACCGCCCGTGCCTGACCTCCGGGACCGGGTCACCCGGCGGGGCGGGAGACCGACAGCACGCGGAAACCCTTGCTGCTCGCGACGCGGTCGGTGGGGTAGCCCTGGTCGGTGAGCCAGCGCTGCAGTGAGTCGGCGCCGAGGTTGCGGCCGACCACGAGCCGCGCCTCGCCGCCGGGGCGGAGGCGGGGCAGCCACGCGAGCAGCAGCTCGTGCAGGGCCTGCTTGCCGATCCGGATCGGCGGGTTGGACCAGATCGCGTCGAACACGAGGTCGGCCGGGACCTGTTCGGGCCGGGCGGCGGTGACGGCCAGGCCCGCAGCGTTCAGGGCGGTCAGCTCCAGGGCGCGGTCGTTGACGTCGACCGCCCACACGTGCGCGCCCGCCGCGGCCAGCGAGCACGCGATCGGACCCCAGCCGCAGCCCAGGTCGAGGACGGTCGAGCCGGCCGGCGCCGGGACGCTCTCGTCGAGCAGCACGCGGGTCGCCTTGTCGAGCCCGTCGGAGGAGAAGACGCCGGACGAGGTCACGTACTCGCGGGTCGCGCCCCAGACGGTCACCTCACGGGTGCGCCGGTCGTCGGCGCCGTCCGGTGTCTCGAAGTAGTGGCTCACGCGTCCCCACGGTATCGGGCTCGCCGGTCGGAGCGCCTCCGCGACGGTAGGCTAGGGAAGATCATGAGCGAGACGAGGACCGAGGAGCCCGGCTTGGACCTGCCGACGCTCGTCGATGAGGCCCGGGTCCGGGAACTGCCGACCACGGCGCGGGGCATCCGCACGCGCGCGGCCCTCGTGTCGGCTGCCCGGCGGGTCTTCGAGCGTGACGGTTTCATCAATTCGCGCCTGACGGACATCACTGCCGAAGCGAAGTGCTCGATCGGCACGTTCTACACGTACTTCGACAGCAAGGAAGAGATCTTCACCGCGGTCATGCAGGCGGCCCAGGAGGACATGCTGCACCCGGGAATGCCGCACGTCGACAACAACCCAGGCAACATCGCGGCGGTCCTCGAGGCCAGCAACCGGGCATACGTCGAGGCCTACAAGCGCAACGCCAAACTGAACCTCCTGCTCGAGCAGGTCGCGACGATCGACCTCGAGTTCCGCCGCCTGCGGCTGAACCGCGCGGCCGCGTTCGCGCAGCGCAACGCCCGCTGGATCAGGCGGCTCCAGGAAGACGGGTACGCGGACCCCGACCTCGATCCGTACATGGCGGCTCGCGCCCTCTCGCCGATGCTCGGCCGAATGGCTTACCACGCCTACGCGCTGGAGGAGGAGGGCATGCCGGACGAGGCGATCATCGAGACCGCCACGAAACTCTGGCTCAACGCCCTCGGCATCCCGGCAGACGGCGCCAAGCGCTCCTGAACGCCCGCCGGTCCCTCCGACGTCCGCGGACCGACGTCGTGGGGTGTCGAGTGCGGCCGCGGCCGACTCGACGCAGCGGGAGACGATCGTCCCGCGCATGCCGGAGTGCATGGCGGGCCATGAGTGGGACGCGTCGGCCCTGGGCGGGGACACTCCACCCGGGTCGACGTGCGTGTTCAGGCGATCTGCAGGACGAGCTTGCCGGTGTTCTCGCCGCGGAAGAGCTTGAGCAGCGTCGCGCCGAAGTCCTCGACGCCGCCCTCGACGACGGTCTCGCGGGCGACGAGCTTGCCGCGGTCGATCAGGTCGATCATGTCGGCGATCGCGGCGGCGTCCTTGTCCGGGTAGTCGAACACGAGGAAGCCCTGCATCCTCGCCCGGAACACCAGCAGCGACATGTAGCGCGCCGGTCCCGGTGCGAGGTTCTCGTCGTTGTACGTCGAGATCGCGCCGCAGATGATGATGCGGGCACCACGGCGCAGGTTCGCGAGCGCTGCGTCGAGGATCTCGCCGCCGACGTTGTCGAAGTACACGTCGATGCCCTTCGGGGCGACCTCGCGCAGGCGCTTGAGTACGTTCTCGTTCTTGTAGTCGATCACCTCGTCGAAGCCGATCTCGGTGAGCCACGCGCACTTGTCGGGCCCGCCGGCGATGCCGATCACGGTGCAGCCCTTCGCCTTCGCGATCTGGCCCGCGACGCTGCCGACGGCACCGGCCGCGGCGGAGATGACGACGGTGTCGCCCTCCTTCATCTCACCCACCTCGTGCAGGCCGTGGTAGGCGGTCAGGCCGGGCATGCCGAGCGCGCCGAGCCACGTCGCCGGGCCCGCGATCGAGGTGTCGATCCGCTGCACGCCCTTGCCGTCGCTGATCGCGTACTCGGTGACGCCGAGGCTGCCGGTGACGGCGTCGCCGACCGAGAACTCCGGGTGGTTCGACTCGACCACGGTGCCGGTCACCGAGGCCCGCATGACGGCGTCGATCTGCACGGGCGGCAGGTACGAGCGGACGTCGTTGAGCCAGCCACGCATCGCGGGGTCGAGGGAGATGTGGTCGACCTTGACGAGGAACTCGCCGTCGCCGGGGGAGGGCAGGTCGACCGTCTCGAGGGCCCACGTGTCGTCGTCGGGCAGTCCGGAGGGTCGCTGGGCCAGGGTGATGCGTCGAGTGGAGGTCACGTCTCAGCACGGTACTCGGTGACGCAGCAGATGGACTCGGCAAGGCAGGGCGACCTTCGTGCCCCGGTCACTCGTCAGCGACCGTGCTCGGCCAGCCAGGCCTTGCGGACCGTGGCCTTGGCCGTGACGAGCCACGCATCGGTGAGCATCTCGCGCAGCTCCTGCGGATCGACGTCGCCGGGGCGGACGAGGACGGCATTGGAGTTGAACTTCCGGAAGTGGTCGATCGTGAAGTACGGCGTGGCCGGGTCCTCGATCACGGCCTCCAGCTCCGCCCGGTCGACCTTGAGCGCGACACAGCCGGGGGAGTCGTCGAGGTCGCGCCACCACGCGACGAGCGTGCCACCGGTCTTGACGCCGGGCATCCCCCACGAGGTGCTGCGCGCGGTGTCGGGGAACTCCAGCAGGAACGCCTCGATCTCGTCCCACGTCATCGCGGTCGCCATGGCTCAGTGTTCCACGGGCGGCAGCCGGTCGAGGAACGCCGCCTGCGCCGTCACGATCACCGTGCGGGCCTCGTCGAGGCCGAACCACGCGACCCGGTCGAGCTCGGGGAACGCCTGGATCGTGCCCGAGCCCGGCGGCCATTCGAGCTCGAACGTCCCGGGCTGGACGGCGGCGGGGTCGAGGTCGGCCTCGATGGCCCACACCCGCACGTCCTTCCTCGACTGGCGCACCTCGCCGAGGTCGACCCACGGGCCGTCCGGGACGGGCAGCCCCAGCTCCTCGGTGAACTCGCGGCGCGCGGCCGCGAGCGGCTCCTCGCCGGGCTCGACCTCGCCCTTGGGGATCGACCAGGCCTGCTCGTGGCGCTTGAGCCAGAACGGCCCGCCCAGATGCCCCAGCAGCACCTCGCGCCGCCCGTCGTGGAGGCGGTGCAGCAGGACGCCGGCGCTGAGGATGCGGGCCATCACTCGTCCCGTCGGCGCCGGGCCTGGTCGACGCGCGCGGCCAACTGGTCGTCGGCGGGGTAGACGACCTCCTCCAACACGAGTCCGTGCGCGGGCATGACCTTGACCCGCGGGTCGCGCACCTCGCCGGAGAGGATCTCGGCGGCGAACTCCGGCGGGTACCGGCGCTCGCCGACCGCCACGAGGCAGCCCATGAGCGACCGCACCATCGAGTGGCAGAACGCGTCGGCGCGCACCGTGGTGGCGAGCGTCTCGCCGCCGCGGACCGTCCGCAGCGCGAGCAGCGTCCGGATCGTCGTGGCGCCCTCGCGCTGCTTGCAGAACGCGGCGAAGTCGTGCTCACCGAGCAGGTGCTGGGCCGCCGCGTTCATGAGGTCGACGTCCAGCGGGCGCGGCATCGCGGCGACCATGCGGCGCTGGAGCGGGTCGGGCCCGGCGGCGTGGTCGGTCATCCGGTAGACGTAGCGGCGCTCGATCGCGGCGAACCGGGCGTCGAAGTGCTCCGGCGCCTGCGAGACCCGCACGATCCGGATGTCGTGCGGCACGATCCGGCGCAGCCGCCGCTCGAGCACGCCCGGATGGCTCTCCACGTCGACGTGCGCGACCTGGCCCCGGGCGTGGACGCCGGCGTCGGTGCGGCCCGCGCACGTGACGCGGGGCGGCTCGGGCAGTCGCAGGACGGTGCCGAGGGCAGACTCGAGCTCCCCCTGCACGGTGCGCAGCCCGGGCTGGGTCGCCCAGCCCCTGAACTCGGTCCCGTCGTAGGCCAGATCGATCCGCATCCGCACCCGTCCACCGTATCGGCACGCGCTTTCGGCCCTGCGGGCCGACGAGATGTGTAGCGGTCTCCACCGGAATCGGGCTCCGAGCCGGGGATTGAGGTGGATACCGCTACACATCTGGGGCACGCGCGTGCCTACAGTGGGCAGATGCGGACTCGGGTCGTCTTCGTCCTCGCCGGCCTCCTGGTCGCGCTGCTCGCGCCCTCGGCGGCATGCGCCGCGAGTGGACGGGCCAGCCGGGTCCTGCTCACGCCGACCGCCGACCCCGCGACGTCGCAGTACGTCTCCTGGAGCCGTACCGAAGCGCACCGAGGCCAGCTCGTGGTCGCCGTCGCCGCGGACGGCACCGTGACGACCGCGAAGGCCGTCCGCAAGGTCGGCACCACGAAGCGCACCACGGGAACCACGCAGGTCCGGTACGTCGCCCGGCTCGCGGGACTCAAGTCCGCGACGCGCTACCGCTACCGGATCCTGACGAATCCCGGCGCGACCGGCTGGCGATCGTTCCGGACGGCGCCCAGCGAGGACGCGGCGGTCACGGTGCTGGAGTTCGGGGACACCCAGATCGCCAACGCCGGGGTGCCCGAGGACGTCATCGACGCCGCGGCACGGCGCTTCCCCGGCGCGGGGCTGCTGCTGCAGGCCGGCGACGTCGTCAACCACCCGTGGGTCGCCAAGGAGTGGAGCGACCTGCATCGCGCCCTCAGTCCGTCCGGCCAGTCCCGGAACTGGATCGCCGCCATCGGCAACCACGAGCAGTGCGTCCTGGTGTCCTCGTGCCGCTCGGGCGACGGACGCGGGTTCCGCTCCTACTTCCAGGGCGCGTCGAACGGCTTCCCGGACCAGCGCCGGACGTGGTTCTTCGTCGACTACGGCCCGGCCCGCTTCATCGTGCTCGACTCCTTCGGCAAGGACCTGAGGGCCCAGCGCGCGTTCCTGCGCGAGGCGGCCCGCACGAACGACCGCGCGTGGACGATCGTGCTCATGCACGCGGGCCCGTTCGCCTCGCGTGGCGATCGCGAGAACTCCGCGATGCGCAAGGCGTTCCTGCCGACCTTCGAGAAGTACGGCGTCGACCTCGTGCTCTCGGGGCACGACCACTCCTACGCCCGGGGCACGAAGGCCGGCGTGACCTACCTGACCTCCGTCAGCGGTCCGAAGTACTACACCTCGTCGGCCAAGGACTGGAAGGCCGGCGGAGCCCAGCGGGTGAAGTCCGCCTACCGCACCTCGACGTACCAGGCCCTCACGATCAGCCCGACGACGCTGACGGTGGATGCGATCGTCGGCCACCGGGGCAAGGGCGCGAAGCCTGCGACAAAGGTCGGTCGAGTGCTCGACTCGTTCATCCTCACCGGCACCTCCTGAAGGCCGGAAACTGCTGCGACAGGCACGGTCCGGCCCCTACGCTGTCCGGTGCCCGAGCTCCCGAGCCACCAGGATCACCGTGAAACGTCTTCTCGTCGCCCTGCTCGCACTGATGACCGTCATGGCCATCGCCTCACCGGCCGAGGCCGCGAAGAAGCGCAAGGTCACGATCTCGGTCAGCGACCGATCGATCACCGTGGGCGAGGCCATCCGTGTCTCGGGCAAGGTGACTCCGGCGGCGAAGGGCGCCAAGGTGACGATCCGCAAGCGGATCGGCGGGGGGAAGTGGAAGGCCGTCAGGAAGGTCGCGCTCAGCGCCAAGGGGACGTATGCGTTCGTCGATCGGCCCGGCAAGCCCACGGCGGTCGCCTACCGCGTCCAGATCCCGAAGCGGGGTGGCCACGCGGGATCGACGTCGCGGTCGCTGCGCGTCAAGGTCACGAAGCCGAAGGCACAAGACCTCACGACCGCCGAACTGAAAAATGCCGCTGTACCGTCGCTGTGTGAGCATCCGGCCGGTCGGCTCGTGGGCGGGTCGCTGCCGGGTATCGCCGCCGGCCGGGGTGAGGTCACGTTCGTGCGTGCGGTCTTCGGTGAGTTGGACTCCGCCGGCGGTCGCGACGCCGCAGTCGTGGTCCGGTGCAACCAAGGTGGCGTCGGCTGGCCGGACCACGTGCTGCTCTACACCGCGGACGGGCGCGGAAAGCCGGCGTACCGGGGGCAGTTCGACACGTCCTCGGTCGTGGAGTTCGGCCGCGAGAGCGTCCGGTCCATCGGCCTCGTGGCGCGTCGCGTGACCGTCCAGGTGAGCGCCGGCGAGCACTGGGAGTGCATGGCCTGTGGGACGGTCGCGGTCACGGCGCAGCTCTCGCTCGTCCGGGGCAGGCTCACGGTGAACTCGACGAGTCGCTACGGAGCACAGGAGGCCCTGAACGCGTTCCTCGCCGCCGCCAACCGCGGTGACCTCGCGGCAGCTCGTCGCCTCGCGAAGCAGCAGGAGTACTACGAGAACCCGGGCGATGTCGCGGTGCAGGAGGTGCGCGAGAGCGGCAGGCTCTCGGCGTCGAACCTCTACGGTCCGGCTCCCTACGCGCCGTGCGACAAGTCGTTCTCGACGTCGCCGGCCAGGGACTGCGCGGCCCGCAACGCCGGCCACGACTACTCCCTGACGCTCGTGTACGGCGGCTGGCGCGACTGGAAGGTCACCTGGATGATCTGGGACGACTGAGCCCCACGACGAAGAACGCCCCCGCCGACGGCGGGGGCGTTCCTCTGTTCAGCGGGTCACTTCCAGCGCTGTGCCGCGGGCACGAAGTCCACGGTGCGGTCGCCGGTGTAGATCTGCTTCGGGCGGGCGATCTTCTGCTCCGGGTCGTCGACCAGCTCGAGCCACTGGGCCAGCCAGCCGGACGTGCGCGGGATCGCGAACAGCACCGTGAACATCTCCGGCGGGAACTGCAGCGCCTCGTAGATCAGACCCGAGTAGAAGTCGACGTTCGGGTAGAGCTTGCGCTTGACGAAGTACTCGTCCTCGAGCGCGATCTTCTCGAGCTCCTGGGCGACCTCGAGCAGCGGGTTGACGCCGGTGACCTCGAAGACGTCGTCGCACGCCTTCTTGATGATCGTGGCGCGCGGGTCGTGGTTCTTGTAGACCCGGTGGCCGAAGCCCATGAGGCGCTCCTCGCCGTTCTTCACGCCGGCGATGAAGTCCTTGACGTTGTCCTTGGTCTTGATGCGCTTGAGCATCCGCAGGACGGCCTCGTTGGCGCCGCCGTGCAGCGGGCCGTAGAGCGCCGCGATGCCCGCGCTCACCGCGGAGTACGGGTCGACCTGGCTGGACCCGACGGAGCGGACCGCGTTGGTCGAGCAGTTCTGCTCGTGGTCGGCGTGCAGGATGAACAGCACCTCGAGGGCCTTGGCCAGGCGCGGGTCCGGGTCGTACTTCGGCTCGCTCATCCGGAACAGCATCGAGAGGAAGTTCTCGGTGTACGACAGCTCGTTGTCGGGGTAGACGTACGGCTTGCCCTGCGCGTGCCGGAAGGACCAGGCGCCCAGCGTCGGCATCTTCGCGATGAGCCGGACGATCTGGTCGTGGCGGATCTGCGGGTCCTTGATCTGGCGGGCCTCGGGGTAGAACGTCGAGAGCGCGCCGACGCTCGACAGCAGCATGCCCATCGGGTGCGCGTCGTAGCGGAAGCCCTGCAGCTGCGACTTCAGGTTCTCGTGCACGAACGTGTGGAACGTGATGTCGTGCACCCACTGGTCGTGCTGGTCCTTCGTCGGCAGCTCGCCGTGGATGAGCAGGTAGGCGACCTCGAGGTAGGTGGAGGACTCCGCGAGCTGCTCGATCGGGTAGCCGCGGTACTCCAGGATGCCCTTCTCGCCGTCGATGAAGGTGACGGAGCTGCGCGTCGAGGCGGTGTTCGTGAAGCCGGGGTCGTACACGGCCAGGCCCGGGTCGTCCTCGGTCTTGCCGATCCTGCCGAGGTCCGAGGCCCGGATCGCGCCGTCGGCGATCTCGACCTCGTACTCCTCGCCGGTGCGGTTGTCGCGAATGGAAAGCGTCTGCTTGTCGGTCACTGTGGTGTCTCCTGTGACGTCAGAAAATTCAGGGCCGCGGGGGTGTACGGCCGAGTCCAACCTAGTGCGCCGCCTCACACGGCGCGAGGGCAGGGCGGGTGTGACGGGCCCCGTTTTGACCCACCGGGGTTCAGCCGGGTAACCTTGAGAGTCGTTGTGTCCCGACGCATGTCCTGCGCGGATGCAGCACCAGAAGCCCGATTTCCACAGAGTTCGATTTGCAGCGAGAAGGTCACGCCGTGCGCACGTACAGCCCCAAGCCTGCTGACATCACCCGTCAGTGGCACGTCATCGATGCCGAGGACGTCGTCCTCGGTCGGCTCGCCGTCACCGCGGCCACCCTCCTGCGCGGCAAGCACAAGCCGACCTACGCGCCGCACGTGGACGGTGGCGACTTCGTCATCATCGTCAACGCCGACAAGGTCGCCCTGTCCGGCAACAAGCGCACGGACAAGAACGTCTACCGCCACAGTGGTTACCCCGGCGGTCTCAAGCAGATCGCGTACGGCGACCTGCTCGACAAGGACGCTCGCAAGGCGATCGAGAAGTCGGTCCGCGGCATGCTCCCGAAGAATCGTCTCGGCCGTCAGCTCATCACGAAGCTGAAGGTCTACGCCGGCCCGGATCATCCGCACGCCGCCCAGAAGCCCCAGCCGTTCGAGATCACGCAGATCTCCCAGTAAGCAGAAGCAGGTTCACCGTGGCTGAGACCACCACCGAAGAGGTCGAGTACACCGCCAACGCCGAAGGCGTTGCCTACACCTCCGAGTCCGCCGGCGCTGCCGCGGCTGGCGAGATCCAGTCGATCATCGCCCCCGGCTCGGCCACCGGACGCCGCAAGGAGGCCGTCGCCCGCGTGCGCATCGTTCCGGGCACCGGCGTCTGGACGGTCAACGGCAAGCCGCTCGAGGAGTACCTGCCGAACAAGCTGCACCAGCAGATCGCCAAGGAGGCGCTGACCGTCACCGGTCTGGCCGACTCCTTCGACGTCATCGCCCGGGTCACCGGCGGCGGCATGACCGGTCAGGCCGGCGCGCTGCGCCTCGGCGTGGCCCGTGCCCTGAACGCGATCGACCTCGAGGCGAACCGTCCGACCTTGAAGAAGGCCGGCCTGCTGACCCGCGACGCGCGGATCAAGGAGCGCAAGAAGGCTGGTCTCAAGAAGGCCCGCAAGGCTCCTCAGTACAGCAAGCGCTGATCCGACGCCGTACTCCATGGGCCGGATCTTCGGTACCGACGGCGTTCGGGGCCTGGCCAACCGGGACCTGACCGCCGAGCTCGCGGTCGACATCTCGGTGGCTGCCGCGCACGTCCTCGGTGAGGCCGGTGCCTTTGTCGACCAGCGGCCCACGGCCGTCGTCGCCCGCGACACCCGCGCCTCGGGGGAATTCCTCGAGGCCGCGGTGGTCGCGGGTTTGGCGTCTGCTGGGGTCGACGTGCACCGACTCGGCGTCGTCCCGACGCCCGGTGCCGCCTACCTGACCTCGTTCCTCGAGGCCGACATGGGCGTCATGATCTCGGCGAGCCACAACCCGATGCCCGACAACGGCATCAAGTTCCTGGCTCGCGGCGGACTCAAGCTCGACGACGAGATCGAGCACGCGATCGAGCAGCGTCTCGAGGAGCCGTGGGAGCGGCCCACCGGGGCCGGCGTCGGCCGCGTGGGCGACAGCCATGCGGGTCTGGGCGCCTACGTGCGACACCTGCTGGACTCCCTGCCGACCCGGCTCGAAGGGCTGACGGTCGTCCTGGACTGCGCGAACGGCGCCGCCTACGAGGCCGCCCCCGACGCCTTCGCCCGAGCCGGCGCGAACGTCATCGCGATCCACGCCGAGCCCGACGGCCTCAACATCAACGAGCAGTGCGGCTCGACCCACCTCGGTGACCTGCAGCGCATCGTCGTCGAGCGCGGCGCCGACGTCGGCTTCGCCTTCGACGGTGACGCCGACCGGTGCCTCGCGGTCGACGAGAACGGCGAGATGGTCGACGGCGACCAGATCCTGGCGATCCTGGCGCTCAAGGGCCAGCGCGAGGGCCTGCTGGTCGACGACACCGTCGTGGCGACCGTCATGAGCAACGTGGGCTTCACGCGCGCGATGGAGGACGCCGGGATCACGGTCCTGCGCACCGCGGTCGGCGACCGGTACGTCCTCGAGGCGATGCGCGAACGGGGCTTCACCCTCGGTGGCGAGCAGTCCGGCCACGTCATCATGAGCCGCCACGCCACGACGGGCGACGGCGTCCTGACGGCACTGCAGCTCGCCGCCGAGCTGTCCTCCACGCGCCAGCGGATGTCCGAGCTCGCGGCCGTCATGGAGCGGTTCCCGCAGGTGTTGGTCAACGTCTCGGGCGTCGACCGCACGCGCGCCGACTCCGACGCCGTCGTGCAGGCCGAGGTCGAGGCCGCGTCGGCCAAGCTGGGCTCCAACGGGCGCGTGCTGCTGCGGCCCTCGGGCACCGAGCCGGTCGTGCGCGTCATGGTCGAGGCCCAGACGCCCGACGAGGCCCGGGAGATCGCCGACCACCTCGCCGAGGTCGTCCGCACGGCGCTCGCTCTCTGAACCGTGGACCCGCGCTCCGTGACGGTCGACTCCGTCGTCCTCGAGGCCGGCGGGCTCGACCGCGACGACGTCCGCGACCTGCTGGCCGAGCACCTGCAGGACATGTACGCGACGAGCCCGGCCGAGAGCGTCCACGCGCTCGACCTGGCCGCACTCGCCGATCCCGCGATCGGCTTCTGGACGGCCCGCGAGGACGGCACGCTGCTCGGCTGCGGCGCGCTCAAGGACCTCGGCGGCGGGCACGGCGAGATCAAGTCGATGCGCACGACGCCGGCCGCGCGCGGCCGCGGGGTCGCCGCCCTCGTCCTGACGCACCTGCTGGCGCAGGCCCGCGACCTTGGCTGCACGCGGGTGAGCCTCGAGACCGGCACCGAGGACTACTTCGCCACCGCGCGCCGGCTCTACGCCCGCCACGGCTTCGTCCCGTGCGAGCCGTTCGGGGACTACGTCCCCGACCCGAACAGCGCGTTCCTCACCCGCGAGCTCTGAGGCCCCGCTGGGCTCGGTGGGACCCAGCGCACCGCCCCGGTGGGTCCATCGGTGGGAGACTGCTGGACATGGCCGTGACGATCGAGGTGCTGGATCCGACCGACCACGGGGCCTTCGTCGAGTTCAGCGACGTGTACCTGCGAGCCAACACCCGCTCGATCGACGTCCCGTGGTTGCCCCCCGAGCTGCAGGTGGTGCTTGCCGGCGACCACTACATGCGCACCGACGTGGTGCAGGCGCGCGCGGGAGACCGGGTCGTCGCGGTCGGCTGGGCCGAGCTGCCCGAGCGTGACAACACCGAGGTCGCGTACCTCGAGATCGCCGTCCCGCCGGAGCACCGACGCCGTGGGTACGGCACGGCCGTGCTGGACGCGCTCGCGATGCGCGCGACCGAGGACGGCCGCTCCACGCTGCTCGCCGAGACCACGCGCCCGGCCGACGAGGAGACCGGAGCGGGCCGCGAGTTCGCGCTCGCACGCGGCTTCGTGTTCGACGCCCTCAACGCCCAGCGCGAGCTGACCCTGCCCAGCGACCAGTCCGCCGTCGTCCCGCGCGACGGGTACACCCTCGCCGCCTGGCGCGGCGACATTCCCGTGCCATGGATCGACGAGTACGCGACCCTGCGCAGCCTGCTCAACCAGGAGGCCCCGTCCGGCGAGTACGGGCTGGAGAACGAGTACTGGGACGCCGACCGGCTGCGACTCGAGGTCGACCAGTGGTGGCGCCAGCACCGCATCGCCCAGACCGTCGTCGCGGTGGCGCCCGACGGCACGCTCGCGGGGCACACCCAGCTGCTCTTCCCGAAGGACGCCGGCGAGGTCTACCAGTGGGACACGCTCGTCCTGCCGCAGCACCGCGGTCACGGCCTCGGGCTGGCCCTCAAGCGGCAGGCGATGGCCGAGGCCGCCGACCTGCTCGCCGACCGGACCCGCATCGTGACGTGGAACGACGCCCGCAACGGCCCGATGATCGCGGTCAACGAGGAGCTCGGCTACCGGCTCACGGCGTGGTCCGACCAGTGGACCAAACCGCTCACCTGAGCCAGGCCGAGCCCCTACGCTCTCGCTGTGGAGACGAGTCGGCCGCAGCATCGTGCCCTGCGCGTCGCGTTGATCTCGATCGGTGCGGCAGGCGCCATCGTGATCGACCATCGACTGCTGCGCGCCGTGGACGGGATCGGTGACTTCGACCCCGAAGCGGCCGAAGGGCTCGGGCCGTGGATCGCGATGGTCGCACTGACGGCGGTCGCCGCCCTCGTCGTGGCCTGGCACGCGCGCGGGCGCGAGCGCTGGTTGTTGTGTCTCGTCCCGGTCCTGCTCCTCCTCGCATCCGCAGGCCCGACACCCGCACTGAACGGGGCTGCGAGTCTGCTCCTGGTGGTGGTGTTCGTGCTCTCACTGGAGTTGTCACTCATCGGGTCGGCGCGGCCTCGGTCGAACCTGAGGCTGGAAGGCGCCATGACCTCCGTGGGGGTGGCCGCCGCACTCGTCGCGGTCACGTCGCTCTCCCACCTGGACGAGGGATCCAGTACGTGGGGGCCGGGGGGCGACGGCCGGTGGACGGCGATCGGAGTGGTCAGCGTCGTTGCCGCCCTCGTGATGGTCCGCGGGGAGCCCATCTGGTTCTTCGCCACGCTCGTCCCGTTCTGGATCGGCGTCGTCATGGTCTACGCCCTCTCCGGAGCCGATCCGGGCACGAGCCTCCTGCTCCTGGCCCTGCTGGCCGCAACCCCGCTCCTGGTCGGCTGGCTCGTGGTCGCCGCGCTGGTCTGGGTCGGTTGGAGCGCGTATCAGGACGACACGTCAGAGCTTGCGTAGCCGGACCCACTGGACCGTGTGGTCCGAGGACTTGCGCAGCACGAGGTCGGCGCGGCCACGGGTCGTGGCGATGTTCTCGCGCAGGTTGGGCCAGTTGATCGTGTCCCACAGCTCCTCGGCCCGCGTGACGGCCTCGCTGTCGGTCAGGGTGCTGTACCGGTGGAAGTACGAGGCGGGGTCCGCGAAGGCCGTCTCGCGCAGCCGCAGGAACCGGCTGATGTACCAGCTGCGGATGTCGCGGCTCGAGGCGTCGACGTAGATCGAGAAGTCGAAGAAGTCGCTGATCGCCAGCCCGGGGGACCCGTCGCCGCGCAACCGCGGGGGAGCGAGGACGTTGAGGCCCTCGACGATGAGGATGTCGGGCCGCTCGAGCACGACCTTGCGGTCGGTGACGTCGTAGGTCAGGTGGTCGTAGACCGGTGCCTCGATGCGTTCGGCACCGCTCTTGGCCTGCATCACGAACCGCAGCAGGCGCTTGCGGTCGTACGACTCGGGGAAGCCCTTGCGGTGCAGGATGCCGCGCCGCTCGAGCTCGGCGTTCGGCAACAGGAAGCCGTCCGTCGTCACGAGGGCGACCCGCGAGTGGTCGTCGTGACCGGCGAGCAGGTCACGCAGCAGGCGGGCCGTGGTCGACTTGCCTACCGCGACCGATCCGGCGAGACCGATGATGAACGGCACCCGGTCGGGCTGCGGATCACCCAGGAACCGCTCCGTCGCGCGGTAGAGCGCCTCGGCGAGCCGGACGCGCAGACTGATCAGCTGCGTCATCGGCAGGTAGACCTGTTGCACCTCGTCGAGGTCGAGCTCCTCGCCCAGGCCCCGGACGCGCTCGATCTCCTCGCCGGACATCGGCTGGACGGCGTCGCGGGCGAGCTCCGCCCAGGCGGCGCGCTCGAGCTCGACGTAGGGGGACGGGTCCCGTGACATACGGACCATTGTCACCAGCGGCCTCAGCACCCGTGCAGTCGGTACCCTGAACGGCATGTGTGGAATCGTCGGTTACGTCGGTCAGCGTGACGCCCAGGAGGTCGTGCTGGGGGGTCTGCGCCGGCTCGAGTACCGGGGATACGACTCGACCGGGATCGCGCTCGTCGACGGCACCCGGATCGCGTGGTCCAAGAAGGCCGGCAAGCTGGCCAACCTCGACGCGGCCCTGGCCGAGCAGCCGCTGCCGGCCGCCACGACCGGCATCGGACACACCCGCTGGGCGACCCACGGACGTCCCAACGACAGCAACGCCCACCCCCAACTCGACGCCTCCGAGCGCGTCGCGGTCGTGCACAACGGGATCATCGAGAACTTCGCGGTCCTGCGCGAGGAGCTCGAGGAGCAGGGCTACGCGTTCACCTCCGAGACCGACACCGAGGTGGTCGCCCACCTGCTGCACCGCGAGCTGCAGAGCACGCCCGACATCGCCCAGGCCACCCGCGCCGTCTGCCGTCAGCTGACGGGCGCCTTCACGCTCGTGATCTCCGATGCGCTCAGCCCCGACACCGTCGTGGGCGCCCGCCGCAACTCCCCGCTCGTCGTCGGTCGCGGACACGGCGAGAACTTCCTCGGCTCCGACGTCGCGGCGTTCATCGACTACACGCACGAGGCGATCGAGCTCGGTCAGGACCAGGTCGTCGCGATCACCCCGGACGACATCGTGGTCACCGACTTCCACGGCAACCTCGTCGAGGTCGCCGAGTACACGGTCGACTGGGACGTGTCCGCCGCCGAGAAGGGCGGCTACGACTGGTTCATGGTCAAGGAGATCTTCGACCAGCCCCAGGCCATCGCCGACACGCTGCTCGGCCGCCGCGACCCGGGTGGGCGGCTGCACCTCGACGAGATGCGGCTGTCCGACGAGCAGCTGCGCTCCGTGGGCAAGATCATCGTCATCGCGTGCGGCACGTCGTACTACGCCGGGATGGTCGCCAAGTACGCGATCGAGCACTGGACCCGGATCCCGTGCGAGGTCGAGCTGGCGTCGGAGTTCCGCTACCGCGACCCGATCCTCGACCCGTCGACGCTCATCGTCACGATCAGCCAGTCCGGCGAGACGATGGACACCCTGATGGCGATCCGGTACGCCCGTGAGCAGGGCGCCCGGGTGCTGTCGATCTGCAACACGAACGGCTCGACGATCCCGCGCGAGTCCGACGCCGTGATCTACACGCACGCCGGACCCGAGATCGCCGTCGCGTCGACGAAGGGCTTCCTCGCGCAGGTCGTCGCGTGCTACCTGCTGGCGCTGTACTTCGCGCAGGTCAAGAACGTGAAGTACCTCGACGAGATCGACCGGATCCTGCAGCAGCTCGAGGCGATCCCGGCGGCCGTGGCGCACGTCCTGTCCGAGGCGGAGACGGTCCGCAAGCTGGCCGCCGACTTGGTCGAGGAGTCGTCGTTCATGTTCCTCGGTCGTCACGTCGGCTACCCCGTCGCCCTCGAGGGCGCGCTCAAGCTCAAGGAGCTGGCGTACCTGCATGCCGAGGGCTTTGCCGCCGGCGAGCTCAAGCACGGGCCCATCGCGGTGATCGACGAGGGCACGCCGGTCTTCGTGATCGTGCCTCCGAAGGCGCGCGACCAGCTGCAGGAGAAGATCGTCAGCAACATCCAGGAGGTCCGCGCGCGCGGCGCCCGCACGATCGTGCTGGTCGAGGAGGGCGACGACTCCGTCCTGCCCTACGCCGACCACGTCCTGCGGCTGCCCAAGGTGCCGGCGATCCTGCAGCCGCTCGTCGCCGTCGTGCCGCTGCAGATCTTCGCGTGCGAGCTGGCCGGACTGCTGGGCCACGACATCGACCAGCCGCGCAACCTGGCGAAGTCCGTCACGGTCGAGTGACCGGTCGCTGACACCATGCTGACCGCCCACACCGTCCGACAGATCCGGGCTGCCGAGGAGGCTGCCGCCGCGGACGCCGGCTGGGACGGGCTCATGCAGCGCGCCGCCCGCGCCCTCGCCGACCGGCTGCTCGACCTGCTGCCCGCCGAGGCGACCACGGTCGTCCTGGTGGGGCCGGGCAACAACGGCGGTGACGCGCTGTTCGCCGCCGCGCTGCTCCTCGAACGGGGCCGCCGGGTCAACCTGTGCGTGCTGGACGAGTCGACCGTCCACGCCGCGGGTCTCGCCGCCGCGCGGGCCGCGGGAGCGGGTGTCGTCGACCGTCCCGATGGCCACCGATGGGCCGTCGACGCGATCTTCGGGATCGGCGCGCGGCCCGGACTCACGGGACGCGCCGCGCAGTGGGCGGAGTGGGTCGATCGGGAGCGGCCGTGCGTCGTCGCGGTCGACGTGCCGTCCGGGATCGGCGTCGACGACGGGCGCCTCGACGGCCCCGCGATCCGGGCCGACCACACGGTGACCTTCGGCTCGGCCAAGTACGGCCTCCTGATCGGTCCGGCCGCCGCGCTGGCCGGTGAGATCTCGGTCGTCGACATCGGGACGGACGTGTCGGCGCAGCCCGCGCTGGAGGCGCTCGAGCCCGCCGACGGAGCCCGTTTCGCCGACCGGATCGTGCCCGGACGGGACGCCCACAAGTACAGCCGTGGCGTGCTCGGCGTGTGCGCGGGCTCGCCGGAGTACGCCGGTGCCGCGCACCTGTGCGTCGCCGGGGCGCAGGCCGGACCCGCCGGCATGATCCGCTTCGCCGGAGCCGATGACCTCGCGCGCCGGGTCGTCGACCGGGCGCCCGAGGTCGTCGCGGCGTCGGGCCGCGTGCAGGCGTGGGTCGTCGGCCCCGGCGGCCAGGACGACGCCGAGCTCCTGGGCGAGGCGCTCGCCGACGAGGTGCCGACCGTCGTCGACGCGACCGCCCTGAAGCACCTGCCCGACCGGCTGCGTCCCGACGTGCTGCTGACTCCGCACGCGGGAGAGCTGGCCACCCTGCTCGACGTCGAGCGCGACGCGGTGGAGGCCGACCCGCTGGCGTACGCCCGCGCCGCGGTCGAGGGCTGGGGCGCGACCGTGCTGCTCAAGGGTCCTCGGACCCTCGTCATGGCACCGGACGGCCGGATCCGCGTCAACACCTCGGGCACGGCGTGGCTCGGCACGGCGGGAGCCGGTGACGTCCTCGCCGGCTTCGTCGGATCGCTCCTGGCGGCGGGACTCGATCCCCTCGATGCCGGCTCGCTCGGCGCCCTCCTGCACGGACTCGCCGCCGAGCGCCTCGGCGGTCCGTTCGTCGCCTCCGACGTCGCGCGCGTGCTGCCGGCCGTCCTCCACGACTTCGTCGCCGGGACGGTGTCGCGATGACCGGCTCCCGTGGTCACCGGCGGGGGTCGGTGAGCCTGGTCCCATCGCGGGCGTTCGGGTCGGACCCGGCGCACCGCTCCGGCGGGGAGGGTGACGCATGAACGCCGAGCTGCTGATCGACCTCGACCAGTACCGGGCGAACCTCCAGGCCCTGCGGTCGTCTGCTCCCGACGCCCTCCAGATGGCGGTCGTGAAGGCCGAGGCGTACGGGCACGGCATGGTGCCGACGGCACGGGCGGCGCGCGACGTCGCCGACTGGCTCGGCGTCGCGACCCCCGACGAGGCACTCGCCCTGCGCGCGGCCGGGGACGAGGGTCCGTTGCTGTGCTGGCTGGCGGTCCCGGGGGCGCCGTTCACCGAGCTCGTCGAGGCCGGCGTGGACGTCACGGCGTCCGGGGTGGAGCAGCTCGACGCGATCGCCGACGCCTGCGACCGGCCACGCGTCCACCTCAAGGTCGACACGGGACTCTCGCGCAACGGCGCGTACGGCCCGCAGTGGGACGCGCTCGTCGTACGCGCCGCGGCACTGCAGTCGGCTGGTCGGATCGAGGTCGTCGGCGCGTGGTCCCACTTCGCGTGCGCCGACGAGCCCGACCACCCCGCCAACGACCAGCAGGAGCGAGGGTTCCGCAACGCCCTCGACGAGCTGCGGGACGCCGGCATCGAGCCCCCCGTGCGACACCTGGCCAACTCGGCCGCCACGGTCACGCGACCCTCGTCGCACTTCGACCTCGTGCGGGTCGGGATCGCCGCCTACGGGATCGCGCCCGATCCAGCCGTCCCCGTCCCGCAGGTGCGCCCCGTCCTGACCGCCCGCACGGTCCTGGCCCACGTCAAGCGGGTGCCTGCGGGCGCCGCCGTGTCGTACGGCTGGCGCTGGACCGCCGACCGCGAGACGACGCTCGGGCTCGTCCCCGTCGGGTACGGCGAGGGCATCCACCGGACGGCCTCGAATCGTGCCGAGGTGGGGTTCGCGGGCGGCCGCGCACCCGTGCGTGGGACGATCTGCATGGACCAACTGGTCGTCGACCTCGGCGACCAGCCCGCGCGGATCGGCGATCCGGTCACGCTGTTCGGGCCCGGGGACGACGGTGAGCCCACCGCCCAGGACTGGGCGGACGCCGCCGGCACGATCGCGTACGAGATCGTGACCCGGCTCGCCGGACGCTGGACCCGCACGTATCGAGGAGGGAACTGATGTCGGTCGCCGTGCGCGTCGCCGCCACCGCCGGAGCCTTCGCCGTGGCGGGGGTTGCCGGAGCCGCCGCCACCGTGCTCAAGAACCGCCGATCGGAACAGCGTCGCCTCGCCCGCGGCGAGGAGGTCGAGTTCGGCTCCGTCCACGGCCCGTCCTCCTACGTCACCGCGGCCGACGACGTGCCCATCCACCTCGAGATCGACGACGGTCCTGCGCCGACCGTCGTCTTCGTGCACGGCTGGATGTGCGACCTCGACACGTGGCACTTCCAGCGCCTCGCGCTGCGCGACCACGTCCGGATGGTCTTCATGGAGCTGCGCTCGCACGGGCGGTCCGGTCGCAGCGGGCTGCGGAACTCCTCGCTCGTGGAGGTCGCCGACGACCTGCGCCGCGTGATCGAGGAGCACGCTCCCGACGGCCCCATCGTCCTCGTCGGGCACTCGATGGGCGGCATGGCGATCATGAAGCTCGCGTCGACCCACCCCGAGCTGTTCGGCGAGCACGTCGCCGGCGTCGTCCTGATGAGCACGAGCGCGGGCAAGCTCATGCGCCGCAGTCCCGCGCTGCGGTTCGCGGCGCCCATGATCAAGGCCGCCACGCCGCTGCTCGACTGGGGCCGCGAGTTCAACAGCTACTCGGTCATCCGGCGCTGGGCGTTCGGCCCCCACGCCGACCCGGCCGTCGTCGACATGGCCAACGAGATGATCCTGCGCGCCCCGACCTCCGTGGTGGTGAACTTCTACGGCAACTTCGTCGAGCTCGACCTGGGCGAGGGACTCGCCACGATCTCGCGCTGCCGGACCTCGGTCGTGTGCGGCACGAAGGACGTCATGACGCCGTTCTCGCACAGCCGCTGGATCGTCAAGAACATCGCCGGCGCCGAGCTCGTGCCGGTCAACGAGGCAGGACACATGGTGATGCTCGAGGAACACGAGCAGGTGACGGAGGCGATCGAGCGCGTCCTCAAGGACATCGCGTGACCCGCGAGCTGGACGTCGACCTCGTCGGTCCCGACCGGGCCGAGGACGTCGTCGGCGTGATCCACCGGGCCTTCGCCGCGCGTCCTGCGCTCGACCCGCCGGCGACCGCCGGTGACGAGACGATCGAGTCGGTCGCGGCGGTGCTCGCCTCGGACGGCGGTCTGCTCGCCACGCGGCGCGGCGTCCCGATGGGCGCGATCCTGTTCGACCGGTCCCGTCCCGGGGCGCTCGGCCTCAAGCGCGTCAGCGTCGATCCGCACGGTCGCGACCGCGGCGTCGCCTCGGTCATGGTCGGCGTGGCCGAGGACGTCGCCGAGGAGGCGGGCCACGACGGGATCTGGCTGCACGTGCGCGAGGAGCTGCCCGGCAACGTCCGGTTCTGGCAGCGGCGGTTCTACCTGCCCCAGTCGCGCACGGGCACGACCGTCGAGATGGGCAAGACCCTGTGGCTCGCGCGCGAGGTGCCCGACGCCGACGCGATGCGGGACCTGGCCGGTCGGGTCGCGGGGCTGCTGCGCGCGGGGGACCTGCTCGTGCTGACGGGCGACCTCGGCGCCGGCAAGACGACCTTCACGCAGGGGCTCGGCGCGGCGCTCGGCGTGCGTGGTCCGATCACCTCGCCGACGTTCGTCATCGCGCGGACGCATCCCAGCGAGGTGGGCGGCCCCGACCTGGTGCACGTCGACGCGTACCGCCTCGGTGACGCCGCGGAGATCGACGACATCGACCTGGACGCGTCGACCGACAGCTCGGTCACGGTCGTCGAATGGGGCGCCGGCATGGCCGAGCAGCTGTCCGACAGCTGGCTCTCGCTGACGATCGAGTCGCGCTCCGTCTCCGACGCCGATCCGCTCGGAACCGCGTCGGGCATCGAGTCCGACGACATGCGCGTCGTGACCGTCCGCCCCCACGGTCCGCGCTGGCTCGGCGTCCCGCTCCGCTCGACGCTCCTGGGCGCCTAATAGGGTTGCGTCGTGCTCCTGCTCGCCTTCGACACCGCCACACCGGCGATCTCCGTGGCCGTCCATGACGGCTCCCGGGTCGTCGGGTCCGCGACCGGCGAGGGCGCGATGGCGCACGGCGAGCTGCTGGCGCCCGCGATCGCGACCGCGCTGCGCGATGCCGGTGCCGCCCCGGCCGACCTCACCGACGTCGCCGTCGGCGTCGGGCCGGGACCGTTCACGGGCCTGCGCGTCGGCGTCGTCACCGCACTCACCCTGGGCCGGACCCTCGGGCTCGCCACGCACGGCGTGTGCTCGCTGGACATCGTGGCCGCGCAGGCCGCGCCCGACCTCGACGGCGAGTTCGTCGTCGCGACCGACGCGCGCCGCAAGGAGGTCTACTGGGGCCGCTACGCCGCCGACGGGTCCAAGCTGACCGGTCCCGACGTCGACTTCCCGGACACCGTCGCCGCGTTCGGCCTGCCCGTCGTCGGCCGCGGCGGACAGGTCTACGCCGAGCGGCTCGCGTGGGTCGAGTCGGCGCCGCTCGACCCCTCGGCGGGCACGCTCGCCGAGCTCGTCGCATCGGGTCGGGCGAGCGAGCTGCCGCTCGAGCCCCTCTACCTGCGTCGACCCGACGCGACCCCCCAGGTCGCGCCACCACGGCCATGATCCGGGCGGCCGGTCTGCGCGACCTCGACACCCTCGAGTCCATCGAACGCGCCAGCTTCGGGCCCGACGCCTGGACCGCCGCCCAGATCCGTGAGGAGCTCGTCGGCGATCGCATCGTGCTGGCCGTCATCGACGAGTTCGGCGTGCGCGGCTACGCGTCGGTCCGCCTGTTCGCGCCGGACGCCGAGCTGATGCGGATCGGCGTCGGCCTGGGATCGCGACGCCAGGGCGTCGGGTCGCACCTGCTGGCCGCCGTCGAGGACGCCGCCCGGACGCGAGACGCCGACCGGATGATGCTCGAGGTCGCCTCCGACAACGAGGCCGCCCTGGCGCTCTACCGTGCGGTGGGCTACACCGAGTCGGGGCGCCGCCGCTTCTACTACCGCTCCGGCGCCGACGCGATCCTCATGGAGCACTGGCTGCGGTGAACGATCTCGTCGAGACGATCCGGGACTGGCCGTGGGTCTGGGCCTGGCTCCTGTTCTTCGTGATCGTGCTGCTGCGCGCCGGAGGCACCTACGGGATCGGACGGGCGATCGCGGCCGGAGTGGTGCATCGCCGCGAACCCGGTGAGCGCACGCTCGCGGCGATGCGCACCGTCGAGCGGTGGGGTCCGCCGGCGGTCACCCTGAGCTTCTTCACCATCGGCGCCCAGACCGCGGTGAACCTCGCCGCGGGCCTGGCGCGGATGCCCTTCCCGCGGTACCTGACGGGCCTCGTGCCCGGCGCGATGATCTGGGCGACCGTCTGGGCGACGATCGGGATGACCGCGCTGCTGGCCGTGTTCACGGGCGGTGCGCAGCGGCTCGCGTGGATCCTCGTGCTCGTCATCGTCGTCGTCGTCGCCGGCCTCGTGGCCAGGGCGGTCCGTCTGCGCGATTGACGTGCGTGCCCCCGATTGCGTGGCAGTCTGGAGTCATGAGTGATCCGCGCAACCGAGCCCCGGCCCCCGCCCAGTACATGAGCCAGGACCAGGACGACGACACGTTGCTCGGACGCGACACTCGCGATCCGTTGGACGAGGGCCTCAGCGCCCCCGAGCGCTGGTCGGCCGGCGAGGGCTTCGGCACGACCGCCGACGAGGCCGTCGTCGGCGAGTCCTTCGAGCAGCGGCTCGCGCAGGAGGAGCCCGACCTCGACCCCGAGGGTGAGTGGCACGAGGACGACCTCGACGACGGCGAGGTCGGCTCACGCCGGTCCGGTCGCCTCGTCGAGCCCGGCACGGGCAGCGGCGAGGACGTCGTCTCGGAGCTGTTCGGCTCGGACGTCGGCGTCGACGGTGCCGGCGCCAGCGCCGAGGAGGCCGCCGTGCACATCGTGGGCGACGACGACTGAGCCGTTCTCGCGTCTCCTCCGGGTCGTCGCACGTGCACTAGGGTTCCCCCATGCGCGACCTGACGTACCCGCCGATCATCGTCACGGCGAAGTCGTTGTTCAAGGTGCTCGGGATGAAGTTCCAGACGTCCGGAACCGAGCACATCCCGCGTGAGGGTGGCGCGATCCTGGCCTCCAACCACGTCAGCTACGTCGACTTCGTCTTCAACGGCCTGGCCGCCCAGCCGTCCAAGCGGCTCGTGCGCTTCATGGCCAAGAAGGAGGCCTTCGACCACGGCGTCTCCGGGCCGATCATGCGGTCGCTGCACCACATCCCGGTCGACCGGGCGCAGGGCGAGGCCTCGATGGCCGCCGCCGTCGAGTACGCCCGCTCCGGCGAGATCGTCGGGATCTTCCCCGAGGCCACGATCAGCCGCTCGATGGAGGTCAAGCAGCTCAAGACGGGGGCCGTGCGGATGGCGGCCGAGGCGGGGGTCCCGCTCGTGCCGATGATCGTGTGGGGCACGCAGCTGCTCAAGACGAAGGACCACGAGTCCGACCTGTGGGGCCGCGGCAGGACCGTCGCCCTGCACGTCGGCGAGCCGATCCCGGTCACGGGCGAGGACCCCGTCGCCGAGACGGCGGCCCTGCACCTCGCGATGAGCGAGTTGCTCGACAAGGCCATCCGCGAGTACCCGATCTCGCCGGAGGGTCAGTGGTGGGCCCCGGCCCGGTACGGCGGCACGGCTCCCACGCCCGAGGAGGCCCGTCGCCTCGACGCCGAGGAACTGGCCGCGCGCGTGGCGAAGCGGGCGCAGCAGGACTGACGGCGCCCACCGGGCACAATGGTGCGGTGAGCGAACCTCTGGTCCTGGGCATCGAGTCGTCGTGCGACGAGACCGGTGTCGGGATCGTGCGGGGCACGACCCTGCTGGCCCACGCCGTCGCGTCGAGTGTCGAGGAGCACGTGCGGTTCGGCGGAGTCGTTCCCGAGGTGGCCAGTCGCGCGCACCTGGAGGCGATGGTCCCCACGCTCGAGCAGGCCTACGCGCAGGCGGGTCTCGACGTGCGCGACGTCGACGCCATCGCGGTCACCAGCGGGCCGGGCCTCACCGGTGCGCTGCTGGTCGGCGTGGCCGCGGCGAAGGCGCTCGCGCTCGCCCACGACAAGCCGCTGTACGGGGTCAACCACCTCGCCGCCCACGTCGCGGTCGACCAGCTGGAGCACGGCCGCTACACCGAGCCGACGATCGCCCTGCTCGTCAGCGGCGGTCACACCGAGCTGCTGCTCGTGAACGACATCGCCACCGACATCACGCTGCTCGGGGGCACGATCGACGACGCCGCGGGCGAGGCCTTCGACAAGGTCGCGCGCCTGCTCGGACTGCCGTACCCCGGCGGTCCTCAGATCGACCGGGTCGCCCGCGAGGGGAACCCGAAGGCGATCGACTTCCCGCGCGGACTGACCACGGGTCGCGACCTCGACCGCTACCGCTGGGACTTCTCGTTCTCCGGCCTCAAGAGCGCCGTGGCGCGCCACGTCCAGCACGAGCAGCGGATGGGCCGCGAGGTCGTCGTCGCCGACATCGCCGCCTCGTTCCAGGACGCGGTGTGCGACGTCCTGAGTCGCAAGGCGATCCAGGCCTGCCTGGCCCACGACGTGCCGCGGCTGATCCTCGGTGGCGGCGTCGCGGCCAACGGCCGACTTCGCCAGTTCGTCCTCGAGCGCGCGGAGCAGGCCGGCGTCGACGTGCGCATCCCGCCGCCGTCGCTGTGCACCGACAACGGCGCGATGGTCGCGGCGCTCGGTGCCGAGGTGGTCCGCCGTGGCATCGCGCCCTCGCCGCTCGACCTCCCGGTCGACTCCGGCCTGCCGGTCACCCGCATCGTCGCCTGAGGACGCGCTCGGTCACCCGAGGTGGCGGCGGAACCGCACGACGTCGCCGGGGCGCACCTGGGCGAGCAGGTCGGTGTCGGAGTCGGCGACGACCGCGATGACGGGGTAGCCACCGGTCACGGGGTGATCGGGGCCGAGGACGACGGGCCGACCCGACCCGGTCACCTGGATGCTGCCGCGCACCACGGGCTCGCTCGCCAGCTCGCCCGGGCGTGAGCGCTCGAGCGCGGGACCGTCGAGCCGCACCCCGATCCGGTCCGAGACCGGATCGACCCGCCACGGTGTCGTCAGCAGGCTGTGCAGGGCCGCCGGGGTGAACCAGTCGTCGCGCGGTCCGGGAACGACGCGCGCGACGAGCTCGCCAGCGGGCAGGTAGGCCGGGAAGGTGTCGGTCGACGAACGGCCCCGATCCGGACCGGCGGCGAGCTCGGCACCGACCCCCAGCGGCGCGGGGCCGAGCGAGGCGAGCGTGTCGAACGAGCGGCTGCCCAGGACGGCGGGCCCCTCGAATCCACCCGCGATCGCCACGGTCCACCGCAGGCCCACGACGGGCGCGCCGAGTCGCAGCACCTCGCCCCGGTGCAGCGCGAGGGCCCGTCCCGCGGAGACGGGTCGTCCGTCGACGAGCACCGGACCCGTGGCACCCGTGACGGCCACGACGTGCGCCGCCGTCGCGACGAGCGCGAGGCCGCCACCGAGCGCCTCGACCACTGCGTGGTCCTCGTGGTTGCCGACGAGGGAGTTCGCCTCGCGCAGGGCGCGCCGGTCGAAGGCCCCCGACGGACCCACCCCGAGGTGGGCCAGTCCCGGTCGGCCGAGGTCCTGCACCAGCGCCAGCGGGCCGGGCTCGAGGACGCGCAGGCTCATCGGCGCACCTCCACGAAGCGGACGGTGTCGCCGGGCTGCAGCAGCGCGGGAGGCTCGCGGTCGAGGTCCCACAGCGGCGCGTCGGTCCGGCCGATCAGCTGCCAGCCGCCGGGGGAGGGCCGCGGGTAGATCCCGCTGAAGGGTCCCGCGAGGCCGACCGACCCGGGCTCGACACGTGGCCGAGGCCGCTCGAGTCGCGGGACGTGCAGGCGTGGGTCGCCGTCGGTCAGGTAGGCGAAGCCGGGTGCGAACCCGGCGAAGCCGACGGTCCAGGTCGTGCCGGTGTGGGCCGCGACGACCTCGTCGACCCCGAGTCCGCAGTGCCGTGCGACGTCCGCG
This sequence comes from Aeromicrobium sp. SP1, assembly GCF_055663785.1. Taxonomy (NCBI): domain Bacteria; kingdom Bacillati; phylum Actinomycetota; class Actinomycetes; order Propionibacteriales; family Nocardioidaceae; genus Aeromicrobium; species Aeromicrobium sp. SP1. Next base: position 2,137,439 of record NZ_JBQVVK010000001.1, on the reverse strand, counting down.
AGATCCGGCCCGTCGTAGACGACCTCGATCGCGACCTCGCGTCCCGACGGCGCCGCGACGTGGCTGACGTCCGTCGCGGCGACGAGGGAACGCAGCTCCGCCGGGCGACCCCGCAGCAGGACGGTCGTCGCGCCGAGGGCGGTGGGCACCCGGTCGCGCAGGGCGGCCTGCCAACGGCGCGCCTCATCGGCGTCGTCGCAGTCGAGCAGGACGGCACGATCGCCGCAGGGCAGGACGCGCATGTCAGCTGAAGGACCGGACGCTGACGTCGGCGGACTCCAGGGCGGCGCGTACCCGCGCGAGCAGGCGCTCGGCGCCGGGGCTGTCGCTGTGGACGCAGATCGAGTCGACGGCCCCCAGCAGGGAGAGTGCCTGGGCCGCCGCCGCGTCGGGGTCGGTCAGCACGGCGCCGGGCCGGTCGCGGGGGACGAGCCCGCCCTCGTCGTCGTACGCCCGGTCGGCGAAGCCCTCGCGGACGATCGGGACCCCCTCGGCCTCGGCGAACCGCAGCGCGAGCGACGTGGGCATGCCCACGAGGGACAGCGGAGCGGCGTCGACGAGCATCGCCTCGACCATCGCGGCGGCCTGGCCCTCGTCGTGGGAGATCCGGTGGTAGAGCGCGCCGTGCGGCTTGACGTAGGTGACGATGCCGCCGACCGCGTCCGCCAGCTCGGTCAGGTGGTCGACCTGCCGGCGCACCTCCTCGGTGAGGTCACGAGGAGGCAGGTCCACGGCACGCCGACCGAAGCCCTCGCGGTCGCGGTAGCCGACCTGCGCGCCGATCGCGACGCCGTGCTCGACGGCGGCCGCGCACGTCGCGCGGATCAGGTCGTCGTCGCCGGCGTACGCGCCGCAGCACACGTTCGCGCTCGTGACGAGTCCGAGCAGCCGCTCGTCCTCGCCGGACCGCCAGCGCTCGGCCGACTCGCCGAGGTCCGCGTTGAGGTCGACTCGCCCGCCCATGGCCCGACCGTACCGCGATCACGCGCGGCACTGGTCGCTCTCAGCGGAGCGGGCGGACGAGAAACGCGGCGCCCTCGCCCGCGGCGCGGGTGAGCACCACGGTGGCGGTGATCGCGCCCTTTAGCCCGAGACGGCGGACCAGCTGCTCCGGGACGACGTCGACCCCGCGCTTCTTGACCGTCAGCGTGCCGACGTCGCGGGCCCGGAGGGCGGCCTTGAGCGGCTTCTCGCGGAACGGCAGCTCCTCGACCACCTCGAAGCACCGGCCGAGAGGGCCGTCGTACGCCGTGTCGGTGGTGACCCACGCGATGTGCGGATCGAGCAGTCGTCCGCCGAGGTCCTGCGCCAGCTCGGCCACGAGCCCGGCGCGGATCACCGCGTCGTCGGGCTCGACGAGGTGCGACAGCGGCGTGCCGACCTCGGCGACCTCGCCTCGCGACGTCAGCGTCGCCCCGGCGGGCAGGACCGTCGCGCGCCGGGTCGCCTCGAGGTCGAAGCCCGCGCCCCACAGGCACGCCTCGACCAGGTTGCCGCCGTCGCTGACCCACTCGGGCTGCACGCCCGGCGACACGGCGTCGTGCGCGATCCCGGGCATGACCTTGGCCAGCGCACGCCCCCGCAGCAGGTCGGTCACGAACTCCCACGAGGGGACGAGGCCGTCGAGACCGAACGTCCGTCCGCGCCCGTCGCGTCGCGCGGGATCGACGAAGGCGACCTCGGCGTCCGCGATCGCGGCCGTCGTCGCGTCGCCGACCTCGACCGTGCCGCGGAGGCCGAGGGCGTCGAGGTTCGCTCGCGCGATCGCAGCGCGCACGGGGTCCTGCTCGATGCCGCGCACGGCCAGACCGGCCTGCGCGCACGCGACGAGGTCGCCCCCGATGCCGCAGCCGAGGTCGGCGACTGCGGTCGCGCCGAGCTCCGCGAGGCGCTGGGCGCGGTGGGCCGCGACCGGCCGGCGCGTCGCCTGCTCCAGCGCGTCGTGGGTGAAGTACATGCGTGCGGCATCGGCGCCGAACTTGGCCGCGGCCTTGCCGCGCAGGTGGTTCTGGGTCACGGCGGCGGCCACGAGGTCGACGGGATGGTCGCGCCGCAGCCGGGTGCCCAGCGCGAGGTCGGACTCGATCCCGGCCCGCTCGTGGACCTCGGCCAGCAGCGCCTGTCCTACGGGGCCCAGCAACTGCTCGAAGGTCGCAACGTCCACGAGGGCAGTCTGTCAGCGACGACCACCACCGGGGATCCTGACGAGGGCGAAGCCCGAGTGGGCGGGCCCGGCGGAGCTCTGCGGAGCCGGAATCGAGCGCGAAGCGAAGCGAGCGCGTCCCGCCCAGTTAGCAGTCTGTTGGGTCGAGTGCCAGCCGGTGCTACGCTGACGACTGGCACTCTGACGTCACGAGTGCCAGACGTTCTTTCACCCATCCGAAAGGGGAGGTCGACCAGTGTCGGTCACCATCAAGCCGCTCGAAGATCGCATCGTCATCAAGGCCGCGGAGGCCGAGCAGACCACCGCGTCGGGGCTCGTCATCCCCGACACCGCCAAGGAGAAGCCGCAGGAGGGCGAGGTCGTCGCCGTGGGCCCCGGTCGCGTCAGCGACTCCGGTGAGCGCATCCCCGTCGACGTGGCCGTCGGCGATCGCGTGCTCTTCAGCAAGTACGGCGGCACCGAGGTCAAGCACGGCGGCGCCGATTACCTGATCCTCAACGCCCGCGACGTCCTCGCGGTCCTGGCCTGATCGGCGGCTGGAGCACCCATGCCCAAGATCCTGGAATTCGACGAGAGCGCTCGTCGCGCCCTCGAGCGCGGTGTCGACAAGCTCGCCGACACCGTCAAGGTGACCCTCGGCCCGAAGGGCCGCTACGTGGTCCTCGACAAGAAGTGGGGCGCCCCGACCATCACGAACGACGGTGTCTCCGTCGCCCGTGAGATCGAGCTCGATGACCCCTTCGAGAACCTTGGCGCGCAGCTGGCCAAGGAGGTCGCCACCAAGACCAACGACATCGCCGGTGACGGCACGACCACCGCCACGGTGCTCGCGCAGGCCATGGTCCACGAGGGCCTGCGGGCCGTCGCGGCCGGTGCCAACCCGGTCGGCCTCAAGAAGGGCATCGAGGCGGCCGTCGAGGCCGTGACCAACGAGCTGCACGTGCGGGCTCGTGAGGTGGCCTCGGTCTCCGACATGGCCGCCGTCGCCACGGTCTCGAGCCGTGACGCCGTGATCGGCGAGCTCATCGCCGAGGCGTTCGACAAGGTCGGCAAGGACGGTGTCATCACCGTCGAGGAGTCCAACACCATGGGCACCGACCTCGAGTTCACCGAGGGCATGCAGTTCGACAAGGGCTACCTGTCGCCGTACATGGTCACCGACACCGAGCGCATGGAGGCCGTCCTCGACGATCCCTACATCCTCGTCAACCAGGGCAAGATCTCGGCCATCGCCGACCTCCTGCCGCTGCTGGAGAAGGTCGTCCAGTCCGGCAAGAACCTGTTCATCATCGCCGAGGACGTCGACGGCGAGGCGCTCTCGACGATCGTCGTGAACAAGATCCGCGGCACGTTCACCTCCGTGGCGGTCAAGGCTCCGGCCTTCGGCGACCGTCGCAAGGCGATGCTGCAGGACATCGCGACCCTGACCGGCGCGACCGTCGTCACCCCCGACGTCGGCCTCAAGCTGGACCAGGTCGGCCTCGAGGTGCTCGGCACGGCGCGTCGCGTCGTCGTCACGAAGGACGACACGACGATCATCGACGGCGGCGGCGACACGGCCGAGGTCGAGGGCCGCGTGGCCCAGATCAAGGCCGAGTTCGAGCAGACCGACTCCGAGTGGGACCGCGAGAAGCTGCAGGAGCGGCTCGCCAAGCTGGCCGGTGGCGTGTGCGTCATCCAGGTCGGCGCGGCCACCGAGGTCGAGCTCAAGGAGAAGAAGCACCGCATCGAGGACGCCGTCTCGGCGACCCGCGCGGCCATCGAGGAGGGCATCGTCCCCGGTGGCGGCTCGGCCCTCGTGCACGCCGTCGGCGTGCTGGACAAGGACCTGAACCTGTCCGGCGACGAGGCCCTCGGCGTTCGCATCGTCCGCAAGGGCGCCGACGCCCCGCTGGAGTGGATCGCCCGCAACGGCGGCGTCTCCGGCGAGGTCGTCGTGGCCAAGGTCCGCGAGTCCGGTGAGGGCTACAACGCGGCCACGGACGAGTACGGTGACCTGCTCGCGCAGGGCATCCTCGACCCGGTCAAGGTGACCCGGTCGGCGCTCGCGAACGCGGCGTCGATCGCGGCCATGCTGCTCACCACCGAGACGCTCGTGGTGGACAAGCCGGCCGACGACGAGGGCGACGCCCACGCCGGTCACAACCACTGACCGACCACCGTCACACGAAGACCCCGGACTCCGGTCCGGGGTCTTCGTGCGTCCCGGGACCACCAGATAGCCTTCCCGCGACATGAGCCTCACGATCACGGCCGAGTTCGAGCGTGCGCGGGGCGTCCTCGACTCGGGCGGCCACCTGTTCCTCACGGGCAAGGCCGGCACGGGCAAGTCGACGCTGATCCGGCACTTCATGGCCGGGACGGACCGTCGCGTCGTCGTGGTGGCGCCGACCGGCATCGCGGCCCTCAACGTCGAGGGCTTCACGATCCATCGGCTGTTCTCGTTCCGGACGACGACATCGCTGGAGGACGTGCGCTCGGGCGACTACCGCCCGATGCGGTTCGCGCGGACGCTCAAGTCCCTGCAGACCTTGATCGTCGACGAGGCGTCGATGGTGCGGGCCGATCTGTTCGACATGCTCGCCGCCGCCCTGGAGCGGTTCGGCCCGCGGCCCGGGACGCCGTTCGGCGGCGTGCAGGTCGTCCTCGTCGGCGACCTGTTGCAACTGCCGCCGGTGGTCGAGGACTCGCTGACGTCGCACTTCGCCGGGCACTACGAGACGCCGTACTTCTTCTCGGCGCACGCCTTCGACCGGGCGGCTTTCCCGACGGTCGCGCTGACCACGGTGTTCCGCCAGCTCGGTGACGAGCGGCTCACCGGACTGCTCAACGCCGTGCGCGAGGGCGTGCTGCTCGACCACGCCCAGGCGGACCTGAACGCGCGGGTCGATCCGGACTTCGAGCCGCCGGACGACGAGCTGTGGCTGACCCTCGCTCCCTCGAACCGGATCGTCACGGCGCGCAACCGGCAGCGCCTCGAGCAGCTCCCGGGCGAGGTCGTGGAGAGCGTCGCCGTCGAGTCCGGGGACCTCTCGCTGTTCGACGCCCCGACCGATCGCGTGCTCGCGTTCAAGGTGGGCGCGCAGATCATGATGCTGTCGAACGACTCGGGCGACCGGTGGGTCAACGGGACGCTGGGCCGGGTGAGCGGTGTCGAGCGGGTGGACGGGGACCTCGAGGTCGAGGTCGAGTTCGGCGACGGCAGCACCGCGACGGTGGGGCCGTTCGCGTGGGACGTCCTGCGTCCGGTCGTCGAGGACGGCCGGATGACCAGCGAGGTCGTCGGCACCTACACGCAGCTGCCGTTCAAGCTGGCGTGGGCGATCACGATCCACAAGAGCCAGGGCCAGACGCTGGAGCGGCTCGTCGTCGACCTCACCGGCGGCGTCTTCGCCGCGGGCCAGGCCTACGTCGCGCTGAGCCGCGCCACGACGCTGGACGGACTCGTCCTGAAGCGACCGATCGAGCCGCGGCACCTGCGCACGGACCGTCGGATCGTCCGCTACCTGCACGAGTCGACCGATCTCGCCGGCCCGACCCGGTTCTGCGCCCTGGCGATCTCGTGCGTCGGCGACGAGGGCACGTTCTCGCGCCCGCGCCCCGTCGAGCTCGCGGTGGCCTTCGACGACGGCACGGCGATCAGCACGCTCGTGAACCCCGAGCGCGATCTGGCCGACGCCCGCTCCGCCTATGCGATCACGGCCGACGACGTGCTGCTCGCACCGACGTTGCCCGAGGCGTGGGCGACGCTCGCACCGCTGCTGGAGGGTCTCACGCCCGTGGGGATCGGTGTCGACGAGGAGTTGGGCAAGGTCGACTTCGAGCTCAAGCGACTGAAGCGGGTGCTGCCGATGCCGTTGGGCGTCGACGTGCCGGCCTCCTCGCTGATCGACACGGAGCGCAGGGCGTGGCGGTCGACGCACGCCCTGGACAGCGCTCGCGCTGCCCTCGCCGCGCACGACCGGCTCGGGGACGCGCTGGGCACCGGCACCCCGTTCGCGCTCGCGGGACTCGTCGAGGACGCCCCCGGCTACCTGCTGACCCGCGACGGCGACGCCGAGACACCGCACTCCGAGGCGATGCCGACCCTGTCGGCGGTCGCCGAGGTCGGCCGCACGATCGGTCGCCTCCTGCTCGACGGCGCCGAGGTCGGCGACCTGCCCGCCGCTCCGCGCGACGGGGCGGGCCGGGTGGCCGGCGCCGCGGTGGCCGAACGGCTGGCCACCGTGGCCACGAGGGCGTCCCGGCTCTCGCCCGAGCTCCTGGTGCGCCTGCGGAGGGTCGAGCAGTGGCTCGGGGTCGCCTTCGCCGAGGACGTGGTGGCGGCCGCCGCAGATCCCGAGGTGGGGGAGATCCTCGTGGCGGGTGCGAGGGTGTGCTTCACGGGCTCAGCGATCGGTCCGGACGGCCGGGTCTGGAGCCGGGAGGACATGACCCGGCTCGCCGTCGAGCACGGGTTGCTGCCCGTGAACAGCGTCACGAAGACCCGCTGCGACGTCCTCGTCGTCGCCGAGGTCGGCACGCAGTCGGGCAAGGCCCGCAAGGCCAAGGAGTACGGCACGCCGGTGCTGGCCGCCGACGAGTTCTTCGCGTGGGCCGCCACGGACTAGGGCCGCACGCGGGCTGTGGCCTGAGTGCTCTCCTGTGACTTCTGTGGTGAAGCGCGGCGAGGCGTCATCGAGTGTTTCGAATCTCGTGACGCAAGTCACGCCGTATGTTACATTCCGAATGTCACATCGTTTCCGTCCGAGGAGTCCGCCATGACCGTCATCGACGATCGCGCCGCCGTCGAGTTCCGCCAGTCCATCGACAAGGGCACCGAACTGGAGCGTCTTCTGGAGTCGTCCGCCGTCCTGTCGTACGACCCGGACCGCGAGATCGACTGGGCCAAGCCCCTGGACGAGAAGAAGTACGGCCTCAACCCGGAGTGGTCGACGCTCTACGGCACCGACCTGTGGGACCGGATGACCGAGGACCAGCGCCGCGACCTGACGCGCCACGAGGTCGGCTCGATCATGAGCACCGGCATCTGGTTCGAGACGATGCTGCAGTCGATGGTGCTGCGCTCGCAGTACTCGGCCGACTACGGCGACCCTGAGTTCCGCTTCGCGCTCACCGAGATCGCCGACGAGTGCCGCCACTCGCTCATGTTCAGCAAGACGTGCTCCAAGATGGGCGTCCCGCACTACCGCCCGCGCCGGCTCTTCCACGAGCTTGCCCGCGCCTTCCGCACGATCGCCCCGCCGGAGCAGTGCTACGCCGCGATCCTCGTCGCCGAGGAGGTCCTCGACATCATGCAGCGCGACTGGATGCGCGGCGAGAGCGTGCTCGAGGAGGTGCGCACCACCTCGAAGATCCACGTCGTCGAGGAGGCGCGCCACATGAAGTTCGCGCGCATGGAGATCATCGACCACCTCGCCGGCAAGTCGAAGGTCCGCCGTCACCTCGGCGCGATGATCACGTCGATCGTCGCCGCGATCATCGTCGAGTCGCTCGTCAACGACGACGTGTACGCCAACGTCGGCCTCGACCCGCGGGAGGCGAAGGAGGCGGCGAAGGGCAACGTCCACCACCAGAACCTCATGCGGATGAGCTGCGTGCACCTCATGGACTTCCTGTCCGAGGCCCAGCTGCTGACTCCCACGTCGATGCGGATCTACCGCACCGTCCACATGCTCTGAGGCCACGGAAGACTCTCGGGAAGCCTGAACCATGGCCTACGCAATCACCCAGTCCTGCTGCAAGGACGCCTCGTGCGTCTCGGTGTGCCCCGTCGACTGCATCCACCCGACGCCCGACGAGCCGGACTTCGGCACCGCCGACATCCTCTACGTCGACCCGCGGTCCTGCATCGACTGCGGCGCGTGCACCGATGCGTGTCCGGTGTCGTCGCCGAAGTCGATCGACCTCCTGCGCGGCGCGGAGCAGGTCTTCGCGCAGCTCAACGCGGAGTACTACGAGCGACGACCCGAGCGACTGAACCCCCAGACGCACACGTGGGACGACATGGGCGGCGACCTGGTGCGGCCGCTGACGGTCGCGATCGTCGGCACAGGTCCGGCGGCCTCCTACGCGGCGCGACAGCTGCTGTTGTCGACCGACGCGAAGATCACGATGATCGACAAGCTGCCCGTCCCCGGCGGCCTCGTCCGTGGGGGCGTCGCGCCCGACCACATGGAGACGAAGCAGTTCCAGAGCCTGTTCGACTGGGCGTTCAAGCACCCGCGCACGAAGGTGCTGATGAACGTCGAGGTCGGTCGTGACATCACCCACGAGCAGGTCCTGCAGCACCATGACGTCGTGATCTACGGCGTCGGCGCCCGCCTCGACCGCGAGCTCGGCGTCCCCGGCGAGCAGACGCCGGGCGTGTACCCGGCGCCCGACGTCGTCGGTTGGTACAACGGCGCCCTCGACGTGCCGGCCGACGGCATCCGGGTCGAGGGCGACCGGGTCGTGATCGTGGGCAACGGCAACGTGGCCCTCGACCTGGCCCGGCTCCTGCTGGAGGACCCCGAGGTGCTGGCTCGCACCGACATGGCCGACCACGCGCTCGCCGCCTTCCGCGGGCTCAACGTGCGCGAGGTCGTGCTGCTCGGTCGCCGTGGCCCTTCCGCGGCCGCCTTCACCCGGCCCGAGCTGCTCATGATGCCCGCGGGGATCGACGTCGTCGTCGCGCGCGACGACGCGACCGAGGCCGAGTTCGCCGTGGCCGCGCCCGAGAGCAACGCCGAGGTGCTCGCCGCACTGCCGCTGCTCGACGTCGACCTCACGGTCGCGCCGGCGGGCAACCGTCGGCTCGTCTTCGCGTTCGGTCGCCAGGTCGTGGCGGTCGAGGGCGACGACCGGGTCGAGGCCGTGCAGGTCGCGCCGACAGGCGTGGCCGACGAGGCCGTCACGGTGCCGTGCGGCACGCTGATCCGCTCCACCGGCCATCGCGGAGCCCCGATCCCGGGGCTGCCGTTCGACGAGGCCACGGCCACCGTCCCGAACGACCACGGACGCGTCATCGACCCCGTCACCGGGCAGCCCGTGCCGGGCACGTACGTCGTCGGCTGGATCAAGCGCGGCGCCAACGGCGGCATCGGCGCCAACCGGACGTGTGCGCACGAGACGATCGCGTCGCTCGTGGCCGACGCGAACGCCGACCTGGTCCCGCACGCGCCCCGGCGACGTGCCACGTTCGGGCCGTTCGTGCGCGGTCGCGTCGACCACGTCGTCGGCCGCCGCCGCATGCTCGCGATCGAGAAGGCCGAGGAGAAGCGCGGCCGCAAGCAGGGCCGCCCGCGGGTCAAGTTCGAGTCCGTCGACGAGATGCTCAAGGTCAGCGCGGCCACCTCGGTCCACTGACGCGTGATCTCGATACGCCGTCTCGCCCCGAGCCCTCGGTGATCGAGTAGCTCGCGAGCGGAGCGAGCGGCGTATCGAGATCACATCCGCCGGGTTCGGAAGTGGCGAATCGCGCCGGTAGACTCGGGCCATGGTGGGCATCCCCGACAAGTTCGCTGATCTCGGTCTGACCTACGACGACGTCCTGCTGCTTCCCGGCGAGACCGACGTCATCCCCAGCGAGGTCGACACGACGACTCGATTGACGCGCGAGATCTCGCTGCGGATCCCGCTGCTGTCGGCGGCGATGGACACCGTCACCGAGTCGCGGATGGCGATCGCGATGGCCCGCGAGGGCGGCATCGGCATCCTGCACCGCAACCTCTCGACCGAGGACCAGGCGTACCAGGTCGACCTCGTCAAGCGGACCCAGACGGGCATGATCGCCAACCCCGTCACGATCGGCCCGAAGGCCACCCTGGAGGAGCTCGACGAGCGCTGCGGCGAGTACCGCGTCTCGGGCCTTCCGGTCGTCGACGAGGACGACACGCTGCTGGGCATCATCACGAACCGCGACCTGCGCTTCACCCCGGTGAAGGAGTGGGCCACGACCTACGTCGGCGACGTCATGACGCCCATGCCGCTGATCACCGGACCCGTCGGCATCTCGCGCGAGGACGCCTCGTCGCTGCTGCGCCAGCACAAGCGTGAGCGGCTGCCGATCGTCGACGACGAGGGCAAGCTGCAGGGCCTCATCACGGTCAAGGACTTCGTCAAGTCCGAGCAGTTCCCGCTGGCCAGCAAGGACGCCTCCGGCCGCCTGCTCGTCGGCGCCGGCGTCGGCTTCTTCGGCGACGCCTTCGACCGCGCCGGCCGGCTCATGGAGGCCGGGGTCGACGTGCTCGTCGTCGACACCGCCCACGGCCACGCCCGCGCGCTGCTCGACATGGTCCGCCGACTCAAGGCCGACTCCGCCTTCGACGGCGTCCAGATCATCGGCGGCAACATCGCCACCCGCGCCGGGGCCCAGGCGCTCGTCGACGCGGGGGTCGACGCGGTCAAGGTCGGCGTCGGGCCGGGCTCGATCTGCACCACCCGCGTGGTCGCCGGTGTCGGCGTCCCGCAGATCTCGGCGGTGTACGAGGCCTCGCTCGCCGCGGGTCCGGCCAACGTGCCGGTCATCGCCGACGGCGGCCTGCAGTACTCCGGCGACATCGCCAAGGCGCTCGTCGCGGGAGCCGAGTCCGTCATGGTCGGCTCGCTGCTGGCCGGCTGCGAGGAGAGCCCGGGCGAGCTGATCTTCGTCTCGGGCAAGCAGTACAAGAGCTACCGGGGCATGGGCTCGGTCGGCGCGATGGCCTCGCGCGGCAAGAAGTCGTACTCGCGGGACCGCTACTTCCAGGCCGACGTCACGAGCGACGACAAGATCGTGCCCGAGGGCATCGAGGGTCGTGTCGCCTACCGCGGTCCGCTCTCGACGGTCTCCCACCAGCTCATCGGCGGCCTGCACCAGTCGATGTTCTACGTCGGTGCGCACACGATCCCGCAGCTGCGCGAGAACGGCCGCTTCGTCCGGATCACCGCCGCGGGCCTCAAGGAGAGCCACCCGCACGACATCCAGATGACCGTCGAGGCACCGAACTACACGATCCTCTGACGTCGGGACGCCCCGATAGGCTGTCCGGCGTGAGCATCGACATCGGGTTGTCCAAGCGCGGCCGCCAGGGGTACCACTTCGACGACATCGCGATCGTGCCCAGCCGGCGCACGCGCGACCCCGAGGAGGTCTCGACGCACTGGCAGATCGACGCCTACCGGTTCGACCTGCCGATCGTGGCGGCCCCCATGGACTCGGTCATGAGTCCCGAGACCGCGATCGCGCTCGGCCGCTTCGGTGGCCTCGGCGTGCTGAACCTCGAGGGCCTGTGGACGCGCTACGAGGACCCGCGCCCCCTGCTGGACGAGATCGCGGCGATCGAGCCGGCCGCCGTCACGACGCGGCTGCAGCAGATCTACGCCGAGCCGATCAAGGCCGAGCTCATCACCGAGCGGCTGCGCGAGATCCGCGAGGCCGGGGTCACGGTGGCGGGCTCGCTGTCGCCGGGCCAGACGAAGCGCTTCGCCGACACCGTCGTGAAAGCCGGCGTCGACCTGTTCGTCATCCGCGGCACGACCGTCTCGGCCGAGCACGTCTCGGGCAACGCCGAGCCGCTCAACCTCAAGCAGTTCATCTACGAGCTCGACGTCCCGGTCATCGTGGGCGGTTGCGCCACCCACCAGGCCGCACTGCACCTCATGCGCACCGGCGCGGCCGGCGTGCTCGTCGGCTTCGGCGGCGGTGCCACCCACACGACGCGCAGCGTGCTCGGCGTCTCGGTGCCGATGGCCTCGGCCGTGTCCGACGTCGCCGCGGCCCGCCGCGACTACCTCGACGAGTCCGGCGGCCGCTACGTGCACGTCATCGCCGACGGCTCGATCGGCCGCAGCGGCGATCTCGCGAAGGCCTTCGCCTGCGGCGCCGACGCCGTCATGATCGGCTCGCCGTTCGCGCGCGCGACCGACGCCCCCGGTCACGGCTTCCACTGGGGTGCCGAGGCCTGGCACGGCGACCTGCCGCGGGGAGAACGGGTCGAGATCGGCACGGTCGGCCCTCTCGAGGAGGTGCTGTTCGGTCCCTCACGGGTGCCCGACGGCACGATGAACCTCGTCGGTGCGCTGCGCCGGGCGATGGCCACGACCGGCTACACCGACCTCAAGGAGTTCCAGCGGATCGAGGTCGTGGTCGGGTGACGCTCACGGTCGCGACGGGTCAGTTCGCCTCGGCGGGGGACGTCGAGGCCGACATCGCCACGGTGGTCCGCGCGATCGGGCAGGCGGCCGGCGCGCAGTTGCTCGTGATGCCCGAACTGTTCCTCGGCGGGTACCGGATGCCGCCGGTGGTCGTCGGCGAGACCGACCCACGCCTGCGGGTCATCGAGGACGCCGCGGCACGGGCCGGCATGGTCGTCCTCGTGGGTGCCTGTCTCGACGGGCCCGACGGCTTCACGATCTCGACCCTGGCCTTCGGACGGGATCGGCCGTGGCGGGTCTACGACAAGCAGAATCCGTGCGACGACGAGAGCGACCACATCGTGCCCGGCACGGCCGGCATCGTCCTCGAGGTCCCCACGCCGTCGGGCTCGGCGTGGTCCGTGGGCCTGTCGATCTGTTACGACGGCTGCTTCCCCGAGCACGCGAGGTCGCTCGCCCTCGCCGGTGCCGAGGTGTACGCCGCCTCGGTCGCGTACCTCGCCGGCAGCGCCCACCGACGCGAGCTGTACTACCGGGCCCGCGCCCTCGAGAACGGCATGTACACGGTCGTCAGTGGCATCACCGGATCATTGGCCGGCAACGAGTTCGACGGCGGCAGCGCGGTGTACGACCCCGAGGGCCGCGTGCTCGCCGAAGTCCCGTCGACGGGCTCGGACGGCGCCGCGGGGGAGGGGGTTGCGATGGCGACGCTCGACCGGCCGCTGCTCAAGGCGACGCGAGCGCGGCACCCGATGCTCGCGGACCTGCGCGAGCCGGCTCCGGTCGTCCGCCGGTGAGCGCCGAGATCGTCGAGGTCGACTTCCTCGACCCGCGTGCCGTCGCGCTGCGCGCCTCGATGGTCGACGAGATGAGCCGGCTCTACGACCGGCCACGCAACGTCGCGGGCTCGGAGGACATCGATCCCGCGTCGGTCATCACGTGTCTGCTGGTGCTCGAGGGGGAGCGGCCCGTGGGCACGGCATCGCTGCGGCACCTGGGCGACCTCGTCGAGGTCAAGCGCATGTTCCTGCTGCCCGAGACGCGAGGATCGGGTCTCGCGGCACGACTGCTCGGTGCCGTGGAGGCCCGCGCGGCCGAGGTGACCGATCGCGTCGTGCTGCACACGGGAGAGCGCCAGAGCGCCGCGATCGCCCTGTACGAGCGGTCCGGCTACCGGCCGATCGCGATCTATCCTCCGTACGACCGGGTGCCCGAGTCGCTGTGCTTCGCAAAGCGGCTCCCGTCCCCGACGAGTCCCTGAGGCCCCTAGCGCACGCGTCACCGCCGTTTACGGAATCTGACATGACGCGTGTCACATAGGGGGTATCCTGTCGACCATGCCTGATGCCGCCCAGATCACCGTCGCCCCGTCGCGGGCGTCCGCCCTCATCGCCGGCATTCGCGCCACGGGCACCGAGACCCGCACCACGGTCTCGCCCCTGAGTGGTGCGGACGTCGCCGTCGTGCCCGTGTCGACCGAGCAGGACGTGCTCGACGCGTTCGCCGCCGCGCGGGTCGCCCAGACCCAGTGGGCACGCACGCCCCTGCGCACCCGCAAGAAGGCGCTGCTGCGGCTGCACGACCTGATCCTCAAGCACCAGGACGAGCTGCTCGACCTGATCCAGCTCGAGTCGGGCAAGGCCCGCTCCCACGCCTTCGACGAGGTGCTGCACACGGCGCTGACCGGCCGCTACTACGGTCGCCGGCTCTCGCGCATCCTCGGCCCGCACCGCCGCGGCGGCGTCTACCCGGTCGTCACGAGCGTGCGCCAGTACCAGCAGCCCAAGGGCGTCGTCGGGCTCATCACGCCGTGGAACTACCCGCTCTCGATGGCGCTCGTCGACGGCCTGGCCGCCGTCGCCGCCGGGAACGCCGTCGTGCACAAGCCCGACAGCCAGTCCCCGCTGACCGCCCTCGCGGTCGTCGAGCTGATGCAGCAGGCCGGGTTCCCCCGCGACCTGTGGCAGGTCGTCAGCGGCGCGGGCTCGGTCATCGGCTCGGTGATCATCGCCAACGCCGACTACATCTGCTTCACGGGATCGACCGCGACGGGCAAGCGGATCGCCGCGCAGTGCTCCGAGCGCCTCATCGGCTGCTCGCTCGAGCTCGGCGGCAAGAACCCGATGATCGTCCTTCCGGGCGCCGACGTCGAGAAAGCGGTCGAGGGCACGATCACCGGCGCCTTCAGCTCGGCCGGCCAGCTGTGCGTCTCGATCGAGCGCATCTACGTGCACGACTCGATCTACGCGCAGTTCCGCGACGCGCTCGCGGCGCGGGTCCAGAACCTCACGTACGGCGCGAACGGCGACTGGGAGGTCGAGATGGGCACGCTCGTCTCGCCGTCGCAGCTGGCCACGATCGAGAAGCACGTCGCCGACGCCCTCGACAACGGCGCCACGCTCGTCGCCGGCGGCCGGGCCCGACCCGACATCGCGCCGTGGTTCCACGAGCCGACCGTGCTCGAGAACGTCACCGCGGCCGCGACGTGCTTCGCCGAAGAGACCTTCGGCCCGCTCGTCTCGCTGTACCGCTACGAGAGCGTCGGCGAGGCCGTCGACCAGGCCAACTCCACGGTGTACGGCCTCAACGCGAGCGTGTGGGGTCCGGTCCGCCGCGCCCGGCAGGTCGCCCCGAGGATCAAGGCCGGCACGGTCAACATCAACGAGGGCTTCGCGGCCACCTTCGGCAGCATCGACGCGCCGATGGGTGGCATGAAGGAGTCGGGCACGGGACGCCGTCAGGGCGCCGAGGGCCTGCTGCGCTTCACCGAGACCCAGTCGATCGGCGTCCAGCGGGTCATCCCGGTCGGCGGTCCCACGTATCTGTCCCACCGCACCTTCGGCCGGCTCCTGACCGTCGGGCTGAAGCTCCTGCGCCGTACGACCTGGAAGGCCTGAGACATGAGCGCGTTCGACTACGACGTCGTCATCGTCGGTTCGGGGTTCGGCGGCAGCGTCTCGGCGCTGCGGCTGACGGAGAAGGGCTACAAGGTCCTCGTGATCGAGGCCGGCCGGCGCTTCCGGGACGAGGAGTTCGCGAAGAACTCCTGGCACCTCAAGGAGTACCTGTGGGCGCCGCGGCTGGGTTGCTTCGGCATCCAGCGGATCAACCTGCTGCGCAACTCGCTCGTCCTGGCCGGGGCGGGCGTCGGCGGCGGGTCGCTCGTGTATGCCAACACGCTCTACGAACCGCTTGACCCGTTCTACGAGGACGCGGCCTGGAGCCACATCACCGACTGGAAGAGCGAGCTCGCGCCGTTCTACGACCAGGCGAAGCGGATGCTCGGCGTCAACCAGGTCACGCGGATGAGCCCGGCGGACACGGTCATGAAGGCGACCGCCGATCGGCTCGGGTACGGCGACACGTTCCACTTCGCCCCCGTCGGCGTGCTGTTCGGCGACGAGGAGGGCAAGGACGTCGCGGATCCGTACTTCGGCGGCGTGGGCCCGGCCCGGCGCACGTGCCTGAACTGCGGTGAGTGCATGTCGGGCTGTCGCCACAACGCCAAGAACACGCTCGTCAAGAACTACCTGTACCTCGCGGAGCAGGCCGGTGCCGAGGTCCGACCGCTGACCACCGTCGTCGACGTGCGGCCCGCCGACGGCGGCTACGAGGTGCACACGCGCGGCACGCGCAAGCGTCGCCAGAAGTCGGTGATCCGCGCCGAGCAGGTGATCTTCTCGGCCGCGTCGCTCGGCACGCAGCAGCTGCTGCACCGACTGCGTGACTCCGGCAGCCTGCCGCAGATCTCCGACCGGCTCGGACTGTTGACCCGCACGAACTCCGAGGCGCTCATGGGTGCCGTCGCGATGCACCGCGAGGTCGACTACACGCAGGGCGTCGCGATCTCGTCGTCGATCCACCCGAACGACACGACGCACATCGAGCCGGTCCGCTACGGCAAGGGCTCGAACGCGATGATGCTCGTGCAGATGGTGCTGTCCACCGACGGCAGTGGGCAGGGCAAGCCGAGCCTGCTGACCGTCGGCAAGAACATCGTCAAGATCGTGCCGCGGCTGCCGAAGCTGTACGACGCGTTCCACTGGTCCGAGCGCACCGTCATCGCGCTCGTCATGCAGGCGCGCGACAACTCGATCACGACCTACACGAAGCGCCGGCTGTTCGGCGGTCGCAAGATGACCACGAAGCAGGGCACGGGCGAGCCGAACCCGACCTACATCCCCGAGGCGCACCGCGCGGTCACCGAGATGGCCGACTACATGGACGGCGTCGCCGGCGGCATCGTCACCGAGCCGATCGGCATCCCGATGACGGCGCACTTCATCGGTGGCTGCGCGATCGGCGACTCGGCCTCGACCGGCGTGATCGACCCGTACCAGCGGCTGTACGGCCACGCGGGCCTGCACGTCGTCGACGGCTCGGCCATCACCGCGAACCTGGGCGTCAATCCGTCGCTCACGATCACCGCCCAGGCCGAGCGGGCGATGGCGATGTGGCCCAACCGCGGCGAGCGCGACGAGCGCCCGGCCCTCGGTGCCGCCTACCGTCGCGTCGACCCGGTCATGCCCAAGAACCCCGTCGTCCCCGAGAGCGCCCCGGCCGCCTACCGGCTCCCGATCGTCGCCGTCTCCTGACGGCCCGCGGGGTCCCGGTTTACCACGGTCCCTCGGTTTCCTGTCTCCTCCCTCGGTTTGCTTACCGAGGGAGGAAGGGGCATGCCGAGGTGCGTGGAGTTCAGCCGAGCGCGATGTGCGTGGCGTTGCCCGCATAGAGCCGGCGCGAGGTCTCGAGCGCCTGCTTCAGCCCCGCCGCCCACGCCCCGACACCGGCCGGCGCCAGATCGGGCCACATCCAGCGCGTCACGCCGTACCCGCGGGATCGGAGGTCGTCCTCGCGCAGCTTCTCGTCGACGATCGCCCGGTGCGCATCGTGTCCGCCGGGAATGCGGCCGTACTTCATCGCGCCGTCGAACTCGCCGATGTGCCGGAAGAACTCCCAGAGGAAGTCCACCCGCGCCAGCCGCCGCCCGAAGTCGTCGAAGAACTCGCGCTGGAGGTCGGGCCGAGGGACCCCGTGACGCCACATCGCGTAGAGCGACCGCACCTCGCCAACGCTCTCGGCGCGACCGTCGGCGAGTCGGACCGCCAACCGCGCGCGCTGCGCGCCCTGCCAGTGCGCGTGCCGCTCGCCCTCGACGGCCAATTCCTCGTCCGTGGCGAGGCCGAGTCGCAAGGCAGACGACGCGGTCACCATCGCGCTCTCGGTGGAGGCGGAGGCCGCCACCTCGAGGACCGTCCTGGCCGCGCGGACGACGGGCACGCCGTCGACCGCGACGATGTCCTCCGGCCCGATGGATCCCTCGTGGTGGACGATCCCTGCTTCGCGTCGGCCTTGGTTGTCGTCGACCCGGGTCACATGGATCTCGTCGAGCGCGCTGCCGTAGACGTCGAGGCCGAGGGCCACCGCTGCGGTCTGGTGGGAGGCCACGGCGCCGCCGCCCAGCCGGTCGAGCACCGATCGCGCGATGACGAGGTGCCTCTGCTCGGGAGTCGACGCCCCGAATGCCACGGCGTCGACGTAGGTTCCGTGCCTGACGCGGGCCAGCAGGCCGGCTCTCACGAGTCGTGCGATCCATTGGTCGGTGAGGCCCATCGAGAGCAGGTCGCGGCGCAGCAGGTAGCCGCCGTTGAGGACGATGGCCGCACGAATTTCGTC
Source organism: Aeromicrobium sp. SP1 (assembly GCF_055663785.1). NCBI lineage: Bacteria > Bacillati > Actinomycetota > Actinomycetes > Propionibacteriales > Nocardioidaceae > Aeromicrobium > Aeromicrobium sp. SP1. Next base: position 2,119,483 of record NZ_JBQVVK010000001.1, on the reverse strand, counting down.
TTCCATGGCCCGAGGGTCGGTCTCTGGGTTGCCCGTCGAGAAGGGGGCAGTCACGACCTGTGGGTGGCGGTGTGTGACGAGCCATGCCTGTGGATCGCCCGTCCCCCGTGGGCATCCCCTGTCCTCCCTCGGTAAGCAAACCGAGGGAGGACGCAAGCAACCAAGGGACCGTGGTAAACCGATCAGCCGCGGTCGGGCCGGAAGACGCCGGCCGGGGTGAGGACGAGGTCGACGGGGTGGTCGTGGGGCTCGTGGGGGACGTCGGGCAGCAGTTCGTCGGCGAACACGACCGCGCAGACCACTCCGTCGTAGGTGGCCAGGGCCCGGTCGTAGTAGCCCGCGCCGCGTCCCAGCCGGTTGCCGTGGTGGTCGACCGCGAGCGCCGGGACGATGGCGACGTCGCACGACGCGAGTGCGTCGGAGCCGAGCCGCGGACCACCCGGTTCGGGCACGCCGAGGTCGCTCGTGACGGGCTCATGGGTGCTGTGCTCGACCCAGTCCAGGGTCCGATCGGGGTTGCTGACGGGGAGGAGTACGGACACCCCTCGCCCCACCAGAAACTCCAGTAACGGGGCCGTCCCGGGTTCGGAGGGCATCGAGAGGAAGGCGGCGACGCGTCGGGCCTGGACGAGGACCGCCAGGCTCGAGGCGTGCAGCGCCAGCGCCCGCGATGCCTCCTCGCGTTCGAGGGAAGAACGCTGTCGCCGTTGCGTGATCAGCGCCTCGCGGACAGATTGCTTGCCCTGCTCCACGTCCGTCGACATGCCGCTAGCCTAGGGCGGGTGTTGGGACTGGAGGCCGCTCAGGCGAAGATGCGCGCGGACGGATTGCCGCAGCAGGCGATCGACGTCTTCACCGCGTTCTACCACCAGCTCGAGCACGGCGCCTCCGGCCTGATCGCCGAGTCCGACGTCGAGCCGCTGACCGACATCCCCAGCATCGAGGCGCTCGACTACGACGAGGAGGCGCTGCGCTGCGCCGCCGCCAAGACGGTCGTCATCAAGCTCAACGGCGGGCTGGGCACGACGATGGGCATGCAGCAGGCCAAGTCGCTGCTGCCCATCAAGCACCGACTCAGCTTCCTGGACCTCATCGTCGACCAGGTGTGGCACGTGCGGACGACGTTGGGCGTCGAGCTGCCGCTGCTGTTCATGAACAGCTTCCGGACCCGCGGCGACACCCTCGACGTGCTGTCGCACTATCCCGAGCTGAAGGTCGACAACATCCCGCTGGACTTCCTGCAGCACCGCGAGCCGAAGCTGACCTTCGACACCCTCGAGCCCGTCGAGTGGCCCCAGAACCCCTCGCTCGAGTGGTGCCCGCCCGGCCACGCCGACCTCTACACGGCGCTCGACGCGTCCGGCGTCCTCGACCAGCTGATCGCCGCGGGCTACCAGTACGCCTCGATCTCCAACGCCGACAACCTCGGGGCCACGCCCGACCCCGCGATGATGGCGTGGTTCGCCGAGACGGGCGCCCCCTACGCCGCCGAGGTGTGCCGGCGCACGCCGGCCGACGTCAAGGGCGGCCATCTCGTCGTGCGCCGCTCCGACGGCCGCAAGATCCTGCGCGAGACGGCGCAGACCGCGGAGGAGGACGCCGCGACGGCGGCCGACCTCCGGGTGCACCGCTTCTTCCACACGAACAACCTGTGGTTCGACCTGCATGCCCTGCGCGCCGAGCTCGACCGCGTGTCCGGCGTGCTCGACCTGCCGCTCATCCGCAACGTCAAGACCGTCGATCCCAGCGACCCGACCAGCACGAAGGTGGTCCAGATCGAGTCGGCGATGGGCGCGGCGATCTCGGTGTTCGAGGGCGCCGAGGCGATCGAGGTCGACCGGGCCCGGTTCCTGCCGGTCAAGACCACGAACGACCTGTTGCTGCTGCGGTCGGACGTCTACGACGTCGGCCCGGACTACCAGATGCGCTCCCGCCTCGACGACGTCCCGGCCGTCGACCTCGATCCCCAGTACTTCAAGGCGATCGCCGACTTCGACAAGCGGCTGCCCTTCCCGGTGTCCCTCGTCTACGCCTCCTCGTTCACCGTGCGCGGCGACTGGAGCTTCGGCGAGGGCGTCGTGGTGCGTGGTGACGTCGTCCTCGAGGACGAGGGCGTGCCGCGCCACGTCGACTCGGGAACGGTCCTGTCGGGGATCTGAGGGTGTTCGGCGGTTAGGCTGGCAGGCATGTCGTCCGGACAACTGCCCCCGCGGACGCGTCCGGTCAGCGTGGCTCCCGGTCGCCAGACCGTCGAGGACCACCTCGAGACGATCCTGCGCGGAGTCGGACCGCTCGCCGCCTACGACCAGCCGGTCGTGGAGTCGCTCGGCCTGACCCTGCACGAGGACGTCCTGAGCGATCAGGACCTTCCGCGCTTCTCGGCCGCCGCCGTCGACGGATATGCCGTCAGCGCCGCGGACGTCGTGGCCGCCCGTCCGGGTGCGCCCGTCGAGCTGCCCGTCGTCGCCGAGATCGTGCCCGGACTGGGCAAGCCCTTCGCCATCAGCGGCGGCTCCTGCGTGCGCATCCAGGCCGGTGCGCCGCTGCCGCGCGGTGCCGATGCGGTCGTGCCCCAGGAGGCCACCGACCGCGGCCGCTCACGCGTCGCGATCGGCCGTGCGGTGCTCGCGGGCTCCGGTGTGCGGCACGCGGCAGAGGACCTCTCCCGCGGCGCGGTCGCGCTGCCCGAGGGAGCCGTGCTGGGCCCGCGCGAGATCGGTCTGCTGGCGGCGATCGGACGCGATCGTGTCCGGGCTCGCCCGCGCCCGCGGGTCGTGCTGCTGTCGACGGGTGCCGAGCTGCGGGAACCGGGCGCGCACCTCGATGTCGACTCGGTCCACGACGCGAACTCCTCGATGCTGGCCGCTGCCGTGCGCTCGCTCGGCGCGATCGCGTATCGCGTCGGCGTCGTCGACGACGATCCCGCACGCTTCAAGCGGGTCCTGTCCGACCAGCTCGTGCGCGCCGACCTCGTCGTCACGACCGGCGGTATCACCGGTGACGAGCGCGCCCTGGTGAAGAAGACCCTGACCGAGGTCGGCGAGGTGACGTTCTCCGAGGTCGCGATCGCTCCCGGGACCACCCACGGGTTCGGCCGGGTCTTCGACGAGCAGACTCCCGTCGTCACGCTGCCGGGTGAGCCCGTCGCCGCGTACATCGGGTTCGAGGTCTTCGTGGTGCCGGCCATTCGGCGCATGCTCGGTCGCACGCCGTACCGCCGGCCCCAGGTCCATGCCGTACTCGCCGAGGACCTCACGTCCGACACGGGCGTGCGCGAGTACCGCCTCGCCTTCTTCGAGGTCACCCACCGCGGTGCGAAGGTCACGCCCCTGCCGCGGACCGGGCCGCACCTGGTCGGCGCGCTGGCGAAGGCCAACGCGCTCATCGTGGTGGGCGAGGACGAGAGCGCCCTGCACCTCGGCGACACCGTCCGCACGCTCGTGCTGGACCGCAACTTCTGATGGCCCGCGGGTGGCCGGCGACGGCGTCGGAGGGCCTGATCGGCATCCGACCGCTGTCGCGCCGCGACGCCGGCACATGGGCCCGGCTGCGCACCGAGAACCTCGAGTGGCTGTCGCCGTGGGAGGCGACGTTGCCGCCGGGCGAGGGCGGACTGCCCGAGTCGTACGGCGCGACGATCGCGAACCTGCGGCGGCGCGCTCGCGAGGGCTCGGCGATGCCGTTCGTCGTGACGTGGGCCGGTGACATGGTCGGGCAGGTGACCGTCAACGGGATCACGCGGGGCTCGGCGCTGTGGGGCAGCATCGGCTACTGGGTCGCCCGCAGCCATGCCGGCCGTGGCATCACCCCGACCGCCGTCGCGCTGGCGACCGACCACCTCTTCACGAAGGCCGGGCTGCACCGCGTCGAGATCTCGATCCGGCCGGAGAACACGGCGAGCCTGCGGGTCGTCGACAAGCTCGGCTTCACCGAGATCGGGCTCGCGCCGCGCTACCTGCACATCGCGGGGGACTGGCGCGACCATCGCGTCTTCCAACTGCTGCGCGACGACGTGCCGAACGGCGTGCTGCAACGGATCAGGCCGGACCGCACGACGCGGTGAGGCGGTGGGGACGCCAGTGAACTCTGGTGCGACACACCGCTGCGGTCCCACGGATGGGGACGCTCACGACCTACGGTTTCAAGCGTGGAGGGATCCAGCGGACTGATCGTCGCATTCGTCGTCGCCTTGTGGGCGGCGTACTTCGTGCCGCTCGTCCTGCGTCGTTACGACGAGGCGGGCAAGAACTCGTCGTTGGACCACGACAGCCCCAGCCGGCGAGTCGTGGAACCGCGACGCACCGTCACCGCCGACCAGCGCGCACACGCCGCCGAGTCGCGCTCCGACGCCCCCGCGCGCACCGTGGTCGAGGCCGCCGCTCCACGCATCGAGACTTCCCCCCGTGTCGACCGGACTTCTCCGGCGGTCGACACGCAGCGTCCGCGCGTCACGCGCGAAACCGCCCGCATCGCGGCCCGACGTCGGCGCAACGTGCTGCTGACCCTCGTGGGCGTACTGGCGGTCCTGTCCGGCCTGGCGATCGCGAAGGTCGTCCCGGTCTGGTCGCCGGCGATCGGTGTCGCGCTGATCGCCGGGTGGCTCGTGCTCTGCCGCGTCATGGTGCGTGGCGAGCGCGGCATCTCCGGCACGGGCCAGCACCGTGTCATGAACTCCCTCACCTGGGTCGGCCGGTCCCTCAAGGTCGCCCCGAAGATCCTCGCCCGCTTCGTCGGCTGGCTGCTCGGCCGGGTCGGCAGTGCCGCTCCATCCGCGCGTGCGGTCGGCTCGGCCGCGGACGAGGAGATGACGGTCGTGGTCTCCGGTCAGGTCGAGGACCACGACCCGCAGCGCCGCAACGTCATGGAGACCGACGCGCCCCTGGGCGCCGACGCTCTCGACGAGCAGCTGCAGATCGCGGTGCCCAGCGTCTCGGCCCACAACGGCGAGCCGCTGTGGGACCCGCTGCCGGTCACGGTCCCGACGTACGTGACCAAGCCCCGCGCCGGCCGCACGGTCCGCACGATCGAGTTCGGCCAGCCCGGCGCCTGGACCTCGGGCCACGTCGAGGGTGAGCAGACCGAACTGCCCATCGACGCCCGCGGCGACGACGAGACCGGCACCGAGCGGCGCGCGGTGGGTCACTGAGCACGACACCCGCGGTGTGGGCTCCTGCCGAGGCTTTGGTAGTCTGGACCACGCACTTGGGGCATTGGCGCAGTTGGTAGCGCGCTTCGTTCGCATCGAAGAGGTCAGGAGTTCGAATCTCCTATGCTCCACCCGTGAAGGGCCCGCTCCGGCGGGCCCTTCGTCATTGCCGGGTCGCCCGGATGGGGCGGGTCCACGCCCCTATGCTCGTCGGGTGGGCACCCAGTCGGCCGCGCCGCGGCCCCTCTTCGTGCGCCCGGGGGTGCTCGCGCTCGTGGTGCTCGGAGGTGCGCTCGGCACGACCCTGCGGGCACTGATCGAGGACGCCGTGCACGCCGGGAGCGGCGACTGGCCGTGGGCGACCTTCGGGATCAACGTGGGCGGCTCGTTCCTGCTGGGTGCGCTCCTCGCGGTCCTGACGTCGCTCGGACCGGACGAGGGTCGACGGCGGCTGGCGCGGGTCGCGCTCGGGACGGGCGTGCTCGGCGGGTTCACGACGTACAGCACGTTCATCGTCGAGGTCGACCAGTTGCTGCGGGACGGCTTCGTCGCGACCGGTGCCGCCTACGCGGTCGTCAGCGTCGTCCTCGGCGTCGTCGCGGCGTTCCTCGGCATCCTGGTCGCCGGATCGGGCCAGCCGCGCCCCATCGACCCGGACGCGGCCGACGGGGCGGGCGCATGATCGCCCTCGTCGCGCTCGCCGGTGGGCTCGGCGCGGCGCTGCGGTTCGTCGTCGACGGGCTCGTGACCCGGGCGACTCGGTCCTCCGTCCCGTTGGGGACGCTGCTGGTCAACGTGACGGGCTCGTTCTGCCTCGGGCTCGTGGTCGCCCTCGTCGCGGGCCATCCCTCGTACGAGGACGTCAGGGCCGTGATCGGCACGGGACTGCTCGGCGGCTACACGACCTTCTCCGCCGCGAGCGTCGAAGCGGTCAACCTCGCCCGCGCGGACGGCTCCCGGGCGACGTTCGTCGCCGCGGCCCACGCCACCGCGATGCTCCTGCTCAGCCTCGGTGCCGCCGCCCTCGGCCTGTGGGTGGGGTGACGGCCACGCGCCTCAGAGCACGAGCTCGGCCATGAGCCGAAGCGTGGCCTCGTCGCCGGTGACCGTGAGGGTCGTGACGGGGGACTCGTGCCATGCGGCGAGGTCGTCGCGGATCTTCTCCTTCGGGCCGATGAGGCACAGCTTCTCGACGAGGTCGAGCGGGACCGCGGCAATCGCCTCGTCCTTGCGGCCGGCGAGGTAGAGGTCCTGGATCTTCGTGCAGACCTCCTCGTAGCCGAGCCGGGCGACGGCGTCGAAGTGGAAGTTCGCGCCCTTCGCGCCCATGCCGCCCACGTACAGCGCGATGAACGGACGCACGAAGTTCGCGAGTGCCTCGAGGTCGTCGCCGACCAGCACGTACACGGGGCAGACCACCTCGAAGTCCTCCTTCGGGCTGCGGTCGGCCGAACGCTTCGCGAAGCCCTCGGCCAGGGCCGTGTCGGAGAACTCGCGATCGTGCGGCGAGTACAGGAACGGCAGCCACCCGTCGGCGATCTCGGCGGCCAGGGCGATGTTCTTGGGGCCCTCGGCAGCGAGCAGGATCGGGATCTCGGGACGAGCCGGGTGCAGCGTCGACTTGAGCGGCTTGCCCAGGCCCGTCGACGGCAGGCCGTACCTGTCGACGTAGGGGATCTGGAACTGGGCGCCCTCGTGCGTCACGATCTGCCGCGTCGTGGTCTGGCGCAGGATGTCGACGTACTCACGGGTGCGGGCGAGCGGGCGGGGGTACGGCTGGCCGTACCAGCCCTCGACGACCTGCGGTCCCGAGACGCCGATACCCAGCAGGACGCGCCCGCCGGAGAGGTGGTCGAGCGTCATGGCGGCCATCGCCGTCGCGGTTGGGGTGCGGGCCGACATCTGGATGATCGCGGTGCCCAGCTTGAGTCGGCTCGTCGCGGAGCCGAGCCACGCGAGCGGCGTCAGCGCGTCGGAGCCGTAGGCCTCGGCGGTCCACACCGAGTCGTAGCCGAGCTCCTCGGCGAGGGCGATCTGCGCGGCCTGCCCGGGCGGCTGGCCCTTGCCCCAGTAGCCGAGTCCGAGTCCGAGCTTCATGGTGCACCTCCGTCGTGCGGGCGGCCCTCGCCCTGTCGGGAGTCACGTTGCCACATCCGGTGGCACGGTCCCAGTGCCGGGTCAGCGACGCAGGGCCCGGCGTCGCACCACCAGGACGACCCCCGCGACGGCCGCGAGCGGCAGCAGCCACGGCGTGAGCACGCCGGCGACCGTGACCGCGACGTTCGCGGTGGCGACGAGGGCGTTCCAGCCCTGCGTGAGCCCGCCGGTGAAGCCCGACGGCTCGACCGCCTGGGCGGCCTCGTGCTCCGAGATCGAGACCGTGATGGTCGCGAGCGACGTCTGGTCGTGCAGGACGCGCCGCTGCGCCTGCAGCGACTCCAGCTCGCCCTGGCGCTGCGACAGCTGCGCCTCGGCGTCGAGCAGGTCCTTCGTCGTGCCGGAGTCCGCGATGATCGCGCGCAGGCGACGGATCGAGGCCTCCAGCGAGTCGATGCGCGCCTCCACGTCGGCGACCTGCGTCGCGACGTCCGCGCGCTGCACGTCGACCGAGACGAGGGTGCCGAGCTCACCGAGTTGCGTGCGCAGTGCATCGACCTCGTCGCCGGGAACACGCACCGTGACGTCCGCCCGAGCCGCGTCGTCCTCGCCCGACACGTTCTCGGCGTCGATGCGGCCGCCGTGGGCGGTCGTCCACGTCCGGAGCGCGTCGACGGCCGACGGCGTGTCGTCGACCTCGAGCACGACCGAGCCGGTCGTGATCACGGTGTCGGTGAAGGGCTCCTCGGAGCCCGTGTCGCCGCCCGAGGCCGCGTCCTCGCGCAGCATCGCGTCTCCGCCGGGCTCGCTCGCGAGGGACCTGCCGGCCGAGCTGTCCGCGGCGCTGCCGGCGGAGCTGTCGTCGCCGCCGGTGGGCCGGAGGGCGCCGGCCAGGCCGATCCCGCCGATCACGACGACCGCGGCGGCCACGGCCCCGCCCATCACGAGACGGCCGCGCCGCAGGCGTCGCCGGGACGCCTGCTGCACGTCTGCCGCGATCGTGTCCATGACGTGCGTGCGCATCCGGTCGACGCGCTCCGGCTCCAGCACCGGCATCCGAGGTTCGGTCATGTCAGTTCTCCTCCTCGCGCAGATCGCTGCGCAACCGCGAACGCAGGCGGGAGACCCGGTTGCGCACCGCCCCGTGGGTGACGCCCAGCTCGGCCGCCGCCTGCTCATAGGTCAGGTCGCCGTCGACGCACAGCTCGAAGAGCCGACGGTCGGTGGGGGAGAGGCGATCGATCGCGGAGCCGATCGCGGCCGACACCGCGGCGGCGTCGACCTGCTGCTCGGGACCGTCGTGCGGATCGACCGGCTCGTGCTCGAGCGGCACGGACCTGAGCCGGGCCCGCTTGCGGCCGGCGTTCAGGGCCGTGAACCGTGCCGTGACCAGCAGCCACGGCAGCGCCGAGCGGTCGACGATCGTCAGGTCGGCCAGCCGGCGCCACGCGGTGACGAACGTGTCCTGCGTGACGTCCTCCGCCTCGGCCCGGTCGCGGACGACCTGGTACGCCTGCCAGTACACGGCATCGACGTGCCGGTCGAACAGGTCGCGGAACGCCCACGTGTCACCACTGCGGGCACGCCCGACTAGTGCGGTGTCATCCGCCTCGGCCGACGTGCCGTCTGGCTGGGCCATCGTCTCGATCCTCGCCTCCACGACCTGTCATGTCGTGACTGCCCGGATCGTCTCAGATCCAGCGGTCGAACCACATCCGGCTGTGCCACTCGTCGTAGCTGATGACCGAATTCGTCCAGATCGGGTGGAAGTAGACGAACAGCGCCACGACGAGGGCCAGGTACAGGCCGACGCCGGTCCACCACACCCGGCTCGGCAGGCGACGGCGCCAGGCGTTCAGCACGAGGCACAGCGCCACGATGATGAACGGCAGGATCGTCACGGCGTAGAACGTGAAGATCGGCCGACCGCCGGAGAAGAACCACGGGATCCAGGTCGCGCCGACGGCCACGAGCGGCAGGCTCCAACGCCACGTGGGCTTGCGGATCCACGCGATCAGTGCCGTGAACAGGCCCAGGGTGCCGACCCACCAGACGGCGGGGTTGCCGACCGTCAGGACCTGGCTGACGCACTTGGAGCCCTCGGGGGCGCCGCACAGCGTGGGCGCCATGTCGAAGTTCGAGGCGACGTTCGTGGGGCGCCACTGGACCAGCCAGCCGATCGGATCGGACTGGTAGGGGTGCGTCTTGGTCGCCATGTACTCGCCGGTGTGGAAGCGCCACGTCATGCCGTGGAAGTGCCACATCGACCGGAAGGCGTCGATGACGCCGCCGAACGGTCCGCCGGTCGGGTGGTCGACGTAGTCGCCCCACGGCGGGTTGCCCTCGCCGTAGCCGTGGCCGAAGCGGGCCTCGAAGACCTGGTGGTGGATGAGCCAGCTGGTCCACGTGAACACGTAGACCACGAGGCACACCACGACGAGCCAGAAGAACGCCGGGACGCCGACCCGCAGGGTGGTGCCGATCGCGGTGCGCCACGTGCCGAGCCCGTACGCCTTGTAGCGGGCCCACAGCTCCCAGCCGACGATCGTGGCGCCGAACGCGGCGAGCACGAACACGCCGCTCCACTTCGTCGCGCAGGCCAGGCCGAAGCAGACGCCCGCGGCGAGCTGCCACGGCCGCCAGAGCCGGAAGCGACCGTCGATCGCGAGCTTCTCGGTGAGCCAGTCGCGATCGGCCGCGAGGCACGCGACGGCGCACACGATCCAGAACGCCAGGAAGATGTCGAGCAGGGCGATGCGCGACATCGTCAGGTGCAGGCCGTCCAGGGTGAGCAGCAGTCCGCCGATGCAGCCCAGCACAACCGAGCCGGTCAGTCGCAGGATGAGCCGCGCGAGCACGAGCACGGTGAGCGAGCCGACGACGACGGCCGCGAACCGCCAGCCCAGCGGCGTGAGCCCGTAGATGGCCTCGCCGATGCCGATCAGCCACTTGCCGCCGTCGGGATGGACGATCCACGTCGGGTCCTTCGTGAACACGTCGAGGTCGCCGCGGATGATCCGCTCGTTGGCGTCCTCGACGGCGTCGCGGGCGTAGCCCCAGTGGATGAGCCCCCACGCGTCCTTGGCGTAGTAGGTCTCGTCGAAGGTGAGCGCCTTCGGGCTCCAGACCCGCCACACCCTCAGGACGAACGCCAATATCGTCACGGCGATGGGTCCGATCCAGCCCCAGGCCCTGAGGCTGATCCTGTCCAGCGCGGTCCCGTCCATCAGAGTCACCCGGCCACCCTAGCCATCCGTGGAACCGAAGGGGAGTGGGTTCCGAACTCGCAGTTACTCCACCGGCATCGGCGCGCGCGACGCGCGTGGCAGGATCGAGGGGTGCTGATCCTCGCCGCCACGCCGATCGGGCAGGTCTCCGATGCGTCCGGGCGGCTCGCGAGCGCGCTGGCGACGGCCGACGTCGTCGCGGCGGAGGACACGCGCCGACTGCGCCGGCTCACCGCCGATCTCGGGATCGAGGTGACCGCCCGTGTCGTCTCGTACTTCGAGGGCAACGAGGAGCAGCGCACCGACGACCTGATGCAGGACCTGCGGGAGGGTCGCACCGTCGTGCTGGTGACCGACGCCGGCATGCCGAGCGTCTCCGACCCCGGCTACCGGATCGTCGCGGCGGCCGTCGCCGAGGACCTCCCGGTCACCGCGATCCCCGGACCCTCGGCGGTCCTGACGGCGCTCGCGGTCTCTGGACTGCCGGTCGACCGGTTCTGCTTCGAGGGCTTCCCACCGCGCAAGCCCGGCGAGCGGGCGCGCACGTTCGCCGCGCTGGCCGACGAACCGCGCACGCTCGTGTTCTTCGAGTCACCGCACCGCACCGCCGCGACCCTCGCCGCGATGGCGCAGGCGTTCGGCGACGACCGGCGCGCCGCCGTGTGCCGCGAGCTGACCAAGACCCACGAGGAGGTCGCCCGCGGCACGCTGGCCGACCTCGCGGCGTGGGCGGGCGACGGCGAGCGGGTCCGCGGCGAGATCACGATCGTGGTCTCCGGCGCCGCGCCGGCGACCGTGGCGGACCTCGACGAGGCCGATCTGGCCGGACTCGTCGACGAGGCCACTGCGGACGGTCTGAGCCGCAAGGACGCGATCGCGGACGTCGCGCGACGCACCGGAATCCCGCGCAAGGTGGTCTATGCTGCCGCCCACGCCATCACGAAGGAGAAACGATGACCGAGCCGTTGAAGTTGGGCTACAAGGCCTCCGCCGAGCAGTTCGGACCGCGCGACCTGGTCGAGTACGCGGTCGCCGCCGAGCAGCACGGCATGGAGTCGGTCACGGTCTCGGACCACTTCCAGCCGTGGCGGCACACCGGCGGGCACGCGCCGTTTTCGGTCGCGTGGATGACCGCGGTCGGCGAGCGCACGCACTCGGTGCTGATCGGCACCTCCGTGATGACGCCGACGTTCCGGTACAACCCGGCGGTGATCGCCCAGGCCTTCGCGACGATGGGCTGCCTGTACCCGGGCCGGATCATGCTCGGTGTCGGCACGGGAGAGGCGCTGAACGAGATCGCGACCGGTTTCGCCGGGGCGGGCGAGCAGAACTGGCCCGCGTTCAAGGAGCGGTTCGCGCGGCTGCGCGAGTCGGTGCGGCTCATGCGCGAGCTGTGGACGTCGGAGCGGGTCTCGTTCGAGGGTGACTACTACTCGACCCACGAGGCCTCGATCTACGACCGTCCCGACGTGCCGATCCCGGTGTACATCGCCGCGGGCGGCCCCGTCGTCGCGAAGTACGCGGGCCGAGCCGGTGACGGATCGATCTGCACGTCCGGCAAGGGTGCCGAGCTGTACGTCGACAAGCTGCTCCCGGCGTTCGCCGAGGGCGAGCGGGCCGCCGGCAAGGAGCCCGGCTCGGGGGACCGCATGATCGAGATCAAGCTCTCCTACGACACCGACCCCGAGCTGGCGCTGGAGAACACCCGGTTCTGGTCGCCGCTGTCGCTGTCGGCCGAGCAGAAGCACTCGATCACCGACCCGGTCGAGATGGAGGCCGCCGCCGACGCGCTGCCGATCGAGACGATCGCGAAGCGCTGGATCGTCGGCTCCGATCCCGACGAGGTCGCCGAGCAGATCGGCCAGTACATCGACTGGGGCTTCAACCACCTCGTGTTCCACGCCCCCGGCAACGACCAGCTGCGCTTCCTCGAGCTGTTCGAGCGCGACCTCGCCCCCCGGCTGCGGAGCCGCTGACGGTTTACCACGGTCCCTTGGTTGATTGGTTCCTCCCTCGGGAAACTTCCCGAGGGAGGAACGAAAACACCGAGGGACCGTGGTAAACCGACGGCCGAGCCCGCGCCCCTAGAGGGCGATCTCGGGCTTGATCTGCGAGACGCGCCAGATCCGGCGGCGGTAGGCCGCGGCGGCGGTCAGGGCGATGCCGACGACGACGTAGGCCGCGAGGACGGCGATGTCCTTCGGTAGCCCGTGCAGCGAGGCGCCGTACATGAGGTGCCGGATGCCGTCGACCGCGTAGGTCATCGGCAGCACGTGGTGCATCGTCTGAAGCGCCGCGGGCAGGGTCTGCCACGGGAACGTGCCGCCGGCACTGGCCAGTTGCAACACCAGCAGGACGAGTCCCAGCAGCTGGCCCACGGGTCCGAGCCACGCGTTGAGACAGTGCACGATCGCGACGAACGCCGCCGCGACCAGCAGCAGGAACAGGGCCACCTGGGTCGAGCGCAGGACGTCGATACCGACGACGGACATCACGACGACGAGCATGATCAGCACCTGGGCCGCGGCGAGCAGGGCGGGCGTCAGCCAGCCGCCGAACGCGGTGCGCAGGGGCGACTGGCGGGCGGCGATCGCGCGGTTCGACAGCGGGCGCACGAGCAGGAACATCACGTATCCGCCGACCCACGCCCCGATCGCGAGGAAGAACGGGGCCAGGCCGGCGCCGTAGCTGTCGGCCGAGGCCTGCGCGATGTCCTCGGTGCGGATCGGCGAGGCGATCGCGGCGGCGGCCTCGTCGCGCTGGTCCGACGACAGGTTGGGGATCGAGCTCAGCCCGTCGGTCAGGCCGGTGGCGAGCTTCTGGGCTCCGCGTTGCGCGTCGACGAGCCCGTCGGCCAGGTCCGAGGCGCCGGTGGCGAGCCGGTCGGCGCCCGACTTGGCCTGCTGCTGGCCCGTCACCAGCTGTGCGCTGCCCGCCTTCGCCGTCGTGAGCCCGGAGTGCAGGCTGTCGAGGCCGTCGGCGACCTGTCCGGCTCCCTCGTTGAGCCGGTCGATCTTGCCGGACGTGGTCTGGACCTTGGCGTTGAGATCGTCGAGCGGGTCGCGCAGCTGGTCGAGCGCCGCGAGGATCCTCTTCTTCTCGGCCGGACTGACTCCCGCGTCGTCCAGCCGCTTCGCGATGTCGGCCCGGACGTCGTCGAGGTCGTCGTTGGCGGACTGTGACGCGTCGGCGACCTCGTCGCCGACCTTGGCCAGTTCCGCCGTGCCGTCCGCGACCTGGTCCGCGCCGTCGGCGAGCTTGGCCGAGCCGGACTCCGCGTCGCCGATGCCGGCGTCGAGCCGCTGCTGGCCGCTGAGCAGGTCGGCCTGGCCCGAGGCGAGCGCGGTGGCACCGTCCGAGAGCTGCTCGGCACCGCTGCGCGCATCCTTCAGGCCGGCCGCGAGCTTCGTCGCCCCCTCGCCGGCCTCCTTCAGCTGGTCGTGCAGCGTCGAGAAGCCCAGCAGGAACGACGAGGCCGCTCGCTCACTGACGTTCTCGGAGATCGACGAGCTGACCTTCGACAGCACCTGCTCGGCGATCGTGGCCGACAGGTAGTTGTTGGCCTCGTTCGTCGTCAGGGTCAGCTGGCCCTTCGCGGGATCGAAGTCCGCCGTCGACGCGAGCGCGGCCGAGAAGCCCTGGGGGATCGTGAGCGCGAACAGGTAGTCGCCCTCCTCGACGCCGCGCTGGGCCTCCTCGGCGGACACCTCCTGCCACAGGAACGAGCCGTCCTCGACGAGGTCGTCGGCCACCTCGCGGCCGGCGTCGATCTCGCCACTGTTCGCGCTCTGCGCGGGGACGTCCTCGACGACGAGCGCGGCGGGGACCTCGGCGAGGCGACCGTACGGGTCGTGGTTGGCCCACAGGTAGAGCGACGCGTACATCGTCGGGATCAGCACGATCGCCAGCACCGCGAGACGCGGTAGCCGGCCCGCGGTCAGCCGCCGGAACTCGCTGAGGGCCAGGCGCAGCGCGGTCATCAGGACCTCCCCAGGGTCACGTGCGCGTCGCCGACCGCGCGCAGGGTGTTCGTCGTGAGCTGCAGGCACACGGCTAGGCCCTCGTCGGCTAGGTCGTGCGCGATGCCGAGCGCGGCCTCGGCGCTCGCGCCGTAGCGGTCGGGACAGCACAGGACGACCGCGCCGATCCCGGGCCGGCGGGCCGCGGCGTCGGCCAGGACCGAGATCCGCACGTCCGGCGGCACGTCTTCGACCCGCGTGTGGCGCCACTGCTCGGCACCGTGGTCCGCGAGCCAGGCGTGCACGTGTCGGCGGCTCGCGGGGAGGCCCGCCATCGCGAGCTCCTCGCCGACCGTGGTCGACAGCGACACGACGTCGTCGGGCTCGGAGACGTCGGGGACGTCGATGACGGCCACCTCGCGGCGCAGCCGCTGCCCGTCCGACTCGCCGTCGACGAGGACGGTGCCCGAGCTGGGCCTCAGCCGACCGGCGAGCAGGAGGCTGAACGCCGTGTGTCCCGTGCCGGGCGGGCCGTCGACGATCGTCACGGCGCCGGACTCGATCGACGCGGAGGTCGGCGCGAGCAGGACGGCATGGGGACCGTCGACCGTGACTGCGATGGTTTCGATCCTCATGGGTCCACCTTCCCCCAGGTGGTCCGCTAGTGAAGCGCGGGTGGTGTGAAGCCGGCGCGGGCGTCGCTCACCCGGTCACGCACGACGCAGCCGTGGGCGTGGTCGTTCACCAGGCCCATCGCCTGCATGAACGCGAACGCGGTGGTCGGCCCGACGAAGCGCCAGCCGCGCCGCTTGAGGTCCTTCGAGAGCCGCACCGACGTCGCCGAGGTGCTCGCCGAGAGCGGCACGGGGACCTCGGCCGGGTCCGGCTCGAACGACCAGAAGTAGGCCGCGAGCGAACCGGCCTCGGCCACGAGCTCGACCGCGCGGCCGGCGTTGTTGATCGACGCCTCGATCTTGCCGCGGTGCCGGACGATCCCCGCATCGCCGAGCAGGCGCTCGACGTCGTCGGGGCCGAATTCGGCGACGCGGTGGACGTCGAACCCGGCGAACGCGCGGCGGAAGTTCTCGCGCTTCTCCAGGATCGTGCGCCACGACAGACCGGACTGGAATCCCTCGAGGCACACCTTCTCGAAGAGCCGGACGTCGTCGTCGACGGGGAACCCCCACTCGGTGTCGTGGTAGGCGAGGTACTGCTCGGTGCCGCCGGCCCAGCCGCAGCGCGGGTCGCCGTCGGGCGCGATGAAGAGGTCCACGGCCTGACCGTACTGCGACGGCCCGACAAGCCGCCTGCGCGCGGACACTAGACTGGAAAGCGTGCCGGAACCGACCTTCTACGTCACCACGCCGATCTACTACGTCAACGACGCGCCCCACATCGGGCACGGCTACACGACCACGATCGGCGACGTGCTGACCCGCTGGCACCGCCAGCGCGGCGAGCGCGTCTGGTACCTCACGGGCGTCGACGAGCACGGCCAGAAGGTGCTGCGCAAGGCCGAGGCCAACGGCGTCGACCCGCAGGCGTGGGTCGATCGCCTCGTCGAGAACGAGTGGCTGCCGATGCTGCGCACGATCGGGGTCGCCAACGACGACTTCATCCGCACGACCGAGCCGCGCCACGAGCGGGGCG
Organism: Aeromicrobium sp. SP1; assembly: GCF_055663785.1. Lineage (NCBI taxonomy): Bacteria > Bacillati > Actinomycetota > Actinomycetes > Propionibacteriales > Nocardioidaceae > Aeromicrobium > Aeromicrobium sp. SP1. The sequence continues at coordinate 2,103,404 of NZ_JBQVVK010000001.1, read as the reverse complement.
CGCAGGCGTTCTGGCAGGACCTCAACGACCGCGGCGAGGTCTACCGGGGCGAGTTCTCCGGCTGGTACTCCGTCGGCTCGGAGGAGTTCGTCGCCGACGAGTACGTGGCCGACGGCGAGGGCGACGACGCGGGCTTCAAGGTCTCCACGCTCGACGGCTCGCGGCTCGAGCACGTCACGGAGGAGAACTACTTCTTCCCGCTGTCCGCCTACGCCGACCGACTGCTCGCGCTCTACGAGGAGCGGCCCGACTTCGTCCAGCCCGAGTCCGCGCGCAACGAGGTGATCTCGTTCGTCAAGGGCGGACTGAAGGACCTGTCGATCTCGCGGTCGACGTTCGACTGGGGCATTCCGCTGCCGTGGGACGACTCGCACGTCATGTACGTGTGGATCGAGGCGCTGCTCAACTACGTCACCGCCGCGGGGTACGGCGTCGACGAGGAGCGCTTCGCCGACCTGTGGCCCGCGAACGTCCACCTCGTGGGCAAGGACATCGTCCGCTTCCACGCCGTCATCTGGCCGGCGCTGCTGATGGCCGCGGGGCTGCCCGTGCCGCACCGCGTGTTCGCGCACGGCTGGCTGCTCGTCGGTGGTCAGAAGATGAGCAAGAGCAAGGCCAACGGCATCCATCCGACCGAGATCGTGGACACGTTCGGCTCGGACGCCTACCGCTACTACTTCAGCCGCGCGCTGACCTTCGGGTCCGACGGCTCGATCTCGTGGGAGGACATCGGCGCGCGGTACCACGCGGAGCTGGCCAACGGCTTCGGCAACCTCGCGTCCCGGGTCGCCGCCATGATCGGCAAGTACTTCGACGGCCAGCTGCCGGCCGCCGGCCCGCACGAGGCCGCCGAGCAGGCGATCGTCGAGACCGTCGCCACCGCCGTCGCAGAGGCCGATGCCGCGATCGAGCGGATCGCACCGCAGGACGCGCTCGCCGCGATCTGGCGGATCGTCGACGCGCTCAACCTCTACATCACCGAGCAGCAGCCGTGGGCCGTCGCCAAGGACGACTCGCAGCGCGAACGGCTCGGCACGATCCTCAACACGGCCGCAGAAGGCCTGCGCGTCCTGGCCGTGACCCTGCACCCCGTCATGCCGAACGCGACCGCGAGCCTGTGGGAGTCGCTCGGCGCCGAGCCCGATCTCGGTCCGCTCGCGCAGCAGCGGATCGACGAGGTCGCGACGTGGGGCCGACTGCAGCCCGGCTCGACGATCACGAAGGTGCCGTCGCTGTTCCCGCGCATCGAGCTCGACACCGAGAAGTGACGTCCCGGTGAGCACCGAGGGCTGGCCGGAGGCCCCCGAGCCGTTGCCCGCGCCCGTCGTCGACAACCACTGCCACCTCGACACGCGGGCGTCGGGCGGCCTGCTGATCCCGGTCGACGAGGCGCTCGACCGGGCCGCCGCCGTCGGCGTCACCCGGATCGTGCAGGTCGGCTGCGACCTCGAGGGCTCGCGCTGGGCCGTGAAGGTCGCGACCGAGCAGCCCAGCGTCGTCGCCGCCGTCGCGATGCACCCCAACGACGCGGCCCGCAGCGCGACGCTCGAGGACGACCTCGCCGAGATCGACCGGCTCGCCGCCGATCCCGCGGTCCGGGCGGTGGGCGAGACGGGTCTGGACCACTTCCGTACGGGCGAGGACGGCCGCCCGGCACAGCAGTACTCGTTCCGACGGCACATCGAGATCGCGAAGCGGCACGACCGCACCCTCGTGATCCACGACCGGGACGCGCACGACGACGTCCTCGCGGTGCTCGACGAGGAGGGCGTGCCCGACCGGGTCGTCATGCACTGCTTCAGTGGCGACGCCGACTTCGCGCGGAGCTGCCTCGACCGCGGTGCCTACCTCTCCTTCGCCGGCACGGTGACGTTCAAGAACGCCGAGTACCTGCGCGAGGCGCTGCGGATCGCCCCGCGCGACCGCGTCCTCGTCGAGACCGATGCCCCGTTCCTGACGCCGATGCCGCACCGCGGGCGGCCCAACGCATCGTTCCTCGTCCCGCACACCGTGCGGGCGATGGCCGAGGTGCTCGGGGCCGATCTCGAGGGCCTCTGCCGGGCGATCGACGACAACACCAGCCGGGCGTTCGGTGGAGCGTGGAACGCCCGCGAAGTCAATGTGAGTTAGATCACAGGATTTGATCTGTGCGCCATCGTCACGCATGGTGGATTGGTTGTGTTTCCGACCCCTGAGGTAGTTCGTGCCCCGTCTCTTACCTGACATCACCCCCCGCAATGCCCTCGCAATGGGTGCCCTGACGACCGGTTTCGTCCTGGCCCTCGGTGGCATCGTCCAGGCCTCGACCTACGACCAGCTGGTCCGCGTCGACGTCGACGGGGTGGTCACCTCGGTGCGGACCCAGAGCGACTCGGTCGGCGAGCTGCTCGCGGCCCAGGGCGTTCGGCTGGACGCCGGTGACGAGGTCAGCCCGGCCCCCGCGACCGACCTCGACGGCGGTGACGTCGTCACCGTGCGCAGCGAGAAGGCCGTGACCCTCGTGGTCGACGGCAAGATCAGTCAGCGCACCGTCCACGACGTCGACGTCGAGCACGCGCTCGCGACCCTCGGCGTGAAGCCGCAGGTCGGCGCTGTGCTGTCGATGCCGCTCGACGAGCGGCTCGGCGAGGACGGCAACAGCCTCGTGGTCAGCAACCCCAAGTCCGTCACGCTGCGCGTCGACGGCCAGAAGAAGACGTTCACCACCGCGGCCCCCACGATCCAGTCGGTGCTCACGCAGGCGGGTGTGAAGGTCGGTCGGCTCGACGAGGTCAAGCCGGGTCTGGGCTCGTACGTCCGGCCCGACCAGGCGCTGCGCGTCGTCCGCATCGAGAAGGTCACCAAGACCCAGACCCTCACGGTCGACCACGACACGACGTTCAAGGACGACGGGACGCTCTACGAGGGCGACACGCAGGTCGTCACCGAGGGCCGCGACGGCGCCGACCGCGCCAAGGTCGAGCTCGTGCTGGCCGACGGCAAGGTCCGCGAGCGCCGCATCATCTCGCGCAGCACGATCCGTGAGCCCATCACCGAGGTCCAGAAGCGCGGCACGAAGGATCCCGACGACATCGACGGCGGCGTCTGGGACCGCCTCGCCCAGTGCGAGTCCGGTGGCAACTGGCACATCAACACCGGCAACGGCTACTACGGCGGCCTGCAGTTCAGCGCGGCCACGTGGCACAGCGTCGGCGGCACGGGCCTTCCGCACCAGCACAGCAAGGCCGAGCAGATCAAGCGCGGCAAGATCCTGCAGGCCCGGTCCGGCTGGGGCCAGTGGTCCTGCGCGGCGACGATCGGGATCAACTGAGCGAGGTCGGTGGGCCGCCGGGCGACGGAGTCCGTCTGCTCGGTGCCACCGACATCCGCCGGCTCGCCGATGCCGCAGGCGTCCGCCCGACGAAGCAGCGCGGCCAGAACTTCGTCATCGACGGCAACACGGTGCGCCGGATCGTCGACGTGTCCGGGATCGGTCCCGATGACGTCGTCGTCGAGATCGGTCCGGGGCTCGGCTCGCTGACCCTCGCGCTGCTCGAACGGGCGCGGCACGTCACGGCGGTCGAGATCGACGAGGTGCTGGCCGGTCTGCTGCCGACCACGGTCGCCGAGCACGCTCCCGGCGCCGTCGACCGGTTCGACCTCGTGCATGCCGATGCGATGAAGGTCGACGAGCTGCCCGGCCCCGCGCCGACCGCGCTCGTCGCCAACCTGCCGTACAACGTCTCGGTGCCCGTGCTGCTGCACTTCCTGGAGACGTTCGACTCGCTGCGCACCGTGCTCGTCATGGTGCAGGCCGAGGTCGGGCACCGGCTGGCCGCCGGACCCGGGTCGCGCACGTACGGCGTGCCCAGCGTCAAGGCCGCCTGGTACTCCGACGTCCGGCTGGCCGGGAACGTCGGACGCACGGTCTTCTGGCCCGCGCCGAACGTCGACTCCGCCCTCGTCGCGATGACCCGCCGCGAGCACCCCGCGGGCGACCGCGTGGCCACGTTCCGGGTCGTCGACGCCGCGTTCGCGCAGCGGCGCAAGACCCTGCGTGCGGCCCTCGCCGGCCTCGCCGGCAGCGCCCACGCGGCCGAGCAGGCGCTCGTGGCCTCGGGAATCGATCCGCGCACACGCGGCGAGCAGCTCACGGTCGAGCAGTTCGCCACGATCGCCGACCAGCTGGCACGTCCCACCTCCTGAGCGGGAACGCCCCTAGGCTGGCTGGCGTCCGAATCGATGGAGGAAGCCATGTCCAGCTACGACGAGTACACCCTCGAGCCCGCTGAGGCGATCGCCGCCGCGGCACGTGCCACGTTCCTGTTCCTCCTCGTGCGCGGCCTCGTGGCCGTCGGCTTCGGCCTGCTGGCGCTCTTCGCCCCCGCGACGACGGCCAAGGCGCTCATCTTCGTGTTCGGCATCTTCTGCATCATCGACGGCCTGATCGGGCTCGCCGCGGCGTTCGTGCTGCGCGGACCGCACTGGGGCTGGATCCTGTTCGGCGGCATCCTGGGCATCGTCCTGGGCGTCATCGCGCTGAGGTTCCCCGAGACCATCGCGTTCGCGGTGCTGCTGCTGATCGCGGCCTGGGCCATGATCGCCGGGGCGTTCCTCATCGCCGGGTCCTTCTCGCTCAAGCGCCTCGACGCGCGGGGCTGGTACTGGTCGCTCATCGCGGGCGCCGTGGCGCTGGCGCTCGGCGTCCTGCTGCTGTTCAACCCGGTCACCGGCGTGAAGTCGATGGTCGTGCTGCTCGGCATCTTCGCGCTGATCTCCGGCTCGGTGCTCGTGATCGCGGCGTTCAGCACGCGTTCGGCCGCCAAGCGGATCATCACCGCCTGAGGCTCACCCGATGCGCGGGTGCGCGACCGCGCCGATGATCGCCACCGCGAGACAGACCACGGCGGCCAGGGCCATGCCCGCGGCCAGGTGCCACTGCAGCAGGGCGGCACCCGTGGCGGCTCCCGCGAGGATCAGCACGACGGCCGCGAGTCGGCGCATCGAGTGACCGGGCCGGCCGGCGCCCAGGACGGAGTCGGCCGCTAGCCCCGTGATCGTCGAGGTGACGACGACCGTCGTGACGTCCTTGACCGCGATGCATCGCGCCGTCGCGGCCTGGGTGCCCATCGCGGCGCCGAGCAGTGCCGTCACGGTCAGCGCGACGGCCCGCGGCGGGTCCTCGTCCGTCACGAGCTCGACGACCGTCAGGGCGAGCACCGTCGCCGCCACGAGACCGAGCAGGCCCGTCGCTCGTGGCGTCCACCCGACCGCCACGTCCTTGAGCACCCGCCCACCGAGCGCCGCACCCGCCATGAAGCCGGCCAGCGCGAGGACGGGGCCGACGACCGGCAGGCCGTCCGCGCCCACGAGCGCCATCCCGAGGATCACGACATTGCCGGTCATGTTCCCCGTGAAGACCTTGTCGAGGCCCAGGTAGCCGACCGCGTCGACGACGCCCGTCGAGAAGGTCAGGGCCAGCATGAGCCACAGGTTCAGTCGGTCCGTGTCCGGTCGCACGGGTCGAGTCTGACCGACCTTCGTGACGGTGCGGTTTCCGGGTCCGGCACGCGGGCCTCACCGCACGAGCCGCAACGCGCCCGTCACATGGCGCACCTACGCTGACCGCGATGACGATCCTCGAGGCCGGCGCCGGGCCGATCCGGGCGAGCACCTACCTGCCCAGCACCGTCGAGAACGTGCTGTGGGGCCGGCTGCCGTGCGCTGCCGACTCGCCCGTGCTGTCGGTCGATCCGGGCACCGAGATCACGATCGACACGCTCAGCCACGAGGGGATCCTCGAGGACCAGGGCCGCGATCCGAAGACGTTCTTCGCCCAGCACGGCGCCCACGAGGTGCTGGCCGACGCGGTCGCGCTGGCGGCGTCCGACGTGACCCGAGCGGTCGGCGTCGACGGGCCCCATGTCGTCACCGGACCGATCCGGGTGCACGGTGCCGCACCGGGCGACCTGCTCGCGATCACGGTGCTCGAGGCGTTGCCGCGGGTGCCGTACGGGATCGTCTCGAACCGACACGGCCGTGGCGCGCTGGCGGGTGAGTTCCCCCTGGGCGGCGACGTGTTCAGCGTCTTCGCGTCGGTGGACGACGCGGGTCGGGGGCGGATCGCGTACGGCCCGGGCGACGAGCGCACCGTCGCCTTCCCGCTCGCGCCGTTCCTCGGGATCATGGGCGTCGCGGTGGCCGGCGACGAGCGTCCGCACAGCGTTCCGCCCGGTCCGCACGGCGGCAACCTCGACATCAACCTGCTGACCGCCGGGTCGACGCTGTACCTGCCCGTCCAGGTCCCCGGGGCGCTGGCCTACGTCGGCGACCCGCACTTCGCCCAGGGTGACGGCGAGGTGGCGCTGACCGCGATGGAGGCCTCGTTGCGCGCGACCGTCCGTCTCGACGTCATCGCGCGCGAGGAGGCCGTGACGCGGTTCGGCGACCTGGTCGGCCCGCTCGCCGAGACGACCGAGTACCTCGTGCCGACCGGCCTGGACGAGGACCTGGACGAGGCGGTGAGGCGCTGCGTGCGTGCCGCGATCGCCCTGCTGCAGGCCCGGTACGGCATGGATCCGCGCCATGCGTACGCCTACCTCAGCGCGGCGACCGACTTCGACATCTCGCAGGTCGTCGACCTCGTGCAGGGGGTCCACGCGCGGATCCGGAAGGCCGACTTCGCATGACGGCAGCCCACGTCTCGGTGCCCTCCCCGGCGTTCGACGCCCGCGTGTGGCGCGTCGTCGGCGACCCGCTCGTACGCGCCTTCGAGCGCGGCCCGCTGGCGGGGGAGACCGTCGCGGTCAAGGACCTCTACGCCGTCGCCGGCCAGCCCGTCGGCGCCGGCAACCCCACGTGGCTGGCGGGCGCGCCGGTCGAGTCGGGCCATGCGTGGGCCGTCGACCGGCTGCTGTCCGCGGGAGCCGACGTCCGCGGCATCGCGCGCACGGACGAGTTCGCCTACAGCCTCGCCGGCACGAACGCCCACCACGGCACGCCTCCCAACCCGCGGGCGCCCGGTCGGATCAGCGGCGGCTCGTCGTCGGGATCGGCGGCCGCGGTCGCGCTGGGCCACGCGTCGATCGGCCTGGGCACCGACACCGGGGGATCGATCCGGGTGCCGGCCTCCTACCAGGGCATCTTCGGCATCCGCGCGACCCACGGCGTCGTCCCGACGGCGGGGGTGATGCCGCTCGCACCCACCTTCGACACCGTCGGCTGGCTCACCCGCGACGCGGCCCTGCTGCGCGCCGTCGGCCGCCAGCTGCTGCCCGAGGTCTCTCCCCGGTCGACGCGCGACGTCGTCGTGGTCCCCGCCCTGCTCGGCCTCGCCGAGGAGGAGGTGGCCGCCCCGGTCCGACAGTTCGCGAGCGAGCTCGGTGCGCGGGCCGAGGACTGGGACCTCGCCGACCTGCCGGCATGGCGTGCGGCGTTTGTGACCTGGCAGGGATTCGAGGCGTGGCGTAGCCACGGCTGGTGGCTCAGCAGCCGGCTCGACTCGCTCGGGGCGGACGTGCGGGGCCGGTTCGAGACCGCCTCGCGGATCGGTGAGGCGGAGGCCACCGACGCCCACGCGGTCGTCGTCGCGGCCCGCCGGACGATCCGCGAGCTCGTCGGCGACCGTGTGCTCGTGCTGCCGTCCGCGCCGACGGTGGCGCCCCCGATCGGCGCCGACCCCGCGTCGGTGCGCGAGGCGACGCTCGGCCTGACGCTGCTGGCCGGGATCGGCGGCCTGCCCGCGGTCTCCGTCCCGCTCGCGACCACCGGCGACCTGCCGTGCGGGGCGTGCCTCGTTGCCGCCCCCGGTCGCGACCTCGACCTGCTCGACCTCGCCGTCGCGAGCGGGAGCCGCTGGCAGTGACGTTCGAGGGGTGATGCGGGCGAAATGAGCCCTCGAACGTCACTCCCAGCGGTCCTCGGGTGGTGTAACCGCGCGGAAACCGGATCGGAACGGCGAGCCAACCGTGGGCCCCTAGCGTCTCCGACATGGAGATCGGGGAGTTCAACGCGCTCGACGAGGACGAGGCGGTCGCGCTCGTGGAGGTCTGCGCGCAGGTGCCGCGCTGGGCCCGCGCGGTGGTCGCGCGACGGCCGTACCGCGAGGTCGACGAGCTGCTCGCGATCGCCGAGGAGCTGGCCGGCGACTGGACCGCGACCGAGGTCGAGGCCGCGCTCGCCGACCACCCGCGCATCGGCGAGGACCATCACGAAACGGGTGCGAGCGCCGAGCACTCGAGTCGTGAGCAGCAGACCGCGCGGACCGACGATCCCGAGATCATCGCCCGACTCGAGGACGGCAATCGCCTCTACGAGAAGACCTTCGACCGCGTGTTCCTGATCCGCGCGGCCGGCCGGGACGCTCCCGAGATCCTCGCGGAGCTGCACCGCCGGCTCGACAACGATCCGCGGGTCGAGCTGGCCGAGACGCGCGACCAGCTGCGCGAGATCGCCGTGCTGCGGCTGACGGGATCGGTGTCATGACCACGTGCTCGACCCATGTCCTCGATGCGGGCCTCGGCGTGCCCGCCACCGGTCTGCGGATCGTCCTGACCGGTGAGGAGGACGTCAGCACCCAGGGCGTCACCGACGCCGACGGCCGCATCCGGTTCGTCGCCGATCTCGGCCCGGGGACGTACCGGCTCACCTTCGCGACCGGACCGTGGTTCACGGCGTCCGGCCGCGACACGTTCTTCCCCTCGATCGACGTGATCTTCGAGGTGGGCTCCGGACAGGATCACTACCACGTGGCGCTCCTGCTCGGGGCCTACTCCTACACGACCTATCGCGGCAGCTGACCCGCGCGCCGAGGAGTACGAAGCATGAGCGCGGCGGAGGAGGTGACGTGAGGGTCGATGCGATCCAGGGCCGGCACGTCCTCGTCGGCGACGCCTTCGTGCCGGCCACCGTCCGGCTGCGGCAGGGCGCGATCGAGGCGATCGAGCCCTACGACGCCGAGGTCGACGGGATGGTGCTGCACGCCGCGGATTCGGCGTACGTCGTGCCGGGCATCGTCGACACGCACGTGCACGTCAACGAGCCCGGCCGCACCGACTGGGAGGGCTTCACGTCCGCCACGGAGGCCGCGGCCCTGGGCGGCGCCACGACCCTCATCGACATGCCGCTCAACAGCATCCCGCCGACCACGACGGTGGCGGGACTGAAGGTCAAGCAGGAGGCCGCGCAGGGCCAGCTCATGGTCGACGTCGGCTTCTGGGGCGGTGCCGTCCCGGGCAACGTCGACGACCTCGAACCGCTCTGGGAGGCCGGCGTCTTCGGCTTCAAGTGCTTCCTCTCGCCGTCGGGCGTCGACGAGTTCCCGCCGCTGGATCCCGCGCAGTTCCGGGCCGCGCTGCGCCGCATCGCCGCGTTCGAGGGGCTCATGATCGTCCACGCCGAGGACGCGCGAGTCCTCGACGCGGCGCCGCATCCGCCGAGCCGGGCGTACCGGGACTTCGTGCTCTCGCGGCCGGACGACTCGGAGGTCGCCGCGATCCGTCAGGTGCTCGACGGCGCCCGTGAGACCGGCGCGCGCGTCCACATCCTGCACCTGTCGAGCGCCCGCGCGCTCGACCTCATCGCGGACGCCCGCGCCGAGGGGCTGCCCGTCACGGTCGAGACGTGCCCGCACTACCTGAGGTTCTCGGCCGAGACGATCCCCGATGCCGCGCCGCAGTTCAAGTGCTGTCCGCCGATCCGCGACTCCGGCAACCGTGAGGAGCTCTGGCAGGCACTCAAGTGGGGCATCATCGACTGCATCGTCAGCGACCACTCGCCCGCCACGGCGGCCGAGAAGTTCAAGGGCGACGGCGACCTGCAGCTCGCGTGGGGCGGCGTGTCCGGGCTCCAGGTCGGCTTCAGCGCCCTCGCGCAGGAGGCCCGTCGTCGTGGGATCGCGCTGAGCCGGCTGAGCCGGTGGATGTCGCGCAACACCGCCGATCTCGTCGGTCTCGCGAGCAAGGGCCGCATCGAGGTCGGCGCCGATGCCGACTTCGCGATCTACGACACGAACGTCGAGTTCCGGATCGAGGCCACGCGGCTCGCCCACAAGAACCCGATCTCGGCCTACGACGGGCTGCGGTTCGGCGGTCGCGTCATCACGTCCGTCGTCCGGGGCAACGCGATCGACGTCGACCGGGTCGACCACGCCTTCGGCCGGCAGTTGGCGCGCTCAACATGACGGAAACATCTCGCCCCTACCGTGGCGGGGTGAGTGCGCAGATCCATCCGCCGCAGCGACTCCTCATGGGACCGGGGCCGATCAGTGCCGACCCGCGCGTCCTGCGCGCGATGGCCGCTCCACTCGTCGGCCAGTACGACCCCGCGATGACCGACACCATGAACGAGACGATGGCGCTGTTCCGGGAGGTCTTCCTCACCGCGAACCAGCAGACGCTCCTCGTCGACGGCACGTCGCGGGCAGGAATCGAGGCGGCCCTGGTCTCGCTGCTCGAGCCCGGTGACCGTGTGCTGGTGCCGGTCTTCGGCCGGTTCGGGCACCTGTTGACGGAGATCGCCGAGCGGTGCGCCGCGGAGGTCCACACGATCGAGGTGCCGTGGGGCGAGGTCTTCGAGCCCGAGGTCGTCGAGGCGGCGGTGCGGGAGGTCCGGCCCAAGGTGCTCGCAGTCGTGCACGGCGACACCGCCACGACGATGTGCCAGCCGCTGGCCGAGCTGGGCGAGATCTGCCGCCGCCACGACGTCCTGCTCTACGTCGACGCGACCGCGACACTGGGCGGCAACGAGTTCCGGGCCGACGACTGGGGGGTGGACGTCGCGACGGCGGGGCTGCAGAAGTGCCTCGGGGGGCCCTCGGGCAGCGCTCCCATCACGATCTCGGCGCAGGCGGCCGAGGTCATCGACAGCCGCAAGCACGTCGAGGCCGGCATCCGGACCGAGGCCGACGAGAACCACGGCGTGCGCATCCGGTCGAACTACCTCGACCTCGCGCAGATCATGGACTACTGGGGCCCGAAGCGGCTCAACCACCACACCGAGGCGACCTCGATGCTCTACGGCGCTCGCGAGTGCGCCCGCCTGCTCGTCGCCGAGGGGCTGCCGCAGGCGTGGGCGCGGCACGCGCTGCACGGCGGGGCGATGGTCGCCGGGCTCGAGTGCCTGGGCCTGCGCGTCTTCGGCGACGCGGCCCACCGGATGCACAACGTCGTGGCGGTGCACATCCCCGACGGCATCGACGGCGAGAAGGCGCGCGCCGCGCTGCTCGACGACTTCGGCATCGAGATCGGCACGTCGTTCGGTCCCTTGCACGGGCTCGTGTGGCGGGTCGGGACGATGGGCTACAACGCCCGCAAGGACGCCGTCCTGCTCACCCTCGCAGCGCTCGAACAGGTGTTGCGGGCCGGGGGAGTCGCGGTCACGGGCGGCGCCGGCGTCGGCGCGGCCAGGGAGGTCTACGCATGAGCACGCGCGTCGAGCACGATCCGACCACGGCAGCAGGCGTCATCGACCGGTGCCGGCTGCTGGACCGGTTCTCGGCGCATCCGATGCGCCTCGAGCGGGTGTACCTCTCGCCGCAGCACCGGGCCGCGAACGAGGCGGTCGACGACTGGATGCGCTTCATCGGCATGCGCTCGTGGGTGGACGCGGCGGGCAACCAGTGGGGCCGCCTCGAGGGCCGTGAGCCTGGTCTGCCCGCACTCGTCCTCGGCTCACACCTCGACACCGTCCCCGACGCGGGCAGTTACGACGGGATGCTCGGCGTCACGATGGCGCTCGCCGTCGTGGAGCGCCTGCGCGACCGCCTGCCGGAGCTGCCGTTCGCGCTCGAGGTGGTCGGCTTCAGCGACGAGGAGGGCACGCGGTTCGGCAAGGCCCTGCTGGGCAGCAGCGCGGCGGCCGGACTGTGGGACGAGGACTGGTGGGACCTGCGGGATGCGACCGGCACGACGCTGCTGGAGGCGTTCCGTCAGTGGGGCCTTGATCCGCGCCGGGTCGGCGAGGCGGCCCGGCGACCCGAGGACCTCGTGGGCTACCTCGAGGCGCACATCGAGCAGGGCCCCTACCTCGAGGCCGCCGACGCCTCCCTCGGCTACGTCACGACGATCGCCGGAGCGCGCCGGTTCGTGCTGAGCGTGATCGGCGAGGCCAGGCATGCCGGCGGCACGCCGTACGAGCGACGCCGGGACGCCCTCGTCGGGGCGAGCCTCGCGATCGCGGAGATCGAACGGCTCGCCCGGGCGGCCGGCGTGATCGCGACGGTCGGCCAGATCCACGTCGTGCCCGGCGGCGTCAACGTCATCCCGGGCCGGGCCGACTTCAGCCTCGACCTGCGTCACCCGTCCGACGCCGAGCGCGACGCGATGTGGCAGACCTACGTCGACGTCATCACCGAGATCTGCGAGGGTCGCGGCCTGCGGTTCTCGTGGGCCGAGACCCACACGGCGGCTGCGATGCCGTGCGCGCCGTGGCTGCAGGAGTGCGTCGTCGAGGGGATCGCCGCGACAGGCGATCCCGAGCCGATGGCGCTGTGGAGCCGTGCCGGCCACGACGCGATGGCGTTCGGCCGGGTCACGGAGGTCGGGATGCTGTTCGTGCGCTGCTTCGACGGGATCAGCCACCATCCCGGCGAGGACGTCCGCGAGGTCGACGTCGCCCGCGGTCTGGACGCCCTCACCGAGGCGGTCCTCGCGGTCGCGCGGCGGGTCGAGGCCGGCGCGGGCTGAGCGCCTCGGGCTTAACACCACCGAAACAACGACCTCCATTCCGGGAAATCTCGCCGACCTAGCGTGGCCGCACCAGGGGGGTTCAGCAGTGCCGGGCGAGAGGGTCCCGGCGCGCACGAGACATGGAGAACCGATGAGCTTTTCGATCCGACGGGGCCGTTCCAGCCTCACGCTGGCCGCGCTGCTGTCCGCTGCCGCACTCGTCCTGTCCGCCTGCGGCTCGAGCGACGGCGACGACGCGGGCGACTCCGGCGAGGCGAAGGACTTCGGCGACATCAGCGTCCAGTACTCCTGGATCAAGAACGAGGAGTTCGCCGGCGAGTACTACGCCGACGACCAGGGCTACTACGACGAGGCCGGCTTCTCGAAGGTCACCGGCATCTCCGGCCCCGACACGGGTGTCGCGAAGCTGCTCAGCGGCAAGGTGCAGTTCGCGCTGAGCGACGCCGCCTCGGTCGGCGCCGCGATCGCCGAGCAGGATGCCCCGCTCACGATCGTCGGCGCGACGTTCCAGAAGAACCCGTTCACGATCCTGTCGCTGGCCGACGGCGGCGACATCAAGACGCCGCAGGACCTGATCGGCAAGAAGATCGGCGTCCAGGACTCGAACGCGAGCGTCTTCAAGGCGATCCTCAAGGCCAACGACATCCCCGAGGACAAGGTCACCGTCGTCCCGGTCGACTTCGATCCGACGCCGCTCATGAAGGGCGACGTCGACGGCTTCATGGCCTACCTGACGAACGAGGCCATCACGGTCGAGCAGGCCGGCTACAAGGTCACGAACCTGCCGTACGCCGAGAACGGCGTGCCGTACGTCGCCGAGACGGTCACCGTGACGGACCAGTACCTGTCCGAGCACCGCGACGCGGTCAAGGCGTTCCTGACCGCCGAGATCAAGGGCTGGAACGACGTCTTCGCGAACACGACCGAGGACACGGTCGCACTCATCACGAAGTACTACAACGAGGCCGCGTCGGAGAACAAGGACGGACTCGAGTCGGCCTTCGGCGCGCTCGACCCGAAGAAGACCGGACTGGGCCTGGAGGCCGAGAAGCTGCTCATCTCGACGCCCGAGACGCAGGCGAACGGCCTGTTCACGATCAGTGACGAGCTCCAGCAGCAGACCGTGGACTCGCTGGCCGCGGCCGGCTGGAAGGTCTCCGTCGAGGACCTCTTCGACACCTCCGTGCTCGACGAGGTCTACAAGGAGAGCCCGGACATTAAGAAGTACGAGGGATGACTATCGCCTCGTCCACGGAAGCCGGTGCCCAGCAGACGCTGGGCACCGGCATCCGGATCTCCGGACTGTCGAAGACGTTCAAGACCGGACGGGGCAAGAGCGTCCTCGCGCTGCAGGACACCGACCTGCACACCGAGCAGGGCTCGTTCCTGTCGCTGCTGGGTCCGTCCGGTTGCGGCAAGTCGACGATCCTGCGGATCCTGGCGGGCCTCGAGGAGCCGACGCACGGCCAGGCCCTCGTCGACGGCAAGACCCCCCAGCAGCTGCGCAAGGGCGGCGAGCTGGGCATCGCGTTCCAGGACCACGCGCTGCTGCCGTGGCGCAGCGTGATCGCCAACATCCGGCTGCCCTTCGAGGTGGCCGGTCTGAAGCCCGACCAGGCCTACCTCGACGAGCTCATCGACCTCGTAGGCCTGCGCGGCTTCGAGAAGGCCAAGCCGGCCCAGCTCTCCGGCGGGATGCGCCAGCGCGTGTCGATCGCCCGCGCCCTCGTGCTCAAGCCCTCGGTGCTGCTGCTCGACGAGCCCTTCGGCGCCCTCGACGACATGACCCGCCAGAACCTCAACCTCGAGCTGCTGCGGATCTGGACCGAGAAACCGGCCACGACGCTGCTCGTGACGCACGGCATCGGCGAGGCGGTCTTCCTGTCCGACCGGGTCGCCGTCATGTCGCCGCGGCCCGGACGGGTCAAGGAGATCATCGAGGTCGGCCTGCCGCGTCCGCGCACGCCCGACATGCTGCGCAGCCCCGAGTTCCACGCCCTGTTCGACGAGTGCTCCGAGATCCTCTTCGGCGGCGGCGAGTCGGGGCACTGATCGATGGTCCAGCGACGCATCCCGGGCTGGCTCGCCGGCGTCATCGGCGCGGCCGTGCTCATCGCGGCCTGGTGGCTGTTCTCGGTCACCGCGTTCACGCCCGAGCCCGGCACCGACTTCACGCCCGTCCCGTCGCCGTTCGCGGTCTTCGGCCAGATCCTCGAGGACGGGCTCGGCGCGTACTGGGAGTTCTTCAAGGTCACGATCACCGAGGCCGCGTGGGGCTTCCTGTGGGGCAACCTCGCGGCGCTCCTGCTCGCCTCGACGGTGCTGCTCGTGCCGAGGTTCGAGTCGGTCGTCACGCAGATCGCCGTCGTGAGCTACTGCCTGCCGATCGTCGCGGTCGGCGGCATCTCGATCGTCGTGCTCGGCGGGGCGCCGGAGCCCGGCGCGCCGTCGAAGACCGCGATCTTCCTGGCCGCGCTCGTGGTGTTCTTCACGACGGTCGTCGGGGCGCTGCTCGGCTTCAAGGCCGCCGACAAGGCCAGCCTCGACGTCGTCCGCGTGTACGGCGGCAACCGCTTCACGCAGCTGCGCAAGGTCCGGCTCATCGCGGCGCTGCCCGCGATCCTCAACGCCCTCAAGATCGCCGTCCCGACCGCCTTCCTCGGCGCCGTCCTGGGCGAGTACATGGGCGGCACCGACCGCAGCGTCGGCATCACGCTCATCCGGCTCCAGGGCAACCTCGACTCGACGCGCGTCTGGGCGGTGTTCCTGCTGTGCGCCGTCGTCGCGCTCGTCGGCTACGGACTGCTCGGCCTGGTCTCGCGACTCGTCACGCCGTGGGTCGCGGGGAGGGCGAGCTGATGGCCACGACCACCTCCGCGGCGTCGATCCGCTCGACCCTGCGCCACGAGCGCACGAAGGACCTCGCCGGCTCGGTCGGCCGGTCCGTCTTCAACACCGCCCTCACGCTCGCGATCGTGCTGGCGCTGTGGCAGGCCGTCGTCAGCTTCGGCGGGATCTCGCCCTACGTGGCCAAGGGCCCGGTCGACGTCTGGAACTTCCTGTTCGTGACCGATCCCGACGCGAGTGCCACGGCGGCGGAGCACCGGGCCGAACTCCTCCCGCTGGCCTGGACGACGCTGCAGCACGCCGCGCTCGGCTGGGTCGCCGGCATGCTCATCGCGATCGTGCTCGCGATGGCGTTCACGCTGTCGAAGACCGTCGAGGCGGGGGTCATGCCGCTGGCCCTGCTGTTGCGCAGCATCCCGCTCGTCGCGATCGCGCCCGTCATCATGCTGCTGACCGGCCGGGGCACGACCGCCTCGGTCGTGGTGATCGGCACGATCGTCGTGCTGTTCCCCGCACTCGCATCGATCCTCTTCGGGCTCAGCCAGGCGAACGTCCAGTCGCTCGACGTCGTCCACGTGTACGGCGGCGGCAACGTCACGGCCCTGCTCAAGGTCGCGGTGCCCGGGGCGCTGCCGTCACTGTTCGCCGCGGCCCGGATCTCGGTGCCCGGCGCGGTGACCGGTGCGCTGCTGGCGGAGTGGCTCTCGACCGGCACCGGCATCGGCGGCCAGATCGCGAAGTTCAGCGCGCAGGCGCAGTTCGACCAGCTGTGGGCGTGCGTCGCGATCATCACGATCATCACGCTCGTGCTCTACAACCTGGTGCAACTGGTGGAGAACGCCGTCCTGGCCCGGATGGGCATGAGCGTCGCGACCTGAGGTTGGTGTCCGATGCCCGGTTCTGCCGTTACCTTTGGTCCCGTGGTGTCGAGGGTGACGGTGCGAGTGCCCGCCAAGGTGAACCTGTGCCTGGGTGTCGGTCGCGTGCGCCCGGACGGCTACCACCCGCTCGCGACCGTCTACCAGGCCGTCGACCTGCACGACGAGCTGCGGATCACGGCGCGTGAGGACGGCGAGATCACGGTCGCCGTCCACACCGAGCTCGACCTGCCCGAGGGCACCGAGGTGCCGGTCGGCGCGGACAACATCGCGGTCCGCGCGGCGACGCTCCTGCGGTACCGGCTCGGCGATCCCGGACTGGGCGCCGACATCGCGATCCGCAAGGTGATCCCCGTCGCCGGCGGCATGGCCGGCGGATCCGCCGACGCGGCAGCGGCGCTCGTCGGCTGCAACGAGCTGTGGGGCGGAGGCCTGTCGCGACTCGACCTCGAGCCGTTGGCCGCCGAGCTCGGCAGCGACGTCCCGTTCCTGCTGCACGGCGGCAATGCGATCGGCGGCGGCCGCGGCGAGAAGGTCAGCCCCGTCCTCGCCCGAGGCAGCTACAACTGGGTGTTCGCGACGGCTGCCGAGGGGCTCTCAACGGCGGCCGTGTACGCCGAGTTCGACCGGCTCAACCCGCACGGCGTCGACGAGCCCGAGGTCCCCGACACGCTGCTCAACGCCCTGCGCGCCGGCGACGCCCGGGCGCTCGGCCGCGCTCTCTCGAACGACCTCACGGAGGCGTCGCTGTCGCTGCGGCCCGAGCTCGCCGAGACGCTGGAGGTCGGCCTCGACGCCGGTGCGCTCGGCGCGATCGTGTCCGGATCGGGGCCGACGACGCTCTTCCTGGCCGCGTCCGAGCAGCATGCACTCGACGTGGCGATGGCGCTGACGAGCGTCTCCGGCGCGGCGGATGTCATCCAGTCCCGGGGCCCGGTCGTCGGCGCTCGGCTCATCTGACACCGTTGCACTGATGCCACCCCTCGTCGTCGCCGAACGCATCGGCCAGTCGTTCCCCTCCGCCACCGTCCTGGCGGACGTCACCCTCGGCATCTCCGACGGCGACCGCGTCGGTGTCGTCGGCCGCAACGGCGACGGCAAGTCGACGCTGCTGCGGATCCTGGCCAAGCGCCTCGAGCCCGACAGCGGACGCGTCACGTGGCGTCGTGACCTCCGGGTCGGCTACGTCGAGCAGGACGACGTGCTCGATCCCGATCTCGCGGCGATCACGACCGTCGTGGGGGTGCGGCCCGAGCACGAGTGGGCCTCCGACGCCGGCGTGCGCGACGTCCTGGCCGGGCTGATGTCCGACGTCGACCACGAGGCCCTCGTCGGCACGCTCAGCGGCGGTCAGCGTCGGCGGGTCGCGCTGGCTCAGGCGCTCGTGCGCCGCTGGGACCTGCTGATCCTCGACGAGCCGACGAACCACCTCGACCTCGAGGGCGTCACGTGGCTCGCCCAGCACGTCAAGGGACGCTCGGAGGCGATCGCCGTCGTCACCCACGACCGGTGGTTCCTCGACGAGGTCTGCACGCTCACGTGGGAGGTCCACGACGCCCGCGTCGACGCCTTCGAGGGCGGTTATGCCGCCTACGTGCTCCAGCGCGTCGAGCGCGACCGGCAGGCCGCCTCGTCCGAGGAGCGGCGGCAGAACCTCATGCGCAAGGAGTTGGCCTGGCTGCGCCGCGGCGCCCCCGCGCGCACGTCCAAGCCCAAGTTCCGGATCGACGCCGCGAACGCGCTGATCGAGCGCGAGCCGCCGGTGCGCGACGCGGTCTCCCTCGCGAGGCTCGCGACCGCGCGGCTGGGCAAGGACGTCGTCGACCTGCTCGACGTCTCGGTGGCGTACGACGACCGGCCCGTCCTGGGTGACGTCGAGTGGCGGATCGGTCCGGGGGAGCGGGCCGGCATCCTCGGCCCGAACGGCGCCGGCAAGAGCACGCTGCTGGGTCTGGTGACGGGCGCGGTCGCGCCGACGTCGGGCCGGGTCAAGCGTGGCAAGACCGTGCAGATCGCGGCGCTCACCCAGCACCTTGCGGACCTCGACGACGTCCTCGACGACCGGGTCAGTGATGTCGTGGCGCGCCGGCGGGCGACCTACGTCACCGACGGCAAGGAGATGACCACCGGTCAGCTGCTCGAGCGGTTGGGCTTCACCTCGGCGCAGCTGTCGACGCCCGTGCGCGACCTGTCCGGCGGCCAGAAGCGGCGGCTGCAGCTCATGCTGATCCTGCTCGACGAACCGAACGTGCTGATCCTCGACGAGCCGACCAACGACATGGACACCGACATGCTGGCCGCGATCGAGGACCTGCTGGACACGTGGCCCGGAACGCTGCTCGTCGTCTCGCACGACCGGTACCTGCTCGAACGCGTCACCGACCACCAGTACGCGGTCCTCGCCGGGCCGGACGGGGTGGGCCACCTGCGACACCTCCCCGGCGGCGTCGACGAGTACCTGCGTCTGCAGTCAGCCGCTGAGTTGCACGTTGCGGCCGCGAGAACGGCCGAAAAGATGTCGGAAGGTGCCACTCAGCGAGGGGGGCGGGCCGACCGCGAGGCGAAGAAGGAGCTCGGGCGGCTGGAGCGGCGGATCGAGAAGCTCACCGAGCAGGTGCACGCGCTCGACGCGGCGATGGTCGAGGCGGGCGCCGACCACGAGCGGCTCATGCGCCTGTCGGCCGAGCGTGAGCCCGTGGTCGTCGAGCTCGAGGAGACCGAGCTGGCCTGGCTGGAGCTCGCGGAGGACTAGCGGATCGAGTCGGTCAGCGTCGCGAGCGCGGCGGCGACGGCCGTGCGCTGGGCGGCGGGCAGTGCGGCGAGCAGTTCTCGCTCGTGGACCAACAGGGCGTCCAGGGCGGCGTCGACGCGGTCCCGGCCCTCGTCGGTGAGCCGCACGAGCACGCCCCGCCGGTCGTCCGGATCGGGCCTGCGCACGACCAGTCCGCGCTCGACGAGGCGGTCGACGCGATTCGTCATCGTGCCGCTCGTGACCATCGTCGCGGCGACCAGCTGGCCGGGGGAGAGCTCGTACGGCACGCCCGTCCGGCGCAGCGCCGAGAGCACGTCCCACTCCCACGTCTCGAGGTCGTGGGTGGCGAAGGCCTGCTTGCGGACCCGGTCGAGCTGCTTGGCCAGCCGGGTGACCCGGCTGAGCACCTCCATGGGACTCACGTCGGCGTCGGGGCGCTCCCGCCGCCACGCCGCCACGATCCGGTCGACCTCGTCCATGCCTCCACGGTAGTCGATCAAGAATCTTGACGTCGAGAGACCGGAGTCGCTCAGAGTGACGTTCGAGGGCACTTTTCGGCCGATCGTGCCCTCGAACGTCACTCCCAGCGACTGCGGCCGGCTCCGGTAACCTGTAGCCGCCATCCCCGGTTGGTCTGTCGGCAGGGCCCGCCTGACTTTGAATCAGGACAAGCGACGCAGGTTCGACTCCTGCCCGGGGAGCGCGTGGTCGGGATTCTTCCCGGCCTACCAAGGCGAAAGCCAGCCCCCGGTTCCAGGGGGACGGGCTTTCTTGGGAAGCAAACCCTGCTCGACCGCACGGCGCCCGGGGTGGTGCGAGAGATTGCTTTAGGAGGGGCGGTCGCGTGAGCACCGAGCCGACGATCACGGACCCTGACGACCTGCGGGCCGCGACCGAGTCGCTGGTCGCCAGCTGGCTGGAGGGTGAGGGCAAGCAGACTCATCTGCAGCAGCGGCAGAAGCATGCGGACCCCACGCGGTTCGCCTCGATCTACGGGCTGGTCGGGCACGTCCATCTGCTCGTTCCCGAGGTGATGCGGTATCTCGAAGACGGCAACGACCTGCTCGCCATCCCTCTGCTGCGTCTGGCGTATGAGTCTGCGCTGACGGCGCAGTGGATGCTCCACAACGAGGACGCGGTGCTGGCTATCTACAACAAGGAGATCGCGCAGCAGAAGGCGCTGCAGGATGAACTCACCGCGACGCGGTTCGCTCCAACGGTCGAGGCGTTCCCCGCGATTGACGAGCCTGTGGAGTTCGTCTCCTCTGCTGACCGCGCGAAGCGGTTCAAGGCGTTATGTCTTGACCTCGCGCCGGGCGGTGACGAGGCGTACCTGATCTACCGGAGCCTATGCCGCAAGTCCCATCCGACGGGCTTTGTGATGGGGGCGTTCTTCGCCTTCGATGACGGCCAACTCGCTGTGCTGCGGCGGACGCCTATCAAGCCCGCTGGTGACGAGGAGGAGCCGTTCGGCTTCCTCTGCTGGCTGACCGTCGCTTGCGCCATCTGGGCGGGGCAGGCGGCCGACTACCTTGACCCCGACCGCCCCCGGCGCGATGAACTGCGGCGGGTGGCACGGGGGGCTGGTGTGGTCGAACTCGGCCTGACCCCGAAGGCACGTCAGCGTATTGAGCAGGATAAGAAGAAACGGCGCCGGAGCGGGTGGGTTGGCGCCAAGGCCAAGGGCAAGGGCAAGGTCAAGGGCAAGTCGGGGACAAAGTAGGGAACAAACGCCGTTGTGCCCGGTTCGACTACGTTGTGCCCGGATCGACTAGGTACACGGAATCCAAGGAGATATTGCACGAGCTTTTACGAGATTCGACGTCTGAGTTCGTCTTTGAATCAGGACAAGCGACGCAGGTTCGACTCCTGCCCGGGGAGCCCGGTGTCGCTGAGCTCCGGCTCCGGCCTGCGTCGGCCGGACAGCAGGCGCTCGACCGCCGCGGTCAACGCCGAGGGGGCGCGGAACAGCCAGGCGACAGGGACGACGGACTTCGCGGCGGCGAGTGCGGCGCAGGCCGCCAGCGCGACGACGAGGTTGAGGAGCGCCATGGTCCAGGCGCCGACGTCGTCCTTGAGGGCGCGGGTGAGTACGACCATCACGGGGAAGTGCGCCACGTAGAAGACGATCGACGAGCGGCCCACCCGGCCGAGCAGGTCCGGGACCCGACCGGCGAGGGGCAGGCACAGGACCGCGACGATCCCCGCGAGCGAGAACGGAACCGTCCACACGTCGAACTGCACCGCGAACGGCTGGTGCGCGGTCAGCAGCCCGAACGCGGCCGCAGCGGCCGCGCAGGACAGGGCGAGCGGGCGGGGCAGCAGCTTCGTGACGTCCTCCCGGCGGGTCGCCACGAGGTGCCCCAGGAAGAAGAACACGGCGAAGTAGCACCAGCGCTGGGCGACCTCGCCGTGCGGCAGGAGGGTGGCACCCACCAGGCCCGCCGCGACCGGCAGCCACAGCGGAAGCCGCTGCACCGCGGGCGCCACGAGGTAGTAGCCCGCGATGAAGAACAGGAACCACAGGTACGTCGAGTTCGGGCCCCATGAGCGCAGGTCCCCGGGCCACCCCGCGAGGGCGAACCCCAGCAGGCCCGCGACAGCGAGCCACACGAGGTACGGCCAGGCGATCCCGGAGAACTTCCCGGCGACGTAGCGGGGGGTCGGCTTCGCGAGCGACCGGCAGAGCACGAGCCCGGACAGGAACATCAGCATCGGCATCCGGAACGGCATGAAGAAGCCGTTGAACACCCACAGCGGCTCGGGGATCGGCACGCCGAGCGTCCACGGGACGGCGCCGCAGTGCCACACCAGGAGCAGGACCATCGCGCCGCCGCGGGCGGAGTCGATCCAGGTGAGGCGTGTGGGGGGCACCCCGCGAGGTTATCGGCGTCCCGGTCACGGCGAGGGATCCGTCCTGCGGCCTAGACTCGGGACGAACCGACGAAGGAGTCACGTGAGCGATCAGGTCACCGCCATCGTCCTGGCCGCCGGGGCCGGGACGCGGATGAAGTCCCGCCGGGCCAAGGTCCTGCACGAGATCGCCGGGCGGCCCATGCTCGGCCACGCGCTCGACGCGGTGCGCGGGGCGGGGATCGATCGCGTCGTCGCGGTCGTCGGCCACGACCGCGAGCAGGTCGAGCAGGCCCTCGCCGACCTGGACCCTGCGGCGACCGTCGCGATCCAGGCCGAGCAACGGGGGACCGGCGACGCCGTCCGGGTCGCGCTGGACGCGCTCGATGCGGGCGACGTCACGGGCGCCTACCTCGTCACCTACGCGGACGTGCCCTTGCTGTCGCCGGCGACCCTGACCGTCCTGCTGGAGGAGCACCGCTCGGCCGGTCGGGCCGTCACGATCCTCAGCGCCGAGCTCGAGGACCCCACCGGATACGGCCGCATCCTGCGGGGCGAGGACGGGGGAGTCGCCGCGATCCGCGAGCACAAGGACGCGAGCGACGACGAGCGGTCGGTGCGCGAGGTCAACAGCGGGATCCTCGTGGTCGACGGACCGTTCCTCGACCGTGCCGTGCGGTCCCTGTCCACCGACAACGCCCAGGGCGAGCTGTACCTGACCGACATCGTGGGCCGGGCCGTCTCCGAGGGCCTGCCGGTCGGCGCGCACGTCCTCGAGGACGTGTGGCAGACCGAGGGCGTCAACGACCGCGCCCAGCTGGCCCGCCTCGGCCGCGAACTCAACGCGCGCCTGGGCGAGCACTGGATGGCCGAGGGCGTCACGATCGTCGATCCCGCCACGACGTGGATCGACTCGGCCGTCACGATCGGTCCCGACACGATCGTGCAGCCCGGCACGCAGTTGCTGGGAGCGACCACGATCGGTGCCGGTGCGACGATCGGCCCCGACACGACACTGCGCAACGTCGAGGTCGGCGACGACGCCTCGGTCGTGCGCACGCACGCGTCCGATGCCGTGATCGGCCCGCGCGCGACCGTCGGCCCGTTCACGTACCTGCGGCCCGGCGTCGTCATCGACGAGGGGGCCAAGGCCGGCGCCTACGTCGAGCTCAAGAACGCCCACCTGGGGCCCGGCGCGAAGGTGCCGCACCTGTCGTACGTCGGTGACGCCGAGATCGGCGAGGGCACCAACGTCGGTGCCGGCTCGATCACCGCGAACTACGACGGCACGAAGAAGCAGCGCACCACGATCGGCCGGCACGTGCGGATCGGGTGCGACAACGTCCTCGTCGCACCGGTCACGATCGGCGACGGGGTCTACACCGGTGCCGGGACCGTCGTGCGCGAGGACGTCGCGCCGGGGGCGCTTTCGGTCCCGGACTCGGGGCAGAGGACAATCGAAGGGTGGGTCGCACGCCGGCGGCCGGGCACCCCCTCCGCGGACGCCGCGGACCAGACGCAGGAGCACAGCGGTGGCGACGAACAAGAGCCTGAGTAAGCGCACCCCGACCAACAACCTCATGTTGTTCTCGGGTCGGGCGCATCCGACCCTGGCGCAGGAAGTCGCCGAGCTGCTCGAGGTCGATCTCGTGCCGACCACCGCCTACGACTTCGCCAACGGCGAGATCTACGTCCGGTTCGACGAGTCGGTCCGCGGCTGTGACGCCTTCGTAATCCAGAGCCATGCCGCGCCGATCAACGAGGCGATCATGGAGCAGCTCATCATGATCGACGCGCTCAAGCGCGCCTCGGCCAAGCGCATCACCGTCGTGCTGCCGTTCTACGGCTACGCCCGCCAGGACAAGAAGCACCTGGGCCGCGAGCCGATCAGCGCCCGCCTCATGGCCGACCTGTTCCTCGCCGCCGGTGCCGACCGGCTCATGACGGTCGACCTGCACACCGCCCAGATCCAGGGCTTCTTCGACGGCCCGGTCGACCACCTGCTGGCGATGCCGATCCTGACCCGGCAGGTCAAGAAGAAGTACGGCAAGAAGCCGCTCGCGGTCGTCTCGCCCGACGCCGGCCGCATCAAGGTCGCCGAGCAGTGGGCCCGCCAGTTCGACAACGCCCCGCTCGCCTTCATCCACAAGACCCGCGACATCACGCAGGCGAACGTCACGAAGGCCAACCGCGTCGTCGGCGACGTCGCCGGTCGCACGTGCATCCTCGTCGACGACCTGATCGACACCGGCGGCACGATCTGCCAGGCCGCCGAGGCCCTCATGAACGAGGGTGCCGCCGAGGTCGTCATCGCCGCGACGCACGCCGTGTTCAGCGGCGAGGCCGTCGATCGCCTCAAGAACTCCGTCGCCACCGAGATCATCGTGACCAACACGCTGCCGCTGGACGACGACCTGCGCTTCGACAAGCTGACGTGCCTGTCGATCGCCCCGTTGCTCGCGCAGGCGGTCTCGGCGGTGTTCGAGGACGGGTCCGTCACGAGCCTCTTCGCGGAGAAATGAGAGCCGGACTCTTCCGTGCCGCGGGCCTGCTCGCGGGCATCTTCGCGGTGATCGGCGTCCTCGCCGCCCTGATCGGGGCGACGATCGCCGGCCAGATGCCCATCGACCCGCTGCCGATCATCGTGCTGGCCGGTGCGCTGGTGCTGGCCGGTGCGATCATCGCGGTCATCGCGATGCTCTCCGACTGGTGGCTCAAGGACCGCATCCCCGACGACGACCAGCGGCTCACGGTCGCGACCATGATCGCCTCGGCGATGGTGCTGCTCAGTGGCCTGATGAGCGTCGGCTCGCTGGGCATCCTGGCCTTCGCGGTCACCGCGATGCTCGCGGTGCTGACCCAGCAGGTGCTGTACCGCACGCTGCACTGACGGCCGGACAGGCCGGTCGGCCTCAGCCGTTCGCGGTGCTGGCGGCGCCGCCGGGCTGGCGGCGCGTGCGGTAGGCGGTCATGAGCCGCTTCGTCATGGGCTCCTCGAAGATGCGGTAGAGGTACCACGTCGCGACCACCACGAGCAGGACCGAGAGCGTCACCGACACCGGCTCGCTCACGAGGCCCAGCCGGGCCAGGACGGCGGGGACGATCGGCGCGATCAGGGGATGGAACAGGTACATCGTGTACGAGGCGTCGCCGAGCCGCAGGACGGGATGCGGGATGCGCCCGCGCAGCAGCGGGTCGGCCACGACGACCGCGACGAGCACCGCCGTGACCCCCACGACACGCACGAACAGGCGCGTGTCGAAGGCCGAGCCCTCGTCGGCGCCGAGCACGCACACGAGCGCCGTCAGGGCGAACGCGCCGAGCAGTCGCGCGATGAGTCGCACGACGTCGCCGCCCACGACGAACACGCCGATGATCATGCCCACGAGGAAGTACAGGACGACCGGATTCAGGTAGTAGGCCGGCACCGGCGGATCCTCACCCACGAAGGCCGAGCCGAGCGCGAGCAGGCCCAGGGCCGCACCGCAGAAGAGCAGGGGCCGGATCTTGAGGAACAGCGCGAGCGTGAACAGGGCGTAGAACGCCATCTCGAAGATCAGTGTCCAGCCGACGCCGAGCAGCGGCTCGATCGTGCCGTCGGGACGGCGCGACGGCAGGAACAGGTACGACCAGAAGACGTTGCTCCAGTCGAGCGTCGCGTGGACGACGGCACCGGGCACCGCGACGAGCGTCAGCAGCTTGACCGTCGTGGCGAACCAGTAGGTCGGCGCGATGCGGATCACCCGTCGGATGCCGAAGTCGGACCAGAACCCCGGGGTGCCCTCGCGTCCGGAGGTCGACACGATCATCACCAGGCCGCTGATGACGAAGAAGATCGGCACGCCGATCTCGCCGAAGTGCCACACGTCGATGTCGGGGTCGAGCCGGTCCTTCGCGTAGAGCGTGGAGTGGGTCACCACGACCAGGAGCGCGGCGACGAAGCGCATCGCCTGCACTCCGTCGAGCCGGCCCGTCCTGCGCACCCGCGTTCCCGACGCCATCCACCCAGTATCGGGGCCGTCGCCTCACGATGTGGCGCGGACCGCGGTTTTCGTCCTTCGGCGTCCTTGGGTTAGAATCGACAAGTTGCCTCGGCGAGGGTCCAGACCCATGCGGACCGTGATCGACAGGGCGCTCCAACGGAGTGTTGTGTCGAGCGCCGAGACCTGAAACCCACTCCCGAGGAGAAGAACGACCCGTGGCCGAGATCAAGATTTCCGCCGAGCAGCGCACCGAGTTCGGCAAGGGCGCCGCCCGCCGCATCCGTCGCGAGAGCAAGATCCCCGCCGTCCTGTACGGGCACGGCACGGACCCCGTCCACGTCACCCTGCCGGGCCACGACACGATGCTGGCGCTCAAGACCGCCAACGCGCTGCTCGCGATCGACCTGGGTTCGGACAACCACCTCGCCATCCCGAAGCAGGTCCAGCGCGACCCGCTCAAGGGCTTCATCGAGCACGTCGACCTGCTCATCGTCCGCCGTGGCGAGAAGGTCACCGTCGACATCGCGATCAACATCGTCGGCGAGCCCCAGCCCGACGTCCTCGTCGTCACCGAGAACGCCACCGTGGCGCTCGAGGTCGAGGCGACCCACATCCCGACCGAGATCGAGGTCTCGATCGACGGACTCGCGGTCGGCTCGCAGGTGCTCGCCTCCGACCTGGTGCTGCCCACCGGTGCGGCGCTGGCCGTCGAGGACGACTTCATGATCCTCAACCTGACGCACGCGCCGACGGCCGCCGAGGTCGACGCCGAGCTCGAGGGTGCCGAGGCCGAGGCCGGCATCGAGCACGACGCCCCGACCGTGGCCGAGGACGCTCCCGCCGAGGCGGAGTCCTCCGAGAGCTGATGACCTGGCTCGTCGTCGGGCTGGGCAACCCCGGCCCGGCGTACGCCGCCACCCGGCACAACGTCGGGTATCACGTGACCGACGAACTGGCCGCCCGCATGGGCGGCCGGTTCTCGTCGCTCAAGGCGGCGCGCGCCGATGTCGTCTCCGGCCTGCTGGTCGGCCAGCGCACCGTGCTGGGCCGCGGCCGCTCGTACATGAACGAGAGCGGCGGACCGGTGTCCGCGATGATGAAGTACCACGACATCGCCCCCGACCGGCTCATCGTCGTGCACGACGAGCTCGACCTGCCGCTCGGCGCGCTGCGCTGCAAGCTGGGCGGCGGCGACAACGGGCACAACGGACTGAAGTCGATCCGCCAGTCGATCGGCACGGGCGACTTCCTGCGGGTCCGTTTCGGCATCGGCCGTCCTCCCGGACAGCAGCCCGTGCACGACTACGTGCTCAAGCCGTTCGCGAAGGCCGAGCGGATCGAGGCCGACATCGTCACGCAGGAGGCTGCGGACGCGGTCGAGAGCCTCATCACGGTCGGCCTCGAGAAGACGCAGAGCGCCTTCAACTCCTGAGGATCTGCTGAAGAGTTCGCGGTACCGGCTCCGTCTGCGGGCAGTGCCCCGGTACGATCGGGCGACATCGCCGGCGAGAGGAGCCATCGTGACGACGAGAGTCCGCTGGGCACTGGTGGCCGCGGCCGTCGCGGTGATCGCCGTCGTGGTGTTCCTGCTCTTCCGTGGCGAGGACGACCCCGCCGAGCCGTCCGCCTCCGGGACCACCGCCTCGGCCACGCCCTCGAGCTCCGCCTCGCCGGGGGAGCCGGATGCGACGGCGTCCGAGCCCAGCACGAAGAAGACGACGTCGGCCGGTGCCGACGAGGGCGAGCCCCGGGTCGTCGGCCTGGACGACGAGGCCACGATCGATCGTGGTGCCAGCGCGCGCATCGTGAAGATCGAGTCCGTCACGAGCAAGGCGAAGGGTCCCGGCGAGGTCAGCGGACCGGCGATCCGCGTCACATTCGAGGTCGACGCGGGCAGCAAGCCGGTCGACGTGTCCGACGTGTCGGTCAACGCGTACTACGGCGCGGACCTGACGCCGTCCATCCCGATGACCCAACCCGGCAGCGACCCGTTCTCCGGGACCGTGGCCGCCGGCAAGACCGCGCGCGGCGTGTACGTCTTCAACGTCCCGAAGAAGCAGCGCTCGGACGTCACGGTCGAGATGTACTACGCCGCCGACCGCCCCGCGGTCCGGTTCCACGGCGCCGTCTGAGCGTCCTCACACCTCTTCTTTCGGACCTCGCGTCCGGAGCCCTGTGATGCCTGTGTGACTCAAGTGTCCCAAGTGCCACATGAGTCGTGATTCTCACTGCAATTTGAGCCATTTTTCACGGTTCCCCGGCGCTCTCGGGGGGTTACCGCCTAACTTCGAGGTCTGTCGTCGGCCATGGGGGTGGTGCGGCGTCTCACTCGGGAAAGGGAACCGCCGTGAACTCGTTCGTCCGCCGGACACTCAGCTGCGTGGTGTCGACGCTCTGCCTTGCCGTTGCGCTGGTGCTCATCCCTGCGACCGCGCAGGCCGCCGACCCCAATCCGCTGGACGACGTCCCTGCGACGGTGTCGGCCGACGTCCTGCCGACCGTCCAGGTCAACGGTGTCGTCTGGGACCAGGCGATCTACGGCAACACGGTGTACGCGGTGGGCAACTTCACCTCCGCGCGCCCGGCCGGCAACCCGGCCGGTACGAACGAGACCACGCGCCGGTACATGCTGGCCTACAACCTCACGACCGGCACGCTCATCACGGGCTTCAACGCGTACTTCAACTCGCAGGTGACGTCCGTGTCCGTCGCGCCGGACGGCTCGGCCGTCTACGTCGGTGGACAGTTCACGACCGCCAACGGCCAGACCCGCAACCGCCTCGCGGCCCTCAACCCGGCCACGGGCGCACCGCTGTCGACCTTCACGCCCAACGTCAACGGCCAGGTCATCTCCGTCACCGCGACGGCGGACACGGTGTACTTCGGCGGCACCTTCACCGCGGTCAACGGCGTGACCCGGACGCGTGCGGCGGGGGTCGCCCGGTCGAACGGCGCGCTGACCGGCTTCGCGCCGTCGATCCCTGAGCTCGCGGTCCGCGGCGTCGCGTACAACGACGGCAAGGTCGCCCTCGGCGGCTCGTTCACGTC
This sequence comes from Aeromicrobium sp. SP1, assembly GCF_055663785.1. Taxonomy (NCBI): domain Bacteria; kingdom Bacillati; phylum Actinomycetota; class Actinomycetes; order Propionibacteriales; family Nocardioidaceae; genus Aeromicrobium; species Aeromicrobium sp. SP1. The sequence goes on along the minus strand of NZ_JBQVVK010000001.1, from coordinate 2,074,378 downwards.
GGTCAACGGCTCGTCGCAGCCCGGCTACGGTCTGGCGCTGCTCAACGCCTCGGACGGGACCAGCCTGCCGATGCAGGCGAACGACTACGTCCGCAACGGCGGGGTGGACGCGGCGATCTGGAACCTCAACGGCGATGCGAGCGGCATCTACGGCGTGGGTTACCACTTCGGCGGCGGCGGCACCGACGAGGGCGCGTTCGCGATCGACTGGAACGGCGTCCTGCGCTGGAACCAGGACTGCCACGGAGACACGTACGACGTCTCGGCCACGGGCAACGTTGCGTACACGGTGTCCCACAACCACTACTGCGGCAACCTCGGGACGGGCGGCTTCCCGCAGACCGACCCCTGGAGCTTCTACCGCGGCGGAGCGGTGACCAACTACGCCACGGGCGTCAACAAGGCCGACATCTACGGCTACCCGTCGCACGCCGGCGAGCCCAGCCCGACCCTGCTGAACTTCTTCCCGTCGATCGCGGCGGGCACGTTCACCGGCACGTCGCAGGGCGCGTGGGACGTCGAGGCGTCCACCGACGGCAATTACGTCGTGATGGGCGGCGAGTTCCCGGTCGTCGGGAACAAGCAGCAGCAGGGCCTCGTCCGCTTCGCGAAGCGCAGCATCTCGCCGCACGCGATCGGCCCGTACCTCAGCGCTCCGCAGATGGACCCGGTCCTCAAGGCCGCGGGCTCGGGCAAGATCCGCATCTCGTGGCCCGGCAACTGGGACCGCGACGACTCGCGCCTCACGTACCGGCTGTTCCGGACGAGCACGACCGTGGTCAAGGAGATCTCGCAGAACGCGCGGTTCTGGGAGTCCAAGCCGATGAGCTTCACCGACAGTGGACTCACGCCGGGCAACTCGTACCGCTATCGCGTCCAGACGATCGACCCGGACAACAACTCGACCTACTCGGCGTGGGTGACCGGCACGGCCGGTACCGGCGACGAGCTCGGTGCGTACGGCGATGCCGTGCTCGCCGACGGGGCGTCCAAGTTCTGGCGTCTCGACGACACGGGCACGTCGGTCTACGACTGGGCCGGGGCCGACAACACGACGGCCGGCGCCGGCGTGACGCGGGGGACGAGCGGAGCGCTGCTCAACTCGTCGAACACCGCGTCGACGTTCAACGGGGCCGAGGACGGTCTCATCGTGTCGAAGGAGCTCGTGCCCGGACCGAACACGTTCTCGACCGAGGTCTGGTTCCGCACGACGACCACGACGGGCGGCAAGATCGCCGGGTTCGGCAATGCCGCGAGCGGCAACTCCGGCAGCTACGACCGGCACATCTACATGAACGGTGCGGGACAGGTCCGGTTCGGCACGTACACCGGGAACCTCAACGTCGTCGGCAACTCGAAGGCGTACAACGACGGGCAGTGGCACCAGGCCGTCGCGACGCTGGGTCCGGACGGCCAGGCGCTGTACATCGACGGCAAGCGCGTCGGCTCGAACGCGGGCGTCACGACCGGGCAGGACTACACCGGGTACTGGCGCGTCGGCGGTGACAGCGCGTGGGAGGGCGACAACTACTTCGACGGCGACGTCGACGACTTCTCCCTCTACCCGACGGCCCTGACGAAGCAGCAGGTCAACGCCCACTGGATCGCCAGCGGTCGCCCCTCGGCGATCCCGCAGGCACCGGCCGACGACTACGGCAAGGCCGTCTTCCAGTCCGACCCCGACCTGTACTGGCGCCTGAACGAGACCTCGGGCACGACGGCCGCGGACTCGTCGGTCGCGGACAACGCGGGCACGATCTACGGCGCGCCCGAGCTGGGCCGCGCCGGCATCACGACCGACAACGCCGCGATGGGCGTGCGCCGTCCCGGCAACGGCCAGGCCGGCACGAACGTCGTGGCGACGCAGGCGACCGCGAACCCGACCGCCTTCACCGAGGAGGTCTGGATCAAGACCGACACCACGACCGGTGGGCGCATCCTCGGCTTCGGCAACAGTTCGAACGGCGACAACTCGAACAACTACGACCGGCACCTCTACATGCTCGACAACGGCAAGGTGCGGTTCGGCGTCTACAACGGCAACACGGTCACGATCGACTCCGTGGCGGCGCTGAACGACAACATGTGGCACCAGGTGGTGGCGACGTTCGGCCCCGGTGGGATGAAGCTGTACGTCGACGGTGAGCTCAACTCGTCGAACGGGAACACCTCTGCCCAGGACTACACCGGCTACTGGAAGGTCGGCGGCGACAACGCCTGGGGCGGCAACTCGTCGCAGTACTTCCTCGGCGACGTCGACGAGGTCGCGATCTACGGTCGGGCCCTCCCGCAGGCCGAGATCCAGGACCACTACGGCAAGGGCACCGCGTCCTGGCCGAACACCGCGCCGAACGTGGCCTTCACGTGGTCGGCACGCGCCTCGACCGCGACGTTCGACTCCGTGGCGACCGACCCGGGCGGACACATCGCGTCCTACCTGTGGGAGTTCGGCGACGGCTCCACCAGCACGGAGGCCGACCCGGTCCACACGTACTCGACCGGCGGCACGTACACGGTCAAGCTGTCGGTGACCGACAACGGCGGGGCGACCAATGAGGTCTCCCACGACGTGACCGTCACGTCGGCGCCCCCGCTGCCGGCCGACGACTACGGCAAGGCCGTGCGCCAGTCGGACCCCGACCTGTACTGGCGTCTCGCCGACGCGAGCGGCTCGGCCACCGCGGCCGACGCGTCGATCGGCGAGAACCCCGGCTCGTTCTTCGGGTCGATCGACTACGGCCGGCCGGGCATCGTCGACAGCAACGCCGCCGTCGGTCTCGGCGGAGGCGTCGTGGCGAGCCAGCCCTGGAACAACCCGACGACCTTCAGCCAGGAGGTCTGGATCCGGACGAACACCACGACCGGCGGACGCATCCTCGGCTTCGGCAACAGCTCGTCGGGCAACTTCTCGTCCGGCTACGACCGGCACCTCTACATGCTCGACAACGGCATCGTCCGCTTCGGCACGTGGACCGGCTTCGCCAACACGATCGACTCCACGACCCCGCTCAACGACGGTGCCTGGCACCAGGTCGTGACCTCGCTGGGCTCCGACGGCATGAAGATGTACGTCGACGGCCTGCTGGTCAGCAGCAGCGGCAACACGTCCGCCCAGGACTACACGGGCTGGTGGAAGGTCGGCGGCGACAACACGTGGGGCGGCAACTCCAGCGCGAACTTCAACGGCGACGTCGACGAGGTCGCGATCTACCGGCGAGTCCTGAACCCGACCGAGATCGCGGGCCACTTCACGGCGGCCAGCGGAGGCAGCCCCAACCAGGCCCCGACGGCGGACTTCAGCACGGCGATCACGAACCTCAAGGTCGACTTCACCTCGACCGCGAACGATCCCGACGGGACGATCGCGTCCTACGCCTGGACCTTCGGCGACGGCGCGACCTCGACCGAGGCGAACCCGACCCACACGTACGCCACGGGCGGCTTCAAGACCGTGACGCTCGCCGTGACCGACAACGAGGGCAAGACGACCTCGGTCAGTCACACCGTGTTCGTGGAGCCTGCGAATGTCGCGCCCACGGCGGACTTCAGCACGGCCATCACGAACCTGAAGGTCGACTTCACCTCGACGTCGACGGACAGCGACGGCACGATCGCGTCGTACCTGTGGGAGTTCGGTGACGGCGAGACGTCGACCGAGACGAACCCGTCGCACACCTACGCGACGGCCGGTACGAAGACGGTCAAGCTGACGGTCACCGACGACGACGGCGCCTCGACCCCCGTCACGAAGACCGTGACGGTGGACGTCGCGAACCAGGGTCCGACGGCCGACTTCACGACGGTGGTGACGAACCTCAAGGTGGACTTCACCTCGACGTCGACCGATCCGGACGGGACGATCGCGTCGTACGCCTGGAGCTTCGGCGACGGCGGGACGTCGACGGCGGCGAACCCGACGCACACGTTCACCACCGGCGGGTTCAAGACGGTGACGCTCACCGTCACGGACAACCGGGGTGCGACCGCCCAGGCGGTGCAGCAGGTCTTCGTCAGCGAGCCCCCGAACGCGGAGCCGACGGCGGACTTCACGACCGTGATCACGAACCTGAAGGTCGACTTCACCTCGACGTCGACCGACAGCGACGGGACGATCGCGTCCTACGCCTGGGAGTTCGGTGACGGTGACACGTCGACGGCGACCAACCCGTCGCACACGTACACGACGGCCGGCGACAAGACGGTCAAGCTGACGGTGACCGACGACGACGGTGCCTCGAAGTCCGTGACGAAGACGGTCACGGTCACGGCCCCACCGGCGAACCAGGACCCGACGGCCGACTTCACGACGGTGATCACGAACCTCAAGGCCGACTTCACGTCGACCTCGAGTGATCCGGACGGCACGATCGCGTCCTACGCCTGGGAGTTCGGTGACGGTGACACGTCGACGGCGACCAACCCGTCGCACACGTACACGACGGCCGGCGACAAGACGGTCAAGCTGACGGTCACCGACAACGGCGGTGCCTCGAAGTCCGTGACGAAGACGATCACGGTCACCGCCCCGCCGACCTCGACGGCCCTCGCGCAGGACGGCTTCGGCCGGACCGTGGCGAACGGCTGGGGCACGGCTGACGTCGGTGGCGCCTGGACGACCGTCGGCACGGCGGCGAACCTGTCGGTCAACGGCACGGTGGGCCAGATCCGCAGTGCGACGGCAGGGCAGTCGACCCGCGCCACGCTGAACGGCGTGTCGTCGACCTCGACGGACCTGTCCGGCAGCTACCAGCTCGACAAGCTGGCCGATGGTGGCGGGATCTTCCTCTCCCTCGGGGCGCGCGCGGTGGGCACGAACGACTACCGGGCGAAGATCAAGGTCGCTGCCGACGGCACCCAGACCCTGTACCTCGTGCGGGTGGTGTCGAACGCCGAGACGACGCTCGGCTCCGTGGCCCTCAGCAGCGCGCTGAACTACACGGTCGGGTCGACGATGCAGGTGCGGCTCCAGGTCGAGGGAACGTCGCCGACCTCGGTGCGGGCCCGGGTCTGGAAGACCGGTACGGCCGAGCCGACGGCGTGGACCCTCACGCGCACCGACTCGACGGCGGGTCTCCAGGTCGCCGGTGGTGTCACGGTGATGACCTACCTGTCCGGCAGCTCGACGAACGTCCCGGTCGTGGCGTCGTTCGACTCGCTGCTGGCGAGGTCGGTCGACGGCACGCCTCCGGCGAACGCGGCACCGACGGCGAACTTCACGTCCGCCGTGACGAACCTGAAGGCCGACTTCACGTCGACGTCCTCGGACACCGACGGGACGATCGCGTCCTACCTGTGGGAGTTCGGTGACGGCGACACGTCGACGGCGGCGAACCCGTCGCACACCTACACGACGGCGGGCGACAAGTCGGTCAAGCTCACCGTCACCGACAACGGCGGGTCGACGGGCACGGTGACCAAGACCGTCACCGTGACGTCGCCCCCGGCGAACGACACGGCGCTCGCGCGTGACGCGTTCGGTCGCACGGTCGCAAACGGGTGGGGCACGGCGGACAAGGGCGGCGCGTGGGCGACGACGGGTTCGGCGAGTTTGTTCTCGGTGGGTTCGGGAGTGGGCACGCTGACGATGGCGGCGCCCGGCAATGCTCCGAAGGTCACGTTGGGCTCGGTGTCGTCGACGGCGACGGACGTGACGACGACCTACACGACGGACAAGCTGGGGACCGGCGGCGGGATCTACTTCTCGCTGGGCGGTCGCGCGGTGGGGACGAACGACTACCGGGCGAAGGTGAAGCTGGCCGCCGACGGGACGCAGACGCTGTACCTGGTGAGCGTCGTGTCGAACGCGGAGACGACGCTGGGCTCGGTGGCGTTGGGGTCGGCCCTGAACTACACGCCGGGGGCGGCCATGCAGGTGCGGCTCCAGGTCTCCGGGACGACGCCGACGACGGTGCGGGCCCGGGTGTGGAAGGTCGGGACGACGGAGCCCACGACCTGGAACCTGACGCGGACCGATTCGACGTCCGGTCTGCAGGTCGCCGGCGGGGTGTCGATGCTGGCATTCCTGTCCGGTTCGTCGACCAACGCGCCGGTCAAGATCACGGTGGACGACTTCCTCGCGAACCCGCTCTGATCTCATGGTGTGACGTAAGTCACAGTTGCAGTTGTGACTGGCGTTTCAGCGTTAAATGGCAGTTGCGCCAGGTTCTCGCGCGGCTTGGTCGACCTCTCGTCACGATCAGCAGAGCACCCTACGCTCAGCCCAACGGCCGCGTGCGGCGGCTCGGAGTTCGTGACGAGGGGTCACCATGAGCGGTCGTGTCGTTCGTTGGATCGCGAGCCTGGCGTTGATCATCGCCGGGGGTCAGATGGGTACAGCTGCGGCGGCGACCGCGGCTGACAACGTCAGTCCGGAAGTGGAGTTCTTCTGGGTGAAAGAGGGTCTCACCGTTCATCTGCAGTCCGGCGCCTACGACCCTGACGGCTCGATTACCGCGTGGACGTGGATGTGTGGCAATGGTTCGGAGGTCTCAGGCTCTGAAGCGGATTGTCACTATGGCCAATCGGGGACCTACTCCATCACGTTGACGGTCACGGACAACGACGGGTCTCAGGCGTCGATCACCCACGGCGTGACGGTCGGTGAACTTCCGCAGGAGACGGCTGACTTCGGATGGACCCACTGGCTTCTTCGCGAAGTCGAGTTCTCCTCAGGCAGCGACGACGAGATCGGTTTGACCCACATCTGGGACTTCGGTGACGGCTCCACGTACGTCGGGGGAGGCTCGACCGACGTGCCGATAAGTGTGTGGCACACGTACGAGGCGGCCGGTGTTTACGACGTCACTCATACGGTGACCGGTTCAGGCGGCAGATCCAGGTCGGTGACCCACGCGGTCGAGGCGGCCGCCTTCGTCGGTCCGGGCGCGTGGATCGAGCCCTCGGTGAGCGGTCGTTCGGCGACTCTCCATGCACGGACGCAGTCGAGCGACTTCTCCGACGTCATCTCGTGGGAGTGGACTTTCGGCGACGGGACCTCCGGCAGTGGCGAGACCGTGACCCACGTCTACCCCGCCGCGGGTACGTATCTCGTCACCGTGCGCGTCGTGGACTCGGAGGGTGACGCCGGCACGAGTCGGCGCTACATCACGGTTCCACCGGCCCCGACTCCACTGGCGCAGGACGGCTTCGATCGCTCCACGGCGCGAGAGTGGGGTGCGGCTTCCGTTGGTGGCGAGTGGGCTCTCGACGGGTTCGCCACCGACTTCGCGACCGACGGCAACCTCGGCAAGATCACGACGAGCGTCGCCGGGCAGGGTGATCGCGCGACGCTCTCGGCAGTCTCGTCGAAGTCGACCGATGTCACCGTGTCGTACGGGGTCGACAAGCTCGCCAACGGCGGGGGCACTGTCATCTCATTGGGCGGTCGCGCGATCTCGAAGAACGACTACCGAGCGAAGGTGAAGATCGCCGGTGACGGCACCCAGACCCTCGTTCTGGTCCGAGTCGTGTCCAATGCCGAGACGACCCTCGGCTCGGTCGTTCTCGGCAGGAAATACGCGCCTGGGCTGAGGATGCTCATCCGCCTCCAGGTGGAGGGTTCGTCGCCGACGACCCTACGTGCCAAGGCGTGGCCAGCCGAGACAGCGGAGCCCTCGGCCTGGTCGTTGGCGAGTACTGACACCACTGCCGTGCTTCAGGTCGCCGGCGGAGTCTCCCTGATGTCATACGTGTCCGGCTCGGCCACCAACCTGCCGGTGACGACCTCGTTCGACGCGCTCCGCGCGACGGCCGTCGGCGAAACGGCGACTTCGGGCAACGTCGCACCCGTTCCGGACTTCAGGTGGACGGTGAGGGGTGTGACGCTGGACTTCTACTCGATCTCCGTCGACAAGGACGGGTCGATCGTGAAGTATGCATGGGACTTCGGCGATGGCGCGACGTCAGAGGGGTCGGAGGCCTACCGGAGGTACGCCTCGGGCGGGGACAAGACGGTCAAGCTGACCGTCACCGACGAAGATGGCGCCTCGGCCACGATCTCGCGCCAGGTGACCGTGGTGCCGGCGAACACGGCTCCTCTCGCGGATTTCACGAGCACGGCGAACGGGCGCAGCGTCAACTTCAACTCGACCTCGACCGATCCTGGCGGCAGCATCGCCTCGTACCGGTGGTCCTTCGGTGATGGGGACACGTCGACGTCGGCTTCGCCGACCCACCTCTACGCGACCGCTGGTGAGAAGACCGTGAAGCTCATCGTCACCGACAACGACGGAGCGCCGAAGTCCGTGACGAAGCAGATCACCGTCCCGGCCGCGAATGCGGCCCCCACCGCCGACTTCAGCGTCGTCGCCAGCGGACTGCGGGCCACCGTGAGCTCCACGTCGACGGACGTGGACGGGATAGTGGTGTCCACCCTCTGGGACTTCGGCGATGGCGCCTCGTCCGTCGCCCGGACCGCGACCCACGACTACGCGACACCCGGGGAGAAGACGATCTCGCTGACCGTCAAGGACGATGCCGGCGCCACGTCGACGATCTCGAAGAAGATCACGGTGACCTCGCCGACCGACAATTCGCTCGCCCGCGACGGCTTCGGGCGAACGGTGACGAATGGCTGGGCCAGCGCAGACAAGGGTGGAGCGTGGACGTTGGGCGGTGCGGTCGGCCAGTTCGGCGTGAGCGGCGGCGTCGGCACTCTCCTCATGCCCACCGCGGGCGCGGGGGCGACGGCGACCCTGGCGTCCGTGTCGTCGGCGGCGACCGACGTGTCGATCACGTACAAGTCCGACAAGATCGGCACCGGCAACGGGGTCTACCTCAGCCTGGGCGCTCGAGCCAGTGGCGCGAACGACTACAGGGCGAAGGTCAAGCTGGGCGCGGACGGCAGTCAGGTGTTGAGCGTCAGTCGAGTCGTCGCCAATGTGGAGACCGTGCTGGGGTCGGTGAACTTGCCAGCCAGCCTCAACTACTCCACCGGGCAGCCGATGAGCCTGCGCCTGCAGGTCTTCGGCGCGTCGCCCACCACCGTGCGCGCCAAGGTCTGGAAGTCGGGCACTGCGGAGCCGTCGGCCTGGACCGTGTCCCGGACCGACTCGACGGCCGCGCTGCAGGGCAAGGGGGGCATCGCGCTGGTCGTGTACCTGTCCGGATCGGCGACCAACGCGCCGGTTCGGTTGAGCTTCGACGACCTCGTGGCGACCAGCCCGTAGGGCTCCCTCGCAACGGTTTGTGGACCGGATCACACCCCGACATGGGGCTCGCGTTGCAGGAAGAAATGTCTGTTACTGATGTGACTGGTGGGTGTCGGCGAATGTCCGCAAAGCGGTGTGAGCCGCCTCTAACCTGACAAGGTCGGCGCTCGTGGGGGATGCGCTACCACGAACTCACGAGGACCCGTATGAGCAACATCCTTCCCGGCATCCGCCGCATCATCGCCACGACCACCTCGGTGGCCGCCGTCGCCACCGGAGTCGTCCTGCTGGCCCCCGCGGCGCAGGCTGCGGCACCGGATCCGGCCACCCTGCCCGCCACGGTCTCGGCCGACGCGCTGCCCACCGTCCAGGTCGACGGCGTCGTCTGGGATCAGGCGATCTACGGCAACACGGTCTACGCGGTCGGCAACTTCACGTCCGCCCGCCCGGCCGGCGCCGCCGCGGGGACCGACGAGACCGGACGCAAGTACATGCTGGCGTACGACCTCACGACCGGCGAGCTCATCAAGAAGTTCAACGCCTACTTCAACTCGCAGGTGCAGTCCGTCTCGGTCGCCCCCGACGGGTCCGCCGTGTACGTGGGCGGTCAGTTCACGACGGCCAACGGCCAGCCGCGCAACCGCGTGGCCGCGCTCGACCCCACGACGGGCGTGCCGCTCGCGAACTTCGCGCCCGACGTGAACTCGCAGGTCATCGCCGTGCAGGCGACGGCGAGCACGGTCTACATCGGCGGCTCGTTCACCTCGATCGACGGCGTCGCGCGCAACCGCGCGGCCGGCCTCGACGTGGCGACCGGAGCGGTCACGCCGTTCGCGCCGAACGTCGCCGACTACGCGGTGCGCGGCATCGTCGCCAACGGCTCGAAGGTCGCGATCGGCGGCTCGTTCACGCGGGTCAACAACTCGAGCAACCCGGGCTACGGACTCGCGCTGCTCAACGCCTCCGACGGTGGCAATCTGCCACTGCCGGCGAACGCCAACAACGCCGTCCGCAACGGCGGCGAGGACGCCGCCATCTGGTCCCTCAAGGGCGACGACGACGGCTTCTACGGCGGCGGCTACCACTTCGGCTCCGGCGGCACGATCGAGGGATCGTTCATGGCCGACTGGGACGGCAACCTGAAGTTCGTCGAGGACTGCCACGGTGACACGTACGACGTGGCCCCGGCCGGCCAGGTGCTCTACGTCGCCTCGCACCACCACTACTGCGGCAACCTCGGCACGGGTGGCTTCCCGCAGACCGAGCCGTGGACGTTCTACCGCGGCTCGGCCGACACCAAGTTCGCGACCGGAACCGCGACGACGGACCCGTACGGCTACCCCGACCACACGGGCCAGCCGACGCCGACCCTGCTCAACTTCTTCCCGAGCCTGGCCGCAGGCACCATCACCGGCGCCGTGCAGGCCGCGTGGGACGTCACCGCGTCCCCGAACGGCGACTACGTCGTCTTCGGCGGCGAGTTCCCCGCGGTCAACGGCACGCCGCAGGCGGGCCTCGTCCGCTTCGCGAAGCGCTCGATCGCGCCGAACAAGGTCGGCCCGAAGTTCAGCGCCCCGCAGATGGACCCGACGGTGACGAACCTGTCCGCGGGCAGTGTGCGCATCGCCTGGCCGTCCAACTGGGACCGCGACGACCAACTGCTGACGTACAAGGTGTACCGCGGCGACATGAACACCCTCGTGCACCAGGAGACCCAGAACGCACGGTTCTGGGAGGGCAAGCCGATGGCATGGACGGACTCCGGCCTCACCGCCGGCAGCACCGTGAGGTACCGCGTCCAGACCGTCGATCCCTCGGGCAACGTCCAGAACTCGGCCTGGGTCACGACCACGATCTCCGACGTCGACACGATCGGCGACTACGGACGTGCCGTACTCGCCGACGGCGCCACCCGGTTCTGGCGCCTCGACGACGCCGACGCGTCGGTCCATGACACGGCGGGCGTCGACGACACGACCACCGGCACGGGCGTCACGCGGGGTGTCGCCGGTGCGCTGGTGAACTCGACCAACACGGCGTCGAGCTTCAACGGCACCGTTGACGGTCTTGTCGCCTCGACCCAGTTGATCCAGGGTCCGAACACGTTCTCGAACGAGGTGTGGTTCAAGACCAGCGGCAACGCCGGCGGCAAGATCTTCGGCTTCGGCTCCGCCAACGTCGGCAACTCCGGCAGCTACGACCGCCACCTCTACATGAACACCGCCGGCAAGCTGCTCTTCGGGATCTACCAGAACAACTCGTCCCTGACAGTGCAGTCGGGCTCCTCCTACAACGACAACCAGTGGCACCAGGCCGTCACGACTCTGGGCCCCGGCGGCATGGTGCTCTACGTCGACGGCAAGAAGGTCGCGGGCCGCGCCGACGCCACGAAGGGCCAGCCCTACTGGGGCTACTGGCGCATCGGCGGCGACGTCAGCTGGTCCGGCGCGAACTACCTCAACGGCAGCATCGACGAGTTCTCGACGTACGACGACACGGTGCTGACCCCGAAGCAGGTCAACCAGCACTGGATGGCCAGCGGCCGACCCAGCGCGCTCAAGGCCTCGCCGACCGACGCCTACGGCAAGCTCGTCTACGACGCCGACCCGTCGCTGTACTGGCGCCTGTCCGAGACCAGCGGGACGACCGCCTCCGACGCCTCGATCAACGGTGTCGACGGCACGTACGCGGGCAAGTACACGCTCAACCGGCCCGGTCTCATCAGCGGCAACGCCTCGGTGAACCTGCAGCGCCCGACGAAGTTCCTCAACATCGTCACCGCGGCGGGCGGCACCGTCGTGTCGAAGTCGTCGTTCGCCAACCCGACCGTGTACAGCGAAGAGGCGTGGTTCAAGACCGACATCACGACGGGCGGCCGGATCATCGGCTTCGGCAACAGCAGCAGCGGCTCGGCCTCCTCGACCACCGACCGCATGATCTACATGCTCAACGGCGGCAAGATCCGCTTCGGCGTGTACAACGGCGCCAACGTCATGATCGACTCCTCGGCGGCACTCAACGACAACAGGTGGCACCACGTCGTCGCCACCGTCGGGTCGGACGGCATGAAGCTGTGGGTCGACGGCAAGCTCGACGCCTCGAACCCCAACACCGTCTCGCGCAACTACACGGGCTACTGGAAGCTCGGTGGCGACAACACGATGGGCGGCGCCACCGAGACCCACTTCCTCGGTGACATCGACGAGGCCGCGGTGTACCCGCGGGTCCTGTCGCGATTCGAGATCGAGGACCACTACCTCGCCGGCGGCGGCACGCTGCCGAACATCGCCCCCGTCTCGGAGTTCACGTACTCCGCGGCCGGGCTCGAGACGCAGTTCACCTCGACCTCGACGGACTCGGACGGCTTCGTGAAGTCCTACGCCTGGACGTTCGGTGACGGCGCCACGTCGACCGAGCGGAACCCCACCCACACGTTCCCGGCCACAGGGACGTACGCGGTGAGCCTCACCGTCACCGACAACCACGGACTGACGGCGACCACGAGCCATCTCGTGACGGCGACGGCGCCCAACATCGCCCCGACGGCCGGCTTCACCGCCGACATGACGGACCTCAGCGGGACCTTCGCGTCGACCTCGACCGACTCCGACGGCTCGATCGTGGGCTACACGTGGGACTTCGGCGACGATTCCACGAGCACCGCGGCGAACCCCACGCACACGTGGACGACGCCGGGCACCTACACGGTCTCGCTGACCGTCACGGACGACCGGGGTGGCACGGACAGCGCCACGAAGACGGTCGTCGTGCGCAACCCGAACGTCCTGCCGACGGCGAACTTCACCTCCTCCTCGTCCTACCTGGCCGCGGCCTTCACGTCGACCTCGGCCGACAGCGACGGAACGCTCGTCTCGTACGCGTGGGACTTCGGTGACGGCACGACCTCGACGGTCGCCAGCCCGGCGCACACGTACCCGACCGGCGGGGCCTACCAGGTCTCGCTGACGGTCACGGACGACCGTGGCGGCTCCACGACGAAGACCGCGTTCATCATGGTCACGTCACCGCCCGCCGGGCTCCTGGCGAAGGACTTCTTCGAGCGCACGGCCACCTCCGCATGGGGCACGTCCGACTTCGGCGGTCCCTGGACCACCTCGGGAGCGCCGAGCAACTTCGCCGTGACGAATGGGCGCGGCACGATCAAGATGCCCTCGGCCGGCTCCGGCACGCGGGTCGCGATGAACGGTGTCACCTCCCAGAGCACCGACGTGACGCTCACCTACGGACTCGACACGATCGCCGGCGGCGGCGGGACGTTCCTCTACGTCGGCGGTCGCGTCGTCGGGGCGAACGAGTACCGGGCGAAGGTCAAGATCGGCTCCGACGGCGTCCAGACGGTGTACCTCGTCAAGCTCGTCGCAGGCACCGAGACCTCACTCGGCTCGGTGACGCTCGGCTCCGCGCTCAACTACACGCTCGACTCGCGCATGCGGATCCGGCTCCAGGCCGACGGCGTGTCGCCGACGACGCTGCGGGTGAAGGTGTGGAAGGCCGGCACGGCGCAGCCGAGCGCTTGGACCTACTCCAAGACCGACACGACCGTCGAGCTCCAGGCGGCCGGCGGGCTGAGCCTCGCGACGTATCTCGCGACCACGGCCACCGGCGCTCCCATCACGGCGAACTTCGACGACTTCGTCGCGTCGACCGTGGGCGCGAGCCTGCCGGGCGACCTGACGCCGAACGTCGCGCCGACGGCGGCCTTCACCGCGAACGTCGCGGACCAGAAGGTCGACTTCACCTCGACGTCGACGGACGTGGACGGCACGATCGCGTCGTACGCCTGGGACTTCGGTGACGGCGACACGTCGACGGCGGCGAACCCGTCGCACACCTACGCGACGGCCGGGGTCAAGACGGTCACGCTCACCGTCACCGACAACGTGGGCGCCACGGCGACGGTGACCAAGACGGTCACCACGACGCCGCCCAACGTCAAGCCCACGGCCGGCTTCACCTCGGCCGTGACGAACCTGAAGGTCGACTTCACCTCGACGTCGACGGACTCCGACGGCACGATCGCGTCGTACCTGTGGGAGTTCGGTGACGGCGACACGTCGACGGCGGCCAACCCGACGCACACCTACGCGACCCCCGGGGACAAGACGGTCAAGCTGACGGTCACCGACAACCGCGGCGGCACCGACACGATCACGAAGACCGTGACGACCACCCCCGTGCCGAACGTGGCACCCACGGCGGGCTTCACGTCGAACGTCACGGACCTCAACGTCGACTTCACGTCGACGTCGACGGACTCCGACGGCACGATCGCCTCGTATGCGTGGGAGTTCGGTGACGGCGACACGTCGACCGCGGCGAACCCGTCGCATGCGTACACGACGGCCGGCGACAAGACGGTCAGGCTGACGGTCACGGACAACCGTGGTGGCACCGACACGATCACGAAGACGATCACGGTGGTGGCGCCCAATGTGAAGCCCACGGCCGACTTCACCTCGGCCGTGACGAACCTGAAGGTCGACCTCACGTCGACGTCGACGGACTCCGACGGCACGATCGCGTCGTACGCCTGGGAGTTCGGTGACGGCGACACGTCGACCGCGGCGAACCCCTCGCACACGTACACGACGTCGGGTGACAAGGCGATCAAGCTGACGGTCACCGACAACCGCGGCGGCACCGACACCGTGACGAAGACGGTCACGGTGGTCGCAGCGCCCAACGTCGGGCCGACGGCCGCGTACACGGCGACGGTGTCGAACCTCAGCGCGGCGTTCACCTCGACGTCGAGCGATCCGGACGGCACGATCGCGTCGTACGCGTGGGAGTTCGGCGACGGTGGCACGTCCACCGAGGCGAACCCCTCGCACGCCTTCGCCTCCGCCGGTGACAAGACGGTCAAGCTGACGGTCACCGACAACTCCGGGGCGACCGCAGCGGTCACCAAGACGGTCACCGTCACGGTTCCCGCGAACGCCCTGGCCGTCGACGCCTTCGGTCGGACCTCCACCTCCGCGTGGGGCGCGGCCGACACCGGCGGCGCGTGGACGCTGGGTGGCTCCGCGAGCCTGTTCAACGTCGCGAGCGGCACCGGCTCGATCAGGATGGCCACCGGCGGTTCGGGCACGAAGGCCTCGCTCAACGCGGTCTCGTCGACGTCGACGGACTCGAGCATCAGCTACGGGGTCGACACGATCGCCAACGGCGGAGGGGTCTTCCTCTCGCTCGGCGGCCGCGTCATCGGCACGCACGACTACCGCGCCAAGGTCAAGATCGCGGCGGACGGCACCCAGACGCTGTACCTCGTCCGGCTCATCTCCGGCGTCGAGACGACGATCGCGACGACGACGCTCGGCAGCGACCTGACCTACACCTCGGGCGTGTCGATGCGACTGCGCCTCCAGGTGACGGGGACGGCCCCGACGACCGTGCGGGCGAAGGTCTGGAAGGTCGGCGGGAACGAGCCGGCCGCCTGGACGCTCACCAAGACCGACACCACCAGCGAGCTCCAGGCCGCCGGAGGCATCGGTGTCGCGGTCTACCTGGCCTCGAGTGCGACGAACGGCCCGATCCTGGGCCGGTTCGACGACCTCGTCGTCGTGCCGGCGGGTTGAGTCGATGACGGGGGAGAGCTCATGACGGTCCAGGCGACGACGGGGGACATGATGACGGGGGATCGGGGTCGGCTGCGGCTCACGGTGGCGGCACTGACGTACCGCCGCAACGAGGACGTGCTGGGGCTGCTCCCGGCCCTCGTCGAGCAGGTGGGCGAGGTCGGCGAGTACGACGGGCGGATCCTCATCGTCGACAACGACCCCGCGGGTGGTGCCGAGCCGGTCGTACGCGCGTTCGCGACGACCTCACCGGTCGAGGTGACGTACGTCCACGAGCCCGTGCCCGGGATCGCCGCGGGCCGCAACCGGGTCCTGACCGAGTCGGTCGGCGACGACCTGCTGGTCTTCATCGACGACGACGAGCGGCCGCATCATGGCTGGCTGCGGTCGCTGCTGGGTGCGTGGCAGGAGCACGACCGGCCCGCCGCCGTGTTCGGGCCCGTCCTGTCGGTCTTCGAGCAGGAGCCCGACGAGTTCGTCGCCGCAGGTGACTTCTTCCGTCGGCGTCGCCTGCCGACGGGCACCGAGATCGAGGTCGGCGCGACGAACAACCTCGTGTTCGACCTGTCGCAACTGCAGCCGTGGGAGCTGCGGTTCGACGCCGAGCTCGGTCTCGCCGGCGGCAGCGACACGCTCTTCACGAAGCAGATCGTCGCCCGCGGCGGCCGCATGATCTGGTGCGACGAGGCGATCGTCGACGACCGGGTCCCCGCCGCGCGGGTGAGCCGGGACTGGGTGCTGCGTCGAGCCCTGCGCAGTGGGAACAGCTGGAGTCGCACGACGCTCATGGCCGCAGGCGGAGGCGTCGTGCTGCGGCTGCGGCTCACCGTCGCGGGCGCTGTCCGGCTGGCCGGCGGCGGCGCCCGATGGCTGGTCGGTGTGCTGACACGGTCCCTCAGCCACCGCGCGAAGGGCCTGCGCTCGGCGGCCCGTGGACTGGGCATGGCCTCCGGTGCGTGGGGCTGGTCCTACCAGGAGTACCGCAGGCCCTGACCGCGGCCGCGGAGCCTCAGGCGTTCTCGTCGCCCGCGGTGGGCGTGGTCTCGGCGGTCTTCGTCTTGCGGCTGCGCCGCGTGGAGCGCTTCGACCGGGGGGCGGACTGCTGCGTGGGTGGACGCAACATGTCGGCCAGGGCGGCCGCGGCCGCGCCCAGGATGAGGCCCAGGACGGCGCCCGCCGCGAGGTTCAGCCGCTTGTTGGGCGACACGGGGCCCGAGGAGGCGACCGGCGAGCCCACCTGCCGCAGCACCGCTCCGGTCTCCTTGGCCTCCAGCGTGGCCACCTGCTCGGAGAACGACTCGGCGTAGGCCTCGGCCACGTCGACCGCGAGCTCCTTCGAGGTGTTGATCGCGGTGACGTTGAGCACCGCGGCGTCGGTCGCGGCGGTGACCGTCACGCTCGCCGCGATCGCCTCGGGACTCTGGTCGAGGTCCAGTTCGCTCTGGACCGACCGGGAGACCTCCGGGATGTCCAGCACGGCGTACGAGCGCACGCGCTGGATGGCGAACTGGCCGTTCTGCAGCGCCGACTGGTCCTTGCCGCCCGGGGTCGTCAGGAACAGCTGCGCCGTGGCCTTGTACTGCGGCGTGGCGGAGTAGGTCGCGTACACGGCGAGCCCGAAGACGGCCGCGGCGGTCACGAGGAACACCACGAAGTGGCGACGCAGCACCTCGAGGTAGGCGCGCAGTTCCATTCGTTCACCCTCTTGCTCGGCTCGGACCCCCGATGATGGAGTTCCCCGTCATCGTACGTACGTCGGCAACTCCTCGGGTCGGATGTGGCGATCGTCATGTGCTTTCTCAGGCTCGGAGAAGTCCCGGAACGCCCGGGAAGGACGCTGCTCGCGTTGGTACCGTGGAGGCCGCGGCCCGGTGCCGTGGCGTCCAGCGCAGATCGGAGTCGACCATGTTGCTGCTCGGCCTCGTGGTCGCGGCGATCGCGATCGGCACGTGGGGGCTGTACTTCGTCGGTCGTGGCGGCTGGGCGCGGGTCACCGCGGGTCTGTACTACCTCTCGCCGGCGATCACCGTGGGCCTGCCGATCAGCGTCGTGTGGTCGCTCGTCACGGCCCCGTACGTGCTGTGGCGCGATGCTCGCTGGTTCCGGATGCCCGTCGTGTGGCTCGTGGTCTGCTTCGCCCTGCTGAACGCCTCGGCCTACCTCTGGTCGCCGCAGCCCATGTCGGCCCTGTTGTACGGGATCGGACCGATGCTGGCGGTGGCCTTCGTCTTCGCGGGCACGATCGGCAGCATCCAGCGATTCCCCGCCGTCGTGCCGTCGCTGCTCGCGGTGCTCACCCCCGTGGTCCTCGTCGAGGCGGCCTCCACGATCCTCTTCCGGATCCGCCCCGACCTCGAGAGCTCCTACTACGCCTCGGCGCCCGCCCTGCTGCTCCTGGGTCCCAAGACCAAGCAGCTCAGCGAGGGGCTCCTGGTCAACAACGTGCTGTACCCGGAGAAGGCCGGCGGGATCCTCTTCCTCAACGGGAACCGCGCGTCGATGGTGCTCGGCGTGACGGCCTTGGTCTACGCGATGTACGCGCTGGCCCGACGCAGCGACCTGGCATGGATCGTCGCGCTCGTCGCCGCCACGGGCTGCGGCTTCTCCGGCTCGAAGACCGGTCTGGCGCTGCTCGTCGCGGTGCCGTTGATCGCGTTGTTCTGGGCCGCCTTCACGGGTGCCGGGCCGGCCGGGCGCATCCTGTCGACCGTCGGTCTGCTCGGTGTCTCGGGGGCCACGGCGTGGATCACCCTGAACACGGCTGACGACTACATCACGCGGTCGCAGACCGCGCTCATTCCCCGGCGGGAGCTCTGGGCCACGGCGCGGGACGCCTGGCTGGTCCACCCGTGGCACGGACTGGGGTTCGGTGGCTGGGAGAACTACGCCAACGCCCGCTTGCCGTCACTGGCCTTCCAGCAGGTCGCCGTGGTCGTCTTCCCCGAGGACTACCCGCCGCACAACAGCATCCTGTTCTCGCTGACGCGGGTGGGGATTCTCGGCGGAGTGCTGATCGTCCTCATCACCCTTGCGGGGATCCGGACCTGCGTTCGCGGGATCGAGTCCTACGGGCAGTTCTCGACGCGACTGGCGATGACGTTCGCCGCCGGCACGTGGATCTGGGTGTTCGTCCACGCCATGGGCGACAACACCGAGGTGTTCGGCACCTTCCAGTCACTGCCGATGCTGGCGGTGGCGATGGGCTTCTGCGTGCTCCTGCAGTCGCCGCGCCCCGACGACCCGTCGGAGGACGAGCCGGATCAGTCGTCGCCGGCGATGACCGCGACGTCCTCGGGCCCGTAGATCCCGGCGATCCAGCGGTCGTTGACGCCGCCGGCGACGTTCGACTCGGTCAGCGACGTGACCTGGGACCCGGGGATCAGCGGGAAGTGGATCGGCGTGCTGCGCACCTGTCGCACGCGGATGCCCAGACGCAGGGCCACCCAGTGCAGCCAGATGTCGTCGGCGGTCGGTGCGGCGTCGGTGAAGGCCGTCGCCCGCGCGGCGAGCTCGTCGAGCATGCGCGGTGGGTACAGGACGCCCGAGACCCCCGTCGCGAAGTGCGCGAACGACGGTCGGTCGCTGCGACACCTCGGCCACGAGTCGTAGGGCGACAGCCGGTCGCCGTCGACGACGATCCGATTGCCGCGGTGGCAGACCACGACGTCCGGATCCTCGGCGTGCGCGGACAGCAGATCGGCCAGCCAGCGTCGCGGGTACATCACGTCGTCGTCGGCGGTGACGAGCGGCAGCTCGTGGTGCTCGATCGACGCGGCGTAGGGGTAGTACTTCTTGTGCGGGCCGAGGTCGCGGGTGGGCCGGATCTCCAGTCCACGCGCCTCGAGTCGTCGCAGGTTGACCGGCAGGGCGTCGCGGTCGAGCGGCTCGTCGAGCCACAGGACGAGGCGCCGGGGCCGGACCCGGCCGGCTCCGATCGACTCGATGGCCCACGCCACCTCCGCCACCCGGCGGCCGTAGCTGGTCAGCGAGACCACGACGGGGGCGTCGCCGACGACCGATCCCCGCGAGAGCCGGTTCCGGGTGCGCAGCGCGACGACGAGGATGCGGTTGCGGATCCGCTTGCGGTACGTGCGGACCCGGTTGCGGACCGATCGAGCGAACCGTCTCACCGGCGCCTCCCGAGGATGTCGGCCCCGAACGCGACCGTGGTCCGCAGGGCCTCGCGATGGATGAGCCACACGACGACCGTGAACACGGCCGCGTAGGCGAGGAAGCCGACTCCCAGCGTCAGGGCGTCGGACCAGCCGGCCAGGCGCAGTCCGAGGTAAGCGGCGGCCGCCACGATCGAGCCGTTCACGGCGGGGGCGACGGCCCGCAGCTGCTCGCCCAGCGTGGCGCCGGTGAGCCTGCGCTGGATCGCCAGCAGCACCGGAGAGAGCAGGAAGCCCGCGATCGTGTAGCCGAGCGCGACGCCCACGACTCCGTACTGCAGGCCGACGACGATGCCCCCGAGCTGGACGACGGTGGCGAGCAGCTCGTAGCGCAGGTTCAGCCGGGCCGCGCCCATCGCCTTCATGAGCGAGCCGGTCACGTAGAACACCGTCTCGCGCGCTCCCGCGACCGCGAGGACGGTCAGCACGGGAACGGCCGGCGCCCACGCCTCGCCGAGCACGACGTGCACGATCTGCGGCGCGGCGACGGCGGCGAACACCATCGGCGGCACCGCGACCATCGCGAGCATCCCGATCGCCCGGATCAGGTTGCGGGCGACGCGTTCACGGTCGTCGGCGAACCGGGAGAACGTCGGGAACACGACGCGGTTGACGGTCTGACCGATCAACTGCACGGGGACGACGAGCACCCGGTAGGCCATCGCGTAGTAGGACAGCGCCGTCACGCCCAGGTAGTGGCCGACGAGGATGTTGTCGGCGTTGCGCGAGAGGTAGGCCAGCGAGTTGACGCCGAGGATCCGCAGACCGAACGGCAGCACCGTGCCGAGCGGGGCGGTCGAGAGGTTGGGTCGCACGCGTGCGGCGAAGACCATGACGACCGCGATGAGCGCGTCGGTCGTGAGCACCTGCCAGGCCATCGACCAGAATCCGGCGCCCCACGCGGCGGCGGCGATCGCGGCGACCGCGCCGACGGCGCCGCCGGCCACGTCCGCGACGGCGATCGCGCGGAACCGCAGGCCCCGCATGAGCATCGCCCGCGGGGTGATCGCGACGGCCTTCAGCATGAGACCGACGCCGAGCACGCGCAGCAGGTCCGCCAGCGGGGGTTCGTGGAAGAAGGTCGCGACGGGACCCGCCAGCAGCCAGGTCGCGCCGGCCAGGACGAGGCCGACCAGCAGGTTCAGGCTGGCGACCGCGCCGGGGGCGCGCGGGTCGAGGTTCTTGTGCTGGACGATCGCGGCCGCGAGCCCTTGGTCCAGGACGAGCGTGCTCAGCGTGACGTAGACCGTCGCCGCGCTGATGACACCGAAGGCGTCGGGGCCGAGGATCCTCGCCACGACGAGGGCGGCCACCATCTGCGAGGCCTGCCGGCCGAACACCGCGACGAGGCTCCAGCGGACGGCATCGGTCCCGCCGCGGGCCCCCGCGGCGGTCGGCGCTCCGGATGTCGCGCGCTGCTCCACCTGTGGATCCTAACGGCGGCGACGGAGTTTCCGGCCCGATCCGGGACGGACACTGGCGCGATGAGACTCGCATCACGCATGATGGAAAAAAGGTGAGTTCGCTCGGAGGGGACGTCTCAGCCAGGCGGTACGTGTCTCATCACGCGTGACACCACCTCCGTGCCGCTCGCACGACGCCGTTCCCGGGACGGAGGACTCCTCGTTCCAGGGACCGTACCCATGAACAGATCGCACCCGGCGGGTCTCCTCGTCATCACGCTCCTCCTCGTCCTCATCGGTGGCGCACTGCCTGCGCAGGCCGACAGCCGGCCGGCCGATCCCACCGACCCGACCACCCCACCCACCGTGACGGCGGACGGTCTGCCCACCGTCCAGATCAACGGAGTGGTCTGGTCGCAGGCGATCGTCGGCAACACCGTGTACGTCGGCGGCAGCTTCACGAACGCCCGCCCTGCCGGCAGCGCGCCCAACACGAACACGACCGCGCGCAGCAACCTGCTCGCGTACGACATCCGCACCGGCAACCTGATCGCCGCGTGGGCTCCCAGCGCGAATGCGCAGGTGCGCTCCGTCGCGGCGTCGCCCGACGGCAGCCGCATCTACGTGGGCGGTGACTTCACCTCGATCAGCGGCCAGACCCGCAATCGGCTCGCGGCGATCGACCCGACGACGGGCGCGGTGCTGCCGTGGACGCCGAACGTGAACGGTGTCGTGCGAGCCGTGGCGGCGAGCTCCACGACCGTCTACGCGGGCGGCCAGTTCACCGCGATCGGCGGGCAGGCTCGGACGCGCGTCGGAGCGGTGAGTGCCGCCACCGGCGTGCCCACGTCGTTCGCGCCGACGCTGGCGTACGGCGACGGCAACGGCTACGTGTGGGCGATGGCGCTCTCGCCCGACCGCTCCAAGGTGGCGATCGGAGGCGCGTTCGTCACCGTGAACGGTTCGGGGAACCCCGGGTACGGACTGGCGGTCCTCGACGGGACCTCGGGGGCGCTGCAGCCACTGCCCGCGAACTCCCAGGTGCGCGACGGCGGGCAGAACGCCGCGATCACCTCGATGGCCTCGGACGGCGACAGCCTGTACGTCGGCGGCTACCACTTCGGCTCGGGCGGGAACCTCGAGGGCACGGCGCGGATCCGGTGGTCCGACGGGACCCTCGTGTGGGTCGAGGACTGCCACGGCGACACGTACGGCGTCTGGCCGGTCGGCGACGTCGTCTACGAGGTCGGCCATGCCCACTTCTGCGGCAACCTGCCGGACGGCTACGGGCAGACCTCGACCTGGACCTTCCACTACGGCATGGCCTTCACGAAGCAGCCCCTCGGGAAGCTCGGTCGGGAGAAGTACTCGTACGCCAACTGGGAGGGCACGCCGTCGCCATGGCTGCTCAAGTGGCTGCCGCGGCTGACCCAGGGCGCCTACACGGGCGTCAACCAGGCGGCGTGGACGATCACGGGCAATGCCGACTACGTCCTGCTCGGCGGTGAGTTCCCGAGGGCGGGGACGTTGACCGGCGGCGGACTGGCGAACTCGCAGGGCCTCGTCCGGTATGCCCGGCCGGGGCTGTCGCGCAACCGGGTCGGTCCCGAGATCACCGGCGCCGAGACGGCTCCGTCCCTGGCGCCCCTCGGCGGTGGCGTGGTCCGGGTCGGCTGGATGGCGAACTGGGACCGCGACCAGGAGAACCTGAGCTACCAGGTCGTCCGCGACGGTGCCGTCGTGGGAGAGGTCTCGTCGAGGTCGTCGGAGTGGTACCGCCCGTGGCTCGGCCTGACCGACACGGCGGTCACGCCGGGGGCCCACACGTATCGGATCGACGCGATCGACCCTGACGGCAACGTCGTCCAGTCGACCACCACCTCGGTGCAGGTGCCGTCCGGCGGCACGGCACCGGGGGCGTACGCGAGGCGAGTCCTCGCGGACGGGCCCGCGCTCTACTGGCGACTGGGCGAGGGCTCCGGCAACGCCGTGGACGCGGCGGCCTGGCGCAACGGCACCGTCGTCGGCGGCGTGACGCGAGGCCAGGGCGGCGCCGTCGGGGACGGCACGTCCGCGGCGACGCTCAACGGCTCCAGCGGGGGAGTCGTCGCGAGCGACGGCTCGGCGGCCCAGGGCACGGTGCAGTGGCCGAACTTCATCTCGCTCGAGGCCTGGATCCGCACGACGACGACGCGCGGCGGGATGATCTGGGACTTCGGGGCGGCGCGCACGGGCGGCAGCAGCACCTTCGACCGCGCGCTCTACATGACGAACAACGGCCGGCTCGCCTTCTCGCTGCGTCCGTCCGACCTGCGCACGATCACGACTCCGGGTGCCTACAACAACGGCCAGTGGCACCACGTCGTGGCGACGGTCGGCTTCGAGGGCAGCGCGATCCACGTCGACGGGGTGAAGGTCGCGTCGTCGACGACCGCGACGCAGGGCTCCGACGCCTATGGCTACTGGCGCCTCGGAGGCGACGCCACGAACGGCCTGCCGAACCGGCCGACGAGCGCGTACTTCGCGGGCACGGTGGACGAGGCGGCCGTCTATCCGAAGACGCTCAGCACGGCCACGATCGCGGCGCACAACACGATCGGCCGGACCGGAAGCGCCGGCAACCAGTCGCCGAACGCCTCCTTCACGACGCAGGTGAACGCCCTGTCCGCCTCCTTCGACGCCTCCGGCTCGAACGATCCCGACGGCACGATCACGTCCTACGCGTGGAACTTCGGCGACGGCTCGACGGGCACCGGCGCCACGGCGTCGCACACCTACGCGAGTGCGGGCACGCGCACCGTGACGCTGACCGTCACGGACAACGGCGGGGCCACCGCCACGACGACGCGCAGTGTCACGGTCGGCTCGCCGGATCCCGACCCGACCGCACTGGCCTCCGACGACTTCGGACGCGTCCAGTTCAACGGGTGGGGCTCGGCGGACGTCGGCGGGGCGTGGACGACGACGGGTTCGCCCTCGATCTTCTCCGTCACCGACGGGGTCGGACGGTTCACCCTGTCGCCGGGACAGGGGCCGCGCGCGAATCTCGGCTCGGTCTCCTCCGCGAGCACCGACGTCTCGACGAGGTTCGCCCTCGACCGCCTGCCCACGGTCTCGTCCGTCTACACCTCGGTCACGGGACGTGTCGTGGGCGCGAACGAGTACCGGGCGAAGGTCCGCGTCAACCCCGATGGCTCCCAGAGCGTGTCCCTGGTCCGCCTCGTGGGATCGACGGAGACGACGCTCGTGTCGACGAATCTGTCGACGGTCGCCCAGGCAGGTACCCCGCTGGCCGTGAGGCTGCGCGTGTCGGGCGCCTCGCCGACGACGCTCTCGACGCGCGTGTGGCGCGCGTCCGACGCGGAGCCCGGAACGTGGGACCTGACGACGTCCGACGGGACGAGCGGACTGCAGGCGGCCGGCGGGGTCGGGGTGGCGGCGTATGTGTCGAGCGCGGTCGCGAACGCGCCGATCCAGATCAGTTACGACGCATTCCGCGCCGAAACACTTCCGTGATGTGGCCTTAATACACGAGTGGTTCGCCTGACAAGGGCCTGATTAGTGTGATATTCGTCGCATTGGCCGCGAGACGGGTGTGAGGATTCGGGGCGCTTCCATTAGGTTTGCACGAACGCGTTGCGGCTCGGGCTCGCTGCGCAACGAGTTCTCGTCGTCCTGCGAGGACCCGCCCGAGTACGAGGAGTAACACCACGTGAGTACGACCGTCGACCGCACGCCCTCGGTCCCCCGCCGGCGTGGGTCCGGCCGCCGCGCCAAGCCCGAGGCCATCACCGTGCCCGGACCCGCGGTCCGTGAGACCCCCACCGGCTTCCGCGCGCGGGTGATGCCCGGCGGTGCCGGCCACGACGGCTCCGGTCCGGGACACCACGGCTCCGGCGGTGACTCCGGTCCCCGACGTCGCGGCGTGGGTGTGCGGATCGCGCTCGTGATCGGCCTCCTCGGCGCGATCCTCGCGGCGGCGTTCCAGGGTCAGCTCGCAGGTGCTGCGACCGCGGCGACGATCGCCGTCCAGCCGGGCAAGTCCGTCGACCGAGTCGGACCCGACACGATCCTCGACGGCCGCGTGACGGCCTCGTTCCTCGCGCCCGCGACGAAGGCCGACTTCTATGCCGGTCTCGACCTGCGCACGTCGTCGTCCAGCCGGTACCGCGTCAAGGTCAAGTTGCTGCCGGACTCGACGATGGCCGTCCAGGTCGTCCGGGTGTCGGGCTCGTCCGAGACCTACCTCGCCGGCCGCACGCTGCCGACCACGTTCGCGACGAACCAGCGGATCTGGGTCCAGGCCGAGATCTCGGGCATCTCCCCGGTCGTGATCAAGGCCCGGGCCTGGCCCGGCGGCACGACGATGCCCGCATGGCAGTCGGCGGCGGTCGACAGCTCCACCAAGCGGCTGACCTCCGCGGCGCCGATCCGCTTCTGGTCCTACCTCTCGTCGAACGCGGCCAAGCCCGTCGAGGTCTCCTTCGCGAACCTCGGCGCCACGGCGATCGCGGCCTCCGGTGGCGCCGTCGCCACGACCGCGCCCCCCGCGACGACGCCGCCCACGAGCGCCGCCACCACGGCGCCCACCACGGCACCCACCACCACGGCCACGGTCGCCCCCACGGCTCCGGCACCCACCGCCGCCCCGACGACCCCGCCCCCGCCGACCGGCTCGGCCAGCGCGGGCAAGCCGAGCGCGAGCTCGACCGGCGTTCCCTCCGGCGTCAAGCTCACGCGGCACGACGGCAACCTCGTGATCTCGAAGGACGGCACCGTCATCGACGGGCTCGACATCCACGGGTTCGTCGACGTCAAGGCCGACAACGTCAAGATCACCAACTCGATCATCCGCGGCGGCACGGGAACCTCGTTCCGCGGTCTGCTCAACTCGCTCAGCGCCAAGGGCCTCGTGATCGAGGACTCCGAGTTCATCCCCGAGCGCCAGACCGTCTACCTCGACGGGATCATCGCCCAGAACTTCACGGCCCGCCGGATCCACGTGATCGGTGGCGTGGACAACGTCAAGATCATGGGCAGCAACTCGACGATCGTCGACTCGCTGCTGGAGGACACGGCGTACTTCGCGAGCGATCCGAACCAGAGTGGCGGACCCACGCACAACGACAACATCCAGATCAGCACCGGCACGAACATCGTGCTCAAGGGCAACACGATCCGCGATGCCCAGACGCACACGATCCTGGGCCAGGCGTCCACGGGTCCGGCCGGGCTGAGGATCGAGGGCAACTGGCTCGACGGCGCGATCTGCAACGTCAAGCTGCAGATCCGCAACGGCTACAAGCTCACCGGATCGGTCACGAGCAACAAGTTCGGTGCCAACCGGGTCTACCAGAAGTGCAAGATCTCGGTCCAGAACGGGATCACGGGCGTCTCCGCGTCCGGCAACGTCATGGAGGCCGACGGCTCCCTGGCCGACACGATCCTGTGGGAGAACTGACCCACGCCTGAGCCGGCGGTCACGCCAGGACCGCGCGCCGAAATCCCGCCTTGTACGTCTCGGGGGTGAAGCGCGCGAGCGCCTCGGCGTGACCGGTCTCGGCCAGGCGGCCGGCCAGGGCGGGGTCGTCGAGCAGGCTCGAGACGGCTCGTGCGAGCGCGGCCGGGTCGCCGGGCTCGACGAGCAGTCCCGTGCGTCCGCTGTCGACGATCTCGGCCAGGCCCTGCGTGTCCGAGGCCACGAGCGGCCGACGGGCCAGCATGGCCTCGACGGCCGTGTTGCCGAACGGCTCGACCCGCGACGGGACGAGCACGACGTCCGACTCGGCCAGCACCGGCCAGGTCGGGTTGACGTAGCCCAGCAGCTCGACGTGTCCGGCGAGGTCGGGTCGAGCCGCGCGCTCGCGCAGCTCGGCCTCGAACCACTCGTAGCCCTCGAAGACGCTCCCGCACACGTGCAGGGACACGTCGTGGCCGTCCGCCCGCAGCCGCGCCACGGCCTCGAGCGCGACGTCGATGCCCTTGCGCGGTGACAGCCGCCCGACCAGGCCCAGACGGGCGGGCGCGCCCGCCGTCCTCGCCCGGGGCGCCGTCGGCGGCTCGGCAGGCCCGGGGACCCCGTTGTGCAGCACCGTGATCCGGCGTGACAGACGCGGCACGACGTCCGTCAGGGCCCGTGCCGCAGCGGCGCTGTTGGTGATCAGGCGGTGCGCCAGCAGGTTCGGCAGGGCCAGCGCCGTGAGGATCACTCGGTGACCCTCCTGCTCGGCCTCGTGCACGTGGCAGACCGTGCTCGTGCGGGTGAGGCGGCCGGCGAGCAGCCACCACGGGATCGTGACGGTGTTGACGACCGTCACGTCGGGACGGAAGGCGCGGTGTGCGCGCAGGATCGACGGCAGCGCCCGCGCGACGTGCCAGGCCAGCCGGGGCAGCCCCGTCGGGCTCAGGTACGCCTTGCGCAGGGCCGGGTAGGGCTGGACCCGCACCGTCGCGCCACGGGCGCGCAGCAGCGGGACGAGTGGGCCGTCCGCCGGAAGGACGACCTCGACCGTGTCGCCCGCCTCGGAGAGCGCCGACACCGACTCGAGCAGCTGCAGGTCGGACCCGTACACGTCGGCGGACGGATGGGCCATCAGGATGCGCCGGGGGCCGTCTGCGCCTCCGGTCATCCGTCGACCTTGCGTCGGCGGCCCGAGGCCTGGCCGCGGGTGGAGGCGCCGGCGGCGAGCCGCTCGGCCAGTGCGGCGTAGCCGCGAGCCACGGCGTCCCACGAGTAGCGCTCGGCGATGCGGTCGCGCGTGGCGGCGGCGCGCTCGACGGCGGCAGGCACGGCGTCCTCGAGGGCGGTGACGGCCGCGGCGACCTCGTCGGACGTCGTGAAGTACGGGTTGTCCGGGCCCAGCGTCTCGTGATTGAAGTCGACGTCGAACGCGATCACCGGCGACCCGGCGCCGATCGCCCGCAGCAACGACGGATTCGTGCCGCCGACCGAGTGCCCGTGCAGGTAGGACGCCGCATTGGCGTAGAGCGCGTCGAGGAGCTCCTGGTCCCACACGCCGCCGAGCAGTCGGATCCGGTCGTCGCCCTCGGTGGCCTGTTCGATCTGGGCCGTGTACTCGTTCGCGTAGGGCGCCGACCCGACGACGACCAGGGGCAGTGCGGCCGGCGACGAGCGGTATCCCCGCACGATCTCGAGCACGTGGTTCTCCGGCTCGAACCGGGCGACGACGAGGTGGTAGCCGCGCGCCGTGAGCCCCAACTCGTCGAGGCGGGCGGTGTGCGGGTCGTCGAGCAGGGGAGCGCCGTACACGAGCAGGTCCGTGCTCGCGCCGAACTCGTCGGTGTAGTAGTCGGCGATGCCCTGCGCGTCGGCGATCAGCGCATCGGCCCAGCGGACCGACAGCGACTCGGCCGTGCGGTAGTAGCGCCGGCCCGCCCCGCCCCATTTCGCGCGCTTCCACTCGAGGCCGTCGACGTGCACGGCGGTCGGCACGCGACGCAGCCGCAGGACGGGCAGGAAGACGGCGTTCGCCGCGTTGAACAGGAACGCGACGTCGTGGCGACGGCGGGAGAACAGCAGGTGCAGCACCGACAGGAACGTGTGGCTGAGCGTCTCGAGCGACTTCCTCCGCGCCGCGGGCAGGTGCACGAGCCGCATGCCCTCGTAGGTGTCGAGCTGCTCCTCGGCGCCCCGGCAGTACACCGTGACCTCGTGGCCGTCGGCCGCCATCCGGCGCCCGATCTCCTCGATCGCGGTCTCGAAGCCGCCGTAGTGGGCAGGTACGCCGCGAGTGCCCAGCATGACGATGCGCATCAGGACGTCCCGGCGTCGAGGGCGCGCAGCTCACGCCACCACTTGACGAGCGCGAGCGCCAGCATCGCGGCGCAGGCGACGAAGACGAGCGTCCAGGCGATCCGGAAGCCGACCTGCCAGCCCAGCAGCACGAAGACCCAGCACTGGAAGCCGTAGTCGGCCGGCAGGATCAGGTAGCGGCGCAGCGGGTTCTCATGGACCGTGGGCGCCGGCTCGGTCGAGGAGGCCGCCGGGCGCAGCGTCGGCATGAGGATGAGCCCGAAGTACGTCGCCGCGGCGACGAGGGTGAAGCCCAGCGGGACCAGCAGCCAGGCGTCGGACGGCAGGTCGAAGAACCGGAACCAGCTGATCAGGACCGCGAGATGCAGGCCCAGTGTCTTGAAGCAGTCGATCGTGTGGTCGAGCCACTCACCGGACTTCGACCCTCCGCCGCGCAGTCGGGCGAGCTGGCCGTCGACGGAGTCCATGACGTAGCCCGCCGCCAGCAGGACGGCGACGATGACACCCGACCACCACGTCGGCCGCACGAGCGCGAGCACCGCGATGCCGCTGCCCGAGAGCAGCGCGCTGACCACCGTCGCCTGGTTCGGCGTGAGGGCCATCGTGTTCATCCAGGCCGCCACGATCCGGCCCGCCGGTCGGTTGAGATGGCGCGAGTAGGCGGCCGTCCCGCGAGCCGGCTTCTGCGCGGCCCGCAGCGCTGACAGGCCTGTCCTGAAGTCCATCCGAGTCGTCTCCGTCACCGTGCCTCCGCTCGCATCACGCACGTCGCGGGTCAGCCTAGTGGACTCGGACACCCGCTGTCCGGCAACGGAACCAGCGTGAATCCGACGTGACGAACCCGGCGAATGCAGGGAAAGCGGCCCCGGGATGAGGGAGGTGAACGTAACGTGACGCAGTGACCGAAACCGCGACGACACCTCAGCGCGAGCGCCGGCGGCACCCGCTGCGCACCGTCGCTCTCGTGCTGCTCGGTCTCGTCGTCCTGCTGGCCGCCGGCGGGTGGATCGCCCAGTCGAGACTCACCGGTCAGGTGCAACACCTCGAGGGTGCGCTGCCGGCCGAGAGCACCCCACGACCCGAGCCGGGCCCCACCGACGCGATGAACATCCTGCTGCTCGGCAGCGACAAGCGCGCCGACGGCTCGGTCGCCGGCCAGCGCAGCGACACGATGATGCTCGTCAACATCGCCGCCGACCGGAAGTCCGTGTCCCTCGTCTCGATCCCGCGCGACTCGTGGGTCGACGTGCCGGGACACGGCACGGCCAAGATCAACGCGGCCTTCTCGTGGGGCGGTCCCGCACTGGCGGTCCACACCGTCGAGGAGCTGACCGACGTGCGCATCGACCACGTCGCGGTGATCGACTGGGAGGGCTTCAAGGACCTCACCGATGCGCTCGGCGGCGTCGACATCACGATCCCCGAGGACACCCACGACTCCGCGCGCGACAAGGACTGGACCGCCGGCACGCACCACATGGACGGCACGGAGGCGCTGCTCTACGTCCGCCAGCGCTACGGACTGGCCGGAGGCGACTTCGACCGGGTCAAGCGCCAGCAGAACTTCCTGCGCGCCCTGATGTCCGAGTCGCTCTCGGGCGGCACGCTGGCCAATCCCGTCCGGCTCTACCGGGCCCTCGACGCCGTGACCTCGAACCTGGCGGTCGACGAGGGTCTGACCGCCGGGGGCATGCGGTCGCTCGCGCTGTCGTTGCGCTCCGTGCGCGCCGGGAACGTCCACTTCACGACGATCCCCGTCTCCGGGACCGGGATGGAGGGCGCGCAGAGCGTCGTCTACGTCGACCGCGAGCAGGCCCACGGACTGTGGGACGCCTTCGCCGACGACAAGGTCGCGCACTGGATCACCGCGAACCACGTCGACCTGCCCGCCACCGTCGACTGAGCGCTGTCGGGCCTCGCCCGTAGTCTTGAGCGGTCATGGTCCAACCGCATCTGACGGCCGCCGTCGCGGCCGAGCCCCACGTCGCCGCCCTCGTCTCCGCGCTGCGTTCCGGCGCGCCCACGGCGGAACTGAGTGCTCCGGCCGCCCTCAACCCGTTCGTCGTCGCGACCCTCGCCTCCGAGGACGCGGTCGTCGTGGCGGTCACCGCCACCGCGCGCGAGGCCGACGACCTCGCGGACGCGGTCGGCGCGCTCGTCGGCCCCGAGCACGTGGCCCTGTTCCCGGCGTGGGAGACGCTGCCGCACGAGCGCCTGTCGCCGCGTTCCGACACGGTGGGCCGGCGCCTCGCGGTGCTGCGCCAGCTCGTGCACGGTGGCGCCCAGCGGCCCCGGGTCGTCGTGGCCCCCGTGCGTTCGATCCTGCAGCCGCAGGTGAAGGGTCTGGCCGACATCACGCCGGTCGAGCTGGTCTCCGGCCAGGAGGTCGACCTCGACGACGTGGTCCGCCGTCTCGCCGACGCCGCGTACACCCGGGTCGACCTCGTCGAGCGGCGTGGCGAGTTCGCCGTCCGCGGCGGCATCGTCGACGTCTTCCCGCCCACCGAGGACCATCCGCTGCGGGTCGAGTTCTGGGGCGACACGGTCGACGACATCCGTCGCTTCGCCGTCGCCGACCAGCGCACGCTCGAGCCCGTCGAACGGGTGTGGGCGCCGCCGTGCCGCGAGCTGCTGCTGACCGACGAGGTCCGCGCGGCCGCCGCGCGGTACGCCGCGTCCCACCCCTCGCTGGCCGAGCTGTTCACGAAGCTGTCCGAGGGTCATGCGGTCGAGGGGATGGAGTCGCTCGCACCCGTCCTCGCGGGGGAGATGGAACTGCTCGTCGACCTGCTCCCGCCCGGATCGACGATCGTCACGACCGACCCCGAGCGGGTCCGTGCGCGCGCCACCGACCTGTTCGCGACGAGCGAGGAGTTCCTCGCCGCGTCGTGGGCGGCCGCGGCCGGAGGCGGCGAGAGTCCGATCGACCTCGGCTCGGCCGGCTTCCACGAGCTCGACGACGTGCGCGCCCACGTCGCCGCGATCGGCCTGGGCTGGGCTGGCATCTCGCCCTTCGCGATCGACGAGGCCCACGTCGTCGGCGCCGAGCCCGCCCCCGAGTACCGCGGCGACACCGATGCCGCCCTGGTCGACGTGCAGCGCTGGCGCGCCGAGAACCGTCACGTCGTGCTGGTCGCGCCGGCCCACGGCCAGGCCCAGCGCACGGTGGAGTGGCTGGCCGAGCACGACGTCCCGGCGCTCATCGTCGACGAGGCCGACGGCTCCGACGGGGCCGAGCGCAGCGTCGTGCAGGTGATCTGCGCCGACCTCGCCCACGGCTTCGTGTCCGACGCCCTCGGGCTCGCGCTGGTCACCCGCGACGACCTCGTGGGCCAGCGTGCCGCCGAGCGGCCCACGAAGTCCATGCCCGTGCGCCGGCGTCGCCAGATCGATCCGCTCGAGCTCAAGCCCGGCGATCCCGTCGTGCACGAGCAGCACGGCGTCGCGCGCT
Organism: Aeromicrobium sp. SP1; assembly: GCF_055663785.1. Lineage (NCBI taxonomy): Bacteria > Bacillati > Actinomycetota > Actinomycetes > Propionibacteriales > Nocardioidaceae > Aeromicrobium > Aeromicrobium sp. SP1. The sequence continues at coordinate 2,041,833 of NZ_JBQVVK010000001.1, read as the reverse complement.
ACGTCGAGCTGGTCAACCGCGTCGTCCACGGCGCCGCCCGCGAGTACCTCGTGCTCGAGTACGCCCCGAGCAAGCGCGGCCAGCCGCCGGACCGGCTGTTCGTGCCGATGGACCAGCTCGACCAGGTCAGTCGGTACGTCGGCGGCGAGTCGCCCACGCTCGACCGGCTCGGCGGTGGCGACTGGAACAACCGCAAGGCTCGCGCGCGCAAGGCGGTCCGGCAGATCGCCGACGAGCTCATCAAGCTCTACGCCGCCCGCCAGTCGACGAAGGGCTACGCCTTCGGCCCCGACACCCCGTGGCAGGCCGAGCTCGAGGACGCCTTCGCGCACGTCGAGACGCCCGACCAGCTGGCCACGATCGACGAGGTCAAGCGCGACATGGAACGCACCGTGCCGATGGACCGGCTCGTGTGCGGCGACGTCGGCTACGGCAAGACCGAGATCGCCGTGCGCGCCGCCTTCAAGGCGATCCAGGACGGCAAGCAGGTCGTGCTGCTGGTCCCCACGACCCTGCTCGTCCAGCAGCACTACGCCACGTTCGCCGAGCGGTTCGGGCAGTTCCCGGTCACGATCCGCCCGCTCTCGAGGTTCCAGACCGAGAAGGAGTCGAAGGCCACCCTCGAGGGTCTGGCCGACGGCTCGGTCGACCTCGTGATCGGCACCCACCGGCTGCTGCAGCCGGGCATCCGGATGAAGGACCTCGGCCTCGTGATCGTCGACGAGGAGCAGCGGTTCGGCGTCGAGCACAAGGAGGCGCTCAAGCACCTGCGCGCCGCCGTCGACGTGCTGAGCATGTCCGCGACGCCGATCCCGCGCACGCTCGAGATGGCCGTCACGGGCATCCGCGAGATGAGCACGATCGCCACGCCGCCGGAGGAGCGACACCCGGTCCTGTCCTTCGTGGGCGCCTACGACGACCTGCAGGTCACCGCCGCCATCCGCCGCGAGCTGCTCCGCGAGGGCCAGGTCTTCTACCTGCACAACCGCGTGCAGAGCATGGACAAGGCCGCCGCTCGGATCCGCGAGCTCGTGCCCGAGGCGCGGGTCGCCGTCGCCCACGGCCAGATGGGCGAGCACCGGCTCGAGGAGATCATGGTCGACTTCTGGGAGAAGCGCTTCGACGTGCTCGTGTGCACGACGATCGTCGAGTCGGGCCTGGACGTCTCGAACGCCAACACGATGATCATCGAGCGCGCCGACACCCTCGGCCTGTCCCAGCTGCACCAGCTGCGCGGCCGCGTCGGCCGTGGTCGCGAGCGGGCCTACGCCTACTTCCTCTACCCGCCGGACAAGCCGCTCACCGAGACCGCCCACGACCGGCTCGCCACGATCGCGCAGCACTCCGAGCTCGGCGGCGGCATGGCCGTCGCGATGAAGGACCTCGAGATCCGCGGCGCCGGCAACCTGCTCGGCGGCGAGCAGTCCGGTCACATCGCCGACGTCGGCTTCGACCTGTACATCCGGCTCGTCGGCGAGGCGGTCGCGGAGTTCCGCGGCGACGCCGCGCCCGAGAAGGAGGTCAAGCTCGAGCTGGCCGTCGAGGCGCACCTGCCGCACGACTACGTGCCGAGCGAGCGGCTGCGGCTCGAGATGTACAAGCGGCTCGCCGACGTGCGGGCCACCGGCGACATCGCCGAGCTGCGGGCCGAGCTGCTCGACCGCTACGGTCCGCTGCCGGAGTCGGTCGAGGCGCTGCTCGACGTCGCGGTGCTGCGGATCAAGGTCCGCGCCGCCGGACTGACCGAGGTCACGTCGGCCGGATCCAACCTGCGATTCGCCCCGGTCGACCTGCTGGAGTCGGCGAAGCTGCGCATCGCGCGGATCTACCCCAAGAGCCTCCACAAGGAGGCCGTCAAGGTCCTGCTCGTGCCCGCGCCGCGCGAGTCCGGCATCGGTGGCAAGCCGTTGCGCGGCCGCGAACTGCTCGACTGGGTGGGTCGTGTCGTGGACACGATCGTCGGGTAGCCGGGTCGGGTCGGAGCGGGATCGGCGCCGAGTACTCTGGCGCCATGTCGAAGTCGCGTCTCGTCGTCATGGGTGCCTGCGCCCTGCTGCTCGCCGCCTGCGGCCCGGTCGACCCGGGCTCTGCCGCCGTCGTGGAGGGCACCCGGATCTCGATGACCGACGCGGACGACCTCGCCGACACGTACTGCCTCGTGTCGCTCGTCGACGGCCAGCAGAGTGGCACGACCGAGGTGGACAACGTGGCCCTGCGGCGGCAGGCGGTCGCCGACCTCGTGGCCGGGACGATCGCCGACACGGTCGCCGAGGAGCGTGGGTACGACGTCACGGTGCCGGCGCTGTCGGCCACCGACAAGACCCAGATCGAGCAGCTCTTCGGGGACGACACCCCGGCGGTCCTCCAGCTCGTCGACCGCAACCAGCGCACGAATGCCATCGCGACGCAGATGGCCAAGGACGCCGGCACCCCCGCGACCGACCAGGACACGTTGCTGCAGGCCGGTCACACGCTGCTCTCCCAGGCGACCGCCGACCTGGACATCAGCATCGACCCGCGGTTCGGCCTCTCCGAGACCGTCCAGCAGATCGCCGAGACCGGCTCGCTGTCGGTGCCCGAGGTCTCGCTGAGCGACACCGCTGCCGAGGACCGGCCGCGGGCCCTCAAGTGCACCAAGTGACATGAGCCGCGGGCGTGAGTAGCGAGTTCGACCGTCTCGTCGAGGTCATGCGACGGCTGCGTGCCGAGTGCCCGTGGACGCGTGAGCAGACCCACGCATCGCTGCGCCGCTACGTCGTCGAGGAGGCCTACGAGACGGCTGAGGCGATCGACCTGCAGGACCCCGACCACCTCCGCGAGGAGCTCGGCGACCTGTTGATGCAGGTCGTGATCCATGCGTCGATCGCGGAGTCCGACGCCGAGGGCTGGACGACCGACGACGTCGTCCGGGGGATCGCCGACAAGCTCGTGCACCGCAACCCGCACGTCTTCGGCGATGTCGAGGTGACCTCGGCCGAGGAGGTCGACGCGAACTGGCAGCGCCTCAAGGCCGAGCAGAAGCAGCGCACGCACGCGCTCGAGGGGATTCCCGCCGACCTGCCGGCGCTGATGGCGGCGGAGAAGGTGCTGCGACGCGTCGATCGTCCCGTCGACGGCGACGACCTCGGCGCGCGCCTGCTGAGGCTCGTCGACGAGGCCCGGGCCGCGGGCGTCGACCCCGAGGCGGAGCTGCGCGCGGCCACCCGCCGGCACGCCGACGGCTGACGCGGGACGCGTCGCTTCGCGATCTCGTCATTCAGATGGTGACCTGACCGGAGTCGTGACATGCTTGAAACAGTCTCGGGATTGCAAGGGGTTTCATCGTGTTCCATCGGTCGCACCACGTTCGTGTTCGTGGATCCGCATCGATCTCGACGAGGAACGCGCGATGACCGGGCGGATCGCCTTCGGCTTCCTGGTGCTGGTCCAGTTCTGCGTGATCCTGGTCGGCGTGTGGGCCATGCCCGGTGACCTCCCCGGGACGTTCCGCGGCGAGTGGGGCACGACCCTGACCGCCGGCGCAGGCCTGGTCAGCCTGTTCGTGCTCGCGCCCGCGCTGTACTGGCTCTTCGTCCGCCTCCAGGCCGAGCGGCTGGAAGAGCTCGAGGACGTGTCGGAAGAGCCGATGCTGCAGAGCCACGGGTCGCACGGGCGCTGAGCCCGGCGCACGCACGCTGGCGCCGGTCGGTCTCAGACCACGGTGATCTGCGGCGCGAACAGCGCCATCACGTCGAGTGCCTTCTGGTGCGACTCGGGCGTCGAGCCGCCGCAGGCCGAGCCCACGACCCGCACGGCCGCCCCCGCGTCGGCGGCGGCGAGTGCGGTCGAGATGACGCAGCAGTCGGTCGCCACGCCCGTCAGGATGAGGTCCGGCGCCGGTCCGGTGACCGCCTCCAGGGCCGGCCACTTGCCGAACGTGGTCGCATCGACCGTGCCGTCCTGCGCGAGATCGGCCAGTGCGGGCACGACCTCGAACAGCGGATCGTCGGGGGACTGGTCGGCGAACGGCCACGTCTCGAAGTAGGCCCTCCACGAGCCCGCGCGTGCGGACTCCGCCGCCGGGAGCCAGCGCGTGACGATCGTGCGGTGCTGGCCGGCCAACGTCCGGATCGGCTCGACGATGTCGTCGAACATGGGCGAGCCCCAGGCCGAGTCCGGTGAGGCGAACACTCGCTGCGGATCGATGATGACGAGCCACGGCTCGGCCATCAGGCCTCCTGGCGTCGCACCGTGGCGCGCTGGAAGATCAGCGTGGACACGAACCCGATGGCGAAGGCCAGCAGGACGCCGAGGTTCGCGTAGGCCCAATTGCCCTCCCAGAACTCCTCTGCCGCGTTCCACGTGCCCAGGCCGAGCGGCTCGAGCAGGTAGCCCTGCCAGTTGTTCCAGCTGGCGTCGGCCGCGAAGTTGTTGACGACCAGCCCCCAGCCGACGACGGTGGCGATCGCCATCGTGATGATCGCGCCCCAGTTGACCGCACCGTAGCGGCCCGAGGAGTCGAACAGCGCCGCCTCGTCGTAGTCGCGGTGCCGCAGGGCGATGTCGCCGATCATGATGCCGGCCCATGCGGCGATCGGGACGCCGAGCGTGATCAGGAAGCTCTGGAACGGCGCGAGGAACGACTCGGCGAAGAACACGACGTAGATCGTGCCGAGCGTCAGGATCACGCCGTCGACGAACGCCGCCGTCGGTCGCGGGATCTTGACCCCCAGGCTCAGCAGGGTCAGCCCCGAGGAGTAGATGCCCAGCACCGCTCCGCTGACCAGCGCCAGCACCGACGCGACCAGGAACGGGACGAGGAACCACGTGGGCAGCACGGTGGCGAGCGTCCCGATCGGGTCGTTGACGATTCCGGCGGACAGCTCAGCGGACGAGCCGGACAGCAGGATGCCGTAGAGGACGAGCACGACGGGTGCGAGCGCACCGGCGATCGTGTTCCACAGCACGATCTGCCCGCCCGGGGCCGACCGGCTCTGGTAGCGCGACCAGTCGGCGGCGATGTTGATCCAGCCGAAGCCGAAGCCCGTCATGACCATGACGAAGGCGCCGATCACGGCCTGGGTCGAGCCGTCCGGGATGGCCGTGACGGCGTCGAAGTCGATCTCGTCGAGGGTCAGCAGGATGTACCCGATCGTGACGATCCCGGTGAGCCACGTCAGGACCGACTGCATGCGCATGATGATGTGGTAGCCGGCCACGGACGCGGCGACGATGAGGGCGGCGATCACGATCATCGCGACGACCTTGACGGCGTCGCCGCTGCTCCAGCCCAGCTCGCGGAACACGGTGGCCGTCGCGAGCGTGGCCATGATCGCCAGGAAGGTCTCCCAACCGATCGAGATGAGCCAGCTGAAGACGCCGGGGACCTTCTGGCCGACGACGCCGAACGGCGCGCGCGACAGGATCATCGTGGGCGCCGAGCCGCGCTTGCCCGCGATCGCGACCACGCCGCACGCCGCGAACGACACCACGATGCCGAGCACCGCCACGAGCGTCGCCTGCCACAGCGAGATCCCGAAGCCGAGCACGTAGCTGCCGTACGAGATGCCGAACACCGACACGTTCGCCGCGAACCACGGCCAGAACAGGTCGGACGGCTTCGCGGTCCGCTCGCTCTCGTCGATGATCTCGATTCCCGTGACCTCGATGCCCGCGCGGCGCACCGCATCGAGTCCCTCGTCGGGTCGTGTGGTCATGAGTGCCTCCCAGCTCGATCCCCTCAGCACAGCGTGGCACGGCGCATGGGCGCCTGCCAGCAGCCGGCGGCGAGGCGGGTCGTCGTGCCGTCGGCACGGGGCTAGGCTGGGGAACGCTCGACCCCCTTCCCAAGACCTTCCACACCGAGGAGCCTGCCGTGGCCATCATCGACGACGTCGCCGCACGCGAAATCCTGGACTCCCGAGGCAACCCGACCGTCGAGGTCGAGGTCGTGCTCGACGACGGCACGCTGGGCCGCGCGGCGGTGCCCTCCGGCGCCTCCACCGGCCAGTTCGAGGCCGTCGAGCTGCGTGACGGCGGCGACCGCTACGGCGGCAAGGGCGTGCTCAAGGCCGTCGAGGCGGTCAACGGCCCGCTCGTCGAGGCCCTCGTGGGCTTCGACGCCGACGACCAGCGCGCCATCGACGAGGCGATGATCGACCTCGACGGCACCGACAACAAGGGCAAGTTCGGCGCGAACGCGATCCTGGGCGTCTCGCTCGCGGTCGCCCAGGCCGCCGCGGAGTCCGCCGGTCTGCCGCTGTTCCGCTACGTCGGTGGTCCCAACGCGCACGTCCTGCCCGTGCCGATGATGAACATCGTCAACGGCGGTGCGCACGCTGACTCCAACGTCGACGTGCAGGAGTTCATGATCGCCCCGATCGGCGCCGACTCGTTCGCCGAGGCGCTGCGCCAGGGCGCCGAGGTCTACCACGCGCTCAAGGGCGTCCTGCACGACGAGGGCCTCGCGACCGGCCTGGGCGACGAGGGCGGCTTCGCGCCGAACCTGACGTCCAACCGCGCCGCGCTCGACCTGATCCTGCGGGCCGTCGAGAAGGCCGGCCTCAAGCCCGGTGAGGACATCGCGCTGGCGATGGACGTGGCGGCCAGCGAGTTCCACTCCGACGGCGTGTACACCTTCGAGGGCGTCGCCAAGTCGTCCGACGAGATGATCGCCTACTTCGAGGAGCTCGTCGCGGCGTACCCGATCGTCTCGATCGAGGACCCGCTCGACGAGGAGGACTGGGCCGGTTGGTCCGCCTTCACCGCGGCCGTGGGCGACAAGGTCCAGATCGTCGGCGACGACCTGTTCGTCACGAACGTCACGCGGCTCTCGCGCGGCATCGCCGAGAAGGCCGGCAACGCGATGCTCGTGAAGGTCAACCAGATCGGCTCGCTGTCGGAGACCCTCGACGCCGTCGAGCTGGCGCACCGGGCCGGCTTCCACAACATGATGAGCCACCGGTCCGGCGAGACCGAGGACGTCACGATCGCCGACCTCGCGGTCGCCACGAACTGTGGCCAGATCAAGACCGGCGCCCCGGCCCGCTCCGACCGCGTCGCGAAGTACAACCAGCTGCTGCGCATCGAGGAGCTGCTCGGCCCGGCCGCCAGCTACGCCGGTGCCGGGACGTTCCCGCGGTTCTCCTGACCCATGGCCTCGCGCGGTCCTTCCTCGTCGTCGCGCCGTCCCTCCTCGGGGCGGCGCGACGCGCGCGCGTCGACACGGCCGGCCGGCACGACGTCGGCCACGACCTACCGCACCGAGGCGACCGGGACGCGCTTCACGACCCGGGCGCTGATCCTGCTGGCCGTCGCGGTCGTGCTGATCGCGTCGTACACCGCGTCGGTGCACGCGTGGTGGCAGCAGCGGTCGGAGATCGCTGCGCTCGAGGCGCAGAACCGTGCGGCGAAGCAGGACATCGCCGAGCTCAAGGACGAGCAGACCCGCTGGAGCGACCCCGCCTACGTCCGTCAGCAGGCGCGCGAACGCTTCGGCTGGGTCATGCCCGGTGAGGTCGGCTACCGCGTGATCGGTGTCGACGGCGCACTGCAGGGGCAGTCGTCCACGCTCGACGAGCCCACCGTGCAGCCGCGCCAGCACTGGATCGAGCGGCTGTGGGGCTCGGTCGAGGAGGCCGGCACCGCACCGGACTCCACGAGTGTCGAGGAGAACGCGGACAAGGCCCCGGCGCTGGAGCCCGACCAGTGATCGACCCGCAGGACGAGGCGGCCGTCGCGGAGCAGCTGGGCCGGCCCCCGCGCGCGATCATCGAGGTCTCGTCGCGGTGCCCCTCGGGTCATCCCAACGGGGTCAAGACCGAGCCGCGACTGCCCGACGGCACGCCGTTCCCCACGCTCTACTACCTCACGTGTCCGCGCCTGACCGGCGCCATCGGCACCCTCGAGGCCTCCGGTCTCATGGCCGAGATGAGCGAGCGCCTCACGCACGACGAGGACCTGGCGGCGGCCTACCGTGCCGCCCACGAGTCGTACCTGGCCGAGCGCGAGGCCATCGGTCACGTCGAGGAGATCGACGGGATCTCGGCCGGTGGCATGCCCGACCGGGTCAAGTGCCTGCACGTGCTGATCGGCCACTCGCTCGCCAAGGGTCCCGGCGTCAATCCCCTCGGTGACGAGGCGGTGCGCCTCCTCGGCGACTGGTGGTCGGGCAGCGACTGCGCCCCCGCCTGAGGCCTGAGTTCTGCAGGGGGCCCACGGGTCCGATGGGGCCCGATTTTCCCGGATTACCAAGGCAAAGCATGGGCCTTCCGGCTCCGTTCTTGCGATGGTGGGCAGGGGAGACGGGACAGGGTGGTCATGTCAGCACGAGGGACGCTGCGCGCGAGCGTGGCGATCGCGACGCTCGGTCTGCTGATGGCGACGGCGCCCGTGCCGGCCGCCGAGCCCACCGCCCCCGTCGTCGTCGCTCCGGCCGCCGGCGCAAAGGGTGTCGCCACGGGCGATCGCCTCACCGTCCAGTCCGCCGACGTCGGTGCCGAGGTGACCTTCCGGCTGCGCCGCGACCGCGGGACCGCGAACACCGCACCGGCCTTCACCTGGATCGCGATCCCCGACACGCAGCACTACCTGACCCCGGCACTCCGTGACAACTACCGCGTCGAGATGCAGTGGATCGTCGACCACGTGGACGACCTGGACGTCGCCCTGGTCAGTCACCTGGGCGACATCGTGGAGACCTCGACCTCCCGCTCGGAGTACCAGATGGCCTCGGGCTACCAGCAGATCCTCGACGACGCCGGGGTGCCGAACACCGTGGTGCCGGGCAACCACGACATGGACGTCACGACCGGCAATGCCGCGCTGTACGACGAGTTCTTCCCGGTGTCCCGGTACGCCGATGCGTCCTGGAACTCCCAGACCGTGCGCTACGGCGGGTACTACGGGCAGAACCAGTTCGGGCCCGACGCGGTGGACCGCAAGAACAAGAACAGCTACGTGCTCCTCACCGCGGGGGGCATGGACCTGCTCGTCCTGAACCTCGAGTTCAACCCGCCCGACGACGTGCTGGCCTGGGCGGCGCGGGTCATCGAGGCCCATCCGGACCGGCGCGTCATGATCACGACGCACAACATGATCGGAACGAACGGCGACTGGTCCCACTCGGTCGCACGGCCGGGAGGCAACTACCCCGAGGCCGTCTGGAGCAAGCTCATCGCCCCGCACTGCTCGGTGTTCATGGTGATCAACGGCCACAACCACGACGGCCTCGAGGGCGAGGCGAACCGGACGCTCACGAACGACTGCGGCCAGCCCGTCCACCTCGCCCTGTCGGACTACCAGCAGCGGCCCAACGGCGGCGACGGGCTGCTGCGGTACTACACGTTCGACCCGGCCCTCGGGAAGATCTCGGCGTACACGTGGTCGGCGACGAAGAACACCTTCGAGAGCGATGCGAACAGCCGGTTCGACCTGGCCGCCGACCTGACCGTGCCCGGCGCGTACCAGACCGTCGGCACCGCGATCGTGGACGGCACGGGCCGCGCCTCCGTCGCGCTGCCCGCACTGGACCCCTCGACGCCGTACACGTGGTACGCGGAGGTTGCTGCGGGCGGGGGCACGGCGCAGTCGCAGCCGTCCGGCTTCGTGTCCGGCACCGGGTCGACGGTCGTCGCGCAGGACACGTTCGAGCGGGTCGTGACGAACGGATGGGGCAGCGCCGACACCGGTCAGGCCTGGGCGATCTCGTCGGCCTCGGCGGCGTCGGTCGACGCGGGCCGGGGAACCCTGACCCTGACCGCTGGCTCAGGACCGCGCGCGATCCTCGGCGCGGTCGATCGGACCGACGTCAACCTCACCACGGGCGTGCGCGTGGACCGCGTGCCGACCGGCTCGAGCGTCTACACGGCCCTGATGCCCCGATGGGTGAACGCCTCGAACCACTATCGGAACCGTTTGGTCGTGGGGACGGACGGCTCGCTCAGCGCCGAGGTGGCGCGGGTCGTCAACGGCGCGGAGACGGTGCTCGCGCGGACGAAGGTCCCAGGTCTGACGCTGACTCCCGGTGCGTCCTATCGTCTGCGCGCCGAAGCGGTCGGCACGGCCCCGACCACGTTGCGCACCAAGGTCTGGCGGGACGGGACGACCGAGCCGACGGCGTGGACGGCCACCGCGACGGACGGGTCCGCCGCACTGCAGCGGTCCGCCGGTGTCGGCTGGTGGGCGTACCTGTCGGGATCGGTCACCAACGCGCCGATCCGCGTCTCGCTCGACGACTTCACGGTGGCCGCACCCGGCGGCACGACACCGCCGGCGAACGTCGCGCCGACAGCCAACTTCACCACTGTCGCGTCGGGTCTGACCGCGGCGTTCACGTCCACGTCGACCGATTCCGACGGGACGATCGCGTCGTATGCGTGGGACTTCGGCGACGGTGAGTCGAGCACGCAGGCCAATCCGTCGCACCTGTACGCGTCGTCGGGTACGCGCACGGTGCGCCTCACGGTCACCGATGACGACGGTGCGACGGGAACGGTCACGAAGTCGGTGACGGTCACGGCGCCCCCGCCGGCGAACGTCGCGCCGACGGCGGACTTCACCACTGTCGTGTCGGGTCTGACCGCGGCGTTCACGTCCACGTCGACCGATTCCGACGGGACGATCGCGTCGTATGCGTGGGACTTCGGCGACGGCGAGTCGAGCACGCAGGCCAATCCGTCGCACCCGTATGCGTCGTCGGGTACGCGCACGGTGCGCCTCACGGTCACTGACGACGACGGCGCGACGGGAACGGTCACGAAGTCGGTGACGGTCACGGCGGCCCCGCCGGCGAACGTCGCGCCGACGGCGGACTTCACCACGGTCGTGTCGGGTCTGACGGCGGCGTTCACGTCCACGTCGACCGATTCCGACGGGACGATTGCGTCGTATGCGTGGGACTTCGGCGACGGCGATTCAAGTACGCAGGCCAATCCCTCGCACCTCTATGCGTCGTCGGGTACGCGCACGGTGCGCCTCACGGTCACCGATGACGACGGTGCGACGGGAACGGTCACGAAGTCGGTGACGGTCACGGCGCCCCCGCCGACCGGGGCGGACCTGGCCAGCGACGACTTCGGCCGCACGGTCGCCAACGGCTGGGGGACGGCGGACCTTGGCGGACCGTGGACGGCCACGGGCACGGCATCGGCGTTCTCCGTGTCCGGCGGGGTCGGCCGGCTCTCCGTCACGGCCGGCGGGGCGAGGACGGTGCTGCTCGGCCAGGTGGCCTCCACCACGACCGACGTGAGCGTGCGGCTCGGCTTCGACAAGGTCGCGACGGGCAGCGGGACGTATGGCGCCCTGCTCGGTCGCGCGACGTCGGCCACGAGCGGATATCGGGCGCGCCTGGTCATCTCGTCGGCGGGGCAGGTCCGCCTCGACGTCAGTCGGATGGTCGGGGGCACCGAGACGATCCTGCGCTCGGCGACGCTCGCCGGGGTGCAGCACGTGGCCGGCGGCGAGTACCGCGTCCGCTACGTCGTGACGGGCACGTCGCCCACCACCCTGCGCGCGTGGGCCTGGCCCGTGGGGTCGAGCGCCCCGGTGACGCCGCAGATCGAGCTCACCGACTCGACCGCCGGCCTGCAGTCCGCCGGGGGCGTCGGGGTGTGGGCCTACGTGTCCGGGACGTCGACGAACGCCCCGCACACCGTGTCGGTCGACGAGCTGAGGGCGTCGCGGCCCTGACCCCGCACGGCACTCGCTAGCCTGAACGTCATGACGAGGGTGGCGGCGATCGACTGTGGGACCAACTCCATCCGACTGCTCATCGCGCACGTGGAGGGTGATGCCAAGACCGACGTGGCGCGCGAGATGCGGGTCGTCCGACTGGGTCAGGGCGTCGACCAGACCGGCGTGCTCGCACCGGAGGCGATCGAACGGACCCTCGAGGCGTGCCGCGAGTACGCGCGGGTGATCGAGGTGATGGGCGCCGACATCGTGTCCTTCGCCGCCACGTCGGCAGTCCGCGACGCGAGCAACGCCGAGGAGTTCGGCGATGCCGTCGAGGCGGTGCTGGGCGTGCGGCCGCGGGTGCTCAGCGGCGCGGAGGAGGCCCGTGCGTCGTTCGAGGGTGCGACGGGAGACGTCGCCGACGTGCTGACGTCCGTGATCGACCTCGGCGGGGGCTCCACCGAGGTCGTGCAGGGACTGCGGCAGCCGGTGTTCGCGCACTCCTTCGACGTCGGCTCGGTGCGGATGACCGAGCGCTTCCTGCACTCCGATCCGCCCTCGGTCGTCGAGGTCACCGAGTGCATGGCGTACCTGGACTCCGTGATCGCGCCCGTGCTGGCGCCGTTGCCGCCGTCGCAGGAGGTCGTCGGCGTCGCCGGGACGATCACCACGATCGCCGCGCACTCGCTCGCGCTGCCGACCTACGACCACGAGCTGATCCACCTCGCCCGCATCCACGTCGACGACCTGCGGGCGGCCTGCATGTCGCTCGTCCAGCTGCCCGTGGCCGACCGGCGCGCCCTGCCGTTCATGCATCCGGGCCGGGCGGACGTCATCGCCGGCGGCGCGCTGATCCTCGATCGGATTCTCGAGCACCTGCCGATGGCCACGCCGGAGATCGTCGTCAGCGAGCACGACATCCTCGACGGCATCGCCTGGTCGGCGGCGCGGGAGTTCGCGTGAGGGTCTCGGTCCCCGGCGAGGACTGGCTGCCGGTCCTGGCCGATCTGCCGGTCGAGGTCGTCGTGTGGGACGGCTCGGCGCCCCAGCCGGAGGTCCGCCTCGACCTCGTGGTGTGGCCGTACACGGTCGATCCGTCGGCGATGGGCGGGATCGACACGTCGCGGGTCGGACTTGTGCAGGGTCAGTCACTCGGCTTCGACGGGGTCGACGACGCCTTGCCGGCCGGAGGCGTCTACGCCAACGCGGTGGGCGTCCACGAGGACTCCACGGCCGAGCTGGCGGTCGCGTTGCTGCTGGCGGCGACGAGGGACCTCGACCTGTTCGCCCGCCAGCAGGCCGAGGCCTCGTGGCGCAAGCACTGGACGGCCAGCCTCAACGACAGTCGGGTGCTCCTGCTCGGCGTCGGCGGCATCGGCGCCCGGGTGGCGGCGCGCCTCGACGGCTTCGGCTGCGAGCTGGTCCGGGTCGGGTCGCGTGCCCGCGACGACGATGCGGGACACGTGCACGGTGCCGACGAGCTCGGCGCGCTGCTGCCGACCGTCGACGCCGTGGTCGTGGCGGTGCCGCTCACGCCGGCGACCGAGCGCATCGTCGACGCGAACTTCCTCGCGCGGCTGCGTGACGGGGCGATCGTCGTGAACGTGGCACGCGGCCGCACGGCCGACACCGACGCCGTGCTCGCCGAGGCGGGCCGGCTGCGGTACGCCTCCGACGTCTTCGAGCCCGAGCCGTTGCCGGCCGACCATCGGCTGTGGTCGGCGCCGGGCGTGATCATCACGCCGCACGTCGGCGGCATGAGCGCGGCCATGCGGCCGCGGATCGAGGCGGTCGTCCGCCGTCAGGTCGAGCGGCTGCTCGCCGGGCAGGAGCCCGTCGACGTCGTCGTCGACCACCGCCGGGGGTAGTCCCGGCGCGTGCAGCTCAGTCGCGGCCGTAGATGTCGCGCGTGTAGACCTTGTCGGCGACGTCGGCCAGCGCGTCCGTCCGGCGGTTGGCGATGATGACGTCGGCCCGGGTCTTGAACTCCTCGAGGTCCTCGATGACCTCGGAGTGGAAGAAGGTCGACTCGTCGAGGGTCGGCTCGTGCACGATGACCTCGATGCCCTTGGCCTTGAGCCGCTTCATGACGCCCTGGACGGACGACTCGCGGTAGTTGTCGGAGCCGGCCTTCATGATGAGCCGGTAGATGCCGACGGTCTTCGGCTCGCGGCGCAGCACGTCGAACGCGATGAAGTCCTTGCGGGTCGTGTTCGCGTCGACGATCGCGCTGATCAGGTTCTGCGGCACGTCCGCGTAGTTGGCCTGCAGCTGCTTCGTGTCCTTCGGCAGGCAGTACCCGCCGTAGCCGAAGGAGGGGTTGTTGTAGTGGGTGCCGATGCGGGGATCGAGCCCGACGCCCTGGATGATGTCGGCGCTCGCGAGGCCGCGCATCGACGCGAACGTGTCGAGCTCGTTGAAGAACGCGACGCGCAGCGCGAGGTAGGTGTTCGCGAAGAGCTTGATCGCCTCGGCCTCCGTGCTGCCCGTCAGCAGCACCGGCACGTCGTCGTCGTGCGCCGCCTCGGCGAGCAGCTCGGCGAATCGGCGGGCGGCCGGCGAGGAGTCGCCCACGATGATGCGGCTCGGGTGCAGGTTGTCGTACAGGGCGCGACCCTCGCGCAGGAACTCGGGGGAGAACACGATCGTGGCGCCGGGATGTTGCTCGCGCTGCTGGTCGGTGAATCCCACGGGGATCGTCGACTTGATGACGATGCACGCCTGCGGGCTGACACCGAGGGCCTCCGTGACGACCTGCTCGACCGAGCCGGTGTCGAAGTAGTTGGTCCGCTCGTCATAGTGCGTGGGGGTCGCTACGACGACGAAGTCGGCGCCCTCGAAGGCGGCCCGGTGGTCGAGGGTCGCCGTCAGCCGCAGGTCGCCCCCGGCGAGGAACTCCGCCAGCTCGGTGTCCTCGATCGGGGAGGTGCCGGCGTTGACCGCCGCGACCCGCGCCTCGTCGATGTCGACGAGGGTGACCTCATGATTCTGGGCGAGCGCGACGGCGTTCGACAGCCCGACGTACCCGGCACCCACCACGGCAATGCGCATGCGGGAAACCTAGTCGACGGTTGCGCCCGACGGAACCGGACCGCCCCGATCCGCCGAACGTCACACTGAGGGCCGGTCATAGGCTTGGCAGGCTCCCGTAGCCCAACGGCAGAGGCAGACGGCTTAAACCCGTCACAGTGCGGGTTCGAGTCCCGCCGGGAGCACCGACCGGATGGAGTCGCGTCACCAGCCCATCGTGCGACGAAGTCGCACCAATGGGGCGGATCATCCCTAGCTGCAGGAACTCCACATCCCACGGCGGTCGCGTTGTGCGGCTGCTTCGGCTCGGCGCAGTTCGTCTCGGTAAGGCTCGAGAATCGGGTAGCCGCCTTCGAATGTCGCGTAACCCCCGCGCACCAGTTCGGCGTTCACATTCACGCCTTCGTCGGTGTAGACGAACCGCAGGAGTCGGCCGTACTGGTCTCGGTCGCCCTGGCCGCCGTCTGAGACGAGATGGACGCTTCCGCCAGCGAGGAGATCCGTGGTGAATGCGGACGCTTCGGGACCGAAGCACTCGACGGGCGTGTTCGGATTCACGGTCTCTGGTGTGTCGATCCCGATGAATCGGACCGGTTCGCTCGTGCCTCGGTAGAGGACTCGGATCGTGTCGCCATCGGTCACGGAGAGCACTTGGTACGACTCACCCAGGTCGAGGCTGGGTTGTGTGGTCTTCGGGCTCGGACTCGGCGTCGTGATGGGCTCTGACGACTCGGCCCGCGTAGGAACGTCGGTGGAGGGGATCACTGGCGTGGTCGTCGCCGCCGAAGCCGAAGGGAGCGGGGTCGCAGTGTCCTGCACGGAGGCGGTCGCTGGCGGATCCGTGTCGGTCCGGTCGTGCAGCGATATCGCTGAAGCCGAGCCGACGATCACCAACACCGCGGCGAGCGCGATCCAGCCCCATTCGACCGTGGGGAATCGAGACCCGCCCGGAACGTAGATCGTTCGCTGGAAGGTCTGACGTCGACGACGCACCTGCGGCTACTCGGGCTGTCGGCCGGCGTTGAAGTTCTCGATGACGGTCCTCAGGTGAGCCACCGACTCCTGGGTTTTCGCATGGATCTTGAGCGCTGCGCCGGACTGCACGGAGTGCTCGGACTCGTCGATGATCCTCACGGAATTCGCGAAGGCGGAGTCCACTGCCGCGATCTCCGCGTCCAGCTTCTCGATGAGCGCGATCTGCTCCGTGATCTTCTGCGTCCTGCCTTCAAAACCCGACTTCAGCCGCAGGTACCGGTTGCTCTCATTGAGATACGGCTTGCGCTTCTCCTCGCGATCCTTCTGCTCCTGCTGCGCGCGTTGCTCAGTTCCGACGTTCTGCCGCTGGAGATCGAGGCGTTCGCGCTCGAGCGCTTCCTTCGTCTTGGCGGTCGCCAGCTTCTCCTGGTGAAGCGATTCCTCGCGTTCCCGCTTCAGTTCCTGCTGGCGCTTGGCCTGGGCAGCCTTCTCTGCCTTGGACTCGGACTGCTTGGCGAGGAGCTCGCGGCGCTTGGCCTCTCGCTCTTCCTGGACCACTGCGATGCGCTGGCGCTGCAGGTCCTCGGCCTTCTCCTTCTCCTCGTTGGTCTTGCGCTTCTTCTCGGAGCGAGCGTCGAGGAACCGGTGGAATCCCTCGTTGAGGAACAGGGACTTGGTCGCCTCGCGGGCACCGATACCCGCGATGATGTACATGAGCAGCATGATCGGGGCGAAGACGGCGTCCTGCTGTCGGACTTCCAGACCGAACAGCTGGACCACGCCGTCGTCGGCGCCCAGGTCCAAGATCGTGGCCGAGAACAGTCGCGCGGCCGAGATGGCCACGCCGAGGGCCAGCCAGATGCCGACGTGGACGACCTTGGTCGCCGTGCCGACCGGGCCTGCATCCTTGTCCGCTTCGCGGTAACCCAGGTGGGCCATGGAGGACAGGCCGACGAGACCGAGAACGGCCGAGAGGATGACTGACGTCCGCTGGTCGACGTCGAGAACCTGACCGACGACGTCATTGAGGAAGGCGAGGTCGGCGATGCTGACCGCCACGCAGATGACCAGCATCGCGAGGGGAGCAAAGAAGGGCATCTCGGCTCGTCTTGCACCGGGACGCGCCTTGTCGTGACGGTCCGAGTCTTGAGTCGGGTGCTGAACCTTCGGGTCGACGGACGTCATCGCGCACTCCTGTTTTCCGCGTCCTTGAATCGCTTCCTCAGCGGTTCGATGGTGATCTTGTTCTCGGCAGGCAAGTCGTTTGACGCCAGGTCCGCTTCGCTCGCCAGCGCCTGGAGCGTCTCGTATGACTGCTGGAGGCGGTGGGCGTCGTTGCCGAGCGTGTTCAACTCATTCTCGATCTGGCCTGCAAGCTTGGCCCGTTCGTGGCGCTGGTCGGCCAACGTGCCGTCCAGGGCATTGCGAAGTTCGGCCCGCAGGTGCTCGTAGTCAGCGGCGATCTCGGGCAGGTACAACTCGAACGACTGCCCGGTCAGCTCACGACGACGGACCTTCTTCCGGACGTCCTTCTCGCGCTTCTTCTTGATGCGACGCAACCGTTTGCGGATCGCCGCATCGGTAATCACATTCGACCTTGCCATGGAAACTCCTTCTCGCCGGCTCAACAGTCCGGGTTTGCGGTGCGAGAGATCTTGATCTTGACCATCCGGTCCAGCCCTGGTTTGTGGGCATTGTTGTGCGGGCCGGGACCCTTGCCTGTAGCGCGGATCCTGTCCGCGGGGATGCCCTGCTCGACGAGCGCGTCCTTGACAGCGTCCGCGCGGTCCTTGGACAACGGTGCATCGTTCGCGCCGGGCTGCTTGCGTGCCGCAGCAGTGAGGTAGATGTAGCCGTCAACCTTGATCTGACTGACGCGTGCAGGGTCGTCCTCGTAGACATCGACGATCCGTTTGAGCGCGGCCTTCGCCTTGGCGGGGTTCGCGAATGTCGCCTGGTCGCTGACGAACTCCAGGGTGCGGTCGTCCAACCTGAAGTCGACGTTTCCGCAACCGGTGTCCGTCGTGCTCACCGTGAAACTGGTCGCCACCGGATCGCCGAGCTGACTGCGGGTGCTGACCCTCACTCGCCCGCCGAGTGCCCCGATGGCGTCGCGGTACAGGTCACGGACGATGTCCTTCTGCTTCTGCGAGAGAGGCTCCTGGGGCGGTGTGGTGTCCCCGAGCCCCACGAAGTAGACCGAGTAGCCGGAAAGGTAGTCGCGCCCGTACTTCTCCGCCAGTTCGTCGATCTTGGCGGTTCGCTTCTTTTCGGAGGTCAGCAGGGCTTCGTGAGCAAAGTCGATGTCCCCGGCGTCGGAGAGTCCCGAACCGATCACCGTGACCGTCGCACCCGTGTCGATGTTCCGGGAGGCTTCGATGATCGCCTCCAGGTAGCTTGCCCCATCGCTTCCGGGCTGTCGGCTGTCGAGAAACTGCTTCAAGGCGCGGGCGTTGTCCCGGGCGTCGCGCTTGGCCCGCGTCGAATTGGTGCTCATGTCGACGAAGTCGGCGGACTTCTCGTCGAAGGCCAGGACCGTCGGGGGTGCAGCAGCAGACACGAACACCATCGAGCTCAAGACGTCTTCGGACGCTTCGCCCTTGTGCAGGAGCAGACTCTGTTCGATGAGTTCTGAGGTGTCGGCACTGAGGGACGGCGTGGGCGAGTTCTGGGTGTTGCCGAGCACGATGGCCAGCTCGTCCGACGGCGGAGGCGCGTACGGGCGCGTCGACGTGTGGAGTTGGAGCGCGAGGAGCAGCGCGGACAGAGCCGCGGCCCATTTCGTGAACGCCCCGACGAACCGGACCGTGCCGTAGGTCTGGTAGCCGCGGTACAACTTGTAGGCGAAGAACACGAATGCTGCAGCAGTCAGAGCGAGCAGGAACGCCCTGTCGGAACTGGCAGCCAGGTTCTCCACGAGGTTCGCCATCACCGACGTACTTCCCTCTCATTTCAGTCTGAAAACGTAGCCAAGCCCGGTGATCCTACCTGCGGGTAATCCGTGTCGTGGTCGAAATCGATTTAAAAGTCGACATTGATGCGGCACGCCAACGGTCTGATGAGCAGTACGGCCAGTTCGGCTACCGGGAGCAGCCCGATCTCAGCGGAGAAGGCAGACCTCTGAGCCCGCGAGTGGTCGGGTTGACTCGCGGAGTTCGTGCCGGGCCGGGTCGCCGAGTGGCTCAGAAGGCCTCGGCGGCGATCAGCTCGCCGTCGGCGAACGAGGCGTACGCGCTCACGCGGCCGCCGCAGCCGGCGTACTTGCGGTCCTCGCGCACCTGGACGCCCTTCGCCTGCAGTGACGAGAGCTGCGCGATGAGCGCGCTGGTCTCGCCGCGCATCGTGCGGTCGTCGATGATGCCCTCGATCTCCTGCAGCGCGGCGATCCGCTGGGCGATCTGGCTGCGCTCGCCGGTCGTCCCACGGGTGCGCAGGGTCGCTGCGACGGCCGCGACCGAGTCCGCGGTGACGCCGGGGGAGTAGGCGGGGTCGGTCCGCAGACGTCGGAAGTC
This sequence comes from Aeromicrobium sp. SP1, assembly GCF_055663785.1. Classification (NCBI taxonomy): domain Bacteria; kingdom Bacillati; phylum Actinomycetota; class Actinomycetes; order Propionibacteriales; family Nocardioidaceae; genus Aeromicrobium; species Aeromicrobium sp. SP1. The sequence goes on along the minus strand of NZ_JBQVVK010000001.1, from coordinate 2,022,664 downwards.
CGCGGCGGTCGCGCAGGCTCCCTGCTTGACGCGCACGCGCAGCGACCGCGTCGTCGTGTGGGCCTTGCCGTGGTACTTCCACTTCACGGCGATCCGGATGCGGTAGGTGCCCACCGGGAGGCTCACCTTGCGGCCTCGCGCCCGGACGGCCCCGTGCTGGTACGCGGCCACGGAGCGCTTGACGACGTGGACCTTCTTCGCCTTCTTGAACTTCGGCGCGATCGTCGCCTTGCCGGACCACGCGATCGATGCCGTGGCCGGATTCGTGATGCGCAGACGAGGCGTCGCGGCGTCGGCGGGGGAGCGCAGCACGACGGTCGTCGCGACGACCACGATGGTCGCCACCAGCAGCGTCAGCACTCGGCGCACAGGTCCCCGCCCCCTTCTGCCCGGTATCACGGTGAAACTCGTGTGACTCATGGTACTTGCGGGAGTCAAGGTGCGAAAGGGGTGGCAGGGCACTCCTGTGTTCGGAGGGATGGTGTGAGGCCGAGCGTCGCTCAGGCAGGAAGGGTGCCGACGAAGGCCAGGGCCTCGTCGATGAGGTCACGCCAGCGGCCGGCACCGGCGTCGTCCGCCGGGTAGGCCACCGCCACCCATTCGCGCATCGTGCGCGTCCCGGTCGTCAGGGCCTCGCCCTCGCCGGACGCCACGAGCTCGTCGACCCGCTCGTGCGGGACCTTGACGATGAGCCGGTCGCCGTGGCCGGCGAACGCGAACGCCAGGTCGTTCACGCGCAGTGCGGGGGAGCGCAGCATCGTGCCCTCGCTGATGTCGGGACGACCGCGCAGGTCCTCGGTGAGCTCGGCGAACAGGGTCCGGCCGCGCTCGGAGGCCATGTCAGGACTGTTCGAGCTCGACAGCGGACCAGGTCTCGTCGAGCCGGACGGGGGCCGTGGCGCTCCAGCCGTACTCGTCGATGCCGTTCTCGAGGATCGCGGTCGGCAGTTCGTCCTCGGGGAACAGCAGCCAGACCCGGCCGACCGAGCCCATCCGCGGCAGCAGGTCGTCGAGCCGGGTGTGGAACTCCTGGCTGTTCGAGACGGCGATCACGGCGGTGTCGATCCCGGAGGGCCGGTTCGGCTCGACCGGCTCGGGGCGGTTCTCGGCTCCGGTCCAGGTGTCGTCGAACCAACTCTGCGGTTCGTTGATCTCCTCGTCCTCGTACGTCTCGACGCCCTCGGGGAGCGGATCGAGCAGTGCGGTCTCCTCGATGGAGTCGCCGACGATCCAGACGAGCGCGCCCGGCTCGATGCCGAGCTTGTCCGCGGTCGTGCCCTCGTCGGTCATGAGGTCATCCTAGTGGCGCTCAGATCCCGGATCGTGCGACCGGCGTGCACGCCCTTGGCCTCGAAGCGCGTGACGGGACGACCGGCGAAGCGTTCGTCCCAGTCGCCGGAGAACTCGAACCCCTCGGCGCGCGAGAGTACGTCGCGCATCTGCTCGGCGTAGTCCTCCCAGTCGGTGGCCAGTCGCCACGTGCCGGCCGGCGCCAGGGTGCGGTGCACGTGCGGGACGAACTCGTCGGTGACGAGCCGACGCTTGTGGTGGCGCGTCTTGTGCCACGGGTCGGGGAACCAGACCCGCAGTTCGTCGACCGAACCCGCCGGCAGCATCCGCGACAGGGTGGGCACGGCGTCGACGACGGCGAGTCGCACGTTCTCGACGGATTCATGGCGCAGCGACACGAGGGTCTGCGCGACGCCCGGGACGTAGACCTCGAGCGCCAGGAAGTTGGTGTCCGGGTGCTCGAGGGCGGCGTGGACGAGCGACTCGCCACGACCGCTGCCGATCTCGACGACGAGCGGCGCGGTGCGACCGAAGAGGTCCGCGGGATCGAGTTCGAAGCCGTCGGCGACCGAGGTGCTGGTGCGCCCGCGCGGCACGTCGACGACGAACCGGTCGGCGACGTCGTCCCAGGCGTCCTGCTGGCGCTCGGAGAGCCGACCTCCGCGGCGCGTGAACGACACGACCTCGCGGCGGAACGGCTCCGTGGCGCGATCCTGACGGTCTTCGGCGGTCGGAGGCATGGTCACGAACCTACCGACCCTGCCATCGTGGGCCGCATGACGATCGATCCCGACACGAAGGACTGGACGTGGGTGCTGGACCGCACGTGCCCCGACTGCGGCTACGCGGCCGCCGCGGCTGACCCCGCGACCGCCTCGCAGCAGATCCTCGCGATGGTCCCGCGCTGGCGGACGGTGCTGGCGAGCCCCGACGTGCGGGAGCGCCCCGATCCCTCGACGTGGTCGGCGCTGGAGTACGCGTGCCACGTCCGTGACGTCCTGCGGCTCTTCGCGGAGCGGTCGAGGCTCATCCGCGAGGAGGACGAGCCGGTCTTCGCGAACTGGGACCAGGACGCGACGGCGATCGAGGACGGCTACGACCGGCAGGACCCGGCGACCGTCGCCGAGGAGATCGCCGCGGCGGCCGACGCGTACGCCGCCGAGCTGGACCGGACGGCCGACTGGACCCGTCCCGGTCACCGCTCCAACGGCTCGGTGTTCACCGCCGCCACCCTCACGACCTACGGCCTGCACGACCTCGTCCACCACCTCGTCGACGTGGGCGCCTGAGAAATACCGACACGCCACCACAGTGCGCCGTGCGCGGTAATGCGCACTGCGTGGTACTGTCCCGTCCATGGATGCGACGCAGTTGCTCAAGGGTGTGCTCGACGTGGCGGTGCTCGCCGTCGTCGAGCACGAGGACGGATACGGCTACGACGTGGTCAGGCGACTGCGCGCGGCCGGACTCGAGGAGGTTGGCGACGCCTCGGTCTACGGCACGCTGCGGCGGCTGTACTCGGCCGGCGCACTGACCTCGTACGTGGTGCCCAGTGAAGAAGGCCCGCACCGCAAGTACTACGGCATCACGCCCCAGGGCCGGACGATGCTGGACGCCCAACGCAAGACCTGGGCGGACTTCGCCCGCACGATGGACCGCCTGCTCGAAGGAGACGCCGCATGAACGCCACGACCGTTCCCGCCCAGATCGCCGCGTTCGCGACGGCCGTCCGTGAGGCGCTCGAGGACCTGCCCGCCGACGAGGTCGACGAGCTCACCGAGGGCCTCGAGGCCGACCTCGCGGAGGCGTACGCGGAGGACCTCCAGCGCGAGCTGCCCGATCCCGTCGCCTACGCGGCCGAGCTGCGCGGCGCCGCCGGCCTGCCGACCCGCCAGCAGCGCCCCGGCCGGATCCGCGAGATCGCCGGCTCGTTCACCCTGATGGGCCGCGACTTCGAGCGCTCGCTGCGGCGGAGTGCGGCCGTCGCGACCGTGCTGGACTTCCTCGTGACCCTGCGGCCGGCCTGGTGGATCGTGCGCGGCTGGGCCGCCTATCAGGTGGCAGGCGCCTTCCTCGGCTTCGAGGGCGACCTGCTGCCTTCGTCCGGTGCCCTCTGGATCGTGCTGGCGGTCCTGGTGGCCGGCAGCGTCTTCGTCGGCCTGCGCCGCTGGCCCGCCTGGGTGCGCGCGCTGATCTGGGTCGGCAACGCCGTCGCCGTCATCGCGACCGTTGCGGGACTGAGCCAGGTCCCGACGCACGGCGACCTCAACGACGCCTGGCAGGCATACGACGACGGATACTCCAGCGGGTACGACAACGGCTCCGACGTCTACGTGGGGTCCGTGGGTGTCTTCTCCGGCGGCGTCGAGGTGACCAACATCTTCGCCTACGACGCGAAGGGCGCACCGCTCAAGGGCGTGCAGCTGTTCGACGAGAACGGCAAGCCGATCCAGACCTCCGTCCCCGGCGGCAACGGCTGCCTCGGCGCGACGCCGCAGCAGATCGAGGAGTGCGAGTCCGTCGGCGCCTGGGTGCCGACCACGCTCGAGACGGGGGCCAAGGCCTGGAACGTCTACCCGATGCAGATGGCCGAGTCGAGCCCCGACGACCCGACCACGCCGCTGACGGGCGCGCAGCCCCAGGACCGTCCCGCGCCGTTCATCAAGGTGCCTGCCGTGCTCGCGGCGCCGACCGCCGAGGCCACCGCGACTGCCGCACCTGAGAAGTCGCGGTGAACGGGAACGCCGCGACTGTCATGAGCGTTGGCTAGGGTAGAACCAACGACCCCGCCACCACCGGCGCGCGGGGCCAGAATCTCCCCGGAGGAGCCATGAAGAGCAGCAACCCTGTCTTCGCCAACAACGCGGAGTTCAACGGCCGCGCCACCACCCAGGTCGCCGATCCGTCCCAGTGGCAGATCGACCTGTCCGGCGGACCGGCGAGCACGCAGGCCCCCACGTCCACGGGCCGCATGACGATGGACTCCGTCGTCGAGAAGACCGCGCTCACGATCGGCACGGTCGTCCTGTTCGCCACCCTCGCGTGGTTCGTGATCGGTCAGATGTGGACCGACGCCGGCCAGGTCGACCAGTCCGCCGTCACGAGGGCGTGGATGTTCGCGATGGGCGGCGCCCTGATCGGCTTCGTGCTCGCGATGGTCAACTCGTTCAAGAAGATCATCAGCCCCGCGCTCGTGCTCGCCTACGCGGCGGCCGAAGGTGTCTTCGTCGGTGCGTTCTCCAAGGTCATCGCCACGTGGGTGGGCGACTCGACGATCGTGTTCCAGGCCGTCCTGGCGACGTTCGTCGCCGCCGGTGCCACCCTGGCCGCCTACAAGTTCTTCAACATCCGCGTCACGGAGCGGTTCCGCAAGGTCGTCATGATCTCGCTGTTCGCCTTCGTCGGCGTGATGCTGGTCAACTTCCTGCTGAGCGTCTTCGGCGTCCTCGACGACGGCGGCCTGCGTGACTTCGGGATGCTCGGTCTGGTCGTCTCGCTCGTCGCGATCGGCCTGGCCGTCCTGTGCCTGATCATGGACTTCGACTTCGTCGAGCGCGGCATCGCCGCCGGTCTGCCCGAGCGCGAGTCCTGGCGCGCCGCCTTCGGCCTGACCGTCACGCTCGTGTGGCTCTACCTCGAGATCCTGCGCGTCCTGGCCATCCTGCGCGGAGACAACTGACCCCATCCGCACGAGGGCCCGCCACCGACCAGGTGGCGGGCCCTCGGCGTCTCCCGTGCGCGGACATTCTGACGAGAAGCACAATACAGTAGGCTTTCGATCGCTGTCGGAATCCGCTGATAGGACTTCTCGCATGACGCCGCTGACCAACTGCCCCTGGTGGTGCGACGACCACCGCTCGGGCGAGACCGTCGAGGACGAGCAGCATGCCCGGCTGTTCGCCGCACCCGAGGGTGCCTGGATCGCGATCCTGCGCGGGATCCTTCCGGCCGACCCTCCCGAGCTCGCCTGCCGGGTCGAGTCGTACGACCTGAGCCCGGGGGCCGCTCGCCATCTCGCCCGCTCGCTCGTCGACGCGGCCGAGGTCTTCGACCGCGCCAGCTCGGACCCGCCGCCGTGACCTCAGGCGGTCGGGCCGGACCCGCCGTGCGACTGGATGTACCGGCGCACGCTCACCAACAGCTCGCCGAGCTCCATCCCGAAGGCCGACTCCAGGGCCAGGATCGTGTCGAGGCCGGGGTTGGCGGTCATCCGTCCCGTCGTGCTGTTGTTGCGATTGTTCTCGAGGTTCTGGACCTGGTTGCGGCTCAGCCCGGCGAGATGGGCCAGCTGCTCCTGGGTCAGCCCCTCCTCCTCGCGGTGGGCGCGCAGCCAGCGCGCGAACCAGGCGGCGACCTGCGCCGTCGTGTCGGTGGGGGTGCGTTTGGGCATGCACAACAGAGTGTGCCGTATCGCGGTGAAAGTCAGCCCAACGGGGTGTGCGGGGGCGATTTCAGCGCCGGAAGCGGCGCACGCTGACCCACCGCCGCGCACCGGCGCCACCTGGGGCGACCTGCGTGCCACCGTGCTCGGAGGCCCACTCGGCGGCCTCGTCGAGGGGCATCTGCTCCGTCGGCTCGCCCTCGACCCGCACCGGCAGCGCCCCGCGGGTGCGCCACTGGGCGACCGCGGCGGCGACGAGGAACCCGGACAACCGGGCGTAGCCGTCGGCGCTCGGATGGAACCGGTCGTCACCGAAGAGGGCGTCTCCCTTGATCAGGAACAGCGGCTCGAGCAGATCGGCCAACGAGATGACCCGTGCCCCCGCGCTGACCGCGGCGACGGTCTGGCGGCGGGCCAGGTGCCGGCTCCAGATCCGGCAGACCGAGCGCAGCGGCACCGGGAGCGGCTTGACCGTGCCGAAGTCGGGGACCGTCCCGACGACCACCTCGGTGCCCGTCGCGCGCAGTCGGGCGACGGCGGCGGCCAGCCGCCGGGCCGCACGCTTGGCCGGAACCTGGTGGGTGATGTCGTTGGCGCCGATCAGGATCATCGCGAGGTGCGGACGGTGGTCCTCCGCGAGGGCGATCTGGTCCAGCAGGTGGCTCGACCGGGCACCCACGACCGACTCGTTGCGGATGTGCACGGGCCGGTCCAGCACGTGCGACAGACCGATCCCGATCTGCACCGCGGGAGTCTGGTCGACCGTGGTCATCCCATAGCCCACCATCGTCGAGTCGCCGAGCAGCAGGCAGCGCAGCGGCTCGCCCGGGAGGTCGTCGCCGTAGATGCCGTTGCCCGACGGGGGACGGTGCGCGGTGGTGCCGATCCGCCTCCGTGCCAGCAGCGCCTCGCCCACGAGCAACCCGTACGTCCCGACGCCGACCGCGGCCGTACCGGCGGCGGCCTTCGCGGTCGTCTTCACGGGTCGGGGCACCCGAACAGTGTAGGAAGGCGGTCCAGCGTGTCGGACCGGCTCCCTAGGATGGTTCGGTGAGCGAGTTCGTCCCCAACCTGCGTGACCTCGGTGGAACGCCCGTCGCCGGCGGCACGATCCGGCCCGGGCGACTCCTGCGCAGCGCCCTGCCGCTCGGCGACGACATCGCTCCTGTCGGGATCGTCTGGCCGCCGGCCGTCGTGATCGATCTGAGGTCGCAGGCCGAGACCGAGCCGCAGCATCCGCTCGCCGGCGCCGGCGTCGCGGTCCACAACTTTCCGCTGCTCAGCGCGCTGCGACCGGGCGTCGCACCGCCGGACAGCCTCGCCGAGCTCTACCAGCTCATGCTGCGCACCACGGCGCGTCACCTCGTCGACGTCGTCGACACGGTGTCGCGCGCCGAGGGCCCGACCCTCGTGCACTGCGCGGCGGGCAAGGACCGCACCGGGGTCTCGATCGCGATGGTGCTCGCCCTGCTCGGAGCCGATCGTGGGGCGATCGTGGACGACTACCTCGTCACGGCACGCAACGAGGCCGAGATCGAGGCGCGATTCCGTCGCCTCTACGGGCCGCGCCGGGCCGAACTGCCGACCCAGTACTTCGCGACGCCCGCCGAGGCGATCACCGGGGTGCTCGACACGTGGGACGCCTATCCAGGGGGCGCCGTCGCCTGGTTCCGCCGATGGGGCGGCGAGGACGAGACGGTCGACCGGCTGCGAACTACGCTGGTCGCGTGACCGCCGACCACACGATCGAACCCCGCGAGGTCCCGCTGGGAGGGCTGCGTGGACTCCTGGTCCACCGCACCCTGCCGAGCAAGGCGCTGCCGACGATCGGCGCGTGGTGCTTCGTCGACCACTTCGGTCCGACCGACCACACGATGCAGGTCCTGCCCCACCCGCACACCGGTCTGCAGACGGTCACGTGGCCGATCGTGGGTGAGATCCGCCATCGCGACAGCCTCGGCAGCGACGTCGTCCTGCAACCGGGCGAGCTGAACCTGATGACCTCCGGTGACGGCGTGTCGCACTCGGAGTTCACGGTCGGCGAGCCCGGGCCGATGCACGGCGTCCAACTCTGGGTCGCGCTGCCCGAGGGACGCCGCCTCGGCCCGCCGGCCTTCGAGCACCATCCCGACCTGCCGCGCGTCGAGGGGTCGGGCTGGACCGGAACGGTCCTGGTCGGCACGTTCGCCGGCGCCACCTCCAAGGCCACGGTGCACACGCCGCTCGTGGGGGTCGAGCTGCGACTCGCGCCGGGCCGTCACGAGTTCGACCTGGACCCGGCGTTCGAGTACGGCGTGCTCGCCGTCGACGGCGACGTCCGCGTCGGTGCGGCACCGGTCGCCCACCGAGGCCTGCGCTACCTTGCGCCCGGCCGCGCCGTTCTGGCGCTCGAGGTCGAGCAGGACACGATCGTCATGCTGCTGGGCGGCGAGCCCTTCGACGAGCACCTCGTCATGTGGTGGAACTTCATCGGCCGCTCGCACGAGGAGATCGTGCGAGCTCGCGAGGAGTGGGAGGCGCAGGCCGCACGGTTCGGCCACGTCGACGGTCACGACGACCAGATCATCCCGGCTCCGCCGCTCCCACACGTCCGGCTGCGCCCGCGCGTCCGTCACGACTGACGTCGCGGCGCAGGGCGTCCCGGCGCATCGTGACACCACCAGTGTCAAAATAACTGCGAGTTACAGTTGACGGTCGATCCAACTCAGATACTGTCGGTATCTGGAGGTGGGTATGTCGTACTTCACAGGCAAGGTCGCCGTCGTCACGGGCGCCGGATCGGGCATCGGCCAGGCGCTCGCTGAGGCACTCGCGGCTCGTGGGGCGAAGGTCGCGATCTGCGACGTGGACTCCACGGGACTGGCCGAGACCGAGCGTCGGCTGAAGGCCGCGGGAGCGCAGGTCCGGGCCGATCATCTCGACGTCACCGAGCGTGAGCGCGTGCTCGCGTACGCCGACGAGATCGCGGAGCACTTCGGCGCCGTCCATCAGGTCTACAACAACGCTGGCATCGCCTTCACGGGCGACATCGAGGCGATGGACTTCAAGCACCTCGAGAAGGTCATGGACGTCGACTACTGGGGCGTCGTGAACGGCACGAAGGCGTTCCTGCCGCACCTGATCGCGTCGGGCGACGGCCACGTCGTCAACATCTCGAGCGTCTTCGGCATCATCTCGGTGCCCACCCAGGGCGCGTACAACGCGGCGAAGTTCGCGGTGCGCGGGTTCACCGAGGCGCTGCGGATGGAGATGCTCGCGCGGCAGCGGCCCGTCAAGGTCACGTGCGTGCACCCCGGCGGCATCAAGACCAACGTCGCGCGCAACGCCGGTCAGGTCGACGGGCTCGACCACGACGATCTCGCTAAGTCGTTCGACAGGATCGCGCACACGAGCCCGCGCAAGGCGGCCGAGGTGATCCTCAAGGGCGTCGAGAAGGGCAAGGCCAAGGTGCTGATCGGCGCCGACGCGTACGCGATCGACCTGATCGCCCGCATCGCCGGATCGCGCTACCAGCGCCTCGTCGGCCGGTTCGCGGGGAAGGCCGGCCTCTGACATGAGCATGTTCAAGGTCAAGAACGCCTGGGGCGGCCAGAAGTTCCCGCACCCGCCGGGCCGTCGTCCGATCGCGTACGACGCGCTCAACCTGCGCACGGGAACGCCGCTCGCGAACGTCATGCGCGTCGGCGCCGAGCTCGGTCCGCTGTTCGAGGTCCGGGTGTTCGCGCAGAAGTTCGTCTTCGTCGCCGATGCCGCCCTCGCGGCCGAGCTCTGTGACGAGTCCCGGTTCCACAAGAACCTGCCGCCCGCGCTGACCGCCCTGCGCGAGTTCGTCGGTGACGCGCTGTTCACGGCGTACGACGAGGAGCAGAACTGGCACACCGCCCACGGCGTGCTGATGCCCGCGTTCTCCAAGAGCGCGATGCGCGGCTACCACGACACGATGCTCGAGACCGCGGCGGAGATGTTCGCCGTGTGGGACGCGCTCGAGGGTCCGATCGACGTCACCGCCGACATGACGAAGCTGACGATGGAGACGATCAGCCGGTGTGCGTTCAGTCGTGACTTCGGCTCGTTCACGTCGCGTGAGCGGCACCCGTTCGTCGACGCGATGGTGTCGGCGCTCATGACCGGGATGAACAAGTCCTCGCTCGACTCGATCCCCGGCGGCAAGCGGATCGCCCGTCGCATCGACGAGGAGAACGCCGAGTACCGCGCCTACGTCGACGACCTCGTGGACACGATGGTGCGCGAGCGCCGCGAGTCGGGGGAGCGCCACGACGACCTGCTGGACCGCATGCTCTACGAGGCGCACCCCGAGACCGGCGCCAAGCTCGACGACCAGAACATCCGCGAGCAGATCCTGACCTTCCTCGTCGCCGGCCACGAGACCACCTCGGGCGCGCTGAGCTTCGTGCTCTACTACCTGTCGCGCGATCCGGACATCCTGGCGAAGGCGCAGGCCGAGACCGACGCGCTGCTGGGCGACGACCCCGAGGCCGAGCCGACGTTCGAGCAGGTGCCGCGCTTCCGCTACCTGCGCCGGTGCCTCGACGAGGCGCTGCGACTGTGGCCGACGGCGCCTGCCTTCGCCCGGTCCCCGCGGGAGACCACCACGATCGGTGCGGGCACCGACCACGAGGCAGTGATGAGCCCCGAGGACTGGGCGATCATCGTGCTGCCGATGGTGCACCGCGACCAGGCGGCGTGGGGCCCGACGGCCGACGCGTTCGTGCCGGACCGGTTCCTGCCGGAGAACTCCAAGGGCCGGATGAAGAACATCTACAAGCCCTTCGGTACGGGCGAGCGGGCCTGCATCGGCCGCCAGTTCGCGCTGCACGAGGCGATCCTCGTGCTCGCCCGGCTCGTCCACCGGTACGACATCGCGGGCGAGCGCGACTACGACCTGAGGATCGACGAGCGCCTCACGATCGTGCCGAAGGACTTCCGCCTGACGCTCACGCCGCGCACGCCCGGCGCCCCGGGCGTCGAGCCCCCCGCGATGGACGAAGGCCCCGCCGAGGTGCCCGCCGGAGTCTGCCCGGTGGCCCACTGAGCCCGCTGGCAGTGACGTTCGAGGGCTGATCTCGCCGAATTGCCCCCTTGAACGTCTCTGCCAGCGCCGCGGGCGTTCAGCGCAGGGTCGTGCGGCCGTCCTCGTGGATCGTCCAGAACGGGTTGTGCGCGATTTCCCACGCATGGCCGTCCGGGTCGGCGACGTAGCCGGAGTAGCCGCCCCAGTCGGTGGGCGTCCCGGGCTTGAGCACCGTCGCGCCCGCCGCCTGCGCCTGCGCGATGACGGCGTCGACCTCCTCGCGCGAGCGCACGTTCTGCGCCAGCGTGATGCCGCTGAACGTCGCGCCGGTGTCCCGAAGCCGGGCGTCCTCGGCGAGGTCGGCTCGGGTCCACAGGGCCAGGACGATCCCCGGGAGTTGGTAGAAGGCCACCTCGTCCTCGGGGTTGTCCTTCACGAATCCGAGGCCGTCCTCGTAGAACGTCCGCGCCCGCCCGAGGTCGGCCACGCCAAGCGTCACGAGACTGAGTCGTTGCTCCATGCCTTCGAGACTAGGCCGGGTCCGGCGTGCTCGGCGCGACGAGGCGCGTCACTCAGGCGCCCGCGCGAAGGACGTCGACGAGCGGGGTGGTCGGGCGACCGAGCAGAGCGCTGAGCTCACCCGTGACGTCGTCGAGGTCGCCGGCAGCGATCGCGGCGTCGACGCCCACGATGAAGCCGATCGTGCCGTCGTCGAGCCCGGCCTCCTTGAGCGCGGCGCTCTGGGCGTCGGCGTCGACCGCGGCCACGGCGATCGGCTGGCCCGTCACGTCCGCGATCGCGTCAGCGAGGTCCTGCTGGCTCCACGCGACGTCTCCGGAGAGCTCGTACACGGGCTTCGCGTCCGGCGTCGTCAGGACGATCGCGGCGGCCTCGGCGTAGTCGGCCCGCGCGGCGCTGGCGACGAGGCCCTCGCCCGCGCTGGTCAGGATCGCGCCCGTCGCCGTCGCGGCGCCGATGCTCGGCACGTAGTTCTCGTGGTACCAGCCGTTGCGCAGCAGGACGTGGTCGATGCCCGCCTCGGCGAGGTACTGCTCCGTCCCGACGTGCTCGGGGGCCACCGGGTTCTGGACGGTGTCGGCGTGCAGCACGCTCGTGTAGGCGATGCGCCGGACGCCGGCGTACTTCGCGGCGTCGATGACGGCGCTGTGCTGGGCCAGGCGCTGGCCGAAGGCGTTGCCCGACACCAGCAACAGGTCGGTGACGTCGTCGAGCTCGCGGGCGAGGGACTCGGGCTGGTCGTAGTCGAAGTGGCGCACGGTGACGCCCTTGGCTGCGAGCGGGGTGGCCTTGGCGACGTCGCGCACGAGGGCGACGACCTGGTTCGCCGGAACGCGCTCGAGCAGGGCGTCGATGACGAGGGTGCCGAGCGCGCCGGTGGCGCCGGTGACGGCGATGGTCATGAGTTCTCCTAGGTGCTTACGTTTAGTAAGCACTATACATGGGTAAGTGGTAGGGTCAAGCCATGGTCCCCTTCGACGTCTTCGACCCGAACTGCCCCTCGCGGGCCGTCTTCGGGCACGTGACGTCGCGCTGGGGGTCACTCGTGCTGTCCGCCCTGCGTGACCAGCCCCGCCGCTTCGGCGAGTTGGCGCAGGCTGTTGGCGGCATCAGCGACCGCATGCTCTCGGCCACGCTCAAGGACCTCGTCGCCGACGGGCTCGTCTCGCGCGAGGCGGAGGCGCCCCAGCGCGTCGTGTACGCGCTGACCGACCCGGGGCTCGCGGTGGCGGAGGCGACCGCCGGCCTGGTCGCCGCCGTCGAGGCCGCCATGCCCGCGGTCCTCGCCGAGTGACTCAGGGCTGCGGGTCGAGGACACCGGCCGCGACCGCCACCTCGCGGTAGGCCGCGGCCAGCGACGCCACCGTCTCGTGGGCGTTGAGTCCGCTCGGGTTGGGCACGACCCAGACCTCGGCGTCCTCGATCCCCTCGGGCTGTCGGCCGACGCGAGCGGTGCGGCGCGCGAACGCGGTGCGGTACGAGGTGATTCCCGCTACCGCGACGACCGTGGGCCTGCGCTCGCGCACGAGTTCGGCGATCCGTACGGCGCCCGTCACGAGCTCGGCGGGATCGAGCTCGTCCGCCCGGGCCGAGGCGCGGGCGACGAGGTTCGTGATCCCCACGCCGCGCTCGGCCAGCTGCGCCGAGCCGTGCGCCGGGTCGTCGGTGTCGATGAGGCCCGCAGCGCGCAGCGCAGGGTAGAAGCGGTTGCCGCGCCGGGCGAAGTGCAGGCCTGTCGCGGCGCTGACGAGACCGGGGTTGATGCCGACGAACAGCAGCCGCACGTCCGCGGGCATCACGTCCGGGATCGTGCGACCGGCGAACGACTCCAGTTCCTCACGACTCCAGCCCACCGGCCCAGTCTGCCCGGGTGCCCGCTCCGCCGAACTCAGCGGCCGGCCGCGACCAGGGCGCGTCGCCGCTCGCGCGATGCGGAGCGCTCGCGGTCGACCTCGGCCATCACGAGTCGGACGTTGACAGCCATCGTCGCGAAGACGGCCATCGCGCCCCAGCCGATCACGAGCCCCGTGGCGACCGACGCCGGCCAGTCCAGGCCCATCGCGAGGCCCAGCACGTAGCCGACGACGAGGGCCACCGGCGGGACCAGGCTCATCGCGAGCAGGTGCATGCGCCATTCCTCGCCGGGCCAGTCGCGTCCGGCGGACACCGCCTGCCGCCACCGGACGATCGCGACGGCGGCGCACGCGACGAACGGCACCACGAAGCCCCAGTACTGACGCGCGTTCTGCGGGTCGCCGTCGAGCATCCCTGCCCCGCACGCGGCCAGCATCACCGCGCCGAGTGCGGCAGCGGGAGCGAGGACGGACCACGGCGCCCACGTGCCGGTCACGCCGCGCACGCTCGGCCGCCGGTCGAGGGCGCGCGAGACGCACAGTGCGCCGAAGGCGACGAGTCCGCCGAGGGTCATCGAGCCGATGCGGTTGATCTCGTCCATCGACAGGCCGGGCCACAGCGTCGGCAGGGTGGTCCACTCGATCCGCAGCAGGGGAGCGGTCAACAGGAACGCATAGCTGAGCACCATCCAGCGTTGGTGGGTCTGCCGCCGTCCGCGCGTGATCTCGAAGACGCCGTAGGCGACCGACATCACGGTGCCGATCAGGATCGCCGACAGTGCGACCTGGAAGAGGCCGCCGGAGTACACCTCGCTCGTGGGCGTGCGGATCAGGTAGATCCCGGCGCCCACCATGGAGCCGAGGGCCACGACCGCGTAGAGGACACCGGTCGCGCGGTGTGCGCCGCGCCGGCGCTTGAGGGCGGTGAGCAGCTGGACCGGCCCGAGCAGCATCAGCAGCCCGCCGAGCACGGAGTGCACGAGGATCGCCCAGAAGCTGTGGCGGTACGGTTCGAGGCGGGTGACGAGCGCGTCTGCGACGTACTGCGGCGAGACCGCGTGGGACAGCAGCGTCTCGCCGATCAGGGGAGTGTTCTCGAACCGGTAGCGCCACACGTCGGTCATCGCGATCGGCGCGTAGAGGACGGAGACCACGACGATCGTCCAGATGGTGCGCTGCAGCCAGCGCTCGCGACGGCCGCGATCTGCGTGGGCGGTGTTCCCGAGACTCATCGTTCCTCCTGAATGGTTCAGTCTGTACTGTAACCACTCTTGGAGGTCCTCATGCGAGAACTCCAGAACTCGACCATCCAGCGTTCGTACTGCACGCCGAACTCGAGCGCGCCGAGGATTCCGGCGGGGGTGTCGGCCGGAAAGTCCCGGCGCCACTGCTCGTACTTCGCGAGCATCGCCTCGTGCTCGCGCACCTGCGTGGGACCCAGGACGTCGGGGTCCGCGCCGAAGAACAGCTTGAGGACGCCGAGGTCGCGCGCCTCGATCGGCACGAACGTGTCGTCGCCGAGCCAACCCCGCAGCGCCGCGCGGCCCGCGTCGGTGATCGTGAGGGTGCGTCGGCGCCGACCGTCCTCCTGCCGCTCCTCGTGCAGCAGCCCGGCCTCGACGAGCTTGTCGCACTGGGCGTAGATCTGGGTGTGCGGCAGCGCCCAGAACGGACCGACGGTCGACTCGGCGAGCGACTTGAGCTCGTAGGGTGTGGTCTTCTGCGCGAAGCGCACGAGGCCCAGCACGAGGTAGGACGCGGTCGTCAGCGCAGTGGGCGGCACCCGTAGCACTCTACCGAGCCGAATCATTCAGAGTGCATGTTTGCCGTGCGCTGCGCGCTCCGCCCATCAGTTGAAACTGACGTCAGTGTCATAGTCTGTCCAGATGACTGGTGCGGGAGCTGACACGTGAGGGCACTGCTCCTGGAAGCGTTCGGCGCTCCACCGGCCGTCGTCACCGTGCCCACACCGGTTCCCGCGGCCGGTCAGGTCCTGATCCGGGTGCTCGCGGCGGGCCTGTGCCACACCGACCTGGGACTGATGACGCGGGACCCGGCCGACTTCCGGTGGCCGCTGCCGTTCGCGATCGGGCACGAGGTCGTCGGCGAGGTCGTCGAGCTCGGTGAGGGGGTGACCTCCGTGGCGCTCGGCGAGCAGGTCGCCGTCTACGGTGCGGCGGGATGCGGGCGGTGCGACGTGTGTCGTACCGGCGCCGAGAACTACTGCGACCAGGTCGAGGCGTCGGGAGTCCGGCGGCTGGGTCTGGGCGGTGCGGGGGGAGTGGCCGAGTTCGTGCTCGTCGACCACCCGCGACAGTTGGTGCCCCTGGCCGGCCTGGACCCGGTCGCGGCCGTGGGCCTGACCGATGCCGGACTCACGTCGTACCACGTGATCGAGGCCGAACGCGATCTCCTGGGCCCCGGCTCGACCGCCTTGGTGATCGGCGCGGGAGGACTCGGTCATGTCGCGATCCAGATCCTGCGCGCGACGACCTCGGCGACCGTCGTGGTCAGCGAGCTGGCCGAGGACAAGCGCGAGCTCGCGGCGCGCGTCGGCGCGCACCACGTCCTTCCGGGCGACGCCGACACCAGGTCCGCACTGCGCGAGGTCACCGGGGGAAGCCGCGTCGACGTCGTGCTGGACTTCGTGGGCTCGGACACCACCTTGGACCTGGCGCGTCAGGTGGTCCGCCCGGGTGGCTCGATCTCGATGGTGGGTGCCGGGGGAGGCCGGCTGGCCTTCGCGCACGGGTTGGTGCCGTTCGGTGTCCGCGCGAGCGCCCCGTTCTGGGGCACCCTGCCCAACCTGCACGCGGTCCTGGACCTGGCGCGGTCCGGCCGGGTGGCCGTCCACACGCGGACGTATCGCCTCGACGACGTCGTCGAGGCCTATCGCGACCTGGACGAGGGTCGTGTCCTGGGCCGCGCCGTCGTCGTGCCGTGATCGGACACTGATCGGGACGCGGCCCTCGACACCCGACTCAGGAGTACGAGATCCCCGTGGCGTGCAGCGGGCAGTACCCGTAGGGGTTCTTCACGAGGTACTGCTGGTGGCCTTCCTCGGCGTACCAGTAGTCGTCGAGCGGCTTGATCTGCGTCGTGATCCGGCCGTACCCGTGGGTCGTCATCTGCTTCTGGTAGGCGTCCCGGGACTCCTCGGCGGCGGTCTGCTGCTCGGGGGTCGTGGTGAGGATGACCGAGCGGTACTGCGAGCCGCGGTCGTTGCCCTGGCGCATGCCCTGCGTGGGGTCGTGGTTCTCCCAGAACACCTTCAGCAGGTCGGCGTAGGACGTCACCGAGGGGTCGAAGATCACCTTCACGACCTCGGCATGCCCGGTGCGTCCGGTGCACACCTCGTCGTACGTGGGGTTGGGCGTGATCCCGCCGGCATAGCCCACCGAGGTGGACCAGACGCCGGGCTGCTCCCAGAACGTCTTCTCCTCGCCCCAGAAGCAGCCGAGGCCGAACACGGCGACCCCGAAGCCCTCGGGGCCGTCGGTCTCGATGGGGTTGCCCGTCACGAGGTGACGGTCGCCCACGGTGAAGGGGCGGGTGTCGCGTCCCGGCAGCGCCGCATCGGGCGTGGGCAGGGTCGTCTTGTCGAATCCGAATCGCATGAAAGCCTCCTGTGCCCTGCACAACGCCGTGCGGGCGGCAGGTGTTCCCGTAGCCTCGGAGCGTGAGCAACGAGGCCCGCCGCGGTCACGACCGCTATCAGGTTCCCATCGGAGTCGAGATCGCTGCGGCGTGGGCATGGCGCGTCGTCGTCATCGGCGCCGCCGGCTACTTCCTGGCCATCGTGCTGGGCCACTTCTCGGAGGTCACGGTCCCGATCGCGATCGCCGTCCTGCTGACGGCGCTGACGATCGCGGGGGTCGACTGGTTGTCCGACCGGGGGCTGCCCCGGATCCTGGCCACGTTCATCATCGTGTTCGGGCTCGTCATCGCGCTCGTCGGCCTGATCGGACTCGTGGGCCAGCAGCTCTCGACCCAGTTCGAGGACCTGCGCGACAGCGTCGTCGAGGGCATCGCGCAACTGCAGAACTGGGCCAGGACCGGACCGCTGCACCTGTCCGACGCCCAGCTGAGCGAGTGGATCGAGCGCCTGCAGAATTCGATCTCCTCCAGCGACCAGTCGGTGATCCGTCAGGCGACGGAGGTGGGGACGCAGGTCGGGCACTTCGTCGCGGGATTCTTCATCGCGCTGTTCTCGCTGTTCTTCTTCCTCTACGAGGGCGAGCGGATCTGGTCGTGGGTCGTCACGATCTTCCCGCGCGCGTCGCAGTCCCAGGTGCGCTCGTCGGGCCGGGCCGCGTGGGCGTCGCTGACCGCCTTCGTCAGGGCGACCGTGCTGGTCGCGCTCGTGGATGCGATCGGCATCGCGGCGGTGGCGCTGGTCCTGCAGGTCCCGCTCGCGGCGGCGATCGGCGTGCTGGTCTTCCTCGGGGCGTTCGTCCCGATCATCGGTGCCCTCGTCTCGGGCATGGTCGCGGTCCTGGTGGCGCTCGTCGCCCAGGGCCCCGTCACGGCGCTGCTGATGCTCGGCGGGGTGATCGCGGTCCAGCAGATCGAGGCCCATGTCCTGCAGCCGTTCCTGATGGGACACATCGTGGCGCTGCACCCGCTCGCGATCATCTTCGCGATCACCGCGGGCGTCGTGGTCGCGGGCATCGTGGGTGCGCTGCTGGCCGTGCCGTTCGCCGCCTGCATCAACAGCGTCGTGCGTCACCTCGCGGCCGATGAGCCACCAGGGACCGACGGAGTCCTCGGCGACGAGTCCCGCGATCTCGGCGACCCGGCGCCGGAGTCCTAGGCTGGCGGACGTGGACCTCGATGACGCGCGCGCTGCCCGGGAACTGCTCGACGGGATCAGCGAGGTCACGCCCATGGCGCACTCGCGCTGGCTGCACGACCTGACCGGTCGCGACGTCCACCTCAAGTGCGAGAACCTCCAGCGCACCGGCTCGTTCAAGATCCGCGGCGCGTACACGCGGATCGCGCGGCTCGACCCGGCCGAGCGCGAGCGCGGCGTCGTCGCGGCCAGTGCCGGCAACCACGCCCAGGGGGTCGCCCTCGCCGCCGCGAAGCTCGGCGCGAGCGCCACGATCTTCATGCCGCACGGCGCCGCCCTGCCGAAGGTGCAGGCCACGCTCGGCTACGGGGCCGACGTCCGGTTCGCCGGCTCGGGCGTCACGGAGGCGCTCGTCGAGGCCGGGGCGTTCGCGCAGGAGACCGGCGCCACGCTGATCCATCCGTTCGACCACGTCGACATCGTCGCGGGGCAGGCCACCGTCGGCCTGGAGATCCTCGAGCAGAAGCCCGACGTCGGCACGATCCTGGTGCCGCTCGGCGGCGGGGGGCTGGCCGCCGGGATCGCACTGGTCAAGTCCGAGCGGCCGGACGTCAGGGTAGTCGGCGTGCAGGCCGAGGCGGCGGCGGCCTATCCGGACTCACTCGCCGAGGGCATGCCGGTGCAGGCGACGATGGGCGCGACGATGGCCGACGGCATCGCGGTGGCCCGCCCGGGCGAGGTGCCGTTCGGGATCGTCACGGAGCTGCTCGACGACGTCGTCACGGTCAGCGAGGAGTCCATGAGCCAAGCCCTGATCGGGCTGCTCGAGCGCGGCAAGATGCTCGTCGAGCCCGCGGGGGCCGTGGGCGTCGCGGCGCTGCTCGACCAGCCCGACCGGTTCCCCGGACCCGTGGTGCCCGTGCTGTCCGGCGGGAACATCGACGCGCTGCTGCTGCTCGAGGTGATCCGGCACGGCCTCGCGTCGTCGGGTCGGTTCCTCATGTTCCACGTGCGGATCTCGGACCGCCCGGGCGAGCTCATGCGACTGCTCACCGCGCTCGCGCAGATGGACGTCAACATCCTCAACGTGCACCACGACCGCGGTGCCGAGGCGCTCGGCGTGCGCGAGGTCGACGTGGCCCTGCAGGTCGCGACGCGTGGCGCCGAGCACCGCGAGGACGTCCGTCGACGGCTCGCCGAGCTCGGCTACGAGTTGTACTGAGCGATCAGAACGGCGTCGCGTCGACGATCTCGACCTCGAGCGTGGCGCCGTTGGGCGCCTCGTAGGAGGCGGAGTCGCCGGCGGACTTGCCCATGATCGCC
This sequence comes from Aeromicrobium sp. SP1, assembly GCF_055663785.1. Taxonomy (NCBI): domain Bacteria; kingdom Bacillati; phylum Actinomycetota; class Actinomycetes; order Propionibacteriales; family Nocardioidaceae; genus Aeromicrobium; species Aeromicrobium sp. SP1. The sequence goes on along the minus strand of NZ_JBQVVK010000001.1, from coordinate 2,003,474 downwards.
ACGCCGAGCGGCGAGGTGGGCGAGTAGACGTCGAGGTCGACGCTGGAGTCCATCGAGAGCAGCTCACGCGAGCCGAGCAGGAACGTCTCGGTGTCGGTGTCGCCCTTGAAGCGGATCGTGACCTTCATGCCCGCCTCGACGAGTCCGTCGTCGGCCGGAGCCTCGCCGACCTCGGCGCGACGGAGCTTGTCCTCGAGGGCGTCGATGCGGGCGACGGTCTTGCCCTGCTCCTCGCGGGCGGCGTGGTAGCCGCCGTTCTCCTTCAGGTCGCCCTCGTCGCGGGCAGCGGCGATCTTGGCGACGACGTCGGGCAGCACGACGTTCTTGAGGTTGTCGAGCTCTGCGACGAGGCGGTCGTAGGCCTCTCGGGTCACCCAGATGGTCTCGGTCTCGGTCGACATTGCTGTACTCCTCACTACGTGCGACACCCCGGGTCTGCCCCGGGGTGAAACTATGAGTCTACCAGCCTATTTCGGTTCGCAGGAGTCCAATACTCCCGTCACCGCGCGGCGCTCGGTGCGGATCTCGACGTCGACACGCACATGGTCCGCCCCCGTGGCGGGCACGTCGACGGCCTTCTCGCCGACGACCGTCTTGTCGTGCGCCTGGGCGTAGACGGTGCACGTCAGGGCGATCGACTCGTCGCGGTAGACGTCCAGCCGGACGGTCGTCGTCTGGTCGTCGACGACGTCGTAGGAGTGCACCTCGGCCTGGTACGGGGGCACGTCGGACCACGAGGCCCACGCCGCCCACGCGACGCCCAGGGTGATGCCGATCGTCGCGATCACCGGCCAGAACCACCGCGGTCGCGTGCGGCGGTGTCGTCCGTAGCGGTCGGCGAGGTCGGTCACGCTTCCAGTGTCTCAGGGGCGTGGAAGACTGGGGCACGTGGTCGAGACCCCTGACAGCCGCCTGCGCCTCATGCACGTGCACGCGCACCCCGACGACGAGTCGAGCAAGGGTGCCGCATCCACCGCCAAGTACGTCGCCGAGGGCGTCGACGTGCACGTCGCGACGTGCACCGGCGGCGAGCGCGGCTCCATCCTCAATCCGGCCTTCGAGCACCCCGGGATCCTCGAGAATCCCGACCTGATCTCCGAGATCCGGCGCGAGGAGATGGACAAGGCCCGCGAGATCCTCGGCATCGCCCAGGACTGGCTCGGGTTCGTCGACTCCGGCTGGCCCGAGGGCAACCCGAAGCCGCCGCTGCCGGAGGGCTGCTTCGCGCTCGTCCCGCTCGAGGAGGCGGCGGCGCCGCTCGTGCGACTCATCCGCTCGTTCCGTCCGCACGTGCTGACGACGTACGACGAGAACGGCGGCTACCCGCACCCTGACCACATCAAGTGCCACGAGATCAGCGTCCACGCCTTCGAGGCGGCGGCCGATCCCGAGCGGTACCCCGAGCTGGGCGAGGCGTGGCAGGTGCAGAAGCTCTACTACCACCACGGCTGGTCGTACGAGCGGATCACGGCGATCGACGAGGCGATGAAGCGTCACGGCCTCGAGTCGCCGTATGCCGAGCGCCTCTCGACGTGGAAGTTCGATCCGGAGGCGGAGTCGCGGGTCACGACCCGGGTGCCGTGCTCGGACTACTTCGAGGTCCGCGACCGCGCGCTCATCGCCCACGCGACCCAGATCGACCCGAACGGCTTCTGGTTCGCCGTTCCCCGGGAGGTCCAGGCCGAGGCCTGGCCCACCGAGGACTACGAGCTCGTGACGTCGCACGTCGACACCCAGGTTCCCGAGGACGACCTCTTCGCCGGCCTGCGCTGACTCAACACCCCGCGGTGAAGTCGTCGCCGGAGGGTGGCGTGACGGTGGTGCTGGCCAGTTCGCGTTCCATCCTCGCCGCGTTCCGCTCCAGTTCGGCGCGGTCGTGCTCGGGACGGAACAGGCCGGTCGAGACGAGGTGGCATCGGTCGACTCCCGAGACGCTGGCCGCGACGCCGATGTCGATCGGGTCCGGTCGCAGACCGCTGCTGGACAGAACGAAGGTCCGGTCGACCAGCATCGGCTCGCCCCGCGCCGTGAGGTGGGCACGCACCACCTGCAGCGAGACCTGCAACCAACCGGCCTGCGCGTCGACGTCCCACGCCGCCTTGACCACGCGGGCGGGGCCCACCGGTCGTGAGCCGCGCTCGAAGCGGTCCGCCACGACCCACGCCACCGGCATCTCGCGCGTCTCGTGCGAGACCCGGTCCATGAGCCGCGAGAACTCCACGCGCGAACGCATGTCGAGCGCGGAGAACGTGGAGTCGGCGGCGCTGCGATGGTCGACGTCCGCCACGCCCGTGAGCTCGTCGATGCGGCCTGCGGCGTCCGCCAGCCAGGTCGCCAGGCGACGGACCTCGCCCCGCGTGAAACCCTGCGGCGGCTTCGGCGCGTCGGTCGGATCGATCTCGACAATGGGTCTGCGGGCGAACGCCAGCAGTCTCTCGGTGGCAGGGGAGTGTTCGACGGGGGCGTGCGCCCTGCCGCACGCGGCGAGACCGGCGGCGAGGAGCACGGCGAGGAGGAGTCGGAGCATTCTCGCAGCCTCACGCGTGCCGTTCGCGCCTGTCGACCGGATTTCCACAGGCCGGGGCGCGGCCGTCACGGCGACAGGTTCGATACCCAGGGGGGTAGGGTGCGGGCGTAAGGATCACGACGAAGGGAATCCACCATGTGCTCACCGGCACCGTGCCAGGCCTGCGGCAAGACGACGTGGAAGGGCTGCGGCGACCATCTCGACCAGGTCCGTGCTGCGGTGCCGCGCGACCAGTGGTGTGCGGGGCATGGCGGTCAGTTGGGTCTCGTTCCGGCCGGGGCCGATTCGGCCGGACAGTGACGTCGATCGATCCGGCCGACCTCGCGTCCGTCGTCAAGCGGCTCAAGCGGGCCCAGGGCCAGATCGGCGGGATCATCACGATGATCGAGTCGGGTCGTGAGTGCAAGGACGTCGTGACGCAGGTCGCCGCGGTCTCGAAGGCGCTCGACCGGGCGGGATTCGCGATCATCGCGACCGGCCTGCAGCAGTGCCTCTCCGAGCCCGGGGGAGCCGACCAGGTCGCCGACCTCGAGAAGCTCTTCCTGTCGCTCGCGTGACGCGGCCGCCGGAACGGCCTGCGGCCTCCGCGGTTAGGCTGGAGTCGTGACCACGTTGCAGTCCGCGGTGCTTGCCGCGGTGAAGATCGACCCCGACGGCAACCAGTCGATCGGCTGGCTCGCCGGGCTCTACACGCTCGGCCTGTTCGTCGTCGTCGGCCTGCTGCTGTGGTCGTTCACCAAGATGACCAAGCGCGCCCGCCAGCCCTGGGAGGGCGAGGACGAGAACGGCGCGGTCGACATCGACAACGACCACTCCGAGTCGGTCGATCACTCCGAGTCGGTCGATCACTCCGAGCCGCCGACCTCCTGAATCACCGCAGCCGCGCCGCCTGCCGGAAGGCGATCGCCATCTGGGCATAGCCCGCGTCGTTGGCATGGATGTCGGACTTCGCGCACATCCACGTCCAGGCGCAGATCGTCGCGACGTTCGTGGGCACGTCGCCCAGGCCCGGCGCCGACACGATCGTCCAGTCGGTGCTCTTGAACCGCTCGTCGACGAGCGCGACCTTCGCCCGGCCCGCCGTGGCGCCGCTGTCGATGTAGCCGTTCAACTGGGCCAGCAGCGTGGTCGAGTACTGCGCGAGCGCCTGTCCCTGCGGACCGGCGAGCCAGGCCGCGAGGAACGGGTTGTAGTAGTGGCCCACGACGATGCGCGCCTGGGGAGCGGCCGCCCGCAGCCGCGTGACGATCGTCGGCAGGTTCTGCTGGACGGCCGCCATGCCCGCGCCGAGGCAGGGTAGGTCGATCGACAGGTCGCGGCCCACGCACTTCTGCACGTCGTTCGCGCCGATCGTCACGGTGACGAGCCGGACCTTCCCGCGGTGCTTCCTCAGGAACGCCTCGGCCGCGGCGATCTGGCTCCCCTCGGGGTACGCGCACGACGAGCCCGTCCCGGTGAGCAGGGAGGTCGTCGTCGCCCCCGCGCAGCCCACGTTCTGCAGGCGCAGCCTGTGCCACGTCTTGCGGGCGGAGTCGTAGACGCCGCCGACGAACCCGCCGTCGAGATCGTTGCCGGCGCCCGGCTGGTAGCCCGTCGTGAGCGAGTCGCCGACCGCCACGTAGTAGCTGGCGGACCGATGGTGGTGTCCGTGGTGACCGCCGCGGTTGCCCGCATCGGCTGCGGGAGCCGCGACGAGGAAGGCGGCGGTGAGGATCGTGGTGAGGACGGCGAGCAGCAGCGGACGGAGCGGGCGGGAGCCGGACATGGACACCTCCAGTGTGACCTGAGCCACATCGTGGCACGTCCCTAGGCTGGGGGCCATGTCAGAGTTGTCGACGCCGAGGCTCCTGTTGCGCCAGTGGCGTCCCGAGGACCGTGAGCCGTTCGCGGACCTCAATGCCGACCCCGAGGTGATGCGCTACTTCCCGTCGGTCCTCGACCGAACGACCAGTGACGCGCTCGCCGATCGCATCGAGACGCGGCTGGCGGAGACCGGTTGGGGGCTGTGGGCCGTCGAGGTCTCCGGTCGGTTCGCCGGGTTCACGGGCCTCAATCCGGTGCCCGACGAGGTGCGCGCGATCGTGCGCGGCCGGCCCGCGACCGAGGTCGGCTGGCGGCTCGCCCGCTGGGCGTGGGGTCACGGCTACGCGACCGAGGCGGCGACGGCGGCGCTCGACGAAGCCTCCCGGCTCGGGCTCGGGGAGGTCGTCTCGTTCACGGCGGTCGACAATGCCCCGTCCCGCGCCGTGATGACGCGGCTGGGCATGACGCACGATCCCGCGGACGACTTCGACCACCCGCGGGTGCCGGAGGAGAGTTCGCTGCGACGTCACGTGCTGTACCGCGGGGAGGTTCGGTGAGCGACGAGACCGTCGGCGTGGTCGGCGGCGGCATCGTGGGACTCGCCGTCGCGCGTGAGCTGGGCCTGCGCCGTCCCGGCACGCGTGTCGTGGTGTTCGAGAAGGAGTCGCGGCTCGCGAGTCACCAGACGGGGCACAACTCGGGAGTCGTCCACGCCGGCATCTACTACGCGCCGGGCAGTCTCAAGGCGCGACTGTGCACGCGAGGCCGCGACCTGCTCAAGGAGTTCTGCGCCGAGCGTGGCCTGCCCTACGTCGAGTGCGGCAAGCTCGTGGTCGCCGTCGATCCGGACGAGCTGGGCCGGTTCGACGCGCTCGAGCGCACGGCGCGCGAGAACGGCGTCCCGGGCCTCAGGCGGGTCGACGGCGCGGGGATCCGCGAGATCGAGCCGCATGCCGCGGGGCTCGTGGCGCTGCACTCGCCGGCGACGGCGATCACGGACTACGTGGCCGTCGCGGAGGCGTACGGTGCGGACGTCGTCGCGGCCGGGGGGTCGATCGAGCTCTCGACGACCGTGACCGGGCTCCGGCGCCGCCCCGGCGGGATCGACGTCGTCACCGACCGCGGTGTCCACGCGGTCGCCCGGGTGATCCTGTGCGGCGGCCTGCACGCCGACCGCCTCGGAGAGCTGGCCGGGGGTGACCGGGCCCCGCGGATCGTGCCGTTCCGCGGCGAGTACATGCGGGTCGCCGACGCGAAGCGCGAGTTCGTGCGCGGCATGGTCTATCCCGTGCCGGACCCGCAGTATCCGTTCCTGGGGGTGCACTTCACCCGTCGCGTCTCCGGTGAGCTGGAGGTCGGGCCGAACGCCGTCCTCGGCCTGCGCCGTGAGGGCTATCGCCGGTCGGACGTGAGCGCGGCCGACGTGCGCGACGTGCTCGGCTGGCCCGGCTTCTGGCACCTCGCGGCCCGGCACTGGCGGACGGGCGTCAAGGAGGTCTCGGGTTCCATGTCGAAGCGCCTGTACATGCGCTCGGCCCGGCGTTACGTGCCGGAGATCGGCGCCGCGGACGTCGTCCGAGCCGGCGCGGGGGTGAGGGCCCAGGCGGTCGAGCGCGACGGCACGATGGTCGACGACTTCCGCATCACCCACGAGGACGGCATCACGAGCGTCCGCAACGCGCCCTCGCCCGCCGCGACCTCGAGCCTCGCGATCGCGGAGTACGTCGTCGACGAGGTCTGGCCGCGGTGATCTTGATCAGGACCCTGACGCTCGGGCGTTCTCCTGGCTCATGACGCACCTCGAAGTCGAAGTGCCGCAAGCGACCCGACCTCGACGAGTTGAGTGACGAACTCATCGCGGCTGAGCGCCAGATCGCCTCGGAGCCACTGGGCCACCACGTGGGTCGAGCCGGACACCAGGAGATGGCCGATCATCTGGGCCGCCGGGTCGTCGACGTCGCTGCCTGCGATCCGCTGCAGGAGTTGGTCGACGAAGGTGTCGATGGCGTGGTCGCGGGTGGCCAGAAGTGTGCGGTTTCCGGCTGACTCGAGGTACAGCCGGGCCACGCGCGGGTCATCCATGCCGTCCAGGACCGCCTCGACCGCGACCGTGAGCACCGTCTCCGGCGCGGCACCAGCGGCGCTCTCGGTGCTCTCGATGGCGCGTCCGACGTCGTCGAAGACGTCCTGCAGGGCGGTCGAGAGGAGGTCGTCGAGGGTGTCGAAGCTCTCGTAGAAGTAGCGCTTCGCCAGGCCGGCCCGGGTGCACACCGCGCCGACGGTCACGTCGACCACGCCGACGTCACCGATCAGGTCGAGGGCGGCCTGGAGGAGGCGCGAGCGGCGGTCCGACCGGCGATCTGCCGGTGCGACACCCGCGTACCGACGTTCGGAACCGGCGGTCGAGCTCATGGAGGGATCTTGACAGTCGAGAGGGCCCACTGCAACAGTTCAGGAACTGCGACGGTGCAGTTCCCGATTGGAGTGGACATGATCTGTTGCGTGGCTGCGGTCGCCATCGCGGCTGGGCTGCTCCGGCTGGTGCGGTGGCCGGTGCGCTGGGTCGCCGGGGTCGGCGACGACTCGCGCGACGAACTGCCGCCCGCGGCTCGATACGTCGCGCAGACGGATCACTGGGCGTCATGACCGAGGTGAGAACCCACGAGTTGTCGGTACCGCTGTTGAACGAGGAGGCGCCGCTGCTGCCGCCGGTCACCCGGCGGAAGGTGGCCCGTTTCGGGCTGGTCATCGCCGGGGTGTGGCTGGGGGGCTGGGCCGGGGTGCTCACCGGGCGGCAACCACTCGTCGACCTGGGCTTGGGGCTGATGCTCCCCGGTGGCACCCACTTCGCCCACGGGCACCTCGTGCACGGCGCCGCGGTGCTCGTGGCCTTCGTCGTCAGTGTGTTCGTGTGGTGGATGATTGGCGCGTACGTCGCTCCGTTCGTCGTCTGGGGCCTCGAACTCGCGATGGTGGCGATCGTGCCCCAAGGTCACGGGCACCTGCCGTCGCCCGTCGGCGTCGCGCTGGTCGTTCCCGCGGTCGTCGCGGTGTCGCTCCTGTGGCACTCGGTACGACACGTCCGCCGACGTCGATTCGCGGCGCGCACCAACGAGATGCTGTGCGAGGTGCGGTTCGAGGTGACGGCGATACCCTCACGGCCGGACCTGCCGGTGCGCGAGGCATCACCGGAGGATCTCTCTCGGTTGCGTCTGGCATTCGACCTGGCGCTGCAGCCCCTGGAGCGTTTCGACGGGTTCGACCGGCGCGACCAGTTCCGCGAAGCCGCCCTGCGCTACCAGTTGTGCATCCTCGGCTACGCCCTGTCGACCTACCGGTACAACTGCGCCCCGGCCTTCGCGGGCTATCTCACCGAGGCGCAGTCGAGGGCGATCCAGAAGATGGGGGACCGGAAGGTCTGGGGCTACTGGGCGCTCGAGAATGCCTGGGGACGACTCGAACGCGGCCGAGATCCGGTCGACAACGCCGACAACATCATGTTGACCGGGTGGCAGGGAGCGGCCGTCGGCATGTTCGAGGTGCTGGAGGACCGGCGCTTCTGCGAGCCCGGCGCGCTCACGTACCGCTGGTCGGAGGACGAGGCCTACCCGAACGACTTCAGCTCGCTCGCGAGGTCGATCGAGCGCAACATGCGCAGGTCGCCGTACACGCTCTACTCCTGTGAGCCCCGATGGATCTACCCGGTGTGCAACACGTTCGGGGTCAACACGCTCGTGCTGCACGACCGACTGCACGGCACCACGATGTTCCCCAACCTCGAGGAGCGGATCCGCAGGGCCTTCCTCGAGGAGTTCCATCGACCCGACGGGAGGATCGTCGGCGTCAGGTCGGAGACGCTCGGGTTGTCGTGGAGTCCGTGGGCGGGCGACGGCGTGTGGCTCCCGACGACGTTCTGGATGCACCCTGCGCTTCCCGACCTCGCCCATCGATCGTGGTGGTTGATGCGTGAGAACGTGCTGCGGCACGACGGCGAACGGTTCCACCTGCCGCTGACCATCGCCAACCGCTGCGATGCCGGCTCCTACTCCTTCCGGCGTGACGCCTTCGGACAGATCCTGCTGGCCATGGCGGCCCGCGAGATCGGCGACGAGGACGTGGCCTCGAACGTGCTGCACCACCTCGACGCGACCGAATCGATGCTGCGGGTCGGCGGAGTCTCGCGGTACGCGGACGTGTCGGTGCAGGGCAACCTCTACGCGCTGATGGCCCGCTTCGGACGAGCCGCGGGGATGCGCGACCTGGTCAACCACGGCCTGCCGGAAGCGTGGTCGAACGGTCCGCGCCTCGCCGACGCCTCCTACCCCGAGGTGCTTGTGGCACGCGCCGTCACGGACGGCGACGCGCTCCGTTGCGTTCTCCGCCCCGGCGCAGGCCCGAGGCGTTCTCGGGTCGCGATCGACCGTGCGCGCCCGGGTGGCCGATACGCCGTCCGCGGGGCGGTCGAGACCGAGGTGCTGGCGGATCACGCTGGTCGGCTCGTCCTCGAGGTCGACCTGGCCGGCCGCACCGAGCTGGATCTGGAGCCGGTCTCGTGAGGCGTGTGCTCGGCCGCACGGTCCGTCGACAGATGGCCGAGCTCGATCCCGTCGTCGATGCCGATCGCCTCGCTCGACTCTCACTGGTGACGCTCAACGGCCGACCGGCCGTCGTGTATGCGCTGTTCACGGTGGCGTTCCTCAAACAGGTCGCCGTGCCCACGATGGCCTCCACGCTCTATCGGCGGGGCACCGGCGACATCGTGCGCGAGACTCTGCAGCGCAACGACGACACCATTGTCTTCTTCGGGCACCTGCTCGACCACGGACCTGACTCGGACGTCGGCCGTGCATGGATCACGAGGCTCAACGAGATCCACGCGCACTTCCCTCTGCGCAACGCGGACTCGGTGTACACGTTGTCCACGCTTGCGCTCGATCCGCACGAGCTGACCGCAGCCCTCGGGGCATCGCCGTTCAGCGCAGCCGAGCGCCAGGCGCACTGGAGGTTCTGGCGTGCCGTCGCGGTGGGACAGGAACTGCGTGATGTGCCCCAGAGTGCAGACGACCTTCGGGCCTGGGCTCTCGACTATGAGGCGCGGGAGTTCGCCCCGAACGAGGACGGCCGCATCATCGCCGCCGCCCTGATCGAGGCGTTCGGCCAGCGCTGCCTCCCAGGACTGTTGCGCCGCTGGGATGCGCAGGTCATCTCGGCCTTCAGCCCGCCACGGCTGCGCCAGGTCCACGGCCTGCCGGACCCGGGCCGCGTCGTGTCCGCCACCGTGCGCCTTCTGCTGACCGCCTACGTGCGGACCCTGTCGCTCCACCCGGTTCCGGTCGACCGCTCCCTGGCTGTGGACTTCGGCGACAGGCGGTACGGCCGACGCTCGCCGAGCGAGGTGGGCTACCGCGCCGGGCGTCGGGCGGCTGACCGCCCGCCATCGTGACCGGTTGACGCTGACTGGCTGTCGTCGTGCCCTTCCCTCCGTCGCCGCGAGGTGATAGCAAGAACGGGCGGTTCCGGGTTCGCATCGTGGAGGTGAGACGCATGAAGGTCGTCGTCCAGGAGTTCCTCTCGCTCGACGGCGTGTCGCAGGGGCCCGGGGCGCCCGACGAGGACCCGAGCGACGGGTTCACGCGCGGCGGCTGGTTCGCGCCCTTCGTCGACGAGTCGTTCCTCGAGCTCGTCGGGGGCTGGCTCGGCGAGGCGGACGCTCTGCTGCTCGGCCGCCGGACCTACGAGAACTTCGCCCGCGACTGGCCCCAGATGACCGACCATCCGTTCGGGGCGATCATGAACGGCCTCCCGAAGTACGTGGCCACGCGCGGCTCGGTGGAGGCCACGTGGTCGCCGACGACCGTCCTGTCCGGTGACGTCACGGCGCAGGTGGCCGAGCTCAAGCAGCAGGAGGGTCGCGAGCTGCAGGTCCACGGCAGCGCCCGGCTGGCCCAGTCACTCCTGGCGGCGGGTCTGGTCGACGCGCTGCGCCTCTCGGTCGCGCCCGTGGTGGTGGGAGAGGGGCGGCGGCTCCTGCCGGACGCCGGAGCCCCGGCGGGGCTGAGGCTCGCCAGCCACGACACCACCGCGCTCGGTCTCTCGGTGCACACCTTCGACGTCGTCGGTGTGCCCGAGTTCGCCGTCTACGGCCCCGACTCGTGACGGCCCGGCCCGGGCGTGACCTGGGCGCGGAGTTCGCGATCCTCCGCGCCCGCCTGGTCGGGCTGCGCCGGTCCGACGACAACGGGCCCCTGCTGGCCATCGAGGACGTGGTGGTTCTCGGACGAGCCCCCGAGGTCATCGTGGGCCGGATTCGGTTCATCGACGAGCGCGCCCCGGGCCGCCCCGTGCGAACCTCCGACTTCGACTACGAGGTCGTGGAGCTCGGCCTCGGCGGCCCGGAGGACGCGGCCGACCTGCTCCTGGTCAATCTCGAGGAAGACCTGCTCGCCGCGGACTGAGATGGCGGGATTCGCCATGGACGACCCGTGGATGCTCCACTGCCGGTTTCCGGTTTCTGTCGGTGGTAACCGGGAAACTGCGGGTAGGAGAGAGGAGTGCGAATGAGTGAATCGAGGGAGGCGCTAGTCGCGCGGGCGGAGTCGCTGGCGAAAGCTGCGCACCAGGGTCAGGTGGACGCGCAGGGGCGAGATTATGCCGCGGCGCACCTGGCTCCGATCGCGGCCGGCTGTGGCTCGATCGGTCCGGAACTCGAGGTCGTCGGGTGGCTTCACGACATCCTCGAGGACACCGAGGTGACCGCGGAGCAGCTCCTCGACGAGGGCTTCCCAACGGAGCTGGTCGATGCCGTGGTCTCGGTCACCAAACGGGAGGGCGAGCCGTATCCCGATCTGATCGAGCGGGCCTGTGCCGACATCAACGGCCGCTACGTCAAGTACGTCGACAACGCGTGGAACATCGCCACCAACTCAACTCTGACCCTGATCGATCCGGCCCGTGCGCACAAAATGCTTCACATGAAGTACCTCCCCGCGCGGCGGCGCTTGGACGCCTCGTTCCAGGGGATCGACTTCGACGACTTGGCCATGGAAACACTCGACGAGGTCTTCGGTCGATTCCGCGAGTTCCTCCCGCCCAGGACGGCGTGGGCGGGGGTGCTGCGGCTGGAAGTCTGGACCAATGCGGCTGGCGACTTGTGCGTGCACGGTGAGGACCAGACCGCCCCGTACGGGGCGCTTCAGCACAACATCGATCTTCGGGTCCCGTCCTCAGAGCTGCCGCACCTTCGCTACGCGTTGGACGCCCACCCGCTCGTAGACATCGTCCAACTCGTGATCCAGAATGCGACGCACATGTTCGGGGGCCTCTTCACCGAGTGGCTTGCCGGGCAAGCGATCGATTTCGAATACAGCGACAGCATGATTGAGCGCTGAGGGGGCAGAGATGGCGGATCGGGCGGACGTTCAACTCAGTCCGTCGACGAACCTTGCTCTGGCGGTCGGCAGCGTTCTGCTGGTCCTGCTGGATGTGGAGGGCCTCGCGCCAGTGTTGTTGGTGGTGCTTTCGGCAGCTTCGATCACTACGTTGGTCCATCGTCACTTCGAGACCCTCGGGCTGTGGCTGCTGGTGGGGCTTGTCGCCCTGCCCATCACCCTTCGCGTACTTCGCAACTGCTGCACTTCACGCAAACCAAGCAACGGGGCAATCTCCTTGGCGCCGCAGCGTGATCGGCGATAAGGCAGGGAGGCCGGACGCCGGTCACGCAGCGCGGCTGAGGCTCGCCAGCCACGACACCACCGCGCTCGGTCTCTCGGTGCACACCTTCGACGTCGTCGGCCTGCCCGAGTTCGCCGTCTACGGCCCCGACTCGTGACGGCGCCGCGGCGCCGTGGCCTGGACGCGGAGTTCGCGATCCTCCGCGCCGGCCTGGTCGGCGTGCAGTGGACCGACGACCGCGGTCCGATCTTCACGATCGAAGATGTGACCGTCGTGTCCACCTCGCCGGATGTCATCGCCGGCCGCATTCGATACCGGGACGAGCGTGCTGCGGGCCGGCCCGTCTGGACGTCCGACTTCGACTACGAGGTCAGGTACTTGGCCGCCGGTCGGCCCCAGGGTGCGGTGGACCTGCTCCTGCTCGACCTCGACGAGGAAGTGCTCGCCTTCGACTGACGTGTTGGGAACGTCGTCGTGGACCGCTGGCACGCGCACGTTGCTCCGGCCGCGTTCGGCTACTCGTCGGCGTGGGCGTCCGCCAGCGGAGCGGAGGGCATGCCCGCGAGGGCGTCACGGAGGGCGGCTCGCGAGGTGATGCCCAACTTCGGGAACAGTTGATAGAGATGGGTGCCGACGGTGCGCGGCGCGAGGTAGAGCCGCTCGCCGATCTGCTTGTTGGTCAGTCCCTCGGCGGCGAGGAGGGCGATCTCCAGTTGTTGCGGAGTGAGGACGTCGACGGCGACCGTCGGAGTCGCCGTCGGCGACGCCTCGCAGCAGGGGAGTGAGGTTGCCGACCAGCAGGCCGGTGCTGAGCCCGCCGTCCCCGGCATTGTTGAGGATCGTCACCGTCGGAACGGCGACGCTCTCCGAGCCGGGCAGCAGGCTGGCGATCGACGCATCGAAGTCCGCGGGGATCACCACCGCGCCGGCGACGCTGTTCTCCTGCATCGCGGTGGCCAGCTCGTCTCGGCTCATCCGAGTGACGGCGAGCTTCTCGCCGCCCCCGCCTCGATCGCCGCCGCGACCTTGTTGGCGACCTCGGGGCCTGCCGTCGCGGTCTGCTTCTCGACCACCAGGCCGACCTGCATGCCGGACAGGTGCTCCTGCGGATCGACCGTGCCCGCGAGGTAGATCGACGGCAGGACCGCCGCCAGCCCGACGATTATGAGGATCGGCATCAGCCACGTGCGTCGCGCGCTGAGCGTGTGTCGTGCGTTCATGGTGTGCTCCTGAGATGTGGGGACGACTGCTTGTCCTCCACACTCACGCCGAGGCGCGGGGCGGGGCTTGAGCCATCTGCCCGGACTGGAAGGTCCGGGCATGAGTCATGTGACGTAGGCGCACGAGCGGGGGTTGGCGGACCACCGCGGCTCGAATGAATGGTCGTTTCACGAATTACTCTCGGCTCGCGCGGACCCTCGATAGGGTCGCCCCATGATGAGGGTGGCGAGACGTCTCGGCTGGTCGCTCACCGTCACGATTGTGCTGACCATCGGGATGCTCGCCGGGGTGACTCCTGCCCAGGCCGCTGCGAAACCGGCCAAGATCTCGCTGTCGTTGTCGGCATCGACGGCCAGGGCCGGCCAGGGCGTGACGGCGAGCGGACGCGTTCGGCCTTCGTCGAAGGCACGCAAGGTGGTGGTCGAACGCAAGCTCGGACGCACATGGAAGGTCGTCGGCGCAATGCGTGTGACGAAGTCGTCGACCTTTCGAGTGCGCTTCACGGCCAGTGGGGCGGGGACGTGGCAACTCCGATCAAGGATTGCGACTCCTCGAGGGCTGAGGAAAGTCGTCTCGAGCTCGAGAGCACTCACGGTGTGGCGACGGGCCAGCGTTGAGGTGCGCGCCACGCCGAATGACCTCACGGCGGGCCAGGCAACGACGATCACCGGACGCGTGCATCCCTTCGATTCCCGATCTCGCGTGTCGCTTCAACGACGTGTCGGAAAGTCGTGGGTCACCGATGGAGGCCGGATTGGGCTGTCACGTGCCGGCGGCTTCTCGTTCGTCAGGACGCCCGGCGGTGGAGTCACGGAGTACCGAGTCGTATCCGCGCAGACGGCATCGTTCATCGCGCAGGCCGTATCGGCCTCCGTCACGGTGAGGGTCTCCACTCCGAATCCACCGGACCTGCTGGAGTTCACCTCGACGACCGTGGCCCTGTCCGGGAGCGCACGGGTGGGCTCGAGCCTCACCGTCGACCTCCGAGGATGGACCCCCACTCCCGACCGGGTCGAACTCACGTGGCGTCGGGACGGAACACCGATCGCCGGCGCGGACGGTGACACCTACCTCCTGCGAAGCGACGACGCCGGAGCGGCGATCTCGGTGACCGTGGCTGGCCACAAGACCGGCTGGTTACCGGCCGTTTCGACGAGTTCAGCCGTCCAGGTGGATCCCGCAGTCACGAGTCGCACGGAGCTGACGTTCGACCGCCTGACTGTGGAAGCGGGGGCGGGCCAAGGGATCGCCGTTCAATCCTTCGAGATGAGCGATGCCGCGTGGAACGCCCTGCATGGCCTACTGGACCTGGGCGTCATCGCGGGAACGCCGTTCGAGATCACGGTCGATGGCGACGTGCCCACCGGCGGAGTGCTGATCAGCAAGCGATATCACGTACCGCTTCCCGACGGTCTCACCGCGACGCTGGGCTACTTCAATGAGGAGATCGGCGAATGGGAGATGGTCGAGTCGACCGTGTCGTCCGATCGACGTTCCGTGCGGGCTGTGGTGCCACATCTGTCCGCATGGGACGACTTCGTGTCAGGTGCGGCGTCGGCGCGAGACGAGTTCCTCGAGAAGTCGGCACTGGCCACGGCCCCCATCGTCGAGGGAGGCCGGGAGATCCGAGATCGCATCGGCGAGGGAATCAACTCGGTCTCCGAGGCGATCTACTACTCGTCCGCGAGCGTCTTCGACGAGCGCGTCGATCCGCCTTCGTGCGACACAGCCGTGCCGGGTTGGGCGTCCGCGCCGGTCGTTCCGTCGTTCGCCGCAAATGCTCCCACGCACTGGTGCGTCGGAGCGGACCCTGCGAATCCCGATCAGGTATTGGTCAAGGCTCGCGTGAACCGTGGCTACGCCATGGCCTGGGCCGCCTCGGCGCAACCAACGCAGGTCGGCGACAGCGGCAGCGACCGGCGTATGGAAGAGGCGGCGATTGACGCGTTCACCCGTACCTCGGCCGCCGGTGCGGAGGTTGCGCAGGAACTGCTCAGCGATGGCGACCTCGTGCTGGGGGGCGAGGAGATCGCCCTCACCTTCTCCAGATCCGGCGTGGAATCCGCGGCCGGGGCGACGGTCAGGCTCGAGTACCCGTCCGGAGTCCAGGTCCTGCTCTCGATCCTCACTCGTGTCCTCATCGACGCTGGACTGACCGAAGTGGACGCGAAGGTGAGCACTGCGTTGACCCTCGCAAGTTGCGGGCGAACGATAGTCAGCACGAGAGCCGTGGAGGACGCGGTCGCCCTGTTTGCCTCGTGCTACGGCGTCGCGACGGAGAAACGCGTCGCCGCGACCATCACACGCGCCCTCGCTGACCTATACCCGAAGGAGTCGCAGGCGGTCCTGGGAGAGCGTGCCGCCAAGGCGACCCGTCGCCTGTCTGCCTATCTGCGGTTCATCGGTCCGGTCGTGACGGCTGCCAGTTACCTCACCGACAGGAGCGCCGACCCCGGCGGAGCGCAGAACCAGGCGAGCGTCGCGTCGGCGACGCCGCCACCTGTCTCGACGTCGCTGGTACACCCGGGGCGCTCCGCCCGCGATCTGCCTGCCGACTGGGAGCAGGTCTCGACCGGAGACCTTCATACCTGCGGGATCAAGGCCGGTGGCCAGTTGTGGTGCTGGGGGAACAACGAGGACGGCCAGCTCGGACTCGGCGATCGTCTGAGCCGTAGGGAACCCACCCGAGTGGGACGTCGGGTGGACTGGCTGCGGGTCTACTCCGGGAGTGGCCACACCTGCGCCCTGAGGTGGGATCACAGCGCGTGGTGTTGGGGCGCGAACCAAGTCGGTCAGCTGGGGGTGGGAGACACCGAGGATCATTTGGTCCCGTCCCGCATCCAGGTCGACGATTGGGACGTGCTCGCCGTCAGCGGCACCGAGACCTGCGGTCTGCGAGACGGAGGACTCTGGTGCTGGGGCGCCATGCTGCCCACGCACTACAACGACGGGCTCTACGGAGTGACCGAACCGATGCGCATCGGCTCCGACAACGACTGGACGGTCGTGTCCGGCGCGCTTGGCGGCCAGTGGTGCGGAATCCGCCACTTTGGCGAGCTGTACTGCTGGGGCTATTACACCGCCGTTGAATGGAGCGTCGAACGGTCTGAACCAACGAGGATCGGCGACGGCGCGGGCTGGTCGGCGATCTCCCCGGGCGAGGGCAGGTCGTGCGGCCTTCGATTCCAGGGCGAGTTGTGGTGTTGGCGCGAAGACGCCGACTGGGTTCCCGTCGGAGACGATTACGAACTCGAGACGTCCGCGATACCCGAGCATGCCGGTGACGACTGGACTGCTCTCAGCAGCTTGGACGGCACCTGGTGCGGTATCCGTTCGGGTGGGTCCTTGTGGTGCGGCGGGGGGTTGGAGCCCACTCTGATCGACCCGGGGCCGTGGGATTCCATCTCGCGACGTATCCGACACGCATGCGGAACGCGCAATGGCGGCCAGTTGTGGTGCTGGGGCGACAACTCTGACGGTCAACTCGCGCGGTGACGGGGGAGCCTCCAGCGACGGAGGGCATCATTCAATACACGGCGGTCCGTGGACCGTGGAGGCCATTCGCAGAGCAACGACGAGACGTGGACCTGAGAGTCAGCAGGGACGTCTCCGAGTGCCGTCCGACGCGCGCCGAACGTCAGGCCACTTCCTCCGGCAATGCCGTTTGCTTGATGCGCCGGAGCGTCCCGACGATGACCTCGACGTCGGGCTCAGAGAAGAAGAACTCCGGGCCGGTGGGGGCGTGGTCGGTGTAGGGCGATTCGAAGAGCCGAGCCGGTTCCACGACGCCGTTGCGGGTCAGCTCGTCGACGATGAGGTTCACGAAGCGGATCTGGTCGGCTGTGAACCTCGTGCCGCTGAGGTAATGCTCGAAGGCCTCTGCCGCGGCGGCGCGGTCGAGGCCGACGAGGCCACGGACGAAGAGCCCGAGGCCGCCGGTCTGATCGTTGGCCCACGCGAGGTCGATCTGATGGCCGCCGGAGGCGAGGAGCATCTGCTCCAGTTCGGTGAGGTCGCCGCGAGTGAGTTGCTTGTTGCGGCGTAGGCGTTGGAGCGCGAGGTTGTCGAGGTGCTCGCGCAGATATGCCTCAGCCTTGGCGCGGAAGCGCTCGAAGTTCGTGCCCGGGGTGACGCTAGGAAGGGTGACTTCGACGCCCTCCCCGACGAGATCCTCGAAGTCGGTGTACACGGGATTGCGTCTGATCTTCTCGATGAATCGCGCCAGCCCCCGTAGCTTGCGGCGGGCTTCCTCGAGCATAGGGAGCGTGACGTCGACCCACCACTGGTCGCCCGCGACCGCCTCCAGAAAGACGGCCTGTTCCGCGACCGAGGGGATCGCAGTCTTGCCGAGGAGGGCGGAGGCGATGTTCTGGATCGTCTCGCGGAGCCGCTCGGCCAGGACGAAGTCGCCGTCGATTTGGGCGAGTTGGCGGCGCAGCACCAGCAGGTCGAAGCGTTTCGCGTCCTCGTCGTCGTCGCGTAGCGAGGACGACAGACCGGCAAGTGCGAACGCAGCCTCGGCGTCCTCCGGCGTCAGTGACGTCCACGCGTCGGCGGTGGCGAAACGCTCGACCGCCTTGCGGTGCTTGCGGACGACGAAGTTGTCGAGGCTCATCCCGGCGACGATTTCGTGGAGCGTTGCTGTGGTTGATGAACGCAGATCCGGCTCTGAGTCCCCGAGTGCAGTCACTAGGCCGAGGCGAGCCTCGAAGATCCGCTGGGTCAGCGATTTCTGGGTGGAGCCCTCGGAACCGGGCAGGTCCTGGCTGAAGTATTCGAGGTTTCCGCAGAAGTCGAACACGAAGAAGTCCTGCTTGTCCTCTCCCGGTCCGAACAGGTCTGGACGAAGTCGGGTGCCTCTGCCGATCATCTGCCAGAACCTCGACTTCGACCGCACCTGCTTGAAGAACACGAGGTTGACGACCTCGGGCACGTCGATGCCCGTGTCCAGCATGTCCACGCTGATCGCGATGTGAGGCGCCTTGTCCTTGATCGAGAAGTCGTCGATCAAGACCTGCGCGTATGGCGTGCCGTGGGTGATGACGCGGGCGAAGCGCCCGGCGAATTCGGGGTAGGCGAGGTTGAAGCGTTTCTCGATGAACTCGGCATGCAACTGGCTCTTGGCAAAGACGATCGTCTTGCCGAGCCGGTCGCCACCGGCGACGCGGTAGCCCTGCGTCATCAGCGTTTCGAGGACCTTGTCGACAGTGTCCTCGTTGAACAGGAACCGGTTGAGTTCCTCGGCTCCGACCTCGTCCGGAGGGCCGTCCTCGCCCCAGTCGAGCGCGTCCCACTGGTCCTTTTCGTCCTCTGTCAGGTCGTCGTACTTGATGCCCGAGCGCAGGAACTGGGTGCCCACGCTGATGCCCTTCGGCGGCACGAGATATCCCGCGTCGACGGCTTCATCGAGCGAGTAGTTGTCGGTCGGGACGCCGTCCTCGAGGTGGAACAGTCGGTAGGTGTTGTGGTCGACCTCGTCCTTCGGGGTTGCCGTCAGCCCGACCAGCAGCGAGTCGAAGTAGTCGAAGATCGCCCCGTACTTCGCGTACACCGAGCGGTGCGCCTCGTCGATCACGATGAGATCGAAGTACCCCGGACCGAACCGACGGGTGCCCTCATCGATCTCATCGATGAGGTTCATCATCGTCGGGTACGTCGACACGTACACCCGACCTTCCACAGCCTTCTCGGTGACGAGGTTGACCGCGGTCGATCCGGGCAGGTGCGCCTTGAACGCGTTCGCGGTCTGATTGACCAGCGCGGTGCGGTCCGCGAGGAACAGCACTCGCTTGACCCAGTTCATCTTCTGGAGCAGGTCGACCAGCGCGATCGTCGTGCGGGTCTTGCCCGACCCGGTCGCCATGACGAGCAGCGCCTCACGCTGCTTCCGGTCGAAGGCGTCGCCGACCGCCTTGATGGCCCGCAACTGGTACGGCCGGCCCGCGATATCGGCGTTCACGACGGCAGTCGACAGTGGCACTTGCGTCCGCCGACGCTGGATCAGCAACTCCAGCTCGTCGCGCGTGTAGAAGCCTTGGGTCTCGCGGGGAGGATAGCCGCCGGCGTCGTCCCAGATTCGGTGCTCGTAGCCGTTCGTGTAGAAGATCACGGGGCGGCGACCGAACTGTCTCTCCAGACAATCGGCATACAGCTTGGCCTGCTGTTGGCCCACCTCCGGTGACTTCGACGTACGTTTGGCCTCGACCACCGCCAGCGGTAGGCCGTCGGCGCCCCACAACACGTAGTCGACGAACCCCTTGCCCTCGGCATTGGGCATCCCGGACACCGGGTACTCGCGGTCGCGCTCCTGGTTGAGCGTCCACCCGGCCTCGTGCAGCAGCACGTCAATGAACAGGTCCCTTGCGCCGGCTTCGTCGTAGTCGCGAGTGTCCGGCGCCGCAGCCAGCTGTGCAGCCGTGATCTGCGCCTTGAGCTCGGCGATCTCGGCCTCGTGGGCTGCCAGCCGATCATCCTTCTCCGCCAAGGCGCGGGCGTGTGCCTCATCCTGGGCTTTGAACTTCGCGGCGAGCCGGGCGACCTCGTCGCGGGACAACGGTGCCGCCTTCGCAGCGACTTTCGGGTCGAACTGGGCCTGCAGCGGGACAACCCCCGGCGCCGGCGAATGGTGGTACGACGCCCACACCACGACGTGGAACAGTTCGCGCAACACTGCCAGAGAAACGTCAGGGCGGATCTGTCGGTTCTCGTGCACCGCAGTGTTGGCGAGACGCCGGATCGCCGTGAGTTTCTGCGTGATCCCTTGAGGCACCTTCGACTTGAATCCAGGATCGTCGATCTTGGCGGCGAGGTCGTTGCGATACGGGAGCGACAGGGACAGGACGTCGTACAGGTACCCGACCAGCTCCTCCACCACGCGCCGGCTGTAGAAGCAGGCCGAGCGGGGGTCGGATGCCAAGTAGGACTCCGCCCGGGCGCAGTCGTCATGAAGCGACGGCAGGGTCTGGCGAACGAAGGCGAAGTTGGTCATGCGAGCCCGAGGATCACAACGTCGGCTAGGTAGGCGCGCAGGGTGGGCACGTCCCGGGTCACGGTGCGCCAGACGCGCTTCGGGTCGAGGTCGTCGTACTGGTGGGCGGCGAAGTTGCGCATGGCCACGATCTGTCGCCACGGCTGGTCGTCGAACTGCTCGAGGATCTCAGCGGGAATCCGGTTGACGCCCTCGCCGATCCGGATGAGTCCCATTTCGACGGCCCACTGGGTGCGGACGTCCGACGCGAACTCGTCAAACCCGACCTCGATGAGTTCAGCGAGCGTGTCGCACACGGCGATAACACCCGCGGCCGCATCGCGGGCCTTGCGTTCGTCGCTCATACGGGCACCGCCTCACGCAGGGCCCGCTCGCGGAACTCGCCACGCAGGGTGTCGGTCGCCACAACGTCGACCTCGACGTGCAGCAGGTCGCGCAGGGCGAGTCTCAGACCTACCTCGTCCAACAGGCTCGCCTCGTCCGTGAAGTCGACCAGCAAGTCCAAGTCGGAGCCGGGATGGTCGTCGCCTCTCGCGACCGACCCGAAGACCCGCGGTGAGACGGCATGGTGTTCACGCACCAGTTCGCGGATCTCGTCTCGGTGCTGTGCCACTCGCGCTGACGGTGGACCGGCCAACGCGCGTGTGATCCGTTCAAGAACCTGGGGACTGGGAGTCCGCCTGCCGTTCTCGTAGGCGGACACGTTCGGCTGAGGAACGTTCGCAGCGCGCGCCAGTTGTGATTGGCTCATGCCAGCGGCGACGCGTTCGGCGCGAATGTCCATGCTCCCACCATATCCATGGGGTTATCGGCTGCGATATGAAATCGCGCGAATGCCGATCTTGGCCGAAACTCCCGACAACGAGCCGTACGTCCTGGACGAGTCCTGAACTGGCAGAGTCAATCCTTGGCGGCCAGGAAGTTTCCAAGGCTCGTGACGACGACATACATCTGGGTCTTGAACACGCGGACATCATCAAGGGTTGCTGCCGTTCGAGGACGACTGTCGAGAAAACTCGGAAGAAGCGCGTCGACGTAGGCACTCGCGTCCTCGACAAGGCCCTTGTGCTTCCGATGGAACTCTAGGTTCTGCTCGCGGTCGAAATCATTGAGCGCGTGGTCGAGAGCAGCATTGAAGATGTTCGGGTAGGGACTTTTCGCGGTACGAGTCGCGAACTCCGATGCTACGTCCGCAGGCACCATGTACGCAGCGCCGATAGTCAGGTAGAAGTCCTCATAGACATCCGCGGCTTGGGTACGGGACCCGGGGCTCCCGTCGTTATACCCGTACTCATCAAAGGCGCGTGTTAACTGTTGACCCAAGGGGGATTCGCGAAGTTTCTTGTAGTGCCCCCGGAGTGCCAGTCTCGTCAGTCCCATGGCCGGATGCTAGCGGGGGCGACTCGTCGTCGCTGCAAATCAGCCAACAATGAGGTCGCCCCTGGCATCGTCGTCCTACCGTCCACCGTGAAAGAGGAGGACGTTGAGGAGTTCGTCGGATCCATACATTCGCGCCAGTTTGGCGGCCTTGGAGACTTCTCTTCTTCCTATTCCCTGACGCAGCAGGAGCGAGACAGTTGCCGAATAGTCCTCTGATGACCGTCGCGGCAATCGAATACCTTCCTCGGCCATTTCCTGTTCCATCGCTTCGATCATCCACCCACCCCCTCCTTGCGCGCCATTTGCGACCGCGAGATGAAGAGGCGTCGCGCCGTGCTTGGCGTTCTTCGCACTGACGTCAGCCCTGTTGCTAAGAAGCAGTTCGCAGATGTTGACGAAACCCATCGAGGCAGAAAGGTGGAGCGGTGTCGACTTCATACCGTTCCTGCCGTGCACGGAAGCGCCAGCCGCCAGGAGGCGTCGAGCGAGTTCGTCCCAGCCCCACTGTGCGGCCAGCCCAAGCGCCGTGTTTTTCTCATGTGTGCGATCCACGGCATTCACATTCGCGCCAGCTTTGACTAGTTCTCCCGCGACGACGGTGTTCCCGAACATCGCAGCCGCCGTGAGAGGCGTATAGCCGCTCTTGAGGTACGAGTTTGCAGGATGTCCGGCCCTGAGAGCCGAAATGGCTGCTCTTCCCTCATCGTCGAGCATCACTAGTTCCAAGAAATCGCTCATCGCGGCAGTCTAGGTTGAAATGATCGATGCTGGAGCGAGTCGTTAGAAGTCGAGAGTACGGGCGGTTCCGAGTCGGTCAGACTTGCGCTCAACTCTCCACGGTCTAGAGGGAAACCTCTCGGATGCAGGTATCGGCTTGGAATCCAATCAGTCACCAGATTCGGCGCGAGGCGTCACTTCCCATTTCCAAGTAGCACCACCTCAATCTGCAGGCGATTGCTGCTGAGGTCGAAGACCTCCTACCGTTCGATGCTGGAGAGTGGGCCACGGATTCCACCCGGGCCTACAACGACGTCAAGCACGCCGACAGACAGGAACCCGACACGGACGTGATGATCGAGAGCCTGAAGCAGAATCGGACCGTGTTTCGCATCTGGGCAGCTCGCCGGCTGGGGGTCGGCGATGAATCGATCCGCCGCGGAACTTAGCTGCTAAAGAAGACGTAGGAGACAGTCAGCCCACCTCGACACTGGCGAAGTGGTCGTTGAGGCGCAGCAGTGTGAATTCTTGGCGCAATTTGCATGCGCTGTGCTGGCTGGCGAACATTCCCTTGACCCAGAACGCCTCGGGTTCCGGACGCGCTTCGATCCACTCAACTGGAACGACCCACTCGGCGTTGTCGTCGTCGAGCTCGTTCTCGTGGTGGTAAGTGCCGGCAAGGCGTTGGGCGGCCAAGGCAATCCACTCGCCGCCGTGGAGCACCTTGACGTCGTCGAACCGTCGAGCGGAAGCGAGTGTCGTGCCGACGGCCACATAACCCGTACCGGGAAGGTGGACCCAGACGCGAGCGCCCTCGGGGAGGGATCGCATGGTCTGCGTATAAAACTTTCCGCCCCCCGCAGAAATGAAGCCGAACTCACGGGCGTCCGTCCACTGGCGACCGAGCGAGCCGCCGAAGGACACGTACCAATCTCGCCCGTTCCATGCTGCTCGCTTGCTGTTCTTCGGGGTGCCGCCCGACGCCGAAGCGCCCGATTCGGAAGCCGCGAGCCATGAGCGCGCCAGATAACGACGCCCGTCATCTTCGAGGTAGGAGAAGAAGACGGCATTAACAGGGACGCCGAAGGTTCGCAGGTAGGTGACTATCCGCTCGGAACTCGCGTCGAACTCGGAGGCGACGATCGTCAGCTGGAGTTCGCCGTTGTTGATCTCGTCCGGCGGTGGCTCACCAAACACATCAACGAATGCGGCCTCGAAGGGCTGGGGCAAATGCTTTCCCGCGATGTCGATGACGTCGTCGCGCGAGAGCGTCGACACCCACGATCCGTAGTCGAGAACTTGCGCGACAACATCGCGTGGAGTCTTGTCCCGCTTGAGCTCCAGGAGATGCAGGTTGCCGTCCGCGTCGATCGCGAGCAGATCGAGGCGTCCTCCGTGTGGGGTTGGCACTTCGCTGCCGATGACCAGCAAGCGCTCGCCGAGCAGCGACGGGTCTTGAGCAAGGAACTCGTGGAGTTCTCGTTCGGCCGGAAGCGCCGACGTGGCCAACGGGCGGGGCTGGTCGCCGTCGATGCGCCACATTCTCATCTCTACTGGCATTGCTTACAGCTCCCCTCGAAAGGCGCGGGACTGGAGGGAGGCGAATAGAGCATCGTGGATCGACTTTGCGGCGAGTATTGAGTTTCGCTCCATGCTGATCTGCTCGACTCGCTCGGCGTACATGTCCTGCGTCTTCGACGGCGGGACTGGCAAAAGGACCGAACGAACGTCATCGAAGTTGAGGCCGGCCTTCGTCGCGCCTCTGTCCTTACCTAAGACTTCGCGTCGACCTGCTGGCGACTCAAGGAAGTCAGCTAGGTAGCGGGGAGAAATCGAAGGCGCCCGGAGGATCGCCAGGTGCTGGTTGATGAATGCAGGTCCGAGTCCCTCTGGCACAACGGCTGTCCTGCCAAGATCAGCGGTGATGCTCAGCAGTACATCCCCTGCCCGAACCGCGGTGCGGCGAGCCTCCGCCGTGTCAGGTGGGGAGACGAAGGCCATGTCGCGTTGGTCGAGATAGCCATCCTTAACGTTCTGAATTCGGATGAACTTGTCCCCCTCCGAGACGTAGTACTTTGCCCAGCCTCGGGAGCCACTGGTGAGGAACTGTAGAAGTCCGCCCAACTTCTCCACTGGCCAGGTTTGCCCGTAGAACATTTCGTTGAAGATCGACTGGGTGAGGGAATCGAGGTGGGTGAGGACTTGGCGGCGCTTGGTGCGGAGAGCGTCGGCGTGATCGAGGATTGCGGCGATGCGGCGTTGTTCGGGGAGGGGTGGGACCATGATCGGCATCTCGCCGATGTCGGTCTTGTTGACTTGGACGAAGGTTGCGCCGCGTCCTTTCGAGGCTAGGTCGCGCTCGTACCGCGTGAGCCAATGCCACAAATACTTGCCATCGAGCTCGGGGTCTGGCCTCAGACCGGCGACGCCGCGGCCAAGACAGTATTCGCCGTCAGCCCAGACCTTCGCGCCGATTGAGGCTCGAATGCTTAGGACGATGTCGCCGGGTTTCGAGACCTTTCCGGGCTTGGTCGTGAACTTCGTCGGTGCGAGTGTCTGCCCCTTGAAATCGCCGGCGCCAGCGATGAGGGGCAGGCCCTCTCCGCGGGCGTTGTAGGAGTCGCCCGTAGGGGCTTGACCCATCGTGATCGTGCAGACCTCTGCAAGGGTCGTCGTCACGAGAGCATCGCCTTAAGTTCGGCGAGGC
This sequence comes from Aeromicrobium sp. SP1, assembly GCF_055663785.1. Classification (NCBI taxonomy): domain Bacteria; kingdom Bacillati; phylum Actinomycetota; class Actinomycetes; order Propionibacteriales; family Nocardioidaceae; genus Aeromicrobium; species Aeromicrobium sp. SP1. The sequence continues at coordinate 1,978,460 of NZ_JBQVVK010000001.1, read as the reverse complement.
CCTGGGCGATCTCGTCTTCCAACATCTCGATGTCGGCAATGATCTCCAGCGGGGCGCGGTGTTCGACCTCGTCGTACTCGATCTCCTTGTAGCGGTTGAGGGAAAGGTCATAGCCCTGGGCGACGATGTCGGCCTTGGGGACGAGGAAGCTTTGGTCGGTGCGGGCGCGGGTGAACTCCGACCAGATGGTCTCGATACGCGCCTCGCTTCGCTCGTCAGCTACTCGACCAGCGTGAGGTCGGGCGTTCCAGCGGGCGAGGACGTCGGGGAGGTCGTTGGCTTCCACCGGGTTGCGCTTGTCGTCGAGGCTGAAGCCGTCGGCTCGGACGTCGTAGAACCAGACGTCGTCGGTGCCGCCGGAGTTGGTCTTGGTGAATAACAGGATGGCGGTCGAGACTCCGGCGTAGGGACGGAATACGCCCGAGGGCAGTTTCACGACGGCGTCGAGTTTCTGATCCTCGACCAGCATCTTCCGGAGGGTCTTGTGAGCGTTGGACGAGCCGAATAGGACACCGTCGGGCACGATGACCGCGGCTCGCCCGCCGGGCTTGAGCAGTTTCAGGAATAGCGCGAGGAAGAGCAGTTCGGTCTTCTTCGTCTTGACGATGCGCTGCAGGTCCTTGGCGGTGGACTCGTAGTCGAGCGAGCCGGCGAACGGAGGATTGGCGAGGATCAGCGTGTACTTGTCGGCGTCTCCAGCGGCGCCCTCGGACAGGGAGTCTCGGTAACGGATGTCGGGCGATTCGATGCCGTGCAGCAGCATGTTCATGCTGCCGATCCGCAGCATGGTGGAGTCGAAGTCGTAGCCGTGGAACATCGAGGCGTGGAAGTGCTCGCGTTGCACGGCGTCGAGCAGGGCGTCGCCGTGCGTGTCGCGGACGTACTCGCTCGCGGCGACGAGGAATCCCGCAGTGCCGGAGGCCGGGTCGCAGATTTCGTCGTTCGGCCGCGGGGCAGTCATCTTGACCATCAGGTCGATGATGTGGCGTGGCGTGCGGAATTGGCCGTTGACGCCGGCAGAGGCGATCTTCGACAGCAGGTATTCGTAGAGGTCGCCGTTCGTGTCCCGGTTGGCCATTGGGATCTCGTCCAACATGTCGACGACCTTCGACAACAGCGCCGGCGTCGGGATCGTGAAGCGGGCGTCCTTCATGTGCTCGCTGTAAGTCGTGCCGTCACCGAGCGAGCGTAGGAACGGGAATACCTCGTCAGCGACGGTCTTGTGCATGACCTCGGGGCTGGTGTTCTTGAAATCACTCCAGCGCAGGTGCGCCTGCCCCGGCAGGAACACCGGACTCTCGATCTCGGTGCCGGTGACGCGGGCCTTCCTCTCGGCGAGTGTCTGGATGTCGTCGAGACGGCGGATGAACAGCAGGTAGGTGATCTGTTCGATGACCTCCAGCGGGTTGCTGATGCCACCCGACCAGAAGGCGTCCCAGACGCGGTCGATCTTGCTCTTCAGTTCACCGGTGATCACTGACGACACCTTAGTAAGGTGTGCGGTCTTTGGTGACTGCACGGTGTCTATTCCTTCGTCACCTTTCTCCTTCGAGTCGCGGTGATCTCGATACGCCGCTCGCTGCGCTCGCGTGCTACTCGATCAGCGGAGCGCGGGTAGCGTGAACGAGTGGCCAACCGTCTCGCGCAGTCGTCGAGTCCCTACCTTCTCCAGCACGCCGAGAACCCGGTCGAGTGGTGGGAGTGGGGGACCGAGGCGTTGGCGGAGGCGGAGCGGCTGGACCGGCCGATCCTGCTGAGCGTCGGGTACGCGTCCTGCCACTGGTGTCACGTCATGGCGCACGAGTCGTTCGAGGACGCGGCGACTGCGGCGTTCATGAACGAGCACTTCGTCAACATCAAGGTCGACCGCGAGGAGCGGCCCGACATCGACGCGGTCTACATGCGCGCGACGCAGGCGATGACCGGCCAGGGCGGGTGGCCGATGACGTGCGTGCTGACGCCCGGCGGCGAGCCGTTCTTCGCGGGCACGTACTTCCCGCCCGAGCCGACCGGCGGGCACCCTGCCTTCACGCAGCTGCTTCAGGCGCTCGCCGAGGCGTGGCGCGACCGGCGCGAGGAGGTGCTCGACGCGGCCGGACAGGTGCGTCAGTTTCTGGAAACCAACGACGAGCTGGGCGGTGAGGCGCTGTCGGCAGCCGATCTCGCCGAAGCCGCAACGGCGCTGCTGCGCCAGGCCGACGACGAGGCGGGCGGGTTCGGCGCCGCGCCGAAGTTCCCGCCCTCGATGGTGCTCGAGTTCCTGCTCCGCCACCACGCCCGCACGGGCGACGACAAGACCTGGCAGGCGACGGGGGAGACCTTCGAGGCGATGGCCCGCGGCGGGATCTTCGACCAGCTCACCGGCGGCTTCGCCCGCTACAGCGTCGACCGCTTCTGGCGCGTCCCGCACTTCGAGAAGATGCTCTACGACAACGCCCTGCTCCTTCGGGTCTACCTGCACTGGTGGCGAGCCCTGCGCGCCAGCGGCGAGGACGCGGGCTTGGCCGAGCGGATCTGCCACGAGACCGCCGACTTCCTGCTGACCGAGCTGCGCACCGACGAGGGCGGCTTCGCCTCGGCCCTCGACGCGGACAGCCCCGACGCGACGGGCGCCGTGCACGAGGGCTCGTTCTACGTGTGGAACCCGCACGAGCTCATGAAGGCCCTCGGTACGGCCGACGCGGCCTGGACCGTCCAACTGCTCGGTGTCACCGGACCGGGCACGTTCGAGCGAGGACTGTCCACGCTGCAGCTGCGCTCAGATCCCGACGACCCCGAGCGCTGGGAGCGCGTCCGCGCGAGGCTCCGCGAGGTGCGCGACGAGCGCGTGCGACCTGCCCGCGACGACAAGGTTGTGGCGGCGTGGAACGGCTACGCGATCACCGCGCTCGCCGAGGCCGGAGTGCTGCTGGAGCGCCCCGACCTCACCGACGCGGCCGTCACCGCGGCAACGCTGCTGTGGGACCTGCACGTCGAGCCCGGATTCGTTCGCACGTCGCTCGGCGGGAAGCGGGCCGAGCATGCTGCCGTCCTCGAGGACCACGGTGCCGTCGTCGAGGCCTTCGTCGCGGTCCTCGGAGCCACCGGCGACGACCGCTGGCTGGCCCGCGCCAAGCACGTCGCGGATCGGATCCTTGAGCACTTCGCGGCCCCGGATGGTGGCTGGTTCGACACCGCCGACGACGCCGAGGAGCTGCTCGTGCGGCCTCGCGACGTGTCCGACAACGCCACGCCTTCGGGGGCATCGGCGGCGGCACACGGCCTGCTGGCGCTCGCCGCCGTGACGGGCGACCGCCGTTATCGCGCGGCGGCGGAGAGTGCCGTCGAGTCGGCGGCCGCGGTGGCCACCGGAGCGCCGCGGTTCGCTGGCTGGACGTTGGCTGCCGCGGAGGCATTGCTCGACGGGCCGGCCGAGATCGCCGTCGTGGGGGAGGTCGGCGGGACGATGCACCGGGCGGCGCTGGGGTTGCTCGCGCCGGGCGCGGTGGTGGTGGCTGGTGCGGCTGGGCTCGGGGTGCCTCTGTTCGAGGGGCGTGAGCGGATCGAGGGGCGGAACACGGCGTACGTGTGCCGGGACTTCGTGTGCTCGTTGCCGGTGACGGAACCGGGGGCGCTCGCCGGCGGGTGATCTCGATACGGGCCGTGCTCGCAGAGCTCGCCGGCCCTACTCGATCACCGGTTGCGGGAGGATCAGGCGCCGCTGTAGATGAGGATGCTGACGCCGATGTAGTGCACGATGAACGCCGCGATCGTGAGCGCGTGGAAGACCTCGTGGAAGCCGAACCAGCGCGGGGACGGGTTGGGCCACTTGAACGCGTACACCGCCGCACCCAGCGTGTAGAGCAGGCCGCCCACGCACAGCAGCACGAACACGGCCGTCGAGGCGGCCTCCATGAACTCCGGCAGGTAGATCAGCGCAGCCCAGCCGAGCGCGAGGTACAGCGGCACGTAGACCCACCGCGGCGCCGACAGCCAGAACACCTTGAACAGCACGCCCAAGAGGGCGCCGCCCCAGACGAGGCTCAGCAGGATCGCGGCGTGGGCAGGCTCCAGCAGCAGCAACGAGAACGGCGTGTACGAGCCAGCGATCATCACGAAGATGCTCGAGTGGTCGATCCGCTTGAAGACGCGTTTGGCGCGTTCTCGCCACGGGACCGTGTGGTAGACCGCGCTCACGCCAAAGAGCATCAGGGCGCTGAGCATGAACACCGCCGCACCCACGCGGGCGAGCCGGCTGTCCGCGAGCACCAGCATCACGAGGAACGAGATGAGCGCCAGCGGCGCCGTGGCCGCGTGGAGCCAGCCGCGAAGTCGAGGCTTGATCTCCTCGACCGATTCGCGGATCCGCTCGCTGACCTCGTCGACGAGGGAGTCGTTCCGGGGGGACTGCATTCCTTCAGCCTAGTCGGCGAACCTGTGCGCCGCGTCAGTCGGAGCAGCGCAGTGATGACCGCCACACGCCCGTCGGGCCGCGTACGCTGGCGGCATGCCCGTCAGTGATCTTCTCTACGGGGCGTACGAGCGACGTCTCGCCAAGGGACTCGATCCCGAACGCCTGCCCCGCCACGTCGGAGCGATCGTCGACGGGAACCGCCGCTGGGCGCGCGGCGCCGGCGAGCACGTCGACACCGGCTACCAGGCCGGCGCGGACAAGATCGCCGAGTTCCTGCAGTGGTGCGACGAGCTCGGCGTCGAGATCGTCACGCTGTGGCTGCTGTCGACCGACAACCTGCGCCGCTCCGCCGAGGAGCTCTCCTCGTTGCTCGTCGTGATCGAGCGTCTCGTCGAGGACCTCGCGGCCGGCGGCTACCGGCTCCGGCTGATCGGCAACCTCGACATGCTGCCCGCCGAGTCCGCGTCGCGGATGAAGCGTGCCGCCGACCTCACCGCCTCGTTCGAGGGCGGCCTGTGGGTCAACGTGTGCGTCGGCTACGGCGGCCGTCAGGAGCTCACCGACGCGATGCGTTCGCTGCTGCTCGAGGAGGCGTCGCAGGGTCGCTCGCTCGAGCAGGTCGCGGCCACGCTCGAGGTCGACGACATCGCCGAGCACCTCTACACGAAGGGCCAGCCCGACCCCGACCTCGTGATCCGCACGTCGGGTGAGCAGCGGCTCAGCGGCTTCCTGCTGTGGCAGAGCGTCCACTCGGAGTTCTACTTCAGCGACGTGTTGTGGCCGGCGTTCCGCCGCGTCGACCTGCTGCGGGCCATGCGGTCCTACGCCGCCCGCGACCGCCGCTTCGGCGCGTGACGCCCCGTTCGACCCCCGAGAGTTAACACAGTCGTCACTTCCGTCCCGCGTGTCGCCCTGAGAAGGACATGATGCGGTCGTACTTTCGGAGTGTGCCCATGCTCGACCATGAGCCTCTCGGAGACCGGAAGGCTCAGCCCCCCACCCACTAGTTGAGGGCTGGGCGCTGGGCGCGCGCGTGGCTCTCGAGGAGACAGCCGTGGCTGCAAACAAGAGCGCGACTCCTGCAGGGCCCGACCACCGCACGTACGTCCTCGACACCAGCGTCCTGCTGGCCGACCCGGGCGCGATGCAGCGCTTCGGAGAGCACGAGGTCGTCATCCCGGTGGTGGTCGTCACCGAACTCGAGGCCAAGAGACACCATCCCGAGCTCGGGTACTTCGCGCGCAACGCCCTGCGTTTCCTCGACGACCTGCGGGTGCAGCACGGCACCCTCGACGTCCCCATGCCGATCGGCGACGAGGGTGGCAGCCTGCGCGTCGAGCTGAACCACACCGACCCCGAGTCGCTCCCGTCGGGCTTCCGCCTGGGCGACAACGACACGCGCATCCTGTCGGTCGCCCGCAACCTCGCGAACGAGGGCCTCGACGTCGTCCTGGTCAGCAAGGACCTGCCGATGCGGGTCAAGGCCTCCGCCGTCGGCCTGACCGCGGAGGAGTACCGCGCCGAGTGGGCGCTGGAGACCGGCTGGACCGGCATGACCGAGCTCGAGGTCGACAGCGCCGACCTCGATGACCTGTACGAGCACGGCACGGTCGACCTGGAGTCGGCGCGCGATCTGCCCTGCCACACGGGCCTCGTCCTGCTGTCGGAGAAGGGCAGCGGCCTGGGTCGAGTGACGCCCGACAAGCAGGTGCAGCTGGTCCGTGGCGACCGTGACGCGTTCGGCATCCACGGGCGGTCCGCCGAGCAGCGCGTCGCGCTCGACATCCTGCTCGATCCCGAGGTGGGCATCGTCTCGCTCGGCGGCCGCGCCGGAACCGGCAAGTCGGCGCTCGCGATCTGCGCGGGCCTCGAGGCCGTGATGGAGCGTCAGCAGCACAAGAAGGTCATCGTGTTCCGACCGCTGTACGCCGTGGGCGGGCAGGAACTCGGCTACCTGCCGGGCAGCTCCGACGAGAAGATGGGGCCGTGGGCGCAGGCCGTGTTCGACACGCTCGGGGCGGTGGCCTCACCGCACGTGGTCGAGCACATCATCGACCGCCAGATGCTCGAGGTACTGCCGCTGACCCACATCCGCGGCCGGTCGCTGCACGACGCGTACGTGATCGTGGACGAGGCGCAGTCGCTCGAGCGGAACGTCCTGCTGACGGTCCTGTCGCGCATCGGCGCGAACTCCAAGGTCGTTCTGACCCACGACGTCGCCCAGCGCGACAACCTGCGGGTCGGTCGCTACGACGGCATCGTCGCGGTCGTCGAGAAGCTCAAGGGCCACCCGCTGTTCGCGCACGTGACGCTGACCCGGTCGGAGCGCTCGCCCGTCGCGGCCCTGGTCACCGAGATGCTGGAGGACGTCACCCTCTGAGGGCGTCGAGTTCGCGGGTGAGGTTGTCGACGACCTCACCCGCGATCTTCTCGAAGACCAGTTTCATCGCCGGTGCCGTGAGCTTCGCGGCGCCGTGCAGGTCGATGACGGCCTCGTAGGTGACCTCGCTGCCGTCGCCGCTGGGGACGACGACGAGCCGGTCGGTCGTGGTCGCCGAGTCGTTCTCGCCCACGAACACGACCCGGTCCGACGTGCGCTCGTGCAGCGTGTAGGTCAGCTTCGTCGTGACGCCCGCGATCTTCGACTCGTTGAGCCACTGGCTGCCGACCTCGACGGGCCCGCCGCCGATCCGCTCGCAGCGCACCGTGCCGGGATCCCAGCGCTCCGCATGGGAGAAGTCCTCGAGATAGGTCAGGACGGCGGGAGGCGCGGAGGCGACGGTGAACGTGCGTGTGATCGTGGGCATCAAACCACGCTAGGTGGGCTCGTCGGCGGCGCAACCCGGACACGGAGTTACCGCCGGGTACCGTATGCGACGTGAAGCGTTGGATGCCGTGGGTGTGGGCCGTCGTCGTCGGATTGCTGTACGCCCTGATCGCCCTGCTCTCGTGGCGGCGGATCACGGTCAACTCGTGGGACAACGCGATCTTCGAGCAGGCCGTCCGGGCCTACTCGCGGCTCGACGCGCCGATCGTCGACGTCAAGGCGCCCGGCTACAACATCCTGGGCGACCACTTCTCGCCGATCAACGCGCTGCTGGCCCCGCTCTACAGGCTCTTCCCGTCGGGAGCGACGCTGCTCGTCGCGCAGGCCGCGCTGATCGCCGTCTCGGTCGGGGTCATCGCGCGGCTCGCGATCAGCCAGCTCGGTCCGGTCGTCGGCTGGTTCGTCGCGGTCATGTACGGCCTCGCGTTCGGCTTCGGCGGCGCGTCCATCGTCGACTTCCACGAGGTCGCGTGGGCGGTCCCGCTGCTCGCGCTCGCGGGCGCCGCGTTCGTCGAGGGCCGCTTCCAAGCCGTCGTGTGGTGGTCGTTGCCGCTGCTGCTGGTCAAGGAGGACATGGGGGTCACGGTCGCCGCGATCGGTGCCGCCCTGTGGCTCGCCGGCGAGCGTCGGCGTGGCGCGATCCTCGCCGTCGTCGGCATGGTCTCGCTCGTGCTCGTCGTGTGGGTGATCATCCCGGCCTTCAACTCCGGCGGGTCCTACGACTACACGGGCAACCTCGGCGGCGACGCCGGAATCTGGCAGACCCTCACGACCGAGGCCGACCAGAAGCTGCTCACGCTCGTGCTGACCTTCGGCATCACGGGCTTCGCTGCGCTGCTGTCGCCGTGGGCCGTCGTGGCCGCGCCCACGTTCCTGTGGCGGTACATCGGCGACGTCGAGTACTACTGGGGCACGACGTGGCACTACTCGCTCGTGCTGATGCCGATCGTGTTCATCGCGATGATCGACGCGCTGAGTCGCCGCCGCCGGATGCAGTGGCCCGCCGTGGCGGTCGGTGCCGCGGTGACGGGCTACATGCTGGCCGGGGGACCGGTCGTGAAGCTGCTCGAGCCCGAGACGTGGCAGTCCAATCCGCGCAGCGAGGCGCTGCACAAGGCGATCGATCTCGTCCCGGAGGATGCCAAGGTCGAGACCGACATCGGCGTCCTGAAGTACCTCGTGAGCGGCCACGACCACGTGTACTGGGTCGGCACGATCGGTGAGGTCGTCCCGGACTACATCGTCTTCGACCGGGGCGTCACGCAGACCGACATCCTGCAGCGCGGCGCCGAGCACGGCGCGAACTACGAGGTCGTGTACGACGAGCAGGGCTACGTCGTCGCGAAGAAGGTCGGCTGACGGGCTGACGGCTGGCGGCTGACGGTTTACCACGGTCCCGTGGTAAACCTCGTCGCCCCTCGGTAAGCCGTGCGCTCCGCGGCGTCCTCCCCAGGAAAACTACGTCCTCCCTCGGTGAGTTCACCGAGGGAGGACGTAACGAACCAAGGGACCGTGGTAAACCGCTACGGGTGCGTCATGCTCATGACGTCGAGGGCGGCGTCGAGGTCGGCCTCGCTGAGGTCGCCGCGCTCGACGTAGCCCTGCTCGATCACGACCTGGCGAATCGTCTTGCGCTCCTTGACGGCGAGCTTCGCGACCTTGGCGGCGTTCTCGTAGCCGATGTGGCGGTTGAGCGGAGTGACGACGGACGGGCTGGACTCGGCGAGTTCGAGGCAGCGCTCGACGTCGGCGGTGATCCCGTCGACGCAGCGGTCGGCGAGAGCCGTCGAGGCGTTCGCCAGCAGGCGCATCGACTCGAGGATGTTGCGGCCGATCACCGGCAGCATGACGTTGAGCTCGAAGCTGCCCGAGGCGCCGGCGAACGCGATCGTGGCGTCGTTGCCGATGACCTGCGCGCACACCATGAGCGTCGCCTCCGGCAGCACCGGGTTGACCTTGCCGGGCATGATGCTCGAGCCGGGCTGCAGGTCGGGCAGGTGGATCTCGCCCAGGCCGGTGCGCGGGCCCGAGCCCATCCAGCGCAGGTCGTTGTTGATCTTCACGAGGCTCACCGCGATCGTGCGCAGCTGGCCGGACATCTCGACGAGACCGTCGCGGGCGCCCTGCGCCTCGAAGTGGTCGCGGGCCTCGGTCAGCGGCAGACCCGTGCGCTCGGCGAGGATCTCGATGACGCGCTGCGGGAAGCCCTTCGGGGTGTTGATGCCGGTGCCGACGGCGGTGCCACCGAGGGGAACCTCGGCAGTGCGCGGCAGCGACGCCTCGATGCGCTCGATGCCCCGGCGGACCTGCGCGGCGTAGCCGGCGAACTCCTGGCCGAGGGTGACGGGGGTGGCGTCCATGAGGTGCGTGCGGCCGGATTTGACGACCTCGGCGAACTCGGAGGCCTTCGCCTCGAACGCCTTCGCGAGGTGGTCCAGCGCGGGGATCAGGGTGTTCAGCGCCGACTCGGTCGCAGCGACGTGGATCGACGTCGGGAACACGTCGTTGCTCGACTGCGAGGCGTTGACGTGGTCGTTCGGGTGAACCTCGATGCCCGACGCCTTCGTCGCGAGGGTCGCGATGACCTCGTTCGTGTTCATGTTGCTCGACGTGCCCGAGCCGGTCTGGAAGACGTCGATCGGGAAGTGCGCGTCGTGCGTGCCCGCGGCGACCTCGTCGGCGGCGGCGACAATCGCGTCGGCCATCGACTGGTCGAGGATGCCGAGCTCGGCGTTCGCGGTCGCGCACGCGGCCTTGATCTGCGCGAGGGCCCGGATCTGGGCGGACTCGATCGGGGTGCCGGAGATCGGGAAGTTCTCGACGGCGCGCTGCGTCTGGGCGCGCCAGAGGGCGTCGGCGGGGACCTTGACCTCGCCCATGGTGTCGTGCTCGATGCGGTAGTCGGTCATGGATCGAACCCTAGTTGGCGGCCCCCCGGGGCGGTGCGGTAGGTCCCACGCCCCGGGGGTCGGGTGGGACCAGGCGCACCGCTCCAGGTGGCTCAGGAGCGCAGCGGCGTGCCGAAACGGTGGGCCGTGACGCTGATCGCCTGCTCGCGCAGGAACGGCAGCAGTTCGACGCGCCCGGACTCCGTGACGGGGTGGTCCCACACGGCCACGTCCGGGCGACCGTCCGTGTCCTCGCAGATCCGCGCGGCGGTGTCGCCGACGGCGCGGATGCGGGACCAGCCGTCGATGCCGTCGACGTGGGGGAGCCCGGCGATCTCGACGAGGCGATGGACGGCCTCGGTGCCGCCGCAGATGGCGTACTCGGCCCCACTGGCCAGCGCCGCGGCGACGACACGGGCGACCTCGACCGGACGCGCGTGCTCCGTGACGTGGACGAGGCACGGAGTCGGCAGGTAGCGGAACTCGTTGCGCTCCGACCACAGGCCCGAGACGTCGCGCACGACGCCGAACTCCTCGGCCATCGCGGCAGCATCACCGCAGGCCGAGCGGTGCAGGAACGCGGCGTCGTCGCCGGAGAGACCGAGCGCCGCACGGGCCTGGTCGACGAAGCGGGCCACCTCGGGCGACGGATCCCCGCTGGCCAGGGACTCGCGGGGCGCCCAGTCGACGAGTCCGATCAGGTAGTTCGGGCCACCGGCCTTCGCGCCGGGGCCGACCGACGACTTCTTCCAGCCGCCGAACGGCTGTCGCCGCACGATCGCTCCGGTGATGCCGCGATTGACGTAGAGGTTGCCGGCCTGGACCCGGTCGATCCAGCGCTGTTGCTCGTCCTGGTCGAGCGAGTGCAGGCCGGCGGTCAGTCCGTAGTCGACGTCGTTCTGCAGGTCGATCGCCTCGTCGAGGGTCTCGGCGGTCATGATGCCCAGGACGGGACCGAAGTACTCCGTCCGGTGGAACTGCGACCGCGGCTTGACGCCGTCGCGGACACCCGGGGACCACAGCCGACCGTCCCCGTCCAGCCGTCGCGGCTCGACGAGCCACGTCTCGCGACCCTCGAGCCGGGTCAGACCGTCGAGCAGCTTGCCGCTCGCCGGCTCGATGACCGGCCCGACCTTCGCCCGCGGGTCCGACGGAAGGCCCACGTGCAGCGACTCGACGGCGTCGACGAGCTGGCGCCGGAAGCGCGGCGACTGCGCGACCGAGCCCACGAGGATGACGAGGGAGGCGGCCGAGCACTTCTGGCCGGCATGACCGAACGCGGAGGCGACGACGTCCTTCACCGCGAGGTCGAGGTCCGCGTGCGGCGTCACGACGATCGCGTTCTTGCCGCTCGTCTCGGCGAGCACCGGCAGGTCGCGGCGGAACTCGCGGAACAGCGCCGCGGTGTCGTAGGCGCCCGTGAGGATCAGGCGGTCGACGCGCGGATCGGAGACGAGGGAGCGGCCGAGGTCGTCCTCCCCGACGTTGACCAGTTGCAGCACCTCCCGGGGCACCCCGGCATCCCACAGGGCCTGCACCATGAGCGCGCCGCACCGGCGGGCCTGGGGTGCCGGCTTCACGATGACCGACGAACCGGCCGCGAGGGCGGCGAGCGTCGAACCGGCCGGGATCGCGACGGGGAAGTTCCACGGCGGCACGACGAGCGTCAGCCGCACCGGCAGGGCCCGGGCGCCGTCGACCCGGTCGAGCTCCTCGGCGCGCTCGGCGTAGTAGCGGGCGAAGTCGACGGCCTCGGAGACCTCTGGGTCGCCCTGGTCGAGCGTCTTGCCGCACTCGGAGGCCATGACCTCGAGCAGGGCCGCCCGCTGACGCTCGAGCTGCGTCGCCGCGGCACGCAGGATCGCGGCACGCTCGGCGCCCGATCGTGCACCCCAGCCGTCGGCCGCCTCGACGGCACCGGCCACGGCCCGCTCGAGCACCGCGGCATCGGTGACGGTCGTGGCGTCGACGAGATCGGTCCCGAGCGTCGACCCGTCGATGCGGGCCCGGATCCGCCGTGACCACGTCCGGTTGCCCGGCAACGCCGGGTCGGTGTCGGGGCTGTTCGCGAAGGCGTCGGTGAACCCCGGATGGTCCAGGCGTCGGTCCTGGCGGCGGTTCGGGCCCGGGGGATCGGTGAACATCAGCTCCAGCGACGCCCGGAACCGGTCACGCTCGCGCTCGAAGAGCTCCTCGTGGGTCGAGAGCTCGAAGACCGCCGACATGAAGTTCTCGTGGCTCGCGCCCTCCTCGAGCCGGCGGATGAGGTAGGCGATCGCGACGTCGAACTCGTCGGGGTGCACGACGGGCGTGTAGAGCAGCAGCTCGCCGACGTCCTGGCGGACCGCGGCGGCCTGACCCGGCGCCATCCCGAGCAGCATCTCGACGTCGAGCGCGTCGCGGACGTCGCGGCGACCCGCCAGCAGCCACGTCCAGGCGAGGTCGAACAGGTTGTGGCCGGCCACGCCGATCCGCACGTTCTGCGTGCGCTCGGGCGTCAGCGCCCAGTCCAGGACGCTCTTGTAGCCGGCGTCGGTGTGCGCCTTCGTCGGCCACGTCGCGAGCGGCCAGTCGTGCTGGTCGGACTCGACGCGCTCCATCGGCAGGTTCGCGCCCTTGACGACGCGCACCTTGATCGGCGCGCCACCGCGGGCCCGGCGGCCCGCCGACCACTCCTGCAGGTGCTGCATGGCTCCGAGCGCGTCCGGCAGGTAGGCCTGGAGCACGATCCCGGCGGACAGCCCGGTGAACTCGGGCCGGTCGAGGATCGTCGTGAAGACGGCGATCGTCAGGTCGAGGTCGCGGTACTCCTCCATGTCGAGGTTGATGAACTTGGCCGGGCTGGCGGCGGCCGCGCGACGGTAGAGCGGCAGCAGGGCCGTGACGATGTCCTCGACGGCCTCGTCGAACGACCAGGCCTGGTGCGGGGCGACGGCGGCCGAGACCTTGATGGACACGTAGTCGACGTCGTCGCGGTCGAGCAGGGCGAGGGTGCTCGTGAGCCGCTTGCCCGCCTCGCCCGCGCCCAGCACGGCCTCGCCCAGCAGGTTCATGTTGAGCCGGATCCCGTCGGTCCGGGTCTTGGCGATGGCCCGTCCGAGGCGCGCGTCGCGCGAGTCGATGACGAGGTGGGACACGAGGTGGCGCAGCGTGCGACGCACGACCGGCATGACGAGGCCCGGTGCGATGCGGCTCGCGAACGCGCCCAGCCCCATCGCGGCGCGCAGGTGCGCCGGCAGGAACGGCGGGACGTCGGCCGCGAGGCGCCGGAAGTTCTCGGCGGCGATGCGGGTGTCCTCGGGACGGATCACGCCGTCGATGAAGCCCACCGTGAACGGTAGTCCGGCCGGGTCGCGCAGCAGGTCGGCCAACTGGGATGCCGCGGGATCCGCCGGTTCCCGATCGGCGGCCCTGAGCCAGTGACGGACGAGGTCCACGGTCTCGTCGACCGTGACCGGCTGCGGGGTGGTGGCGCTGCTCATGTGTTCAGTGTGCGAGTCGTCTTCCTTCGGGTAAAGCGATGTTTCGCGTGCGATGATCATCAGGTCTGCTTAATGATCAGGAGGTCGCCCGTGCTCGACGTCAGGCGACTCTCCCTCCTGCGCGAGTTGAGCCACCGCGGCACGATCGCCGCCGTCGCGCAGGCCCTGCACCAGAGTCCGTCGTCGGTCTCGCAGCAGTTGTCGCTGCTCGAACGCGAGGTCGGGGTGCCGCTGCTGCACAAGGTCGGCCGGCGGCTGCAGCTGACGCCGCAGGCCGAGATCCTCGTCGACCACGTCGAGGTCATCCTCGAGCGACTCGAACTGGCCGAGACCGAGTTGGAACAGTCGCTGCAGACGGCCGGCGGGCGCGTGCGGCTCGGCATCTTCCAGTCCGCCGCGCTCGCGCTCATGCCGCGCACGCTGCAACTCTTGGCGGCCGACCACCCGTTGCTGCGCGTGGAGATGCACCAGCGTGAGCCGGAGGCCGCGCTCGCGGAGACCTCGATGGGCGACTTCGACCTCGTGGTGGCCGAGCAGTATCCGGGGCATTCCGCGCCCTGGTACGCCCGACTCGACCGGGAGCCGTTGGCCTCCGACGCGATCTGGCTGGCCGTCCCGGGGACGGGACCGGCCGCCGGGATCCGCACGCTCGCGGACGCGGCGGGCGCCGCGTGGGTCATGGAGCCCGACGACGTGGCGTCACGGCACTGGGCCGAGCAGTCGTGCCGCCAGGCGGGCTTCGAGCCCGATGTGCGCTTCGAGACGACCGACCTGCGCACGCAGGTCGACTTCGTCGCGTCGGGTCTGGCGGTCGCGCTCATCCCCGACCTGATGGCCACCGCCGTGCCGCCCGGGGTCGCCCTCGTCGCCCTGCCCGGCGACCCGCGCCGGGAGGTCTTCACCGCCACCCGCCCCTCGATGGCCGACAACCCCGGCATCCGCGCCTGCCGAGCGGCCCTCGCCACCGCCGCCGGCGCCCTGGGTCACCTGCCGCGTCGACCGACCAGGATCCAGTAGGTCTCGTCGCGGCCCTGGAGGGTGGCGGGAACCGGTACCTCCTGCACGGTGCCGAAGACCGACGCGATCGCGTCGACGAGAGGCGCGGGCCGGTTCATCGACCAGATCGCGAGCGTCCCGCCGGGCCGGAGGCGGTCACGGCACGCCGCGAGGAACTCGATGCGGTAGACCGCGGCGTTCTGGTCGTGGACGAGGAAGTCCGGACCGTTGTCGACGTCGATCAGCACGGCGTCCCACGAGCCGTCCTCCTGCCGTGCGACCACGTCGACGACGTCGCCCGCGACGACCTCGCACCGCGGATCGTCGGCGAGTCCGGGCGCGATCAGGCCGGAACGGAACCAGTCGACGACCTCGGGCTCGAACTCGGCGACCACGACGCGCTCGGCGCCACCGTCGAGCAGGGCGCGCGCAGTGAATCCGAGGCCGAGCCCGCCGACGAGGACCTCGCGCGCACCCGACGCCAGGGCCACGTCGGCCAGCACCCGCTCGGAGGAGGTCTCGGCGTCGTCCATGACGAAGACGCCGTTGACCCGCAGTTCGAGCGAGCCGTCGTCGCGTCGGCGCAGATGTGCGGTCACGGGTGGGTGCGCGAGACGTTCGCCGCGATCGCCGCGATGAACGTGTCGTACAGCTGCGCGGGCAGGTCGTGACCCATGCCCGCGATCTCGAGCAGCTCGGCGCCCGTGATGGCCGCTGCCGTCGCGCGGCCGCCCGACGGGTGCACGAGCGGGTCGTTCGTGCCGTGGATGACCTGCGTGGGCACCCCGACGGCGCTGAGCCGCTCGGTCCGGTCGGGCTGCGTGAGCACCGCCAGCATGTGCCGCGAGACGCCGCTCGCGATCCAGCCGCGGTCGTACGTCTCGAGCGCGCGCGCGTGGGCGACGTGCTCGTCGGTGGGGAACGCCGGCGAGCCGATCCGCTTGCCGTTCCTGACCGAGGTCTCGGCGAACTCCGGGCGCGTCCGACCGCTCGGCGCGAGCATCATCGGCATGATGCGCGGGTCGGTCCAGCCGACCTTCCGCCGTCCCGTCGTGGACATGATCGAGGTGAGCGAGCGCACCCGGTCGGCGTGGTCGATCGCGAGGGTCTGCGCGATCATCCCGCCCATCGAGACCCCGACGACGTGGGCCGAGTCGATGCCGAGATGGTCGAGCAGTCCGGTGGCGTCGTCGGCCAGGTCATCGAGACCGTACGGTGCCGAGCCGCGGCCGATGAAGGCCCTGACGATGTCGAGGCGCGAGACCCGGTGGTGCCTCAGCTTCGTCGAGCGACCCGTGTCGCGGTTGTCGTAGCGGACGACGTGGAACCCGCGGTCGGCGAGCATGAGGCAGAACTCGGTGCTCCACCAGCCCATCGGGCCGCCGAGTCCCATGATCAGCAGGACCGTCTCGTCGTCCGGATCGCCGAACGTCTGGTAGCACAGGTCCAGCCCACTGGGCAGGTGTGCGAACTGCTCGTCGGAGACGGAGACGGAGACGCTCGCGTCGTTCATGGGCCCGGTGGTCATCGGCGGCTCAGTGTTCGTAGTCGATCGCCGAGTACGCCATGAGCTTCTCGAGGCGGTGTTCGCTGCGGATCGTGCGGATCGTGCCGGACCGCGAGCGCATCACGATCGACTCGGTGCTCGCACTGCCGGCGCCGTAGCGGACGCCGCGCAGCAGGTTGCCGGTCGTGATGCCGGTGGCGACGAAGAAGCAGTCGTCGGCGTTCACGAGCTCGTCGGTGTGCAGGACGCGGTCGAGGTCGTGGCCGGCGTCGATCGCCTTCTGCCGCTCGTCGTCGTCCTTCGGCGTGAGCCGGCCCTGGATGACGCCACCGAGGCACTTCATCGCGACGGCCGTGATGATGCCCTCGGGCGTGCCGCCGATGCCGAGCAGCAGGTCGACGCCGGAGTCGGGACGGGCTGCGGTGATGCCGCCGGCGATGTCGCCGTCGACGATGAACTTGATGCGCGCGCCGGTCTCGCGGATCTCGTCGACGAGCGCCGAGTGGCGGGGCCGGTCGAGCACGCACACCGTGATGTCGCCGACGTCGAGGCCCTTGGCCTTCGCGACGATCGCGATGTTCTCGGCGGCGGGCAGCCGGATGTCGACCTTGTCGGCCGCCTCGGGGCCGGCGACCAGCTTCTCCATGTAGAAGACCGCCGACGGGTCGTACATCGAGCCGCGCGGGGCGACCGCCATGACGGAGATCGCGTTGGGCAGGCTCTTGGCCGTGAGGGTCGTGCCGTCGATCGGGTCGACGGCCACGTCGCACTCCGGACCGTTGCCGTCGCCGACGCGCTCGCCGTTGTAGAGCATGGGCGCGGCGTCCTTCTCGCCCTCGCCGATCACGACGACGCCGTCCATCTCGACGGTGTTGATCATCGACCGCATCGCGTTGACCGCGACCTGGTCGGCGCCGTTCTTGTCGCCTCGGCCCACCCACCGGCCCGCGGCCATGGCACCGGCCTCCGTCACACGGACGAGGTCGAGAGCGAGGTTCCGGTCAGGTGCAGCCTCGGCGGGCTTCAGTCGGTCCACGAGGTCATCCTATAGGCCACGAAGGCTAGGCTGACTGGGCGATCCCAGCGGTCAGACCCCGGAACAGGAGCACGATGAGCGGTTACTCGCGCGGCAATCCGGCGATGGGCGACATCGTGCGCTCCGTCCTGGTGCTCGGCGGGATCGTGTTGGCGCTGTGGGTCTTCGGCCGGCTGTTCACCGTGACGCCGGATCAGCCGACCGCCTCGATCGACTGGCACACCGCCGCGACCGGGGTCGAGCCGCGCGCCGGCTTCGTGCCGCTCGTGCCCGCGTCGCTGCCCGAGGGCTGGCGAGCCAGCACCGCCCGGCTGAACGGCACGCAGTGGCAGCTCGGTGTGCTCACCGACGACGAGGAGTACATCGGCCTGACGCAGGCCCCGGTCGAGCCGAAGGTGCTCGTGAAGGACCGTGCGCCGGACAGCAAGGCCGCTGGCGAGGTCACGATCGACGGCGAGACGTGGCAGGTGCGCACGGGACCGGGCGACGACACGACGTTCGTGCGTCGGGTCGGTGACCAGTCGGTGGTCGTGTCGGGCAGCGCCGATCGCTCCGTGATCGAGGACTACGTCGCCTCGCTCGAGCCGTTCTCCGACTGATCGACCCGCTCGCGGGCTCCGTCGAGCCAGCGCTGACAGGCCTCGGCGAGCGCCTCGCCTCGCTCCCAGAGCGCGAGCGACTCCTCGAGCGTCGAGCCGCCGGTCTCGAGTCGCTGCACGATCGAGACCAGTTCGTCGCGGGCCTGCTCGTAGGACAGGTCGGCCGGGTCGACGGGGCTCGCGGATTCAGTCATGCGGATGCTCCTGCAGGTCGGTGACGCGGGCGGTGACCAGCCCGTCGGTGAGGTGGAGGACGAGGTCGTCGCCGGCGGCCAGCTGGGCGACGGAGGTGACGGCGGTGCCGGCGCCGTCGAGGGCGACGGCGTAGCCGCGATGCAGCGTGGCCAGCGGCGAGAGGGCTCGGACGCGGGCGAGGTGATGGCCGATCTCGTCGTGGGCGCGGTCCAGCCGTCGGTGCATCGCCAGCCGGGCGCGCTCGCGCGCGCCGTCGACGAGGTCCTGCTGGGTCTCGACGAACGCCGCGGGGGAGGCGAGCACGGGCCGGCTGCGCAGGGCGGCCAGCGCCGTGGACTCGCGGTGGAGGTGGCGCAGCACCGCCTGGCGGGCTCGCTCGCGCGCGGTGGCCAGTCCGGCCAGTTCGGCTCGGACGTCGGGCACGACCCGCTTGGCCGCGTCGGTCGGGGTCGAGGCGCGCAGGTCGGCGACGAGGTCGAGCAGGGGCACGTCGGGCTCGTGCCCGATCGCGCTGACGACGGCGGTGCGGGCGGCGTGCACGGCGCGCACGAGGGCCTCGTCCGAGAACGGCAGCAGGTCCTCGAGCGAGCCGCCGCCGCGCGCGATGACGACGACCTCGACGTCGGCGAGCTGGTCGAGCTCGCGCAGCGCGGCGACGACCTCACCGACGGACCGCGAGCCCTGCATGAGCGCGTGCCGCACGACGACGGTGGCGGCGGGCCAGCGGTCGCGCACGTTCTCCAGGACGTCGCGCTCGGCCGCCGATCCCTTGCCGGTGACGAGCCCGATCGCGCGGGGGAGCAGCGGCAGCGGTCGCTTCCAGCGGGCCTCGAAGAGCCCTTCTGCGGCGAGCAGCTGCTTGCGCCGTTCGAGCTGGGCGAGCAGCTCTCCCTCGCCCGTGGGCCGGATCTCGAGCAGCTTGAGCGACAGCCGGCCGTTCGGCGCGTAGAACTCGGGCTTGGCGTGCACGATCACGCGCGTGCCGTCGGTGATCGGCGTGGCCGACGACTCGACGACGGTGCGGAACGCGACCGCGTGGATGCTGAACGAGGTCGCGAGGTCGCGCAGCGTCAGGTAGTAGGTGCTGCCGCTGAGCCGGGGCTGGACGACCTCGGCCTCGACCCACACGGCGCCGAGCCGTTCGATCCACCCCTGCACGGCGAGGGAGATCGTGCGCAGCGGGGCGGGCTTGTCCGCGCTGGTCTCCAAGGCCATGCGCACCACCCTAGGGCTCGGGTCCGACGGTGCGGCGGTCCACGGCGCGGTCGGTAGGGTGGGGGCATGAGCACGCAGGTCGATCTCGGCATGCCCGGCACCACGGGCCAAGTCCTGCTGGCCGACCCCCGCGGCTACTGCGCGGGTGTCGACCGGGCCGTCATCACCGTCGAGAAGGCGCTCGACCTGTACGGCGCACCGGTCTACGTGCGCAAGCAGATCGTGCACAACAAGCACGTCGTCGCCAATCTCGCCGCTCGTGGCGCGATCTTCGTCGAGGAACTCGACGAGGTTCCGCCGGGCGCCACGGTCGTGTTCAGCGCCCACGGCGTCAGTCCGGCCGTCCACGAGCAGGCCGCCGAACGCAGCCTCAAGACGATCGACGCGACGTGCCCGCTCGTCACCAAGGTCCATCACGAGGCGCGCCGCTTCGCCAACGACGGCTACCGCATCCTGCTGATCGGCCACGCCGGTCACGAGGAGGTCGAGGGCACTGCCGGCGAGGCGCCCGAGCACATCACCCTGGTCGAGCACCCCGACGACGTCGATGGCCTCGACTTCCCCGAGGGCACCCGGCTGTCCTGGCTCAGCCAGACGACGCTCTCGGTCGACGAGACGATGGAGACCGTCCGCCGGCTGCGCGCGAAGTTCCCGCAGCTGGAGGATCCGCCGAGCGACGACATCTGCTACGCCACGCAGAACCGCCAGGTCGCCGTCAAGGAGATCGCGAAGGACGCCGATCTCGTGATCGTCGTCGGCTCCGCGAACTCCTCGAACTCGGTGCGACTCGTCGAGGTCGCCCTCGAGGCCGGCGCGAAGGCGTCCTACCGCATCGACGACATCACCGAGATCGACGAGTCCTGGCTCGACGGCGTCACGACGGTCGGCGTCACGTCCGGCGCGTCGGTCCCCGACGACCTCGTGCAGGACGTCCTCGGGTTCCTCGCGGAGCGCGGCATCGGCGACGCCAAGGCGATCCGCACGGCCGAGGAGTCGCTCATGTTCGCGCTCCCGCCCGAGCTGCGGCGCGACCTCAAGGCCGCCACGCGCCTCTGAGGTCTCGCTACGCGGCCTCGTCCCTCGGCCACCATTTTGGTGATCGAGTAGCCGCGGCGAGCGCAGCGAGCACGCGGCGTATCGAGATCACCGCCGCGAGGGCTTCACCACGAGCGCCGTGCCACCGCCGCGACGCACGGGCTCTGCCGCGGCCGTGAGCCTGCCGTGCCGGCCGACCTCGATCGCGGCGGCCGCGCCGATCTCGGCGGCCGACGTGAACTGGTCGCCCGAGGGGACGAGCGTCTGGCCGAACGGCGCCAGCGCGGCCCCGTACCGCGTGATGAACTCCGGCTCCGCCGTGGTCGCGGCGGCGTTGCGCTGCGAGGCGCGCGGGGCCGCGACGGCCTCGGGCAGGGTCATCGCGAGGTCGATGCGGTTCACCAGGATCTGCAGCACGGTCGTGATGATCGTCGAGCCGCCCGGCGAGCCGAGCACGAAGCGCAGCCGGCCGTCCTGGGTCACGATCGTCGGCGACATCGACGAGCGCGGCCGCTTGCCCGCCTCGATCCGGTTCGGGTCGGCGTCGTCGTGGACGGCCGTGAAGTCGGTCAGCTCGTTGTTCAGCAGGAAGCCGCGGCCGGGGACCGTGATGCCCGAGCCGCCGGTCTGCTCGATCGTCAGCGTGTACGCGACGGCGTTGCCCCACCGGTCGACCACGGACAGGTGCGTCGTGGAGACGTTCTCGGTGTCGGCCTTCTCCTCGTGCGCGGCCGTGGCGCACGAGCCGTCGAGGGCGCCGGCGGCGACGGGGCGGACGCTCGCGTGCTGCGGGTCGATCGTGCACGCCCGCGAGTCCGCGAAGGACTGGCTCAGCAGGGTCTTCGTCGGCACGTCCACGAAGGCGGGGTCGCCCACGTACTTGCCGCGGTCGGCGAACGCGCGGGCCGACGCCTCGAGGTAGAGGTGCAGGCTCTGCGGGGTCTGGGCGCCGCCGGCCAGGTCGAAGTTCTCGAGGATGTTGAGCGCCTCAGCGACCGTCGTGCCGCCCGAGGACGACGGCGCCATGCCGTAGACGTCGAGACCGCGGTAGCCGACCTTCGTCGGTGCTTGGACCTTGACGGCGTAGGACGCGAGGTCGTCGGTGGTCATCGAGCCCGGCGGGACGGGCAGGGTCGTGGCCGGATCCTTCGGCGGCGTCTGCACCGTGTCGGCGATCTCCTGCGCGAGCCGGCCCGTGTAGAACGCCTTGGGACCCTTCGCCGCGATGAGCGCGTACGTCTTCGCCAGGTCGCGGTTGCGGAAGGTGCTGCCGACCTTCGGGGCGTCGCCGTTCGGCAGGAAGAGCTCGGCGGTGGCCGGGAAGGCGGCGAAGCGCGCGGCGTTGTCGAGGGTCTGGTTGCGGAACGTCTGGTCGACGGTGAAGCCGTGCCAGGCCAGTGCGGTCGCCGGCGCGATGTTGGCCGCGAGCGAGCGCTTGCCGAACAGTCTGCTGGCCTTGTCCCACGTCGCGAGCGTGCCGGGCACGCCGACCGAGACGCCGGACGTCACGAGCTGCGGTGTGAACGGGTAGGGCTTGCCGGTCGCCTGGTCGATGAAGGCGTCGTCCTTGATCCCCGCGGGAGCGGTTTCACGGCCGTCGATCGTGGTGACCTTGCCGGTGCGTCCGTCGCGGAAGACGAAGTAGCCGCCTCCGCCCACGCCGGCGCTGTACGGCTCGGTGACCCCCAGCGCTGCGGCGGTGGCGACCGCGGCATCAGCCGCGTTGCCGCCCGATCTCAGCACTGCGAGGCCGACCTTGCTGGCGTTCGCGTCGACGGAGCTCACCGCTCCGCCGGTGCCGTACGCGGTGGCTCCCACCGGTGTCGGATCGTGCTTGCCGCGTGCCTCGGCAGGTGCTTGGAGGGCCACCGCGGTGGCGACCAGGATGGTGGCCGAGATGGCGGCCAGCGAACGTCGGACGAACATGATTCCCCCCGGAACTCGTCGTCTGCTCACGGTAGGTCGGGCCCGGGGAGCGGGCAACTCCACCGCAACGTGCCACCCAGCGGGTCAGGGGCGCGGGGCGGTGAGCAGGCGCGCGAGGATCACGGCCAGCGCGAGGGCGTGGCCGACCAGCAGGACGACGCCGTGCTCGATCGTGGCGGCCAGCGTCGTGCCGGCCACTCCGGCGGTGTCGGGAAGCCCGTCCATGACGATCGCGTCGGGCGCGGCCCATGCCACGACGAAGAGTGCTCCGGCCATGAGGAACGGCGGCATGACGCCCGTGGTGAACAGCCCGCGCGCCTGGACGGCGGTGGCGGCAGTGACCGACACGAGGACGAATCCGACCGAGAACGCCGGTCCGAGCCGGCCGTCGAGCAGGTCGAGGCCGGTGACGGCGGCGAGGGTCAGGACCGAGCACAGCACTGTCGCACGCGGTGTCAGGTCGTACCTGGCGGCCGCGGCCGGGGTCCTGGCCAAGGCGATGACGGCGCCGGCTGCCGGCGAGCTCATGCTCATGACGTTAGTTCATCGAGCAGCTCGGGCGCCGTCATGACCCGGGGTGTCGTCTCGAGGATCCGAGGGTGGAACGGAGGGTTCTCGTCGACCTTGAGATCGTGCAGGCGGCGGGCGCTGACGAGCAGCCGGGACTCGACCGAGGCCACGGCGTCGTTGTAGGAGTGGACCGCGCGGTCGAGCGAGGAGCCGAGCTTGTCGACGTGGCCGGCGACGGTGCCGAGGCGCTCGTAGAGCTCGCGGGCGACGCGGTGGATCTCGCGGGCGTTCTCGGTGAGGGAGTCCTGGGTCCAGGCCAGCGCGACCGTGCGCAGCAGGGCCACGAGGGTCGTGGGCGAGGCGAGCACGACCCCGCGACCGGCGGCGTGCTCGAGCAGCGACGTGTCGGCCTCGAGCGCGGCGGACAGGAACGCCTCGCCGGGCACGAACAGGACGACGAACTCCGGCGCGGTCTCGAACTGTCGCCAGTAGGACTTGGCGGCCAGCTGGTCGACATGGGTGCGCAGCTGGCGCGCATGCCGGGACAGGTGGGCGGTGCGCTCGTCGGTGTCGTCCGTCGTGGTGGCGTCGAGGAAGGCATCGAGCGGCACCTTCGAGTCGACCACCACCTGCCGCCCGCCGACGAGGCGCACGACCATGTCCGGGCGCAGCCGGCCGTCGGCCGTCGTGACCTGCAGGTCGAAGTCGCAGTGTTCGACCATGCCGGCCAGCTCGGCGGTGCGGCGCAGGTGCAGCTCGCCCCAGCGGCCGCGGACCTCGGGCCGGCGCAGTGCGGTGGAGAGGGAGGCGGTCTCACGGCGCAGGGCCTCGCCGGTGAGGCGGACCGACTCGACCTGCTCGCGCAGCTGGGCGTGCCACTCGATGCGGCTCGACTCGAGGTCGCGCAGACGGGTGTCGAACCGGTCGAGGCTCTCGCGGACGGGCTGGACCGCGCGGGCCGTGGCGGCACCGGCGACATCGACGTCGTGGGCGGTGACCGTGCGACGTCGGGACCCCACGAGGTAGCCGAGGGATCCGGCGAGGCCGGTGAGCAGGAGGGCGAGCAGCAGGACCATGAGGCTGGGGAAGGTGGCCATGCGGCCATGGTCCTCGCAGGCACTGACAGTTCCCGTCCCGCGGGTCTAGCGTGGCGTCATGCCGAAGTTGACCTTGAACCTGCACACCGTCCTCGAGCCGCGAGGCCCGGCGGCCGCCGTGGTGCTGACCGACGAACAGGTGGACTCCTTCGGGGTTGGCAAGGCGTTCCCCGTCCGCGTCACGATCGGTGGCGTCACCGAGGCCGCGCGCGTGGCGCGCATGAGCGGCGAGAACCTCGTGGGCCTCAGCAAGGCCAAGCGGGAGGCGCTCGGCGTCCAGATCGGCGACGAGGTCGACGTGCTCATCGAGCTCGACGACCAGCCGCGCGAGGTCGACGTGCCCGCCCCGCTGGCCGAGGCCCTCGATCGTGAGGGACTGCGGGCGACGTTCGACGCCCTGTCCTACTCACATCGCAAGGAGCACGCCCTGTCGGTCGCGGAGGCGAAGAAGGACGACACCCGCGAGCGCCGGGTCGCCGCCGTCGTGGAGAGCCTGCGTCAGGCCTGAGCCGTGAGGTCGGCGACCTCGTAGTTCCACAGCTCGGCGTGGGTCGAGACGGGCTTGGGTGCCTCGCCGCCCTCGCGCTCGGCGGCCGAACGGTGGCCGTGGCCGAAGGCGGGGGAGTTGACCCATGCCTGGAACGACTCCTCGTCGCGCCAGCGGGTGACGACGAGCCACTCGGTGCGCTCGTCGGTCGGCTTGAGCAGCTCGAAGCCCTCGAAGCCCTCCTGTCCGTCGACGGCTCCGGCGCGCTTGGCGAAGCGGTGGGCCAGCTCGTCGCCGGCCTCCTTGGGGACGGAGATGGCGTTGATCTTGATGACGGTCACGTCGGCAATTCAACCACCAGCGCCACGTCGTCCTCGTCGACCTCGATGATGCGCCCGGGCAGGCCGGCCACCTGGTCCCGGGAGAGCAGCGTGACGAAGGCGCCGCCGGGCGCGAGCCACGTCGCCAGCCCGGACAGCACGTTCCTCACGTGGTCCAACCCGTCGGGACCGCCATCGACCGTCGCGAGCGGTTCGTGGGCGAGGAAGTCCGGGTGGATGCCCGAGACGCGCGCGGTCGGCACGTGCGGCAGGTACGCGACGGCGAGGTCGACGCGGCCGCGCAGGTCGTCGGGCAGCGCGTCCCACCACGAGCCCTCGTGGACGGTGAACCTGTATCGGTCGCCGTTCTCGCGCGCCACGGCGACGGCCGCGGGATCGAGGTCGGCCGCGTGCACCTGCGCGTCCAGCCGTGACGTCAAGGCTGCCGCGATGGCGCCGCAACCACAACCAAGATCGACGACGACGCGCGCGTCGGGTCGTTGGGAGACCGCCGTGTCGACGATCGCCTCGGCGCGTCGCCGGGGCACGAACACCCCGTCGGCGACGGTGACGACGACGCCCGCGAACTCGACGAGTCCGACGGCCTGCTCGAGAGGCATCCCGGCTTCGCGGGCGGCGACGGCGCGCTCGATGGTGGCGGGTTCGGACAGGTGCCTGCGGATGAACTCCGCCTCGTCCTCGGCGAAGACGCCGCCGGCGGCCCGCAGGCGCGCGACGATCGGGTCGTGGTGTGGCACGACCCGATCGTCGCGGGTGTCAGCGCGTCACGGCAACAGCCACAGCGAGCTGCAGTTCGACTTCACCGACTTGCCCTCGAGCCGGTCGACGAGCCAGTCCTGGCTCGCGCCCTGGCGGGTGATGGCCGGACCGAGGTGGTTCAGCGCCGTGCCGCCGGTCGGGAGCACCTGGATGACAGGGGTGTAGGTGACGTTGGAGCTCTTGCCGCACCAGTCCTTCGCGAGCTGGCGGGCCTGGGTGTGGTCGACGATGTCGTCCTGCGTGCCCGTCAGGACCTGCACGGGGATGGTCGGCTTGAGCTTGCCGATCCGCTGGGCGTCGACCGCGGCCTTGAGGCCCGGGTCCGACTTGACGATGTCGTACAGCGACTTGCCGTTCGTGGTCCACGCCGACGTCTTGGAGAAGCCGTAGGTGAACAGCGTGCTGCCGATGCACTGCGTCTTGACCTTCTCCAGGACCGCCTTGCCGGCGGGGGTGGCGAGTGTGTCGAGCGCGCCCTGGACCTCCGGGTGGTAGGGCGTGATGCCGTTGATCGCGTACGCGATGACGCCCGTCAGGTCGGTGCCGTCCGCGGACTTCGTGACCTCGAGCAGGTTGGCCGGGGGAGCGCCGGCGAAGGCACCCTTGAGGTTCAGCTCGGGGGCGTAACCGGGAGCCAGCTCAGCGGCGGAGGCCGCGGCGCCACCGCCCTGCGAGTAGCCGTACAGGCCGATGGGCGAGGACGTCGAGACCGACGTGCCAGGCAGCTTCAGCGCGGCGCGGGCGGCGTCGAGCAGGGCGTGGCCCATGTCCTCGCGGTTCGTGTAGGTGTGGACGCGATCGGTCGTGCCGAGTCCGATGTAGTCGGTCAGGACGACGGCGATGCCACGGTCGAGGAAGCCGTAGATGCTCGGGATCTCGTAGCCGATGCCGAACTCGTTGCCCTCGACGTTCAGCAGGTTCTCGAGCGACTTCGACGGCGCGCACGCGTCGCCCTGGCCCTGCGTGCCCGCGGCGACCGCGACGAGGGGCCGGGCGCCCGTGCCCGACCACTTCTTCGTCGGCTCGATGTAGGCGCCGCTGACCGCCGCAGGTGCGCCGGCCTCGTCGGTGGAGGTGTAGAGGATGCGGGTCGCGGTGCCCGGCAGGTACAGGCCCTTCAGGGTGACCGCGAGCTTCATCGGCTCGGTGCGCAGGACGGTGCCCTGGCCGGCGGGCAGGGTCGACGGCGGGTCGTAGAACGACTCGGAGGCGGATGCGGGAGAGGAGGACAGGAGACCTGTCATGACGGCGGCGGTCGCTGCAACGGCAGCGAATCTGGCAATACGGAACACGTGACCCCCAAGTCAGTGTGGGCCGCATCCCTGTGACGCGGCTCACAGACTGTAACAGTGAGTGACAGTGCCACTGTTACTGTCGCGTCCGGACTGTGGACCGGGCGCTCCCAGGTCGCCAGTAGGCTGGACTGTCGTGGCACTCTCCATCGGCATCGTCGGTCTCCCCAATGCGGGCAAGTCGACGCTCTTCAACGCCCTCACCCAGAACGACGTCCTCGCCGCGAACTACCCGTTCGCCACGATCGAGCCGAACGTCGGCGTCGTCGGGGTCCCCGATCCCCGCCTGCAGAAGCTCGCGGAGATCTTCGGTTCCGAGCGGATCCTGCCGGCCACCGTCGAGTTCGTCGACATCGCCGGCATCGTGCGCGGCGCGTCCGAGGGCGAGGGCATGGGCAACAAGTTCCTGTCCCACATCCGCGACTCCGACGCGATCTGCCAGGTCACCCGCGTCTTCCGCGACGAGGACGTCACGCACGTCGACGGCGAGGTCAACCCCAGCAGCGACATCGAGACGATCTCGATCGAGCTGATCCTCGCCGACCTGCAGACGGTCGACAAGGCGATCCCGCGGCTGGACAAGGAGTCCCGCAAGGACAAGTCGCTCGTCCCCGCGTTCGAGGAGGCGAAGAAGGCCAAGGAAGCCCTCGAGGCCGGTGACGGTGTGCTCAAGGCGGGACTGGACCTGACGCTGCTGCGCGACCTGCACCTCATGACGGCGAAGCGCTTCCTCTACGTGTTCAACTGCGACACCGACGAGCTGAACGACGAGGCCCTCAAGGAGCGGATGCGCGCGATCGTCGCGCCCTCGGAGGCCGTCTTCCTCGACGCCAAGAGCGAGGCCGAGCTGGTCGAGCTGGGTGACGACGAGGAGGCCGAGCAGATGCGCGCCGAGATGCTCGCCGACCTCGGCATCGAGGAGCCCGGCCTGGACCAGTTGGCCCGCGTCGGCTTCGACACCCTCGGCCTGCAGACGTACCTCACCGCGGGCCCCAAGGAGTCGCGCGCCTGGACGATCAAGAAGGGCGCCACCGCCCCCGAGGCCGCCGGCGTCATCCACACCGACTTCCAGAAGGGCTTCATCAAGGCCGAGATCGTCTCCTTCGACGACCTCGTCGCCGCCGGCTCGATGAACGACGCGAAGTCCGCCGGCAAGGTCCGCATGGAGGGCAAGGACTACGTCATGGCTGACGGCGACGTCGTGGAGTTCCGCTTCAACGTCTGAGTCGGCGCGTTTGCGCAGTTCAGAGGGGGGTCAGGGCTCTCCGATCCGCACATAGTCCGCAAGAATTTCAGTCGCACTTGCCTCTGAGCACCCTAAAGTGGTGGCCCTGAGAGGCGGGCGGAGCCTCCGATAGGGGATCGGCGGGCGGCGGAAATCGGTGCGGCACACGCGGTGGCATGACCCACTGCGAACGGTGTTGATGGCCCGTTCGCGCACGTGGGTTCTGACACGATTGAACGGTGTTCGTAGTCGAGGCCCTTGTCCAAACGGAGAGCGCCGTTAAGTCAGAGCTGATTGGTGTTCCTGTCGCTGTCTGGGCGCTAGCCGTTTCGCTCTTGGGCTTCTTCATCGCGGTCGGCTCCTTGGGCTGGCAGATTGGGAAGCACTTTCTCGATGGTGGCCGGGTCAAGGTCTATCTGAACCCGGCAATCTGGGTGCCCGAGGTAAGCCTGTCGACGAACCGTTCCGGGAGGTTGAGACTTCAGTCGGATAATTTTGCGCGCGCTGTGACCCGAGGGAGGGCCTTGGAGCTCGCTCAGCTCGTCGTCGAGAATCCCGGAAGAGCAGCTGTGACCATCTACTCCCCTGGGTTGAGCACCAGCGGACATGGGAGAAGGAACCATTCGCTAGTTCCCCGGATGTTCGCAACCGAGGAATCTTTCGGGGCCGATGCCGCCGTGAGCGGCACGGTCGTCCGGCTCGAACCGTATTCTCGCGTGACGTTTCTCCTCGACTACTGGAGCGTGGTGCCCGGCATCATGGAGGAGACAAGCAAGGGTCGACTGTTCCTCCGGGGATTCGTCGGCGTCGCTGGCCGGACGAAGCGCCCACAGCGCTCCAGCCGGCGACTTCGATGGCGGATCCAGCGGGACGACTTCACCGCGGTCGAGGGTTCGCCCGACTTCACGCCGCTCGCGGTGCTCTGGCGCGAACTGTTCGTCCGGTTGCCGGCTCACGACGACGTGGCGGAAGGTGACCAGGACTCTGATAGGCCCGTCGGTTGGGGAATTGCGAGATCTCTCCTAGACGAAGCGATGTCCGGGTTCGACGAGCGCCCAGCGCGTGAAGACCTCGAGAAGGCATTGGACGAGGTCGCAATGCGTAGGGGTTATGAGTCTCCATCGCTAGGAACATTCATGTACGAGGGCTACGCGGCACTCGACAGGATGGAGGGCCATCTCACGCCGTGGACTGAGGGCCTCTTCCGTTGGAACTACGCATCGCGGCGTGCGGAGGAACACCCTTAGAGGGCTCAAGGATGGCGTCAAGCCGACGCAGGATCGTCATGGGCAAGATGACATCGCCGTATTGGTGGGGCTTGTAGGGACCGCGCAACTGATCTGCGATTCCCCAGACGAAGGTGCCAAGGCTGCTCATGCAGTGATTCTCCCGTTCAGCGGACCGACCCCGGTACGCGCGTCCCATTCTCACCGACTGCCGAGATGGAATCAGCCGAACGCTGGCAGACCCGTCACCTCGTTGTCCAAGTGTCCTAGCCGTAAGACCACGTGGACTCGACGGGATACGCGGTCGCGGCGCGGTCCGCAAACGTACCCCGACAGCGGATCAACGCTGGAGCCAGACAACGGTCGTGTTAGGCGCTCTCTTCTTGAGACGCAGCAATAGCCCTCCCTGAGAGTCTTCGAGGATCTCCGTGATGCGCCGAGACAGTTTCGCTTCACGTGTGAGGCCTCGGAGGTGGCGAGAACCTCGAATCAGGACACCAAGACCCGCTCCGCGGATAACTTAGGCCAGATGAAGCCTTGGAAAGACGACATCGTCGCAGCGCTTGAGGCGCTTGGCGGCCGCGCATCGCTGTCCGAGATCTATGCCGAGCTCCCCAGATTCAGGCCGGCTCTGCGCGGTAAGTGGCAAGCCACCGTGCGTGGGACGCTGGAGCGAAACTCCTCAGATTCGGATAACTATAGGGATGGCGACGATCTCTTCTATTCAGTTGGAGGTATCGGTAGCGGAGAATGGGGCTTGCGCTGACCCGACAAGGGTCATCGGCGTCGTGATTCGTTCCGCCCACGGACCAACCTTGGATCTGCGGGGTAGGTCTCGAGCCAGAGACCAGAGACCAGAGACTGCGTGGCAGCCGACGCAACCGCCAACGCCTCGACTCGCTACCGAAACTCCCCTCGCAGACGGAAAGAGTCGGTGCGTGATCTCGCGACCCATCCGGTGATTCTCCTGAGTACCCAAACCTGGCGGCGGCCGATACCTAGGCGCCACGAGCCCGTGGTCGGGGGCAGGCTCGTTGACGGTCATTCACTCGCTTTCGGCTAGGAGCGCGGCGGGCGGGGGCCACACTCGAGTTGCGGCCCGTGCAAGTTGAGTTGCGCGAGCGGTCACTCGAGCCTCGTCCCACGCGGGGCTGCTAGCAACCTCGTAGTTGATGACGAGGGATTTTTGTTTCTCAAACTCCGGGCGCTTCGCGTCCCAACTTAGGTTGGACACTTCACGATTGAAACTGCCTGTCACGAGCGTCAGGTTCCCGATCCGGTCCAGAACGCGGGACCGTTCGGCCGCGGCGTGCAACCAAACTGGGTCGGCGTCGTCCTCGGTGAGAGCGGTGCCGTTAGGGGCGAGTACGGGCCAATGCTTGCGCCAACTCCTCGGGATGACGTGTTCGATCTGCAGGTTGTCATATTCCAGCATCCCCGCCGGCTCATGAGGGTTCTCGTCTCGCAAATGCTGGTCGATCGCGCCGAGGAGCAGACGGATGCGGGGCTGGGTGAGGTTGTCGTAGAAACGGCGAGTTGCGAATGCTTCGTGCATGTCATCGTCACTCGGCCAATGGAGAGCTCCGTCCCTCAGGCTCCCGACGATTGCATCGGCGACGTCGGCGCCCTTCTCAAAGGCGAGCTTGGCGTCACGCAGCACACGAGAAAAGTGCGCGCCGTACCCACGTGTTTGCCAACCTACGTACACGCGTCGCAGCGCCCAAGACTCCACCGCGCGCACGGCCCGAACGTGGTCCTCAGCGAGCAGGGCCTGGTGGCCAACCACCGTGCGCAACCATGTGAGCAGCGGAACCGCCGTCAAGATGTCGAGAGATCGGATTCGGTGGTACGCGATAACTAGACGCACATCCTCGGCTGGGTCCGCGCCGTAGATGACACGGTACCCAGCCGCGAAGGCGCTCAGTTCCCTGAGGACCTCCTCGGTGGATGGTCCGCCGTCCAAGTACGTCCGCGCCTCGCGGTAGAGGTGTCCGATGTTGGCTTCCGATCCCGTGGCGGCCGTCAGCCAGGCTGAGAGCAGAACGTCGCGTCGGCCGCGAGCCGCGTGACCTCGACCGACCTCCTTTTTCCACCATTGATCATCGAACTGAGCCCAGTACTTGTCGTAGAGGGCCTCCACGTCGTCATCGGCGAGTTCGCCGCGCAAGAAGAGCAGATTCTTCACCAGATCGATGGCGGACAAAGCGGTTTGCCGGCCGTTAAGGACCTCGAAAATCACCTGGGCGTCGTCGTTGTCGTCTAGGTCGATTACGACCAGTTTGATCAAACTCGAGAGCGCGTCGGCCAGGGCTGTCAGCCTCTCTGGATCCGCGCTCAGGTCCTCGGTCACCGCGTAGTCGCGGACGGCGCCGGCGAAGTACTCGCGTGCCTGGAGGTAAAGGTGGTCTGCGTTGCCGGAGTACGAGGGAATCTCGTCGTCCATTGCAGTTGGCCAGATCTCGCGGTCCTTGCGCCGTGGCCACAGTTTGTAGACCTCTTCCTCCTTGTCGACGACGTCGGAGGGGTTACGAAGCATACGACGCACCGACTTCGTCCGGTCCGAGCCGGTCTCGGTTAGGACGTCAAGCAATCCGCGTACCAGCAACTGCATCGTCGTCAGGCGTTGCTGTCCGTCGATGACTGAACGCAGCGCCACACCCCCAGTTGGGAACGGAAGGGCGGCGCACACGATGGCGCCGAGGAAATGTGGAGAGACGTTCTGCTCCTTCGACGCCGACAGCATCGATCCGGCTGGGAGGGCCGCGCGGGCTTCGAGGAGCCGGTCGGCAGTCGAGGCTAAGTCGTCAAAGAGGAGCCCCCACTGCTCGTCACGAGTCCACTCATAATCGCGCTGAAAGGTCGGGATGATGTAACGGCGCTCCGGCTTCAGAATCTCTTGAAGCGGGTATGTCTTGGCGTCCACTGGATCCCCCTATTTGATCGGCGGAACCATCATCTACCGTCCGAATAGGTCTCCGTCAGAAATCGCCCATGCTGGGTGGCATCTTGCGTTGCTAGTTTCAGGAGGTGGCTTGTGGAGGCGGCGATCCGCAAGTAGTCCGCAAGAACACCCGCGAGGGCCGGTCACCGCCGCAGCCAGCCAACGATCGCGGAGCGGTATTTCGCTCGAAAAACAGCAAGTTTCGGCAATTCCCAATGATCGTCGAAAGCAGCCGGAATGCCACCCGACAGTTCCGCTTCAACGTCTGAGTCGGCGCGTTTGGGCCCGCTTCGTGACGGGGTCGAACTCGACCTACGCGTCGCAGGTCGGGTCGGTGACGTCGACGAGCGTGCGGTTGCGGACGGTTAAACGCCAGCCGTAGGGCGTGCCGTGCGTCCCTTGGCTACTGGGACTCTGAGGTCGGCGAGCCTGCGCCGACGCGGTCGACGAACGCGAGGCTGGCTCGGGAGATCTGGCCGCGTGCTTGGTCGTGACTGATCGTGGGAGTTCCGTCACCCGGCTGCTTGCCGTAGTCGCCGAAGTAGGAGTGGACGGCGCCGTCGATCACGGTGAACTCGGTGTCGGCCGGGAGGTCGGCGCGCGAGGCATCGATCTGGTCGGGGGTGGACAGTCCGTCGCGCGAGCCCGAGATCGACTCGACCTGGGCGGTGAGGGAGGTGCTGATGTCGTTGGCCGGGTGCGAGGCGTAGAGGAGCAGCCCCACCGCGGGCGCGTTTGTGTCGTCGTCGGCGTCGTCGGCGTCGTCGGCCTCCATCGAAGCGACGACGCCGCCGAGCGAGTGACCGCCGATGACCCATCGGGTGATCTCGGGGTGGTCGTCGCGGGCGGAGTCGAACGCTCCGATGCTCAGGAAGGCGATGCCGAGCGCCGGCTTGGCGATCACCACGGGGTGACCGGCCGCGGCGAGAGGTCGGAGGACGGCTGCGTAGGCGCGTGGGTCGACCTTGGCGCCGGGTTGGAAGAACAGACCTGTTGCGTTGGCGTCGGTCGTGGGCGTCAGCGTGATCCGCGTCGCGGACTCGACGACCAACACGTCGGTGTCGGAGTTCATCGCGGCCAGTGCAGGTTCGACGGCACTGAACGGTCGCAGCCAGGCGGTGGTGCCGACCCATCCGACGCCGACGAGCAGGACGGCGACGCCGAGGGCCCACCGCCACCGGCCACGCGCGGGCAACGGGCGACGTACGTGCCACGCCGCCGCCAGGGATCCGAGCACGGTGAGCGCGAGCACCACCGCATAGGTCGGGTTCCCGTGGCGTACGGCGTCCCACCGCGTGCTGCACACCCAGATGACGACGGCGATGCCGGCGATGGCGACGGCAAGGATCACCCACCTCCACCAGCGCAGGGCCGTGGGCTGCCTGCGCTCGGTGCTCGCTTCGGGGGTCGGCTCCGGGGTGTCGGTCATGTCTCCTCGACTCGTGTCACGGGGTGATGTGGCGGAACGGGTGCGCTCGCGGCTGGTAACTCTGGAATGAGGTGGAGGTACAGGCCAATCGGGTCGTTGTCGTAGGGATCGCTCAGCGGGTGCCGCGAAGGATCGCGCTCCAGCCGCGGGCGTGAGTCCATGGAGCGGAGCCTAGCGAGCCGGCCGCGTCCTGTGACACGAAGACTCGCCACGAGGTGTGCACGGCGCTATCATTGGTGCTATCAGCGGGGTGGAAGAGGTGGTCGAGATGGCATCCATCATCGTGCGAGGGCTCGATGAAGAGGTCAAGAATGCGCTCGCCACCCGGGCGCGGGAACACGGTCGCTCCATGGAGGCCGAGGTCCGGGACATTCTCACGGCCGCCGCCCGCCGACCGCACATCGGACTGGCGCTCATGCAGGCAGCCCGCGAGCTCGGTGGCATCGACGAGCTGGCGATTCCCGAACGTGACGACGTCGCGCGGACGGCCGAGTTCGAGTGATCGTTCTGGACACGAACGTCATCTCCGAAGTGTTCCGGCTGCGACCGGACCCCTCCGTCGTCGCGTGGCTGGAATCGCTCGAGGGTGACGTCGCGATCACGGCCATCACCTTGGCCGAACTGCTGGCCGGCGTGCGCCGCTTGCCCGACGGTCGACGGAAGTCCGCCTTGACCGCGGGCATTGACGCGGCGCTGCGGCCCTACCGGGAGTCGCGCTCCGTTCTCCCGTTCGACGACAAGGCCGCCGGGTTCTACGCTGACGTCCTCGCCGAGCGAGATGCGGCGGGTCTGCCGATCAGCACGGTTGATGCGCAGATCGCGGCGATCTGCAGGGCACACGGTGCGATGTGCGCGACGCGGAACACGAAGGACTTCGCCCGAACCGGAGTCCAGCTCGTGGATCCGTGGAGTTCATGAGTTCAAGTCCGTACGTCAGGAGATCTCGAGTCGGGCGCGGCAGTCGGGGTTGTGGACGCGAGTCGTCGACGGCGGGTTCGCGGCCAGGGCGGCGGCTGGGCGGATCGGTCGGGGCGTGAGGTTGCCGCCGCAGTTCGGGCAGACCAGCGCGAGCGGCCCCGTGGCGCAGGAGGCGCACCACGTGCACTCGAACGTGCAGATGTAGGCGTCGTCGTCGACCGCGAGGTCGCGGTCGCAGCACTCACAGTTCGGTCGCAGCTCCAGCATGGTGCGAGCGTAGGCCGTGGCAGCGCTGAGGAGCGCACGGCTCAGGACTGGCGCCGGGACACGAGCAGCGCCGCGGTCCCCACCGCGAGCAGGAGCAGACCTGCGTACAGCGGAAGCGGGCTCCCGGCGCCGGTGTCGGAAAGGGAGCCGCTCGACGCCGTGGTGCCGTCGGGAGTGCTCGCCGGCGGCGTGGTCGAGGGGGCCGCGGAGGGTGTCGACGTCGGGGGAGAGGTCGGCTCGACCTCGTCGGGGAGCGCCCGGAACCGGAAGTCCTGGGCGCCGATGGTCTCGCCCGCGTCAGTGATCGTGATGGTGCGCGTGGGCTCGCCGACGATCTCGTAGCCGTCGAGGGCGGTGATGGAGATCGTGTAGTCCCCGGGTGCGAGCCTGTCGGCGAAGTACTGACCATCGGCGTCGGTCGTGAACGTCGCAGGCCCGTTCGGACCGTCGACCTCGACGGGTGCGCCTGCGACGGGTGCGCCGTCCTCGTCGGTGACCTGTCCGCCGAGGGCGCCCGGACGAGTGAGAGCGAAGTCCTGGTCCGTGACGTCGTCGGCATCGACGTCCACGTCGGTCCGTGGCGGCGCCGGGTCGTAGCCCGCGGGTGGCTCGACCGCGATGTCGTACCTTCCCGCCGGGACCCGCTCGAAGACGTAGCTCCCGTCCGCCTCGGTGACAGTGGTGAGCGGGGGACCGGTCTCCGGGGTGAGGGTGATGGTCACGCCACCGACGCCGGTACCGCCACCGGTGACCGTGCCGGAGACGTCTGGGTTCGCCGTGAGGGTGAAGTCCTGGCCGGTCACCGGCCCCGCGTCGATGTCGAACGGCGGGCGCTCGTCGGTGCCGGTGTAGCCGTTAGGGATGTCGATGCTGACGTAGTAGCCGTCGCCGAAGGGGTTGTTGTCGAACAGGTATCGTCCGTCGGCGCCCGTGGTGGTGATCTCCGTCGCCCCGTCGGGCAGGTGCAGGGTGACAGTGACCCCGGCCAACGGGTCGCCGCCGGCGGTGACTGCGCCCGACACCGGGTACGGGACGATCGCGCGAACCGAGAAGTTCGCGACCGCGTCCTCGGTGGCGGTGCTCACGGTCCGGCTGCGGGGCCCGGTCACGGCGCAGGCCGGCGGCGGCTCGACGCTGACCCTGTAGCCGGGCTGGGTCGCCACCTGCCCGAACGAGTAGGCACCTGACGCGTCGGGCGTGGTGGTGGCGATCCCGGTGCCGTCCGGGCCGACGAGGCGCACCGTGACGGAATCGGGTGCACAGGTCGCCGGGCTCGTGGAGGCGTCCGTGACCCTGCCGCTCAGAGTGCGCGCGGAGGCGGCGAACGACGTCGAGTACAGCGGGAACCCGGCTCGCCGGGTGAAGACGACGGTCAGCGTCTTGAGGCGCACGGTCGGTTCGAACCAGCCGATCGCGCCGATCGTGTCGGTCGCCGACGGGTTGCCCGTGAGTGTCCGCGTGGCCGGGTTCCATGGCGGCACGTCGCCGATGCTCGTCGAGCAGACGCTCGGTCGTGGCGTCGTGTCGCAGAAGTTGAAGCCTCCGTTGAAGCCGAGCTCGGCCGCCGACACCGGCGCGCCGTTGGCATCCGTCGCGGACACCGTGGCCTGGTCGGCATCGATGTCCGACAGGGCGAACGCCCACCCGGTCGGTGGCGTGGGGCGGTCGAACACGTAGGTCGTCGTTGATCCGCCCGTTGCGTTGTCCACCCTCGGCCGCAGTGCGAGGTAGGGCTGATCGCGGCTCGATCCGTACTTCAGCCCGATCGGCGTGTTCTCCCCGACCCAGTTCGTGGCGCCCGAGACGATGCCCACGTTGCCTGCCCTGGAGTCGGACGTCACCGAGGCGGCCGGGAAGCCGGGCACCGGGAGCTGGAGACTCGTGGCGTAGTTGTTCGCAGAGCCCGTGAACGCACCCCACTGCGCGTACGAGGTGCTGCGGACCGCGTCGGCGGCCGCTCCGAGGGAGACCATCGCAAGCAGGAGCGCGGCGAGTGCGCACCGCGCCCAGCGTCGCATGGATGGTCCGTCCTGCTCGACTCCGATTCCGGCACCAGATTATCCGGATGGATCGTGCACCGCTCGTCGTGATTTCGGCCGGGACGACTACCGCGAGGACCCCAGGAGACGATCGACGGTTCGATGGGCCCGGTCGCGGTCGACGGGGCTGTCCAGCACCGCCGCGTCGATCAGCAGGGGTGCGACGATCGCGGGAACGGCGTCGGCCACGAAGGCCGGTTCGAGGTCGCTGCCGAGGGCGCGACGGACGGGCGCGGCGAGGTCGTCGACGTAGCGCTGGCGCAGCGTCACCGCCTCCGGGTCGCTGAGCGCCATGGCCACCAGGGCCCGCAGGAACGCCGGCACCGGCTTGTCCCGGAGTCGGTCGCACAGGTCGTCGATGGCTCGGTGGACGTCGACGGCGTGGTTGCCGGTGAGCGCGCGGGGCGCTTCGGGCGCGACGTCGATGAGCGCGGACAGCACGGACGTGGGGGTCGGCCAGTGTCGGTAGATGGTCGAGCGGGAGACGCCCGTCACCTGGTGCAGTCGCTGCGCGGTGAGCGCGGGCCCTCCCTCGGTCAGCACGAGATCGAGCGCTGCGGACAGCACGACCTCAGTGGTGCCGGCCGCGGGTCCGGCCGGCCTTCCGGCACGAGTCATGGATTTAACGATACATCTTGCATCGCAAACTCGACGGTGTTACGGTCGGCTCATTCATTGACGATACAAACTGTATCGGAAACATTTGACTCACACGGAGGCGTCGATGCGCGCGCATGTCGAAATGATTCACGAGGCGGACTACGTCTGGCACCCCGCCGAACTGCCGGGCGGCCAGGGTGAGGTGCTCGAGCAGCGCTTCTCCGTCGACGAGGAGGACGGATCGTCCTCGCTCATGCTGTCCTTCGGCAGCGACTGGAGCCGCGGCGCCGGCGTCCCCGAAGCCGACACCGAGTTCTTCGTCGTCGAGGGCTCCATGGAGTACGAGGGCCAGACCCTGGGCGAGTGGGAGTACATCCACGTTCCCAAGGGCGTCCCCATGGGCGAGCTGAAGGTCGCCGCCGGCTCCAAGCTGCTGCACTGGCGCGAGTACGGCGGCAGCGCCTTCGAGCTCGGTGGCGAGCGCGCCGCCGACGCCCGTGGCGAGGTCACCATCACGAACCCGCACACCCTCGAGTGGACGTCCACGATCGACCGGACCCCCGGCCCGCTGGCGCCGCTCTACATCAAGATGCTGCACCACGACAAGGAGACCGACTTCTACACGCGCCTCATCAAGGCGCCCGTCGGCTGGAAGGAGCCTCGTCTGCCGCACCACCCGGTCTTCGAGGAGTTCTTCACCCTGTCCGGTCGCACCGGCTCGATCCACGGTGACTCCACCGCGGGCACCTACGCGTTCCGTCCGGCCTGGATCAAGCACGGCCACTACGAGACGCTCGAGGAGACCATCTGGATCCTGCGCTGCGACGGCGTCCTGGTGAACCTCTACTCGACCGACACGTGGATCGACTGGGGCGGAAAGGCCGAGAACTACGACCCGGAGACGCAGTCGCCGGTCCCCTCGACGATGCCGGTCCGTTCGCGGACGACCGGTGCCTGGGACCCGAAGCTCGCCTGAGCCGAAGCGGATCGGTGGGACGACGTCGTCCCACCGGTCCGCTTTTCCATGTCCGGCCGGGCGCGTCGAGCCGGTGGCCGTCGCCGAGGCAGTCGGCGACTTTGCACCGTCCGCGTCGCCCGGCCAGACTGCGTCCATGGACGAGCCGGAGACCGCGGAGCAGCTCATGCGGTCGCGCTTTGCCGCGTTCAAGGCCGGTGATGCCGGGTGGCTCCTGGCGTCCTGGCACCCCTCGACCCGCCCTGACGAGCTCGACCTGACCGACAACCCACTCTGGCGCGGCCTGCAGATCGTGGACACCGTGGCCGGCGGTCCGTCCGACGCCGAGGGCATCGTCGAGTTCCGCGCCACCTACCTCGTCAGCGGCGAGCTGGCGATCCTGCACGAGCGATCGCGCTTCGTGCGCGAGGACGGCCGGTGGCTCTACGTCGACGGCGACGAGGTGCAGTCCTGATGGGCCTGCCCGACGATCCCTTCGACCACCAGATCACGAAGGACGGTGCGGTGCGGGTGACCCGCGGCGGCCGTCTCGTCGCCGTGATCGGGGGCAAGGAGGCCGCCCGCCTCGCCGCTCGACTGGGTGCGGACGACGAGACCGACCAGCACCTGCTCGCGCGGGCGACGGGCAACTACCGCCGCGGAACCGAGCGATGACGACGATCGCGCAGGTCCGCAAGGCCGCGCTCGCGCTGCCCCGGGTCGTCGAGGGGTCGCACTCCGGCACCGTCGCGTTCTCGGTGGCCGGAAAGGGCTTCGTCTCGGTCACGCAGGACGGGCTGATGCAGGTCCGGATCAGCGTCGACTGGATCGACGACACGCTGGGCGACCTGCCAGCGGCCGAGCCCCTCGTGCGGGCGGGCGCGCC
This sequence comes from Aeromicrobium sp. SP1, assembly GCF_055663785.1. Lineage (NCBI taxonomy): Bacteria > Bacillati > Actinomycetota > Actinomycetes > Propionibacteriales > Nocardioidaceae > Aeromicrobium > Aeromicrobium sp. SP1. The sequence goes on along the minus strand of NZ_JBQVVK010000001.1, from coordinate 1,939,389 downwards.
GATCGGGGTGCAGGTGCCGCTCGCGGCGATCAACGGGATGCAGTCGAACACGCTCGTGCGCCGGGCCTGGCAGGCACGCGCACCGAAGCGACTCGTCGCCGCCGAGCAGACGGCGACGGCCGCGGTCCCCGGCGAACTCGGGGACCTGCCGGCATCGATCGGCCGTCCCGCGACCCGAGCGCTCAGCGCCTCGGGCGTGACCTCGTTGGCGGCTCTGTCGCAGTGCACCGAGGCGCAGATCGGCGCCCTGCACGGCGTGGGGCCGCGTGCGGTGCGACTGCTCGGAGAGGCCCTCGCGACCGCTGGCCTTCGGTGGCGGTCCTGAGCCGGCTCAGAGCAGTTCGGAGGTCGTCTGGAGCAGGCTGAACCCGCTCGCCGCGACCCACACCGTGATGGCGGCCCGGACCACCCAGAGCACGGGCCAGGGCAGCCGCTGCCAGAGGGTCTTCGTGGACCCGATCCAACGGTCGCCCAGCAGCGTGACGATCACCGTCGCGAGGACGGGCACCGTCACCACCAGCGCGACAGCGACCAGGGGCGGGTCGAGCAGCGTGAAGTCGACGCCGTCGCTGTGCACGAGCGCATCGCCGACCACGAGCGCGGCGGCGAGCGGCATGCTCACGGCCCGCCACCAGGGCGGCCCGAACCTCAACCCCCGGAAGAACACCCACAGGACGCCGCCGGTCGCCCCGAAGATGAGACCGACCGTCAGCAGGTTGAGGGTCCCGTCCATCGTGAACCGGCCCATCTCGAAGCCGTCGTCGGTCAGCCGACCGGACGCCTGCGGGTTGATCCTGGCCAGCACGAACATGACGAACCGGCCGTAGACCCCGCCGGCCAGCACGCCGGCCACGGCGCCGGCGAGCACGCCGAGGACGAGACGACGGAGACCTTCGACGACAACGGACACACCGCGGGACGGGCCCGCCTCGGGCACAGACTGCGACGACATGGGTCGAGGGTAGGGCTGGCGATGTGCTCGCGTCGCGGATTTTCCGCAGATCGGCGGGAGGGCACGGACCGACCGTCCGACCGCGCACCTAGGCTCGGGCCATGAGCGAGGTCAAGGGACCGGCGTCGTACTTCCCGTCGATCGAGAAGAAGTACGGCCAGCCGATCGAACACTGGATGCAGCAGCTGGAGTCCGTCGCGGACGCCAAGCACATGGAGCAGGTCGCGTTCCTGAAGGAGCAGCACGGACTCGGCCACGGCCACGCGAATGCCGTCGTGGCCGTGTTCCGGCAGAACCGGGACGCCGAATGAGCGAGCCGCGCATCGCGTTCGCCACGTGCGCCAAGCTGCGCGACGGATTCGACGACGACCGCGAGGCGGCCCGCCTGCTCGGCGCGGAGTTCGTCCGCTGGGACGACCCGGCCGTCGACTGGCACGCCTACGACCACGTCGTGATCCGTTCGGCGTGGGACTACACGCTGCATCGTGACGCCTTCGTGGCGTGGGCGCGTGCGCTCGGTGACCGGGTCTCGAACCAGCCGGACCTGATCGCCTTCAACTCCGACAAGGCCTACCTCGGAGCGCTCGGGGTGCCGACCGTTCCGACGACGTACGTCGTGCCCGGGGGCGAGGTCCCGGCGCTGCGCGGCGAGGTCGTCGTCAAGCCGACCGTCTCCGCCGGCGGCAGGGACACCGGCCGCTTCGACCCCGACCACCACGACGGCGCCCGCGCCCTCGTCGCCGAGATCAACGCGTCCGGTCGCGTCGCGATGGTGCAGCCCTACGTCGAGGGAGTCGATGCGCACGGCGAGACCGCGGCGGTCTTCCTCGGCGGCGAGCTCTCCCACGTCCTGCACAAGAAGCCGGTCCTGCGCGAGCAGGGCACGGCCGCACTGCTCGATCCGGACGATCCCTCGTCGGAAGCCGCGATCATGCACGACGAGGACCTCGTCACCGTGGGGGAGGCGTCCGAGCCGTTCCTCGAACTCGCCCGGGCCACGTTCGGTGAGATCGCGGGCCGGTTCGGCGCCCCGCTCTACGTCCGCGTCGACATGGTTCCCGGCCCCTCGGGCCCGGTCGTGATGGAGGTCGAGGCCGTCGAGCCGTGCCTCTACCTCGACCTCGTCCCCGGTGCGGCCCAGCGCCTCGCCGACGCCGTGCGGATCCGGGTGGCCGAGAGCGGTCCTCAGCGCGCCCGGTGACCGACGCCGCGGTCGTCGGGGGAGGGCGCGAGCCACACCGCGATCGCGGTGGTGATCGGGACGGCCAGCACGAGGCCGATCGCACCGACGAGCGTGCGGACGATCTCCTGGCTGATCTGCTCGGTCGTCGCGACCTCGAGCAGTGACCGCTGGTACGCCGAGATGAGCAGCATGACCGTCATCGCGGTGCCCGCATAGGCGAACACGAGCGTGTAGACGCTCGAGGCGATGTGGTCGCGGCCGATCCGCATCGCGGAGCGGAACAGTGCGGTGCGACCGGCGGCCGCCTGGACGCCGCGCAGCTCCCACACGGCGCTGGCCTGCGTCACCGTCACGTCGTTGAGCACGCCGAGCCCGGCGATCACCATGGACGCCGCGACCACGCCGGCCAGACTCATCCCGGGCGCCGTCGCCACGAGCAGGTGGTCGTCCTCCGATCCGATGCCGGTCAGGTGCGCCCAGTCCGTCGCGAATGCGCCCACGACGGCCGTGAAGGCGATGCCGAACAGCGTGCCGAACAGTGCCGCGGTGGTGCGGATCGAGATCCCGTGGGCGAGGTAGAGGACCGCGAGCATGATGACGGTCGACCCCGCCACCGCGACGGCGATCGCCGGCTTTCCGGCGAGCAGCGCGGGCAGCACGAACCGCAGCAGGACGAGCATCGTGATGCCGATGCCCACGAGCGCGAACACGCCTCGCCACCTCGCGACGATCGCCACGAGCACGGCGAACGCGATCGCCAGGAAGGCCAGCTGGGGCCCGCGCTGGTGGTCGTAGAACTCGTACGTGGCGTCCTGGCCCTCGGGAGCGTAGGTGCTGACCCGGATCTTGTCGCCGACGTCCATCCCGCCGCCGACGTAGCGCGTGGGGTCCAGGGTGAACACCGCGGTCGCGCCGTCGGCCGTCTTCGCCGTGACCTGCGCGCACGAGCCGTCCACCATGGGCACGTTGTCCGGGCCGGTGCCGCCGTCGCTGTTGCAGTCGAACGGCGTGACCTCGGTGACTGTCGCCTTGACGATCTCGACCTTGCCGTAGGGATCGGCGCCGTGGGGCACCTCGTCGGCCGCCGGCCACAACGCGAACACGGTGGCCGCGGCGGCCACCGCGATGAGCAGCACCACCGCCGCGAGGGTCCACGCGAGCCTCGGTCGGGGCGGTCCTTCCGGCGGGTCGATGCCGTGGTGGTGTGTCACGATGACCAGCGTGGCACGTGGTGATGACCTCCCTGAACACCTCCCCGGTGGATCCGGCGGCGTCTGGCGCGTGGGACGCACCGTTCGGCGCCCCACCGGCGCCTGGACGCCCGCGGTCCACGAGCTGCTCGGCTGGCTGTCGGACGAGGGCCTCGGTGGGATCCCGCACGTCTCCGGCATCGACGACGACGGTCGCGAGATCGTCTCGTACATCGAGGGTCGGGGCGTGCCGGTCGACGACGAGGTGGTGCTCGACGACGTGCTCGTCGAGGCCGTCGCGTGGCTGCGCGACTTCCACGACCTCGTCGACGGGTTCCGCCCCGACGGCCCGCGAACGTGGCGCCAGACCGGCGACGCGCCCGTGGAGCTCGACGCCGACGAGGTGATCTGCCACAACGACCCCGGCGCCTACAACTGGATCATCCAGAGCGGCCACTTCGTCGCGATGATCGACTGGGACCTCGCCGGCCCGGGCCGACCGATCGACGACCTGGCGTTCCTGTGCTGGACCGGCATTCCCCTGTACCGCGAGATCCCGATCGAGGACGTCGTGCGCCGCTTGGACCTCGTCGTGGACACGTACGCCGAGTGGGGTCCGGTGACGCTGCTCGACGCCGTCGTCGCGCGGATGACCACCGCCACCGAACGGATCGCCGTCGGCATCGAGCGGGGCGATCCCGGCATGCTCCAGCTCGCGACGCGGGGTGAGCCGCAGCGGACCCGCGACCGGCTCGCGGCCTTCGTCGACCGCCTTCCGCAACTGCGCGACGCCCTCTGATCGCGTCCGCGCTAACGTCGCGGCATGCATGAGGTTCCACCGGTCGCCGCGGCCCTGGGTCTTGAGCCCCACCCCGAGGGCGGGTGGTACCGCCAGACGTGGGCGTCGGACGTGGTCGTCGACCTGCCGGACGGCCGCCGCCGGCCCACCGCGACGCTGATCTGGTTCCTGCTGCCCGCCGGCGAGGCGTCGGCGTGGCACCGGGTCGCGTCCGACGAGCTGTGGCTCGCACACACCGGCGCCGTCATCCTCGAGCTCGGTGGGGACGGCGCCGCTCCGCGGACGAGCAGCGTCCACACCGTGTCGACCGCGGACGAGGGCCAACTCCTCGTTCCTGCCGGCGTCTGGCAGCGCACCGTGCCGAGCGACGAGGACGCGTTGGTCAGCTGCCTCGTCTCGCCGGGGTTCGACTTCGACGACTTCGAGCTCGCTTGAGGGATCGCGGGGAGTGAGACGAGTCGTCGTGGTTGCGCCGTCGTCGATCGCTGCCGGAACGGCGCGACCCACGTGAACCGCCACCGCGTGTGACCTGCGTCACGTAGGGTGCCGCCATGGATTCGACCCTCTCCACGGTGGGCTTGCCGATCGCGCTGGGCGTCATCATGTTCGGCCTCGGGCTGTCGCTGACGGTCGCGGACTTCGGCCGCGTGAGGCGGTCTCCCCGCGCCGTGCTCGTCGCGCTCGTGTGCCAGCTGATCCTGCTGCCCGCCGCGTGCTTCGGGCTCGTGCTGGTGCTCGACCTGCCGCCCGTGCTGGCCGTGGGGATGCTGCTCCTGGCCGCATCGCCCGGCGGCACGACGGCCAACCTGTTCAGCCACCTGTTCCGCGGCGACGTCGCGCTGAACATCTCGCTCACCGCGATCAATTCGGTGATCGCGATCGTGACGCTTCCAGTCATCACGAACCTCGCGATGTCCCACTTCGACCTCGGCGACGAGGTCACGTTGCAGTTCCGCAAGGTCCTCGAGGTGTTCGCCGTGGTCCTCGTGCCGGTCGCGCTGGGCATGGTGGTGCGGGCCAGGGCGGCGGGGTTCGCCGCACGGATGGACCGTCCGGTGCGGATCGCCTCGGCTGTGCTGCTGTTCGTGATCATCGCCGGAATCGTCACGGACCAGCGCGAGAACATCGTCGACTACGCGACGTCGGTCGGTGTGGCGGTCACGATGTTCTGCGTCGTCAGCCTCGTCGTCGGCTACCTGGTGCCGCGCTCCTTCGGGGTCGCCGAGCGGCAGGCCGTCGCGTGCTCGTTCGAGATCGGGGTGCACAACGCCACCTTGGCGATCTACGTCGCGGTCGAGGTGCTCGGCAGCGTGGAGCTCTCGGTTCCCGCCGCGGTCTACGGCTTGGCGATGTTCCCGCTTGCCGCGCTGTGGGGCGTCGCGCTGACGCGGTGGGTCGTGCCGCGCGCGCAGGCTCGCACGCTACGGTCGGGAAATGCCTGAGGTACCTCCGCTCGCTGTGTCGACATGCGTGGCATGACCGCCGTCCACTTCGACGAGCGCGAGGACGCGGACGCGTTCGTCGGCGCGCTCACGGCGCGCGGGCTCGGCACGCGGATCCACCGGGACGAGTTCGCCGGCGAGGACGATGCCGAGGACGCCGCGTGGATCGTGGAGGTCGAGGACGCGCCGGGGGACCTGACCGAGCTGGCGGAGGATCACCACGGTTGGGAGATCACCGGGGCGAGCGAGCGAACGCCCGTGCCACCGCCGCTGCCGCAGCAGCCGCGCCGGATCAAGGGGCCGTCGGCGCCGCGTCGGTCGGGGGATGGATGACGCCCTCGTAGATCGTCTCCATGAGCTGCTCGAGCATGTCCCCGCGGTGCAGCGTCCGGCCGGTCCAGCTGGCCATCGCGGTGGAGAACCACATCGCCCCGAAGACCTGCTCGAGCGCCAGGCGCACGTCGACGCCGGTGTGGATGAGATCGGGGATGCCCGTCTCGGTGATCTCCGTCGCGACCTCGAACAGCGCGTCCAGCCGCTCGATGAGCTGGGTCCGCACGGGCGAATCAGGTCCGTACGCGGTCGCGCCGATCAGCGGACCCAGTGCGGCGGCGATGTCGGCGAGGTCGTCGAAGAACTTCCGGATGCCGTCGTCGATCTCGCTCGCGGATCCGGCCAGGTCGCGGCGGATGCCCGTCGCGTTCTCCAGGGCGCGCACCATGGCCGCGTCGATGGATCCCAGGACGGAGACCTCGAACAGCTCCTCCTTCGACGGGAAGTGTCGGTAGAGCATGGCCTCGTTGATGCCCGCCTCGCTCGCGATGTCGCGGGTCCGGGCGGCGGCGAAGCCGTTGCGCGCGAAGACCCGGCGGGCCGATTCGACGATCTGGGCACGACGGCGCGCGGCGGACATCCGCCGTTTCGGGGTCGCGCTCTCCGCGGTCACGGGGGAAACCGTAGGCCACGAGGGCGTTCCACGCCCGCGGGATCGCGAAACTCATGAGGCGTGTGGTGCGTGTGTGACTCATGTTTCTTCAAACTCGACGTTGGACAGTGATTTACCCCATTCCGCTTGTGACACGCGTCATGAAAGCCATAATCTGGCGTCACTTCAATGAAGTCAGTGCCTACTTACTTAGGTCGGGAATGCTGCCCCCGCCCTTCGCCGAGGAGACGAGAGAGATCATGAGCGTTCCGAAGCCGCTCGTGCGAACCGGTCTGCGGTTCGCCCGTCCGTTGATGCACTCCACGCGAGTGAGCCTGGGTGCCAAGCGCACCCTGGCCGACTCGATCGCCGGTGCGTCCCGGGCCCCTGAGGGGACCATCTACGACTTCGACGTCATCGCTGGACAGCCCGTCCAGTTCGTGACCGTCGAGGGCACGGGACCGGCCGCCGGCCGGGCCACCGTGCTCTACCTGCACGGCGGCGGTCACGTCGTCGGCAGTGCCCGCGCCTACCGGCCCTTCACGGCGAACCTCGCCGCGTACGCCGGCATGGACGTCATCGTCCCGGAGTACCCGCTGGCGCCCGAGAGCCCGTACCCCGCGGCCCTCGAGGCGATGCTCGCGCTCTACCGGGCGCTGCCGTCCTACGGCGTCGATCCCGCGTCGGTCGTCCTCGTCGGCGACGACGCCGGTGCCGGACTCGCCCTGGCCCTGGCCATGGAGATCCGTGACCGCGGTCTGCCGATGCCGGCCGCGATCGGCATGATCAGCCCGTGGCTGGACCTGACGGCCGACATCGATCGGGCCCGTCCGTCGGCCGGCGACCCGTGGTTCACCCCCGCGCTGGCCACCCGCTGGGCGCACCCCTACATCGGTGGCGCCGACCCGGCCACCCCCGGCATCTCCCCGCTGTTCGGCGACTTCGCCGAGCTGCCCCCGATCGTCCTGCACTACAGCGGCCGCGATCCGCTGCGCACCGACTCCGAGGCGTTCCTCGAGAAGGTCACCGCGATGGGCGACGGACCGCGCGTCATCGCTCGGGAGTACCCCGAGATGTGGCACTCGTTCCACCTGCAGGCAGGTCGGCTCGACGCGGCCGACGAGGCCCTGGAGGAGTTCGGCAAGGCGATGGCCTCGCTCGTCGACGCCCCGCGTCGTCACGCCAGCGTCGTGCCGATCAACCGTCCGGTCGCCGGTCGTGGCGGCCGCCGGCTCACGCTCGTCAAGCCAGTTGCCGCCGCAGGAACTCCAGCTGGATCAGCTTGAGGTTCTCGGCCACCTCTTCCTGAGGGGTCATGTGGGTGACACCCGACAGCGGCAGCACGGTGTGCGGCCGCCCCGCCTCCAGCAGCGCTGAGGACAGTCGCAGGGTGTGTGCCGCCACGACGTTGTCGTCGGCCAGCCCGTGGATCAGCAGGAGCGGCCGCTCGAGCTTGCCCGCGAGGGGCAGCAGCGAGTTCGCGTCGTAGACCTCGGCCTGCTCGTCGGGGTGCCCGAGGTAGCGCTCGGTGTAGCAGGTGTCGTAGAGGCGCCACTCGGTCACGGGCGCCCCGGCGACCGCGGCGTGGAACACGTCGGGACGCTCGAGCACCGCCAACGCCGAGAGGTAGCCGCCGTAGGACCAGCCCGTGATGCCGACGCGGCCCGCGTCGACGTCGTCGGGGTACCGCTCGGCGATCGCCGCCACGGCGTCGACCTGGTCGGCCAGCGTGACCTCGGCGAAGCGGTCGCGGATCGCGCGCTCCCACGCGGTGCCGCGGCCCGGGGTGCCGCGGCCGTCGGCGACGACGACGCAGAAGCCCTGGTCGGCGAGCCACTGCGACTCCAGGAACATCCGGCCCGAGGCCAGCACCCGCTGGGCGTGCGGGCCGCCGTACGGATCCATCAGGATCGGCAGCCGTGCCGCACCGCGCACGTGGTCGCGCGGGAACAGCACGCCGGCGCGCAGCTCGCGATCGCCCAGGCGCACGAACTCGACCTCGGGCACGAACGGGGCGGGCTCGGCCAGGACGCGCACGGGTCGTGGGTCGTGGCCCTCGGACAGCACCGTGACCGTCGAGTCGGGCGAGGCGAGCTCGGTCCGCACGACGACGGTCGTGGGACCGCCGACGACGGCCCCGTGCACCGCGACCCCCTCGGTCAGCGCGTGCTCCGTGCCGTCGAGGCCGAAGCGGACGAGATGGATCTCGGTCGGCTCCGCGGACGCGGTGACCAGCACCCCCGCCTCGGAGACGTCGACGATGCCGCGCACGTGCCAGGCGTCGCCGCTGAGCGGGGTGCCGTCGACGCAGACGCGACGGCGGTCGCCCGTGTCCTCGAGGGTGATGAGGCGGCCGGACGCGTCGCGGCGCGGGGCGGACGACAGCTCGACCCAGGACTCGTCGGCCAGCTCGCGCAGCACGACCGTGTCTCCCGTCGTCGGGTCGACGGACAGCACGAGGCTGGACCGCTGGTCGCGGCTGAGGACCTGCACGACGGGATCGGAGCCCTCCGACCAGTGCACGCGCGCCAGGTACTCGTAGGCGTCGTGGTCCCACGCGATCTCGGTCGGAGCGCCGCCGTCGAGCGGCACGTGCCACAGGGTCACGATGCTGTTCGGCGTGCCCGCCGCGGGATAACGCTGCTCGACCGCGGGGCGGTCGGGGTGGGCCGGGTCGGCGATGTGCCACACCGGCACGTCGACGTCGTCGTACCGCTCGACCAGCAGGGAGCGTCCGTCGGGTGCCCACCAGAATCCGCGGAAGCGGTCCATCTCCTCGGCGGCGATGAACTCGGCGCGACCCCACACCTCGGTGGGCGCGTCGGGGGACACGAGCGCTCGGTCGTCTCCGCCCGCGACCCCGACGACACGCAGTTCGCCCGTGGCGGTCGCGTAGGCGACGTGGCGCCCGGTCGGGTCCAGGCGCGGGTCGATCACCGAACCGGCCGCGGACAGCTCGCGCACCGCTCCGGCTCCGAGGTGCACCGCGAACAGTCGGCCGGACAGCGCGAAGCACGCCCAGCGACCGGTCGCGTCGACGTCGTAGGAGACCAGGCCGCCCGCGGACTCGCGGCTGCGCTCGCGGCGCGACCGCTCCTCGGGTGTGAGCTCCTCGTCCGCACCGCCGAGCACCGCCGCCGGATCGACGAGCAGCGACTCCTCGCCCGTGGCGACGTCGAACTCCCACAGCTGACCCGTGCGGGTGACGCCGTCCGGCGTGCGGATGAAGCGCACCGTGGCGCCGTCGGGCGAGACCGTGATGTTCCGTGGGACGCCGAGCGTGAAGCGCAGTGTGCGGGCCGCCAGGCGTGGGTACGAGACGCGCATGACCCCATCCTGACAGGGTGGGCCGGACCACTAGATTTGGGCGCATGTCCGACCGCCGCATCCTGTTCGTCCACGCCCATCCCGACGACGAGTCGATCACCAACGGGATCGCGATGGCCAAGTACGTGGCCGAGGGCGCACACGTCGTGCTCGTCACGTGCACGCTCGGCGAGCACGGTGAGGTGCTCATCCCGGATCTGGCGCACCTGGCGGCCGAGGAGGAGGACCGCCTCGGGGCGCATCGCCTCGGCGAGCTCGCCGACGCGATGGCCCACCTGGGCGTCACCGACTTCCGTCGGCTCGGCGGCGACGGCCGCTACCGCGACTCCGGCATGGTGTGGGACGAGAACGGCAACGCCGCGCCGATGGAGCAGGTCGACCCGCGCGCCTTCTGGAACGCCGATCTGCTCGAGGCGGCGAACGAGCTGGTGGCGGTGATCCGCGAGGTCCGGCCCCAGGTGCTCGTGACCTACGACGAGTTCGGCAACTACGGGCACCCCGACCACATCCAGGCCCACCGGGTCTCGCACTACGCGGTCGCGCTCGCGGCCGCGGCGTCCCACCGGCGCGACCTCGGCGAGGCATGGGACGTCGCGAAGGTCTACTGGGTCACCCAGTCGGCGTCCCAGGTGCGCGAGGGCGCGCGGCTGATGGCCGAGAGCGGCCAGGAGTTCCCGTTCCCGTTCGACGTCGACAACCTGCCGCCGATGTTCTCCGAGGACGTCGACATCGCGGCGGTCGTCGCCTCGGCCGATCACGTCCCCGCCAAGCTCGACGCGATGAAGGCGCACGCCACCCAGATCACCCCTGACGGCGAGTTCTTCGCGATGGGCATGGACCTCGCCGCGATCACGTGGGGCTCGGAGTACTACCGCCTCGTCAAGGGCGTCCCCGGCCCCGCCGGGCCGTCCGGCTTCGAGGAGGACCTGTTCGCCGGACTGGACTGAGTCGCGGGTGCCGCTCGTCGCGTGAGACGGGACGGTCGTCTCAGTTTGCGGGCTGATGCTCGGCGGCGATTGCGCCGGACACGTACCGTTGGCCGGGTGGAGAAGTCGGTCGACCAGGGAGCCTTTCGGGGTGCGCTGTCCCGCTTCGCCAGCGGCGTGACGGTCGTGACCACCGAGTCCGGGGGCGTCGATCACGCGATGACCGCCAGTGCCTTCACGTCCGTCTCCCTCATCCCGCCACTGGTGCTGGTGTGCTCCAACCGCGGCAGCCGGTTCCACGACGCCGTGCGCCAGTCCGGCACGTGGGCCGTCTCGATCCTCGCCGAGGAGGGCCGTGAGGCCTCCGCGTGGTTCGCGCACCGCGGGCGCCCCCTCGAGACCCAGTTCGCCGACATCCCACACCACCGCAGCCCCGGCGGGCTTCCCCTCCTCGACGACGGTCTGGCCTGGCTCGAGTGCCGCACCGAGGCCGAGCACGACGGCGGCGACCACCTGATCCTCATCGGCCGGGTCGTGTGGGCCGACTACCGCGACGACACCGACGACCCGCTGCTCTACTACCGCTCGCACTACGGCTCGATCGTGCGTCAGGTCGAGTCCGAGAAGACCGTCTACCGGGGCGGCGAGTGAGCCGTCGCACGCGGCTGCTGCTCGTCGGTGGATCGGTCGCGGGCGTGCTCGCCCTCGCGTACGTCGCGGGCTACGTGCTGACCGGGAACCGGATGCCGGCCGACACCACGATCGCGCGGGTCGACGTCGGCGGCATGAGTCCGGCGGCTGCCGAGGACGCCCTCGAGGCCGGGATCGCCGACCGTGTCGACGAGCCGCTCGTCGCCACCCACGAGGGCCAGGACTTCGAGCTCGACCCGCAGAAGGCGGGACTCGCCGTCGACGTCCCCGCCAGTGTCGCCGCGGCCGGCGGCCAGCGGTCGTGGAACCCGGCCGACATGGCCGCGCTCTTCTTCGGCGGCTCGGACCACGCGCCCGTGCTCGACGTCGACGAGGCGAAGCTCGACGACGCGGTGGCCTCGATCGCCGAGACGGTGGACGAGCCCGTGGTCGAGGCGCTCATCACCTTCCCCGACGCGAAGCCGAAGGCCCGCCAGCCGAAGGCCGGCAACGAGGTCCCGCAGGACGAGTTCGCCGACACCCTCGCGGATTCCTGGCTCATGACCGACGACCCGGTGGACGTCACGGTCGAGACGGTCGAGCCCGCCGTCGACGCGGCCGGCCTCCAGCAGGCCATGACGCAGATCGCCGAGCCGGCCGTCTCGGCCCCGGTCACGCTGAAGGTCGGCGACAAGCAGGTCGACCTGCCGGTCACGGCCTACGCGCCTGCGCTCACGGTCGAGGTCAAGGGCGACGAGATGGTCGCGACGATCGATGCGAAGGAGCTGGCCAAGCCGCTCACGAACTCGACCACGGGGATCGGCCGGACGGCCGTCGACGCGTCCTTCGCGTTCGAGAACGGCAAGCCGGTCATCGTGCCGAGCAAGGAGGGCGTGGGCCTGGACGCCGCGACGATGGCGACCGCGCTGGTCCCCGTCCTCACCGAGTCCGGCGCCGCACGTGCGGTCACCGTCGAGTCGACCGTCGTCGAGCCCGACTTCACGACGAAGGACGCCAAGGCGCTCGGGATCAAGGAGAAGATCGGCGAGTTCTCGACCCACTTCCCGTACGCCGAGTACCGCAACGTCAACCAGGGCCAGGGCGCGAAGAACCTCGACCTCGCGCTGGTCAAGCCCGGCGAGACGTTCAGCTTCAACAAGACCGTGGGCGAGCGCACCGAGGCCAACGGCTTCGTCACGGGCTTCGTCATCAACGGCGGCGTGTTCCGCGAGGAGACCGGCGGCGGTGTCTCGCAGGTCGCCACCACGACGTACAACGCGGCGTTCTTCTCCGGCCTCGACGACGTGGAGCACCACCCGCACGCCTTCTACATCAGCCGCTACCCCAAGGGACGCGAGGCGACCGTGTACTGGGGTCATCTCGACCTGCGGTTCAAGAACCAGTACGACACGGGCGTCCTGATCCATGCGTGGGTCGATCCGAGCACCCCCTCGAAGCAGGGCACGATGCACGTCGAGATGTGGGGCACGAAGGTCTACGACGTCAAGGCGAGCGACAGCGGCGAGTACAACTTCCGCAGCCCGGGGACGCGGTACGACGACACCGACGCGTGCGTCCCGCAGGATCCGGTGCAGGGCTTCGACATCGACGTCCACCGCACGTTCTACCGGGGCGGCGCGAAGGTCAGGACGGAGACGGACACCGCCACGTACCAGGCGGCGGACAAGGTCATCTGCGGCAAGAAGCCGAAGGACTGACCGGGATCTGAGGTAGCCCTGCGCCGATCTGAGGCATTCGCCCGATGTGGCGGACCACCTCAGACGGCGAGGCTGGAGACACCTTCACGAAAGCAGGTGTCCATCATGATTCTCGACCCCATCAGCTTCGTTCCCGTCGAGATGGCACGGCGCACCGAGCGCCTCCCGATCCGCTGGGTCGCCCAGCCGCGCCGGGCGCGCCGCCCCCGCCGCCACTGGTCTCTCAGCCTGCCCGGCCAGCGGCACGCCACTGCGGCGTGACGCCTCCGCCCGGCTCGGCCAAGATGGAGGAGATGCTCATCCCCATCGTCGGCCGTGAGCCGGTCCTCGCCGAGATCGCGGGTGCCGTCGGGATCGCCGACGGCACGCCGCAGTCTGCCGTCCTGCTCGGCGGCGACGCCGGGATCGGCAAGACCCGGGTCGTCACCGAGACGGTCGAGCGGGCCGAGGCGGCCGGCTTCCGGGTCCTCGTCGGACACTGCCTCGACCTCGGCGACAACGTGCCGTCCTTCCAACCGGTCGCGGAGGCGCTCGGCGGCTCGCCCGGCGTCGACGTCGACCTCCCGAGGGACGGCGAGCGGCTGCGCACCGACGTCATGGCCGAGGTCGCGCGGACGCTCGAGCGGCTGGCGGCCGAGTCGCCGGTCCTGCTCGTGCTCGAGGACCTGCACTGGGCGGACGCGTCGACGCGGCACCTCGTGCGATACCTGCTCACCCGGCGCTTCACGCGACCGGTCGCCCTGCTCGTGACGTACCGCAGCGACGACCTGCACCGGCGGCACCCGCTGCGACCGGCGCTCGCGGAGTGGACGCGACTGCCGTCCGTCCGGCGCATCGACCTCCAGCCGCTCGACGACGTCGCGATGGGCGATCTCGTCAGGTCCCAGGCTCGCGACGGGCTCGATCCGTCCGGTCTGTCCGTGATCGTGGCACGGGCGGAAGGGAACGCCTTCTACGCCGAGGAGCTGCTCGAGGCCGGTCGCGGTACTGGCGCGCTGCCCGGCGACCTCGCGGACCTGCTGCTCGTGCGCGTCGACCGACTCGGGCCCGACGCCCGCGCGGTCGCCACGGTCGTCGCGTGCGCGGGCGGTCCCGTCTCCGATGCCCTGCTGCGCCGCGTCGTCGCTGCGGGCACCGACGTCGACGCGGGGCTGCGCGAGGCCGTCGACCTCAAGGTGCTGGCGCCGGTGGGGGAGGAACTGGGCTTCCGGCACGCGCTGCTGGCCGAGGCGGTGCGCGACGACCTGCTGCCCGGCGAGCGGCGGGCCGTGCACGCGGCGTACCTCGCCGCGCTGGGGGAGCAGCCCGAGCTCGGCAGTCCGGCCGCGCTGGCGCTGCACGCCCATGCGGCGGGCGACCTCGCGACCGCCTTCGTCGCCGACGTCGCTGCGGCTGCCGGGGCGAGTCGCGTCGGTGGCCACGACGAGGCCGCGGCCCATCTGCGCCGCGCACTCTCGATCGTCGAGCACGCGCCCGACGGGTACGACGCGGTCGGACTGGTGACCGACACGGTCGACGCCCTCGTCACCGCCGGGCACGTCCGGGCGGCCACGGCGCTCGTCGAGCACCATCTCGAGGGCGTCCACCCGCCGGCGGACCGCGCTCGACTGCTGCTCGCCGCCGGGCACATGGTGTACCTGAGCGGGAACGACGACGCGGCCAACGCCGCGAGCCTGCGTGCCGTCGAGTCGGCGCCCGATGCCGACGTCCGCACCCGGGCGAGGATCGAGTCCCTGCGCGCGACGGTCGCAGCGATGCGCCGCCTCGACGACGAGGCCACCGAGCGGGCCGAGCGCGCCGTGCGGCTGGCCGAGCAGGTCGGCGACCTGACGACGGCGACCGACGCGCAGACGACCCTGATCCGGGTGTTCGCCCGCAGCGGTGACGACGACAAGACCCGCCGGCGCTATGCCGAGCTCGTCGAGGCCGCCCGAGCCCGCGGCGACGCCTCGGCCGAGCTGCGCGCGCTGCACTACCTCGCGTTCGTCGACTTCAACGCGGGCCACCTCGACGAGGCCGCCACGACGTTCGCCGAGGTGATCGCGCGGGCGAGGGCCACGGGCCGCGAGTGGGCCCCCTACGGCTTCGACGGCCGCTTCTTCGGCGCCGTGACCCAGTACCTGCGCGGGGACTGGGACGAGGTCCTGAGGCTGTGCCACGACCACGTCGGGGCGCCGCGGTTCGTGCGGGCCTGTCTCGATGCCGTCGCGCTGCTCGTCGTGGCGGGACGGGGTGAACGGCCCGACCCGTCGGACCTCGACGAGCTGCGGGCCCGCTGGGACCAGGACGAGGCGCTCGCGATCCACAGCGGGACCGCCCTGATCGACCTCGCCGCCGACCTCGACGAGGCGATTCGCGCCCACGACGACCTGCGCGAGGAGCTCGACGCCGTGTGGCGCGAGCTGCTGGGACCGCAGCGCCTGCGCATGGGTGGTCTGCTCATCGGGCGTCTCGCCGGCGCGGTCGGCGAGGTGTCCTCGGGTGACCGGCCCGGGCTGCTGGCGCTGGCCGACGAGGCGCTCACGGCGGCGGAGGCGGCCGCCGACGCCTTCCCGCAGCTCGGTCCCGAGGGCCGGGCGTGGCGTGACCGGGTCCGTGCCGAGTCGGCACGACTGCACTGGCTGGCGGGGGAGGACGTCGACGTCGCCTCGCTGGAGGCGCTCTGGCGCGCCGCGGTCGACGCCTTCGCGGCGCTCGGGGAGCCCTACGAGACGGCGCGGTCGCAGGCGCGGTTGGCCCAGGTGCTCATCGCGGCCGGTCGTGGCGACGAGGCCGCGGAGCCGTTGGCCGCCGCCTCGTGGGTGGCCGAGCGGCTGGGGGCCCGGCCGCTGGAGGCGGAGATCGAGGCGCTCGGCGGGCACGCATCCGTGGTCGCGGGGCCCGTGGCCCTCACGCCTCGTGAACGGGAGGTGCTGACGCTCGTCGCGGCCGGCCGGTCCAACGGCGAGGTCGCCTCGCAGCTGTTCATCAGCACGAAGACGGCCTCGGTGCACGTCTCGAACATCCTGGCCAAGCTGGGCGCCGCGTCGCGCACCGAGGCCGCGGCGATCGCCCGTCGCGACGGGCTGCTGGGCTGACGCGGGCCCGGGGAACGACGGATCTTGATGCCTTGCGGTGCCTATACCCACCGCAAGGCATCAAGATCCGTTCCCCCGGCCCGGCGGCGTGACGTAGCGGTAGGCGTGGTGCGTCGTGAACCCGAACGGTGCGTAGAGGGCCAGGGCGGGCTCGTTGTCGCGCATCGTCTGCAGGTAGGCCTTGTCGGCGCCGCGCTCGGCCGCCCACGCGAGCGAGGTCTCGACGATGCGTCGTGCCAGTCCGCGGCGCCGGTGGGCGGGGTCGACCTCGACCGCCGCGAGCCCGGCCCACTCGCCGGACACGACGACCCGCCCGATCGCGACGTCGTCGATCGCGACGAAGCCGACGGTCGCCGGACCCTCGAGCACGGCGCGCGCGAGGGCCGGGTCGGCGACACGTCCGTAGTGCGAGAGCCACGCGTCCGAGGCATGGGACGCGACGACCGCCGCGGGGTCTGCGGAGGGCACCTCGGCGAGGTCGGCGACCAGGACGACCGCACCGGGCGGTTGGTCCGAGACCCCCTCCCAGCCCGCAGCGCTGAAGCGCCGGTCCCACGGCGTGCCCTCGACGAGCTGGGCGAGCGGGCGCAGGCCGCGACGCTCGTAGAACGCGACGACGGCACCGAACGGGTCGTCCGTGCCGGGGTCGCCGTGGACCGCGACCGAGTTCGCACGCCCGGTGAATCCGCCCGAGGCGCGCAGCTCCCAGGCCCCGAGCGGGACGGACTCCGTGGCGGGCCAGCCACGCGACGTGATCCGGGTCAGGTCCTCGGCCGAGACGTCGCGGGCGCGCCGGGTGCGGACAGGTCGATCGGGCACGACGCGCATCGCCAGGACCGTGCCCGCAGGGACCCGGACGACCTCGCCGTCGCGGCGCTCGACGGTCAGTCCGTCGGGGCGCGCCGCGAGCACCCGGCCGATCACGTCGCGCACCCCGGAGGCGTCACGATGACGGATCGACACGCGCTTTCCGACCAGATCCACGCCGCCACGATCTCATGAGGCGAACCCGACCTACGGCGCTTGGGGGTCAGGCGCGATACTTGACCACGGAATCTAAAGGAGCTGCCCCGTGACGTATGTGATCGCCCAGCCGTGTGTCGACCTCAAGGACCGCGCTTGTGTGGACGAATGTCCCGTCGACTGCATCTACGAGGGCAACCGCATGCTCTACATCCACCCCGACGAGTGCGTCGACTGTGGCGCCTGCGAGCCGGTCTGCCCGGTCGAGGCGATCTTCTACGAGGACGACACCCCGGAGGAGTGGAAGGACTACTACGACGCGAACGTGCACTTCTTCGACGACCTCGGCTCGCCCGGCGGCGCGGCGAAGATGGGCGTGATCGACGCCGACCATCCGTTCGTCAAGGCGCTGCCCCCGCAGAACCAGGACTGACCCGGTGGCGGGCCCCGCGCTGGACGTCTCCGCGCGCTTCCCCGACTTCCCGTGGGACACGATCGCGGGCGACAAGGCGCGCGCGGCCGCCCATCCCGACGGCATCGTCGACCTCTCGATCGGCACCCCCGTCGACCCCACGCCGCTGGTCGCCCGGCAGGCGCTCATCGACGCCGCCGACGCTCCCGGCTACCCCACGGTGCTCGGTCCGGAGTCGTTGCGGCAGGCGATGGTCGACTGGCTGGACCGGCGCTTCGGCTGGACCGGCGTCGACACCGGCAACGTGCTCGCGACGATCGGCAGCAAGGAGCTGATCGCGAACCTGTGCGTGCAGCTGGGCATCGGCCCCGGTGACGTCGTCGGCATCCCCGAGACGGCCTATCCGACGTACGCGGTGAGCGCCGCCTACGCCGGGGCGACCGCGATCGCCACCGACTCGCGCGTCGCGTTCGGTCCCGAGCGACCCAAGCTCGTCTTCATCAACTTCCCGGCCAACCCGCACGGACGCGTCGTCGGACCCGAGCACCTCAAGGCGTGGGTCGACTTCGCCCGCGAGACCGGAGCCCTGCTCGTCAGCGACGAGTGCTACCTCGAGTTCGTCTGGGAGGGCGAGCCCGCCTCGGTGCTCGACCCCGCGGTCAACGGGGGCTCGCTCGACGGGATCCTCGCGCTGCACTCGCTGTCGAAGCGGTCCAACCTCGCCGGCTACCGCGATGCCTTCGTCGTCGGCGACCGCGCCGTCGTGGCCGAGCTGCTGGCGGTCCGCAAGCACCTCGGATTCATGCTGCCGGCGCCCGTCGCCGCCGCGATGGAGGCGGCGCTCGGCGACGACGCCCATGTCGAGGAGCAGCGCGAGCGCTACGCCCGCCGCCGCGCCCTCCTGCGCACGGCCCTCGAGGGAGCCGGCTTCCGGATCGACCACTCCGAGGGCTCGCTCTACCTGTGGGCCACGCGCGACGAGCCGTGCCGTGACACCGTCGCCTGGCTCGCCGAGCGCGGCATCCTCGTCGCCCCCGGCGACTTCTACGGCGCCGCCGGTGCCCGCCACGTCCGCGTGGCCTTCACCGCCACGGACGAGCGCGTCGCGCAGGCCGTGGCTCGCCTCGCCTGAACGGTCCGTGTCCGGCCCTCGATAGGGTCGGGCCATGCGTGCTGCGACCGACATCACCGTCGATCACCTGACCAAGCGGTTCGGGGCGGTGACGGCCGTCGACGACCTGAGCTTCACCGTCCGGCCGGGCGCCGTCACGGGATTCCTCGGCCCGAACGGCGCGGGCAAGACGACCACGTTGCGGATGCTCCTGGGGCTCGTCCGGGCCACGTCGGGGCACGCCCTCATCGGGGGTCGCCGTTACGAGGACATCGCCCGACCCGCCACGACGGTCGGCGCGGCGCTGGAGGCCTCGAGCTTCCATCCCGGCCGCACCGGGCTGGACCACCTGCGGGTCTACGCGCCGCAGGTCGGGGTGCCCGACGCGCGGTGCCGTGAGCTGCTCGAGTTC
This sequence comes from Aeromicrobium sp. SP1, assembly GCF_055663785.1. Classification (NCBI taxonomy): domain Bacteria; kingdom Bacillati; phylum Actinomycetota; class Actinomycetes; order Propionibacteriales; family Nocardioidaceae; genus Aeromicrobium; species Aeromicrobium sp. SP1. The sequence goes on along the minus strand of NZ_JBQVVK010000001.1, from coordinate 1,920,322 downwards.
GTGGGGCTGGCCGATGCCGCCGGGCGTCGCGTCGGCGGGTACTCGATGGGCATGCGCCAGCGGCTGGGCCTGGCCTACGCGCTGCTGGGCGACCCGGACGTCATCGTCCTCGACGAGCCCGCGAACGGCCTCGACCCGCAGGGCATCGTCTGGCTGCGTGAGCTGCTGCGCGCCTTCGCGGCGCAGGGCCGCACGGTGCTGGTGTCCAGCCACGTGCTCGCCGAGGTGCAGCACACCGTCGACGACGTCGTGATCATCGCGAACGGGCGACTCGTGCACGAGTCGTCGCTCGCCGACCTGCGACGACTGGCCGAGGAGAAGGTCCGGGTGGCCGGACCCGACCCCGCGGCGATCGCGGACCTCGCTCAGCGCCACGGCTGGCGCACCGCCGCGACCCCCGCGGGCCTCGAGGTGGTCGACGTCCCCGCCGCGACGATCGGTGCCGCGGCCTTCGCCGGCGGCGTCGAGCTGCACCAGCTCGCCGACGTCGGCGTGGGCCTCGAGGACGTCTTCCTGCGACTGACCTCCAGTCCCGACGCCCCGGCGTCGCGCGGAGGCGATGCGGCATGAGCGCGGCGATCAGGGCCGAGTTCCGCAAGCTGTTCAGCACGCGGCTGTGGTGGCTGCTGGCGATCGTGCTCGTGGCGTACCTCGCGTTCATCGCCGTCGTGATGGCGTGGTCGATGGCGATCGCGCCGGCCGAGCAGAATCCGCCCACCGGCATCGAGCTGGCGAAGGGCGTCTACTCGCTGATGAGCCCGATCGGGTACGTGTTCCCGCTCATCATCGGCAGCCTGCTGTTCACGGGCGAGTTCCGTCACCAGACGATCACCGCATCGCTGCTGGCCGAGCCGCGCCGCTCGGTCCTGCTGGTCGCGAAGCTCATCGTCTCGGCGATCGTCGGGCTGCTCTACGGCGTGATCGCCGCCATCGCGACGGTCGGCGCCGCCGCGCCGATCCTCGGCTGGGAGGGCGACGGGGCGTTCCTCGGCGAGCCCGAGGTGCTGGGCGTGATCCTCTGGTCGGTCGTCGTCTTCGCGGCGTGGTCGATGCTCGGCACGGCCCTCGGCGGCGTCATCACGAACCAGGTCGCCGCGATCATCGTGCTGCTGGCGTTCACCCAGTTCGTGGAGCCGGTCGCGCGCATCGCGCTGGGTGCGTGGGACGCGACGTCGGGGGTAGCGCGCTTCCTGCCCGGGGCTGCCGCGGACGCGATCGTGGGATCGAGCTTCTTCTCGCTCACGGGGACCGTCGAGCTGCTCAGCCGCGGCGCGGGCGCGCTCGTGCTGCTGGCCTACGTCGCCGTCTTCGCGCTCGTCGCCCGGTTCGTGACGCTGCGGCGCGACGTCGGCTAGCCCAGGCTGAACCGGACCGCGGAGCGGTCGGCGTCCTCGCTGGGCTCCCAGCCGGGCTCGGTCTGGCCGGCCTCCCAGCGCATGTCGTCGAAGCTGACCTCGGTGACGCCGAACTCGGCGGCGTTCGCGACGAGGAACTGGGCCAGCGCCCAACCGCGGGTGTCGACGTCGTCGCCGGTCAGGGCGATGGAGTGACCGCCGTCGTCGTCGGTGTCGACGCGGACCCCGCCCCACGCCTCGTCGAGGAAGCTCTCGAGCGCGTCGACCGATCCGGAGCCGGGCTCTGTCGCGCACGCGAACGCGGCGGGCGAGTACCCGCGCAGCGCCGAGGCGAGTGCCCGGGCGTCGGCCTCGTGGTCGGCGTACGCGGTCGGGAAGCCCGAGCGCTGCACCGCCTGCGCCGCCTCGGTGATCTCCATCGACTCGAAGCCGTCGACCTTGACGAGCGCGTCGTAGAACCTCCCGATCGCGTAGTTCGGGTCGAGGATCTGCTCGACGGTGCCCCAGCCCTGCGACGGCCGTTGCTGGAAGAGCCCGATCGAGTCGCGGTCGCCGTAGTCGATGTTGTGGATCTTCGACTCCTGGTAGGCGGTCGCGATCGCGATCGTCGTGGCGCGCGGAGACAGGCCGCGGTCGTGCGCCTTGGCCGCCATGAGGGACGCCCACTTGGCCTGCTCGAGGTCGACCTCGACCGTCGTGTCACCGACCTGCGCGACGCAGTAGCCGGTGGCCGTGATGCCGCCCTCGAAGAGCTTGAGGACGGCCACGACGATCACCACCGTCGCGGCGACGGCGGTGAGGATCCAGCGCATCGGTTCGCGTACGCCGTCAGTTGGCGTGCAGGGCGGCGTTCAGCTCGACGCCCGTGCGGCCGCCGCGGGGACGCGCCTCGAGCGTGCCGGTCTCGGTGTTCGTGAGGAAGAGGATGCCGTCGGCGCCGGACAGCTCGGCAGCCTTGACGACCGTGCCATCGGGCATCGTGACCTTGGCGCCCGCGGTGACGTAGGTCCCGGCCGCCACGACGCAGTCGTCGCCCAGCGAGATGCCGATGCCGGCGTTCGCGCCGATGAGGCAGCCCTCGCCGACGCTCACGACGGCCTTGCCGCCGCCGGACAGCGTGCCCATGATCGAGGCGCCGCCGCCGACGTCCGAACCGTTGCCCACGACGACCCCGGCCGAGATGCGGCCCTCGACCATCGCGGTGCCGAGCGTGCCGGCGTTGAAGTTGACGAAGCCCTCGTGCATCACCGTCGTGCCCTCGGCCAGGTGTGCGCCCAGGCGGACCCGGTCGGCGTCGCCGATGCGCACGCCCGACGGTACGACGTAGTCGGTCATGCGAGGGAACTTGTCGACGCTCGTGACGGACACGGTCAGGCCGGCGGCGCGAGCGCGCGCACGGACGTCCTCGAAGCCCTCGACGGCGCATGGGCCGATCGTGGTCCACACGACGTTCGTCAGCAGTCCGAAGATGCCGTCGAGGTTCTGCCCGTGCGGAGCGACGAGCCGGTGCGACAGCAGGTGCAGGCGCAGCCACACGTCGTACGCGTCCTGCGGTGCCGCGTCGAGGTCGGCGATCGTGAACACGATGGCAGTCTCGACGCCGCGGATGTCGTCCCTGCGTTCCGCCGCCACGAGGACGTCGGGCTCGGAGATGTTGTCGGGTGCGTCACCCAGGGCCGGCGCGGGGTACCAGACGTCCAGGACGGCACCGTCCGGCGTGACGGTTGCCAGGCCCCAGCCGTGGGCGGAGCGGGGGGTCTCGGGGGAGGCGTCGTTCATGGAGCCAAGGCTATCGAGCGCGACTCAGCGACCGCCGGCGAACCCGTGCTGGCGCCAGGCCTCGTACACGGCGATCGACGCGCAGTTGGCGAGGTTCATCGACCGGCGACCCTCGAGCATCGGCAGCCGGAGCCGGTCGGTGACCCGGTCGTCCTGCTGGACCTCGTCGGGCAGGCCGGTCGGCTCGGGGCCGAACAGCAGCACGTCACCCGGCTCGTAGGCGACGTCGGCATAGGACGTGGTCGCCGCAGTGGTGAACGCGAAGACACGGGCCGGCAGCAGCGCGGCGTAGGCGTCCTCGATCGTCGCGTGGACCGTGACGACGGCGAGGTCGTGGTAGTCCAGTCCCGCCCGCCTCAGCTTGCTGTCCTCGAAGTCGAACAGCGGGTCGACCAGGTGCAGCTCGGAGCCCGTTGCCGCGGCGAGCCGGATCGCGTTGCCGGTGTTGCCGGCGATGCGCGGCTCGAAGAACAGGATGCGGAACACGGCCTCAGGCTAGACGCCGCGCGGGAATCGGGCGCCGAGGGCCGTCGTTGTCACCGGCATGGACCACGACCATCGGATCGAGTTCGGCACGTTCGTCACCCCGAGGGCCGGCGATCCGGCCGCGACGGTCGAGCTGGCCCGGCTGAGCGAGCGGCTCGGCTACGAGTTCGTGACCTTCCAGGACCATCCGTACCAGCCGAGGTTCCTCGACACGTGGACGCTCATGTCGTACGTCGCGGCGACCACGAGCACGATCGGCATCGCCTCGAACGTCCTGAACCTGCCGCTGCGACCCGCGCCGGTGCTGGCCGGCGCCGCAGCCTCGCTCGACCTGCTCTCGAACGGCCGGCTCTCCCTCGGGCTCGGCGCCGGCGGCTTCTGGGACGCGATCGAGGCGATGGGCGCTCCGCGGCTCACGCCGGGAGAGGCCGTCGACGCGCTCGCCGAGGCGATCGACCTGATCCACGACCTGTGGGCCGTGGGGGAGCGGGGCATCGTCCGCGGCGGTCCGCACTACCCGGTGCACGGTGCCCAGCGTGGTCCGGCTCCGGCGCACGACGTACCGATCTGGCTCGGTGCCTACAAGCCGCGCATGCTGCGACTGACCGGTGCGAAGGCGGACGGCTGGCTGCCCTCGCTGTCGTACCTCGAGCCCGGCGCCCTGCGCGACGCCAACGCCCGCATCGACGACGCCGCGGTCGACGCGGGCCGCGCGCCGGGCGACGTCCGGCGACTGCTGAACATCCGGGGGAGCGAGCCGGTCGAGGAGCTGCTCGGGTACGCGATCGACGAGGGAGTCTCGGTCTTCATCGTCGGCGGGGACCACCCGGACGCCCTGCGCCAGTTCGCGGACTCGACCGTCCCGGCCCTGCGCGAGGCGGTCACGGCCGCGCGGCGCTGATCCCTACCACCTCGTCGCGGCGCTGACGGCGTCGGTCACGGAGTGGGACGCGTCCACGGATGAGGCGATTCGTGGGTGAATCCTCCCTGGACGAGGAGGTCGACATGGTGACGTGGCTGCGCAAGGACGCTCGGAAGGACGAGCGCGCATTCCTGGTGTGCGCGACGCAACGCAGCGGCAGCACGCTGGTCGTGGAGTCCCTCAAGGCGACCGGCATCGCGGGTCGTGCGGGGGAGTTCTTCCAGTACCTGCCGCACTCGGGGCTGTCGCCGCGGCCCCGCGAGTGGTTCGCGGGAGTCACCGACGAGTCCGTGCTCGCCCTGCTGCCGCCGCTCGTGACCGGGGAGCCGGACCACACCGGCGCCGAGCAGTGGGTCGACCAGGTGCGCGCCGCCGGCCGCTCCGAGAACGGCGTCTGGGGCGGCAAGCTGATGTGGAACCAAGCGCCGAACCTGCTCGAGCGCATCGCCGGTCACCCGGCACGCTCCGGAGTCGACCTCCGCTCGGCGATCACCGATCTGCTCGGCGCCGACCCCGTGTACGTCCACGTGTACCGCGACGACGTCGTGCCGCAGGCGGTCTCGATGTGGCGCGCCGTGCAGACCGAGGTCTGGAGCGGCCGGACGCCACCCGAGGTCGACGCCCGGGCCAGGTACCACGCCGACGGCATCGCCCACCTCGCGCGGATCCTGCTCGACCAGGAGGCCGGCTGGCGACGCTGGTTCGCCGAGGAGGGCATCCGGCCGGTGGACATCTCGTTCGACGACCTCGCGCTCGACCCGCGCGGGCAGGTGGGTCGAGTCCTCAAGGCGCTCGACCTCGACCCCGAGCTCGCCCCGCCGCCGCCCCTGCGGCGTCAGGGCGACGACCGCTCGGCCCGGTGGGCCGACCGCTACCGCGCGGACGCGGCCGCGCGCGGCCTGCCGCTCTAGCACGCCCGGTCCGCTCGCGGGTCGCATCGTGAGACGCGCTCCGGAGGCCGCCCGGACGTGGCTCACTGGAGTCCTCAGTCCACGAGTGCACGTACGGAGGTGACCGTCATGACCGCTTCGATCCGACGCCCGGTCTCGCAGCTGCGAGCCGGCGACCTGATCGCCCTGGCCGACGAGGGACCCGTGTACGTCGTCTGTGCGATCTCCCAGCCGGTCGGCTCCAGCCGCCGGGCCGAGATCGTCGACGCCCGCACCGGATCGGGCGCGCGGTGCGTGCGCCTCGAGCTGCTCGACGCGGTGCGCACCGTGAGCGGTGGGGTCCAGTGGCACGTCGTGACGAACCACGCCGACGGCTCCGTCGAGATCGTCGTGGCCGGCTCCGGCTTCGTCGTCCCGCCGGACGGTCCGTGGACCCACGAGTCCTGGCCGGTCGAGATCGACCTGCTCGGCCGGCCCGGGTGGGAGCAGCTGCGTCGCGGCGTGCGCCCCGCGGCGGCGCACGCGGCCTAGCCGGGCAGGGCCGCGGCGACCGCCGCCACGGTCCGTGCGACGTTGTCGGCGTCCGTCCCCGCGTTGCTGACGGAGAACCGGAGCACCGCTCGCCCGCGCCAGCGGGACGAGGACGCGAAGGCGACGCCGTCGGCGCGCAGGCGGTCGCCGAGGACCTCGGTCGCCCGGTCGTCCGCCATCGCGATGCAGACCTGGGTGAAGTCGACCTCGTTGAGCACCGTCACGCCCGGCAGTTCCGCGAGGTCCGAGGCGAGCGAGGCCGCGGCGTCGACCAGCCCGTCCACGAGATCGGCGACCCCGTCGGCGCCCAGCGAGCGCAGGGCCGCCCACACCGGGACTCCACGCGCGCGCCGGGACATCTCGGGAACGCGCTCGTGGGGGTCGAGCGCGACGTCGGAGTGCAGCAGGTAGTCGGCGTGGCCGCCCATCGCCGCGCGGAGGGCGGCCGGCACGGCGACGACGGCGATGCCGCAGTCGTAGGGCACGTTGAGCGTCTTGTGGGCGTCGGTCGCCCACGAGTCGGCCCGGTCGGCACCCGCCATGAGGTCGCGGCAGCGGCGGCCCGCGGCGGCCCACAGACCGAAGGCTCCGTCGACGTGGACCCACGCCCCGGCCGCGTGTGCCACCGCGATGGCCTCGGCGAACGGGTCGAACCCGCCCGAGTGGATGTTCCCTGCCTGCAGGGCGACGATCGCCGGACCGTCGCCTGCGGCGAGCACCTTCCGCAGGTCGTCGACGTCGAGGCGGCCCTGGTCGTCGACCGCGACGATCGCGGGCAGGCCCAGGCCGAGGATGCGCGCCGCGGTGTCCAACGAGACGTGGCGCTCGGCCCCGGCGACGAATCGGATCCGCGGTCCACCGGCCAGCCCGTCGCGGTCGGCGTCCCAGCCGGCCCGGCGGAGGACGTGCGCGCGCCCGGCGGCCAGGCCGGCGAGGTTCGCCGAGGTGGCGCCGGTCGTGAAGCCGACGGCCGAGCCCGTCGGCAGGCCGAGCAGGTCGACGATCCAGTCGCCGGCCAGCTCCTCCGCTGCGACGACGCCGGGCGTGGCGTCACGCATCCCGGCGTTCTGGTCCCACGCCGAGACCAACCAGTCGGCCCCCAGCGCGGCCGGCAGGGTGCCGCCCATGACCCAGCCGTAGAAGCGCGCGGACTGCGAGGCCATGAGACCCGGCTCGACCGCGTCGGCGAGGGCGTCGACGACGCGTGCTGGGTCCTCGCGCCCGGACGGGAGCGTCGTCCCGAGGGCCTGCTTGACCTCCTCGACCGTGGCACGGGCCGGGATCGGACGAGCGTCGAGGTGGTCCCACCACTGCCGGGCGCGGCGGTGCGCGGTGTCCATGGCGGTGTCGGGCGGCTCGGTCATGATCCCTCCAGGTCTCTCTCGCAGTATGAGCCGATCGTGACCGCGGTGGTACGACGACGGCCCCGGGCGATGCCGGGGGCCGTCGGTCGTACTGGAAGGTGTCAGCGCAGGTCGTAGCGGTCGAGGTCCATGACCTTCGTCCACGCGGCGACGAAGTCCGTGACGAACTTCTCCTTCGCGTCGTCGCTGGCGTACACCTCGGCCACGGCGCGCAGCTCGGAGTTGGAGCCGAACACCAGATCCGCCCGGGTGCCGGTCCAGTGACCGTCGCCCGACACGAACTGCGTCGACGTCTCGTCCGTCGGCTTCCACGCGGTGTCGAAGTCGAGCAGGTTGACGAAGAAGTCGTTCGTCAGCACGCCCGGCGTCTCGGTCAGCACGCCCAGCGACGAGCCGTCGTGGTTGGCGCCCAGCACGCGCAGGCCGCCGACGAGGACCGTGGTCTCCGGAGCGGTCAGCGTGAGCAGGTTGGCCTTGTCGACCAGCTGGTACTCCGCCGGAGCGCCACCCTTGCCCGCGTAGTTGCGGAAGCCGTCGTGGCGCGGCTCGAGCCACGCGAACGACTCGACGTCGGTCTGCTCGGCCGAGGCGTCGACGCGGCCGACGGTGACCGGCACCCTGACCTCGACGCCGCCGTCCCGGGCGGCCTTCTCGACCGCGGCCGCACCGGCGATCACGATCAGGTCGGCCAGCGAGACGGCCTTCTCATGGCCGTCCGCGATGCCCTGCAGGACGTTCAGGACCCGCGCGAGCTGCGCCGGGTTGTTGGCCTCCCAGCCGTTCTGCGGGGCCAGCCGGACGCGGGCGCCGTTGACGCCGCCGCGCTTGTCGCTGCCGCGGAACGTCGAGGCGGCGGCCCACGCGGTCGAGACCAGCTCGGAGACGGTCAGTCCCGACTCGAGCACCGCGGCCTTGAGCGCGGCGACGTCGGCGTCGCCGATGACCTCGCCCTCCCAGGCCGGCAGCGGGTCCTGCCACAGCAGGTCCTCGGTCGGGACCTCGGCGCCGAGGTAGCGCGCCTTCGGACCCATGTCGCGGTGCGTCAGCTTGAACCAGGCGCGCGCGAACGCGTCGGCGAACGCCGCCGGATCGTCCTTGAACCGCAGCGAGATCTCGCGGTAGGCGGGATCCTCGCGCAGGGCGATGTCGGACGTGAGCATCCGCGGCTCACGGCGACCGTCGCCGAACGCCTCGGGCACCATGTCGGCGCCCCCGCCGTTGGTCGGACGCCACTGCAGGGCGCCGGCTGGCGAGTCGAACCGCTCCCAGTCGTAGGCGAACAGGATGTGGAAGAACTCGTTGTCCCAGCGGGTCGGGTGGTAGGTCCACGTGACCTCGAGGCCGGACGTGATCGCGTCGGGGCCGACGCCCGTGCCGTACGCGGACTTCCAGCCGAGTCCCTGCTGCTCCATCGGGGCGCCCTCGGGCTCGGGGCCGACGAGGTCGGCGTCACCGGCTCCGTGGGTCTTGCCGAAGGTGTGGCCGCCCGCGATGAGCGCGACGGTCTCCTCGTCGTTCATGGCCATGCGGCCGAACGTCTCGCGGATGTCGTGGGCGGACGCGAGCGGGTCGCCGCTGCCGGCGGGTCCCTCGGGGTTGACGTAGATCAGACCCATCTGGACGGCCGCGAGCGGGTTCTCGAGGTCGCGCTCGCCGGTGTAGCGGTCCTCGTCGCCGAGCCACGTGGTTTCCGAGCCCCAGTAGACGTCGTCGTCCGGCTCCCACACGTCCGCGCGACCGCCGGCGAAGCCGAAGGTCTCGAAGCCCATGGTCTCGAGCGCGACGTTGCCGGTGAGGATCATCAGGTCGGCCCAGCTGATCTTCTTGCCGTACTTCTTCTTGACCGGCCACAGCAGGCGACGGGCCTTGTCGAGGCTCACGTTGTCGGGCCAGGAGTTCAGCGGGGCGAAGCGCTGCTGACCGGCGCCGGCGCCGCCGCGGCCGTCCTGCACGCGGTACGTGCCGGCGCTGTGCCACGCCATCCGGACCATGAGCGGGCCGTAGTTGCCGAAGTCGGCGGGCCACCAGTCCTTGGAGTCGGTCAGCACCGCGGCGATGTCGGCCTTGACCTCGGCGAGGTCGAGCGAGAGGAACTCGGCGCGGTAGTCGAAGCCGTCGTCCATCGGGTTCGCGGCCGGCGGGTTCTTCGCGAGCAGCTTGAGGTTCAGCCGTTCGGGCCACCACGCGCGGTTCGCGTCACCCGTGGTGGGGCTCGGCAGCTTGTCGTGGATGACGGGGCACTTTCCCTCGGTGGGGTGCAGTCCCTTGGCCTCGTCGGGCTCGTTCATCTCGCCGACGACGGCATCCGGCTTGTCGGAGTCAGACATGACGGTCCTTTCAGGTGGGTGTTCAGGAGTTCTGGGAAGCGCAGGCGGGGCACAGGCCCCAGAAGACGACCTCGGCCTCGTCGACGACGAATCCGTGGTCGTGCGACGGCGTCAGGCACGGTGCGGCGCCGACCGCGCAGTCGACGTCGACGATGCGCCCGCACGAGCGGCACACCAGGTGGTGGTGGTTGTCGCCGGTGCGGGTCTCGTAGCGGGCGACCGTCCCGGCCGGCTCGATGCAGCGCAGCAGCCCGGCCGACGTCAGGGCCCGCAGGGCGTCGTAGACGGCCTGGTGCGAGAGGTCGGGGACCTCCCGACGGGCCGCATCGATGACGGCGTTGGTGTCGGCGTGCGGATGGTCCGAGACCGCCGAGAGCACCGCCGTGCGTTGTCGCGTGACCCGCAGTCCGGCGTCGCGCATGAGCTGCTCGACGTCGGGGGAGAGGGTCATGGCCCCACCATACCGCCTTCCTTGAATCGATCAAGAAAAGGTGCGATGGAGGTCGCCCGATGACCGCTTCGCGCGTGCGCCATGCTGGAGGCAACGACGAGAGGACGAGTCATGCCATTGACCGGCGAGTACGAACCGAGCACCTCGGAGTGGGCGCGCAAGCAGGCCGAGACGTTCGAGGCCTCCGACGGCCAGAAGGCCAACACCCTGCAGGGCGTTCCCGTCATCGTGCTGACCAGCGTGGGCGCGAAGTCCGGCAACCTGCGCAAGACGGCGCTCATGCGGGTCGAGCACGACGGTCAGTACGCGGTCGTCGCGTCGATGGGCGGCGCGCCGGAGCACCCGGCCTGGTACTGGAACCTCGTGGCCGAGCCGCACGTCGAACTGCAGGACGGTGCCGTGAAGGCGGACTACCGCGCCCGCCAGCTCGAGGGCGACGAGTACGCCACGTGGTGGGACCGCGCGGTGGCCGTGTGGGCCCCCTACGCCGACTACCAGAAGAAGACCGACCGCAAGATCCCCGTGTTCCTGTTGGAGCCGATGGAGTGACGCTCGACGAGGCGGGTCGGCTCGATGCGGCCGACCCGCTCGCGGCGCACGTCGATGCGTTCGTCCGGCCGCCCGACGTCGTGGCGTACCTCGACGGGAACTCGCTCGGCCGGCCGTTGCGTCGGACACGGGACCACCTCGCCGACTTCGTCGCGCACGAGTGGGGCGAGCGGCTGATCCGCAGCTGGGACGAGCAGTGGATGGACCGTCCGCTCGAGGTCGGCGACCGCATCGGCGGTCTCGTGCTGGGCGCCGCGCGGGGACAGACGGTGATCGCCGACTCGACCACCGTCCTGCTCTACAAGCTGGTCCGGGCGGCGGTCGCGGCGCAGCCGGGTCGCGACGAGACCGTCGTCGACACCGAGAACTTCCCGACCGACCGCTACGTCGTCGAGGCGGTTGCCCGCGAGACGGGATGCGCCGTGCGCTGGATCGCGCCCGACGCGGCCACCGGCGTCACGGTCGACGACGTCGCCGCGGTGGTCTCCGAGCGCACCGCGGTGGTCGTGCTGAGTCACGTCGCCTACAAGTCCGCATTCATCGCGGACCTTCCGGCGATCACGGCGGTCGCGCACGCGGCGGGCGCGCTCGTGCTGTGGGACCTGTGCCACGCGGCGGGCGTCGTCGAGACCGAGCTGGACGCGGCAGGTGTCGACCTGGCCGTGGGTTGCACCTACAAGTACCTCAACGGCGGGCCCGGATCACCGGCGTTCGCCTACATCGCGACCGCGCTGCAGGACCGGCTCGAGCAGCCGATCACCGGCTGGATGGGCCACGCCGACCCGTTCGCGATGGGCCCGGGCCACGTGCCCGCCACGGGTGTCCGCCGGTTCGTGAGCGGCACCCCGCCGATCCTCGCGATGGTGCCCCTCATGGACATGCTCGACCTCGTCGAGGTGGCAGGGCTGCCGGCGATCCGGGCGAAGTCCGTCGCCCTGACCGAGTTCGTCGTGCGCGTCGCCGACGCGACGCTCGCGCCACTGGGGGTCACCGTCGCCTCGCCGCGCGAACCCGCCGTGCGCGGCGGGCACGTCACCCTCGAGCACGACGACATGCGCCGTGTCGTGGCCGAGCTGTGGCGCGACGGGGTGATCCCGGACTTCCGCAATCCTCGAGGACTGCGCGCCGGGCTGTCGCCCTTGTCGACCAGCTTCACGGAGGTTGCGACCGCGCTGGAGCACGTCGGCCGCGTCCTGCATCGCCGCTGAGCCGGGACGCCGGCCCCCGTGCGGGTGTTCAATCGAAGGATCACTCGACGATGAGGAGGCCTGATGACGACGATCGGTGTGCCCAAGGAGGTCAAGGATCACGAGTACCGGGTGGCGATCACGCCACTGGGCGTGCACGAGTTGGTCGCCCACGGACATGAGGTCCTGATCGAGGCCGGTGCAGGCGTCGGCTCGTCGATCGGTGACGACGAGTACGAGGCCGCCGGCGCCCGCATCGTGCCGGACGCCGACGAGGTCTGGGGCTCCTCGCAGGGTCTGCTCAAGGTCAAGGAGCCCGTCGAGCAGGAGTACCACCGGCTGCGCGACGACCTCGTCCTGTTCACGTACCTGCACCTCGCGGCCGACCGGCCGCTCACGGAGCGACTCCTCGACGCCGGCACGACGGCGATCGCCTACGAGACCGTCCAGCTGCCGTCGGGGGCCTTGCCGCTGCTCTATCCGATGTCGGAGGTGGCCGGGTGCCTCGCGCCGCAGGTAGGCGCGCACTCGCTGCTGCGGGCGCAGGGCGGCAGGGGCGTCCTGCTCGGCGGCGTGGGCGGGGTCGCGAACGCCAAGGTCGTCATCATCGGCGCCGGCGTCTCGGGCCAGAACGCCGCCAACATCGCCCTGGGCATGGGCGCGGACGTGACGCTGCTCGACACCGACCTGGACAAGCTGCGGATGTCGTTCTGGCGGTACAACAACCGCGTCCACGGACTCGCGAGCTCGAAGCTGACCCTCGAGCAGCAGGTGCTGGAGGCCGACCTCGTGATCGGCGCCGTCCTCATCCCGGGCGCCGCCGCGCCCAAGCTGGTCAGCAACGACCTCGTCTCCCGGATGAAACCCGGCTCGGTCCTCGTCGACATCGCCGTCGACCAGGGCGGCTGCTTCGAGGACACGCACCCCACGACGCACTCCGATCCGACGTACTCCGTGCATGAGACGACGTTCTACTGCGTCGCCAACATGCCCGGCGCCGTGCCGAACACCTCGACCTACGCCCTGACGAACGCGACCCTGCCCTACGTCGTCGCGCTCGCCGACAAGGGCTGGGAGCAGGCCTGCCGTGACGACCACTCGCTCGCCCTGGGCCTCAACACCCACGCGGGCACGCTGACCAACAAGCCCGTCGGCGCGGCGACCGGGATCGCCGCGATCAGCCCGGAGGAGGCGCTCGCCTGAGCGCGGCCGCCGGGGCGGTGACTTACGTACCGCTGGGCCGCCGGGGCGGTGAGTTACGTACCGCTGGGCCGCCGGGGCGGTGAGTTGTGAACCGCTGGCGCACTGGGCGGTGAGTTACGAACCTCAAGACCCCGTCAGAGGTACGTAAGTCACCGCTCCCACGGCTGCAGGTGCGTAAGTCACCGCTCCCACGGCCAGACGTACGTAAGTCACCGCCCCGAGGGCCCCGCGCCAAGGCCACATCGATGGGTGCCGAAGGCGGGACTTGAACCCGCACGCCCGAGGGCACAGGTACCTAAAACCTGCGTGTCTACCTGTTCCACCACTTCGGCTGATCGGGCCGAGTCTAGGCCGCGCTGAACGAGTATTGGAAGTCGCTCGGCGCGAGGGCCTGACGCGCGTGGGCGTGCGAACCTGCGTGCGGCAGCCGACGATGGGCGGGTGGCCCACGACGAGGTGACCCCTTCGCGGGTCCGCGACCAACTGGTCGACCTGCCCCTGCCCGGAACGGGCTCCACACGCGAGCGATGGCGCTTCCTCGAGCGGCTCGGCAGTGACGACCTGTGCCTGGCCAAGATCGTCGAGCCGCACCACGACGCGGTCGCGATCCTGCGTGACCTGGGCGGTCCGGCGGTCGAGAGCGACTCGATCTGGGGCGTGTGGGCCGCGGAGCCGCCGTTCGCCGTGCTCAAGGCCGGTATGCGCGGCGACCGCACGGTGCTGACCGGGACCAAGGCGTTCTGCTCGGGCTGGGGCGTCGTCACGCATGCCCTCGTCACGGCCGTCACCGATGACGGCCCCGGGATGTTCGCCGTGCGCCTCGGCGACGGAGTCCGGATCGATGACGAGGCGCCGGCGTGGACGGGAGCCGGCATGCGGCGCGCCGGGACCGTGACGCTCGTGCTCGACGAGGTCGAGGCGGTCCCCGTCGGCGAGCCGGGCGACTACGTCGACCGCCCCGGCTTCTGGCACGGCGCGATCGGCGTGGCTGCGGTGTGGGCCGGTGGATCGGCCGGAGTGGCCGAGGCGCTGGAGCGCTCCCGGGACCGGCTCGACGCGCATGCGCTGGCCCAGCTCGGTGCCGTCCGGGCGATGCTCGCCTCCGACGCGGCGATGCTCGACCGGGCCGCCCGATGGATCGATGCGCACCCGCGCGACGACGCCAGCCGGATCGCGCAGGAGACCCGGGCCGTCATCGCGACCCACGCCAGCGAGGTGATGGACCGCGTCGGGCGCGCCCTCGGGCCCGGTCCGCTCGCGACCGATCCCGACCACGCGACCCGCGTCGCCGACCTCACGGTGTTCGTCCGCCAGCACCACGCGGAGCGCGACCTGGAGTCGCTCGGGCGGCTGTCGTGACGGCGGTCGCGTGGGCCGATGCCGTTGACGAGGCGCCCTGGGTGGAGACGCCGCCGGGCCGGATCGCCGTCCTCTCGGCGCACCCCGACGACGACGTGATCGCCCTCGGCCGCTGGCTGGCCGGCGCTCCGGCCGACACGATCCTGGTGGTCGCCACGGACGGCGAGGCCTCGCACGCCGGCAGCGACGCGATCGGCCCCCGGGAGCTGCGGCGACGTCGGCCCCTCGAGCACGCGCAGGCGCTCGCCGAGCTCGGTCTGGACCTGCCCGTCCATCGGTTCGGCCTGCCCGACTCGGAGCTCGGCGCGCACGAGGCCGAGCTGACCGAACGGCTCGCCGCCGTGCTGGCGGGAGTCGACCTCGTCGTCGCGCCCTACCGGCACGACGGCCATCCCGACCACGAGGCCGTTGGCCGAGCGGCGGCGCGCGTCCACGACGGTCCGCGGTGGGAGTACCCGGTGTGGACCTGGGTCTGGTCGGCGCCCGCGCCCACGCTGGTCGGGCGGCTCCGGCGCGTGCCGAGTCACGCCGACGCGCCCGCGAAACGCGCCGCGCTGGCTCGCTACCGGACGCAGGTCGAGCCCGTCGGGGACGCCGCGCCGATCGTCACCGCCGAGCTGCTCGCGCATGCGCTCACGGCCCCCGAGGTCGTGGTCGTGTGACCGCCCGCTCCTACTTCACCGAGCTCTACGACCAGTCCGCGGACCCGTGGCGACTCGCCACGACCGTGTACGAGCTGGCCAAGTTCGACGCGACCGTCGCGGCACTCCCACAAGCGCGGTACGCGACCGCCTTCGAGCCGGGCTGCTCGATCGGCGTGCTCACCGCTCGGCTCGCGCCGCGCTGCGACCACCTGCTCGCGATGGACCTCGACCCGCGGCCCCTGACCGCTCTCGACCTTCCCGGCGTCGAGGCGCGGGCCGGCCGCATCCCCGAGGACTGGCCCGACGCGACGTTCGACCTCGTCGTGCTGTCGGAGATCCTCTACTTCCTGCCCGCCGCCGAGCGGGCGGAGGTCGGCGAGCGCCTGACGGCGAGCCTCGCCCACGGTGGCCACGCGGTCGCCGTGCACTGGCGCCACGCCTTCGACGAGGCCGACACGACGGGCGACGAGGCCCATGCGGAACTGGCGTCGCTGCCCGGTCTGGACCTCGTCTCGAGTCGCGTCGAGCCCGACTACCTATTGGACGTGTTCACCCGTGCGTGACGCCGCGACGTGCGTCGGGGTCGTCGTGCCGGCGCTCGACGAGGAGGACCTGATCGGCTCGTGCCTCGATGCGATCGCCGCCGCGGCCGCGCAGGTCCACGTGCCCGTGCGGACGGTCGTCGTGGCGAACGGCAGCACGGACGCCACGGCAGCGATCGCCGCGGCCCGGGGTGCCGTCGTGCTCGACGGGCCGCGGTGCCCCGTCGGCCTCGCGCGCGACCTCGGCGCCCGTCGGCTGCTGGGCTCGAGCGGGCTGTGGCTCGCGACGACCGACGCCGACTCGCGGGTGCCGCCGACGTGGCTGGCCGACCAGCTGTCCAGCGGCGCGGACGCCTTCGTCGGGACGGTCGCTCTCGACCTCGCCGACCATGACCGGCATCCGGGCTGGACGCGCGAGTACGAGCGCCACCTCGACGGGCGTGGTCACTCCCACGTGCACGGGGCGAATCTCGGCGTGCGCGCCGACTGGTACGAGCGGGTGGGAGGCTTCCGCCCGCTGGGCTGGGCCGAGGACCACGACCTCGTCCAGCGCCTCGTCGGTCGCGGCGCGCACGTGGTGCGGTCGACGCGGTCGCCGGTCGTCACCTCAGCCCGGCACACGTCGCGGGTGACCGGCGGCGTCGCGACCGACCTGGCCGCCTCCGGCTGAGGCCGACCTCAGGCGGCGTCGAGACCGAGGTCCCGGCGCAGCTTGGCGACGTGGCCCGTCGCCTTGACGTTGTACTGCGCCAGCTCGACCGCGCCGTCGGCACCGATCACGAACGTCGAGCGGATGACGCCCGTGACGACCTTGCCGTAGAGCTTCTTCTCGCCGAAGGCGCCCCACGCGGTCAGGACCTCCTTCTCGGGGTCCGACAGCAGCGTGATCGTCAGGCCGTCCCGCTCCCGGAACTTCGCCAGCTTCGCCGGCGCGTCGGGGCTGATCCCGAGCACCTCGAAGCCCTCGGCCTTGAGCCGGTCGATCGAGTCGCTGAAGTCGCACGCCTGCTTCGTGCAGCCCGGCGTCATCGCGGCGGGGTAGAAGTACACGATCACGCGCCGGCCACGCAGATCCGAGAGCGTCACCTCGCCGCCGTCGTCGGTGGGCAGGGTGAAGTCGGGTGCCGGGTCACCGGGCTGCAGGCGTGTCGTCATGGGCACTATCCTGACAAGGCACCCCGCACGCATCGAGAGGACTCCCGTGGCACGAGCGAATTCGACCCCCGCCGAGGCGTCCCCCGACGAGATCGTCGACGAGATCGAGGAGATCCGCGACCGGCTCAGCGACACGATCGACGAGCTCGTCGACCGGGTCAAGCCGGCGAACATCGCCCGCCGCCAGGCCCGACGTGCCAAGGACTACTTCGTCGACGCCGAGACCGGCCTGCGCTACGAGCACGTCGTCCCCGTCGTCACCGGCACGATCGCGGCGATCGCCGGCATCGTGCTCCTGCGCAAGCTCCTGAAGTGACCCCGAGGCCGATGTGATGGACGCCAAGCTCCCGATCCGGATGCTGCACGACCGGCTCCTGGTCTCGCTGGACAAGGAGGCCGGCGACCGGCGCTCGTCCGGCGGCATCGTCATCCCCGCCACGGCGGCGATGGGTCGGCGGCTGTCGTGGGCGCGGGTCGACGCGGTCGGCTCGCAGGTCCGCTCGGTCGAGATCGGCGATCGGGTCCTGTTCGACCCCGAGGATCGGGCCGAGGTCGAGGTGCGCGGCGAGACCTTCATCCTCCTGCGCGAACGCGACCTGCACGCCGTCGCGTCAGAGCGCATCGACGAGGGCCAGACCGGCCTCTACCTGTGAGATTGCGGCCGTGAGCGCAGGCGATCGCCTCCCGTTCCGGCGGCTGCATCTTCCGCGGTCCGAGGTCTCCCTGCGCGATCGCGTCCAGCGCGTCCGGCGCAGCTGGCGGCTGCTGCTGCGGCTCACGATCGCCACGGGCGGCGCCTACGCGATCGCCACCTACGTCTTCGAGCACCAGCAGGCGTTCTTCGCGCCGATCTCCGCCGTGATCGTCCTGACCGCAGGCGTCGGCCGGCGTCAGCGCGTGGTCTTCGAGCTCGTCCTCGGGGTGGCGTTCGGCGTCCTGGTGGGCGAGCTGCTGATCCTGTGGATCGGCCGCGGCGCCTGGCAGATCGCCCTCGTCGCGGGGCTCACGGCCGTGACGGCGATGCTGTTCAACCTCAGGGGTCTGGCGTTGACCCAGGCGATCACCTCCGGCCTGCTGCTCGCCGCGGTCGTGCCTGCGGCCGGGGCGACCAACCCGGCCATGACCCGGTTCGTCGACGCGTTGATCGGCGGACTGTGCGGGCTCTTCATGGTGCTCGTGCTGCCCCGCAACACGGTGCGCGACGTCGACGAGAGCCTGCAGGGACTGCTGCAGCGGCTCGCGAAGGTGCTGTCGCGGATCGGACAGGCGATGCGCACGGACGATGCCGCGCTCGCCGACCTCGCGCTGACCGAGGCCCGCGAGACCCAGCCGCTCATGGACGCCCTGCGGGACACGGCCACGAACGTCAGCGAGGTGGCCCGACTGGCCCCGATGCGCTGGAACCAGCGCGCCGACGTCGATCGGTACGCGGCCAGCGTCAACGACCTCGACAACGCCCTGCGCGACACCCGCGTGCTCGCGCGCCGCGTCGCGGCGATGCTGAGGCACCGCGAGGACGCGCCGAGCGGGCTGACCGACGCCGTGGACACGCTCGTCGAGGCGGTCCTGATCTATGCCGACGAGTTCGCGTCGGCCACCGATCTCGAGCGCGCGAACGAGCGCCTCGTCGAGGCCTCCGACCTCGCGATCGGAGCCCTGCGCGATCGGCTCACGGTGAACACCGCCTCGATCGCGGCGCAGGTCCGCTCGCTGGCCGCCGACCTGCTGATGGCCGGGGGCGTGCCCCGCACCGCCCTCGACGACCTGCTCGACCTCGACGACTGAGGACCGGAGCGTAGGTTCGGTCCATGGAACCGCGGCACCGGCTCGAGGCCCTGAGGCGACGTCTCGCCGCGCTGCGCCGCGCCGCCGAGAGCCGGATCGGCGAGCCCGACGACACCGACCGGTCCATCGAGCCGGAAAGTCGTTCGGCCGACGACGACCCTTCTGCATAGCCTCGACGGGTCACGCCCGTTCGTATCACCCGCCGCTTCGGACGCTCGTTCGGAGCGGCGTTACTTCGCCGTCCACCCATCGATCCTGAAAGGAGGCGCGTCATGACCACGACACCCACCCATCTCATGCCCGCGAACACCCACCCGACCACGGAAGGCATCCGTGCGGAGGCAATCACGGGGGAGGAGGTGAATCACATGTCGTTGTTCGAACTCGCACCGCGACGCCAGACGCGCGCCGACCTCGACCGGATGGTGGTGCTGGAGCGGCTCCGGCAGCGTCGTCGGGTCTCCCGTCAGCTGAGTGCCGTGCACAGCCAGCTGTGGGGCATCCGCGCGAACCGTTGAACACCCTGACCGGGGCGGGAGGCCGATGCCTCCCGCCCCTCGTCATGGCTGCGGGTCGTCGCTCAGTTCCCACGTCCAGTCGTGCCACGGGTCCCTGACTCTCCAGCCCTCGCCGTAGCGGGCCCCGAGGAAGTCCTCGGGACGAGCCGGGGCGAGCAGTCTGCGCCCCAGGAACTCGGTCGGCGCGGCCGGCACGAGCATCGCCGCCGGGACCTCGCCCATCGCCATCGACTGCATGTGCAGGTGGGCGATGCCGCCGTCGAGGAAGATCGGGAAGACGTCGACCGCGATCGCCTCGGTCGGGTGCTTCACGTGGATGTTGAACGCGGACGGCGTGGGATTGATCCACAGCCGCCAGCCCCGCTCGGCGAGCTGGTCCGCGACCGCGCGCACCGCCTGCTTGCGGGCCGCGGCACGACGGAGCTCGCCCGCCTCGCCGGTCGCGTCGACGACCGGATCGGGCAGCGCGAAGGCCAGGTCGACGTCGTCGTCGTGCGCCAGGAAGCCGCCCTCGCGGACGGCGCCGAGCAGGGTGCCGTAGCAGAGCATCAGGTCGTGACCGAGATCGTGGAAGGCCGCCGTGACCTTCTCGACGTGATCGAGCAGGGCGTCGCCACCAGCCGCGAGGGAGCCGTCGTCGCGCAGCCCGTGCCGGGTCAGCACCTGCGGCGGCAGGCCGTATCGGGGCCGGACCTGCTCGATCATCGCCATCAGCCGGTCGAGCTTCGCACGGCTGTCCAGCCCGAGCCCGAAGACGCGGACGCTCGTGGGGGTCGTCGCGGCGACCGCCCGCTGGGCGCACAGCAGATGCGTCAGGACGGTCCATTCGGCCTCGGTGAGGACCGGATGGCTCTTCGGCGTCCCGATGCTGATCAGCCCGGCGATGAGCCGCAGGCGGTCCCGGTCCGCGGGCAGCTCACGGGTGGCCAGTGCGTGGGCGAGGGTGGAGACGGGGCGCTCGCGGCGGTCGTCGGCGCTCATCCAGCCCGCCAGCTCGGCGTCGAGAGCGGGTGCGTCGTGGGTGGGACCGGACCAGACCAGCCGCCAGGACCCGTCGACGTCGCGGACCTCGACGCGCACGCGCCGGGTCCGGATCGTGAGGTGGTTGCGGCGGCCGAGGAGGGCGACGCGATCGACGCGCAGCGGCGCGTCCAGCTCCAGTTGCCACCATGCTCCGCGGTCGCGCCGGGTCTGGAGACGGTGCCGCGTGGCGCGGTCTGACGGGTCCGACCACGTGTCGGCCGGACCGACGCTGGAGGCGGAGTGCCGGGCTCCGTCCGGCAACGCGAGGATGCCGCCGTCCGTGACGAGCTCGAAGCCCAGCGAGTCGAGAATCCCGGCGTAGTCGGCCGGATTCACGAGCCGCAGGCCGGTGATCTCGGCGTCGATGCCGATCAGCAGCCGGTCGATGCCGTGGCCGCCGATGAAGCCGTGCTCGGGCAGGCCGTCGCCCCGCCGGTCAGGCGGGGCGGGGCGGCGGCGGAACCGCCCGAGCAGGCTCAACTGCCGAGCGCCTCGGCGAAGGCGAGGATGCGCTTGGCATCGCGGATGTGCAGTTCCTCGACCATCTTGCCGTTGAACGTGGCGACGCCCTTGCCGTCGGCGGCGGCCTCCTCGAACGCGGCGATCATGCCGCGAGCACGGTCGACGTCGGCCTCCGAGGGGCTGAACGCGACGTTCGCCGGCTCGACCTGCGACGGGTGGATGAGGGTCTTGCCGTCGAAGCCCATCTCGCGCCCCTGGCGGGCCTCGGCGTCGAAGCCCTCGGGGTCCTTCACGTTGTTGTAGACGCCGTCGATGACGACCTTGCCGGCGGCGCGCACCGCGAGCAGCGTCCACGACAGCGCCGTCAGCACGAGCGGGTTGCGCCCCGGCACGTGCAGTCCGTACGTCTCGTTCACGATGTCGTTGGTGCCCATCACGATGACCGTCAGGCGCGGGTGCGCGGCGGCGATCTCCTCGGCGTGCAGGAGCGCCCTCGGGGTCTCGATCATGGCCCACAGCTGGGTCGTCTCCGGTGCGCCGGCGGCCTCCATCGCCGCGACGAGGTCGAGCACCTGGTCGGCCGACTCGACCTTGGGCACGAGGATCGCGTCGGGGCCGGCCTTGGCGGCCGCGGCGACGTCATCGTCGTGCCACTGGGTGCCGATCGAGTTGACCCGGATCGCCAGCTCGCGACGGCCGTACTCGCCGGACTGCACGGCGGCGCACACGTTGGCGCGACCCTGCTCCTTGGCATCGGGCGACACCGAGTCCTCGAGGTCGAGGATCAGCGCGTCGGCGTCGATCGTCTTGGCCTTCTCCAGCGCGCGCTCGTTGGCGCCGGGCATGTAGAGGACGGAACGGCGGGGACGAAGCTCGGTCATGCGAGGTCTCCTCAGAGGTCGTAGGCGGCGGCCAGGTCGGGGTCGCGCTCGGCGAGGGACTTGGCGAGGTCGAGCATCACGAGGCACTGCTTGCAGGAGGCGTCGTCCTCCATCTTTCCGTCGATCATCACCGCGCCCGAGCCGTCGCCCATCGCCTCGACGACGCGCTTGGCGTGCGCGACGTCCTCGGGGCTCGGCGAGAAGACCTTCTTGGCGATGTCGATCTGGACCGGGTGCAGGCTCCACGCGCCGACGCAGCCGAGCAGGAACGCGTTGCGGAACTGGTCCTCGCACGCGACGACGTCCTTGATGTCACCGAACGGGCCGTAGAACGGCAGGATGTCGTTCATCGCGCACGCGTCGACCATGCGGGCGATCGTGTAGTGCCACAGGTCCTGCTGGTAGGTCGTGCGGCCGACCGTGAGGTCCTCGCCGGTGGGGTCCTGGCGCACGAGGTAGCCGGGGTGGCCACCGCCGACCCGCGTGGTTTTCATCCGGCGGCTGGCGGCCAGGTCGGCCGGGCCGAGGCTGATGCCCTGCATGCGCGGGCTGGCCGCGGCGATCTCCTCGACGTTGGCGACGCCCTCGGCGGTCTCGAGGATCGCGTGCACGAGGATCTGGCGGTCGAGCCCGGCGCGGGCCTCGAGCTGGGCGAGGATGCGGTCGACGAAGTGGATGTCCTGCGCGCCCTCGACCTTCGGCACCATGATGACGTCGAGCTTGTCGCCGATCTCGGTGACGAGCGTGATGAGGTCGTCGAGAACCCACGGCGAGTCGAGGCTGTTGACGCGCGTCCACAGCTGGGTGTCGCCGAAGTCGGTCTTCTTCGCGATGTCGACGAGGCCCTGGCGCGCGGCCTCCTTCTTCTCGGTCTTCACCGCGTCCTCGAGGTTACCGAGGATGATGTCGACCTTGGCGGCGATGTCGGGCACCTTGGCCGCCATCTTCTCGTTGCTCGGGTCGAAGAAGTGGATCATCCGGCTGGGCCGGAACGGCACGTCGGCGCTGGGCGTCGGGGCGCCGACGGCGAGCGGACGCAGGAAGGCACGGGGGTTGCGCACGGGAACTCTCTTCCGTGAAAGGTCAAGGCTGTGGGGGTCAGTATGCCCGGGGCGTCGGTCCCGCGATCCCGCCGGGTGGCCCGGTGCCGACCCACGCGGTCAGAGGATCTCGTCGACGCTTTCGACCGGACGAGCCAACCGGGCGCCCTTGTCGGTGACGACGAAGGGGCGCTCCACGAGGACGGGATGTTCGACCATCGCAGCCAGGATCTCCTCGTCGGAGGCCTCGGCGAGGTGGAGCTCCGTGTAGAGCGGTTCACGCTTGCGCGCGGCCTGCGCGGGGGTGAGCCCGGCGGCGGCGAACAGGTCGCGCAGCTGCTCGGTGGTCCAGCCCGCGTCGAGGTACCTCACGACCGTGGGCTCGATGCCGGCCTCCTGCAGTCGCGCCAGCGTCTTGCGCGAGGTCGTGCAGCGGGGGTGATGGAAGATCGTCGCGTCCACGCGAGCCACGGTACCCACCGCTCGTGCCGCCGGGTGCACGGCTCACCGCCCACCGGGACCACGGGACCCGGTGGGCGGTGAGTGGCTCAGACCCGCGCGGCGTGGGTGTCGGTGCCCGGTCGGGCGTAGACGCCCCAGGCCACGACGAGCATCACGACGTAGACCGCGGCGAAGGTCCACAGCCCGTTCTCGATGCCCAGCGCGGCGAACGTGCGCGGCACGAAGAAGGACCCCAGCGCGCCCACGGCGCCCGCGATGCCGATGCACCCGGCGGCCGCGCGGTGGCCACGGGCGACGGAGGCCTCGTCGTGCGTGCCGATCTGGAACGCGATCGGGATCATCCGGTAGACCGAGCCGTTGCCGATGCCCGCGGCGCCGAACAGCAGCAGGAACAGGCCCAGGAAGAGGCCGAAGCCGGCGTCCTCGAGGGTCAGCACGAGACCCAGGACGCCGAGGGCCATCGTCACGTACGACGCCATCGTGACGCGGGTGCCGCCGAGCCGGTCGGCGAGCGCCCCGCCGAGCGGCCGGGTCAGCGCGCCCGTGACCGCCCCGACGAACGCCAACTGGATCGGCACCTCCGGGTGCAGCGCCTTCATGAGCGTCGGGAACGTCAGCGAGAAGCCCAGGAACGACCCGAACGTGCCGATGTAGAGGAACGAGATGATCCACGTGTGCGGGTTCTGCACGGCCAGCGCGAAGCTCTTGAGGTCCGAGTGCGCGTGGGACAGGTTGTTCATGAGCAGGAACGCCGCGAGTGCCGCGATGACCGCCGCGGGGATGAAGATCAGGCCGGCCCGGCCGAGCGCGACGCCGGCGCTCGTCGTGATGATCAGCGGGACCACCAGCTGCACGATGCCTGTGCCGAGGTTGCCGCCGGCGGCGTTGATGCCGAGCGCCTTGCCCTTCTCGCGCTGGGGGTAGAAGAACGAGATGTTGACCATCGACGAGGCGAAGTTGCCGCCGCCGAGTCCGGCGAGCGACGCGACGAGCAGCATCACGCCGAACGGCGTGGTCGGATCGCTGACCGCCCAGGCGAGGGCCGACGCCGGGATCAACAGCAGCAGCGAGGAGATGACGGTCCAGTTGCGGCCGCCGAAGACGGGCACCATGAACGTGTAGAGGATGCGCATCGCCGCCCCGGTCAGGCCCGGCAGGGCGATGAGCCAGTAGAGCTGGTTCGCGGTGTAGTCGAACCCGGCGGACGCGAGGTTCGGCACGACGATGCTCCACACGCCGAGCATCATGAAGCCGAAGAACTCGGCGAAGACGGACACGACGAGGTTGCGGCGCGCGATGGCGCGTCCCTCGGTCTCCCACTGCGTCGGATCCTCGGGATTCCAGCCGTCGATCCAGCGGCCACGCCGGTGGACGAGGGTGGAGGTGGCGGTCGTGGTGGTCATCGGGGCTCCTGACGCGGGTCGGTGAGGGTCGTCGCCGACGCTAGGAACCCGGCGTTTCGCGAAACGGTGCGTCGGCGTAACCGAACGGGAACGAACTGCTCACAGCCGGGACGTGTCGGGCGTGAGAGAAAAGTTCACCGCGTGTTACGTCCGGCAACCGGGCCCGAAACGTGGGCTGACGACGCTGGTCCGCATGACACGCAAGAGACTGATCGTGGTCGGCGCCGGAATGGTGGCGCGTCGGCTCGTCGAGGCCCTCGTGGAACGCGGCGCCACCGCGCAGTGGGACATCGACGTGTTCGGCGAGGAGAGCCGGCCCCCGTACGACCGGGTCGCACTCACGTCGTTCTTCACGGTCGCCGATCCCGACGACCTGCTGCTGGGCGACCAGTCGCTGTGGCGCACGCCCGGCGTCCGCCTGCACCGCAATGCCCGGGTCGCGGGCATCGACCGCGAGACCCGCACCGTCTCGGTGCACGGTCGCGAGGAGCACTACGACGAGCTCGTGCTGGCGACCGGCTCGTACGCCGCGGTCCCGCCGGTCGACGGCGCGGACCTGCCCGGCTGCTTCGTCTACCGCACGGTCGACGACGTCGCCGAGCTGCGTGCGTGGGTCCGCGACCGGTCCCGTCAGCTGGGCCACCCGGCCAGGGGCGTCGTGATCGGCGGCGGCCTGCTCGGCCTCGAGGCAGCCGGCGCGCTGCGCGAGCTGGGCGCCGAGTGCACGGTCGTCGAGTTCGCCGACCGGCTCATGCCCGTCCAGGTCGACCTCGCCGGCGGGCAGGCGCTCCAGCGGCTCATCGAGGGCCTCGGCGTCGAGGTGCGCACCGCCACCGCGACGAAGTCGGTCCGCACGGGCCGCGGCACGAAGAAGGTCGGCCGGATGACGTTCGCCGACGGCGAGACGATCCCGGCCGACGTCGTCGTGTTCGCGACGGGCGTGCGGCCGCGCGACGAGCTGGCCCGCGAGGCCGGGCTCGACGTCCACCCGCGCGGCGGGGTCATGGCCGACCCGTCCTGCCGCACGAGCGACGAGCACGTCTGGGCGATCGGCGAGGTCGCGTGCATCGCCGACCGCGTGTGGGGGCTGGTCGGCCCCGGCTACACGATGGCCGAGGTCGTCGCCGACCGACTGCTCGGCGGGGCGGCCGAGTTCACGGGCGCCGACCTGTCGACCAAGCTCAAGCTGATGGGCGTCGACGTGGCCAGCTTCGGCGACGCGTTCGCGACGCAGGGCGGCAGCCTCGAGGTCGTCTACGCCGATCCGCTCGCCGGCGTCTACAAGAAGCTCGTCATGAGCGACGACGCCTCGACGCTGCTCGGCGGGATGCTCGTCGGCGACGCCTCGGCCTACACGAACCTGCGGCCCATGGTCGGCAATGCGCTCGGCGGCGACCCGGCCGCGTGGCTCATGCCCGACGGGGTCGAGCCGCCGTCGAGCGGCTCGCTGCCCGACGAGGCCACCGTGTGCTCGTGCAACAACGTCACCGCGGGCACGATCCGCTGCGCGATCAGCGGCGGCGAGTGCACCGACCTGGCGGGCGTCAAGAGCTGCACCAAGGCGGGCACCAGCTGCGGCTCGTGCGTCCCGCTCGTCAAGCAGATCGTGAACGCCGAGCTCGAGGCGCAGGGCGTCACGGTCAGCAACGCGCTGTGCGAGCACTTCGACCTCTCCCGCAGCGAGCTCTACGAGGTCGCCGCGATGACGGGCGTGACCTCCTTCAGCGAGCTCATCGCGACCCACGGTCGTGGCAACGGGTGCGACATCTGCCGGCCGGTGGCGGCCTCGATCCTGTCCACGCTCGGTCGCGGGCACGTCCTCGACCGCGAGAACGCCCGGCTCCAGGACACGAACGACCACGTCATGGCCAACCTGCAGAAGGACGGCACGTACTCGGTGGTGCCGCGGATCCCCGGTGGCGAGGTGACGCCCGAGGGGCTCATCGCGATCGGCCGGGTCGCGGCGGACTTCGGGCTCTACACGAAGATCACGGGCGGCCAGCGCATCGACCTGTTCGGGGCTCGGATCGAGCAGTTGCCGCAGATCTGGAGGCGACTTGTCGACGCGGGCTTCGAGTCCGGTCACGCCTACGGCAAGAGCCTGCGCACCGTGAAGTCGTGCGTCGGTCAGACCTGGTGCCGCTACGGCGTGCAGGACTCGGTCGGCCTGGCCGTGGCCCTCGAACTGCGCTACCGCGGCCTCCGGTCGCCGCACAAGATCAAGCTCGGGGTCTCCGGCTGTGCGCGCGAGTGCGCCGAGGCGCGCGGCAAGGACGTCGGCGTCATCGCGACCGACAAGGGCTGGAACCTGTACGTCGGCGGCAACGGTGGCTTCACCCCGCGGCACGCCCAGCTGTTCGCAGAGGACCTCTCGACCGAGGAGCTCGTGCAGGCGATCGACCGCTTCCTGCTCTACTACGTGCGCACGGCCGACCGGCTGCAGCGGACGGCACCGTGGATCGAGGCGGTCGAGGGCGGGATCGACCACGTGCGCGCCGTCGTGCTGGAGGACTCGCTGGGCATCGGCGCCGAGTTGGACGCGCAGATGGCGGCGCACGTCGACACGTACGCCGACGAATGGGCCGAGACGCTCGCCGACCCGGAGAAGCTCGCGCAGTTCGGCTCGTTCGTGAACGCCCCGGACACCCCCGACCCCGACCTGGCGTACGTCGAGGAGCGCGGTCAGCGCCGCCCCGCCGGCCCGGTCGTCATCGCCGGCGACACCCTGCCGGTCCGCTCCCAGCAGGAGGTGACCGCATGAGTGAGGTCGTGGTGGAGCGCAAGGCGGACGCGGGCCACGCGGACGACTGGACGCCGGTCTGCACGATCGACCGGCTGTGGGTCGACCGGGGCGCGGCAGCCCTCGTCGACGGGGAGCAGGTCGCGTTGTTCCGGCTCGTCGACGGCGAGGTCTGTGCCGTCGGGCACCGTGATCCCTTCACGGGCGCCAACGTCATCGCGCGCGGCCTCGTCGGCTCGCGCGGGGACGTCCCGACCGTCGCGTCTCCGCTGCACAAGCAGGTGTTCGACCTGCGCACGGGCGGGTGCCTCGACGATCCCGAGGTCACCCTCGGGCACTGGGACGTCGAGGTCCGGGACGAGGTCGTGTGGCTGCGCCGGGGTCGCGCGTGACCCCTCACGGGCCCGTGCTCGCGGGCACGCGCATCCTCACCACGGCGCAGCGCCGCTCGACCGACCTCGCCAGCGCGCTCGTGCGGCGCGGCGCCCAGGTGCACGCCGCCGCCACGCTCGGCGTCGAGGCCCACATCGACGAGGAGACCCTCGTCCGACGCACGGAGGAGCTCATCGCGGCGCCGCCGGCCCTCGTCGTCGTCACGACGGCGATCGGGTTCCGAAGCTGGCTCGAGACGGCCGAGTCCGTGGGGCTGCTCGAGCCCCTGCACGCCGTGCTGGAGGTGGCCCGGATCGTCGCGCGCGGGCCCAAGGCGCGCGGCGCGATCCAGGCGACGGGGCTCGTGGCGGACTGGGTCGCCGAGTCCGAGACCTCGCGCGAGATGGCGGAGTACCTCGTGGCGGAGGGCGTCGAGGGCCTGCGGGTCGCGGTGCAGCACCACGGCGCGGGCGACGACGGCCTCGAGTCGGCGCTGACGGCCGCCGGTGCCACGACCGTGCCGCTCGTCGTCTACCGCTGGGGACCGCCGCCGGATCCGGTCGCCGTCGAGCAGTCGGTGCGCGACGTCGCCGCCGGCGGCTTCGACTGCGTCGTCTTCACGTCCTCGCCGGGGGCGAGTGCCTGGCTGGCGGCGGTGCGAGCGCAGGAGGGGCGCGCCACGATCCTCGAGCTCGCCCGGTCGGGCCGGCTCGTGCTCGCCGCGGTCGGACCGATCACGGCCGAGCCCCTGGCCGTCGCGGGATTCGAGCCGCTCGTGCCCGACCGCGGCCGGCTCGGCGCGCTCGTGCGCTCGGTCGTCCTGCACTTCGGGCGGGACGACCTCGGCGTCGACCTGGCCGACGGTCGCCTGCGCGTGCACGCGACGGCCGCGACGCTCGACCACGAGGTGCTGCCGCTGTCCCCGTCGGGGCTGGCGATGCTGCGCCTGCTGGCGTCCGAGCCGGGCGCCGTCTTCTCGCGCGAGCAGGTCCTGCGGGTCCTGCCCGGCGACTCCACCGACCCGCACGCGGTCGACGTCGCGATCGGCCGGCTGCGGGAGGCGCTCGCCGGTCGCAGCGTCGTCAAGACCGTCGTCAAGCGCGGCTACCGACTCGACCTGACCGACCGGGAGGCGATCGCATGAGCACGCACGTCACCACCGAGCCCGTCCTCGTGGCCTGCAGTCACGGCACCCGCTCCGCGCGGGGGGCCGCGGCGGTGACCGGGCTCGTCGACGCCGTCCGGGCTGCGCTCCCTCGGACCGAGGTCGCCGCCGCGTTCGTCGACGTCCAGCAGCCCGCCCTGCCCGACGTGCTGGCCTCGCTCGACGGTCGCGAGGCGGTCGTCGTACCGCTGCTGCTGTCGGCGGGCCGCCACGTCCACCACGACATCGGCGGCGCGGTCGGGGCCCGCAGGGAGCACGCGGCCGCCGCCACACTGGGCCCGCACCCCGTGCTGACCGACGTGCTCGTCGAGCGGCTCGCCGAGGTGGGCCTGCGCGACGACGACGCGGTCGTCCTCGGCGCCTCGGCCTCGAGCGACCCGCGCGCGGTCGCCGACCTTCAGGCGGCCGCGTCGGCGGTGTCCGAGCGGCTCGGCCGACTCGTCCCGGTCGGTCACGTCGGACACTGCGGGACCCCGCTCGCCGACGTCGTCGCGGCGGCGAGGCGACCCCGGCGCCGCGTCGTCGTCGCCTCCTACCTGCTCGCGCCGGGCCACTTCCACGACGCGCTCGGCAGGACCGGGGCCGATGTCGTGACGGCGCCGTTCCTCGACGAGCGCGACCCCGATCCGCGGCTCGTCCGCCTCGTGCGCGAGCGGTACGAGCAGGCGCTCGGCCGGCGCCTGGCCGTCGCGGGCTGACGGGCACGTCATGACGACGGCGACGCGGTCTCGGGGCGGGATCGACACGGTGTGCGGGTACTGCGGGGTGGGCTGCGGCCTGACCCTGCAGATCGGCCGCCGCGACGGCGCGTCGCTCGTCACGGACGCGGTCGGCACCCCCGGGCACCCGGCCAACGACGGCCGGCTGTGCACGAAGGGCGCCACGACTGCCGACCTGCTCGCCGCCCCGGGTCGGATGGAGAAGGCGTCGGTCCGGTCCGACCGCTCCGCCGACCGGATCGAGGTCGGCATCGAGTCCGCCCTCGACGAGGCCGCGAGCCGGTTCCGGGCCGTGATCGACGAGCATGGTCCGGACGCCGTCGCGCTGTACGTCTCGGGGCAGATGACCCTCGAGGCGCAGTACCTCGCGACGAAGCTCGCGAAGGGCTACCTGCGGACTGTGAACATCGAGTCGAACTCGCGGCTGTGCATGGCCAGCGCGAGCACCGGCTACAAGCAGTCGCTCGGCTCGGACGGTCCGCCCGGCTCCTACGACGACTTCGACCACGCCGACCTGTTCCTCGTGATCGGCTCGAACATGGCCGAGGCGCATCCCATCCTGTTCCTGCGGATGATGGAGCGGGTCAAGGCCGGCGCGCGACTCGTCGTCGTCGACCCGCGGCGCACGGCCACCGCCGAGAAGGCCGACCTGTTCTGTCAGATCCGGCCCGGCACCGACCTGGCGCTGCTCAACGGACTGCTGCACCTGCTCGTCGAGGCCGGTGCCGTCGACCACGAGTTCGTCGCCGAGCACACGCGAGGCTGGGAGCACGTCGAGGCGCTCGTCGCCGACTACCCACCCGCGACGGTTGCCGAGCTCACGGGCATCGCGGAGGACGACCTGCGCCGGCTGGCGGGCTGGATCGCGGAGTCCGGCGACTGGATGACGTGCTGGACGATGGGCCTCAACCAGTCGACGCACGGCACGTGGAACACGAACGCCATCTGCAACCTGCACCTCGCGACCGGCGCGATCTGCCGGCCCGGCTCGGGACCCTTCTCGCTCACGGGCCAGCCGAATGCGATGGGCGGGCGCGAGATGGGCTACATGGGGCCCGGCCTGCCGGGCCAGCGCTCGGTGGTCTCGGCCGCGGACCGGGAGTTCTGCGAACGGGTCTGGGGACTCGAGCCCGGCACGATCCGCGACGAGGTCGGGCGCGGCACGATCGACCTCTTCGAGCAGCTGGCGGCCGGCTCGGTCAAGGCCGCGTGGATCATCTGCACGAACCCGGTGCACTCCGTCGCCAACCGCGTCACCGTGCTCGACGGACTGGCGGCCGCCGACGTCGTCGTGGTGCAGGACGCGTACGCCGACTCCGAGACGCTCCGGCACGCCGACATCGCCCTGCCGGCCGCACTGTGGACCGAGGCGGACGGCGTCATGGTCAACTCCGAGCGCAACCTCACGCTGTGCCGGCCCGCCGGTCCGCCGCCGGGGGACGCGCGCCCCGACTGGCGGCTCATCGCCGACATCGCGACCCGACTCGGCTTCGGCGACGCATTCGCGTACGAGAGCGCCGAGCAGGTCTTCGAGGAGATCCGGCAGTTCGCGAACCCGCAGACGGGCTACGACCTGCGCGGCGCGGACTACGCGCGCCTGCGCCGGGGCCCGCTGCAGTGGCCGTGCCCCCCGCACGGGCGGCGGCGCAATCCGGTCCGCTACGTCAACGACGGGGTGAGCCAGCGCCGGACGGTGCGCGAGGACGGCTCCGTCCCGCGCCTCGCCTTCCCGCTGCCGGACGGGCGGGCGGCGTTCCACGCGCGACCTCACCTGGCGCCCGCCGAGCTGCCCGACGACGAGTTCCCGGTCGTGCTCAACACAGGACGTCTGCCGCACCAGTGGCACACCATGACGAAGACCGGGAAGGTCGCGCGGCTCAATCGGCTCACCCCCGATCCGTTCGTCGAGGTCAACCCGGAGGACGCCGCCCGGCTCGGCCTCGGCGACGGGATGCGCGTCCGCATCGTCTCGCGCCGCGGCGAGGCCGTGCTGCCGGCCGTCGTCACCGACCGCGTGCTGCCGGGGACGTGCTTCGCGCCGATCCACTGGGGTGAGCTGACGGGCGAGGGCCTCGCGGTCAACGCCGTCACGAACGACGCCGTCGACCCGGACTCGCTGCAGCCCGAGTTCAAGGTGTGCGCCGTGCGGCTCGAGCGCGCCCCGATCGCGCTGCCCGCCGACCGGCCCGCGCCCGCTGGCAGCGAGCCCACCGCGGAGGAGACCGCGTGGCTCGCCGGGTACCTCGCGGCGGTGACCCACGGGCGCGCCGGCCTCCCGTCGTCGGCCCCCGTGACGCCGGCCGTGCGCGCGTGGTTCGACGAGGTGCTGGCGGCCGTCGCGCCGACCGTCGAGGTGACGACGCCGTCGGGCGTGCAGGTCCTGTGGGCGTCGCAGACCGGCCGCGTCGAGGACCACGCACCCCAGCTCGTCCAGGCGCTCGCGGGGAGGGGCGTGGCCGCGGCGCACCGGTCGCTGGGGGAGACCTCGGTGTCCGGGCTCGGCGGGACCGCCCTGTTCGTCACGAGCACGACGGGCGACGGCGACCCGCCCAGCGAGGCGACCGCGTTCTGGCGCGAGCTCAGCTCGGAGGACGCGCCGTCGCTCGCGGGCCTGCGCTACAGCGTCCTGGCGTTCGGCGACTCCGCGTACGACGACTTCTGCGGGTTCGGCCGTCGCCTCGACGAGCGGCTGGCCGAGCTCGGTGCCGAGCGCGTCGCCCCGCGCACGGACTGCGAGCCCGAGTTCGATGCGCCCGCGGCCTCGTGGCTCGCGGCGGTCGGTGTGGCCCTCGGTGCTGAGACGACCGTCCCGACGGCGACGCCCGTCGTCGAGGGCTACGGCCGCCATCGCCCGCTGCCGACGGGACTGACCCGCAACGAGCTGCTGACCGCGGAGTCGTCGTCGAAGGAGGTCCGACGGATCGCGTTCCACCTGCCCGAGGGCACGCTCGACTACGAGCCCGGCGACGCGCTCGCCGTCGTGCCGCAGATGGATCCGGGCTACGTCGAGGCGTGGCTCGACCTCGCGGGACTCGACGGCGACACCGTCGTCGAGGTCGACCAGCAGTCCGTCCGGCTGTCCGAGGCGCTGTCGCACAGCTACGACATCGCGGCGATCACCCCCGCCACGGCCCGTCTCGTCGCCGAGCGCCACCGCGGCTCCTACCTCGCCGGGCTGCTCGACCAGGGCGACCGGCGACCGCTCGACGAGTGGTCGTGGGGCCGTCAGCTGATCGACGTGCTGCGCGACTACCCGACCGTCGTGGGGGTGTCGGACTGGCTGTCGGTCCTGAAGCGCCTGACGCCTCGCCAGTACTCGATCTCCTCGAGCCCGTTGGAGGACCCGCGGGAGGTGCAGGTGACCGTGTCGGTCGTGCGGCATCGCGTGCACGGCCAACGACGGCACGGCGTGTGCTCGTCGTACCTCGCCGACCGGGCCGGGGAGGACGTGCGGATCTACGTGCAGCGCCAGCGTCACTTCCGGCCGCCGACGGACTCGGACGCACCCGCGATCATGGTCGGTCCGGGCACCGGCATCGCCCCGTTCCGCGGCTTCCTGCACGACCGGGCGCTGCGCGGCCACGCCGGCCGGAACTGGCTCTTCTTCGGCGAGCGAAACGTCGACACCGACTTCTACTACCGCGACGAGCTGCAACGACTCCAGACAGGCGGGGTGCTGACCCGATGCGACACGGCCTTCTCACGCGACCAGGACCACAGCATCTACGTGCAGGACCGGATGCGCGAGCACGGTGCCGACCTGTGGCGCTGGCTCGACGACGGTGCCCACTTCTACGTCTGCGGCGACCGCTCCCGGATGGCGAAGGACGTCGAGGCGACCCTGCTCGGCGTCGCCCGCGACCACGGCGGACTGGACCACGAGGCGGCGCGTGGCTGGCTCGACGGGCTCGCCGAGCAGGGCCGCTACGCCAAGGACGTGTACTGAGGCGGTCTAGGGTTTGCGCATGACCGTCGCCGTGGTGACCGACTCGACCGCGTCGTTGGACCCCGACGACGCGGCCCGCGAGGGCATCACGGTGGTCCCCACGACGGTGATCGTCGGCGCCCGCGTCTACACCGAGGGCGTCGACGTGACGTCGCAGATGATCGCCGACGCGCTCGCGTCCTTCGTGCCCGTGAGCACGTCGCGGCCGTCGCCCGAGACCTTCCAGTCGGTGTACGAGGCCCTCGCGAGTCAGGGCGCCGAGGCGATCGTGTCGGTGCACGTCAGCTCGCGGCTCTCCGGGACGGTCGATGCGGCCAGGCTCGCGGCGTCACGCGTCGACGTGCCGGTGCACATCGTCGACACCCTGCAGGCCGGCCTCGCGACGGGCTTCGCCGCCGGCCGAGCGGCCCGCGAGCGTGAAGCCGGTGCCACCGCGGAGCAGATGGCGGCCGCAGCCCTGCAGACCGCCGAGTCCTCGCGCGTCCTGCTCTACGTCGACACCCTCGAGTACCTGCGTCGCGGTGGCCGGATCGGCCGGGCCGCGGCCCTCATCGGCTCGGCCCTCTCGGTCAAGCCGATCCTCACGTTCGAGGACGGGCTGGTGGCGCCGTTGGAGAAGGTGCGCACCTCATCGAAGGCGCTCGCCCGGCTGACGACACTGGCCGCCGAGGCGGTCGAGAGCCTCGACGGCGAGTACCGGATCGGCGTCCAGCACCTGGCCAGCGAGACCGTCGCGAACCAGATCGCCGCCTCGCTCGCGTCGAGGTTGGGGCGCGAGTCCGTGCCCGTCGACGAGGTCGGCGCCGACATCGGCGCCCACGTGGGTCCCGGCATGATCGCCGTGACGGTCAGCGCGGCCTGAGCCCGGTCCGCGCTCCCGTCCGTCCACAGCCCCTGCGGTGCGCCCCGTCCCGTCCACAGCCCTCGTCGTCACCGTTCCACGGACCCGACCCGGCTCCCTACTGTCGCGGCATGGTCACGGTCCCTCCGGAGACGCGCGCCGACATCGCGCGGCGGCGGCTCGCCGAGCTCGCGGCGACCTTCGACGCCTCGCTCCCTGATCCGCAACGACCGGAGCCCGGCAGTCGCCGTCGGCCGCGACCCGAGCTGCACCGGGTCCGGCCGGTCCACCTGCGACTCGTGACCGTGCTCGCCGTCGCGGCGGGCGTCCTGCTCGTGTGGTGGCTGCTCGCGGGCCGGCCGCACGAGACCGCGGTGCCGACGCTGGCCAGTGCCGACGCGGGCTCGGCCGGACCGACGTCGGGCTCGGGAGCGAGGACCGGGTCGAGCGCGGGACCGGCGACCGCACCGACCGAGCTCGTGGTCGACGTGGCCGGCGCGGTCCGTCGGCCGGGCATCGTGACCCTGCCCGTCGGGTCGCGCGTGCACGAGGCGATCGCCGCCGCGGGTGGGGTGAAGGGCGACGTCGACACGTCGGGCCTCAACCTGGCGCGGGTGCTCGCCGACGGCGAACAGGTCGTCGTCGGCGCGCCGGCCGCCGCGGCGGTCTCGGGCGGCGCGTCGGACGGACCGGTCGCCGGGGCCGCCGGTCCCGTCGTCGACCTCAACTCGGCGGACGTCGCCGCCCTCGACACGCTGCCGGGCGTGGGCCCGGTCACCGCGGCGTCGATCGTCGCGTGGCGCGAGGCCAACGGACCGTTCCGCAGCGTCGACGACCTGCTCGACGTGAAGGGCATCGGCGAGGCGACGCTCGACGAGTTGCGTGACCACGTTCGGGTCTGACCTGCGGGTCGTTCCCGCCGCACTCGTGGCGTGGGCCGCGGCGGCGGCGCTGACCCACGTCGGCCAGGGCTGGTCGTTCGCCGTGGGGGCCGCGGCTGTCACCGCCGCGGCACTCGGCTGGCGACGACCGTGGCTCGCCCTGCCGGCCCTGTGCCTGGTCGCGGTGGCGGTGGGCTGTGGCTGGCGGCTCTCGGCCGTGCAGGCCTCGCCGGTCGCCGACCTCGCGCAGCGCGGCCGGGTCGTCGTCGCCGAGGTCCAACTGCGTGAGGACGGCCATCCGTACGAAGGTCGCGGCGGGGCCGGCACGGTCCTGCCGGTCACGGTCCGGGTCGTCACCGACGGCGAGCGGACGTGGCGGGTCAGGGTGCGGGCCACGGCCTTCGTCGACGGGACCTCGGACCGGTTCGTCACCGGGAGGCGACTCGTCGTGCGCGCCGACCTCGCTCCCGCCGAGGCGTCCGACGAGGCGGCGACCCTGCGGGTCCTGCGATGGCGGGCCGCGGGGGATGGCCCGTGGTGGTGGCGCTGGTCCGCCGTCGTGCGCGACGGCATTCGGGACGGAGTGGACCACCGGCACGACCAAGCCGCGGCGCTCGTGCCGGCCCTCGTGGCGGGGGACGACTCCGGGCTCGAGGACACGACCCGTGAGGACTTCACCCGCACGGGGCTCACCCACCTGCTCGCCGTGTCGGGCGCGAACCTCACGATCGTGCTTGCCGTGGTGCTGGCCGTCGCGCGACCCGCGGGTGCCGGACGGCGTACGGTCCTGCTGCTGGGCGCGGTGACGGTCGTCGCGTTCGTCGTCGTGGCCCGGCCCGAGCCCAGCGTCCTGCGGGCCGCCGTGATGGGCTCCGTGGCGCTCGTCGGACTGGTCCTGGGATCCCCGCGGGCGGGCCTGCGGGCCCTCGCGTGGGCCGTGCTCGTGCTCGTGCTGCTCGATCCGTGGCTCGGCTCGAGTGCGGGCTTCGTGCTCTCGGTGTCCGCGACGGCCGGCATCGTGACGTTCTCCGCGGCCCTCGCCCGTCGCCTGCACTGGCTGCCGGCCCCGGTCGCCGAGGCCGTCTCGGTGCCCGTCGCGGCGCACCTCGCGTGCCTGCCGATGGTGGCGGCGCTCAGCGGTGAGGTCTCGCTCGTGGCGGTCGTCGCGAACGTGTTCGTCGCCCCCGCCATCGCGCCGGCCACGGTCGCAGGCCTCGCGGCGGGCCTGCTGGACCTCCTCCTGCCCGTCGTGGCGGTGGTGCCCGGAGAGGTCGCCTGGTGGTCGGCGTCGGCGATCGTCGCGATCGCCCGGATCGGGGCCTCGGTCCCGGCAGCGTCCGTGCCGTGGCCGTTTCCCGCATGGACGCTGTGCGTCGTCGCTCCGACCGTGGGCTGGGTGCTGTGGCGAATCGCGGGCCGGCCGGCCGTCGTCCTCGGACTCGTCCTCGGTCTGCTCGTGGCGATGCTCCGGCCGCCGCACCCGGGCTGGCCGCCGAAGGGCATCGTCGTGGTCGCCTGCGACGTGGGCCAGGGTGACGGGTTCGTCGTGCCGACCGGCCCGGGGGAGGCGATGGTCGTCGACGTCGGCGAGGAGCCCGGGCCGATCGACCGGTGCCTGCGCGACCTCGGGGTCCGGCGGATCGCGCTGCTGCTGTTCTCCCACGCCGATGCCGACCACATCGGCGGCTGGCGTGGCGCCGTGCACGGCCGCGAGGTCGACCTCGTCGCCGACGGCCCGTCCGGCGGTCCGGCCGTCCCGGCGGCGCGCCGTGAGCGGCTCTCGGCCGGCGCCGTGCTCACCGTCGGGCCCGCGCGGGTCGAGGTCCTGTGGCCGCGTGCGCAGGCCGCCGTGGAGCGCGCGGAGGAGCGCAACGACGTCAGCGTCGTCGTGCGCGTGACGGTGCGGGGGCGACGGATCCTGTTCACGGGCGACCTGGGGGAGGAGGCGCAACGTGGACTGCAGCGGCTCGCGCCGGACCTCACGGCCGACGTGCTCAAGGTTGCCCACCACGGCAGTGCCGACACGTCACCGGGCCTGATCGACCGCACGCGACCCTCCCTCGCGCTCATCGGCGTGGGGGCCGACAACACGTTCGGCCATCCCGCGCCGACGACGCTCGCGGCGCTCGCCGACCGCGGCGTCCCCGTGGTGCGCACGGACCTGTCGGGAACCGTCGCCGTGGTCGACCGGGGCGACGGCCTCAGGGTGTCCGTGCGGTGACCTATCCTCGGACCGTGGCGAACCCGTTCGGCAAGATCCTGCTGGTCACCGGCAACTCCGAGTACCTGTCGGACCGGGCTCGCCGGCGCGCCGTCGCGGCAGTGCGCGAGGTCGCCCCGGAGGTGCAGCTCGCCGAGTCCGCCGCGTCGTCGCTCGCCGCGGGCGAGTTCACGGCGCTGACCAGCGCCTCGCTGTTCAGTGAGGCGACGGCCGTCGTGGTGACCGACCTGCAGGACCTTTCCGACGTCGTCGCGACCGAGCTGCTCGACTATGCGGCGGCTCCGTCCGACGACACGGCGGTCGTCCTCGTCCACGGCGGCGGCGCCAAGGGCAAGGGCCTGCTCGACAAGCTGCGCAAGCTCGCCGCCGTCAGCGAGGTCGCCCAGCAGGCGCCCAAGTACGAGCGCGACCTGATCGCCTGGGTGCGCGACGAGTCACGCGCCCTCGGCCGACCCCTCGACGAGGAGGGCGCCACGCTGCTCGTGGCGTCGGTGGGGTCGGACCTGCGGTCGCTGGCCGCGGCGGTCGACCAGCTCGTGGCCACGGTCGACGCGTCCGAGGCGCTCGGCGCCACGGTCGTCCGCCGCTACTTCGGTGGCCGGGCTGAGGTGCGCGGCTACGAGATCGCCGACGCGGCGCTCGAGGGCCGGCTCGGGATCGCACTCGAACGCGCGCGCTGGGCCGAGACCGCGAAGGTGGCGCCGCTGCTCATCACGGCGGCCTTCGCCTCCGGACTGCGCCAGGTCGCGCGGGTCGCCACCGCCGACCCGGGCCTGCGCGACGCCGACCTCGCGCGTGAGATCGGTGCGCCACCGTTCAAGATCCGCACGCTGCGCCAGACCGCGCGCGGATGGGACGAGGGCTCGCTGCGCCGCGCCCTCGACGCGGTCGCGCACGCCGACCTGCAGGTCAAGGGCGGCTCCGCCGAACCCGCCTACGCCGTCGAGCGCATGATCATCGACGTCGCGGTCGCCCGGTCCCGCGCCTCCTGAGGCCAGGTCGCCCGGGCACGACAAAAGCCCCGCACCACCGGTGCGGGGCTCTCGTGCGCGAACTCAGAGCGCGGCGGCCTTCTTGGCGATGGCCGACTTGCGGTTCGCTGCCTGGTTCTTGTGGATGACGCCCTTGGACGCGGCCTTGTCGAGCTTCTTGGCGGCATCGTTGGCGAGCACCTTGGCCTCGTCGGCGTTGCCCGCCTCAGCGGCCTCGTTGAAGCGGCGGACCGAGGTCTTCAGGGCCGAGCGCACGGACTTGTTGCGCTCGTGCGCGGCCTCGTTCTGCCGGTTGCGCTTGATCTGCGACTTGATGTTCGCCACGGCAAACCTGTTCTTTCTTCGTTCTGCGGTGAATGTGTCCTGCAAAGAGTTTGGTCGCGCCCACGCCCGTCGATCGCTGGGCGGGACACGCAATCGTCAATGCTACCAGTGCGGGCGGTGGCTCCTCAAATCGTGTGCCGGCCCGGCCCGCGCCGCCCGGCAGTCCGGCACCGCCACCTAGGATTGGCCCGTGAGCGTGCTGTATTCCGTCCTCGTCGCCATCCATGTCCTGTGCTGGATCGGTGCTCTGGTGCTGACCGATCCCATCGGCTCCACCATCCGCAAGGGCGCGTTCCACGCGATCGCCACGGCCCTGGTCGTGGGCGTCGCCCTCGTCGGGATCGGCTCGGCCGCCGACCTGCGCGACTACGACTACGCCAAGATCACCACCAAGCTGGTGATCGCGCTCGTCGCGACGGTGGTCGCCTTCATCGCCGAGCGCAAGCCCCAGCCGACGCCGCTGGCCCGTGCGACCTTCGTGCTGGTCACCGCCAACATCCTGATCGCCGTGCTGTGGTGAGCCCGACGAAGGCTCCGCGTCCGGGCGCGACGCCCCCGGCGGTCCTGCGCAACTTCTGCATCATCGCGCACATCGACCACGGCAAGTCGACGCTCGCCGACCGCATGCTGCAGCTGACCGGCGTCGTCGACGAGCGGGCC
Organism: Aeromicrobium sp. SP1; assembly: GCF_055663785.1. Taxonomy (NCBI): domain Bacteria; kingdom Bacillati; phylum Actinomycetota; class Actinomycetes; order Propionibacteriales; family Nocardioidaceae; genus Aeromicrobium; species Aeromicrobium sp. SP1. Next base: position 1,881,143 of record NZ_JBQVVK010000001.1, on the reverse strand, counting down.
GCCCGCGCGCAGTACCTCGACCGCATGGACATCGAGCGCGAGCGGGGCATCACGATCAAGAGCCAGGCCGTGCGGATGCCCTTCGTGAAGAGCGACGGCGACGACGCGGGCACGGCGTACGTGCTCAACATGATCGACACCCCCGGCCACGTCGACTTCACGTATGAGGTCAGCCGGTCCCTCGCCGCGTGCGAGGGCGCGATCCTGCTGGTCGACGCGGCACAGGGCATCGAGGCCCAGACGCTGGCCAACCTCTACCTCGCGCTCGACGCGGACCTGCACATCATCCCGGTGCTCAACAAGATCGACCTGCCCGGCGCGCAGCCGGAGAAGTTCGCCGAGGAGATCGCGCACATCATCGGCGGTGACCCCGACGAGGTCCTGCGCGTCTCGGCCAAGACCGGTCAGGGCGTCGAGGCGCTGCTGAACAAGATCGTCGACGACGTCCCGCCGCCGTCCGGCGACCCCGACGCCCCGCCGCGCGCGCTGATCTTCGACTCGGTCTACGACACGTACCGCGGCGTCGTCACCTACGTCCGGGTGTTCGACGGCAAGCTCAGCCACCGCGACAAGATCAAGATGATGTCGACGGCCTCCGTGCACGAGATGCTCGAGGTCGGCGTCATCAGCCCCGAGCCGCTCAAGGAGGACCACCTCGGCGTCGGCGAGGTCGGCTACCTCATCACCGGCGTGAAGGAGGTGCGCCAGTCGCGCGTGGGCGACACGGTGACCTCCAGCGTCAGGCCCGCCACCGAACCTCTGGGTGGGTACGCCCATCCGAACCCCATGGTGTTCGCGGGGCTCTACCCGATCGACGGCGACGACTTCCCGACCCTGCGCGACGCGCTGGAGAAGCTCCAGCTCAACGACGCCGCCCTGCAGTTCGAGCCCGAGTCGTCCGGCGCGCTGGGCTTCGGCTTCCGCATCGGCTTCCTCGGGCTGCTGCACCTGGAGATCGTCCGTGAGCGGCTCGAGCGCGAGTTCAACCTCGACCTCATCTCGACCGCCCCGAACGTGATCTACCGCGTCGTGATGGAGGACCGCTCCGAGATCGTCGTCACGAACCCCAGCGAGTACCCCGACGGCAAGATCGACAAGGTCTACGAGCCGTTCGTCAAGGCCACGATCCTGGCTCCGTCGGACTACATCGGCGCGATCATGGAGCTGTGCCAGGCCCGCCGCGGCGTGCTCGAGGGCATGGACTACCTGTCCGAGGACCGAGTCGAGATCCGCTACACGCTGCCGATGGGCGAGATCATGTTCGACTTCTTCGACGCGCTGAAGTCGCGCACGAAGGGCTACGCCTCGCTCAACTACGAGGTCGCCGGCGAACAGGCCGCGGACCTCGTCAAGGTCGACATCCTGCTGCAGGGCGAGCCCGTCGACGCCTTCAGCTCGATCGTGCACCGCGACAATGCCTACGCCTACGGCGTGGCGCTGGCCGGCAAGCTCAAGGAACTCATCCCGCGCCAGCAGTTCGAGGTCCCGATCCAGGCCGCGATCGGCGCCCGCATCATCGCCCGCGAGAACATCCGTGCCCTGCGCAAGGATGTCCTCGCCAAGTGCTACGGCGGCGACATCAGCCGCAAGCGCAAGCTGCTGGAGAAGCAGAAGGAGGGCAAGAAGCGGATGAAGATGGTCGGCCGCGTCGAGGTCCCCCAGGAAGCCTTCATCGCGGCACTCTCGACGGGCGAGTCCCGGGTCACCTGACCACCAGGAAACTTCACCCACCCTTCACCCTGCGCTGGCCGGGAGGTCGGGCTGGTCCGATTGCGTCGGTGGCATGACTCGAATCGGGGGACGAGCAGCCCGGACTCTGCTCACCATGATCGCCGCCGGTGCCGTGTGCGCCGGCACCATGACCCCGGCCCACGCGGCCCGGGGTCACGAACCCCGCACCAGAACCGTCACCGTGCCGACCCTCGTGGCGCGAGCGACGTTGTCGGCCGACCACCTCGAGGCCGGGCCGCCGTCGGGGGCGAAGGCCACGGCCGCCAACGGTCGGCAGGGTCCGTTCGCCGGCCAGGTGATCCCGGGCTTCTCCGCCGTGATCGACAACGGCGACGGCAGTTTCTGGGGACTGCCCGACAACGGCTTCGGAGCCAAGGCGAACTCCAACGACTTCCTGCTGCGGATCTACCGCGTCACCCCGCAGTGGCAGACCGCGAAGGGCGGCACCGGCCGGATCCGCGTCGACCGGTTCGTCTCGTTGCGCGACCCCCGTCGCAAGGCCGGGTTCCCGATCGTCAACGGGGACACGAAGGACCGCCTGCTGACCGGCGCCGACTTCGACGTCGAGTCGATCGTGCGGGCGCCCGACGGCTCGTTCTGGATCGGTGAGGAGTTCGGCCCGTTCCTGCTGCACGTCAGCGCCACGGGCGTGCTGCTGGACACGCCCGTGCCGCTGCCGGGGGTGCAGTCGCCCTCGAACCCGCACCTGAGCGGGACGGCGAACCTGCCGAACTCGAAGGGCTTCGAGGCGATGGCCGGCAGCCGCGACGGCCGGTACCTCTATCCGGTGCTGGAGGGAGCGCTGAACGACGACACCCAGAAGCGGCGCCGCTGGATCCACGAGTTCGACACGGTCAGGAACCGGTACACCGGCGCGACGTGGGCGTACGAGGTCGACACCGACGCCAACCTCGTGGCCGACGCCTTCACGGTCGGTCGGCACGAGCTGCTCGTCGCCGAGCGCGACGACTTCGAGGGCGACCAGGCCGTGACCAAGAAGGTCTACCGGGTCGACCTCGACCACCGGGACCGCAGCGGATTCGTCGAGAAGGAGCTGGTGCTCGACGCGTTGAAGATCGCGAATCCGAGCGGGATCGGCGCCGGCGACGGCTACGGGACGGGGGACCCGTTCTCGCTGCCGGTGCAGTCCTTCGAGACGATCGTGCAGTTGAAGGACGGCCGCCTGCTCATCGCGAACGACAACAACTACCCGGGCAACGACGCCCGCGTGCCGGGCACGCCGGACGACACCGAGATCGACATCATCGACCTGCGACGCGAGCGGGTCGCCGGGACCGGTGAGACCGTCATCGCCCACCGGGGGGCCTCGGGCTACCGGCCGGAGCACACGCTCGCCTCGTACGCGCTCGCGATCCGCCAGTGCGCCGACTTCATCGAGCCGGACCTCGTCGCGACGAAGGACGGGGTCCTGGTCGCCCGGCACGAGAACGAGATCGGCGGCACGACGAACGTGGCCGACAAGCCGGAGTTCGCGAGTCGCCGGGCGACCAGGACGATCGACGGCCGGGCCATCACCGGGTGGTTCACCGAGGACTTCACCCTCGCCGAGCTACGGACGCTGCGCGCCAAGGAGCGGATCCCCGGCACGCGGCCCGGGAACGCGGCGTTCGACGGGCTGTACCCGGTGCCGACGCTCGACGAGGTGCTGGACCTGGCCCGGCGGTCGCGCACGTGCGACGGCCGCACGGTCGGGGTCTACCCGGAGACCAAGCATCCGACGTACTTCGACTCGGTCGGCCTGTCGCTGGAGGAGCCGCTCGTGAGGGCGCTCGGCGAGGCGGGGCTGGACCACCGAGACGACCGCGTGTTCCTGCAGAGCTTCGAGACGCAGAACCTGCGCGAGCTGCACCGGCTCAGCCGGAACCGGATCGTGCAGCTGGTCGACTGCAGCGGAGCGCCGTACGACCTCGTCGCCGCCGGCGATCCGCGCACCTACGCCGATCTGGTGACCCCCGACGGACTCGCGGCGATCGATCGGTACGCGGACGGCGTGGGCCTGTGCAAGAACGTGATGATCCCGCGCACGGCCGACAACCGGTTGAGCGAGCCGACCTCCGTCATCCGCGACGCGCACCGCCGTGGGCTGACGGTGCACGGCTGGACGTTCCGGCGCGAGAACACCTTCCTGCCCGCCGAGTACCGCAGCAGCGACGACCCGAATGCGGTGGGCGATCTCGTCGGGGAGATCCGGGCCTTCCTCGCGGCCGGAATGGACGGGTTCTTCACCGATGATCCCGACCTCGGGGCGGCCGCGGTCGCGGGCTGACACCGATGGTGGGTGGGTCCGGCCGCGGGAAAACCGTGGTGGGACCCACCTACCGCCCGGTAGGGTGACGGCCATCACATCCTTCCTCCGACCGTCCCCGGGAGAACATTTCATGGCCGTCGCCACCGCCGACCAGCTCAAACTCATCGAGAACCGACCCCGCAACGTGGGCGAGATGTTCTACGACCGCGTCGAGAAGTCCGGACCCCGCGAGGCGTTCCGCTTCCCCGACGAGAACGAGACGTGGCACTCGATCACCTGGTCCGAGACCGGTGACCGCGTCACGAAGATCGCCGCGGGCCTCGTCGCCCTGGGCATCGAGCCCGAGGAGCGCGTCGCGATCGCGTCGGGCACGCGCATCGAGTGGATCCTGTCCGACCTGGCGATCAATGCCGCCGGTGCCGCGACGACGACCGTCTACCCCAGCTCGGTGGCCGACGACGTGGCCTACATCCTGGCCGACTCCGACAGCCGGGTGGTCTTCGCCGAGGACGACGAGCAGGTCGCCAAGCTGCGCGAGAAGCGGTCCGAGCTGCCGAGCGTCGAGAAGGTCGTCGTCTACGACGGCGAGGCCGACGGCGACTGGGTGATCTCGCTGGACGACCTCGTCCTGCTCGGTGAGCAGCGGCTCGCCGACGAGCCGTCCGTCGTCCGCGACCGGGTCGCGGCCACGACGCCGGAGTCGCTCGCCACCTTGATCTACACGTCCGGCACGACGGGCCGCCCGAAGGGCGTCCGGCTGACGCACGGCGGCTGGACGTACGAGGGCACGGCCACCGCGGCCCAGGGCATCATGTCGATCGACGACCTGGAGTTCCGCTGGCTGCCGATGGCGCACTCGTTCGGCAAGGTCCTCATGACGACGCAGCTGGCGGTCGGGTTCCCGTGCGCCGTCGACGGCCGCGTGCCCAAGATCGTCGACAACCTCGCGGTCGTGAAGCCGACCTTCATGGGCGCGGCACCGCGCATCTTCGAGAAGGCCTACGGCCGCATCGTCGGCATGATGGAGGAGGAGGGCGGCCCCAAGCTGAAGCTCTTCCGCTGGGCCGAGGGCGTCGGCCTCAAGGTCTCGCGGCTCGAGCGCGCGGGTCGCTCCGTGCCGCTGCCGCTGAAGCTCCAGCACGCGGTCGCCGACAAGCTCGTCTTCACGAAGGTCCGCGAGCGCTTCGGCGGTCGGGTGCGGTTCTTCATCTCCGGCGCGGCCGCCCTGTCGACGGACATCGCCGAGTGGTTCCATGCCGCCGGCGTCCTGATCCTCGAGGGCTACGGCCTGACCGAGACCTCCGCGGGATCGGTCGTCAACCATCCTGACGACTTCCGGATCGGCACGGTCGGCCAGGCGTTCCCCGGCACCGAGCTCAAGATCGCCGAGGACGGCGAGATCCTCATCAAGGGTCCCGGCGTCATGCTCGGCTACCACAACCTCGAGTCCGAGTCGGCGTCCGCGCTGACCGAGGACGGCTGGCTCGCGACGGGCGACATCGGCGAGCTCGACGCCGAGGGCTTCCTGCGGATCACCGACCGCAAGAAGGACCTGTTCAAGACGTCCGGCGGCAAGTACGTGGCGCCGTCGCACATCGAGGGCACGTTCAAGGCGGTCTGCCCGCTGGCCAGCCAGATGATCGTGCACGGCAACGAGCGCAACTTCTGCTCGGCGCTCATCACGCTCGATCCTGACGCGGTCGCGCTGTGGGCCGAGGGCCACGGCATGGGCGGCAAGTCGTACGCCGAGGTCGTCTCGTCCGACGCGATGCAGGCGCAGATCGCCAAGGACGTCGAGGAGCTCAACAGCAAGCTGAACCGCTGGGAGACCATCAAGAAGTGGAAGGTCCTGGACCACGACCTCACAGTCGAGTCCGGCGAGATCACGCCCAGCCTCAAGGTCAAGCGTCGGGTCGTGGAGGAGAACCACCGAGAGATCCTCGAGGGCTTCTACGCCTGACCGCCGACCGCCGCGAACGCCACCCTCCTAGGCTGGGAGGGTGGCGTTCGGCATCTACCTGCACGTGCCGTTCTGCTCCGTGCGGTGCGGCTACTGCGACTTCAACACGTACACGGCCGACGACCTCGGCGGACCCGAGGTCTCGGGCGCGTCCCGCGCGACCTACATCGACGCGGCCCTCGGCGAGCTCGAGCTCGTGCCGGAGCGGACGGTCGACACGGTCTTCGTCGGTGGCGGCACGCCGACCCAGCTCGCGTCGGCGGACCTCGTGCGCTTCCTGAGGGCGGTCGACGACCGGCTCGGACTGGCGCCCGGCGCCGAGGTCACGACCGAGGCCAATCCCGACAGCGTCACCCCCGCCTCGCTCGCCGAGCTGCGGGCCGGCGGCTTCACTCGGATCTCGTTCGGCATGCAGTCGGCGGTGCCGCACGTGCTGCGGGTCCTGGACCGCACGCACGACCCCGAGAACGTGCCGCGCGCCGTCGCGTGGGCGCGCGAGGCCGGGTTCGAGCAGGTCAGCCTCGACCTCATCTACGGGTCGCCGACCGAGTCGGTGGACGACTGGCGGCGCACCGTCGAGGACGCCCTCGCGATGGAGCCCGACCACGTCAGCGCCTACGCCCTGATCGTCGAGGACGGCACGGCCTTCGCCCGCAAGGTCCGTCGCGGCGAGGTCGTCATGCCCGACGACGACGAGACGGCCGACAAGTACCTGCTCGCCGACGACCTGCTCGCGGCGGGCGGCCTGCGCTGGTACGAGCTGTCGAACTGGGCCACGAACGACGCGGCGCAGTGCCGCCACAACATCGGCTACTGGAACGGCGGCCAGTGGTGGGGGATCGGGCCCGGCGCCCACTCGTTCGTCGACGGCGAGCGCTGGTGGAACGTGAAGCACCCCGCCGCGTACGCCCAGCGCCTCGCGGCGGGCGAGTCGCCTCGGGCCGACGGCGAGCGGCCGGACGCCGAGGCCCGACGCCTCGAGGACGTCATGCTGCGCATCCGACTGGCCGAGGGCATCGAGACCCGGCTGCTCGGCGACGTGGCCCCACTCGTCGCGGCCGGCTGGCTCGAGGCGGCGGGCGACCGCATGGTTCTCACGCGGACCGGCCGGCTCATGGCCGACCGCGTCGTGCTCGAGGTCGTCGGCGAGTAGCGCGCACGGCGGGACCCGGAGGGGATACGTTCGGGCCATGACCGGCGACGCAGCCGAGCTGCCCTCCGCAGCGTACGGCGTCCATTCCGAGGTCGGCCGTCTGCGCAAGGTGCTGGTCTGTGCGCCCGGGCTGGCGCACGAGCGCCTCACCCCGTCGAACTGCGACGAGCTGCTGTTCGACGACGTCCTGTGGGTCGAGAAGGCGCAGGAGCACCACCGCGAGTTCGTCGATGCGATGCGCGATCGCGGCACCGAGGTGCTCGAGCTGCACGAGGTGCTCGCCGAGACCATGGCGATCCCCGAGGCGAGGTCGTGGCTGCTCGACCGCAAGATCGTGGCGAACGAGGTCGGCCTGGGCCTCGTGGACGAGACCCGCTCGTTCCTCGACGAGCTGCCCGACGCCCGGCTCGCGCGCTACCTGCTGGGCGGGATGACGACCCACGACCTGCCGCACGAGCTGAGTGCGGGGATGGACGACCTCGTCCGCAACGCCCAGGGCGGCCACGAGTACCTCATGCCTCCGTTGCCGAACACGCTCTACACGCGCGACACGACGTGCTGGATCGGGTCGGGTCTGACGCTCAATCCGCTCTTCTGGCCGGCCCGTCACGACGAGACGATGCTGATGAAGGCCGTGTACGACTTCCATCCGCAGTTCGTCGGCTCGACGGTCTGGTGGGGCGACCCGGAGCTGGAGTGGGGCGCGGCGTCGATCGAGGGCGGCGACGTCATGGTGCCCGGGAACGGCGTCGTGCTGATCGGCATGGGCGAGCGCACCTCCCGGCAGGCCGTGACCCAGGTGGCCAAGGTCCTGTTCGACACCGGGACCGCCCACGTCGTCGTCGTGGCGGGCCTGCCGCGGCTGCGCGCGGCCATGCACCTCGACACGGTGTTCACGTTCGCCGATCGCGACCTCGTCACGATCTACCCCGAGATCGTCGGGGCGATCCGCACGTACACGCTGCGTCCCGGCGACGACGGCGGCCTCGACGTCACGGCCGAGCAGGACGGGTTCCTCACGGTCGTCGCGCGCGAGCTGGGCCTGCGCGACCTGCGCGTCGTGGAGACCGGCGGCGACTCCTACGACTCGGAGCGCCAGCAGTGGGACGACGCGAACAACGTCGTGACGACCTCGCCGGGGGTCGTGTTCGCGTACGACCGGAACACCCCCACCAATGCGCTGCTGCGCGATGCGGGCGTGGAGGTCGTCGAGATCGTCGGCGCCGAGCTGGGTCGCGGTCGCGGTGGCGGCCACTGCATGACCTGTCCGATCATCCGAGACCCGCTCGATGACTGAGGACGCCCCTGACCTCGGCGGGCCGCTCGAGCCGGCGCCCGAGCCGAAGCGCCGATGGGTCCGGCTGGCGCTGATCGCGGTCCTCGTGGTCGTCATCGTGCTGGTCATCCGAGGGCTGCTCGGCGACGTCGACTGGGCCAAGGTCGCCGATGCGATCGGCCGGCTCGAGTGGTGGCAGTTCGCGCTGCTCGTCGTCGTCCTGCTGCTCCGGCAGTTCCTCAACGCCATGCCGCTGGCCCTGTTCATCCCCGGCTGCACGCCGTTCCGGGCGATGCAGAACGACCAGGCGGCGATCCTCATGACGACCGTCGCCCCGCCGCCGTCGGACATCGTCATGCGGCTCGCGATGTTCACGTCGTGGGGGATCCCGTCGACGTCGGGTCTGGCCGGCACCGTCATGAACACGCTGTCGTTCTACGTCGTGCGCTTCGGGGCGCCGCTGCTCGGCGTGCTCGTGATGCTTCTGCTGGGCACGTTCCACCTCGGCGAGTTCGTGCCTGCCGTCGTGAGCGGAACGGTCAGCGTCGCACTGCTCACGGTCGTCTGGCTGGCGTTCCGCGGCGAGGCGTTCACGGTCGGGCTCGCGCGGCGACTGGGCCGGTTCGCCGTCCGGATCCGCCCCACGGTCGATCCCGACGGGTGGTCGGCCTGGGCCACCGACTTCCGGGGCCGAGTGGTCGACCGGGTGCCTCGGGCCCTGCCGCGCTCACTGCTGGCCCTCGTCGCGATGGTCGTCGTCGACGCGGCCCTGATCGTCATGTCGATCCGCTTCGTCGGGGTGACCGCGACCGAGGTCCCTGCGATCGACGTGCTCGTGGCGTTCCTCGTGGCCTACCCGCTGACGCTGTTCCCGTTCTCGGGGCTGGGCATCCTCGACGCCGTGGTGGTGGCCACGCTGCTCGCGATCGACGCGGGTGCCGACGAGGCCGCATTGCTTGCCGGGTTCGTCGTGTGGCGCGTCGTCACGATCCTGGGTCCGATCGTGCTCGGGCTCATGTCGGTCGGCCTGTGGAAGTGGCAGCTGGCGCGCCGTCCCTCGTCTACGGCTGGGTGACGAAGTCGATCAGTTCCTCGACGCGGCCCAGGAACGCCGGCTCGAGGTCGGTCCACGACCCGACGCGGCCGAGGATGTGCTTCCACGCCCGGGCGATGTCCGCCTGGTCGGCGTGCGGCCAGCCGAAGGCCGCGCACACGCCGTGCTTCCACTCGGTGCCGCGGGGGATCACGGGCCACGCGGCGACGCCGAGGCGGTCGGGCTTGACGGACTGCCACACGTCCACGAAGGGGTGACCCACGACGAGGGCGTGCGGGTTCGTGATCGCCGCGGCGATCCGGGACTCCTTCGAACCGGGCACGAGGTGGTCGACCAGGACGCCGAGCCGCCGTTCGCGCGTCGGAGCGAACTCGCGCACGACCTGCTCGAGGTCGTCGATGCCGCCGAGGTACTCGACCGCGACGCCCTCGGCGCGCAGGTCGTCACCCCAGACCTTCTCGACCAGCTCGGCGTCGTGACGGCCCTCGACGAAGATCCGGCTGGGCAGTGCGACTCTCGCCCGGGTGTCAGCCGCGACGCGCGAGCCGGAGGCCGTGCGCGTCGGTGCCGCCGGACCCTTCGGAGTCGGTGCCACGAGGACGACCGGCCGGCCCTCCACGAGGAAGCCGGGTCCGAGGGGAAAGACCTTGCGGGTGAGGTGGCGGTCCTCCAGCTCGACGGTGCCGAGGTCGCGCTCGACCCGCATGACCTCGCCGACGAAGCCCGTCGTGGCCTCCTCGACGACGAGACCCGGATCGGCGGCCTGCTCGGTCGAGCGGCCGCGGGCGGGGCGACGCCAGTCACCGGAGAGGACGTCCGAGCCGTAGCGATCAGCCACCGAAGAACACCCCGAGCAGCCGCTGGTGGAAGGCCTCGACGTCGTCGCGCGTGCCGCTGTCGATCGTCTCGTCCACGATGAGGCCGACCGCGAGGTCGACTGCCGTGGGCCACGACTCCGGGACCGTGTCGGGCACGTCGTCGCCGACGAGCGCGCCGAGCGCCACGACGGGGGACTGGCCGGGCCGGGTGACGACCATGACGAGCTCGCCACCCTCCGGTCCGTGGCCCAGGTGCGAGACCTCGACGAAGGCATCGCCCACGGAGGTGGCCCAGACCGACACCATCGCACCGCCGCGCGACTCGTGCGCGATCGTCGTGCCGTCGGGCCCCGTGACCGCGTAGGGGGTGTAGACGAGGACGTCGTCCCCGTCGCTGACCTCGATCGCGCCGTCGGGGCGCACGGAGACCTCACTCACCCCGACAGGCTTTCACGGGGGTCGTGACGGCGAGCGAAGCCACACCGGTCGGTAGACTGGCACTTGACCACGGCGAGTGCCAGACCCCCCGACGAGACCCAGGAGGTGCCTCATGACCGAGGACCGCCGCCTGAACGTGCTGCGCGCCATCGTCGAGGACTACGTCGCGACGCAGGAGCCGGTGGGATCGCGGGCCCTGCTCGAGCGGCACCAGCTCGGTGTCTCGTCGGCCACGATCCGCAACGACATGAGCGCGCTCGAGGACGAGGGCTACATCACCGCCCCGCACACGAGCGCCGGCCGGATCCCGACCGACAAGGGCTACCGGCTGTTCGTCGACCGGCTGGCCGAGGTCAAGTCCCTCTCGCCGGCCGAGCGCCGCGCGATCGAGACCTTCCTGTCCGGTGCGGTCGACGTCGACGACGTCGTCATGCGCAGCGTCAAGATCCTCGCCCAGCTGACGAACCAGGTCGCGATCGTCCAGTACCCCTCGCTGACGCGCTCCACCGTGCGCCACGTCGAGCTGGTCGGACTGGACGGGGCGCGCGTCCTCGTGGTCGTCATCACGAGCAGTGGACGGGTCGAGCAGCGCATCGTCGAGCTCGTCTCGACGCCCGGCGAGCAGCTGCTGGCCGACCTCAAGTCGCGCATCGTGCGCGCGACGCTGGGCGAGCGCCTGCCCGAGGCGTCGATGCGCCTGGCCGAGCTGATCGAGACCTTCGAGGCCGACGACCGCCCCGTCGTCTCCGCGATCGTCACGACGCTCGTCAACACGTTCTCCAACGAGCGCTCCGACGAGCGCATCGCGGTCGGCGGCACCGCGAACCTGGCGCGCTTCGGCGCCGACTTCGACACCGCGATCCGGCCCGTGCTGGAGGCGATGGAGGAGCAGGTCGTGCTGCTGCACCTGCTCGGCGAGGCCACCACCGGCCCGCGCGTGCGGATCGGCCTCGAGACGGGGCACGAGAATCTTGTGGGGACCGCGGTCGTCTCCAGCGCCTACGGGTCCGACGGCGAGTCGCTCGCCCACCTCGGCACCGTGGGCCCGACCCGCATGGACTACCCCGCCACGATGGCCGCCGTCGGCGCGGTCGCCCGCTACGTCGGCCGCATCGTCGGGCACGGCTGAGAGGACCTGGGAAGGTACATGGCACAGGACTACTACGAGCTGTTGGGCGTGTCCCGGGAGGCGACTCCCGAGGAGATGAAGAAGGCGTACCGCCGACTGGCCCGCCAGCTGCACCCGGACGTCAACGACGCGCCGGACGCGTCCGACCGCTTCAAGGAGGTCACGACGGCCTACGAGGTGCTGTCGGACCCGCAGAAGCGCTCGGTCTACGACCGCGGCGGCGATCCGCTGTCGGCCGGCGGCATGGGCGGCGGCTTCGGCCAGGGCTTCAGCTTCGACGACATCATGGACGCGTTCTTCGGCCAGACGCAGGGCCGTGGTCCGCGCCCGCGCACGCAGCGCGGTCAGGACGCCCTCCTGCGGCTCTCGATCAGCCTCGCCGAGGCCGCCTTCGGCATCACGCGCGAGATCAAGGTCGACACGGCCGTCACGTGCGACGTGTGCCACGGCACGGGTGCGAACGCAGGCTCCGAGCCGGTCACGTGCAGCACGTGCCACGGTCACGGCAACGTCCAGCACGTCCAGCGGTCGCTGCTCGGCGACATCCGCACGTCGCGGCCGTGCCCGACGTGCCACGGCTACGGCACCGTGATCCCCGACCCGTGCCGTGAGTGCGCCGGCGAGGGCCGCGTCCGCTCGCGTCGCAGCCTCCAGGTGAACGTGCCCGCCGGTGTCGACGACGGCAACCGGATCCAGTTGGCCGGCGAGGGCGAGGTCGGCGCGGGCGGTGGCCCGGCGGGAGACCTCTACATCGAGATCAAGGTGGCCGGCCACCCCGTGTTCACGCGGCACGGCGACTCGCTCGTCTGCCAGGTCACGGTGCCGATGACCGCCGCGGCGCTCGGCACCCGCATCGACCTGCCGACGCTCGACGCCGAGCGCACCGACCTCGAGGGTCTCGACCAGACCGTCGGCATCGACATCCCCGCCGGCACCCAGTCGGGCGAGACCGTCGTGGCCCGTGGCCACGGCGTCCAGCGCCTGCGCGGCTCGGGCCGCGGCGACCTCACGGTCCAGGTCGTCGTCGAGACTCCTCGCGACCTCGACGACGAGCAGCGCGAACTGCTGGAGAAGCTCGCCGTCGCCCGCGACGAGGAGCACCCCGACCCCGTGCTCGGCCACTCCTCCCGCTCCGTCTTCGGCCGCATCCGCGACGCCTTCAAGTAGGCCGGGCCCGCGCGGGTGCCGGTTTACCACGGTCCCTTGGTTCGTCCCCTCCTCCCTCGGTGAACTCACCGAGGGAGGACAGGAAGTGCCGGGGGAGGACGGCGGCTGCAGGTCGCTAGAGTCGGCGCATGGCTGCTGACTGCATCTTCTGCAAGATCGTCGCGGGCGAGATCCCGGCGGAGATCGTCGCCGAGACCGAGCACACGATCGCCTTCCGCGACATCAACCCCAAGGCTCCGGTGCACGTGCTCGTCGTCCCCAGGGTGCACGAACGCGATGTCGCGGCGCTCGCCACCGCCGAGCCGGCGATCGCGGCCGAGCTGCTCGCGCAGACGCGCGTGATCGCCACCCAGGAGGGTTACGAGGACTACAACCTCGTCTTCAACACCGGCGCGAACGCCGGCCAGACCGTCTTCCATGCCCATGCCCACGTGCTGGCCGGGGTCGACGTCTCGAAACTCTTCCTCGCCTGAGTACCTCCCTTGGCACTTCCGCTCCTCCCTCGGTGAATTCACCGAGGTAGGACTGGACGAACCAAGGGACCGTGGTAAACCGTCACCCCACCCCCCACTCGCGCGCAGCCGGTAGAATCGACGGCATATGACTGACGACTCCACCGCGGCGCGGCACACCTTCTCGATCCCCGTCTCGATCCCGCTCGTGTCCCTCTTCGGTCCCGCGGACGAGTTCCTGCGGCTCATGGAGTCCTCGTTCGAGGCGCAGATCCACGCGCGAGGCAACGAGGTCACGGTGACCGGCGACCCGGCCGAGGCGGCCCTGGTCGAGCGACTGGTCGACGAGCTCGTGACGATCGTCCGCACGGGCCAGGCGCTCACCGCCGAGACGGTCGAACGCTCCATCGCGATGCTCCGCGCCGAGACGCAGGAGCGTCCCGCGGACGTCCTGAGCCTCAACATCCTGTCCAGCCGCGGCCGCACGATCCGACCCAAGACGCTCAACCAGAAGAAGTACGTCGACGCGATCGACCAGCACACGATCGTGTTCGGCATCGGCCCGGCTGGCACCGGCAAGACCTACCTCGCGATGGCCAAGGCCGTGCAGGCGCTGCAGGCCAAGGAGGTCACGCGCATCATCCTGACCCGGCCCGCGGTCGAGGCGGGGGAGCGGCTCGGCTACCTGCCCGGCACCCTCAGCGAGAAGATCGACCCCTACCTGCGCCCCCTGTACGACGCGCTGCACGACATGCTCGATCCCGAGTCGATCCCCAAGCTGCTCACGTCCGGCGTGATCGAGGTCGCGCCGCTGGCCTACATGCGCGGACGGACCCTGAACGACGCGTTCATCATCCTCGACGAGGCGCAGAACACGACGGCCGAGCAGATGAAGATGTTCCTGACCCGACTCGGCTTCGGCTCCAAGATGGTCGTCACCGGCGACGTCACCCAGGTCGACCTGCCCGGTGGTGCGACGAGCGGCCTGCGGGTCGTGCGGGACATCCTCACGGACGTGCGCGACATCCACTTCTCGATGCTGACCAGCCACGACGTCGTCCGCCACAAGCTGGTCGGTCGCATCGTCGCGGCGTACGACGACTACGAGGCCACGGGCCGTCGCCACCAGGGATCGGGAGAACATGACCGTCGACGTTCTCAATGAGTCCGGGGTCGACGACGTCGACGTCGCCGGCCTCACGTCGCTGTGCCGATTCGTCATGCGGCGCATGCGGCTGCACCCGCAGACCGAGATGACCCTGCGCCTCGTCGACACCGAGACGATCGCCGTCCTGAACGAGCAGTGGATGGGCAAGAAGGGGCCGACGGACGTGCTGTCGTTCCCGATGGACGAGCTCACCCCCGGCCGCGACGACCGCGAGGCCCAGGATCCGGGCTACCTCGGTGACATCGCCCTGTGCCCCCAGGTCGCCGAGCAGCAGGCCCCCGCGGCCGGCCACGATCGCGACGACGAGATGGCACTGCTGACGGTCCACGGGATGCTGCACCTGCTCGGCTACGACCACGCCGAGCCGCAGGAGCACGCGGAGATGTTCGGCATCCAGGGCCGGCTGCTGCTCGAGTGGGCCGACCCCGCGCTGCGGGAGCAGTAGGACGTGGACGCCTCAGCGCTCCTGCTCGCCGTCGTCCTTGTCGTCCTCGCGGGCGTGCTCGTCGCCGTCGAGGCCGCCATCTCGACGTTCTCGCGGGCGCGGGCCGAGGAGCTGGCCGACGAGGGTGTCGCCGGAGCGCGCCGACTGGCCCGGATCATCGAGGACCCGGCCGCCTACCTCAACTCCGTCCTGCTGCTGCGCATCATCGCCGAGACCGCCGGCATCGTGCTGGTCGCCGCGATCATCGCCGACCAGGTCGACGGCTACTGGGCCAATGTCCTGATCGCCGTCGCGATCATGTCCGTCGTCTCGTTCGTCGTGATCGGCGTGGGTCCGCGCACCCTCGGCCGCCAGCACTCCGAGCGCATCGCCGTCGCGTCGGCGCTGCCCGTCATCGTGCTGACGACGCTGCTCGGTCCGCTGCCGCGGCTGCTCATCTGGTTCGGCAACGCCCTCACCCCCGGCAAGGGATTCGCCGAGGGCCCGTTCGCCTCCGAGGTCGAGGTCCGCGAGCTGGTCGACCTCGCCGCCGCGACGTCGGTGATCGAGTCCGACGAGTCGAAGATGATCCAGTCGGTGTTCGAGCTGGGCGACACGATCGTGCGCGAGGTGATGGTCCCGCGCACGGACCTGGTGTTCATCGAGCGGCACAAGACGCTGCGCCAGACGATGTCGCTCGCGCTGCGCAGCGGCTACTCCCGGATCCCCGTCGTCGACGAGAACCTCGACGACGTCCTCGGCATGGCGTACCTCAAGGACGTCACGAAGCGGGTCTTCGACAACCACACGGCGGAGACCACGGAGAAGGTCGACTCGATCTGCCGGCCGTGCATGTTCGTCCCCGACACGAAGCACGCCGACGACCTGCTGCGCGAGATGCAGGCCCAGCGCACGCACGTCGCGATCGTGATCGACGAGTTCGGCGGCACGGCGGGGATGGTCACGATCGAGGACATCCTCGAGGAGATCGTCGGCGAGATCACCGACGAGTACGACGACGAGCCCGACGAGCGCGAGCAGCTGTCTGACGGTTCGTGGCGCGTGAGCGCCCGGTTCGACGTCGACGACCTCGAGGAGCTCTTCGGGATCCCGGTCCAGGACGAGGACGTCGACTCGGTCGGCGGCCTGATGGCCAAGCACCTCGGCACGGTCCCGATCCCGGGCGCCGTCGTCGAGGTCGACGGCCTGCGGTTGGAGGCCCAGGCGCCGCAGGGCCGCCGGAATCGGATCGGTCGCGTGCTCGTGACGCGGGTCGCCGACGAGGACGCCGCCGCCGGCGCGTGAGCGACCGGTACATTCATCGCATGGAACTGGCCCCCGAGGACGCCAAGCTGGTGACGCTCGCCCGCGCGTCCCGCGCCCGTATCCAGGTGGCCCAGGGCGCCGCCGTCCGAGACCTCGACGGCCGTACCTACACCGCGGCCACGGTCCACCTCGACGCGCTGCTGATCGCCGCGCTCGACCTCGCGGTCGCGATGGCGATCTCGTCCGGGGCGAAGGGCCTCGAGGCGGTCGCGCTCGTCACGGACGGCGACGTCCCGGTCGAGCTGGACGCCGTGATCGAGTTCGCGGGCACGGACGTCACCGTGGTGGTCGCCGACCCGGACGGCACGATCGACACGGTGTTGACGACATGAGCACCCCGAGCGGGTTCCGGTCCGGGTTCGCCTGTTTCGTCGGGCGTCCCAACGCCGGCAAGTCCACGCTCACGAACGCCCTCGTCGGCGAGAAGGTCGCGATCACGTCGTCGCGCCCGCAGACGACGCGGCACGCGATCCGCGGTCTCGTGCACCGCGACGACGCGCAGTTGATCCTCGTCGACACCCCGGGCCTGCACAAGCCGCGCACGCTGCTGGGCCAGCGGCTCAACGACCTCGTCCGCACGACGTGGGCCGAGGTCGACACGATCGGCATGTGCCTGCCGGCCGACGAGCGGATCGGCCCCGGCGACCGGTTCCTCATCAAGGAGCTGGCTGCGCTGCGGCGCAAGCCCATCCTCGCGATCGCCACGAAGACCGACCTCGTGACCCCGGCCCGGCTGGCCGAGCACCTGAGCTCCATCGGCGCAGCGGGTGCCGAGGCGGGGCTGGACTGGCGCGACGTCATTCCCGTCTCGGCCGTCCGGGGCGAGCAGGTGGACCTGCTCGCGGACCTGCTCGTCGACACCCTTCCCGAGGGGCCGGCGCTGTATCCCGAGGGCCAGCTCACCGACGAGCCCGAGGAGACCTTGATCGCCGAGATCATCCGCGAGGCCGCCCTCGAGGACGTCCGTGACGAGCTGCCGCACTCCCTCGCGGTCGTCGTCGAGGAGATCGTCCCTCGTGAGGATCGCCCCGCCGACCGGCCGCTGCTGGACGTCCGCGCGAACGTCTACGTCGAGCGCGACAGCCAGAAGGGCATCGTGATCGGCAAGAAGGGCGCCCGGCTCAAGCAGATCGGCATCGACTCGCGCGGCCAGATCGAACGGCTCCTCGGCACGCCGATCCACCTCGACCTGCACGTCAAGGTCGCGAAGGAGTGGCAGCGCGACCCCAAGCAGCTGCGCAAGCTCGGCTTCTGAGGTCTGGCGGGATCCGTCAGCGCGGGGCGTGGGTCCTGAGGGACTCCGTCAGGCGATCGAGCAGCGGCGAGTCGAGCTTCCACCGCTGCCAGAACAGGGCGACGCGGGCCGTGTGCTCACACAGCCGGACCACGCGGCCGTCCGCGAGCGACGCGTCGACCTGCACCGACGGCAGCAGCCCCCAGCCGAGGCCGGCCTCGACCGCGGCGCGGAAGTCCTCCGACGACGGGATGCGATGCACGAGGGTGGGCTCGCGGCGGGTGTGACGGCGCAGCTCGCGGTGCTGGAGCCGGTCCTTCTCGTTGAACACGACCATCGGCATGGCCGACCAGTCCGGGCCCGCGAACCGCTCGACGAGGGCTGGCGCGGCGACGGGCAGGTAGTGCATCGTCCCGAGCCGCAGGACCGAGCAGCCCTGCACGGGCGTCGGGTCGCTCGTCACGGCACCGACGACCTCGCCGCGGCGCAGCAGGTCGTGGCTGTGTGCCTCGTCCTCGACCTGCAGTCGCAGGGCGACGTCTCCCCAGCCGGCGACCTCGCCGAGCACGGGACGGAACCACGTCGCGAGGGAGTCGGCGTTGACCGCCAGCGCGAGGTCGGTCGGTGCGTCCCCCACGGCCTCGGCGTAGACGAGCTCGAGCTGGCGTCCGAGCCGCACGAGACCGGCGCCCGCGTCGGTGGGGGAGCAGGGCGTGCCCCGACTGACCAGGACCCGGCCGACCGCGCTCTCGAGGGCCTTGATGCGCTGGCTGATGGCACTCGGGGTCACGTGCAGGTGCCGCGCCGCGGCCTCGAACGAGCCGTGGTCGGCGATCGCCACGAGGGCCGCGAGCTGGGCCGGGGGCAGGTCCACCCGCTCAGTTAAGCATCCCTTCATCAAGTGCAGGAAAGTTCGTTGGACTTCACTGCCGGGGTTGCCTAGGTTCGAGATCGTGTTCCACGCCCTCGTCGCCGGCCTGCTGACCGGTCTCTCGCTCATCGTCGTCATCGGCGCGCAGAACGCGTTCGTGCTGCGGCAGGGCATCCGGCGGGCCCATGTCGGCGTGGTCGTGGCGATCTGCGCCATCTCGGACCTCGTGCTGATCCTGGCCGGCGTCGCGGGGGTCGGCACGCTCGTCGACCGCGCGGGCTGGCTCATCGACGTCGTGACGTGGCTCGGCGTCGCGTTCCTCGTCTGGTACGGCATCGGGTCGCTGCGCCGGGCCCGACGTCCCGAGACGCTCGCCGTCGCAGGCCACGACCCGGTCGCGGTCGGTGCCGTGGCCCTGCAGGCGCTCGCGTTGACGTGGCTCAACCCGCACGTCTACCTCGACACCGTCGTGCTCCTCGGCTCGATCGCCCAGACGCACGGCCCGGTGGGGCGGTGGTGGTTCGCCGCGGGGGCGGGCGCCGGCAGCATCCTGTGGTTCTCGGCCCTCGGGTTCGGGGCCCGCGTCCTCGCGCCGGTGCTGGCGAAACCGCGAGCCTGGCAGGTGCTGGACCTCGTGATCGGCCTCGTGATGTTCGTGATCGCGGCGTCCTTGGTCTGGTGAGGCTTGACTCGACGGGCGACGATGGATCCGTGGACCCCGTCGAGGCATTGCGCGAGACCGCGTTCTGGCTCGAGCGCGAGCGGGCGTCCACCTACCGGGTGAAGGCCTTCCGCACGGCGGCGGCGGCGCTGACCGAACTCGAGTCGGGCGAGGTCGCGCAGCGGGCGCAGGACGGCCGTCTGGGGCGGATGAAGGGACTCGGCCCGCGCACGACGGTCGTCGTGGAGCAGGCGCTCGCCGACGAGGTGCCCGCGTATCTCGCGGACCTGCGCGAGCGCAACGCCACGCCGCTCGCCGAGGGTGGGCGCGAGCTGCGGGAGCTGCTGCGCGGCGACCTGCACAGCCATTCCGACTGGTCCGACGGCGGCTCCAGCATCGAGGAGATGGCCAATGCGGCCGCGTGGGTGGGCCGCGAATACCAGGCGATCACCGACCACTCGCCGCGGCTCACGGTCGCCAACGGTCTCAGTCCGACGCGGCTGGAGCAGCAGTTGCGGGTCGTCGCCGCGGTCGACGGGGCGCGCGACGACGTGACGCTGCTGACCGGCATCGAGGCGGACATCCTCGACGACGGTGCGCTCGACCAGACCGACGACCTGCTCGGCCGACTCGACGTCGTCGTGGCGAGCGTCCACTCCAAGCTGGCGATGGAGCCCGCGGCGATGACCCGCCGGATGGTCGCGGCCGTCTCGAACCCGCACACCGACGTGCTCGGGCACTGCACGGGCCGGCTCATCGAGGGCTCCCGCGGCATGCGGCGCGAGTCGCGGTTCGATGCCGAGGCCGTGTTCCGGGCGTGCGCCGACCACGGCGTGGCGGTCGAGATCAACTCGCGGCCCGAGCGACTCGACCCGCCCGAGCCGCTGCTCGACCTCGCCCGCGACCTCGGCTGCCTGTTCGCGATCAACACCGACGCGCACGCCCCGGGCCAGTTGGACTTCCTCGACCACGGCGCGGCCCGGGCCCAGGCCGCCGGGATCGACGCCGACCGCATCGTCACGACGTGGCCCCTCGACCGCCTCCGGGACTGGTTGACCCGCTGAGCGTCAGCCCATCAGGAGGGCGGCCATGGTCGCGCCGAGGTCGCGGGCCTGCGGGAGGTGCGGGTCGATCTCGCCCGTGAAGACCATCGGCGGGGCGGCGAGGGTCCACTGCAGGCCCGTCGTGATCGACTCCATCGCCCGCTCCGCCCCGATCGTGTCGTAGCCGCCGCGAATCCAGTAGGAGAACGGCCGCTTCGCCGTCGGCTCGCGCACGTCGTTGTACACGCTGTCGAAGAAGTGCTTGAGCGCCCCACTGATGTACCCGAGGTTCGCGCTCGTCCCCAGCAGGTAGCCGTCGGCGGCCAGGACGTCCTCGACGGTGGCCTCGAGGGCCGGGCGGACGACGACCTCGACCCCCTCGATGTCGGGATCGCGGGCCCCCGCGAGAACCGTGTCCGCCAGCGTCACGAGCCGCGGGGTCGGACAGTGCTGGACGACGAGCAGACGGGCCATGGGCCCACGGTAGTGCGGACGGGCTTGCGCGATCGGATGGCCGACGTTGCCGTGTGTGCCTACGATCTGGCCATGGACTTCGCCGCGGCAGCCCAGGCCGTCCTCGACAACGTCGCCAAGGTGATCGACGGCAAGGATGCCGCCATCGAGTCCAGCCTCGTGGTCGCCCTCGCCGAGGGCCACCTGCTGATCGAGGACGTTCCCGGCGTCGGCAAGACCGCCCTCGCCCGGGCGCTCGCCCGGTCGATCGACTGCTCGGTCCGGCGCATCCAGTTCACCCCCGACCTGCTGCCGTCGGACGTCACCGGCGTCTCGGTGTTCAACCAGCGCGTGGGCGAGTTCGAGTTCAAGCCCGGCGCGGTGTTCGCGAACGTCGTCATCGGCGACGAGATCAACCGGGCCTCGCCCAAGACCCAGTCCGCGCTGCTCGAGGCGATGGAGGAGCGGCAGGTCTCGGTCGACGGCACGACCTACCCGCTGCCGGCTCCGTTCATGGTGGTGGCGACGCAGAACCCCTACGAGATGGAGGGGACCTACGTCCTGCCCGAGGCCCAGCGCGACCGCTTCATGGCCCGGATCTCGCTGGGCTACCCCGACGCCGACGCCGAGGTCTCGATGCTGCGCGACCGTGATGTCCGCGACCCGGCTGCGCTGCTCGAGCCCGTGCTCCTGGTCGACGACCTGCAGCAGATGATCGCGCAGGCCCGCGCGATCCACGTGTCCGAGGCGGTCGAGCGGTACGTCGTGGCCCTCGCCCGCGCCACCCGCGAGTCCGGCGACCTGCGGATCGGCGCGAGCCCTCGCGCCACGCTCCAGCTCGTGCGCGCGTCCAAGGCGCTCGCCGCGGTGCGCGACCGGGAGTTCGTGCTGCCCGACGACGTCGTCGAGCTCGCGCCACTCGTGCTGGCGCACCGGCTCGTCCCCTTGCGTGGCGGTGGCAGTCCCGAGGACGTTGTCGCCGACATCCTGCGCCGGGTACCGGTCTGACCATGTGGCTCACGGGACGCTCGATCGCCCTCATCGCGGTGTCCGCCGTGAGCCTCGTCGTCGCGTTCGTCGTCGGCATCCCCGCCCTGCTCTACGTCATCGGACTGTGCGGCGGGCTCGTGCTCGTCGCTGTCGCGGTGTCGCTCGTGTCCCGGCCGCGGCTCTCGGCCGTGCGGACGGTCACCCCGGCGGTCGCGGAGCAGGGGGAGACGGTCGAGGTCCGGATCGACGTGACGATCGACTCGGTCGTCCCCGTCGTGGCCGACTCGTGGCGCGACCGGATCGGCAGCGGCCTGCACGGCCAGTCGCGGGGCACGACGCCCCCGATGGATCGCCGACAACGGGCGCACCTGCGCTACGAGGTCGTCGGGCGCCGTCGCGGCAGCCACGAGCTCGGCCCGCTCAGCGTCGTCGTCGGTGACGCGTTCGGGCTGACCGAGCGCGCCGTGAAGGTCGACGTCCACGACCGGGTCGTCGTGCTGCCGGTCCGCACGCCGCTCGAGCCCGTGACGGGGCCGGGCGCCTCGGCCGACGGGGCGACCCGCACGCGCCGCTCCACCGGCCTGGGTCACGACGACGTGATCGCGCGGCCCTACCTGCCGGGCGATGCGCTCAAGCGCTGGCACTGGAAGGCCACCGCCCACCACGGCGAGCCGATGGTCCGTCAGGAGGAGTCGGAGCTGCGACCGACGGTCCAGGTGGTGCTGGCGGCCGATCCACGGCTGCACGACCACGCGGGATTCGAGTGGAGCGTGAGCGCCGCCGCCTCGATCGTGTCGCACTATGCCGACCGCGGGTACGACGTCGACCTCGTCTCGGCGGGCATCGGGGTGGCGCTGGAGTCCGGGCACGGCCTCACCGACGCGCTCGTGGCGCTCGCGCTGCTGGAGCCCTCCTCGGCCTCGGTCACCCCGCCGCCGGGGGAGCGCACGACCTTCGTCCTGATGGGTCGCCCCGACAGCGAGACCGCGCGTCGGATCGTGGGCGAGGTGCACGTCCGGGACGCGATCGCGTTCGTCACCGCCGCGACCTCGACCGCCGCGATCGACGTGCTCGCCGAGTCCGGTTGGCACGTCGTCGTCCTGCGTCCCGGCGAGGACCTCACCGACGCGTGGCAGCGCACGGGGACGGTGTCGGCCTCGTGACCGGGCCGCAGCAGGCGGGACGGACCCGCGGGGACGAGGTCCTCGACACCCTCGTCGTGCTGGCCGCCTCGGCCTGCCTGCTCGGCGGGTTCTCGCCGCTGTTCAACGGAGGCCGCTGGTACGTCGTCGTGCTCGCGGTGCTGGTGCCGCTGGCGGCGGTCGCGATGGCGATGCGCATGTTCGCGCCCGCGTGGGCCACGGCCGTCACGGCGCTCGCCGGCGTTCTCGCGATCGTGTGGGTGTTCGCGCCCGGCACGACGAAGGTGGGACTGCCCAGCCCGTCCTCGGTCGGCGAGCTGTGGCGCGAGCTCGGCCGCGCCCGCACCGTGATCATGGAGCGGGCCGCCCCGATCACCCCGCCGGACTCGGTGCTGCTCGTCGTGGCGATCGCGTTCGTCGTGCTGTTCGTGCTCGCCGACGCGGTCGCGCGGCAGACGTGGCGCGTGCCGCTGCTGGGCGCGCTGTGGGGGACGATGCTCATCGTCCCGAGCATCATCTCGGCCGAGATGCCGCCCTGGTGGGTCTTCCTCGGGACGGCCGTGGCCTGGCTGTGGCTGTGGTGGGGCCAGACGGTGCACGTCGGCGCCGTGCCGACCGGGGCCGCCGTGGCGACGGCTGCCGGGGCGCTCGGTGTCGCCCTTGTGGTGCCCGCGATGGCGCCGGCCATCGAGCCGACCGCGAGCGACTTCGGGGTGACCGGCAGTCAGGTCTTCGGCACCGGGATCAACCCCATGATCGAGCTGGGCCGGAACCTGCGGCAGGCCTCACCGCGCCGCGTCCTGACCTACACGACCGAGTCGTCGACCGGGGTCTACCTCAAGGTCGCGACGCTCCGCCAGTTCAGCGGCCGCACGTGGAGTCCCAGTCCGCTCGTCAGCGACCTCGACATCGAGGGCGTGGACGATCTCGACCCGGCGATCAAGGTCGAGGACATCAAGACCACCGTGCGGATCGAGAGCCTGCGGTCGACCTACCTGCCGGTGCCGTACCCCGCGACGGAGATCCGCGGGCTCGAGGGCGACTGGCAGTGGCTGCGCGACGGCAGCACGGTCCGCGCCGAGGACGGGACGAACTCGCAGGACCAGACCTACACGGCGATCAGCGTCGACCGGGAGCCCACGGCGCGGCAGATGCGCGCGGTCGACCGCGCCGGTGTCTCGCTCGCGGCGTACCGGACCCTGCCGCGCGGCGTCCCCCGGCTCGTGACCGACCTCGCGCGCGAGCACGCCGGTACCGAGACCAACGACTACGACCGCATGGTCGCCCTGCAGGACTGGATGCGCTCCGACTTCGAGTACTCGGTCGAGGCGCCCGTCGAACAGGACTACGACGGCAACGGTCTCGACGTCATGGCCGAGTTCCTCAAGCGCGAGCAGGGGTACTGCGTCCATTTCGCCTCGACGCTCGCGGTGATGGGCCGGGTCCTGGGAGTCCCCACACGTGTCGCGGTCGGGTACGCGCCCGGTGACGACATCCTGAGCCGCTCGACCGAGACCACGACGTTCGCGGTCGAGTCCGACGACCTGCACGCGTGGACCGAGGCGTACTTCGAGGGCGTCGGCTGGATCCCGTTCGACGCGACGCCCGGCATCGGCGAGGGCACGTCGTTCGCCGAGCCCGTCGCGGCCGGCGGCAACACCGACACCACGACCGGCGACGACTCGACCAACTCGGGCGGGTCGCAGGACGCGCTGCGACCGGAGGACGGCGGCAGCACGCAGGCGCAGTCGGCCGAGGCGCAGTCCTCGCCGTGGCGTGCGGTCGTGCTCGCGCTGACGACGGTGGTCGTGCTCGGCCTCGGGCCGGCGGTCATCCGCGGCGTGCGTCGCCGTCGCCGGTGGGTGGCGGGCCGTGAGGCGACCGAGCCGTTGTGGATCGAGGTCTCCGACACGGCGCGCGACCTCGGCATCGCGACGGACCCGGCCGAGACGCCCAGGTCGTTCGCCGGCCGGCTCGCGGCCCACGGCGCCGACGTCGCCGAACTGGAGACCCTGCTGGTCGACGTCGAGCGATCGCGGTACGGCTCGCCCGCGGAGCTCCCGTCCCGCGTCGAGGAGGCGCGGCACGTCGTCGACACCCTCGAGGCCGCCACCGGACGGCGCCGCCGCTGGAAGGCCCGGTTCGCCCCGCGCTCGCTGTTCCGCTGAGCCGGGCCCCTATCCGCGGCGCAGGTACTCCAGCACCGCCAGCACCCGCCGGTGGCCGGTGTCGTCGGGGCCGAGGTCGAGCTTGGCGAAGATGCGCTGGACGTGCTTCTCGACGCCACCCAGGGTGAGCGTCAGTGTCGTGGCGATCGCGGGATTCGACTGGCCCTGGGCCATCAGCCGGAGCACCTCGCGCTCGCGCGGCGTGAGGGCTCCCAGTGGGTCGGCCTTGCGTCCCATCAACTGGGCGATGACCAGCGGGTCGAGCGCCGTGCCACCGGCCGCCACGCGGTCCAGGGCGGCCAGGAAGTCGTCGATGTCGCTGACGCGGTCCTTGAGCAGGTAGCCCGTTCCGCCGGCCGAGCCCGCAAGCAGGTCGTCGGCATACGAGGACTCGACGTACTGCGAGAGCACCATGATCGGCGCCTGTGGCCACGTGGTCCGTACCTCGACCGCCGCGCGCAGGCCCTCGTCGGTGTGGGACGGCGGCATCCGGACGTCGACGATGCCGACGTCCGGACGCTCGGCGGTCATCGCCGCCACGAACGCCGGGCCGTCCCCGACGGACGCGACCACCTCGTGACCGGCCTCGGTGAGCAGCAGCTGGAGCCCTTCGCGCAGCAGCAGGGAGTCGTCGGCTATCGCGATGCGCACGGGATCTCCGCTCGAACGGTCGTCGGCCCCCCTTCGGGAGAGCTCAGCACCAGTGTGCCGTCGACCCCGTGCAGACGCTGTTCCAGCCCGGCCAGGCCCCGCCCCTTGGCCAGATGAGCCCCGCCGATGCCGTCGTCGCCGACCTCGGCGACGAGGGCGTCCGCGGACTGCACCACGGACACGCGGGCCGAGGCGGCGTTGCTGTGCTTCGCGACGTTGGTCAGGGCCTCGGAGACGACGAAGTAGGTCGCGGTCTCGACGTGCGCGGGCAGCGAGCCGGTCAGGTCGACGTGCAGGTCGACCGGGATGGACGACCGCGACGCCAGTTCGCTCAGCGCGGCGGGCAGCCCGCGGTCCACGAGCACGGGAGGGGCGATCCCGCGCGTGAGCGAGCGCAGTTCGTCCACCGTGGCCCGTGCCTGCTCCAGCGCGCCGTCGAGGGTCTCACCCACGCGTGCGGGGTCGGTCTCGAGCTGCTTGCGGGCTCGGGCGAGGTCCATCGTGACCCTCACCAGACCCTGCTGGGGGCCGTCGTGGATGTCGCGCTCGAGCCGCCTCAGCGAGTCGGCCTCCGCCTCGCGGGCGGCGTCACGGGAGCCACCGAGGCGCGCCACCTCCTGCTGCAGCTCGGCGCGGCTGCACAGCACGGTCCGTGCGATGCCGCCGTGCACGAGGCAGACCAGCCGCACCACGAAGGGCAGGGACACGGCCGCCAGCGCGCCGATGCCGGTCTGGACCATGACGTCGGCGGCCCGGCTGTCGCCGAGTCCCATCAGGGCGGCCAGGGTGGTGGTGTCGTCGGAGTCCGGCAGGAACCGCGACCAGAGCCCGTACGTGAGGCCGATGACGGCTGCCAGCCACCAGGTCAGCGTGACGGCGAAGGCGACGACACCCGTGACGAGCCCGATCACGCTCCACACGACGTCGAGCCACGACTGCGGATCGCGCAACGGCAGCAGGAGGCGGCGGACCCAGCCGGCCGACGGGTCCGACCTCGCGTAGGCGGGCGTCGACGCGGGGCGACCCAGCATCGCGCGGATCCGCACGCGCTCGAGGTGCGCGAAGCCGCGCGCCACGATGATCGCCAGCACCAGGATCGGCAGGCCCACCAGGGTGATCAGCAGCCCCAGGCCGCTCGACACGAGGACGGCGGCGACGACGAACGCGGCCAGCGCGATCGGGAAGGCGCTCAGCGCGTAGCCCGACTCCAGCAGCGTCCGACGCAGCGTGATGCGCACCGGTCCGGCGACCTCTCGGGGTCGGCCGGCCACAGCGGTGTCGCGGGGGATCTCCATGGTTTCGCTCATGCTTCGACGTTAGGTCGATCGTGACCTCGGATCGATCCTGCCAGCCGGACGATTCGCTGTCGTGCCTGCACGACAGTCGCGTCAGGCGTCCCACACCGACAGGTCGGGTCCCTTCGGCACGATCTGGGTCGGATTGATGTCGGTGTGCACGACGTAGTAGTGCCGCTTGATCTGCTCGAAGTCGGTGTTCGAGCCGAACCCCGGCTGGTGGTACAGGTCCTTCGCGTAGCGCCACAGGTGCGGCATCTCGGTCAGCTTCTGGCGGTTGCACTTGAAGTGGCCGTGGTAGACGGCGTCGAAGCGCACGAGCGTCGTGAACAGCCGCACGTCCGCCTCGGTGATCGTGTCGCCCATGAGGTAGCGGCGATCGGCGAGGCGTTCCTCGAGCCAGTCCATCGCGGTCCACAGTCGGTCGCAGGCCGCCTCGTAGGTCTCCTGCGAGCCCGCGAATCCACACCGGTAGACGCCGTTGTTCACCTCGGTGAACACCCGCTTCATGACGTCCTCCATCTCGTCGCGCACGGCGGCGGGCCACAGGTCGGGGGCGTCCTCGCGGTGGAAGTCGCGCCACTCGAAGAAGAAGTCGTGGGTGATCCACGGGAAGTCGTTCGTGACGACCTTCCCGGTCGCGACCTCGACGATCGCGGGCACGGTGATGCCGCGCGGGTAGTCGTGGTGGCGGGCGAAGTAGGCCTGCTGGAGGCGCTCGATGCCGAGCACGGGGTCGACGCCGCCGGGGTCGAGGTCGAAGGTCCAGCTGCGCGCATCGTGGGTGGGTCCGGGCAGGCCGACGCTGATCACGTCCTGGAGTCCGAGCAGGTCGCGCACGATGAGCGCCCGGGTGGCCCACGGGCACGCCTTCGCCGCGACGAGCCGGTAGCGACCGGGCTCCACGGGCCAGCGCGGGGCGTCGGCCAGCGCCGTCGTCCCGATGCCGGCGCGGTCGTCGCGGGGCACACCGCCACCGGCCGTGATCCGGTCCGGGATGTAGTTCATGTCCCGGTCGTACTCGGCGCCTGCAGTGACGTACGCGCCTTCGGTGGAGTGCTCCTGCTCGGCCATGGTCCGACCCTAGCGACCGACGACGCGCCCGGCCGGTGCTACGCTGACCGCATCATGCGCTTCGTCGGGATTCTCCTTCGCTGCCGCGTCGAGGTCCTCTAGGTCGGACCCCTCGGCGCGGTGTTCGTGTTCTCCCGACCGCCGCTCCCGCTCACACCGAGCCACCCGAGGAAGATCCGACCACCATGCGCAACAACCCCGTTTCCCCCCAGCAGCCGTCGCCGATGCCGTTCGGTCGCTATCAGGCGTTCGCGCCGATCGACCTGCCCGACCGCACGTGGCCCGCAGCCCAGATCACGAAGGCGCCCCGCTGGCTCTCGACCGATCTGCGCGACGGCAACCAGGCCCTCATCGACCCGATGACGCCGGCCCGCAAGCGCCGCATGTTCGACACGCTCGTGCGGATGGGCTACAAGGAGATCGAGGTCGGCTTCCCGTCGGCCAGCCAGACGGACTTCGACTTCGTCCGCTCGCTGATCGAGGGCGGCGCCGTCCCCGAGGACGTCACGATCTCGGTCCTGACGCAGGCCCGCGAGGACCTGATCGAGCGCACGACCGAGTCGCTGGTCGGAGCGCCGCGGGCGAACATCCACATGTACAACGCCGTGGCCCCGCTGTTCCGGCGCGTCGTGTTCAACGTCAACCGTGACGAGTGCCGG
This sequence comes from Aeromicrobium sp. SP1, assembly GCF_055663785.1. Classification (NCBI taxonomy): domain Bacteria; kingdom Bacillati; phylum Actinomycetota; class Actinomycetes; order Propionibacteriales; family Nocardioidaceae; genus Aeromicrobium; species Aeromicrobium sp. SP1. Next base: position 1,852,537 of record NZ_JBQVVK010000001.1, on the reverse strand, counting down.
GCGATCGCCACGCGCGGCACCGAGCTGGTCATGAAGTACGCCGAGCAGAACCTGGGCGACACGGCGTTCGGCTACCAGTACAGCCCCGAGATCTTCACGGGCGCCGAGCTGGAGTTCAGCCTCGAGGTGTGCGAGGCGGTCATGGACGTGTGGCAGCCCGAGGGCGACCGCGAGATCATCCTGAACCTGCCGGCCACGGTCGAGATGGCCACGCCCAACGTCTACGCCGACCAGATCGAGTGGTTCAGCCGCTCGATCAGTCGCCGCGACGCCGTCGCGATCTCGCTGCACCCGCACAACGACCGCGGCACCGCCGTGGCCGCGACCGAGCTGGCGATGATGGCCGGCGCCGACCGCGTCGAGGGCTGCCTGTTCGGCCACGGCGAGCGGACGGGCAACGTCGACCTGGTCACGGTGGGCATGAACCTGTTCAGCCAGGGCATCGACCCGCAGATCGACTTCTCCGACATCGACGAGGTCCGTCGCACCGTCGAGTACTGCACCAACCTGCCGGTGCACCCGCGCCACCCGTACGCGGGCGACCTCGTCTACACGGCCTTCTCCGGCTCGCACCAGGACGCCATCAAGAAGGGCCTGGAGGACCTCGACCGCCAGGCCGCCGAGCAGGGCGTGCCGGTGTCCGAGCTGCCGTGGGAGGCGCCGTACCTGCCGATCGACCCGCACGACGTGGGCCGCACGTACGAGGCCGTCATCCGCGTGAACAGCCAGTCCGGCAAGGGCGGCGTCGCGTACATCATGAAGACCGAGCACCAGCTCGACCTGCCGCGCCGTCTGCAGATCGAGTTCAGCCGCGCGATCCAGCAGCTGTCCGAGGGCGAGGCCGGCGAGATCCAGCCCGAGGAGATCTGGGGCGCGTTCACCACCGAGTACCTGGACCGCGACACCCCGTACGCCCTGTCGCGGTTCACCTCCGTGACGACCGAGGACGGTCGCGACGAGCAGGTCGTCGACCTCGTCGTCCGTGACCAGGAGCGGTCGTTCAAGGGCGAGGGCAACGGCCCCGTCGCCGCGTTCGTCGACGGGATGCGCCAGGCCGGCGCCGACATTCGCGTCCTGGACTACAGCGAGCACGCGCTCAGCTCCGGTGGCGATGCGCGGGCGGCCGCCTACGTCGAGTGCGAGATCGCCGGCGAGGTCGTGTGGGGCGTGGGCATCCACGAGAACATCGTGACCGCGTCCCTTCGCGCCGTCGTCTGCGCCGCCAACCGCGCCGAGGCGATCACGATTCCGAAGTCCTGAGGCCCGCTGGCAGTGAGGTTCGAGGGCACTTCTCGCGCGAAACGCCCCTCGAACGTCACTGCCAGCGCTTCAGCAGGGCGTCGGTGACGGCTCGGAGCAGCGGACGATCCCGCTCGCCCGAGCGCACCACCGCACGCACGTCGCGTCCCAGACCCGATCCCGCCGGAACGGCGGTGTGCAGGCCGGGACGGTCGACGTCGATCGCCAGTCGCGGCAACAGGGCGACCCCCTGGCCCGCGGCGACGGCGATCGACAGCAACTGCAGGTCGTCGGTCTCCCAACGGACGTTGGGCTCGAAGCCGGACTGGCGGCACGCGTACCGGACCGCCTGGCCGCACGCCGCCTCTGCCGGGGGCAACACCCACCGCGCATCGGCGAGGTCGGCCAGGCGGGTCCCGGGCGCGAAGTCCTCGCGCCCGATCAGCACCAGTGGCTCGCTCAGGACGGTGGTCGCGCTGACCCGCGAGGGCATCGCCATCGGCGCGTGCTCGTAGACGTCGACGAGGGCGAGGTCGATCCGGCCCTCGTGCAGGGCGGTCAGGCTCGCATGCGGCTCGGCGACGCTCAGCGTGACGTCGATGCCCGGGAGGTCGTCCGCGAGGCGCTCGATCGCGGGCAGGGCGATCTCCTGTGCCGCCGAGGCGATCGATCCGATCCGCACGCGTCCGGTGAGCCGGTCGTCGAAGCCGTCGACGTCGCCGCGTGCCGCCTCGAGCAGGCGGACGAGAGTGCGTCCGCGCTCGGCCAGCAGCTCTCCGGCGGCGGTCAGCGCGACGCCGCGGGGGAGTCGCTCCAGCAGGGGCGCCCCGCATTCGCGCTCGAGGGTCGTGAGCTGTTGCGAGACCGCCGAGGCGGTGATGCCGTTGGCCCGCGCGGCGCCCGCGATCGTGCCGTGCTGGGCGACGTCGGCCAGCAGCCGCAGGCGGCCCGGATCGGGTAGGTCCTTCATCTCGCCTCCATTAGTTCAACTTACGGTAGACAGTATTCGACATCAGGCAGACGATGGGAGGGTGAGCATCGACAGCGTCGCCGTGTTCGGCTTGGGCAAGGTGGGGGAGCTGGTCGCGCACCTGCTCGTCCGCGCGGGGTTCAAGGTCATCGGCTTCGACGCCCGGGAACGGGGCGACCTCGGCTTCGAGACCTCGGCCCTCGACGTCGCCGACGGCGATTCCGTGCGGGCGGCCCTCGACGCCGTCGACGCCGTCGTCTCGTGCCTGCCGTACCACCTGAACATCACGGTCGCGGAGGCCGCGTACGACACCGGCACGCACTACTTCGACCTCACCGAGGACGTCCCGACCACGAACCGGGTCATGGAGCTCTCGCACGCCCGGCCCGACAGCGTGTTCGTCCCGCAGTGCGGTCTCGCGCCGGGCCTGATCGGCATCGTCGGGGCCAGTCTGGCCCAGCGGTTCGAGAGCATCCGCAGCATCGAGCTCAAGGTCGGGGCGCTGCCGCAGAACCCCACGGGGCTGCTGGGCTACGCGTTCAACTGGTCGGCCGAGGGCGTCGTCAACGAGTACCTCAACGACTGCGAGGTGCTGCGTTCGGGCGACCGCAAGATGGTGCCCGCCATGACCGAGAAGGAGCGCGTCTTCATCGGCGGCATCGAGCTGGAGGCCGCCCTGACGTCGGGCGGACTCGGCACGATGTGCCAGACGTACGAGGGCCGCGTCCAGCGGCTCGACTACAAGACGCTGCGGTACCCCGGTCACTTCCGCCAGATGCACTTCCTGTTCGACGAGCTGAACCTGCGCGACGAGCGCGAGCTGGTCGGCCGGATCCTCGTCGACGCCAAGCCGCCGGTCAACGACGATGTCGTCTACATGCACGCGGCGGTCGAGGGCGTCCTCGAGGGGCAGCCGTTCCGCGAGAACCACGTCCGCGGCTACCTGCCGATCGACATCGACGGCCGTCCGTGGCGCGCCATCAGCTGGACGACGGCGGCCAGCGCCGTGTCGGTCGTCGAGCTGGTCGCCTCGGGCGTCCTGCCCGACACGGGCTTCGTCCGCCAGGAGGACATCCGGCTGGCCGACCTGCTCGCCACCACCTCCGGCCAACTCTTCGCCTCCCACGGAAAGGTCGATCCATGACCGTTGCAGACGACGTCTCGCAGATCTTCGAGCGGCTGGGCGCCGACCTGCCGTTCACGCCGGACGGGCAGATCGTGTGTCGCACCCCGATCGACGGCTCCGAGCTCGGCCGGCTGTCCGCCGACACGGCCGACTCGGTCGGCGCGGCCGTCGGACGCGCCCACGCCGCCTTCGAGCAGTGGCGCACCGTTCCCGCCCCCGTGCGCGGAGGCTTCGTCCGCGAGCTGGGCGACCTGTTGCGTGAGCACAAGGACGACCTCGGCGCGCTCGTCACGATCGAGGCCGGGAAGATCGTCTCGGAGGGCCTCGGCGAGGTGCAGGAGATGATCGACGTCTGCGACCTCGCGGTCGGCCTCTCGCGCCAGCTGCACGGGCTCACGATCGCGAGCGAGCGGCCCGGGCACCGGATGATGGAGCAGTGGCACCCGCTCGGCGTCGTGGGCGTGATCAGTGCGTTCAACTTCCCGGTCGCGGTGTGGTCGTGGAACGCCGCGCTCGCGTTCGTGTGCGGTGACACCGTCGTGTGGAAGCCGTCGGAGAAGACCGTGCTGACGGCGCTGGCCTGCCGGGCGATCGCCGCGGAGGCTGCCCGCCGCGCCGGTGCTCCCGAGGGCCTGCTGGAGGTCGTCGTGGGCGCGCGCGAGGTCGGCGAGGCGCTCGTCGACGACCCGCGTGTCCCGCTCGTCTCGGCCACGGGCTCGACCCGCATGGGCAAGGAGGTCGCCCCGCGCGTCGCGGCCCGGCTCGGCCGCACGCTGCTCGAGCTCGGCGGCAACAACGCCGCCGTCATCGCGCCCTCGGCCGATCTCGACCTGGCGGTGCGCGGCATCGTGTTCTCCGCCGTCGGCACCGCCGGCCAGCGGTGCACGTCGCTGCGCCGTGTCATCGCCCACGAGTCGATCAAGGACGAGCTCGTGGAGCGGCTCGTGGCGGCGTACGAGACGCTGCCGATCGGCTCCCCGCTGGACTCCGGCACCCTCGTCGGGCCGCTCGTCGACGCGTCCGCCGCGGCGGCGTTCGAGAAGGCGATCGACCAGGCCCGCTCCGACGGCGGCACCGTCCTGACCGGCGGCTCGGTCGCCGATGCGGTCGAGGGTGGTCACTACGTGCACCCGGCGATCGTCGACATGCCTGCGCAGACCGACATCGTGAAGGCCGAGACGTTCGCGCCGCTGCTCTACGTGCTGACGTACTCCGACCTGGACGAGGCGATCGGCCTGCACAACGACGTCGCCCAGGGGCTGTCGAGCGCGATCTTCACGCTGGACGTCCGCGAGGCCGAGCTCTTCGTCTCGGCGCCGGGGTCCGACTGCGGCATCGCGAACGTCAACATCGGGACGTCCGGTGCGGAGATCGGCGGCGCGTTCGGCGGCGAGAAGGACACCGGCGGTGGCCGCGAGTCCGGCTCCGACGCATGGCGCAACTACATGCGCCGGGCCACCAACACGATCAACTACTCGACCGAGCTGCCGCTCGCCCAGGGCGTCGACTTCGGCTGATCCGTCACGCCAGCGCGGACCGGTACGCGAAGAGCGACGGTCCGCCGCCGGTGTGCAGGAAGACCGTGTCGCGGCGCAGGTCGGGGTCGCGGGGGATCGCGGCATAGGCCTTGGCCGTGTAGACCGGGTCGAGGGTGATCCCGGCGGTCGTCGCGAGGCGGTGGATCTCGGCGAGCCCGGCGGCCGTGGGGATGCCGTAGCCGTCGCCGAACTGCGAGTCGTCGAGCACCCACCGGTCGTCGTCGGGGACCGGCACGCCCAGCTCCTCGGACGTCTGGGCCAGCAGGTCGCGCAACGTCGCCTCGGTCTGTTCGAGCGAGTGGTAGACGCACACGCCGCGCACGACCGTGTCGACGTCGGCCTCCGCGAGGCCGATCACGAGCCCGGCCATCGTGCCGCACGTGGAGGCGGCGACCACGACCTCGCGCGGGTCGAAGGTCAGCTGCGTGTACAGCTCGAGCGCCGAGTCGACGTGTCCGAGCGTGCCGATCCGGTCCGATCCGCCCGGCATCACGATCGCGAGATCGTCGCCGTGCCGCTCCACCAGCGACAGCGCGAGCGCGCCGGCCGCCTCGTCGTCGGCCACGACGTGCCGGGTGGCGCCGTACAGCTCGGTCAGCATCGCGTTCCCCGAGGCCACGTAGTCGAGGTCGTCGCGCGGCACCGCCTGGACGGCGACCGCATCGAGGTGCAGCCCGAGCCGGGCGCACGCGGCGGCGGTCGCGCGGACGTGGTTCGACTGGAGCGCACCGAACGTCACGACGTGGTGCTGGCCCTTCGCGAGCGCGTCGCCCAGTAGGAACTCCAGCTTGCGGACCTTGTTGCCGCCGAAGCCGAAGCCGCTCAGGTCCTCGCGCTTCCTCCACAGTCCGTCGACGTCCTGCAGGGGAGTGGGCCACACGCCCAGGGCCGCGCGCGGCCGATCGTCGAGCAGCATGCGGTCAGCCTACGCAGGACGGTCGGCCACGGCGGGCACAATGGGACCGTGGGCACCTATCGCGACTCCGGTGTCGTCCTGCGCACCCAGAAGCTGGGCGAGGCCGACCGCATCGTCACGATGCTCACGCGCGGGCGCGGCGTGGTCCGCGCGGTCGGCCGGGGGGTCCGCAAGACGTCCAGCCGATTCGGCGGCCGGCTCGAGCCGTTCATGCACGTCGACGTCCAGTTCGCGGAGGGCCGCACGCTCGACATCGTCGCGCAGGTCGAGACGATCGACCCGTTCGCCGCGCACCTCGGCGCCGACTACGCCGCCTACACCGCCGGCACCGCGATGCTCGAGACCGCCGAGCGGCTCGTGGCCGACACCGCCGAGCCGTCCGTGCCCCAGTACCACCTGCTCGTCGGCGCGCTGCGAGCCCTCACCGAGCACCGCCAGCCGCCCGGCGTCCTGCTCGACTCGTTCCAGCTGCGCTCCCTCGCGATCGCGGGATACGCCCCGTCGTTCGACGCGTGCGCGCGTTGCGGCCTCGAAGGACCTCACCGGCACTTCAACGCCGGCTCCGGCGGCATGCTGTGCGACGGCTGCCGCGTCCCCGGGTCGTCGGTGCCCGCCGCCACCACGGTCGCGCTGCTCGCGGGGCTGCTGGCGGGCGACTGGCCCGCGGTCGCGCTGGCCGACGAGCGGTCCCGGCGCGAGGCCGGCGGCATCGTCGCGAACTACCTGTCCTGGCATCTCGAGCGCGGTCTGCGCTCCCTGGCCCACGTGGATCGATGACCCGACCCCCGACGCCCCATCCCTCGGGGGCCCAGCCGCCGCGGCTCGACCCCGACCAGGTGCCCCGGCACGTCGCGATCGTCATGGACGGCAACGGTCGGTGGGCGAAGGAGCGCGGGCTGCCCCGGACCGAGGGTCACAAGGCCGGCGAGGCCGCCCTGTTCGACGTCGTCGAGGGCGCGATCGAGATCGGCGTCAAGGCCGTCAGCGCGTACGCCTTCAGCACCGAGAACTGGAAGCGGTCGCCTGAAGAGGTGAAGTTCCTCATGGGCTTCAACCGCGACGTGATCCGCCGGCGTCGCGACGAGATGCACGAGCTGGGGGTGCGCGTCCGCTGGGCCGGTCGCCGGCCTCGACTGTGGCGCAGCGTCATCACCGAGCTCGAGACCGCCGAGGAGCTGACGAAGGACAACACCGTCTGCACCCTGACGATGTGCGTCAACTACGGCGGCCGGGCCGAGATCGCCGATGCCGCCGCGGCGCTGGCCCGCGACGTCCGCGCCGGCCGCGTCAACCCGGACAAGGTCACCGAGGCCACGTTCGCGCGCTACCTCGACGAGCCGTGGATGCCCGACGTCGACCTGTTCTGGCGCACGTCCGGCGAGCAGCGCACGAGCAACTTCCTGCCCTGGCAGTCGGCGTACGCCGAGCTCGTGTTCAGCGACATTGCGTGGCCGGACGTCGACCGCCGGGCCTTCTGGACCGCGGTCGAGGAGTACGCCACCCGGCAACGGCGCTACGGCTCCGCCTGACGGCTGACGCCGCGGTCGGAGTCTCCCGATAGGCTGGCAGTCATGCGCGTGGCTCGATTCGCCGGCGACGACGACCCCCGTTTCGGGGTCATCGGTGCCGATGGCGACACCCAGATCATCGCGCCCGTCAAGGGCGACCCTCTCTACACTCCGCTGGAGCTGACGGGAGAGAAGATCCCACTCGACGACGTGCGGCTGCTCGCGCCGGTCATCCCGCGCAGCAAGGTGGTGTGCGTCGGCAAGAACTACGTCGCGCACGCGGCCGAGATGGGCGGCGAGGTGCCCAAGGAGCCGCTGATCTTCCTCAAGCCGAACACGTCCGTCATCGGGCCGGGCGAGCCCATCTTCCACCCCAAGCAGTCGCAGAACGTGCACTTCGAGGGTGAGCTGGCGATCGTGATCGGCCGGATCTGCCGCAACCTCACGCTCGAGGACGCGAGCAAGGTGATCTACGGCTACACCGTGGCGAACGACGTGACGGCGCGCGACCTGCAGGCCACGGACGGCCAGTGGGCGCGGGCGAAGGGCTTCGACACGTTCTGCCCGCTCGGCCCGTGGATCGAGACCGACTTCGACCCGTCCGACGTGCGCGTGCGCACGACCCTGAACGGTGAGACGAAGCAGGACGGCCGCACGGCGGACATGGTGTTCGACGTGCCGACGATCCTGCAGTACGTGACCAGCTTCATGACCCTGCTGCCCGGCGACGTGATCCTGACCGGGACGCCCGACGGTGTCGGCCAGATGACGCCCGGCGACTCCGTGTCCGTCACGATCGACGGTCTGGGCACCCTGACGAACCCGGTGGTGGACGATGAGTGAGACCCGATGGACCGAGGCGACCGGCGCGGACGTCGTCGCGCGGTTCTGCCCCTCGCCGACCGGCAACCCGCACGTCGGGATGGCCCGCACGGCGCTGTTCAGCTGGGCGTTCGCGCGGCACCACGGCGGTCGGTTCGTGTTCCGGATCGAGGACACCGACGCGAGCCGTGACAGCCAGGAGTCGTACGACCTGCTGATCGACGTCATGCGGTGGCTGGACCTGGACTGGGACGAGGGCGTCGAGGTCGGCGGACCGAACGGCCCGTACCGGCAGAGCCAGCGGATGGACGTGTACGCCGACGTCGCGCAGCGCCTGCTCGAGGCCGGGTTCGCGTACAAGGCCTACGACAGCGCCGAGGAGTTGGAGCAGCGCCGCGAGCAGGCGCGCGCCGAGGGCCGCCCGAGCGGCTACGACGGCCTGCACCGCGACCTCACGCCCGAGCAGCAGGCGGCGTTCGAGGCGCAGGGGCGCCAGCCCGTCATCCGGTTCAAGATGCCCGAGAAGGACTGGACGTTCGACGACCTCGTCCGTGGCCCGATCACGTTCGGTGCCGAGAACGTGCAGGACTTCGTGATCGTGCGCGCCAACGGTCAGCCGCTCTACACGCTCACGAACCCGACCGACGACGCGCTCATGGGGATCACGCACGTCCTGCGCGGCGAGGACATCCTGTCGTCCACCCCGCGCCAGATGGCCCTGTACGAGGCGTTCGCGCAGATCGGCGTGGGCAGCGGCTTCACGCCGCGCTTCGGGCACCTGCCCTACGTCATGGGCTCGGGCAACAAGAAGCTGTCCAAGCGCGATCCGGAGTCGAACCTGCTCGGCTACCGCGACCAGGGCTTCCTGCCCGAGGGCCTGCTGAACTATCTCGCCCTGCTCGGCTGGTCGATCGCCGAGGACCGCGACATCTTCACGATGACCGAGATGACGGCGGCGTTCGAGGTGGAGCGCGTCAACCCGAACCCGGCGCGCTTCGACATCAAGAAGTGCGAGGCGATCAACGGCGACCACGTGCGGATGCTGTCGGCCGACGAGTTCGTGTCGCGCCTGCTGCCGTACCTGCCCGCCGGCGTCGATCCGGCGCTCGTCGCGCAGGCGGCACCGCTCGTGCAGGAGCGCAGCAACCTGCTCACCGAGGCGGCCGAGATGCTCGCCTTCCTGTTCGCCGGCGACGACTTCACGGTCGATCCCGACGACGCCGCGAAGCAGTTGGCGCCCGAGGGCCTCGAGGTCGTGAAGGCCGCGCGCGACGCGCTGGACGGGCTCGGGGAGTGGTCCACCGAGGGCATCGAGGCGGCCCTGCGCCTCGCGCTGATCGAGGAGCGTGGCCTCAAGCCGCGCGTCGCGTTCGGCCCCGTGCGCGTCGCCGTCACCGGCCGCCGGATCAGCCCGCCGCTGTTCGAGTCGATGGAGCTGCTCGGCCGCGACACCTCCCTGGCCCGCCTCGACGCCGTCCTCTGACGGCTCGAGCCCCGCGGGTCACGGATCTTTCTGCGTTCGGGTGGGTATAGCCACCCGAACGCCTCAAGATCAGTCGTCCGGGGGCCGATTTGGGTGCTCCAGCACCCGTCCGGTAAAGTGGTTCCTCGGTTCGGAGAGCGGTCGCGAGACAGTGATCCGATACCCCTTGGGGTATGGTGTAATTGGCAACACAGCGGTTTCTGGTACCGCCATTCTAGGTTCGAGTCCTAGTACCCCAGCGAGAACGCCGACAGAGCGATCTGATAGCGTTTTCACCGCTGGCCCCGTTGTGTAGCGGCCTAGCACGCCGCCCTCTCAAGGCGGTAGCGCGGGTTCGAATCCCGTCGGGGCTACCAGCGTAAACGGCCCGTGATTCCGGTGTTGAACTGGAATCACGGGCCGTTTCTCGTCTCCCGTGCCGGTGCTTCACCCGATACAGGCGGTGGCGACGATCCCCCGGGGCCCGCTACCTTGGCCGCGCGAGCCTTGCTCGCTGCTCCGTCGGAGGCGCCAGGCCCCGAGTGCAGGTCCCGAGGAGGCCGCCATGGCACGGATCGCGCGCCGACCGGACGCCCGCCGACCCCGAACGTCGGTGGCACTCGCTGCCGTCGGGGCCGTCCTGACGCTCAGCCTGGCCGGCTGCGGCGAGGGGGACGGCGACGCGGCGCTCAAGGCCGCCGAGGCCCGGGTCGCGGCGAAGGAGAAAGACCTCGCGGACGCCAAGGCCGACTTCACGGAGACCTCCGAGGAGTTCTGCGGCGCGAGCAAGAGCTACATCACGTCGCTGGACCGGTACGGCGACGTGCTGACCGAGACCACCACGACCGTCGGCGACGTCCGGGACGCGGGCGCCGATCTCGAGGACCCTCGCGAGGACGCGATGGACGGGGCGGAGGCCGCCGTCGAGGCGCAGCAGGACGTCACGGACGCGACGCGGGAGCTGGCCGAGGCGAAGGCGGACCTGGCCGCCGCGAAGGACTCGTCCGCCGAGACCACGGCGACGGCATCGAGTACTCCGAAGCCGCTGGCGCCCGCCGCGACGGTCGACCGCGTCGAGCAGGCCGAGTCGCAGTTCGCCGCCGCGCTGGAGGGCATCACGGACGGGACCCCGCTGGCGCAGGCCTCGCAGCAGTTCAACGCGGCCGCCGTGGCCCTGGAGCTGTCCTGGCTGCGGCTCTTCGCCGACGCCGGCTGCCTCACGGACGAGCAGGCGGTGCAGGCCGAGGCAGCAGTCCGCCAGTACACCACGACGCTGCAGCAGTCGCTGTCCGACGCGGGCTACTACGACGGGGACGTCGACGGCGTCCACGGCCCCGCGACGGTCGACGCCGTGAAGGCGCTGCAGCAGGCCCACGGACTGCCGGCCACCGGAGCCGTCGACAAGGCGACCGCCGCCGCGCTCCAGGCCGACCTCGTCGCGAAGGGCGGCGCCATCGCCCAGGCCGCGACGGCGTCCACGGCGGCGCTCCAGCAGACGCTCAAGCTCGCCGGCTTCTGGGACGGTCCGGTCGACGGGGAGTGGACGCCCGAGTTGACCGCGGCGCTCGAGGACTTCCAGACCGAGCTGGGCGTCAAGCCCACCGGAACGGTCGACGCAGCCACGATCGCGGCCCTGGAGAAGGCCATCGCCGACGCGCAGGATGCCGCCGCGGACTTCTCGAGCCGGACCCCGGCGAGCGCCTCGAGTCCCTCGAGCAGCCCGTCGTCGAAGTAGCGACCTCGCCGACCGAGACGTTGGCCCGACGCAAGCCACCCCGTCACGGGTGGTGACGAATCTGGTCGCAATACTCCACAATCGAAAAAACTCGAATGGAGACCACCATGACCCAACCGACCCGTAGCGCCGGCCCGTGGGCCGTCGGCGTCGGCAGCTTCGCCGGCGCCGCCCTCGTCACGATCGGCGTGTTCCAGATCATCCAGTCCATTGCCGCACTCGCGAACGACGACGTCTTCGTCACGACGCCGAACTACGTGTTCGCGCTCGACCTGACGTCCTGGGGCTGGATCCACCTGATCATCGGCGCCCTGCTGATCGCCGTCGGCTTCGGCGTCTGGATCCAGCAGAGCTGGGCGCTCGTCGCGGGCATCGCGCTGGCGATCATCTCGGCGATCGCCAACTTCGCCTGGCTGCCCTACACGCCGTGGTGGTCGATCGCGCTGATCGCGTTCGACATCGCCGCGATCTGGGCCCTGAGCCGCCTTCGCGAAGAGGCACGCAGCTACTGAGTCGACCGGCTCAGCCGAAGGGGCCGACCGACTCCAGCCGGACGACCGGCTCGCCAGCGGCATCGCTGGCGGGCAGGTCGACCCGGGCGGTGAAGCCCCAGTCGCGGTCGCGCTGCGGATCGTCGAAGGTCTGCCGCACGACCCAGTGGTCGGCGCCCTCGGTGACGTCGAACAGCGACGGCCCGCGCGCGTCCGGCCCGGTGCCGATCGGCTGGGCCACGTCGGGGTAGTCCTCGCGATACCGCGAGATCGCCTCGTGCCACGCCGCGGCGTCCCAGCCCGCATCGCCGTCGAGATCGCCGAGTGCGTCCCAGCGGCCCAGCGCGGCCAGTTCGACCCGCCGGAACAGGGCGTTGCGCACGAGCACCCGGAACGCGCGCGGATTGCCGGTGAGCGGGCGCGGGGGTGCGCCGCCCTGGCCGATCGGCCGCACGGCCTCGGGATCGGTGCCCGGGTGGATGAGCGCCTCCCACTCGTCCAACAGACTCGAGTCCGTCTGGCGCACCAACTCGCCCAGCCACTCGATCACGTCGTTGAGCTCGTCCGTGCGCGCCGTCACCGGGACCGTGCGCGACAGGGTCTTGTACGCGTCCGCGAGGTAGCGCAGGACGAGTCCCTCGGAGCGGGCCAGCTGGTACTCCGACACGAGCTCGGTGAACGTCATCGCGCGCTCCCACATCTCGCGCACCACGGACTTCGGTCGCAGCTCGTGGTCGGCGACCCACGGGTGGCCGAGGCGGTAGGCCTCGTAGCCGGCCTCGAGCAGCTCGCGCAGCGGCTGCGGGTGCGCGACCTCCTCGAGCAGCTCCATCCGCTCGTCGTACTCGATGCCCTCGGACTTCATCTCGGCGACCGCCTCGCCACGAGCCCGGTTCCGCTGCGCCGTGATGACGGGGCGCGGATCCTCCAGGGTCGCCTCGATCACCGACACGACGTCCATCGCATGGTGCTCGGACTCGAGGTCCAGCAGGTCGAGCGCCGCCACCGCGAAGGGCGACAGCGGCTGGTTGAGCGCGAAGTTCTGCTGCAGGTCGACCGTCAGCCGCAGCGTGCGGCCCTCGGCGTCCGGCGGGTCGATCGGCTCGACGACGCCGCCGGCCAGCAGTGACTCGATGATCGCGTCGACGCGTGCCACGAGCCGTGACCTGGACTCCGGCGTCTCGCCCGACTCCTCGATCAGGCGGGCCAGCGCCTCGCGGGCGTCGCCGGGGCGGCTGAGCACGTCGAGCACCATCGCGTGACTGATCCGCATCGACGAGCCGAGCGGCTCGGGGGTGCCGGTCATGAGTCGCTCGAACGTCGCCTGGCCCCACGAGACGAAGCCCTCGGGCGCTCGCTTGCGCTGGATCCGCTTGAGCTTCTTCGGGTCGTCCCCGGCCTTGCGGACGAGCCGCGCGTTCTCGATCTCGTGCTCGGGCGCCTCGGCGACGACGTGGCCGATCGTGTCGAAGCCCGCCCGCCCGGCGCGCCCCGCGATCTGCTGGAACTCGCGGACCTGCAGCTGCCGCTGGCGCGTGCCGTCGAACTTCGTCAGGCCACTGAACAGGACCGTGCGGATCGGCACGTTGATGCCGACGCCGAGGGTGTCGGTGCCGCAGATGACCTTGAGCAGGCCCTGCTGGGCGAGGGTCTCGACGAGGCGTCGGTACCGGGGGAGCATGCCCGCGTGGTGCACGCCCACCCCGGCGCGGATCAGTCGCGACAGCGTCTTGCCGAAGCCGGAGGTGAACCGGAACTCGCCGAGGTGGGCGGCGATCGCGTCGCGCTCCGCCCGGGTGGCGATCTTGGCGCTCGTCACCGCCTGGGCACGCTCGACGGCCGACGCCTGCGTGAAGTGGACGACGTAGACGGGGGTCTGTCCGGTCTCGACGAGTTGCTCGAGCGTGTCGTGGACGGTCGTGGTCACGTACTCGCCGACGAGCGGCACGGGCCGCTCGGCCGAGGCGACCAGGGCCGTGTCGCGGCCGGTGCGGCGCTCCAGGTCGGCGATCAGGCCGGTCGTGTCGCCCAGGGTCGCCGACATGAGCAGGAACTGCGCCTGCGGCAGCTCGATGAGCGGCACCTGCCACGCCCAGCCGCGCTCGGGGTCGGCGTAGAAGTGGAACTCGTCCATCACGACGAGGCCGAGGTCGGCGTCGGCGCCCTCGCGCAGCGCCTGGTTCGCGAGGATCTCCGCCGTCGCGGCGATGATCGGCGCATCGGCGTTCACCGCCGCGTCACCGGTGACCATGCCGACGTTCTCGGCGCCGAACACCTCGCACAGGTCGAAGAACTTCTCGCTCACGAGCGCCTTGATCGGGGCGGTGTACACGCAGCACTCGTCGCGCGCGAGGGCCGCCGCGATCGCCGCGGTGGCGACGAGCGACTTGCCCGATCCGGTCGGGGTCGCGAGGACGACGTTCGAGCCGGCGACGCACTCCAGGATCGCCTCGTCCTGGGCCGGGTAGAGGGTCAGCCCGCGCTCGGCGACCCAGTCCGTGATCGCGGCGTAGACCCCGTCCTCGTCGCCGTCGGCAGGGAGCAGGTCGACGAGGCGCACGGCTCCAGTCTCGCAGCAGCCGCACGCCGGGCGGTCGGCGCCGGTCATTAGGATGCTGTGCGTGCTCGCCCCCGGATCGTCGCTCGCTCGCTTCGTGCGGGCCGCGTCGATCGGCCTGTGGGTGACGCTGACCGCGACGGTCGCCCACGCACTCGGCGAGGGGACGACGCCTCCCGTGGTCGTCCTCGTGCCGGTGGTCGCCGCGGCGACCGGCGCGGCCTGGTGGGCGGCGAGGCGACGGCTGTCGCTCGCCGTCGTGATCGGACTGCTGGCCGTTCCGCAGGTCGTGGTCCACCTGCTGTCCGGATACGTCCACGGTCACCTGATGGCCCCGTCGCCGACGATGCTGGCGTGGCACGCGCTGGCGCTTGGCGCGACGGGCCTGGCCATCGCGCACGTCGAGCGGACCTGGTGGGCGCTGTGGGAGTCGTGGACCCGACGCCTGCGACCGCTGCTCGTGGCGCGTCCGGTCGTGGCGACCGCGCCGACGGTCCGCGCCACGGCGCTGTCGATGGCGCTGCCGAGCGTGCTCGACGACGTCGTCACCCGCCGCGGCCCACCGCCTGCCTGAGCTCGTTCCGTCCCACCTCGCGACCGTCGGTCGCGCGGTCGCTAGCGCCTGCCACCGGCAGGCATCCCGTGAACTCAGGAGAACCCCATGTCCTCGTCCCACCCTGCCCTTCGCCCCGTCCTGCGTGCCCTCGCGTCCGTCGCCGGCGCCTCCGGACTGGTGCTGGCCTCGGCCGCGATCGCCTCGGCCCACGTCACCGTGACGCCCTCGACGACGGCGGCCGGCTCGTACACCGTCCTGACCTTCTCGGTCGGCCACGGCTGCGACGGCTCGCCGACGACCGAGGTCACCGTCAAGATGCCCGAGCAGGTCATCGCGGTGACGCCCACCGTGAACCCGAACTGGACGGTCCGCAAGCAGATGGAGAAGCTCGACACGCCCGTCGACGACGGTCACGGCGGCCAGTACACCGAACGGGTCGCGCAGGTCGTCTACACCGCGAAGTCCGCCCTGCCGGACGGCTACCGCGACACGATGGCGCTGTCGCTCCAGCTCCCGGCGCAGGAGGGCGAGAAGCTCGTCTTCCCGGTCATCCAGACGTGTGAGCAGGGCGAGACCGCCTGGACGCAGACCTACGAGGAGGGCCAGGACGAGCCCGAGTCGCCGGCGCCGTTCCTCGAGACGACCGCGGCCGAGGACGGCGATCACGGTCATGCGGGGGAGTCCGATGAGCCCGCCGCGGCGTCGGACGACTCCGACGGCTCGAACGTCCTCGGCTGGACCGGCGTCGTGCTCGGCGCGCTCGGCCTCGGGGTCGGTGGCACCGCACTGGCGCGGAGCCGGGCCTCCGCGTGATGCCCGCAGCCTCCCGGCGAGCGCGATGGCGCGTCCTGTTCGCCGGGACCCTGATCGTGCTGGTCGCGTGGCCGGCCGCGGCGTTCGCGCACGCGCGGCCGGTGGCCACCGATCCGGCCGACGGCCAGGTCGTGGCCACCGCGCCGGATCGGGTCACCGTGACGTTCGACGAGCCGGTGTCGCTGCCGGCCGCGGGGAACCAGTTGCTGGACGCCGCCGGCGCGCCGATCGACGCCGAGATCGCAGTCCGCGACGACGTGCTGACCTTCCGACCGGAAACCGCACTCGCGCGGGGCACGTACGTCGTGTCGTGGCGCGTCGTCTCGGCCGACACCCACCCCGTCGCCGGCGGCTTCACGTTCTCGGTCGGAGCGCCCTCGTCCTCGGTCGTGCAGGTGCCGACGGGCAGCGAGCAGCGCGAGGTCAACCTCGTCCGGATCGGCGCCGAGGCGGCGCGGTACGCGGGCCTGCTGGCGATGGCCGGCATCGTCGGGTTCGTCGCGATGATGGCGCCGTCCGCCGTGGCGCGTCACGAGGTCGCGGGGCCCCGGCTGCGCCGGGTCGCGACGACGGCCGGAGTGGTTGGCGTGGTGGGGCAGGTCGCCCTCGTGCCGCTGTCGGCCCTGTGGGAGTCGGGCCGGTCGCTGTCGGCGATCCTCGACGCCTCGACGTGGCCGGGCGCGGCGGACTCGCCCGCCCTCTTGGCGGCGGACCTCGTGCTGCTCGGCACCGCGGTCGCGCTCGCGGCCCTGTACCGCGACCGTCCGGTGGTGTCGGTCGCGGGCGCGGCACTGGCCCTGGGGTCGCTCGCCGTCGTCGGCCACACCCGGAGCTTCGGCCCGGCCTGGCTGGTCCTGACCGCCGATCTCGTGCACGTCGTCGCCGGCGCGGTCTGGTGGGGTGGGCTGATCGCGCTCGGGATCTGCCTGACGGTGCAGCCGCGCCTGCGACCGAAGACCCGGGCCCTGCTGATCTCCCGGTTCTCCGAGGTCGCGGGCTGGGCCGTGGCGGCGCTGCTGGTCGCCGGCGTCGCGCTCTACTGGCGGATCGGTCACTCGCTGGCGGGCCTGTGGGAGACCGACTACGGCCGGCTCGTCCTGCTCAAGTCGGCACTCGTCCTGCCTGTGCTCGCGATCGCCGCCTGGAACCGGTTCGGCCTCCGGGCCCGGATCGAGGATCGCGGCGACGCCGCGGCCGAGCGGACCCTGACCCGGTCGGTGCGCGTCGAGGCCGGTCTGATCGGCGCGGTGCTCCTCGCGACCTCCGTGCTCGTCACCCAGACGCCGCCCGCGCGGTCCGCCGTCACGCAGCCGCGCATCGCCTCGCAGACCCTCGACCTGCCGTTGGACGACACGACGCGCGCGACGGTCGTGGTCACGCCCGTGCGGCGCGGCGTCAACGCCGTGCAGGTCTCGGTCACCGGCGAGGACGACCAACCCGTCGACGTCCTCGGGACGCCGAGCCTCTCGGTCGCGCTGAAGGCCAACGACATCGGCCCGTTGGAGCGGCCGCTGTCGGCGTCCGGGCCCGGCACGTGGGAGGCCACGTGCGACCTGCCGCTGCCCGGTGCGTGGACGATCACGCTGTCCGTCCGGCTCAGCGAGTTCGAGAACCCCGTCGTCACCGGAACGGTGGAGATCCCATGAGCCTGCGCATCCTCGCCCGCACGATCGCGGCGGCGCTGCTGACCTGCCTCGTCCTGGCCGCCGGTCCGGCTCAGGCCCACGTCCTGCTCGACGCCGTCCGGCCGCACGGGGACGGCACCGTCGACCTCGTGTTCTCGTTCGACCACGGCTGCCAGGGCCAGGAGCCGACCGACGAGCTCACCCTCACGGTTCCCGACCACACCGCCGTCCTCGGCGCCGGCGAGCCCGACGGGTGGAGCCACCGGATCGACGGCGACACCGTCGTGTGGACCGGTCCGGGGATCCCGGACGGTCGACGCGCGGAGTTCGTGGTCACGGCCCGCGTCGGGGCGAGTCCGGGCGACACGGTGCCCTTCCCGGTGGTCCAGGCCTGCCGCGGGGCCGAGCCGTACGAGTGGACCGGGAAGGCCGACGACGACCCGTATCCGGCACCGCGATTCGTCGCGACGAGTGCGACGGTCGACCCGTCGCTGCGGGCGTCGAGTCCCGCTCCGACGAGTGCCGGAGCCGGCGCCGAAGCCGTCGCGGCGGCGGTATTCGCCCTCGTGACGCTCGCCGCGGGCACCACGTGGACGGTGCGCCGGCGACGATCGTGACACGCGACTCACCACGCAGTTGGGTCACAACGGCTGGAATTGGTGTCAGAGTGTCGGCATGGACAGTTTCTGGGAGTTCTTCTGGTGGACCGTGACGATCTTCTTCTTCATGGCCTACCTCATGGTCTTGTTCAACATCATCATCGACCTGTTCCGTGATCAGGAGCTGTCGGGCTGGTTGAAGGCCGTGTGGGTCTTCTTCCTGATCTTCCTGCCGGCGATCACGGCACTGGTCTACCTGATCGCGCGCGGCGGCGGCATGGCCCGTCGTTCGGCCGCCCAGCTCAACCAGGCCAAGGCGGACACCGACGCCTACATCCGCACCGTGGCGTCGTCGTCACCGGCGGACGAGATCGCCTCGGCCAAGAAGCTGCTCGACTCCGGTGCGATCACGGACGAGGAGTTCGCGGCGCTCAAGGCCAAGGCGCTCGCCTGACGGTCCCGGACCCGGCGAGCACGATCGATCGACGACCCATCTGAGGAGTGCATGATGAGCAGCTACCAGCCCCCGCGGCCCACCGACAAGGAGAGCGCGATCTCGTCCGGAGTGATCAGCTTCGCCGGCGCGATGCTCGCGACGGTCGGCGTGTTCCAGATCCTGGCGGCCATCTCGGCCCTGGCGAAGGACGACCTGTACGTCGTCGGGCAGGAGTACGTCTACGCGTTGAGCCTGACGGGGTGGGGCTGGATCCACCTCGTCCTGGGCGCGCTCGCGGTCGCGGTCGGCGTGTGCCTGGTCCTGGGCAAGACGTGGGCCGTCGTCACGGGCGCTGCGGTCGCGGCGATCGGCGCCGTGGCGTCCTTCGCGTGGATCCCCTACTACCCGTGGTGGGCGATCGCGATTCTCGTCTTCAACGTCGTGGTGATGTGGGCGACGCTGACCCAGATGAACGCCCGCGAGCGTCGCTGAGACGGTGCGGCTCGCGCCTCACTCGAGGTCGGCGAGCCAGTCGGCGAACGTCTGACGGCCGAGATCGGCGTCAGGGCCGGGCAGGGCGAGGCCCTGGCGCATCCCGCGCATCTGCCTGCCCGGCAGGCTGACCGTGAGGAACCGTCCGCCGGTTCCGGTGTGCCGTGCGTACGCGCGCATCATCTCGTGGAGTGCCTCCTCGCGAGGCCCCGCGAGATCGGCGGCGCGACCGAGCGGCGTGCCGGTGGCCAGGGCCGCGAGCCGGGCCCCCACCTCGCGCGCCGCGATCGGCTGGACCCGCGCGCGGATCGCCAGGTGCAGGGGCCCCAGGGACGTCCGCTCGAGCAGTTGTCCCGCGAACTCGTGGAACTGGGTCGCGCGCAGGATCGTCGACGGGACCGGCCCGTCCTCGACGACGCGCTCCTGCGCCAGCTTGCCCGCGTAGTAGTCGTGGGGGATGCGGTCGATGCCGACGATCGACAGCAGCACCACGTGACCGACCCCGGCGCGGTGGGCCGCCGACACGAGGTGGCCCGTCGCGGTCGTGAAGAACTCCGTGGCCTTGCGCGCCGACACGGTCGACACGTTGAGCGTGTCGACCACGGCGTCCACGCCGGCCAGCGCCGCGTCCGCCCCCGACCCGCTGAGCAGGTCGACCCCGTGGCCGCGGGTCAGCAGCACGACCTCGTGCCCGCCGTCCGTCAACGCCTCGGCCGTGCGTGATCCGACGACTCCCGTGCCGCCGGCGATCGCGATCCTCATCGTTCGACCTCCTCGATCGGCACCAGAGTCCCACATCAGGTGGGTGCCGGATCAGTGTCGGATCGCCGCGCGGACCCGGTTGACGAGAGCCGAGAACTCCGGCAGGGCGCGCAGGTCCTCGGGCGGGATCTGCCGGTGCTCGGTCGAGAACCGGGCCGGCTCGTCGAACACGATCCGTCCGGGTCGCGGGCTCATCACAAGAACGCGGGTGCCCAGGAAGACCGCCTCCTCGACGTCGTGCGTGATGAACAGGATCGTCTTGCCGGTCTCGCGCCAGATCGTCAGCAGCTCGTCCTGCAGGCGTTCGCGGGTCAGCGCGTCGAGGGCGCCGAAGGGCTCGTCCATGAGCACGATCTCGGGATCGTTCGCGAGCACGCGGGCGATCTGCGCGCGCTGCTGCATGCCGCCGGACAACTCGTACGGGCGTAGCCGCGCCGAGTCCGTCAGGCCGACTAACTCGAGGTGGTGGTCGGCGATGCGGTTCCGCTCGGCCTTGCCGAGGCCGCGCAGGCGCGGCCCGAGTGCGACGTTCGCGCGCACGTCGAGCCACGGGTAGAGCGTCGGCCGCTGGAAGACGACGCCGCGCTCGGCTCCGGGCCCGCTCACGGCCCTGCCGCCCACCTCGATCGTGCCCGAGGTGGGCGGCAGGAAGCCCGCGATGAGTCGCAGCAGGGTCGTCTTGCCACAGCCCGAGGGTCCGGCCAGCGTGACGAACTCGCCCGGCTGGATCACCAGGTCGATCTCGTCGAGGGCACGGACCTCGGTGCCGCGGGCCTGGAAGCGCTGTTCCAGGCCCGCGACGACGACCGCGAGGTCGTGGCCGTTCCCGACCGAGGCGACGGCACTCACTGCGCCGCGGCCTCCGCAGGCGAGGGATCCACCCCGTCGACGTAGACCGACTCGTCGGCGACCTTCGAGATGCCGTCCTGCGTGAGCAGGAACTGCGCGGTCGCGAACAGGTCCTGACCGAGCTTGCCGCCCAGGTAGTCCGGACCGACCTGCTCGGCCGCCCTGAGGTAGGTCAGGCCGGAGAACTGCGCCTTCGCCTCGTCGGTCGAGACGCCGACCTCGACCGCGACGCTCTCGGCGGCCTTGTCGGGATCGTCCTGGATCTGCTGGATGGCCCAGTCCTGCGCCTTCGCCCACACCGCGAGCACCTTGGGGTTGCTCGCCACGAACTCGTTGTCGGCGATCGCGAGGTCGAAGGTGGGCTTGCCGGCCTTGGCCGTGTCCGCGCTCGACAGGATCACGGTGCCGCCCTGCTTCTTCAGCTCGCTGAGGGTGGGGTCCCAGATCCACGCCGCGTCGACGTCGCCACGGCCCCACGCCGGCGCGATCTGCTCGGGCTCGGAGTTGACGAGCTTGTAGTCGGCCGGGTCCTCGCCGGCGTCGGTGATGGCCTGCAGCAGCGAGAAGTGCGCGGTCGAGCCGAACGGCGTCGCGATCGTCTTGCCCTTGAGGTCCTTGATCGAGGTCGCCTCGACGCCGTCGCGGACCACGAGGGACTCCGCCGTGCCGATGACGTCGTGGATCCAGATCACCGAGACCGGCAGGTTCAGCGGGGCCGAGAGGGCCTTCGTGCTGGGGGAGGAGCCGGCCAGGCCGATGTCGAGGCTGCCGCCGCCGAACGCCTGGACGACGTCGCCGCCGGAGGCGAAGTTGCTCCACTTCACGGTGGCGTTGGGCAGGCAGTTCTCGAGCACCTTCTGGTCCTTCACGACGACGTCGGCGTTCGGGATCTTCTGGTAGCCCAGGCGCAGCGTGCCGGTGAACGAGTCGTCCGCCGCGAAGGGGCAGTCGCCGGACGAGGCGCTGGCCTCGTCGCCGCCGACGCCGCAGGCCGAGAGGGTCAGGGTCAGTGCGGCGGCCGCGGCGGCCGCCGCGATCGTGAAGGCCTTCATGGTCAGTCCTTTCCTCGCCACGGGGCGAGTGTCTTCTCGATGGTGCGGATGAGTGCGTCGAGGGCGATCGCGGTGAGGCCGATGACGATGATGCAGGCGATCGACAGGGCGATCTTGTTCTGCGTTCCCGAGAGGTAGGCCAGGCCGCCGATGCCCGGGATGCCGTTCACCAGCTCGGCCGCGACGACCGTCGTCCACGCGAAGCCCACGGCGACCCGCAGGCCGCTGAGGATGTCCGGGATGGTGGCCGGGAGCAGCACCCGGGTGACGGTCTGGCGGCGTGTGGCGCCCAGCGTGCGGATCGCGTTGAGCTGGTCCTCGCGCACACCGCGCACGCCGTTGACGGTGGCGAGCGCGATCGGCGGGAAGGCGGCCAGGAACAGCAGCCAGATCTTCGAGGCGTCGTAGATGCCGAACCAGGCGACGAGGAAGCCGATGTACGCCAGCGGCGGGATCGAGCGCAGGAAGTCGACGTACGGGCCGACGAGCTCGCCGAACCACGTCACGGTGCCCATCAGCAGGCCGAGCGGGATGCCGACGAGGACGGCCGCGAGCAGGCCGGCGCCGATCCGCTCAAGGCTCACGAGCAGGTGCTCCCACAGGAAGTAGCCCTCCTCGCCGCGGACGACGCGATCGACCCCACCGCCGATCTCGTGGTACGTGTTCGCGCGCACGAAGGCGTCCCAGACCTCCTTCGGGCTGGGCGTGAGGTACGTCGGCTGGACGAGATCGGCGCGGGCGATCCCCGCCCAGACGAGCAGGACCACCGCCAGGGTGGCCACGTGCGGCCACCAGCGGCGGACGAGTCTGCCGCTCACGTGACGAGTCCGCGCCGGCGCAGGATGGGCAGCACGCCCTCGGCGAACCAGTACGCCTCCTCGACGTGCGGGTAGCCCGACATCACGAACTCCTCGATGCCGACGGCCGCGTACTGCTCGATCAGGTCGGCGGCCTCGGCATGGCTGCCGACCAGGGCCGTCCCGGCGCCGCTGCGCATGAGGCCCACGCCGGCCCACAGGCCCGGGTGCACCTCGAGGGAGTGGGCGTCCGTGCGGTCGTACCGGCCGCGGTGCAGCTCGCGCATGCGCTTCTGGCCCTCGGACTCGCTGGCCGCGAGGGTCTCTTGGGCCTTCGCGACGTCCGCGGGGTCGAGGCCCGCGAGCATGTCGTCGGCGATCCGCCACGCGTCCTCGGAGCGGTCGCGCGTGATGGAGTGCAGGCGCACCCCGAAGCGGACGGTACGGCCCTCCTCGTCGGCGAGCTTGCGGATCCACTCGACCTTCTGGCCGACGGCCTCGGGCGGCTCGCCCCACGTCAGGTAGACGTCAGTGTGTGCCGCGGTGACCGGACCGGCCGCGGCGGAGGAGCCGCCGAGGTAGATCTCGGGGACGCGCGCGGGCTGGCGCGTGCGGGCGTCGACGACGTCGTAGTGGTCGCCGCTGAAGGTGGCCCCGGCCTCGGTGAACGCCGCACGGAAGACCTGCAGGAACTCCGCGGCGCGCGTGTAGCGGTCGTCCTTCTGGACGCGGTCGCCGAAGCGCAGCTGCTCGGACGGGTCGCCGCCCACGACGACGTTGAGCAGCAGCCGCTCGTGCGACATCCGCTGGAACGTGGAGGCCATCTGGGCCAGCAGGGTGGGGCTGATCAGGCCGGGACGCAGCGCGACGAGGAACTTGAGCCGCGTCGTCTCGGGGATGAGCGCCGAGGCGACGACCCACGCGTCCTCGCACGGCGTGCCGGTGGGCGTCAGGACGGCGTCGAAGCCCAGGTCCTCGGCCGTGCGGGCGACGTGTGCGAGATAGCGCAGGTCGGGCTCGCGGTACCTCCCGGCGCTCTCGTCGGCGCCGCCGGAGCGACCGACGTCGGTGCCGATGCTGTGGCCGCCGCCCACGAGGGCGCGGCTGTCACCGGTGGTGGGCAGGAACCAGTCGAAGCGCAGCGGCGCGGCGGTCATCGGGGAAGTCCTTGGGTGAGGGGATCGGACGGCGTCGCGAGCCCGTGGGGCGCGGCGACGGATGCGAGGAGGGACGGGGCGAGCTCGGCGGCCTGGCTGCGGATCTCCGGCACGGCCGTCGACTCCCACAGCTCGCCGCGGCGGAGCGCGCCCAGGACCCAGATCGGGGCAGCCGTGTGTCCGGCGGCGCCGACGAGTCGTCCGGCATCGGTGCGGAACCCCATCCCCGCCGTGGCGCACACGGCGAGTGCGCCGCCGGGACGCGAGCGCAGCAGGTCGTCGAGCAGCGGATTGCCGAGCTCGCGCACGTCGGGCCGTGGGCCCGTGCAGTTCACGACCCAGCCGACGTCGCGGCGTGTGCCGTCGCTCAGGTCGACCCGCAGGCCGCCGGTCGGAAGCGCCGTCGCGTCCACGACGTGCGCCGCGGCGACCGTGAGCACCCCGGACGTCCGCAGGCCGTCGATGCGCTGCGCGCTGGGTCCGGGGACGCGGTGGCGCAGGCGGTTCCAGGTCCCGGCGTGCCGGGTCATGAACTCCGCGCGGTCACGCTCGTCGAGCCGGCCCCACAGTTCCTGCGTGCGGTACCGCACGCCGTCGGCAGCGGGTCGCCAGTCGCCCGTGGCCGACTCGCTGTCGGCGAACAGCCGCCGCACGTGGGCCGTGATCGACCTCAGGTCGTGGCCCCAGTCCGAGACGTCGGGCACGACGGGGGTGGCCGGGCCGTCGGCGTGGCGACGCGGGAGCAGGCCCGACCTGCTGACAGCGTGCACGAACCGGTCGGGCCGGGCCCCGGTCGTGACGGTCGTGGCGACGTCGACGGCGGTCAGGCCCGTGCCGACGAGCAGGACGTCCGGGTGGGAGGTCCGGTCGTCGCGCACGCGCTCGAGGACTCCCCGGGCCCACGGATCGGCGACGAACGACTCCGAGCCCCGCAACGACTCCGGCGCCCACCGGGTCGTGGGCGCGGGCAGGCCGGTGGCGATGGCGAGCGCGTCGCCGACGATCGTCGTGCCGTCGTCCAGGCCCACGCTGAGGCCGCGCTCGCGGCGGTCGACGCGGACGGCCTCGCGCCGGACGTGGGTCAGCGTCACCCGGTCGCCCGACCCGGCCAGCGCCGTCGCGAGGGTGGCGGTTAGGTAGCGACGCCACGCACTCCGGGGCGCGAACTCGTGCGGGTCCTCGGGCAGGCCCGTGTCGAGCGCCCGCCAGCGCACGAAGTGGCCGGGGTCGTCGGGGAACCCGCTCATGCCGAACGCGGGGACGTTGAGCAGGTGGGTCTCGTCAGTCGTCGAGAAGGCCGTGCCGCCGAGCTCGGCGGGGTCGATGAGCACGATGTTCACGCCGTCGGAGCCCTGCGCCGCGGCGCGTGCGGCGTGCACCGTCGTGAGGACGCCGCCGGCGCCAGCACCGATCACCAGGACGGTCGGCCGTGGGGGACGCGGCGGAAACATGTTGTCCAGTAAACAACATGACTAACTCATATTCGGCCGGTGACCACCTGTCGGTCTCGCGCCCCGATCGGCTCACGCCTCGTCGGCGCCGATCTCTCCCGGACGGTAGTGGTAGACGACCTTCGTGCCGAGCGGGATGTCGTGGATCGACCGGGAACCACGGGTGATCGCGCACGTGAACATCCCGATCGGGAAGAGCGTCACGAACACGGCGCGCAGCAGCGCGCGCACGGGGTCGAGCCGGTCGCCGTCGAGCGAGACGACCCGGGTGCCGAGCAGCACACCGCCGATCGTCTTGCCGCGGGTCGCCCAGGCCGCCCAGAGGTACAGCAGCATGAGCAGCAGCCCCGCGACCATCACCCAGCCGAACGGGAACTCGGGCCACGCGAAGCTGCGCGGGTCCCACAGGAAGCCCAGTACCGCGATCCCGAGGTAGGCGGCGCCGACGAACGTCCAGACGACGGCGTAGTCGACCGCGCCGGCGAGGGTTCGCGTGACGACGCCGGCCGGCCTGCCCTGGAGCTCGGCGACGGTGTGCTCGGCCCGGCTGCTCACGGCTGCTCCCGACGACGTCCGAAGAACCGCGCGATCGCCTCGTCGGCCGAGGCCGCCGACGCCCGGGTGCCGTGCACGACGTCGGTCGCGACGCCCGACGTGGACTCGCGGATGATGCCGGGCAGGTCGATCTCGTCGATGACGTCGTTGGCGATCCCGGCGAGGTCGATGCGTGCGACGACCCCGTTCGTGATCGCCACGAGGTCGATCTGGTCGACGACCTCGTTCGCGATCGTGACGAGCTCGACGTGCTCGCGGACGATCGTCGTCAGGTCCAGCTGGGCGAGCGCCGCGTCGACGACCGTCGGCACGAGCAGGGCGACGAGCTTCTCCAGCACGACGGGGTCGATCCGCTCCTCGACGAGCGCGACCGGATCGACGTGCGCGAAGACCGCGTCGAGGGCCGGTGCGGCCAGGGAGGCGACGAGCGCGTCGATCGCCGCGGGGCTCAGGGCCCGTCCGGCCAGGTCGGGCACGTCGAGCCGGTCGACGACGATCCCCGAGACGAGCGGCACCATCGCGTCCAGCGTCTCGACCGAGGCGTCCAGGAGCCGGTCGGTGGCACTCTCGCGCCGGAGCCGTCCGGCGCGCTCCCAGCGCTCGAGGGCGGCCGCGGGCGTGAGGCGCTCCGGGACGAACGGCGGGCGGCGCACGAGTCGCCAACCGAGGTAGACCGGCACGGCCGCGATCTGGACGATCCGCAGCACGTGCGGGCCGACCGTGATCGAGGCGCCGACGACGGTGTCGGCGATCCGCGTCGCGGTGTGCGCGGGGAGCTCTTCGGAGGGCACGCCTTCAGGATGCACCACGAAGGTGCCTGTCCGATGCCCGCCAGAAGAAGTCGTACCCGCGAGACATCATGGAGACATGACCACCGACGACGACCGCTACGGCGCCGTGCGTGCCAAGGACGCGCGGTTCGACGGGGTGTTCTACACGGCCGTGCGCACGACCGGCATCTACTGCCGGCCCTCGTGCCCGGCCGTCACGCCGAAGCGGGTCAACGTCGCCTTCTTCCCGTCCGCCGCCGCCGCCGAGCGCGCGGGCTTCCGCGCCTGCCGCCGGTGCCGGCCCGACACGACGCCCGGATCGCCGGAGTGGAACGTGCGCGCCGACGTCGTCGCCCGGGCAGTCCGGCTGATCGGCGACGGGGTCGTCGAGCGCGAGGGCGTCGGCGGCCTCGCGTGCCGGCTCGGCTACAGCGAGCGCCACGTGAATCGCCTCGTCACCGACGAGCTCGGTGCCGGTCCGCAGTCGATCGCGCGCAGCAATCGCGCCCGCACGGCACGGATCCTGCTCGAGACGACGGCGATGCCGGTCGCGGACGTCGCCTTCGCCGCGGGCTACGGCTCGGTGCGCCAGTTCAACGACTCGATCCGCGAGGCGTTCGACCTCACCCCGCGCGCACTCCGCGAACGGCGCGGTGGTCGTCCCGGCTCGGGCCGCATCGAGCTGAACCTCGCCGTGCGGCCACCGTTCGACGCTGACGGTCTGCTCGCGTGGTTCTCCCCGCGGCTCATCGAGGGGGTCGAGGCGATCGAGGGCAATACGTACGCGCGCGTCCTGTCCCTGCCGCACGGGATGGGCGCGGTCGAGCTCGAGCTGGGGCACGACCGGGTCGTCGCGCGACTCGAGCTGACCGATCTGCGCGACCTGGGTCCGGCGGTCCACCGCTGCCGGCGACTGCTCGACCTCGATGCCGATCCCGTCGCGATCGATGCGGCGCTGTCGGCCGATCCGATCCTCGCCCCACTCGTCGCGGCGACCCCGGGCATCCGGTTGCCGGGACAGGTCGACGGCTTCGAGGTCGCCGTGCGCGCGATCGTCGGGCAGCAGGTCTCGGTCGCCGGGGCCCGCACGATCCTGGGCCGGATCGCCGCGGCCCACGGGCGCGAGGTCGATCTCGACCTGGCGGCCCGCTGGGGGCTGACGCGGGCGTTCGCGACGCCGGACGACCTCGCCGCGGCGGCTCCCGAGGAGTTCGCGATGCCGCGCGGTCGCGCCGCCGCGATCCTGGAGGTGGCCCGGTCGATGGCGGCCGGCGACCTCGACCTCGACTCCGGCACGGACCGTGAGCAGGCCCGCGAGCGGCTGCTCGCGATCCGCGGCATCGGGCCGTGGACGGCCGACTACGTCAGGATGAGGGCGCTGAGCGACCCCGACGTCCTGCTGGACACCGACCTCGTGCTGCGCCGGGTCCTCGAGCGCGAGGGCCTCGACCGGACGAGGACCGACGCGTGGCGGCCGTGGCGGTCGTACGCCTCACTGCACCTGTGGAGGGTGGCATGAAGACACGTTGGATGGACTCGCCGATCGGCGGTCTGCGACTGCACGTCGACGCCGGGCTGCTGACCCGGATCGACTTCGACGCGAGCCCGGCGGGCACGCCGGTCGCCGACCCGCTGCTCGATCGTGCGCAGCAGCAGTTGACCGAGTACTTCGCCGGCGAGCGCCGCGACTTCGACCTGCCGCTGGCCGCCGACGGCACCGAGTTCCAGCGGAAGGTGTGGTCGTACCTGCGCACGATCCCGTACGGCGAGACCACGTCGTACGGCCAGATCGCCACCGATCTCGGGTACGCGCCGGTCATCTCCCGCGCGGTCGGTGCCGCCAACGGCGCCAATCCGCTGCCGATCGTCGTCCCGTGCCATCGGGTCATCGGCTCCGACGGCAAGCTCACGGGCTACGCCGGCGGCCTCGGTCGCAAGCAGACGCTGCTCGACCTGGAGCGGCCGGGCCTGTTCTGAGCGACTACTGGTCGCCCAGGTCGAGATCGGCGGCGGCGAGCTCGACGTGGCAGTGGCTGCACGCGAGCCGGCCGTGGAACTCCGCCCCGCACGTCGTGTGGGTCGAGACCAGCGCCGGGCCCTCGCCGGCGCCGAACCACCGCTCGGCCCAGTCGATCGTGGTCGAGATGACCGGGAAGAAGTCCATGCCCTTCTCGGTCAGCCGGTACTCCACGTGGTCGCGTCGCGCGGCGGTGCCGGCCTGGCGCAGGATGCCGTGCTCGCACAGGGTCGAGAGCCGGCCCGAGAGCAGGCTGGGCGGCGAGCCGAGCGCGAGCTCGAAGTCGGAGAAGCGACGGACGCCGAGCAGGGCCGCGCCCATCAGGGCCGACGACCAGCGGTTGCCGAAGATCGCCATCGTGTCGGGGTAGAAGGAGTGCTCGATCGAGGCGCCGCGTGTCGACGAGCGCCGCCGGGTGGTCGCCTCGGGCACGGAGCGCCGCCAGCCGCCCGAGGGGCCCCACTGCGTCTCGAGGTCGCTCGCGCGGGCGGGCTGGCCGCAGGACGCGCACGTGAGGACGGCCGTGATGTCCCGGCCGCACGTGAGGTGGCGCAGCGGGGGAGTGACGTACGAGTGCTCCTGGACCCACCGCAGCTCCCAGCCCCAGATCGCCACGAGGATCGGCCACGTCGCGCGGCCCGCGTCGGTGAGCACGTACTCGGCACGTGGCGGGCGCTGCTGGTACTCGCGCCGGGTCATGAGCTGCTCGCGCACGAGCAGGTCGAGCCGGCCGCTGAGGACCGCGTGCGAGATCGGCATCTGCGCGGCGAAGTCGGAGTACCGGGTGCGGCCGAGCAGGGCGAAGCGGAGCAGGAAGAGCGTCCACTCGTCACCGAGGATGCTGAACCCGCGCGACAGCGCGTTCGGCGGCTGGGGCCGGTGGTCGAGGTCGGAGCGCTCGAGTCCGCGGATCGCCGTCACGCGGGAATCCTATGTCCGCGGCGCGTCGGCGTCCGGGACGTCGCCATTGAGTCACTCCGTTGGTGCAGCACCGTGCCGGTGCGACCGTCCGCCGGCGAGGACGACAGGGTGGCGCAGATCCTGCTCGTCGAGCCGCGCTGACTCAGCGACGCAGGTTCTGGCTCAACCGCTCGGCGGCGGCGACGACCGCCGGCGCGTGCATGCGGCCGGGCTGGCGGGTGAGCCGCTCGAGCGGGCCCGAGACCGACACCGCCGCCACGACCTTGCCGCTGGGGGAGCGGACCGGGGCCGAGACCGAGCCGACGCCCGGCTCGCGCTCGCCGACGCTCTGGGCCCAGCCGCGCTTGCGGACCGCGGACAGCTCGGCGGCGGAGAAGTTGGCCTTCATGAGGCCCTTGTTCATGCGCTCGGGGTCCTCCCACGCGAGCAGCACCTGGGCGGCCGAGCCGCCGGCCATCGTCAGCTGGCTGCCGACCGGGATCGAGTCGCGCAGACCGGTGGGCCGGTCGGCCGCGGCGACGCACACGCGATGGTCGCCCTGACGGCGGAAGAGCTGGGCGGACTCGCCCGTGATGTCGCGCAGGCGGGCCAGGACGGGACCGGCGGCGGCGAGCAGCCGGTCCTCGCCGGCGGCGGCCGCGAGCTCGGAAAGTCGCGGCCCGAGGATGAAGCGGCCTTGCATGTCGCGGGCGACGAGCCGATGATGCTCCAAGGCGACCGCGAGCCGGTGCGCCGTCGGCCGGGCCAGTCCCGTCGCGGTGACCAGGCCGGCCAGCGTCGCGGGTCCGGGCTCCAGTGCCGCGAGCACGAGGGCGGCTTTGTCAAGAACGCCGACTCCGCTAGAGTTGTCCATGTCTTGATACTGCCGTATCGCATTGTGAGACGCAACCCCCTGAAGTGAGATGAGAGAAATGGGCAAGACGCTCGCCGAGAAGATCTGGGACGACCACGTCGTCCGCTCCGCGCCGGGAGAACCGGACCTGCTGTTCATCGACCTCCACCTCATTCACGAGGTCACGAGTCCCCAGGCCTTCGACGGACTGCGCCTCTCCGGCCGCACCGTGCGCCGCCCCGATCTCACCCTCGCGACCGAGGACCACAACATCCCGACGACCGACCTCGACAAGCCGATCGCCGACCCCGTGTCGCGCACGCAGGTCGAGACGCTGCGCCGCAACGCCGAGGAGTTCGGCGTGCGCCTGCACCCGATGGGCGACGTCGAGCAGGGCATCGTCCACGTCGTCGGCCCGCAGCTGGGCCTGACCCAGCCGGGCATGACGATCGTGTGCGGCGACTCGCACACGTCGACGCACGGCGCCTTCGGCTCGATCGCCTTCGGCATCGGCACGAGCGAGGTCGAGCACGTGCTCGCGACCCAGTCGCTGTCGCAGGCCAAGCCCAAGATGATGGCCGTCGACGTCGTCGGCGACCTGCCCGCCGGCACCTCCGCCAAGGACCTGATCCTCGCGCTCATCACGCAGGAGACCACCGGCGGCGGCCAGGGCTACATCGTCGAGTACCGCGGCGACGCGATCCGGGCGCTCACGATGGAGGAGCGCATGACGGTCTGCAACATGAGCATCGAGTGGGGTGCCAAGGCGGGCCTCATCGCGCCGGACCAGGCCACGTTCGACTACCTCGAGGGTCGCCCGAACGCGCCGAAGGGCGCCGACTGGGACGCCGCCGTCGAGTACTGGACGAGCCTGGCCACCGACGAGGACGCGACGTTCGACAAGGTCATCACGATCGATGCGTCCGCCGTCACGCCGTGGGTCACGTGGGGCACCAACCCGGGTCAGGGCGTCGCGCTGTCCGGGAACGTTCCGAACCCGGACGACTTCGAGGACGAGTCCGAGCGGGTCGCCGCCGCGAACGCCCTGACGTACATGGGCCTCGAGGCCGGCACCCCGATGCGCGACATCAAGGTCGACACGGTGTTCGTCGGCTCGTGCACGAACGGCCGCATCAGCGACCTGCGCCGTGCCGCCGAGCTGATCAAGGGCAAGCAGGTCGCCGACGGCACCCGCATGCTCGTCGTCCCGGGCTCGGTGCGCGTGCGCCTGCAGGCCCAGGAGGAGGGCCTCGACGTCGTCTTCAAGGAGGCCGGCGCGGAATGGCGTGGCGCGGGCTGCTCGATGTGCCTGGGCATGAACCCCGACCAGCTCGCTCCGGGGGAGCGCAGCGCCTCGACCTCGAACCGCAACTTCGAGGGCCGCCAGGGCAAGGGCGGCCGCACCCACCTGGTGTCGCCGGACGTCGCCGTCGCCACCGCGGTGCTCGGCCATCTGGCCTCGCCCGCCGACATCGAGACCTCGGGAGTCTGATCATGGAGAAGTTCACCTCGCACACCGGCGTCGGCGCCCCGCTGCGCCGCAGCAACGTCGACACCGACCAGATCATCCCCGCGGTCTACCTCAAGCGCGTGACCCGCACGGGCTTCGAGGACGGCCTCTTCGCCGCGTGGCGCAGCGATCCGGAGTTCGTCCTGAACCAGGACGCGTACAAGGCCGCGACGGTGCTCGTGGCCGGTCCCGACTTCGGCACCGGTTCCTCGCGCGAGCACGCCGTGTGGGCCCTGCAGAACTACGGCTTCAAGGTCATCATCAGCCCGCGCTTCGGCGACATCTTCCGCGGCAACTCCGGCAAGGCCGGCCTGCTCGCCGCGCAGGTCGACGAGAAGGTCGTCGCCGCGCTGTGGGCGTACCTCGAGGCCAACCCGGGCGCCGAGATCTCGGTCGATCTCGAGTCGCGCACGGTCAGCGCCGGTGAGGGCGTCGACCGGATCGAGGACTCGTTCACGATCGACGACTACACGCGCTGGCGGCTGCTCGAGGGCCTCGACGACATCGGCATCACGCTGGGCCACGAGGACGACATCGCCGCGTACGAGGCGAAGCGCCCGGCGTTCAAGCCGGCCACGCTCTGACCCTGCCGCGCGGCTCGACCCGCGTCGGGCCGCCCGGTACTAGGGTCGTGCCATGACCCGCACGCGACCCCTGCCCCCCGTTCTGCGGGTGGTGGTCTGGGTGCTGCGTCCGATCTTCATGGTCGTCACGAAGCGGGACTGGCGCGGTGCCGAGAACCTGCCCTCCTCCGGGGGGTACGTGCTCGCGCCGAACCATCTGTCGTACGTCGACCCGTTCATGATCGGGCACTGGATGGTCGACCACGACATCCCGCCGCGGTTCCTGGTCAAGGACCCGTTGTTCCGGGTCCCCGTCGTCGGCTCGTTGCTGCGCCGGGTCCGCCAGATCCCCGTCTACCGGGGCACGGCGGGCGCGGCCGACTCGCTCAAGGCCGCGATCGAGGCGGTGCGCGACGGCGGCATCGTCTCGATCTACCCCGAGGGCACGATGACCCGCGACCCCGACGGCTGGCCGATGACCGGTCGCACCGGCGCCGTCCGCACGGCGTACGAGACCGGCGCGCCGCTCGTGCCCGTCGCGCAGTGGGGTCCGCAGGCGATCATGTGGCCCTACCGCCGCGAGTTCAAGCTGTTCCCGCGCAAGACGATGCAGGTGCTCGTGGGTCCTCCGCTCGACCTGTCGGAGCTGGGCGACAAGCCCACCGAGGCGCAGTTCCACGCGGCCACCGACCGGCTCATGGACGCCCTCACCGCGTTGCAGGCGCAATTGCGCGGCGAGCTGCCCACGGGGCCGCGCGTCGACGTGCGCACGCTCAAGAAGCCCAACACCCGATACGAGGAGAGCTGACGTGGTCACTGCTGCAGTCATGGGGGCCGGGTCCTGGGGGACGGCCTTCTCGATCGTGCTGGCCGACGCGGGCCACGACGTCCGCCTGTGGGGACGGCGCGAGCAGACGTGCGCGAACGTCAACGAGCGCCACGAGAACACCGAGTACCTGCCGGGCATCGAGCTGCCCGACGCCGTGCGCGCGACCGTCGATCCCGGTGAGGCCCTCGGCGACGCCGACCTCGTGATCCTCGCGGTGCCGTCGCAGACGCTGCGGCCGAACCTGCAGTCGTGGGGCGCCCACATCGGGTCGTCCGCCGTCATGATCAGCCTCATGAAGGGCGTCGAGCTCGGTTCGCACAAGCGGATGAGCGAGGTCATCGCCGAGCTGACCGGCGCCGGTCCCGAGCGCATCGCCGTCATCAGCGGCCCGAACCTGGCCAAGGAGATCGCCCGCCGCGAGCCCGCCGCCAGCGTCGTCGCGTGCGAGGACGAGGCCACGGTCCTGCAGCTGCAGAAGCTGTGCCACACACAGGCGTTCCGGCCCTACACGAACACCGACGTCATCGGCTGCGAGCTCGGCGGCACGGTCAAGAACATCATCGGACTGGCGGTCGGCGTGTGCGACGGCCTCGGCTACGGCGACAACACGAAGGCCTCGGTCATCACCCGCGGCCTGGCCGAGACCGCGCGACTCGGCGTGGCGATGGGCGCCGACCCGATGACCTTCATGGGGCTGGCCGGACTGGGCGACCTCGTCGCGACGTGCTCGTCGCCGCTGTCGCGCAACCGGACGTTCGGCGAGAAGCTCGGCCGCGGCATGACGGTCGAGCAGATCAGCGCCGAGACCCGTCAGGTCGCCGAGGGCGTCAAGTCCTGCACGTCGGTGGCCGAGCTGGCCCACATGCACGGCGTCGACATGCCGATCGTCGACCACGTCCGCGCGCTCGTCGACGGTGCCATGACCCCCGCCGAGCTGGTCAACGCCCTGCTCGGCCGCGCGACGAAGCCCGAGGTCCGCTGACGCCGCTCAGCGCGCGCCCAGGGCGTGGTCGATGTCGGCCCAGAGGTCCTCGACAGCCTCGATGCCGACGCTGAGCCGGACCAGTCCCGCCGGGATCGTGTCGGGCTCGGCGGCGTGGCGGCGACGGCGCTCCCACGTCGACTCGACTCCGCCGAGACTCGTCGCGTGGATCACCAGTTGGCTCGACTCCGTGGCGCGCTGGGCCGCGTCGCCGTCGGCGATCACGAAGCACACGATCGTGCCGAAGCCGGGGTAGCGGACCTCGTCGACGGCCGCGTGCGCCGCGAGCCGGCTCGCGATCTCCCGGGCGTTCGCCTCGGCGCGGTCGAGCCGCACGGCGAGCGTGCGGATGCCACGGGTGGCCAGGAAGCACTCCAGGGCACCGGGGATCGCGCCGCGCTGACCGCGGTGCGCGGACAGGGCCGACTGGATGGCCTCGTCGCGCGTCACCGTGGCGCCCAGGACGAGGTCGCTGTGCCCGGCGAGCAGCTTCGAGGCCGAGTGCACCACGACGTCGGCGCCGTACTCCAGCGGTCGCTCGCGCAACGGCGTACGGAAGGTGTTGTCGACCGCGACGATCGCGCCCGCCGCCTTGGCCGCCGGAACGAGCACCGACAGGTCGCCGACCTCCATCGCCGGGTTGGTCGGCGACTCCAGCCACACGAGGGCTGCTCCCTCGAACGCCGCGATCGAGCCGGCCGTGTCGGACGGATCGATGAGCCGCACGTCCCAGGCGCCGCTGCGCACGAGGTCGGTCGTGCCGTTGTACCCGTGCCGGGGCAGCACGACCGTCGAACCGGCCGGTGCGAGGTCCACGACGGCCGCGGCGGCGGCGATGCCCGACGCGAACGCCAGGGCGGTGCCGCCCTCGAGCGCGCCGATCGTCGCCTCGAGGGGCTCGAACGCGGGGTTGCCGTGGCGGCCGTACTCGTGGTCCCCGCCGGCGATGAATGCGCTGGCCAGGGTGATCGGGGCGTTGAGGGGCTCGCCGGGCGCCTTCGGCGGACGACCTGAGGTGACGGTCACGGTCTCGGGGTGCATGGTTCCAGTGTCGCCGACCGGTAGGCTCGGCCCCGATGCGCACCTCTCTCGCCGTCGTCTTCGGGGGCCAGTCCAGCGAGCACGGCGTCTCCTGCCTCACGGCACGCGAGGTGCTGGCCGTCGTCGACCGCGAACGCCATGACGTGACCGCGATCGGGATCACGCCCGACGGGCGCTGGGTCCAGGAGACGGGCGACTGGTCCGACCTCGAGGACGGCACCCTGCCGCACGTCCGCGACGGACTGCCGCCCTTCCCGTGGGACCGGCTCCGCGAGTTCGACGCCGTCTTCCCGCTGCTGCACGGCCCGTGGGGTGAGGACGGCACGGTCCAGGGCCTGTTCGAGATGGCCGGCGTCCGCTACGTCGGCGCCGGCGTGCTCGCGAGCGCCGTCGGCATGGACAAGCCGTTCACCAAGACCGTGTTCTCTGCCGCCGGACTGCCGCAGCTGCCCTATGTGACGATCCAGCCGTGGGAGTGGGAGGCCAAGCGTGAGCGGGTCGAGGCGCGCATCCACGCGCTCGGCCTGCCCGTGTTCGTCAAGCCCGCACGCGCTGGCTCGAGCTCGGGCGTCACGCCGGTCCATTCGTGGGACCTGCTGGAGGAGGCCGTGGTCGCCGCCCGCGCGTTCGACCCCAAGGTGATCGTCGAGGCGGCCGCGCACGGCAAGCGCGAGGTCGAGTGCGCCGTCATCCAGGACGAGCGCGGGATGCCCGTGGCGAGTGAGGTCGGCGAAATCGTCGTCGCGGCCGAGGCCGACCACGAGTACTACGACTTCGAGGCGAAGTACCTCGACGGCACCAGCACGAACCTCGTCCCGGCCGACCTGCCCGAGTCGGTGCGCCAGCGGATCCGCGAGTACGCGCTGCAGGCCTTCGACGCGATCGGGGCCGAGGGCCTGGCCCGCGTGGACTTCTTCCTCACCGACAGCGTCGGCGGTGGTCTCGTCATCAACGAGATCAACACGATGCCCGGCTTCACGCCGTTCTCGATGTTCCCGAAGCTCTGGCAGGCCAGCGGGGTCTCCTACGCCGACCTCGTCGAACGCCTCATTCAGCTCGCCCTCAACCGCCCGACGGGTCTGCGCTAGCCCGAGATTTGCTCCAAAACTCACCTCCGATGGCTCGGACGGGGTGAGTTATCAAGCAAATCTCGAGTGCAGCAGCGCCTGACGCACCCGATTGACGATGAGGCTCGGAGTGCGGAGGTCGCGGGCGGTGACGACGATGACCCGCCAGCCGTCCTCCTCCAGGCGCTCGCGTCGCCGTAGGTCGTGCTGGCGCTGGCGGGCGTCTCGCTCGTGGTGCCAGCCGTCGTACTCGACGACCACGCGCCGATCGCGGTAGACGAGGTCTCCGCGCGCGAGGAACTGTCCGAGAGCGTCGCGGATGTCGGTGTTCACCTCGGGCTCGGGCAGACCGCCGGCCACGAGCACCAGTCGCACGCGCGTCTCCTGGGGCGACTGCACGCCCTCGCGCACCGACTCGACGGCCCGCCGCGCCCGCTGGACCCCGTCGAAGTGCACGGCCTCGACGAACGCCGTGAGGTCCGGCAGGGTCGTCAGTCCTCGATCGACCATCCAGTCCCCGACGACGACCAGCTCGTCACGCGACAGCATCGTGGCGCAGTCGACGAACGTCCGCGCCGGGCCGACCATCGGCACGCCGTCGATCTCCTCGAGCCACAAGGGCCCCAGGAACCGGTGGACGGCGAGTCCGCCCACGGTGCGGTCGACGCGACGCCGGGTCGCGACGTGCAGCGGTTCACGCGGACGAAGGTCGAGGCCACGCCGGGCCAGGTTGCTGACGTGGCTGATCCCGCTGCCGGGTCCCAGCCAGCGCACGGCCGCCTGGGCCAACAGCAGGTCGGCCGGCTCGGCATGGGCGTAGCGGTACCAGCCCGGCACGAGGCACACGCAGCGCGGGCCACGCAGGACCCGGTCGGTCATTCCGGCGCTCAGCGCCTCCTGACGCGAGAAGACCCGGTCCTCGAACTGTGGCGGCAACGGCATGTGCGACAGCCTGCCGTCGCCACGGCGTCACCGAGCCGCTGTCCACACCCCGACGAGATTTGCTCCATTACTTGCGCCCTGAGGGCCGCAAGAGGTGAGTTTTGGAGCAAATCTCGGGAAGGCGCGGAGGTTCAGATGCGCACGACGGGGCAGGTCAGCGTGCGCGTGATGCCGGGGACCTTCTGGATCTGCGAGACGACGAGGGAGCCGAGCTCGTCGACCGACGGGCCCTCCGCGCGCACGATGACGTCGTAGGGACCGGTGACGTCCTCCGACAGCTCGACCCCGTCGATCGCAGCGATCGCGGTCGCGACGTCGGCGGCCTTGCCGACCTCGGTCTGCACGAGGATGTAGGCGTGAACGGCCATCGGGGGAGTCCTTTCGTCCGGCGGTGACACGCTACCGCAGTCTGCGGGCGTCGCCGCGTCCGGCTGCGAGAATGGGCGGCGTGACTGAACAGGCGACGGGACAGACGATTGCGGACCTGGGCGAGTTCGGCCTGATCGAACTGGTGCAGTCGCGACTGGGCACGAGCGACTACGTGCTGATCGGGCCCGGCGACGACGCCGCCCACATCGCGACGGCCGACGGCACCTACGTGACCGCGACCGACATCCTCGTCGAGGGTCGGCACTTCCGCCGGGACTGGTCGACGGCCTCCGACATCGGCCGCAAGGCGGTCGCGGCCAACCTCTCGGACATCAACGCGATGGGCGGCGTCGCCACGGCGCTCCTCGTGGCGTTCGCGGCGCCGGGCGACCTGCCGGTGCGCTGGGTCACCGACCTGGTCGCGGGCATGGAGGAGGAGTGCGCCAAGGTCGGCGCGCACATCGTCGGCGGCGACATGTCCTCGGCCGACCAGGTGATCATCTCGATCACGGCTCTCGGCGACACCGAGCGGCCCGTCACCCGCTCCGGCGCGCAGGTCGGCGACCAGGTCGCGTGCGCGGGCACGCTGGGGCTGGCCTCGGCGGGCTACGGCGCACTGAGCCGCGGGTTCCGGTCGCCCAAGGCGGCCGTCGACGCCCACCGCGCCCCGCAGCCGCCGTACGCCGCCGGTCCGGCCGCCGCCGCAGCCGGTGCCACCGCGATGGTCGACGTGAGCGACGGACTGCTCGCCGACCTCGGCCACGTGGCGAGGGCCAGTGGTGTCGCGATCGACGTCGATCCGACGGCGTTCGAGGTGCTCGAGGCGGTCCAGACCGTCGCCGGCGCCCTCGGCGGGGTCGACCCGCTGACCTTCGTGCTGGCCGGCGGCGACGACTACGCGCTGGCTGCCACGTTCCCCGCCGGCACCACGCTGCCCGAGGGCTGGACCCGGGTCGGCGTCGTGAACGCGGGCGAGGGTGTCACGGTCGCGGGCGCCCCGTTCGAGGGAGACCTCGGCCACCGCCACTGGTCGTGACGGTCAGTCCTGGATCCGGACGAACGGCGAGGCCGCCTCGAGCTCGAAGGCCAGCTCCAGCAGTGTGCGCTCGTCGCCGTGGGCGGCCGAGAAGTGCAGGCCGAGCGGCAGGTCGTGCGACGTACGGCCCAGCGGAAGGCTGATCGCCGGACCGCCCGCGCCGTTGTTGAGCGGCGTGTACGCCACGTACGTCTTGAGCCGCTCGAACGCCTCCTCGAACTCGACGCCGGGATCGAGCCAGCCCAGTTCGGGGGTCGTGTGTCCCAGCGTCGGACTGAGCACGAGGTCGAGGTCGGTGAACACGGCGGCGTAGCGCTGGCCACTGCGCCGGAGTGCGGCGATCGCGGCCGGCGTGCGCCAGAAGTTGCGGACGAACGCGCGGGAGAGGCCGTGCGTGAACGGGTCGATGCGCGAGCGGTCGAAGTCCCGGTCCAGCATGAACCGACCGCCGTACTCCAGCGAGAACGCGAGCATGCGCCAGTACTGGACGAAGTCGCGCTCGAACGACGCGTCGACCGGGATCGGCATCGGGACGAGCGTGTGGCCGAGCGACTCGAGCAGTGCGGCGACCCGCAGCAGCTCGGCGTGCGTGTCGGCGTCGAGGGGCGTGCCGCTGAGCGTCTCGGTCACGAGCCCGATGCGCAGCCGGCGGTCGGCCGGGCCCTGCACGAGGCCGACCTTGGGCAGCCGGGGGACGGGGCGGTACCGCTCGGCGGCGGCGAGGAACGTGGCGGTGTCGCGCACCGACCGGGTCAGCACGCCGTTGGAGACGATGTCGACGGGGGCGTCCTTCATGTCCTTGGCCGGCGCGGTCCGGTTGCGCGTCGGCTTGAGCCCGACGAGCCCACAGGCGGCGGCCGGGATGCGGATCGAGCCACCGCCGTCGTTGCCGTGGGCGATCGGGACGACGCCGGCGGCCACGAGAGCCGCCGATCCGCCGGAGGAGGCGCCCGCGGAGTACGCCGGGTTCCACGGGTTGCGGGTGGGCTCGCGGTCGACGAACTCCGTCGACGCCGTCAGTCCGAAGGCCGGCAGCGTCGTGGCGCCCACGATGTTCAGGCCCGTCGAGAGCAGCTGGAGCGTGAACTCCTCGTGCCGCGCCGCGGGAACCGGGGGCACGGCGGCCGAGCCCTGCTGGGTCGGCAGGCCGGCGAAGTCGGTGTTGTTCTTGATCAGACCGGGCACGCCCGCGAACACGCCGTGACGCACGTCGGCACCGGCGGCGCGGGTCCGGGCGCGGTCGCGGTCGTCGTGCGCGATGCCGTGGAGCGTCGGCTCGACGCGGTCGAGCCGGGCCAGCGCGGCCTCGAGTGCCTCCGCGGCGCTGACGTCGCCCGCGGCGATCCGGGCGGCGAGTCCCACGGCGTCGTGGTCGCCGAGGGCGTCGTCGCCGAAGGCATGGACGCGGGCCGAGGTCTGGGTGCGAGTGCTCACGGATGCACCCTAGTCAGACGCACCGACACCGGGAACGAAAAAACGACGGCGGCCCGAGGGCCACCGTCGTCTTCATGATCGTGAACGTCTCAGCGCGAGACCTTGCCGGCCTTCAGGCAACCGGTGCAGACGTTGAGCCGCTTCGGAGTGCCCTCGACGATGGCGCGGACGCGCTGGATGTTCGGATCGAAACGACGCTTGGTGCGTCGGTGCGAGTGGGACACGTTGTGGCCGAAGCCCGGTCCCTTGCCGCACACATCGCAGACGGCTGCCACGGCGACCACTCCTGAATTCGTTCGGGGGAAATACAACCTCTCCACCATACCCGACCCGGTGCGCCGAACGCGAATCGCGTCACTGCGCATCGCTAGTCTCAACCCATGGCTCTGCGGATCGACAACGCGCGCTTCCGCGCGTGGGCACGCTTGTGCACCGAGTCGCTCGCGGTGGCGCGCGACGAGATCGACGCGCTCAACGTCTTCCCCGTGCCCGACGGCGACACCGGGACGAATGCGTACTTCACGTTCGTCGCGGGGCTCGAGGCCATCGACGCCGTGCCGCCCGAGGACGGGCTCTTCGAGCTCATGCGCGCCTACGCCGAGGGTCTGCTGATCGGCGCGCGCGGCAACTCCGGCACGATCCTGGCCGAGCTCGTGCGCGGGAGCCTGCGCGCGTTGCGCGGTTGCGCCGACGCCGTCGAGTCCGCCGACGTCGCCGATGCCCTCGCAGCGGCGTCCACGGCCGCCTACGGCGCCGTCGGGCGCCCGCAGGAGGGCACGATCCTCACCGTCGCCGCCGCGGCCGCCGCCGCCGCACGGGAGGCCGCCTCGCGGGAGCAGGACCCGAAGCTGGTCTTCGACGCCGCTGCGGGTGCGGCCCGCGAGGCGCTGGCCCTGACACCCACCCAGTTCGAACTGCTCGCCCGCGCCGGGGTCGTCGACGCCGGGGCCCGGGCCCTCGTCGTGGTGCTCGACTCGGTCGCCTTCGCGCTCACCGGCCGTCAGCCCTCGCCGCGTCCGGCCACCGTGCCCGTCCCGATCGTGGAGGCCGGCGCCGACCTGGACGCGAACGGCCCGGCGTACGAGGTCATGTACCTGCTGCGCGCGCAGGACGACCGGATCGGCGCCCTGCGGCAGGCCCTCGAGGAGCTGGGCGACTCACTCGTCGTCGTCGGCGGCGACGGCCTGTGGAACGTGCACATCCACGTCGACGACGTCGGCGCCGCGATCGAGGCCGGCCTGGCCGCCGGTGCGCCCTTCAAGATCACCGTCACCCACTTCGCCGAGCAGGTCTCCCGCCCGACACCGGCTCGCGTCGGCCGGGCGATCCTCAGCGCGGTCACCGGTCCGGGCCTGGCCGACATCACCGTTCGCGCCGGCGGCATCGCCCTCGAGTTCGGTCCCGACCACCCGCTCAGCGTCGCCGAGGTCGCGGCGGCGATCTCGGGCAGCGGCGCCGAGGAGGTCATCTGCCTGCCCAACCGCGCCGGGTACGTGCCGATGTTCGAGGCCGCTGCCGCGGCGGCGCGCGACCACGGTGCGCGGGTCGCAGTGCTGCCGACGACGGTCCAGGTGCAGGCTTTGGCCGCGCTCGCCGTGCACGATCCGGGACGTCCGTTCGACGTCGTCACGGTCGCCATGTCGAACGCCGCCGGTGCGACCCGGCACGGAGCCGTCACGATCGCCGCGGAGGACGGCATCACGATGGCCGGGCCCTGCCGGGCCGGCGACGTGCTGGGCGTCGTGAACGGCGACTTCGCCTTCGTCGGCTCGTCGCAGGCCGACGTCGCGTACGACGTCCTGAACCGGCTCGACCTCGCGAACGCCGAGATCGTCACGCTCGTGGCGGGCCGCGACTGTGACCCGGCCACGACCAAGGAGCTCGCGGAGCGCGTCCGCCGCGAGTCGCCGCACGTCGACGTCGACGTCCTCGGCGGCGACCAGCCCACGTACACCCTCTTCCTGGCGGTGGAGTGAGTGGCCGTCGACTTCGACACCCGGCTGACCACCGTCGTCGGCGACTCGGCCGCCAAGCTGGAGAAGGCGTTCGGGTACCGCACGGTCGGCGACCTGCTGCGGCACTACCCGCGCCGCTACATCGACCTCGAGCACCCGGACTCGTTCGACGACCTCGAGCCCGGCCAGGTCGTCGTGTTCGTGGCCACCGTGCTCGACGTCAAGCGCCTGTCGTTCCGCAGCAACCCGCGCAAGTTCCGGGTCGTGGTCACGCTGTCCGACGGCCGCGCCACGATGGAGGCCGTCTTCTTCAACCAGTACGCCATCGCCAAGACCCCCGTCGGCAGCCAGCAGCTGCTGTCCGGTGAGGTGTCGGTCTACCAGGGCAGGCTCCAGCTCGCCTCGCCGCAGATGCGCGAGCTGCCCGCGGGCAAGACGCTCGCCGACCTCGGCCGCGGCGGCACGGC
Organism: Aeromicrobium sp. SP1; assembly: GCF_055663785.1. Lineage (NCBI taxonomy): Bacteria > Bacillati > Actinomycetota > Actinomycetes > Propionibacteriales > Nocardioidaceae > Aeromicrobium > Aeromicrobium sp. SP1. The sequence continues at coordinate 1,810,294 of NZ_JBQVVK010000001.1, read as the reverse complement.
CCTGCCGATCTACCCGGCGGCGGCGGGGCTGACGTCGTGGGAGGTCGAGCGGACCGTCCACCTCGCGCTCGACGTGGTCGACGCGTTCCCCGAGCCGATTCCCGCCGCGATCCGCTCCGAGCGCGGCCTGCTCGACGCGCCGACGGCCTACGAGTACGTCCACCGCCCCCGCAAGCGCTCCGACTGGGTCTTCGCCCAGACCCGGTTCCGCTTCGAGGAGGCCTTCGAGGTGCAGAGCGTGTTCGCCCGGCGACGGCTCGACTCCGAGACCCGGCGTGCGGTCGCCCGTCCCGGTCGCGGCGACGGCATCCGCATCGAGTTCGAGAAGCGGCTGCCGTTCCGGCTCACCGAGGGGCAGGAACTGGTCGCCGGCGAGATCGACCAGGACCTCGCCGCGACGCACCCCATGCACCGCCTGCTGCAGGGCGAGGTCGGCTCGGGCAAGACGATCGTGGCGCTTCTCGCGATGCTCCAGGTCGTCGACTCCGGCGGACAGGCCGCGCTGCTCGCGCCCACCGAGGTGCTGGCCACGCAGCACCACCGCAGCATCGAGCGGATGCTCGGTGACCTCGCGAAGGGCGGCATGCTCGGTGGCGCCGAGCACGCCACCCGGGTGCGGCTGCTGACGGGGTCGATGGGTGTCAAGGCGCGCAAGCCCGCCCTGCTCGACATCGTGTCGGGCGAGGCCGGGATCGTCGTGGGCACGCATGCGCTGCTGGAGGAGACCGTGCAGTTCGCCGACCTGGGCCTCGTGGTCGTCGACGAGCAGCACCGATTCGGCGTCGAGCAGCGCGCGGCGCTGGCCGATCGCACGGCGGCGGCCGACGGCGTCAGTCCGCACGTCCTGGTCATGACGGCCACCCCGATCCCGCGCACCGTCGCGATGACGGTCTTCGGAGACCTCGAGGTCTCCACGCTGCGCGAGCTGCCCGCGGGACGTCAGCCCATCCAGACCAACGTCGTGCCCGTCGCCGAGCAGCCGACGTGGCTCGAGCGGGCGTGGGCGCGCGTGCACGAGGAGGTCGGCAAGGGGCGTCAGGCGTACGTCGTCGTCTCACGCATCGGCGAGGCCCCGGCCGACGACGACGTGCCGCCGGACGATGACGACGGCGAGGAGCAGCGGCCCACGGTGGGTCTGGTCGAGCTGGCCGACGCGCTCGCCGAGGGCCCGCTCGCGGGACTGCGGCTCGGCCGCCTGCACGGCCGGATGGCGGCCGACGAGAAGGACGCCACGATGGCCGCGTTCGCCGCGGGCGAGGTCGACGTCCTGGTCGCCACGACGGTCGTCGAGGTCGGCGTCGACGTGCCCAACGCCACGATGATGGTCGTCATGGACGCGGATCGCTTCGGCGTCTCGCAGCTGCACCAGCTGCGAGGCCGCGTGGGCCGGGGGAGCGAGCCGGGCCTGTGCCTGCTCGTCACCGGGTCACCGGCCGGCACCGCCGCCCGGCAGCGCCTCGACGCCGTGGCCGCGAGCACCGACGGGTTCGAGTTGTCGCGGCTCGACGTCGAGTTGCGCCGCGAGGGCGACGTGCTCGGCGCGCGCCAGTCCGGGGTGCGGTCCAGCCTGCGCCTGCTGTCGGTGGTGCGCGACGAGGACGTCATCGCCTCCGCCCGGGATGCCGCCGTGGCGGTGCTGCGGTCCGGTGACGTCCCTCCCGACCTCGAGGCCTCGATCCGCCGGCTCGAGGAGTCAGAGCGCGCCGACTTCCTGGAGCGGGCGTGACCCGGATCATCGCGGGCCGCTGGGGCGGTCGCCGGCTCGCGACCCCGCCCGGCGACGGCACTCGGCCGACCTCCGACCGGGTGCGCGAGTCCTTGTTCGCCGCGCTCAACTCTCTGCTCGGCGGGTTCGAGGGGGTCCGCGCGCTCGACCTGTTCGCCGGCTCGGGCGCGCTGGGGCTCGAGGCGGTCTCCCGCGGGGCCGAGCACGCCGACCTCGTCGAGTCCGACGGCCGGGTCGTGCGCACGATCCAGCGGAACGTGGCCGACCTGGCCGCGCCGGCGCGGGTCCACCGCTCCACGGTCGAGCGATTCGTCGCCCGTCCGGGTGGTCCGTGGGACCTCGTGTTCATCGACCCGCCGTACGCGCTGCCGACGGCCGACGTGGCTGCGATCGTGACGGCCCTGCGGCCCTCGCTGGCCCCCGACGCCGTCGTCGTCGTCGAGCGGTCGAGCCGCGATCCGTTCACCTGGCCGGACGGATTCGACGCGCTCCGTGACAAGGCCTACGGCGAGACCCGCCTTTGGTACGGTCGCTGACATGACGCGCGTGGTGTGCCCCGGCTCCTTCGATCCCGTCACGAACGGGCACCTCGACATCATCGAGCGGGCGTCGTACCTGTTCGACGAGGTCGTCGTCGTGGTCCTGGTCAACGAGGCCAAGAAGGGCCTGTTCACGACCGAGCAGCGGATCGACCTGATCGCCACGGCCACGAACGAGCTGGAGAACGTGACGCTCGACTCCTACTCGGGACTGCTCGTCGACTACTGCGCCCAGAACGACGTCCAGGCGATCGTCAAGGGCCTGCGGGCGGTGTCCGACTTCGACTACGAGCTGCAGATGGCGCAGATGAACGGCAACCTCACGGGGATCGACACGGTCTTCATCCCGACGTCGCCGGACTACACGTTCATCGCCTCCAGCCTCGTCAAGGAGGTCGCCAAGCACGGCGGCGACGTCACGGGGCTGGTCCCCAAGCACGTCATGAACGCGCTCGACGCGTCCTTCGGGCACTGACCCGCGGATCGCCCGAGTCAGCGGGCGATGGCGCTCGCGAGATCGGGATGGATCTCGAAGACGTCCTCCATGCCCGTGATCGTCAGCACGCGCGTGACGGCCGGGTTGGGTCCGGCGATGCGGAAGCTGCCGCGGTCACGCACGACCTTCCACGCCCCCACGAGGGCGGCCAGGCCCGAGGAGTCCATGAAGCCGACGCTGCTCAGGTCGACGACCATGTGCTCGTCGCCGCTGGGAGCCGCGCGGAGCAGCTCCTCGCGTAAGGTCATCGAGGACGCGATGTCGATGTCGCCGCGCAGGACGAAGACCTGGAAATCGTCCCGGTCGTCGCGGGCGATGGTCAGGGCGGTGGGGGCGTCGCTCATGGTGGGTCCATTCTGACCCGCGGACCTGCGGGCGTCATCGCGAGGGCTCGCGGCGCACGGCCACGACGGTCAGATCGTCCTCGAGGGTACCGGTGTCGGAGGCGAAGATGCGGTCCAGCAGGGCCGTGAGGTCGACGTTGCGGGTCCGGCCGTCGTTCTCGACCGTCCGCAGCAGCCGACCCAGCGACTGGTCGGCGGGCTCGTCGCGGCGTTCGAAGACGCCGTCGGTGAACAGGAGCAGGACGTCGCCCGGGGCCATGACCAGACGGTCGGTGCGCGCCGTGCCCGTGCCGGCGCCGATCAACGGACGTCCGGCCGACGGTAGGACCGTGACGCCGTCGTCGCCGACGAGCAGGGGCGACGGGTGGCCGGCGTTGGCCATCTCGAGCTCGCCGGTCGCCGGATCGAGGGCTGCCAGCACGACCGTCGCGGTGCGGCCGGGCATCGTGCGGTCGACGAACTGGTCGAGTCGATCGAGCACCGCTGCAGGCGGGTGCCCGTCGAGGGCATAGGCGCGGACGCACGTGCGCACCTGGGCCATCGCGGTGGCCGCCTGGACGCCGTGACCGGAGACGTCGCCGACGACGAGCGCGGTGCGGCCGTCCGGAAGCTCGAACACGTCCCACCAGTCGCCGCCGAGCTGGATGTCGGCCGCGGGCCGGTACCTCGCCAGGGCCTCGTAGCCGGGGAGGTGGGGAGCGTCGTCCAGCACGAGGGCCCTCTGCAGGGACTCGGCCAGGGCGAGGTGGTCGCGGGTGCGCCGCACGAGCTCGTGGGAGATCCGGCTGCGCAGTTCGTCCGCGACGACCAGATGCCACGGGGCCCACGGCTCGCTGCGGTCGCGCACGACCTCGCGCCACAGGTCGAACGACTTGCGTGGGCTCAGTCGGACGTCGTCACCCTCGCTGGCGGCGAGCTGCTTGTTGTGCGGGTCGCCGCCCCAGTCGACCGTGTGCACCTGGGCCGGACGCACCCAGACCTTCCACCGCTCGTCGCCGGTCGAGACGACGAGGGCCCCCGCGGCCGTGTCGGCGTAGGCGGCCAGCGCCGGGTCGAGAGCGGCGAGGTGGTCGGAGGCCGCGGCGGCCCCGTCGTCGCGGTGCAGGAGGTCGGCGATCCGGTGCAGCACGGGCGCCGGAGGGACCGCGCCGGTCGTCATGAGGCGTCCCTCGACCCAGGCCGCCGCGCCGGTCGCTCCCACGACCTCGGTCATGGCCGGGTCGACGATGAGCCGGTCGTGGACCGAGCCGCGCGTCTCGCTGACCCGTGCCATCAGGTCGGACAGGGCCTGCATCGCTCCCAGTTCGGCGCTCTGGTCGGCGGCGCGAGACCGGTCGCCGATCAGGAGCGAGGCGCTCTGGCCGAGGAACTCGGCGGCATTGCGCACGTCGAACGGGACGTGGTGCGGACCCGAGTAGTGATGGCACGCGACCAGTCCCCACAACTGTCCGCCGCGCACCATCGACACGGACATGGAGGCGGTCACGCCCATGTTCGACAGGTACTCGAGGTGAATGGGCGACACGCTCCGCAGGGTCGAGTGGGACAGGTCGAGCGGGAGGCCGCTCTGCGGGTCGAACACCGGGTCGAGGGGGACCGGCGTGTAGGCCACGTCGGGGATCAGCCGGGTCCAGTTCTCGGTGTAGAGCCGCCGTGCCTGCGCGGGAATATCGGTGGCGGGGTAGTGCAGCCCCAGGAAGGGGTTGAGGTCCTCGCGGCGCTGTTCGGCCACGACCTCGCCGTTCCACTGGGCGTCGAAGCGGTAGACCATGACCCGGTCGAAGCCGGTCAGGTCGCGGATCTCGATGGCCAGCTGCTCGCACAGCTCGACGACCGAGTCGGCCTGGGTCAGGCGGGACACGGCTGCCCGGGCGGCGCGGTGCGTCACCGAGGCCCCGGCGGCGGCCACCGGCTCCAGTTCGACCACGATCCGCTCCGCCGAACGGTGCACGAGCACGTCGACCTCACGACCGCCGAGCACGCCGCCGGCGGGAAGGACGGCCCGGCGGGCCGCGACGGACTCCTGCTGGTCCAGCGCGTCGTGGACCAGGGGGGCGGCCTCGCCGAGCACGTCGGACAGCGGTCGCCCGCGCAGGGCGGCGGAGTCCACGCCGATCATGGTCGAGGCGTTCGCGGAGACGACCTCGATCAGGTCGTCCTCGCCGAGGGCCAGCAGCAGTCCGTGGGGTTGGATCGCCCCGGGCACGTGGATCGGCTCGCGATCGCAGGTGGTGAGGTCGGGAGCCTCATAAGCCGGGGCGTGGTCGGGCTGCTGCGATCTCACGGGGTCCTTTCGGCGGATGTCGAGTTGAGCGTAGCCGGGAGCGTGGTCATTCGACGTACGATCTGCGGTCGGATCCGCGCCCGACCAGACTGCCGCGCCGCAGGGCGTCGGTGCCGAACCTGGCCCACACCTGGTCCAGCGCCGCGTCGAGCATCGGGCCGGGCCCGTCCTCGAACGGCAGGACGAGCTGGGCGCCGTGGTCGTCGAGCCCCGACAGGGCGACCCCGACGAGGGTGATCCGGTCGCGCACGATCTCGTCGCGCCGGGCGGCCAGCAGGGCGCGAGCGGTCTCCGTGACGGCCTGCGTGCTCTCGGTGGGTCGGGGCAGCGTGCGCGACGAGGTGGACCGGCGGAAGTCGCCGAAGCGCAGCCGGACGGTCACGGTGGCGGCCGTTCGGCCGGCCTTGCGCATCCGGCGGCAGACCTTGTCACACAGCGCCAGCAGGGCCAGATCGGCCTCCGCGAACGTCTTGCCCCGGCCGCCGAGGGCGTGCTGAGCCCCGATGGAGCGACGCCCGACGTGGGTCTGCACTGTGCGAGGGTCGTGGCCGTTCGCGAGCGCGTGCAGGTGGTGCGCCGCGCCCTTGCCGACGATCGCCGCGAGCTCTCCGGGCGTCATCCGGGCGACGTCGGCCACGGTGCGTGCGCGGACGGCGTGCAGCTTGGCGGCGGTGACGTCGCCGACGCCCCACAGTCGCTCGACGGGCAGCCGGTGCAGGAACTCCAGCTCGCCGTCCGTCGGCACCACCAGCAGCCCGTCGGGCTTGCTGAGGGTGCTGGCGACCTTCGCGAGGTAGGGCGTGCGGGCGATGCCGACCGAGATCGGCAGCCCGGCCTCGACGCGGACCCGTTCGCGCAGCTCGCGGGCGATCGGCAGTGCCGGGCCGCGCAGCCGCCTGAGCCCGGACACGTCCAGGAACGCCTCGTCGATCGACAGCGGCTGCACGACGGGGGTGATGTCGCGAAAGATCGTGAACACGGCCTTGCTGGCCGCGACGTAGGCCTCGAACCGCGGTGGGACGACGACGGCGTCGGGGCACAGCCGCAGGGCCTGGCGCCCGCCCATCGCGGTCCGGACCCCGCGGGCCCGCGCCTCGTAGGACCCCGAGAGCACGACACCGCCGCCCACGATGACCGGACGTCCTCGCAGGGCAGGGTCGTCACGCTGCTCGACGGAGGCGTAGAACGCGTCGAGGTCGGCGTGCAGGATGCCTCCGATCCGCTCCTGGTCCATGCCCGGATGGTCGCAGCCGGCACCGACAGTCCGGCCGGTCGACGTCCGCAGACCCGCGATTGGCTTCACGACGGGGCTCCGGGCTAAGATGGACGTTGGCCCGTTTGCGGGCCGTGGTCTTCTGGTGCACTCGATGAGGGGCTTGCTGTGTCTTCCGGTCCATTGGTGATCGACACCCACGTGTTGGGACGTCGACCCGGAACCGAGAAGTCGTACGAGCTCGTCGTGGATGCGCCGGCCGATCTCGGCCTCGACGTCTTCGGTGTTCCCGAGGGTTCGCCCATCGATCTCGAGCTGCGGCTCGAGGCCGTGATGGACGGAGTTCTCGCCACCGGAACGACCTCGGTCCACGCCGTCGGCGAGTGCGTGCGCTGTCTGATCGGTGTCGAGAGCGATCTCGACGTCGACTTCCAGGAGCTCTACCTCTACGACGACGCGGGCGAGGACGAACTGGCCCTCGAGGGAGACCTGCTCGACCTCGAGCCCGTCCTGCGGGACGCGGTGGTGCTCGCACTGCCGCACAACCCGTTGTGTGATCCGGAATGTCCGGGACTGTGCCCCGAGTGCGGGGTGCGGCTCGCGGACGATCCCGATCACGCACACGGAGACGCGATCGACCCCCGGTGGTCGGCGCTGACCGAACTGACCGAACGACCTGAGGAGTAACCGTGGCAGTCCCGAAGCGGAAGATGTCGCGCAGCAACACCCGGCACCGCCGTTCGGCGTGGAAGACGACCCCCGTCGCCACCGTCGATTGCGCCAACCCGGCCTGCAACGCGAAGGTGGTCCCGCACCGCGCCTGCGCCGAGTGCGGCCAGTACGGCGCCCGCGGCGAGCGTCGCCAGGTCCTCTGACCTGAACGACGTGCCCGACCTTGAGGCACTGAGCGAGACCCTTGGGGTCCCCGACCTGGACCCCGGGTTGCTGACCCATGCCCTGACGCATCGCTCGTTCTCGTACGAGAACGGCCAGATCCCGAACAACGAGCGCCTGGAGTTCCTGGGCGACTCGGTGCTCGGCCTGGTCGTGACCGAGACCCTGTTCCGCGGTCATCCCGACCTGCCCGAGGGTCAGCTGGCGAAGCTGCGCGCCGCCGTCGTCAGCGCCAAGGCGCTCGCGGAGGTCGCCCGCACCCTCGGCCTGGGCGACCACCTGCGGCTCGGTCGCGGCGAGGAGGCCTCCGGCGGCCGGGACAAGCCGTCGATCCTGTCCGACGGCATGGAGGCCGTGCTCGGCGCGGTCTTCGTCCAGTTCGGCATCGAGCGCGCGGCCGACGTCATCCACGGCATCTTCGACCCCGTGATCGCGACGGCGGCCGAACTGGGCGCCGGCCTCGACTGGAAGACCTCGCTGCAGGAGATCTCCGCAGCCCACGGCTTCGGTGTGCCGGTCTACCACCTCGAGGGCACCGGCCCCGACCACGACAAGACCTTCACCGCCTCCGTCTCGCTCGGCGAGCGGTCGTTCGACGGCGGCACCGGGCGGTCCAAGAAGGACGCCGAGCAGATGGTGGCCGAGATCGCGTGGCGCTCGATCAGCGAGGCCGCCAACGCCGCCGCCGCCGAGTCCGCGCTGTCGGAGTCCGCCGAGTCCGCGGGTGCCGGAGCTTCCTGAGGTCGAGGTCGTCCGCCGCGGTCTCGACGACCACGTCGTCGGCCGCACGATCGTCGCGACCACGGTCCACGACGCCCGTTCGGTCCGTCGTCACGGTTCCGGGCCCTCCGACTTCGTCGCCCGCCTCGCCGGTCGTCGCGTCGAGGCGGCCCACCGTCGCGGCAAGTACCTGTGGCTGGTCCTCGACGACGGCTCATCCGTCCTGACCCACCTGGGCATGAGCGGCCAGGCGCTCGTCGCCGATCCCACGGCGCCGCCGCCGCGCCACCTGCGGATCACGCTCGACCTCGACGACGGCCGCCAACTGCGGTTCGTCGACCAGCGGATCTTCGGCGGCATGTCGGTCAGCGAGACCGACCCGCCGCTGGAGATCGACCACATCGCGCTCGATCCGCTCGACGCGGCCTTCGACGACGCCGACTTCGTCCGCCGCCTGCGCCGCAAGGAGACCGGCGTCAAGCGCGCGCTCCTCGACCAGACCCTCGTCTCGGGCGTCGGAAACATCTACGCCGACGAGGCGCTGTGGCGCACACCGCTGCACTACGCCCGCAACACCCGCACGCTGCGCATCGCCGAGGCGACGACGCTGATCGGCCACGTGCGCGACGTCATGACCGAGGCACTCGCGCAGGGCGGCACCTCGTTCGACGCGCTGTACGTGAACGTCAACGGGCAGAGCGGCTACTTCGACCGCTCCCTGAACGCCTACGGCCAGGAGGGCGAGCCGTGCGGGCGCTGTGGCACGCCGATCGTGCGGGAGCCGTTCATGAATCGCTCGTCCTACCGCTGCCCGCATTGCCAACCGCGCCCGCGCCACGGAAGGTGGTGACCGTGACCGGACAGTGGATGGACCCCGAACTCGACCCGCGCCAAGGCGGCGGGCCGCACACCGACGAGCGACCGATCCTGCTCGACTACCTGCGGTACCACCGACTGACGCTGCAGCTGAAGTGCGACGGCCTGGACGCCGAGCAGATGGCTCGCCGGTCGGTGCCGCCGTCGACGATGTCGCTGCTGGGCCTCGTGCGACACCTCGCCGACGTCGAGCGGGTGTGGTTCCGGGAGGTGCTCGCCGGCGAGACCGCTCCGCCGCACTACTGGGTCGACGGCAACGACGATGACTTCGACGGTGCCGTCGCCGACGACGAGGTCGTCGCGGAGGCGTGGGCCACGTGGCGGGCCGAGGTCGCGCACGGTGAGCAGCTCGTCGAGACCATCCAGGACCTCGCGCTGCCGGCGGCCAGCGAGTCCCGCGGCGCCCTCGTCCTGCGTGAGATCCTCGTCCACCTCATCGAGGAGTACGCGCGCCACAACGGCCACGCCGACCTGCTCCGCGAGGCGATCGACGGCCGCACGGGGGAGTAGGCCACTCAGGCGGGGACGCGGCCGACCGCGCTCCACGCGTAAGCGTCGAGCGTGAACGGCCCGGTCGGGTCGCCGAGCCGTGCGAGCGCGAGCCGGCGCACCTCGCGCCGCTGCTCGTCGTCCATCCGCAGGTACTGCGCGCCCACCGGACCGGCTCCGCCCGTGAACGACGACCACCAGTCGTCCCCGTCGGCGTACTGGGCGGTCGCGACGAGGGAGCCCTCCTGGACGTCCTCCAGCCCGGACTCGCGCAGCAGGCTCCCGAGTTCGCCCTCCCGCCGGCCGAACAGGTCACCCTCACCGCGTGCGTCGGGGTCGATGCTGAAGACGGCGCCCCAGAAGGTCGCGAGCAGGGGCATGCGGTCCTGCTCCCAGAAGCACAGTCCGACGGCGCCGCCCGGCCGGGTCACCCGTCGCAGCTCACGCGCCGCGGTCGCCGGGTCGGTGAGGAAGCCGGCGATGAGCGAGCCGAGGGTGACATCGAAGGCGTCGTCGTCCCACGGCAGGTCCTCCGCGGAGCCCTGGCGGACGTCGACCCGGGGCTGTCGTTCCCGGCAGGCCGCGACGAACGTGGGCGAGGGATCGATGGCCGCGACGGACTCCGGGCCGAGTCGACGGACGAGCTCGGCCGTGAGGCCCCCTGGTCCGCAGCCGACGTCGAGGGCACGCTGGCCCGGCTCGACCCGCGCCATGTCGGCGAAGGCCACCGCGAGCGTGGGCAGGAACCGTCCCATGAGCCGGTCGTAGGACTCGGCGGCGACGGCGAACAGGGGCGATGAATCGTGATCGGTCATGATGCTCGACCTCCCGGGGGAACGCTTCCTTGCAGCGTAGACCCGGGCGTCCGTCTAGGGTGACCGCGTGGAGTCGTACGGGCCGGAGGCGGTGGAGCGCTTCGTCGCCGAACCCCCCAAGCGCTCTGGGCGCACGTCCTTCGAGCGCGACCGGGCCCGGATCCTGCACTCGTCGGCGCTGCGCCGGCTCGCCGGCAAGACCCAGGTCATGGGCGCGGGCACCGACGACTTCGTGCGCAACCGGTTGACCCACTCGCTGGAGGTGGCCCAGGTCGCCCGCGAGCTGGGCAAGAGCCTCGGCTGCGACCCGGAGATCGTCGACTCGGCCGCGCTGTCCCACGACCTCGGGCATCCGCCGTTCGGGCACAACGGCGAGATCGCGCTCAACGAGGTGGCCACGTCGGTCGGCGGGTTCGAGGGCAATGCGCAGACCCTGCGGATCCTCAGTCGTCTCGAGTCCAAGACCGTCGACGCCGACGGCCGCAGCGTGGGCCTGAACCTGACCCGGGCGACCCTGTCCTCGTGCGTGAAGTACCCGTGGCGCCGGGGCGAGCGCGCCACCGCCAAGTTCGGCGTCTACGCCGACGACGTGCCCGTCTTCGACTGGCTGCGCACGCAGGGCCGCCTGACGATGGAGGCGCAGGTCATGGACCTGTCCGACGACATCGCGTACTCGGTGCACGACGTCGAGGACGGCGTCGTGGGCGGGTGGTTCAACCTCGCCGGCGACCTCGACACGGCGGGGTCCTGGTTCGTGGCCCGCGACTGGTACGACCCGGGCGCGACGGATGACCGGCTGGACGCCGCCCTGGCGCGACTGACGGCACTGCCGGAATGGCCCACGGGTCCGTTCACGGGGGAGCGGGCGTCGCAGGCGGTGCTCAAGAGCCTCACGAGCGCGCTCATCGGGCGGTTCGCGGCGGCGGCCTACGCGGCGACGGTGGAGGCGTGGGGGCCCGGCCCGCTCGTCCGGTACGAGGCGAACCTCGAGGTCCCCGCCGACACCCTCGACGAGATCAACGTGCTGAAGTCGCTGGCCGCACACCACATCATGCGCGCGGACCTGCGGGTCAAGGACCTGGAGAACCAGCGCGAGCTCATCAAGGGCCTCGTCGCGCACCTGCGGCTCAAGGGCGAGGGCGAACTGGAGCCGGAGTTCGCCGCCGACTTCCGCGCCGCGGACACCGATCCGGAGCGCACGCGCGTGATCGTCGACCAGGTCGCGAGCCTGACGGACACCTCGGCCTTCGCCTGGGCCCGGCGACTCCTCGGCTGACCCCGAGATTTGCTCCAAATCTCACCTCTTTCGGTGCCTCCGAGGTGAGTTCTGGAGCAAATCTCGTGAGCGCGGAGGTTCCACCTAGGATGTCCGCATGGCACGCATCAAGGACGAGGACATCCAACTCGTCCGCGAACGTGTCCGGATCGACGAGGTGGTCGAGCAGTACGTCACGCTCCGCAACGCCGGGGGCGGCGCCCGCAAGGGTCTGTGCCCCTTCCACGACGAGAAGTCGCCGTCGTTCAACGTGCGTCCGGCGCAGGGTTTCTACCACTGCTTCGGGTGCGGCGTCGGTGGCGACGGGATCAAGTTCCTCATGGAGATCGAGGGACTCACGTTCGCCGAGTCCGTCGAACGGCTCGCCGACAAGTACGGCGTCCAGCTGCGCTACGAGGAGACCGGTGCGCCGTCCGGGCCGCGACGCGATCCGGGCCAGCGCCAGCGCCTCCTGCTCGCGCACAAGGCGGCCGCCGAGTTCTACGCCCAACAGCTGACGTCCGCCGCCGAGGCGGCCCCGGGGCGTCAACTGGTCACCGACCGTGGCTTCGACCAGGCCGCGGCCGAGGTGTTCTCGATGGGCTGGGCGCCGAAGTCGGGCCGCGCGCTCTCGGAGCACCTGCGTGCCAAGGGCTTCAGCGACGACGAGCTCATCGTGGGCGGTCTGGCCCGCCGGTCGGCGCGCGGCACGTACGACGCGTTCCAGGGCCGACTGCTGTGGCCGATCAAGGAGATCTCCGGCGAGGTCATCGGGTTCGGTGCGCGGCGGATGTTCGACGACGACTTCATGAGCGGCAAGTACGTCAACACCTCCGAGACCCCGATCTACCGGAAGGCCCAGGTGCTCTACGGTCTGGACCTGGCCCGCGACCCGATCCGCAAGCGCAGTCAGGCCGTCGTCGTCGAGGGGTACACCGACGTCATGGCCTGCCACCAGGCCGGCGTGCTGACGGCCGTCGCGACGTGCGGCACGGCGTTCGGTGAGGGGCATGCACGCGTCCTGCGCCGACTCATGCTCGGTCACGACGCGTTCCACGGCGAGGTCGTGTTCTCTTTCGACGGTGACGCGGCCGGCCAGGCAGCCGCGGTCAAGGCGTTCGAGAACGACCAGGAGTTCGCCGGCCAGACGTACGTGGCGGTCGAGTCCCGCGGGCTGGATCCGTGCGACCTGCGGCTGACCGACGGCGACGCCGCGGTCCAGGACCTGATCTCCTCGCGCATCCCCCTCTACCGGTTCGTGCTCGACAACACGCTCGCGCGGTACGACCTCGACCGGGGTGACCAGCGCATCGATGCGGTCCGCGAGTCCGTCCAGTTGGCGTCCTCGATTCGTGACGCCTCGAAGGTCGAGGAGTTCCTGCGCGAGGTCGCGAACCGCGCCGGGGTCGACGTGGACATGGTGCGCGCCGAGCACCGCAAGGCTGCCAAGGCGGGCCCCACGAAGGCGACGACGCGGTCGACCCAGGCGCCCGAGGTGCCGGCCGCCCAGCCTCCCGTGTTCGCGAGCTTCGGCGGGCCGCAGTTCGCCGACGAGCGCGAGGCACTCAAGGCGGTCGCGCAGTACCCGCACCTGGCGAAGGCCGTCGCGGGCGACGTGTCCGAGGACGACTTCTCGCATCCGGTCGCCCGTGAGCTGTGGCGGCACCTGATCGCGAACGGCCTGCCCGATCGCGAGGATCCGTCGTGGCTGCCGGCGGTCTCCGACGGCCTGCCCGGCGACGACCTGCGCCGGGTCCTGGGCATCGCCGCGGTCGAGCCGCTGCACTCCTCCGAGCAGGGTGCCGCGGCCGTCGTGCCTGCCGTGCTGGCGCGGTTGCAGGAGCTCGCGATCGCCCGCCGGGTCGCCGACGTCAAGTCCCGCCTGCAGCGCACCGACCCGACCGCGCCGGAGTACGCGGAGGTCTTCGGCGAGCTCGTCGCGCTCGAGCAGCGCCGCCGTGTCGTCCGCGATCGGGCTCTGGGCGCGCTCTCGTCCTGACTCGGACTGTGGGGAACCGCGCGGCGGTCCACACCCCCGCGTACGTGTCTGTCCACGGCGGCTCGCCCCGGCGACGCTGGACCGATGTCGCCCTTCGTCTCCCGTGCCCTGGCCCAGGCTCCGCTCCCTGTCGACGCCGAGCAGCTGCTGGCGAGGCGGGCGGCCGCCGGTGATCGCGAGGCCCGCGAGGAGCTGATCTGCTCGGGCCTGCGCAACGTGGTCCTGCACGCCCTGCGCCTAGGGCACCGGGGTGAGGCGCTCGACGAGGCCGTCGCGGCGGGCATCGAGGGCCTCATCGAGGCCGTCGACCGCTTCGACCCCGACCGGGGTACGCGGCTGGCGACGTACGCGTGGACCTGGATCTCGCGCGCCATGACGCCGGCGACGGCTCGGCCCGTCGCGCTGGTGCCGCCGCCCACCTCGGCCGCTTCGGACCTGCTCTGCTTCCTGCCTCGACCACTCGCGACGGTCGTCGGACTGCGGTACGGCCTGCTCTGCGCGGACGGGGTCGGACTGACGATCGGCGAGGTGGGGGAGCGGCTCGGTCTGACCACGTGGGAGGTCCGCGATCGGGAGGCGAGGGCGCTTTCGCATCTGCGTGCGGGGCTTGCTACAGTTGGTCGCCGTGCTCCTCTCGCAGGAGCCGATCCCCCGTAGCTCAATTGGCAGAGCATTCGACTGTTAATCGAAGGGTTATTGGTTCGAGTCCAATCGGGGGAGCATCTCAACCCCGTCTGACCTGCGCACGCAGGTCAGACGGGGTTTTCTCATGCAGTCCCGAGGGGTGCTTCGTCCATGGGAGTCCGTACGAGGTGGATGATGGCTGGGGCGCGGGAATGACCAGGCGAAGGAAGGCCACATGATGCGTTTCGGGATCGTCGGGACCAACTTCATCAGCGAGTGGTTCGCCGCGACCTGCCACCTCACGGCGGGCCGTGCCACCCCGGCGGCCGTGTGCTCGCGCGACCTGGACCGCGCCCGGACGTTCGCCGACCGCGTGGGCGCCGACCGGGCGTTCGATGACCTCGAGGCGATGATCGACGCCGTCGATGCGGTCTACGTCGCGAGCCCGATCGGGGCCCATCACCAGCAGGCGATGGCCGCGATCACCGCTGGCAGGCACGTGTTGGTCGAGAAGACGATGGGCGCCTCGACCGACGAGGTCGAGAGCATCCTCGAGGCCGCGCGCGTCCATGGCGTCGTCGCGATGGAAGCCGTCCGCAACGTGCACACCCCCGCCCACCGCATCCTGCGGGAGGCGCTCGAGTCCATCGGCACGGTGCGTCACGCCCGGATCGAGAAGCTGCAGTACTCCTCGCGCTACGACCGGTTCCGGTCGGGCGAGGCCATCAACGCCTTCGACCCGAGCCTGGGCAACTCCGCGATCGCCGACATCGGCGTGTACTGCCTGCAACCCGCGCTCGACCTGTTCGGAACACCCCCGCGCGCCACCGGGGCGAGCGTCTGGCTGGACAACGGATTCGAGGCCGGCGGGAGCCTGGTCCTGGACTACGGCTCGTCGCTCGTGGACCTCGAGTACTCCAAGATCGCCGCCGGCCTCGGCCCCAGCGTCATCCACGGCGAGGACGGGACCCTCGTGTTCGACGATCCCGCCGAGACCTCCTCGATCACCCGCATCCGGCGCGACGGCACGACCGAGGCGCTCTTCCACGTCCCCTCCGTCGAGCCCGCCGACACGATGATCCATGAGCTCGTGACCTTCCTCGACCAGATCGACGCGGGCGCCTCGGACCCACGTTGGTCACGACTCAGCATCGACGGTCGCCGCCTCATCGACGAACAGCTCGCGCGCGGCCACTGAGTCCCCGTCTTACGCTCGTCATGGAGGTACTGCCATGACCGAGTGGAAGCCCGACGGGTATCCGTCAGTGAGTCCGTACCTGATCTGCGCCGAGGGTGGGGCGCTCGTCGATTTCCTCGCAGAGGTCTTCGGCGGTGAGTTGCTGCGCCGGTTCGACCACGAGGACGGACGGCTGATGCACGCCGAGGTGCGCATCGACGACGGGGTCGTGATGATCGGCGGTGCCGCGACACCGGCTCGCAGCTCGGAGGTGCACGTCCACCTCTACGTGCCCGACCCCGAGGCCGTGCATGCCCGAGCGGTCGCTGCGGGTGCGGAGTCCGTGCAACCGGTCGCGCGCAAGGACGCGGACGACGACCTGCGCGGTGGCTTCCGCGATCCGCGCGGCGCGGCGACGTGGTGGGTGTCCCGGCAGTAGGCGGTATTGTCCCGGCCATGTTCGGTTTCGGGATGGTCGAGATCGGGATCCTCCTGGTTGCCGTGTCGCTCTGGATCGTGGCGATCGTGGACGCCCTCAGGCGACCCGACGAGCAGTGGCGAGCCGCGGGACAGGACAGGTTTCCGTGGCTCCTCGTCCTGATCTTCGGCGGAACGCTGGGCGCCATCCTCTACTGGGCGAATCCGCGCCATGCGATGAAGCAGCTCGAGCGTAGGCGCTGATCGCACCTCTCATTGCGACTCACCTGAGCGGCACGGTGCCGTGCGAGACTTGTACGCTCGGACGGCGACGGGGAGGTAGCTCAGCCGGTCAGAGCAGAGGACTCATAATCCTTGGGTCGTGGGTTCGAGCCCCACCCTCCCTACTCACGTTCCAGGTCGTCACGAGGTCATTGAGGGAAACTGATCACGTGGACGCATCAGGTTGGGCAGCCCTCGCGGCATGGGTGGGTCTGGTTCCCGTGGCCTTCGCGGCCGTGAAGGCCTACACCAACGCCGGGATCGCGGACGGCCGGGCCCAGCGAGCCGAGGAGCGAGCCGACGAGGCGGTCGCGCAGTTCCAGCGCATGGCGGACGCGCTCGATCGCCTGGCTGATGCGAGCGTCAACCGGATCACGGCGAGCGCAGTCGCGCCTGTCGAGTTCCAGCTCGAACGGCGCGGCAGGGATGAGTACGCGCTGCGGAACCTGGGCCCGGAGCCGGCCACGGGCGTGACGGTCGATCCGACGAATCTGCCGCCGTCGCGTGACCTGCCGAACGACATCACGCTCGCGCCGCTGCAGAGCCATTCGCTCCAGCTCTTCGCTGCGTATGGCGCTCCCATCCCCGGCGAGCTCCAGATCACCTGCGACCAGCTGGACGGGCCCACCCGAGCCCCCGTGCCGCACTACTGACTCCAGGGCCCGGGTCGTCGCCGAGTCAGTTGCCGCTGTTCGACGGCAGTTTCGGGATGAGCCAGCCGAGGAAGGCGTCCTGGCTGCGGGTCTGCAGGTAGATCCGGCCGGGGCCGGTCAGGTCGCACACGAATCCCTCGCCGGAGAAGAAGGTCGACTTCCAGTTCCCGACCTTGCGCACCGCGTACCGGACGCCGGCGTCCCACGCGACCATGTGGCCGGTGTCGACCGTGAACGTCTGGCCCGGCTGCAGATCCATGGTGTGGATGGCTCCGTAGCTCGACACGATGGCGTCGCCGTGCCCCGAGACCTTGAGGATGAACAGGCCCTCGCGGGAGAAGAACGTCTTCGAGCCGCCCCAGCTGGAGTCGACGTCGACGCCGTCGGCCGATCCCAGGAACGACCCGGACTGGACGTACAGGTCGCCACCGACGGGCAGGGTGACGACGTCGCCGGCGAGGGCGGGAGCGAGCCAGAGTTCGGCCCCGTCGACGTCGGCGCGGAAGGTGTTCATGAAGAACGACTCCCCGCCGAGCAACGAACGGCGCAGCCCCTTCATGACGCCGCCCTGGGTGGAGGTCTGCATCGAGATGCCCGCGGACATCGCCAGCATCGAGCCCGCCTCCGCGCGGACCGTCTCGCCTTGCGTGAGGGTGAGCTTCGCCGCGGCGTAGGCCGGGCCGTGGATGATCTCGGTCTGCATGATCGCAGCGTATGGCGCGGGCGCCGATGGTGCCACGATTCAGGGGTGGACACCGCGGACGACGTGAAGGCCGCGCTCGCCGAGTACGGCAGCGCCGAACGCGCCGCGCACTCGCAGCGATTCTTCAAGACCGGGCCGGGGGAGTACGGCGAGGGCGACGTGTTCCTCGGCGCGAAGGTGCCCGAGGTGCGCGCGGTCGTCCGGCGCTTTCGCGGACTCGAGTTCGGCCAGGTCCGGATCCTGCTCCACAGCGAGGTCCACGAGCACCGGCTCGCCGGCGTCCTGCTCGTCGCCGATCGGTACGCGACCGCGAGCTCACCGCGCCGGCTCGACGTGGCCGAACAGCAGGCCTGCGTCGAGTTCTACCTCGCCGCGGTGCAGGACGGACGGGTCAACAACTGGGACCTCGTGGACGCCTCGGCCGAGCTCGTGGTGGGACCGTGGCTGTGGGAGCGGCCCCGCGACGTGCTGTTCGTCCTCGCCGCGAGCGACTCGCTGTGGGAGCGCCGCGTCGCCGTGCTGAGCACGTTCGCGTTCATCAAGCGTGGCGACCCCTCGACGACGCTCGCGCTGGCCGAGCGGCTGCTCGACGATCCCGAGGACCTGATCCACAAGGCGGTCGGCTGGATGCTGCGCGAGGTCGGCAAGCGGGTTGACGAGGCCGTCCTGCGTGACTTCCTCGAGCGGCACGCCGGACGGATGCCACGCACGATGCTCGCCTACGCGACCGAGCGGCTCGACCCGGCGATCCGGGCCCACCTCCGGGCGATCCCGCGGTCCGGGTGAGGCTCGCCGCTGCGAGGATGGGGCCATGAACCGCGCCGCCGCCCTGTTCGATCTCGACGGCACGCTGTGCGACACCTCGTCGATCGATCACCTCGTCGCGGGGGAGGAGAAGGACTTTCCGGCCTTCCACGCGGCCTCGGCCGA
The DNA here is from genome assembly GCF_055663785.1 of Aeromicrobium sp. SP1. Classification (NCBI taxonomy): domain Bacteria; kingdom Bacillati; phylum Actinomycetota; class Actinomycetes; order Propionibacteriales; family Nocardioidaceae; genus Aeromicrobium; species Aeromicrobium sp. SP1. The sequence goes on along the minus strand of NZ_JBQVVK010000001.1, from coordinate 1,791,858 downwards.
TTGTCCCGCCCGCGCCGACGTGCTCGCCGGCCTGCAGGACGCTCGCGAGCGAGGCCTCGCGATCGTGCTGTGGACCGCTCGGGAGTTCGTGTGGCGCGATCTGACGCTCGACTGGCTCGCCGGCCACGGGATCTCCCACGACGGCCTCTACATGCGATTCGCAGCCGACTACCGGCCCGCCGTCACGGTCAAGACCGAGCTGCTGCGCGACATCACCGCCGACGGGTTCGAGGTCGCCGAGGCGTGGGAGGACGCCACGGACATCGTCGAACTGCTGCGCGATGCGGGCGTCGGGGACGTCCGGGCGGTCTAGAGCCCGAAGTCGGAGCGCCGGTCCACGGGGACCAGGTCGACGAACTGCGGGTTCTCGCGGATCACGTGCGGCACGAACGGGCAGTACGGCAGGACGGTGCCACCGCGCTCGGCGATCTCGGTCAGCGCACCGGTCACGAGGAGGCCGCCGTAGCCGTGTCCCTCGAAGCGCGGATCGATCTTCGTGTGCGGCAGCGCGTACTCCTGCTCATGTCGTCGATAGTCCAGATATCCGATGAGCGTGCCGTCGTCGTCGGTCAGCTCAAAACGGGAGGTCGTGGGGTTGTCGGTGACGTTCGGCACGCGAGCAGCCGCCTTTCCTTGTCGTGGACACGTCTCATGCGTCACAATGGTGACGAGGTATCACCCGAGATCGCTGGGGAAGGCGCACCTAGGGAGGTACCAATGAATACGGTCCAATCCGGCACCCCCCTCACGAGGGGTGTCATCTTCGTGCATTCTGCCCCGTCGGCATTGTGCGCGCATGTGGAGTGGGCGGCCGCCGGCGTGCTCGGCGGCAAGGTCGACATGGCGTGGACGCCGCAGCCGGCAGAGCCCGGGGCGTACCGCGCCGAGCTGTCGTGGCAGGCACCCGTCGGGTCCGCTGCGGCCATCGCGTCGGTGCTGCGCGGCTGGGACCTGTTGCGCTTCGAGGTGACCGAGGAGCCCACCGCCACGAGCGAGGGCGCCCGCTACTCGTTCACGCCGAGCCTGGGCATCTTCCACGCCATGACCGGCCTGCACGGCGACGTCGTCATCCCCGAGGACCGCATCCGGGCGTTCCGGGTCAAGGTGGCCGCCGGCGAGATCACGATGGACGAGGCGTTCGACGGACTCCTCGGGGTCAAGTGGGACGCCGAGCTCGAGCCGTTCCGGTTGGCCGGCGAGGGCGCTCCCGTCCGGTGGCTGCACCAGGTCATCTGACCCCGCACACCGCCCGTCGCTAGCCGATCGTGACGGTGATGACCGGCGTGGACTTGCCCGAGCCCGTGTCCGTCACGCGGAACTTCCGCTCGCCCGTGCGCGACGTGTAGATCTTCGTCTCGAAGCGACCGCCGTCGTTCGCCTGCACGGTGACCGGGAAGTCGTCCCACGGTCCGTCGCCGTCCTTGACCTGGACCTGCAGGACGGTGCCCTCGTCGGCGCTCGGCAGCTGGCCGACGATCGCGAACCGTTCGCCGGGTGCGACGTTGCCCTTGATGGGCTGCAGGCGTGGTTGCGGCCCCTCGTCCTTCGGGGCCTCGGTCGTCGCCTCGGCCGTCGGGGTCGGTGTCGTCGTCGGCTCGGTGGTCGGCGCGGCCAGGGGCGGGAGGTCTGCGGCGGTGACGCCGGTCGCCGTGAGTGCCCCCGCGGAGAACAGGCCCAGGGCGATGCCCAGGGCCACCCCGATCAGCGCCAGCCAGCCGACGGCACGCACCGCAGGATGCCTGAAGTCCGATTGAGCTGCCACGCGCACGAGTCTACGGGGGATGCCGACACGAACCGAACACGTCGCAGATACCATGGGTGAATGGCGCTGGCCCCCGACCACGGACCCGTTGACGACGTGAACTACGTCGTCGTCCATGGTTATCGCCGCGCCTATCGCCTGCGCGGCTCGGGTCCGCCGCTGCTGCTGCTGCACGGTCTCGCGTGCGACTCCTCGACGTGGTTCCCGGTCATCGACCAGCTCGCCGAGCACTTCACGGTGATCGCGCCGGACCTGCTGGGCCATGGCGAGTCCGACAAGCCCAACGCCGACTACTCGCTCGGTGGCTACGCGAACGGCATGCGCGACCTGCTGACGATCCTGGGCATCGACAAGGTGACGGTCGTCGGCCACAGCTTCGGCGGCGGCGTCGCGATGCAGTTCGGCTACCAGTTCCCCGAGCGCACCGAGCGGATCGTGCTGGTGTCCACCGGCGGCCTCGGCCCCGAGGTCACCCCGATGATCCGCGCGCTGACCCTGCCGGGCGCGGGCATCGGCCTACGACTGGCCACGGTGCGTCCCCTGCGCGGCATCGTCGCCTCCTCGATGCGGGCGCTCTCCAAGGTGCCGGTGCCGGCGGTGCACGACCTCGACGAGGTCGCCGACGTCTACGAGCGGCTGGCCGATCCGGCGCAGAGCCTGGCGATCCGCCGCCTGTCGCGGACCGTCCTGGACTGGCGCGGCCAGTTCGTCACGATGGCCGACCGCGCCTACCTCGCCGCGCTCATGCCGGTGCTCGTCGTGTGGGGCCGCGAGGACCTCGTGATTCCCGTCGACCACGCGCAGAAGCTGCCGTCGCTGGAGAACTCGCACGTCCACGTGTTCGAGCGGTCGGGACACTTCCCGCACAAGGACCATCCCGACGAGTTCGTGCGACTGCTCGTCGACTTCTGCCACAGCCAGGCCCCCGCGCAGTACCACCGGGGCCGCTGGCGCACGCTCCTGCGCCGCGGGGATCAGTTCGGGTTGGCGAGCGTGCCGGAGTCGGCGGCGGACGGCTCGTCCGCCTCGCCCTCGGCCGTCAGCTGAACCTTGTGATGTCGCTGGTGCCAGAAGCCGTTGCCGGTGGCCCAGCCGCCGATCGCGACGGACACCCAGCCGATGAACGCGCCGGCGACGTCGTCGGCGATGAAGTGCCAGCCGAAGTAGAGCGTCGCGATGACGGTCAGCACGAAGTACACCCACGCGGTCATCTGGATGTAGCGCGGCTGGTCGGTCCGCTGGAAGAACAGCACCGCGGTCATCGTGACCGACACGTGCAGTGAGGCGAATGCCGCGATGCCCCAGATGGGCGCGTTCGTCGGATTCTCGAGGTTCTGCGCGGCGTTGACGAACAGCGACTTCTGCAGCTGCGTCACACCCGTCGTGGGCAGGTCCGCGAACAGCACCGCGTTCGAGTACGCCGGGCCGAGCGACGGCAGCGTGTAGTAGCTGATCGCCCCGAGCACCCAGTTCAGCGACAGCGCCGTCGCGTACCAGGCGCCGAGCGTGTAGTCGCGGTTGAGCACGAGGAACGCGCCGAGCGTGATCGGGATCAGCGCGAGATAGCTGACGTAGACGGTCGCCAGCACCTGCGCCGAGAAGCTCGTGCCCAGCACGTCGTGCAGCAGCGTCGACGGGTGGTTGCCGAACATGAGCCAGTAGTCCCAGCTGCCGAGCATCGTGTCGAAGTTGACGCCCTCGCGCAGCACCGGCAGGAAGCCCTTGATGTTGCGGTAGCTCACGTAGCAGACGTAGAACGTGATCAGACCCGTGGCGATGTGCGCGACCCGCTGCCACGACCACTCGTCGCGGACGATGTCGCGTACGCCGCGCCACGTGTGCCGCCAGCCGGCGCGACGGACGGCCATCGGTACGACGCCCAGCGCGAAGAAGCCCAGACCGATCAACGGCAACCGGACGTACGCCGGTCCGAGAAAGCCCTCGGGGTCCTTGAGCGCGATCCCCAACTGCTGCGACAGGACGACCGCAGTGCCTCCGGTGAGCAGCGCGAGCGTGACGCCGAAGGTGTAGGGCCACGAGCGCAGCACGTGCCACCAGCGTCCGACCATGCGGACCAGTTTAGTGTCAGCCGACTGAGAGGCTTCTCAGGCGTCCCCACCTTCCTGCATGACCCCTGCGACCGCAGTGGGATCGTCGATCTGGAACTTCTCGAAGGCCTCCTTGGCGACGGCCGGGTCGAGACGTCCCTCACGGGCCAGGGCGGCCAGCACACCGACCACGATCGACTCCGCGTCGATCTGGAAGTAGCGACGCGCGCCCGCCCGGGTGTCGGCGAAGCCGAACCCGTCGGCACCCAGCGACAGCCACGTGCCCGGCACCCACCGCGAGATCTGGTCGGGCACCGCGCGCATGTAGTCGCTGACCGCGACGGAGGGGCCGCCGTCGCCGAGTTTCGTGGTGATCCAGGGCGTGCGGGCCTCGTCGCCGAGGTGGTTGAAGTTCCACCGCTCGGTGTCCTCGGCCTCGCGGGCCAGCTCGTTCCACGATGTGACGGACCAGACCTCGGCGCCGACGCCGTACTGGTCGGCGAGGATCTGCTGCGCCGTCATCGCCCACGGGACCGCGACACCGGACGCCAGGATCCGCGCGGGCCGCTCACCGTCGACCGGCGAGGTGCTGTAGCGGTGGGCGCCCTTGAGGATGCCCTCGACGTCGACACCGTCCGGCTCGACGGGCTGGTTGATCGGCTCGTTGTAGACCGTCATGTAGTAGACGACGTCCTCGCCCGTGCCACCGTGCGGGTCCTGCGCGTCGCCGTACATGCGGCGCAGGCCGTCCTGCACGATGTGGGCGATCTCGAACGAGTACGCGGGGTCGTAGTGGACCACCGCGGGGTTCGTGCGCGCCAGCAGGGGGGAGTGGCCGTCGGCGTGCTGCAGGCCCTCACCGGTGAGCGTCGTGCGGCCCGCGGTGGCACCGATCAGGAAGCCCCGCGCGAGCTGGTCGGCCATCGCCCAGAACGAGTCGCCGGTCCGCTGGAACCCGAACATCGAGTAGAACAGGTAGACCGGGATCATCGGCTCGCCGTGCGTCGCGTACGCGCTGCCGGCCGCGATCGCCGACGCGCTGGCGCCGGCCTCGCTGATGCCCTCGTGCAGCAGCTGGCCCTTCTCGCTCTCCTTGTAGGCCAGCAGCAGCTTGCGGTCGACCGACTCGTACGTCTGGCCGTGCGGGCTGTAGATCTTGGCCGACGGGAACATCGAGTCCATGCCGAACGTGCGGTACTCGTCGGGGGCGATCGGCACGATGCGCTTGCCGATCTCCTTGTCCTTCATGAGCTCGCGCAGCAGGCGTACGAACGCCATCGTCGTGGCGATCTGCTGCTTGCCCGAGCCCTTCCTGAGGTCGGCGTAGACGTCGTCGCCCGGCAGTGTCAGCGGCGCGGCGCGCACGATGCGCGACGGCAGCGAGCCACCGAGCTGCTTGCGCCGGTCGAGCATGTACTTGATGTGCTCGTGGTCGGCGCCCGGGTGGTAGTACGGCGCGCCGTCGGGGGCGTCGATCTGCTCGTCCGTGACCGGGATGTGGAGCCGGTCGCGGAAGTGCTTGAGGTCGTCGGTCGTGAGCTTCTTCATCTGGTGCGTCGCATTGCGCGCCATGAGCTTCTCGAGCAGCCAGCCCTTGATCGTGTGCGCGAGGATCACGGTCGGCTGGCCCTTGTGCTTCATGGCCGAGTCGAAGGCCGCGTAGACCTTGCGGTAGTCGTGTCCGCCGCGAGGCAGCTTCTCGATGTCCTCGTCGGACAGGTGCTCGACGATCTTGGCGAGCTCGGGATCGGGGCCGAAGAAGTGCTCGCGGTTGTACGCGCCGTCGGCGATCGAGAGGGTCTGGAACTCACCGTCCGGGACCCGGTTCATCTGGTTGACCAGGGCGCCGGTCGTGTCGCGCGCCAGCAGGTCGTCCCACTGGCGGCCCCACACGACCTTGATGACGTTCCAGCCCGCGCCCAGGAAGTAGGACTCGAGCTCCTGGATGATCTTGCCGTTGCCGCGCACCGGGCCGTCGAGCTGCTGCAGGTTGCAGTTGATGACGAACGTCAGGTTGTCGAGCTGCTCGCGCGCGGCCAGGCCGATCGCGCCGAGCGACTCGGGCTCGCCCATCTCGCCGTCGCCCAGGAACGTCCACACGTGCTGCTCGCTGGTGTCCTTGATGCCGCGCTGGTGGAGGTAGCGGTTGAACCGCGCCTGGTAGATCGAGTTGATCGCGGCCAGGCCCATCGAGACCGTGGGGAACTCCCAGTAGTCGCTCATGAGCCGCGGGTGCGGGTACGACGACAGGCCCTGGCCCGCGCCGTGGGTGTGCTCCTGGCGGAACTTGTCGAGGCGCTCGGCGTCGATGCGTCCCTCGAGGAACGACCGGGCGTAGACGCCGGGTGCGGCGTGGCCCTGGTAGTAGATGTGGTCGCCACCGCCGGGGTGGTCCTTGCCGCGGAAGAAGTGGTTGAAGCCGACCTCGTACAGGCTCGCGGCCGACTGGTACGTCGCGATGTGGCCGCCGACGCCCAGGCCCGGGCGGTTCGCGCGCGAGACCATGACCGCGGCGTTCCAGCGGATGTACGAGCGGATGCGTCGTTCGATCTCCTCGTCGCCGGGGAACTCGGGTTCACGCTCCGGCGGGATCGTGTTGACGAAGTCGGTGCTGCGCAGTGCGGGGATGCCGACGGCGCGCTCTCGGGACCGTTCGAGCATGCGCAGCATGACGTAGCGCGCGCGCTCGCGGCCGCGTTCGTCGACCATCTGGTCGAGTGAGCTGAGCCAGTCGCTGGTCTCATCAGGATCGATGTCGGGCAGCTGGGTCGGCATGCCTTCGATGATGATCGGACGGTCGGGGCCGGATGTGGCCATGTGGCACTCCCTGGGGTGTCGGGATGGACACCACCATCAAACCACCCGGAGTTCGCTAGTGTGAGTCCGGTCAACCTAGGAAACGACCTACTCACGAGTAGGAAAACCTACTGAGAAGTAGGAGAAACGAGGAGGTGCGGTGGACGCGGGGAAGCTGGGCTTCGTACCCGATTCCGTCATCCAGGAGCTCGGCTGGGACGAGGACGTCGACGCCGAACTGCGGACGGCGATCGAGTCCCACACCGGCAGCGAACTCGTCGATGGCGACTTCGGTGATGTCGTCGATGGTGTCGTGCTGTGGTTCCGAGACGGCGACGACGACCTGACCGACGCGCTGGTCGACACCCTCCAGGACCTTGCCGAGGGCGGGTTCGTCTGGTTGCTGACGCCGAAGGTGGGCCATCAGGGCCACGTCTCGGGCGCCGACATCGGTGAGGCCGCGTCGATCGCGGGTCTGTCGATCACGACCACCGCTGCCGTCGGTGCCGACTGGGTGGTCACCAAACTCTCGACCCACAAGCGATGAGCGCCGCTGCCGTCGAGGTCGGTGCGGCCGCCCCCGACTTCACCCTGCGCAACCAGCACGGCGAGGAGGTCTCGCTGTCGGGTCTGCGGGGCCGCAACGTCGTGGTGGTGTTCTACCCGTTCGCGTTCAGCGGGATCTGCACGGGCGAGCTGTGCGAGATCCGCGACAACCTCGACGTCTTCACGACCGCCGACGCCGAAGTGCTGGCGATCTCGTGCGATCCGATGTTCTCGCTGCGCGCCTGGGCCGACCAGGACGGCTACGCGTTCAGCCTGCTGAGCGACTTCTGGCCGCACGGCGAGGTGGCCCGTGCGTACGGGATCTTCCAGGAGGGTCCGGGTGCCGCCGCGCGCGGCACGTACGTGATCGATCGGGAGGGTATCGTGCGATGGAAGGTCGAGAACGGCCTGGGCGAAGCACGCGACCTGCAGGCCTATCGGGACGCGCTCGCCGCACTTTCCTGACCTCATCAGAAACTTGCGTACCAACACGTGAAAACGGCCCACAAAGGCCATGCTCATCTGGTTTGATAGCACTACCGCGCCGCCAGGGACCCGAGACCCTGGCGGCGCGGCTCTTCTTTGTCCGGACCGGCCGTGCGCTACCGTTCTCGGGCAAGAAAACCCGGGCGAATAGCTCAGTTGGTCAGAGCATCCGGTTTACACCCGGAAGGTCGGGGGTTCGAGACCCTCTTCGCCCACTCGCCGCGCGGACGACTGTCGGGGGCACCTGACACGATCGAGTCATGACGGTCACCACCCCCACCGCCGACGAGGCCCTCCACCGCCTGCGCGCCCTCACCGGCCGCGACGACGCGCAGTTCCACGAAGGGCAGCTCGAGGCGATCGCCGCGCTCGTCGACGACCGGCGTCGCGCGCTGGTCGTCCAGCGCACCGGCTGGGGCAAGTCGGCCGTCTACTTCGTCGCGACGGCGCTGCTGCGGGCGCGGGGCGCGGGCCCGACCCTGTTGGTCTCGCCGCTGCTGGCGCTCATGCGCGACCAGGTGGCCGCGGCCGAACGGGCGGGTGTGCGTGCCGCCGCGATCAACTCCGCGACGGTCGAGGAGTGGGACGATGTGCGGGCGCGGCTGGCCCGCGACGAGATCGACGTGCTGCTGGTCTCGCCCGAACGGCTCAACAACCCGGCGTTCCGCGAGGAGCAGCTGCCGCTGCTGCTGGACCGGATGGGACTCCTGGTCGTCGACGAGGCGCACTGCATCTCCGACTGGGGCCACGACTTCCGGCCCGACTACCGGCGGCTGGCGCACCTGATCGAGTCGCTCGGCCCCGGGGTGCCCGTCCTGGCGACCACCGCCACCGCGAACGCCCGGGTCGTCGCCGACGTCGCCGAGCAGCTCGGCGGTTCCGACGTCCTCACGCTGCGCGGCACGCTGGCGCGCGACTCGTTGCGCCTCGGCTGTCTCACACTGCCCACCGCGAAGCAACGGCTCGGCTGGCTCGTCGCGCATCTGACCGATCTGCCCGGCAGCGGGATCGTGTACGCGCTGACGGTCTCCGCGGCCGAGGACACGGCGCGACTGCTGCGCGAGGCCGGCCACGAGGTCCGCGCCTACACGGGACGCACCGACCCGTCCGAGCGCGAGGAGCTGGAGGAGGCGCTCAAGCAGAACCGGGTCAAGGCGCTCGTCGCGACCAGCGCGCTCGGCATGGGCTTCGACAAGCCCGACCTGGGTTTCGTCGTGCACCTCGGGGCGCCGTCGTCCCCGGTCGCGTACTACCAGCAGGTCGGTCGTGCCGGCCGCGCCACCGAGCATGCCGACGTCCTCCTGCTGCCCGGACCCGAGGACCGCGACATCTGGCGCTACTTCGCGACGGCCTCGATGCCCGATCCCGAGCGGGCCACCCGCGTGATCGAGCAGCTCGGCCCCGAGCCGCTCTCGACGCCGGCGCTGGAGGCGCTCGTCGACGTGCGGCGCACCCAGCTGGAGCTGCTGCTCAAGGTGCTGGACGTCGACGGAGCCGTGCGCCGGGTGCGCGGTGGGTGGGTCGCCACGGGGGCGCCGTGGACCTACGACGCGGAGCGCTACGCACGGATCGCGGCCGCGCGTGAGCACGAGCAGCAGTCGATGATCGTCTACGAGGCGGGCGCCACGTGCCGGATGGAGCTGCTGCAGCGCGACCTCGACGATCCCTCCGCGGCGCCGTGCGGACGATGCGACGTGTGCGCGGGCCCGTGGTACCCGACCGAGGTCCCCGAGGCCACCGTCGGGCGCGCCGTCGAGGCGCTCGACCGCGTGGGCGTGCCGATCGAGCCGCGGGGTCAGTGGCCGACGGGCGCCGACCGCCGCGGTGTCGACGTCCGCGGTCGGATCTCCGCCGACCAGAAGGCCGGGACGGGCCGGGTCGTCGCCCGGCTGACCGACCTCGGCTGGGGTGGCACGCTGCGTGAGCTGTTCGCCGCCGGCGCGGCCGACCGGGCGATCCCCGAACCGCTCGTGGGGGCGGTCGTGCGGGCACTGCGCGACTGGCCGTGGGACGTGCGCCCGGTCGGAATCGTGGCGATGCCGTCGCAGAGCAGGCCGCAGCTGGTCGCCTCGACCGCCGCGGCCATCGCCCGGCTCGGCCGGCTCCCGCTGCTCGGCACCCTCGACCTCGATCCGGCGATCCCGCGCGCCGAGTCCGGCGGCAACAGCGCCTTCCGGCTCGCATCGGTCTGGGGCCGGTTCTCCGTGGGCCCGGACCTGGCGGCGGCGATCGCCGCGACGCCCGGACCGGTCCTGCTCGTCGACGACCTCGTGGACAGCCGCTGGACGCTCACGGTCGCCTCGCGCGCACTGCGGCTCGCGGGGGCAGGTGACGTCCTGCCGTTCGCGCTCGCCTCGGTCGGCTGACGCTACGGTGGGCGGGTGAAGCGACCGAATCGGGGGCGTCGCCTTACCGCCCTGCTCACCCCAACCGTGCTTCTCGCGGTCGTCCTGGCTGGCTGCACCGGCACCAGCCACGTCGATGACGCGAAGGAGCTCGCCGCGACGTTGCGCGGCTCCGCGGGGGTGGCCGACGTCTCCGTGCGCTACGTCGAGCCGGCGCCGCTCGACAGCGGCAAGGTCGCGTTCGAGGTCGTGATGGCCGATGGGACGACCCCGGCACGGGTCACCGACGTCGTCGCGACCACGTACGAGGCGTTCCGCACGGTCCACCACGACGAGGAGGCCGACCTCGAGCTCACCGCGGGTGACGACGTGCTGACCCTGCGCGCGTTCCGGCCCGAGGCGTCGACCGAGGACGTCGCCGCCGCGGCGCAGGTCCCGCTCGCGATCGCCGATCGTGGCGTGGTGCACAGCGACCTGATGACCCAGGACGTCACGACCGATCCGTACGTCTCGATCGCCACGACGGTCACGCTCGGCGCGGGCACGACCGCCGCCGACGTCCTGCCGGAGTTCGACCGGCTCGAGACTCGGTTCCCGACGGACCCGCTGCAGAGGTGGACCGTCCGGACTTCCGACGGGTCCGGTCTGGCCACCAACCCGGGCTACCCGACCGACGACCAGATCGCCCTGTGGCGTCGCCTGAGCGCCGCCGGGGCCGGCCTCGGCAAGGGCACGGCGGTCTACCTGCAGGACTACCCCTCCGTGGGCGGTGACGGCTCGGCGATGCGGTTCACGCAGGTCGAGCTGGGCGACGTCGATCCGCACGGCGACGCCGCCGCAGTTGCCCCGATCGTCGCCGCGGCGCAGCGTCAGATCGACCTGACCCGCGAGGGCGTCGGTGACCTGTGGTCCTACGACCTGGTCGACGGGGACACCCAGCTCACGACGATCGACCCTCAGCTGTGCGATCCCGCGCAGACGCTGCTCGACACGCCGAACCCGGTCGACGACGCACTGCGCACGCCCGCCAACTGCCCCCACCCGCCGACCACGGACTCCCCGTGAGCCGCTCCGATCCACGGTGGCGTCGACGGATCTCGCGCGGGTTCACCGTGTGGACGTGGGGATTCGTCGTGGCCGTCGTGGCCGCGGTGAACTTCCCGGTGGCCTTCGTCGCCTGGGCGCTCATGGCGGCCGTGTGCCTCGCGTTCTCCCTCGTCCGCCCACACCCGGCGGAGCGCACTCCGATCGAGGTGCGGTGCCCGTTGCGCGGTACCTGGACGGTCGTGCACAGCCCGGCCGACGCGGTGCCCAGCCACGGCGTCCGCGGGTACGCACAGGCCTACGCCATCGACATCATCCGGCCGCATCCTCCCGGTTCGGAGCCCACGTACGCGATCTTCGGCGGCTTCCACCGACCGGACATCTTCGCCTCCTTCGACGAGCCGATCCATGCCGCCGCGGGCGGCACCGTGGTGCGCGTGCTCGACTCCCGGAGGGACCACCTCTCGCGCACGTCGTGGCTGGCGTTCGCGTACATGTTCGTGATCGATGGCCTGCGCGACTTCGGCGGGACCGGTGCCGTGATCGGCAACCACGTCGTGATCGACCACGGCGACGGAGTCTTCTCCCTGTACGCACACGTGCGTCGCGGCAGCGTCTCGGTGAGCGAGGGCGACCGGGTCGCGGCCGGTGACGTCATCGGGGCCGTGGGGAACTCGGGCAACACGTCCGAACCGCACTTGCACTTCCAACTCATGGATCGCGCCCATCCTCTGAGTGCGGGCGGCGTGCCCTTCCGGTTCGCCGACATCGAGCAGGCCGAGGGAGCCACCGATCCCAGCTGGAGTCGCAAACCCGCCAAGGCCGAGATCGTGCCCGGTCTGCCGGCGAACTTCCAGCTCTTCGAGGCGTGACAGACTCCTGCCATGACCACGCTGCGCGACGTGATCGCGGTCCTCGACGACCTGTACCCGCCGCGGTGGGCCGACGACTGGGACGCGGTCGGCACCGTCGCGGGCGACCCCGAGGCGGAGGTCTCGTCGATCCTGTTCGCGGTCGATCCCGTGCAGGCCGTGGCCGACGAGGCCGTCGCGGAGGGTGTCCAACTGGTCGTCACACACCATCCGCTGTACCTCAAGGGCACCACGTCCGTCGCCGCCACGACGCCGAAGGGCCGTGTCGTGCACACGCTGCTGACGCACGGGATCGGACTGCACACGTGTCACACGAACGCCGACTGCGCGCCGCTGGGAGTGAGCGAGTCGATGGCGCTCGCGCTCGGCCTCACCGACCTGCGCCCGCTCGAGGCCGACGCGGACGAGCCGATCGACAAGTGGGTCGTGTACGCCCCGCGTGACGCCGCCGACGGGGTGGTCGCCGCGATGCACGAGGCGGGTGCCGGGCACATCGGCGACTACGACCACGCCCAGTTCCAGTCGCCGGGGCGTGGCTCGTTCCGTCCGCTGCACGGCGCCGACCCGGCGATCGGCGCGGTCGGCCGGGTCGAGTGGGTGGACGAGACCCGGATCGAGGTGGTGGCCGAACGGTCCGTCCGTGAGCGGGTGCGGGCGGCGATGATCGCGGCCCATCCGTACGAGGAGGTCGCGTACGACCTGTGGCAGCTCGAGCCGCGCACCGGCGAGCGTGGCACGGGCCGCATCGGCCGTCTGCCCACACCGATGACCCTGGGGGAGTTCGCCGAGCACGTGCGCTCGGCCCTGCCCTCACACCACGGCGCGACGCGGATCGCCGGCGACCTCGAGCGCAGGATCGAGACCGTCGCCCTGTGCGGGGGCTCGGGCGACTTCCTGCTCGGCACGGCCGATGCCGCGGGCGCGGACGTCTACGTCACGTCCGACCTGCGGCACCATCCGGTCAGCGAGCACCTCGAGCTGCCCGGGGCGTGTGCCGTCGTCGACGTGCCGCACTGGGCGGCGGAGTGGACGTGGCTGCCGGTGGCGGCCGAAGCGGTGCGTACGGCCCTCGCGCGCTCGGGTGGGGGCGATACGGTGAAGATCCGCGTCTCCACGATCGTCACCGATCCGTGGCGACGAACCCTGTCGTGAACGACGCTGTCGTGAGGAGAACTGGTGAAGGCTGACCCGGCTGCCCAGCAGGCGTTGCTGGAACTGCAGGAGAAGGATTCGGTGCTCGCGCAGCTGAGTCACCGCCGCAAGAACCTGCCCGAGCATGCCGAGCTCGTGGCGGTCGACGAGCGGCTCCGCGGCCTCGACGCCCGGCGGATCGAGGCGCAGACCCGCGTCTCCGACCTCGAGCGCGCGCAGGCCAAGGCCGACGCCGAGGTCGAGCTGGTCAAGACCCGCCGCGCCCGCGACGAGGACCGGCTCGGATCCGGCGCCATCACGAACCCGAAGGACCTCGCGAGCCTGCAGAGCGAGCTCGAGGCCCTCGGTCGCCGGATCGGCACGCTCGAGGACGAGGAGCTCGAGGTCATGGAGTCGCTCGAGCAGGCGCAGGCCGAGCTCGAGGAGATCGTCGGACTGCTCGACGGCGAGCGCGCCACCCACGACCAGCTCGCCGCCGGACGCGACGAGAAGACGCTCGGCATCGACACCGAGACCGCACAGGTGAAGGCGGATCGCGAGGCGGTCCTGCCGAAGGTCCCCGCGGACCTGCTCGCCCTCTACGAGAAGGTCCGCGGCGCGCACGCGGGCCTCGGTGCCGCCGTGCTGCGGGCTCGCCGCTGCGAAGGGTGCCACCTGGAGATCAACGGCGCCGACCTGCGCGAGCTGGCCGCCGAGCCCGCTGACACGGTGCTGCGCTGCCCCGAGTGCGGCCGCATCCTCGTGCGCTCGGCCGAATCCGGACTCTGATGGCCTCGGCGCCGCCGTCGGGCTGGCGTGGCTCGGTGGGCGGCGACCCGACCACGGTCATCCTGCTGCGCCACGGCGTCACGGCGCACACGCAGCGCAAGCTGTTCAGCGGCAGCGGGGGAGAGGACCTTCCCCTCGTCGACGAGGGGATCGCGCAGGCTCGGCGTGCCGCAGCGTGGATCGCGGCGCGCGGCGGCGCCGACGCGATCGTCGCCTCGCCCCTGCTGCGGACCCGCCAGACGGCGGCTCATGTGGCGGAGGAACTCGCCCTGCCGGTCTCGATCGAGGAGGGTTTCGCGGAGACGTCCTTCGGCACGTGGGACGGCTTCTCGTTCGCCGACATCATGCGGCAGTGGCCCGATGACCTCGACGCGTGGCTCGCGTCCACGTCGATCGCACCGCCCGGCGGGGAGTCGTTCGACGACGTCGCGCTGCGCGTCGACGCGGCGCGTGACCGGCTGCTGCGCGACCACGCGGGTCGCACGGTGGTCGTGGTCAGCCACGTGACGCCGATCAAGCTCCTGGTCCGGTCGGCGCTGGCCGCCGACATGGGAGTCATCCACCGGATGGAGCTGGCACCCGCGTCGATCACGACGATCGCTTGGTGGCCCGACGGGACGCCGAGCCTGCGGAACTTCTCGGTCACGCCCTGATCGTCACCGCAGGACGATGTCGAGACGGGCCGGTCCCGAGGACTCGACCGTCCAGCCGAGGTCGCGCAGGGCGTCCGCGAGCGTCTCGGCGTCCTTGGCCTCGACGTCCTCGGCGAGCAGCTGTCGCACGACGGCGCCCTTCGTGGCCTTGTTGCTGTGACTGACGATCGAGCGCTTGCCGTCGGTCTCCGTCAGCACCCGCACCGTGACCGAGCCGGCGGGAGCCGCGCCGAGGCCGACGTACGTGCCGGACCGCAGGTCGAGAACGAGACCTCCGTCGGCGAGCGCGGTGATGGCCTTCGGAAGGGCCGGCCGCCAGCGGCTGGCCACCGTGCCCAGCCGCGGCAGGGTCACCCCTCCACTCAACCGGTAGGCGGGGATGTGGTCGTCGGGTCGCACGAGGCCGAACAGCGCCGACGCGATCGCGAGCTGCCGCGTGCCGCGGTCGCGCGCCTCGTCGTCGAGGGTGGCCCAGCCCAGCTCGCCGTAGAGGACGCCGGTGTAGACGTCGATCGCCGGTGCCGTCGGCTCCTCGCGCAGGAGGGTGTTGCGGACGACGTCCTCGGCCTGCTGGGGACCGAGTCCGAGGATCTCGGTGGCGCGGCGCGTGCCGCTGAGCCGCACGAGCGCGTTGAGCAGCTGTTCGCGCGTGCGGGTCAGCCGGGGCGACGACAGCGTCGCGAGGTCGAGCGGTGCGCCCGCTGCCGGCCGGGTCTTGCCCTCCGAGGGCGGCAACAGGATCAGCACGCCGCGACCCTACGTCAGGCGACCAGCGTGGCGACGCCGAGGGCGGCGAACACGAGGGCGGCCACGGCGTGCACCCAGCGGAGGGGGACGACCTTGAGGATCTGCTTGCCGACGAAGACCGCCAGCACCAGCGAGACGACCATGCCGACGGTGCTGCCGATCCAGATCCAGTACCACGGGTACTGCGTCGACAGCGTCATCGTGGCGAACATCGTCTTGTCGCCGAGCTCGGCCACGGCGAAGGCCGAGCCGACGGTCACCAGCGCCCACGTCGAGTGCGGCTTGACCTCGATCTGCTCCGGCTCGTCCTCGGACTTCCACACCGATGCGGCCGTGATCGCTGCGAACACCAGGAACACGACACCGGCGACGACCCGCAGGAAGTCCTGCGGCAGGAACTGGCCCAGCGCCTCTCCGATGAGCGCCGAGGCGAGGTTGATGACCGCGCAGGCGACGCCCATGCCGAGGATGACGGTGCGCGCCCGATAGCGGGTGGCGAAGGTCATCGCCATGATCTGGCTCTTGTCGCCGAGTTCGGCGACGAAGACCAGACCTGCGGCGATGAAAACGGCCTCCATGAGAAAAGCTCCTCGTCCTCCCGGACGAAGAGCCGTGTGCGACGAGTCCTCGACCGGGCTCGTCGTACGTGAATCCGGCCGAAAGTCTCGTCCGCCAGTTTCCTGGCCTGCCGCACCGGACCGCTGCTCGTGATGAGCATCGGTCAGTATGTCGATGCGACTGTTGGGGACTACTCCCTTTCGCTGCCTCGAGCCTAACAGCCGCCCGCCGCGAACCGATCATCCTGTGCGGCATGACACAATCGAAGGCGCGAATGAGTCGGCCGGGCGGCCGCGGCGCTCCCCTCGGGGAGGTCGAGGAAAGTCCGGACTCCACAGAGCACGGTGGTGGCCAACAGCCACCCACGGCGACGTGCGGGACAGTGCCACAGAGAACAGACCGCCAGCGGCCACCTCCGGGTGGTGCGGGTAAGGGTGAAACGGTGAGGTAAGAGCTCACCAGCGCGGCGGGTGACCGTCGTGGCTCGGTAAACCCCACCGGGAGCAAGACCAAGTTGGCCCCGTTCGCGGGGCCGTGCCGCAGGGCTGCTCGTCCTCAGCGGCAGGTAGGTTGCACCGAGGCGTCCAGCAATGGGCGTCCCAGATGGATGGCCGCCCCTGCTTCGGCAGGACAGAATCCGGCTTACAGGCCGACTCATTCGCCCCCTCGACGACACGGCGTCGCCGAGGTCTGGCATTAATTGCTAGGACGACCTACCATATTTAGTAGGAAGTCCTAGTAATAGGGCCCGAGTCAGACGAGGTTCCCATGCACGTGCCCACCCACCCGGTCCGATTCGTCACCGCGTCGAGCCTGTTCGACGGTCACGACGCGAGCATCAACATCATGCGGCGGATCCTGCAGGCGCAGGGCGCCGAGGTGATCCACCTCGGTCACAACCGCTCCGTCGCCGAGATCGTCGACGCGGCGGTCGAGGAGGACGTGCAGGGGGTCGCGGTCAGCTCGTACCAGGGCGGCCACGTCGAGTACTTCGAGTACCTCGTCCAGCTGCTCGCCGAGCGCGGTGCCGGCCACGTGCAGGTGTTCGGCGGGGGCGGCGGAGTCATCGTCCCCGACGAGATCGCCCGGCTGCGGGCCTGCGGCGTGCGCATCTTCAGCCCCGAGGACGGCCAGCGGCTCGGACTCGTCGGCATGATCAACCAGCTCGTGGAGTCGGCGGACGTCGACCTCGTCGCCGCGGGTCTGCCCGCGCCGGACGCCGTGCTGGCAGGCGACAGGTCCGCCGTCGCGCGCGCCATCACCGCGGCGGAGCAGGGCCGGCTCTCGGCCGATCTCGCCGCAGCCGTCCGCGAGGCCGCCGCGTCCTCGACCAGCCCGGTCCTGGGCATCACCGGCACGGGCGGCTCGGGCAAGAGCTCGCTCACCGACGAACTGGTCCGCCGCCTGCGTCTGGACCACCAGGACAAGCTGCGCATCGCGATCGTCGCGATCGACCCGACCCGACGCAAGGGCGGCGGTGCCCTGCTGGGCGACCGGATCCGGATGAACTCGCTCGCCGAGAACATCACGTTCCGCTCGCTGGCCACCCGCGGCAACCACGAGCTGCCCGAGCACCTCGCCGACGTGATCGCCGTGCTGAAGGCCGGCGGCAACGACCTGGTGATCGTCGAGACGCCCGGCATCGGTCAGGGCGACGCGGGGATCCTGCCGTTCGTCGACCGGTCGCTCTACGTCATGACGCCGGAGTTCGGCGCCGCGTCGCAGCTCGAGAAGATCGACATGCTCGACTTCGCCGACGTCGTCGCGATCAACAAGTTCGAGCGCCGCGGCGCCAAGGACGCCCTGCGCGACGTCGGCCGTCAGCTGGTGCGCAACCGCGAGGCGTTCGGCAGCCAGCCCGCCGACATGCCCGTCTTCGGTACGTCGGCCGCACACTTCAACGACGACGGCGTCACGGCGCTCTACCAGGAGGTGCGCGGCGTGCTCGGACTCGAGCCCGGCGTCCTGCCCGCGGTGACGGTGCGGCACTCCAGCGACGAGCACCACCTCGTGCCGCCGCAGCGCACGCGCTACCTCGCCGAGATCGCCGAGACGATCCGCGACTTCCACGACTTCACCGAGCGGCTCGCCGACGCGGCCGACCGCGTGCAGCACCTCGACGCCGTCGCCGCCGAACTGCCCGACGAGACGAGCGTCACGGACCTCGCGGCCACCGCCCGTGCGGATCTCGATCCCACGATCCGCGACCAGTTCGCGCAGTGGCCCGCCGTCGTCGAGTCCTACGCGGACAAGACCCGCGACACCCTCTCGGGCAACCGGGTCCAGCGGGTGAGCCTGCCGAAGTACCGCTCCCACGGCGACCTCGTGCGCTACTGGCGGCGCGAGAACCTGCCCGGCTCGTTCCCGTTCACCGCGGGCGTCTTCCCGCTCAAGCGCGAGAACGAGGACCCGGCGCGCATGTTCGCCGGCGAGGGCGACCCGGCCCGCACGAACCGCCGGTTCAAGCTGTTGAGCGAGGGCCAGCCCGCGACCCGGCTGTCGACCGCGTTCGACTCGGTCACGCTCTACGGCCGTGACCCCGATCTGCGCCCCGACATCTACGGCAAGGTCGGCACCTCGGGCGTCTCGGTCGCGACGCTCGACGACATGCACGCGCTGTACGACGGGTTCGACCTGCTCGATCCGTCGACGAGCGTCTCGATGACGATCAACGGGCCCGCGCCGACCGTGCTGGCCTTCTTCCTCAACACGGCGATCGACCAGGCCGCCGAGCGGGGGATCAGCGCCGAGGACGCGCTCCAGCAGGTCCGCGGCACCGTCCAGGCCGACATCCTCAAGGAGGACCAGGGCCAGAACACGTGCCTGTTCTCGACCGAGTTCAGCCTGCGGATGATGGGCGACATCCAGGAGTGGTTCATCGAGAAGGGCGTCCGGAACTTCTACTCCGTGTCGATCTCGGGCTATCACATCGCCGAGGCCGGGGCGAACCCCATCAGCCAGCTCGCCTTCACGCTGTCGAACGGCTTCACGTACGTCGAGTCGTACCTCGCACGCGGCATGGACGTCGACGACTTCGCGCCCAACCTCTCGTTCTTCTTCAGCAACGGCATGGACCCGGAGTACTCCGTCCTGGGTCGCGTCGCCCGCCGGATCTGGGCGGTCGCGATGAAGGAGAAGTACGGCGCGAACGAGCGCAGCCAGAAGCTGAAGTACCACGTCCAGACGTCCGGCCGCTCGCTGCACGCGCAGGAGATGGACTTCAACGACATCCGTACGACCCTGCAGGCGCTCATCGCGATCTACGACAACGCCAACAGCCTGCACACGAACGCGTTCGACGAGGCCGTCACGACCCCGAGCGAGGAGTCGGTGCGCCGGGCGCTGGCGATCCAGCTCATCATCAACAAGGAGTGGGGCCTGGCGATGAACGAGAACCCGATGCAGGGCTCGTTCGTCATCGACGAGCTGACCGATCTCGTCGAGGAGGCCGTGCTGCGCGAGTTCGAGGCGATCAGCGAGCGCGGCGGCGTGCTGGGCGCGATGGAGACCGGCTACCAGCGCGGCCGGATCCAGGACGAGTCGATGCTCTACGAGCACCGCAAGCACGACGGCTCGCTGCCGATCATCGGCGTCAACACGTTCCGCAACCCGCACGGCGACGAGAACACCGACACGATCCCGCTCGCCCGCGCGACCGAGGCGGAGAAGCAGTCGCAGCTCGATCGCCTGCACGCCTTCCAGGCGAGCCACCGCGACGAGGCCGCGGCCGCGATCGAGCGGCTGAAGCAGGCGGCGACGAGCGGCGAGAACGTCTTCGCCGTCCTGATGGACGCCGCCCGCGTCTGCTCCCTGCAGCAGGTCACCGAGGCCTTCTTCGAGGTCGGCGGGCAGTACCGACGCAACGTGTAGGAGTCGCTCTAGGCTGCTGGGCATGGACCTGACGTCCGAGACGGAACGACTGCTCGAGTTCGGCCACGCGGCCGTACTGCCGGACGGCGGGTTCGCCGCGCTGGACGCACGCGGCGCGCCGACCGACGGCCCGATGGAGCTATGGATCGCGTGCCGGATGACGCACGTGTACGCGATCGGCCACCTGCTCGGGCATGCCGGCAGTGCCGAGGTCGTCGACCACGGCCTCGCGGCGATCACGGAACTGTTCGCCGATCGCGAGTTCGGCGGCTGGTTCGCGTCGGTCGCCGCCGACGGCACTCCGCTCGACACGACGAAGGCCGCCTACCCGCACGCCTTCGTGATCCTCGCGGCCAGCAGCGCCACGGTCGCCGGGCGGCCCGGGGCGAGCGCGTTGCTCGACGAGGCGCTCGCCGTGAGCGACCGGCACTTCTGGGACGAGGACGCCGCGATGGTCGTCGAGGAGTGGGACCGAGCGTTCGAGCGGTGCGACGACTACCGCGGGGTCAACGCGAACATGCACACCGTCGAGGCCTATCTCGCCGCCGCCGACGTGACGGGCGACCGGCGCTGGCTGGACCGCGCCGTGCGGATCACGACACGCGTCGTGCACGGCTTCGCCCGCGAGAACGGCTGGCGGCTGCCCGAACACTTCGATGCGCACTGGAACCCGCTGCCGGACTACAACGTCGACGAGCCGGCCCATCCGTTCCGACCCTTCGGCGCGACGATCGGGCACGGGTTCGAGTGGGCGAGGCTCACGCTGCATGCGCGGGCTGCGCTCGAGGCGCTGGGGGAGGAGCCGCCGGCCTGGCTGCTCGACGACGCGATCGCGCTGTTCGACGTGTCGGTGCGCGACGGCTGGTCGGCCGACGGCACGGACGGCTTCGTCTCCACGGTGGACTGGTCCGGAGCGCCCGTCGTGCGTGAGCGGATGCACTGGGTCGTGGCCGAGGCGCTCGGTGCCGCGGCGGCGCTGCGCCGGGCGACGTCCGACCCGCGGTACGCCGGGCTCGAGCGAGCCTGGTGGGAGCACGTCGACGCGCACTTCGTCGACCGGGTGGACGGCTCGTGGTGGCACGAGCTGGGACCCGACCTGATGCCGTCGAGCACGGTGTGGGGCGGCAAGTCCGACCTGTACCACGCGGTGCAGGCGACGCTCATCCCACGACTGCCGCTGGCCCCGTCACTCGTGAGTGCGCTCGCCCAGGAAGGCGGCCAGGTTCGCCAGTGACGCGGCCATGCCCGTGGCGTGGTCCTCGGCGGAGATCCCGGGCGGGACGTCGTCGGCGCGCACCTCGACGAGCGTGCCGCCCTCGGCCAGGGTGACCCGCCACGTCATCGTCATCCGGCCGGCGACCGCCGGATCGTCGGACACGAAGTCGGTCGTCCACACGAGCCGGTGTCCCGGGACGATCTGGACGATCCGGCCCTCGACGACGTCGGAGTCGTCGGTCGACTTGCCCGGCGCGCCGGTCGGGTCGTCGTACGTCAGCACGAGCCGGAAGGCACCGCCCGGGCGCGGCTCGAACCGCTCCACCCGCCCGGTCATCCCCGCGGGCGGCAGCCACGCCTCCAGCGCGGTGGGATCCACGAGCGCGGCGAACACGACGTCGACCGGCGCCGGGATCACCCGTGAGGCGGTGTCCGCGCGTCCGGACGGGCGCACCGTGTGGTCGTGCCAGTCGCCCGAGGGCACCGGCGGGTGCGCGCCGCCCGTGGACTCGTCCACGAGGTAGACCCACGCCTCGGTGGTCGAGCCGTCCTCGAGGCGGACCTGGACGACCTCGCGGTCGTAGTGGTTGTCGTGAGCGCCCGGCCCCGCGTAGCCCTCGAGGTCGTCGAGCGATCGCAGCGTCGCCTCGTACGACTCGGGGTGGATGTCCTTGAGCTCGCCGCGGACCGCGCCGGTCTCGGTGCGCCACACGTACGGGAACTCGACGGCGCTCATGCTGGCTCCGTCGAGGAAGGCGGTGCGGCTGTGGGCGATGGCGCCCGCCGGCCACGCGTGGACGTTCCCACCGCCGTCACGCAGGCTGCCGTACACGAAGAACGGCAGCCTGCGTGGGTCGGTCGAGGTCACGCAGCCACGGTAGCGGCGACGGCCGTGGCCTCCTCGCGCTGGCGCGGGACGAGCAGCGTGATGAGCGCGCCACCGAAGGCCGCCGCGGCGCCCACGAGGAAGCACAGCTGGAACGCGTCCATGCTCGGGATCTCGACGCCCGGCGCGAACTCCATCGTGCGGCTCGTCAGGATCGCGGCCATGACGGCGCCGGCCACGGTCGTGCCGACCGATCGCATGAGCGCGTTCACGCCGACGCTCGAGCCGGCCTCGGAGTCCGGGACGTTGTCCAGGATCAGCGTGGGGATCGCCGCGTAGCCGATGCCGACACCGGCCGAGGCGACGCACGAGGCGACCATGAGCTGCCACGGCGCGTCCATCAGCGCGAGCGCGACGAGGTAGCCCGAGCCGATCACGACGGCGCCGATCACGAGGGTGATCCGCGCGCCCTGGCGGTTGATGAGCGCACTGGAGACCGGCGCGAAGAGCATCATCATGAGTCCGGCGGGGGCCATCCACAGGCCGGCGTGCATGATCGACTGGCCGAGTCCGAAGCCCGTGGCCGTGGGCATCTCGAGCAGCTGCGGGACGACGATCGACTGGGCCATCATGCCGAAGCCGATCAGCAGCGAGGCCAGGTTCGTGAACAGGACGGGACGGCGCGCGGTCGTGCGCAGGTCCACGAGCGGATCGTGGTGCCGCAGCTCGTACCAGCCCCACGCGAGCAGGACCGCGACGCCGAACACGATCGCACCGATCGTCCGGCCCGAGTCCCAGCCCCACTCCGACCCCTTCGAGACGCCGATGAGCGCCGAGCAGAGGCCGACCGCGAGGCCGATGATGCCGACCAGGTCGATGTGGGCCGGGTGGGCGTCGTGGACGTTCGGGATGAGGACGACCGTCAGCAGCAGCACGATCGCGGCCAGACCGGTGGAGACCCAGAACAGGGCGTGCCAGTTCCACTGGTCCGCGATCCACGCGGCGAGCGGCAGGCCGAGCGCGCCGCCGACGCCGAGGGTCGCGCTGACCGCCGCGACGGCACCGGCCTTGAGGTGGTCGGGTGCGATCTCGCGCACGAGGCTGATCGCGACGGGGATGTAGCCCATCGCGACACCCTGCAGCGCGCGGCCGACGAGGACGGGAGCGAGCGTGCTGGACAGCGCGACGACGAGCGAGCCGACCACGAGGATCGCGGCCGAGACGGCCAGGACGCGCTTCTTGCCGTACATGTCGGCGAGCCGGCCGGACACGGGCATCGTGACCGCGGCGGCGAGCAGCGTGGCGGTGACGACCCAGGACGCGTTGCCGGGCTCGGTGCCGAGCAGCGACGGCAGCTCGGACTGGATGGGGATGACGAGGGACTGCATGAGTGCGCCGCACAGGCTGCCGAAGCAGAGCACGGCGATCACCACGGCAGGCGAGACGCGACGAGACATGGATTCCTGATTCCGAAGAGTGGGGGAGGGATGTGTAACCTACACATCCAATGTATGTAAGATACACATGAACGCTCCCCGGGACCAATTCAGGAGGTGGTGATGGGCGTCACACGCGGCTCTGACCGCCCGGCCGGACTCCGTCTGGCGGCGACCTTCAGCGAGTTCGAACGGTATCGGCGCATCGTGGAGTCGCGCGCCCATCTCGGCGCGGCCGACCAGCGCCTCATGTGGCTGCTCGCCGACGCCGCGCCGCGCACGCTCCGGGAGATCTCCGAGGCGCTGCGGCTCGAGCAGTCGACCGTGAACCGCCAGGTCAACGCGGCTCTGCGTGCGGGCCTGCTCGAGCGCAGCAAGGACCCGGGGCAGGCCGCGGCGGTGTTCACGGCGACCGAGGACGGCCTGTCACGATTCCGGGAGGACCTCGACTACGGTCTGGGTCTGTTCGAGGAGGGGCTGGAGGCGATCCCCGCCCGCGATCGCGAGCGGTTCGCCCGCGAGCTGGAGACCTTCGTCGAGGCGTTCAGCGCCGGCGTCCGCCGCGAGGCCGACGCCGACGCCGACCCGGAGTGACGCTGTCCGGGCTCAGACCGGTTGCCAAAGCTCGATGCGGTTCCCCGCGGGATCGGTGACCCAGCCGAAGCGGCCGATGCCCTCCATCTCCTGGATCTCGTCGGACACGTCCGCGCCCTTGTCGCGCAGCTGGGCCAGCATCGCGTCGAGGTCGCGCACCCGGAAGTTGAGCATGATCCGCTGCTCCGGCGAGCCGAAGTAGTCCGAGTCGGACTCGAAGGCCGCGAAGACGGTCACGCCGGGTTCCGGGTGCCACAGATCGGCCGGGTCGAGGCCGAGACAGTCGCGGTACCAGTCCGTCAGTGCGGCGGGGTCCGTCGCGCGGACGAAGTAGCCGCCGATGCCGATCACTCGTTCCATGAATCCCATCGTGACGGACTAGCCTGCGTTCATGAGCGCACCCCGTGCACTGGTGGTCGGCGAGGCGCTCGTCGACGCGGTCGAACGTCCCGACGGCGCCCACGAGGAGCACCCGGGCGGCAGCCCGGCGAACGTCGCGATCGGGCTCGGTCGGCTCGGCCGCCCCGTCGACCTGCTGACGTGGCTCGGCGACGACGCGCACGGGCGCCGGGTCGTCGAGCATCTCGAGGCGTCGCGGGTCACGGTGCACGGTGGGCACGCGGAGCGCACGCCCGTCGCCCTCGCCCGGATCGGCGACGACGGCTCCGCCTCGTACACGTTCGATCTCGCGTGGCAGGTGCCCGAATGGAGGCCGGAGCAGGCTCCCGTGGTCGCGCACACGGGATCGATCGCCACGACGCTGGAGCCCGGAGGCGCCGCCGTCGTCGAACTGCTGGCCGGACTCCGGCCCACGAGCACGATCACGTACGACCCGAACCTGCGTCCGGCGATCATGGGCTCGCCGGACGAGGTCCGCGACCGCGTGCATGACCTGGTCGGCCTCGCCGACGTCGTCAAGGCCAGCGACGAGGACCTCGAGTGGCTCGAGCCGGGGCGGACGCCCGAGGAGGTGCTGGCCGCATGGGCTGCCAGCGGGCCTGCCCTCGTGGTGCTGACCCGCGGGGGCGAAGGGGCGCTCGCGATCACCGCGACCGGGGTCCGGGTCGAGGTCGGCGCCGCGGAGGTGGAGGTCGTCGACACCGTCGGCGCCGGCGACTCGTTCATGGGCGCGTTGCTGGACGGGCTGTGGTCGGCCGACCTGCTCGGCGCGGACCGGCGTGACGACCTGCGCGCGATCGACGCGGACACCGTACGGGGCATCGTCGAGCGTTGCGCGCGCGTCGCCGCGATCACGGTGTCGCGCGCCGGGGCGAATCCGCCGTGGGCCGAGGAGCTCTAGACCGGATCGAGGATCCGCGGGCCCGTTCCCGCGTCGCCGAGGGTGTCGTCCGGGTTCTGCAGGCGGCACGACCTCAATGACAGGCAGCCACAGCCGATGCAGCCGTCGAGGTCGTCGCGCAGCCGCTCGAGCCTCGCGATCCGCTCGTCCAGGTCGTGTCGCCAGCGGCGGGAGAGTCGTGTCCAGTCGGCCTTCGTCGGCGTGCGGCTCGCCGGCAGGGTCGCCAGCGCCTCGCCCACGTCGGCCAGGGGGATCCCGACGCGCTGGGCCGTGCGGATGAACGCGATCCGGCGCAGCACCTCGCGGTGGTAGCGGCGCTGGTTGCCGGCGGTGCGCTCGCTGTCGATCAGTCCCTCGCGCTCGTAGAAGTGCAGCGCGGAGATCGCGACACCGGAGCGCTCCGCCACCTGGCCGGGAGTCAGCATGACCGTCATTTGACCTCAACCATACTTGAGGTTGTTGAATCGTGGTCATGCATGCGATTCGCCATCACGAGTTCGGAGCCGCCGACGTGCTGCGGCTGGAGGTCGTCGCCGACCCACAGCCCGGCGCCGGCGAGGTCCGGGTCGCCGTCCGCGCGGCCGGAGTCCACCTGATCGACACGACGATCCGGGCGGGAGGCGACTTCGGTGCCATCGGACGCCCGGAGCTGCCGACGACTCCCGGGCGCGAGGTCGCCGGTGTGGTCGACGCGGTCGGTGCGGACGTCGCACGGGACTGGCTGGGCCGACGGGTGGTGGTCCACCTCGGGCCCCGCAGCGGGGGATACGCCGAGCTCGCGATCGCCGAGGCCGAACGCCTCCACGAGATCCCCGCCGGTCTCGACGACGCCGTGGCGGTGGCGGCGATCGGCACGGGCCGCACGGCTGCGGGCATCCTGGCCCTGGCCGCACCCACGAGCGACGACGTCGTGGCGGTGACCTCCGCCGCGGGAGGCCTCGGAGTCCTGCTCGTGCAGGCCGCTCGCGCCGTGGGCGCTCGGACCGTCGCGATCACCTCCTCCGGCAAGCTCGACGTACCGCGGCGTTACGGCGCCGACGTCGTCCTCGACCGGCTCGAACCGCGCTGGTACGAGGGACTGGCCGTGGCTCCCACGCTCGTCCTCGACGGCGTCGGCGGTGACGTCGGCCGGCACCTGTTCGATGCCCTCGCGCCGGGCGGCCGGCTCGTGCGCTACGGATGGTCCGGCGGCGAGGTGGAGTACGACGATCAGCGCGGCGCCGTGGTCGAGGTTCTCGGACCCGCGATGTTCGCACGGCCAGGTGGGATCCGTGCCCTCGAGGACGAGGCGCTCGACCGGGGGGCCGACGGCACCCGGGTGCCGTCCGTCGGGACGTCCTTGCCGCTCGATCGGGCGGCGGACGCCCATCGCGCGCTCGAGACCGGGACGTCCGTCGGCAAGGTCGTGCTGTCGGTGGCGGCCCGATGACGGCACCGGCGACGACGGTCGCGTCCCCCTGGACGCGGCCGTACCTGCGGACGACCGTCGGTGTGTTCTCGCTCGCCTTCCTGTTCGCGTTCGAGGCGCTCGCGGTCGCGACCGTCATGCCCGACGTCGCCGCGGAACTGGACGGACTGTCGCTCTACGCCCTGGCCTTCGCGGCGCCCCTGGCGTCGACCGTCGTGGCGGTCTCCGTCGCGGGGCGGTGGATCGACCGGAACGGCGCGTCTCGCGGGCTCGTGCTGGGCGTTCTCGTGTTCTGTCTCGGCGTCGTCGTGGCGGGTCTCGCGCCGTCGATGCCGGTCTTCCTGGTCGGCCGCGTCGTGCATGGTCTCGGTGGCGGACTGATCGGCGTGGCGCTCTACGTCGTGGTCGCCGAGGCGTACCCGGCGGCGATGCGGCCCCGTGTCTTCGCCGTGCTCACCGCGGCGTGGGTCCTGCCGGCGCTCGTCGGGCCCCTCGTGGCCGGCCTCGTCGCCGATGCCGTCGGCTGGCGCTGGGTGTTCCTCGCGGTGCCGTTCGTCGCGCTCGTCGCGTGGCTCATGGTCCGTACGGCGCCGATGGCCTCGGGCGATGCGGCGGTCGCCGTGGACTGGGGCCGACTCGGCTGGGCCGGGCTGGCGGCCGGGGGAGTGCTCCTGCTCGCGATCGGCGGCCAGCGCGACGTCGACGGCTGGTGGGCGCTGCTCGCCGTGGGAGTCCTGGTGGCGGGCGTCGCGGCCGGCCGCCTGCTGCCGCGCGGGGTGTGGCGTGCGGCACCGGGTCTGCCGGCCGTGCTCGTGTCCCGGGCCCTGATCGGATCGGCCTTCGCCGGCGCCGAGGCGTACGTGCCGCTGCTGCTGATCACCGAGCGCGGCCTGAGCCTCTCGCAGGCCGGACTGGTGCTGACCTCGGGTGCCGTCGCGTGGTGCCTCGGCGCCCAGCTCGCCGCCCACGTGCCGCGACTGTCCGACGAGCCGTTGCGGGTGTGGCTCGGCGCGACGATGCTGGCGCTCGGCGCGGGGGCGGCGGCGACCGCCGGCTGGCCCGTCGTGCCGCTCGCGGTGCCCGTCGTCGCCTGGGCGCTCGCGGGCCTGGGGATCGGCATGGCGTTCTCGACCCTGTCGGTGCTCGCGCTGGCGACGGCGGGGGACGGGGAGGCCGGTCGGGTGTCCTCGGACCTGCAGTTGAACGACGCCCTCGTGCAGTCGTGCGTGCTCGCGCTCGGCGCCGCGCTGTTCGCGGCCTTCGCGGCGACCGACCCGGGTCGAGGCGCGATGCTGCTGGTCCTCGTCGCGGGTCTGCTCGCGGCCGGCGCGGTGCCGTTGGCCGGACGACTGCGACCCCCGTCACGTCACTGAAATCACAGTCAAAATATTCGTTGTCGGGCACCTCGAGTCGTCACCATTGAAGTATGACCACGCTGCTCGAAGAACTGAACGTCATGCACTCCCACTACATCGAGGCCGTCAACCTCGCCGTCGCCGACGACGACCTGGTGCGCGCCACGACGCTGGCCCACGACTACGACGTCGAGGCCGTCACCCTGATCGCCGAGCGCGAGGGCCGCACCGCCCTGGTTCCCCAGGTGCTCGCGACCCTCGCCTGATCGACCTCACGCCGGGACGAGCACCTCACGCTCGAGCCTGGCGTAGCTGGTCTCCATCCCGTCCGTCATGCCGGTGGCCAGGATCTGGTCGCGCAGCTCGCGGCTCGGGTAGGTGATCAGCAGCGACAGCAGGGTGCCGCCCTCGACGGGCGTGAGGGTGAGCTCGTTGCGGGTGCTGGGGCCGTCGGTGCCGACCATGCGCTCGGTCGTGACCTCGCGCGTCGGGGCCGCCGACTCGAGCAACTCGCCCGTGAAGCCGAACCGGGCGTCGCCGTCGACCTGCTGCCACTCGTACGTGTAGGTGTCGCCGACCTCGGTCGCGACCTCGCACACCGGCATGTTCCAGCCGTCCGGGCCGAGCAGCCAGCGCTGCAGCAGCTCGGGCTCGTGGTGGGCGCGCCACACCTGCTCGACGGGGCCGCGGATGACGCGGCTGACCCGCACGTGCGTGTCGTCGAGCTCCTGCGCGATGACGGCCGCGTCCGCGGCGAACGTCGCGAGGTCGTCGAGCACGGCGTCCATCTGGCCCATGGCCGACTTCATGCCTTCCTCCATGCCCGACTCGATCAACTGCTGAAGCTCCTCGACGGAGTTGAAGTGCGTCGTCGTGGTGACCTTCGAGCCCGTGTCCGTGGGCTCGAACGAGAAGACCATGCGCATCGAGGGCATGTTCGTGTTCGGCACGCCGGGCTCGCTCGCGAAGCCGTCCTCGACCTCGAACGAGCGGCCCTCGTCGACGGCGAGGAACTTCCAGTAGCCGGCGCTCTGCTCGCCCTCGGGACCGGTCATGGCGTAGTGCGACTCGCCGCCGGTGGCCATGTCGTGGCGCGTGAACTTGGCCGGCCAGGTCTCGGGTCCCCAGAACTGCTCCAGCTGGCGCGGGTCGGCGTAGGCGTCCCACAGCCGGCGAACCGGGTGCGGGAACTGGGCCTCGACGGTCATCGTCAGGGCTTCGGTGTCCTTGGTGACAGATGTGATGGGCATGATGCTGGCCTTTCCGGTGGATGGAGTCAGGGCAGGGTGTCTTCGTCGTGCAGGTTGTCTTCGTCGTGCAGGGTGTCTTCGTCGAGCAGGGCGTCGAGGCGGTCGATCCGCTCCCGCCAGAGCTGTTCGAACTCGTCGAGCAGGCGCTGGGCCCGGCCGATCGCCTCGGGGTTGCCGCGGACGAGCCGTTCGCGGCCGTTCTGGTGCTTCGTCACGAGCCCGGCCCCTTCCAGCACGGCCACGTGCTTCTGCACCGCGGCGAACGACATGGCGTAGGACTCGGAGAGTCGGGATACCGACGCCTCGCCCACGAGGGTCCGCCGCACGATGTCGCGGCGCGTCGCGTCGGCGAGGGCGTGGAAGATCCGGTCGACCTCGGAGTCGCTGAGCTTCGTGTGTTCTACAACCATTTGGTTGTACGTTAGGCCGACCGACGACGGGTGTCAAGGGTCTTCCGGGGATACGCTCGCCGCATGGCCACGAGGCAGGACCGGATCCGGCTGGTGTCGGGTCGCGACTTCTGGAACACCGAGGCGACCGAGGGCGCGCCGTCGTTCATGCTGACGGACGGTCCGCACGGTCTGCGCAAACAGCTCGGCTCGGCCGATCACATCGGCCTGGGGGAGTCCGTCCCGGCGACGTGCTTCCCGCCCGCCGCGGGACTCGGCGCGACGTGGGACGTCGACCTGCTCGAGGAGATCGGGGCGGCGCTCGGACGTGAGGCCGCCGCCGAGGACGTCGGCGTGCTGCTGGGTCCGGGACTGAACATCAAGCGACACCCCGCGGGTGGACGCAACTTCGAGTACTTCTCGGAGGATCCGCTGCTGTCGGGTAGGGCGGCCGCGGCTCTCGTGCGGGGAGTCCAGTCCGAGGGCATCGGCGCGTGCGTCAAGCACTTCGCGGTCAACAACCAGGAGTCGGACCGCATGCGGCTCGACACGATCGTCGACGAGCGCACGCTGCGCGAGATCTACCTCACCGGCTTCGAGATCGCCGTCACCGAGTCCCGACCGTGGACCGTCATGAGCGCCTACAACCTCGTGAACGGCGAGCACGCGGGGGAGTCGCACCGCCTGCTCACGCAGATCCTGCGCGACGAATGGGGCTTCGACGGACTGGTCATGAGCGACTGGCTCGCCGTCGCCGACCGGCCCGTCTCGCTGCATGCCGGACTCGACCTCGAGATGCCGGGCAGCAAGGGGCTGTGGGACGAACGCGTAGCGCAGGCGATCGAGGGCGGCGAACTGGCCGAGGCCGACCTCGACGCCGCGTACGCCCACGTCGTCGCGCTGGCTCGACGGGTGGCCGCCGAGCGTGCCGCGCGCGGCGTCGTCACGGTCGACTTCGACGCGCACCATGCGCTCGCCCGGCGTGCGGCGGCCGCCGCCACCGTGCTGCTGACGAACGACGGGATCCTGCCGCTCGCCGGTGCGGGCCGGATCGCCCTCGTGGGCGCGTTCGCCGAGACGCCGCGGTACCAGGGCGCAGGCAGCTCTCTGGTCAACCCGACCCGGCTCGACACGGCGTTGACGACGTTCCGGGAGCGCTTCGGCGACGACGCGGTCGACTACGTGCCGGGCTACGACCCGGCGACGGGTGAGACCACGTCCGCCGACCTCGCCGCCGCCCGCGCCGCGGCGGGCGCCGCCGACGTCGCGGTCGTCGTCGTGGGGTTGCCCGCGAGCTACGAGTCGGAGGGCATCGACCGCACGCACCTGCGGCTTCCCGCGGGGCACGACGCCCTCGTCGAGGCCGTGCTCGCCGCCAACGACCGGACCGTCGTCGTGCTCGTCAACGGGGCTCCCGTCGAGCTGCCGTGGGCCGACCGGCCGGCCGCGCTCGTCGAGTCCTACCTCGGTGGACAGGCCGGCGGCGCGGCGCTCGTGGACGTCCTGGCCGGCGACGTCGAGCCGGGCGGCCGGCTCGCCGAGAGCATCCCGGTCTCGGGACTGGAGCTGCCGTCCCACGCGAACTTCGCGAACCACCCCACCCAGGTGCAGTACCGCGAGGCGCACCACGTGGGCTACCGGTTCCACGACACGTGGGGGATCGCCCCGCGGTTCTGCTTCGGGCACGGGCTCGGCTACACGACGTTCGAGCTGAGCGACCTCGCGATCGCCGGGTCCGGCGTGGACCGGGCGGTCACCGTCCGAGTGACGAACACGGGGTCGCGCGCCGGCGCGACGGTCGTCCAGCTCTATCTCCACCAGCCGTCGAGCACGCTCGCGCGACCCGAGCAGGAGCTCAAGGCGTTCGCGAAGGTGCGCCTCGACGCGGGCGACACCGGACTGGTCACGCTCGACCTCGGCCGCCGCGCCTTCGCGGTGTACGACGTGCAGGACGCGGACTGGAAGGTCGAGGCGGGGGTGTACGAGCTGCGGATCGGGCTCTCGTCCCGCGACGTCCGGCTGCGCGAGACGATCGACGTCGACTCCGACGACCGCGTGCACGCGGTGCCGGCGCCCGCCGGTCCGATCGCGACCGAGGCGGAGTTCGGGGCGCTGCTGGGCCGGCCCGTGCCGCCGCCCACGCCCCTCGTGCCGTTCACGACCGACTCCTCGATCGCCGACCTCGGCGAGACGTGGCTCGGCGCGCGGCTGCACTCGGTGCTGCTCAAGCTCGCGACGAAGGACATCGACGTCGGCGAGGGCGTCAACGCGGACATGATGAACGCCGTCATCGGCCAGATGCCCCTGCGCGGCATCGCCGCCACGTCCGGCGGGCGGATCAGCCTCGACACCCTCGACCGCGCACTCGCGGTGCTGAACGCGGCCCGGCGCCGCTGATCACCGGGTCGCGGTGAGGGCGCCGGCCGTGAGGCCGAACAGGTCCTTCGGATCGGCCGGCTCGGCCACGAGGTCGAGCCAGGACACGAGGTCGGTCCCGGTGACGGAGCGGTGCGCGTAGGTCAGCGCCGCGAAGTCCTCGATCGCGAAGCCGACGGAGTCGAAGACCGTCACCTGTGCGGGAGCCGTGCGGCCGCGGGCGGAGCCGGTGACGACCTGCCACAGCTCGGTGACCGGGAAGTCGGCCGGCATCGCCTGGATCTCGCCCTCGATCCGGGTCTGCTCGGGGAACTCGACGAAGACGTCCGCCCGCTGCAGGATGCGCGGGTCGAGCTCGGTCTTGCCTGGGCAGTCGCCGCCGATCGCGTTGACGTGCACGCCCGGCGCGACCATCTCGTCGGTCAGCACGATCGCGCGCTGCTTGTCCGCGGTGCAGGTCGTGATCACGTCGGCCCCGTGCACGGCATCGTGGGCGCTCGACGCGACGTACACGTCGAACCCGAGTGGCTCGGCGTTGCGGACGAACTTCGCCATCGCGGCGGGGTCGACGTCCCAGATCCGCAGGGTGCGGATGCCGAGGGCGGCCCGGAACCCGAGCGCCTGGAACTCCGACTGCGACCCCGTGCCGATCATCGCCATCACCGACGCGTCCGGTCGGGCCAGGTGCCGGGCCGCCATCGCCGACGTGGCGGCGGTCCGCAGTGCCGTCAGCAACGTCATCTCGGCGACGAAGGTCGGGTAGCCCGAGAGCACGTCGGCCAGCACGCCGAACGCGGTCACGGTCTGGAAGCCGCGTACGGGGTTCGCGGGATGACCGTTCACGTACTTGAACCCGTACTGCACGCCGTCGCTCGTCGGCATCAGCTCGATGACCCCGTCGCTCGAGTGCGAGGCGACGCGCGGCGTCTTGTCGAACTCCGGCCAGCGCCGGAAGTCGGCCTCGATCGCGTCGGTCATGCCCGCGATGATCGCCTCGGCGCCGTGCTGGTGGATCCAGCGGACGGTGCCGGCGACATCGAGGAAGGGAACGTGGGTCATCGGCGCAGCTCCGTCGTAGAGTGTGTGTTTCCCACGCTACGCACCGGCGATCGTGCAAACAATCGTCATTCGTTGCGGATCTGACGAGGAAACGTTGCATCAGGTGCGCTCTGGCGCAACGAATCGAGGGCGTGACGAGCGGCACGCGGGCCGGTAGGTTGCCTCCATGCTGGTCGAACGCGTGAAGCCGTTCGTGCACTGGGCCGTCGGGCACGAGATCCCGCGCCTGGTGCTGCAGCGTGCGTCGAAGCGCGGCAACCTCCAGGGTCGCCTCATCACCGACATGGCGGGCACGACCGAGGCCGAGGCCATCGAGCTCGTCGAGCAGATCCGCGCCGCCGGGCCGACGGTGCGCTCGCCGCTCGGCGCCATCACGGTGTCGCACGCGGCGGTCAAGGAGGTGCTCGCCGGGGCCGACTTCAAGGCCGGGGTGCCCGCACGGATCGAGGGCATGCTCGGCCGGATCAGTGACTGGTCCGCGAGCGAGCACCTGAGCCCCGTCAAGCCGCCGTCGATGCTCGTCACCGAGCCGCCGGACCACACGCGCTATCGCAAGCTCGTCACCCGCGTGTTCTCGGCCCGCGCCGTCGAGGACCTGCGATCGCGGACGGAGCAGATCGCCGCCGACCTGCTCGACGGTCTCGACCCGACCGAGCCGGTCGACCTCGTCGCGGCGTACTGCGGGCCCCTGCCGGTGACGGTCATCAGCGAGATCCTCGGGGTGCCGCTGCAGGACCGCGACCTCGTGCTGGGCTTCGGCACCAGGGCCGGTGCCAGCCTGGACATCGGCCTGTCGTGGCGTGCGTATCGGGAGGTCGAGCAGGCGCTCGCGGAGTTCGACGCGTGGCTCACCGACCACGTGCGCGAGACCCGGGCCGCGCCCCGCGATGACCTGCTCAGCCAACTCGTCGGCGCCCAGGACGAGGGAGTGGGCCTGACCGAGACCGAGCTCAAGGCCACCGCGGGTCTCGTGCTGGCCGCCGGCTTCGAGACGACCGTGAACCTGCTCGGGAGCGGCATCGCACTGCTGCGCGACCACCCCGACCAGCTCAAGCTGCTGCAGGCCGATCCCGACCTGTGGCCCAACGCGGTCGAGGAGATCCTGCGGTTCAGCCCGCCGGTCCTGCTCACCGGCCGCGTGTGCACGACCGACACGTCCGTCGACGGCAAGCCGCTCGGCGCAGGCCAGATCGTCACGACCGTGCTCGCGGGCGCCAACCGGGATCCCGAGGTCTTTCCCGACCCGCACCGCTTCGACGTCACGCGCGAGAACGCCCGCGATCACGTCGCCTTCTCGTCGGGGCGCCACTACTGCCTCGGCGCCTCGCTGGCCCGCATGGAGGGGGAGGTCGGACTGCGCGCCTTCTTCGAGCGGTTCCCCGACGTGCGACTGCTCCCCGGAGCGCGCCCCCGTCCCACCAGGATCCTGCGCGGCTTCGCCACGCTCCCAGCCCGACTCGCGCACCCTAACTGACACCGAGTCAGAACGATTCGCGCGATTTTTCCCTGGAACGTCAGCAGTCGCCCGACTTTGGAAACACTCTTTCAATAAAAGCTAGGCGCGCTTGTGTACCGGCCATGTACTTTTGTTCCAACGGCACGCGTGGCACACCACACGACGTTGCCGGGAGGGAGTGCTCGGTCCCCCAGCCGAGCCGTCTGTCAAGTGAGTTGGTGCCCCCGCGCATCCCCCCGAATGCGGGGGCGCCAACCTCACCTAGGGTCGTCCCATGCTGGACGCCGTGCTCTGGGGTTCCATCGCCGCCTCGTCGCTCGTACTCGGTGCGCTGCTCGCCTGCGCGCGCCAGTGGCCTGACTCCGTCATCGGCATCGTGCTGGCCTTCGGCGCCGGCGCGCTCATCGCGAGCATCTCCTTCGAGCTGGCCGAGGAGGGGTTCGACGTCGGCGGTGCCGTTCCCCTCGTGGTCGGACTCGCGGTGGGCGCGGTGTCGTTCTTCGCCGCCAACCGCGTGCTCGAGCGCGCAGGAGCCAGGTCGGCCGGTGGTGGTGCGGGCGTCTCGCTCGCCCTGGGTGCCTTCCTCGACGGCATCCCGGAGCAGGCCGTCCTGGGCATCGGACTGGCGACCGGTGGCGGCGTCAGTGCCGCCCTGCTCGTCGCCATCTTCGTGTCCAACCTGCCCGAGGCGATCGGCTCGTCCTCGGACATGCTCGCCGCGGGGGAGTCCCGTCGGCGCGTGATCGGACTGTGGGCCGTCGTCGCGACCTTGTGCGCCCTGGCCACCGTGGCCGGCGCCGCGGCCGCCGACGTGGGCGACTCGACCCGTGCCGCGATCGACGGATTCGCCGCGGGAGCGCTGCTCGTCATGCTGATCGACTCGATGGTGCCCGAGGCGCGCGAGAAGGCGAAGGACTACGCCGGCCTCGCGACCGTCGTCGGCTTCGCGGTGGCGGCGGGGCTCTCCCTGCTCGCGTGACTCAGGACGCGCGTCCGGCCAGGACCCGGGCGCGGGCATCCTCGACGGCCGTGCGGATCGACGCCATGTCGTAGCCGCCGTAGTGGCGCCGACCGTTCACGAAGAACGTCGGCGTGCCGGCGACGTCGCCCGCGTCTGCCGAGTCGAGGTCGCGCTGCACGCGTGCGGCGAAGGTCCCGGAGTCGAGGTCGGCGGTGAAGCGCTCCACGTCGAGTCCGAGGTCGCCGGCGTGCGCCACGAGATCATCGCGCGACAGGTCGTCCTGGTCGTCGAGCAACACGTCGTGCATCGCCCAGAACGCGCCCTGTGCGTCGGCGGCCTCGGACGCCTCGGCGGCCAGTTGGGCGCGGGGGTGGACCTCGTGCAGGGGCAGGTGCCGCCAGACGTAGCGGACGTGGTCGTCGAGGGCCAGCTCCTCGCGCGCGACCTGCTCGGCCCGTCCGCAGTGCGGGCACTCGAAGTCGCCGTACTCGACGATCGTGACGTCGGCGTCAGCCGCCCCGCGGACGTGGTCGACGCCCTCCTCGACGGGAGTGCACAGGTCGGACAGGACGAGTCCGTCACCCTGCATCGCCCGGGCTCGTGCGCTCGGGTCGAGCCGGCCGATACCGCGGAACGCCAGGCTCGTCAGGGCGAGCGAGCCGGTCAGGGCCAGCAGGATCCCGGACTTGGCGTCGTTGAGCGCGACGCCCGTGAGCGCGCGGTCGGCGATGAGCAGGGACAGCGTGAACGGCGCCGCCGCCACGATGCCGACCGCGAACATGCCCAGACCACCCACCGGGGCCGGCCCGGAGCCGCCCGACATGCGGCGCAGGACCACCGTCGCGACGCCGTAGCCGAGCGGCTTGCCGACGAGGAAGGCGGCGACGATGCCCCACGTGATGACCGACCCGAGGGCGTGCGTGAGGCCGCCGTCGACGAGCCGGACCCCGGCGTTGGCGAGCCCGAAGAGGGGGACGATCACGAGGCTCGTCCAGGGCAGGTAGAAGCGGCGGAGCCGGTCGTTCGGCGACTGCGTCGCGGTGACGGCGTCGGTGGCGGTCCGGGCCAGGTCCACGGTCGGCTCCTCGCGGAACACCCGGAACGTCGTGGTGGCGCGTTCGAGCGCCTCGCGCCGCGGCGGGTGCGCGGCGGCCAGGAGGCCGATCGCCAGTCCGGCCAGGACGGGGTCGATCCCGGACCCGAACAGGCACGCCCACACCGCGAAGCCCATCACCGCGTAGAGCAGCGGCTGGTCGATCCCGGCGCGCAGGGTCAGCGCGAACAGGAGGAAGACCGCGGCGGCGAGCAGGATCCGCGACACGTCGATGCCGTCCGAGTACACGACCGCCGCGACGAGGACCGAGACGAGGTCGTCGACGACCAGCACCGTCAGCAGGAACACCCGCAGGCGACCGGCCCCCTCGCCGGCGAGCAGGCCCACGAAGCCCAGGGCGAAGGCCGTGTCGGTCGAGATCGCGACGCCCCAGCCGTGCGCGGCCTCGGGAGAGCCTGCGGTCACGAGCAGGTAGATCGCCGCGGGGACCGCCATCGCGAGCAGACCCGTCACGACGGGGGTCACGAGCCGGCGGCGGTCGCGCAGGTCGCCGAGGTCGAACTCGCGCCGTGCCTCCAGGCCGATCACGACGAAGAACAGCGTCATGAGGCCGCTGTTGACCCACTCACGCAGAGCATGGGCGGAGCTGTGCCCGCCGAACGCGAACGTCAGGTCGGTGGTCCAGAACTCCTCGTACGAGTCGCCCAGGTTCGCCCACACGGTCGCGACGAGGACCGTCGCCACGAGGATGAGCGCGCTGAACGACTCGTTCCGGGTGAGCGCCGACATCGCATCGCCGCCGATCCGGACGGATCGGTCGTCGCGGGCACGCAGCCGGTCCACAAGTCCCATGCTGGTGCGAACGGTGCGCGGGCCGGTTCTGTTCCTCCGTCTGGGGCATGATGACGAAATGGGACGCGGAACGGTCAGGCGGAAGGTGACCCGCATCGAGGCGGGATCGGGCTCGCGGGTGCGCGAGGACCGGCTCGTCCTGGAGGAGCCGCTGGAGATCAGGCTCGACGGACGTCCGCTCGCCGTCACGATGCGCACGCCGGGCCACGACGTCGAACTGGCCCTCGGCTTCCTGGTGTCCGAGGGGGTCGTCTCGCGCCGCGACCAGGTCGTCTCGGCGCGCTACTGCGCCGGCGCCACGGACGAGGGCGTGAACACGTACAACGTGCTCGACGTGCAGGTGACGGCCGACGTGCCCGTCGCGGACCTCGCGCTCGACCGGCACGGCTTCACGTCGTCGGCGTGCGGCACGTGCGGCAAGACGAGCATCGAGGCCGTGCGCACGAAGTCGTCCTTCGACGTCTCGGCCGACGCCCTGCGCGTCTCGACCGACGTCCTCGCGACCCTGCCCGACCTGCTGCGCGAGTCGCAGGCGGTGTTCGACCGCACCGGCGGGCTGCACGCCGCAGGCCTCTTCGACGGGCGCACGGGCGAGCGCCTCGTCGTCCGCGAGGACGTCGGTCGGCACAACGCGGTCGACAAGGTCGTGGGCTGGGCCCTGGAGAACGACAAGCTTCCGCTGCCGGGCACCGTCCTGATGGTCTCCGGGCGGGCCGGGTTCGAGTTGGCGCAGAAGGCGTCGATGGCGGGCATCCCGGTCCTCGCCGCGGTGTCGGCGCCGTCGTCGCTGGCCGTCGACCTCGCCGACGAGGCGGGACTGACGCTCGTCGGGTTCCTGCGCGGCAGCTCGATGGTCGTGTACTCGCGACCCGATCGCGTGGAGGAGTCGTGAGGAGGCCGCTCGTCGACGACCCCAACGACGACGACATCGAGGTCACCGGGACCAAGCACTGGGCCGCGGGCCTGCCGGGCGTCCTCCACGCGATGCGGCCCGCGCTGAGCGGCATGGGGCTCGCCCGGACCGCGAAGCTGCTCACGAAGCTCAACCAGCAGGACGGCTTCGACTGCATGAGCTGCGCGTGGCCGGATCCGGGGCATCGTCATCGCGCCGAGTTCTGCGAGAACGGCGCGAAGGCGGTCACGTGGGAGGCCACGCCGCTCACGGTCCCTCGCGAGTTCTGGGCCGAGCACTCGGTGGACGAGCTCGCGGGCCGCAGCGAGTACTGGCTCGGCCAGCAGGGGCGCCTCGTCGAACCGGTCTTCAAGGCTCCGGGTGAGGACCACTACCGGCCGGTGTCGTGGGACGAGGCGTTCGCCTTGGCGGCGCAGGCACTCAACGGACTCGACTCACCGGACCAGGCGTCGTTCTACACGTCGGGTCGCGCGTCCAACGAGGCCGCGTTCGCGTACCAGCTGTTCGTCCGCGCCTTCGGCACGAACAACCTGCCGGACTGTTCGAACATGTGCCACGAGTCGACCGGCAGTGCCCTCATCGAGACGATCGGCATCGGCAAGTCCTCCGTCACGTACGACGACTTCGCCAAGGCCGACCTGATCATCGTGCTGGGCCAGAACCCGGGCACGAACCATCCGCGGATGCTGTCGGCGCTCGAGGACGCCAAGCGAGCGGGAGCGTCGATCGTCGCGGTCAACCCGCTGCCCGAGGCCGGCCTGATTCGCTTCAAGAACCCGCAGACGGTGCGCGGCGTGCTCGGCAAGGGCACGACGATCGCCGACCAGTTCTGCCAGATCCGGCTCGGCGGTGACGGACCGCTGCTGCAGGCCGTGTCCAAGCGCGTGCTGGCGGCCGAGGACGCGGCGCCCGGGACGGTGCTCGACGGGGACTTCGTCGAGCGGTACACGAGCGGGTTCGACGACCTGCGCGCCAACCTCGCCGGCCTGCGCGAGGAGGACGTCCTCGCCGCGACGGGGCTCACGAGTGCCGAGATCGACGAGTTCACCGCCCGCTACCTCGCCGCCGACCGCGTGATCGTGACGTGGGCGATG
Source organism: Aeromicrobium sp. SP1 (assembly GCF_055663785.1). NCBI lineage: Bacteria > Bacillati > Actinomycetota > Actinomycetes > Propionibacteriales > Nocardioidaceae > Aeromicrobium > Aeromicrobium sp. SP1. Next base: position 1,752,673 of record NZ_JBQVVK010000001.1, on the reverse strand, counting down.
GGGCTGACCCAGCACAAGCAGGCGGTGGACACGATCAAGGAGATCGTGAACCTGATGCTGCTGCGCGGGCACATCGGCCGGCCCGGCGCGGGACTCTCGCCGATCCGCGGGCACAGCAACGTCCAGGGCGACCGCACGATGGGCATCTGGGAGCGGATGCCCGACTGGTTCATCGACAGCCTCGCCGCGGAGTTCGACTTCGAGCCCCCGCGCGAGCACGGCCTCGACGCCGTGGACTCGGTCCGGGCGATGCAGCGCGGGGACGTCCGGTTCTGGATGGCGCTCGGCGGCAACTTCGTGTCGGCGATCTCGGACACCGCCGCGGCCGAGGCGGCACTGCGCGGCACCGCGATGACGGTGCAGATCTCGACGAAGCTCAACCGGTCGCACGGGGTGACGGGGGAGGCGGCGCTGATCCTGCCGACCCTCGGGCGCACCGAGATCGACCGGCAGGCGTCGGGCGACCAGTTCGTCACGGTGGAGGACTCGGTGTGCGCGGTGCACGCCTCGCGTGGGCGCGTCGAACCGGTGGCCGACACGCTGCTGTCCGAGGTCGCGATCGTGAGCCGGCTCGCTGCCGCCACGCTCGGCGGTCGGCACGGGATCGACTGGCGCGGGTTCGAGGCCGACTACGGCACGATCCGCCGACACATCAGCCGCGTCGTCCCGGGCTGCGACGACTACGAGCGCAAGGTCACGTCGCCCGGCGGCTTCGTCCTGCCGCACGGCCCACGCGACTCGCGCACGTTCGACACCGCGACCGGCAGGGCGATGTTCACCGCCAACCGCTTCGAGCCGCTCACCGTCCCCGAGGGACGCCTGCTGCTGCAGACGGTGCGCTCGCACGACCAGTTCAACACCACGATCTACAGCCGCAACGACCGGTATCGCGGGGTCAAGAGCGGTCGCGACGTCGTCTTCGTCCATCCCGACGACCTCGCCGGCCGTGGTCTGGCCGACGGCGACGCGATCGACGTGTTCAGCGAGTGGCCCGGCCAGCCCGATCGGGAGCTGCGGGGGTTTCGCGCCGTCGCCTTCCCGACGGCCCGGGGCTGTGTCGCGGCCTACTTCCCCGAGGCGAACGTGCTGGTTCCGCTGGACTCCACGGCGCGCGGCTCGAACACGCCGGTCTCCAAGGCGGTCGTGGTCCGCATCGAGCGCGCGGCCGGTCAGGCGTCCCGCGACTGAGGGAACTGCGCGAAGTGCAGCAGCACTCCGCTGGGGTCCCAGACGTGGGTGACGATGGCCCAGCCCTCGTCCGTCGGCTCGGCGACCCTGGCTCCGCCGTGGTCGCGTGCGGCGAGGACGCCCGAGACCCGCTCGAACCAGGCCTGTGCCGAGCGCACCTCCACCGTGAGCATGCAGTTCTCGGCCCACTGACTCACGTAGCGGTCCTGGAGCATCAGCTGGCTGCCTCCGAGCGACATCAGCGCGAGGCCGTCGTCGCTCCACAGTTCGTTCCAGCCCAGCTCGCGGTAGAACTCCCGCGAGGTCTCGAAGTCCCGCGCGGGCACGAACGGTCGGACGTCGGTCACCGTCAGGTCGGACATGTGCCCACTATGCGGCGTGTGGTCGGTTCGGGTCGACGAGGTCGAGTTCGATGATGATCGGTGGACAGGGCAGGTAGCGCTCGATGTGCCGGTAGGGCGTGTCGAGGTGGCGGTCGTCGAGGTGGCCGTGGCTCTTCATGTTGTGGTGTTTTCGGCACAGGCATCTGAGGTTGCTGCCGGTGGTGTGGCCGCCGGAGTCGTAGGCGAGTTCGTGGTCGAGGTCGGTGTCGTGGACGGGGGCGCGGCAGCCGGCGACGCGGCAGGTGCCGTCGCGCCATCGGAGGGCTTGCCTGAGTGATTCGGGTGGTCGGTAGGCCAGGATCGTGGTGTCGAGGACCTGTCCGACTGGGTCGAGCACCAACCGCCGGAGCACGGTGTGTTCGGACTGGGCGAGTTCGCGGACCCAGTCGGCGGTGACGGCTTCGTCGCCGTCGCGGGTGATCCCGGGCCCGTCGGTGAGCCCGATCAGGTCGGTGGCGGGAATGCTGATGGCGATCTCGGCGCGGATGTCGGTCTCGGTGGCGGTGCAGCTGGTGAGCCAGTGGCCGACCAGGTCGGCCTGCTTCTGGTCCCGGGTGCGCCGGTCCCGCTCACCGGTCTCGGGATCGTGCTTGGGCAGTGCCTTCGCCGCACGGCGGAGTCGGTCGCCGACGGCGATCGCGACCCCGGTGGGCAGCAGCGCGTTCAACCAGCTGGTGCCGTCGTCGTTGTGGGTCACCGACACCCGTCGCTGGTCGACGGCCTGCGCGGTCTCGATGTCGACCTCGTCGGGCTCGATCCGGGCCCGGAACCGGCGCAACCAGGCCCGCAACTCGGCGACCGTGTGCGTCGCCGCGTACTCCGGAGCACTGTGCTCCAGCAGGGTCCACGAATCACGGCGGGCGAGCCGGTCGGCGGTCTGCGCGATCGCCGCGACCCGGTCCGCGTCCAGGTCACCGTCCCGGAACGCATCCCACACACCCGGCACCCGTGCGCGGATCGCCTCGGCCTCGTGGATCATCGCCCAGATCCGGTTCTCGCTGACGTGCAACGCCTGCGCCAGGTCGAGGGTCACCTCACGGCGCGCCAACTCCTTGGACAGCACGATCTCGTCGGTCCGGTCGATCTTGGCCACCTGAGCGGCGTGACGGTTCGCGACGAACGCCCACTCGGCGAACTCCGCCTGCGCCCGCGCCCGACGCACGATCTCGCACGTCTGCGCCACGACCCCCGAACCCATGTCACCCAACCTAGTGAGCCCCACCGACAGAATTCCTCACTCCCTCCAGCCTCGGCCCGGCGTCATGTTCGGCCGACTTCTCCGTCTCATCCGTGCCACATCGAATACGACCTCGCGAGGGATGGCTCCCGCGCGAATGACCCACCCATCGAGGAATCACCCATGTCAGATCCCAGCGCCAGCACCAGCACCAACCCCGTCCCGAACCCGGCGGAGCCCCGGCGATCGCGCTCGATCGGGAAGCTGGTGGGAGCGGCGGCAGGCGTGGTGATCCTCATGGTCGGCAGCTTCTTCGCCGGCACGCTCTACGAGAACCACCGCATCACGAGCGCGTTCGAGGACGCCTTTTCCGGGATCGGTTCGGAGCCCGAGGATTCCTCCGACGAGGAACCGGCTGAGGACGAGGACGCCGATGAGAGTTCGTCGTCCAGTGCCACCACGGCTTTCGGTGACACGTACACCTACGAAGACGGGCTCGCCGTGACCGTTTCGAAGCCGGCGGAGTTCAAGCCTTCGGAGTGGGCTTCCGTCGAGGACAGCCCCCACTACGTCAGCTTCGAGATCACGATCAAGAACGGCACCGAGAAGCCGTTCGACCCGTCGATGTCGACCAGCTCGGTCAGCGCTGCGGGGACGGAGGCCGAGGAGGTCTTCGACTCGGAGTCGGGCCTCGAGGGCTCGCCGTCGACGAGTGTCCTGCCGGGCAAGTCGGTGACCTACACGGTCGGCTTCGGTGTCGAGGGGATGACCGATCTGGTCCACGAGTTCTCGCCCAGCTTCGAGCACGCCTCCGTGATCTTCACCAACTGAGTCCGCTCCGGTCGGGTCAGCGGCGCGCGCGCCAGGCGGCGTCGTGGTCGAGGACGGTCTCGGCGAGGGGGCGGTAGGTGATGCCCAGCTCGTCGACGGAGCGGCGGTTGTCGACCGTGAAGCGGATGCCGAGGTGCTTGGCGATGTAGTCCTGCGTCAGGCCGAAGCGTGGGCCGAGGATGCGCACCGCCGCGTCGGGCACGGGCAGGACGGGCACGCGCAGGCGCAGCGGCTGGTCGCGGCGCACGATCCGGGCCATGTCGAGGAACGAGGCCATCTCCGGCCGGGCCAGGATGTAGCGGCCGTGCGCGTGCGGTCGCTGGGCGGCGCGCACGTGCGCGGTGGCGACCTCGCGCACGTCGACGACCGTGAACGCGAAGTTCGGGGCGCCGTACCAGAACTCGCCGCGCAGCAGCTCGTCCAGCAGGAACAGGCTGCCCGACGACGACGGCCCGGCGATCGCGGGACCGAGCACGAGACCGGGGTTGATCGTCACGAGCGACCAATGGTCCTGGCGCGCGTGGAGGTCCCACGCCAACTGCTCCGCGACCGTCTTGGCGTAGTGGTACGGGTTGTTCTCGAGCGTGCTGGTCGTGTTGACGAACTCCTCGCGCAGCACGCCGCCCATCTGGTCGGGGACGTCGACGTAGTCGCCGAAGATCGCGCCGACGGTCGACGTCATGACGAGCCGGCGCACGGACGGCGTCGCCTCGATCGCGTCGATCACGTGCCGCGTCCCGAGCCGTGCGGGCTCGAGCACGTCACGCTCGCCGTCCGTGATCTGTTCGGGCATGAGGAAGGGACTCGCGACGTGGAAGACGGTCTCGCAACCTTCCGTCGCCTCGTCGAAGGCCCCGGGCGTCAACAGATCCGCCTCGAACAGCGTCAACGTGCCGGGACGGCCTGCCGTGAGTGCGCGCAGCGGCGCGGTCTTCGCCTCGTTCGCCAGGGAGCGGACGGTGGCGCGCACGTCGTAGCCCTCGTCGAGCAGGCGCGCCACGACGTGGCTCGCGACGAAGCCGGAGCCGCCCGTGACGAGGACGCGGGTCACAGCGGATCAGCCGTCTCGACGTGCCGGCCGGCGTGCCGGGGGAGCAGCAGGGCCACCGCGAAGCCGGGGATCGCCCACAGTGCCATCACGACGAGCGCGGCGACGGGGTTGCCGATCGCCAGCTGGACCGTGAGGACGACGGCGACGCCGCCCAGGTTGCCGGCCATGAGCAGCAGGCCCGTGACGGTGCCGGCGCGAATCGGTCCGACGTGCACCTCGGACCAGTCGAGGACGACCGGCAGGGTGCCCATCAGGGTGAACCCCACGAGCCCGAGCCCGGCGTAGACGAGCCACTGCGGCTGGGTCACGGTCAGGAGGACCATGACGATCGCGAGGATCGCCGTGGCCGCGAGGGCCACCGTGCGCCGGGCGTCGCGCGACGCGGCGAACGTGGGCAGGACGGCCGCGCCGCCGATGCCGGCGAGCGTCATGACGGCGATCACCGGGCCGGCCAGGTTCGGGTGCCCGAAGTCGACGAGGATCGAGTCCAGCCACGTCGCGATGCCGTTGTACGAGCCGAAGCCGACGAACAGCAGTGCCGCCATCTTCCACGTCAGGGTGTCCGACCTCAGCCAGCCCAACGACACCCGGCCGACCGCGTCGGTCGGGTGTGACGGCAGGCGCAGCGACACGAGCACCGCGGCCGCGGCGACCACGGCGAACGCCGCGTGCGCGGTCAGCAGCAGCCCGAACCCGCCCTGGTCCACGAGCCACGACGACGTCAGCACCGCGACGAGGATGCCCGCGAACTGCGAGCCCGACGCGACCGAGATCGCCGTCGTCTGCTCGTGGGCGGGGAAGTAGCGTGCGGCGATCTTCGTCGTCGCGTTGAGCACGAGCGGCTGGCCGATCGACATGATCGCCTGCCCGACGAGGATCCAGCCGTACGAGTCCGGACCGAGTGCCCGCACGATCGCGCCGCCCGCCGTCAGGATCGCGCCGGCCGCCAGGGCCCGCTCGTAGCTGCGGTCCATCCACCGGCCCGTCGGGATCGCCAGCAGCACGAACACGGCCGCGTTGATCACCGCGAGGTCGCCGACGGCCCCCTCCGAGACGCCCAGGTGCTCGGCGGTCTGGGGTGTGACCGACGCAAAGGTCAGCCACAGCAGCTGGGTCGTCATCGCGAGCAGGGCGAAGGCGCCCAGGGCGAACCAGCGGGTGCGGTGGACCGCGGTCGTGTGGTCCGTGGCGGGAGTGGTCATGGCGGAACGCTACTCGCGCGGGACCTCTCGCGTGGGTAGGACGTATCGGCTCGTCGCCCCGCCGCTCGTCGCAGTCATGGACACCCAGGTCGCGACGAGCCACCACGAGCCCGCGCAGGTCGCCGTGCACGCCGTCCGGGTGGGGTCGGGCCAGCGCCCCCGAGCCCTCCCGCGTACCGGATCGGACGGACCGGAGTTCGTCGCCGGACCGCGCGCAGTCGACTTTGATGCTCCCGTCGCGCGGATCCTCGTCGACGTCGAGCTGCCGAGTCTCGACGCACTCGTCGTGCGTGCGCCGTTCCCGTTGCCCGAGGTGCCCGCGGACGACCCGGAGCCGCGGCTCGCGCTCGAGCTCGCCGGTCGGGGCTGGTGCATGGTCGACCGGCTCTCGCCGACGCGAGCCCGGGTCATCGTGCGACCGCCGGATGCGGTGTGGGGCTCCCGCGAGGTCACGATCGGCGTCGGTGACGGCGTCATCGTGCTGCGCTGATAGCGTCGTGTGAGGTTCACCTAACTTCGTGGGCCCTCCCACCTCATCGAAGGAGCCTGGCATGGCCGCGCCCACGACCGCCCGGATCCGCGACGACTCCCCGCTGCGCGAGCTGTGGAACCGCTACAACCGGTACCGCGCCCGCCTCGTGTGGGCCGTCGTGCTCTCGACGATCAACAAGGTCGCCGACGTCGTCCCCGAGCTGCTCATCGGTGCCGCCGTCGACGTCGTCGTCCGCGGTGACGCGTCGTTCGTCGCGAGCGTGCTCGACGTCGAGTCCCGGTACGCGCAGCTGGTCTGGCTCGCCGCGATCAACGTCGTGGTGTGGGTGGTCGAGTCGGCGTCCGAGTACCTGGCCGCCGTCGCGTGGCGTGGGCTGGCGCAGTCGATCGAGCACGAGCTGCGCGTCGAGGCGTACGACCATGCGCAGCGGCTCGACGTGCACTGGCACGAGGGCCGCCCGCAGGGCGCGACGCTCGCCACGATCAACGACGACGTCAACCAGCTCGAGCGGTTCCTCGACATCGGCGCTCCCGCGATCCTGCAGACCGTGCTCAACGTCCTGCTCGTCGGTGCGGTGTTCGCGGTGGCGTCGTGGCAGCTGCTGCTCGTGGCGTTCCTGCCGATCCCGCTCATCGTCATCGGATCGTTCTGGTTCCAGCGCCGCCTCGAGCCGCTCTACGTGAACGTGCGCGAGAAGGTGGCCGACCTCTCGGGCCTGCTCGGCGCGAACCTCGGCGGCATCACGACGATCAAGGCGTTCACCGGGGAGGATCGCGAGCGCGAGCGGGTCGAGCAGGCCTCGGACGCCTACCGCACGGCCAACGTCGACGCGATCCGCCAGTCCGCGGCCTTCGTGCCGATCGTGCGGATGGCGATCCTCGCGGGCTTCACGTGCACGTTGCTGTTCGGCGGCTGGGCCACCCTCAACGGCACCCTCGAGGTCGGTCTGTACTCGGTCCTGGTGTTCATGACGCAGCGTCTGCTGTGGCCGCTGACCGACATCGCGGAGATGCTCGACCTCTACCAGCGCGGGCGGGCGTCCACGGCGCGCATCCTGGCCCTGCTCGACGAGCCGATCACGGTCCCGGCCGGCACGCAGGCCCTGCCGACGCCGGTCGCGGGACGGCTCGAGCTGCACGGCGTGCGCGCGGGCTACGCCGACGGTCCGGACGTCCTGCACGACATCGACCTCGTGGTCCCCGCCGGTCAGACCCACGCGATCGTCGGGCCGACGGGCGCGGGCAAGTCCTCCCTGCTGCGCCTCATGCTGCGGTTCGACGACCCGCGCTCGGGTCACGTCACGCTCGACGGCCGCGACCTGCGCGACCTCGAGTGGGAGTCGCTGCGCGGCTCGATCGGCTACGTGTCGCAGGACGTCTTCCTGTTCGCCGGGTCGATCGCCGAGAACATCGCCTACGGACGGCCCGGTGCCGACGCCGAGGCGGTCCGTGAGGCGGCGAGGCTCGCCGCGGCGGACGACTTCATCGACGCCCTGCCCGACGGCTACGAGACGTGGGTCGGCGAGCGCGGCGTCACCCTGTCCGGCGGCCAGCGTCAGCGGCTCGCCCTGGCCCGGGCGCTGCTGCGCGATCCCGCGCTGCTGATCCTCGACGAGGCCACGAGCGCGGTCGACAACGAGACCGAGGCCGCGATCCAGCAGTCGCTGTCCACGGCGACCCGCGACCGCACGGCGATCATGGTCGCCCACCGGCTCTCCACGGTCCGTCACGCCCATCGCATCTGGGTCCTCGACGCCGGTCGCGTGGTCGAGGCGGGAACGCACGACGAGCTCGTCGCGGCCGGTGGCGCCTACGCCGCGCTGTGGCGCGTGCAGACGGGCGACGCCCAAACGCTTCCAGATGAAATGAATTCGTAACGAGCAAGGCCGGTTGCTGCAACCGACTCGCCGTAGCGTCGTGCGCATCGGCCCCGCGTGGGGCGGTCCGAGTTGCGGAGGATGCCATGCACGTTCCCGACCACTACCTCGATCCGAGCACGAGTGCCGCGACGGCGGCCGTCGCGATCGCCGGAATCGTCGTCGCCGCCCGTAGGGCCGGGCGCGAGACGCCGCGGGACACCTCGGTGCCGTGGTCCGCGCTCGTCGCCACGTTCGTCTTCGCCGCGCAGATGCTGAACTTCTCGGTCGGCAGCGGCACGAGTGGCCACCTGCTCGGCGGCGCGCTCGCGGCCGTGCTCGTCGGGCCGGCCACGGCCGTGCTGTGCCTGAGCGGTGTTCTCGCGGTCCAGGCGCTGTTCTTCGCCGACGGCGGGGTGACGGCGCTGGGCACCAACGTGACGCTCATGGCGCTCGTCGGCGTCCTCGCGGGATGGGCGGTCTTCCGCGTCGCCCTGCGCGCGATGCCCCGGCGCGCGGCCTCCGTCCCGGTCGCGGCGTCCGTCGGCGCGCTCGTCTCGGTGCCCCTGGCCGCGCTGGCCTTCACCGCCCTCTACGCCGTCGGCGGCCGGGCCGACGTCCCGCTGGTCGACGTCGCCGTGGCGATGATCGGCTGGCACGGCCTCATCGGACTGGGCGAGGCCGCCATCACGCTCGTCGTCGTCGGCGCCGTGGTCTGGGTGCGGCCCGACCTGGTCTTCGGCCTGCGCGAACTGCGACCGTCGCGGCGCACGGTGGCGGCATGAGCTCGCGAGCGTTCCGCTGGTCGGCCCTGGCTGTGTGCCTGGTCCTCGCCGGCGTGGTCAGCCGGTTCGCCTCGAGTCATCCCGACGGTCTGGAGTTCGTCGCCGGTCAGCACGGCTTCCTGCACACGGCACGCGAGAGCCTCACCGCGGGTTCGCCGCTGGCGGGCTACGCGGTGGCGGGCGTCGACGGTGCCGGGCTGTCCGGAGGTCTCGCCGGCGTGATCGGGTGTGCCCTGACCTTCGCGCTCGTGGCCGTCGTGACGCGGCGTCGTCCCGGCGACGCGTGACCGCGGCGTCGGCGCGGCCAGGGCGGGCCGTGGCGGACGTCGACGAGGCCTGTGCCGTGCTCCGTGAGGGCGGCGGTCGGGTGTCCGTCGCGCGCCGGGCGATCCTCGAGGTGCTGTTCGCCAGCGAGACGCCGGTATCGGCCGAGGAGATCGCCCGGTCGGTCGTGCCCGCGCTGGACGTGCCCGCGACGTACCGCAATCTCGAGCGGCTCGGCGCCGTGGGTCTCGTGCGCCACGTCCACCTCGGTCACGGCCCCGGGCGCTACGCACTCGCCGGCCGGAGCGAGGGCGAGTTCGGCTACTGCGAGCGCTGCGGGAAGGTCGTGGCGATCGGCCCCGAGGCGCTGCGCATCCTGCGCCAGCAGATCGCCGCGACGGTCGGGATCCGACCGTCCTTCGCCCACTTCCCGCTCGCCGGGGAGTGCCTGGCGTGCTGTGACGAGGGTCACTGAGCGTTTACACGTCGGTAATACCAGATGGAAGTAACTCGAAATCTCACCTTTCTACCGTGGGCCCACTCGGCGGCGCAGGGTGCGCCGATGGGGGATCAGACCGAAAGGGATTCCAGTGGTGAAAACACGCAAGCTCGTCACGAGCACCGCAGCGGCCACGCTCGCTGCGCTCGTCCTGACCGGGTGCGGCACGAAGGACTCCGACGGCGCATCCGCCGCGGCCGAATCGTGCATCGACACGTCGGGGGACACCGTGAAGCTCGGCTTCCTCAACTCGCTGACGGGAGGGATGGCGATCTCGGAGAAGACGGTGTCCAACGTCCTGCACATGGCCGCCGACGAGATCAACGCCGACGGCGGCATCCTGGGCAAGAAGATCGAGTACATCCAGGAGGACGGCGCCACCGACTGGCCGACCTTCGCGGAGAAGACCGAGAAGCTGCTCACGGAGGACTGCGTCGCGGCGATCTTCGGCGGTTGGACCTCCTCGTCGCGCAAGGCCGTCAAGCCCGTCGTCGAGGAGCACAACGGACTGTTCTTCTATCCGGTCCAGTACGAGGGCCTGGAGTCGTCGCCGAACATCTACTACACCGGCGCCACGACGAACCAGCAGATCATCCCGGCCATGGACTTCCTCAAGGAGCAGGGCGTGAAGACGCTGTTCCTGGCCGGCTCGGACTACGTGTTCCCGCGCACGGCCAACGCGATCATCAAGCTCTACGCCGAGGAGCTGGGCATCGAGATCGTCGGTGAGGAGTACGTGCCTCTCGACAAGGACGACTGGACCACGCAGGTCGCCAAGATCGTCGACGCCAAGCCGGACTTCATCTTCAACACGATCAACGGCTCGTCGAACGTCGGCTTCGTCAAGGCGTACTACGACGCCGGACTGAGCGCGGACACGACGCCGATCATCTCGGTCTCGATCGCCGAGGAGGAGGCGCCGGCCATGGGCCACTCGGTCACCGGCCAGTACGCCTCGTGGAACTACTTCCAGTCCCTGGACACCCCGAACAACCCGGCGTTCATCAAGGCGTGGAAGGCCTACCCGAACAGCAGCGGGGTGACCTCCGACCCGATGGAGGCCGCGTACGACTCGCTGTACCTCTACAAGGCGCTGGTCGAGAAGGCGGGCTCGTTCGAGGTCGACGACGTCAACGACGCGGCCGAGGACGGTGGCATCAGCGTCGACGGGCCGCTCGGCACGGTGGAGCTCGACGGGGAGAACCACCACATCTCCAAGCCGGGTCACATCGGGCGGATCAACGACGACAACCAGTTCGACGTCGTCTGGTCCTCCGACGGGTTCATCGAGCCCGATCCGTACCTGGAGCAGTACGACTGGTTCCCCGAGGACGTCCGCAAGGCGTTGGTGGACGCCGCGGGCTGATCCGCGACGCCGCGGCAGTGGGGTCGCGTGCCACGCGGCACGCGACCCCCTGCCACCGCAGCACCCGACCACCCCTCGAGAGGATCCGGAACCTTGGACTCGCTGATCCCGCCGTTGCTCAACGGCACGGCAGACGGAGCTCTGCTGCTCATCGCCGCACTCGGCCTGGCGCTCACGTTCGGCCAGATGGGCGTCATCAACATGGCGCACGGCGAGTTCCTCATGGCGGGGGCCTTCACCGCCTACCTCACCCAGCAGGCCATCTCGAACGTCGACGTGTCGATCCTGGTGGCGCTCCCGGTCGCCTTCGTCGTGGCCGGCCTGATGGGCATCGTGCTCGAGGTGACGGTCATCCAGTGGATGTACCACCGGCCCCTCGACACGCTGCTGGCCACGGTCGGGGTGGCCCTGATCCTGCAGCAGGCCGCCGTGCAGATCTTCCCGAGCCAGGGCGTCCCGGTCGAGAAGCCCTCGTGGCTCGACGGCCAGATCCCGGTGCTGGGCTACGACTGGCCCCAGCGCCAGCTGTTCACGATCGTGCTCGCGGCGATCTGCGTCGCAGGTCTGGGAGCGGTGCTCAAGTTCACCCCACTCGGCCGCCGGATCCGCGGAACGGTGCAGAGCCGCGATCTCGCCGAGACGCTCGGGGTGTCGACCCGGCGGGTCGATCGGCTGACGTTCTTCATCGGCTCGGGACTGGCCGGTGTCGGTGGCGTCGCCGCCTCCCTCATCGGCGGCACCAACGCCACGATGGGCACGAAGTACATCATCGCGGCCTTCCTCGTGGTCGTCGCCGGAGGACTCGGCCAGCTCAAGGGCACCGTCATCGCCGCGCTCGCGGTCGGCATCACCACGGCGTTCCTCGCCGACTGGACGACCGGCAGCCTCGCGCAGGTCATCACGTTCGCGCTCGTCGTCGTCTTCCTGCAGGTCAAGCCCCAAGGTCTGTTCACCGTGAGAACACGAGGTCTGACATGAGTGCATCGTCATCGCCGCAGGCCAGGGCCGGCTGGCTCCGGTCGTGGGGACCGCTGCTGGTCATCGCGGTGCTCGCGGTGGTCCTGCTCGCGGTCGCTCCGGCCGTCCTGACCCAGACCCGTCTGGGCTTCCTCGGCAAGTACCTCTGCTGGGCGATCGTCGCCGTCGGCATCGGCCTGGCGTGGGGCCGCGGCGGCATGCTCGTCATGGGGCAGGGAGTGTTCTTCGCGCTCGGGGCCTATGCCATGGCGATGCACCTGAGCCTGGAGTCCGTCGGGCCGGACGGGATCCCCTCCTTCATGATCCTGTACGACCCCACGGCACCGCTGCCGGCGTGGTGGGCGCCCTTCCGCAGCGGCGCGTTCACGGTGCTGGCCATCGTGATCGCCCCGATCATCGTGTCCGCGATTCTGGGCTTCGCCCTGTTCAAGCGCCGGGTCAAGGGCGCCTACTTCGCGATCCTCACCCAGGCGCTCGCCGTCGCGCTGGCCGCGCTGCTCAGCACGACCATCAAGGTCTCCGGCGGCGACACGGGACTGAGCGGATTCACGACGTTCTTCGGCTACCCGCTCGACGAGCCGGCCAACAAGGTGATGATCTACTCGATCGCGGCGGGTCTGCTGCTCGCGTGCCTCGTGGTCGTCTGGCAGCTCTACCGCAGTCGTTTCGGCGAGCTGCTCCTGGCCACCCGCGACGCCGAGGAGCGCGTCCGCTTCCTCGGTCACGACCCGGCGAACATCAAGCTCGTGGCGTTCATGATCGCCGCGGTCATGGCGTCGATCGGCGGCGCGATGTTCGTCCCGTTCGCCGGCATCATCTCGCCCAAGGAGGTCGGGGCGGCCGCCTCGATCATGTTCATCTCGGGGGTCGCGCTCGGCGGTCGCGCATCGCTGTTCGGTCCGGCGCTCGGGGCGATCGCGATCGGCTACGGCCGCACGAGCCTGTCCGAGAACTTCCCGGACCAGTGGACGTACATCCAGGGCGGGCTGTTCATCCTCGTGATGCTCTTCCTGCCGGGCGGACTCGCCTCGCTGTTCACGAAGCTCGGTGGGATGCGCCAGGGCCGTCGGGTGCGCGCCGCGGAGCCGGTCGAGGTGGTGACCGCATGAGCGAGCCGGACACCCTCGAGCAGGGCAAGCTCGTCATCGAGGACCTGACGGTCGACTTCGACGGGTTCAAGGCCGTCAAGGGCGTCGACCTCATGCTGCTCCAGGGCCAGCTGCACTTCCTGATCGGTCCCAACGGCGCGGGCAAGACCACGCTGGTCGATGCGATCACCGGTCTGGTGAGGGGGTCGGGCACGGCGACGTTCGGCGGCGTGGACCTGCTGTCGCTCAAGTCGCACCAGATCGTGCGCGCCGGCGTCGGTCGCACGTTCCAGACCGCGACGGTGTTCGAGGAGCTCTCGGTGCTGCAGAACCTCGACATCGCCGGCGGTGTCCACCGCAAGGCGTGGCGGATGGGGTTCGCGCGACGCGGCACGCCGTCCTACGTCGCGGACGCCCTCGACGCGATCGGCCTGGGCGATCTGCGCGACAAGCCCGCGGGCATGCTCGCGCACGGTCAGAAGCAGTGGCTGGAGATCGGCATGCTGCTGGTCCAGGACGCCAGGGTGATGTTCCTCGACGAGACCGTCGCGGGCATGAGCGTCGAGGAGCGTGACGAGACCGGCGAGCTGCTGCGGCGCATCGGTCGCGACCGCACGATCATCGTCATCGAGCACGACATGGAGTTCGTGCGGCGGTACGCCGACTGGGTCACCGTCATGCACTCCGGTCAGGTGCTCACCGCCGGGACGATGGAGCAGGTGCAGGCCGACCCCAGGGTCCAGGAGGTCTACCTCGGGACCGCGGCCGACATCGCCGTGGTCGAGGAAGTCGTGGGTCAGAAGGGTGCGGCGGATGCTTGAGCTCAAGGGAGTCAGTGTCGGCTACGGCCGGGTCAGCGTGGTCCACCACGTCGACCTCGCGGTGCCGAAGGGCAGTGCCGTGGCGGTCATGGGCCACAACGGTGCCGGCAAGACCACGCTGCTGCGGGCGGCCGTCGGCCTCCTGCCGGCCAAGAACGGTCAGATCCTCCTCGACGGTGAGGACGTGACGAGACTCAAGCCGAACCAACGCGTCAGTCGAGGACTCGGCTACGTGCCGCAGGGCCAGATCTCGTTCGGCCAGATGACCACGCTCGAGAACCTCCAACTCGTCGCGGACGGCCGCAAGCGGGGTCCGGAGCTGATCGCCGAGTCGCTCGACACCTTCCCGGCGCTCAAGGAACTGCTCACCAGGCGGGCGGGGCTGCTCTCGGGCGGTCAGCGCCAGCAACTGGCGATCGCACGCACCCTCATCACCGAGCCGCGCATGCTGATCCTCGACGAGCCGACGGAGGGCATCCAGCCGAACGTCGTCGCCGAGATCGAGCACTTCATCACCTCGCTCACGCAGCGCGGCGACCTCAGCGTCCTGCTGGTCGAGCAGCACGTCGGGTTCGCGTTGCGGGCCACCAGTCACTACTTCGTGCTCGAGTCCGGTCGGATCACGTCGAGCGGGGCCGGCGGCGCCGGTGCGGTCGACGCGGTGCGCGCGGCGATGGCGGTCTGACATGCACCTGACCCCGGGCGACACCGAGAAGTTGTTGTTGTCGGTTGCGGGCATGGTCGCGCGCGACCGGTTGGCCCGTGGTGTGCGGCTCAACCATCCGGAGGCGATCGCCCTGCTCGCGACGTGGGTCATCGAGCGCGCCCGCGACGGGGTCGGCGTGCCCGAGCTCATGGTCGCGGGCCGGGCGGTGCTGAGTCGTGACCAGGTCATGGCCGACGTCGTCGACCTGCTCACCGAGGTGCAGGTCGAGGCGACCTTTCCCGACGGGCGCAAGCTCGTCACCATCCACCAGCCGATCGCCTGAGGAGGCCGTCATGGGTTCGTCGACACGAGGTCCGGGGGCCGTCCGGGTGGCCGAGGGGATGTTGGAGATCAACGCCGATCGCACACCGGACCAGCGCCGCACCCTCGTCGTGCTCAACACCGGTGATCGGCCCGTGCAGATCGGGTCGCACATCCACCTCGCCGACGTGAACGCGGCGCTGGAGTTCGACCGTGAGGCGGCGTCGGGCTTCCGGCTCGACATCCCGGCGGGCACGTCGCGTCGGTTCGAGCCGGGCGCCTCGCGCGAGGTCGACCTCGTGGCCCTGGCGGGACGCCGCGAGGTGCCCGGCATCCGGGTGCGGCGGCCCTGATGCGGATCTCGCGCGCGGACTACGCCGCGCTCTACGGCCCGACCGTCGGCGACCAGGTGCGGCTGGGGGACACCGACCTGTGGATCGAGGTCGAGCAGGACCTGACCTTCGGTGGGGAGGAGGCCGTCTTCGGCGGCGGCAAGTCGATCCGCGAGTCGATGGCGCAGTCCACGCTGACCCGGGCGGCGGGGGCCCCGGACACCGTCATCACGAACGCGATCGTGCTCGACCACTGGGGGATCGTGCGCGCGGACGTGGGGATCCGCGACGGCCGCATCGTCGCGCTCGGTCGGGCGGGCAACCCCGACATCGCCGACGGCGTGCATCCCGATCTCGTGATCGGTCCGTCGACGGACGTGATCTCCGGTGAGGGACGGATCCTGACCGCCGGCGCGATCGACGTCCACGTGCACTTCCTGTCGCGGTCCCAGCTCGTCGAGGCGCTGTCGACGGGAGTCACGACGGTCGGCGGAGGGGGGACCGGTCCGTCAGAGGGCTCGAAGGCCACGACCGTGACCCCGGGCGCCTGGCACCTGCGCACCGTCCACCGGGCGCTGGACTCGCTGCCGCTCAACGTGCTGCTCATGGGCAAGGGCAACACGGTGTCGGCCGAGGCCCTCGCGGAGCAGGCCCTCGCGGGCGCCGGCGGCTACAAGGTGCACGAGGACTGGGGCTCGACGCCGGCGGCGATCGACGCCTCGCTGCGGGCCGCCGACGAGCACGGACTGCAGGTGGCGCTGCACTCGGACTCGCTCAACGAGGCCGGGTACCTCGAGTCGACCGTCGGCGCGATCGGGGGGCGATCGATCCACGCGTTCCACGCCGAGGGTGCCGGCGGTGGCCACGCCCCCGACATCCTGACGATCGCGTCGCTGCCCCACGTCATCCCCGGATCGACGAACCCGACGCTGCCGCACACGGTCAACACGGTCGCCGAGCATCTCGACATGCTGATGGTCTGCCACCACCTGAACCCGCGCGTCCCCGAGGACCTCGCGTTCGCGGAGTCGCGGATCCGCGCCACGACGATCGCGGCGGAGGACCTCCTGCACGACCTCGGCGCCCTCTCGATCACGTCCTCCGATGCGCAGGCGATGGGTCGGATCGGCGAGGTCGTCACCCGTACATGGCAGGTCGCACACGTCATGAAGGCCCGGTACGGCTCGCTCGGTGGCCGGGCCGACAACGTGCGGGCGAGGCGGTACGTCGCGAAGTACACGATCAACCCCGCGATCGCCCACGGCCTCGAGGACGAGATCGGCTCGGTCGAGCCCGGCAAGCTGGCCGACCTCGTGCTGTGGGATCCCCGGTTCTTCGGCTTCCGGCCCGAGGTCGTCATCAAGGGCGGGGCGCTGGTGTGGGGAGCGCTGGGGGATCCGAACGCGTCGATCCCGACGCCCCAGCCGCAGCTCATGCGGCCGACCCTCGTCGACCCGGCGCACGGGGGAGCCGACCACGCCGTCACGTTCGTCGCGCCGTCCGCGCTGGAGGCGGGGCTCGCCGACGAGCTGGGCCTGCGCCGCCGGCTCGTGGGTCTCAAGCCGACGCGTGATGTCGGCAAGGCGCAGATGGTCAACAACGATGCGCTGCCCAGGATCCAGGTCGACCCCGAGACGTTCGCGATCCACGTCGACGGCGAACTCGTCCAGCCCGCCCCCGCGGAGTCCCTTCCGCTGGCCCAGCTCTACTCGATGTTCTGAGCACCGGACGATGACCGCGCCCACCGCCTCCCCGGACCTGCTGCTCATGCTGCTCGCCGATGCCCGGCTGCCCACGGCGGGGCACACCCAGTCGGCGCAGCTGGAACCGGCCGTCGAGTCCGGCCTCGCCGCCGCCGACGTGCCCGACTTCATCGCGCTGCGGCTCGCCACGGTCACCCGGGTCGAGGCCGCGACGGCGGTCGTCGCGCTGCACCGCCTGCACCACGGCGGGTCGCTCGACGAGGTCGAGCTGGCGTGGGGTGCACGGACGCCGAGCGAGGCGATGCGGGCGACGTCCCGCCGGATGGGCCGGGCGCTGCTGCGACTCGTCTCCCGGTTGTGGCCCGACGACCCGGGCATCGCGTCACTGGAGCGGGGGGCGCCGCGTGCCGTCGTCCTCGCTGCTGCGGCGGCGGCCGGCGGGCTCGACGCCCGGGCGCTGGCCGGGCTGGTCGGGTACGACGACGTCCAGACCGTGGCGGCGGCGGCACTCAAGCTGCTGCCGCTCGATCCCGCCGACGTCGCCGGCTGGGTCCTGTCGGCGCTGCCCGCCGTCGACCGGCTCGCGGCCGAGGTCGCCACCGTGACCACCCCGGTCGGCATCCCCGCCGCCGGGGCACCCCGGATCGAGGCGTGGGCACAGGCCCACGCCGCCACCACGAGGAGGCTGTTCAGTGCCTGATTCACCTGCCAAGGCGCCCGCGCGGGCCCTGCGCGTCGGGATCTGCGGACCCGTCGGCACGGGCAAGAGCTCGCTCATCGCGCTCGTGTGCTCCCAGCTGGCCGATCTCGTGCAGATCGGCGTGGTCACCAACGACATCTACACCGACGAGGACGCCCGGTTCCTGCGCTCGGCCGGAGTGCTCGAACCCGAGCGGATCCGCGCCGTCGAGACGGGGGCCTGCCCGCACACCGCCATCAGGGACGACATCACCGCGAACCTGCTCGCGGTGGAGGAGCTCGAGGAGGACTTCTCGCCGCTCGACCTCGTCCTCGTCGAGTCCGGGGGCGACAACCTGACGGCGACGTTCTCGCCCGCGCTCGTCGACACGCAGGTCTTCCTGATCGACGTCGCCGGAGGCGGGGACGTCGCGCGCAAGGGTGGTCCGGGCATCACCCGAGCCGACCTGCTGGTAGTCAACAAGACGGACCTCGCGCCGTACGTGGGCGTCGACGCCGACCAGATGGTCGCCGACGCGACGGCGGTCCGCGACGGGCGGCCCGTCATCGCGCTCTCGCGGCAGGACGAGGACTCCGTCGGCACGCTGGTCGCGTGGCTGCTGTCGCAGATCCGGACCCACCGGGCCGGCCTGCTCGTCCCGTCCGATCCCGGTCCGATGGCGCCGCACGTGCACGCCACGGGGGTCGTGCACACGCACGAGGGTGCCCATGACGGTCACGTCCACGCGTGAGCGGACCAGCCTGACCCGCGTCGAGGTGGTCCGCCCGTCCGGCGGGGGACGCTGCGAGGTGCGCCTGGGCTGTGAGGGGCCGCCCGACCGCCCCCTCGTGCGGCCGATGCTGCTGTCCTCGGACGAGGCCGGTGCCCGGGTCTCGCTCGTGCCCGAGGGGGCCCTGCTGCTCGCCGGAGACGCCGTCACGATCGAGGTCTCCGTCGGCGCCGGTGCGCGGCTCGAGCTCGTCGAGCCCGCGGGGACCGTCGCTTACGCGATGGCCGGTGGCAGCGCCTCGTGGGACGTGGACGTCGAGGTGGAGACCGCTGCATCGCTCGTGTGGGCGGGGGAGGCGTTCGTCGTGTCCGAGGGAGCCCGCGTCACGCGCCGCACCCGGGTGCGGCTGGGATGGGGCGCCCGGGTGGCCCTGCGTGAGGTCCTCGTGCTGGGTCGCCACGGCGAGCGCCCCGGTTCACTGCGTCAGGAGTTCACGGCCGAGGGCCCCCGGGGTCTGCCGGTGCTCGCCGAGACGCTGTCCGTCGGCCCGTCGTCGAGTCCGCTGCTGCTCGGAGCGCGTGTCATGGGCACGGTCACGATGCTCGGCGCACGACTGCCCGACGGCCTGCCCGGCACCCGGCTCGACCTCGAGGCCGAGGGAACGGTCGTGCGGAGCCTCGTCGACGACGCCCACCTCGCGGTGCCGGCGCCCGCGTGGCTCGCCGCCCGTCAGGCGTCCGCGTGACCCAGCGACAGGTCGGGGGCCACGACGTCGCGCACCCGGCGCTTGAGCTCGACGATCTCGGGGAAGCCGCCGTCGGTCTTGCGGTTCCACAGCGCCGTCGTGGTCTCGCCCTGCTGGACGTCCACCCGGAACATGCCACCGCTCGACGGCACGAGCATCACGCCGCCGAGCAGGTCTCCGAACGTCTGCAGCAGCTCGCCCTGGTACCACTGGGCGCGCAGCTGCCACTTGCACTGCGTGCAGTAGCGGATGGCGACGACGGGCGATGCGGGCGCGCTCACGGCCTGATCATCTCAGGTTCCACGATCACCGGATGCGGGCGATCTGCTCCCGGACCTCGAACTGCATCCCGTCCACGCTGGCGAGGTAGACGTCCTGGTCGAGCAGGTTGCCGTCGAGGCGCATGAGGCCGCGCGGGCCGTCGTAGACGGCACCGGACCCGAAGGACGAGACGGCCTCGACGTCGATGCCGCCGCACGTGCGGCCGAGCCGGCCGAGGAACCAGATCGCCTCGTAGCAGGACTCGCCGACGGCGTTGAGCGCCGGCGCCCACGGTCCGAACCGGCGGTGGTAGGCCCGACCGAGCTCGTGGCTCTCGACGGTGTCGAGTCCGTCGAAGTAGGCCGCGGCGGCGTACAGGTTGCGGTGCGCGTCGGCGCCGCCGCCGAGCAGCGTGTTCTCCTCGATCGCGGGACTGAGTCGGGTCAGACGGTCGTCCAGGCCCTGGCGCGAGAACTGTCGGTTGAAGTGCACCGCGTCCTGGCCCATCAGCAGCATGACGACGCCGTCGACGTCCTCGTGGCGCAGGTCCTGCAGGACGCCGGCGAAGTCGCTCGTGCCGAGCGGCACGTACGTCTCGCTCACGACCTGCGACGCGGTGCCCTGCAGGGCGAGTCGGGCCGTCGCCCCGGTCACCCGCGGGAAGACGTAGTCGTTGCCCACGACGGCCCACCGGCCGACGCCGAGCTGGTCGCGCATCCAGTGGGCCGCGGGAAGCAGTTGGTTGATCGGCCGCTCGCCGAGCATGAAGACGCCGGGGGTGTCGTCGCGACCCTCGTGCATCGCCGCGTAGGCGTAGACGACCCGACCTCCGACGCGCCGCGTGATGGCCTGGCGCACCGCCGAGATGTGCCACCCCGCGACGGCGTCGACGGCACCGGAGGTCACGAGCGCGTCCACGTCCGCCGCCACCACGTCCGGATGACGACCGCCGTCCACGATGACCAGCTCGACCTCGCGGCCGGCGATGCCGTCGCGGGCGTTGAGCTGCTCCGCCGCCAGCTCCCCGCAGGCCAGGCACGAGGGCCCGTAGATCCCGGTGGGTCCCTGCAGCGGCACCACGAAGGCGACGCGCACGTGCTGGCGCATCGGGATCGGGGCGGCGAGGAGATCCACTCGCCCAGTCTGGGGCTGCACACCCCGGTCGCCCCATGCCGTGGCGGGCATCTTCACGCAGCGGTCACGGGACTTAACACCGACGTGACGTGGGGCGCGCGGATGGTCCCTCGGACGCTTCCAGATGGCAGTATCGTGATCCTGAGGAGGTCGTGATGGAGTTCGAACCCGAAGGCGTGACACTGCGACTCAAGCACGCGGAGCAGGCGCTGCGCCGTGCCGTGGACCAGGTCCTGGTCGACGAGGGACTCACGTTCGAGCAGTGGCAGGTGCTCGCCGCCCTGGTCGAGCGGTCGGGGCTGCGGATGACCGATCTGGCCGGGTTCGCGGTGCTGCCGGCGGCCTCCCTGACCCGCCACGTCGACCATCTCGTCGCGCGGGCGCTCGTGATCCGGCGGATCGATCCGCAGGACAAGCGCCGGGCCGTCGTCGCGCTCTCCGTCCTGGGCGAGAACCTCGCGCGGCGCCTGCAGGAGATCGAGGTCCGCACCGATCTCGGCAGCGACGTGGTGGCGCCCGTCGTCCACTCGTGACCCGCGGGTAACGTGACCCTCGACACCCCGAGTCGAGGAGAACCATGAAGTACGACGCCATCGTCGTCGGAGCCGGCCTGGCCGGTCTCGTCGCCGCCCACGAGCTGACCGCGAAGGGCCGCACGGTCGCCCTCGTCGACCAGGAGAACGCCGCGAACCTCGGCGGTCAGGCCTGGTGGTCGTTCGGTGGCCTGTTCCTGGTCGACTCGCCGGAGCAGCGTCGGCTGCGGGTCAAGGACTCGTTCGAGCAGGCGTGGAGCGACTGGCAGGGCAGCGCCCAGTTCGACCGCGTGGACGACGAGGACTCGTGGGCGCTCAAGTGGGCCCGTGCGTACGTCGAGTTCGCGGCCGGGGAGAAGCGCTCGTGGATCCGCGAGCACGGCATCGGTCTGACGCCCGTGGTCGGCTGGGCCGAGCGCGGCGACCTGAGCGCCGGCGGTCACGGCAACTCCGTCCCGCGCTTCCACGTCGCGTGGGGGACCGGCACGGGCATCGTCAAGCCGTTCGCCGACAGCGCGCTCAAGGCCGCCGACGCGGGCCTGCTGACGTTCCACCACCGCCATCGCGTGGCCGAGGTCGTCGTGACCGACGGCACCGTGACCGGCGTGCGCGGCACGCTGCTCGCGCCGGACGACTCGGCGCGCGGCGTCGCCTCGAACCGCGACGTCGTGGGCGAGTTCGAGCTCGAGGCCCAGGCCGTGATCGTGACGACCGGCGGCATCGGCGCCAACCACGACCTCGTCCGGCAGAACTGGCCCGAGCGGCTCGGCACCGCGCCGGCCCACATGGTCACGGGCGTGCCCGCGTACGTCGACGGCAGCGGCCTGGGCCTGGCCTCCGAGGCCGGCGCCCGGCTCGTCAACAGCGACCGCATGTGGCACTACACCGAGGGCATCCAGAACTGGGATCCGGTCTGGCCCGGCCACGGCATCCGCATCCTGCCCGGCCCGTCGTCGATGTGGTTCGACGCGCTCGGCCGCCGACTGCCCGCGCCCTACCTGCCCGGCTACGACACGATCGGCACGCTGCGCCACCTGCGCACTACGCCCGACATCGCGCAGTACGACCACTCGTGGTTCGTCCTCAACGAGCGGCTCATCGCCAAGGAGTTCGCGCTGTCGGGATCGGAGCAGAACCCCGACATCACGAGCGGCTCCAAGAAGGAGGTCATCAAGGCGCGGCTCGCCAAGGGTGTCCCCGGACCCGTGCAGGCGTTCGTCGACCACGGCGCCGACTTCGTGGTGGCGGACACGATCGAGGAGCTCGTGGCGAAGATGAACGAGCTGACCGACGAGCCCCTGCTCGACGCCGCCGAGGTGCGAGCGCAGGTGCACGCGCGCGACCTGCAGGTGCGCAACCCGTTCAGCAAGGACGCGCAGGTGCAGGGCATCCACAACTCGCGCAAGCACATCGCCGACCGGCTCAGCCGCACTGTCGCCCCGCACGAGATCCTCGATCCCGAGGCCGGGCCGCTCATCGGCGTCAAGCTGCACGTGCTCACCCGCAAGACGCTCGGCGGAGTCCAGACCGATCTCGACTCGCGCGCCCTGGCGCCCGGCGGCGAGCCCGTTCCGGGCCTGTACGCCGCCGGTGAGGTCGCGGGCTTCGGCGGCGGAGGCGTCCACGGGTACAACGCCCTCGAGGGCACGTTCCTGGGCGGCTGCCTGTTCTCGGGCCGCGCCGCCGGACGTGCCGCCGCGCGCGACCTGGGCTGAGGTTCCGCCCGGTCAGCAGGTGACGGTCGTCGGTTCGCCGGCGAACCGGTCGGCGGTCCAGTCGAGCAGCTCGGTGACGAACGGCGAGCCCTGCGCGACGATGCCGCCGTGGCCCAGTCCGGGGTACGTGCGGTAGTCCACCGACTGGCCGTCCGCGCAGCGCTCGCGCACGAACTCGTCCTGCAGGCGCAGGGTCACGACCCGGTCGGCCTCGCCCTGCGCGATGAGGACCGGTGTCGTGATCGCGCCCGTCGCGGCGTTCTCGTTGAGCCGCCGGCCGAGGTTGCCGTCGAACAGTGACCGCGTGATGAAGCGGTCGGCCATCAGGCGGGCCTCCTGCAGCGAGACGCGGGACGCCTGGGCGTGCAGGCAGCGGTCGCCGATCTCGTCGATCGGGACGCGGGCCACGGCGCGCACGTGGTCGTCGGCCGCCACGTCGTCGTACGTGCCGTCGTACGCGGCCAGCGCGTAGGCGACGAAGATCGTGCCGACGGGTCGGGTCTGCAGGTCGCGCAGGAACGTCGCGGGATCGCTCACGGGCGAGACGGCCGCCACCCCGGACAACGGCACGTCGGGCGCGTAGTCCTGCTGCGTGATCGCGGTCCACAGCGCCGCGTGGCCGCCCTGGGAGTGTCCCCAGGCGACGGTCTGGTCCGACAGGTCGACGTCGTCGAGGTGGCGCGCGGCGCGGACCGCGTCGAGCACCGAGTGCGCCTCGCCGGGTCCCACGAGGTACGGCTGGACGCCCTCGGTGCCCATGCCGGCGTAGTCCGTCGCGACGACGGCCCAGCCGCGCTCGACGGCCCCCGTGAAGGCCGCCGTGCCGCCGACGCCGAGCGCTCGCTCGAACAGGCTCGGTGCGCACTGGCGGGCGTATCCGGTCGTGCCGTGCGCCCACGCGATCACGGGATGCGCCGCCCCGCCGCGGGGGGCGGCCACGAGGGCGCTGGCGACCGTCGGCTCGCCGTCGGTGCGGGTCGTGCTGTAGAGGATCCGCCAGGCCCGGGCGCCGTCCGGGACGTTGCGGGTGAACGGCTCCGCCCGCAGGAGCAGACCCGGTTCGCCCGGCACGACCTCCGGGGTGTCGTAGAACGCGTCGGGTCGAGGCGTCGTCACCGCGACGTACGCGGTGAGGGCCGTCGCGGCGGCGGTCGCCCCGACGGCCAGGGCGAATCCCACGGCGCGGGCTCGCGTGCCCCACCGTCGCGGCGGCCGCACGGGGTGCGCGGCCAGCCCCGCGGCGAACGCGCCCGACCGCAGGCCGACGAGCACGAGTCGCAGTCCGGCCAGGAAGCCCAGCGCGAACACCGACAGGTCGGGCCAGACCAGGGCCATGCCGCCGAGCAGCGTGAGGCACGTCCCCGTGGCGAGCGCCGCGGGACGGTACGGCCGGCGCAGCCGCTCGCAGCCCTCCGCGATCAGGACTGTGGCCAGCACGAGCACGAGCGCCCGGGTCGTCCACACCGGCTGGACCGCGGCGGCCACACCGAGCACCACGAGCCCGACTCCGACGAGCCTGTCGCGTTGCCGTCCCGCCCGCGACGTCCACACCTCGTGCGCGCCGAGCGCCGTCAGCCCCAGCGCGACCGCGGCCACGAGCAGCTCGAGCGCCGACAACGGGTGCAGGAGCAGCACGATTCCCGCCCCGACCGCTCCCAGGGCGAGCACCGCGGCGAGGACGCGCCGGGTCGCGGAGGAGAACGGCATGGCCCCCAACCTAGGAGATCGGGCCGAGAGCCTGCCTACGATGGGGACGTGCCCACCGTCCTGATCTCGCTCGCCGGCGCCGCGACGACGTTCGCGCTCGCGCTGTGGTGGGGCACGCGCCGGCTGACGCCCGAGAGGATGAGGCGCGGTGCCGGCGCGGAGGCGTTCGGCGTCTTCACCGAGCTCTACGACCCGGGCAACCATCGAGCCGCCCTCGAGCGCGATGCCCGGAAGGAGCGCGTCGCCGTGGTCCCGTCGCCGGACGGCGACCTCCCCGTGCGCGTCAACCTGGGCCGCGGCACCGTCGTCGTCCGTCGTCCCCGATGACCCGGGCCGTCGTCGTCGGCAGCGGGCCCAACGGCCTCGCCGCGGCGATCCGGCTGGCCGGGGAGGGCATCGACGTCACGGTGCTGGAGGCCGCGGACCGCCCCGGCGGCGGCACCCGGACCTCGGAGACGACGGTGCCGGGACTCCTCCACGACGACTGCTCGGCGGTGCACCCGATGGGCGTGCTGTCGCCGTACCTCGCCTCACTCGACCTCGGCCGCCACGGCCTGCGATGGCGGTGGCCCGAGATCGACCTTGCGCATCCGCTCGACGACGGACGCGCCGCCGTCCTGTCCCGCGAGCCGGATCGCACCGCAGCGAGCCTCGGCGCCGACGGCTACGCCTGGTGGCGCCTGTTCGAACCGCTCGTGCGTGACTTCGACCGGCTGCTCGAGGACGCGTTCCGACCCCTCGCGCACGTGCCGCGCCATCCGGTAGCGCTCGCCCGCTTCGGTCTGCGGGCCCTCGAACCGGCGACGACGTTCGTGCGGCGCTGGGACGACGAACCGGCCAAGGCGCTGTTCACGGGAACGTCCGCACACGCCTTCGGCCGGCTCGACCGACCGCTCAGCGCCTCGGTCGGCCTGCTGCTGACGGCGGCGGGACACCGCGGGGGCTGGCCGGTGGCCGAGGGCGGGTCGCAGGCGATCTCGGCGGCGATGATCGCGCTGCTCGCCGAGCGGGGCGGAGTCGTGCGCACGGGCGTTGAGGTCACGAGCCTGACGCAGCTCGCCGAGGAGGTCGGCGGCGCGCCGGACGCCGTCCTGCTCGACACGTCACCCTCGGCGGCGGTGCGGATCGCCGGTGATCGCCTGAGCGGACGGGTCCGCCGGTCGCTCGGGCGCTACAGGTACGGCCCGGCGGCGTTCAAGGTCGACTTCGCGCTGTCCGGCGAGGTGCCGTGGGCGCATCCGGACGTGCGCCGCGCGGGCACGGTCCACCTGGGCGGGTCCGCGGCGGAGATCGCGGCGAACGAGGGGCTGACCTCGCTCGGGGTGATGCCCCAGCGCCCGTTCGTGCTCGTGGCCCAGCAGCACCTCGCCGACCCCTCGCGAGCCGCGCACGGACTCGTGCCGCTGTGGGCGTACGCGCACGTGCCGCACGGCTGGACCGGCGACGCCACCGACGCGATCGTGGCCCAGATCGAGCGGTTCGCCCCGGGCTTCCGCGACCGCATCGTGGCGTCCGTGCCGCGGGGCCCGCAGGCGATGGCGGCCTACAACCCCAACTACGTCGGCGGCGACATCGGGGTCGGCGCCAACACGCCTCGCCAGATCCTCATCCGTCCGCGCGTCGCCCGCGATCCGTACCGGTTGGCCGACGGACTCTACCTGTGCTCGGCGGCGACGCCGCCGGGAGCGGGCGTCCACGGGATGTGCGGCTTCCACGCCGCCGGCTCCGCGCTCGCGCGGCTGTGAGTCGTCCTCACTCGCCGGGCAGCACGACCCCCAGCTGGCGACGGACCTCGTCCATCAACGACATGACCCGCATCGTCTCGGACCACGGCAGCAACTCCGACTCGCGCGAGCCGGAGACGACGCACCTGGCCAGCTCGACGGCCTCGTAGCGCAGCCCGATGCGAGGATCCTCGGCCAGCGGCTCCCACGTGTCGAGGACTCGGCCCGCCGGGTCGACGAGCCGGATCGTCGTCGGCCGGTAGAACGGCCCGGCGAGCTCGAGCCTCGCGCGGGTCCCCGCGATCGTCGCGACCGTCGGGGTGCTCGCCGACATGCTGGCGCTGCACGTCGCGGTGGCGCCCGAGGAGTCGCGCAGGATGATCGCCTCCTGCTCGTCGACGCCGAGGTCGGTCAGGGCGCCGGCGGCGATCACCGCGCTGATCTCCGGCAGCAGCATGGACGCCAGGTGCAGGGGGTAGACGGCCAGGTCCAGCACCGCACCGCCGGCCAGTTCGGGACTCGCCAGTCGGGCGGGGCCGTCGGGGTAGAGCAGCTGACCGTGGTCGGCCTCGACGCTGCGCAGCTCGCCGAGCAGGCCCGACGCGACGGCCTGTCGGACGACGTCGTAGCCGGGCAGGAAGCGCGACCACATCGCCTCGACGCACGTCACGCCCGCGTCGTCGGCGGCCTCGAGGACGTCGCGCGCCTCGTCGGCGTTGCGGGTGAAGGCCTTCTCGACGAGCACGTGCCGGCCCGCATCGATCGCGAGCAGTGCGTGCTCGCGGTGCTCCGAGTGCGGCGTCGCGACGTAGACGGCGTCGACGTCGTCGGCGACGAGGTCCTCGTAGGAGCCGTGGGCGCGGTCGATCCCGAACCGCTCCGCGAACGCGCGCGCCCGGCCGAGGTCGCGCGAGCCGACGGCGACCACCTGCTGACCCGTCCCCTCCAGCAGTGCGGTCGTCATCTTCGCGGCGATGTTGCCGGTGCCGAGTACCGCCCAGCGCAACGACGGCGCCTCGCGGGGATCCGGTGTCCGGGGCTGGGGGAGTGTCATGACCCGCATCGTAGGCCCGCCTGACAGTGTGGTCACGTGAGCGGACATCTCGTGCTGGACGTGCTGACCGCGCTGGCGATCCTCATCGGGCTCGTGGGCGCGGTCGTGCAGGTGATCCCCGGCGGGCTCGTCGTCGGCGGCGCGGTCGTCGTGTGGGGGATCGTCACCGGGGGCACGACCGGGTGGACGACCGCGATCGTGGCCCTGCTGCTGACGCTCGCCGGGATCGTCCTGAAGTACCTCGCCGCCGGCCGCTACCTCAAGCGCCGCGGCGTGCCGAGCCGCAGCCTCGTCGTCGGGGCCGTGCTCGGCATCGTCGGCTTCTTCGTGATCCCCGTCGTCGGGTTGTTCGTCGGTTTCATCGGCGGCACGTACCTGTCGGAGTTGCAGCGGCTGCGTGACGAGAAGGCTGCCCGACGGGCGACGGGCCATGCGATGAAGGCGACCGGCATCTCGATCCTCGTCGAGCTCGCGACGGCGCTGCTGACCACCGCGACGTGGCTCTCGGCGATGCTCGTCGTCCACGTCTGAGTCTGTCCTCACCCGCAGGGCCACGTCCTAGGCTGGATCGGTGACGATCCAGGAACAGCAGAACGTGGCGCAGCGCCTGAACTGGCTGCGAGCCGGCGTGCTGGGGGCGAACGACGGCATCGTGTCGGTCGCGTCCCTGCTCGTGGGTGTCGCCGGCGCCACGTCCGACACCGGCACGATCGCCACCGCGGGCACCGCCGCCCTCGTCGGCGGCGCGATCTCGATGGCTCTCGGCGAGTACGTCTCGGTGAGCAGCCAGCGCGACAGCGAGCGCGAGATGATCGCCACCGAGCGCCGCGAGCTGCGCTCCGATCCCGAGGGCGAGCTCGAGGAGCTGGCCGACATGCTCCAGGAGCGCGGCATCAGCTCGGACACCGCCGAGCGTGCGGCGCGCGAGATGACCGAGCACGACGCTCTCGCGGCGCATCTCGAGGTCGAGCTCGGTCTCGACCAGGACGATCTGGTCAGTCCGTGGCACGCCGCCCTCTCGTCCGCGATCGCGTTCACGACCGGTGGGCTGCTGCCGCTCGTCGCGATGCTCGCCACGCCCCTCGCGGTGCGCGTGCCGGTGACGTTCGTCGCGGTCCTGATCGCCCTGGGCCTCACCGGGACGATCTCCGCCCGGATCGGTGGCGGCTCCCGCCTGCGCGCCGCCCTGCGTCTCGTGGTCGGTGGTGCGCTCGCGCTCGTGGCGACCTACGCGATCGGCTCGGCGCTCGGCACGACCGGAGTCGTCTGACGCTCAGCCGCAGGGCGGGGCGGTGACGACGCCGCCGATCGCGCCGGCGATCGCGTCGAGCAGGAAGCCGGTGCCGTGCTCGCGGCCCGCGGCCGCCTCGGGACCCGGGCCGTGGACGCCGTCGAGGTGGACGCCCTGCTCGGTGCACGTCAGTCGCGTGCCGTCACCCTCGGCCGCGAACTCGAAGGTCGCGAGCGAGGTCGACGCATGGGCGTCGTCGCGCCACATGTCGTAGACGTAGACGATGCGCTCGAGCTCGACGATGTCGGTGTAGGTGGCGCGGAAGCGGCTGCGGGAGCCGTCGGGGAACGTCGCGTCGTTGATCGCGATGCCGCCGACGGTGAAGTCCTCGGAGATCTCGGGGTCCGTCACGCCCTCGGGCCCGGCGAACCAGCGGGCCTTGACCTCGGGATCGGCGAAGGCCGACCAGACGTCCTTGAGGGGCGAGTCGTAGTGGCGCTCGAGGACGAACGTGGCGTGGGTTGCGGTGCGAGTGGTCATGAGGGGTTCTCCTGGTCGGTGGGTCGGGTGAGGAACTGGCCGAGGCGGTCGAGCCGTCGCTCCTGGGGGAGCCGGTGGGCGACGAGCCAGGCGTTCGCCCCGACAAAGGCGTCGGGGACGACCTGGACCGTGCGGACCCGGCCGAGCTTGTGCGACGAGACGATGCCGGCCTCCTCGAGCACCGCGAGGTGCTGCAGGACCGTCGGCAGGGCCATCGCGAAGGGCTCGGCCAGTTCGCTCACGGACGCGGGTCCGTGGGCGAGCCGCTCGACCATGGCGCGGCGGGTGCCGTCGCCGAGTGCGTGGAACACCCGGTCGAGCGGATCCGCATACTTAGCCATGTACCTAACTATTGGCGCGATGGCGCCGCGTGTCAAGAGGCCGGGGCGACAAGGTCTAGGCGAGCGGGATGCCGGCGGCGCCCTTGTCGGACTGGTACGCGTCGGACAGGCCGGCGTAGACCCCGGCGAGCCGGCCCACGCGCGCGGACAGGGCGGTCCGGTCGGGCTCGGCGAGGGTCGCGATGCACGCCTGCAGGTCGGTGCTGTCGAAGTAGGGGTTCGTCCGGTTGTAGAGGTCGCGGCCGGGTGGGACCTCGTCCCGATCGGGATCGGGCACGGCGTACACCGCCCGCAGGATCGCGATGTCGTACGGGATCGCGAACGACTCGGCCGAGTCGCGATGGCTGAACAGGTACGTGAAGTTGTCGAAGCCGGCCCACGTGATCCCCGAGAGGCACAGCGAGCACGGCTCGTGGGTGGTCAGGAACAGGCAGTCGCCGGGGTCCGGGCGGTGCTCGCGTGGCAGCTCGTGGAACCGCTTGATCGCGTGCATCTCGCCGTGCCAGAGCGGGTTATCGATCTCGTTGTTCGTCTCGGCGACGACGAGCGCGAGATCGTCCTTGCGCAGGATCGCCGCGCCGAAGACCTTGCAGCCGCGCGCGACCCCCGCCGCCGTGAGCGGGACGACGTCGTCCTCGATCACGTCGAGGAGTCGCCGGACCGTGGGGGAGTCGTGGTGCGCAGGCATGCCGGCACCGTAGTCGTGCGAGATTTCGCGGGCGTGACGCTACGTGGTCTCGTCGTCGTCGAACGTCACGGTGCGGTCGGGGTCCGGCAGGATCCGGTCGTCCTCGTTCTCCCACACCTCGCGCTGCTGCTCGACCGCATCGGCCGGTTCGGCGGCCGGTTCGAGATCGCGATCGTCATCCGGCAGGGGTCCGTCGGGGCTGTCCATCGCAGTACCTCCTCACGTGGTCCTGCTCCCGATCCTGCCCCACGGACGGCTCGTGTGCTCCCGCCGTCGGCTCGCCGAGCGGTAGTTTCTGGACATGGAGCAACAGACCCCTGCCGAGCGACGTGGGTATCACCGCATCGTCGTGGCCGTGATCCTCGTCCTGCTCGCGCTCGCGCTGTTCCCGACGACCGCGGCGGTGCTCGACGAGACGAGCGAGAACCTGATCCTGCCCGTGTTCCTGCTGGTCATGGTCGTTCTGGGCGTGTTGCTGTGGACGCTCACGCCGAAGATGGCGAGGGACGGCGTCCCGGTCGGTCGGCGCATCGGCACGGGCGCGGTCATGGGCCTGGTCGCCGCGGGCGCGGCGATCCTCGTGTTCTTCCTGCTCGTCAACGGGTTCAGCGGTGCCTGACGGAGGTCCGACCGAGGTCTTCGACTTCTTCGCCGGCGGCGAGCTGCCCGCACCGTCGCTCAGCGATGGCGACGCGGTCCGGATCGCCCGGGCACTGGGTGTCCCGGACGCCTCGACCCGGGCGCTGGGCAGCCAGCAGGACGCGAACGCGCTCGTCCTCGGGCCCGACGGCGACCCGGTGGCCGTCCTCAAGGTGACGAATCCGGCGTTCGGCGAGGCCGCCGTGCGCATGCAGGACGAGGCGGCCGATCGCGTGGCGGCGGCGACCGGCCTGCGCACCCCGCGCCGCCAGCGTCGAGTCGGCGACGGGATCGGGCTCGACGCGATCGGTGGCCGTCCCCATGTCACCCGTCTGATCGATCACCTCGGCGGCGGCACGCTCACGGGCGACCGTCACCTGCGTCCGGCGGTGGTCGCGCGACTCGGTGAGGTCGCCGCGGACGTCGTCACGGCGCTCGCCGGCTTCGACGATCCCCAGCTCGACGCGGTCCTGCAGTGGAACCTGTGGCATGCGCGCCGGGTCGTCGACCTGCTGGCCGAGCACGTGCCGGCGGACCGTCGCGGCACGCTCGCGCGCCACGTCTCCGACATGGCGGAAGCGATCGCGCCACTCGCGGACCGGCTGCCGGTCCAGGCGATCCACGGCGACCTCACCGACGACAACGTCGTGGTGGACGCCGACGGTATGCCCGACGGCGTGATCGACTTCGGCGACGTCATGCGCTCGTGGCGGGTGGCCGAGCTCGCCGTCGCGATCTCGTCCGTCCTGCACCACGACGGCGCGACCGCCGCATCGGTCGTCCCCGCCGTGGTCGCGTTCGATCGCCGGGCAGGACTGTCGGACGAGGAGGTCGAGGCGCTGTGGCCGCTCGTCGTGCTGCGGGCCGGCGCCCTCGTCGCCAGCGGGCACCACCAGGTGGCGCTCGACCCGTCGCATGCGTACGCCGTGGAGGGGCTCGTCCGCGAGGAACGTATCTTGGCCGCGGCCACGGCCGTGCCGGCGCCCGTCATGACCGCGCTGTTGCGTCACCACCTCGGACGCACCGTCGCCGCCGTGCCGGTCCTGCACGGCAGCGTCGTGCCCGGTGGGACCTCCGTCGAGGTCGTGGACCACTCCGTGACCTCGGCGCGCATGGACGGCGGTGCCTGGCTGGAGCCGGCGTCCCGTGCCGCCGGCGACACCCCCGATCTCGTCGTCGTGCCCTTCGGTCGGGTCGACGCGACCCGGATCCCGCCCCTGTCGATGCATGAGCCGGCATCCGTCGCGGTGCGCGTCGTGCTCCGCTCGCGGGCACCGGTCGACCTCGTCGCCCCGTGGGACGGCCAGCTGGTCGACGGACCGGCCGGACTCGAACTGCGCGCGGAGGACGTGGTGCTCCACCTCGCCGGCGCGGTCGAGGCGACGGCAGCCGGATCCCTCGGCCGCGGTGAGGTGCTGGGCCGCGTGGAGGGGACGGCCGAGCTCTGGGTCACGACCCCGGAGGTCGACGACGTGCCCGCCGCCGTGCCGGCCTCACTGGCCCCCGGGTGGCTCGCCGTGCTCCCGGACCCGACTCCGTTGCTCCGTCCGGCGGCCCGCGAGGAGCCGGAGGACGACCTGCTCACCCGGCGTGACCGCGTGCTGGCCGGCACGCAGGAGCACTACTACGCCGTGCCGCCGCGGATCGAGCGCGGCTGGCGTCACCACCTGCTCTCGACGGCCGGCCGGTCGTACCTGGACATCGTCAACAACGTCACGATGCTCGGCCACGGACGCCCCGAGGTCGCCGACGCGGTCGCCGCCCAGTGGCGACGGTTGAACACCAACTCGCGCTTCCACTACGCGGCGATCGTCGAGTTCGCCGAGCGGCTCACCGCTCTGCTTCCCGCCCCGCTGGACACCGTCTACCTCGTCAACTCCGGCTCGGAGGCGGTCGACCTCGCGCTGCGACTCGCGACGATCGCGACCGGTCGCCCCGACCTCGTCGCGGTGCGCGAGGCCTACCACGGGTGGACCCACCTGTCCGATGCCGTGTCGACGTCGATCGCCGACAACCCGCGGGCCCTCGAGACCCGCCCGGCGTGGGTGCACACCGTCGACTCGCCGAACTCGTACCGCGGCCGACACCGAGGTGACGAGGCCGGCCGGTACGCCGCGGAGGCGGTCGCCATGATCGAGGGTCTCGTCGCGGCCGGGACCCCGCCGGCCGCGTTCATCGCCGAGGCGTTCTACGGCAACGCCGGGGGAGTGCCGCTGCCCGACGGCTACTTGCGAGAGGTCTACGCCGCGGTGCGTGCCGCCGGCGGCATGGCGATCGCGGACGAGATCCAGGTCGGACTCGGCCGGCTCGGACACTGGTTCTGGGGCTTCGAGCAGCAGGGCGTCGTGCCCGACGTCGTCACGGTCGCCAAGGCGCTCGGCAACGGCCATCCCGTCGCCGCGGTCGTCACGTCGGCCGAGGTCGCTGCGCGGTATGCCGACGAGGGCTACTTCTTCTCGTCGACCGGCGGCAGTCCCGTGTCGGCCGTCGTCGGCTCGACGGTGCTGGACGTGCTGCTGGCCGAGGACCTGCCCGGGAACGCCCGCGACACGGGCGACCACCTCCGGGCCGGCCTGACCGGACTCATGGCGCGGCACGAGCTGATCGGCGCCGTCCACGGCTCGGGGCTGTACCTGGGGGTCGAGTTCGTGCGCGATCGCGCGACGCTCGAGCCGGCGACCGTCGAGACCACGCGCATCTGCGACCGGATGCTCGAGCTGGGCGTCGTCGTCCAGCCCACGGGCGACCACCAGAACGTGCTGAAGATCAAGCCTCCGATGTGTCTCGACGTGGCGGCCGCCGACTTCTTCGTCGCTGCGCTCGATCGCGTGCTCACGACCGGTTGGTGAGAGTCGCATGAGCAACTCCGCTCGATGCTCGCCACACCCGCCCCACCGGGCCTACGCTGAGCGGGTCGTCGCTCATCGGGAGGAAAACGTGCGCCGTATCGCCATCGCCGTCGTGTGCGCCCTCGCACTCGTGCTGGTGCCGTCCGCGCCGCCGGCCGCCGCCATGTCGAACGCGACGTTCGACGCCAAGCTGCGCAAGCTCACGAACGTCAAGCGGGTCGAGCACGACCGCAAGAAGCTCACGTTCGGATCGTGCCTGGATCGCTACGCCCAGCGCCAGGCGAACCGGATGGCCGACCAGCAGCGGATGTTCCACCAGGACCTCTCGGTCGTCCTCGCGGCGTGTCACGCGCGCGCCGTCGCGGAGAACGTGGCCCACGGATTCCGCAGCCCCAGCGCCAACATCCGCGCCTGGATGAACTCGCCCGGCCACCGCCGCAACATGCTCAGCAGGAAGTACACGCGGCTCGGGATCGGCGTGGCCAGGGACGAGGACGGCCACACCTACACGGCGCAGGTCTTCGGCCGTCCGGCCTGAGCGTCACGCGCGCCGTACGTGCGGCGACTCACTGCAAGGTGGCGGTCAACCGCATCGCGTTGTCGACGAACCGGGTGCCCAGGGGGCGCCGGCTCCACTCCTCGGCCGTCAGCTCGCGCGAGAGCTCCATGTAGCGCCGAGCGACCTCGGCGACACCGCGGGTGACCTCGCGGTTCACGAACATGACGCTCATCTCGTAGTTCAGCGCGAACGAGCGCATGTCCATGTTGCTCGTCCCGACCACGGCGACGTCGTCGTCGATCGTGAAGTGCTTCGCGTGCAGGACGTACGGCTTCGGGTACAGCCAGATGCGCACGCCCGAGGCGAGCAGGTCGCGGTAGTACGAGGCCTGGGCGTGGCCGACCATGAACTGGTCGGCCTGCTCGCTCACGAACAGGTGCACCTCCACGCCCCGGCGGGCCGCCGTCGTGATGGCGTACAGCAGCGTCTCGTCCGGCACGAAGTACGGACTGGTCAGGTAGATCCGCTCGCGGGCCTGGTAGATGAGCGAGGTGAACAGCCGCAGGTTGTTCTCCGCCTTGTAGCCGGGACCGCTGGGCACGAGCTGGGCGTCGACACCCACGACGTCGCGGTCGTCGCGCGGCTCGTCATCGGTGGCGTGCAGGGCCGGTCGCGGCGTCCGCTCGTTCGTCTCGACGGCCCAGTCCGCCACGAAGAGCCCGTCGATCGTCGTGACGATCGGTCCCTCCAGTCGCATCCACAGCTCCACCCACTCGCGACCGACCTTGAGGTTCTTCGGCTTGTTGTACGACGGGTGGGTCAGGTTGAGCGAGCCGGTGAACCCGACCCGGTCGTCGATCACCAGCAGCTTGCGGTGGTTGCGCAGGTCGGGACGACGGAACCGGCCCTTGAGCGGCAGCAGCGGCATCATCATGTGCCATTCGATGTCCGACGCGTCCAGGCGCTTCAGCAGCTGGTCGTAGCCGGGGATCCCGCGCGTGCCGAGGTGGTCGAACAGCAGCCGGACGGTCACACCGCGGGCCGTCGCCCGGTCGAGGGCGTCGAAGAACGGGATGGTCAGGTCGTCGAGCGCCATGATGTAGAACTCGACGTGGACGTACTCGGTCGCCTTCTCGATCTCGGCGACCATGAGGTCGATCGACTCCTGGTAGTCCGGCAGGAGCTCGACGTGGTTCCCGCCGGTCAGCGGCATGAGCGCGAGCTCGCGGTTGAGCTCCACGAGGCCGGGCACGTAGTCCGGGGCGCCCGAGAGGTCCGGTGACCTGATCTCGCCGTTCTCCTCGGCCTCGCGGACGCGCTCGAGGATGCTGGCGTTGACCACGTCGAGGCTGCTCTGTCGCTTGCGACCGATGTTCGGGGTGCCGAGGAAGAAGTAGAGCAGGATGCCCAGGAACGGCAGGAACAGGATCAGGATCACCCAGGCCATGCCCGTCTGCGGCCGCTTCCCCTCGGGGATCAGTCCGATCGCGGCGACGTTGATCGCGATGGTCGCCACGACCACGGCGACGGACAGGACGGTGGACCAGTCGATCATGGCCGCAGGCTATCGGTCACCAGTCCCTGCGGTCGCGCTTGAGCATGCCGCGTCGCTTCTTCGCATCGAGGCGCCGTTCGACCGAGCCCTTCGTCGGCCGTGTGGCACGCCGGTGGCGCGGCGGCCGGATCGCCTCGGTGACGAGTTCCTCGAGGCGCTGCAGCGCGTCCTCGCGGTTGCGCAGCTGGGACCGGTGACGCGACGAGACCACCGAGACCCGGCCGTCGACGAGCCGGTGGCGCAGGCGCGCGAGGGCTCGGGCCTTCTGGGCGTCCGTCAGCGTGCTGCTGTCGGCCGGTGCCCAGAGGACCTCGACTCGGGTCTCGGTGGTGTTGACGTGCTGGCCGCCCGGGCCGGAGGAGCGGCTGAAGCGCCAGCTCAACTCCGACTCGGGCAACCGGACGCGATCGTCAGGCGTCATCTTCGGCGAGCAGTCCGTACAGCTTGCGACGGGCCTCTCCGACGATCTCGGCAGCCTGGGCCTGCTGGGCCGGCGTGCCGACCTGCATGACCTGGCGGGAGGCGGCGACGAAGGACTTCAGCGCCGTGCCGAAGGCGGCGTACTCCGCGGGCATGCCGTGACGCAGCTCGTCGGCGCTCCACGGCTCGCCGAGGGCCTCGCGGTTCTCCTCGACGTAGGCCTTGCCGGTCGGGGTCAGGCTGGCGGTCTTGCGACCGTCGACCCGCTCGAACTCGACGAGTGCCTCGTCCTCGAGCTGCTGCAGCACGGGGTAGATCGAGCCGGGGCTCGGGGTCCACGCGCCGTCGCTGCGATCGGCGATCTGCTGGATCAGGTGGTAGCCGTGGGCCGGTGCCTCGTCCAGCAGCAGGAGAGCGGCGGCGCGCACGTCGCCACCCTTGCGGCCGCCACGACGCGGACCACGCGGTCCGGGGCGACCCATCCGGCCGGGACCGAGGTCCCAGTCGAAGTCACGGGGTCCACCGGCGCGACGCGCGCGGTGGGGGTGCCGGTGCTGTCCGGCGTTCTTGGGATGAGAGCTCTGCATCTCCGTCCCCTTTCTGTGTTTCGGGATCACGTCGATGTGACGTTGATAGGTTAACGATATATCGATTACCTATCGACGTCAATTCAGCCCAAGGGTCTGAGTGATGTGGCCCGTCAGCCGGAGACGTAGTTGTTCAGCTGGTCGCGCTCGAACTCCAGCTGGTCCATCCGGAACTTCACGGCGTCGCCGATGCTGAGGATGCCGACGATCTCGTCGTTCTCCAGCACGGGGATGTGGCGGACCCGGTGCTCGGTCATCGACCCCATGAGGGCGCCGAACGAGTCGTCGGGGGTGCACACCT
Source organism: Aeromicrobium sp. SP1 (assembly GCF_055663785.1). NCBI lineage: Bacteria > Bacillati > Actinomycetota > Actinomycetes > Propionibacteriales > Nocardioidaceae > Aeromicrobium > Aeromicrobium sp. SP1. Next base: position 1,715,758 of record NZ_JBQVVK010000001.1, on the reverse strand, counting down.
GCACGTCGGTCGTCATGATCTGCGACACGGTCGCGTGCCGCGGATCGTCGACGGCGCGCAACTTGCGCACGATGTCGCGCTCGGACACGATCCCGGCCATCGATCGTCCGTCGGAGCTGACCAGCAGGGCGCCGATGTTGTGCTCGGCCAGAAGGTCCAGCAACTCATCGACGGTGGCGTCGGGTGAGATGGTGAACACGGTCGAACTGCCCTTGGCCGTGAGTACGTCGCGAACGCGCATTGGTGTCCTCCTCGCCTGTGTGGGGAGTCTAACCCCGTTCACACGTCGTCCGCAGGGGGCGATCTCGCCCTTCAGTCGTCGCGGGTGAACCGCAGGTGTCGCACGTTGTCGATCGGCTCGTCGGCGGACTCCTCGGCCCATCCGGACTCGTCGTCGCGGTCGGGGAAATGACCCAGGTAGGCCATCGCGGCGTCGTGCAGCCGGCCGTTCGTGGCGATCGCGTTGCCACCCCAGGGTCCGTCCTCGCCGGCCAGGCTCGTGAACTGGCCGCCGGCCTCGCGGACGATGACGTCGAGCGCGGCCATGTCCCACACCTTGAGCTCCGGCTCGGCGGCGATGTCGACGGCGCCCTCGGCGACGAGCATGTACGACCAGAAGTCGCCGTAGGCGCGCGTGCGCCAGCACTGGCGCAAGAGGGCGTCGAACTCGCCGCGGCGGCCGATCTCGTCCCAGCCGGGAGCCGAGGAGTAGGACACCGACGCGGCCGTCAGCTCACGGACCGCCGACACGTGGATCGGCCGGGTCTGGCGGAACGACTTGCCCGTGTGGGCGCCGTCGTCCTTCATCGCCCACCACCGGCGGCCGAGCGCGGGGGCCGAGACGCAGCCGACCACGATCTCGCCCGCCTCCTCCAGGGCGATCAGCGTCGCCCAGACCGGCACGCCGCGCACGAAGTTGGACGTGCCGTCGATCGGGTCGATGATCCAGCGCCGGTCGGCGTTCTCGGCGGTGCCCTCGGTCTCGCCCTCCTCCTCGCCCAGCACGATGTCTCGCGTGCGGGCGGACTTCAGGGTGCGGCGGATCGCCTCCTCGACGGCCTTGTCGGACTCGGTCACGTACGTCATGTCCGGCTTCGTGGACACTTCGAGGTCGATCGCGCCGAAGCGGTCCATGCTGAGGTTGTCGGCGGAGTCGGCCAGCACGTGCGCCAGTCTCAGGTCGTCGAGGTACGGGTTGGCCATGGGGTCAGCCTACGGTCTGGGCACCCGTCGGCGGTCAGTACTCGTCGGCGAGGGAGCGACTGGCCAGGATCCGTCGGAACGAGGTGACCCGCACCGGGTCGATGTGTCCGTCGGCGACCGCCTCGTCGAGCGCGCACTCCGGCTCCTCCACGAGGTGCGTGCAGCCGCGCGGGCAGTCGCGCGACGCCTCGGCGAGGTCCGGAAAGGCGTCGATGATCCGGTCGACGTCGACGTGGGCGAGCCCGAACGAGCGGAAGCCGGGGGTGTCGACGATGCGGCCGCCGAACGGCAGGTCGAGGATCTGGGCCGACGTCGAGGTGTGCCGGCCGCGCCCCGTGACCTCGTTGACGTGGCTCGTGGCGCGGTCCGCGTGGGGGACGAGGGCGTTGACGAGAGTGGACTTGCCCACGCCGCTGTGCCCGATCAGCACGCTGGTCCGGTCCCGCAGCAGATCGCGGATCGGCCCGAGATCGGCGTCGCGCTGCGTCGTGACGACCCGGACGTCGAGCGGCACGAGCTGCGCCAGGATCTCGTCGGCCGGTGCCAGGTCGGCCTTCGTCAGGCACACGGCCGGCTCCATCCCCGCGTCGTACGCGGCCACGAGACAGCGGTCGACCAGGCCGAGCCGCGGTGGCGGATCGGCGAGGGCCGTGACGATGACGAGCTGGTCGGCGTTCGCGACGACGACGCGCTCGATCGGGTCGTCGTCGTCCGCCGTGCGGCGCAGGACCGTGCGGCGCTCGAGGACCTCCACGACGCGGGCGAGACTGCCCTGCGCGCCGGAGACGTCGCCGACCACGCGAACCTCGTCGCCGACGACGACGCCCTGGCGGCCCAACGGGCGGGACTTCATCGCCATGACGACCGCGCCGTCGTCGGTGGCCAGCGTGTAGCGGCCTCGGTCGACGGTCGTGACCGTCGCGACGAGCGCGTCGGAGTAGTCCGGCCGATCCTTCGTGCGCGGCCGGGTGCGTCGTCGCGGGCGCTCGTACTGCGCGTACTCGTCGTCGTCCCTCACGAGACCAGCCGGGTCCAGTCGTCGGCGAAGCCCGGGTAGGTCTTCGCGGTGGTGGCGATGTTCTCGACGAGGACGTCGGCCACCCGCAGACCGAGCACGGCGGCGGCGTGCGCCATGCGGTGGTCCTCGTAGGTCCGGAACGTTCCTCCGTGCAGGGGGGCGGGGGACACCACGAGCCCGTCGGGGCGCTCCTCGACCGCGCCGCCGAGGCCGTTGATCTCGGTCGCGAGGGCGCGCAGCCGGTCGGTCTCGTGGCCGCGCAGGTGGCCGATCCCGGCCAGCGTGCTGGGACCGGTCGCCAGGGCCGCGAGGGCTGCCACGACGGGGGTCAGCTCGCCGACGTCGTGCAGGTCGAGGTCGACGGGCAGCAGCTCGTGCGGTCCGCGGAACACGAGGTCGGTCCCCTCGCGCGTGACCTCGCCGCCGAACGCGACCGCGAGTGCCCGCCACGCGTCGCCGGCCTGGTCGGTGTCCTGCGGCCAGTTCCGGACGCGCACCTCGCCGGCCGTCGCGAGGGCCGCGGCCACGAACGCGCCCGCATTGGACAGATCGGGCTCGATCGTGACGTCGAGGGCCTTGACCGGACCGGCCTGGACCTGCCAGCGGGCCGCATCGGCCTCGACCACGACACCGCGGCGACGCAACTCGGTGACCGTCATCGCGACGTGCGGCAGGGACGGCAGTGAGGCGCCCTCGTGGTGCAGGTCGAGCCCCTCGGTGAACCGGGGAGCGACGAGCAGCAGGGCGGAGACGAACTGGCTCGAGGCGGAGGCGTCGACGGTCAGTCGTCCGCCGCGCACGCCGCCCTCGCCGTGGACGGTGAACGGCAGGCTCTCGCGACCGTCGTCGTCGACGCGCACCCCGAGGCCGCGCAGGCTGCTGATCGTGGTGCCCATGGGTCGCTCGCGGGCACGGCGGTCGCCGTCGAAGCGCGCCTCACCCCGCCCGAGCGCCGCGACCGGCGGGACGAACCTCATGACCGTGCCGGCGAGCCCGCAGTCGATCGCGGCATCCGTCGCGGCGGTGCTGGGGTGGACGGTCCACGCGTCCTCCTCGCGATCGATCGTGGCGCCGAGGGCGCCGAGGGCCCCGGCCATGAGATCGGTGTCGCGGGCGACGAGGGGCAGCGCGATCCGCGACGGTGCGTCCGAGATCGCCGCCAGCACGAGCGCGCGATTGGTCTGCGACTTCGAACCCGGCAACAGGACGTCGCCGTGGACGGCTTCGGTCGGGTGGGGTGCCCGCCAGTGCATCGTCACCCCCGCAGCTCTTCGATCTGCTCGACGAGCGTGTCCTTCGCGGCCACGGCGGACCTGCGCGCGCGCCGACCGACCCACGGCTTCTTCGGGTCGGGGTCGAGGGTCGACAGCAGCAGTCCGCCGGTCATCGACACGTTCTTGGTGAAGTGCAGGAACTGGTTGCGTCGGGCGACCGGGTCGGTCTCGTTCCAGAACGGGTGTCCCGTGACCGTCGTGGCCGGCATGGTCGCCGCGAGCACGAGGGCCGACGTGCGGGGAATCCGTCCGGTCGCGAGGAACGCTCCGGCGGTCACGTGGACGAGCGCGTTGGCGCGGACGAGGTTCGACGCCGAGACGTCGAGCTGGGGAGCCACCTTGCGCAGGGCGTCCGCGACGGGCTGTGCCTTCGCCGCGAGCGCCTCGGGCTTGCGCAGTGCCATCACGCCGCCGGCAATGAACATCGTCGAGAGCATCGGACGGGCGACGGCACGCAGGAGGGTCATGTCCTCATCATGCCGCAGCGCAGCGCCGTGGGCTGGGCGTGGGCGCTCAGCGGAAGGATCCGGTGGTCGTTTCGCCGCCGCTCGTGACGGTGAACGTCCCGGCCGGTCGGAAGCTGAAGACGACGAGCCGCAGGTCGGCGACCTTGCCGTTGCTGCCGACGGTGGCCGTGCAGGTCGCCGTCGTGCTCAGCGGCGTCCACTGGCAGCTCCAGCCGGCGCTGCCCGAGATGATCCACTCGATGTTCTCGGCCAGGCCGCCCGTGAACTTGACGTCGATCTTGACCTGCTGGCCAGGCTTCGCGTCCTCGCCCGGCTTGAACGAGAAGTTCACGCTGCCGAAGGCCGAGCTGGCCGTCGCGGTGACCGACGTGTCCGCCGGATCCGCGGGGTCGGTCGGCGTCGGGTCCGTGGGCGTCGGGTCGGTCGGCGTCGGGTCGGTCGGCGTCGGGTCCGTGGGCGTCGGGTCCGTGGGCGTCGGGTCGGTCGGCGTCGGGTCGGTCGGCGTCGGGTCGGTCGGCGTCGGGTCGGTCGGCGTCGGGTCCGTGGGCGTCGGGTCGGTCGGCGTCGGGTCGGTCGGCGTCGGGTCGGTCGGCGTCGGGTCGGTCGGCGTCGGGTCGGTCGGCGTCGGGTCCGTGGGCGTCGGGTCGGTGGGCGTCGGGTCGGTCGGCGTCGGCTCGGTCGGCATCGTCGGCGTCGGCTCGGTCGGCGCGGGAGTCGTCGGCGTGGTGGGTGGCGGGGTCGTCGGCGTCGTCGGCGACGGCTCCGTCGTGACCGGGACGTCGTCGTCCGCGTCGTCCTCGGTGTCGTCCTCGGACTGGTCGAGGTCGTTCAGCAGCGGCGTGATCAGCTGGCTCGGCCACGGCGTCTGCTGTTCCTGCTCGTCGGTCTTCGTCCCCGGCGCCGTGCGCTGGACGGGCGTCGCCGACCGCGTCGTGTTCTCGATGGGGGGAATCTCGCGCTCGACCGTGATGAGGGCCGCCGTGCCCGCGATCACCACGACGCTCGCCGCAGCGCCCGCGGCGATGCCGGCCGGTCCCATGGTGCCCAGTGCGCCGACGAGTCCGGACGTGGATCCACCCGCGGCCGATCCCGCAGCGCCGCCCGAGCCGCCGCCGCCGTTGGCGCGCGCGAGCCCGCCGGCACCGGCCAGGGCGCCGCCCGCGCCGGCACCGTGCAGGTAGCCCGAGGCCGCCGTGCCCAGGATCGCCGGAGCGAGGATGCCGGCGAGGCCGGAGTTGAACTCCTGCAGCTCGACGTAGAGACCCATGCACGCGCGGCAGCCGTCGAGGTGGTGCTGGACCTTGGCGGAGTCCCGGCGCGAGAGACCACCGCGGACGAACGCCCCGAGGTTGCCGATCGTGAACTGGCACTCCGGCGTCGTCGCCGGCACGAGGTGCTTCTGCAGATACGCCTGGCGCAGGCCCTCGCGGGCGCGGTACGCCAGGGCCGAGACGCTGTTCGCGCTCATCCCGAGCAGCGGGGCGATCTCGGCCGGCTTCTGGCCCTCGACGTCGAGGTGCCACAGCACCATCTGCCACCGCTCGGGCAGCGACTGGAACGCCTCGGCGGTCGTGGTGCGCTCGAAGCCGAGCTCCGCGGTGTCGACGAAGTCGACGTGGCCGTCCAGCTCGTACTGGTCGTCGGTGGGACGCTCGCGGGTGACGGCGCGGATGCGGTCGACGTGCAGGCGACGCACCGCGGTCAGCAGGTACGCCCGGAACGACTCCTCGGGTCCGCCGCCGTTCTGGATCGTCACGAGGACCTTGGTGAAGCCCTCGGCGACGAGGTCGTCGGCGTCGGGCCCGCGCATGAGCTGGCGCGCCAGCCGCTCGGCGGCGACGTGGTGGCGCTCGTAGAGCTCGCCGTACGCGGCCGAGTCGCCTTCGCGGACGGCGGCGATGAGGTCGGCGTCGCTGCGCTCGTCGCCCACACGGAAGTCGGAGGAGTGGGTGTCTACGGTCACTGCTCCTCCTTCCGGCCGGGGTCGAGAGCAGATCAACGATGAGGCCACGGGAGCCCCTCGTGTCCAGTCTAGGTGCCCGCGGTGCACGTGTCTGTCGTTCACGTGGCTCGAAATGACTAGTCACCGCGGTCCATTTATTTCCTCCGACGACCCGCGTCATGAACGAGGACCGTCGTCGTCTCCTTCATGTACACGGCGACTGACCCGGTCATCTCTGAAAGGAGGCACGCGATGGATCCCTACGGCATGAGTTATCTCGAGCTGGACGATGCCGTCCGTGCCGGCCGGGTGGACGCGGTGGAGGTTGCACACGAGGTGGGAGCGAGTGCAGCGTCCCTCGGAGTCCCGCTCCACGAGGTCCTTGACCGCGTGGCGCGGGCCTTCGACGGCCTCGAACCGTCGTTCGCGATGGTGCGAGGTGTCGCCGTGGCATGGGCCGAGACGTTCCGGATGCTGCAGCTGGAGACGTCGTGCGAGGACCCGCTGACCCAGTTGTCGACCCTGCCGCACCTGCGGCACGCCCTCGACGGGCTGTACCGCGCAGCGGTGCGGGACGACACGACGGTCTCGGATCGTCATGCCCTCGTCGTGGTCGAGCTGCCCCGGCAGTCCGGTCATGCGTTGGAGCAGGCGCTGCACGCGGTGGACGTGAGTCACGCGCTGCGCACCGTGTTCCCCGGCGACGAGGTCATCGCCCAGCTGAGCTCGCGTCGATTCTGCGTGCTGGCCGATCGCGACCGCCTCGACCAGCCGACCCTGAACCTGGTCACCGTCATGCTGCGCCGGACGTTCGAGTCTCCGCCACCTCGGGTGTGGATGGAGATGCTGCCTCCGGTGGCGCAGGACGTGACCTGGGTGCTGGACGCACTCACAGGCTGACCCGGGGGGTTCCGACACCATCTCGGGTGTGGCGGAACCCTCCGGGTGGGGCGGACCTACGATGGCCGCATGTGCGGCCGGTATGCGACCTCCCGGACCCCCTCGACGCTCGTCGACGACTTCGCTGCCGACGTCGGCGACCTCTTCGCCGACACGGGTGCGGACTTCAACGTGGCGCCGACCAAGCCCGCCCCGATCATCGTGGGCCGTCCGCGCGAGGAGGGATTCCGCCGCGAGCTGGTCACCGCGAAGTGGGGACTCGTGCCCTCCTGGGCGAAGGACCCGTCGATCGGCAACCGGATGATCAACGCGCGCAGCGAGACGCTCACCGAGAAGCCGGCCTTCCGCACCGCCTTCGCGAAGCGGCGCGCGATCGTCCCCGCCGACGGGTACTACGAGTGGTACCAGCCCGAGGCGACCGACGGCGGGAAGCGTCCGCCGAAGCAGCCGTTCTACATGAGCGCGCCCGAGGGCCTCGGCCTCGCCGGCCTCTACGAGTTCTGGAAGGACGCCGAGGGCGAGTGGCTGCTGACCTACACGATCCTGACGACGTCCGCCGAGGGTGACGACGGCCGGATCCACGATCGCGCGCCGCTCATCGTGCCGACCGACCTGTCCGAGCGTTGGCTGGCCGCGGAGCCGTGGGCCGAGGCGGTGGAGCACCTCACACCGGCGACTCCGGGCGTGCTGCGAGCGTGGCCCGTGTCGACTTCGGTCAACAACGTGCGCAACAACGGCCCCGAGCTGGTCGAGCCGATCCCGGCCGAGGGGGAATAGCCGCCGAGCGGTCGCCGTTTCACCTCGTGAGGAGGACGCCGAATGCTCGCATGCCCGACCCGCCCGGCCACAGTAGGCTGGGCGACGATGACTGACGACAAGAACGTCGTGGACCCGTCGACGGACGACAGCGTCGTGGACCTGTCTACCGAGACCCCCGCACAGCGCCAGGCGCGATTCGAGGCAGATGCCCTGCCCTTCCTCGATCAGCTGTACTCGGCCGCCCTGCGGATGACACGCAACCCCCAGGACGCCGAGGACCTCGTCCAGGAGACCTACGCGAAGGCCTTCAGCGCCTTTCACCAGTTCCGGCCCGGCACGAACCTCAAGGCGTGGCTGTACCGGATCCTGACCAACACCTACATCAACGGCTACCGCAAGAAGCAGCGCCAGCCGCAGCAGGTCACCGACGAGATCGAGGACTGGCAGATCGCCGCCGCGGCCGCGCACACCTCGTCCGGCCTGAAGTCGGCCGAGATGGAGGCGCTCGAGCGGCTCCCCGACTCCGACGTGAAGGACGCGCTCCAGCAGTTGCCCGAGGACTTCCGCTACGCGGTGTACCTCGCCGACGTGGAGGGATTCCCGTACAAGGAGATCGCCGAGATCATGCAGACGCCGATCGGCACCGTGATGTCGCGTCTGCACCGGGGACGTCGCCAGCTGCGCGACCTGCTCACCGACTACGCGCACGAGCGCGGACTGCGCGTGCCGGCGGGAGGTGAGGACCGATGAGCTGCGACGGACCGGACTGCGAGAAGGCCATCCAGCGGCTGTACGAGTTCATCGACCACGAGATCGACTCGGCCAGCTGCGAGCAGATCCAGGCCCACCTGGACAGCTGCGTGGACTGCATGGACGAGTTCCAGCTCGAGGAGGTCGTCAAGCGGATCGTCGGCCGCTCGTGCCACGAGGTCGCACCCGCGCCGCTGCGCGAGAAGGTGCTGTTCCGGATCCGCTCGGTGCACGTCGAGATCCGCACCGAGACCCAGTACTGACTGGGCGTGTCCCAGTTCGGGACCGGCTCGGGCCATGAGGCTCCACCGCACTCTCGTGCCGATGGTCGGGCGGCGGTTGCACCCGCCTTCTCTTCGCATATCGTGTGCCAGGTGCCGACGACGCCGCCCTTCCTGCGACTCGTTCCCATCACAGCGGAGAACGTGCGTGCGGTCTGCGACCTGTCGGTGAGCGCGGAGCAGGAGCGCTTCGTCGCCTCGACTGCAGTCTCCCTGGCAGAAGCCGGGGTGTACCCGCAGGCGTGGTGCCGCGCCATCGAGGTGCCGGGCGTCGGACTCGTGGGCTTCGTGATGCTGCACGACACGACCGAGGAGCCCGGTTACATGCTTTGGCGGCTGATGGTCGACCGGCGCTTCCAGGGGCGCGGCTACGGGCGTGCCGCCGTCCGCTCCGTCGCGGAGTACGTGCGCGGTCGCCCGGGTGCCGTGCGTCTCAAGGTTGGTGCGCGACGGGGCACCGGGTCCCCACGCGCCTTCTACGAGGCGCTCGGCTTCTCGCCGACCGGCGAGACAACCGACGGTGACGAAGACGTTCTGGTCGTTGACCTCGAAAGCATCTGAGTAGCCTTCTCGACCACCCGCGGTGGTGTTCGCACTCCTGGGGCGGCGCAGGGCCCGAAAACGTACGAAACCCCATCCATCGGATGGGGTTTCGTCGTGTCAGTGACGGTTCACGCGTTGGGGCGCTTGCCGTGGTTGGCGCCCTTCTTACGACGCGCGCGACGCTTGCGACCGGTCTTGCCCATGGTCTCCTCCTTGAAAGTCTCGACTCACTATTCTTCCACACGCGGCAATCGAGCGAGGAATCGCTCCCGGTCGACCACCACGCGACGCACTGTTCCCGCGGCGACGAGGGTGCCCTGCTGGTCGTGCGCGGCGACGTCGAACACCACGAGGCGCCCGTCGCGCTGCGTGATCGACGCCGAGGTCGTGATGGTCGCGCCGACCGCGCTGGCGACCAGGTGCTGGATCTCGACCCGGGTGCCGACGCTCGTCTGGGCGGCGTCGAGCTCGAGCGCCGCGCACGTCGCCTCCTCGAGCCATGCCAGCACGACGGGTGTGCCGAGCACGTCGAGGTCGCCGCTGCCGACCGTTCGCGCCGTGTGCTCGGCCCCGACGACATGGATGACCTTCGTCTCGCTCATGAGGGCCACCCTAGGTCCCGCGCGGTGTGCGCTTGCGCGCGAGCAGGGCCCGTGCCACGGTCGGACGAGTGCGGGTGACCGCCCGCTCGGGGGTCGAGCAACGGGGAGAACGATGCGCAGAGTCGTCCTGATGACCGCGATGGGGGCCCTGGCCGGCGCCCTTTTGGTACCGTCCACCGCCGAGGCGAACTCCTCCCGCTCTGCTCCGAAGGTGCCGAACGTGCCGACCGGGACGATCACGTGGGGGACGTGCGACAGCCCGGCACTGGCCCGCCGCGGCGCCGAGTGCGGCAGCCTCGAGGTGCCCCTGGACTACGCGAGACCGAAGGGCGCACAGATCTCGCTCGCGGTCTCGCGCATCAAGCACAAGGTCGCCGACGCCGACTACCAGGGCGTCATGCTGGTCAACCCCGGCGGCCCGGGTGGCTCGGGACTCATCTACTCCGTGTTCGGCGAGTTCGTCCCGAAGGACGCCGGACTGGCCTACGACTGGATCGGCTTCGATCCGCGTGGCGTCGGCGAGAGCGAACCCGCCGTGTCGTGCGATCCGCTGTACGCCGGATACGACCGGCCGCGGTACGTGCCGACCAGCCGGTCGGTCGAGAAGGCCTGGAAGAAGCGCACCGCCGGCTACAGCGCCGACTGCGCGGCGAACAACGGGCCGATCCTGGAGCACCTCACGACCCGTGACAGTGCCCTGGACATGGAGTCGATCCGCAAGGCGCTGGCCGCGCCGAAGATCAACTACCTGGGCTTCTCGTACGGGACCTACCTCGGGCAGGTCTACGCGACGCTGTTCCCGAGCAAGGTGCGCCGCATGGTCTTCGACGGCACGGTCGACCCGGGTTCGGTCTGGTACCAGGCGAACCTGGCGCAGGACTCGGCGTTCGACCGCAACATGAACATCTGGTTCGACTGGCTGGCCCGTCATGACGACACGTACCACCTGGGTGACACGCAGCGGAAGGTGCGCACGCTCTTCTACGCCACGCAGGAGTCGCTCTACCGCGCTCCGGCGCAGGGCGAGGGCGGTCGGCTCGGCGGCAGTGAGTGGAACGACTCGTTCGTCTACGCCGGCTACTACCAGAGCACGTGGACCGATCTCGGAAGCGTGTTCAGCGCGTACGTCAACGACGGCGACGTCGCCGCGCTCGAGGGGGCGTTCCTGGATGCCACCGGCTACGGCGACGACAACGGGTACGCGGTCTACCTCGGCGTGCAGTGCACGGACACGTCGTGGCCCACGAGCTGGCACCGGTGGGCGGTCGACAACTGGCGCATCTACGCCAAGGCGCCGTTCATCACGTGGAACAACGCTTGGTACAACTACCCGTGCGTGACGTGGCCCGCCTCGTCGGACCGTCCGGTCAAGGTCGACGGCCGCAAGACCGCCAGCCTGCTCATGATCAACGAGACGCTCGACGCGGCGACGCCGTACCCGGGCAGTCTCGCGGTGCGCAAGCTCTTCCCGAACGCCAGCCTGATCGCCGAGCCCGGGGGCACCACGCACTCAGGCTCGTTCAGTGGGAACGCCTGCGTCGACGACCAGATCGCCGACTACCTGCTGACCGGCGCGAAGCCGAAGCGGGTGCCGGGCAACCGCGCCGACGCGATCTGCGAGCCGCTGCCGCAACCGGAGCCGGAGGCCGCCGCCGCCCGAAAGCAGGGCCGCTCCGCCGCCCCCGACCTCACCCGCAAGGACCTGCAACTGGCCGTCGCGGTGCGGTGACCTGAGCGCTGGCGGTGACGTTCGAGGGGTGAAATCGCCGAGAACACCCCTCGAACCTCACTGCCAGCGGCTTCGGTCAGACGCCCATCGTCGCGCGGGGGTACTGCGCGTTGACGTCCGTCGCGATGTTGACCAGATACGGAACGCCCGAGGCGAAGGCGCGGTCGATCGCCGGGCCGATCTCGTTCGGGTCGGTGACGAACTCGCCACCGCCGCCGAGCGCCGTGACGACCAGGTCGTAGCGCGTGTTGGGCGCGAGGTCGGCGGCGACGTCGTAGCCGTAGAGCATCTGCATCGGCATCTTCTCCAGGCCCCACGCGGAGTTGTTGCCGACGATCATGACGACGGGCAGGTTGTGGCGCACGAGGGTGTCGACGTCGATCAGGCTCATGCCCGCCGCGCCGTCACCGAAGAGCAGCACGACCTGGCTCGACGGTCGCGCGATCCGGGCGGCCATCGCCGCGCCGAGACCCGCACCGAGGCAGCCGTAGGGACCGGGATCGAGCCAACCGCCGGGACGCGCGGGCTCGACGAACTTGCCGGCGAACGACACGAAGTCGCCGCCGTCGCCGATCACGACGGCGTCGTCGGCCAGCCGCGGCAGCAGCTCGCCGTAGATGCGCGCCGGGTGGATCGGGTCGGACTCCGACGTCAGGATCGTGCGATCCCGCTCGACCGCCTGGGCGACGACGTCCTGCAGCTCGCCCAGCCACGGCGTCCAGTCGGGACGACGGGTCGCGGCCTGCAGCGCGGTGAGCAGACCGTCGAAGACCTGCGTGAGATCGCCCGCGACGGACGCGCCGAGCTCGGCGTGCGTCGAGAGCTGACCGGGGGAGTCCGCGACGTGCACGGTCGTGGCGGGACCGTTGCCCTCCTTGCCGCCGAACCGGCCGAAGCCGAGACGGAAGTCCAGGGGAGTGCCCACGACGATCACGAGGTCGGCCAGGCCGAGCGCGCGCGAACGCGCCTTCGTGACGAGGTTCGCGTGGCCACCGGGCACGATGCCGCGACCCATGCCGTTGGCGATCGCGGGGATCCCGGTCTCCTCGACGAACCGCAGGGCGGCCTCCTCGGCGTGGTCGGCCCACACGTCGGTGCCCAGGATCAGGACGGGGCGCTTCGCGTCGGCGAGCAGTCGACCGATCCGCGCGATCTCGTCGCCGTCGGGCTCGATCGCGGCCGGCGTGGCGCCGGAAGCGGTGTGACCGACCGGGCCCGAGTTGAAGAACTCGTCCATCGGGACGTCGACGAACGCGGGTCCGCGGTGTGACGAGCCGGCGAGCGTGAACGCCTCGTCGACGACCGGGGCGATGTCGGCCAGCGTGCGGGCCGTCGACGAGAACTTCGAGATCGACTCGAAGATCGGCGGGTGGTCCAGCTCCTGCAGCGTGCCCGTGCCCCAGGTCGCGGCCGGGGCGCGACCGCCCACGACGACGAGCGGGGAGCCGGAGAAGTACGCCTGCGCGACGGGGCTGACGCCGTTCGTCACGCCGGGACCCGCGGTGAGCACGGCCAGACCCGGCGTGCGCGTCAGCTTGCCGATGGCCTCGGCGGCGAAGACCGCGGAGGGCTCGTGCCGCACGTCGATGATCGGCATGGGCGGATCGGACTTCACCGCCGCGTCGTACATCGGGAAGATGTGGGCGCCCGAGAGGGTGAACATCGCCTCGACGCCGTGCGCGCGCGCGACGTCGAGCGCGTGATGGCCGCCGTGGGGGCCGGTGGGCTCGGGCAGCGTCGCGTCAGCCGGTGCCGTCTGGTCATCAGTCATGTGACGCAGGTTACCCGTGAGTCAGGTTCGCCGGGACGGGGAGGGTGCACTGCGCCGTAGGCTCGGTTCCGTGCCTTCGCTCGACGACATCGCCGACTCGCAGACCGCGCTCTCGCGGCCCGAGGTCGCGCGGCTGCAGTCGCTCGTCACGGACTGGCAGATCGTGGCGGACCTGGCCTTCAGCGACCTGGTCCTGTGGGTCGACGACGCCGAGGCCAAGGGGATGTGGGCGGCGGCCCAGGTCCGGCCCACGACGGGTCCGACGACGCTGCTCGAGGACATCGTCGGCACGTTCGTCCCACGGGACGTGACCTCACTCGCGCGCGAGACCCTGCACGACGGCACCGAGGTCTCGCTCGCCGCCGTCCCCGTCATGTTCGGCGGTCGGCGCATCGGCGTGGTGGTGCGCCGCCGGCCCGCGGCCGAGCGGCGCGCCGCGGGTGCGCTCGAATCGGCCTACCGGCTCGCCAGCGACGAGCTGTTCGCGATGATCCGGCGGGGCGAGTTCCCGCTGCCCGGCGCGACGTCCGACCTCGCTGACTCGCTGCGCGTCGGGGACGGATTCGTCCGCACGGACGCCGCGGGACTGGTCGCGTACGCCAGCCCCAACGCCCTGTCGGCCTACCGGCGGATGGGGCATGTCGGCGACCTGGCCGGCAGCGACCTCATCGAGGTCACGAGCGCGCTGATCGGCCCGAATGCCGACCGGCCGTTCGCCGCGCTGTTCGGTGCCGGCGACTCCGAGGCCGAGATCGTCGGGCAGGGCGCCTCGATGCTGCTGCGGATCATCCCGCTGCGCGGCGACGGCGGGCCCTCCGGCTCACTGATCCTGCTGCGCGACGTGACGGAGCTGCGCCTGCGCGACCGCGAACTTGTCTCGAAGGATGCGACGATCCGCGAGATCCACCACCGAGTCAAGAACAACCTGCAGACCGTCGCGGCGCTGCTGCGCCTGCAGAGCCGTCGGATGGACATGCCCGCCGCACGCGACGCGCTCAAGGAGGCCGAGCGTCGGGTGGGATCGATCGCGCTCGTGCACGAGACGCTCAGTCAGTCGTTCGACGAGACCGTCGAGTTCGACGCGATCGCCGACACCTTGTTGCGCACGGTGCTCGACGTGGGCGGGGGCGCGGTCAAGGCCGAGCGGATCGGCTCGTTCGGACTGCTGCCCGGTGGGGTGGCCACGCCGCTCGCGATGGTCCTGACCGAGCTGGTGCAGAACGCCGCGGAGCACGCCTTCGGGTCCGAGGGTGGGCGGGTGACGCTCGCGGTGAACCGGATTCGCAACCGGATCCGGCTGCGTGTCAGCGACGACGGTCGCGGACTGCCGGACGACTTCGACCCGACGCTGAGCCTGGGGCTGTCGATCGTCTCGACGCTCGTCCAGGGCGAACTGGCGGGGGAGCTGAGTTACGAGACCCCGCCGTCCGGAGGGACGACGGTCACGATCGCGTTCAGCGTGTAGGGATCAGGCGGTGCGAATGCGGGCCCGGGCGTTGCGGCGCTTGAGCGCGCGACGCTCGTCCTCGCTGAGACCGCCCCAGACGCCATGGTCCTGACCGGACTCGAGCGCCCACTGGAGACACTGCTCGCGCACGTCGCAGCGACGACACACGAGCTTCGCCTCCTCGATCTGGAGAATGGCAGGACCCGTGTTCCCGATGGGGAAGAACAGCTCGGGATCCTCGTCCAGACACGCCGAACGATGACGCCAATCCATGCCGATGACTCCTTTGGACCGAGAAGAGGGGGGTGGGCATGCCGCGGCACGCCACTTCGTCTATGTTTTCAAGGTTTCAACGACATGACAAGCGTTAAATGCACGTGACCTTGTCGGATATGTCACATGCGAAAACGCCTCCTAATCCTTGAATTCGTCGCTACGGCTAGCCTGTGGCCGTGTCCACCAGCGCTCGGGTCCCGCTCACGATCGCGGCCGTCGTCGTCGCCCTGCAGGCGCTGGCGTTCCTCGGCCTCGCGGTCGCCGACCTGACGGGGCTCGCCTCCGACCGGGTCGGTCTGGGGCTCGGGATCGCCCTGGTCCTGCTGCTGCTGGGGCTGGGCCTGCTCGCGGCGGCGCTCGGTCTCGCGCGCGGGCTGCACGGGGCACGGGGACCGGTCGTCGTGACCCAGCTGATCGGCCTGGGTTTGGCCTGGTCGCTGCGCCACCCCGATCCCAACACGGGGGACAACCGCGTGGTCGGCGCCGTGATCGCCGGATCGGCGGTCGTGGTGCTCGCGTGCCTCGCGACGCGCGCCGCTCGCCGGGCCCTCGCCGACCGCCCTGCCGAGGCGGGCCCCGAGAACGGCGTGTGACAGACTGGTCGGCGGGGCACACCCCGTCCTCCCCGCGGCACACGCACCGCACCGGCAGCCGGACCGGCGCCGTCCGACGTACACGCTGCTCCGAGGAAGCATGGCCATCCACACCGACCCTGATCTGCTCATGACGCTCACCGACCACGACGACCCCGTCTTCGCGCTGCACCGCGGAGGCAAGATGAGTATCAGCGCGTCGGTGTCGCTCGTGAACGCCGACGACCTGGCCCTCGCGTACACCCCGGGGGTGGCTCGCGTCTGCGAGGCCATCGCCGCGGATCCCGAGGTCGCCCACGAGTACACGTGGGTCTCCAACACGGTCGCCGTCGTCACCGACGGCACCGCGGTCCTGGGGCTCGGCGACATCGGCCCGGCCGCCGCCATGCCCGTCATGGAGGGCAAGGCCATCCTGTTCAAGCAGTTCGGCGCCGTCGACGCGATCCCCGTCGCCCTCGACACCACCGACACCGACGAGATCGTCGAGACGATCGTGCGGCTCGCGCCGACGTTCGGCGGCATCAACCTCGAGGACATCTCGAGCCCGCGCTGCTTCGAGATCGAGCGGCGGCTCATCGAGCGCCTCGACATCCCGGTCTTCCACGACGACCAGCACGGCACGGCCGTCGTCGTCCTGGCCGGCCTCTACAACGCGCTGCGGCTCACCGAACGCGAGCCTGACGAGATCAAGGTCGTCATCTCCGGCGCCGGCGCTGCCGGTGTCGCGATCACGAAGATCCTGCGCTCCGCGGGCGTCCGCAAGATCAGCGTCGTCGACCGCACGGGCGTCATCGTGCCGGGTCGCGACGGCCTCAACGAGGTCAAGGAGTGGCTCGCCGAGGCGACCGCCGGCTGGGCGAGGCCGGGAACGGTCGCCGAGGCCCTCGACGGCGCCGACGTCTTCATCGGCGTCTCCGGCGGCACGATCCCCGAGGAGGCCGTGGCGCGGATGGCCCCGGACGCGATCATCTTCGCGCTGGCCAACCCGAACCCCGAAGTCCACCCCGACGTCGCCGCGCGCCATGCGCGCATCGTCGCCACGGGTCGCTCGGACTTCCCGAACCAGCTCAACAACGTGCTGGTCTTCCCGGGCATCTTCCGTGGCGCGCTCGACGTGCGCGCCACCGCGATCTCGGAGTCGATGAAGCTGGCGGCCGCCCGCGCGATCGCCGACCTGGTTTCGGACGACGAGCTCACGGAGGCGTACATCGTCCCGTCGCCGTTCGACCCGCGTGTCTCGCAGGCCGTCGCGCGCGCCGTCACCGACACCGCACGCCGCGACGGTCTCGCCCGCCGCCCGTACTGAGGACCCGCCACCCGTGGAGCTGACCCGATCGGCAGCGGCTAGGGTCGATCACGGCTCGTCCACGACCTGAGGAGATCCCGTTGTTCGCCGTCTACGCCCAGTCCATGGATCCGAAGGACCCGATGAAGGGTCTCGTCGTGGGGGAGCGGCCCGACCCGCACGTCCCTGACGGCTGGACGACCGTGACGGTCAAGGCGGCCTCCATCAACCACCACGACGTGTGGAGCCTGCGCGGCGTCGGCCTGCGGGACGAGTCGCTGCCGATGATCCTGGGCTGCGACGCGGCCGGTCTCGACGAGGACGGCAACGAGGTCATCGTGCACGCCGTCATCAGCGACCCGGACTGGGTCGGCGACGAGACGCTCGATCCGCGCCGCTCGCTGCTCTCGGAGCGGTACCAGGGCACCTTCGCCGAGAAGGTCGCCGTCCCGCGCCGCAACGTCATCGCCAAGCCCGAGGGCCTGTCGCTGGCCGAGGCCGCGACGCTGCCGACGGCATGGCTGACCGCCTACCGGATGCTGTTCACGCAGGCCGACCTCCGTCCGGGCGACGCCGTGCTGGTGCAGGGCGCCGGTGGCGGGGTCGCGACGGCGGCGATCACGCTGGCTCGCGCGGCCGGCTTCCGGGTCTTCGCCACGAGCCGCGACGAGGACAAGCGCGCCAAGGCTGTCGAGATCGGCGCGCACGAGGCGTTCGAGTCCGGCGCCCGTCTGCCGGTCAAGGTCGACGCGGTCATCGAGACCGTCGGTGCGGCGACGTGGTCGCACTCGATCAAGTCGATGCGTCCCGGCGGCACCCTCGTCATCGCGGGCGCCACCTCGGGTGACGCGCCCACTCATGCCGAGCTGACCCGGATCTTCTTCCAGCAGATGCGCGTCCACGGCTCGACGATGGGCACCCGCGACGAGCTGCGCCGGCTCGCCGAGTTCCTCGCCGTGACCGGCACGAAGCCGCTCATCGACGCCGAGATCCCGATGGAGAACGCCGCCGAGGGTCTGCAGCGGGTCGTCGACGGCGACGTCTTCGGCAAGATCGTCCTGACCCGCCCCTGAGGTCTCCGGCGCGCTCAGTCCTCGTCGTCGAGGCGGGCCAGCCACGTGGCCAGCCGCTCGACGGGTACCTCGAACTCGGGGTTCAGGTCCACGAAGACCGAGAACTGCTCGGCCAGCCACGCGAAGGAGACCTCCTCCTCGCCGCGGCGGGCCGAGAGCTCCTCGATCCCACGGTCGGTGAAGTACACCGTGTGCCTCAGGCGAACGCGCGGTTCATCAGGTCGCGGGACTCGGCCACGTGCACCGAGTGCGAGCCCACCGAGGGCGCCGACGACTCGGGCCGGGTGACCTGCGTCATCGGCACGTCGAACGCATCGCGCAGGTGCAGCGCGACGTGCGGCCACGGACCCTGGTTCTCGGGCTCGTCCTGGACCCAGCGCAGCTCGCGCAGGTTCGGGAACTTCGCGAGCTCGGCCTTGATCTCCTCGAGCGGACGCGGGTACAGCTGCTCGAGCCGGATGATCGCCGTGCGGGACGAGTCGCCCTCGCGCTCCTTGCGCTCGGCGACCAGGTCCCACGTGATCTTGCCCGAGCACAGCACGACGCGCTCGACCTTGTCGGCATCGACCGTGGCGTCGCCGATCACCTTGCGGAAGAAGCCGGAGGTGAAGTCCTCGGGCTGCGACGTCGCCTGCTTGTTGCGCAGCATCGACTTCGGGGTGAAGACGATCAGCGGACGGTGCTCGGCCTCGAGGTTCTGGCGGCGCAGCAGGTGGAAGTACGACGCGGGCGTCGACGGCTGGGCGACCGTGAACTCGTCGTTCGCGGCGAGCGTCAGGAAGCGCTCGATGCGGCCCGACGAGTGGTCGGGGCCCTGGCCCTCGTGACCGTGCGGCAGCAGCAGGACGACGCCCGACTTCTGACCCCACTTGGTCTCACCGGCGCTGATGTACTCGTCGATGACGGACTGGGCGCCGTTGACGAAGTCGCCGAACTGGGCCTCCCACATCGTGAGCGCCTCGGGCCGCGCGACCGAGTAGCCGTACTCGAAGCCGAGCGCGGCGTACTCGCTCAGCAGCGAGTCGTAGACGTAGAACGTCGCCTGGTCCTCGGCCACGTGCGCCAGCGGAGTCCACTCCTCGGCGTTCGTGCGGTCGATGATCGTCGCGAAGCGGGTCGTGAACGTGCCACGACGTGAGTCCTGGCCGACGAGGCGCACGGGACGGCCCTCGGTCAGCAGCGAGCCCATCGCGATGATCTCGCCCGTGCCCCAGTCGATCGGGCCGGCCGTGATCGACGCGGCCCGGCGCTGCAGCTGGGGCAGCACCTTCGGGTGGACCGTGAAGCCGTCCGGCACGTTCGTGTACGAGTCGGCGATCGCCTTGAGGGTGTCGGGGCTGACCGACGTCACCAGCACCCGCTCGTACGGCTTGTCCGGGTAGTCCGGGGTGCGCGAGTAGTCGGTGTTGTCATGCTCGGCCTGCTTGACCTTCGCGAGGTTCTGCTCGAGCAGCTTCTGGTAGTCCTTGAGGGCTTCCTCGGCTTCCTCGAGCGTGATGTCGCCACGACCGACGAGCGCCTCGGTGTAGAGCTTGCGCACCGACTTCTTCTGCTCGATCGTGTCGTACATCAGCGGCTGGGTGAAGCTCGGGTCGTCGCCCTCGTTGTGACCGCGACGGCGGTAGCAGACCAGGTCGATCACGACGTCCTTGTTGAACGCGCGACGGTACTCGTAGGCCAGCTGCGCGGCGCGGATGCACGCCTCGGGATCATCGCCGTTGACGTGGAAGATCGGCGCCTGGACCATCCGCGCGACATCGGTGCAGTAGGTCGAGGAGCGCGACGAGGCGGGGCTGGTCGTGAAGCCGACCTGGTTGTTGACGATCACGTGGATCGTGCCGCCCGTGCGGTAGCCACGCAGCTGGGACAGGTTGAGCGTCTCGGCGACGACTCCCTGGCCCGCGAACGCCGCGTCGCCGTGGACGAGCACCGGCAGCACCGGGAACTCCTCGCCGCGGTTCAGCACGTCCTGCTTGGCGCGGGCGATGCCCTCGAGCACGGGATCGACGACCTCGAGGTGCGACGGGTTCGCCGCGACCGAGACCTTGATCTTGTCGCCGTGCACCGACGTGAACTCGCCGTCGACGCCCAGGTGGTACTTGACGTCACCGGAGCCCTGGACGGTGCGCGGGTCGATGTTGCCCTCGAACTCGCGGAACACCTGCGCGGGGTCCTTGCCGGCGATGTTGACCAGCACGTTGAGACGGCCGCGGTGGGCCATCCCGATGCAGACCTCCTCGAGGCCGTCGGCGGCCGCGGCCTCGGCGATCTCGTCGAGCAGCGGGACCATCGTCTCGCCGCCCTCGAGGCTGAACCGCTTCTGACCGACGAACTTCGTCTGCAGGAACGTCTCGAAGGCCTCGGCCTGGTTGAGCTTCTGCAGGATCCGCAGCTGCTCCTCACGCGGTTCCTTCACGTGCGGGCGCTCGATGCGCTCCTGGAACCACTGACGCTCCTGCGGCTCCTGGATGTGCATGTACTCGACGGCCATCGTGCGCACGTACGAGTCGCGCAGGATGCCCAGGATCTCGCGCAGCTTCATGAAGCGCTTGCCCGACGCCTTGCCGAACGAGCCGACCGGGAACTCCCGGTCGAGGTCCCACAGGGTCAGCCCATGCGACTCGATGTCGAGGTCGGGGTGGGTGCGCTGGCGGTACTCGAGCGGGTTGGTGTCGGCCATCAGGTGGCCGCGCACGCGGAACGAGTGGATCAGCTCGAGGACGCGCGCCTGGCGGTCGACGTCGTCGTCGTGGCTGACCGAGATGTCCTTGGCCCAGCGGATCGGCTCGTAGGGGATGCGCAGCGACCGGAAGATCTTGTCGTAGAAACCCTCCTCGCCGAGCAGCAGCTGGTGCACGCGGCGCAGGAACTCGCCGGACTGCGCGCCCTGGATGACGCGGTGGTCGTACGTCGAGGTGAGGGTCATCATCTTCGACACGGCCATCTGCGCGATCGTGTCGTCGGAGGCGCCCTGGAACTCCGGCGGGTACTCCATCGAGCCGACGCCGATGATGACGCCCTGACCGGACATGAGGCGCGGCACCGAGTGGTTCGTGCCGATGCCGCCGGGGTTGGTCAGGCTGACGGTCGTGCCCTGGAAGTCGACGACCTCGAGCTTGTTGTCGCGCGCCTTGCGCACGATGGTCTCGTAGCCGCGCCAGAACTGCGCGAAGTCCATCGTCTCGGCGGCCTTGATGTTCGGCACGAGCAGCTGACGCGAACCGTCGGCCTTCTGCACGTCGATCGCGAGGCCGAAGTTGACGTGCTCGGGGTTGAGCTGGACCGGCTTGCCGGCCTCGTTGTACTCGAACCCGGTGTTCATCTCGGGCATCGACTTGATCGCCTGGACGACGGCGAAGCCGATGAGGTGCGTGAACGACACCTTGCCGCCTCGGGCGCGGGCGAGGTGGTTGTTGATGACGACGCGCTGGTCGAAGAGCAGCTTGACCGGCACGGAGCGAACGCTCGTCGCGGTCGGCACCGTGAGGCTGGCGTCCATGTTGGCGGCCGTGCGGGCGGCGGCGCCCTTCAGGACGATCTTCTCGACCTCGCCGGGCCCGGAGGGCGTCTCGTCCTTCGCGGCGGGCTTCGCCGGAGCGGCCTTCGCGGCGGGCCGGGCCGGCGGCGTGGCCTTGGCCGGCTGCGGAGTGGCCTTGGCGGCCGGCGCGTTCGTGGCGTTGGCGTTCGGCGCGGCCGGCGCGACGGCCGGCGACGGCGGGTTCTTCTCCTCCGCGGCGCGCGAGGCGGGGCTCTTGGCCGGGGTCGCCGGAGCGCTCGTCTCATGAGCCTGCTGCTGGGCCACCGGCTCGGCCGCCTTGGTCGTGCCGTGATCGGACGCACCGTTGGATCCGTACCCCCCTTCGCGGAAGAAGGTCGCCCACTTCACGTCCACCGACGCGGGGTCGGAGCTGAAGCGTTCGTACATCTCTTCGACGAGCCATTCGTTGCTGCCGAAATCGGGGTGGTTCGCGTCGTTCTTCGTCGCGATGGGGGAGGACTCGGCCACGGCCTGAATCGCCTCTTCCGAAGTATTGCTGGCGCATTTCGCGCACGGTGGGACTCATGACAGCCTAACGCGACGACGAAGCCGATCGCAGGCAGGTCGGGCAATGCGTCGTGGGTTGTCGTCGCCGTGCGACGAACCGTGTGGCGCGTGTCACACGGTTCGTCGCACGGGCTGCGTCAGTCGGTCTCGAGCGCGGCGTCGAGCGTGATGTCGTCGACCCCGTCGAGGGCCTTGCTCACGGGACACGTGGCCTTCGCCTCCTCGGCGATCTCGAGGAAGCCGGCCTCGTCGATGCCCTCGACCTCGGCGCGCACGGTGAGCGCGATCCGCGGGATCTTGAAGCCGCCGTCCGGATCGGGCCCGAGCGAGACCTCCGCGGTCGTCTCGACCGAGATGGGCGTCGCGCCCGCCTGGCCGAGCAGCGCGGTGAGTTGCATCGTGTAGCACGAGGAGTGCGCGGCGGCGATCAGCTCCTCGGGGTTGGTCGCTCCACCCCCGTCCTCGGACGAGCGCTTGGGGAACGAGACCTCGAACGTGGCCAGACCGGACGACGTGAGCTCGACCTGACCCGATCCATCCTCGAACCCGCCGTCCCAGGCAGTGCGTGCGGTGCGCGTGGGCATGGAGACCTCCTGAGGTTCTGGTGTGCAGGGCTGTGGGCCGGTGGCCCGCTTCCGACGCTAGTCACGATCCACCGGATCCGCACGGGTCTATCGTCGAGCCGTGCTGGAGATCACCGAGGTCGCGGACGGAATCTGGTTCGCGCGCACCGACGTCGTCAACTGGATCGTCCTGGTCGAGGGCGACCGGGTCGCGCTCGTGGACTGCGGGTACCCGGGCCAGGCCGCGCTCGTGGAGGAGTCCGTGCGTCGCGCGGGAGCCTCGATGTCGCAGGTCGAGGCGCTGCTCGTCACCCACAACCACGTCGACCACACCGGATCGATGCCACGTCTCGAGGCGCAGGGCGCACGCGTGCTGGCCGGTGCGCAGGAGCTGCCGATGTTGCGTGGCGAGCAGGTCGAGAGCGCCACGGCCCTCGACGTGCTCGTGCGCTCTTGGCGGCCGCGCGTGCTGCGCTGGGGCCTGCGGATCGCGCGGCTGGGCGGCTCGCAGCATCCGCGCGCCGAGCACCCGCAGGCCGTCACGCCGGGCCGGCCGCTCGATGTCCCGTGGTCGCCCGTGCCCGTCCCGCTCGCCGGGCACACGTCCGGCCACACGGCGTGGTACTTCCCGGCCCAGCGGGCGATCGCGACCGGCGACGCGCTCGTCACCGGCCACTCGCTCAGTGCCGTCGAGGGTCCCCAGGCGATCGACGGCTTCTTCCACCATGACGTCGCGCAGCTGCGCCGCACCCTGCCGGACCTCTCGGGCCTCGACGCCGACCTCGTCCTGCCCGGCCACGGCCCCGCGCTGCGGATGCCGATCGCCGAGGCCGTCGCGCAGGCACTGCGTGCGTGAGGCTTGACGCGCTCAGGTGTAACTGCGGTTTAATGCTCCCGTGCCGGGCTGTACCGGCCGATGCCGAGGGAGAGCGTCATGGGACGGATGCATGTCGTGCGAGGGTTCCTGGCCGCCACGGTGGTCGCGGCGTCGCTGGCGTTCACGGGTCAGTCCGCGTCCGCGTCCGCGGCCCCGGCGCCGTTGCCGAAGGTCGAGGTCAGCGGGACGTGCGTCGGCATCGCGTCGTACTCGGCCGCCGAGCGGCAGCAGCTCGCCACGCTGAGCGACACCGGCACGCTCACGGGACTGGCCGACGGCCGGGCGCGGATGGAGCGGATCACCCCGTTGCTCGTCGACCGCGGTGACCGACGAGGGATCTTCGCGCTCTTCTACCGCAACATCCTGCGCGAGGCCGTCCCCGCCCTCGCCGACACCGGCGCCTACGACGATCCCGCCTGGGTGACCGCGGTCAGCGAGGAGTTCTTCGTCCGCTACCTCGCGGCGTTGCACGCCAGCGTGACGGGCTCGACCATTCCCTCGGCCTGGCGCACGTTCTACCGCCAGGCCGCGGACTGCTCGGTCCGTCCCGGCCGGGTGGCCATGGCCGGCCTCGACGCCCACCTGATCCTCGACTTCCCGGCATCCATCGCGGCCACCGGCACGACGACGTCGAACTTCGACGACTACTACTCGATCGGCGCCCTGCTGCAGCAGGTCACCGAGGCGATCGGTGGCGAGCTGAAGGCCACGTACGGCGCGGACCTCACCGAGTTCTTCCACCTGTGGGCCTTCGGCGACAAGCTCGACGCGGTCGCGGGTCGCGGCATCACCACCACGCTGCTCTTCCAGGGCATCCGCACCGTGGCGTTCGCCTACGGGCTCGGCCTGCAGAATCCGTGGAAGGTGCTCGCCTCGACGGTGGCGATGCAGGGCACGTACGCGACGGCCGAGGGAGTCTCGGACCTGCTCGCCGCGGCGAAGCTGATCTGATCGGGCCGGACGGGTCTGCGACGATGCTCCGGTGACCTCGAGCGCAGCAGACCGCCCCTTCGACCTGGCCGTGCTGGGGGTCGGCGCGCTGGGCGAGGCGATCGTCACGGGCCTGTCGACCAGTCCGGACGCGCCCACGATCGTGGTGTCGGGACGCAGTGCCGAGCGGTCGGCCCGGCTCGCGGCGACCTTCGCGAACGTCGAGGTCGACCCGGACAACCAGTCGCTCGCCGACCGCGCGCGGACGATCGTCCTGGCGGTCCGACCCCAGGACGCCGTCCGCACGGTGACACCGCTGCGGTTCGGTCCGGACCAGGCGGTCGTCAGCGTCATGGCCGCGCTCTCGATCGCCCAACTGACTGCGCTCGTGGGTCCTGCCGCGCCGGTCGCGCGCGCAATCCCGCACGTGGGTGTCGCGCGCCGGGCCGTGGCGACGCCGGTCTTTCCCGCGACCGACGCGGCCCGCGCGGTGTTCGAGCCGCTGGGGGGCGTGATCGCGCTGGCGTCCGAGACCGACGTCGACGGGGTCTCCGTGGCGTCGGCGACCGTGGCGGCCCACCTCGAGTACGTGGGAGTGGTCGCGGACTGGCTGACGGCGCAGGGCCTCGCGCGCGAACAGGTCGTCGGGCTGCTGGGCGGGATCTTCGCCGAGACGGCGCACGAGCTGCGCGATGCCCCCGATCCGGTCGCGCTGGCGGCGGCCCACGCGACGCCCGGCGGACTCAACGAGCGGTTCGCGGACCACCTGCGGACGGCGGGCGTGTTCGACGCGGTCGCCGAGGGACTCGACCGTGGGCTCGAGTCGGTCCGCGGGAACCGACTCACGCAGGACTGACGCGGTTTCCCCCACTTCCCGTCGCGAGCGTGCTAGGGCTTTCCCATGGAGTCGATCGACGAATACGTCGTGCGCACGCTGCCCGCGCTCCCCGAGGACGCCGGAGCCGCGCTCGACGAGGGGACGGTCGCCGAGCTGCGCGCGTTGTTCGCCGCGCAGGTGCAGAGCCGGCACCTCGACCACGCCGCGCGGTGGCTGCAGGCCCGCGGCAGTGGGCACTACACGATCGGCTCGGCCGGCCACGAGAGCAACGCGGCGCTCGGCCTGCGCTCGCGGGTGACCGACCCGGCGCTGCTGCACTACCGCTCGGGGGCGCTGTACGCGGCGCGGGCGGCGAAGGCCGAGATGGCCAACCCCGTCCGGGCGATCCTGCTCAGCCTCGTCAGCGCCCGCAGCGACCCGATGTCGGGCGGCCGGCACAAGGTGTTCGGTCATCCGGCGCTGAGCATCGTGCCCCAGACGTCCACGATCGCGTCGCACCTGCCGCGTGCTGTCGGCCTGGGCCTCGGGCTGGAGTTCGCGCGAGCGGCCGGCCGGCACACGGCCTGGCCCACGGACGCCGTGGTGCTGTGCAGCTTCGGCGACGCCTCGGTCAACCACTCGACGGCTCTCGGCGCGCTGAACGCCGCGGCGTACCTGACCCATCGCGGGCTGGACTGCCCCGTGCTGTTCGTGTGCGAGGACAACCGCATCGGCATCAGCACGGCCTCCCCGCCGGGCTGGCCCGACGCGATGCTGGCCGGCCTGTCGGGCGTCGAGTACCGCACGGTCGACGGTGACGACCCGTTGGCGTTGCTGGAGGTCACGGGTGCGGCGGTCGAGGCCGTGCGCGCGACGCGCAGGCCGTCGGTCCTGCACCTGCGGACCGTGCGGTTCATGGGCCACGCCGGTTCGGACGCGGAGATCGCCTACCGCACGCCACGCCAGATCGAGGCCGACCACGAACGCGACCCACTCGTGGCCACGGCGCGGGTGCTCGTGGGTGCGGGGGCGATGTCCGGCGCCGAGGCGCTCGCTGAGTACGAGCGCATGCGATCGACCGTCGCGACCGAGGCCGAGGCGGTGCTGGCGGAGGCGCACCTGGACACGCGCGCTTCGGTGATGGCGCCGCTCGAGCTGCCCGCGATCTCCGCGCCGGAGCGCCCGGGCGCACCGGTCCCCGACGACGCCCGGCTCACCCTGGCCCAGGCCGTCAACGCGACGCTGGCCGAACTGCTCGAGGAGCGGCCCGAGGCGCTGCTCTTCGGTGAGGACGTCGCGATCAAGGGCGGCGTCTACGGCGTGACCCGCGGGCTGCGCAAGCGGTTCGGTGGCCTGCGCGTCTTCGACACCCTGCTGGACGAGCAGACGGTCCTCGGCACGGCGCTGGGCACCGCGCTCGCCGGATTCGTGCCCATCCCGGAGATCCAGTACCTCGCCTACCTGCACAACGCCGAGGACCAACTGCGAGGCGAGGCGGCGTCGCTCGCGTTCTTCTCCGGGGGTCAGTACCGCAACGGGATGGTCGTCCGGGTCGCCGGACTGGCGTACCAGCGCGGGTTCGGCGGGCACTTCCACAACGACAACTCCGTCGCCGTGCTGCGTGACATTCCCGGCATCGTGCTGGCCGTGCCGAACCATCCCGCCGACGCCCCGGGCCTGCTGCGAGCGTGCTTCGAGCTCGCCCGACAGGGTCGCGTGTGCGTGTTCCTGGAGCCGATCGCGAGGTATCACACCCGCGACCTGCACACCGACGGCGACGGGCTCTGGACCGCATCGCTGCCCGCGCCCGACGAGGCCGGCGGCTTCGTCCGGCCCGGTGAGATCGGGACGTACGGTGACGGCGGCGACGTCGTCCTCGTGACGTTCGGCAACGGCACCTACCTGGGCCTGCGCGCGGCCGAGACCCTGCGCGAGCAGGGCGTCGAGGCGACCGTGATCGACCTGCGCTGGCTCGTGCCGCTGCCCGAGGCCGCCCTCGCCGAGGCGTGCCGCGGGTTCGACCGTGTCCTTGTCGTGGACGAGACCCGTCGTGCCGGCGGTGTTGGCGAGGGCGTCGTCACGTCCCTCGTCGAGAGCGGCTACGCGGGCCGGATCGCGCGCGTGTCCAGCGCCGACAGCTTCATCCCGCTCGGCCCGGCCGCCGACACCGTCGTGCTCGGCGAGCAGGAGATCGTCGACGCGGCACGCGCTCTCGTGCAGTCCTGAACGGGCTCATCCGTCCGGCGGACCGTCCCCGAACCGGTCGGAGAGCGCGTAGCGCAGCAGCACGACGTCGCCGAGCGTGCGGGTTCCGGCGAGCCGGGCGCGGTGCCGGTCGTCCCACGGGAAGGCCCCGTCGCCGACGAACCGGCACGCCCGCGAGTCACCGACGAACAACGGGGCCACGACGAGGTGGAGCTCGTCGGCGAGCCCGTGGGTGAGGAACTGCGTGTGGATGCTTCCCCCGCCCTCGACCATGAGCCGCCGCACGCCGCGGGCGCCGAGGTCGTCGACGACGTCGTCCAGGCCCACGGGGAACCCCACGTCGACGACCTCGGCCAGGTCCGCGAGGCGTGCCCGCAACCCGTCGGCCTTGGGGGTCGCGCAGTACACGAGCCTCGCGGCCGGCCCGGCGGTGAAGAAGTTCGCGGTAACGTCGAGCTCGCCCCGCTCGGTGATGGTGACCTTCGTGGGGGACGGGGGCCGACCCTGCGCGATGCGTCGTCGCCGTCGCTCGGGGCTGCGGACCAGCAGGCGCGGATCGTCCCGCCGGACCGTCCGGGCACCGACGAGGATCGCGTCGGCCCACGCACGGACCTCGTCGACCCGGTCGAGGTCCGCGGCGTTGGAGAGCACGAGCCGCTCGTCCCCGGAGTCGTCGAGGTACCCGTCGAGGGACATGCCGCAGCTGAGCACCGTGTACGGACGGCTGGTCGCGTCAGCCATGAGGCGCTCCGTGGGCGGTCGGACGTCGTGGACTCGAGTCGGCCGCGAGAACGACGGCGCCCGGAAGGGTCGCCACGATCGACATGACGCCGTAGACGACGGCGACCGTGACGCCGGTGGAGGCGCCGAGACCAGCGAGGGCGAAGGCCCACGCGGCGACGCCCTCCCGCGGGCCCCAGCCGGCGATGTTCACGGGGACCGCCATCGCGACGAGGACCAGCAGGGCGATCGGCACGAGCCGCCCCACGGGCGCGTGGACACCGGTCGCCCAGGCGGCGGCGAGGAACATCGCGACGTAGCCGGCGACCGCGGCGGCGCTCGCTGCGACGATCCCGATCCCGCGGCGTCCCGCGGCCAGCGAGCGCAGGTCGGCCAGCACGACTCGGCGGACCCGCCGCGTGGCGAGGCAGGCCGCCACCGCGACGACCGTGACGAGCACGGCGACCATCGGGCCGTGCAGCCCGAACGGACCCGGCAGGACCGCGATGGCCGCGACGGTGAGGGTCACCTGGACGACCTGGCCGAGGGCGCGGTCCCAGCCGACCGCCCGCAACCCGCGAGCCCGGTGGCCGTCCTCCCGACCGAGCCGTAGTCCGCGATGGACGTCGCCGAGCACGCCGCCGGGCAGGGTCGCGTTGAGGAACTGTGCCCGGTACGACGCGGCGACCGCCGTCGTCAGGTCGAGGTGGGTGCCCAGACCGGCGGTGACGAGCCGCCACCGGTGGGCGGCGCACAGCGTCGTGCCCGCGCCGACGACCAGCGCGATCGTCAGGACGCGGGCGTCGACGAGGCGGAGACCGTCGAGGAAGGGGCCGGCCCCGAGTCGCCAGGCCAGCACCGCGACGAGGGTGAGCGCCAGCGCGGGCCGGGCGATCCGCCACGCCGTCTCGCGCGTCATCGCGGCACCTCCGCCGGTCGGGAGGCGACCGCGTCCAGCACTCGCTCGATCTCGGTGACGGTCCGGTCCCAGTCGTCGAGTGTCGTGCGGCGCCTGCGGGCACCATCCCGCAGGCGCGCCCGGAGCGCCGGGTCGGTGAGCCAGCGGCGGAGTGCCGCCGTCAGGGCCGACGGATCGCCGGGCGGGACGAGGATGCCCGCGGCGGGTGATCCGAGCGACTCGGGCACGCCGCCGGTGTCGCTCGCCACGACGGGCAGGCCGCGGGCGAGGGCCTCGGCGACCACCATGCCGTAGCCCTCGCCGAGGGTCGGATGCACGAGCAGGTCGGCGGAGGCGTAGGCCCGTGACAGCGCGCCACGGTCCATCGCGCCGGTGAGGGTGACGCCCGAGGGCGCGAGGCGGGCCAGGTCGTCGGCGAAGTCCGGGTCGACGGCGGTCGATCCCACGACGGTGCACGTCCACTCGAGGCTCGCGAGGCGCCGGAGCGCCTCGAGCAGCACGGCCTGTCCCTTCGCGGGGGTCAGCGCGCCGACGCACAGCAGGCGCGAGCCCTCGGGCGTCACGGAGGCGAGGTGCGCCCGATCGGTGCCCGGGGTCGCCACGTGGACGAGGCGTGGGTCGAGACCGTGCAGCGCGACGAGCCGGGACGCGGTCCAGGCGCTCGTCGCCACGACGGCGGTGCAGGAGCGCAGGGCGCGGCGCTCCGCGTCGGCGAGGTCGGCGCCGCCGGTCTCGGCCGGCTGGGCGCCGAAGGCCTGGTGCTGCAGGCCGACGAGCCGGAGCCTGCCCGCGTGGGTCTCGAGTGCGCTCGGTGCCCGCGTCGCGAGCAGGCCGTCGACCACCAAAGTGTCGCCGTCGTCGGCGCGCTGGAGCGTGGCGTCGAGTCGGGTCGCGGACGAGCGCTGGGTGACGACGTCGCGACCGCGGGCGACGAGGCCCTCGATGATCCGGGCGTCGTAGTGGTTCCCGCCACTGGGCCGCCCCGGATCGTCGAAGCCCTCCGGCACGACGACGTGGACGCTCACGGCGCCCGCTCGTATCCGGCCGACGCGACGTGGGACTCGTGCAGCACCACGCCGATCGCGGCGAGGTCGCCGGGCCCCACGCCCAGGGCTC
The DNA here is from genome assembly GCF_055663785.1 of Aeromicrobium sp. SP1. Lineage (NCBI taxonomy): Bacteria > Bacillati > Actinomycetota > Actinomycetes > Propionibacteriales > Nocardioidaceae > Aeromicrobium > Aeromicrobium sp. SP1. The sequence goes on along the minus strand of NZ_JBQVVK010000001.1, from coordinate 1,685,653 downwards.
CCGCACGCGCCTGCTCCGCGAGCCGGTCGGCGATGTGCCGTGCCAGCACCTCGGTCGTCGTGTTCGTCCCGGCGAACGCCGGCTCCTCGTCGAGGTTGCGGTACGTCAGGTCGGCCACGACCGCCCGCAGCGCTTCGGTCGCGCGCCCGATGTCCAGGACGATGCCGTGCTCGTCGAGGCCGTCCCGCCGGAAGGTGGCGTCGACGACGTACGTCGCGCCGTGCAGGCGCTGGGCCGGACCGAACACGTCGCCACGCAGGCTGTGGGCGATCATCAGGTGGTCCCGGACGGTCACGGTGAACACGGCGACTCCTCGTAGTCGATGGTGTGGCACAGGGCGCGGAGGTCGCCCCGGGCCAGGTCGGCGAGGACCTGCGGCAGCTCGTCGAACGGGGAGGACCCGCTCAGCAGGACGTCGAAGGCGTCGTCGCGCAGCAGCTCCATCGCCAGTTCGAGGCGCTGCGCGGGCGTGCGGCGACTGCGCCGGGCCGCCGCCACGGAGCCCACCTGGCTCGACCGGATCTGCAGTCGGCGGTCGTGGAAGTCCGCGCCGAGTCGCACGTGCGTGACGGCGTCGCCGTACCAGCTGAGGTCGAGGACGACGCCCTCGAAGCCGAGCAGGTCGAGGCTCGTCTGCAGGCCCGCCGACGTCGCGCTGGCGTGCACGACGAGGTCGAGGTCGCCCCCGGAGCGCTCGGCGGCGTCGTCGGGTGTCGCGAATCGGGCTCCCAGGGCGTCGGCGACCTCCGCGCGGGTCGGGTCGACGTCCACGAGGGTGACGCGCACGCCCGGCATCAGCGCGAGCAACCGTGCGACGCAGCAGCCGACCATGCCCGCGCCGACGACCGCGACCCGGTCGCCCACCCGCGGGCCGGCGTCCCACGCGGCGTTCACGGCCGTCTCGACCGTCCCGGCGAGCACGGCACGCATCGGCGGCACGCCGTCGGGCACGACCGTCAGTGCGGACGCCGGCACGACGTAGGAGGTCTGGTGCGGGAAGAGGCAGAACACCGTGCGGCCGACGAGGGGGTCCGGGCCCTGCTCGACGACGCCGACGTTGAGGTAGCCGTACTTCACGGGGCCCGGGAGGTCGCCCTCCTGGAACGGTGCGCGCATCCGCTCCCAGTGCGTCGCCGGCACGTGGCCGCCGAACACGAGCGTCTCGGTCCCGCGGCTGACCGCCGAGTGGAGGGTGCGCACCCGGGCGTCGCCGGGACCCGGGGGAGTGACCGCGACCTCGCGGATCTCGCCGATGCCCGGCGCGCGCACCCAGAAGGCGCGGGCGTGGTCGTCCATCGGGCCTCCTCGGGCGACCCCGGATTGAACCGGAGTGGCCGCCGACACGTCTGTGCTGGTGATGGGAGGTACGAGGTGCGAGCTCGTCCGGTTCAATCCGTCGTCGTCCCGACGCGCGTCGTCCGCCCGGGTCCGGCGGACCTCGTCACGGGGGCGCGTGCCGTGCTCGTGGCGGTCGTGGCCGCGCTCGTCGTGGCCGGCACCCCCGCGGTCCTCGTGGTCGTGCTGGCGGTGACGGCGCTGGTCCTCGACGGCGTCGACGGCCACGTGGCCCGCCGGACGGGTACGGAGTCGGAGTTCGGGGCCGCCTTCGACATGGAGGTCGACGCGCTGCTCATCCTCGTGCTGAGCCTCGCTGTCGCCCCGTCGATCGGCTGGTGGGTGCTGCTCATCGGTGCGGCCCGGTACCTGCTCGGTGCGGCCACGCTGGTCCTGCCCTGGCTGCGTCGACCGGTCCCCGTGCGCTGGTGGGCCAAGGTGGTCGCCGTCTTCCAGGGGGTCGCCCTCACGGTCGCGGTCTCGGGAGTGCTCGCGCCGGGACCCGTGAGGCTGCTCCTGCTGGTCGCCCTCGGACTGCTCGCCGAGTCCTTCTGGCACCAGGTCCGCTGGCTCGCCCGACACCGGACGGTCGCACCATGAGCGCGCGTTCGGTCCCGGTCTCCCGGGTCCTGCAGGGTCTCGCGGCGGGGGTCGCGCTCGCGGTGGTCTGGTTCGCGCTCGTGGCGCCCGACCAGTGGAGTGCGTGGTCCCTCGGTGCGTTCGCGCGCCTGCCCCTCGAGCTCGTCGTGCTCGCGAGCCTCGCGTGGCTGCTGCCTCACCGGTGGTGGACGGTCGTGGCCGTGCTCGTCGGGGCGGTCGTGGGTCTCGTCGCGGTGCTCAAGGTGCTCGACGTGGGGTTCTACGAGGTGCTCGACCGGCCCTTCGACCTGCTCGTCGACTGGGGCTACCTCGGCTCGGCGGTCGGCGTCGTCGAGGACTCGCTCGGATCCGCGGCGGCGGTCGGGCTCACGGTGTTCGCCGTGCTGGCGGCCGCGGTCGTCCTGGTGCTCGTGCCCGTGGCGCTCGTCCGCGGTGGTCGCGTCGTCCGGGAGCACCGCCGCGGGGCGGGGCGCGGCCTCGCCGTGGCGTGGTCCGCGATCGCCGTGCTGGCCCTCTTCGGTCTCCCGGCGACCACCGCCTCGGCCTCGTCGTACGTGTACGACGAGGTCGCCGGCATCCCGGCGGGACTGGCGGACCAGCGCGAGTTCGCCCGCGCCGCGCGCGAGGACCCGCTCGCCGGCGTCTCCGGAGGCGACCTGTTCGGCGCCCTGCGGGGCAAGGACCTCCTGCTGGTGTTCGTCGAGAGCTACGGCCGGGTCGCGCTCGAGGACTCCGTGATGGCGCCGGGAGTCCGAGCGGTCCTCGACCAGCAGGCCACGCAGCTCGAGGCGAGCGGGTTCGCGGGTCGCAGTGCGTTCCTCACCTCACCCACCTTCGGCGCCGGCAGCTGGCTCGCGCATGCGTCGATCCAGTCGGGACTGTGGGTCGACTCCCAGCGCCGGTACGACGTCCTGGTCACGGGATCGCGCCTGACCCTCAGCGACCTGTTCGGCCGGGCCGGCTGGCGCACGGTCGGGGTCGTGCCGGCGAACACGCACGACTGGCCCCAGGGCGAGTTCTACGACTACGCGCGGGTGTACGACTCGCGGGACCTGGGCTACGCGGGTCCGCGATTCGGCTACGCGACGATGCCCGACCAGTACACGCTCGAGGCGTTCGCGCAGCGCGAGCTGGCGGGGTCGGGTCGACCCCCGGTGTTCGCCGAGATCGACCTCATCTCCTCCCACGCGCCGTGGGCGCCGCTGCCGAGGATGATCCCGTGGCCGGACGTCGGGGACGGGTCGGAGTTCGACGGCATGCCCGAGCAGGGCCGCAGCCGGGCGCAGACGTGGCGCGACGCGAGCACCGTGCGGTCCGCCTACGGCGAGTCGATCGAGTACACGCTGACGGCGCTCGGCTCGTGGGTGCGCCGGTATGCCGACGACGACACGGTCCTGGTGGTCCTCGGCGACCACCAGCCGGCGACGATCGTGTCTGGGCGCGATCCCGGCCGCGACGTGCCCGTCACGGTGCTCGCCCACGACCCCAAGGTCCTCGCGGCGCTCGACGACTGGGGCTGGCAGGCGGGGCTGCACCCGAGCCCCGACGCGCCCGTGTGGCGGATGGATGCGTTCCGGGACCGGTTCGTGGCGGCGTACAGTCCGAGCCGAGAGCTCTCCCGAGGGGAGGGGCGATGACGACCGACGACGACGTCGCGCTGATGCGACGCCTGCACGACGAGCACGCCGCGGCGCTGTGGGGCTACTGCCTCGGGCTGACGGCGCGCGATCGCGGTCGCGCGGAGGACGTCGTGCAGGAGACGCTCATGCGTGCGTGGCGTCATCGCGAGGTGCTCGAGCGATCCGACGCGGCGGTGCGCAGCTGGCTGTTCACGGTCGCCCGCCATCTCGTGATCGACGAGTGGCGCACCCGCCGGAGCCGCATGGAACTCAGCGTCGCCGACGTCCCCGAGAGCGGCGATCGCGGTGACGAGACCGAGGGGCTGCTGCTGTCGTGGGTCGTCGCGGAGGCCCTGACGTCGTTGTCGGCCGACCACCGCGCCGTCCTGCTGGAGTGCTACTACGGGGGTCGATCGGTGGCCGAGGCGGCGGCGCGGCTCGGCGTCCCCGAGGGCACCGTGAAGTCGCGGACGCACTACGCGCTGCGGGCGTTGAGGCTCGCGCTCGAGGAGTTGGGGGTGGGCGGATGAACCCCTGCGCCTACGAGCGGTGGGACGGCGCCTACGTCCTGGGCTCACTGACTCCCGCGGAGCGCCGCGAGTACGAGCACCATCTCGGCACGTGCGACGAGTGCTCGCGAGCCGTGCGGCGACTCGCCGGTGTGCCCGGGCTGCTGGCGCGGGTCGGACCGGAGGTGCTCGAGGAGCCCGAGGAACCGGTCCCGGCGACCCTCCTGCCTGCCCTCGCGGCGCGGGTCCGACGCCGTCGCCGTCGTGGCCGGCTCGTCGCCGCCCTGGTCGCCGCGGCCGCCGTGACGGCGATCGCGGTGGCGGTCCCGCTCGTCGCCGACCGGGGGAGTCGGGACGTCGCCGACGTCACCGCGACGGGCGCGACGCCGGTGGCGATGACGACGGTCGGTGGTGCACCGGTCAAGGGAGCGCTGGCCCTCGAGTCGGTGCGCTGGGGAACCCGCCTGGACCTCACGTGCTCCTACGCGAGCGGCGGCGGGTACGACGGCGGGTCGGAGCCGGCGGGGGAGACCTACCGGCTCATCGTCCACACACGCGACGGGCAGGTCGAGCAGGTCGGGACCTGGCGTGGCGTCGACGGCGCCACGATGCACCTGACTGCCGCGACGTCCGCGGAGCGCGACGAGATCGCCGAGGTCGAGGTGCGTCGCGCCGACGACACCCCGGTGCTCCGGGTCAGCGGCTGACGCGCCGGCCGACCGGCCGCCGGTGGGCGGACAGCAACAGCAGGCCCGCGACGATCGCGACGACCTCCGAGATCGCGGCGGCCCACGTGTAGGTGCCGCGCCAGTGCTCGTGGACGCCGAAGAGGCCGCTCGGCAGCGTGGCGATCGTGAACGCCAGCAGCGTCGAGACGCCGAACCCGACGGCGAGGAAGGCCGGGATCCAGTGCTGCCACGTCAGCAGCAGGATCGCGATCACGACGCCGGCGACGACGTTCATCAGGAAGGCGGGTCCGACGACGTCCTCGTCCCGGAACCCGTCGAGCCAGAGCTTGAGATGGACGTATGCCGAGACGAGCACCGCGACGGCGGCGACGATGCGCAGGGGCAGATTGACCTGGTTCATGATGACTCCGGTCGGCCCGGTCCCGACCCTCGGGGCTGCAGGCCTCATCGAGCAGTACGGTGCGCGCCGCCGGACCGTTCACCCGTCACGGCGACGCGCGCGGGTCCACCCGCGCTGGGGTGAGGGCACACCACCCTGCCGCGGGGCATGATGGTGGCTGCCCGACGCTGTCGGGTGGCATTTCACACACTGCGTTCAAGGAGTTGCACGGTGGACAGTTTGACGACGGACTTCGGTGAGGTCCTTCTGTGGAGCTTGTGGTTCTTCATCTGGTTTGCCGCACTCATGGTGTGGTTCCGCTGCATCATCGACCTGTTCCGCGACCCCTCGCTCAGCGGTTGGGCCAAGGCGGGCTGGGCGGTGCTGCTGATCTTCGTGCCGTGGCTCGGCGCGCTGATCTACCTGATCGCCCGCGGTCGGAGCATGAACGAGCGCCAGCTCGCCGAGGCCGCCAAGATGCGGGCCGCGCAGGATGAGTACATCCGGCAGGCAGCAGGTTCCTCGACCGACGTGGCCGGGCAGATCGCCCAGGCGAAGCAGCTGCTGGACTCCGGCGTGATCGACGAGGCCGAGTTCGCCTCGCTGAAGGCCAAGGCCCTGGCCTGACCCTCGCGTCTCGACGCCATCCGGGTTCGTCATGCGGATCGCGGCCCCAGGGCCGCGGTGCGTATGACGCCCGGGTGGCGTTCTTTTTCGTGAATCTGGACCGCCAATACGAGTCGTAAAGCGCTTGGCTGAACGATGCGGCATGCGCGTCCTGTCAAACGTCGGTAGTGCCCTGTCGCCCAACTCCCCAAGTGAGCGGGTCCACTTGAGGTCTCGGGTCGGAAGCCATTTTTGTCCTCGCTCACGTGAGCCCCGAATCCATTCGGGTCAACTTCTCCTGTTGTGGGCCTCCGACGGGTCCATCTACGTTGCGAACATGAGGATGATCGGGGTTTTCATGGCGAGTGGGCTTTCTTTTGACTACGACGGGATGTGGCGGGGCCGAGACTAACGACACGAGCGAGCCAGATAAGAAACCGAAGTCGAGCGAGTGCACGAAGCTCAGTGCCGACATGCTGGACTCAATCGCCGAGGGTTTGAAACACACCGATACCGCAGTGGTGAAGGGGTATGCGGTGCCTCTCAAGGACGAGGACCAACAGTTCGGGTACACGGTTGCGGTTGCGGTGGACGTTCAAGTCGGCGACGACGAGGACCCGCAGGATGCGCGACTCGCTGCTGGCTCTGTCGATAGCGGTCCGATTATCGCGACGGATCATGTTGCGAGGTACCTGTTCACCTGGGGCGAGGCTGCCGAGGACGATTCGCCGGTCGGAACGTGGCGCGACTATATCTTCACGACCGCCGAGGCGAAGGCAGCCGTCGACTGTCTTGACGACTGACGTCGCCCTCGGACGGGCGGGGGGTGAATGGCTCAAGGTCAACGCGAGGTGTCTCATTCCGGCCCGGAGCGAGACAGCATGGCTCCGCGGATATCTACGGCGCCGGTAGCACGACCTTCAGAGCCCGGAGATTCGCAAATCGCCGCACGGTAGTGCTCGGCCATCGAACTTCCTCGGCGGACGAGCGCGACTCGCGACGTGCGCAGACAATGGCGAACTTACGCGCGAGACCTTCAGCAGTCGGTACGGCGGCTGTGATCAAATCGAAGCATATTGTGCGGCGCCCCCGGCAGGATTCGAACCTGCGCTCCCGCCTCCGGAGGGCGGTGCTCTATCCCCTGAGCTACGGGGGCCGCTCGCGGTGCGAACACCGCGACCACCAACGGTAGCGCACCGGTAGCGTTGGCCTCGTGCCCCCCACCGTCCTGATCGTCGACGACACGCCGTCGATCCGGTTCCTGATCCGCACGAATCTCGAACTGGCGGACTTCGAGGTCATCGAGGCCGAGGACGGTCAGGACTGCCTCGACGTGCTGGCGCGTCTGGAGACGCTGCCCGACGTCATCACGATGGACATGATGATGCCGCGCATGGACGGCGTCACGGCGATCGCGCGGATCCGCGCCGACCCGCGGCACGACGGCATCGGGATCGTCATGGTGTCGACGCAGGGCCAGCAGATCGACCTGACCCGGGCCAAGTCCGCCGGGGCCGACGAGTACGTCATCAAGCCGTTCGAGCCCGACGCCCTCGTCGAGACGGTCCGACGGGTCCTCGAATCTCGCCGGTAGCGCGCGCCGATACCCTTGTCGGGTGACCCCCGAACAGCTCTCCGACGCCATCGTCGCCGCCCTGACGTCCCTCGTGGACGCGGGTCGGCTGACCCTTCCCGACCCGGTGCCCGCCGAGGTCCGCGTCGAGCGACCGAAGGTCAAGGAGCACGGCGACTACGCCACCAACATCGCCCTGCAGCTGGGCAAGAGGGCCGGCATGAACCCGCGCGAGTTCGCCGACCTGCTCGCGGCCGAGCTGGCGAGCGCCGACGGCATCGCCTCGGCCGAGGTCGCCGGTCCCGGCTTCCTCAACATCAAGGTCGCCGCGGGCGCCCAGGGCGAGGTCGCGCGTCAGGTCCTCGCCGCCGCGGACGCCTACGGCCGCAGCGACCTCTACGCCGGTGAGCGCATCGACCTCGAGTTCGTGAGCGCCAACCCGACCGGACCGATCCACATCGGCGGCGTCCGCTGGGCGGCGGTGGGCGACTCGCTCGGTCGGCTGCTGGAGTTCGCCGGCGCCGACGTCACGCGCGAGTACTACTTCAACGACCACGGCGCGCAGATCGACCGCTTCGCCCGGTCCTTGCTGGCCTCCGCGCGCAGCGAGCCGGCGCCCGAGGACGGCTACGGCGGCCAGTACATCCACGACATCGCCGCGCAGATCACGGGCCGGCACCCCGACGCGGCCTCGCTGCCCGACGACGAGGCGGCCGAGCTCTTCCGCGCCGAGGGCGTCGAGCTCATGTTCTCCGAGATCAAGCGCAGCCTGCACGACTTCGGCGTCGACTTCGACGTCTACTTCCACGAGAACGACCTGCACGAGTCCGGTGCCGTCGACCGCGCCATCGCGCGACTGCAGGAGCTCGGCAAGATGTACGAGTCCGGCGGCGCGCAGTGGCTGCGCACCTCCGACTACGGCGACGACAAGGACCGCGTCGTCATCAAGTCCGACGGCAAGCCGGCCTACATCTCCGGCGACCTGGCGTACTACCTCGACAAGCGCGAGCGTGGCTTCGACCGGGCGATCATCATGCTCGGCGCCGACCACCACGGCTACGTCTCGCGGATGATGGCGATGTGCGCCGCGTTCGGCGACGAGCCCGGCGTCAACCTCGAGATCCTCATCGGCCAGATGGTCAACCTGCTGCGCGACGGCCAGCCCATGCGGATGAGCAAGCGCGCGGGCACCGTCATCACGCTGGAGGACCTCGTCGACGCGATCGGCGTCGATGCCGCCCGCTACGCGCTGGCGCGGTACTCGACCGACTCCACGATCGACCTCGACCTCGACCTGTGGGCGAGCAGCAGCAGCGACAACCCCGTCTACTACGTCCAGTACGCGCACGCGCGGCTCTCCTCGATCCTGCGCAACGCCGCCGACCTCGGGCTCGCGGTCGACCTCGAGGCGTTCGACCCGTCGCTGCTCGTCGAGGAGCGTGCCGGTGACCTTTTGCGCGCGCTCGCGGAGTTCCCCCGGGTCGTCGCGCGCGCCGCCGAGTTGCGCGAGCCGCACCGCGTCGCGCGCTACCTCGAGGACACCGCCTCGACGTTCCACAAGTTCTACGACGTGTGCCGCGTCCTGCCGCAGGGCGACGAGGACGCCACCGACACCCACCGCGCCCGGCTCGTGCTGGTCGCAGCCACCCGCCAGGTCATCGCGAACGGCCTGCGCCTGCTCGGCGTCACCGCGCCGGAACGGATGTGACGATGCGCTCCCACGAGGCCGGTGCCCTGCACGGACAGGCCGGAACCCGCGGGCCGGAGTGGCTGCGCGAGCCCGATGACGTCAACGCGATCGTGCCCCGGTTGTGGGCCTCGAACGTCAGCAAGGTCGACGGCGTCCTGACCGTCGCCGGCGAGTCCGTCACCGAACTGGCGGCCGAGTTCGGCACGCCGCTGTACGTCGTCGACGAGGACGACTTCCGCACCCGGGCTCGCGCGTTCCGCGACGCTTTCGCCGAGGCCGACGTCTACTACGCCGGCAAGGCGTTCCTGTGCGTCGCGACGGCCCGGTGGGTCGCCGAGGAGGGGCTGAACCTCGACGTGTGCACCGGCGGCGAGCTCGCCGTCGCGCTGCGCGCCGGGTTCCCGACCGAGCGGATCGGTCTGCACGGCAACAACAAGTCGGTCGCCGAGCTGCGCCGCGCGCTCGAGGTCGGCGTCGGCCGGATCGTGATCGACTCGTTCGAGGAGATCGACCGGCTGAGCGCCCTCGCTGCCGAGCTCGGCGCGACCGCTCGCGTCATGGTGCGCGTGACCGCCGGTGTCGAGGCGCACACGCACGAGTACATCTCCACGTCGCACGAGGACCAGAAGTTCGGCTTCTCGATCGCCGACGGTGCCGCGCTGGACGCCGTCCGCCGCGTCGTCGCGGCCGACGGGCTGGAGTTCCTCGGCCTGCACTCGCACATCGGCTCGCAGATCTTCGTGACCGACGGCTTCGAGGTCGCCGCGCGCCGCGTCCTGCGGCTGCACGAGCAGATCGCGAGCGAGCTGGGCGTCACGGCCCCCGAGCTCGACCTCGGCGGCGGCTTCGGCATCGCCTACACGACGCAGGACGACCCCCGCGCCCCCGAGGACCTCGGCCGCGAGATGACCAAGATCGTCGCCGACGAGTGCGCCGCCCTGCGGATCGACGTCCCGCGGCTGTCGATCGAGCCCGGCCGCGCGATCGCCGGGCCCTCGGCCTTCACGCTGTACGAGGTCGGCACGACCAAGGCCGTGGCCCTCGACGGCGGGGGATCGCGCCAGTACGTGTCGGTCGACGGCGGCATGAGCGACAACATCCGCCCGGCGCTCTACGGCGCCGACTACTCGTGCACGCTCGCCTCGCGCGAGTCCGAGGCGCCGCCCGTCCTCGCGCGCGTCGTCGGCAAGCACTGCGAGTCCGGCGACATCGTCGTGAAGTCCGAGTTCCTGCCCGCTGACGTCTCGGCCGGCGACCTGCTCGCGGTGCCGGGCACGGGCGCGTACTGCCGTGCGCTGGCGAGCAACTACAACCACGTCCCCCGCGCCGCGGTGGTCGCGGTGCGCGGCGGTGAGGCCCGGCTGATCCTGCGCCGCGAGACCGAGGACGACCTGCTCGCCCTCGACGTCATCTGAGTCTCAGCGCTGGGCCAGCCACCAGTCGGCGGTCTCCTTGAGGGCCTGCTCCCAGGGTGTCGCGGTGAGCCCCAGCTCGGACTCGTCGGCGCGCGCGTCGATCTCGAACGGCTGGGTGAACTGGTAGATCACCTGGCGCAGCTCGCGCACGTCGGGGATGACCGTGCCCAGCACGGCCATCGCCGTCGGCCCCATCGTGCGCACGCGCGGGCGGGGTCGGCCCGCGGCGGCAGCGAGACCGTCGGCGAGGGCGCGCTGGGTCAACGACCCGGCGTGCGGCGCCATCATCAGGCGATGGCCCGTGTCGGTCAGGTCGACCGAGCGCAGCATCGCCTCGACGAGGTCGGGCACGTGGGTGAAGGCGTGTGGCAGGTCGGCGCGGCCGAAGACCATCGCGGACCGTCCGGCGACGACCCGGCCGGCCAGGTACTCCCCGGCGGCGCTGGACCGCACCCGGGGGCCGACGAAGTCGCCCGCCACGACCGACCTCACCCGGGCGCCGGACGCCTCGCGGGCGGCCAGCAGGGCGGCGCGCACCTCGCCCTTCGGGCTGCGCGGGCGCCGCGGTGTCCTCGCGCTGATCGGCCCGGAGTCGGGATCGAACGCGTACAGGCTCTCGGGCAGGACGAGGGTCGCGCCGGTGCGGGCGACGTGGGCGAGCACGGGCTGCTCCATGCGGGGGAGCAGGTCGCGCCACACGGCGGTCCGGTAGGGCGCGTGGGAGGCCATGACGACGAGCGGCGCGTCGCCGATCGCGGTCGCGATGGCCGCGGCATCCGTGACGTCCGCGCGGTGCAGATCGGCGCCCTCGGGGCCCGAGCCCGAGCGGGTGACCACGCGGACGCGGCTGCCGCGCCCCAGCAGGCGGGTCGACGTGGTCCGGCCGACCGGTCCGTCGCCGATGACGACGGCGTCGAAGGGGGTGTCCATGGTGTCTCCTGTGGTCGAGGGCGAGGATGGAGAGCGGTGCTCTCGAATCCATCGTGCGCCTCGCGGGCCGAGAAAGCAAGAGCACTGCTCACTTTCGTGTCGATCGCATCCGGTTGTGCCACGATGGGCCCATGACGACCCCACGCCAGCGCGCCCGCGAACGCACCGAGGGCGAGATCCGCGACCTCGCCTGGCGGCACCTCGAGCGCGAGGGTGCCGCGGCGCTGTCGCTGCGGGCCATCGCGCGTGACCTCGGGGTCGTCTCTTCGGCGATCTACCGGTACGTCCCGAGCCGCGACGATCTGCTCACGATGCTGATCGAGGAGGGCTACACGGATCTGGCCGACGCCGTGGAGCAGGCCGAGGCGTCCGTGGCCCGCGACGACTTCCGCGAGCGGTGGCTCACGGTGTGCCGGGCGACCCGAGCGTGGGCCGTGCGTCGCCCCGCCGCGTGGGGACTGATCTACGGCGCCCCCGTCCCCGGCTACGAGGCACCCGAGGAGCGCACGACCCCGCAGGGCATCCGGGTCGTGGGTCTGCTCGCGGCGATCATGGTGTCGGCCGTCGGGGCCGGGGCCGCGCATCCGGTGGTCGGGCCCGCGGGCGGCAGGGGAGAGGTGCCCGCCTCGCTGCTCCCCGCGCTCGAGGCGGCGGCCGGGGAGGTCGGCACCGGGTCACCCTCGCCCGCGGCGCTCGTGGCGCTCACGATCACGGCGTGGACGTCGCTGCTCGGCGCCGTCAGCTCGGAGGTCTTCGGCCAGCTCGGCCGCGACACGTTCCCCGACTTCGGCGACCTCGCCGAGGTCACCTTCGCGACCCTCGCGGACGTCGTGGGCCTGTGAGGCCTCACGGCCGGTGGTGCCCGCAGGTCACAGCGACGAGATGATCTGCGCGAGGACGATCTTGATGACCATCGCCGCGGGGTAGACGAGCGCGTAGCCGAGGGCGACGCGCGGATCGTGTCCCGTACGGGTGTTCGCGAAGGCCAGCAGCGCGGGCTGGGTGTGCGTCCCCGCGACCACGCCCGCGAGCCGGATGCGCCCGACCCGGAAGCCCCACCGCATCGTGGCGTAGAGGCCGATGCCCACGATCGTCGTCATGACGGCGCCCGTGACGAACAGCTTGATGACCTCGCCGTCCTTGAACGCGTCCAGGATGAGCGAGCCGGCACGCGTGCCGGCGTACGCGAGGAAGACCAGCAGGCCCAGCTCCACCATGACGGTGGACGCCGTGTGCGGGAGCGTCGTGACAAAGCGCCCGATCCGCCCGATGCGTCCCATCACGAGGCCGACCAGCAGGGACCCCGCCGCGGCGCCGATCGAGACCATCCCGACACCGGGGATCGGCACCTCGATCAGGCCGATCGCGAGGCCGAGCGCGATCCCGCCGCCCAGGGCGATGGGGTTCACGTCCGACAGGCCGCGCGCCGAGTCGCCCAGCTCCTCGCCGATGAGCGCCAGCGACTCCGGCGGCGCCACGACTCGCACGCGGTCACCCAGCTGGAGCAGCAGGTCCGGTGCCGCGACGAGGTCGACGTCACCGCGTCGCACGCGGGTGATGGCGGCGCCGTAGCGCTCCTCGATGTCGCGGTCGACGTCGATCACCCGACGTCCGGCCAGTCGCGGGTCGGAGATCGTGATGCGGCGGAAGTCCAGCGATGCGCGATTGGTCGTGAGGTCGTGCGACGACTCGTGCCCCAGGTCCTCGATGAGGAGGTCGATCTCGTCCTTCGGGCCCACGACGTTGACGAGGTCTCCCGGCCCGACGGTCGAGTCGGCGAGCACCGGCTCCGGGTCGTCGGCCGCGTGGTGGGCGATGCGGGAGAAGGTCAGCTTGTCCCCATGACGCCGGCGCAGCTCGGCCAGCGAGATCTCGCGGTCGACCTCGATGCGCACCGTGACGTCGACGACCTCCGCGGGGGTGTCCTGGTCGCGGTTGCCCCGGGTGATCGCGATCCCCGTGACCGCCAGCATCCCCAGGACGCCGAAGACGTAGGCCGTCGCGTAGCCGATCGTGGCGTCCGGCGTGCCGCCGGCCGCCGCGAGAGCCGGCGTGTTGTTCATCGCGCCGGCCAGCGTGCCGGCGATCGCGTCGGAGGAGAGGCCGAACGCGCGCCCGACGCCCACTCCTGCGAGCGCGGCGAGGACGAGGATCGCCGCGACGGCCAGGACGAGCCGCCACGCGGCGCGGATCGTCGTGAAGAAGTTGGGTCCGGCCAGGATCCCGGTCGCGAACGCGAACAGCACGAGGCCGAGGGTGCCGAGCACCTCGGGGACCTCGAGCACGATGTCCTCGGCGGTGCCCCACGCGGTCAGCGCGATCGAGACGAACAGCACGGCGACCGGGCCGAGGGAGACGCCGCTGATCATGATGCGGCCCGCGGCGGCACCGATGGCGATCACGAGACCCAGGAACACGAGCGGCTGCTCGGCGAAGAACTCCAGAACGTCGACCACGGGTCATCCCCTCCTGGTGGTGCCTGCGCTGATCATCGCACCGTTGGGGCTCCGGGGGCGACCCCGTTCGGGCCGGCGGACGACGCCGATAGGCTTGCGCGGTGACCACCACCTCACCCCCGACCACCGGCGGAGCGCGCCCGATCCGCATTGCGATGCTCGGCTGCGGTGTCGTCGGCACGGAGGTCGCCCGGTTCCTCGTGCGTGACGCGGACGAACTCGGCCGACGCGTCGGTGCCCCGGTCGAGCTCGTCGGCATCGCCGTGCGGCGCCTCGAGCGCGTCCGCGACCTCGACCTGCCGGCCGAGCTGTTCACGACCGATGCGCTCGGGCTGGTCACGCGCGGCGACCTCGACGTGGTGATCGAGGTCATCGGTGGCATCGAGCCGGCCCGCGAGCTGATCCTCGCCGCGCTCGAGCACGGCGCATCCGTCGTCACCGCCAACAAGGCCCTGCTCGCCGAGGACGGCGACACCCTGTACGAGGCGGCCGTCAAGGCCGAGCGCGACCTCTACTACGAGGCCGCCGTCGCCGGGGCGATCCCGATCGTGCGGCCGCTGCGCGAGTCGCTCGCGGGCGACCGGGTCAAGCGCGTGCTCGGCATCGTCAACGGCACCACCAACTTCATCCTCGACGCCATGACCACCTCGGGCGCGGGCTTCGACGAGGCCCTCGACGAGGCGCAGCGACTCGGTTATGCCGAGGCCGACCCCACCGCCGACGTGGAGGGCTTCGACGCCGCGTCCAAGGCCGCGATCCTGGCCGGACTGGCGTTCCACACCCGCGTCACGATCGCCGACGTGCACCGCGAGGGCATCACCGAGGTCACCGCGGCCGACGTCAGGTCCGCCGAGGAGATGGGCTGCGTCGTCAAGCTGCTCGCGATCTGCGAGATCACCGAGGACGGCACCGCCGTCTCGGCGCGCGTCCACCCGGCGATGATCCCCGCGACGCACCCGCTGGCCAGCGTCCGCGGCGCGTACAACGCGGTCTTCGTCGAGAGCGAGGCCGCCGGCCAGCTCATGTTCTACGGTCCCGGCGCCGGCGGCGCCCCCACCGCGAGCGCCGTGCTCGGCGACGTCGTCACCGTCGCGCGCCACCGCGTCGACGGGGTCTTCGGGCCCGGCGAGACCGCCCACGCGCAGGTCGAGGTCCTCGACATCGGCCGGGCCCGCACGCGGTACCACGTCGCGATCGACGTCGACGACCGTCCGGGCGTGCTGGCCGCGGTCGCGCACGCGTTCGCGGCGCAGGACGTGTCGATCAAGACGGTCCGCCAGGAGGGCCGCGGCGACGACGCCCAACTCGTGGTCGTCACCCACGACGCCGACGATGCCGCCCTGGCGGCCACCGTCGCAGAGATCCGCGGCCTGGACATGGTCCGGGGCGTCTCTTCCGTCATGCGAGTCGAAGGAGTGCAGTGATGGCCAGGCCATGGCGCGGTGTCATCGAGGAGTACCGGGACCGCATCCCGCTCGATCCTGGGGCGCCCGTCGTCTCGCTCGGCGAGGGCGGCACGCCGCTCGTGCACTCGGCGTGGCTCTCGGGAGTCGTCGGCGGTGACGTCTTCGTCAAGGTCGAGGGCGACAACCCCACGGGCTCGTTCAAGGACCGCGGCATGACCACCGCGATCTCGGCGGCGGCCGGCGAGGGCGCGAAGGCGGTCGTGTGTGCCTCGACCGGCAACACGTCGGCGTCCATGACCGCCTACGCCGCGCGCGCGGGGCTGGCCCCGATCGTCCTCGTGCCGCAGGGCAAGATCGCCGCCGGCAAGATGGCGCAGGCGATCATGCACGGTGGCGAGATCATCCAGGTCCGCGGCAACTTCGACGACTGCCTCAACATGTCGCGAGGGCTCGCCAAGGAGTACCCGGTCGCGCTCGTGAACTCGGTCAACCCGATGCGCCTCGAGGGTCAGAAGACGGCCTCGTTCGAGATCGTCGACGTGCTCGGCAAGGCCCCGGACATCCACGTGCTGCCGGTCGGCAACGCGGGCAACATCAGCGCGTACTGGAAGGGCTTCGTCGAGTACCACGAGTCCGGCGACGCCGCGTCCCGCCCGCAGATGTGGGGCTTCCAGGCCGCCGGCGCGGCCCCGATCGTGCGCGGCGAGGTCGTGCCCCATCCCGAGACCGTGGCCACCGCGATCCGCATCGGCAACCCGGCCTCGTGGACGCTCGCCGAGAACGCGCGCGACGAGTCCGGCGGCCGCATCGCCGCGGTCACCGACGACCAGATCCTCGACGCCCAGCGCCAGCTGGGCTCCCACGAGGGGGTCTTCGTCGAGCCCGCCTCGGCCGCGGGCGTCGCGGGCCTGCTCGCGGCTGCCGCCGCCGGTGACGTGCCCCGCGGACTGACGATCACCGTCACGGTCACGGGCCACGGCCTCAAGGACATCGACACCCCGCTGTCGCGCATCGAGTCCATCGTCGACACCGTCGTGGACGCCGACGTCCATGCCGCCGCCGAGGCGGCCGGGCTGGCATGACGATCGTCGACGAGGCCGTCACCGTCCGGGTGCCGGCCACCAGCGCCAACCTCGGGCCGGGATTCGACGCGCTCGGCATGGCCCTGTCGTGGTACGACGAGGTCGTCGCCGAGGCCACCGCGGGCGGGCTCACGTTCGACATCGAGGGCGAGGGCGCCGACGAGGTGCCCCGCGACGAGACCCACCTGCTGTACCGCGCCATGGACGCGACGTTCGACCTGCTGGGCGAGCGCCCTGCCGGGCTGCACCTCACGTGCCGCAACACGATCCCGCACGGTCGCGGCCTCGGTTCGTCCGCGGCCGTGATCGCCGCCGGCGTCGTGCTGGCGCGGGCGCTCGTGGTCGGCGGCGAGGAGCGGCTCGACGACCGTGCGCTGTTCCAGTTGGCCACCGACCTCGAGGGCCACCCCGACAACGTCGCCCCCGCGTTGGGCGGCGGCTTCACGATCTCGTGGGTCGACGGTGCGGCCGCCGAGACGCTGCGACTCGACGTCCACGCGGACGTCACGGTCTTCGTGCCCCCGCAGCCCGTCGCGACGTCCGTCGCGCGCGGCCTGCTGCCCGAGTCGGTGCCGCATGCCGACGCCGCCTTCACGGCGGGTCGTGCCGCGCTGCTCGTCGCCGCGCTGACGACGGCACCCGAGCGGCTCATCTCCGCGACGGAGGACCGGCTCCACCAGTCGTACCGCTCCGCGGCGATGCCCGACTCCTACAAGCTGGTCCGCCAATTGCGGGCCGAGGGCGTGCCCGCGGTGATCTCCGGGGCGGGCCCGACGGTGCTCGCATTCGGGCACGACCTGGAGGGCTGGACGCCCTCCGGATGGGCCCACCGCGCGCTGCAGGTCGTGTCGCGTGGCGCGCACATCTGCTGACGTGGTGCGTGTTACAGTTTGAGTGTCGGAGTCGAGATTCTCTCCCCGACGCCACGCCACTTCCCAGCCCGTCGGATACGGGCAGGCCTGTACGCGACGCCGGCCCACAGGTCGAACGCCAATGCAGGAATGTGGCCCCCGAATATGAAGGACTACGTGTGACGGAATCAACCACGGTCGATCCCACCTCCGCGGACGGCGCCGAGAAGGCCCCCGCGAAGACCCCCCGCAAGTCCGGGGGAGCGCTCGGCGGCAAGGTCATCGCCGAGCTCCAGGAGATCGCGGCCGGACTCGGCATCGACGGTGCCGACAAGATGCGCAAGGGCCAGCTGATCGACGCGATCAAGGCGGCCCGCGGCGAGGCGAAGCCCGTCGAGGCGCCGCGTGCCAGCGAGACCCCGGCCGAGCCCAAGGCCGAGAAGCGGACGCGTCCGGCGAAGAACGCCGAGACCTCCGAGAAGCCTGCCGACCAGTCCGCCGAGCCGGCGCCGAAGCGCGAGCGGGCCGACAAGGCCGAGCGCGAGCCGCGCGCGGAGTCCAAGGACGACGCCCGCGGGCAGAACGCCAAGGGCGGCCAGAACCGCGGCAACCAGCAGAGCCGCGGCGGCACCCAGGGCGGCCAGGGCACCCAGGTCGCGCAGGGGAGCCAGGGCAACCAGAACGCCCAGGGCAACCAGGGCAACCAGGGTCCCGCTCAGGCCGATGACGGTGGCCGTCGCCGCAACCGTCGCGGCCGCAACCGCAGCGTCAGCCGTGGCCTCGAGGACAACCCCACGTTCACCGAGGACGACGTGCTCGTCCCCGCCGCGGGCATCCTGGACATCCACGACAACTACGCGTTCGTGCGCACGACGGGCTACCTGTCGAGCGAGAACGACGTCTACGTCTCGATGTCGCTCGTGCGCAAGCTCGGCCTGCGTCGCGGTGACGCGATCCTCGGCCAGGTGCGCCAGCCCCGCGAGGGCGAGCGCAAGGAGAAGTTCAACCCGATGGTCAAGATCGACTCCGTCAACGGAGCCGATCCCGACGAGGCCAAGCGCCGCGTCGACTTCTCCAAGCTGACGCCGCTGTACCCGTCCGAGCGCCTGCGCCTTGAGAGCCAGGCCGGCGGTCTCACGGGCCGGGTCATCGACCTCGTGTCGCCGATCGGCAAGGGCCAGCGCGGCCTCATCGTCTCGCCGCCGAAGGCCGGCAAGACGATGGTGATGCAGCAGGTCGCCAACGCGATCACCGAGAACAACCCCGAGTGCCACCTGATGATCGTCCTGGTCGACGAGCGTCCCGAGGAGGTCACCGACTTCCAGCGCACCGTCAAGGGTGAGGTCATCGCGTCGACGTTCGACCGTCCGGCCGCCGACCACACCGCCGTCGCCGAGCTCGCGATCGAGCGCGCCAAGCGTCTCGTCGAGCTGGGTCACGACGTCGTCGTCCTGCTCGACGGCATCACCCGTCTGGGCCGCGCCTACAACCTGGCCGCGCCCGCCTCGGGCCGCATCATGTCCGGTGGCGTCGACTCCTCGGCGCTGTACCCGCCGAAGAAGTTCTTCGGTGCCGCGCGCAACATCGAGGACGGCGGCTCGCTGACGATCCTGGCGACCGCGCTCATCGAGACCGGCTCGCGCATGGACGAGGTGATCTTCGAGGAGTTCAAGGGCACCGGCAACTGGGAGCTGCGCCTGCGCCGCGAGTTCGCGGACAAGCGGATCTTCCCCGCGATCGACGTCGATGCCTCCAGCACGCGCCGCGAGGAGCTGTTGATGGCTCGCGACGAGCTGGCCATCGTCTGGAAGCTGCGCCGCCTGCTCTCGGGCCTGGAGGGCCAGCAGGGCCTCGAGCTCATCCTGGGCAAGCTCAAGAAGACGCAGAACAACGTCGAGTTCCTCATGGAGATCAACAAGACGATGCCCGGTGGCGTCAACAACGGCGACGACTGATCGTCGCGCGACCACGATGCGAAGGCCCGGTCCCGGTGGGACCGGGCCTTCGCCGTCACGCTAGGTTTCACGTCATGACGACTGCATGGGACTTCAGCGCGACGGCGATCGACGGCACCGAGAGGCACTTGGCCGACTACCGCGGCAAGGTCGCGCTCGTCGTGAACACCGCCTCGCAGTGCGGCTTCACGCCGCAGTACGGCCCCCTCCAGGAACTGTTCGACACCTACGCGGATCGCGGCTTCGTGATCCTGGGCTTCCCGTGCGACCAGTTCGGGCACCAGGAGCC
Source organism: Aeromicrobium sp. SP1 (assembly GCF_055663785.1). NCBI lineage: Bacteria > Bacillati > Actinomycetota > Actinomycetes > Propionibacteriales > Nocardioidaceae > Aeromicrobium > Aeromicrobium sp. SP1. The sequence goes on along the minus strand of NZ_JBQVVK010000001.1, from coordinate 1,666,269 downwards.
CGGCACCGAGGGCGAGATCGCGGAGTTCTGCGAGTCCTCCTACGGGGTCCAGTTCCCGATGTTCTCCAAGGTCGACGTCAACGGCTCGGACGCCCACCCGCTCTACAAGTGGCTCAAGAGCGAGAAGAAGGGCGTCCTGGGCGGCGCGATCAAGTGGAACTTCACGAAGTTCCTGGTCGACCCCGAGGGCAACGTCGTGAAGCGCTACGGCTCGACCACCAAGCCCGGCGACATCGCGGCCGACATCGAGGCGCTGCTGCCCCAGGCCGCCTGACTGGCCGTCGGCAGTCGACGCGGGCAGGCTGGGTCCAGGAGGTGGACCCATGACCGATTCCGAGGACGTGACTGCCGCACTCGCGTCGATCCGGCCGTTGACGGTCGCGATCGAGCAGGACGACCTGACGCGAGCGACGCCGTGCACGGACTGGACCGTCGACGAGGTGCTCGGGCACCTGTGGACCGACATCGACAACTTCGAGACGATGCTCGACGGTGGCGACCCTGACTGGCGCCGACCTCCGGAGCCGGAGCCGAACGCCGCCGACCTCGCCGCGCGGCTCGACTCCCTCGCCGCGTCCTACCGCGAGGCTGACGGTGCCGACGGCGCCCCACCGGCCGCGATGCTGTGCGCCGAGTTCCTCGTGCACGGCTGGGACCTCGCTGCGGGGCTCGGCGCCGACCTGCGCGTCGACGAGGGCGTCGCCGACCGCGCACTGGCGTTCATGAGGGCCAATCTCACGCCGGCGCTGCGGCCGGGCTCGTTCGATGACGAGATCGTGCTGGCCGAGGACGGCTCGGCGATGGACCGGCTCGTCGCGTTCGCGGGCCGCGACCCGCGCTGGCGGCGACCCTAGGCGTCGGAGCTCTTGCGGCGGTGGCCGGTGGGCCGCTCGCCGGGGCCGGGATCCTTGTCGGCGATGATCGGCGCTCGCTTCGCGATGGGGCGCTGGGTGTTCGTCGGCTCGTCCGACCCGGGCTCGGGTGTGCGACGTGAGGTGGCCACGGACATGAGCGACACGACCGTCAGGGCGACCCACACGAGCGCGGCGATGACGAACATCGCGATGGCCACCGTGAGCACCCGGGTGGTGCCGTACTCCACGCCGATGAACCCGAGCGCTGCCACGATCACGACGAGCAGGACCAAGGTGGTGACGACGAGCTTGCCGCGTCCGGTCTTCTTGTCCCCCATGGGGTGAATCTTAGGTCCTCCGGGCATTCTCGTGGGTGAAGCGCGGAAAGCGGCGGGGAACAGATCCGTCCCGATTTGGGTTATGCAGGTGCCCACTGGCAGAATCGATCCTTGGTTCCGGTTCACGAGGCGCGCCGCGCCCCGACCCGGCGACCGACGAGAGGACATCATGAAGAAGGACATCCACCCCACGTACGTGGAGACCGAGGTCACCTGCACCTGCGGTAACACGTTCACCACGCGCAGCACCGCGACCGCCGGATCCATCCGCGCCGACGTGTGCTCGGCGTGCCACCCGTTCTACACGGGCAAGCAGAAGATTCTCGACACCGGTGGCCGCGTGGCCCGGTTCGAGAAGCGCTACGGCAAGAAGTAGGACGACATCGGCGCCGGCCGGCTCCCCACGGGAGCGGCCGGCGCCTTGTCGTGTCCCGGTGCAGCTGAGGAGGTGACGTCGTGTTCGAAGCAGTCGAGACGTTGATCGAGGAGCATGCCGAGCTCGAGCAACGCCTGGCCGATCCCGCCGTGCACGGCGACCAGCGGCTGGCCAAGCAGCTGGGCCGTCGCTATGCCGAGCTGACCGCGATCGTCCGCACCTACCGCGAGTGGTTGGAGGCCGGCGAGGACCTCGTGGCCGCGCAGGAGCTGCACATGGACGACGAGGCCGCCGACCTGCAGCAGCGCCTGCCCGAGCTCGCCGAGCGACTCGAGCGGCTGCTCGTGCCGCGCGATCCCGCCGACGTCAAGGACGTGATCCTCGAGATCAAGGGCGGCGAGGGCGGCGAGGAGTCGGCCCTGTTCGCGGCCGACCTGCTGCGCATGTACACCCGCTTCGCCGAGCAGCACGGCTGGAAGGTCGAGATCCTCGACTCCACCGACACCGCGCTCGGCGGCTTCAAGTCGGTCACCGCCGCCGTCAAGGCCAAGGGCCAGCCCGAGCCCGGCGAGGCCCCGTACGCCCTGCTCAAGTTCGAAGGTGGCGTGCACCGCGTCCAGCGCGTCCCGGTCACGGAGTCCCAGGGCCGCATCCACACCTCCGCCGCGGGGGTCCTGGTGCTTCCCGAGGCCGAGGACGTCGACGTGGAGGTCCACGACAACGACCTGCGCATCGACGTGTTCCGCTCGTCGGGCCCCGGCGGCCAGAGCGTCAACACGACCGACTCCGCGGTGCGGATCACGCACCTGCCGACGGGCATCGTCGTGAGCTGCCAGAACGAGAAGTCCCAGCTGCAGAACAAGGAGCAGGCGATGCGGATCCTGCGGTCGCGGCTGCTCGACGCCGCGCAGGCCGCCGCCGATGCCCAGGCCGCCGATGCCCGGCGCTCCCAGATCCGCACCGTCGACCGCTCCGAGCGGGTCCGCACGTACAACTTCCCCGAGAACCGGATCAGCGACCACCGGACGGGCTTCAAGGCCTACAACCTCGACCAGGTGATGGACGGGGCGCTCGGCGACGTCATCGGGTCGCTCGTGGAGTTCGACCTGGCCGAGCGGCTCGCCTCGCTGGAGGACCGGTGAGCACGCGGCAGGTCCTGGACGACGCGACGGCCGATCTGGAGGCCGCCGGCGTCGCCTCACCGCGTCATGACGCCGAGGTCCTGCTGAGCCACGTCACCGGCGCACCGCGCGCGCTGCTGGCGCTCACGGTCCGCCTCGACGACGTCCAGCGGCGCACGTACCTGGAGATGATCGCGGCGCGGGCCCGGCGCGTGCCGCTGCAGCACATCACCGGCACCGCGGCGTTCCGGTACGTCGACGTCGAGGTCGGCCCGGGCGTGTTCGTCCCACGACCCGAGACCGAACTGCTCGCCGGGTGGGCGATCGACGCCGCCCGCGAGGTGCTGACCACCGCCGAACGGGTGCCCGTCGTGGTCGAGCTCTGTGCCGGTTCGGGGGCGATCTCGCTCTCGGTCGTGCAGGAGGTGCCCGAGGCCAGGGTGCACGCCGTCGAGCTCGACGAGCGCGCCTTCGGCTGGGCGTTGCGCAACCTCGACGGCACGGGCGTCGACCTGCGCTCCGGCGACATGGCCGAGGCGTTTCCCGAGCTCGACGGCACGGTCGACGTCGTCGTGGCGAACCCGCCGTACATCCCGCTCGAGGCGTGGGAGAGCGTCGCGCCCGAGGCCCGCGACCATGACCCGGCCCTCGCGCTGTGGTCGGGCCAGGACGGACTCGACGCGATGCGCGTCCTCGAGTCGGTGGCCTGGCGGCTGCTCGGGCCCGGGGGAGTGGTCGGCGCGGAGCACGCCGACGCCCAGGGCGAGTCGGCCCCGGCCGTGTTCGCGCAGCGCTGGCTCGACGTCCGCGACCACCGCGACCTGGCCGACCGCCCGCGGTACGTCACCGCCCGTCGGCCCTGACGGCCGCCCGGGACCGCGACGGTCTCAGCGAGCCGCGCGGACGCGTGCGGGGCCGTCGGCGATCCGGAAGAGGCCCCACGCGATGCCGACGAGGCCGAGGGCCTGGACCGCGAGCGCCTGCGGCGTGGTCGGCAGGGCCTCCTCGAACAGGACGGCACCGAGCAGGATCGACAGCAGCACCGAGGTCACGTTGAGGACGGGCATCGAGTGCGAGAGCCGCGACAGCTGGTACGCCCGCTGGTTGAGCGACATCGCCAGGAAGGCGCAGCCCAGCAGCACCCACGGCGACCATGTCGCGATCGCTCCCACGCCGTCGTCGGAGACGGCGTTGCCCGCCACCTTCATGAGGCAGGCGGTGATGCCGAACAGCATGCCGGCCGTCATGCCGAGGACGAACGCGGCGACGCCGCGCCGCGGGAGCTCGTTGGCGAACCGGGTCACGACGAGCGCGATCACGACGCCGGTCCCCGCCACGAGAAGGACGGCGCTCATCGCGGGCATGACGTCGTGGCTCTCGGTGTCGGCGACCGACACGACGGCGATGAGCGACACGATCGTGACGACGACGCCGATCATCTCGTGGCGGCTCGGGGCCGTGCGGTCGATCGCCGAGCGGACCACGACCGCCAGGACGACGCCCAGCAGGATGATCGGCTGCACGAGCGACAGCGTGCCGAGATTGAGCGCGAAGGCGTGCAGCAGCCACGAGGTCAGGCCGATGACGCTGCCGCCGAGCCAGATCGGGTTCCTGAGCAGCTGCAGCAGCACGCGGATCGGGTGGGTGACCGTGAGCTGGACCCGTCCGGCCGCGAGGTGCTGGATCGAGGTCGAGAACGCGAATCCCACGGCGGCACCGAGCGCCAGCGCGACGGCCAGCGTGGGGGAGGGACTCACAACGCCTCGACGTCGGTCGAGGTGGGCAGCGGCCGGAGGGAGGGGAGCATCGACTCGATCGTAATTCCTCCGCTGCCGGGCACCGGCACCGCCCGGCCGTCCGGGGTGCCCCCTAACCTTGGGCCCATGAGGTTCGACTGCGACGCCGAGCTCGACGACGCCGTCGAGGCCGCCACCCGCGCCCTGCGCGACGGCGACCTCGTCGTGCTGCCGACCGACACGGTCTACGGCATCGCGGCGGACGCCTTCGACCCCGCCGCAGTCGCGCGGCTGCTCGCGGCCAAGGGCCGTGGGCGCGAGATGCCGCCGCCGGTCCTGATCGCCGAGGCCACGACGCTCGACGCCCTCGTCGGCGAGCGTCCGCCCTCGTGGTTGCGCTCCGCGCTCGACGAGCTGTGGCCCGGTCCGCTGACCGTCGTGTTCCGGTCCCAGCCCTCCCTGACGTGGGACCTGGGCGAGACCCACGGCACCGTGGCGGTGCGGGTGCCCGCCGACGACCGGGCCCGCGCGGTCCTGCGCAAGGCCGGACCCACGGCCGTCAGCAGCGCCAACCTCACCGGCCGACCGGCGGCCACCACGATCGACGAGGCCGAGGACATGCTCGGCGAGAGCGTCGCGGTGTACCTCGACGGCGGTCCGAGCCGCGGCTCCACGCCGTCGACGATCCTCGACGTCACCGGCACCGTGCCGCGCATCCTGCGCGACGGCGGTGTCGACCTCGCCACGCTGCACCGCTTCAACAACACGATCGAGCCCGTCGGGGGTGGCGCCGGTGCGTGAGTACCTCGTCATCTTCGGCGTCGCGCTGGGCGTGGCGTACCTGCTGTCGTCGATCGCGCGGCAGAGCGCCCAGCAGCTCGGCGCGGTCGCGAAGGTCCGCGACCGCGACGTCCACGCCATCCCGACCCCGTACTTCGGCGGCCCGGCGATCCTCGGCGGGATGATCGCGGCGTACCTCACCGCGACGAGCCTGCCGTTCCTCTCCCGTGGCGACGAGTCGCTCTACTCCGACGTGCGCGCGGTCCTCGTCGGCGGCACCGTGATCTGCCTCGTCGGCGTGATCGACGACTGGTTCGAGCTCGACGCGCTGAGCAAGTTCGCCGGCCAGGTGCTGGCCGGGGTCATCACGGTCGCGATGGGCCTGCACTTCGTCTACCTGCCGCTGCCGAACACGTACCTGGGACTGGACCAGGCCCAGGCGATGATCCTCACGGTCTTCCTCATCGTCGCGACGGCGAACGCCATGAACTTCGTCGACGGCCTCGACGGGCTGGCCGCGGGCATGGCCGCGATCGGCTCGATCGCCTTCTTCGTCTACGCCTTCGTGCTCGCGGTCGAGAACGGCGAGACCCGGGCGGTGGCGGCGGCGATCCTCACGATCAGCCTCGCCGGGGCGTGCCTGGGGATCCTGCCGCAGAACTTCTTCCCGGCGCGGATGTTCATCGGCGACTCCGGCTCGATGCTGCTGGGCTTCGTGCTCGCGTGCTCGTCGATCAGCCTGACCGGCCAGTTCCCCGCGACGAGCCTGTCCGAGGGCATCGGCGGCGCCGACTCCAGCCTGCTGCCCGCGGCCATCCTGCCGCTCGTCCTGCCCTTCGCGGTGCTGAGCGTGCCGTTCGTGGACATGGGACTCGCGGTCCTGCGCCGCACGCGGGCGGGCCGCTCGCCGTTCAGTCCCGACAAGATGCACATCCACCACCGGCTCCTGGAGATCGGGCACTCGCACCGCCGTGCCGTCCTGCTGATGTACGCGTGCGCCGCGCTCGTCGCGTTCGGGGTCGTCGCCATCGGACTGTTCAGCGGCTGGCAGCTGTTCGTCGTGATCGCCGTCCTGACCGCACTCGTGGCCGCCGCGATCTTCCTGCTGCCGCGGCTCGAGGCACGGGTGTGGCGCTCATGACCCGGCGTCGGATCGCCCCGCTCGTCGGGGTCGGAGCGAGCGTCGTGTGCGCGATCGTCGCCGCGTTCGTGGTCGGCGCCCCCGGGTTCTGGGGAGCCGTGATCGGCGGCGTGATCGTCCTGGCGTTCTTCGCCTCGACCCCCGCCGTGCTCGGACCCGTCGCGAAGACGAGCCCGGGGCTGTCCCTGCTGTTCGCGATGGTGTTCTTCCTCACCAAGGTCGTCGCACTCGTGGCGTTGTTCGTCGTGCTCCGCGGGGCGTCGGGCGAGAACGGACCCATCGACGCGGAGTCCGTCTCGGTCACGGTGATCGTCGCCACACTCGCGTGGCTCGTGGCCCGGATCGTCGATGCCACGCGTGAGCGGACCCCCACGTATGACCTGCCTGCGGACGAGGAAGGCGACCCTGATAGTTTTGGGGGGCGATGAGCGACACCCCGCCCGGCTTGTTCGGTGGGTCGTCACCATGGCCCCCGTGAACTCCGAGCTATCTGCCCGAAGCCACGCGTACTGAGACGACCGACGTCGGAACCGGCCGGAACCGACGCCACAGAAGGGTGATCGATTGTCCGCCGTGCTGACCGCCGTCCTGGGCTCCGACTCGGGAGAGGGCTTCACCGCCCCGGGACCGGAGAGCTTCGAGCTCCCGCCGGTGTTCCACATCGGTGAACTCGGTGTCACCAAGCCGATGCTGCTGCTGACGCTCTCGGTTCCGCTGATCTTCGCCTTCTTCTGGGCCGCCTCGAAGGACCGCGCCGTCGTTCCGGGCAAGCTCCAGTTCGCCGGCGAGTACGTCTACGGATTCGTCCGCGACGGCATCGCCCGCGACTCGATCGGCTCGCACGACTTCCTCAAGTTCGTGCCGCTGCTGTTCAGCCTGTTCACGTTCATCCTCGTGAACAACTACTACGCGCTCATCCCGCTGCTGCAGTTCCCGTCCTTCTCGCGGATCGGGTTCGTCGTCCCGCTGGCGTTGCTGGTGTGGGTCATCTACAACGGCGTCGGCATCGCGCGCCACGGCTTCGGCGGCTACGTCAAGCACGTGTCGGTCCCCGGCGGCGTCTCGGGCCCCATCCTCGGCCTGATCGCCCCGCTGGAGTTCCTCTCCACCGTCATCGTGCGCCCGTTCACGCTGGCACTGCGACTCTTCGCCAACATGTTCGCCGGCCACCTGCTGCTCATCCTGTTCTCGACGGGCGCGGCCTACCTGATCCTCGACTCGGGCAACCCGTGGTTCGCCCCGGTCGGCGTCCTGTCGTTCATCCTCGGCATCCTCGTGAGCTTCCTCGAGGTGCTGGTGCTGTTCCTGCAGGCCTACGTCTTCACCCTGCTGACCGCCATGTACATCGGTGGCGCACTCGCCGACGAGCACTGAGCGTCGACCACAACTCCATACCCAGATTTCGAAAACCGACGGCGCCTCGGCGCCGCCAACGAAAGGAAAAGCCGTGGAAGGCTCCCTCAACATGATCGGCTACGGCCTCGCTGCCATCGGCCCGGGCATCGGCATCGGTCTGATCTTCGCCGCCTACATCAACGGCGTCGCGCGTCAGCCCGAGGCGCAGAGCCGTCTCCAGTCGATCGCGATCCTCGGCTTCGCTCTTGCCGAGGCCCTGGCCATCATCGGCATCGCGCTCGCCTTCGTGCTCTGACGTCGGTCGGAACTGACTGATGTTCACCACGATTCTCGCCGCGGCCTCCGAGGGGGAGGAGCACAATCCCCTGATCCCGGTCCCGTCCGAGATCATCCTCTCGCTCGTCGTCTTCGCGATCCTCTACTTCCTCATCCGGAAGTTCATCGTCCCGAACTTCGAGAAGGCCTACGCGGACCGCGCGGCCGCCATCGAGGGCGGTATCGAGGAGGCGCAGGCAGCGCAGAAGGAAGCCCACGCTGCGCTCGAGCAGTACACCAAGCAGTTGGCTGATGCCCGCCACGAGGCGGCAGCCATCCGCGAGGAGGCTCGCGAGCAGGGTGCCCAGATCGTCGCCGAGATGCGCGAGCAGGCCCAGGCCGAGTCCGAGCGCATCGTCTCTGCGGCTCAGGCCCAGATCGCCGCCGAGCGCCAGCAGGCGGTCGCGCAGCTCAAGACCGAGGTGGGCGGCATGGCCACCGAGCTCGCTGGTCGCATCGTCGGTGAGTCCCTCGCCGACACCGATGCGCAGCGTCGCACGGTCCAGCGGTTCATCGACGAGCTCGAGGGGTCGGCCAACTGATGCGTGGTTCTTCGGCGAAGTCGCTCGACGAGGTCCTGGCCGCGGTCGCCGCGGTCCCGGGCTCGTCGGCGGCCCAGGTCGGCTCCGAGCTGTTCGGCGCCGTCGCGGCGCTCGACGGTGCCGTCGCGGCCCGTCGGGTGCTGACCGACCCGTCCATCGAGCCCGACGGCAAGCGCCAGCTCGCCGCCGGAATCTTCGAGGGCAAGGTCTCGGACGCGACGCGTTCGGTCCTCGACGTGGCTGTCGGCGCTCGCTGGGCCGCCGGTCGCGACCTGACCGACGGACTCGAGATCGCCGGCGTCGCCGCGCACACCCGGGCGGCCGACGAGGCCGGTCAGGGCGAGCAGCTCGAGAACGAGGTGTTCGAGGCCGGTCGGATCGTCCACGGCAACGCCGAGCTGCGCTCGGTCGTCGCCGACCGCGGCATCCGCGCCGAGGCCAAGGCCACCTTGTTGAAGGACGTCTTCAACGGCAAGGTCTCCGATGCCACGCTCGCCGTGCTCGACCAGGCAGCCGTCGGCCGGACCGGTTCGTTCGAGCGGGTGCTCGACGCGTTCGCGCGTCAGATCGCCGCGCGCGAGAACCGGCTCGTCGCCATCGCGCGGGTCGCGTACGAACTCGACGATGCCGAGCGCGACCGCCTCACCGCGGCGCTCTCGCACCGCTACGGCCGACAGGTCCAGCTGAACACCGTGCTCGACCCGACCGTCATCGGCGGCATCGCCGTCAGCGTGGGCGACGAGGTCGTCGACGCCACCATGTCCACCCGCCTCGAAGCCGCCCGTCGGCGCATCGCAGGCTGATCCCGTTCTCCCACCAGAAGGCAGGAACACAGCATGACTGAACTCTCGATTCGTCCGGAGGAGATCCGCGACGCGTTGCAGAAGTTCGTGTCGGACTACAAGCCGACGCAGGGCGAGGCCGAAGAGGTCGGCGTCGTCGCCGCCGCGGCCGACGGCATCGCGCAGGTCGAGGGACTTCCCTCGGCCATGGCCAACGAACTGCTCGAGTTCGAGGACGGCACGCTCGGCCTGGCGCTGAACCTCGACGTCCGCGAGATCGGCGTCGTCATCCTCGGTGACTTCCAGGGCATCGAGGAGGGACAGAAGGTCAAGCGCACCGGCGAGGTCCTCTCGGTCCCCGTCGGCGAGGGCTACCTCGGTCGCGTCGTCGACCCGCTCGGCAACCCGATCGACGGCCTCGGTGAGATCACCGGCCTCGAGGGTCGTCGCGCGCTCGAGCTGCAGGCGCCCAACGTCGTCCAGCGCAAGAGCGTCCACGAGCCGCTCATGACGGGCCTCAAGGCGATCGACTCGCTGACCCCGATCGGCCGCGGTCAGCGCCAGCTGATCATCGGCGACCGCCAGACGGGCAAGACCGCCATCGCGATCGACACGATCATCAACCAGAAGGAGTTCTGGGAGAGCGGCGATCCGGTCAAGCAGGTCCGCTGCATCTACGTCGGCATCGGCCAGAAGGGCTCGACCATCGCGGGCGTGCGCGGCGCGCTCGAAGAGGCCGGCGCCCTGGAGTACACGACGATCGTCGCGGCTCCCGCGTCGGACTCGGCGGGCTTCAAGTACCTCGCCCCGTACACCGCGTCGGCCATCGGCCAGCACTGGATGTACGCCGGCAAGCACGTGCTGATCATCTTCGACGACCTGTCGAAGCAGGCCGAGGCGTACCGCGCCGTGTCGCTGCTGCTGCGCCGCCCGCCGGGCCGCGAGGCCTACCCGGGCGACGTCTTCTACCTGCACAGCCGGCTGCTCGAGCGCTGCGCCAAGCTCAGCGACGACCTCGGCGCGGGCTCGATGACCGGTCTGCCGATCATCGAGACGAAGGCCAACGACGTGTCGGCCTACATCCCGACGAACGTCATCTCGATCACCGACGGCCAGATCTTCCTGCAGTCGGACCTGTTCAACGCCAACCAGCGTCCCGCGGTCGACGTCGGCATCTCGGTCTCGCGCGTCGGTGGCGCCGCGATGACCAAGTCGATGAAGGCCGTCACCGGCTCGCTCAAGGTCGAGCTGGCCCAGTACCGCGCGATGGAGGCGTTCGCGATGTTCGCGTCCGACCTCGACGCCGCGTCCAAGGCCCAGCTCGCCCGTGGCCAGCGCCTCATGGAGCTGTTCAAGCAGACCCAGTACAACCCGTTCCCGGTCGAGCAGCAGGTCGTGTCGATCTGGGCCGCGACGACGGGCAAGCTCGACCCGGTGCCGGTGTCCGACGTGAGCCGCTTCGAGACCGAGTTCCTCGACTTCGTCAAGCGCTCGCACGGCGGCGTGCTCGACGCGATCCGCGAGAGCGGCAAGTTCGAGGACGAGTCCGAGACGGCGCTCGAGGATGCGTACAACGCGTTCCTCGACCAGTTCGAGACCGGTGACGGTCAGTCGATCAAGCCCGGTCACGAGGAGTTCGAGGCCCTGGACGACGAGGACGTCGAGCAGGAGCAGATCGTCAAGCAGAAGCGAGGCTGACGATGGCTGTTTCGCTCCGCGAGTACCGCGCAAAGATCAAGGCGACCCAGTCGACCAAGAAGATCACGCGTGCCATGGAGCTGATCGCTGCGTCGCGCATCATCAAGGCGCAGCAGGCCGCGGCCGCGGCCGGCCCGTATGCCCGGGAGCTCACCCGGGCCGTGTCGGCCCTGGCCACGTACTCGAACGTCGACCACATCCTGACGAACGAGAACCCGCACGCCGAGCGTGCGGGGATCCTCGTCATCGCCAGCGACCGTGGCCTGGCGGGCGCGTACGCGTCGAACGTCATGAAGGAGACCGAGCAGCTCGCCGAGAAGCTCCGCGCCGAGGGCAAGCAGGTCGTCTACTTCCTGGCCGGCCGCAAGGCCGAGGCGTACTTCAACTTCCGCCAGCGCGAGTACGCCCAGTCGTGGACCGGCTTCTCCGACAAGCCGACCTACGACGATGCGCGCACGATCGGCGACGACCTGATCGCGCGCGGCTCGCAGCACCAGACGTTCGAAGAGGCGATCGACCCCGAGCAGGCCGTGGACGAGCTCTACGTCGTCTACACCCGGTTCAAGTCGATGCTGGTCCAGCAGCCGACGGCCGTGCGGCTCTTCCCCCTCGAGATCGTCGAGGGCGAGGAGGCGCCGGAGGAGTCCGAGGTCCTGCCGCTGTACGAGTTCGAGCCGAGTGCGCACGAGGTGCTCGAGGCGCTGCTGCCGAAGTACCTCTACAGCCGGCTCTACTCCTGCCTGCTGCAGGCCGCCGCCTCGGAGTTGGCGGCGCGTCAGCGGGCCATGAAGTCCGCGACGGACAACGCCGAGGACCTGATCGAGCAGTACACCCGGTTGGCGAACCAGGCTCGCCAAGCCGGCATCACCCAGGAGATCAGCGAGATCGTCGGCGGCGCCAACGCGCTGGCCGAGTCCGCCGCCTCCGACTGACCGAGTCACGAGACCGAACAAGCAAGAGAGACACCATGACTGCAACCGTCGAAGAGACCACCAACGACCAGGTCACCACCGGCCGGGTCGCACGCGTCATCGGCCCCGTGCTCGACATCGAGTTCCCGGCCGACCAGATGCCTGACATCTACAACGCCCTGCACGTCGACACCGAGGTCGCCGGCACGAAGGAGACGCTGACCCTCGAGGTCGCCCAGCACCTGGGTGACGGCCTGGTTCGCGCGATCAGCCTGCGTCCGACCGACGGCGTCGTCCGCGGCTCGATCGTGACCAACACCGGCGGCCCGATCACGGTCCCCGTCGGCGACGTGACGCTCGGACGGGTGTTCAACACGACCGGCGCGGTGATGAACCTCGAGGAGGGTGAGACCCTCGACGTCAAGGAGCGCTGGGGCATCCACCGCAAGTCCCCGGCGTTCGACCAGCTCGAGTCCAAGACGCAGATGTTCCAGACCGGCATCAAGGTCATCGACCTGCTGACGCCGTACGTGCTGGGCGGCAAGATCGGCCTGTTCGGTGGTGCCGGCGTCGGCAAGACCGTGCTGATCCAGGAGATGATCGCCCGCGTCGCCAAGGACCACGACGGCGTGTCGGTGTTCGCCGGTGTCGGCGAGCGCACCCGTGAGGGCAACGACCTCATCGCCGAGATGGAGGAGGCCGACGTCATCGACAAGGTCGCCCTCGTCTTCGGCCAGATGGACGAGCCGCCGGGAGCGCGTCTGCGCGTCGCCCTGTCGGCGCTGACGATGGCCGAGTACTTCCGCGACGTCCAGAAGCGCGACGTGCTGCTGTTCATCGACAACATCTTCCGGTTCACGCAGGCCGGCTCGGAGGTCTCGACGCTGCTCGGCCGCGTCCCGTCGGCAGTGGGCTACCAGCCCACCCTCGCCGACGAGATGGGCGTGCTGCAGGAGCGGATCACGTCGACGCGTGGTCACTCGATCACCTCGCTGCAGGCGATCTACGTGCCCGCCGACGACTACACCGACCCGGCGCCGGCGACGACATTCGCCCACCTGGACGCCACGACCGAGCTCAGCCGTGAGATCGCGTCGCTGGGCATCTACCCGGCCGTGGATCCGCTGACCTCGACGTCGCGCATCCTCGACCCGCGGTACATCAGCGCCGACCACTACAACACGGCGAACCGGGTCAAGGGCATCCTGCAGCGCAACAAGGAGCTGCAGGACATCATCGCGATCCTCGGTGTCGACGAGCTCAGCGAAGAGGACAAGACGATCGTCTCGCGCGCGCGTCGCATCCAGCGCTTCCTGTCGCAGAACACCTACGTGGCCAAGCAGTTCACCGGCATCGAGGGCTCGACCGTCCCGCTCGACGAGACGATCGACGCGTTCACGCAGATCTGCGACGGCAACTACGACCACGTGGCCGAGCAGGCCTTCTTCATGTGCGGCGGTCTGGACGACGTCGACGCGAAGTGGGCCGAGATCCAGAAGAGCCTGTGATGGTGCTCGAGCGCACGAGGGAGGTCGGCCGATGACGCTGCACATCGAGCTCGTCGCCGCCGATCGCGTCGTGTGGTCCGGAGACGCCAAGGAGGTCATCGCCCGCACCGTGGAGGGTGACCTCGGCGTCCTGACCGGCCACGCGCCGCTGCTGTCGCTGCTCGTGCCCGGCGTCGTGGAGATCTTCCCCGAGGAGGGCGGCGAGACGATCCGCGCCGCCGTGGGCGACGGCTTCATCTCGGTCGCCGCCGACCACGTGTCGATCCTGTCGGAGGACACCTTCCTGCCCGACGAGGTCGACGAGGCCTCGGCCACCGCCGAGCTGGAGAAGGCGCGCGCCGCGGACGAGGAGCTCGCCATTCGGCGCGCCGAGGCGAAGCTGCGCCTCATCGGCAAGGCTTCCTGACGTTGATCGCGAGGGAGTGACCGATGCCGCTGTGGTTGTGGCTCGTCGACTCCCTCGCGTTCGTCGTCGTCCTGGGCGTCCTGTTCATCGGCGCGCTGATCCTGCGTCGGCGCTGGATCGCCCGCAAGGGCGTCAGCTTCGAGCTGAGCATCAACCGTGGCGGCGAGCACTCCGCCACGGGATGGACGCTCGGCGTCGGCGTCTACGGCGACTCGGCGATGGACTGGTACCGCACGTTCTCCCTGTCGCCGCGTCCCCGGCATCGCTTCGAGCGAGGCGCGGTCCTGATCGAGGGCCGGCGCGAGCCCGAGGGGGCCGAGTCGTACGCCCTGCATGACGGCCATGTCATCGTCACGACGGAGAACTCCGCGGGCGTGAGCCAGTTCGCGTTGAGCCCCAGTTCGCTGACCGGACTGCTGTCGTGGCTCGAGTCCTCACCCCCCGGCCGCGGCATCAACAACGTCGTGTGACCCGCGCGGCGCTGTGAGCGGTGTGACCCCTGCGCTGCATGGGGCCATGTGTGCCTTCCGTGATCTTCGTCGACGTGAGAGTCGCATGAGATTCCCCTTGTAAACCTCCGTTTTCTTGCGGAGATTCCAAGCATGTTTCACACTGGATGTCATGAAGAAGATGATTGCTGCGGCTCTTCTCGCTCTCGGGCTGACGGTCGGTGCGCTGGCCGCGCCCGCCAACGCCGACGACACGGACGCCCGCATCCCGCTCACCCCGAACCGGGCCATCGACTGGATGTGAGTCCGGCCGTCTAGGGTGGCCGCATGGTCAACCTGACTCGGATCTACACGCGCACGGGTGACGACGGCTCCACCAACCTCGTCGACATGTCCCGCACGTCGAAGAACGATGCGCGCCTGGTGGTCTACGCCGACGCCGACGAGGCGAACAGTCAGATCGGTGTCGTCCTCGCGACCGGCGGTCTCGACGACGGCGTCGTCGCGGTCCTCACCCACGTGCAGAACGACCTGTTCGACCTGGGTTCGGACGTCGGCAACCCGGTCGTCCCCGATCCGGAGTTCACCCCGCTGCGCGTCGAGCCCGACTACGTCGAGCGGCTCGAGCAGTGGTGCGACCAGTTCAACGAGTCGCTGCCGAAGCTGCGCTCGTTCATCCTGCCCGGCGGCAGCCCCGCTGCGGCCCAGTTGCACGTCGCCCGCACCGTGGTGCGTCGCGCGGAGCGGGCTGCGTGGGCGGCGATCGAGGAGCACGGCGACTCGATCAACATCCTCGTGGCCACGTACCTGAACCGGCTCAGCGACCTGTTGTTCATCCTCGCCCGCCATGCGAACCGCGAGCACGGCGACGTGCTCTGGGTGCCCGGTGGCGAGCGCGGCGGCGCCTGACCGTTACCTCCGGGTAGGCCAGCCCCGACCGCCGTACGGGCGGCGGTAGCCTAGGCCCATGTCGCACGAGAAGCAGGGGCAGCCTGATCGCCCGTGGGTGATGCGCACCTACGCCGGCCACAGTTCCGCCGCCGAGTCCAACGCGCTCTACCGCCGCAATCTCGCGAAGGGGCAGACCGGCCTGTCGGTCGCGTTCGACCTGCCGACCCAGACCGGCTACGACCCCGACCACGTGCTGTCGCGCGGCGAGGTGGGCAAGGTCGGCGTGCCGATCCCGCACCTCGGCGCCATGCGTCGGCTGTTCCAGGACATCCCGTTGTCCGAGATGAACACGTCGATGACCATCAACGCCACGGCGATGTGGCTGCTGGGCATGTACCAGGTCGCCGCCGAGGAGCAGGGCGTCGATCCTGCGGCTCTCGCGGGCACGACCCAGAACGACATCATCAAGGAGTACCTCTCGCGCGGCACGTACGTGTTCCCGCCGGAGGCCTCGCTGCGGCTGACGACCGACATGATCGCCTACACCGTCAACAACATCCCGAAGTGGAACCCGCTCAACATCTGCAGCTACCACCTGCAGGAGGCCGGCGCGACGCCCGTGCAGGAGTTGGCGTTCGCGCTCTCCACCGCGATCGCCGTGCTCGACGCGGTGAAGGACTCCGGTCAGGTCGCGGACGAGGACTTCGAGAAGGTCGTCGGACGGATCTCCTTCTTCGTCAACGCGGGCGTGCGCTTCATCGAGGAGATGTGCAAGATGCGCGCCTTCGGTGAGCTGTGGGAGCAGATCACGCGCGACCGCTACGGCGTCAAGGACCCGAAGATGCGGCGCTTCCGCTACGGCGTCCAGGTGAACTCGCTCGGCCTGACCGAGGCGCAGCCGGAGAACAACGTGCAGCGCATCGTGCTGGAGATGCTCGGCGTCACCCTCAGCAAGAACGCCCGGGCGCGCGCCGTGCAGCTGCCGGCGTGGAACGAGGCGCTCGGTCTGCCGCGTCCGTGGGACCAGCAGTGGTCGCTGCGCCTGCAGCAGGTGCTGGCCTACGAGTCCGACCTGCTCGAGTACGGCGACATCTTCGACGGCTCGCACGTCATCGAGGCCAAGGTGAACGACCTCGTCGAGGGCGCCCGGGCCGAGATCGACCGGGTGCAGGCGATGGGCGGCGCCGTCGCAGCCGTCGTCTCGGGCTACATGAAGCAGGAACTCGTCTCGTCGCACGCCGAGCGCCGGGCCCGGATCGAGAACGGCGAGATCAAGGTCGTCGGCCTCAACAGCTACACCGAGACCGAGCCGTCGCCGCTGACCGCCGACCTCGACGCGGCGATCATGGTCGCCGACCCGCAGGCCGAGGCGAACGCGATCGCGGACGTGCAGCAGTGGCGCTCCGAGCGTGACCAGGCCGCCGTCGACGCGGCCCTGACGGCGCTGCAGGACAAGGCCAAGACCGAGGAGAACCTCATGGCGGCGACGCTGGATGCCGTCCGTGCCGGCGCGACCGTCGGCGAATGGGCCGGCGCGCTGCGCGAGGTCTTCGGCGAGTACCGGGCGCCCACGGGCGTGGCAGGGGTGAGTGGCGTGGTCGAGGCCGGTTCGGAGCTGACGGCGGTGCGCGAGAAGGTCCGCGCCACGGGCGAGGAGCTGGGCGGGCGTCTGCGCTTCCTGGTCGGCAAGCCGGGCCTGGACGGCCACTCCAACGGTGCCGAGCAGGTCGCCGTGCGGGCCCGCGACGCCGGTTTCGAGGTCATCTACCAGGGCATCCGACTCACGCCCGAGCAGATCGTGGCGGCCGCGGTCGCCGAGGACGTGCACGTCGTGGGGCTGTCGATCCTGTCCGGCTCGCACATGGAGCTCGTGCCGGAGGTGCAGAAGGGCCTCGCCGACGCGGGACTGACGAACGTCCCGGTCATCGTGGGCGGAATCATCCCGGACTCCGACGGCAAGAAGCTCGAGACCGCCGGTATCGCAGCGGTCTTCACGCCCAAGGACTTCGGCATGACCGACATCATGAGCCGCGTCGTCGACGAGATCCGCAAGGCCAACGACCTCCCGGTCTGAGCGTCCGGCGGGACACGCTGGGTCAGGCTCGGCTCGCCTTCGTGGCGAACTCGCGCTCGCACCCCTAGGCTCGGCGCAGGTCGAATCGCGAGGAAGGGGTGGTCAGGCCGCGAGCGCCTTCTTGGTCTTGGGCGAGGACTTCTTGTTCTTCTTCTTGACCTTGACGAGCTTGCGCTTCTTGACGGTGTAGCCGTCGGGGAGGGTGCCATTGGCCATCATGCGGATCGGGCAGCGCTTGCAGCGCGGCTTGCTCACGCAGCACTTCTTCTTCGGGGACTTCGGCACGACCGAAACGGTACCAGCGGTGAGGTGAGGCTGGCCTCGCCAGAGGGAGGAAGAGATGGCTTCGGACCAGTTCGTCACGGCACTGCAGGAGCAGATCGGGCACGAGTTCGACGCGCACCAGCAGTACGTCGGCATTGCGACATACTTCGACGCGTTGACGATGCCGCAGATGGCTGCGCTGTTCTACGCGCAGGCGCTCGAGGAGCGCGACCACGCGATGATGATGGTCCAGTACCTGCTCGACCAGGACCAGCAGGTCGTCATCCCGGCGCTCGCGGCCCCGAAGATGGACTTCGCGGACATCGTCGAGCCGGTCGAGCTGGCGCTCGCGCAGGAGAAGCGGGTGACCGGCCAGATCAACGAGCTGACCCGGATCGCGCGTGAGGACCACGACTTCGCCTCGGACCAGTTCATGCAGTGGTTCATCAAGGAGCAGGTCGAGGAGGTCTCCAAGATGAGCGACCTGCTCGCCGTCGTCACGCGCTCGAAGCAGGACTACGAGCGCATCGAGGACTGGATCGCCCGCGAGGAGACCAGCGAGGGCTCCGACCCGACCGCGCCGCCGATCGCCGGCGCCTGAATCGGTCCGGGACGTGCGCGTCGCCCGAGCCCTGCTGACCGTCGCCGCGGTCGGCCTCTTGCTGCTTGCGGCGACGCCGTGGCTCGACCGGATCTCGCCGACCTGGCTGCCGGCCGTCCAGGCGCTCGGCCGGTTGTGGATCGGGTTCGCTGTCGTGGGGCTCGTGCTCGCGCTCGTGCTGCGGGCCTGGCTCGCGGTCGGCGTCAATCTCGTGGTGATCGCGGTGGCGCTCGTGACGATCGTCAACGTCAGCAATCGGCCCGACTGCGACGCGGGCGACAAGCGGCTCGCGGTCATGAGCATCAACGCGCACCTCGCGCAGGCCGACGTCGGCCAGATCGCGAGCGCCGTGGAGCGCCACGACATCGACGTGCTGATCGTGCCGGAGGTCAACGAGGCGATGATCGCGGCCCTGCGCGCGGCCGGCCTGGACGAGCGCTTCCCCTTCCGCAGTGGGCAGACGTCCGAGGACGCGACCACCGACGGCACCGTGATCCTGTCGCGGTACCGGGCGACGCGGGTCGACGTCACCTCGACGGCGAAGCTGCCCCCGGCGACGTTCCAGCAGCCGGCGCTCTCGCTCGACATCGGCGGGACCTCCGTGCTGGTGCGTGCCGTGCACCCCAAGCCGCCGACGACGCCGTGGCTCGAGGACTGGCACGGAGGCCTGCTCGAGTTGGGCGCGTGGCAGCGCGGCGAGCGAGGCAAGCCGCTCGTCATGGCGGGGGACTTCAACGCCTCGGCGGCCCATGCCCCGTTCCGCGACGCCCGGCGGGGGATGTTCGACGTCGGCGGGTTCTGGCCGACCTCGACGTGGCCGAAGGATCGCTGGTACCCACCGTTCACCGACATCGACCACGTCCTGGTGCGCGGGCTGAGCGTGCAGGACTCCGGCACCGAGAACATCGACGGCACGGATCACCGCGCCGTCTGGGCCGACCTGCGGGTCTGCACCCGCTGACGGTGGGCGAGTCCCGGGATCCCTCAGAACAGGCGCAGTGAGGGGTCGTCGAGGCCGCGCAGCTCGTTGTAGTCGACGACGACGCACTCGATGCCGCGGTCGTTCGCGAGCGTGCGGGCCTGCGGCTTGATCTCCTGGGCGGCGAAGATGCCGCGGACGGGGCGGAGCTTCGGATCGCGGTTCATCAGCTCGAGGTAGCGGGTCAGCTGCTCGACACCGTCGATCTCGCCGCGGCGCTTGATCTCGACGGCGACCGAGGCGCCCGAGGCGTCGCGGCACAGCAGGTCGACCGGACCGATCGCGGTCATGTACTCACGGCGGACGAGGCTCATGCCCTCGCCGAGGGTGGCGGTGTGCTCGGCCAGCAGTTCCTGGAGGTGCTTCTCGACCCCGTCCTTCTGCAGGCCCGGATCGACGCCCAGCTCGTGCTGCGAGTCGTGCAGCACCTCCTCGAGCCGGATGCGCAGCGTGTCGTCGGTCTTCTGGGCCGAGACCGTCCACTCGACGACGCCGTCGTCGGCGACGCCCTCGCGCAGGGTGCACGGCGGACTCATCCAGTTCAGCGGCTTGTACGAGCCGCCGTCGGCGTGCACGAGCACGGAGCCGTCGGACTTGACCATGATGACCCGCACCGCGAGCGGCAGGTGAGCCGTCAGCCGGCCGGCGTAGTCGACCTGGCAGCGGGCGACGACGATCCTCACTGGCGTTCGAGAGTGCCGAGCTTGAACGTGATCGTGTCGCCGGACAGCATGCCCTCGTCGGTCACGCCGTCGTCGCCGTCGAGGTACACGGTCGTGCCCTCGACGCGGTACGAGCCGGACAGGAAGTCCTCGTTGCCCTCGAAGTCGGAGGTGAACGTGCCGTCGTCGGCGAACCGGACGGTCCAGTCGGCCTCCTCCGAGCGCCACGTGCCCGTCAGGTCCGTGCTCGGGGCATCGGTCGTGGCCGTCGCGCTGGGCGTGGTCGAGGACGTGGCGGCCGTGTTCGACGGCTCGTCCTGCGTCCCGCAGCCGGCGAGCCCACCGAGCAGGGCGATCGCGGCGGTGGCCACCATCAGGCGTTTGGACATGGGTCTCCCATCACGACATCAAGACTGTCACGCTAGTCTTTCACGAACGCTCGGCGGGGGACCGTACCGACGGGCCAAGCCTCGAAGGAGATTCTCGATGCAGGAGACCGTGGACCGCCTCAACGCCGACGACGAGGGTGGCCGGATCGCCCGAACGCTGCTCTTCCCCTACCTCAACCACGCCGCCACGATGTATGGCGCGGGCTACGCCACGGCGGCCGACATCGATGCGGGAATGCGCTTCGGCTGCGGCTACCCGATCGGCCCGCTGGCGCTCGTGGACGCGCTCGGCGCCAAGACCGTCGTCGACGGACTCGAGGCGCAGTTCGCCGTCACCGGCGATCCGCTGCACGCGCCCGCGGACGTGCTCCGGCAGCAGGCTTCCGACGGCGGCACCTTCGCCGGCGAGGAGGCCGACATCGCTCCGGCCGCACTGCGCCACACGATCGAGCGGGTCGGCGTCGTCGGCACCGGCACGATGGCCTCGGGCATCGTCCAGGTGTTCGCGCAGGCCGGCTACGACGTCGTCTACGTCGGGCGGTCGCAGGACAAGCTCGACGGTGTCATCGGCTACATCACCAAGAACCTCGACCGGGCGATCTCGCGCGGCAAGCTCGACGAGGACGGCAAGTCCTCGGTGCTGGAGCGGCTCACCGGCTCCACCGAGCGCGAGGCGCTCGGCGACGTCGACCTCGTCGTCGAGGCGATCGCGGAGGACCTGGACATCAAGCTCCAGCTGTTCCGCGACCTCGACCGCATCTGCAAGCCCGGAGCGATCCTGGCGACGACCACCTCGTCGCTGTCGATCAAGTCCTGCGCGGACGCGACGAGCCGCCCGTCCGACGTCATCGGGATGCACTTCTTCAACCCGGCGCCGGTCATGAAGCTCGTCGAGGTCGTCACGACCGACGAGACGTCCAAGGACGTCGACGAGACGGTCCGCGCGCTGTGCTTCTCGACGGGCAAGCACCCCGTGTCGTGCGGCGACCGCGCCGGCTTCATCGTCAACGCCCTGCTCTTCCCGTACCTCAACGACGCGATCAGGCTGCAGGAGTCGGGCGAGGCCTCGATGGAGCAGATCGACACGGCGATGAAGGAGACCAAGCTCCCGATGGGTCCGTTCGAGCTGCTCGACGTCGTCGGCAACGACGTCTCGCTCGCGATCCAGGAGACGCTCGTCGGGGCCTTCGGCCACGAGGGCTGGCAGCCGGCGGAGTCGCTCAAGCAGGCCGTCGCGGAGGGCCGCCTCGGCCGCAAGACCAAGGCCGGCTTCCACACGTACTGAGCGACCTAGACTGGTGGGCATGTCCCGCCGCAAGCAATCCGCCGCACGGGCCCGCAATCGCGGGCCCGTGTCGCGTGCGGAGCAGCTCGTCGACAAGCGCGACGGGACGTGGTGGGTCCGCGCGATCACGGGCGCGACGTCGGAGAAGCGCTACCGCTGCCCGGGGTGCGATCAGCTGATCGCGCCGGCCACGCCGCATCTCGTGGTGTGGCCGCAGGAGCCGACGTCGTTCCTCGTCGCCGACCCGTTGGAGGAGCGCCGCCACTGGCACGCGGCGTGCTGGAGCCGGCGGGGCTGAGCGCCGCGCGCTGATGGTGCTGCGACTCATCGGGCCGGCGGGCCCACGGTGGCCGTGACGATGCGGTGCAGGGCCCACTCGAGGGGTCCTCGGGGGAATCGCACGAACCACACGCTCGCGAAGAGCAGGGCCGCGACGAGTGTCCAGCCGGCGAGCGCCGCCGAGCCCTGCGCCACCGCCGGATCGAGCCGGATCGCCCACCAGTAGGCCACCACGTGGGCGACGTAGAGCGTGAGCGCCATGCGGCCGGCCGCCTCCAGCGGGTACAGCACGTTGCGGGCGCGCGGCGTGACCACGAGCAGCAGGGCCAGCGCGCCGATCGCGATCGCGAGCACCGACGCCGCCTCGAGCGGGTTGCGGGACCGGTGGTCGTCCATGAGTGCTGTGACCAGCAGGCCGTCGGCGAGAGGATCCCTCGCGAGCAGGCGCTGCGTCACGTCCGCGGCGAGGGCGTGCAGCATGACGCCCCCGACCAGACCGACGCCGGCCACGACGAGCGCCGTGTCGGCCGCGGTCCGCAGCCGGCCGAGCCCGAGCCCGACGAGCAGGAAGCCCGTCCACTGCACGGCAGGGTAGGGCTGGCCGACGAACAGCGACCCGACCGGGTTCGCCCCGAACTCCGGCCACCACCGGTCGATCGCCGCGACCAGCAGCGGTCCGAGCACGGCCAACGCCGTCCCGAGCCCGACGAGCACGGACGGCCGCACCCGCAGGAACGGCAGCGCGAGCACGAAGTAGACGGCGTAGGAGCTCAGGATCACGGCGACCGGGGTGCCGAGCGCGCTCAGGAAGGCGCCGAGCACGGCGAGGACGGCCGAGCGCACGAACACCGCGAGGCGGTCGTCGGCCAGGCGCCGGCCGTCGTGCGGCGAGGTGCCTCCGGTCGCGAGCGCCAGGGAGCAGCCGGCGACGACGACGAACAGCACGGCGGCCCGTCCGTCGCCGACGTGTCGCCAGGAGACGACGACACCCGGATCGAATTCGATCCGGGTGTCGAGGTGGGCGACCACCATGCCGACGAGCGCGAGTCCGCGAGCTGCATCCAGCCCGCGGACCCGCGTCATCGTCGTGGCGATCAGATGCCGCGGAAGCGGTTGATCTCCGTGAGGTGCTTGGCGCGCTTCGCCTCGTCCGTCACGCCCAGTCCCTCCTCGGGGGCCAGCGCGAGGACGCCGACCTTGCCCTGGTGCCGGTTGTGGTGCACGTCGAGGGCGGCCTGGCCGGTGTCCTCGAGCTTGTACACCTTCGACACGGTCGGGTGGATGAGGCCCTTGTCGATGAGCCGGTTCGCCTCGAACGCCTCGCGGTAGTTCGCGAAGTGCGAGCTCTTGATGTTCTTGAGGTTCATCCAGAGGTAGCGGTTGTCGTACTGGTGCAGGTAGCCCGACGTCGACGCGCACGTGATGATCGTGCCGCCCTTGCGCGCGACGTAGACCGAGGCGCCGAAGGTCTCGCGACCCGGGTGCTCGAAGACGATGTCCGGGTCCTCGCCGCCGGTGAGCTCGCGGATCTTCTTGCCGAACCGCTTCCACTCGGAGGGGTCCTGGTTGTGCTCGTCCTTCCAGAACTTGTAGCCCTCGGCCGAGCGGTCGATGATGTGCTCGGCGCCGAGCGAGCGCACGATCTCGGCCTTGTCGGGGCTGGACACGACGCACACCGGGATGCCGCCGCCGTTGAGCACCATCTGCGTCGCGTACGAGCCCAGGCCGCCCGAGGCGCCCCAGACGAGGACGACGTCGCCCTGCTTCATGTTCGCGCCGTTCTTGCTGACGAGCTGGCGGTAGGCGGTGGAGTTGACCAGTCCGGGGGACGCGGCCTCCTCCCAGCTCAGGTGACCCGGCTTGGGCATGAGCTGGTTGGACTTGACGATCGCGAGCTCGGCCAGGCCGCCGAAGTTCGTCTCGAAGCCCCAGATGCGCTGCTGCGGGTCCATCATCGTGTCGTCGTGGCCGTCGGGGCTCTCGAGCTCGACCGAGAGGCAGTGCGCGACGACCTCGGCGCCCGGCTTCCAGGCGTTGACGCCCGGGCCCGTACGCAGTACGACGCCGGCCAGGTCGGAGCCGACGATGTGGTACGGCAGGTCGTGGCGCTTCGTGAACTCCGAGAGCCGGCCGTAGCGCTCGAGGAAGCCGAAGGTCGAGACCGGCTCGAAGATCGACGTCCAGACGGTGTTGTAGTTGATCGCGCTCGCCATCACGGCGACGAGCGCCTCACCCGGCGCGAGCTCGGGCAGGGGGACGTCGTCGAGGTGGAGGCTCTTGCGCGGGTCCTTGTCCCGGGAGGCGATCCCCTCGAACATGTTCTCCTCGTCCTTGTGGACCGTGATGGCCCGGTAGGTCTCGGGGAGCTCGAGGTTCTGGTAGGTCTCGGCGTGACGATCGCCGGACAGGATGGCGTCGAGGATGTGCTGCACTGATCTTCCTTCGCGTCGGTGCTGACGTGGGGGCGTGCCAGATGTTACTGGCGAGAAACTTCGGCCGCGACCGCAGCCTCGGTTCAGTGCGAGGATGCGGCGGGCTGGACCAACTCGACCAGGACGCCGCCGGCGTCCTTCGGGTGGACGAAGTTGACGCGGCTGTTCGACGTGCCCCGCTTGGGGGTGTCGTAGAGGAGCCGCACGCCACGGTCGCGCAGGGTGGTCGTGACCGCGTCGATGTCGGTCACACGGTACGCCAACTGCTGCAGGCCCGGACCACTGCGGTCGAGGAACTTGGCGATCGTCGACGACGCGTTCAGCGGCGCGAGCAGCTGGATGCACGATCCGGAGTCGCCGACGGCCAGCATGGCCTCGCGGACGCCCTGCTCCTCGTTGACCTCCTCGTGGATCGACTCGAGGCCGAAGACGCGCGAGTAGAACTCGATGGCCTCGTCGAGGTCGGGGACGGCGATGCCGACGTGGTCGATGGCGGTGAGCAGGTGGCCCGGAACAAGGCTTTCGCTGGTCATGTCGCGAAGCGTAGTCGGGCCCGGCGTCCCCTGCGGATGCACCCCGAACCGCGGGAGAATGAGGCATGGACACCGAACCCATCACCTCCATGACGGAGACCGAGGCCTGGGACCACCTGGCCGAGCAGACGTTCGGGCGCCTGGCGCTGGCCATCGCGGGCCAGCCGGAGATCTTCCCGATCAACTACACGGTCGACCGGCGCACGATCCTGTTCCGCACCGCCGAGGGCACCAAGCTCATCGGCATCGTCATCGACAGTCACGTCGCCTTCGAGATCGACCGCATCGAGGGCGACCGCGCCCTCAGCGTCGTCGCGAAGGGGATCGCCCGCGAGATCGACCACGAGGCCGAGGCCGCGCAGTACGACCTCTCGGGGCTGCACCCCTGGATACCCACGCTGAAGTACCACCTCATCGCGATCGAGGTCAGCGAGGTCACCGGACGGCACTTCCGGCTCGGGCCGGAGCCGGAGCGCCAGCCCGTGATGTGACGTGACGCACGCCCCGTCGGCGCGATGTCACCCGCGGGTACAGTGACCCCAACGCACGCACCGAAGGAGCACGTTCCATGACCCAGTCCGTCATCGTCGCCGGGGCCCGCACCCCCATTGGTCGCCTCCAAGGCGGCCTGAAGACCCTGTCCGGGTCCGACCTCGGAGGCATCGCCATCAAGGGCGCCCTCGAGAAGGCCGGCATCACCGGCGACCAGGTCGACTACGTGATCATGGGCCAGGTCCTGGGAGCAGGAGCCGGCCAGGTGCCCGCGCGCCAGGCGGCGTTCAAGGGCGGCATCCCGCTCGACGTGCCGGCGATCACCGTCAACAAGGTGTGCCTCTCGGGCATCAACGCGATCGCGCTGGCCGACCAGCTGATCCGCGCCGGCGAGTACGACGTCGTCGTGGCCGGCGGCCAGGAGTCGATGACCCAGGCGCCGCACCTGCTCAAGGGCTCGCGCGACGGCTTCAAGTACGGCAAGACCACGATGCTCGACCACATGGAGTACGACGGCCTGTGGGACGCGCTGACCGACCAGGCGATGGGCTCGCTCACCGAGCAGCGCAACGCCACGTTGGACACCCTCACCCGCGAGGAGCAGGACGCGTTCGGCGCCCGCTCGCACCAGCTGGCCGCCGAGGCGCAGAAGAATGGCCTCTTCGACGACGAGATCGTCCCCGTCGAGATCCCGCAGCGCAAGGGCGACCCGATCGTCGTCTCGGCCGACGAGGGCGTGCGCGGTGACACCACGACGGAGTCGCTGGGCCGCCTGCGCCCGGCGTTCTCGAAGGAGGGCACCGTCACGGCCGGCACCGCCAGCCAGATCTCCGACGGCGCCGCCGCGGTCGTCGTCATGAGCAAGGCCAAGGCCGAGGAGCTCGGCCTGTCGTGGATCGCCGAGATCGGCGCGCACGGCAACGTGTCGGGCCCCGACTCGACGCTGCAGGAGCAGCCGGCCAACGCGATCGCGAAGGCCGCCGCGAAGGAGGGCATCGACGTCGCCGACATCGACCTGTTCGAGCTCAACGAGGCGTTCGCGGCCGTCGGCATCGTGTCGGCCAAGAAGATGGGCGTCTCGCAGGACAAGGTCAACGTCAACGGCGGCGCGATCTCGCTCGGTCACCCGATCGGCATGAGCGGCGCGCGCATCGTCCTGCACCTGGCGCTCGAGCTGGGTCGGCGCGGCGGCGGCGTCGGCGCGGCCGCCCTGTGCGGCGGCGGTGGCCAGGGCGACGCCCTGATCATCCGCGTCCCGAAGGCCTGAGCACTGCATCGTCGCGGACGCGGGCGTTGAACCCCAGGAACATCGACGTCACCGACCTGGTCACGCGGGCGCAAGCCGGCGAGGCCAGGTCGGTGGCGCGTCTGATCACCCTCGTCGAGACCGAGTCCGACCACCTGCGCGAGGTCAGCGCGGCACTCGCGCCGCTCGTGGGCCATGCGCACGTGATCGGGCTGACGGGATCGCCGGGCGTGGGCAAGTCGACCACGACCTCGGCCCTCGTCACCGAGCTGCGTGCGCGGGGCCGGCGCGTCGGGGTGCTTGCGGTCGATCCCACCTCGCCGTTCAGTGGGGGAGCGCTGCTCGGCGACCGCATCCGCATGGGCGAGCACGCGACCGACCCCGAGGTGTTCATCCGGTCGATGGCCAGCCGGGGCCACCTGGGCGGCCTGTCGTGGGCCACGCCGCACGCGATCCGCGTCCTCGACGCGGCCGGCTGCGACGTCGTCCTGCTCGAGACGGTCGGCGTGGGACAGTCCGAGGTCGAGGTCGCCGGTCTGGCCGACACGACCGTCGTCCTGCTCGCGCCGGGCATGGGTGACGGGATCCAGGCGGCCAAGGCCGGGATCCTGGAGATCGGCGACGTGTTCTGCATCAACAAGGCCGACCGCGACGGTGCCACGACCACGCGCCGAGAACTGCGCACGATGCTGTCGATGTCCAGTCACGAGGACGGCTGGAAGCGGCCGATCGACCTCACGGTCGCGACCGAGGGACAGGGCATCGCCGAGCTCGTCGACGACCTCGAGGCCCACGCCGAGCACCTGCGCTCGACCGGCCAGTTGGCCGGCCGGCGGACCTCCCGACTGCGCCGTGAGGTCCAGGCGATCGCGCTGGACCACGTACGACGACGCTTCGTCGTCGACGGGGGAGACCGGCTCACCGAGCTGGCCGCCGACGTGTACGCCGGACGGATCGACCCGTTCTCGGCGGCCGACGTCCTGCTGGGCGACGCAGACGAATGAGCTCATTCCGGTCGTGCCTCCGTCATCTCGGCACTACCCTCGGGTAGAACTGTCTGCGTGAAGAAGGCAGTCATCCTGGTCGTGGGGCTCTTCGTGCTCTGGTACCTGCTGTCGTCCCCGTCGGCCGCAGCAGACACCGTCCGGTCGATCTACGACGTCACCGTGGAGGCGTTCTCGCAGGTGGGGGTCTTCCTCTCCGAGTTCCTCTGAGGCCCGTGCCGATGGACGAGCGTCTGGGAATCGAAGAGGCTCCGCCCGGCTGGACGCGGCGGTTCTGGCATCGCGTCCACCACCCGTTCCCCGACCCGCACGCCAATCCCCGGCTGCTCGCGCGGCTCAATCCGCGCGACGGCGAGAAGGTGCTGCGGGTCGTGCCCAAGCACATCGCCGTCTACTACCCGGTCCCGCTCGCGGCCGTCGGTGTGTTCGTGGCGCTCGCGCTCGTGGCGGCGCGCTGGAACACCGCGACCCAGCTGCTGTTCCTGATCGCCGTGATCGCCCTGCTCGTCACGATGGTGCGCGCCTACGTCGAGTGGCGCGACGTCTTCGTCGTGACCAACTGGCGCGTCGTGCGACTCAGTGGGGTCCTCACCGCCCGGGTCGCGACGATGCCGATCAATCGCATCCTGGACATGACGATGACGCGCCCTCCGCTGGGCCGGATCCTCGACTACGGCCACTTCGTCTTCGAGTCCGCCGCCCAGGAGCAGGGCCTGCGGGAGATCAAGTTCGTGCCGGACATCTTCACCGTCGATCGCCAGATCAACGACGCGGTGAACAAGGAGAACCGTCGGCGCGAGCGGATCGCCTCCGCGCCCGAGCGGCACCGCGACGAGTCGCCCGTGTCGGACGTCGAGACGACCGATCCGATCACCGGCCTGTGAGCGTGGTTCCTAGACTGGCTCCATGAGCTTCTCGCAGCCCGGCGCGTTCGACCTGTCCTCCTTGGCGAAGCCGCGACCCGAACCCGGTGCCGCCCCGGCCGGTGACGGCGCGATCTACGCGGTCGACGTGACCGAGGCCGACTTCCAGAGCATCGTCGACGCCTCGATGCGGCACCTCGTGGTGCTGAGCGTCTGGTCGCCGCGTTCGCAGCAGAGCGTGGACTTCAACGAGGTGCTGGCCCAGGCCACGTCGGCGTACGGCGGCGTCCTGCAGCTGGCGCGGGTCGACGTCGACGCCAACCCGGGCATCGGGCAGGCCCTGCAGGTGCGCGCCGTCCCGTTCGTGGTGGGACTCGTCCAGGGTCAGCCGGTGCCGCTGTTCCAGGGCACGGTCGAGGCCTCGGAGGTGCGCCGCTACTTCGACGAGCTGGTGCGGCTGGCCCAGCAGAACGGCCTCACGGGGCGCGCCGAGCCGTCGAGTGCGCCGGTGGCCGAGGAGCCCGAGGACCCGGCGGACGATCCGCGGTTCGCCGTCGCCGACGAGGCCTACGCCCGCGGTGACTTCGACGCCGCCGTCGCCGAGTACGAGCGACTGCTCGCCCAGAGCCCCGCGGACGCGGAGATCGCCGAGCGGCTCGCGGCGACGCGGCTGTACGCGCGCGTCGCGGGTACCGACCTGCAGGCCGCGCGCCAGGCCGCGGCGGACGCCCCGGACGACCTCGACGCCCAGCTGCTGGTCGCCGACCTGGACGTCAGCGGAGGTCACGTCGACGACGCCTTCGGCCGGCTCATCGGTCTGGTCAAGCGCACGAGCGAGGACGATCGCGAGCGCGTGCGCGAGCACCTGCTCGACCTGTTCACCGTCGTCGGGCTGACCGACCCCCGCGTCGCGCTCGCCCGCCGCGCCCTCGCCGCCGCCCTGTTCTGACGGGTGTCGGTTTACCACGGTCCCTCGGCATATTGCGTCCTCCCTCGGTGAGTTCACCGAGGGAGGAGCCAACGAACCGTGGGACCGTGGTAAACCATCACTCCGGCTGACGCGGGGCCTCGCGGTACGAGGCCAGGCCGCCGGCGGCGAGTGAGTCGAGCAGCTCGATCGTGGCGAGGGTCGCGTGCTCGTGCACCGCGGCCGGATCGCACCAGTGCACGGCGGCGATCTCGGTGCGCTGCAGCACCATCTGCTCGACGACGTCGGCGTCGGTGACACCCAGGTCGAACACGAACAGGCACGCGTCGTCCCACTGGCGCCACGCGGGCAGCCAGTTCATCGTGACGAGTCCCTCGATCGAGACCGTGACGCCCAGCTCCTCCTGCAGCTCACGCACGAGGCCCTCGGCGGGACTCTCGCCCACCTCGACGACGCCGCCGGGCAGGTCCCACTCCTTCTTGTACGTCAGCTCGCACAGCAGGATGCGGCCGTCGCGATCGCGCCACAGGCCCTGACCGATCACGCGCTTGCGCGGCAGTCCGGCGTTGAGGATCGCGACGAAGCCCTCGTGGCTGAACGCCGGCGGGTCGCCCGCGACGCGGCCCAGCAGCACGTGGTCGAGCTCGTCGCCCGCCCCGCGCGCGACGCCCTCGCGGCGCAGGCCGGCGATCGACGCGGCACGCAGCCCGATGGAGTCGTCGGTGGGGACACGGGCTTCGACCCGGTTCCAGCCGAGCTCGTCGAAGGCGAACTGCACGGCCAGGCGCAGCGCCCGGCTCGCGATCATGGCGCCGGGACCGGGTCCGAACCTCCAGCGCATCGAGCCGCGATGGCGGCCGGCCTTGCCCTGGGCGCGTTGCAGCGCGACGGTACCGATCCGCTCGCGGTCCTGCAGGACCGCGAAGCCGTGCAGATCGTCGGCGCCGGACGTCGGCTCCAGGATGAGGTCGTCATCGCGCAGGGTCGTGGTGGCCTCGGTCACCTGCCTGAGGCTACTCCCGCCGTGATGGAATCGATGACGTGTCCGATCCGCGAATCCGCCCTGCGACCCCCGACGACGTGTCAGCCATGGTGCGTCTGGTGCACGTCCTCGCCGCCCACGAGGGCGGAACCGACGAGTGCTCGCTGACCGCGGAGGCGTTGGGGGAGCGGCTCTTCGGCCCCGCGCCGGCCGTCTTCGCCGATGTGGCGGAGGTCGACGGCGAGGTGGTCGGCGTCGCGCTGTGGTTCCTGACCTTCTCGACGTGGCACGGCGTGCACGGGATTTGGCTGGAGGACCTGTGCGTCGATCCCGACCACCGCGGCGGCGGACTCGGCCGGGCCCTGCTCGGCACGCTCGCGGCGCGATGCGTCGCCCGTGGGTACACGCGACTGGAGTGGAATGCCTCGGTCGGCAACGACGGTGCGATCCGGCTGTACGACGCGGTCGGCGCGACGGTGAAGCAGGGCTCGCTCGAGTACCGCCTCACGGGACCGCCGCTGCACGCCCTCGGTCGGGTGTCCTGACGCTGTCCTATGCTTCGGCCCAACCCACACAGGAGGCAGTCACATGGCGGAGTTCGTCCGACTCGAGGTGGCCGACGGCATCGGCACGATCCGGCTCGACCGGCCCAAGATGAACGCGCTCGACGCGCAGGTCCAGGACGAGCTGCTGCAGGCGGCCCGTGAGGCGGACCGGCGCGACGACGTGGCCGCCGTCGTGGTGTGGGGCGGCGAGCGCGTGTTCGCGGCCGGCGCGGACGTCAAGGAGATGGCCGACATGGGCTTTCCCGAGATGCTCGCGCACGGACACCTCCTGCAGGAGTTCACGCGGGCGATCGCGGCGATCGGCAAGCCGACCGTCGCGGCGATCACGGGCTTCGCCCTCGGTGGCGGCCTCGAGCTGGCTCTCGCGGCTGACGTCCGATTCTGTGCCGACGACGCGAAGCTCGGCCAGCCCGAGATCCTGCTCGGCATCATCCCCGGCGCCGGCGGCACGCAGCGCCTCGCCCGGCTCGTCGGGCCGTCGAAGGCCAAGGACCTCATCTACACGGGTCGCTTCGTGGGTGCCGACGAGGCGCTGCGGATCGGTCTCGTCGACGAGGTGCTGCCCGCGGCGGAGGTCTACGAGCGGGCCCGGGCCTGGGCCGCGCAGTTCGTCGGGGGACCGGCGATCGCGCTGCGCACCGCGAAGGACGTCATCGACCGTGGACTCGAGGTCGACCTGCAGACGGGCCTGGAGATCGAGCGCGTCGGCTTCACCGGACTGTTCGCGACGCAGGACCAGAGCGACGGCATGCGGTCCTTCGTCGAGAACGGTCCGGGCCGCGCCACCTTCACCGGCAAGTGAGCCACACCACAGCTCCTCGAGGTTCACACGTCGTTACCTTCCAGTAACATGACCGCAGGAAAGGGTCGCCTCACTGGGAGATTTGCCCACGTGGCAAGGTGGACCTGAAAAATCCGCGGGAGGCCAAGCCGGCTTCCCGCGCCCCGAATTCACAGGAGGGTCCTCGTGACCAAGATCGTTGTCGCTGTGAAGTACGTCCCGGACGCCACGGCGGACCGGACGTTCGAAGCGGATAACACCGTCGACCGCGAGAACGTCGACGGCCTTCTCTCCGAGCTGGACGAGTACGCCGTCGAGCAGGCGCTGCAGGTGACCGAGGCTGGTGACGGTGAGGTCACCGTGCTGACCGTCGGCCCGGCCGACGCTGCCGACGCCGTGCGCAAGGCGCTGCAGATGGGCGCCGACGCCGGCGTCCACGTCGAGGACGACGCCATCGCCGGCTCGGACGCCTTCGCGACCTCGCTCGTGCTGGCCAAGGCCATCGAGAAGCTCGACTACGACCTCGTGTTCTTCGGCATGGCCTCGACCGACGCCGGCATGGGCATCGTCCCGACGCTGGTCGCCGAGCGACTCGGCCTGCCGGCGATCACGTACGCCTCGGAGGTCTCCGTCGACGGCGACACGGTCAAGATCCGTCGCGACGGCGACTCGGCCACGCAGGAGATCGAGGCCACGGGCAAGCTCGTCGTCTCGGTCACCGACCAGACCGGTGAGGCTCGCTACCCGTCCTTCAAGGGCATCATGGCGGCGAAGAAGAAGCCCGTCGAGCAGTGGTCGCTCGCCGACCTCGGCGTCGACGCGTCCGAGGTGGGCCTGGACAACGCGTGGACCAAGGTCGACTCGACCACGGCCCGCCCGCCGCGTACCGCCGGCGAGATCGTCACCGACGAGGGAGACGGCGGCGCCAAGCTCGTCGAGTTCCTCGCGTCCAAGAAGTTCGTGTGAGTAGGAGCCTGAATCAATGAGTGAAGTTCTCGTTCTGATCGACGCCCCCCAGGGCAAGGTCACGAAGCCCTCGCTGGAGCTCCTGACGATCGCCCGCCGCATCGGCGAGCCGTCGGCAGTCGTGTTCGGTGACGCCGACACGGCGGTGCTCTCGGAGTACGGCGCGGAGAAGATCTACACGTACGCCGACAGCGTCTACGACGAGTACCTCGTGGCCCCCAAGGCCGAGGCCCTCGCCGCACTGGTCGCCTCCGCGTCCCCGGCCGCCGTGCTGGTCCCGTCCAGCGCCGAGGGCAAGGAGATCGCCGCCCGCGTCGCCCTGAAGTCCGGGTCCGGCCTGATCACCGACGCGGTCGACGTGACCGTCGAGGGTGGCACCGTCACCACGACGCAGTCGGCGTTCGCCGGCAACTTCACGGTCGCGGCCCAGGTCACCACCGCCGCCGCGGTCATCGCCGTCAAGCCGAACTCGGCCGCTCCCGAGGCCGTCGCCGGCGCGGGCGCCGTCGAGGCCGTCTCGTTCGACGTCCCCGACTCGGCCAAGCAGGTCCGGATCGTGTCGTCGGAGCCGCGCGTCTCGACCGGACGTCCCGAGCTGACGGAGGCCGCGATCGTGGTCTCCGGCGGTCGTGGCACCGGTGGCGACTTCACCGAGGTCGAGGCCCTGGCCGACGTCCTCGGCGCCGCGGTCGGCGCCTCGCGCGCTGCCGTCGACTCCGGCTGGAAGCCGCACACCTTCCAGGTCGGCCAGACCGGCAAGACCGTCTCGCCGCAGCTCTACATCGCCAACGGCATCTCCGGTGCGATCCAGCACCGCGCCGGCATGCAGACCTCCAAGACGATCGTCGCGGTCAACAAGGACGAGGAGGCGCCGATCTTCGAGCTCGTCGACTTCGGCGTCGTCGGCGATCTCAAGGCCGTGCTGCCGCAGGCCACCGAGGAGATCACCAAGCGCAAGGGCTGAGCCCCTCCGCGCCGCACGAACGGCCTCGCACCCCTCGGGTGCGAGGCCGTTTCGGTGTTCGGGTGGCCCGATCGGGCCAGGGGTGCTGGTCCGTTGGTTTGGTTGCAATTCGATTGCAAACCCCGCTGGCACCGCATCTCGACTGTGCAGACGCTGTGCCCGGGTGATAGCAAGGACCAAGCCGGGCACACGTGTGCCCAACTGTTCCAACCAGGAGGAATCCATGCGACTCTCTCGGCGTACACGCCTTGCGGGAGTGGGCCTTGTCGCTGCCAGTCTGATGCTCGCTGCGTGCAGCAGCGGTGGCGGAGACGACGACAGCGCCGGCGACAGTGTCATCACCGTCTACGGCACGAACCCGCAGAACCCGTTGATCCCGACCGCCACGAACGAGGTGGGCGGCGGAGACCCGCTGAACAACCTCTTCGCGGGTCTGGTGTCCTACAACACCGACGGGTCCGTCACCAACGAGGTGGCCGAGTCGATCGAGCCCAACGAGGACAGCACCGTCTGGACCGTCAAGCTCAAGGACTGGAAGTTCACCGACGGATCGGCCGTCACCGCCGACTCGTTCGTGAAGGCGTGGAACTACGGCGCCAACCCGGCCAACAAGCAGCTCAACAACTACTTCTTCTACCCGATCGAGGGCACCGACGACGTCGGCAACACGGTCGAGGGCGCTGACACGGTCTCCGGCCTCAAGGTGGTGGACGACAAGTCGTTCACGATCACGCTGAAGAACCCCGAGTCGGACTTCCCGCTGCGCCTGGGCTACTCGGCGTACTTCCCGGTCCCGGACACGGCCTACGGCTCGGACGGCAAGATCACCACGGAGTACGGCGACAAGCCGATCGGCAACGGCCCCTACAAGCTGACCGACGCTGGCTGGGAGAAGAACAAGCAGATCGCCATGGAGCCGAACGGCGACTACGACGGCGCTCGCAAGGCCAAGAACGACGGCCTCGTCTTCAAGTTCTACGAGTCGACCGACGCGGCCTACACGGCCGTCCAGTCCGGCGACCTCGACGTCCTGGACCAGGTCCCGCCGAGCGCGCTCACCACGTTCGAGTCCGACGACTCGGTCAAGGCGTACAACGAGCCCGGCTCGAACTTCTCCTCCTTCACGGTCCCCGAGCGTCTCGACCACTTCGGTGGCGAGGAGGGCCGCCTGCGTCGTCAGGCGATCTCCATGGCGATCAACCGTGAGGAGATCACCGAGAAGATCTTCAACGGCACGCGTACCCCGGCGAAGGACTTCACGTCGCCGGTGCTCGATGGCTGGACCGACAAGGTCGAGGGCAACGAGGTGCTCGACTTCAACGCCGACCAGGCCAAGAAGCTGTGGGCCGAGGCCGACGCGATCGCTCCGTGGAGCGGCAAGTTCCAGCTGGCGTACAACAACGACGGCGCCGGCAACAAGGAGTTCAGCGAGGCGGTGACGAACCAGATCAAGAACGTTCTGGGCATCGATGCCTCGCCGAAGGCGTACCCGACGTTCGACGAGCTGCGCACCGCGGTCACCGATCGCAGCATCCAGACGCCGTTCCGTACCGGTTGGCAGGCGGACTACCCGTCGATGCTCAACTACCTCGGCCCGATCTACGCCACCGGCGCGGGCTCGAACGACGGCGACTACAGCAACAAGCAGTTCGACAAGCTCACCACCGAGGCCGCCGCGGCCCAGGGTGACGAGCGCTACACGTTGATCGGCGAGGCCCAGGCGATCCTGCTCAAGGATCTGCCGGCCGTCCCGCTGTGGTACCAGAACGCCACGGCCGTCACGAACAAGGACCTTGGTGGGTTCGTGTTCAACTGGCAGCAGAAGCCGGACTACTACGCTCTGACGAAGTAGTTCGAGCCGGACGCACCGGCGCAGGGGCAGCCTCCAAAGAGGCTGCCCCTGTGCGCGGGCGGCCCACATGCGGCACGATGGCCTCCAGACCGGTGGCACGTGATCGCGGTACCGATCTCTTCCCGTGACCCAGGAGGTCTTTCGTGTGGTGGTACGTCGGAAAGCGACTCCTACAGGCGATCCCGGTCTTCCTCTTCGCCACCCTGCTCATCTATGCACTGGTCTTCCTGCGACCCGGTGACCCGATCCTGGGCCTGGTCGGCAACAAGCCGGTCTCCGAGGAGGTCCGTCAGGCGCTGCGCGACCAGTACCACCTGAACGACCCCTTCCTCGTGCAGTGGCTCTACTTCCTGCGCGACATCTTCACGCTCAACCCCGACTTCGTCGGCCTCGACGGTCAGCCCGTGATCGAGAAGATCGCGAACGCCTTCCCGGTCACCGCGACGCTCGCGATCATGGCGCTCGCGATGGACGCGATCATCGGCATCACCGTCGGCACGATCGCGGGCCTGCGACGCAACAGCTGGTTCGACTCCACGACGCTCGTGCTGTCGCTGGTCCTGCTGTCCATCCCGATCTTCGTCGTCGGCTTCGTGATGCAGCTGATCTTCGGCGTCCGGCTGGGCTGGTTCCCCGCGGTCGTCGGTGGCGACTGGTCGGTCGAGGACCTGATCCTGCCGGCCTTCGTGCTGGCGATCGCGAACATCGCCACGACGATGCGCCTGACCCGCACCTCGGTGGCCGACAACCTGACCGCCGACCACGTGCGCACCGCGCGGGCCAAGGGCCTCAAGCGCGGCGTGGTGGTGCGCCGGCACGTGCTGCGCAACTCGCTCGTGCCGGTCGTGACCTACATCGGCATCAACCTCGGCTCGCTCATGGCCGGCGCGGTCATCACCGAGGGCATCTTCAACATCCCCGGCATCGGCAACCTGGCGTACGGCGCGGTGAACCGGGGCGACACTCCCGTGACGGTGACCGTCGTGGCCGTCATGGTCATGGTCTACGTGCTGATGAGCCTGGTCGTCGACCTGCTGTACGCCGTGCTCGATCCGAGGATCCGTTATGCCTGAGTCCATCGTTCGTCCCCATCAGGCCCGCTACGTCGCCCCGCTCGAGGAGACGCCGCTGCGCGACATCGACGCCGTCGTCGTCGACGCGGCGCCCGAGAGCCAATGGCGCGAGGCCTGGAAGCGCCTGCGCAAGTCGCCGCTGTTCTGGCTGTCGGCGTTCATCATCGCGGTGCTGGCCGTCATGATCGCGTTCCCGACGCTGTTCACCGACGCCGACCCGAACGCCGCATCACTGGACAAGCAGTGGGATCCGCCCAGCCCGGGCCATCCGTTCGGCTACAACTTCCAGGGCGCCGACGTCTGGGCCCGCACCGTCTACGGCGCGCGCGCCTCGGTCGCGGTCGGCGTGCTCACGACGCTCATCACGACGGTCCTGGGCGTGGTCAGCGGAGCGATCGCCGGCTTCTACGGCGGCTGGTTCGACACGATGATCTCGCGCATCAGCGACGTGTTCTTCTCGATCCCGCTGCTGCTCGCCTGCATCGTCGTCATCTCGGTGATCAACAACCTCTACCCCGATCGCGGGTTCTGGGGCTCGGTGCTCGTCGTCGTGCTCGCGCTGGCGCTGTTCGCCTGGCCGCAGATCACGCGTCAGATGCGCGGTGCCGTGCTGGAGGTCAAGAACCTCGAGTTCGTCGACGCGGCCACCGCGATCGGCGCGTCCCGGCTCGCCAACCTGCGTCGGCACATCGTCCCGAACGCGCTCTCGCCGGTGATCGTGTCCGCGACGATCCTGCTGGGCATCTTCATCGTGTCGGAGTCGTCCCTGTCCTTCCTGGGACTGGGCCTGCCCCAGAACGTCGTGTCATGGGGCAACGACCTGTCCGACGCGCAGAACCAGGTGCGGGCCGGAACCCACCTCGTCGTCATGTGGGTTCCGGCGACGGCCCTTGCGGTCACCGTGCTCGGCTTCATCCTGCTGGGTGAGGCCGTGCGAGAAGCACTCGATCCGAAGGCGAGGAAGTCATGAGCCGGCACGACCAGACCCCGCTGCTGGAGATCCGCGATCTGCACGTCGGGTTCCGCGGTGAGAAGAAGACGCAGATCCTGCCCGCGGTCGACGGGGCGAGCCTCGCGATCTACCCGGGACAGACCGTGGCGATCGTGGGCGAGTCCGGCTCGGGCAAGTCCACGCTGGCGCACGCCGTCATCGGCCTGCTGCCCGGCGCGGGTGTCATCACCGGGGGAGAGATCCTGTTCGAGGGTCGCGACATCACGAAGGCGGACCAGCGCGAGGTGCTGGCGCTGAGGGGCTCGTCGATCGGCCTCGTGCCGCAGGACCCGATGTCGAACCTCAACCCGCTGTGGCGCGTCGGCTCGCAGATCAAGGAGTCGCTCGTCGCGAACGGCATCGCGCACGGCAAGGAGGCCGACGAGCGCGTCGCCGAGCTGCTGGAGGAGGCGGGTCTGCCCGACGCCGCCCGCCGCGCGAACCAGTACCCGCACGAGTTCTCCGGCGGTATGCGCCAGCGGGCCCTCATCGCGATGGGCCTGGCCTCCCGGCCGAAGCTGCTGATCGCCGACGAGCCGACATCCGCGCTCGACGTCACGGTCCAGAAGCAGATCCTGGACCACCTCGATGGGCTCACCGCCGAGCTCGGCGTCGCCGTCCTGCTGATCACGCACGACCTGGGCCTGGCCGCGGAGCGTGCCGACCACCTCGTCGTGATGTACCGCGGCAAGATCGTGGAGTCCGGCCCCGCGCTGGAGATCCTGCAGGACCCGCGGCACCCGTACACGCAGCGACTCGTCGCGAAGGCGCCCTCCCTGGCGTCTCAGCGGCTCTCGTCGCGCAGCGCCCGCGCCGAGGTGCGCGAGCGGGCCGTCCAGGTGGCCGAGGGCGTGGTCTCCGAGGAGCATTCGACCGAGGTCTCCGCCGATGCACTCTCCGACCTGTCGACCGTCGCCGACGTGGGCTCGGACACGGGCCTGGCACTGACCTCGACGACGCACGCGTCGCTCATCAAGCGTGGCCTGGCCGTGGTGCTCGACGCGCTGCTGGTGGCGCTCGTGCCCGCGTTCGTGGGCATCGTGGTCGGCGGGCTGATCTGGGCCGCCACGGCGAAGGGGTTCCAGCTCGGCTTCGTGATCGCCGGGGGCCTGACACTGGCGTACTACGTGGCCTACATGTGGAAGCTCTCGGCCGACCGCGGCTACACGCCGGGCAAACGGGCCTGGGGCCTGTGGATCGTCGATCAGGACACGCTGCACCCGATCGGGCTGTCCCGCTCGATCGTGCGTGCCCTGATCCTGTGGGCCTCGGTCGTGCTGACCGCCGGCATCGGCGCGATCGTGCTGGCCGTGTTCATCCGGTCGAACCGCCGCCGTCAGGGCTGGCACGACCTCGTGGCGAAGTCGATCGTGCTGCCGGACACGGCGCTGGGCAACCTCGCGGTGGCCCGGGTCGACCTGGGCGACGACGTCGACCCGGCTGCCGTCGACGACGTCATCGTCGTGGAGAACCTGACCAAGGTCTTCCCGCTGCGCGGCGAGCACCCGTGGCAGACGAACGACTTCATCGCCGTCGACGACGTCTCGTTCCGACTGCGTCGCGGCACCACGACGGCGATCGTGGGCGAGTCCGGCTCGGGCAAGTCCACCGTCGCGCGCATGGTGCTGGGCCTGTTGGAGCCGACCTCGGGACGCGTGCTGTTCGACGGGTCCGACGTGAGTCTGCCCGAGAGCCGCGCCCAGGAGCTGCGCCTGCGCCGCAAGATGCAGCCGGTGTTCCAGAACCCGTACGCCTCGCTCGACCCGCTGTACTCGATCTACCAGTCGATCGAGGAGCCGCTGCAGACGTTCGGCGTCGGCACGCGCAAGGAGCGCGAGGCCAAGGTGCGCGACCTGCTCGACAAGGTGGCCCTGCCGACGACGGTCATGAACCGCTTCCCGGCCGAGCTGTCCGGCGGTCAGCGCCAGCGCGTCGCGATCGCCCGGGCCTTGGCCCTCGACCCCGAGGTCGTCATCTGCGACGAGGCCGTGTCGGCCCTCGACGTGCTCGTCCAGGCGCAGATCCTGCAGCTGCTGAACGACCTCCAGGCCGACCTGGGACTGAGCTACCTGTTCATCACGCACGACCTCGCGGTCGTCCGGCAGATCGCCGACGACGTCGTGGTCATGCAGAACGGCAAGGTCGTCGAGCACGCCTCGGTCGACGAGGTGTTCGCCCATCCGCGCGAGGACTACACGCGCAAGCTGCTCGACGCGATCCCGGGGGCTGCGATCGAACTGGGCTGATCGCTCGATCCATCCGCGTGGGAGTGTTCGAACAGGTTGACTGATTCGAACAGGTGTTCGATCATGGAAGGGTGAGCCTCGCCGTCCCCGCACCCGATGTCGTGGGCGACCTGCGGGCCCGGATCGGGCGGATGCAGGGTCGTCCGGCGGTCCTGTCCCTGCCCACGCATCCGGCGCTGTCGGGCCTGCTGGCCCTGCAGCCCGGCGCCAGCTACTCCGTCGATGCGACCAGCCTCGCGTTCCTGCTGATGGCCGGTCCGTCGGCCGAGGGCGCGTGGTGCGCGATCGTCGGCTCGGACCGCGTGGGGCTCGAGGCCGCATCGGCCGTCGGCGTGGACCTCGACCGCACCGTGTGGGTGCCCGACGCCGGCGCCGACCCGGCCTCCGTGCTGGGCGCCCTCGTCGACGCCGTGGGGGTCGTCGTGGTCCACACGGCTGCCCGGGGGGTGCTGCTGCCCGAACGCGAGGCGTCACGCCTGCGGGCGAGACTGCACCGGCGCCAGGCGGTGCTCGTGGCGGTCGGCGACTGGCCCCGCGCCGATGCCCGGCTGCGGCTGCGCGACGCGGTCTGGACCGGCCCGGAATCAGGCCACGGCCACCTCGTCGCCCGGCAGGCGACCGTCGAGGTCGAGCGCGGTGGGCGCGTCACCGGCAGCCGCCGGCTGTGGTTCCCCAGCCATGAGCTGCACGTGGCGCCCGTCGAGCGGACGGCACCGCCGGTCCAGCGGGTCGAGACGGCCCGGGAGGCGGGCTGATGCGCACGATGGTGGTGTGGGTCCCCGACTGGCCGGCGCTCGTCGAGCTGGGCGAACAGCCTGCCGGCACCGCGCTGGCGGTGCTGGACAAGGGCGCCGTGCTGGCGTGCACGCCCGCGGCGCGCGCGCAGGGGGTCCGCCGCGGAATGCGACGTCGCGATGCGCAGGCGCGCTGCCCGGGCCTCGTGGTGTGCGACCACCGGCCCGAGGTCGACGCGCGTGCCTTCGAGCAGGTGCTGACCACGATCGAGGAGCTCAGCCCGGGAGTCGCGCCGCTGCGTCCGGGTCTGGCGGCGCTGGCGGTGCCCGACCGGTACTACGGCGGTGAGGCCGAGGCGGCCGCGGTGATCGCCGAGCACCTGGTCGGGCTGGGCGTCTGGGACGTGCGCTGCGGGATCGCCGACGGCGTGTTCGTCGCCGAGCTGGCCGCGCGCCGGGCCGCGGCCCAGGACTGCGTCGTCGTGGCCGCCGGCGGCAACGGCGAGTTCCTGCGCGATCTGCCGGTCGAGGTGCTCGACGTCCCCGACGGGGGTGCGGGGGCTCGCCCCACAGCGGTGCCGGGCCGGGGGCGGCAGGGCGACCCTGCGCTGGGGATCGTCACGGTGCTGCGCCGGTTGGGGCTGCGCCGGGTGGGTGACTTCGCGGCCCTGTCCGCGGCCGACGTGCAGGCCCGGTTCGGTGCGCACGGCGCATTGCTGCACCGCTGGGCCCGTGGTGAGGAGCCACGGGGGGTGTCGCGCCGCGCCGCGCCACCGGAGCTGGTCGCGTCCGT
This sequence comes from Aeromicrobium sp. SP1, assembly GCF_055663785.1. Classification (NCBI taxonomy): domain Bacteria; kingdom Bacillati; phylum Actinomycetota; class Actinomycetes; order Propionibacteriales; family Nocardioidaceae; genus Aeromicrobium; species Aeromicrobium sp. SP1. Next base: position 1,625,086 of record NZ_JBQVVK010000001.1, on the reverse strand, counting down.
CGGCTTCGAGCCGCCGCTGGAGCGCGCCGAGGCCGTCGTGTTCAGCGCCCGGCGGACCGCCGAGGAGTTCGTCCGCGGACTCGACCGCCGGGCGCTCGTGTGCGCGTCGTTGCGGATCGAGGTCACCGCGAGTCTGGCCTCGGGCGAGGACGTCGCGGCGCGGCTGTGGCGGCATCCGCGCTGGTTCTCCTCCGTGGACGTGCTCGACCGGCTGCGCTGGCAGCTCAGCGCGCTGCCCCCCGGCGGACCCGTCGTGTCGGTGGGGTTCGTCCCCGTCGAGGTCGAGCCGCTGGGCGATCATGCCGAAGGGCTGTTCGGCGGCGGCCCCGACGAGCACGTCGAGCGGTCGGTCGCGCGCCTGCAGTCGCTCGTCGGACCCGAGGGCGTGCGCTCGGTGGGCGTCCAGGGCGGGCGCGGCCCGGCGGAGCGGCGGCTGTCGGCGCCGTGGGGCGAGCGCCCCGCCTCGGTGCGTCCCGTCGACCGGCCGTGGCCAGGCAGCGTGCCCCCACCTGCTCCGGCCACGGTGTTCTCCGAGCCGGCGCCCGCGCAGGTCGTGGGCGCCGAGGGCCTGCCGGTGCGGGTCAGCGGTCGGGGCGCGCTCTCGGGGGTGCCCACGCGCTTCCTGCCCGCCGAGGACCTGGGCTGGCAGCCGGTGGCGGCGTGGGCCGGCCCGTGGCCGGTCGACGAGCACTGGTGGGACGAGGCCGCGGCCCGTCGGGTCGCCCGCTTCCAGGTCGTCGGCGTCGACGGCAGTGCGTGGCTCATGGTCGTCGAGAACGGCCGCTGGTGGGTCGAGGCCCGCTATGACTGACCGAGGGCCGAGGCCGCTGCGCGGCCGACCGCTCGAGGTGGTTGAGGTGCGAGGGCGCCCAGCGCCCGAAGCCTCGAAACCCGGACGGGTGACGGCATCGACCAGCCATGGGTGGTCTCGATACGCCCGCTCGTTCCTCGCGGAGCCACTCGACCACCGGAAGGGAGCCCGCTGATGGGGTGGAACAACCCGGACATCTCGTGGCGCGAGCTCGAGGCGCGGCTGTCCGGACGGTGGAAGGATCCGGCGCCGGTGCCCGATGGTGGGGACGGACCGGCGTTCAGCCGCAAGCGCGGCAGCTACCGGCCCGCGGAGACCGTCGAGCGGCCCGAGCACGCCGTGCCGTACGCCGAGCTGCACTGCCACAGCAACCACAGCTTCCTCGACGGGGCGAGCCACCCCGAGGAGCTCGTGCGCGAGGGCGTGCGGCTGGGCCTGTCCGCCCTCGCGCTGACCGACCACGACGGCTTCAGCGGTGCCGCGCGGTTCGCCGAGGCGTCCCGGTTGCACGGTCTGCGCACCGTGTACGGCGCGGAGCTGTCGCTCGGTCTGACGGGGCCGCAGAACGGCGCGCCCGATCCCGAGGGTGACCACCTGCTGGTGCTGGCCCGCGGTGTCGAGGGCTACCACGCCCTGGCCGCCGCGATCACCGAGGCGAACCTCGCCGGCGACGAGAAGGGCCGGCCGGCCTACGACCTCGACGAGCTGGTCGACCGGGGTCGGGGCCGGTGGACCGTGCTGACCGGGTGCCGCAAGGGCTGGGCACGCCGCGAGGGGATCACCGGGCTGCGCCGTCTCGTCGACCTGTTCGGTGCCGACTCCGTCGTCGTCGAGCTGACCGACCACGGGGGACCGGGCGACGGCCCGGCCAACGACGCGCTGGCCGGCTGGGCGGCGAGCCTGGGCCTGCCGGTCGTGGCCACGGGCAACGTGCACGCCGCTCGACCGGGCGACGCCCGGCTGGCGCAGGCCTTCGCCGCGGTGCGGGCCCGGCGCAGTCTCGCCGACCTCGACGGCTGGTTGGCGCCGCCGCCGTACCTGCGCTCGGGGGCGGAGATGGCCGAGCGGTTCGCGCGGTGGCCCGGGGCGGTGGCCCGCTCGGTCGAGGTCGCCGACGCGTGCGCGTTCGACCTGCGCAAGGCCTCGCCGCGGCTGCCGAAGCAGGAGGTGCCCCCCGGTCACACGCCGATGAGCTGGCTGCGCGAGCTGGTGCGCCGCGGCGCCGACAAGCTCTACGCGCACGACCGTGCGGGGGCCGAGGCGCGGCTGCAGCGCGAGCTCGCGGTGATCGAGGACAAGGACTTCGCCGGTTACTTCCTCATCGTCCACGACATCGTCGCGTTCGCGCGCGGGCGCGGCATCCTGTGCCAGGGTCGCGGCTCGGCGGCGAACTCGGCGGTCTGCTACGCCCTCGAGATCACCGCCGTCGACTCGATCGCCTACGGACTGCCGTTCGAGCGGTTCCTGTCGGCCTCGCGCGACGAGGAGCCCGACATCGACGTGGACTTCGACTCCGACCGCCGCGAGGAGGTCATCCAGTGGGTCTACGACAAGTACGGCCGCCGCAACGCCGCCCAGGTCTGCAACGTCATCAGCTATCGCCCGAAGTCCGCGGTGCGCGACATGGCCAAGGCGCTGGGGTACTCCGTCGGCCAGCAGGACGCGTGGAGCAAGCGGATCGACTCGTGGAGCTCGATCCGCACCGAGGACTCCGGACAGGCGGACGACATCCCGGCGCCGGTCGTGGCGTTGGCCGAGCAGGCGATGAAGGCACCCCGGCACCTGGGCATCCACTCCGGCGGCATGGTGCTGACCGAGCGGCCGGTGGGCGAGGTCGTGCCGATCGAGCGGGCCCGGATGCCCGGCCGCACGGTCCTGCAGTGGGACAAGGACGACTGCGCCTACATGGGGCTGGTGAAGTTCGACCTGCTCGGGCTCGGGATGCTCGGCGCGATCCAGTACACCTTCGACCTCGTCCGCGACCGCGTCGGCGAGGACTGGTCGCTCGCGACGATCCCCAAGGAGGAGCAGGGCGTCTACGACATGCTGTGCCGCGCCGACTCGATCGGGGTGTTCCAGGTCGAGAGCCGCGCCCAGATCGGCACGCTTCCGCGACTGCGGCCACGCCGGTTCTACGAGCTGGTCATCGAGATCGCGCTGATCCGGCCCGGTCCCATCCAGGGCGGCGCGGTGCACCCGTACATCCGGCGCAAGCTCGGCGAGGAGGAGATCACCTACCCGCACGAGGTGCTCGAGCCGATCCTGGCGCGCACGCTGGGCGTCCCGCTGTTCCAGGAGCAGCTCATGCAGATCGCGATGGCGCTCGGCAACTGCACGGGCGACGAGGCCGACCTGCTGCGCCGCGCGATGGGGTCCAAGCGCGGCATCGAGAAGATCGACCGGCTGCGCGCCCAGTTGTATGCGGGGATGAAGGAGCACGGCATCACCGGCGAGCGCGCCGACGACATCTACGGCCGGATCCAGGCGTTCGCGAACTTCGGCTTCGCCGAGAGCCACGCGATCAGCTTCGCGCTGCTGGTCTACGCGAGCAGTTGGCTCAAGCTGCACCATCCGGCGGCCTTCCTGGCCGGGTTGCTGCGTGCCCAGCCGATGGGGTTCTACTCGCCGCAGTCGCTCGTCGCCGACACCCGCCGGCACGGCGTCGAGGTGCGCCGGCCCGACATCGCACTGTCGGGGGTGCACGCCGACCTCGAGGGATCGCCCGGTCCGACGGGTCTCGAGGCCTGTGCCGCGCACGACCAGCCGCCGGTGGGACCGTTCGACCCCGACGCCGACCTCTCGGTGCACCGCCGCGACGGTCGGCACGCCGTCCGGCTGGGCCTGACGTCGGTGCAGGGGATCGGGGTCGCCGATGCCGAGCGGATCGTCGCGGCGCGGGAGCGTCGGCCGTTCACCGACATGGCCGACGTCCTGCGTCGGTGCGGGCTGACCCGCGCCCAGCAGGAGCAGCTGGCGACCGCGGGTGCCTTCGACGGCTTCGGGCTCTCGCGGCGGCAGGCGCTGTGGAACGCCGGCCACACCGACGCCGAGGACCGGCTGCCGGGCACGGCGATCGTGGCGCCGCCGCCGATGCTGCCGGGGATGAGCGACGTCGAGCTGACCCTGGCCGACCTCGAGTCCACCCGGATCTCGCCGAGGGAGCATCCGTTCGCGCACCTGCGGACGATGCTGGACGCGGCAGGAATCCTGGCCGTGGGCTCTCTGGCCGATCATGAAACGGACCGCAGGATCAGGGTGGCGGGACTGATCACCCACCGGCAGCGCCCCTACACCGCCGGTGGCGTCACGTTCCTCAACCTCGAGGACGAGACCGGGATGCTCAACGTCGTCGTCTTCGACGCGGTGTGGCAGCGACACCGGACGGTCGCCCGCTCGAGTGCGGCGGTCGTGGTGCGCGGCCGGCTCGAGCACCAGCAGGGCGCGGTCAACCTCGTGGCCGAGGTCATCGAGCCCCTGCTCGATCCCGCCCTGCCGCCCGGCCACCGCTCCCGCGACTACCGGTGACGGGCAGTGGTCTCGACACGCCGCTCGCCGACTCGCGAGACTTAGGGTTGACATGACCAAAAGGAAGCGGTTAAGGTCGCGGCGACCCTAAGGAGGTGGTCGTCGTGCGGCAGCGGATCGAGCTGGCGGTGTCGACGGTCATCTTCGCGCTGCGTCCCCATCCCGTGACCGGTCGCGACACCCTCTGGCTGCCGCTCGTGAAGCGGATCCGCGAGCCGTTCCTCGGCCGGTGGGCGCTGCCCGGCGGGCCCCTGGAGCCGGCGCAGGACCTCGTCGGCTCGGCACGCGGCACGCTGCAGCGCACGACGGGCCTGGAGCCGTCGCACCTGGAGCAGCTGTACAGCTTCGGTGGACTCGACCGCTCGCCCGACCGCGTCGTCTCGATCGTGTACTGGGCGCTCGTGCGTCCCGACGAGGACGCCCGCGCGATCGACGGCGAGAACGTCGAGTGGTTCGTCGCCGACGAGGTCCCGGCGCTGGCCTTCGACCACAACGACATCGTCACGTACGCGCTCGGCCGGCTGCGCGCCAAGATCACGTACTCCGACATCGCGCACGCGTTCACGGGCGAGGAGTTCACGATCGCCCAGCTGCGCGAGGTCCACGAGGCGGTCCGGCAGGTCCGCCTCGACCCCGCCAACTTCCGCCGGCAGGCGCTCGCGCACCCGAGCCTCGTCGCCACCGGCCGGCACGTCACCGGTGCGAGCCACCGCCCTCCCGCCCTCTATCGACTGGAGCGACCATGACCATCTCGATCAACGACCTCGTCGTGTCGGCGCCCGGCAGCACGTGCGACGCCGACCTGGCGAAGGGGCCGTGGGAGTTCGACCGGTTCCCCGGCTATGGTCCGGGCGCCTCGGAGGACGACGTGATCCCCGCGCCGGTCACGCGGCCCGGTCAGCTGCCCGCGGCGTACCAGCGGATGTCCGACGACGAGCTCCACGCGCGCATCCGCGCCGCGAAGGACTCGCTCGGCGACCGGCTCGTGATCCTGGGGCACTTCTACCAGCGGGACGAGGTCGTGCAGTACGCCGACTTCGTCGGTGACTCGTTCCAGCTCGCGAACGCCGCTCTCACGAAGCCGGACGCCGAGACGATCGTGTTCTGCGGCGTGCACTTCATGGCCGAGACCGCCGACATCCTGGCCCGGCCCGAACAGCGCGTCATCCTGCCGAACCTCGCAGCCGGCTGCTCGATGGCCGACATGGCTGACGAGGACTCCGTCGAGACGGCGTGGGAGTACCTCATGGAGCTGTACGCCGACGAGGACGGCACACCCGTCGTCCCCGTCACGTACATGAACTCCTCGGCGGCGCTCAAGGCGTTCTGCGGACGCCACGGCGGCATCGTGTGCACCTCGTCGAACGCCTCGACGGTGCTGGAGTGGGCCTTCGAGCGGGGCCGGCGGGTGCTGTTCTTCCCCGACCAGCACCTCGGCCGCAACACGGCGAAGGCGATGGGCGTGCCGCTCGAGCAGATGCCGATGATCAACGCGCGCCGGCCCGGCCTCGGGGTCGACGAGCAGGTGCTGCGCGACGCGCGGGTGCTGCTGTGGCCCGGCTTCTGCTCGGTGCACAAGCGGTTCAGCGTCGCCCAGATCGAGCAGGCACGCGCCGAGCACCCCGGCTGCAAGGTCATCGTGCACCCCGAGAGCCCCATGGCGGTCGTCGACGCGGCGGACGCGAGCGGATCCACCGACGCGATCCAGAAGTTCATCGCGGCCCAGCCCGCCGGCGCGGTGATCGCCGTCGGCACGGAGATCAACATGGTCAACCGGCTCGCCGCCCAGCACCCGGACAAGACGATCTTCTGCCTCGACCCCGTCGTGTGCCCGTGCTCGACGATGTACCGGATCCATCCGGGCTACCTGGCCTGGGTGCTCGACGGCCTCGTCGAGGGCGAGGTCCGCAACGAGATCGTCGTGGCCGACGAGGTCGCGACCGACGCCAAGGTCGCGCTCGAGCGGATGCTCGCGGCGCAGCCCCGGCCGGTGACCGCCGAGGCGCGGTCATGACCCACGTCGTCGTCGTCGGCGGGGGAGTCGCCGGCCTGACCACGGCGCTCGACGCCGTCGCCCGGCCCGGCGTGACCGTCACGCTCGTGACCAAGACCCGACTCGTCGAGTCGAACACGTTCTACGCGCAGGGCGGCGTGGCCGTCGTCACCGATCCGGACGACACCGTCGCCTCTCACGTCGCCGACACCCTCTCCGCTGGTGCCGGGCTGTCCGACGACGAGGCCGCCGAGGTCCTGTGCGCCGAGGGACCGGAGGCCGTGGCGGAGCTGATCGCTCGCGGCGTCCTCTTCGACGTCCACGACGGCCGGCTGGCCCGCGGACTCGAGGCAGCCCACTCGCACGAGCGGATCCTGCACGCCGGCGGCGATGCCACCGGCGCGGCGATCGCCACGGCGCTGATCGCCCGGCTGCGGGCGAGCGACGTGCGCGTCCTCGAGGACACGACGGTCGTCGACGTCGTGATGCGCGACGGACGCGCGTGCGGGGTGCGCCTGCTCGGTGACTCGTCCGAGGGTCGGGTCATGGCGGCCGACGCGGTCGTGCTGGCGACGGGCGGAGCGGGCCAGCTGTTCCCGCACACGACGAACCCCGCCGTGGCGACCGGCGATGGGCTCGCGATCGCCTTGCGGGCCGGTGCGGTGGCGGCCGACCTGGAGTTCCACCAGTTCCACCCCACCTCGCTGGCCGTCCCCGGCAACCCCCTGGTGTCCGAGGCCGTTCGCGGCGAGGGCGCGGTCCTGGTCGACGACGCCGGCCGCCGCTTCATGCTCGAGGTCCACCCCGCCGCCGAGCTGGCCCCGCGCGACGTCGTCGCCCGCGGGATCGCCGACCAGATGGCCCGGCAGGCGGGTCGACCGGTCCGGCTCGACGCCACGGCGCTCGGCGCGGAGTTCCTCGCCCGGAGGTTCCCGACGATCGACGCGGTGGTGCGTGCCCGGGGCTTCGACTGGTCCCGTGAGCCGATCCCGGTCACGCCCGCCGCGCACTACTTCATGGGCGGAGTCCGCACCGACCTGTGGGGTCGCACGTCGGTGCCCGGTCTGTTCGCGGTCGGCGAGGTCGCCTGCACCGGACTGCACGGGGCGAACCGGCTCGCGTCCAACTCGCTGCTGGAGGGTGCGGTGTTCGGCCGTCGGGTCGGCGATGCCGTCCTCGATCCCGACCTGCCCGCCGCCGCGTTCGACGCCGACTGGGCCGAGCCGGAGACCGTCGACGTCGTGGGTGGCACCGAGGCCTTCGGTCGGACCGACCTGCAGCACGTCATGTGGGACGCGGCCGGCCTGTCGCGCAACGCGACCGATCTGCGGGAGGCGCTCGATGTGCTCTCCGGCTGGGTCGCTCCCGAGGTCACGGACGCCAAGTCCGCCGAGGACGCCAACCTGCTCGTCGTCGCCCGCGCCGTCGTCACGGCCGCGCTCGCCCGCCGCGAGTCGCGCGGCGGTCACTTCCGTACCGACTTCCCGGCGACCGACCCGTCGTGGGCGGTCCATTCGACGACCCGGCGCGAGGTGCCGCATGCTTGAGCGCCGACAGGTCCAGCGCGTCGTCGAGGCGGCACTCGACGAGGACGCCCCGCACGGCGACCTGACGTCGGAGGTGTTCATCCCGGCCGACGCGGTCGCGACCGCCGACCTCGTCGCGCGCGAGGCCGGCATGTTCGCCGGCGCCGACGTCGTCGAGGTGGCGATGACGGCCGTCGATCCCGATGCCGACGTGACGCTGTGGGTTCGCGACGGTGAGGCCTTCGAGCCCGGAGCGCGGCTCGCGACGATCCGCGGCAACGCCCGGGCGGTGCTGCGCAGCGAGCGGATCGCGCTGAACCTCGTCCAGCGGATGTGTGCGATCGCGACCCTGACGGCTGCGTACGTCGAGGCCGCCGGACCGGGCGTGCGGGTCGTCGACACCCGCAAGACGACGCCGGGCCTGCGCGCCCTCGAACGTCATGCCGTGCGGTGCGGCGGCGGCCACAACCACCGCTTCAGCCTGTCCGACGCGGTGATGGCCAAGGACAACCACCTCGCCCTCGTCGACGACGTGACCACGGCGATCCGCGACGCACGCGCCCGGCTCCCGCACACGACGCACGTCGAGGTCGAGGTCGACCGGCTCGACCAGATCGAGCCGGTGCTCGCAGGTGGGGTCGACACGATCATGCTCGACAACTTCTCGGTCGAGGACCTGCGTCGGGGCGTCGAGCTCGTCGACGGCCGGGCCCTCGTGGAGGCGTCCGGCGGGGTCCGTCTCGACACGATCGGGGCGATCGCCGCGACCGGGGTCGACGTCATCAGCGTCGGCGCCCTGACGCATGCCGTCGCGAACCTCGACCTCGGCCTGGACGTGCGGATCTCGTGACGTACCTCGACCTCGCCGCGACCTCTCCCGTGCGCCGGGAGGTGCTCGAGGCGATGTGGCCGTACCTGACCCGCGACTTCGGCAACCCCGCGAGCCACCACGAGGTCGGGGCGGCCGCCCGCCGCGCGCTCGACGATGCCCGGGCCCGCGTGGCGCGCTCGCTGGGCGCCCGGCCCGCCGAGGTCACGTTCACCTCGGGCGGCACCGAGTCCGACAACGCGGCGGTCAAGGGGGTCGCGCTCGCCGACCCGCGCGGCCGTCACGTCCTCGTCAGCGCGGTGGAGCATCCCGCCGTGCTGGAGTCGGCGCAGTGGCTCGGCCGGCTGGGCTTCGAGATCGAGGTGCTGCCGGTCGACGCGGAGGGGCTCGTCGATCCCGGCGAGCTCGCGAGGCGGCTGCGTGAGGACACGACCCTCGTCAGCGTGCAGTGCGCCAACAACGAGGTCGGCACGATCCAGCCGGTCGTCGAGCTGGCGGCGGTCGCGGGGGAGCGGGGCGTGCCGTTCCACACCGATGCCGTGCAGGCCGGCGGATGGCTCGACCTCGACGTGCGCGCTCTGGGCGTCACGGCGCTGAGCCTGTCAGGTCACAAGCTCGGCACCCCGAAGGGAATCGGCGTGCTCTGGGCCGATCGGCGCCAACGCTGGGAGCCGCTCGTGCACGGCGGAGGACAGCAGGACGGCCGGCGCTCGGGCACCGAGGACGTCGCGGGCGCCGTGGCGATCGCGACGGCACTCGAGCTGACGCACGGGGACCCGGCGGTCGTGAGCGACCGCCGCGACCGCTTCGTGGCCGCGGTGCGCGACCGGGTGGCGGGAGCGCGGCTCACGGGTCATCCCACCCGCCGCCTCCCGGGGCACGCGTCGTTCGTGTTCACCGGCGCCGCCCGCAGCGGTGAGTCGGTCCTCGTCGATCTCGACGCCCGCGGCATCGTGTCGTCCAGCGGCTCGGCGTGTGCCGCCGGCAGCGACGAGCCCAGCCACGTCCTGACCGCGATGGGCCTCGACCGCGAGACCGCGCAGACCGCGATCCGGTTCACCTTCGACGACACGGTGACCGACGAGGACCTCGCGCGGACGGCGCAGGTCGTCGGCGACCTCGTCGGGTGACTCAGTCGTCCTGGGCCCGGTCGAGGGCCTTCGGCAGCAGTTCGGCGACCGTGACCGACGGCTCGCCGTCGCCGGTGTGCGTCACGGTGACGACGGCGGCGTGCTCGTCGTCGACGCGGCCGTAGGCGCGCTCGGTCGTGCGGGTGCCCTTCGAGGTCTCCTGGGTCTCGACGAACCCGATCGCACCGTCGGGCAGCCCGTCGAGCCGCGCGAAGGTCCCGTGCGGCGGCGGGTCGGTGACGCACTCCTCGATCGCCGCGTCGACCCGGTCGAACGTGTAGTCGATCGACGACTGGGTCAGCGCGACACCCTGCACCGTCGACACGACCGAGTCGCCGCCGTCGAGGGTGTACCGCAGGAACGCCGGCTCGCCCTCGGTGGATGCGACGTTCCACTCGACGTCCAGGGGCGCGCAGACGGTCTTGCTCGCACTGTGGCCCTCGTCCGCCTCCACCTTCGAGACGTCAGGCAGGTCGGACTGCTGCAGCAACTGCGGGTGGTCGGCGGCCGGGTCGTCCTCGCCGCACGCGGCGCAGGCCGCGACGACGGCCAGCACCGCGATGAGTCGTCGCACCCTCAGCCTCCAGCCGGACCGTAGTAGTCGATGAACTCGTCCTTGTACGGTCCCTCGAGGTCGTTGTTCGACGCGTACGAGCTGACCCCCGACATCGCGGTCTGGGCGTACGAGGACAGCTGGTCCGCGGAGATGTCGCCCACGCTGATCAGCCGGCCGTTGCGGTAGAACGAGTCGGGCACCTCGTCGCGTTCGATGACACCGGACTCCACGAGGGCGAGGTAGGCCGTGATCTTGACCCGGTTCGTGCCCGCCGCGGCGCGGTCGTTGGCGTTGTCGGTGGCGGCGGCCGCCTCGGACGTGAAGGCGTCGCCGGCGGCGTCCTTGCCGAGGTCGACGGCCTGGCTGTAGCCGAAGTCGATCAGCTTGCTGCCCCAGTCGCCGACGGCGTCCGCGCCCGGCAGCGGCACGAGCCCGGCCGCGTCGCCGACGAGGTCGATGAAGGCCTGCCGCTGCGCGTCGCGACTCTCGGCGCCGTCGATCTCGACCTGGCCGATGGAGTACTCGCCGAATCCCTGCAGGGACGCCGAGCGTTGCAGGACGTCGCGCAGCTGCATCCGCAGGTCCGGGTTGTCCGGGTCGGCTGCCAGCGCGGCCGAGATGTTGTTGACCTGGGTCTGCTGGTAGGCGCCGATGCCCTCGGCGATGCTGCCGGCGCCGTCGCCCGTGCTCATCGCGACCTGCATCAGGGAGTCGAGATCGTCGGTGAACATGACCGGATAGTGGTCGAACGTGCCGAAGTTGTCGATCGTCAGCGACTGCGAGTCGGCGGTGCCGTCCTCGTTCGGGAACCGCAGCGCGGTGTCGACCGCGGGCATGTAGAACTTCATGAGGTCGGCCACGTACGGCGATGCGGCCTGCGCGTCGTTGGCGTTGAAGCCGTCGCTGTCGGCGATGAGGTCGAAGAAGGACGACACGAGCTTCGTGGTCGCCTCGGGGTCGTTCGTCAGGTTCGTCGCGTCGGTGCCGATGCCCTCGGCGGCGTGCGAGATGCCGCCGTACCCGTCGGCCTTCCACTCGCGCTCGTCGAAGTAGTAGTCCTGGCGGTTCCAGCCGTCGGCCGTGGGCTCGGTGAAGAAGGTCAGGCCGGCCTGTGGGTTCTCGCCGAGGTTGTGCATGATCGCGGCCATCGGATCGTCGTACCAACCGGTGTCGTTGCCGGTGTCCAGCGGGCCGTAGCCGTTGTGGGAGTACCAGACCTCGGCCGGCATGTAGCCGTCCTTGGCGAGCCGCTCGAAGTCGTCCAGCGTGTTCGCGGCGCCGAGCAGGAAGTCGTCGGAGTAGTTCGTGTCCTTCATGAAGTACGTGAGGATGTTGGCGCCGTTCATGCCGATACCGAACTCGTCGTCGAAGGCGCGCTGCTCCTCGTCGGTCAGCAGCGGGGCGACGCTGTAGCGCACGAGCTCCTCGCCGAACCACGTCGCGGGGAAGCCCGGGGCGTTGGAGGCCGTCGCGAGACCGCTGCGGACCTGGTCGGCGAACGCGGCGAGGTCGTCGTAGGGGACGCCGCTGTAGCTCATCGCGGTCGCGATGTTGGCCATCGCGCCGACCGTGCCGTCGGGGCCGAGCTCGGTGTACATGGCGGCCATGACCTCGGGGTCGCGCTGCCATGTCGCGAGCACCCCGGCGATCCGCTGGAGATCCTCCGGATCCGGGTCGTAGCCGAGGTCGGCGGTCGCGTGGGCGAGCTCCTTGCCGAGCAGCTCCTGGACGTTCGTGAGGGTGTCGGAGGCGACCTCGTACGTCGCCGTGCCCGTGCCCTCGCGGTCGAGCAGGATGGCCAGGTCGCGCCGCGTGCGCAGCTCCTCGAGGTTGTCCTCGAGCCAGCGTGACTTCTTGCCGAGGGTGTCCTCGGAGAGGGTGGGCAGCGAGATCGGCGTCGCATACGTGGCGCGGGCCCGCTGGCCGTCGATCCGCTCGACGAACCCTTCGGCGGCCGTGATGGCGGAGCCGATCTTCTCGATGTCGATCTCGACCGTGGTCATGGCGTCTCCTCCGGCCTCAGCGCATCGACCAGTGCTTCGGCCACACGGTGCCGCGCCAGTCGTTCTCGGGGACCCGGTCGGGCTCGGAGTTGATCCGGCTCTGGATCGTGGAGACGGCGTCGTCGAATGCCTCGGGGATGCCCTGGCACTGGTCCTTCAGCTCGGCGATCCACTCGTCGGCCTCGGGGCACACCCACCCGCCGTTCGCGAGCGGGTTGGCGATCGCGTCGAGCGGGGAGCCGTAGCCGGAGTGCACGGTCTCGCCGCAACTCACCACGGTGGTCCTGGCCGACGTCAGCGTGTGCCGGAACAGGTTCAGTTCCGTCGTGTCCTCGGTGTCCTCGGGTGTCATCGTGTGGTTCCTTCCCCCTGCCCCGCACTCGAGGGACACGCTAGCGCACGGATGTAGCCACTTCGAGCCATCGGAATCGGCCGACGAGGCGCCGGAACGAGACCCGCGGCCTCGCCTCCGCGCCGGGCGGACACGGCAAAAGCGCGGAAACGACCGCGACGGCGGGCCCCGGTGGAGAATTCGCGCCACCCCCCGGTTCCGGGGGGTGGATGGTCCGAAAGGACCATGCACACTGACCAGAACGGCCGCTCCTCGGTTAGGCTGCCGGTGTCCACGAACGGCTCCCAGCCATGACCGGGGCCACACGACGAGGGGGAATTCCCGATGGTGCAAGCACGGATCGAAGATCTCTACGCGCTGTACAACACGCTCAACAAGTCCATGCAGGAGACGGACGTCATGATCACGAACGTCGATGGTTCCCTGAACCAGGCGAACGAGGAGTGGCAGTCCACCGGCGCCAAGGAGTTCAACGAGGCGTGGATCCAGTTCAAGCAGGCGCTCACGCAGCTGTGCCAGGCGTTCTCGAACGCAGGAACCGACGTCGCGTTCCAGCACAACAAGTTCGCCGAGGGCGCCAAGGAGGCCGACCAGCACCCCGTGCTGTCGCCGCTGCAGTCGCCCCGCTGAAAGACCACCGAGTCCGGCCCCGCCCACCCCGGGCGGGGCCGGTCTCGTCTCAGGACTTCGGTACCTGCACCCACGCGAAGCCCGACGGCGAGATCAGCACGCCGCGTCCGGGCGGCACCGCGGCACCCACGGAGCGCGGCAGCCGGGCGTTGAGCACGTCGCCGTCGTTCGAGGCCCGTGGGGCCAGGACCAACCCGGTCCGGCCGCGCTTGAGGTCCGACGGCAGGCCGCGGTAGACCGCACCGAGCTCGTCGATGCCGCCGGCGACGATCATCGCGTTCGGCGTGTCACGCATCCCGCCGAGCGTCTCCCCGAGCAGCTGACCGACGGGCGAGTCCGCACCGAGCACCTCGAAGTCGTCCACGACGACGAGATGCTGGCGCCGCAGGCCCGCGAGAGCCTCCCGGACCTCCTCGATCGGCTCGGAGCCGGTCAGCACGCGCACCCGGCGATCGGCCAGGTCGCGCAGGGGCGAGCGTCGCGGCGCGATCACCAGGACGTCGAGCCGACGGGACAGGTGGCGCCCGACCGGCAGCAGCAGGGCGGTGCTGCGGCCGGAGCGCGGAGGTCCTGCGACGAGGAAGCCCGGGCCGGTCAGCAGCGGGTCGAAGCCGCGCAGCGTCAGCTCGTCGCCGCCGACGCCGATCGGCACGAACGTCGGACTGAGCGATGCCTCGGCCGGTTCGAGGGCGAGTGCCTCGTCGAGGCCGATCGCGACCGGGAGCTCGTCGATCCGGTGCGGACGCAGGTCGCGTGGCAGGGTGCCGTGACGCTCCGCGACGGCCCGGCCCAGTTCGTGCAGCGCGCGCACCTGCGCGGTGCCCTCGCCGGAGCCCTCCAGCAGTGCGAACTGGATCTCCTGAGGACGCTCGCCCGCACGGAAGCCGCGTCCGGGCGGGACGTGGGCGGGAACCTGCTTGGTGGGCAGGCCGATCACGGAGTAGTCCGAGGGATCGCTCATCGACAGCACGATCCGGTCGTCGACCAGCAGGGCGTAGCGGCCCAGGACGCCCGACCGGTCGGCACCGATCACGATGCGGATGCCCGCGCCGACGCCCTCCTGGAGCAGGCCGACGAGGCGCTCGAGCAGCACGCCGCCGTCGACGGACTCGAAGGCGCTCGTGAAGCCCTCGAGGCGGTCGAGCAGGACGACGAGGTACGGCAGCCGCTGCTCGGGGGCGACGGCTGCGCGCTGCTCCGCGACGTCGGCGAAGCCCTGCTCGGCGAGCAGCTGCTGCCGACGCGTGAGCTCTCGACCGAGGTGGTCGAAGAGCCGGAAGAGCCGGTCGATCTGCGTCCGCGTGACGACCGCGCCGACGTGCGGCAGCGACACGAGCGGCAGCAGCGCGTTGTTGCCGGCGTCGATCCCGAACACGTGGACGTCCGTGGGGGAGGTCTGCCGCGCGATCGCGGCGGCCAGCGTGCGCAGGGCCCACGAGCGTCCCGAGCGGGACTGTCCGGCGATCACGAGATGACCGGCCCGCTGCAGGTCCCACACGGCGTTCTCCTGCTGCTGCAGGTGCGGCCGGTCGACGCGGCCGAAGACGATCGGCGCGATGTCCGCCGTCGCGTCGTCCTCCGGGGCGGACGGCGCCGCCAGCTGGTCGAGCGTGATCGTCTCGGGCAGGGGCGGCAGCCAGGGCTTGCGCATGGGCGGCAGGCCGACGAGGTCGTTCGCCTCGCGGATCGCGCCGACGAGGGACGCCAGGTCGGTGGGCACCGACACGTCCTCCTCGTCGGTCCCGGTGGTGGCCGGCACGAGCAGCTCGTGCACCCCGAACCCGCGCGACTGCAGCTCGGGTCGCTCGTCACCGACCGGCCGGCCGCCGACCCGCGAGCTCTGGAACGGGATGAGGGAGGAGTGCCCGAGTCGGGCGTAGGCGCGGCCGGGGAAGGCCTTGGGGATCTCGGCCGCGGCCTTCGACTCGATGACGTCGTCCGAGTCGTTGGCGTCGGTGACCCGCAGGGCGATGCGCAGGTTGGTGTTCGACTTGATCTCGGCGTTCACGACGCCGGCGGGACGCTGCGTGGCCAGGATCAGGTGCACGCCGAGGGATCGCCCCCGCCGGGCCACGTCGACCAGGCCCGTGACGAAGTCGGGCAGCTCGGCGACGAGCGCCGCGAACTCGTCGATGATGATGAGCAGTCGCGGCATGGGCTCGTCGGTGGGCCGCCGGGCGGCGAGGTAGTCCTCGATGTCCTTCGCGTCGGCGTCCGCCAGCTGGTGCTCGCGACGGCGCAGCTCGGCGCCGAGCGACTCCAGCGCGCGCGTCGTCAGGTGGCCGTCGAGATCGGTCACCATGCCGACCGTGTGGGGCAGGTGCTGGCAGTCCTTGAACGCCGCGCCGCCCTTGTAGTCGATCAGCACGAAGTTGAACTCGTCCGGTCGGTTCGCGACGCTGAGCGACGCGATGATCGTCTGCAGCAGCTCGGACTTGCCCGAGCCGGTGGTGCCGGCGACGAGGCCGTGCGGGCCGTCGGCGCGGACGTCGATCGAGAATGGTCCTTCGAGGCCCTCGCCGATGACCGCCCGGGTCGTGCGTCCGCCGCCGGACCAGCGTCGGACGAGGGCGCCACCGTTCGGCCGGTCCAGGCCGAGCACGTCGAGCAGCCGGCTCGCGGCCGGGAGCGTCGAGCTGAGGTCCTCGGTGCTCACGTCGCGGATGGGCGAGAGGGCGCGGCCGAGCCGCTCGAGCCAAGCCGGCTCGACGACGTCGCGGCGCACGCCGTCGACGTGCCGCTCGGCGGAGGTCTGCAGGTCGAGCCGGTCGCCGGACAGCTCGACGACCGCGCGACACTCCTCGGGGAGCTCGCGCGGGGTGCGGTCGAGGCACACGAAGTACACGTGCACGAAGACACCCGACTTGAGCAGCGAGGTCATGCCGGGGGCCATGCGCAGCTCACGTGCGCCGTCCAGGACGACCACGACCGAGGGCAGGGCCTGCCGCTCGTCCGTGTCGAGCTCCTTGCGCCGGTCGACGAGAGCCGTCAGCTCCGAGATCATGCCCGCGCGGTCCTCGTCCTCGAAGGACAGCCGGGCCGCACGCGGGTGGTCGTCGCTCGTGCGGGCGTGCGGCAGCCACTTGGCCCACTCCCAGTCCTGCGCGCGCGAGCGGTCGGTGAAGATCCACAGCGACGCGTCGGCCGGCGAGTGCAGCGCGGCGACCTGGGCGACGAGCCAGGCCGTCGTCGAGAGGCACTCGTCCTCGGGCCCGCAGACACCCAGGACGGCGGTCGTGGCGAGCGGCACGACGGCGGGCACGTCCGGCGCCGTCCACCGCAGTGGACCCTCGTGCTGCTCGCGCGTGGCGTCCTTGACGACGACGTCCGACGGCAGGTCGCTCGTGCCGAGCCTGAGCTCGAGGAAGTCCGGGTCCCAGCGGCGCCGCTCCCACAGCCGGGCGCGCGGGCCGGTCGCGAACAGCAGGACGGAGGCCGGATCGGGGTAGACCGACCGCCGCTGCCCGCGCTCGTCGACGAGGGACGCGACGGCGGCCTGCTCGACGTCGGCGCGCCGGCGGTGGAACTCCGCGAGCTGCGCCTGGTAGCGGGCCTTCTGCTGCCGCCGCGTGCCCGAGGCGTTGAGCAGCATCATGAGCGGCATCAGGATCATGAACATGAGGGAGTAGATCGAGCCCGTCCGCCAGTACATGAAGCCACTCATCAACAGCGGCGACAGCAGCATCACGACCGGGATCGGCGCCTTGTCGGGCCGCTGGGGCTCGGTCGGCAGCGAGAACTCGCGGGTGCGCGCCGGCGGGTGCAGCCGCGGCGGCCGGTTGTAGTCGAGCTCCGGGCCGTTCGGCGAGGGCGACAGCGAGGCATCGGGCGCGCTGACCCGGCCGTGCTCGAGCAGCACGTCGGCTACGCCCAGCACGGCTCCCTCGGGCCAGGGCTCGGCCTGGGCGATCGGCTCCCGGTCGAGCCGGACGAGCGGGAGCGGTGCCGTCGGATCGACCTGGCGCCCCTGCTGCAGGGCGCTCGGCCCCGGTCGGCGACGTCGGAAGCGGCGGCGCAGGGTCGTGGCCACGCTGGCCTCGAGCACGATCGGCTCGGTGGGCTGCTCGCGACGTTGGGGCACCGGCAGCGTCGCGTCGCGGGCGGCGTCGGTCACCTCGATCGTGACGGCGCCGCGCGGGTCGACCTCGAGCCGGGCGGCCACGTCGGGGGCGCCGGGGACGCGGATCGAGCAGTGCTCGGCCGAGCCGATCGTCCACGTACCGATGCCGAGCCGGTGGACGCGCCCCGCACTGCGCCCCGAACTGATCCGGACCTCGACGAGGCCCTCGGGCTCGGTGGCCCGCAGCGTCGTGGGACCCCCGAGGCCGACCATCGCGCCGTGGTGGATGCCGGCCGTCGCGAGCGTCGTCGACGGGTCGAGGCGGCGCGAGCCGAGGAAGAGCCCCGGCCCGGCCGGATCGTGCTCGCGCCGGGAGGCCAGGTCGATCACGTCGGCCACGTCATGGTGCGGTGTGCGGCTGCTGAACTCCGACTGCAGCAGGGCCTCGAGGTCGCCGACGGTGCTGGCCGGGGCATAGCCGACGATGACGTCGCGGCGTTCCCCCGACGTCGCCGCCTCCGCCGTGACGAGCAATCGCATGGCCCTCAGCCTAGGGGCCGGGTTCGCGCTCGGCCGCCGCGCGACCGGCCGATACCCCCGATTCCGGGGGTGCCTCCCGGTCGGCCCTTCTGGTTCGAAAGGGCTACGATGGCGTGGTCCACGGGGGTGTGCGGCGTGTGGGAGCGCCGAAGGACAACCCCGGGTCGCACGACGTTGCACGTGACTTCGAGGGGAAGCAATCGATGGCGATTCGTACCAATGAGCCCGTCACCGACGCCGCACAGGATCGGCAGCGCGCTCGCACTGCGCGCGGTGTGGGAGGCCGCGCGACGTCCGCGGGGCCGAAGGCCTCGCCGCCGCGACGACGTCGGCCGGCCTTCGCGCTGCTGGGCGTCCTGCTGATCGTGAGCGGCGCAGCCCTCGCCGGACTGCTCGCGCTGCGGATGGACTCGCGCGAGCCCGTGCTCGTGCTGCGCAACGACGTGCCCGCCGGCACCGAGATCACGAGCGACCTGCTCGGCGAGACGAACGTCGCCTCCGACTCCGGACTGCTCGTGCCCGCCGACCAGGCCTCGAGCGTCATCGGCACGTACGCGAAGGTGCCGATGTCGCAGGGGCAGCTGCTCGACACGTCGATGCTCGTGACGTCCAACCCGCTCGCCGATGGTGACGTCGCCGAGGTGGGCGTGCCGCTCGTCGAGGGCCGCGTGCCGGACGGCCTCGACTCCGGCGACCTCGTCCGGGTCGTGC
Source organism: Aeromicrobium sp. SP1 (assembly GCF_055663785.1). NCBI lineage: Bacteria > Bacillati > Actinomycetota > Actinomycetes > Propionibacteriales > Nocardioidaceae > Aeromicrobium > Aeromicrobium sp. SP1. The sequence continues at coordinate 1,606,420 of NZ_JBQVVK010000001.1, read as the reverse complement.
GCATCGGCGAGGGCGGCACCGCGGGCCAGCCGCTGGCCGTCGCCCTCGTGCTCAGCGGTCCCACCGTGGAGAGCAGCGGGGGAGTCCTCGGCGGTGGCAGCAGCGACGAGGCCGCGGCCGCACGCCTGCTCGTCACGCTCGACGTCTCGGACGCCGTCGTCGACGCGGCGGGCAACAACCGCATCGGCATGTCGCTCGTCGACCGTGGCGTGGCGGTGACCGAGACCGATCGGCTGCGCAGCCTGGCGGCGGACCGATGACCGTCGTCAGCTTCGTCTCCGCGAAGGGCTCGCCCGGCGTCAGCACGGCCGTGATCGGCCTCGCCGCGCGCTGGCCCGCCGAGGTCGTCGTCGCCGACCTCGACCCCGTAGGCGGCGATGTCGCCACCCGTGAGCGCGACGCCGACGGCAACGCGCTCGACGAGCACCGCGGCCTCGTGTCGCTCGGCGCCGCCGCACGCTCGGGCGACGAGGTCGCGCTCGCCGACCACCTGCAACAGACCTACGAGGGCATAGACGTGCTCGTCGGCGCCTCGGGTCCGCGTCAGGCCCAGGGCCTGGGCACGGCGTGGCCGCACCTGCAGCGGACGCTGCGCGCCCATCCGGCCGACGTCCTCGTCGACGGTGGTCGCTTCATGGCCGGCTCGCCCGTGGCACCGGTCGTCGAGGGCTCCGATGCGATCGTCTTCCTCGTCCGGTCCGAGATCGCCGCGGTCGCGCACCTGCGCGATCGGCTCTCGGGCTTCCGCGAGCCGTGGTCGATCGGCCGCCCGGGCGCGATCGGCGTCGGCGTCGTCGTGGTGGGCGATCCGCGCGACCAGCGCGCGGTCGACGACATCGGTCGGCTGCTCGCGGTCTCCCAGATCGACGTCACGATGCTCGGCACGATCGGCCACGATCCGAAGGCCGTCGCACGCGGTGCGGCCTCGGCCTCACGGGCCGTGTCCCGATCCGTGTTCGCACGATCGCTCGTCGACATCGCACCGCGCATCCGCGCCTTCGGTGCTTCCTTCGGCGCACTGCAGGGGGCGTGATGGACCAGGTGCTGCTGCGCACCCTGCGCGAAGAGGTTGCCGACACGCTGTCGCGTCAGCGGCGCGAGGACGCCACGTCCGGCGTGCCGGGCATGTCGACCGAGGACGAGCGCCAGTTCGCGCGCGCCGTCATCGCGCGGGTGCTCGAGTCGTACGCCCGCCAGGAGATCTCGGCCGGTCGCTCGCCGCTGTCGAACGCCGAGGAGGCCGAGCTGGCCGACGGCATCCACGCCGCGCTGTACGGCGTCGGCCGGCTGCAGCCGCTGCTCGACGATCCCGACGTCGAGAACATCGACATCAACGGCTGCGACAACGTCTTCGTCGGCTACGCCAACGGCGACGAGCGGCGGATGCCTCCGGTCGCCGACAGCGACGACGAGCTGGTCGAGCTCGTCCAGGTGCTCGGCGCCTACTCCGGGTTGACCAGCCGTCCGTTCGACACCGCGAACCCCCAGCTCGACCTGCGGCTGCCCGACGGCAGCCGGCTCTCGGCCGTCATGGGCGTCACCCAGCGGCCGAGCCTGTCGATCCGCCGCGCGCGGCTGAGCAGGGTGTCGCTCGACATGCTCGTCGAGAGCGAGACGATGTCGCCCGAGCTCGCGTCGTTCCTGTCCGCCGCCGTCGCGGCGCGCAAGAACATCATGATCGCGGGGGCGACGAACGCCGGAAAGACCACGCTGCTGCGTGCCCTCGCCAACGAGATCGGTGCGCAGGAGCGGCTCATCACGGTCGAGCGCGCCCTCGAGCTGGGGCTCGGCGAGTTCGCCGACCTGCACCCCAACGTCGTCGCGTTCGAGGAGCGGCTGCCCAACTCCGAGGGCCAGGGCGCGATCGCGATGGCCGAGCTGGTCCGCCGCTCGCTGCGCATGAATCCCAGCCGCGTCATCGTCGGCGAGGTGCTGGGCGACGAGATCGTCACGATGCTCAATGCGATGAGCCAGGGCAACGACGGCTCGCTCTCGACGATCCACGCGAACTCCTCGCTCGAGGTGTTCAACCGCATCTGCACGTACGCGATCCAGTCGGCCGAGCGGCTTCCGGCCGACGCCACGATGATGCTCATCGCCGGCGCGATCGATTTCGTGGTCTTCGTCGAGCGTCGCAACGAGTTCCACCGCGGCGGCGGCCTGCGCCGGCTCATCACGTCGGTGCGCGAGGTCAACGGCGTCGACGGCCGGGTGCTGTCCAGCGAGGTCTTCGCCGAGGGCCCCGACGGCGTGGCGCACGCCGCCGCGGCCGTCAGCTGCATCGAGGACCTCGAGATGTTCGGCTACCGGCCCACCGCGTACGAGGGTCAGGCGTACTGACATGGGGAGCCACCTCCTGCTCTTCCTGCTCCTGGGCGGCGTCGTCGGCGCCGGGGTGCTGCTCGTCGTGGTCGGCATGTCCGACCACGAGGAGGCGCCGCTGCGCACGAGCCGCAACCTCTCGGCGCGGGTGCGCGGCAGCGCGCGCCGGGCGTTCCTGGGCGTCCTGGCCGCCCTCGCGATCCTCGTGCTGACGTCGTGGCCCGTCCTGGCGGTCGCGGTCGGCCTGCTCGTGTGGTTCGCCCCCGCGCTGTTCGGCGGCCTGGCCAGCGAGCGGCGTGCGATGGCCCGGCTCGAGGGGCTCGCGGCGTGGACCGAGTCCCTGCGCGACACGATCGCCGGTGCCGTCGGGCTCGAGCAGGCGATTCCCGCGACCGCCTACGCCGCCTCGCCCGCGGTCCAGCCGGCGCTGCTGACGCTCACCGACCGCCTGCGGGTGCGCACGCCGCTGCCGACCGCGCTGCAGGGCTTCGCCGACGACCTCGACGATCCGAGCGCCGACCTGATCGTCGCCACCCTGATCCTCAACGCACGCCTGCGCGGCCCCGGCCTGCGCGACGTCCTGTCCTCCCTGGCGAAGTCGGCGCGCTCCGACCTGGACATGCGCCGCCGCATCGCCGCCGGCCGGTCCAGCACGCGCCGCAGCGTGCAGATCGTCATGGGCGTCACGGTCCTGTTCGTGCTGGGTCTGGCGATCTTCAACCGCTCCTACGTCGAGCCGTACGCGACGCCGATCGGACAGCTCGTCCTGATCGTCGTGATCGGCCTGTTCGCGGCGGGCTTCATGTGGATGCGCCGGCTCTCCGAGTACGAGCTGCCCGAGCGGTTCCTGCTGGCCAGGCAGGAGTCACGATGACCTGGATCCTGTTGTGCGGAGCGATCGCCGGAGCGGGCGCGTGGCTGCTGCTGAGCCGCTCGCCGGCCTTCGGCGCCACGGCCGCGTCCGAGCTGGCCCGGCTCGACGCCCAGCGCCGTCGTGGCCCGGCTCGCCGGGTCCACGAGGACGAGTCCCGGTCGCAGCGCCTCGGCGGCCGGCTGGCTTCGGCCATGGCCGTGCGCGGCGTCGAACTGCCGGCGGGCATCCGGTCCGACCTCGCCGTCGTCGACAAGTCGGTCGAGAGCCATCTGGGCTCGACCCTCGTCGCGGCGATCGTCGGCGCCTTCGCCCCGGCGATCGCGCTCGGTCCGCTCATCGTGCTGGGCGTCCTGCCGCCGACCCTTCCGCTGTGGCTCGCGATCATCGGTGCGCTCGCGGGCGCGGGGCTGGCGCAGGTGCAGCTGCACAGCGAGGCGAACGACCGGCGGCGCGACTTCCGGCACGTCGTCAGCGCGTTCCTCGACCTCGTCTCGATGAACCTCGCCGGCGGGCGGGGCGTCCCCGAGGCGCTCACCGCCGCGGCGGGCGTCAGCCAGGGCTGGGGCATGCTGCGGCTGCGCGACACGATCGACAACGCCCGTCTGCAGGGCGTCACGCCGTGGGCCGCGCTCGGCCGGCTCGGCGAGGACATGGCGGTCGACGAGCTGCGCGACCTGGCCGCCGCGCTCGCCCTCGTGGCCGAGGACGGTGCGAAGGTGCGCGACTCGCTCACGGCGCGTGCGTCGTCGATGCGTCAGCGCGAGCTCGCCGACTCCGAGACCCGCGCGCAGGAGCAGTCCCAGTCCATGCTCATCGCCCAGCTGCTGCTGGCGACGGGCTTCCTCGTCTTCCTGATCTTCCCGGCGCTGTCAGGCATCGCCGGGCTCTGAACGCCCATCCGAAGGAGAAATCCATGTATGCAGCTCTCACGTTCCTGGTCGCCCAGCTCGGCGGCCGTGTCGAGCGGGCCCGTCGTGAAGAGGGCGCCTCGGCGGTCGAGTGGGTCGTCATCGCCGCAGTGCTCGTCGCGGTGTGCGGCGCCATCGCCGCGATCCTGGTCAACGCGCTGACCAGCGAGGCCAACGACATCGGCAACGACATCCAGAACCCCTGATCCATGCGATCGCGAGCACGGGACGAGCGGGGGACCAGCGCCATCGAGCTGGTCCTGTACACGCCCCTGCTCATGATCGCGATGATCATCACGATCCAGTTCTCGCTGACCTACCTCGCGAAGCAGTCCGCGAGCGCCTCCGCCCGTGAGGCGGCACGCGTCGCGCGGGTCACCGGCGATGCCGACCTCGGCCGGCAGAAGGGCGTGTCGTCGGCGCAGCAGCTCGGCCAGGGCGTCCTGCAGTCGCCGCAGGTCACGGTCGTGCGCGTGGGCGACACGATGCGCGCGACGGTGTCCGGCCGGGCGAACCAGCTGCTGCCGTTCCTCGCGTCGCCGCGCGTCGAGGAGGTCTCCCAGGGCCACATCGAGGAGTTCGAGGAGGACACCGGACCATGATCCCGTTCCGCTCCGCGGCCACTCGCGAGCGCGGCTCGATGTCCGTCGAGGTCGTGCTCATGGTGCCGATCCTCGTGATGTTCCTGCTGCTCGTGCTGGCCGGCGGCCGTTACGTGTCGGTGCGCGCCGACATCGAGTCGGTCGCCCGCGACGCGGCTCGCGCGGCCTCCTTCGAGCGCACGAGCGGCGCGGCCCGCGACGCCGCCCTCGACGCCGCGCGCGACAGTGATGCCGACGACTCCTTCTCGTCGTGCGTCGTCGCCGACATCGGCGGCCGGTTCGAGGCCGGCGGCGTCGTCGAGGTGACCGTCCGGTGCCGCGTCTCGAACACCGGCCTCGGCCTCGTCGGACTCACCGGAACGCGCGAGTTCGAGGCCAGCAGCAGCGCCCCGATCGACCAGTACCGGAGGTTCGGATGAGCGGCCTCGCACCGCGTCGGCGCAGCCTGCGCGAGCGGGGCGGCGCGACGATCTTCGTGCTCGCGATGTCGGTCGTGCTGATGCTGTGCGCCGGTCTCGTGATCGACGGCGGCATGGGCATCAACGCCCGCATGCGCGTCGCGGACGACGCCGAGCAGGCGGCCCGGGCCGGCGCCAACGCGGTCGACGTGGCCCAGTTGCGCGCGGGCGGCGCCCTCGTGATCGACCCGGGCCTGGCCCGGATGTACGCCCAGGACTTCCTGTCGGCCCGCGGCTACGACCCCGGCGAGTTCAGCGTGACCGTGACGGCGGACTCCGTCGCGGTCGAGCTGCACGACACGAGCGACACCACGATGCTCAAGCTCATCGGCATCAACGAGTACCCGGTCACGGCGCGGGCCACCGCGACCGCGGCCACGGCCTGAGACGGACGAGGAGATCACCATGACCGATCCCACCACCACCCGTGGTGCCACCCGTTTCGAGGACCTGGCGCCGCAACCGGCGGCCGAGGGAGGGTCGACCGCGTCCCGCGTCGGAGCCGCGCTGGGTCTGCTCGCCCTGCTCGTCGGCCTTCCCGTCGCGCTCGTGCTGCTCGGCGGTGCCCCGCCGATCCCCACCGAGCTGCCCGGAGTGCGCGACCTCGCCCGTCAGCTGGGACCCGACGACCTCGTGACCGTCCTCGTGGCGGTCGTGTGGATCGTCTGGCTCGTGTTCGTGGGCTGTGTCGCGCTCGAGGTCGTCGCGACCCGGCGCGGGGGACTGGCGCGCACGGTGCCGTTCGCCGGTCCGCTGCAGCACCTGGCGCGCGCCCTCGTCGGCGGTCTGCTGGTGACCGGACTCGTGGCCGGACCGGCCGGTGCCGCCACGGCGTCGGCGGCCGACGACGTCGCGCCCCGCTCGACCCCGGTCGCGGCGCAGGTCGTGGACGCCCCGCCCGCCGCCGAGTCGAAGCCGACGCGTGCCGAGCGCGTGGAGCAGCGGATCGAGGGCGAGCTCGTCTACACCGTCAAGGCTCCGCGTGACGGCTACCACGACAACCTGTGGGACATCGCCGAGAAGCACCTCGGCAGCGGTCTGCGCTACAAGGAGATCTACGAGCTCAACAAGGACAAGGTGCAGGTCGACGGGCGACGGCTCGAGCTGGCCCGGCTGATCCAGCCGGGATGGCAGCTCGTCCTGCCCGCCGATGCGGTCGGTGTCGATCGCGTGCCCGTGGCTCCCCAGCCGGCGACTCCCGCCCCCGGCGGCAGCCAGGGCCCCGGCGCGGGCAGCACCGCCTCGGCGGACACCGCCGACGTGGCAGTCACCGATGCCGCCCCCGAGACGACCCAGTGGTGGATGGGCGCCGGGCTGCTGGCCAGCGGGCTGCTCGCGGCGCTTGCGGTCGCGCGCCGCCGCCGGCCCGGCACCGAGCCCGACGAGGACGCGCGCGAGGTCGAGGCCGACCTGCGGCTCGCCGCCGACCCGGGCCGCGCCGCGACGCTCGCCGCCGTCCTGCGCCAGCTGACCTTCGCGTGCGACCGGTCCGCGGTCGCCGTGCCCGTCGCGTACGCGGCCGTCGTCGGACACGACGAGGTGCTGCTCCACCTCGCGCCGGCCGTGCCCGAGGCGGTACCCGGCTGGGAGTCGCTCGACGGCGGCTCGCTCTGGCGGTTCGCCGGCGACCTCACCGATCTCGAGCCGCCGGAGGACGTCGCGCCGGCGTACCCGTCGCTCGTCAGCCTCGGCGTCGACGCGGAGGGCCGCGACGTGCTGGTCGACCTGGCCTCCTCCGGCGGCCTCATCACGATCGGCGGCGACCTGCACGTCGCGGGCGAGATCGTCACGTCGCTCGCCCTGCAGGCAGCGGTGAGCCCGTGGTCGCGCAGCGTCCGGGTCGCCGCGAGCGGACTGCCGCCGGCGATCGCCGCCGTGACCGAGCGGATCACCCTGGTCGACGACGTCGAGGCGGCCGCAGCCGACCTCGATCGCGGCGTGCGCGACGACGTGCTGAGCGGTCGTCGCCGCGACGACGAGATCACGGTCCTGGCCGTCGGCTCGACGGTGCCCGGGTTCGCGATGCATCGACTCGCGACGCTCGCGGCGGGCACCCCCGGTCTGGCCGCGGTGACCATCGGCGACCACGAGGCCGCGCGCTGGCGCCTCCACGTCGACGAGCACGGCACCCTGCACGTGCCCCAACTGGGGCTGGGTGTCACGGCGAACCGGATCGGCGCGCGCCATGCCGAGGCCGTGGCGGCGCTGTTCGCCTCGGCCGGACTCGCGACGCGCCCCGGCGAGGACGACCGGGTCGCGGTCGCGCTGCCACGCCGCGACGCCGACGACGCCGCGTGGCTCACCGCCACGTGCCGGGTCGGCATCCTCGGAACCGTCGTGGTCGACGCGCCCACCGAACCCGACGACCGACGCGCGGAGACGCTCACCGAGCTCGTCGCGTTCCTGGCGGTGCACCCCGAGGGCGTGCACCCGACGGTGCTGACCGGTGCGGTCTGGCCGCTGGGCGTCACGCCGGAGGTGCGCGACGCCAACATCGACCGTGCGCGCAGCTGGCTCGGCACCGACCGCGACGGCAGCCACAGACTTCGCGAGGGCACCGACGGACGGTTGTCGCTCGGCCCGGACGTCGTGTGCGACTGGGACGGGTTCCGCCATCTCGTGATCGCGAGTCGTCGTGCCGAGTTCGTGCGCGAGGAGATCGGCCTGCTGCGCCGAGCGCTCAAGCTCGTCCGTGGACCGGCCTTCGACGAGGCGCCGCGCGGCCGCTACGCATGGACCGTGACCGTCGGCCTGCCGCGCACGATCGGCGAGCTCGTCGTCGATGCCGGACTACGGCTCGCGACCCTGCTGGAGGGCGGCGGCGACCCCGCGGGCGCCGCGGCGGCCGCCGGTGCGGTGCTGCGCGTGTACCCCGCGCACGAGGAGGCGTGGCGGATCCTGCTGCGCAGTCGTCACGCCACCGGCGGAGTGGCCGGCCTCTCCGCGGCGGTCGACCAACTCGAGGCCGCGCTGAGCGGCGCCCCGATGGATCCCACGACGGCCACGCTCGTCGACGAGCTGTGGCCGGACCGGGGGACCCGGATCTCCTGAGGCACGGCCACTACGCTGGAGTGGACATGAACCCCGTCAGCGACCGCGTGTACCTCGATCACGCCGCGACCACTCCGATGTGGCCGGAGGCGATCGACGTCATGTACCGCGAGCTGCAGCGGACGGGCAACGCCTCGAGTCTGCACGAGTCGGGACGTCGGGCCCGCCGGGTCGTGGAGGAGTCGCGCGAGCTGATCGCCGAGCGCCTCGGCGCCCGGCCCAGCGAGGTCGTCTTCTGCTCGGGCGGCACCGAGGCGAACAACCTCGCGATCAAGGGCCTGTACTGGTCGCGCCGGTCCGAGGACCCGGGGCGCGACCGCGTGCTCTTCAGCTCGATCGAGCACCACGCGCTGCTCGACCCCGTCACGTGGCTCGCCGCGCACGAGGGCGCGCGCATCGACGTGACCCCGGTCGACCGCCAGGGACGCATCCGGATCGAGGCGCTCGCCGAGTCCGTCGAGTCGGCCCCGCACGACGTCGCGGCGATCACGACGATGTGGGCCAACAACGAGATGGGCACGATCCAGCCGGTGCGCGAGGTCGTCGACCTGGCCAGGCGGTACGGCATCCCGGTCCACTCCGACGCGGTGCAGGCGGCCGGCTACGTCCCGCTCGACTTCGGCGCGAGCGGTCTCGACGCGATGACGGTCACGGCGCACAAGCTGGGCGGACCGGTCGGGGTCGGCGCGCTCGTGATCCGGCGTGAGCGCGATGCCACGCCGCTGCTGCACGGTGGCGGCCAGGAGCGCGACCTGCGGTCCGGCACGGTCGGGGTGGCGCTGATCGCCGCGTTCGGCACGGCGCTCGACCTCACGGTCCAGCGCCAGGCGTTGACCTCGGCGCGCATCGAGCGACTGCGCACGCGACTCGTCGACGGGCTGCAGCGAGTCGTGCCCGACGCGATCGTCAACGGCGACCCGCAGGCGGGTCTGGACCACCGGCTGCCGAACATCGCCCACGTCACGTTCCCCGGGTGCGAGGGTGACGCGCTGCTCATGCTGCTCGACGCCCAGGGCATCGAGGTCTCGACGGGATCGGCGTGCCAGGCCGGCGTCCCGCAGCCCAGCCACGTCCTGCTGGCGATGGGGTTCGACGACGCCGCCGCACGCGGGTCGATCCGCTTCAGCCTCGGTCACACCTCGACCGAGGCGGACGTCGACCGCCTGCTGGCGGTGCTGCCCGCGGTGCAGGAGCGCGCCCGCGCCGCCGGCCTCGTCCGGAGCCGGACGTCATGAGGCTCATCGCCGCGATGTCCGGCGGCGTCGACTCGGCGGTCGCGGCGGCCCGCGCCGTCGACGCCGGCCACGACGTGACGGGGGTGCACCTCGCGCTCAGTCGCAATCCGCGCTCGTACCGGTCCGGCGCCCGCGGGTGTTGTTCGATCGAGGACGCCGGCGACGCCCGCCGGGCGGCCGACGCCATCGGCATCCCGTTCTTCGTGTGGGACATGAGCGACGAGTTCGCCGACGAGGTCGTCGACGACTTCGTGGCGGAGTACACCGCCGGCCGCACGCCGAACCCGTGCCTGCGCTGCAACGAGAAGATCAAGTTCGCGGCCGTCCTGGACCGGGCGCTCGCGCTCGGCTTCGACGGTGTCGTGACGGGCCACTACGCGCGGCTGGTCGACCGCGACGGCGTCGTCGAGATGCATCGCGCGGCCGACCACGGCAAGGACCAGTCGTACGTCCTGGGCGTGCTGACGCAGGACCAGCTGCGGCGGTCGGTGTTCCCGCTGGGCGACGATCCGAAGACCCTCGTCCGCGAGGAGGCCGAGCGACGGGGTCTGCAGGTCGCGCACAAGCCCGACAGCCACGACATCTGCTTCATCGCCGACGGCGACAACGCCGGCTGGCTCGCCGAGAAGCTGGGTCCGCTGCCCGGCGACGTCGTCGACGAGTCGGGCGAGGTCGTCGGCGCGCACGACGGGGCCTACGCGTTCACGATCGGGCAGCGCCGCGGTCTGCGGCTCGGCGTCCCGGCCGCCGACGGCAAGCCGCGGTTCGTGCTCGACATCGAGCCGGTGAGCCGCACCGTGACGGTCGGTCCCCGCGACCACCTCGCGGTCGGCCGGATCGAGGCCATCAAGCCGCTGTGGTGCGCCGCGCCGCCCGTCGGCGACCTCGAGTGCAGCGTGCAGCTGCGCGCCCACGGCGACGAGCACCGGGCGACGCTCACGGTCGACGGCGACGAGGTCCACGTGCGCCTGCACGACCCCGCGTTCGGGATCGCCCCGGGCCAGGCGTGCGTCGTGTACGACGGCACGCGGGTGGTCGGCTCGGCCACGATCTCGCGCACGTCGCGGACCGTCGCAGCCTGAGTACCCGTCGGGAATCGCGGGACCGCCGGAATCGTTGACCCCGACGTGTGGGACAGCATCGTCATCGGCGGCGGCCAGGCCGGATTGTCGACCTCGTTCCACCTGGGCCGGCTCGGCGTGCGCCATCTCGTCCTCGACGCGAACCCGCGGCCGGGCGGCGCCTGGCAGCATCGCTGGGACGCGCTCACGATGGACGACGTGCACCGGGTCGCCGACCTGCCCGACGAGGTCCTGCCCGAGGCGGTCGGCCGCGAGCGCGCCAACGCCTTCGTCCCGGCCTACTTCGCCGGCTACGAGCGACACCACGAGCTCCCCGTCGTGCGCCCCGTCGTCGTCACGTCGGTGCGCGACGACGACGGCCTGTTGAGGGTCGAGTCCGACGACGGTCGGAGCTGGACGACGCGCACCCTCGTCAACGCGACCGGCACGTGGCGGCGTCCCTTCGTGCCGTACTACCCGGGCCGCGAGACGTTCGCCGGCGAGCAGTGGCACACCGTCGACTACCCGGGCCCGGACCACTTCCGCGGCAAGCGCGTCCTCGTCGTCGGCGGCGGTGCCTCGGCGGTCCAGTTCCTGGGCGCGCTCCGTCCCCTCACCGACACCGTGTGGGTCACCCGTCGCGAACCGGTCTGGCGCACGGGCGGGTTCGGCGAGGTCGAGGGCCGCGAGGCCGTCGCCCAGGTCGAGGACCGGGTCCGCCGGGGCCTGCCGCCGCGCAGCGTCGTGAGCGTCACGGGGCTCATGCTGCGTCCCCAGGAGCAGGAGGCGGCCGCCCTCGGCGCGTACGAGCGGCGTCCGATGTTCGCCCGGATCGAGCGTGACGGGGTCCGCTGGGCCGACGGGTCCTTCGAGCGCGTCGACGTGATCATGTGGGCGACCGGCTTTCGCCCCGATGTCGAGCACCTCGCCCCGCTGCGCCTGCGCTCGCCGCTCGGCGGCATCCAGCTCGGCGCCACGACGTCGACCGCGACGACCGCGGTCCTCGATCCCCGGATCCAGCTCGTGGGCTACGGTCCGTCCGCGTCCACGATCGGCGCGAACCGGGCCGGCCGGATCGCGGCCAAGGCGGTGGCGCGGCGGCTCGATCGCGAGGACGTCGCGTCGGCCTGACCCGGAGTCAGAGCGCGCGCTCGAGGACGAGGTCGTCCTCCGTGCGACCGCCCACGACGAAGCGCCGCTCGCCGACGACCTCGAAGCCGTGCTTGGCGTAGAAGCGCTGGGCGCGCGAGTTCTGCGCGTTCACGCCGAGCCACACGCTCGCGGCGCCGGCCGTGGCGGCCCGGTCGAGGACCGCCGTCATGAGCGCCGTCGAGACGCCCGAGCCGTGCGCGGACGGGTCCGCGTAGCACTTGCTCAGCTCGATGCTGGGACGCCGACGCACGATCTGGGCGTGCTCGCCGTAGGGCTCGCCGGCGAACGTGAGGGTGTAACCGACCAGTCCGGAGGCGTCGTGGGCGACGAGCACCTCGGCCTCGGGCTCGGCGAGGTACTCGGCGAAGCGCGCCCGGCTGAGGTGCTCGGCGACGAACGCCTCGATGTCGGCCTGCGGCATGCCGGGCGGGCACGCGAGCGGGAAGGTGAGCGCCGCGAGGTCGACGAGGGCGGGCAGGTCGGCGGCGGTGGCGGGACGAACGGTCACCGGACGATTGTCGCGTCTCGCGGTCCACTCTGCGCCACCCGACGGGGACGAGGGTCGGTGGGGGAGGATGGGCGGGTGCGCGCAACGGGGATCGGGTCCATGCCGGGAGAGGACTTCGACCTCACCGCGCGGTTCGTCGTCGACGCGTTCGGCGACGAGGGGCTCGTGTTCGTGCCCGAGCTGCCCACCCGCGGGGCGCCGGCCGGCATGATCGGCCGCACGCTCGGGCTGGTGCCACTGCCGATCGACCTGCAGCCGGCGGGCTGGCGGCTCGCGCCGGGGGAGGGGATCGACCAGCGCCGCGCCCGGTCGCTGCTCGCCCAGGACCTCGATCGACTCGAGGAGCTCCTCGACGGTCTGCGCGTCACCGTCAAGCAGCAGGTCACCGGGCCGCTGACCCTCGCGGCGACGGTCGAACGACCCCGCGGCGACAAGCTGCTCGCCGACCACGGCGCGCGGCGTGACCTCGCCGAGGCGCTCGCCGAGGGACTGCGCGACCACGTCGCCGACCTGCGCCGCCGGTTCCCGGACTCCGACCTCGTCGTGCAGGTCGACGAGCCGGGCATGGCCGCGGTGCTCGCGGGCTCGGTGCCGACGGCGTCCGGGTTCGGCAGGCACCGTACGGTCCAGCCCCCGGAGGCGGACGCCATGCTGCGGCACCTCACGACGGCGATCCGCGACGGTGGCGCGACGCCGGTCCTGCACTCGTGCGCCCCCGACGTCCCCGTGGCGCTCGTGGCGGGCGCGGGCTTCGCCGCGATCTCGTTCGACCTCGCGCTCGCACGCCCGGGCGATGCCTGGGCCGAGGCGTTCGAGGCCGGAGTCGACCTGTGGCCCGGCGGTGGCGACGCGGCGCGCATCGAGGACTTCATGGGCCGGCTCGGCTTCGAGGCCGAGTCCTTCGCGGCCCGCACGGTCGCGACGCCGCCGTGCGGCCTCGCGGGGGAGTCGCCGGCCGCCGCCCGCGCGACGCTCGAGCGCACGAAGAAGGTCGCCGCGTCGTTCGGCTGAGGCGGCCCCATGCCGCCTGCCTCCTCAGTCGGCGTCGCGGAGCAGCCGCAGGGTCGCCTTCTCGACGGCGGCGCGGCGCTCCGCCTCCGTCGTCAGACTCTCGAAGGTCCGGCGGGAGATCACCGTCCCGGACTCGTACAGGCTCACGAGCCGCGGGTCGACGTACGCACTGCGCACGACGGCGGGGGTGTTCCCCAACGCGAGGGCGACCTCGTTCATGACGTCGCGCACGGCGCGGGTCCGCGAGGTCGTCGTGTCGCCGGGCTCGTCGCTGAGCGCGAGCAGCTCCGCGGCGAGCACCGTCGCCGCCCACGTGCGCAGGTCCTTGGCCGAGACGTCGAGCCCGGTCTGCTCGCGCAGGTACTCGTTGACGTCGGCGGAGTCCAGCGCCGTGACCGCCGCCGCGGCGCGGTACTCCAGCAGGCGGGGTCCGCCGCCGCGCCGCCGTCGCATGCGGTTGAGCGCCGCGACGACCTCGGCATCGTCGAGCACGACCTCGTGCTCGATGCCGGACTTGCCGAGGAACCTCACGACGAGCGCATCGCCCTTCGCCCGCACGTGACGGCGCTCGAGCGTCGTCAGGCCGAAGCTGCCCTGGCGCGCGTAGACGTCGTTGCCGACCCGGAAGGCCCCCGAGTCCAGCAGGCGCACGGCGAGGGCCGCGGCATGCTCGCGCGACCCGTCCGTCAGGGCGAGGTGCTCGACGACCGTCTCGCGCAGCCGCGGCAGCGACGTCGCGATCTGGCTGACCCGGTCGAACTTCTCGAGGTTGCGCCGGCGCACCCAGTCGGGGTGGTACACGTACTGCGTCCGGCCCGCCTCGTCGACGCCGGTCGCCTGCAGGTGACCGTTCGGCCAGGGGCAGATCCACACGTCGGTCCACGCCGGCGGGATCACGAGGGACTCGACGCGCTCGCGCTCCTCGCCGGTCAGGATGGCGCCGTCCTCGTCGAGGTAGCTCCAGCCGCCCCCGGCGCGACGGCGCGTCCAGCCCTTCGTCCGGGTCGTGACGCGGCGCAGTCTCATGTTCGGCACCCTACGAACCCACGGCGGCTCGGCAACCCGAACACTGTCGGGCCCGCGCACTAGGCTCGCTCCCATGGCGGACTCACCCGGCTCAGACCTGCCAGCGGACAATCCCGGCATCGATGCCGCGAGGGCCGAGGTCGCGCAGCTCACCGAGCAGATCGAGGGCGCGCGCGACGCGTACTACGGTCGCGACACCTCGCTGGTCGACGATGCGACGTACGACGCGTGGATGCACCGGCTCGAGGACCTCGAGCGGCTCCATCCGGCGCTCCAGGGCCAGGACTCGCCGACGCTCAACGTCGGCGCCGCGGCGAACTCCGCCCTCGCGCCGATCGAGCATGCGGAGCGGATGCTGAGCCTGGACAACGTCTTCTCCGCCGACGAGTTGCGCGAGTGGTGTGCCAAGGCCGAGCGGTCGGCCGGCCGCCACGTGGAGTGGCTGACCGAGGCCAAGATCGACGGACTGGCGATCTCGCTGCGCTACGAGCACGGCGTGCTGACCTCCGCCGCGACCCGCGGCGACGGAAGGGTCGGCGAGGACGTCACGGTGAACGCGGTCCGGCTCGAGGGCATCCCCGAACGACTCTCCGGGTCGGGGCACCCGCCGATCGTCGAGGTGCGCGGCGAGGTGTTCATCGGCATCGCCGCGTTCGAGCGGCTCAACGCGTTCCAGGCCGAGCTGCGCGACCGGGTCGTGGCGGAGGCCACGGCACGTGGAGTCGACGAGGAGCGTGCGAACGCGTCCGCGGCCCGGCGGTTCCCGGCCTTCGCCAACCCCCGCAACGCCGCCAGCGGCGGCCTGCGCCAGCAGCTCGACAAGAAGGACGGCCTCGAGCTCGAGGCCGGGCGTGAGCGCATCGCCTCGCTGGCCCTGTTCGTGCACGGCATCGGGGCCTGGGACCGCCCTCCGGTCGCCGCGCAGAGCGAGGTCTACGACCTGCTCCGGTCGTGGGGCCTGCCCACGAGCCCGAACACCCGCGTCTACGGCTCCGTCGACGACGTGATCGCCCGCGTCGTCGAGCTGGGCGAGCACCGGCACGACCTGCTGCACGAGATCGACGGTGTCGTCGTCAAGGTCGACGAGCTCGCGCTGCACCCCGAGCTGGGCGAGACCAGCCGGGCCCCGCGGTGGGCGATCGCCTACAAGTACCCGCCCGAGGAGGTCCAGACGACGCTGCTCGACATCGTCGTGTCCGTGGGCCGCACGGGCCGGGCCACGCCGTTCGCCGTCATGGCGCCCGTCCGGGTCGCCGGCAGTGTCGTGCGGCAGGCCACCCTGCACAACCAGGACGTCGTCAAGGTCAAGGGCGTGCTGATCGGCGACACGGTCGTGCTGCGCAAGGCCGGCGACGTCATCCCCGAGGTGCTGGGTCCGGTCGTGGAACGCCGGGACGGCAGCGAGCACGAGTTCGTGATGCCCACGCACTGCCCCGTGTGCGGTGCCGCCCTCCGCCCGATGAAGGAGGGCGACATCGACCTGCGGTGCCCGAACGCCCGGGCCTGCCCGGCGCAGGTCCGCGGCCGTGTCGAGCACATCGGCTCGCGCGGCGCGCTCGACGTCGAGGCGCTCGGCGAGGTGACCGCCGCCGCGCTCACGCAGGGCGACGGCGCGCCGCTGCAGACCGAGGCCGGCATCTTCGACCTCACACTCGACGACCTCGTGCCGGTCGACGTCGTGGTGCGCGACGCCGAGACCGGTGAGGTCAAGCTCGACGACGCGGGCGAGCCGGTCCGTCGCTCGCCGTTCCGGGTCAAGTCCGGCGAACCGTCGAAGCAGGCGCTCGTGCTCCTCGACGAGCTGGAGAAGGCCAAGACGAAGGACCTGTGGCGCCAACTGGTGGCACTGAGCATCCGGCACGTCGGTCCGGTCGCCGCGCGCGACCTGGCCCAGTACTTCGGCTCGCTCG
Source organism: Aeromicrobium sp. SP1 (assembly GCF_055663785.1). Taxonomy (NCBI): domain Bacteria; kingdom Bacillati; phylum Actinomycetota; class Actinomycetes; order Propionibacteriales; family Nocardioidaceae; genus Aeromicrobium; species Aeromicrobium sp. SP1. The sequence goes on along the minus strand of NZ_JBQVVK010000001.1, from coordinate 1,590,302 downwards.
ACGCGATCCGCGCGGCCTCGCGCGACGAGCTGGCCGCCGTCGAGGGCGTGGGCGGGATCATCGCCGACTCGCTGCTCGAGTGGTTCGCCGTGGACTGGCACGTCGAGATCGTCGAGCGATGGTCGGCCGCGGGGGTGCGCTTCGCGATCCCCGACCATCCCGGGCCGGGGGCGGCGAGCACGGCGGGCGGTGTCCTGGACGGGCTCACGCTCGTGGTCACCGGTTCGCTGGAGAACTTCACCCGCGACTCGGTCAAGGAGGCGATCATCGCCGCGGGTGGCAAGGCGGCCGGATCGGTCAGCAAGAAGACCGACTACGTCGTCGTCGGCGAGAACGCCGGGTCCAAGGCGGAGAAGGCCGAGCAGCTGGGCGTCACGATCCTCGACGAGGCCGGCTTCCAGAAGCTGCTCGACGGCGGGCCCGACGCGCTGGCCTGACCGGCGTCACTCAGCCGAGCAGGCCGGCCGTCGCGTCCGCGATCGCCTGCTGGACGTCGCGATCCTCGTAGGCGTGCTTGTGGATCGAGTAGTCGAGCGAGGTCCCGTCGTGCGCGCACACGACGTCTCCGGTGATGCAGGCCTCCACCGTGCGCTCGGTGAGGTCGCCGAGGTCGGGCCCGGGCCCGAGGATGCCGGGGCTCGTCGGCTCCGGGCCGGAGAGGTCGACGCGGTGCACGTCCGACTGCGGGTCTCGCACGGGGCTGCCGACCAGCACGAGGGCATCGACCTTGCGACCGAGGGCGGGTCGGGCGGCCAACTCCTCCCGGGCGATCTGCGAGCCCTGGCTGAAGCCGATCACGACGAGGCGTGAGTCCGGGCAGTCGGCCGTCGCGGTCCGCACCGCCGATCGGAGCAGCTCGCGTCCCTGGTCGACGTCCTGCGTGTACTCGGTCATCCCCGCTGGTCGGCTGCGGTGCCGGATCGCCTCGACGTCGACGTCACCACCGAGCTGGTCCGAGAGCGCGGCGGCGATGCCGCGCACCTCCGCGCCGAGTCCGCCGTTGGCCTCCGGCGACTGCCCCTGGCCCCGGATCCCCACGATCGTGGTGTCGGGACAGGCGTCGGCCGGGCGCTCGGCGGCCCCGGAGCCGCAGCCCGCGAGGAGCAGCGCGCCCGCGATCGCGGCTGGCAGTCTCATGGGCACATCGTGGCATCAGCCCGACCCGCCCCGGCCCGCGGATCAGTCGAAGTCGGGGTTGTCGATGTCGAACAGGTCCGCCGCGGCGCCGACGATGAGCGGATCGGGAACGCCGACGACGTCGGTGTCCTTGCCGGGATAGTCGAAGCGGTGCAGGACGTGGCGGATCGCCTCGAGCCGGGCCCGCTTCTTGTCGTTGCTCTTGACCACCGTCCAGGGGGACCGCTTCGTGTCGGTCTTCTTGAACATGGCCTCCTTCGCCTCGGTGTACTCGTCCCAGCGGTCGAGCGAGGCGAGGTCCATCGGCGAGAGCTTCCACTGCCGCACCGGGTCGATCTGGCGGATCGTGAACCGGGTGAGCTGCTCGGCACGACCGACGGAGAACCAGAACTTCACGAGGTGGACGCCGTCGCCGGTGAGCATCTTCTCGAACGCCGGCGCCTGCCGGTAGAACTCGCCGTACTGCTCGGGCGACGCGAAGCCCATGACCCGCTCGACGCCCGCGCGGTTGTACCAGGACCGGTCGAAGAACACGATCTCCCCGCGGGTCGGCAGGTGCCGGGCGTAGCGCTGGAAGTACCACTGGCCGGCCTCGACCTCCGTCGGCTTCTCCAGCGCCACGACGCGCGCACCGCGCGGGTTGAGCCACTCGGTGAACCGCTTGATCGTGCCACCCTTGCCCGCCGCGTCACGGCCCTCGAAGACGAGCACGAACCGCTGCCCCGTGTCCTTGATCCAGTACTGCAGCTTGAGCAGCTCGATCTGCAGCCGACGCTTCTGCGTCTCGTACTCCTCGCGCGTCATCTTCGTGTCGTACGGATAGCCGTCGCGCCACGTCTCGACCACGTTGCCGTCCGGGTCGATCAGGACGGGATCGTCGTCATCGTCGTCGACGACGGTGAAGCCCTCGGGGATACGCGTCAGCAGGGAGGAGGGGAGCATGGCACGAACGTATACGCGGGCGGGGTGAACGGATGGTGAAGCAGGCACGCCGCTGGAGGCCGTCCTGCCCGGCTCACTAGGATGGAGACCATGTCGTCTCCCGAGATCTCCCGCGACGACGTCGCCCACCTGGCGAGCCTCGCGCGGATCGAACTGTCCGAGGCGGAACTGGACCGACTCGGCGCCGAGCTGCCCGCCATCCTCGAGCACGTCAAGGTCGTCCAGGGCGTCGCCGGTGACGACGTGGCCGCCATGAGCCACCCGGTCCCGGTGACCAACGTGTTCCGCCCCGACGAGGTCGTCCCCGGCCTCACGCCCGAGGAGGCACTCGCGATGGCCCCGGCCAGCGAGGAGCAGCGCTTCCTCGTGCCCAAGATCCTGGGAGAAGAATGACCGACCTGACCCGCTCGTCCGCGGCCGATCTCGCCGCGGCGCTCGCCGACGGCAGCGTGACCTCGGTCGAGGCCACGCAGCAGCACCTCGACCGCATCGCCGCGGTCGACGGTGAGATCCACGCCTTCCTGCACGTCGACGCCGAGGGTGCGCTGGCGACGGCGGCCGACGTCGATCGCCGCCGGGCCGCGGGTGAGGACCTGCACGCGCTCGCCGGCGTGCCGATCGCGGTCAAGGACGTGCTCACGACCGTCGGCCTGCCGACGACGTGCGGCTCGAAGATGCTCGAGGGCTGGATCCCGCCCTACGACGCCACCGTCGTGAGCCGGCTCAAGGCCGCGGGACTGCCGATCCTGGGCAAGACCAACATGGACGAGTTCGCGATGGGCTCGTCGACCGAGCACTCCGCGTACGGTCCGACCCGCAACCCGTGGGACACGGACCGCATCCCGGGCGGATCCGGTGGCGGCTCGGCCGCCGCCGTCGCGGCGTTCGAGGCCCCGCTGGCGATCGGCACCGACACCGGTGGCTCGATCCGCCAGCCCGGCGCCGTCACCGGCACGGTGGGCGTCAAGCCGACCTACGGCGGCGTCTCGCGCTACGGCCTCGTCGCGATGGCCAGCAGCCTCGACCAGGCCGGCCCCGTGACCCGCACGGTCCTCGACGCGGCCCTGCTGCACGAGGTCATCGCCGGTCACGATCCGCGCGACTCCACGAGCCTGGCCGTGCCGGTGCCCCCCGTCGTCGAGGCCGCGCGTCGCGCCGACGTGGCGGGCCTGCGGATCGGCGTCGTCACCGAGCTCGGTGGGGAGGGCTTCGAGCCCGGCGTCCGCCAGCGGTTCGACGAGTCGATCGAGCTGCTCGAGAAGGCCGGCGCGCAGATCGTCGAGGTCTCGTGCCCGAACTTCGTGCACGGTCTGGCCGCGTACTACCTCGTGATGCCCAGTGAGGTCAGCAGCAACCTCGCCAAGTTCGACGCCATGCGCTACGGACTGCGCGTCACGCCCGAGGGTCTCGTGGACCCCAGCGCCGAGCAGGTCATGGCCGCATCGCGCGACGCGGGCTTCGGCGACGAGGTCAAGCGCCGCATCATCCTGGGCACGTACGCGTTGTCCAGCGGCTACTACGACGCCTACTACGGCTCGGCGCAGAAGGTCCGCACGCTCATCGCGCAGGACTTCGAGAACGCCTTCGCGCAGGTCGACGTGCTGGCCTCGCCCACCGCGCCGACGGTCGCGTGGCCGTTGGGCGAGAAGCTCGACGACCCGCTGGCCATGTACCTGCAGGACATCGCCACGATCCCGGCCAACCTCGCCGGCGTCCCCGGCATCTCGGTGCCGGTCGGCCTGTCCGAGGGTCTGCCGGTCGGCCTGCAGTTCCTCGCCCCCGCGCTGGCCGACGACCGTCTCTACAACGCCGCGGCCGCGCTCGAGCGCCTGCTGGTCGAGCGTGACGGTGCCGCCTTCGCCTCGCTCGCCCCCGAACTGGAGGTCGCCCGATGAGCAGCCCGACGCTCGTGAAGTTCGAGGACGCGCTGACCCGCTACGAGCCGGTCATGGGCCTGGAGGTCCACGTCGAGCTGAACACCGCCACGAAGATGTTCTGCGGGTGCCCGACCGAGTTCGGCGCCGAGCCGAACACGCAGGTCTGCCCCGTGTGCCTGGGTCTGCCCGGTGCGTTGCCGGTCGTCAACGCGAAGGCGATCGAGTCCGCGATCCGCATCGGCCTGGCGCTCAACTGCGACATCGCCGCGTGGTGCCGGTTCGCGCGGAAGAACTACTTCTACCCGGACATGCCGAAGAACTTCCAGACCTCGCAGTACGACGAGCCGATCGCCTTCGACGGCCACGTCGACCTGGACGTCGACGGTGAGACGTACCGGATCGAGATCGAGCGCGCCCACATGGAGGAGGACACCGGGAAGTCGCTGCACGTCGGCGGCAGCACGGGCCGCATCCATGGCGCCGACCACTCGCTGCTGGACTACAACCGCGCCGGCATCCCGCTGATCGAGATCGTCACCAGGACGATCCACGTGCCCGGTGACAAGGCGCCCGCCGTGGCCCGCGCCTACGTCAACTACCTGCGCGACCTCATGGTCGCCCTCGATGTCTCGGACGCGCGCATGGACCAGGGCTCGCTGCGCGCCGACGTCAACCTGTCGCTCACGCCGCTCGGCAGCGGTGTGCTGGGCACGCGGTCGGAGACGAAGAACGTCAACTCGTTCCGCTCGGTCGAGCGCGCCGTCCGCTACGAGATCGGCCGCCACGCGGGGATCCTCGACGCCGGCGGCTCCGTCGTCCAGGAGACCCGGCACTTCCACGAGTCCGACGGCAGCACGTCGGCCGGTCGTCCCAAGTCCGACGCCGACGACTACCGCTACTTCCCCGAGCCCGATCTCGCGCCCGTCGCGCCCGACCCGGCCTGGGTGGAGCAGTTGCGTGGCACGCTGCCCGAGCCGCCGGCCGAGCGCCGCAAGCGGCTGCAGGTCGAGTGGGGCTTCAGCGATCTCGACATGCGCGACACGGTCGGTGCCGGTGCGCTCGACCTCGTCGCCCTGACGATCGCCGCGGGCACGCCGCCGGCCGCCGCGAAGAAGTGGTGGCTCGGCGAGCTCGCGCGCACCGCGAACGAGCAGGGCACGGACGTGTCCGCGCTGGCCATCACGCCGGTGCAGGTCGCCCAGGTCCAGGGCCTGATCGACGCCGGCCGGATCAACGACAAGCTCGCTCGTCAGGTGTTCGAGGGCGTGCTGGCCGGCGAGGGCGAGCCGGAGGCCGTCGTCGTGGCCCGCGGGCTCGAGGTCGTCTCCGACGACGGCGCGCTCGGCGAGGCCGTCGACCGCGCGATCGCGAACGACCCTGACGCGGCGCAGAAGATCCGCGACGGCAAGGTCGCCGCGGCCGGCGCGCTGATCGGCTTCGTGATGAAGGAGATGCGCGGACAGGCCGACGCCGGCCGCGTCCGCGAGCTCATCATCGAGAAGCTGTCCTGACGGTCTGAGCCCGGCTGACCCTCGGGTCGGTCGGGCCTCAGTCCCGTCCGGTGCCCTCCAACTGGGCGTACGTGTGCCGGACGGTCTCGTGGATGAAGCCGAGCTTCTCGGCGACGGCGGCGTTGATCAGGAACGGGTAGAGGTCGTCCTTGCCCATCGACCGGTTGATCCGGTTGAGCAGGACCGAGACCCAGCGCCAGTCGTCGAGGATCTCGTCGAAGTCGGGCTCGTCGGTCGCCTTGGGCGGCGCGAGATCGCCGCCGGGCGTGCGGCCGCCTTCGCGGGCCTGCAGGATCAGGCCGGACCACGCGGCGGTGTCGAGCGTGTCCGTGATGTGCAGGTAGTGGGCGAAGCACTCCGCGAAGTCCTCCCACGGGTGCATCGTGGCGTACTCGGAGATGAACGCGTCGCGCCAGTCGTCGGGTGCCCCGAACCTGTAGTGGCGGTCGATCGCGTCGGAGTAGCTCGCGCGCTCGTCCCCGAAGAGGGCGCGCACGCGGTCGATCAGCTCGGGGCGAGCTCGGAACAGCAGCATCTCGAAGTAGTGGCCGACCTCGTGCCGGAAGTGTCCGAGCATCGTCCGGTAGGGCTCGCCGAGGCGGATCCGCAGCCGCTCGCGGTGGTCGGCGAGCGACTCGGCGAGGTCGATCGTGATGATCCCGTTGGCGTGACCGATCGTGACCCGCTCGCCCTCGCTCAGGCTCGAGAGCAGGTCGAAGCCGAGCCCGCCCTCGTAGACGTCCCACGGCAGGATCGGCAGGCCCAGGTCCATCAGCTGGTGCACGAGCATGCGCAGCCGCGCAGCGGTGTCGGCGAGCTTCTCCAGGGCGATCGTGTCGTCGGCGGCGGGACGCCGGCGGATCAGCCGGCACGCGAGGCACGTGCCCGAGCCGGTGTCGTCGGCGGCCAGCCAGTTGCAGCGCCACGACCGGTTCGTGCACGCGAACCACGTCGTCCCGTCGATCTCGATCCCCGCCCGATCGAGGGGGTGGAACGTCGAGGTCGGGTGGTGGAACGCGAACTCGGTCTCGCACTCCCCGCAGCCGAGGTCCTCGAACTCGACGAACGCATGACAGCGGGGGCAGGTGAGGGCACGCACGTCCGGAGCCTAGCCTCGCCGCGTGCGGCCCGCGCCCGGGAGGCGGGGCTCCGATGCGCGTGCGAGGGTCGAGACATGAGTACGGATGATGCCCTCGAGACGGTCGCCACGATCATGCGCGACACCCGGTTCGCCACCCTGACGTACGTGTCGCGTGAGGGAGCGCTGGTGTCGACGCCGATGGGCACGCAGGACTTCGACCACCCCGGCACGACGTGGTTCCTGACCGAGCGCAGCAGCGAGAAGGCGCAGGCGATCGCCGCCGATCCACGCGTGAACGTGGCGTACGCGAGTGACTCGGGCTGGGTCTCGATCGCCGGCACGGCCCAGGTCAGCGATGACCGCGCGAAGATCGAGCAGCTGTGGGACGCCTCCGCCGGCGCGTTCATGTCCGGCGGTCCCGACGACGCCGAGAACGTGGCGCTGCGCATCGAGGCGACGACGGCCGAGTACTGGGAGTCGCCCGGCAAGGTGAGCGCCGCGATCCAGCTCGTGAAGGGCCTCGTGACCGACGCGCAGCCCGACCTCGGGGACAACGACACGATCCGGCTCTGAGCGCGGTACCCCCGGCGAGCCGACGGCCTAGAGTCGAAGTCGTGGATGAGCAGCGCACGGTCGACCTCGTGCTCGAGGGCGGGGGAGTCAAGGGCATCGCGCTCGTCGGCGCCGCGACGGCGCTCGTCGAGCACGGGTACACCTTCGCCCGGATCGGCGGCTCGTCCGCGGGAGCGCTCGTCGGCTCGATCATGGCGGCGATGCAGCAGGCCGGTGAGCCGTTCGGCCGGGTCGACGAGATCATGCGCACGATCGACTACACGGCGTTCCTCGATCGGCGTCCGGGGCTGCGGTTCCTCGGCTGGTGGCCGCGCGCGGCCGATGCGTGGGGAGTCCTGTTCCACCTCGGCGCCCATCCCGGCCGGTACCTGGACGACTGGGTGCGCGGCGTGCTCGCCGACCTCGGGGTGCGCACGTTCGGCGATCTCGCGTTCGACGATCCCGGCAGCGCCCTGCCGCCGGGGCAGTCGTACCGACTCGTCATCACCGCGAGCGACCTGTCGCGGCAACGGGTCATGTACCTGCCGTGGGACCTGCCGGCACACGGTCACGACGCGGACGCGTACCCGGTCGCCCGTGCCGTCCGGGCCTCGGCCGCGATCCCGTTCCTGTTCGAGCCCGTGCGGCTGAAGTCCCCCTTCGGGACGCTGACGCTCGCGGACGGCTCGCTCCTGCGCAGCTACCCGATCGAGATCTTCGACCGTCGCGACGGGCAGCCGAGCCGGTGGCCGACGCTCGGGGTGCGGCTCAGCTCGCCCGCGGGGGAGCGGGCCAAGGCCAAGCCCGTGACGGGCCCGCTGTCGTTGCTGACGAACCTGATCTTCACGACGGTCGACTCGACCCAGGTCCGGCACGTGAGCGATCCGGCGGCCCTCGACCGCAGCATCTTCGCGAAGCCGCGGGGGGTGCGCTGGACCGACTTCGACCTGACGAGCGAGCAGCGGCAGGGGCTCTTCGATGCGGGCCATCGCGCGGCCTCGCGCTGGATCTCGCGTCATCCCCACGGTCCGGCCGTGCCGGAGCCGGGCACGGGACCGATCGAGGTCGAGGCCCACAGCGCGACCGAGTGAAGTCCTCACCTTCACTTTCCTCAAATAAAGGCATATGCTTCATTTCATGGAGATGAAGCCCCCGGCTTCCGACGAGCGCGTGGCCATGGTCGGTGACCTCGTCGGCTCGCGCCGGCTGCCGTCGCGCGCGCAGGTCCAGCAGGAGCTGCTCGCGGCGCTCGACGTCGCCAACCGCCTCGTGCCCGCCGTCCAACCACTCGAGCCCACGATCGGCGACGAGTTCCAGGCGGTGCACGAGACCCTCGCCGACGCACTGCTGGCCGCGCTCGTCGTCCGGCTCGCTCTGCCCGAGCAGATGGATGCGAGGGTGGGACTGGGCGTGGGGACCTTCGAAGTCGTCGGTCGCTCGGAGTACGGTCTCACCCAGGACGGGCCCGCGTGGTGGGACGCCCGCGCCGCGATCGACGAGGTCGGCCGGCGCGAGTCGCGCCAGGTCGGTCTGCGCACGTGGGTGCAAGGAGGGGGAATCGTGAACGCGTACGCCATGAGCCGCGACCAGCTGGTCAGCGACTTCGACGGTCGCCAGCGGCGGCTCGTGCTGGGTCTGCTTCAGGGCCGCACGCAGCGCGAGCTGGCCGAGGCCGAGGCCATCTCGGCCTCCGCCGTCTCCCAGTCACTGCGGCGCTGCGGTGCCTTCGCAGTGCTCGACGGACTCGAGCAGGTGCGCTGATGGCGCTGCTCGCCCTCGTCCTGCTCGCCGTATGCCTGGCCGAGTACCTGCGCCACTTCGACTCCGGCTGGCCCTTGCTCCTCGAGATCGTCGCGATGGGCGCCCTCGTGATGCTGGCCGCCTACGGCCTCGGCTACGGCCCCGGCGCGGGCTGGCTGCCCGTCGTGGTCGGTCTGTGGTGGGCCAGCGCCCGCTCCGTGCCGTCGTGGCAGGTGCCCGGGATGGTCGTCACGGCCGTCGCGGGCGTGCTGGCCCTCATCGCCTCACCCGCGATCGACCGCGCCGAGCCGCCGCTGCTCGACTGGTACACGTCGCTGGAGATTCCCGCCCTCGACGGGGTCTCGCTCGACCAGTTCGTGCTGGCCGCCGTCACCGTGGTCGCGCTCGTCGGACCGGCGAACGCCGTCGTCCGGGTCGCCCTCGACCACGTGGGTTCGGGCCTGCTGGCCGAGGAGCGACGACTCAAGGGCGGCCGGGTGATCGGCCCGCTCGAGCGGATCCTCGTGTTCGGCTTCGCGGTCGGCGGCAACTACGGCGGCGTCGCGGCGATCTTGGCCGCCAAGGGCATCCTGCGCTTCCCGGAGATCTCCCGCGACGACGGCGACGGCTCGCGGGCCGAGTACGTCCTCGTCGGCAGCTTCGTCAGCTGGACCCTCGCGCTCGTCCTCGTGCCGCTTCTGTGACTGCGCGGTCCCACAGGAAGATGTCCGCCGAGGCGCCGTCGCCGACGACGAGATTCGTCGCCAGCGAATCGAACGCGACGAAACGGCCATCGGCCGACACGGCGAGTCGGTCCATGTAGGTGCTGTCGTTCGCCTGCTGGCCGTCGTGGGCACGGGTGATCATGCGCACCGTGCCGGACTCGCGGCTCCACACGAAGACGTCGCGGGCGGCGTTGGCATCGCCGGGGACGAGGTCAGCGGAGCCCGAGACGAAGGCGACAGTGCGGCCGTCGGAGGAGACGGCGAAGGATTGTGAACTGAACTCGGCCGCGCGACCATCCGAGCGCGCCGACACCAGCGTTGTCGTGCCGGTCGTCGGGTCCCAACGGAACACGTCGTCACGGTCGTTCGTGTCGGATGTGACGAGATTGCTCGCCCCCGAGACGTAGAAGACGCTTCCGTCATCGCTGACTCTCGGGCTGTACGAGGTGTCGTTCGGGATGGCCCCGTCGGGTGCCCGCGAAGCGAGCACGGTGTCCCCGGTCGTGCGGTCCCAGCGGTACACCTTGACCGAGTTGTCGGTGACTCCTTCGACGATCTCCATCGGGGACTGGCCCGCAGCGAAGGCCACGTACCGCCCGTTGGCGGACATCGACGTGCCCCCGACCGTGACACGCTGCCCGTCGAGTTCGGTCGAGACGAGCGTCAGTTCGTCGGTCTCGCGATCCCACGTGTACGCGCTGGGGGACGAGCCATCGCCCACGAAGGTCACGTACCGGCCGCTCTCGGAGATCGCCACCGGGGTCGGCCCGCTGAAGTGCCGCCCACCGACCGAGTCGGAGGTCGCGGTGACCTTCCCGCTGGCGCGGTCCCAGATGTAGAAGCGCTGGTTGTCATGGCGTGAGGGAGTCGTGCCGGCCACGAGATCGGTCGCCTTCGACGCGAACAGGATCGTGCTGCCATCGTCGGAGATCAGGGGAGAGGACGAGTGGTCGTTCGCCGGATCGCCCGTGGCCGCGCGTGACACCAGGGTGGTCGTACCGGTGGAGCGATCGAGCAGGAAGACGTCGATCTTGCGGTTCGTGTCACCCTCGACGAGATTGGCGGCACCGGAGGTGAAGGCCACGAAGCGTCCGTCGGCGGAGACGGACGCCCCCGAGGAGCTGTTGTCGGCCTGCGCGCCTGCCAGGCCGTTCGTGATCTTCGTGATGCCGTTGGGTCCCGGAACGGGCGGCGCCACGGAGTACACCCGCTCGGTGAACGCGGCCGAGGCTCCGTCGTCGTCGGTGAGCGTGAGGGTGACCGTGTAGGTACCCGGATCGTCGAACGTGTGGGTGACGACCTCGCCGGTCGTCCGCGTGCCGTCGCCGAAGTCCCAGTCGCGACTCACGATCGTGCCGTCGAAGTCCACCGACTCGCTCGAGTCGAAGGTGATGGCCCAGGGTGCGGGGCCGCGCGGTTCGGTCGTGGAGAAGGAGGCTCGCGGGGCCCGGTTGGCGGGCGGTTCGTTGACGTACATCCTGTTGGAGTACGTCCGAGAGGCTCCGTCGTCGTCCGTGGCTGTCAGTGCCACCAGGAAGGTCCCGGTGTTCATGAACGTGTGAATCGGCTTCAGGCCGGTGCCGGTCGACCCATCGCCGAAGTCCCAGTCGTAGCTGACGACGTGGCCGTCGCGGTCGTGGGTCTTCGGGTCGCCGTAGATCATGAACTCGTAGGGCACACCGACGGTCGCGGTGTTGTTCGGTCCGAAGGTGGCGTAGGGAAGCTGGTTGGCAGCCGTCGTCGCGGTGGCGGAGGTCACCGCAGGACACGTGGAGGTGGCGGCGACCGTCGCGCGGTACGTGGTGGCCTTCGCGAGAGTCGACGCGGTGCGCGCGATGGAGTATCGGCCAGCGGCATCCGTGCGCGCCGTGAGCGTGGGGACGCCGGGGGCTGACAAGACGACTGTGCGAGATCGTGAGCACGTCGCGAGACTCGGGTTGGCCAGGACACCGGACACCGCGGTCGACGTGATCGTGAGGCTGAGCGAGGCGGGACGTACGGTGAGCAGCCGCCCGGCGTGGCGACAGCCCTTCTTCGGCGTGGTCTTGACGACGTAGTAGCCGGGTCCGGGCGTCACGGGAATGCGAAAGGCCCCCGATCGCGTGGTCCTCACCGTGCGCTCGGTCCGATATGAGGGTGCGCGCTGCAGGACGACCTTGCGCGCCGCCCGGCACGTCCGGCTCGACGTGAGGTGCCCCGACACCGCATTGCCGGCGTAGGCGACGCTCATCGTCACCTTCGTCGCCGCCTCGGCCGGGGGTGCCAGGACGATGAGGGAGACGACGAGTCCCACGGCCGTCAGTACGGCCGATGCAGCACGATTCACGGACGAATCCTACCGAGCCGCGCCGAACGCCGGAGCGGATCGCAGGCGCAGATCCGGCGGTCGTAACCTAGGTGCCATGACCGAGACCCCCGACTCACGCGAGATCGACATCAAGCCCCGCAGTCGCGATGTCACCGACGGCCTGGAGAAGACCGCGGCGCGCGGCATGCTCCGCGCGGTGGGCATGGGGGACGACGACTGGGAGAAGCCCCAGATCGGCGTCGCGTCGAGCTGGAACGAGATCACGCCGTGCAACCTGTCGCTCGACCGGCTCGCGAAGGCGGTCAAGGTGGGCGTGCACGCCGGCGGCGGGTACCCGCTCGAGTTCGGCACGATCAGCGTCTCGGACGGCATCAGCATGGGCCACGAGGGCATGCACTTCAGCCTCGTCAGCCGCGAGATCATCGCCGACTCGGTCGAGACCGTCATGATGGCCGAGCGCCTCGACGGCTCCGTGCTCCTCGCCGGCTGTGACAAGTCCCTGCCGGGCATGCTGATGGCCGCGGCCCGGCTCGACCTGGCCAGCGTCTTCCTCTACGCCGGCTCGATCATGCCGGGCAACGTCGACGGCAAGGACGTCACGATCATCGACGCCTTCGAGGCCGTCGGCGCGTGCATCAAGGGCCTCATCACGCGCGAGGAGGTCGACCGCATCGAGCGGGCGATCTGCCCCGGCGAGGGCGCGTGCGGCGGCATGTACACCGCCAACACGATGGCCTCGGCCGCCGAGGCGCTCGGCATGAGCCTGCCCGGCTCGGCCGCGCCGCCGGCCCCCGACCGCCGTCGCGACGACTACGCCAAGAAGTCCGGCGAGGCCGTCGTGAACATGCTCCGCCAGGGCATCACGACGCGCGACATCATGACGCTCGAGGCGTTCGAGAACGCGATCACGATGGTGATGGCGCTCGGTGGCTCGACGAACGCGGTGCTCCACCTGCTCGCGATCGCCCGTGAGGCCGGCGTCCCGTTGACCCTCGACGACTTCAACCGGGTCGGCGACAAGGTCCCGCACCTGGGCGACCTCAAGCCGTTCGGGCGCTACGTCATGAACGACGTCGACAAGGTCGGCGGCATCCCCGTCATCATGAAGGCGCTGCTCGACGCGGGCCTCATGCACGGCGACTGCCTCACGGTCACGGGCCGGACGATGGCCGAGAACCTCGAGGACCTCGACATCGAGCTCGACGGCGACGTCATCCGGCCGCTCGACCGACCGATCCACAAGACCGGTGGCCTGACCATCCTGCGTGGCTCGCTCGCGCCCGAGGGAGCGGTCGTCAAGAGCGCCGGGTTCGACTCCGACGTCTTCCGCGGCACGGCACGCGTCTTCGACGGCGAGCGCGCCGCGATGGACGCTCTCGAGGACGGGACGATCGCCGCGGGCGACGTCGTCGTCATCCGCAACGAGGGACCCAAGGGTGGCCCCGGCATGCGCGAGATGCTCGCGATCACCGGAGCGATCAAGGGCGCGGGCCTGGGCAAGGACGTGCTCCTGATGACCGACGGTCGCTTCTCGGGCGGCACGACCGGCCTGTGCGTGGGCCACGTCGCCCCCGAGGCCGTCGACGGCGGTCCCATCGCGTTCGTGCGCGACGGCGACATCATCGAGCTCGACATGGCGAACCGCACCCTCGAGGTCGAGGTCGACGAGGACGAGCTCGCCCGCCGCCGGGAGGGCTGGGAGCCGAACCCGCCGAAGTACACCTCGGGCGTGCTCGCGAAGTACCGCAAGCTCGTCAGCTCGGCCGCCGAGGGCGCCGTCACCGGCTGATCGCCGTTCCGTGACGCGGCGTCGGGGATGGGCGGCAGCGTGGCTCCTGCTGCTGCTGTCGCCCGTGTGTGCCGAGTACCTCTCGGCGTACGACGACACGACGGGGCGCCCGTTCACGCTGGTCTTCGGGCTGCTGTTCTTCGTGCCGCTCTACGGGGCGCCCGCGCTGCTGATCCGCGAGGTCGCCCGGCGCCGCGGACTCGGCTGGCCGGGCATCGTGCTGCTGGCCGTGGCCGCCGGCGTGCTGCAGGCCGGCCTCGTCGACCAGTCGCTGTTCACGGTGGACTATCGCGACATCGACGTCGTCGCCGACTCGGCGAGCGCGACGCTCGTGCCGGTGCTGGGCTTCGGTGCGCTCAACGCCGTCGAGTACGTCACCGGTCACGCGATCTTCTCGTTCGGTGCCCCGATCGCCCTGGCCGAGGCCGTCGGTGGGACCCGCCGGGCGTGGGTCGGACGGTGGGGCCTCGGCGCGGCGGTGCTGGCCTGGGCCGTCGTGGCCGCGCTGATCTGCGTCGACGCGATGCGGACCGAGGACGGTGCCTCGGCGCCCCAGGCCCTCGGTGCCGCCGTCGTCGTCGCCGTGCTGGTCGTGCTGGCGCTGCGGAGCCGGCCGCCGGCGCCGCGTGACGGTCGCGTGCCCCCGCCGTGGCTGACCCTGCTCGGGGCGCTCGTGATCGCCTCGGGGCTGAGCTTCTACCCGGTGTCGTGGTGGGGTCTGGTGATCCTGGTGACCGTCGTGGCGACCCTCGCCGGGTCCCTGTGGGTCCTCGGCCCGCGCCGGGCGTGGACGCCGGTGCACACGGTGGCCGTGGCCCTCGGGGTGCTGCTCTCGCGTGCTCTTCTCGCGTTCACCTACTACCCCGTGGTGGGGCAGACCAGTGCGCTGCAGAAGTACGGTCACAACGTGGCGATGCTCGCGATCGTGCTCGCCGTCGGTGCCGTGGCCTGGCGGTGCGCCGCCCGTGCGACCGAGCGCCCACCGGTCGCCCCGTAGAATCGCCCGGTGCCGACCTTCTCCGACGACGAACTCGCGACCGCCCTCAAGGTGCTGGGTCAGGCGCAGTTCCTCGGTGACGAGGATGAGGCGTACGTCGCCCTGCGCCGTGCGTGCGGGAAGTTCTACAAGGACGTCAAGAAGCAGCGCCGCAAGGCCCGCCGTGACGCCGTCAACGAGGCCGATCGCGAGGTCGTCTCGCTGACCGCCACCGGCTCGCCGCGCCGCATCGACGACGAGACCGCCGGCATCGCGCTCGTCTCGAACACCCGGGGAGCCTCCGCGGGCGTCCTGCAGGTCCCGCGTGGCTGCTACATCTGCAAGCAGAAGTACACGGTCGTCGACGCGTTCTACCATCAGCTCTGCCCCGACTGCGCGGCCCGCAGCCACGCGAAGCGCGACGCGCGCACCGACCTCACGGGACGACGCGCCCTGCTCACCGGCGGCCGCGCCAAGATCGGCATGTACATCGCGCTGCGACTGCTGCGCGACGGCGCGCACCTGACGATCACGACGCGCTTCCCGCGCGATGCCGTCCGGCGGTTCACCGCCCAGCCCGACAGTGCCGAGTGGATCGACCGGCTCAAGATCGTCGGCATCGACCTGCGCGACCCGGCCCAGGTGATCGGCCTGGCCGACGAGGTGGCGGCCTCCGGACCGCTGGACATCCTCATCAACAACGCGGCGCAGACGGTCAAGCGCCAGCCGGGTGCCTACCAGGCGATCGCCGATGCCGAGGCGCAGCCGCTGCCGCAGGGCTTCACCCCCGAGCTCGTGACGTTCGGGCACACGAGCGACGCGCATCCGGCGTCACTCGTCGGCTCGGTCGGATCGCACCCGATGCTCGCCGCGGACGCGATCACCGCCGACGAGCTGACCGCGATCGCCCTCGAGGCCGGCTCGGCCGACCTCGAGCGCATCGACGCCGGGGGACTGCTGCCCGACCTGGTCCACACGAACAGCTGGGTCCAGCACGTCGGACAGGTCGACGCCCTCGAGCTGCTCGAGGTCCAGCTGTGCAACTCGGTCGCGCCGTTCATCCTGATCAGCCGCCTGCGCCCCGCGATGGCCGCCGCGGCCGCGCGCCGCAAGTACGTCGTGAACGTCTCCGCGATGGAGGGTCAGTTCTCGCGCGGCTACAAGGGTCCGGGACACCCGCACACCAACATGGCGAAGGCCGCCCTCAACATGCTCACCCGCACGAGCGCCCTGGAGATGTTCGAGTCCGACGACATCCTGATGACCGCCGTCGACACCGGCTGGATCACCGACGAGCGGCCCCACGTCACGAAGAAGCGGCTGGCCGAGGAGGGCTTCAAGGCCCCGCTCGACCTCGTCGACGGTGCCGCGCGCGTGTACGACCCGATCGTGCGCGGCGAGGCCGGCGACGACCTGTACGGCGTCTTCCTCAAGGACTACGACCCCTTCCCCTGGTGAGCGGGCCGAGACCATGTGTCCGCATTCTGGACGGATATGTCTCAGAACTTGACCACATCCGCCCCACGACGCAGACTGTGGGCGTGCATGCACTGCTTCTCGTAGTCCGCTGACGCGCCGCCTCCCGATGGGACAGCGTGCGCGTCAAACCCTCGTCGCCTCACCGGCCGAGGGTTTTTTCATGCGATGAATCGACTGCGGAACCGAGGGAATACGATGGGAAACCGAGCACCGGCCACGATCACGACGTGGCCGACCGAGGACAAGACGGGTACGGAGATGACCGAGACGGCACCGGAGACGATGACCGGGGCTCAGAGCCTCGTCCGTGCACTGGAGACGGCCGGTGTCGAAGTCATCTTCGGCATCCCCGGGGGAGCGATCCTGCCGGCGTACGACCCGCTGTTCGACTCCTCGATCCGACACATCCTGGTGCGCCACGAGCAGGGCGCCGGCCACGCGGCCCAGGGCTACGCGATGGCGACCGGCAAGGTCGGCGTCTGCATGGCCACGTCGGGCCCGGGCGCGACGAACCTCGTCACGGCGATCGCGGACGCCTACCTGGACTCCGTCCCGATCGTCGCGGTGACCGGTCAGGTCGCGAGCAGCGTCATCGGCTCGGACGCCTTCCAGGAGGCTGACATCCGCGGCATCACGATGCCGATCACGAAGCACAGCTACCTCGTGACCGATCCCGCCGAGATCCCGCGGGTCATCGCCGAGGCGTTCCACATCGCCTCGACCGGCCGGCCGGGACCGGTCCTGGTCGACGTGGCCAAGGACGCCCTGCAGGCCACCACGTCGTTCGCGTGGCCGCACGAGCTCGCGCTGCCGGGCTACCGGCCGACGACGCGCCCCCACAACAAGCAGGTCCGCGAGGCCGCGAGGCTCATCGCGGAGGCCAGCCGCCCCGTGCTGTACGTCGGCGGCGGCGTCATCAAGGCGAACGCCTCGGCTGAGCTGAAGATCCTCGCCGAGCTCACCCAGATCCCCGTCGTCACGACCCTGATGGCCCGTGGTGCGTTCCCCGACTCGCACGAGCTGAACCTCGGCATGCCCGGCATGCACGGATCGGTCGCGGCGGTCGCGGGACTGCAGAGGTCCGACCTGCTGATCACGCTCGGCGCGCGCTTCGACGACCGCGTGACCGGCAACCTCGAGTCCTTCGCGCCCGGCGCCAAGGTCATCCACGCCGACATCGATCCGGCCGAGATCAGCAAGAACCGCACGGCCGACGTGCCGATCGTGGGCGACGCCCGCGAGGTCATCGCCGATCTGGTCCGGGCGCTGCAGAAGCAGTCCGACGAGGACGAGCTGACCGGCGACTACACCGCGTGGCGCCAGTACATCCTCGGTGTGAAGGAGAAGTTCCCGGTCGCGTACGACAAGCCGGCCGAGGGACTCGCCCCGCAGACCGTCATCGAGCGCATCAACGCGATCGCCGGCGCCGAGGCCATCTACAGCTCCGGCGTCGGCCAGCACCAGATGTGGGCCGCGCACTTCATCGACTTCGAGCGTCCCCGCCAGTGGCTCAACTCCGGCGGCGCCGGCACGATGGGCTACGGCGTGCCCGCCGCGATGGGCGCCAAGGTCGGTGCACCCGACCGAGTCGTGTGGGCGATCGACGGCGACGGCTGCTTCCAGATGACCAACCAGGAGTTGGCCACGTGTGCGATCGAGGGCATCCCGATCAAGGTCGCGGTGATCAACAACTCCTCGCTCGGCATGGTGCGCCAGTGGCAGACCCTGTTCTACGACGGGCGCTACTCCAACACCGACCTCAACACCGGTCCGGAGTCGATCGGCGCGCGCCGCATCCCCGACTTCGTCAAGCTCGCCGAGGCGTACGGCTGCGTCGGCCTGCGCTGCGAGAGCGAGGACGACCTCGACGAGGTCATCGAGAAGGCGATGGGCATCAACGACGTTCCCGTCGTGATCGACTTCGTCGTCGAGCGCGACGCGATGGTCTGGCCCATGGTCGCCGCCGGCACGAGCAACGACGACATCAAGATCGCCCGCGATCTGGCCCCCCAGTGGGAAGAAGAGGATCTCTGATGCCCCAACACACCCTGAGCGTGCTCGTCGAGAACACGCCCGGCGTCCTCGCCCGCGTCTCGAGCCTGTTCATGCGCCGCGGCTTCAACATCGACTCGCTGGCCGTCGGTCCCACCGAGATCCCCGAGATCTCGCGCATGACGATCGTCGTCAACGTCGAGGAGCTCCCGCTCGAGCAGGTCACGAAGCAGCTGAACAAGCTCGTCAACGTGCTCAAGATCGTCGAGCTCGACTCCGGCAACGCCGTCGAGCGCGAGCTCATGCTGATCAAGGTCAAGACCGACGCGAGCACCCGTGGCCAGGTCCTCGAGACCGTCCAACTGTTCCGCGCGAAGGTCGTCGACGTCGCCACCGACTCGGTGACGATCGAGGCGACCGGCGACGCCGGCAAGCTGGGCGCGATGCTGAACGTCCTCGAGCCGTTCGGCATCCGCGAGATCGCCCAGTCCGGCCGCGTCGCGATCGGTCGCGGCTCGCGGTCGATCACCGACCGCACCCTGCGCGCCGTGCCCGGCACGGTCGCGGGCTGAATCCGAACCACGGCGCGACTGCGCCCTGCGAACCACCTCAACCAAGGAGAACCGAGAATCGTGGCTGAACTGTTCTACGACGACGACGCCGACCTGTCCCTCATCCAGGGCAAGCACGTGGCCGTGATCGGCTACGGCAGCCAGGGTCACGCCCACGCGCTCAACCTGCGCGACTCCGGCGTCGACGTCCGCATCGGCCTGGCCGAGGGCAGCCGGAGCAAGGCGAAGGCCGAGGCCGAGGGCCTGCGCGTCCTGCCGGTCGCCGACGCCGTGGAGGAGGCCGACGTCGTCGTGATCCTCACGCCCGACCAGGTCCAGCGTCACGTCTACGCCGAGTCGATCGCGCCGAACCTCGCCGCGGGCGACACGCTGGTCTTCGGCCACGGCTTCAACATCCGCTTCGGCTACATCAAGCCAGCCGAGGGCATCGACGTCATCATGGTCGCGCCGAAGGCGCCGGGCCACACCGTCCGCCGTGAGTTCGTCGCGGGCCGTGGCATCCCGGACATCATCGCGGTCGAGCAGGACGCCTCGGGCCAGGCCTGGGACGTTGCGCTGTCGTACGCCAAGGGCATCGGCGGCACCCGCGCGGGCGTCATCAAGACGACGTTCACCGAGGAGACCGAGACCGATCTGTTCGGCGAGCAGGCCGTGCTGTGCGGCGGCGTGTCGCACCTCGTCCAGGCCGGCTTCGAGACGCTCAGCGAGGCGGGCTACCAGCCCGAGATCGCGTACTTCGAGGTCCTGCACGAGCTCAAGCTCATCGTCGACCTGATGTGGGAGGGCGGCATCGCCAAGCAGCGGTGGAGCATCTCCGACACGGCCGAGTACGGCGACTACGTCTCGGGTCCGCGCGTCATCGATGCGGGCGTCAAGGAGCGCATGCAGGACGTCCTCGCCGACATCCAGTCCGGTGCGTTCGCCGAGCGCTTCATCGCGGACCAGGACAACGGCGCCAAGGAGTTCCTCGAGCTGCGCGAGAAGGAGGCCGGCCACCCGATCGAGGCGACCGGCAAGGCGCTGCGCGCCCACTTCGCGTGGAAGCAGTCCGACGACGACTACACGGAGGGCTCGGCCGCGCGCTGACCCACCGGACCCGCTGAGCGTGACGTTCGCGGGGTGTTTCCTCCCGAATCACCCCTCGAACGTCACGCTCAGCGCTTTCCGGGCCGCGGCAGCAGCAGCGCGGGGACGGGGCAGTGGTGCACGATGCGGGTCGCCGTCGAGCCGATGAAGACTCGGGCGACCGGGCCGTGGCGGCTCGAGCCCACGGCGAGCAGATCACCGTTGCCCCACGGATACGCATCGAGCGCCAGGGACCAGCGTTCGCCGGCAGCCACCCCGGCCGCCGAGACGGAGATCTCCGGAGCGAGGTCGGTGATCCGTTCCACCACCTGCTGCTGATGGTCGCGGACGATCTCGCGCCACGCGGCCACGATGCCCTGGTCGGCGAACGCCGCGAAGGCCGTCCGTGCCTCGCTGCGGACGGCGAACGTGACGACCTCGACGCGGCACCCCAGCCACGAGGCGGTCTCGGCGACGATCCGCGCGAGGTCCAGGTCCGACGCCGTGGGATCGACCGCCAGCACGATGCGGTCGATCCGGCCGTCGCTCGTGCGGTGGCCGCGCGGAGCGATCGCGACCGGTGTCTCGGCGCTGTGCGCGAGTCGGTCGTTCGTGCTGCCGAAGGCGATGTGGCCCAGTGGTCCGCTCGACGCCGAGCCCGCCACGAGCACCCGGGCCGACCGCTTCCGGCTCTCCTCCAGCAACGCCTGCGGGATCGAGCGCGAGGTGCGGACACTCATCGACGCCGTGACCTCGGTGCCGAGCCGGGTGCGGGCCTGGGCGAGCGCCTCGTCGGCCTGCGAGCGGACCTGCCGCCTCCACTCGTCGTCCACGCCTGCGAAGTCGCGCAGGGTCTCCCAGCCGTCCTGGACCACGCTGACGACGGCGAGCTCGTCGCCGGAGGTCCGGGCCAGGTCGGCGGCGAGGTCCAGCGCCGCTCCGCTGCGGGCGTCGGCGCCGTAGCCCACGACGATCGTCATGCCGCGTCGCTCTCGGGCGTCCGCTGGTTCAGCCGCGAGTGGCGGTACCCGTAGGCGAAGTACACGATGAAGCCGAGCAGCAGCCACACGACGAAGCGCAGCCACGTCTCGACCGCGAGGCTGGCCATCAGGCCCAGGCACGATGCCACGGTGATGATCGGCAGGACGGGCACCCACGGCGTCCGGAACGGCCGGTCCATGTCCGGCTCGGTCCTGCGCAGCACGATCACGGCGATCGCCACGACCACGAACGCGAACAGGGTGCCGATGCTCACCATCTCGGCCAGCACCGAGATCGGGACGAACCCGGCCAGCAGGACGACGGCACCGACGGTCAGGGCGGTCATCAGCACGGGGGTGCCCCACGTCGGGTGGATGCGCCGGAAGACGTCCGGCAGCAGTCCGTCACGCGACAGGGCGAACCCGATCCGACCCATCGCGACGATGTCGACGAGGATCACGGACGTCAGACCGGCGACGGCGGCGATCCCGATGAGGATGCCGGCCCACTCCAGTCCGACCTGGTCGAAGACGTCCGCGACGGCGTCGCCCTCGGAGAGGTCCTTGTAGTTGACCATGCCCGTCATCACGAGGCACACGCCGACGTACAGGACGGTGCAGATCGCGAGCGTGCCGAGCAGACCCAGCGGCATGTCGCGCTTGGGGTTCTTGGTCTCCTCGCCGAGGTTCGCGACGGCCTCGAAGCCGGAGTAGGCGAAGAACACGACGGCCGCGGCGATGAACACGCCGGCGACGCCGTACGTCGAGGGCTCGATCCCGGTGAGGAACTGCCACAGCGGCGCCTTGAGGCCTTCGGCGGTGCCGTCGCCCGACGGCGGCTGCGACGGCGGGATGAACGGCACGAGGTTCTTGGTGTCGATGTAGAACACGCCGACCGCGATGACGAACACGCACACGATGACCTTGATGATGACCAGGCCGTTCGTGACCCAGGCCGACTCGCGGATACCGCGCATCGCGACCCAGCCCAGCACGATCGTGATGCCGATCGCGCCGATGTTGACGACCGAGCCCTCCTCGGCGAACCACTTCGCAGGCAGGTCGAAGACACCGGCCACGTAGCCGGACCAGCCACGCGCCACGACCGCGGAGCCGAGCGCGAACTCCAGGATCAGGTCCCACGCGATGATCCAGGCGAAGATCTCGCCGATCGTCGTGTAGCTGTACGTGTAGGAACTGCCCGCCGTCGGCACGGCCGAGGCCAGCTCGGCGTAGCAGAGCGCCGCCAGCAGGGCGACCGCGCCGGCGATGAGGAACGAGATCGTCACGGCCGGTCCGGCGTTGTTCTTCGCCTGCAGTCCGGTCAGGGTGAAGATCCCGGTGCCGATGACGATGCCGATCCCGAAGCCGATCAGGTCCCAGGCGGACAGGTGCTGGCGCAGGTTCCCGTGACTCTCGCCCTCACCGTGGGGCTCGTCGTTCTGGTGGATGACGTCGTCGACGCTCTTCTTCCTCAGGACGTCCATGGATCTCCTCGGGTCGCGGTCACCCCGACCGGAGGCGCCTCACAGCACTCTGGTGCCCGTGGGGGACCGCCGCAATAGGAAGAGCTCGTCGGACGGCCGCGCTACGGCGTGGGCAAGGTCTCGCCAGTGGCCCACGGGCGGTACTAGGGTCACTCTCAGGGGCGTCGGCCCATACCGGCGGGAAAGCTTCAAAGGAGAAGTCCCATGTCGAACACAGCCTCGGAGATCATCGCTGGGCTCGGTGGCGCCGCGAACGTCGCGAGCCTGACCCACTGCGCCACTCGGTTGCGCTTCCAGCTGCACGACGGATCCGCCGTGGACAAGGACACGATCGAGTCCATCGACGGCGTGCTGGGGGCCGTGCCCCAGGCCGGCGACCGGTTCCAGGTCGTCATCGGTGGCGCCGTCCAGACCGTCTACAACGAGATCATGGCTCTCCCGGAGATGTCCGGCGGCGCCGGTACGCCGACCGACGCGGACATCAAGGCGGCGGCCCGCTCGCAGGGCCCGCGCGGGAAGCTCGCGTGGCTCGACAATCTCTTCGAGTTCCTGTCCGACTCGTTCCGGCCCATCATCGGCGCCCTGCTCGGCGCGTCGCTGTTCATCACGTTCATGTCGCTCATGTCGACGCTCGACGTGATCGGCAACTGGGCCGACCCGCGCACGGACCTGCCGCCCTCGTGGGACTTCGTCAACCTCATGTGGCAGTGCGTCTTCGTGTTCCTGCCGCTCATGGTCGCGTACAACGCCTCGAAGAAGCTCGACGTGGATCCGTGGATCGGCTTCTCGGTCATGGCGGTGCTGATGCTGCCGGGCTTCAAGGCCCTCGCCGAGGCCGACACGGCCAAGCAGCTGACGTTCCTGGGCTCCGAGATCACGACGGTGCCGATCTTCGGCATCCCGCTCACGATCTTCGACTACAGCTCGCAGGTGTTCCCGCCGTTGCTCATGGCGGCCGTCCTGGGCCTGGTCTACAAGTACCTCAAGCAGCTCATCCCCGAGAACATCCAGCTGATCTTCGTGCCGTTCTTCGCCATGTTGATCATGATCCCGCTGACGGCGTTCCTGATCGGCCCGATCGGTGTGTACGTCGGTGCCGGTCTGGCGGACGTGCTCAAGTCGATCAACGACTTCTCGCCCTTCATCTTCGCGATCGTGATCCCGCTGGCGTACCCGTTCATGGTGCCGTTGGGCCTGCACTGGCCGATCAACGCGATCATGCTGCTGAACATCCAGACGCTGGGCTACGACTACATCCAGGGCCCCATGGGCGCCTGGAACTTCGCCTGCTTCGGCGCGACCGCCGGCGTCCTGCTGCTCTCGTGGCGTGAACGCGACGCGCAGATGAAGCAGACCGCCACCGGCGCCCTCGCGGCCGGTCTGCTCGGCGGCATCTCCGAGCCGTCCCTGTACGGCATCCATCTGCGGTTCAAGCGGATCTACCCACGCATGCTCGTGGGCTGCTTCGTCGGTGGTCTGATCATCGGCATCGGTGGCGGCGTCACCACGAACGCGTTCGTGTTCACCTCGCTGCTGACGATCCCGGCATTCGACAGCGTCCTGCTCTACGGCGTCGCCGTGGCGGCCGCGTTCTTCGTCGCGATGACGCTGGTCGTCCTCTCGGGCTACAAGAACCCCGAGGAGGAGGCGGCCGCGACTGCCGCGGCCGGCGGAAGTGGCGCGGGTGCGGCCGCGGTCGCGTCCGGGGCCACCGCCTCGGCCCCGGCTCCGGCGGCGGACGCGGGGGTCGGCGCGGTGCTGCAGGTCGCCGCACCGGTCGACGGCAACGTCATCGCGCTCACGGACGTGCCCGATCCGGTCTTCGCGGGCGGCACGATGGGGCCAGGTGTCGGGATCGAGCCCTCGTCGGACACGGTATACGCACCCGGTGCCGGCATGGTCGTCGCGGCCCAACCGACGGGCCATGCCTTCGGGCTCGTGCTCGACGGCGGCATCGAACTGCTGATCCACGTCGGCATCGACACGGTCAACCTGCAGGGCGAGGGCTTCGACGTGCACGTCAAGGCCGGTCAGAAGGTCGAGCAGGGCACGCCGCTGGTCACCTTCGACCGGGGCGTCATCGAGAAGGCCGGGTACTCGCTCGTGACACCCGTCATCGTCATGAACGGCGCCAAGTTCGACACCGTCGACCCGATCGAGCTCGGTCCGGTGTCGGCGGGCGATCCGCTGCTCTCGATCGAGACGAAGGCGGCTGCCGCTCCGGCGTGAGGTCGCTCAGGCGATCAGGTTGACCGCGTCGGGATCGCACGTCGCGCCCGTCCCGGTCGAGCCGACGCGGTCCCAGGCGCGGGCGAGCCGGTCCACGGCGACCTCGAGCCGCTCCGGAGGCAAGGCGAAGGGAAGTCGCAGGTGATGCTCGCCGACGGCGGGCAGGGTCGGGAAGAACCGCGGCCCGGGTGTCAGCGCGACGCCCTCGGCCTCCGCGGCGACGGTCAGCGCCGAGCTCGCCGCCTCGGGCAGCGTCACCCACAGCGAGAGTCCGCCCTCGGGCTCGTTGACGTGCCACGACGGCAGCCGACGGGTCAGGGCCGCACGCAGCGTGTCACGGCGCAGCCTCAGCTCGGCACGACGTGCCTCGTGGTCGATCTCGTCGCCGGTCAGCGCCGCCGCGGCGACGACCTGGTCGAGGGCCGCCGTGCCGAGGTCGCGCACCATGCGGGCCTGGACGAGCTTCGGCACGAGCGCATGGGGTGCCCGGATCCAGCCGATCCGCAGTCCGCCCCACAGTGACTTGGCGGCCGATCCGACGACGATCGCCTCGGGGTCGTGCACGGCGAAGTGCTCGGGTAGGGGCCGGCCGGACAGGTTCACGTCGCGCATCGTCTCGTCGAGGATCGTCGTCACGCCGTGCGTCGACAGCAGGCCGGCGATGCGCTCCCGGCCGGCCGAGTCCAGCAGCGCCCCGGTGGGGTTGTGGAAGTCGACGACGAGCAGGGCCAGGCGGGCGGCCGGCGCGAGCCGGGCGACGTCGTCGATCGGCCAGGGCGTGTCGGCGAGCGGCAGGGGAGCGAGCCGCGCGCCCGCGCGTCCCAGCACGTCGAACGCGTGCGGGTAGCCGCAGCCCTCGACGAGGACCCGGTCGCCGGGTCGGACGAGCGTCGAGGCCAGCAGCGAGAGCGCGCCCTGCGCACCGCTCGTCACGATCAGCTGCTCGGGATCGGTGGGCAGCCCGTCCTGCGTGTACCTCTCGGCGAGGCGCTCGCGCAGGGCCGGCAGGCCGTCGGGCAGGTAGCCGTCGGTCGCCAGCACCGAGGGCAGTGCCCGCATCGCCCGCTCCACGAGCTGGGCGAAGCCCGCAGGGGCCTCGGTGGCCGCCGTCGTCAGCGCGATCCCGTCCGGACCGGAGGGCCGCGCGAGCATGCTGGTCGCCCGGGCGATGCCGAGCGGCAGGTCGACGACGCTCCCGGAGCCCTGCCGGGTCCGGAGCAGGCCCTCGTCGCGCAGCAGCTCGTAGGCGCGGGTCGTGGTCGTCCGGCTCAGGCCGGTGGCCCCCGCGAGGGTCCGCTCGCTCGGGAGGCGGGTGTCCGCCGTGATCCGGCCGTCCTTGATCGCGGCGCGCACCCGATCGGCGAGCCGGCGGTAGGTCGGTCCGGTGCCGGAGTCGAGCTCGCCGACAAGGATGGCCAGTTGGCGTGCGGAGAGGGGAGCGATCCGGTCCATACAGGCCACTGTGGCAGAACTGGCCATGGATTCAAAGTCCAGTTGGGGTCATGCTGGAGGCATGCTCTTCCTGATCCTCCTACTGGCCCTGTCGGTGTGGGCCATCATCGCGACCGTGCGCGCGGTCCGGGTGGACGGGCATCGGCGTCTCCCGACGGCAGCAGTCGTGCGGTCGGCTGGGGCCCGTCGGTGACCCGGCGGCTCGTCCAGCTCGTCGCGGGCCTTTGGCTCTACGGCGCGACGATGGCGCTCATGCTGCGCGCGGGTCTGGGCCTGGACCCGTGGGACGTCCTGCACGACGGCCTCACCCGGCACGTGCCGCTGACCTTCGGCCAGATCGTGATCGTCGTCGGCGCGCTCGTCCTGCTGGCGTGGATTCCCCTGCGCCAGCGCCCCGGCATCGGCACGGTGATGAACGTGGTGCTCATCGGGATCGCCGTCGACGTGACCCTCGCGATCGTGCCGGCGGTGCACGACCCGGCCGTGCGGGTGCTGCTGCTCGCCACGGGCATCGTGGGCAACGGCATCGCCGGCGCCATGTACGTCGGGGCGGGTCTGGGAACCGGACCACGCGACGGCCTGTGGTCCGGCCTCGTGCGCCGAACGGGTGCCAGCGTGCGCCTGGTCCGCACCTCGCTCGAGGTCGCCGTCCTGGTGACGGGCTTCGCGCTCGGCGGCACGGTCGGCGTCGGCACGGTGCTCTACGCCGTCACGATCGGGCCGATCGTGCAGGCGTTCCTGCCGTGGTTCGAGATCGGCCCCGAGCCGCGCGGGGGAGTCGAGCCCGCCACCTCCTGACGAGGCCCGGAGACGAGAGAGGGCGCGGCCGCCACGGCGACCGCGCCCTCCTTCTCGTCTGCCGATGGATCAGGGCGCGAGCTTGCGCAGCGACCAGCCGAGCAGCAGCCAGAGCAGGCCCATGCCGACAGCGAAGAACGCGACGCCGTAGGCGACGACCGACGTGAACAGCGATGCCCGCAGGAACGAGGCGTTCATCGCGGTGGCCCGCAGCGGATCGTCCTGCTCGAGCTCGGCGTAGGTCTTGCCGCCGGTGGCCTCCAGGGCGTGCTTGTTGATGACCTCCGCCTGCGCGTAGGCCGTGAACGGACCCTTGACCTGCTTGCCGCCGAACATGTCGGCGTCCTCGGACACGGTGATGTTCTCGGCGTCGAGCTGGTTCGTGATGACGACCCAGGTCACGGCGCCGGCGACGATCAGGACGATTCCGGCGATGATCGAGAGCAGGCCCACGACGCGGACGCTCTTGAGATTGCTCGTTTCGGCGGAGTAGTCGGACATGGAGTTTCCTTCCGTCGGGGCCCCGTTGCGCCCGTTGTCCTGAGCCTAGGGATCGAAGGGGTCACCCGTCGAGGGTCGCGTCTCAGCGGCGCGTCGCGATGATGAGGCTCGCATCGGGGTCGATGAGCATCTCGACCGCCGCGAAGCGCTCGTCGGTGAGCCACTGCTCGCGCACCGTGTCCACCTGACCGTCGACGATCGGCGGCCAGAACGCGGACGGGACGAAGTCGTCCAGCACGGCGATGCCGCCGGGCTCCAGCAGGTCGGCGAGCACGTCGATGCTCGCCATCACGTCGCGCACGTCCACGAACAGCAGGGAGAACGGGGCGTACTGCTCCAGGACGGTCCAGTCGCCGCACGTGACCTCGACGTTCTCCGCGTCGTGGAAGATCCCCTGCACGTCCTTGGCCAGGCCCGGGTCGAGCTCGGCCGTCACGATGTGCGCGCCCTTGGGTGCGCCGCTGGACAGCCAGGCCGAGCCGACGCCACAGCCGGTGCCGAGTTCGGCGAGGGTGCCTTGGCGCGAGGCCGCGAGCGATGCCAGCAGGCGACCGGTCTCGCTGCGCGTCGACGTGATGAAGCCGCGGCGGCGTGAGAGGTCGAGCGCACGCGAGACCAGTTCGGGAACCTCGGCCGGTGCGCTCATGGTCCGAGTCTTCCACGATGACCGGCCCGTGACCTGCCGGCCCACGGAATGAGATGGGCGGGGCGACCTCGATGCCACCGCGCGGTCGTGTAGAGTCGCGGCCATGCGGAAGCAGCTCGTAGTAGTCGCTCGCCGCGGCAGGACCTCCTAAAGGGCCACTCACCTGCCGCGGAGTTCTGGCGTTGGCCCGACGACTCCGTGCCGCAGATGGCCGACCACAACCTGGTCCCGCTCCTCTGAAATCACTCGAGACACCACTCGAGACTCGCGGCCTCCGCTGAGTCGCCGGTCCCGTCGGATCCCGCCCGACCGCACCCACTCTTCAGAGGAGCACATCATGTACGGACCCACCACCACGATCGAATGGGGACCGGCGCACCTGCGCGACGAGGCACCCGAGTTCGACGAAGCGCCCGAGGACAACTGATCGAATCGTGAGACCCGGGTTTCAGCATCTGAGATTCCGGGTTCTAGGATGGCATCCATGAACAGCACGTACTCCCTCGCGGTCGTCGCCGGCGACGGCATCGGCCCCGAGGTCACCGACCAGGCCCTCAAGGTTCTCGACATCGTCGCGGGCGACACCGGCATCGCGTTCTCGCGGACGGCGTACGACCTCGGTGCTCGTCGGTGGCACGCCACCGGCGAGGTGCTGCCCGACTCGGTGCTCGAGGAGATCCGGGGTCACGACGCGATCCTGCTCGGTGCGGTCGGCGACCCGTCGGTGCCGTCGGGCGTGCTCGAGCGCGGGCTGCTGCTGAAGCTGCGGTTCGCCCTGGACCACTACGTGAACCTGCGTCCGTCCAAGCTGTACCCGGGCGTCCCGACGCCGCTGGCGAACCCCGGTGACGTCGACTTCGTCGTCGTCCGCGAGGGCACCGAGGGACCGTACGTCGGCAACGGCGGCGCGATCCGCGTCGGCACGCCGCACGAGGTCGCGACCGAGGTCAGCCTCAACACGGCGTTCGGCGTCGAGCGGGTCGTCCGCGACGCGTTCACGCGGGCCCAGGCCCGGCCGCGCCGCAAGCTGACCCTCGTGCACAAGAACAACGTGCTCGTCCATGCCGGCCACCTGTGGAGCCGCACGGTCGCCGCCGTCGCCCCCGAGTTCCCCGAGGTGTCGGTCGACTACCTACACGTCGACGCCGCGACGATCTTCCTGGTGACCGATCCGGGCCGCTTCGACGTCATCGTCACCGACAACCTGTTCGGCGACATCCTGACCGACCTGGCCGCCGCGATCACGGGCGGCATCGGGCTGGCCGCTAGTGGCAACGTCAACCCCGACCGCACGGCGCCCAGCATGTTCGAGCCCGTCCACGGCTCGGCGCCCGACATCGCCGGTCAGGGCAAGGCCGATCCGACGGCCGCGATCCTGTCCGCCGGGCTCCTGCTGGAGCACCTCGGTCACGCCGAGCCCGCCGCCGCGATCACCGCCGCGGTCGAGTCCGACATCGCCGCCCGCACGGGCGAGCCGCGCTCCACTGAGGAGGTGGGGGAGGCCATCGCCACTCGCGTGGCCGGGGCGGTATCGGTCTCCTGACCGATGACCCTCCCTCCCCGAAAGGACTAAAATGTCCGGCATGACCACTCCCGCGTTCGCACCCCGCACCGACCGCAACCCGAACGCGCGCAGCACCGCCGAGCGCTCCGGGATCCTCGCCGATCCGGGCTTCGGCAACTTCTTCACCGACCACATGTTCCTGACCGAGTGGACCCCGGAGCAGGGCTGGCACGACCCCCGGGTCGTGCCGTACGGACCGCTCCAGCTCGATCCGGCGACGGCCGTCCTGCACTACGCGCAGGAGATCTTCGAGGGCCTCAAGGCCTACGCCCACGCCGACGGGTCGATCTGGCTGTTCCGACCCGAGCAGAACGCCGCCCGGCTCCAGCGCTCGGCCCACCGGCTCGCGCTGCCGGAACTGCCGGTGGAGTGGTTCCTCGGCTCGGTCAAGGCGCTCGTCGAGGCCGATCGAGACTGGGTGCCCACGGGCGAGGAGCGCAGCCTGTACCTGCGTCCGTTCATGTTCGCCTCCGAGGTGTTCCTCGGTGTGCGGCCCAGCCAGCACGTCACGTACTCCGTCATCGCCTCCCCGGCCGGCGCGTACTTCGCCGAGGGCGTCAAGCCCGTCGACATCTGGCTCTCCGAGTCGTTCTCGCGCGCCGGTGCCGGCGGCACGGGTGCGGCCAAGTGCGGTGGCAACTACGCGGCCAGCCTGCTGCCGCAGCAGGAGGCCTCCGCGCACGGCTGCGCCCAGGTCGCCTTCCTCGACTCGGTCGAGCACCGGTGGATCGAGGAGCTCGGCGGCATGAACCTGTACTTCGTGCAGGCGGACGGATCGATCGTCACCCCCGAGCTCAGCGGATCGATCCTCGAGGGCATCACGCGGGACTCGATCCTCACGCTCGCCCGCGATCTCGGCCACGAGGTCGTCGAGCGGAAGGTGTCGATCGAGGAGTGGCGCGACGGCGTCGCCGACGGGTCGATCACGGAGGTGTTCGCGTGCGGCACGGCCGCGGTCGTCACCCCGGTCGGCAAGCTCAAGTGGGACGGCGGCGAGGTCGCCAGCGGCGGCGCCGACGGTGCGGGGGAGTGCGGCAAGGTCACCGCCGACATCCGCTCGGCCCTCGTCGACATCCAGTACGGGCGCGCCGAGGATCGCCACGGCTGGATGACGCGCGCCGTCTGACGGACCCCTTGCGGGCGCGGCCGTCCGCGCCTAGCCTTCGCAGGAGCGGAGCACCGTGCGGGGGCACGGTTGCGGGTCCGCGAGTCCAGGGGGACTCCATGCGAACACCATTTTTCACGCTGCTGGGGGCCGTCACGACGGCCGGATTCCTCGTCGCGGTGGCTCCGGTAGCCACGGCCGCGCCCGATGTCGGTGGCGGTTCGAGTCCCGGCCAGGTCGCGGCAGACAACCTGCCGAACCCGCTGGGCGACAAGCAGAGCCAACTGCGACAGACCGCCGTCGCCGACGTGCTGTCGGGTCGGCGCGACGCGGCCCAGCGCAACGGGTCCACGGTCGTGAAGGTGGGCGAGAAGGCCGCGCCGTCGACCACGGCCCAACGGGCGCGAGCCCATGCCGGCAAGTCGGTCAAGGCGCGCAAGGTCGACCAGTACGTCGAGCTGCAGCGTGAGTCCACCGACCGGATCTTCGTCGTGCTCGCCGAGTTCGGCGATCAGCGGCACCCGAACTATCCCGACCAGGACACCGATCCGACGACCCCCGGGCCCACCGTGTTCAACGGCCCCGCCCACAACGCGATCCCGTCGCCCGACCGGTCGAAGGACAACTCGACCGTGTGGCGGGCGGACTACAGCCCGGACTACTACCGGCAGCTGTACTTCGGGACGCGGGGAGAGTCGCTGAAGACCTACTACGAGAAGCAGTCCTCGGGCCGATACAGCGTCGACGGTGAGGTCACCGACTGGGTCAAGGTGCCGTACAACGAGGCCCGGTACGGGCGCAGTGGCGGGTACCCGTGCACCGGCCACGTCTGCTCGAACACGTGGGCGCTGGTCCGCGACGCGGTGAACGTCTGGGTCGCCGACCAGGAGGCGGCCGGCCGCACGCAGGCCGAGATCACCGCGGACCTGAAGAGCTTCGACCAGTGGGATCGCTACGACTTCGACGGTGACGGCAACTTCAACGAGCCCGACGGGTACATCGATCACTTCCAGATCGTGCACGCCGGCGGTGACGAGGCCGACGGCGATCCGTACCAGGGCGAGGACGCCGTCTGGTCGCACCGCTGGTACGCCTTCTACAACCTGGCCGGTCAGACCGGGCCCGCCGACAACGAGCTCGGCGGCACCGAGGTCGGCGACACGGGTCTGTGGGTCGGCGACTACACGATCCAGCCGGAGAACGGCGGCCTCTCGGTGTTCGCGCACGAGTACGGTCACGACCTCGGCCTGCCGGACCTCTACGACACGACCGGTGTCGGCCAGGGCGGTCCCGAGTTCTGGAGCCTGATGTCGCAGAGTCGACTCTCGGCGAAGAACGACGTCGGCATCGGCACACGTCCCGGTGACCTGGGTGCGTGGGAGAAGCTGCAGCTCGGCTGGCTCGACTACGAGATCGCGGTCGCCGGACAGAAGCGCACGTATCAACTGGGCCCGCACGAGTACAACTCGAAGAAGGCCCAGGCGCTCGCGGTCGTCCTGCCGAAGAAGGACGTGACGACCGATCTCGTGCCACCGGCCAGTGGGGTGTTCACGTACTGGAGCGGCAGCGGGAACGATCTCGACAACACGTTGAGCGTGTCCCTGCCACTGCCGGCCGATCCGGCGACCTTGAACTTCAAGGCGCAGTACAACATCGAGGACTGCGGCCCCGATCCGTGCGACTACGCGTACGTCGAGGTCGACGACGGCACGGGCTGGGCGGCGATTCCCGGTTCGATCACCGCGCCTGATGAGGGCAACGGGATCGACGGGCTCACGAGCGGCTGGACCGATGCGTCGTTCGACCTGTCGGCCTACGCCGGCAAGACGGTAGGACTGCGGTTCCGGTACCTCACCGACGGCGCGGCGGCCGGCCAGGACCCCTCCCGGGTCGCGGGCCTGTTCGTCGACGACATCACGGTCACGGCCGGCGGCTCGACCCTGTTGTCCGACGGTGCGGAGTTCGGTACGGGTCCGTGGACGGCCGACGGGTTCACGGTTGCCGCGGCGACATCGACGACGTCGTACGACAACTTCTACCTCGCGTCGAACCGCACGTACTCGTCGTTCGACCAGTACCTGAAGTCCGGCCCGTACAACTTCGGCTGGACGACGACCAAGCCCGACTGGGTCGAGCACTTCCCGCTGCAGGACGGTCTGCTGGTGTCGTACTGGGACACGTCCTATGCCGACAACGACTCGGGCAACCACCCGGGTTCGGGCCTCATCCTGCCGGTGGACGCGCACCCGAGGCCGATCTACCGGTTGGACGGTCAGCCGTGGCGGGTGCGCGTGGCGAACTACGACTCGACGTTCGGACTGCAGAAGGCCGACTCGTTCACGTTGCACGTGAACGGCCAGGCCAACTACATCCGGGGTCAGGCCGCGCAGCCCCTGTTCGACGACACGAGGTCCTACTGGGACCCGGCGACGCCGTACGCGAGCGTCAAGGTCGCGAACGCCGGCGTCACCCTCAAGGTGCTCGAGCAGGAGGGCACGTCGCTGAAGGTGAGGCTGGGCAGCAAGTAGGAGGATGCCGCGAAGGCCCCGTCCCGTTCGCGGGACGGGGCCTTCGTGCCGCCCGGGCGCGTCCGGAGGGTCTCGACCATCGACCGTCGCGGGGAGATACTGGCAGAGGGGTCCCGATGTCTGGAGGGCACATGACGTACGGATTCCACGACGGAAGTCGGACCCTGCAGGACCGCTTCGACACGCGCGCCCTGGCCGACCGGATCGACCACCTGCTGGTCAGGGAGGACATCGGCGACGGCGACCGGGCCTTCATCGAGGCTCGTGACATGTTCTTCCTCGCGACGGCCGACGCCGAGGGACGACCCACCTGCTCGTACAAGGGCGGGGAGCCGGGGTTCGTCCGGGTGATCGATCCGCGCACGGTCGCCTTCCCCAACTTCGACGGGAACGGCATGTACCTGTCGACCGGGAACATGCTGCTCAATCCCGACGTCGGCATGCTGTTCATCGACTTCGAGCGCGGGCACCGGATGCGCCTGGAGGGCACCGCGAGCATCGACCCCGACGATGCGCTGCAGGCCGACTGGCCGGAGGCGCAGTTCGTCGTCCGGGTCCGCACCCGGGTGGTCTACCCGAACTGCCCGCGGTACATCCACCACTACGAGCTCGTGCGGCGATCACGGTTCGTGCCGCGCAGCGACTGTCCGACGCCGGTGCCGGAGTGGAAGCGCTCGGACTGGGCGAAGGACGCCCTGCCGGCGGACGATCCGGCTCGAGACCCCGGTGACCGCGAGGTGCTCGGGCGCTGAGCCCGCGCGACGAGGTCAGAACTGGACGGTCGGCGGGGTCTCCTGGCCGGCCGGGGCGTCGTAGAAGGTGCGCTCCTTGACGCCGGCGACGCCGCTGAAGAACAGCCAGGGGATCGTGCGGACCAGCTCGTTGAGCCGGCGCACGGCGTCGTTGTAGTACTGGCGAGCGAACGACAGCTTGTTCTCGGTGTCGCTCAGCTCACCCTGCAGCTGCTGGAAGTTGGCCGAGGCCTTCAGGTCGGGGTAGGCCTCGGCCACCGCCATCACGTCCACGAGGGCCTTGTCCAGGCGCTCCTCGGCAGCGGCCCGCTGCTCGACCGACCCGGACTTCGCGGCCTCGGTCACTCCGGCGCGGGCCGCGGTGACCTCCTCGAACACGCCCTTCTCGTGCTGGGCGTAGCCCTTGACCGTGTTGACGAGGTTCGGGATGAGGTCGGCGCGCCGGGTGAGCTGCACGTCGATCCCGCCGAGCGCCTCCTGGGCGCCGATGTCCGCCGTGCGCAGCTTGTTGAAGGCGACGACCCCGAACACCACGAGGATGACGACGACGGCCAGGACGATCCACATGATCACGGCTACCTCCGGGGTTCGGGAACTGGTCGAACTCTACTGACGCGCGGTGGGGTTCACCACGAACCGCCACCACCGCCGCCACCACCGCCGCTGAACCCGCCGCCGCCACCGCCGGAGGACGACGAGGACTGCGTGGCGTTGTACGCACTGATCGAACTGGTCATCGCGTTCTCGAAGCTGCTGAACGCGTCGCCGCCGCCGAAGTAGCCCGTGCCCGAGGAATGGGCGCCCCCGGCGTACCAGAGCGGCATCGGGGCGGACCGGCCCGTGGAGGTCTCGTACCTGCGCGCCCAGCGATCGGCGACGTCGAACGCGACGGCGTAGGGGATGAACGACGTGTACAGCTCC
Organism: Aeromicrobium sp. SP1; assembly: GCF_055663785.1. Lineage (NCBI taxonomy): Bacteria > Bacillati > Actinomycetota > Actinomycetes > Propionibacteriales > Nocardioidaceae > Aeromicrobium > Aeromicrobium sp. SP1. The sequence goes on along the minus strand of NZ_JBQVVK010000001.1, from coordinate 1,555,593 downwards.
TCCCGCCCGCTGAAGTCGAAGCGGTCCTTCGAGGCGTCCGTGCTGAGGAACCGCTCGAATCCGCCCGCACGGGACCACAGGTCGCGTCCGGTGGCGGTGCGGCGCGAGCCGACGCCCGGCAGCACGAGCCCGATGGCGCCGACCACGAACGCGGCGAACGGCAGGAGCCACACCCCGATCACCCCGAGGAACGTGCCGATCACGACGATCGCGAGCGAGATCGCGAGGAGACCGCGCCAGAGCCACTCACGCCCCGCCGTGACGGTGGCACCGCTCGAGGTGCCCCACGACGAGGTGGCTCCGGCCAACTGGCCCTGCAACGACTTGAGGGTCGCGCCGGAGGAGACCGAGCCGTCGGCGTGGAACGTCGAGCCCGCCGTCTGCAGGCCCAGGTCCGCGACGACGCGCTGGGCGACCGGATCGAGTCCCTCGAGGGCCTGCGGACCGAGCCGGCTCGTGACCGTCCAGTCGCCGCCGGACTCGGTCAGCTCGACGTGGCCCTGTTCGGCGAGGTGCATGAGCGTCGCCGTCAGGGCACGCCGGGGGATCCGCTCGTCGACGATGAAGGCGGTCTGGACGGGCCCGAGACCCGTCGGCGGCTCGAAGACGACCGGGAACCCCGGCTGCCGTTCGCGGCTCGACCGATCGAGCAGCCAGCCGGCCAGGAGCGCCAGCGCCGCCAGCACGAGCGAGGTCAGGAACGGCCACCAGCGCGCGCCGAGCATCCGGTCCCAGCCGACGGACCACGGCACGTGGGCCCGGGCGGGCGCGGGCTCGTCCATCGCGGCACGGACCACGACGGCCGTGTTCGGGGCGAGGTCGGACGCGGTGAGGCTCACGCGGGACGTGCCCGCGCCGTCGACCTCGCACGGGCGCCCGTCCCCGATCGAGCACTCCAGCCGGTCGGTGTCGGCCGGCAGGTCGACGGTGATCTCGGCCCGCGTGATCGGCATGCTCCAGCCGGCGGCGACGACCTGCCACACGAACTCGGAGCGGTCGTCGTCCCCGCCGGTCCAGCTCGAGCTCGCGTCGGCCACCCGCTCGGGGTTCGGTGCGAGCACTCCGTCGATGCGGTAGCGAATCGTGTAGGTGTGGACGCCCTCGGTCAGGTACTCGTCCGGGTCGCCGATCTTCGCGACCCGGAAGCGGCGGCCCTGCTCCCACAGGGACTCGACCGGGACCGGCCTGCCGTCGAGCCGGATCGTGACGTCGTGCGGGCGGTAGCGCACGGACGCGTCCGCGACGTCCGCCACGTCCCAGTACCGGAAGATCCCGTGGCGGCCGCCGGGGAACTGGGCCGTGATGGTCTCGGTCGCCCGGAGGTCACCGGCGGCGTCGACGCGGTACTCGGCGCGGTAGCGCGAGATCGTGACCGGGTCGGCGACTCCGGACGACGACGAGTCGACCATCGTGGCCAGCGCGGGCACGACGAGGACCCCGGCGAGCACGACGGCTGCGAGCACGCGCAGCAGGACACGAGTCATGGGTGGATCGTACCGGCATGCAAACTCTTGCAGAGTTGTGCAAGAATGTTCCGCATGTCCAAGGTCCTCACCAGTCTCCCCGCCGGCGAACGCGTCGGCATCGCCTTCTCAGGCGGACTCGACACGTCCGTCGCCGTCGCGTGGATGCGCGACAAGGGCGCGGTCCCGTGCACGTACACCGCCGACCTCGGCCAGTACGACGAGCCGGACATCTCCGGGGTTCCCGGCCGCGCCATGGCGTACGGCGCCGAGCTGGCGCGCGCGATCGACTGCAAGCGGCCGCTCGTCGACGAGGGCCTCGCGGCGCTCGCGTGCGGGGCGTTCCACATCCGGTCCGCGGGCAAGACGTACTTCAACACGACGCCGCTCGGCCGCGCCGTCACCGGCACCCTGCTGGTCCGGGCGATGCACGAGGACGACGTCAACATCTGGGGCGACGGCTCGACCTTCAAGGGCAACGACATCGAGCGGTTCTACCGCTACGGACTGCTCGCCAACCCCGAGCTGCGGATCTACAAGCCGTGGCTCGACGCCGACTTCGTGCACGAGCTGGGCGGTCGGTCCGAGATGAGCCAGTGGCTCGTCGAGCACGACCTGCCCTACCGGGACAGCCAGGAGAAGGCCTACTCCACCGACGCCAACATCTGGGGCGCGACGCACGAGGCCAAGACCCTCGAGCACCTCGACACGAGCCTGGAGACCGTCGACCCGATCATGGGCGTGAAGTTCTGGGACCCGTCGGTCGACATCGAGACCGAGGACGTCACGATCACCTTCGCCGAGGGTCGGCCCGTCGCGATCAACGGCGTCTCCTTCGACGACCCGGTCGCCCTCGTCCTCGAGGCGAACGCGATCGGCGGCCGGCACGGGCTCGGCATGTCGGACCAGATCGAGAACCGGATCATCGAGGCCAAGAGCCGGGGCATCTACGAGGCGCCCGGGATGGCGCTGCTGTGGATCGCCTACGAGCGGCTCCTCAACGCGATCCACAACGAGGACACGATCGCGAACCACCACGCGCACGGCCGGCGGCTCGGCCGGCTCATGTACGAGGGCCGGTGGCTCGACCCGCAGGCGATGATGCTGCGGGAGTCCATCGAGCGCTGGATCGCCTCGCTCGTCAGCGGGCACGTCACGCTGCGGCTGCGGCGCGGTGACGACTACTCGATCCTCGACACGCAGGGTGAGAACTTCTCGTACCACCCCGACAAGCTGTCGATGGAGCGGACCGACAACGCGGTCTTCGGTCCCACCGACCGGATCGGCCAGTTGACGATGCGCAACCTCGACATCGCCGACTCGCGGGCCAAGCTCGAGCTGTACGCGGCCCAGCCCCTCGACCAGGGCCAGGTGCTCGTCGAGAACGGCACGCTCTTCGGCGAACTGCCCGAGGGCGGCGCCATGCGGATCGAGGCCAACCCGGCGATCGACGCGGACTCCGACGAGGTGCAGGGTGAGATCGCGCTCGAGGACGCCGCGATGGAGTTCGGGGCCGACTGATGACGATCAGGGTCGCCGTCACCGGCGCGACGGGCTACGCCGGGGGAGAGGTGCTGCGGCTGTTGCTGGCCCATCCCGAGGTCGAGATCGGCGCGCTCACCGCCGCCTCCTCCGCCGGGACGCGGTTCGGTGCGCACCAGCCGCACCTCGTGCCGCTCGCCGACCGGATCGTCGCCGAGACGACGCCGGAGAACCTCGCCGGTCACGACGTCGTGTTCCTCGCGCTCCCGCACGGTGCCTCGGGTGCCGTCGCCGCGCAGCTGCCCGACGACGTGCTCGTGATCGACTGCGGTGCCGACCATCGGCTCGAGTCCGGTGCCGACTGGGCCGAGTACTACGGCGGGGACCACGCTGGCACGTGGCCGTACGGTCTGCCCGAGCTCATCACGGGCGACACCCGCCAGCGCGCGACGCTGCCGGGCGCCACGCGCATCGCCGTGCCCGGCTGCAACGTCACGGCCGTGACGCTCGGCCTGCAACCGGCGATCGCCGCCGGCCTGGTGGAGTCCACCGACCTCGTCGCCGTCCTGGCGAACGGCTTCTCCGGAGCCGGCAAGGCGCTCAAGACGCACCTGCTCGCCTCCGAGGGCCTCGGCTCCGCCTCCCCGTACGCGGTGGGCGGCAGCCATCGGCACATCCCCGAGATCGTCCAGAACCTCACGCGCGCCGGGGCGGACGAGGTCACGATCTCGTTCACGCCGACTCTCGTGCCGATGGCGCGCGGGATCCTCGCGACCGCGACGGCGCGGCTCGTCGACGGCGTCGACGAGGAGAAGGTCCGGGCCGCGTACGACGCGGCCTACGCCGACGAGCCGTTCGTGCACCTGCTGCCCGAGGGCCAGTGGCCCACGACGGCCGCCGTCCTCGGCGCGAACGCCGCGCAACTGCAGGTCGCGGTCGACGCGAAGGCGGGCCGGCTCGTCACCGTCACGGCGATCGACAACCTCGTCAAGGGCACTGCCGGCGGGGCGATCCAGTCCATGAACCTGGCCCTCGGCCTGCCCGAGACCACGGGCCTCAGCACGATCGGAGTGGCGCCATGAGCGTGACGGCAGCACAGGGATTCCGGGCCGCGGGAGTGACCGCGGGACTCAAGGAGTCCGGAAAGCCGGACCTGGCCGTCGTCGTGAACGACGGTCCGTCCGCCTCGGCCGCGGCCGTGTTCACGTCGAACCGCTGCAAGGCGCACCCCGTCATCTGGAGCGAGCAGGCGATCAAGACCGGAACGGCCCGCGCGGTCGTGCTGAACTCCGGCGGCGCCAACTGCTACACGGGCCCCGACGGCTTCGTCGCGACCCACCGCACCGCCGAGCGTGCCGCCGAGTTGCTCGGCATCGGCCCGATCGACGTCCAGGTCTGCTCCACGGGTCTGATCGGTCGGCTCTTCGACGAGCCGCGGCTGCTCGCCGGGGTCGACGCGGCCGTGGCGGAGCTCGCCGACGACGGGGGAACCGCGGCGGCGACCGCGATCATGACGACCGACACCGTCGCGAAGCAGTCCGTCGCGCACGGTGACGGCTGGGTCGTCGGAGGCATGGCCAAGGGCGCGGGCATGCTCGCCCCGGCCCTCGCGACGATGCTCGTGGTGATCACGACCGACGCCGACCTCGATGCGGCCACGCTCGACGCCGCACTGCGCTCGGCGACCGCGGCCACCTTCGACCGGCTCGACTCCGACGGCTGCCAGTCCACGAACGACACGGTGCTGCTGATGGCCTCGGGAGCCTCGGGCGCGACGCCCGACGCCGCCGCGTTCACCGAGGCGCTCACCCACGTGTGCCACGACCTCGCGCGGCAGCTGCTCGCCGATGCCGAGGGCGCCGACCACGAGATCGCCATCACGACGATCAACGCCGCCAGCGAGCAGGACGCGCTCGAGTGCGGCCGCGCCGTCGCCCGCAGCAACCTGTTCAAGTGCGCGATCTTCGGAAAGGACCCCAACTGGGGCCGCATCCTCGCATCGGTCGGCACGACGCAGGCGCAGTTCGACCCGCTCGATCTCGACGTAGCGGTCAACGACGTGTGGGTCTGCCGCAACTCCGGCGTGGGCGAGTCGATCGACCTGGTCGACCTGGAACCGCGGTCCGTGACGGTCACGATCGACCTCAAGTCCGGCGATGCGAGCGCGACGATCTGGACCAACGACCTGACGCAGGCCTACGTGCACGAGAACTCGGCCTATTCCACGTGAGGAACGAGATGAGCGAACTGACCGAGTGGAGCCACGAGGAGTGGGCGAAGGCGACCAACAAGGCCGCCACGCTCGCCCACGCCCTGCCGTGGCTGAAGGCGTACCACGGCAAGATCGTCGTGGTGAAGTACGGCGGCAACGCCATGACCGACGAGGCGCTGAAGCACGCGTTCGCCGAGGACATCGTGTTCCTGCGGCTGGCCGGCTTCAAGCCCGTCGTCGTGCACGGCGGTGGGCCGCAGATCAGCTCCATGCTCGACCGGCTCGGCATCGAGTCCGAGTTCCGCGGCGGTCTGCGGGTCACGACGCCGGAGGCCATGGAGGTCGTCCGGATGGTGCTGAAGGGCCAGGTCGGCTCCGAGCTCGTCGGACTGCTGAACGCGCACGGCGACCTCGCCGTCGGGCTCTCCGGGGAGGACGGCGGCCTCTTCACGGCCGAGCGCACGACGACGGTCGTCGACGGTGAGCCGGTCGATCTGGGCCTCGTCGGCGAGGTCGTGGGCGTCCGCCCCGAGGCCGTCATCGACCTCATCGAGGCCGGTCGCATCCCGGTCGTCTCGACCGTCGCGCCCGACGCCGACGGCCAGGTGCTCAACGTCAACGCCGACACCGCGGCATCGGCGCTCGCGGTCGCGCTGGGCGCCGAGAAGCTGCTCGTGCTCACCGACGTCGAGGGGCTCTACGCCGACTGGCCGAACAGCACCGACGTCATCGGCGAGATCAGCCCCGAGTCGCTCGAGGCGATCCTGCCCGAGCTGGCCAGCGGCATGATCCCCAAGATGACCGCGTGCCTGAACGCCGTCCGCGGCGGGGTCAAGCGCGCCACGGTCGTGGACGGTCGCGAGCCGCACTCGGTGCTGCTGGAGATCTTCACGGACGAGGGCGTGGGCACCCAGGTCCTCGACGGTGCGCGGACGAAGATCCGCTCCGCGCTCTACACCACCAGTGCGAAGGGATCGGCCACATGAGCCTGCCCGAAGGAGTCGTGATCCACGGCCGCGAGCCGCGGCCCGGTGGCGCGGAGTGGGCCGACCGCTACCGCGGCGCGCTCATGAACACGTTCGGCGACCCGCAGCGCGTCCTCGTGCGCGGCGAGGGCTCCCACGTGTGGGACGCCGACGGGAACCGGTACCTCGACCTGCTCGGCGGGATCGCCGTGAACGTGCTCGGCCACGCACACCCCGCGATCCTCGCCGCCGTCACGTCCCAGCTGCAGACGCTCGGACACGTGAGCAACTTCTTCACGAGCGCACCGCAGATCGAGCTCGCGGAGAGGCTGCTCGGCCTGCTCGGGCAGGACGGTCGCGTCTTCTTCACGAACTCGGGCACCGAGGCCAACGAGGCCGCGCTCAAGGCGACCCGCAAGACGGGCCGCACGACGATCGTCGCCGCCGAGGGCTCGTTCCACGGCCGCACGATGGGGGCGCTCGCGCTGACGTCGAAGGCGGCCTACCGTGAGCCCTTCGAGCCGCTTCCGGGCGACGTCCGCTGGGTGCCGTACGGCGACGCCGCAGCGCTCGAGGCGGCGGTCGACGAGACCGTCGCGGCGGTGATCCTCGAGCCGATCCAGGGCGAGGCCGGCGTCATCGTGCCGCCCGAGCACTACCTCGCCGAGGCGCGGCGGATCACCTCCGAGCACGGCGCGCTGCTGTGGCTCGACGAGGTGCAGACCGGCATCGGCCGCACGGGCGAGTGGTTCGGCCACTCGGGAACCGGGGTCGTCCCGGACCTCGTCACGCTGGCCAAGGGACTCGGCGGCGGCATCCCGATCGGCGCGTGCATCGCGCTCGGCGACGCCGCGACCCTGCTCCAGCCGGGAAACCACGGCACGACGTTCGGCGGGAACCCTGTCGCGACGGCGGCGGGACTGGCCGTGATCGCCACGATCGAATCCGAGGACCTGCTGGCGGCGACCCGCAACCGGGGCGACCAGCTCGCCGAGGGTCTGGGCGCGAACACGCGGGTCGAGACGGTCACCGGGCGCGGACTGCTGCGCGGTGTCGTCCTGACCGAGCCGCGGGCCGCCGAGATCCAGAAGGCTGCCCTCGACGCGGGCCTGATCGTGAACGCCCCGACCCCCGACCGCCTTCGGCTCGCGCCGCCGCTCGTGCTCTCCGAGGACGAGGCCGCCAACGCCGTCCGCACGCTCAACTCCGTGATCGACGAGGTGATGTCATGACCCGGCACTTCCTGCGCGACGACGACCTCAGCCCGGTCGAGCAGGCCGAGATCCTCGTCCTCGCGGCCGAGCTCAAGGCCGATCCCTACGGCCGACGCCCGCTGGCCGGGCCGCAGTCGGTCGTCGTGCTGTTCGACAAGTCCTCCACGCGCACCCGCGTCTCCTTCGCCGCCGGCGTCGCCGAGCTGGGCGGCAATCCGATCGTGATGGACTCCGGGGTCACCCAGGTCGGTCGCGGCGAGCCGATCGCGGACACCGCGCGCGTGTTCGGCCGGATGGCGAGCGCGATCGTGTGGCGTACCTACGCCCACGTGGGACTCGAGGAGATGGCCCTGCACGCCGGGGTGCCGGTCGTGAACGCGCTCTCGGACGACTTCCACCCGTGCCAGATCCTGGCCGACTGGCTGACGGTGATCGAGCACAAGGGCGCCCTCGCGGGGCTGACCGTCGCGTACGTCGGCGACGGGGCCAACAACATGGCGCACTCGTACCTCGTCGGCGGCGCCACTGCCGGCATGCACGTCCGGATCGGGGCGCCCGTGGGCTACCACCCGCTGCCGCGGATCGTGCAGGACGCCGCCGAGATCGCCGGTCGCACGGGCGGCTCCGTCGCGGTGACGACCGATCCGCTCGAGGCCGTGGCCGGAGCCGACGTCGTCATCACCGACACGTGGGTGTCGATGGGCCAGGAGGCCGAGAAGGCCGAGCGCGTCGCCCTGTTCGGCGACTACTCGGTGACGACCGACCTGCTCGCCAAGGCTGCGCCGGACGCGATCGTCCTGCACTGCCTGCCGGCCTACCGCGGCCTCGAGATCGCCGCAGAGGTCATCGACGGGCCGCAGTCCGTCGTGTGGGACGAGGCCGAGAACCGCGTCCATGCGCAGAAGGCGGTCCTGACGTGGCTGCTCGAGCAGGGATGAGCGGGCCATCGTGAGCGAAGCGTCGATCCCGGGCACCAAGGCCGCACGGCAGCAGCTGATCGGTCGGCTGCTGGGCACTCGCGGTGTGCGGTCGCAGGGCGAGCTCGTGGCCCTGCTGGAGGCCGAGGGCGTCTCGGCGACCGCGTCGACCGTGTCGCGCGACCTCGACGAGCTCGACGCGGTGCGCGTGCGGCAGGCCGACGGCTCGCTCGTGTACGCCGTGCCGGGGGAGGGTGGCGATCGCACTGCCCGCGCCGCGACCGACTCCGTGGCCGCCCAGGCCCGACTGCAGCGACTCCTGCGCGAGCTGCTCGTGTCGTCGCAGGCCTCGGCCAACCTCGTCGTCCTGCGCACCCCGCCCGGTGCCGCCCAGTTCCTCGCCTCGGCGATCGACCACGTCCAGATGACCGAGGCGCTCGGCACGATCGCGGGCGACGACACGGTCCTGCTGATCTCCCGTGACCCGCTGGGCGGCGAGGACCTCGCCGCCCACTTCACCTCGCTCGCACGTAAGGTGCCCACCGATGACTGACACTCCCGAATCCGAGTCCCGCCTGTGGGGCGGCCGGTTCGCCTCCGGCCCCTCGCCCGAGCTCACCGAGCTCTCGCGGTCCACGCACTTCGACTGGCGACTGGCGCCGTACGACCTCGCCGGGTCGCGGGCCCACGCGCGCGTGCTGCACGGCGCGAGCCTGCTGTCCGACGACGACCTCGCCGCGATGATCGCGGGCATCGACGCCCTCGACGCCGACGTGCGCTCGGGTGACTTCCGGCCGCAGCCCGAGGACGAGGACGTCCACTCCGCGCTCGAGCGTGGCCTGATGGAACGCCTGGGCGCCGAGCTCGGCGGGCGGCTCCGGGCGGGCCGCTCCCGCAACGACCAGGTCGCCACGCTGTTCCGCGCGTACCTGCGCGACCACGGTCGTCAGGTCGGCGCGCTCGTGCGCGAGCTCGTCGAGGCGATCGCGGGTCAGGCCGAACGGCACCTCGGCGCCCCGATGCCCGGGCGCACGCACCTGCAGCACGCCCAGCCCGTGCTGCTGTCGCACCACCTGCTGGCGCACGCCTGGCCGCTCGTGCGCGACCTTGACCGCCTGCGCGAGTGGGACGTCCGCGTCGCGGCGGAGTCGCCGTACGGCTCCGGTGCGCTCGCCGGCTCCTCGTTGGGACTCGATCCCGAGGCGGTCGCGGCGGACCTCGGCTTCACCGGATCGACGCCGAACTCGATCGACGGCACGGCGTCGCGCGACTTCGTCGCGGAGTTCGCCTTCGTGACCGCCCAGATCGGCGTCGACGTCTCCCGCCTGGCCGAGGAGGTCATCCTCTGGAACACGAAGGAGTTCGACTTCGTCACGCTGTACGACGGGTACTCGACCGGGTCGAGCATCATGCCGCAGAAGAAGAACCCCGACATCGCCGAGCTCGCGCGCGGCAAGGCCGGCCGCCTGATCGGCAACCTCGCCGGGCTGCTGGCCACGCTCAAGGCGCTGCCGCTGGCCTACAACCGAGACCTGCAGGAGGACAAGGAGCCGGTCTTCGACTCGATCGACACGCTCGAGGTGCTGCTGCCCGCGTTCACCGGGATGGTCGCGACGATGACGTTCAACACGGCGCGGATGGCGGACCTGGCACCGCAGGGCTTCGCGCTGGCGACCGACATCGCCGAGTGGCTCGTCCGCCACGGTGTGCCCTTCCGGGTCGCCCACGAGCTCTCCGGCGCCTGCGTGCGCGCGTGCGAGGAGCGCGGCGTCGAGCTGTGGGACCTCACCGACGAGGAGTTCACCCAGATCTCGGCCCACCTGGCGGGTGCGTCCGAGCCCGGGGGAGTCCGCGAGGTGCTCACGGTCTCCGGCTCCATCGGCTCGCGCGACGGCCGCGGTGGCACGGCGCTCGCGCGCGTCACCGAGCAGCTGACCGAGCTGCGCTCCCGCCTCTGAGGCCTACCAGCGGTTGCGCGCCTCCTCGGCCCAGCCGTGGAGGCCGTCGAGGCGGTAGTCGACCCCCTTGGGGCCGCGGGCCCAGCCGGACCAGCGACCGAACGCCTGGTACGTCCGTGAGGCGATGACCCCCAGCTGGGTCTTCGCCTCGCGGCGGTGGAACGGGGTCAGGACGGCTTCGACATCGGGTCCGGTGACGACCCACGCCGAGTCGGGGTCCTCGAGGTCGTACGTCCAGGTCAGGTCGTCGGTCCAGTGGTGCAGGCGCCCGTCCACGATCAGGCCGTTCTCCGTCTGGCCGGTCCCGTCGGTCCAGCGGCCGCCGAGCTGCAGGCCCAGTCGGGCGCCCGCCACGGTGCCGCTGCCGGCGCCCCAGTTCCACGTCATGAGGTAGGGCCACACCCCGCGTCCGCGGTCGAGCACGGCCCAGCCGGCGACGACGGCCTCGCGCTCGCCGTCGACGGTGATCGTGCCGCTCACCGGCCGGGCGAGGTCCTTGAGCGTGTACTGGAACCGGCGAGGACCCCACGGCACGACGACGCCGAGCGCCTCGCTGCCGCCCTCGACCTCCAGCGCCGCCTGCACCCGTTCGCCGGCGACGCCGATGCGGGTGCCGCGGCCGTGGTCCGTGAACGTCAGCGGACCACTGATGGCCGTCATGGGTGGCAACCCGTCCGACAGCGGCGGGCGCATCGGGCCCAGTCCCGTCGTGTCCGCGACGACCTCGTGGCCCAGGGTGCGGTCGTACGCGTACACCTGCGTGAGGTGGGCGTAGTCCAGGTCGGCGATCGTCAGCCCCAGCACGAACCTCGGCGTCATGACGCCCCAGTACTCCCAGCGCTTGACCCGCCCCGTCCACGGCAGCGCCGTGCGGTGCAGCGGTCGCCGTGTCCACCCGACGGCCTCGGGGTTGAGCCGGCGGCCGACGGCCAGGTCGACGGGCTCGACGATCTCGGGCATGGGTCGAGCGTAGGCCCGGGGTCTCCCCACCTCGCGCGTGGTAGGAGAGATCCATGGCCGACGTCACCGATCACGCCCGCGACCTGCTCGGACGGCTGCTGCTCGGGCACGGCGTGACGGTGCGGATCACGGAGGTCGAGGCCTACGGCGGCGTGGACGATCCGGCCTCGCACGCCTTCGTGCGCACCCCTCGGTCGGAGATCATGTACGGCCCGCCCTGGCGGCTGTACGTGTACCGGATCCACGGCCACCACGCCGCGAACGTCGTGACCGGCCCGACGGAGCAGGCCGCCGCCGTGCTCGTCCGCGCGGGCGAGGTCGTCGACGGTCTCGCGCTGGCGTACGAGCGCCGCGGACCGGTGGCCGCGTCGGCGCTCGCCCGCGGCCCGGGCAACCTGACCCGAGCGCTCGGCATCACGAGTGCCGACCTCGGCACCGACCTGCTGGACGGCGTGCCGGTGTGCCTGGGGGAGCGGGTCGACCGTCCCGAGGTCTCGGCCGGTGCACGCGTCGGCGTGCGGCTCGCGCCGGACGTCCCGTGGCGGTTCTGGGCGACCGGCGACCCGACCGTGTCGAGCCATCGACGTCACCCCCGGGCCGACTCGACTCACTCCAGCAGGTAGCGCCGCTCGGGTCGCCCGGCGGAGCCGTAGCGCAGTCGCACCGTCGCGCGGCCGGTGCCCACGAAGTGCTCGAGGTAGCGGCGGGCGCTGACCCGCGACAGGCCCACGAGTTCGGCGGCCTCGGCGGCGGAGACCTCGCCGGCGTCCGCGAGCGCGGTGAGCATCGACGCGGCCGTCTCCGCGCTGAGACCCTTCGGCAACGGGGTCGCCCCGTGGGAGCCGCCGAAGGCGCGGTCGATCGCCGACTGGTCGGGCTCCGGATCGGCGCGCAGCGCCGTCAGCGACCGCGCGACGGCCCGCAGCCGATCGGCGAGCTCGGGATACTCGAACGGCTTCACGAGGTACTGCTGCGCCCCGCCCAACAACGCCGCGCGGACGACCTCGGAGTCCCGCTCGGCGGTGACCATGATGACGCCCACGCCGTGCCCCGCAGCCCGCAGGGAGCGCAGCACGTCGATGCCGTCCATGTCGGGCAGGTGCACGTCCAGCAGCACGAGGTCCGGATCGAGCTCGGCGACGGCGGCCAGCGCGTCCGCTCCCGTGCCGGCGGTCCCGGCGACGGCGAAGCCCTCCGTGCGCTCCACGAACCGTTCGTGGATCCTCGCCACCATGAAGTCGTCGTCGACGACGAGGACGCGGATCATGCGCCACCCCCACTGCGCGGCAGTCGGACGCGGAAGGTCGCCCCCGGACCCCCGTCGTCAAGGGTCGCGGAGCCGCCACTGCGGGTCGCGATGAGCCGGACGAGGGGCAGGCCGATCCCGCGTCCGCCGAGGACCTCGGGCTTCGTCGAGAATCCCCGCGCGAAGATCGACCCGGCGATCTGCGCCGGGACACCGGGACCGTCGTCGCTCACCACGACCTCGATCGTGCCATCGGCGTCGACCAGCCGGACGACGACCTCGTGCCCCGCGCCGCCCCGGCACGCGTCGATGGCGTTGTCGACGAGGTTGCCCAGCACCGTCGTGAGGTCGGCGGCCTGCTCGGGCTCGAGGGCGGACAGGTGCGAGCCCTCGTCGATCCGCAGTCGCAGTCCGGCCTCGGCGGCCTGGCTCGCCTTGGCCGCGAGCAGCGCCGCGACGGCCGGGTCCTGCACGGCCTCGCGCAGGCTCGTGTCGAGGACCGCCCGCTCGCGGGTGAGCGTCCCCAGCAGACTCGCCAGCTCGTCGTACTCGCCGAGCTCGACGAGGCCAGAGATCGTGTGCAGCCGGTTCGCGAACTCGTGCGTCTGCGCGCGCAGGGCATCGCTGATCGAGAGGTTCGAGCTGAGTTGCTGCTCCACCTCGACCACGTCCGTGCGGTCGCGCATCGTCGTGACGCTGCCGATGCCCAGGCCGCGGCTGGACGCGGCGCGGCGGTTGACCACGAGCACCCGGTCGCCCGTCAGGACGACGGCGTCCCGGGCCTCGGCATCGCCGCTGATGAGCGCCGTCAGGTCGGGGTCGAGGCCCAGCTCGTCGAGTCGCCGTCCGATCGGCTCGTCCGCCACGTCGAGCAGGCGTCGCGCGGCGTCGTTCATGACGGTGACCGTGCCGGAGTTGTCGACGGCGACGACGCCCTCGCGGATGCTGTGCAGCAGGGCGTAGCGGTGGTCGGCGAGCGTGGCGATCTCCTCGCCGGCCAGGCCGCGCGTGCGCCGCTTCAGCAGGCGGGCCACGGCCCACGTCCCCAGGCCGCCCAGCAGGGCTCCGAGGCCCAGGTAGAGCGCGAGGTCGCTCATCGACTCGGTGATCCGGTCCCACCACGACGGGTACGCCTGCTCCGCGACGGCGATGCCGGCGAGCGTGCCGTCGTCGGCGATCACGGGCGCGTGCGCGGTGACGTGGCGCCGTTCGTCACGGACGAGGTCGCCGCTCCAGCCCCGGCCCTCGCGCACCCGACTCTCGCCCAGGTCGATCGTCGTGCCGACCTCTGCGGGCTCGGCCGAGGCGATGACGACGCCGTCCGGATCCGTGACCAGGACGTCCGTCGCTCCCGACAGGGCGACGGCGCGCTCCACGAAGGGAGCGAGCGTCCGGGTTGCCGCCGGGTCGTCGATCGCGGTGCGCACGACCTCGCCGCCGGCGAGGTACTCGGCCACCGATCGCATGGCGCTGCCGCGCTCGTCGGTGAACGCCGCGGTGCTCTGGCGGAACGAGATGACCGCCACCACGAGAAGCACGCCGGCGACGACCGCCAGCTGCAGCAGCAGGACCTGCCCCGCCAGCGTCAGTCGGCGCCCGCTCGGTGTGCCGTTGCGCGTGACCACAATGACCACAACCTCCTTTGGTTCCGCAATCGTGACCCACGCCACATCCGCCCGCATGATCAGGGTGGAGGACGAGGAGGACCGATGACCACCTGGGAGACGACGAACCGCCGGAGCCGGACGCTCGGCGTCGGGATCGTGGTGACGCTCGTGCTGGCGATGCTCGCCGGCTGCGGCGTGACCCGGGCCGCCGACGACGACCCGGCCAACCGCCGGCTGCGGATGATGATCCCCAACAGCCCCGGCGGCGGGTACGACCTGACCGGTCGGGCCGCGGTGCGCGCGATGGAGGAGAACGAGCTCACGGGCCGCTTCGAGGTCACGAACGTCATCGGTGCCGGCGGCACGGTCGCGATGCAGCGGCTCATGAACGAGCGCGGCGCCGACGACCTCATGATGACGATGGGCCTGGGCGTCGTCGGATCGGTCTTCACGAACGGCTCGAAAGCCACGGTCGACAAGGCGACGCCCATCGCGCAGCTCGTCTCCGAGCCCGAGGGGATCCTCGTCCCGGCCGACTCCGAGTTCACGTCCGTCCAGGACCTCGTCGACGCTTGGAAGGACGATCCGGGGAGCGTGACGATCGGCGGCGGATCGTCGCCGGGCGGTCCGGACCACCTCTTCCCGATGCAGCTCGCGCAGGAGTTGGGGATCGACCCGACGGACGTCAACTACATCACCTACGACGGCGGCGGACCCCTCACGACGGCACTGCTCGGCTCCAAGATCGAGGTCGGCATGTCGGGCCTGGGGGAGTTCGAGGGGCAGATCGAGGACGGCTCGCTGCGCGTCCTCGCGGTCTCCGGCGAGGAGCGCCTCGACACGGTGGACGCGCCGACTCTCAAGGAGGAGGGCATCGACTTCAGCTTCATCAACTGGCGCGGCGTGCTCGCCCCGCCGGGAGTCTCCGACGCGACGCGGGACGAGTACATCGAGCTGGTCAAGCAGATGCACGACACGCCCGAGTGGCAGGAGGCCCTGGAGCGCAACGGCTGGACGGACGACTTCATCACCGGCGACGAGTTCGGCGAGTTCTTGCAGGAGCAGAACGACCGCGTCGCCTCGACCCTCGAGGAGCTGGGACTGGCATGAGCACCCCGGACACCACACCACAGCGCACGGTGGACACCGCCCAGTACGGGCTGGCCGCCTTCGTCGCCTTCGTC
The DNA here is from genome assembly GCF_055663785.1 of Aeromicrobium sp. SP1. Taxonomy (NCBI): domain Bacteria; kingdom Bacillati; phylum Actinomycetota; class Actinomycetes; order Propionibacteriales; family Nocardioidaceae; genus Aeromicrobium; species Aeromicrobium sp. SP1. The sequence continues at coordinate 1,540,385 of NZ_JBQVVK010000001.1, read as the reverse complement.
GGCGTCGTCGTGCTGGTCGACGCGCTGGGCCTCGACCCGGGCTTCGCCGACCAACCGGTCCAGCCCTACGCGTTCTCCTACGCCATCGGATCGGTCCTGCTCGTCCTGGGCGTCCTGCTCGCGGTGGCGACGTGGCGCGGTGACGTCGCCGAGCAGGAGGAGGGCGAGGACGTCGACCTGAGCGGGGGTCAGGACTGGACGACCCTCCTGCAGCTGATCGCCGTGATCGTGGTCGTAATCGCCCTGATCGGGTGGCTCGGCTGGGCGATCATGGGCGCCTTCCTGTTCGCGGCCTCGGCCCGGATCCTGGGCAGCCGACGGCTCCTGCTCGACCTCGGCGTGGGCATCGCGATGTCCCTGCTGACCTGGTACGGCTTCTACGTCGGCCTGGGGATCCCGATTCCCGCCGGCATCCTGGACGGAGTGCTCTGATGGATCTGCTCATGGAGGGCTTCGCGAACGCGCTGACCCCGGAGAACCTCATGTACGCCGTGATCGGCGTGCTGCTGGGCACGGCCGTCGGTGTGCTGCCGGGCATCGGCCCGGCCATGACGGTCGCGCTGCTGCTGCCGATCACGTACAACATCGAGCCGGCCGGCGCGCTCATCATGTTCGCCGGGATCTACTACGGCGGCATGTACGGCGGCTCGACGACCTCGATCCTGCTGAACACACCGGGCGAGTCGTCGTCGGTCGTCACGGCGCTCGAGGGCAACAAGATGGCGAAGGCGGGCCGCGCGGCCCAGGCCCTCGCGACGGCGGCGATCGGGTCCTTCGTGGCCGGCACGATCGGGTCGATCCTGCTCGTCCTGCTGATGCCGAACATCGCCGACATCGTGGTCCAGCTCGGCGCGCCCTCGTACTTCGCGATCATGCTGTTCGCCCTGTTCACGGTGACGGCGGTGCTGGGCTCGTCGAAGGTGCGCGGGTTCACGTCGCTCTTCCTCGGGCTCACGCTCGCGCTGGTCGGTTCGCAGACGGGTCAGGCGCGGCTCACGTTCGGCCGCCCCGAGCTGGCCGACGGCATCGACGTCGTGGTCGTCGCCGTCGCGATCTTCGCGATCGGCGAGGCGCTGTGGGTCGCGTCCCACCTGCGCCGCCGGCCGCTCGAGATCATCCCGGTCGGACAGCCGTGGATGAGCAAGGTCGACTGGGGTCGCTCGTGGAAGCCGTGGCTGCGCGGCACGGCGTTCGGGTTCCCCTTCGGTGCCCTGCCGGCCGGCGGCGCGGAGGTCCCGACCTTCCTGTCGTACATCACCGAGCGCCGCCTCACGAAGCATCCCGAGGAGTTCGGCAAGGGCGCGATCGAGGGCGTCGCCGGGCCCGAGGCCGCGAACAACGCCTCGGCCGCGGGCACGCTCGTTCCGCTGCTCGCGATCGGCCTGCCGACCACGGCGACGGCCGCGGTCATGCTGCTGGCGATCCAGAGCTATGGCATCCAGCCCGGACCCCAGCTCATGGACACCGAGCCCGAGCTCGTGTGGGCCCTGCTCGCGAGCCTGTTCATCGCGAACACGCTGCTGCTCGTGCTGAACCTGCCGATGGCGCCGGTGTGGGCGAAGCTGCTGCGCATCCCGCGGCCCTACCTCTACGCCGGCATCCTGTTCTTCGCCGCACTGGGCGCCTACAGCGTCAACTTCCAGGCGTTCGACCTGGCGCTGCTGCTCGTGATCGGCCTGCTCGGCTTCGCGATGCGCCGGTTCGGGCTGCCGGTGCTGCCGCTCATCATCGGCGTGATCCTCGGGCCGCGGCTGGAGGAGCAGCTGACCACCGCGCTGGCCATCTCGCAGGGCGACGTGAGCACGCTGTGGAGCGAGCCCGTCGCCGTGCTGGTCTACGTCCTGATGGCGGTCATCGCCGTGATCATGGCGGTGGTGGCGTGGCGCCGCCGCGGCCACGGCACCGACGAGATCGACCGCGTGCTCGACCGGGCCGCGGCGACCGACTCCGACGACATCTGAGAGGACGACGACATGACGATCGTGGTGGCCTACAGCCCTGACCGGTACGGACGGGCCGCGCTGGCCCACGGCGCCGCCGAGGCGACCCTGCGCGGCGAGCACCTGCTCGTCGTCAACGACACCCGCGGGGACGCCCTCGTGGACACGCGGTTCGCGCACGAGGAGGAGATCGCGCAGGTGCGCTCGCGGCTGGCGACCCTGGGGCTCGATGCCGAGGTGCGCCAGGACGTGGTACGCGACGTCGCCGAAGGGGTCGTGGCGGCCGCGACCCAGACGGCGGCGAGCCTCATCGTCGTCGGGGTCCGACACCGGAGCCCGGTGGGCAAGGCGCTGCTGGGCAGCGTCGCCCAGCGGGTCATCCTCGACGCGCCGTGCCCGGTCCTGGCGGTCAAGCCCGACGAGGAGTCGGACGGGATCTGACCCTGGGTCAGTCCTTTGACTCGGCGGCGGCCTCGGCCTCGGGGATCGCGCACACGCCGTCGACGCAGACCGCCGTGGTCTCGTCGCCGACGAGCTCGAACGGGCCCGTCACGACGCCGCCCCCGCCTCGGCGACGGCCCGGTCGAGGACCTGGCGGAAGACCTCGGGCGACTGGGCTCCGGAGACGCCGAGCCGACCGTCGAAGACGAAGAACGGCACGCCGCCGATCCCGTACGCGCGGGCCTGGGCGATGTCCGCCTCGACGGCCTCGGCGAACTCGCCGGACTCGAGCGCGGTGCGCAGTGCGTCGGCGTCGAGCCCGACCTCGGCGGCCAGCTCGACCAGGTCGTCGATCCGGCCCAGGTGGCGACCCTGCTCGAAGTAGGCCGAGAGCAGTCGCTCCTTGAGCTCCGACTGGCGTCCGTGCGCCTTCGCGAAGTGCAGCGCCTGGTGCGCGAGCAACGTCTTGGTGTGGCGCAACGCGCCGAAGTCGTACGACAGACCCTCGTCGGCCGCCAGCTGGGTCATCTGCGCCAGCATCTGCTCGACCTGCGCCTGCGGCATGCCCTTGTGGTGGGCGAGGAAGTCGACCTCGCTGCCCTCGAAGTCGACCGGGGTGTCCGGCGCGAGCTCGAAGCTGTGGTACTCGATCTCGACGTCGCCGTCCCACTGCGCCAGGGCGCTCTCGAGCCGGCGCTTGCCGATGAAGCACCAGGGGCACGCGATGTCGGACCAGATGTCGACCTTGACGGGGCCGGGAGTTGCAGCGTTCACGCTGGGTGCCAACGCTCCGGCCGTCCGGCCCATTCCCGCGCCCTCCCCGCGATACGCTCGAGGCATGACCATCGCCGTCGCTTACCGCCCGGACGACTACGGACGGGCGGCGGTCCGCTGGGCCGCGGCCGAGGCCGAGGCGAACGGCGAACGCCTCGTGCTCATCACCGTCAGTGAGACCGACCCCGAGTTCGACGAGCCGCAGGAGATCGATCTCTCGGAGTTCACCGAGCAGTTCGACCTCAAGGGCCTGTCCTACGAGGTCCGCACCGCGGCCTCGCTCTCGGTCTCGGACGTCGTGATCGACGAGGCGGTCGCCGCCGGGGCGGAGCGGCTCGTGATCGGCATCCGCAAGCGCACGCCCGTCGGCAAGATGCTCATGGGCCGGGTCACCCAGATGATCCTGCTGGACGCCCCGATGCCCGTCATCGCCGTCAAGCCCTGACGGTCACGCGGGCGCGGTGCGATCGCGCAACGCCCCGATGGCCGCGAGCGTGTTCGTGACGCCGTCGAGGGCCCACACGGCGCACAGGATCCAGCTCAGCGCCGGCACGCTGACGACTCCCGGCAGCAGCATGACGACGGCGATCACCAGCTCAGCGATGCCGAACGCCAGCCACCACGCCGGGTGGCGCATGAAGAACCGGCGCAGACGCGCGTAGGGACCCTTGCCGGGGAGCTCGCCGGCCATCGCGTCCTTGACCAGCTCACGTCGTCGCGGCCGCCGCACCTCGGTGGCGGCGCCACGGTCGGCCTCGGGATCGACCGCCCAGCGCGCCGCGATGTCGGGTCCCTGCAGCAGTCCGGCCGCGAACACGAGCAGCGTGGAGGGATCGTCGACGGCGTCGTCGAACGCCGCGGCCGTGCGCTCGTCCGGACCGCTGTCGGGCCGCTCCTGCAGGACGACGTATCGCGGGCCGAGGTCGCTCGTGTCGTGCGTCCCGTCGACGGGCTCGACCGGGACGGGACGGACCAGGCGCCAGCTCTCGATGCGCCCGTCGGCCGTGCGCGTGACGGCGACCTCGCGGTGCTCGCCGGCCGCGTGCATGACGATCAGCGGCCGGCGCTCGCGCGACAGCTCGGTGCTGGAGAAGGCGCCACTCTGGCGGCCGGACACCTCCACGAGGAGCCATCCGTTGACGACGAGGCTGCGCGTCCCACCCAACGACGAGGCGAACACGGCGTCCAGCATCGCGTCGAGCGAGCGGCACGCCACGATCGTCCGATCGGTCACGGGCCCGATGACGTCCGCGACCTCCTCGGGCGTCGGCGTCTCGTGGATGTGGCCCTCGGGATCGATGAGGACCTCGCCGTCGAACGTCACCCGCGCCCCGACGCGCCGCGCGAGGTGCTGGCCGACGCGGAACCACTCGGGCCCCGGCAACAGGCTGCCGTCCTCCTGCGTCGCCAGGCGCAGCTGCGGGTCGAGGAGCACGCGGGCGACGACGGTCTCGGGTCGACCCTCGCGCGCTCCGGCGACGGTGCCCGCGACGACGCGGTACTCCGCGAGGCCGGCCCGGACGGCGGCCATCGCCGCGTCGAGGTCACCCTCGACCGGGCGTACGACGATCTCGGTCCTGGTCCACGTGGTAGCGGTCACGGTCGAGATCGTAGGGGTCCGCCGCCGGAGGCTAGTCTCGTGGCGGACGAAAGGACTCCCGTGACCCATGTGATCGATGACCTGCAGGCGCGCGGCCTGATCGCGCACTCCACCGACCTCGACGCCCTGCGCGCCGAGATCGACGAGGGGCCGATCACGTACTACGTGGGCTTCGACCCGACGGCGCCCAGCCTGCACGTCGGCAACCTCTTGCAGATCCTCACCGCCAGACGGCTCCAGCTGGCCGGCCACCGGCCGCTGCTGCTGGTGGGCGGCTCGACGGGCCTGATCGGCGACCCGAAGGAATCGGGGGAGCGGGTCATGAACTCCAAGGAGACCGTCGCGGAGTGGGTCGACCGGATCCGGGAGCAGGTGTCGCGCTTCGTCGACTTCGGCGGCGACAACGGAGCCGTCCTGGTCAACAACCTCGACTGGACGCAACCGCTCTCGACGATCGACTTCCTGCGCGACATCGGCAAGCACTTCCCGGTCAACCGGATGCTCGCGCGCGACGTCGTGGCGAGCCGGCTCGAGTCCGGCATCAGCTTCACCGAGTTCAGCTACGTGCTCCTGCAGTCGATGGACTACCTGGAGCTGCACCGCCGGTACGGGTGCGTCCTGCAGACCGGTGGCAGCGACCAGTGGGGCAACCTCACCGGGGGAGTCGAGCTGATCCGCCGCTCGGAGGGCAGGAAGGTCCATGCGGTCGCGACGCCCCTCATCACGAAGGCCGACGGCACGAAGTTCGGCAAGACCGAGTCCGGCACGATCTGGCTCGACCCCGACCTGATGAGTCCCTACGCGTTCTACCAATCGTGGATCCAGGCCGAGGACAGCAAGGTCGGGGAGTACCTCCGGCAGTTCACGTTCCTGCCGGTCGACGAGATCGACGCGCTCATGGCCGAGCACGACGAACGACCCGGGGCCCGAGCCGCGCAGCGCCGGCTCGCCGCCGAGCTGACGACCCTCGTGCACGGGGAGGCAGAGACAGCCGCGGCCGTGCTGGCCTCCGGTGCCCTCTTCGGCCGAGGCGACCTGGCCGAGCTCCCGGAGTCCACGCTGGGCGCCGCCCTGAGGGAGGCAGGGGCCGTCGACGTGGCGTCCGGGACCTCCCTCGTCGATGCCCTGATCGCCTCCGGACTGGCCGACTCCAAGTCGGCCGCACGCCGGGCGATCGCCGACGGGGGTGCGTACGTCAACAACGAGCGTGTCGATGACCCCGAACTCGTGCTCGGTCCAGAACACGTGCTGAGCGGGGCCTGGACGGTGCTTCGTCGCGGAAAGCGCTCGGTATCGGGCGTGCGCGTCGTCTGATTTCCCTGCAATTCCAGTGATCGGGGTGGGTGTGACTCAGGACACGCCCACCCCGATTTGCATTGTCCCGAAACGTCTGTGTAATGTTCTTCTTGTTGCACCGAACGGCGCAGCGAAGCGGGAAAGCCTGAACCGAAACGGTCAACGCCAGGAGCTCTACGGAGGTCCGGAAACTGGCCGCGGACAACGGCAGGCACATCGTGACCGACCCGGATTTGACCCGGTGAAAACGGCGATGTAAGTTAGACGAGTTGCCCTGAGGGCCGAACCGGGAACGGTGAAGCCTGAGGTGTGCGTCTGATCCTTGAGAACTCAACAGTGTGCCAAAAGTCGACGAATTAATTTAGTTACCCCGGCGGCAAACGAAGGATGAAGGGCTTCGGCCTGGAATCGCGCGGAGCCGCAGGGACAATTCCGACAATTGACTGTCAGCAGTCAGTTCGTCAGGAATCAACTCAAGTTGTTGACCGGAGCTGCGGCTTCGGGAAATTTTCAACGGAGAGTTTGATCCTGGCTCAGGACGAACGCTGGCGGCGTGCTTAACACATGCAAGTCGAGCGGTAAGGCTCCTTCGGGAGTACACGAGCGGCGAACGGGTGAGTAACACGTGAGCAACCTACCCCTTTCATCGGAATAACCAGTGGAAACGCTGGCTAATGCCGAATACGACCACCGAAGGCATCTTCTGGTGGTGGAAAGCTCCGGCGGAGAGGGATGGGCTCGCGGCCTATCAGCTAGTTGGTGAGGTAACGGCTCACCAAGGCGACGACGGGTAGCCGGCCTGAGAGGGTGACCGGCCACACTGGGACTGAGACACGGCCCAGACTCCTACGGGAGGCAGCAGTGGGGAATATTGGACAATGGGCGAAAGCCTGATCCAGCAACGCCGCGTGAGGGATGACGGCCTTCGGGTTGTAAACCTCTTTCAGTAGGGACGAAGCGAAAGTGACGGTACCTACAGAAGAAGGACCGGCCAACTACGTGCCAGCAGCCGCGGTAATACGTAGGGTCCGAGCGTTGTCCGGAATTATTGGGCGTAAAGGGCTCGTAGGCGGTTTGTCGCGTCGGGAGTGAAAACTCAGGGCTCAACCCTGAGCGTGCTTCCGATACGGGCAAACTAGAGGTATGCAGGGGAGAATGGAATTCCTGGTGTAGCGGTGGAATGCGCAGATATCAGGAGGAACACCGGTGGCGAAGGCGGTTCTCTGGGCATTACCTGACGCTGAGGAGCGAAAGCATGGGGAGCGAACAGGATTAGATACCCTGGTAGTCCATGCCGTAAACGTTGGGCGCTAGGTGTGGGGACCTTCCACGGTCTCCGTGCCGCAGCTAACGCATTAAGCGCCCCGCCTGGGGAGTACGGCCGCAAGGCTAAAACTCAAAGGAATTGACGGGGGCCCGCACAAGCGGCGGAGCATGCTGATTAATTCGATGCAACGCGAAGAACCTTACCTGGGTTTGACATATACCGGAAAGCTGCAGAGATGTAGCCCCCCTTGTGGTCGGTATACAGGTGGTGCATGGCTGTCGTCAGCTCGTGTCGTGAGATGTTGGGTTAAGTCCCGCAACGAGCGCAACCCTCGTCCTATGTTGCCAGCACGTAATGGTGGGGACTCATAGGAGACTGCCGGGGTCAACTCGGAGGAAGGTGGGGATGACGTCAAGTCTTCATGCCCCTTATGTCCAGGGCTTCAAGCATGCTACAATGGCCGGTACAAAGGGCTGCGAAACCGCAAGGTGGAGCGAATCCCAAAAAGCCGGTCTCAGTTCGGATTGGGGTCTGCAACTCGACCCCATGAAGTCGGAGTCGCTAGTAATCGCAGATCAGCAACGCTGCGGTGAATACGTTCCCGGGCCTTGTACACACCGCCCGTCACGTCATGAAAGTCGGCAACACCCGAAGCCAGTGGCCCAACCGTTTACGGAGGGAGCTGTCGAAGGTGGGGCTGGCGATTGGGACGAAGTCGTAACAAGGTAGCCGTACCGGAAGGTGCGGCTGGATCACCTCCTTTCTAAGGAGCATCTGGCTTCCTCGAGAAGTCCAGGCGGATCGTTCGTCAACACACGTTTGACGCGGTCCAGCTCACTAGTGGACGTCGACTATTTGGCTTGTCGCCGACGGAACATCGTCAGTACTGCTCTTCGGAGCGTGGAACCTCGATGTGAAGCAGCGACAACTCAGGCACACTGTTGGGTCCTGAGGGATCAGCACTAGATGTTGAACCCTCGGACCGTACACCCCCTCGAACCACTCGATCCTCGGATCGAGCAGGCGTGGAACCGAGTACGGGACCGATCGTATTTTGAGAACTTCACAGTGGACGCGAGCATCTTTGTAGTAACAACAAGCTACTAAGTGCACATGGTGGATGCCTTGGCATCGAGAGCCGATGAAGGACGTTGGAGTCTGCGAAAAGCCCCGGGGAGGTGACAACCGACCTGTGATCCGGGGATGTCCGAATGGGGAAACCCACCTGGAGGAAAGTCCAGGTACCTGCGCCTGAACACATAGGGCGTTTGGAGGGAACGTGGGGAAGTGAAACATCTCAGTACCCACAGGAAGAGAAAACAACCGTGATTCCGGAAGTAGTGGCGAGCGAAACCGGATCCAGGCTAAACCTTGGGTGTGTGATAGCCGGCAGGCGTTGCATCCAAGGGGTCGTGGGACCGCACAGACTGTTCTGCCGAGCAGTCAAAGAGTCATAAACCATGAGTGAAGGTGAAGCCGACTGGAAAGTCGCGACACAGAGGGTGAGATCCCCGTAACCGTAAGCTCATGGCTCTTGTGCGTCATCCCGAGTAACACCGAACCCCTGAAATTCGGTGTGAATCTGGCGGGACCACCCGCTAAGCCTAAATACTCCTCGATGACCGATAGCGGACAAGTACCGTGAGGGAAAGGTGAAAAGTACCCCGGGAGGGGAGTGAAATAGTACCTGAAACCATGTGCATACAATCCGTTGGAGCAGATCTTCGGATCTGTGACAGCGTGCCTTTTGAAGAATGAGCCTGCGAGTTAGCGTTCAGTAGCAAGGTTAAGGCGAGAGCCGTAGCCGTAGCGAAAGCGAGTCCGAATAGGGCGCTTGAGTTGCTGGATCTAGACCCGAAGCGGAGTGATCTATCCATGGCCAGGTTGAAGCGCGGGTAAGACCGCGTGGAGGACCGAACCCACCTAGGTTAAAAACTGGGGGGATGAGCTGTGGATAGGGGTGAAAGGCCAATCAAACTCCGTGATAGCTGGTTCTCCCCGAAATGCATTTAGGTGCAGCGTTGCGTGTTTCTTGCCGGAGGTAGAGCACTGGATGGGCTAGGGGGCCTACAAGCTTACTGAACTCAGCCAAACTCCGAATGCCGGTAAGTGAGAGCGCAGCAGTGAGACTGCGGGGGATAAGCTCCGTAGTCGAGAGGGAAACAGCCCAGACCATCAGCTAAGGTCCCAAAGCGATTGCTAAGTGGAAAAGGATGTGGAGTCGCAGAGACAACCAGGAGGTTGGCTTAGAAGCAGCCACCCTTGAAAGAGTGCGTAATAGCTCACTGGTCAAGTAATTCCGCGCCGACAATTTAGCGGGGCTCAAGCAATCCACCGAAGCTATGGGATTCACACATGAGGTAGGCCTTCGTGGTCCAGCCGTGTGGATCGGTAGGGGAGCGTCGTGTCGCGAGCGAAGCGGCGGGGTAACCCAGCCGTGGATGCGACACGAGTGAGAATGCAGGCATGAGTAGCGAATGAAGAGTGAGAAACTCTTCCACCGAATGACCAAGGGTTCCAGGGTCAAGCTAATCTTCCCTGGGTAAGTCGGGACCTAAGGCGAGGCCGACAGGCGTAGTCGATGGACAACGGGTTGATATTCCCGTACCGGCGTTGAATCGCCCATGCTGAATCCAGTGATGCTAAGTGCCCGAAACCGGCCTCCAGATCCTTCGGGATCATTGGCCGGCAGAGCGCACGACCCGATCTGGTAGTAGGCAAGCAATGGTGTGACGCAGGAAGGTAGCTCATCCGTGGCGATGGTAGTCCACGGGTAAGGTCGTAGGGCGAGTGATAGGCAAATCCGTCACTCTTATGCCTGAGAGCCGATGCCACCCACTTAGTGGAGTGTGAGTGATCCTATGCTGCCGAGAAAAGCATCTAGCGAGATTCAGAGCCGCCCGTACCCCAAACCGACTCAGGTGGTCAAGTAGAGAATACTAAGGTGATCGAGAGAATCATGGTTAAGGAACTCGGCAAAATGCCCCCGTAACTTCGGGAGAAGGGGGGCCGGATGCGTTATGGGACTTGCTCCCAGAAGCGTTGAAGGCCGCAGAGACCAGGCCCAAGCGACTGTTTACTAAAAACACAGGTCCGTGCTAAGTCGAAAGACGCCGTATACGGACTGACTCCTGCCCGGTGCTGGAAGGTTAAGGGGACGTGTCAGCGCAAGCGAAGCACAGAACTTAAGCCCCAGTAAACGGCGGTGGTAACTATAACCATCCTAAGGTAGCGAAATTCCTTGTCGGGTAAGTTCCGACCTGCACGAATGGAGTAACGACTTGGGCGCTGTCTCAACCATGAACTCGGCGAAATTGCACTACGAGTAAAGATGCTCGTTACGCGCGGCAGGACGGAAAGACCCCGGGACCTTTACTATAGTTTGGTATTGGTGTTTGGTTCAGTTTGTGTAGGATAGGTGGGAGACTGTGAAGCTTGGACGCCAGTTCAGGTGGAGTCAACGTTGAAATACCACTCTGACTGTACTAGATATCTAACCTAGGTCCATTATCTGGATCAGGGACAGTGCCTGATGGGTAGTTTAACTGGGGCGGTTGCCTCCTAAAATGTAACGGAGGCGCTCAAAGGTTCCCTCAGCCTGGTTGGCAATCAGGTTTCGAGTGTAAGTGCACAAGGGAGCTTGACTGTGAGAGTGACAGCTCGAGCAGGGACGAAAGTCGGAACTAGTGATCCGGCGCTGGCATGTGGAAGCGGCGTCGCTCAACGGATAAAAGGTACCCCGGGGATAACAGGCTGATCTTCCCCAAGAGTCCATATCGACGGGATGGTTTGGCACCTCGATGTCGGCTCGTCGCATCCTGGGGCCGTAGCAGGTCCCAAGGGTTGGGCTGTTCGCCCATTAAAGCGGCACGCGAGCTGGGTTTAGAACGTCGTGAGACAGTTCGGTCCCTATCCGCCGCGCGCGTAGGAAACTTGAGAAAGGCTGCCCCTAGTACGAGAGGACCGGGGTGGACGAACCTCTGGTGTGCCAGTTGTTCTGCCAAGAGCACGGCTGGTTGGCTACGTTCGGAAGTGATAACCGCTGAAAGCATCTAAGCGGGAAGCACGTTTCAAGATGAGGTTTCCCACTGGTTTAACCAGGTAAGGCCCCCAGCAGACCACTGGGTTGATAGGCCGGAAGTAGAAGTGTGGCAACACATGGAGCTGACCGGTACTAATAGGCCGAGGGCTTGTTTCTTACAAAGATCCACCGCGTCCACTGTGAGGTTCCCGAGATATGATCGGGAGCCAGGTTGAAAGACCAAGGTTTTAGTTGATATCTCTATAGAGTTTCGGCGACCATGGCGAAGGGGAAATACCCGGTTACATTCCGAACCCGGAAGTCAAGCCCTTCAGCGCCGATGGTACTGCACTGGAGACGGTGTGGGAGAGTAGGACGTCGCCGGACAATCATTAGCGCGAGGCCGCTCCTTCGGGAGCGGCCTTGCTGCATTTCACCTGCAGATGCAGGAAGGATCGACCCATGGCAGAACAGCGCAAGCCCAATCCTCAGGGCCGTGGCGGCAAGCCGCGCGGCAACAGCGGCGGAAGCCGAGATGGCGGGCGGGGTGGTCCGCAGCGCTCTGGCCCGGGTGGTCAATCAGGTCGCTCCCGCGGTGGCAGCGCCCCGCGGCCCGGCGGCCGGCCGCCTCGTCGCGACCAGACGCCGGAACGCTCCGAGGCCCAGAGGGTCTACGACGGTCCGCCGATTCCTGATGACGTGAGCTCGAAGGACCTCGACAAGTTCGCGCGCCAGGAACTGCAGGGCCTTCCCGAGAAGCTCGCCGACAAGGTCGCGCGGCATCTCGTGATGGCAGGCATCCTGCTGCACGAGGATCCGGAGCTGGCGCACAAGCATGCCCTGGCGGCGCGGGCCCGCGCGATGCGCGTCGGTCTCGTGCGCGAGGCGACGGGCGAGACGGCCTACGCCTGTGGCAACTGGTCCGAAGCCCTCAGTGAGTTCCGTGCGGCCAAGCGCATGACCGGCCGACAGATCTATGCACCGATGATGGCCGACGCGGAGCGCGCTCTGAAGCGCCCCGAGAAGGCGCTCGAGTTCGACACTCCGGCCATTCGCTCCGAATTGGACGAGGCCGGAAACGTCGAGCTCTCGATCGTCGTCGCCGGTGCACGTCGCGACATGGGCCAGATCGACGCCGCCCTGCAGGTGCTGGAGTCTGAGCCGCTCAACACCAAGGGTCGCGCCGACTGGGTCACCCGCCTGCGCTATGCGTACGCGGACACGCTCGCGGTCGCCGGCCGACGTGAGGAGGCCATCCAGTGGTTCCATCGCGTCGCCGGAACCGATGGCAACGGCGTCACCGACGTCGAGGACCGTCTCGCCGAACTCGAGGGCTGAGCCCCGGCGTCCACAGGCAGGTCTGAGCAGGGCCACTCGTCCACACGGTGCCCGCCACCGCTGGTCGCGGGAGTCCCCTCACCGGGAGGCTCTCCGTATGAGTGCTTCTGACAACCAGGTCCTGCTGCGCGGTCGGGTCGCCGATGTCGCCGAGCCGCGCATCCTGCCCAGCGGCGACGAGATCGTCTCCTTCCGTCTCATCGTCGATCGCAGCGCCGCGGCCCGGCGCCGCTCACGCCAGCTCGTCGACACGTTCGACTGCTCGGTGTGGACGTCGCGGCTGCGGACGAAGGCCATGCGTCTCGCGGCGGGCGACCGGGTCGAGATCACCGGCGAACTGCGCCGACTGTTCTCCACGAACGCCGGCGCCTTGTCGAGTCGCACGTTCGTGGATGTCGGGTCGCTGATCCGGCTGCCCTCCACCCCGGTAGCCTCGACCGCATGACCCTCGCCGTGAGCGACGTGCCCCTGGTCCGCGCCCACGACGCGGTCCTGCTCGACCTTGACGGAGTCGTGTACCTCGGTGGCGATGCCGTCCCGGGAGCGGTCGAGGCTCTCCACGCCGCGCGGGACGTGCGGCTGGCCTACCTCACCAACAACGCCAATCGGGCTCCCGCCGCCGTCGTCGCGCACCTGCGTGATCTTGGTCTCGACGTCCACGACGAGGACGTGGTGACCTCCGCCCAGGCGATCGCCGGCGTGATCGCGCGGGACCTGCCGGCCGGCAGTGTCGTCTTCACCGTCGGTGGCGACGGACTGCGCGCCGCGCTCCGTGCTCGTGGACTCGAGCCGGCGGACACGAGGTCGGCCGACGGCGTCGCCGCGGTCGTCCAGGGCTACTCGCCCGACCTCGGCTGGCGTGACCTCGCCGAGGCCGCGTATGCCATCGAGTCCGGGTTGCCGTGGTACGCCAGCAACACCGACCTGACGATCCCCACCGATCAAGGGATCGCCCCGGGAAACGGGTCGCTCGTCCACGCCGTCGCGCTGGCCACGGGCCAGCAGCCGGTCGTCGCGGGCAAGCCCTTCGCCCCGCTGTTCGAGGAGACGATCGCCCGGATCCGTCCGCAGTCCCCGCTCATGGTCGGTGACCGCCTGGACACCGACATCCTCGGTGCACGCCGCGCGGGGATCACGTCCCTCATGGTGCTCACGGGGGTGAACTCCCTCGCCGACGTCGTGAGCGCGGTTCCCGACGAGCGCCCCGACTTCGTCGCGCCCGACCTGTCCGGCCTGCATGTTCCGCATGCGCCGGTCGAGGTCGAGGCGACCCGAGCGCGCTGCGGTGAGGCGATCGCCGAGCTGGTCGACGACCGCGTGGTCGTGTCGGCAGCCGGTGACCCCGTGTCGACCGTGCGTGCCGTCGTCGCTCTCGGCTGGGCGTGCCGCGACGAATCAGGCCGTGACGTGACCCTCGATGCGACAATCGACGCATGAGCACGGAGCTTGCGCAGGACGGGTCCCCGATCGAGGAGGCCCTCGCCTCCCTGGTCGACCTGGACGAACTCGAGGTCGCCGACCACCCCGCCGTCTTCGAGGCGGTGCACCGAGTACTTCGCGACCAGCTCGCCGGCTCACCCGGCCGCCCGGCGTGAGCCGTCGGGTACGGCTCGACGCCGAACTCGTCCGGCGGGGACTCGCGCGGTCGCGCGACCACGCCGCCAGTCTGATCACCGCGGGACACGTCACCGTGGGTGGCCAGGTCGCCGGTAAGGCGGCCACGCAGGTCACCACGGACCAGCCGATCGTCGTGCGCGAGGACGACGATCCGGGCTGGGCCTCCCGTGGCGCCCACAAGCTGCTCGGCGCGCTCGAGGTGTTCGAGCCGCTCGGGTTGGAGGTCGCCGATCGTCGCGCCCTCGATGCAGGAGCGTCCACTGGAGGTTTCACCGACGTCCTGATCCGTCGCGGCGTCCGCGAGGTCGTCGCGGTCGACGTCGGGTACGGGCAACTGGTCTGGTCGTTGCAGTCCGACGCGCGCGTCCACGTCTTCGACCGCACGAACATCCGCGCGATCGACACCGAGCTGATCGGGGGAGAGGTCGACCTGGTCGTCTCGGACCTGTCGTTCATCTCGTTGCGCATCGTGCTGCCCGCACTCGCCTCGGTCTGCCGACCCGACGGCGACATGGTCCTGATGGTCAAGCCCCAGTTCGAGGTCGGCCGGGAGAACCTGGGCAAGAACGGCGTCGTGCGCGACCCGGACCTGCACGCCTCGGCGGTCGACGGGGTCACCGCGGCCGCATGGGCACAGGGCTGGGGCACGAAGGCGCTCGCACCCAGTCCGCTGCCCGGCCCGGCGGGCAACGTCGAGTACTTTTGTTGGCTGAGGACCGATGCTCCCGCACCGTCACCGGAGGCCGCCCGTGCGGCCGTCGCCGCCGGCCCGCTCGGGGCGGCACCATCCGCCGGGAGCCCGACCCAGGAGGGCGAGTCATGAGGACCGTGCTGCTGACCGTGCACGTCGCCCGCGACGGGGCGCCGCAGATCGCCGCCGACTTCGCGAAGGCGCTGCAGGCCGCCGACATCGAGGTCCGCGTCCTGGACTCCGAGGCCGACGAGATCATCGCGGCGGGTGCCTCGGGTCTCGTCGTCGTGCCGACGGCTCCGGGCGCGGCCCACGACTGCGAACTCACCGTGGTCTTCGGCGGTGACGGCACGATCCTGCGCGCCGCCGAGCTCTGCCGGGGGACGGGCACTCCGGTGTTCGGCGTCAACCTCGGTCACGTGGGCTTCCTCGCGGAGGCTGATGAGGAGGACCTCGCCGACGTCGCGCAACGCGTCATCGCCGGCGACCTCGAGGTCGAGGAGCGACTCACGGTCGACGTCGCAGTGCTCGTCGGGGGAGAGGTGGTCGCCCGGAACTGGGCCCTCAACGAAGCCTCCGTCGAGAAGGCGTCCCGCGAGCGCATGCTCGAGGTCGTCGTCGAGATCGACGGCCGCCCCGTCTCGCGCATGGGCTGTGACGGTGTCGTGTGCGCGACTCCCACGGGGTCGACCGCTTACAACTTCAGCGCAGGAGGACCCGTCGTGTGGCCCGAGGTCTCGGCGCTGCTGATGGTCCCGATCAGCGCCCATGCCCTCTTCGCCCGACCGATGGTCGTGTCCCCGTCGTCCACCCTTGCCGTCGAGGTCGTCGGCGAGGCGACGAAGGGCATCCTGTGGTGCGACGGGAGGCGTGCGGCCGACCTGCCGATCGGGGCCCGGGTCGAGGTGCGCCGTGGCGCCGAGCCCGTCCGGCTCGCCCGCATCCACCCCACGTCGTTCGCCGACCGGCTCGTCCGCAAGTTCGAGCTGCCCGTCGCCGGATGGCGCGGCGCCCCCGGGACCGGACGCCGCTGATGTGGCAGTACCTGAGGCTCGAGTCGCTCGGCGTCATCGAGGAGGCCGAGCTCGAGCTCGGACCCGGATTCACCGTCATCACCGGTGAGACCGGCGCCGGCAAGACGATGGTCGTCACGGCGTTGGGACTGCTGCGCGGCGAGCGCGCGGACCTCGCGCTCGTGCGCCGTGGCGCCGACCGGGCCCGGATCGAGGCATCCGTCGTGGTCGATCCCGAGGTCCGCGCCATGGTCGAGGAGGCAGGAGGCCACGTCGACGACGAGCTCGTGCTCGCCCGCGTGCTGACGTCGCAGGGGCGCAGCCGCGCGCTCGCCGGCGGCGCGACGGTCCCGGCCGGTCTGCTCGCGCGACTCGCCGATGAGCTCGTCGCGGTCCACGGCCAGTCCGACCAGCAGCGGCTCGTCCGACCCCAGGAGCAGCGCGCCGCGGTCGACCGCTTCGCCGGTACCGATGTCTCGACCGTGCTCGAACGCTACGAGCCGGCCTGGGCCCGGTGGCGTGACCTGGTCGCGCGACTGCACGAGCTGCGCACGAACGCGGGGGAGCGGTTGCGGCGGCTCGACCTCCTGCGCCACGGTCTCGACGAGATCGACGAGGTCGCACCGCAGGCCGGTGAGGACGAGCTCCTCGTGGCCGAGGAGAACCGACTCGCCCACGCCGAGGCGCTCGCGACGGCTGCCGCCGGCGCGGGGACCGCGCTGGCCGAGGACGAGCAGTCCGCCGGCGCCGCGCTCGCGACGGCCCTCGCGGCCGTCGACGGCGTCGCCGGCCACGACCCGCGACTCGACGACCTGGGCGAGCGGCTCAGGCGGGCGTCGATCGACGTCGCCGACGTCGCCTCCGAGCTGGCCGGGTACGCGGCCGACGTCGACCTCGACCCGACCCGGTTGGCGTCGGTGCAGGAGCGTCGCGCCGCCCTGACCGCCCTCCAGCGTCGCTACGGCCCCGGCCTGGCCGACGTCCTCGGGTGGGCGGACGAGGCGCGGCGCGAGGTGCTCGAGCTCGATCTCGACGACAGCGCGATCGACCGCCTCGAGCAGGAGGCCGGCGAGCTGCGTCGGATCGTGCAGGACCTCGCCGCGGAACTCACCGCAGCACGCTCGGCGGCGGCCGCCCGGTTGGCCGAGGAGGTCGGACGCGAGCTGGCCGACCTGGCCCTGCCGTCGGCGCAGCTGGACGTGCGCGTCGTCGCGGGGGAACCGGGCGCCCACGGCGCCGACGACATCGAGGTGTGGTTCGCCGCGAACAGCGGCTCCGAGCCGCGCCCGCTCGCGAAGGCCGCCAGCGGTGGCGAGCTCTCACGGCTCATGCTGGCGATCGAGGTCGTGCTGGCGGGCCGCGACCCGGTGCCGACGCTCGTCTTCGACGAGGTCGACGCGGGTATCGGCGGCCGGACGGCCGTCGAGGTCGGTCGGCGGCTGGCTCGGCTCGCCGAGCACGCCCAGGTCATCGCCGTGACGCACCTGCCCCAGGTCGCGGCGTTCGCGGACTCCCACTTCGTCGTCAGCAAGTCCGACGACGGGTCCGTCACGAGCAGCAGCGTCGTGCGCCTCGACCACGCGGGCCGGGTGGACGAGCTCGCCCGCATGCTCGCCGGACTGGACGACTCGTCGGCCGCGCAGGAGCACGCGCGCGAACTGCTCGAGCTCGCCCGGGCCCGCTGACCGACTCCGGAAACCAGCGAAACGCCGGGCCGGACGTCCGCGGTGCGGGCCGCCGTGCGTGTCAGCATGGAAGGCATCATGCCCATTGTGAAGCGCAGGAATCGCGCGGTGCCCGACGGCCCGGGAATCATCGGTCCGGTCCGGCTCTGCCGCCGGTCCTCCGACCTGTCCTCGGTCCGCTCTGGTGATGTCGTCGTCCTCGATGTCACGGACCTCGAGGCCGATCCCGCCCAGGCCCTGGTCGAGCGTGGCGTCGCCGCCGTGCTGAACGTGTCGTCGTCGTCCTCCGGCCGCTATCCGAACCTTGGACCGCAGGTGCTGGCCGGCGCCGGGATCCCGCTCGTGGACCGGCTCGGCGAGGGTCTGTGGCAGTCGCTGCGCAGCGGCGACCGCGTCCGGGTCGACGCCGGCGCGGTGCACCTGGGCGACACCGTCGTGGCCACCGGGATCGAGATGACCCCGACCCGGGTGCGCGACCAGCTCGACGAGGCGTCGTCCGGCCTCTCCAGCCAGCTCGACTCGATCGTCACGAATGCCGCCGACACCCTGCGCCGCGACAAGGCGATGCTGCTCGAGGGCGCCGGGATCCCCGCCGTCGCGACCGCGATCAAGGACCGGCCCGTCGTCGTCGTGACCGATGGTCCCGACTCGGCCGCCGACCTGAAGTCGGTCCGGTCCTTCATCCATGACAAGGACCCCGTCCTCGTGGGCGTGGGCGCCGGCGCCGACCTCCTGGTCGCCGCGGGCTTTCGTCCGCATCTCGTCGTCGGCCGCGGCGAGGACCTCTCCGCCCGGACGATCGACCGGTGCGGCGAGGTCGTGCTGGTGTCGGCCTCGGGTCGACTCGATCGTCCCGAGCTGTACGAACGGCACGGTCGCCAGCCCGTCGTCTTCACCGCGACCGGGACGCCCGAGAATCTCGCGCTGCTACTGGTCGACCAGAACGAGGCGGCGGTCATCGTGCAGGTTGGCGGGGCCTCGCGCCTCGTCGACCTCGTCGACGGTGACTCCGGCGACGCCGCCGGGACGTTCATCGCCCGGCTGCGGGCCGGCTCGCGCGTCGTCGACGCCCACGCGGTGGCCTGGTTCGCGCGCCAGCGACTGAGCTGGTTCACGCCGCTGCTGCTCCTGCTCGCCGGGGCCGTCGCGGTCGTCGCCGCGATCGCCACCACCCCGCTCGGTCACGAATGGCTCTCGCCCGTGCTCGACCGGATCACCTCCTGGACCGAAGGACTCGTCTCGTGATCAACCTGCGCTACCACGTCATCTCCCTGGCCGCCGTCCTGCTCGCGCTCGCCGCGGGCATCGCGCTCGGCGCGGGTGTGCTCGACGAGAGCGAGGCCGCGACGAGCTCGACCGGCAACGACGACGTCGAGATCAGTCCCGCCCTCGCCGGCTTCGACGCCGGCTACGCGTCGCTCACGGCGCCGGGCCTGCTCAACACGAAGCTCGCGAACCGCACCGTGCTCATCCTGAGCACGCCGGGCGCGCGCGAGAGCGAGGTCGACTCGCTGATCGAGAACCTGACCACCGCCGGCGCCCGCGTGACGGGTCAGATCGAGATGACCACGAAGCTGCTGTCGGTCTCCAACCGCCAGTTCGTCGAGGGTGTCGCCGCCCAGTCCGACCCCGACGCCGCGACCGCCGAGTCCGCGTACGACAAGGTCGGCACCGCGATCGCGCGCGGCTACCTGACGAAGGGCGACGGGACGCTCGACGACACGGCTCGCACGATCCGGTCCGCGTTCGTCGAGGGTGGCCTGCTCGCGCCCGAGCAGGACCCCGAGACGTCGGCACAGCTCGCGCTCATCGTCTCCGGACCCTCCGGCGCCACGTCCAGTGGCGAGGGGACCGTCGTCGCAGGGATCGCGCCCGCCCTCGACGCGGGCAGCTCCGGCGTCGCGGTGGTCGGTCCGGTGTCGTCGGGCGAGAACGGCGTCGTGAACGCCGTGCGCGGATCCGACGCGGCCGGCAACGTCTCGACCGTCGACGTGACCGACACCGGGACGGGCCGGGTCGCGGCCATTCTGGCCCTCGTGCGCGAGGCTGCCGGGCAGTCCGGCGCCTGGGGAACGTCGCGCGCGGCCGACGGGCCCGTCCCCAACTGAGTCGCAGGACACGCCACGGGTTCGCGCATCCGGCCGGTGCAGGAGTGCGCCGATGGTAGGCTGGAGTTCCGTGGAACCCCGAGCAGTGCCGAGCCGTCTGAGTGGCTCGCCAGCACGCGGGCGGTGCCGACGGCCCCGTCCGGTTCCGCATCCGAACCGGACCCACGGGAGTCACGTTGGCAGCTAACGCGGTCACCAAGCATGTATTCGTCACGGGCGGCGTCGTGTCGTCGCTCGGCAAGGGGCTGACCGCGTCGAGCCTCGGCCGTCTGCTCAAGTCCCGTGGCCTGCGGGTCACGATGCAGAAGCTCGACCCGTACCTCAACGTCGACCCGGGCACGATGAACCCGTTCCAGCACGGCGAGGTCTTCGTGACCGACGACGGCGCCGAGACCGACCTCGACATCGGCCACTACGAGCGATTCCTCGACGAGGACCTCGTCGGGCGCGCCAACGTCACGACCGGACAGGTCTACTCCGAGGTCATCGCGCGCGAGCGTCGCGGCGACTACCTCGGCGACACCGTCCAGGTGATCCCGCACATCACGAACGAGATCAAGGAGCGGATGCTGTCGATGTCCGGTCCCGACGTCGACGTCGTGATCCACGAGATCGGCGGGACGGTCGGCGACATCGAGAGCCAGCCGTTCCTGGAGTCGGCGCGCCAGGTCCGCCAGGAGGTCGGCCGCCAGAACGTCTTCTTCCTGCACGTCTCGCTCATTCCCTACATCGGCCCGTCGGGGGAGTTGAAGACCAAGCCCACGCAGCACTCCGTCGCGGCGCTGCGGTCGATCGGCATCCAGCCCGATGCGATCGTGTGCCGCTCGGACCGGCCCGTGCCGACCGGCGTGAAGCGCAAGATCTCCCTCATGTGCGACGTCGACGAGGAGGCCGTGGTCGTCGCCGTGGACTCCCCGTCGATCTACGACATCCCCAAGGTGCTGCACTCCGAGGGTCTGGACGCGTACGTCGTCCGCCGGCTCGACCTGCCGTTCCGCGACGTCAACTGGACCGAGTGGGACGCCCTGCTCCAGCGCGTGCACGAGCCGGCCGAGGAGGTCACGATCGGGCTCGTCGGCAAGTACATCGACCTGCCGGACGCCTACCTCTCGGTCGCCGAGGCGCTGCGCGCCGGCGGCTTCGCCAACGACGTGCGGATCAAGGTCCGCTGGGTTCCGTCGGACGAGTGCGCCACCGAGACCGGAGCCGCACAGCACCTGGCCGACGTCGACGGCATCTGCGTGCCCGGCGGCTTCGGCATCCGCGGCATCGACGGCAAGATCGGTGCGCTCACGTACGCGCGGACCCACCAGATCCCGGTCCTGGGCCTGTGCCTGGGCCTGCAGTGCATGGTGATCGAGTACGCCCGCACGGAACTGGGCATCGAGGACGCGAGCTCCTCGGAGTTCGATCCCGACACCGAGCACCCGGTCATCGCGACGATGGCCGAGCAGCAGGCCTTCGTCGAGGGCGCCGGTGACCTCGGCGGCACGATGCGGCTGGGCCTCTACCCGGCGAGCCTGCAGCAGGGGAGCCTCGTGGCCGACCTGTACGGCTCGGACAAGGTCGAGGAGCGCCACCGTCACCGCTACGAGGTCAACAACGCGTACCGCACGCAGCTCGAGCAGGCCGGACTGGTCTTCTCGGGCACGTCGCCGGACTCGACGCTCGTCGAGTTCGTCGAGCTGCCGCGCGAGGTGCACCCGTTCTACGTCTCGACGCAGGCCCACCCGGAGCTGCGGTCGCGCCCGACGCGCCCGCACCCGCTGTTCCGCGGGCTGGTGAAGGCGGCGCTCACGCGCAAGCTGGAGGCGCGCCTGCCGGTCCAGGGCGCGTGAGCGTGAGCCGATGACCGATCACCCGCGACTGCCCGGACGGATCGCCCGGCACGTCGAGGCGGCACCGGGCGCGTGGCCGCTCGCTCGTCGTGAGGTCGGCTTCGAGAATCCGTACCTGACGCTCACGATCGACACGATCGTCGCGCCGGACGGTACCGAGCACCCGCGGGTGATCGTCCGTCCGCGAGGGGCGGTCGGCGTCGTCGCGCTCGACGAGGACCGCCGCGTCCTGCTGGTCGAGCAGTACCGGCACCCCATGGGGCGGCGGATGCTGGAGATCCCGGCCGGACTCATGGACGTCGAGGGCGAGAGCCCCGAGCAGACGGCGGCACGTGAGCTGGCCGAGGAGGCCGACGTCGTCGCGGGCACGTGGCGCGAGCTCGTCACGATCGCGCCCACCGCGGGCTACTCGACCGAGACGATCGCCCTGTTCGTCGCGACCGACCTGCGGCCGGTCACCGACGCCGAGCGCACGGAGCGCGAGGCGGAGGAGGCGGACATGACGCACTGGTGGGTCGACCTCGACGACGCCGTCGCCGCCGTGCTCGACGGCCGCATCGTCGACGCCAAGAGTGCCGTCGCGATCCTGGCGGTGGCACGCGGGTGACGGGCGGCGGTGGCGTGGGGCGCGTCGTCGAGGAGTACCTCTCGCACCTGTCCGTGGAGCGAGGACTCGCGGAGAACACCCTGGCCTCCTACCGTCGCGACCTGCGTCGGTACGCCCACTTCGTCGACCTGCGCGGGATCGACGAGCCGGCACGGATCGCCGAGTCGGACGTGACCGCCTTCGCGGCGGCGCTGCGCCACGGCGACGAGGGGCACCCGCCGCTCGGGACGTCGAGCGTCGCGCGCACGGTCGTCGCGGTGCGGGGATTCCACCGGTTCTGCCTGCGCGAGCAGCTCGTCGAGGTCGACGTGACCGCGGCGGTCAAGCCGCCCCGCCCGGCCTCCCGGCTGCCGAAGGCGCTCCCGCTGTCCGACGTGGAGGCCATCCTGGTCGCCGCGGGGGAGCCGGGGACCGCGCTCGCGATGCGCGACCGGGCCTTGCTGGAGCTGCTCTACGGCACCGGTGCCCGCATCTCCGAGGCCGTGGGGCTCGACGTCGACGACATCGACCTCGAGACCTCGTCCGTCCTACTGACCGGCAAGGGGTCCAAGCAGCGCATCGTGCCGCTGGGATCGTTCGCCCGCGACGCCGTCGAGACCTACCTGTCGAAGGCGCGGCCGGACCTGACGGCGACCGGCGGCAGCGGCCCGGCGATGTTCCTCAACTCCCGCGGTGGGCGGCTCTCACGCCAGAGCGCCTGGACCGTCCTGACGAAGGCCGCGGCGCGGGCCGGAGTGACCACGGACGTCTCGCCGCACACCCTTCGGCACTCGTTCGCGACCCATCTGCTCGATGGCGGGGCGGACGTGCGCGTGGTGCAGGAGTTGCTCGGCCATGCCTCCGTCACGACCACCCAGATCTACACGCTCGTGACGATCGACTCGCTGCGTGAGACCTACGCGGCGTCCCACCCGCGGGCCCTGCGGTGAGCGATCGCAGCGACCGACGATCCGGGTCGCGAATCGCCGCACGGACCGATCGTTGCTTCCTCACGGCGGCGCCGCGATGAGAGGTACAGTGGCCGTCATGCCCAGTTCGGACCTCGGCCCCACCGGTCGCCCTCAGCCCGACCTGCCAGAGTCCGGCCCCCGCACCGCCCAAGGCCCCGCCATCGTCATCTCGATGTGCAACCAGAAGGGCGGGGTGGGCAAGACGACCACCACGATCAACCTCGGCGCCGCGCTCGCCGAGACCGGCCGTCGCGTGCTGCTGCTGGACTTCGATCCGCAGGGCTCGATGACGGTGGGCCTGGGCTACAACGCCCACGAGATCGAGCAGAGCATCTACCACGTCCTGATGGACCGTGAGCTGTCCATGAAGGACATCATCATGGAGACGACGGTCGAGAACCTCGACCTGGTCCCGGCCAACATCGACCTGTCGGCCGCCGAGATGCGCCTCGTCACCGAGGTGGGTCGCGAGCAGGTGCTGGCCCGCGCGCTGCGCGACGTCCGCCAGGACTACGACGTCATCCTGATCGACTGCCAGCCTTCGCTGGGCCTGCTCACCGTGAACGCGCTCACGGCCTCCGACGGCGTGATCATCCCGCTCGAGTGCGAGTACTTCGCGCTGCGCGGCGTCGCCCTGCTCAACGAGACGATCGAGAAGGTGCGCGACCGCACGAACTTCGAGCTCAAGGTCGTCGGCCTGCTCGGCACGATGTACGACAGCCGCACGCTGCACGGCCGCGAGGTGCTGCAGACGCTCGTCGACGGCTGGGGCGACCAGGTGTTCCACACCGTCATCCGCCGCACCGTCAAGTTCTCCGACTCCACGGTGGCCGGTGAGCCGATCACCGAGTACGCCCCGACGTCACCGGGCGCGGAGGCCTACCGCCAGCTCGCGAGGGAAGTGTTGCAGCGGTGCCCCGACGCGTGAACCTGCCCGGTGCGGACGAGCTCTTCCGGCCCACCACACCGAACAAGTCGCAGGAGAGCACGCCGTCGGTTCCTCCGTCGGGCAGCGGCCGGGTCAAGCACGACGAGAAGATGACCGTCTACCTCACGGCTGAAGAGTTGATGGCGGTGGAGCAGGCGCGCCTCGAACTGCGCTCCGTGCTCGGCCGCAAGGTCGACCGGGGACGACTCGTCCGGGCCGCGATCGCCGGTGCCCTGGCCGACCTCGAGACCCGCGGCGCCGACAGCGAGCTCGCCCGCCGGCTCGGCGAGGAGTGAGGGCAGCGGTGTCCGTCACCGAGCCGCCCCCCGCCGAGGCACCCGACGCCGGGTTCTCCGTCTCGCTCGGGAACTTCGAGGGCCCGTTCGACCTGCTGCTCCAGCTGATCTCCAAGCACCAGTTGGACATCACCGAGATCGCCCTGTCGGTCGTCACCTCCGACTTCATCGCGTACACGCGCGAACTGGAGGACGACCTCGAGCAGACGACCCACTTCCTGCTCGTCGCGGCGACCCTGCTCGACCTCAAGACCGCGCGGCTGCTGCCGCAGGCCGAGGTCGAGGACGAGGAGGACCTCGCGCTGCTCGAGGCTCGCGACCTGTTGTTCGCCCGCCTCATGCAGTACCGCGCCTTCAAGCTCGTCGCCGCCTTCCTGGCCGAGCGCTTCGAGAACCAGCAGCTGCGCCACCCGCGTGCCGTGACGCTCGAGCCGCGCTTCGCCACCTTGTTGCCCGAGGTCGAGATCTCGGCGACGGCGCAGGACCTCGCGGAGCTCGCGGCCGCGGCGCTCGCGCCGAAGCTTCCGCCGCTGGTGTCGCTGGCCCACCTGCACGCGCCCGCGGTCAGTGTGCGCGAGCAGGCCCATCTCGTGGTCGACCGACTCCGTCGTGAACGGTCGCTGACGTTCCGTGCCATCACCCAGGACGCCCCGGACGGCATGACGAAGGTTGCGCGCTTCCTCGCCCTGCTGGAGCTGTTCCGCGAGGGCATGCTGGCGTTCGAGCAGGCCGAGCCGCTCGGCGAGCTGACCGTCCGCTGGACGGGCAGCGACGAGGGCGACATCGACGTCGGCGACGAGTTCGACGAGCCCTTGCTGCCTGACGAGGACACCACCGACGCCCAGGCCGACCCGACGACCGGAAGTGACGATGAGCGAGACTGACGAGCGGACCGAATCCGTCGAGCTGCGCCCCGCGCTCGAGGCCGTGCTGATGATCGCCGACGAGCCGCTCGACCACCTCGCCCTCGCGCAGGCCGTCGGGCATCCGCCGGCGACCGTCGATGAGGCGTTGCGCGAGCTCGCCGCCGAGTACACCGAACAGGGCCGTGGGTTCGAGCTGCGCGAGCTCGCCGGCGGCTGGCGGTTCTACAGCCGCGAGCAGTACGCCGACGTCGTCGCCGCGTTCGTGCTGGAAGGGCAGCAGGCGCGGCTCAGCCAGGCCGCGCTCGAGACGCTCTCCGTGGTCGCCTACCGGCAGCCGATCAGCCGATCGCGGATCTCGGCGATCCGCGGTGTCAACGTCGACGGAGTGGTGCGCACGCTCGTGACGCGCGGACTCATCGTCGAGCTGGGCCACGACGGCGAGTCCGGCGCGATCCTGTACGGCACGACGAACTACTTCCTGGAGCGCATGGGACTGGGCGGGCTCGACGAGCTGCCCGAGCTCGCGCCGATGCTGCCCGAGCTCGACGATCTCGACGGCGAACTGGAGCGCGTGGCGGGTCAGACCGCCGAGCGCGAGGCGGTTCCCGAGACGCCGGGAGACGCCGGTGAGTGAGCCGGTCCGCCTGCAGAAGGTGCTGGCCCAGGCCGGGGTCGCGAGCCGTCGTCGCAGCGAGGAGCTGATGGCCTCGGGCCGGGTCGAGGTCAACGGCGAGGTCGTCACGCAGCTCGGTGCCCGGGTCGACGCCGCGAACGACGTCATCCGGGTCGACGGCGTGCGCGTGCCGCCCCCGTCCGACCACGCTTACGTGCTGCTGAACAAGCCGCGCGGTGTCGTCAGCTCGATGGCCGACGAGCAGGGCCGCCCCGACCTCTCGGGCCTGCTCGCGGACCGCTCGGACCGGCTGTTCCACGTGGGCCGGCTCGACACCGACACCTCCGGACTGCTGATCCTGACGAACGACGGCGACCTGGCGCACCGGCTCGCCCACCCCTCCTTCGAGGTGAGCAAGACCTACGTCGCCCTCGTCGACGGCACGGTGCCCGCCTCCCTGGGCCGACGGCTGCTCGGGGGAGTCGAGCTCGAGGACGGCGCGATCTCGGTCGACCGCTTCGTGGTGCGCGACCGCAGCCGCGGGCGCAGCCTCGTCGAGCTCGACCTGCACAGCGGCAGGAACAGGATCGTGCGCAGGATGCTCGCCGAGGTCGGCCACCCGGTGGTCGAGCTGACCCGGACCGCCTTCGGACCGCTGCGTCTGGGCGACCTGCGCATGGGCGCGATGCGCGACCTGTCGCGTGACGAGCTCGGAGCGCTGTTCGATAGCGTTGAGGCATGAGTGCCGCCCTGCCCGATGCCGTCGTCGCGGGCCCGGTACTCGTCGTCGGCTGCGGCCTGATCGGCACCTCCGTCGCCCTCGCCCTGCGCGACCAGGGCGCCCAGGTCCACCTGCGTGACGCCAGCGCGGCCAACGTCGAACTGGCCGTCTCGGTGGGCGCCGGTACCGCCGATCCGGTCGATGCCCCGGCCGTCGTCGTCGTCGCGACCCCGCCGGCCGTCGTCGTCGAGACGGTGCGCGCAGCGCTCGCGGAGTTCCCCGACGCCGTCGTGACCGACGTCGCCAGCGTGAAGGGCGCCATCTGCGCGGCCGTGACCGATCCGCGCTTCGTCGGTGGTCATCCGATGGCCGGCAAGGAACGCTCCGGGCCGATGGCCGCGACGGCGCAGCTCTTCGAAGGCCGGGCGTGGGCGATCGTGCCGACCGTGGGCACGGACCCATCGGCCGTCGCGACCCTCGAGCGGCTGGCGGCGCGTGTCGGCGCCGTGCCGCGCCACCTCGATCCGCTGGAGCACGACCGGGCGGTCGCCCTCGTGTCCCACGTGCCGCACCTCGTCTCGGTCCTGACGGCCGGACTGCTGACCGAGGCCCCGGTCGACGACCTCGCCCTGGCCGGGCAGGGACTGCGCGACGTCATCCGCATCGCCGGCAGCGACCGCGGGCTGTGGGTCGACATCATCGGCAGCAACGCCGTCCAGGTCGGCGCGATCCTCGACGACCTGCAGGAGCGGCTGGCCGACCTGCGCACCGCCGTGCGTTCGGCGGACGGCTCCGTCGCGACCCATCTCGACCGCGGCCGCGCGGGCGTCGCCCGGGTCCCGGGCAAGCACGGCGACCGGCCCACGGCGCTCCAGGTCGTGTACGTCTCGATCGACGACACCCCTGGTGAGCTGTCCCGGCTGTTCTCCGACATCGGCGCCGCCGGCATCAACATCGAGGACATGCGCATCGACCACGAGCTCGGCCGCCAGGTCGGCGTCGTCGAGGTCGTCGTGCAGGCGGGCGTGTCCGCCGCGCTGCACACCGCACTGACCGAACGCGGCTGGGCCGCGTTCCGCTGAGGAGAATCACGTGACCACCGTCATCGCCATCGACGGACCCTCCGGGTCCGGCAAGTCCAGCACCTCGCGCGGGGTCGCGACCCGGTTGGGGTACGCCTACCTCGACACGGGCGCGATGTACCGCGCGATGACGTGGGCGATGCTGCAGCGGGGCGTGGACGTGCACGACCCCGACGCCGTCGCCGCGGCAGCCCGTGAGGTCGTGCTGACCTCCGGCACCGACCCGCAGCACCCGACGATCGCGGCGGACGGCGTCGACGTGTCCGAGCCGATCCGCGGCGCCGAGGTCACCGCGGCGGTCAGCCCCGTCGCGGCGGTCGCCCCGGTGCGGGAGCAGCTCGTGGCGCTGCAGCGTGCCGCGATCGCGCGGGCCACCGACGGCATCGTGGTCGAGGGACGCGACATCGGCACCGTCGTGGCGCCGGACGCGGACCTCAAGGTGTACCTCGTGGCCGACCCCGTCGCGCGGGCGCGTCGCCGGGCCGCCGAGCTCGGTGTCGAGGACGCCGAGGCCATGCGCGAGGCGCTCGCCCGACGCGACGAGATCGACTCGAATCGCAAGGCCTCACCGTTGACCCGCGCCGACGACGCGGTCGTCGTGGACGGCACGCACCTGACCCTCGACGAGGTCATCGACCACATCGTCGGGCTCGTCCGCGGCTGAACCGGACGCGAGTTGGAGTGCACGCGCCCGTTCTGGCAGAATGGGTGATTGCGTCCGGTGTCGCCGAGGCCCCTCTCAGCCTCTCGAACCCGGCCCCTCGAATCCGGCATGACCTGCCCCACATGTCGTTCCGGAATCACCACAGTTCGATACTCAAGGAGACACCACACTCGTGGCAGTCAAGATTCGCCTCAAGCGGATGGGCAAGATCCGCACGCCGTTCTACCGCATCGTCATCGCCGACGCGCGCACCAAGCGCGACGGTCGCGTGATCGAGGAGATCGGCACGTACAACCCCAAGACGGAGCCCTCGACGATCAACGTCGATTCCGAGCGCGCCCAGTACTGGCTCGGCGTCGGCGCCCAGCCGACCGAGGCCGTCGCGGCGATCCTCAAGCTCACCGGCGACATCGGCGGCAACGCCACCCTCAAGCAGCCCGAGCCCAAGGCCGACAAGGCCCTGTTGTTCGACGCTGCCCTGAAGGACCTGCACGCCGAGCCGAAGAAGTCGGCCACGACGTCCAAGGCCAAGAAGGCTGAGGAGCCCAAGGCTGAGGAGATCCCGGCTGAGGAGACCCCGGCTGAGGAGCCCAAGGCCGAGGAGCCCAAGGCCGAGGAGACCCCGGCCGAGGACGCGAAGGCCGACGAGGCCTGATCGTGGCCGCACCCCTGCAGGAGGTCGTCGAGCACCTCGTCGCCGGCATCGTCGAGCATCCCGACGACGTCACGGTCCGCGCGAAGCAGACCCGTCGCGGCGAGCTGTTCGAGGTCCGGGTCCACCCGAACGACCTCGGCAAGGTCATCGGCCGTCAGGGCCGCACGGCCACGGCGATCCGCACCGTCGCGTCGGCGATCGCCGGCGCCGACGGCGCGCGGATCGACTTCGTGGACGTCGACCGTCGTCGCTGACCCCATGCGCGTCGTCGTCGGCCGGATCGGCCGTGCCCATGGCATCCGCGGCGACCTGTCCGTCGACACCAGGACCGACGAGCCCGAACGGCGTTTCGCCCCGGGCTCGTCGGTCCTGTGTCGTGTCGGCACGGTCGAGCGGGTCCTGACCATCACCTCCGCGCGGCCGCACAGCGGCCGCCTGCTCGTCTCGTTCGCCGAGGTGCCCGACCGCACCGCCGCCGAGCAGTTGCACGGCGTCACGCTCGAGGTCGAGGTCGACCCCGACGAGCTGCCCGACGACGAGGACGAGTTCTACGACCGCCAGCTCGTGGGCCTGACCGTCGTCGTCGCAGGAGTCGACCGCGGCACCGTGGTGGAGGTGCTCCACCTCCCCGCCCACGACACACTGCTCATCGACCTCGACGGTCGACGGGTGCAGGTCCCCTTCGTCGAGGCGCTCGTGCCCGCGGTCGACCTCGACGCCGGCACCGTCACGGTCGTCGACCGGCCCGGTCTGCTCGACCCGGACTCCGCGGACGAGGCGCGCTGATGCGCATCGATGCGCTCTCGATCTTCCCCGACTACTTCGCCCCGCTCGACCTCTCGCTGCCCGGCAGGGCCCGGCGCAGCGGCCTCGTCGACTTCACGGCCCACGACCTACGCGACTGGACGCACGACCGGCACCGGACCGTCGACGACACCCCCTACGGCGGCGGCGCCGGGATGGTGATGCGCCCGGAGCCCTGGGGCGAAGCGCTCGACGCGGTGTGCTCGGACGAGACGGTCCTCGTCGTGCCCACGCCGTCGGGAGCACCCTTCACGCATGCCGACGCGGTCCGGCTGTCGACGGAGAACCACCTCGTCTTCGCGTGCGGCCGGTACGAGGGCATCGACCAACGCGTGATCGACCACGCCGCGAGTCGGTGGCGCGTCGAGGAGATCTCGCTCGGCGACTTCGTCGTCAACGGGGGAGAGGTCGCGGCACTGGCGATCATCGAGGCCGTCGTCCGGCTGCTGCCGGGGTTCATGGGAAATCCCGAGTCGCTCACCGAGGAGTCGCACGCCGACGGGCTGCTGGAGTACCCCGTCTACACCAAGCCCGCCACGTGGCGCGAGCTCGACGTCCCCGACGTCCTGCTCTCGGGCGACCACGGCCGGATCGCGGCGTGGCGTCGCGAGCAGGCACAGCACCGCACGGCCGAGCGTCGCCCGGATTTAACCGGCGAGCAGTTCGGGTAACACACGCGTAACGACACTGGTCGGCCGCCGTAACGGGGCCTGACGAGGATCGACGCAGCGCCGCGGCAAGGGAGCCCGGGCGCCCTTCACACGTGTTACCGACTGCAAAGAGGTTGATATGGAACCCGGAACAATCTGGCTGCTCATCTGCGCCGCCCTTGTTCTCTTCATGACCCCCGGCCTGGCGTTCTTCTACGGTGGCCTCGTCAAGGCGCAGAGCGTCATCTCGATGATGATGCTGAGCTTCGGCGCCATGGGTCTGGTCTTCGTGCTGTGGATCCTCTACGGCTTCAACATGGGCTCGGCGGGCGACGCCGACATCATCAACGGCTGGCTGGCGAACCCGTTCTCGGACTTCGCCCTGCAGGACCTGGCGACCGGTGACGGCGCCTCGGCCCTGGCCGGCGTCGCGTTCGGATCGACCTTCGCCGTCATCACGACCGCCCTGATCTCGGGCGCGGTCGCCGACCGTGCGCGCTTCTTCCCGTGGATGCTCTTCGCCGGCCTGTGGGCCACGATCGTCTACTTCCCCTCGCAGGGGTGGGTCTGGGGCTTCGACGAAGACGGACTGACGGGCTGGATCGGCACGCTCACGATCGGCGACGCGACGCCGATCGACTGGGCCGGTGGCACGGTCGTCCACATCAGCGCCGGTGCCGCGGCCTTCGCCCTGGCGCTCGTGCTGGGCAAGCGCACCGTCGGCTTCGCCAAGGAGGCTGCCGAGCCGCACAACGTCCCGCTCGTGCTCATCGGTGCCGCGATCCTGTGGTTCGGCTGGTTCGGCTTCAACACCGGTGCCGCGGTCGACGTCAACACCGGCTCGCTGATCTTCCTCAACACGATCGCCTGCCCCGCGGCCGGCATCCTGGGCTACATCGCCGTCGAGCACTTCAAGGACGGCAAGCCGACCGCCGTCGGTGCCGCCTCGGGCATCGTCGCCGGCCTCGTCGCCATCACCCCGTCGTGCGCCAACCTCTCGCCGTTCTGGGCGATCGTCCTGGGCCTGCTGGCCGGCGCGATCTGCTGCTTCGCGATCGACCTCAAGTACAAGCTCGGCTACGACGACTCGCTCGACGTGGTCGGCCTGCACCTGGTCGCGGGCTTCCTCGGCTGCCTGTACCTGGGCTTCTTCGCCACCGACACGGGCCTGTTCGTCGGCGGCGACTTCGACCAGCTGATCGCGCAGCTCATCCCGTCGGTGTTCGTCGCGGTGTTCTCCTTCGTCGTGGCCTTCGGCCTCGGCAAGGCGATCGACGCCACGGTCGGCTTCCGGGTCACCGAGGAGGAAGAGGTCGCCGGTCTGGACAACGTCCTGCACGGCGGCGGCGCCTACAAGTTCGACTGACGCACACGCGCACGGCGCCCCGTCCCCGATTTCCGTGGGGGCGGGGCGCTGTGGCATCATTGTTGGTTGGTGCCGGACGACTCTGCCATGAGGGAGTTCCCACGAGGCGCCACCCGATTCCCAGCAACATCGATCATCCGCAGGTGACTTGTGGCACCGGCGAGGAGACCATCATGACGAACGTCATCGACCAGATCGCCGCTCAGCAGCGCCGCGACGACATCCCCGAGTTCCGCGCGGGCGACACCCTCAAGGTGCACGTCAACATCGTCGAGGGCAACCGCTCCCGCGTGCAGATGTTCCAGGGCGTCTGCATCAAGGTGCAGGGCTCGGGCATCGGCCGCACGTTCACCGTCCGCAAGGTGAGCTTCGGCGTCGGCGTCGAGCGCACCTTCCCGGTCCACTCGCCCGTGATCGACAAGATCGAGATCGCGACCCGCGGCGACGTCCGCCGCGCGAAGCTGTACTACCTGCGCAACCTGCGCGGCAAGGCCGCCAAGATCAAGGAGAAGCGCGAGGACTGACCTCCCGCCTCTCGACGCACGCGACCCCGCCCCGGACACGGAGCGGGGTCGCGTCGTTTTCGTGGGCGTGCCCGCTACGCTCTTCGAGTGAGTGAGGCCAAGCGTCAACTGCCCGTGTGGCAGGAGTCCATCCTCCTCGTGGCCACCGCGCTGGTGCTGGCGCTGATCGTCAAGACGTTCTTCTTCCAGGCGTTCTACATCCCGTCCGACTCGATGGTCCCGACGATGGTCAAGAACGACAAGCTGCTCGTGCAGAAGGTCTCGTACTGGTCCGGCGGTCCCGAGCGCGGCGACATCGTGGTCTTCCGCGATCCGGGCAACTGGCTCGGCCCCGACGACGTCGACCCGTCGGGCAACGTCGTGCAGAGGACGCTCGAGTCGATCGGCCTCTTCCCGTCCGGCGGACACCTCATCAAGCGCGTCATCGGCGTCGGCGGCGACGAGGTCCGCTGCTGCGACGAGAAGGGCCGCACGGTGGTCAACGGCACGTCGATCGACGAGCCGTACCTCGCGGACCAGTCCGTCAACGCCGAGCAGACCTTCGACGTCACGGTGCCGCGCGGCTACCTGTGGGTGCAGGGCGACAACCGGGGCAACTCGGCCGATTCGCGGGCACACCTGGGCGAGCCCGGCGGCGGCTTCATCCCCGTCGACGACGTCGTCGGCAAGGCGTGGCTGCGCGTCTGGCCACTGGACCGGTTCGGGCTGATCAAGGACACCGACGCCTTCGACGAGGTCCCGGACCCGTGAGCACCGCACCGTCCCTCAGGATCGAGCGCCGCATGCTGCGCGAGGGGCGCTCGGCGCTGGCCTGCAGCGACGAGGTCGGTCGCGGAGCCCTCAGCGGGCCCGTCACGGTGGCGATGGTCGTCGTCACGGAGCAGACCCGCACCGCTCCGCAGGGCGTGCGCGACAGCAAGCTGCTCACGGCGCAGGCGCGGCAGCGTCTCGCCCCGTTCATCAGACGGTGGGCACCGGAGCACGGCGTCGGCCACGCGACACCCGAGGAGATCGACCGCTACGGCATCGTGCCGGCGATGCGGTTGGCCGGGCACCGCGCACTCGCCCAGTTGAGCACGCCCCCCGACGCCGTCCTGCTCGACGGCAACCACGACTACCTCAGCGTTCCGGACCAGGACGCGCTGTTCGGCCCGCCCGTCGTGATCGACGTCGTGCCGCCGGTCGTCACGATGATCAAGGCCGACCTGCGCTGCGCCGCGGTCGCCGCCGCCAGCATCCTGGCCAAGACGGCCCGCGACGACCTCATGGTCGCGCTCGCGCGGGAGCACCCCGAGTACGGGTGGGAGGTCAACAAGGGCTACGCGGCGCCCGATCACATCGCCGCGCTGACCGCCCACGGGCCCACGCCGCATCACCGGCGGTCGTGGCGGCTGCCCGGCTGCGACGCCACGGCCGACAACCCGGTTAGCATGATCGACGAGACGATGGTGGAGGTGGGAGCACCGTGAGTGCCGAGGACCTGGAGCGGTACGAGATCGAGATGGAGCTCGCGCTCTACCGCGAGTACCGCGACGTCGTGTCGATCTTCAAGTACGTCGTGGAGACCGATCGGCGCGTCTACCTGTGCAATGCCGTCGATGTGAAGGTGCGCACCGAGTCCGGTGACGCCTACTTCGAGGTGACGATGACCGACGCCTGGGTGTGGGACATCTACCGGCCCGCGCGGTTCGCCAAGAACGTCAAGGTGCTGACGTTCAAGGACGTCAACGTCGAGGAACTCCAGGACGCGGACGTCAAGCTGCCGCCGACGTGACCCCAGCGACCTCGCCGACCGAGGCAGGACGGGCCTTCGGCCACGTCCTGGTGAACACGCTGCTGGCGAACGTGACGACCAGCTTCCTGTGGTTCGCCCTGACCTTCTGGGCCTATCTCGAGACGCGCTCGGTGCTCGCCACGGGGATCATCGGTGGCGCCTACATGCTGATGCTCGCGCTGTTCGCGATGCTGTTCGGCACGATCGTCGACCGGCACCGCAAGCACCGCGTCATGGTCCTCTCGGGCACGATCACGCTCGTCGCGTTCGCGCTCGCCGGCGTCCTCTACGCCGCCGTGGGCGCGGACCGGATCGACGACCTCTCGGGCCCGTGGTTCTGGCTGTTCGCCGGGATCGTCCTGTTCGGCTCGGTCGTCGAGAGCATGCGGAACATCGCCCTGTCGACGACCGTGACCCTACTGGTCCCCGAGGAGCGTCGGGCCAACGCCAACGGACTGGTCGGCACGGTGCAGGGCATCGCGTTCATCGTCACGAGCGTCTTCAGTGGACTGGCGATCGGTCAGCTGGGCATGGGCTGGACCCTGGCGGTCGCGATCGTGATGACGGCGGTCTCGCTCGGGCACCTGCTGGCGATCGACATCCCCGAGGAACAGCCCGACACGACCGGCCCCGACGCACCACGCGTGGACGTTCGCGGGGCGCTGGCCGCGATCAGGCAGGCCCCCGGGCTGTTCGCGCTGATCGTCTTCACGACGTTCAACAACCTCATTGGCGGCGTGTACCTGGCCCTCATGGACCCCTACGGGCTGGAGCTGTTCAGCGTCGAGATGTGGGGCGTCGTGTTCGGGGTGGCGGCGACCGGCTTCATCGTCGGCGGGGCCCTCGTGGCGCGGTTCGGCCTCGGTGCCAACCCGATCCGCACGATGCTGCTCGTGGTGGCCGCGATGGGCCTGCTCGGCGCGGTGTTCACGCTGCGCGAGTGGTGGTGGCTCTACGCCGGCGGCATCTGGCTGTACCTCGTGCTCGTGCCTCCCGTCGAGGCCGCCGAGCAGACGGTGATCCAGAAGGTCGTCGAGTTCCGGAACCAGGGTCGCGTGTTCGGCTTCGCACAGGCCTTCGAGTCCGCGGCGACCCCGGTGACCGCGTTCCTGATCGCCCCGCTGGCGCAGTTCTGGGTCATCCCGTCGGTCGACTCGCCCGAGGGCGCGGAGCGCTGGGACTGGCTGCTGGGCACGGGGGAGGCCCGCGGCATCGCGTTCATCTTCCTCGTGTCGGGCCTCGTGATGGTCGTGGCGGCGCTACTGGCGTTCACGACCCGCTCCTATCGCCTGATCAGCGAGCAGTACCTCACCTCGACCCCCGCCTGACCGTCCACAGCCTCGGTCCCGCCGCGGCGCGTGTCCACAGGCATCGTCGGGACGGTTCCGCCGCGCGGGCGCGGCCGGAAGGCTCGGAGCCATGACGTACGCGCGGAACCGAGCCCTCGGCGACTACGGCGAACGAGTCGCCGCCGACCACCTGCGATCCCTCGACATGGTGATCCTCGACCGGAACTGGACGTGCCGGTTCGGTGAGATCGACATCGTCGCGCGCGACGGCGACACGCTCGTGATCTGCGAAGTGAAGACCCGCACGACGGCCAGCCACGGCACGCCGCTGGAGGCGGTCAACGGGCGCAAGGCGACGACGTTGCGGCGGCTCGCGGACGCGTGGCTGCAGACGCATGACGTCACCCCCGACGCGGTGCGCATCGACGTCGTCACGGTCTGGGTGCCGCGCGCCGGCGGCCCCCAGGTCGAGCGCATCTCCGGGGTGGCGTGATGGTGTCGGTCAACGCGATCGCTCTCGACGGCCTGACGGGTCGCCCGGTCGAGGTCGAGGTCGACATCGCCTCGGGACTCTCGGCGACCGTCGTCGTCGGGTTGGCCGACGTCACGGTCAGCGAGGCGCGCAATCGCATCCGTTCGGCCGTCGTCAACGCTGGCACCTCGTGGCCCGACACGCGCGTCACGATCAACCTTGCTCCCTCGAGCCTGCCGAAGACCGGACCGCACTACGACCTCGCGATGGGCCTCGGGATCTTCGCCGCGAAGGGGATCGTCCCGACGGATCTGCTCGCCGGCTCGGTCTTCCTCGGTGAGCTGGCCCTCGACGGCAGGCTTCGCGCGGTACGCGGTGCGCTGCCGGCGACGCTCGCCGCCGCAGCGGCGGGATTCGAGCGGATCTTCGTGCCCGAGGCGAACGCCGCCGAAGCCGGACTCGTCCCGGGCATGGACGTCGTCGGCGTGCGCTCGCTGCGTCAGGTCGTCGCGATGCTGCGCGGCGAGGAGGAGCCGGACGACCCGCCCGTCCCGCCGCTCGTCGACCCGGCGGACGCCGGCTGGGCAGGCATGGCGGCGAGCGACCTCGACCTGGCCGACGTCGTCGGTCAGGACGACGCCCGGCTCGCGACGCTGATCGCCGCGGCCGGCGGCCACCACCTGCTGCTCACCGGACCACCCGGCGTGGGCAAGACGATGCTCGCCCAGCGCCTGCCCACCCTGTTGCCCGACCTGGAGCCCGATGCGGCGCTCGAGGTGAGCGCGATCCACTCGCTCGCCGGCGTCCTGCCCGGCGATCTGCCGATGCTCGTCCGCCCGCCGTTCCTCGAGCCGCACCACACCGCGAGCGCGGTGGCCGTCGTGGGTGGCGGCAGCCGCGGGGTGCGACCCGGGGCGATGTCACTGGCCCACCACGGGGTGCTCTTCATGGACGAGGCTCCCGAGTTCGCGATCAACGTGCTGGAGGCCCTGCGCCAACCGCTGGAGAGCGGGCGCGTGGTGGTCTCCCGGGCCGCCCAGACCGCCGTGTTCCCGGCGCGATTCCAGCTCGTGCTGGCGACGAACCCGTGCCCGTGCGGTCACGCGGGCTCCGCGGTGCGCCGGTGCGAGTGCACCGCCCCGGCGCGGCGCCGGTACGCAGACCGGCTCTCCGGACCCATTCGCGACCGGATCGACATCCATCGCGTCCTGGTCGAACCGACTCGGCGCACTCTCCAGGAGGCCGTGGACACGGCGACGTCGCTCTCGACCCCGGACCTGAGCGCGCTCGTCGCGCGGGCCAGGGAACGCCAGCGACACCGACTGCGCGAGACGCCGTGGCGGGTCAACGCGGCCGTGCCGGGGGTGGACCTGCGTCGGGACTGGCCGGCGCAGGACCTCGGGATGCGGATGATCGACCAGCAGATCCGCGCGCACAAGCTCACACCGCGCTCGGCCGACCGCGTCCTGCGGTTGTCGTGGAGCGTCGCCGACCTGTGCGACCACGAGCGGCCGACGACGGACGACGTCGCGACGGCGCTCGACCTGCGACGCGGCAGCCCGCTCGGCGGCGAGGTCGCCCGGTTCGTGGAGGCCGGGTGACCACGGTGTCGCAGGCCCGAGCACTCCTGCTGACGTCGCTCGTCGTCGAGCCGGGGGATCCTCGGGTCCTGCCGTGGCGCGAGCGCTGCGACCCGACCGAACTGTGGGCCGCGATCTGTCGCGGCGGCGCCG
This sequence comes from Aeromicrobium sp. SP1, assembly GCF_055663785.1. Lineage (NCBI taxonomy): Bacteria > Bacillati > Actinomycetota > Actinomycetes > Propionibacteriales > Nocardioidaceae > Aeromicrobium > Aeromicrobium sp. SP1. The sequence continues at coordinate 1,502,762 of NZ_JBQVVK010000001.1, read as the reverse complement.
AGATCCCGCCTGCGTGGACCGAAGCCGCGGGCCGTGCACCGGGGCGCGCCGATGCCGCACTCCGTCAGGCTGAGCTCGTCGACGCGCGCTGGGTCGCCGCCGGCTCCCGGGACTGGCCGGTGGCGCTGGACGACCTCGGGCATCTCGCGGGAATCGGCGAGGTCGCCGGGCCGCCCGCAGGCCTGTGGGTCAGTGGTGGCGGCGACCTGACGGACCTCGCGACGGCACCCGTGGCCGTCGTCGGGGCGCGCAGTTGCACGACGTACGGCGCCGAGTGCGCCAGCGACATCGCGGCGGACTGCGCCGACCGTGGACATGCGGTCGTCAGCGGGGCGGCCTTCGGCATCGACGCCTGCGCGCACCGCGGAGCGCTGCTGGCCGGCGGACCCACGATCGCGGTCCTCGCGTGCGGGGTCGACGTGGAGTACCCGCGCGCCCACGCCGCGCTGCTGCGCAGGATCGGCGAGGACGGCCTCGTGCTCAGCGAGTACCCGCCCGGGACGACGCCGCAGAGGCACCGGTTCCTCGTACGCAATCGGCTCATCGCGGCGCTGAGCGTCGGCGTCGTCGTGGTGGAGGCCGCGTCCCGGAGCGGATCGCTCAACACGCTGAACTGGGCCGATCACCTGGGTCGCACGACCATGGCCGTGCCGGGTCCGGTCACGTCGCAGTCCTCGGCGGGCGCGCACCGGGCGGTGCGCGAGGGCAAGGCACTGCTCGTGACCTCCGGCGCGGACGTCCTGGCGGACACCTTCGGCGTCGTCACGGACGACCAGCCCGCGGTCGGTGCCGGCGCGCGACGGGTGTGGCTGCGGCTCGGCGCCGAGCCCCAGTCCGTCGAACGACTGGCCGGTGCACTGAGGTTGGGCACCGTCGCGGTCCATCGTGCGCTGAAGGAGCTGCAGCGCCACGATGTGGTGCGCTGCGAGGAGTCCGGCTGGCTTCGCCGACCTGCGGGCGCGGCCGCAGGCGACGAGGGTAGGTTGACCGGGTGACCGAGTCGACCCACACCTGTCAGTCCCCGGCCGAGGCCTCGCCGTGCGAGGTCTTCGCGTTCTGGGAGGAGAAATACGGCTCCAATGACGGGATCTGGTCGGGTCACGTGAACGCCGCGCTGGCTTCGGTCGCCGTCGACCTGACGCCGGGGCGGGCCCTCGATCTCGGGGCCGGCGAGGGCGGCGACGCCCTGTGGCTCGCCGAGCGTGGCTGGACGGTCACCGGCGTCGACGTGTCGCCCACCGCACTTGCCCGGGCCGAGGCCGCGGCCGAACGCGCGAGCCTGAGCGACCGGCTGACGTGGGTCGCCGCCGATCTCGAGGAGTGGGTGCCCGACGATGCCTTCGACCTCGTCACCGCCTGCTTCCTGCAGTCCCCGGTCACGTTGAGCCGTGAGGACATCCTGCGCCGCTCTGCCGGGTGGGTCGCGGTGGGCGGGCACCTGCTCGTCGTCGCGCACGCGGAGTCCCCGCCGTGGTCCGACCACGCGAGCGACATGCACTTCCCGACGCCGGAGGACGATCTGGCGGCACTCGACCTGTCCGAGGACGCGTGGGAGGTCGTGGCCGCCGAGGCGCGCGACCGGCAGACCTACTGCCCCGAGGGCAATCCCGTGACGCTGCGCGACGGCGTGCTCGTCGTGCGTCGCACCGCCTGACGCCTCACGAGGGACGCTCCCCGCGCGCGGCCTGCTCGACGATCGTGGCGATCCTGCGCGTCTTCGTCTCGGGTCGCTTCGCGAAGGCCAACTGGGTCAGGCCGAACTTGCGGGCGCTCGGCGGGAAGGCGTCCCACTGGGCGCGGGCCGCGGGCTCGGCGTCCAGCGCGGCAGCCAACTCGGGTGACTCAACGAGTGCCTCGGCATCGTCGAGCAGGTTCCACAGGCCGCGTTCCTTCGCATCGTCGATCACGGCCTGGCCCGACGGCTGCATCCGGCCCTCGGCGATGAGTTCGGCCACCCGCGCCTTGTTGCTCGCCGCCCATGCGCTCGTGCGTCCGCGCCGGGTGAACCACTGCATCGCGCGCCCGTCGTCGAGTCGCTTCGTGTGACCGTCGATCCAGCCCCAGCACAGGGCCTCGCGCACCGCCTCCTCGTAGTCGAGGGGAGCGTTGGGCGCCGACCCCGACCGCCAGAACACGAGCCAGACCCCGCCGGACGTCGCGTGGTGCTGCGCGAGCCAGTCGCGCCACATCGCGACCGTCGTCGACTCGAATCGGGGCTGTGCGGGATCGGCCACTCCGGCATCGTAGGCCGGTCACGTCGCGGGTGTCCCGTCGTGACGTGGCCGCAACATTCCTCGGCTTGACTGACGGCGCCAGTCAGCCAGCCGAAGGACGCAGGACCGTGGACCAGCACACCGTCGAGTCGTACCGCTTCGCCGTGTCGCGGTCAGACCTCGCGCTCGCCGCCGGTGAGCGGTTCGTCGCGGGCGGGACGTGGCTGTTCTCCGAGCCCGACCTGGACGTCACGGGCCTGGTCGACCTGACCCGGATGGGATGGCCCGCGTGGGAGGCCGGTGACGACGGACTCACGATCTCCGCGACCTGCACGATCGCCGAGCTCGCGGCGCTCCCGGCCCGGAACGACTGGCGGGCCCACCCGCTGTTCGCCCAGTCCTGTCGAGCTCTGTTGGCGTCGTGGAAGGTCTGGAACGTCGCCACCGTCGGAGGCAACGTCGCGCGTGCCTACGCGGCTGCGGCCATGGTGAGCCTGCTGGCGACGCTCGACGCCGTCGCGATCGTGTGGACGCCCGACGGTGGGCAGCGACGGGTCGACGTCGTCGACCTCGTGGCCGGCAACGGACTGAGCACCCTCGCCGGCGGCGAGGTGCTGCGGTCCTTCGAGGTGCCCGCCGCCGCCCTGCGGGCGACCACCGCACTGCGCAAGATCGCCCTCGCGGACCTGGGACGTTCGGGTGCGGTCGTCACCGCCCGTCACGACGAGGACGGACGGTTCACGGTCGTCGTCACGGCCGCGACGCTCACGCCGCAAGTCCTGCGCTACGACACCGTGCCCGATGAGCGGGCGTTGCGTGCGGACGTGACGTCGCTGCCGGGGTACTACACCGATCCGTTGGGGACTCGCGACTGGCGGCGGGGTGTCTCCGCCGAGCTCGCCGCGCGGGTCAGGTCAGACCTGGCGGCGCCATGATCGTCGACGGGAGGCCGGTCGACCGCGAGCCCCGGCCGGGACAGTGCCTGCGGACCTTCCTGCGCGAGAGCGGCCACACCGCGGTGAAGAAGGGCTGCGATGCCGGCGACTGCGGCGCCTGCTCGGTCGTGCTCGACGGGCAGGCCGTCCACTCGTGCATCTATCCCGCGGCGCGAGCGGTCGACGCGCACGTCACGACCGCCGCCGGACTCGGCTCACCGGGCGACCTCGCGCCCGTCCAGCAGTCATTCGTCGACCACTTCGGGTTCCAGTGCGGCTTCTGCACGGCGGGCATGGTGGTGACCGCGTCGTGCCTGACGGCCGACGCGCTCGACGACCTGCCCCAGGCACTCAAGGGCAACCTGTGCCGCTGCACGGGCTATCGCTCCGTGCGCGAGTCGATCGAGGCGGCCCTCGGTCCCGAACAACCCGCCACCGAGGCGCCCACGGGCGCGGTCGGCAGGTCGGTCCGGCCGCCCGCCGCCGAACGGATCGTCTGCGGCCGTGAGCCGTTCACGTTCGACGAGTTGCCCGAGGACTGCCTGCACGTGGCCGTGCTCGGCAGTCCGCATGCGCACGCGAGGATCGTCCGGGTCGAGACCGCCGCAGCCCTCGCGCTCGACGGTGTGGAGCTCGTCCTGACGCATCACGACGCGCCCGACCTGTACTACTCCAGTGGGCGCCACGAGCACCGCACGGACGATCCGGACGACACCCGCATGCTCGACGACACGGTGCGCCACGTGGGACAACGCGTGGCCGCGGTCGTCGCCACGAGCGCCGGCCTGGCCGAGCGGGCTTGTCGGCTGATCGAGGTCGAGTACGAGGTGCTCCCTGCCGTCTTCGACCCCGAGGAGGCCCGCGCCGAGGGCGCCCCGGTGCTGCACCCCGGGCGCTCGCCGCACGATCGGGTCGACCACGCCCTGCGCAACACCGTGCTCGGGTTGCGGGAGGAGCGCGGGGACGTCGACGGTGCCGTCCGCGACGCCGAGGTCGTGGTCCGCGGCACGTGGCGCACGCAGCGCCAGACCCACGCGCAGTTGGAGACGCACGGCAGCATCGGTTGGCTCGACGAGGACGGCCGGCTCGTCATCCGATCCAGCACGCAGGTTCCCTTCCTCACCCGGGCCGAGCTGTGCCGGATCTTCGACCTGCCTCGCGAGCGCGTCCGGGTGTTCGCGGCCCGCGTCGGCGGTGGCTTCGGCGGCAAGCAGGAGATGCTGACGGAGGACCTCGTCGCGGCAGCCGTCCTGCGGCTCGGCAGGCCCGTCGCGTACGAGATGTCCCGCACGGACGAGTTCGAGCGCACGACCCTGCGCCACCCGATGCGGGTCTCGGTCACGCTGGCCGCCGATGCCGACGGCACCCTCACGGCGATGGAGGTCGACGTCCTCAGCGACACCGGCGCCTACGGGAACCACGCCCGCGGGGTGCTCTTCCACTCGTGCGCCGAGTCGGTCAGCGTCTACCGCACGACGAACAAGCGGGTCACCGGCGAGGCCGTCTACACGAACAACCCGCCGTCGGGCGCCTTCCGCGGCTACGGCCTGGGTCAGGTGATCCTCGCCGTCGAGTCGGCCATGGACATGCTCGCCGAGCGGATCGGCCTCGACCCGTTCGAACTGCGCCGGCGCAACGTCGTCCGTGAGGGTGACCCGTTGCTCACCGGGCACGAGCACCCCGATCCCGACCTCGTGTACGGCAGCTACGGGCTCGACCAGTGCCTCGACCTCGCGCAGTCCGCGTTGGCGCGGGGCAACGGGGTCGCGGCACCCGCGCACTGGCGCACCGGTGAGGGGATGGCGATCGCGATGATCGCGACGATGGCACCCTTCGGGCACATCGCCCAGGTCACCGTGACCCTGCGTCCCGACGGCACCTACCTCGCGGGCGTCGGCACCGCCGAGTTCGGCAACGGGTCCACGACGGTGCACACGCAGATCGTCGCCGAGGTGCTCGGGACGCGTCCTTCCGCCGTCGTGCTGCACCATGCGGACACCGACGCGGCTCCGTACGACACGGGCGCCTTCGCCTCGGCCGGCATCACGGTCGCCGGCAAGGCGCTGCACGCCGCGGCGAAAAGTCTCGAGCGCCGCATCCGCGAGCTGGCCGGGACGCTCGCGGGAGCCGATCCCGACGAGTGCCGGATGGGAGCCGACGGCGTCGAGACCCCCACGGGTCGGATCGGGTTCGACCGGGTCGTGGCCGCGGCCGATCCGCGGGAGCGCGACGGTGCCGGACTCGTGGCCGCGGGGGAGGAGCGCGGGGCGCAGCGCTCGCTGGCCTTCAACGTGCACGGTGTCCGGGTGGCCGTCGACCCCACGACCGGTGAGGTGCGGATCCTGCAGTCCGTCCACGCCGCGGATGCGGGAACCGTGATGAACCCCGAGCAGTGTCGCGGTCAGATCGAGGGCGGCGTCGCCCAGGGATACGGCAGCGCGCTGTACGAGGAGGTGCTGACCGACGGTGCGGGGACCGTGACCTCGCCGAGCTTCCGGACGTACCACGTCCCGCAGTTCGCGGACGTCCCCGAGACCGAGGTCATGTTCGCCGACACGAGCGACGCGCTCGGCCCCTTCGGGGCGAAGTCGATGAGCGAGTCGCCGTTCAACCCGGTGGCCGCAGCCGTCGGCAACGCCGTGAGCCGCGCGATCGGCCAGCGGTTGACGGAGGCGCCGTTCAGCCGCGACCGGGTGTGGCGTGCAGCGAGCCGGACGACGCGCTCAGGGAGCCCCCGTCGCGAGAATGACGGGCCGCCACCACCTCCGCCATGATGGCGATCGCCGTCTCGACCGCGGTCCGGCCGCCGAGGTCGAGTCCGATCGGGGCGTGCAGGCGGTCGAGCTCCGACGCCGTGACGCCCGCGTCGAGGAGTCGCCGCCGCCGCGCGGCCGTCGTGGAGCGGCTGCCCATCGCGCCGACGAACGCCACGTCGCGACGCAACGCCTCGACCAGGACCGGCACGTCGAACCGGTCCTCATGCGTCAGGACGCACACGACGGTGGAAGGACGTGGCGGCTGCGCTCGCAGGTGGGTCGCGGGCTGGGCGCGGACGACCTCGTGCGCGTCGGGGAACCGCTCGGTCCCCGCGAACGCGGGGCGCGCGTCGACCACCGTCACGCGGAAGCCGGCCATTCGGGCGAGAGTGGCGAGCGGGCCCGCGACGTCGACGCCCCCGTAGACGAGGAAGTCGGCGGGCGTGGTGGGACGCGCCACGAGCCAGGAGCCGTCGGGCTCGTCGTGCCGCCGGAAGCCTTCGCCGGCACCCCATCGCACGGTCAACCTGCCGGTTTCCGCTCCGCCAAGCCCGACGGCCAACGCCGCCTCGGTCGGGTCGCCGACGGCCGCCGCGCGCCACACGTCGAGCGCCCGGTGGTCGGTGTCCGGATCGACTCTCGTGACGAGCACCTCGACGGTCCCACCGCAGGCCAGACCGACGGCGAACGCCTCCGGATCGCCGTAGCCGAAGATCTCGGTGGACGGCGCGGCGCCCGCGAGCACGGCGTGGGCGCGCTGGAGCACCGCCGACTCCACGCAACCGCCCGACACGCTGCCCAGGACCCTGCCGTCCGAGGTCACCACCATCGTCGTGCCGGGCGGCCGGGGGGCGCTGCCGCCGACCGACGTCACGACCGCGAGTGCGACGGCGCGACCGGCCGCCACCTCGGAGACGACGAGGGCCGCGTGCTCGAACATGACGCCACGCTAGGTCGGTCGCGGGTCGCCGGGCTCGCACCGGTGTTTCGGTCGCGTAAAGGTTTCGCGTCGCGTCGCGAAGCGCTGACGACGGCGGCTAGCGTGGTCGTTCCGCACCGTCACGAGAAGGGGGACCCGTGGGCGATCGACGTCGTGTCTACCGCGGCCACGTGTTCCACGTCGCGGGGTCGCCGAGCGTCCACGAGGCGGACTCCCACCTCGTGTCGCTGCGCGACGGGGCGGTCGCGGTCGACGCCGATGGCGCGATCGGCTGGACCGGTCCCTACGCCGGCCTTCCGGAGGTCTACGGCGATGCACCGGTGACCCGGAGCGCCTTCATCGTGCCCGGCTTCGTCGACGCCCACGTGCACTTCCCGCAGACGTACAGCACGGGCGCGTACGGGGGCGGACAGTTGCTGGAGTGGCTCGAGCGCTGCATCTTCCCGGCCGAGGCGCGGCTCGCCGACCCGGAGTTCGCCGAGCAGGTCGCCGCCGACTTCACGGCGCGCCGGCTCGCCGCCGGCACCACCGCGGCGATGGTCTTCGGCTCGGCGTTCCCGCACGCCCAGGACGCGCTCTACCGGCACTCGCTGACCGCGGGGCTGCGGACGGTCAGCGGTCGCGGCATCCAGGTCGTCGGACCGCCGAGCGCCGCGCCGCTCATGACGGACGAGGACGAGGCGGTCGAGCTCGTGCGCGACGAGATCGACCGCTGGCACGGGACGGATCCGGAGGCCCGGCCCGAGCACGAGGCCCTCCTGCAGGTCGCGATCGTGCCGCGGTTCAGCCTCGCGACGACGCCGCGCACGCTGACGGCGCTGGGCGAGCTCTACGCGCAGGTCCGCGACCGCGGCGTGTTCGTCCACTCGCACCTGAGCGAGAACGATCGGCCGGGAACGGGGGAGATCGCCGCCGTCCTCGCGACGTACGGCGTCCACCACTACCTCGACACGTACGACGGCTCGTTCCTGCCCGGCAGCCAGCGCGGCGGGCACTCGCTGCTCGGCCGGCGCACGATCATGGCCCACGCCGTGCACTGCCACGACGACGAGCTGCAACGGCTCGCGGCGGCGGGGTCGTCGATCGCGCACTGCCCCACGTCGCAGCTGTTCCTTGGGTCGGGCACGATGCCGTGGCGGCGGACCGTCGACTCGGGGGTCAACGTCGCGATCGGGACCGACGTGGGAGCGGGGGAGGAGTGGCTCGTGGCCCGGGTCCTGGGCATCGGCCACGGCGTCCACATGAACGAGATCGACAGCGTCTCGATCGGCCCGGCGGAGCTGCTGTTCAGCGGCACGCTCGCGGGTGCGCGGGCTCTCGACCAGGAGCACGTGTTCGGGAACCTCGACGTCGGCAAGGAGGCCGACCTGCTGCTCCTCGAGCCCGACCGGGTCCCGGCCCTGGCCGGTGCGCTCGCGTGGGGGATCCGATCCGACGACGAGGCCGCGGCCGATCGGGAGACCCTGTTCACGCTGCTGCACGGCCTGCGCGAGTCGGCGATCACGGGTGTCGTCGTGCGGGGTCGGAGGGTCGCGTGACGACGGCCGGGCTGGTGCTCGCCGCGGGGGCGGGCACGCGGTTCGGTCGGCCCAAGGCGACCGTCCGCGACGCCGAGGGCACGCCGTGGGTCGCCCGCGTGGCGCAGGTGCTGCTGGACGCCGGTCTCGATCCGGTGGTCGTGGTGCTGGGCGCCGGGGCCGAGGAGGCGACTCCGCTCGTGCCGGACGGCGCCCGGGTCGTGGTGGCGCGGGACTGGGCCGAGGGGCTGTCCGCCTCGTTGCGCCGCGGGCTCGCCGACCTCGAGGACTCGCGCGCGGAGGCCGTCGTCGTCGCGCTCGTCGACCAGCCGGCGCTCCCGCGGTCCGCCGTGGAGCGGCTCGTCGCCGCGGGCTCGGGGCGCACGGACCTCCGGCGGCTCACGTTCGACGGCGCGCACGGCCATCCGGTGCTGGTCGGCCGCACGCACTGGGCGGCGCTCACCGCCTCCCTGCGCGGTGACGCCGGCGCCGGTCCCTGGCTGGCCCAACGCGACGTCGAGCTCGTGCCGGCGGCCGACCTGTGGGACGGCGCCGACATCGACGAACCCTCCTGAACGACTCAGGTGTGCAGGACGCGTTCCGGGCCGTGACCGTGGCCGAGCTGCTCCAGGGCGTGGTCCACGATTCCGTCGAGGATCTCGAGGCCCTCGCGGACGGCACCGGTCGATCCCGCGAGGTTGACGACGAGGGTCCGGTCACTGACGCCGGCCACGCCTCGTGAGAGCGCGGCGTGCGGCGTGGAGCGCAGGCCGTGGGCGCGGATCGCCTCGGCGATACCGGGTGCCGGCCGGTCGATCAGGGCCGCGGTGATCTCGGGCGTGTGGTCGTCGGCCGAGAAGCCCGTCCCGCCGGTCGTCACGACGAGCGCGCAGCCCTCGCCCACGAGCCGGCGCAGCAGGTCGCCGACCTCAGGGCCGTCGGCGACGACGTGCGGACCGGAGACCTCGAATCCGCGCGCCCGTCCCCAGTCGGCGATCCGGGGGCCGGTGAGGTCCTCGCGTCGGCCGGTGGCGGCCCGGGTCGACGCGACCACGACGCCGAGGCGCCGGACCCCGGGTTCACTCATCACGGCTCCAGTCGTGGGTGCCGCCGGTCTTGGCCTCCACCCGGACGGCGTCGATCACGGCGGTGTGGTCGACGGCCTTGACCATGTCGAACAGGGTCAGCGCCGCGACGGACACGGCCGTCAGGGCCTCCATCTCGACGCCTGTCGGCGCCGTCGTGGCGACGGTCGCCTCGATCCGGACCGCATCGGTCTGTGCGGTGAAGTCGATCGTGATCGAGCCGAGCGGCAGCGGATGGCACAGGGGGATGAGGTCGGGCGTGCGCTTCGCGGCAAGGATCCCGGCGACGCGCGCCGTGGCGAGCGCCTCGCCCTTGGGCAGGTCGCCGCTCATGATGCGGCCGACGACGTCCGCGCGGGTGCGCAGCAGGCCCGACGCCGTCGCGACGCGTCGCGAGGCCGACTTGGCCGTCACGTCGACCATGTGAGCGCTGCCGTCGTCGCGGTAGTGCGACAGTCCGGCGTCACCGTTCCCGCTCATGCGATCCTCCACCATTCCACGGTATCGCCGGCGGCCAGTGCCGTGACGGCCTCGGGCACCAGGACGAGCAGGTCGGCTCGCGCGTACGAGGCGACCAGGTGCGAGCCCGGGCCGCCGACCAGGCCCACCCGCCCGTCGGGATCGAGGTGTCCGCGCCGGACCTGGAGCCGCCCGGCCGGAGATTCCAGCGGTGCGGCGAGGGGAGCGGTGCCGGACTGGCGCCACGGCGGCAGCCCGGCGGACTGCGCGAGCGGAGGACGCAGGAAGAGCTCGAACGAGACGAGCACGCTGACCGGGTTGCCGGGCAGGCACACGACGGGGACCTCGCGGCCGGGGACCGCGATCCGCGCCAGGCCCTGCGGGCCACCCGGCTGGACGTCGACGTGGCCGAACCATGCGTCGGGGGTGCCCTCGAGCACCTGGCGGACGACCTCGCGCGTCCCCGCGCTGACGCCCCCGGTCGTCACGACGAGGTCGTGGTCGGCGGCGAGCCGCGCGAGCAGGTCGGTGAGTGCCGCCGGATCGTCCTCCACGACGTGCGAATCGCCTGCGAGTCCCAGGTCTCGAGCATGGGCGAGCAGCGCCGCGGTGTTCGAGTCGGGCACGTCGCCGCTCACGAGCTCCGAGCCCGTGCCGACGACTGCGATCCGCAGCGGCGGGACGACGCGCACCCGGTCGACCCCGGCGGCCACGAGTGCACCCACGGCCGCCGGATGCAGGGCCGCTCCGGCTTCGAGCAGGACGTCGCCCCGCCGGACGTCGGCACCTCGCCGGCGCACGAACGTGCCCGGCTCCACGGGAGCGGTGAACTCCACCGTCGCCCCGCCGTCGACCGGTCCGAAGTCGCGCGCCGCCGTGTGCTCCACCGGGACGATCGCATCGGCTCCGGGAGGCACGGGCGCGCCCGTCATGATCGGGGCGGCGGTGCCACGCTCGAGCCGCGCCGGGGCCGTGCCGCCGGCCACGACGTGCGGGACGGTCGGCAGTCGGACGGGTTCGGCGTCCGCGTGGACGAGGTCGGCGGCGCACACGGCGAAGCCGTCCATCTGGCTGTTGTCGAAGCCGGGAACGTCGAGGCGGGCCGAGACGGCCTCGGCCAGCCGGCCGCCGCGCACGTGCGTGATCGGAAGGTCCTCCGGGTCGTCCTGCGCGCGGCGCGCGGCCGCGGTGCGGATCGCCTCGGCCACCGCGCGGACGTGCTCGTCGACGGATTTGCCCACTGGGACTCCTCTCGCTCGTGACGCACCTGCGTTGGTAATGTGCTGTCCATGACGCAAGTGCGAGTCTCCGACGCTGCCACCTTCCTCGGAGTCAGCACCGACACCGTACGACGGCTGATCGCCTCGGGACGACTGGACAGTGGGAAGGACGACGCGGGCCGGACCGTGGTCGACGGTCGCAGCCTCGCGCGGCACGCCCGCGACGAGTTGGGGGCGACGCCCGATCCGACGAGTGTCGCGCGTTCGGCGCGCAATCGATTCGTCGGCATCGTCACCGACGTCCTCAGCGACACCGTGATGTCCCAGGTCGAGCTGCAGTGCGGCCCGCACCGCGTCGTGTCGCTCATCAGCACCGAGTCGGTGCGCGAGCTCGGGCTCGAGCCCGGCGTCGTGGCCGTCGCGGTGGTCAAGGCCACCAACGTCATCGTCGAGACCCCGGGAGATCACCGATGAGCCTGCCCCGCCTCACCGCCGTCGCCGCCTCGACGGCCCTGCTCTGCCTCACCGCCGCGTGCGGGGGCGGCGACTCGGACTCCGGCACGCAGGAGCGCACGATCACGGTGTTCGCGGCGGCATCGCTCAAGGGCACCTTCACCGAGCTCGCCGACGAGTTCGAGGAGGACCACGACGGCGTCGAGGTCAGGCTCTCGTTCGGCGGCTCCTCCGATCTGGCGGCCCAGATCAACGAGGGTGCGCCCGCCGACGTCTTCGCCTCGGCCGACGAGCGCACGATGGCGCTCGTCACCACCGCCGGCAACGCCGAGAACGAGCCGGAGCCGTTCGCGACGAACGTCCTGCAGATCGCCACGCCGCCGGACAACCCGGCCGGCGTGACGACGCTCGACGACCTCGCGGACCCGTCCGTGCAGGTCGTGCTCTGCGCGACCCAGGTCCCGTGCGGCGCCGCGTCCCAGATGCTGCTGGGGGACACCGGGTTGACGGTGAAGCCGGTGAGCGAGGAGCAGTCGGTCACCGACGTGCTCGGCAAGGTCACGAGTGGGGAGGCCGACGCCGGCCTCGTCTACGTCACGGATGTCGTGGCCGCCGGCGACTCCGTCCACGGTGTCGACGTCCCGGAGGCCGACCTGGTCGTCAACACGTATCCGATCGTGGCGCTCAAGGACGCCGGCGAGCCGGACCTGGCCGCCGACTTCGTCGACCTCGTGACGGGAGCGAGCGGCCAGGAGGTCCTGCAGAAGGCAGGCTTCGGCGCACCGTGAGGACCGACTCGGTCGACCTGCCGCGCTGGACGATCGTGCCCGCGGTCGTCGGGCTGGCGTTCGTCGCGCTGCCGCTCGTCGCGATGGTGCTGCGGGTCGAATGGAGTGACTTCGGTGCGCTGATCACGTCCGAGTCGTCGCTCGACGCGTTGTGGCTGAGCCTGCGGACGGCCAGCGCGAGCACCGTCCTGTGCCTCGTGTTCGGGGTGCCGCTGGCCCTGATCCTGGCGCGGTCGTCGGCGCGGTGGGTCGCGGTCGCCCGACCGTTCGTCCTGCTCCCACTCGTGCTGCCGCCGGTCGTCGGCGGCATCGCGCTGCTCTACACGTTCGGTCGCCGAGGACTGCTCGGTGAGCACCTCGCGGTGCTCGGGATCCAGATCGCCTTCAGCACCGCGGCGGTCGTCCTGGCGCAGACGTTCGTTTCCTTGCCGTTCCTCGTGGTGAGTCTCGAGGGTGCGCTGCGAGCGACCGATCCCGGGTATGCCGAAGTCGCCGCGACGCTCGGCGCGCGACCCTCGCGCGTGTTCGGGCGCGTGACGCTGCCGCTCGTGGCGCCGGGCCTCGTGGCCGGGACGGTGCTCAGCTTCGCCCGGGCGCTGGGCGAGTTCGGCGCGACGATCACCTTCGCCGGCAGCCTGCAGGGCGTGACCCGCACGCTTCCGCTGGAGATCTACCTGCAGCGCGAGACCGATCCGGACGCGGCGGTCGCGCTGTCGCTCCTGCTGGTCCTCGTCGCGGTGGTCGTGATCGCCGTCGTCCGCCGACCGGGCAGGAACCCGTGGTGAGCCTCGCCGTGGGTCTGCACGACGTGACCCGCGGCGTGGAGGTCGACCTGTCGGTCGCGCCCGGCGAGACCCTGGCCCTCGTGGGCCCGAACGGATCGGGCAAGTCGACCGTCCTCGCGACGGTCGCCGGGTTGCTGCGCCCCGACGAGGTGCACGTGCGCGTGGGCGACCGGGTCCTGGCCGGACCGTCCGCGTGGGTTCCCCCGCACCGCCGGTCGGTGGCGCTGCTCGCCCAGTCGCCGCGGCTGTTCCCGCACCTGACCGTGCGCGAGAACGTCTCGTTCGGGCCGCGCAGCCGAGGCGTGGGCGATGTCCGTGCCGTTGCGGACCGCTGGCTCGTGGAGTTGGGGCTCACCGACCTCGCCGACCGGCGTCCGGCTGGACTGTCCGGGGGCCAGGCCCAGCGGGTCGCCCTGGCGCGGGCCCTCGCGACCGACCCCGAGGTCGTCCTGCTCGACGAGCCGATGGCCGCGCTCGACGCGCCGTCGGTCCCCGAGCTGCGACGCGTCCTGCGCCGGGTGCTCGCGGACCGCACGTCGATCATCGTGACGCACGACCCGCTCGACGCCCTCGTCCTGGCCGACCGGACCATCGTGATGGAGTCCGGTCGCGTCGTGGACTCCGGACCCAGCCGGGACGTCCTGGCGCACCCACGCAGTGCCTTCGGCGCGGCCCTCGCCGGCGTCAACCTCGTGGAGGGGCGCGCCACCGGGCCCGACACGGTGCAGCCGGGCGAGGGTGCGGCCGTCACCGGGCTGCCCGCGCGCGAGCTCGTGATCGGTGAGCCGGCGATGGCGACCTTCACCCCGGCGGCCGTCGCGCTGCACCGTGACCATCCCGACGGCAGCCCCCGGAACGTGTGGCGTGGCCGGGTCTCCAGCCTCGAGCAACGCGGTGGCACGTGTCGGGTCGAGATCGCCGGGCTGCTCGTGGACGTCACGCCCGCCGCCGTGGCGGACCTCGGGATCGAGCCGGGCGCCGACCTGTGGCTCAGCCTCAAGGCCACCGAGGTCACCGTCTATCCGGCCTGAGCGTGCGAAGGTGGGGGCGTGGCTGAGATCTCCGAGCGGTGGGCCGCGACGCTGGCCGACTACGAGCGGCACCTGCGCGACGAGCGGGACCTGTCCGACCACACGCTCCGGGCCTACCTCACCGACCTGGCGAACCTCGCCACCCACGCGAGTCTCATGCACGTCGACGACCCCGCCGACCTGACGATCCGGACGTTGCGCAGTTGGCTCGCGGGCCTGCAGAGCCGGGGCCGCGCCCGGACGACGCTCGCCCGGCGGTCGACGGCGGCTCGCGTCTTCACCGCGTGGCTCGAGCGATCGGGTCGGTCCGCGACCGACGCCGGTGCGCTGCTGGCCGCACCGAAAGCCCACCGGACCCTGCCGCCCGCGCTCAACCAGGCGGACATGCGCGCGGTCGTCGATGCGATCGCCGCGTCGGTCGAGGACGAGGGCCCGCAAGGACTGCGCGACCTTGCCGTGATCGAACTGCTCTACGCGACGGGGATCCGGGTCGGCGAGCTGGTCGGCGCGGACGTGGACGACCTCGACCCCCATCGGCGGGTGCTCCGAGTCCTGGGCAAGGGCAACAAGGAGCGGATGGTGCCGTACGGGCTGCCCGCCGCGGAGGCGGTCTCGCAGTGGCTCGACCGGGGGCGCCCCGTCCTCGCGACGAGCGACGGCGGACCGGCGTTGTTCCTGGGAGCGCGCGGAGCCCGGATCGACGCGCGCGTGATCCGTCGGATCGTGCACGACCGGGTGGCCGCCGTCCCGGACGCCCCCGACGTCGGCCCCCATGGACTGCGGCACACCGCCGCGACCCACCTGCTCGAGGGCGGTGCCGATCTGCGGTCCGTCCAGGAGCTTCTCGGCCACGCCTCGCTGGGGACGACCCAGATCTACACGCACGTCAGCGCCGATCGCCTGCGTGCCGCCTTCACCCAGGCCCATCCACGCGCCTGAGGTCATCGCGACAGGGGATCGACGGCGACCCCGTCGACGAGTCGCATGAAGTGCAGGTGGCACCCCGTCGACGAGCCGGTGGAGCCGACCCGGCCGAGGATCGATCCGGCGACGACGTGGTCGCCCCGGGCCACCGACCGTTCCGACAGGTGTGAGTAGGACGTATGGGTGCCGTCGCCGTGGCGCACCTCGACCTGCTGACCGTAGGCGCCGCGTCGGGCTGACCTGGTGATGGTCCCCGCGGCGACGCTCGGCACGGGGGTGCCGCAGGGCGCGCCGATGTCCACGCCGTCGTGCAGCTTGCGCACTCCCGTGACGGGATGGACGCGCATCCCGAAGGCCGAGGTGATCGGGCCGTCCAGCGGCAGGTCGCCGTCCGCCGTCGGGGGAGCGACCGGGACCGGCCCGTCGGGGTTGATCAGGCGGTAGGAGCCCGAGCCGCCGAGCAGGTCCGCGGGATCGAGGTACGTCTCGCCGCGCAGGCGTCCGAGATTGAGGCACGTGCTCCGGCACGAGGGGTGACCACCGAGCAGCCGGCCGATCCGTTGCCCCGGGTCGACCGCGTCGCCGACCCTGACCGACGCCTCGACCGGTTGGTAGGTCGACCGTTCGCCCCCGTGGTCGATCGTGATCGTCGCGACCCCGGCCACCCGACCCGCGAACGTCACACGCCCGGCGGCGACGGCCCGCACGGTCTCACCGACCCTTCCGGGCAGGTCGACGCCGCGGTGGCCCGGACCGTAGGCGGAGTCCGGTGGGTCGAAGTCGCGTTCGATCCGGTGGTCGCCGAGGGGCCAGCTCCACGGGCCGGCCGCCGCCGGGGCCGCGGCGAGGGCGAGCAGGAGCAGGGCCGTGCCGAGGACGCGCGTCAGGGGATGCATGAGCCGAGCCAACCGGTGCGGCGCCGCCGGGGGAACGGCTCGCGCAGGGCCTGTGGATGAGGCTCCGGAGGGCCCGCCGACTGTGGACGACGCCGATTTCGTCCGGCGGGGTGCGGTGGACTAGGATGGCCTCATCTGCCCTTCGGGGCGGAAATTCGCGTGTCCAGGTCCCGTGAAGCGACAGCCGAACGGGGCGCGGCCCAGGTCCCACTCGTGGGTGGCCCGCGTCGGACACCAGGGCACCGCCGACCGGTGGTGCGTCAACTTGGCTAGAGAGGAAGTACGACGATGGCCGTCGTCACCATGCGTCAGCTGCTCGAGAGCGGCGTGCACTTCGGGCACCAGACCCGCCGTTGGAACCCGAAGATGAAGCGTTTCATCTTCACGGAGCGCAACGGCATCTACATCATCGACCTGCAGCAGTCGCTCGCCTACATCGACTCGGCGTACGAGTTCGTCAAGAGCACCGTCGCCCGCGGCGGCACGATCCTGTTCGTCGGCACCAAGCGCCAGGCCCAGGAGCCCGTCGAGGAGCAGGCCAAGCGCGTCGGCATGCCCTACGTGAACCAGCGTTGGCTGGGCGGCATGCTCACCAACTACACGACGATGTCGGCTCGCCTGCAGCGCATGAAGGAGCTCGAGGAGATCGACTTCGACGACGTCGCCGGCTCCAACCGCACCAAGAAGGAGCTCCTGCAGATGAAGCGGGAGTACACCAAGCTGAACCGCACGCTCGGTGGCATCCGCGACATGGGCCGCGTGCCCAACGCCGTGTGGATCGTCGACACCAAGAAGGAGCACCTCGCGGTCGACGAGGCCAAGAAGCTCGGCATCCCGATCGTCGCGATCCTGGACACGAACTGCGATCCCGACGACGTCGACTTCCCGATCCCGGGCAACGACGACGCGATCCGCTCGGTCGGCCTGCTGACCCGCGTCATCGCCGACGCCGTGGCCGATGGCCTCATCTCGCGTGGTGGCGCCAAGACGGGCGAGGAGGCCCCGGGCACCGAGCTCGGCGCCGAGGAGCCGCTGGCCGACTGGGAGAAGGAGCTGCTGAGCACCGACAAGCCCGCCGAGGCCGCTGCCGACGCCGCTGAGGCTCCTGCTGCCGAGGCCGTCGAGGCTCCTGCCGCCGAGGCCGTCGAGGCTCCTGCCGCCGACGCCGCCGAGGCTCCCGCTGCCGAGTCCGTCGAGGCGCCCGCTGAGGCCGCCGCCGACGAGACCCCGGCCTCCTGACCACCAGACACCAGAACAGGGGTAGAACATGGCAATCACCGCTGCCGATGTGAAGAAGCTCCGCGACGCGACCGGCGCGGGCATGATGGACGCGAAGAAGGCCCTCACCGAGGCCGATGGCGACTTCGACAAGGCCGTCGAGATCCTGCGGATCTCGGGTGCCGCGAAGGCGGCCAAGCGTGGCGCCGAGCGCGAGGCCTCCTCCGGCCTGGTCGCGAACGCCGGCTCGGCCATCGTCGAGCTGAACTCCGAGACCGACTTCGTCGCGAAGAACGAGCAGTTCATCGAACTGGCCGAGCGCCTCGCGGTCGCGGCTGACGCCGCCAAGCCGGCCAACGCCGAGGAGTTCGCGAGCGTCCAGCTCGAGGACGGCACCACCGTCGCCGAGGCGATCAGCGCCCTGGCCGCCGTCATCGGCGAGAAGCTCGAGCTCGGCCGCGTCAGCAGCCTCACGGGCAACGTCGCGACCTACATGCACCGTCGTGCGAGCGACCTGCCGCCGTCGATCGGCGTCCTGGTCGAGTACGAGGGCGACAACGAGCAGGCCGCCCGCGGCATCGCGATGCAGGTCTCCGCGATGCGTCCGCGCTGGCTCACCCGCGAGGAGGTGCCCGCCGACATCGTCGCCAAGGAGCGCGAGATCGCCGAGGCCACCGCCAAGGAGGAGGGCAAGCCCGAGCAGGCCCTGCCGAAGATCGTCGAGGGTCGCGTCAACGGCTTCTTCAAGGAGAACGTCCTCCTCGAGCAGCCGAGCGTCACCGAGAACAAGAAGACCGTGAAGGCCGTCGCCGAAGAGGCTGGCATCACCATCACGCGCTTCAGCCACATCGAGGTCGGCGCCTGACGCCAGCCTCACCGCACGAGAGCCCCGAGCACCTGCTCGGGGCTCTCGTGCGTTAACCGTCAGGTGCGGCGGCCGTACTTGCGGTGGACGGTCTGGCGGGTGACGCCGAGCAGCGTGCCGATCTCGGCCCAGCTCAGGCCGCGGACGCGGGCGCGCCGGACCGCGATCTCCTCGCGTCGGGAGAGTTCCTGCTTGGCCGTGGCGATGGCGGCGAGCTCGGCGACGACATCGCGGGGCTCGGGTTCCTCGTGCGTGGGTGGGGCCTTAATGATGTCAGCATATGCTGACGGGTCACGCGATGGCGGAGATCGTCCAGCTCGCCTCGGTGGACCCGCCCGGCTCGAGCACCGTCAGGCCGGTGTCCCAGTCGGCCTCGTTGAAGGCGTCGGGGGCGCAGGTCATCGGCTCGACGGCCAGCCCGGCACGGCCGCCGCCGTCGGCGGTGTGCACCTGGACCCACCGGCACGACGGCCCCCAGAGCAGCTGCACGCCCCCTCCGGACGGGTGCACGACCCGTACGACCGACTCGTCCGGGAGGCCGGTGAAGGCGTGGTCCAGGCTGACGTCACCGATCCGGCGCGGGCTGCGGAAGTCGAACCGCGCCGCATCGACCTCGACCGCCTCGAGCGACGTCGGTGCGAGGCGGTCGTCGGTCAGCAGGACCCGGTCGGCCGGCAGCGTCAGCGTCCAGTCGTCCACGACGCCCTCGCCCGCCACGAGGTACGGGTGCGGGCCCGTTCCGAACGGGGCGGGGGAGTCGGCCAGGTTCGTCGCCCGCACGGTCTGGGTCATGCCCGACTCGTCGAGGGCGTAGGTCGTCTCGACCCGGACGCGCCACGGGTAGCCGTCCTGCGGCTCGATCGTCGCCGCCAGGGTGACCCGTCGCGAGTCGTGCTCGCGCGGCTCGAACCGCTGCCACAGGACGAGCCCGTGCAGCGCGTGCCCGCGGCCGGGCTCGGTGAGTGCCAGCTGGAGATCCTCGCCGGCGAAGGAGTACCGACCGTCGACGACGCGGTTGGGCCACGGCGCGAGCGTCGCGCCGCGGTACGCGGGGCGGACCTCGTCGGCCGTGTACGGCAGCACGAGGTCTCGTCCGGCGTGCGTGAGCGTGCGCAGCGACGCGCCCACTCCGGCGACTACGGCCTCGGCCGCACCGTCGCGCAGGACGTACTGCTCACCAGAGCGAGGTCGAGTCGGCATGGCCCGAGGCTAGCGGCGCCACGCGCGCGCCGATCCGATAACCTCGACCCATGGCTCGCCGCGTCCTTCTGAAGTTGTCCGGTGAGGTCTTCGGCGGAGGCGCCATCGGGATCGACCCCGACGTGGTCAACGATGCCGCCGCCCAGGTCGCCACGGCGGTCGGCGAGGGCGTGCAGGTCGCGATCGTCGTCGGCGGTGGCAACTTCTTCCGCGGCGCCGAGCTCAGCCAGCGCGGCATGGAGCGCGCCCGCGCCGACTACATCGGCATGCTGGGCACCGTCATGAACGCGCTCGCCCTGCAGGACTTCATCGAGAAGCAGGGCGTCGAGACGCGGGTGCAGTCCGCGATCAACATGGCCCAGGTCGCCGAGCCCTACATCCCGCGCCGCGCGATCCGCCACCTCGAGAAGGGTCGCGTCGTGATCTTCGGCGCCGGCGCCGGCATGCCGTACTTCTCGACCGACACCGTCTCGGCGCAGCGCGCCCTCGAGATCAAGGCCGACGAGGTGCTGATGAGCAAGAACGGCGTCGACGGCGTGTACGACGCCGACCCGCGCCGGAACCCCGACGCCCGCCGGTTCGACGAGATCACCTTCACCGAGGCGCTCCAGCGCAACCTGCAGGTCGTCGATGCGGCCGCCTTCGCGCTGTGCATGGAGAACCGGCTGCCGATGATGGTGTTCAACATGAACGACGAGGGTGCGATCACCCGAGCCCTGCGGGGTGAGAAGATCGGAACACTGGTCCACGCCTGAGTGGCCAGACCACGACGCAAACGGAGCATGACGTGATCGACGAGACACTGCGGGACGCCGACAGCCGGATGAAGAAGGCCGTCGAGCACACCCGCGAGGAATTCGCGGCCATCCGGACGGGCCGCGCCCATCCGGCGATGTTCTCCCAGATCACCGCGGACTACTACGGCACGCCGACACCGCTGCAGCAGCTGGCGGGCTTCCAGGTCCCCGAGCCGCGCACCGTCATCATCGCCCCGTACGACATGGGTGCCAAGAGCGCGATCGAGAAGGCCATCCGCGACTCCGACCTGGGCGTCAACCCGTCCGACGACGGCAAGGTCCTGCGCATCACGCTGCCCGAGCTCACCGAGGAGCGGCGCAAGGAGTACATCAAGCTGGCTCGGTCCAAGGCCGAGGAGGGCCGCGTCGCGGTGCGCGGCGTCCGCCGCAACGCCAAGCAGGCCCTCGACAAGGCGGAGAAGGACTCCGAGATCAGCAAGGACGACAACACCGGCGCCGAGAAGCGACTCGACGGCCTGACCAAGAAGCACGTCGACGAGATCGACGATGCCCTCAAGTCCAAAGAGGCAGAGCTCCTTGACGTCTGACGGTCCGGCCCCGGCGGCGGGGGAGAAGAAGACCGGCCGAGCCGGCCGGGACCTGCGTGCGGCGATCACCGTGGGCGTCAGCCTCGTCGTCGTCGTCCTGCTCTCGCTGTTCTGGGTCAAGGACCTGTTCGTCCTGGTCGTCGCGGCCGCGCTCGTCGTCGCGGCGATCGAGATCACCCGCGCGCTCGCGACCGCGGACATCGCGATCCCCCTGCCGCCGGTCCTGCTCGGCGGCGTCGCCATGCTCGTGGTGGGGTTCTACGACGACATGGACACGGCTGCGGCCGTCATGGCGCTCACGGTCATCGCGACGATGGCGTGGCGGCTGCGCTCGGGCGCCGACGGCTTCGTCCGTGACGCCACGGCCGGCATCTTCCTGCTGTCGTACCTGTTCCTGATGGGCACGTTCGTCATGCGGATGCTCGCGTCCGACGACGGTCAGTGGCGGGTCGTCGCGTTCATCCTCGTCACGATCGCGTCCGACATCGGCGGCTACGTGGCCGGAGTCCTGTTCGGCAAGCACCCGATGGCGCCCACGATCTCGCCCAAGAAGTCCTGGGAGGGCTTCGCCGGCTCGCTCATCGCGTGCGTCGTCGCGGGCATCCTGATCGTGACGCTCGCCCTCGAGGGCCCGTGGTGGGCCGGCCTCGTGCTCGGTGTCGCGGGCGTGTGCTTCGCGACGCTGGGCGACCTGTGCGAGTCGCTCATCAAGCGCGACGTCGGCATCAAGGACATGGGCGACCTGCTGCCGGGTCATGGCGGACTGATGGACCGGCTCGACTCGCTGATCGCCGTCGCCCCCGTGGCCTACCTCGTGATGTATCTGCTGGTCTGACTGGCGCTTCGCGGGTCCGTGACGTCACCGTAATCTCGATTGGGCAGGATGGAAGCCATGTCCGTCAAGGTCGCGCTGGAGCACCGCACCACCTACCGGTTCCCGCGGCCGGTGCAGGTCTCGCCGCACGTCGTACGGCTGCGTCCCGCCCCGCACACCCGCACGCCGATCGAGGCGTACTCGCTCGACGTGCAGCCCGACGGCCACTTCCTCAACTGGCAGCAGGACCCGTTCGGGAACTGGCTGGCCCGGATCGTCTTCCCCGAACCGGTCGAGGAGCTCGACATCACGGTCGGCCTCGTCGCCAATCTCAAGAGCATCAACCCCTTCGACTTCTTCGTCGAGGAGTACGCCGAGACGTTCCCGTTCGAGTACGAGCCCGGGCTGAAGGCCGATCTCGCGCCGTACCTGCGGCCGGTCGACGAGTCCGACGCTGGCTCGGGGCCCGGCCCGGTCGTCGCGGCGTTCAAGGACCGGTTGCCCGAGCTGCCGGCCGGTGGTCTGCCGATCGTGAACTTCCTGGTCCAGGTCAACTCGGCCGTCAACGCTGACGTCGCGTACTCGGTGCGGATGGAGCCGGGCGTGCAGACGCCCGACACGACGCTGACCCGCGCGATCGGCTCGTGCCGTGACTCGGCGTGGCTGCTCGTGTCGCTCCTGCGCCAGTACGGCCTGGCGGCGCGATTCGTCTCGGGCTACCTCGTCCAGCTGGCGCCGGACGAGGCGGTCAAGCAGGCCGCGCTCGACGGCCCGACCGGTCCGACCGAGGACTTCACCGACCTGCACGCGTGGACCGAGGTCTTCGTCCCGGGGGCCGGCTGGATCGGGCTCGATCCCACGAGTGCGCTCTTCGCCGGAGAGGGCCACATCCCGCTGTCGGCGACGCCGCATCCCAGCAGCGCGGCGCCGATCAGCGGTGCGACCGAGGCCACGACGGTCGAGTTCAGCTTCCACAACCGCGTCACGCGCATCCACGAGGACCCGCGCGTCACCCAGCCGTACGACGCGTCGGCGTGGCCACGCGTCGACGCCCTCGGCCAGTACGTCGACGAGCTGCTCGAGGCCGGTGACGTCCGGCTGACGCAGGGTGGCGAGCCGACGTTCGTGTCGGTGGACGACCAGGAGGGCGCGGAGTGGAACACCGACGCCGACGGACCGCACAAGCGCGAGCGTGCGGGAGTGCTGGCCGAGAAGCTGCGTGAGATCTACGCACGGGGCGGACTCGTCCACCGCGGGCAGGGCAAGTGGTACCCGGGCGAGCCGTTGCCGCGCTGGCAGGTCGCGCTGCAGTGGCGCACCGACGGCGAGCCGCTATGGGGCGATCCGGCACTGTTCGCCGACCCGTGGGCCGAGGGCACCGACGCCGATGCCACGGTGCACGCAGAACAGCTCGCCCGCGCCGTCACCCGTCAGCTCGGGCTGCCCGAGGACCAGTTGCTCGCCGCGCACGAGGACCTCGTGGCCGCGCGCCTGGACGAGCTGCGCCGGCCCGATGGACCGGCACCGCAGGACGACCGGGTCGATGACGTGGCGCAGGTCGACGCGGTGGCACCCGTCTCCGGCTGGGTGCTGCCGATCGTCACGGGCGAGACGTGGCGCAGCCCCGTGTGGCGCTTCCGGCGGGGCCGGCTCGTGCTGCTGCCCGGCACGTCGCCCGTCGGACTGCGGCTGCCGCTCGACTCCATCAGCTGGCACGACCCCGAGGCCTCGGGCGATCCGTCCTACCTGCATGCCGGGCCGCCGCTCACGCCCGGCAGCCCCGCGGGGGTGGGCGTCGGCGCCCACGACCAGCCCACGACGGCGCTCGCGTTCGAGGCCCGTGACGGCTTCGTGCACGTCTTCCTGCCGCCGACCGAGCGACTCGAGGACTACGCCGACCTCGCCCACGTCATCGAGGCGGCGGCGGTCGAGACCGGCACGACGCTCGTGCTGGAGGGCTACGGGCCGCCGCCGGACTCCCGGCTGACCCAGCTCGTCGTCACCCCGGACCCCGGGGTCATCGAGGTGAACCTCCAGCCGAGCCGGACGTGGGCCGAGCTGCGCGACCTGACGACCACGCTCTATGCCACGGCGGTCACGTCGCGGCTGGGCACCGAGAAGTTCGACCTCGACGGATCGCACACGGGCACCGGGGGCGGCAACCACATCACGCTCGGCGGAACGACCCCGGCCGACTCGCCGCTGCTGCGCCGTCCCGACCTGCTCGCCTCGATGATCCGGTACTGGCAGCGGCACCCGAGCCTGTCCTATCTCTTCAGCGGCAGGTTCATCGGCCCGACGAGCCAGGCCCCGCGGTTCGACGAGGGCCGCCCCGAGGCCACGTACGAGATGCGCATCGCCCTGGCCGAGCTCGCGCGCACCGCGGGCCGGGCGAGGGAACCGCGTCCCTGGGTGACCGATCGGGCCCTGCGTCACCTGCTGACCGACCTGACCGGCAACACGCACCGCGCCGAGTTCTGCATCGACAAGCTCTACAGCCCGGACTCCTCGCGCGGCCGGATGGGCCTGCTCGAGCTGCGCGGGTTCGAGATGCCGCCCCATCCCCACATGGCGCTCGTGCAGGCGCTGCTCGTCCGCTCCCTCGTCGCGATGTTCTGGAAGCAGCCCTACACCGAGGAGCTCGTCGACTGGGGGACCCGCCTGCACGACGAGATGCTCAGCCCGTGGGGCGTGCGCCGCGACATCCGCGAGGTGATCGACGACCTGAACGACGCCGGCATCGCCTTCGAGCGGGCCTGGCTCGAGCCTTTCTTCGAGTTCCGCTTCCCGCACATCGGCACGACGCAGGTGGCCGACGTCGGGATCGAGCTGCGCTCGGCGATCGAGCCCTGGAACGTGCTCGGCGAGGAGGCCACGAGCGGCGGTACCGCGCGCTACGTCGACTCCTCGATCGAGCGGTTGCAGATCACGGTGAAGGGCGTCGACCTCATGCGGCACGCGATCGTGTGCTGCGGGGTGGCCGTGCCGCTGACGCCCACCGCCGATCCGGGCACGTACGTCGCGGCCGTCCGCTACCGGGCCTGGCAGCCGTGGTCCGCGCTGCACCCGTCGATCGAGGTGCACTCGCCGATCGTGGTCGAGCTGGTCGACCTGCGTGACGGGCAGTCCCTCGGCGGCTGCACGTACCACGTCGTCCACCCCGGCGGACGCTCGTACGACACCTTCCCGGTCAACGCCAACGCGGCCGAGTCGCGTCGCTCGAACCGCTTCGAGGCGCTCGGTCACACGAGCTCGGGCCACTCGCTCAACCGGATCCGGCGCGATCTCGAGGCGCGCAGCGTCGAGTACCCGTTCACCCTCGACCTGCGTCGGTTCAAGCCGACCCGCGCATCACGGCGCCGACCGGCGACGGGCGGGACGCGCCGGTGACCGTTCTGCGTGACTATGCGGCGTCGGTGATCCAGCCGGCGCTCGGCCAGACCGGTGCGCCCTACGACGAGGTCGCGAGCCCCGACGGCACGCTGCGATCGGCGTGGAAGCGGCTCGCGGCCGAGGCGGTCGACCTCACGCTGCCGCAGCTGACCCGGGTCGGCGACGACATCGCTCGGCTGCTGTCGGACGAGGGCGTCACCTACACGCCGCCCGGCAGTGAGCAGCAGGCGTGGCGGCTCGATCCCGTGCCGCTCGTGCTCTCCGCGGAGGAGTGGGCGGGCCTGGAGAAGGGTCTGGCCCAGCGCGCCGAGCTGCTCAACGCCATCCTCGTCGACCTCTACGGCGCCCAGCGACTGCTGTCGGCGGGGACGCTGCCGCCCAGCATCGTCTTCGGCCACAGCGGCTTCCTGCGTGGCGTCGCGCGGCCCAGCGCCGCGAACCAGCGTCCGCTGATCGTCTCGGCCACCGACCTGGGGCGCACGGCCGCGGGGGACTGGCAGGTCATCGCCGACCGCGCGCAGGCGCCCTCCGGGATCGGCTTCGCGATGGAGAACCGTCGCGTCCTGTCGCGCGTGCTTCCGGTCGCCTACCGCGAGGCCGGCCTGCACCGGCTGTCGCCGTTCTTCCAGGCGCTGCGGGTCGCGCTCATGGAGGCGGCGCCGCACGGGCTCGACAACCCGCGGGTCGTGGTGCTGTCGCCCGGACCGATGTCGGAGACCGCCTACGACCAGGCGTTCATCGCCGCCACCCTCGGCTTCCCGCTCGTGGAGGGCAGCGACCTCGTCACGCGCGACGGTGCGGTGTGGATGCGCGTGCTCGGCCGCCTCGAACGCGTCGACGTCATCCTGCGCCGGGTCGACGCCGAGTGGAGCGATCCGCTCGAGTTGCGCGGCGAGTCGCGACTGGGCGTGACCGGCCTGACCGAGGCCGTCCGACGGGGCAACGTCACGATCGTCAACGGACTCGGCTCGGGCGTCCTCGAGAACCCCGCGCTGCTGCCGTTCATGTCGGCGATGTGCGAGCAGCTGCTCGACGAGCCCCTGCGGCTCGCGGCGGTGCCCACGTTCTGGGCCGGCACCCCCGAGGGACTCGCCCAGGTGCTGGACCGGTTCGACCAGCTGCGGATCCGGCGGATCGACCCGCCCTTCGAGATCGAGGGCCTGTCGCGCGCCGAGCTCGAGGCGGCGGTGCGTGCCGAACCGCACCGGTGGGTGGGCCAGGAGATTCCCACCGTCTCGGTCTCGCCCACGCTCGAGCACGGTTCGCTGCGTCCGCACGAGGTCACGCTGCGGGCCTTCACGCTGCGCTACGGCTCCAGCTACCGGCCCATGATCGGCGGACTCGCGAGCGCGAGCCCGGTCGGCGTCACGCGCGAGGACGTGGGCGTCAGCAAGGACGTGTGGGTGCTCAAGGAGTCGCCCGACGCGCCGGACCAGGGGCTGCTGGACGTCCTGCCGGTCACGAACGCCCGCGCCCCCGTCACACCCGTGCCGCGCGTGCTCGACGATCTGTTCTGGCTCGGCCGGTACGCCGAGCGGATCGAGGACATGCTGCGCCTGGTGATCGTCACGCACGGTCTGGCCGAGGACTTCCAGGGCCGCCCGTACACGAGCGGTGGCCGCACCCTGGCCGTCGTGGCCGAGGCGATGCGGTCGCTGAGCCGTTCGCCGTTCGACGCGCTCGAGTACGAGTCCGACCTCAGGTCCCTGCTGCTCGACCCCCGACGGCGCGGATCTGTCGCGCAGACCCTCGTGCGGCTCAAGGAGATCGCCCAGAGCGTGCGCGACCAGGTCTCGCCCGACCTCTTCCGCGTGTTCGGTGCGATGGAGCGGGCCCGTGGCTCGTTGGCGGCCAACCCGCACAGCTGGCAGATCGGCGAGAGCGCCGGTCGCATGCTCACGGACATCCTCGCGCTGCACGGCGTCACCGGGAACATGGTCCGCGACGAGGGATGGCGGCTCATGGAGATCGGTCGCGCGATCGAGCGGAGCCTGCAACTGTGCCACGTCGTCGGTCCGACCCTCACGGTGCGGCGCGGCATCGACATCGACCGGGACGTCAACACCGCGGTCCTGCAGGCGGCCGAGAGCGCCGTCACCCACCGCCGCCGGTACCGCGGCGTCGTGCGCGCGACCACGGTGCTCGACCTGCTGCTGCTCGACGACGCCAATCCGCGGTCGCTCCTGTTCAACCTGCGTGCCATCGACGAGCACCTCACGGCGATGCCGGGCTCGACGGGATCGACCCGACCCGAGCGGCTCGTCGACGACCTCCTGGAGGAGCTCGCGCGTCTGGACGTGCCCGCCCTCATGGCGATCGACGGTGAGAACCGGCCGAACCTGATCCGCTTCGGCCAGGCCACGGCGCAGCAGCTCATGCGGCTCTCGGACGCGGTCGCCGAGGTGCACTTCGCGACCGGACCCTCGCAGCGGATCCTGGGCGTCTCGATCGGTGGCGATGACGTGTGAAGTACCGCGTCTGGCACCGCACCACCTACACGTACGACGACGACGTGTCGAACAGCTACGGCATCGCGTACGTCGTGCCCCGACAGCTGCCCTCGCAGCACGTCGCCACGGTCGACGTCCGCATCGACCCCAGCCCTTCGGACTCGACGCACGACGTCGACTTCTACGGCAACGCGACGACCTACTTCCAGGTCACCGA
Source organism: Aeromicrobium sp. SP1 (assembly GCF_055663785.1). Taxonomy (NCBI): domain Bacteria; kingdom Bacillati; phylum Actinomycetota; class Actinomycetes; order Propionibacteriales; family Nocardioidaceae; genus Aeromicrobium; species Aeromicrobium sp. SP1. The sequence continues at coordinate 1,475,258 of NZ_JBQVVK010000001.1, read as the reverse complement.
TCCACATCGCCGGCTGGTCGTCGATGCCACGAGCGAGGTCGACGTCGACCGGCCGACGTACGACGCCGACGCACTCGCCACGCCGTGGGAGCAGGCCCGTCCGGCCGAGCGGACCGACGTCGCGGAGGCGTGGCGCGCCGTCGACTTCTCGCTGCCGTCCAAGCTCGTCGACCAGACGGAGGAGGCGCACGCGTACGCCGCGCGGTCGCTCACCCCGGGGCGTCCGGTGGGGGAGGCGGTCACGGACCTGATGCACCGGATCCACGCCGACTTCGAGTACAAGAAGGGCGCGACGACCGTCACGACGCGGATCGACGACGTCTTCGACAAGCGCGCCGGCGTCTGCCAGGACTTCGCGCACCTGACCCTCTCGTGCCTGCGCTCGCACGGACTGGCCGTCCGGTACGTCAGCGGCTACCTCGCGACGACTCCGCCGCCGGGCAAGGAGCGGATCGTCGGCGCGGACGCCTCGCACGCGTGGGCGTCGGTGTGGCTGCCCGACGGAACGTGGCTCGCGGTCGATCCGACGAACGACCAGTGGGCCAACGACCGGTACGTCACCGTCGCGTGGGGCCGCGACTACAAGGACGTTCCGCCCGTGAAGGGCATCATCTTCACCGACGCGAAGAAGTCCGAGCTCGACGTCCGGGTCGACGTCGCGCCCATCGGCTGAGCGGGCTCACACCGTCTCTGGCACCGTGGGTGCGTGCGCGCCTTCACGTGCCGCAACTGCGGCAACGACCTGTACTTCGAGAACTCGACGTGCGTCACGTGCGCGTCGGCGCTCGGCTTCTCCCGCGAGGAACGGGCGATCGTGCCCGTCGACGACGCCGGGCGCTACATCGACGCCGAGGGCTACATCTGGTGGGTGTGCGGCAACCTGGACCTGTCCGGGTGCACGTGGCTCTCGCGCTTCGAGGGCGGGCTGTGCTTCAGCTGCGGGCTGACCCGCACCAGGCCCAGTGACGCCGACGTCGGTGGCCTGTCGCTGTTCCCGATCGCCGAGAAGGCGAAGCGGCGCCTCATCGTCGAGCTCGACGCGCTCGCGCTGCCGATCGTGACCCGCGCCGACGATCCCGCGAACGGGCTCGCCTTCGACCTGCTCTCGAGCTCGGTCCACCCCGTGACGACGGGCCACGAGGACGGCGTCATCACGATCGACCTCGCCGAGAGCGACAGCGTCCACCGCGAGCAGGTCCGCCGGCAGCTGGCCGAGCCGTACCGGACGATGCTGGGCCACTTCCGGCACGAGATCGGCCACTACTACGAGCAGCTGCTCGTCCAGGGCGACCTGCGCACCCGCTCGCGGGAGGTGTTCGGCGACGAGACCCTCGACTACGGGCAGGCTCTCGACCGGCACTACGCGGACGGACCGCCCGCGGGCTGGCAGGGCTCGTTCATCAGCACGTACGCGACGATGCACCCGTTCGAGGACTTCGCCGAGACCTTCGCGCACTTCCTGCACATCACCGACACGATCGACACGGCCCAGGCGTTCGGCCTCACGACCGTCAACCCGGAGGCCTTCCGCGCCTTCCGCGACCTCGTCACGGGGGTGTGGGTGCCGCTGTCCGTCGCGCTCAACCAGATCAACCGGTCGATGGGCAAGGAGCCGCTCTACCCCTTCGTGATCGCGGCGCCCGTGCTCGCCAAGCTCGACTTCGTCGCGTCGTTGACGTCGCGGTACGCCGAGTTGTAGTTCGTCTGGGAGACTGGGGTCATGGCGAACGAGGTCGATGTCGCGGACGTGAACCCCCAGCCGCTTCCCCTCGTGATGGCTCCGCCACGAGGTCGCGGCAAGCCGCCGCGCCATCTCGCGGACCTGTCGCCCGAGGAGCGCAAGGCCGCGGCCGACGAGCTGGGCCTCAAGGGCTTCCGGGTCAAGCAGGTCGCGCACCACTACTTCGCCCGGCTCGAGCGCGATCCCGAGGCGATGACCGACCTGCCGGCCAAGGACCGCGACGCGATCGTGTCCGCCCTGCTGCCGCCGCTGCTGTCGACCGTGCGCGTGCTCGAGGCTGACCGCGGGACGACCCGCAAGACCCTGTGGCGGCTGTTCGACGGGTCGCTCGTCGAGTCCGTCCTGATGCGCTACCCCGACCGCGCCACGATCTGCGTGTCCAGCCAGGCCGGCTGCGGCATGGCGTGCCCGTTCTGCGCCACCGGCCAGGGCGGCCTGCAGCGCAACATGAGCACGGCCGAGATCGTCGACCAGGTCGTCGACGCCGCCCACCAGATGGCCTCCGGTGCCGTTCCCGGCGGGCCGGGCCGGCTCTCGAACGTCGTCTTTATGGGCATGGGCGAGCCGATGGCCAACTACAAGGCCGTGATCGGGTCCGTGCGCCGGATGGTGTCCACGGCACCGGACGGCCTCGGGATGAGCGCCCGCAACATCACGGTCTCGACCGTCGGCCTCGTGCCGCGGATGAGGCAGCTCGCCACCGAGGGCATTCCCGTCACGCTCGCGCTGAGCCTGCACGCGCCCGACGACGAGCTGCGCAACGAGCTCGTCCCGATCAACACCCGGTTCAGCGTCGCCGAGACCGTCGAGGCCGCGTGGGAGTACGCCCGGACGACGAAGCGACGCGTCTCGATCGAGTACGCCATGATGCGCGACATCAACGACCAGGCGTGGCGCGCCGACATGCTGGGCGACGTGCTGAACTCCTACGGCGACTGGGGCTGGGTGCACGTGAACCTGATCCCGCTCAACCCGACGCCGGGTTCGAAGTGGACCGCGTCGCGGCGCGAGGACGAGCGCGAGTTCGTGCGCCGGCTCGAGGCCAAGGGCATCCCGACGACCGTCCGCGACACGCGCGGCTCCGACATCGACGGCGCCTGCGGCCAGTTGGCCGCCGCCGAGTGAGCCGTCCCGGCTCGAGGTTCCGTCCACCTGCTTGGTTCTGTCTGCCGTGCGCGGCATACTGAGGTCGTCTGGCGCGCTCCGCGTCAGAAAGTGAACCCGAGACCCGTCCGGACGGACGTGGCGCTCGGGTTTCGCGCTTCCTACACGTGCGTCACGCCGTTCACCAGGGGTGCGACCCGGCGCCGCCACTCACCACCGCGGGCCCAGCACCAGGCGATCACGTCGGGGAGGGCGAGTAGAGGCTCGGAGGAGAGGGTCTGGTGGCGATAGGAGATCGCCGTCGCTCCGAAGTCACGAGTTGCCGAGGCGATCGTCCGCGCGTCTCGTGACACGAGGGTGTGGTCGAGGTCCAGGACGAGCTGGGCGACGGGCTCACGCGCGGCCCGCTGGACGATCTCCCGCAGGGCGCGTTCGCGACGTCGGTGCTCTGCCTCGGGACCGCGACCGGCATCGAGGACGAACGCGCCGATGCGCGCAGTACGCAGTCCGGCGACCGCATCGGCGATGAGACGGCGTCGGGGCGCACTCTCGTGCTTCATGTGGATCGAGCGCTGCCGGGGAAGCACGAGTCCGTCGATCGTTCGGCGCGCGGCACGCAGCGAATCGTCGGGGCAGGACACGGCGACGACTAGGTAGCTCTTGGCCTTGGTCTCGTCAATGAAGTACTGGACACCCATCCTCGTCAATCATTCCGGCGAGGGCCGACATCCCATCGGCGACCAGTTGGCCGCCGCCGAGTGAGCCGTCCCGGCTCGATAGGTTGGACGTCATGTCCGACACCCTGCGCACCGCGCGCGACGGCGACGTCACGATCCTGACCCTGACGCGTCCGGATCGCCGCAACGCGCTGAACACCGAGCTCTGCCGGGCCCTGCACGACGCCGTCGACGAGGCCGTCTCCGGCGGCGCCCGCGCGATCGTGGTGACGGGGGAGGGCACGGCATTCTGCGCCGGCGCCGACCTCGGTGGGGTCTACGGCGACGAGTTCATTGACGCGCTCTACGCGATGCTGCACCACCTGGCCGAGGTGCCGGTGCCGATCATCGCCGCAGTCAACGGACCGGCGATCGGCGCGGGCACCCAGCTCGCGATCGCGTGCGACCTGCGGGTGGCCGACGAGACCGCCCGCTTCGCCGTCCCGACCGCGCGGAACGGGATGGCCGTGGACGCATGGACCATCCGCACGCTCGCCTCGCTCGCCGGCACCGGACGCGCCCGGCGGGTCATGCTCGCCGCCGACACGATCTCGCGCGAGGAGGGGCTCGCCTGCGGACTGGTGGATCGCCCGGGCACGCTCGAGGACGCGGTCGCCTGGGCCCACGAGATCGCCACGCTCGCGCCGCTCACGCTCGCGCACAACAAGCTCGTGCTCAACGGCTCGTCAGCCGACGACGACCGCATCACCGAGAGCTTCACGGCCGTGTGGGCCAGCGAGGACGTCCGCGAGGCGGCCGCGGCCCGGCTCGAGAAGCGTGACCCGATCTTCAGGGGGATCTGATGACCATCCACAGCCTCGCCTTCCGCGCGCTCGACCGACATGTCGTCGACGGGCGCGCCGACGAGCCCGCGTTCGTCACGCCCACCCGCACGCTGAGCTACGCGCAACTGCTCCACGAGTCGGCATCGCTCGCCGGAGGTCTGCGCGACCTCGGTGTGGTCGCCGGTACGCCCTTGCGACTGAGCGTGCCCGACCGGCGCGTCTGGGTGCTGGGCGTCCTCGCGATCGTCAGGCTGGGTGCGGAGCCGGTCCACGAGGGCGACGACGCCCGGTTCCGGATCGTCGACGACCCGGCCGTGGTGCAGGTCGACGACGAGGTCCTCGACCTCGACCTCGTGCTGCGGGCCGGGCGCCACGAGCCTGCGACCGCCCCGGTCACCGATCCGGGCGACTACGCCGAGCGGCTCGAGCGGCGGTACGGCGACGTGCTCGCGACGCTCCTGCACGGCGGCACCCTGACCTGACCTGCGACGACGCGCGCGGGACGCGCCCTGTCCGCCCGCTGTGGGTGCCGCCCGGCAGGATGGACCCATGATCTCCGTCCAGAACCTCACGAAGGTGTACGGCGACTTCCGCGCGGTAGACGACATCACGTTCTCCTGCACCCCGGGCCGGGTCACCGGCTTCCTGGGTCCGAACGGCGCCGGCAAGTCCACCGCGATGCGCATGATCGCGGGCCTGACTCCACCGACCTCCGGGACCGCCACGATCGGTGGCGTCGCCTACGCCGACATCCCGAACCCGTCGACCCAGGTGGGCGTCCTGTTGGACGCCTCGGCACAGCACGCCGGCCGCACCGGCCGCGAGGTGCTCACGCTCGGCGCGATGGGGATGGGTCTGCCGTCCTCGCGGGTCGACGAGATGCTCGAGCTCGTGGGCCTCACGCCCTCGGAGGCCAAGCGCCGGATCCGCAACTACTCGCTCGGCATGCGCCAGCGGCTCGGTATCGCGCACGCGCTGCTGGGCGATCCGAAGATCCTCATCCTCGACGAGCCGGCCAACGGGCTCGACCCGGCCGGCATCCACTGGATGCGCCAGCTGCTCAAGCACTACGCCCAGCAGGGCGGCACCGTGATGCTGTCCTCGCACCTGCTGCACGAGATCGAGGTCATCGCCGACGAGCTGATCGTCATCGGCAACGGCCGGATCATCGCCCAGGGCACGAAGGCCGAACTCCTGCAGTCCTCGGGCACGCTCGTGCGCGGGCTCGATGCCGCCATCCTCGGCGCCGCGCTGCAGTCGGCCGGCATCACCGCCGAGCCGGCCCAGGACGGCGCCTTCCGCACGTCCGCCTCGGCCGAGGACGTGGGACGGGCCGCGGCCGCGGCCGGTGCCGTGCTCGTCGAGCTGCGTGCCGACGACAGCGAATCGCTCGAGGACCTGTTCCTGCAGATGACCGCCGACACGCAACGCGATGTCATCAACCCGACGGGAGTCACCGCATGAGCACCGACACCACGCCGAACGTCGGCATCCGCACCGACGTCCCCGGCATTCCGTTCCATCGGCTGGTCCGGCTCGAGGCGCGCAAGTCGTTCGACACGCGCGCCGGCCGCTGGCTGAGCATCTCGATCCTGATCCTCGTCGCGATCGTGATGCTGATCATGTCGCTCGCGGTCTCCAACGGCGGCGTCGACCAGTTCGAGTTCTACGTGCAGGCTTCCGGCGGGGCGCTGGGCTACTTCCTGCCGATCATCCCGATCATGCTCGTGACGCAGGAGTGGGGCCAGCGCACCGGCCTGGTGACATTCACGCTCGAGCCCCGTCGTGGGCGCGTCGTGCTGGCCAAGCTGGTGGCGACGCTGATCATCTCGCTCATCGTGCTCGTGCTGGCGTTCGCGCTCGCGGCGGTCGGTGCGTCCTTGGCCAGCCTGCGCGGCACCGACATCGACTGGTCGCTGCCCGGGAACGCGTTGTTCAACTTCGTGCTGTCGAACACGATCGGCGTACTCGTGGGCTTCGCGATCGCCATGCTGCTCATCAACACGGCCGCCGCGATCGTGACCTACTTCATCTACACGCTCGTGCTGCCGACCGTGGCGAACATCGCGGGCGCCCTCATCAGCTGGTTCGAGCCCGTCGTCCCGTGGATCGAGTTCAACACGGCCCAGCAGCCGCTGTTCACCGGCGACTACACGCTGACCGGCGAGCAGTGGGGACAGTTGGCCACGTCCGGCGCCCTGTGGCTCGTGCTGCCGTTCTGCCTCGGCCTGTGGCGACTGTTGCGCGCCGAGGTGAAGTAGCAGCGCTCAGCCCGACTTCAGGGTGCGGTGCCACAATGACCCCATGAGCTCTCGGGTCGTCATCCTCGGTTCGACCGGGTCGATCGGCACGCAGGCGCTCGACGTCGTGCGGGCCAATCCGGACCGCTTCGACGTCGTCGCCCTGGCCGCGGGCGGGGCCGATCCGGCGACGCTCGCCGCCCAGGCCCTGGAGTTCGAGGTCGAGGTCGTCGCCGTCGCGAGTGCCACGGCGGCGCAGGACGTCCAGCTCGCGCTCTACGCCGAGGCGCAGCGCCGAGGCTGGTCGGCCGGTGAGTACGCGCTGCCGCGGTTGCTCGCCGGACCTCAGGCCGCCACCGAGGTCGCTCGGGTTCCCGCGGACACGGTGCTCAACGGCATGACGGGCGCCGTCGGCCTGCTGCCGACGCTCGCGGCCCTGGAGTCCGGAGCCACCCTCGCGCTGGCCAACAAGGAGTCGCTCATCATCGGCGGGCACCTGGTCCTCGACGCGGCCGCGCCGGGGCAGCTGGTCCCGGTCGACTCCGAGCACTCGGCCCTCGCGCAGGCCCTGCGCGGCGAGGATCCGGCCGACGTCCGGCGGCTCGTCCTGACCGCCAGCGGCGGGCCGTTCCGTGGTCGCTCCCGCGAGGAGCTGCGCGACGTGACGCCCGAGCAGGCGTCCGCCCATCCGACGTGGGACATGGGCCCCGTCATCACGATCAACTCGGCCACGCTCGTCAACAAGGGCCTCGAGGTGATCGAGGCGCACCTGCTGTTCGGAGTCGAGTTCGAGCGGATCGAGGTCGTCGTGCACCCCACCTCGGTCGTGCACTCGATGGTCGAGTTCGTCGACGGCTCGACGATGGCGCAGGCCTCGCCGCCGGACATGCGACTGCCGATCGCGCTCGGCCTGGCCTGGCCGCGGCGCGTTCCGGGTGCCGTGCCGGCGTGCGACTGGACGCGACCGCAGGCGTGGGAGTTCTTCCCGCTCGACGACTCGGCCTTCCCGGCGATCTCGGTCGCCCGTCGCGCCGGTACCTTCGGTCGCACGGCTCCGGCGGTGTTCAACGCCGCGAACGAGGTGTGCGTCGACGCGTTCATGGCGGGCGAGCTGGACTTCCTCGGGATCGTCGACACGGTCGCCGAGGTCGTCGATGCCCATCTGGCCGACCCCGAGTCCGGGGAGGGCGACCTCACGGTCGAGCGCGTGCTCGCCGCGGACGCCGAGGCACGCCGTCGGGCCGCCGACGCGGTCGCTGCCCGCTCGGAGGTGGTCGGCCGATGATGTACGCGCTCGGTGTCGTCGTCTTCCTGGTCGGCGTCGCCCTCTCGATCGCGCTGCACGAGGTCGGTCACATGTGGCCAGCCAAGAAGTTCGGCGTCAAGGTCACCCAGTTCTTCGTCGGGTTCGGCTCGACCGTCTGGTCGACCCGCCGCGGTGAGACCGAGTACGGCTTCAAGGCGTTCCCGCTCGGCGGCTTCGTCAAGCTGGTCGGGATGCTGCCTCCGGAGAAGGAGGAGCGCGACGTCGACGGGCACCTCATCGTCCGCTCGTCCGACACCGGCCTGTTCACCCAGATGGCCTCCGACGCTCGCGCCGCCGAGTACGAGGACGTCGATCCGGCGGACGAGGACCGGCTCTTCTACCGCAAGCCGTGGTGGCAGAAGGTCATCGTGATGGCCGGCGGTCCCACCGTGAACCTGCTCATCGCCACCGTGCTGTTCTCGATCTCGTTCATGGCGTTCGGCGTGTCGACGCCCACCACGACGGTCTCCGCGGTGTCCGACTGCGCGATCGCCGATGACGAGCTCGGTCGCGCGTGCACCGACGACGACCCGGTCACGCCCGCCCGTCAGGCCGGCCTCGAGCCCGGCGACGTCATCACGACCTTCAACGGCACGCAGATCGACGAGTGGGACTCGCTCACCGTCCTGATCCGCAAGAACGGCGACCGCGAGGCCACGATCGGCTACGAGCGGGACGGCGCCGAGCACGAGGCCACGGTCAACACGTCGGTGCTCTCGCGAGTGTCGGTCGACGACCCCGACAAGACCGAGAAGGTCGGCTTCCTGGGGGTTTCCCCGGAGTTCGTGAACGAGCGTCAGGGACCGGTCTTCGTCGTCCAGGAGATGGGCTCGATGATCGGCACGACCGCGGTCGCCCTCGTGCACATGCCGGAGCGGATGGTCGACGTCGCGAAGGCGGCGTTGGGCGGCGAGCGCGGGGCTGACACGCCGGTCAGCGTCGTCGGTGCCAGCCGGGTCGCCGGCGAGCTCGTGACCGTCGACGATCCGACGTGGGCCGAGCGCGCCCAGCGTGTGATCGGCCTGCTCGCGGGGCTGAACCTGTTCCTGTGGATGTTCAACCTGATCCCGCTGCTGCCGCTCGACGGTGGCCACATCGCCGGAGCCCTGTGGGAGGAGGGTCGTCGCCGGATCGCGCGGTGGCGTGGCCGGCCCGATCCGGGGTTCGTCGACGTCGCGAAGATGCTGCCGGTCGCCTACGGCGTGGGGGTCGTCCTTATAGTCATGGGTGTGGTGCTGATCTACGCGGACATCGTCAACCCGGTGAGGATCTCGTGACGAACATCGACCTCGGGATGCCCGAGGCACCGCCGCCGGTGCTGGCGCCGCGACGGCCCACTCGCAAGATCAAGGTCGGCACGGTCGACGTCGGTGGCGACGCCCCGATCTCGGTGCAGTCGATGACCACGACGCTCACGTCCGACGTCAACACGACGCTTCAGCAGATCGCCGAGCTGACCGCCGCCGGCTGCGACATCGTGCGCGTGGCGTGCCCGAGCCAGGACGATGCCGACGCGCTCGGTGCGATCGCGAAGAAGTCGCAGATCCCGGTCATCGCCGACATCCACTTCCAGCCCAAGTACGTCTTCGCCGCGATCGACGCCGGTTGCGCCGCGGTCCGCGTCAACCCGGGCAACATCCGCAAGTTCGACGACCAGGTCGGCGCGATCGCGAAAGCCGCCAAGGACGCCGGCGTCTCGCTGAGGATCGGCGTCAACGCCGGGTCCCTCGACAAGCGACTGCTGGAGAAGTACGGCAAGGCCACGCCGGAGGCGCTCGTCGAGTCCGCCGTGTGGGAGGCGTCGCTGTTCGAGGAGCACGACTTCCACGACTTCAAGATCTCGGTCAAGCACAACGACCCCGTCGTCATGGTGCGCGCGTACGAGCTGCTCTCCGAGCGCGGCGACTGGCCGCTGCACCTGGGCGTGACCGAGGCCGGACCCGCGTTCCAAGGCACGATCAAGAGCGCCACGGCGTTCGGCGCCCTCCTGAGCAAGGGCATCGGCGACACGATCCGCGTCTCCCTCTCGGCCCCTCCGGTCGAGGAGGTCAAGGTCGGCATCCAGATCCTGCAGTCACTCAACCTGCGTCCCCGCAAGCTCGAGATCGTCTCGTGCCCGTCGTGCGGACGCGCCCAGGTCGACGTGTACACGCTCGCCGAGCAGGTCACGGCCGGCCTCGACGGCCTCGAGGTGCCACTGCGCGTCGCGGTCATGGGCTGCGTCGTCAACGGCCCGGGCGAGGCCCGTGAGGCCGACCTCGGCGTCGCCTCCGGCAACGGCAAGGGGCAGATCTTCGTCAAGGGGGAGGTCGTCAAGACCGTCCCGGAGAGCCAGATCGTCGAGACCCTCATCGACGAGGCCATGCGCATCGCCGAGACCATGGAGCCCGTTGACGGAGGCTCCGCCTCCGTCACCGTCTCCTGACGCCTCGCCGTCCTGCGCTCGTCCTGTCGGCGGGCCGGGTGGTCACGGATCTTGATGCCTTCGGGTGGGTATAGCCACCCCAACGCATCAAGATCGGTCGCCTGGGCCACCCGAATGCCTCAAGATCCGTTCCCCGGAGGCGGGCGGTGTGGCGGGCGGTGCGGCGCGCGGGTTGGCCGGGGACGGGGCGGTGGTGGCTGGGTACAGTTTGCTCCATGACCGAGGTCTGCGATCCGCCTGCGGCCACGTCCTCGTACGTGAGGGCGTTGGGTCGTGCGGACATCGACCTCGTGCACGAGGTGCTGGAACGCCAGCCGCTCGTCGACATGTTCGTGCGCCATCGCGTGGACTCCACGCGGCTCGACCGGAGGTGGTTCGGCGCCGAGCTGTGGGGCTACTTCGAGGACGGCGAGCCCGTCTCGTTGCTCCACGTCGGCGCGAACGTCGTGCCCGTGCAGGCGACTCCCGCGGCGATCACCGCCTTCGCCGACCGGCTCCTCACGCACCGGCACCGACCCAGCTCGCTCGTCGGCCCGGCGGCCGCGGTGCTCCCGTTGTGGGACCTCGTCGAGGGGACGTGGGGGCCGGCGCGGTCACCGCGCCCCGTGCAGCCGTTCATGGTCATGGAGCACGACTCCGACGTCCCGTTGGACCCCCGCGTCAGACCCGTCACGATCGACCAGGTCGACACGCTCTATCCCGCGTGCGTCGCGATGTTCACCGAGGAGGTGGGCGTGCATCCGGAGTCGGTGGGCTCGGCCCACGGCTACCGCGCGCGTGTCGCGCAACTGGTGTCGATGGGCTGGTCCTGGGCGATCATCGAGGACGACACCGTGCTGTTCAAGACGGAGGTCGGCGCAGCCACGGACGCCGGCTGCCAACTGCAGGGCGTCTGGGTCCATCCCGACCTGCGCGGCACCGGCGTCGCCGCGCCCGCGCTCGCCTCGGTCGTGCGCCAGGTCCGCAGGGCCGTGGCACCCGCGGTGACGCTGTACGTCAACGATCACAACATCGCCGCACGCCGTGCCTACGAGCGAGTAGGGTTCCGACAGGTCGAGACGTTCGCCTCGATCCTGCTGTGACCCATCCCGCTCCGAAGAAGGTGCCCGTGTCCGTGCGCTCCCGCGATCTCGCCCTCGTTGCCGTCCCGTTCGTCGTCTCCGGCGTGATCCACCTCGTGCGGCCGGAGGTGTTCGAGCCGATCGTGCCGAAGGCCCTGCCGCGCAAGCGTGAGCTGGTCCTCGTGTCGGGTGTGGCCGAGCTGGCGTGTGCCGCCGCCGTGCTGAACCCGTCCACGCGACGACTCGGCGGACTGGCCTCGGCGGGCCTGCTCGCGGCGGTGTTCCCGGCCAACGTGCAGATGGCCGTCGACGTCGTCGGCAGCAAGAAGTCGCCCACGTGGTTCAAGGCCGGCACGATCGCGCGACTGCCGTTGCAGTGGCCGCTGATCCGTGCGGCGCTCAGCCTGTCCCGCTCGGCCAAGGCCTGATCACGACGACGCGGGCGCCCACGGGCGCCCGCGTCGGAGCAGATAGCCTCGTCGCATGCGCATGAGCCAGTTGTTCCTCCGTACCCTGCGCGACGACCCCGCCGATGCCGAGGTGCCCAGCCACAAGCTGCTGGTGCGCGCCGGGTACGTGCGTCGCGTCGCCCCCGGCATCTACTCCTGGCTGCCGCTGGGACTGCGGGTGCTGGCCAAGGTCGAGGCGATCGTGCGCGAGGAGATGGCGTCGATCGGCGGCCAGGAGGTGCGCTTCCCGGCGCTGCTGCCGCGCGAGCCGTACGACCAGACCGACCGGTGGACCGAGTACGGCCCCAACCTGTTCCGGCTGCAGGACCGACGCGGCAACGACATGCTGCTCGGGCCCACGCACGAGGAGATGTTCACCCTGCTGGTGAAGGACACGTACTCCTCGTACAAGGACCTTCCCGCGATCCTCTACCAGGTCCAGACGAAGTACCGCGACGAGGCGCGACCCCGCGCCGGCATCCTGCGCGGGCGCGAGTTCATCATGAAGGACTCGTACTCTTTCGACGTCACCGACGAGGGCCTCGAGAAGGCGTACCAGCTGCACCGCGAGGCGTACATCCGGATCTTCGACCGGCTCGGCTTCGACTACGCGATCGTCCATGCGGACTCCGGCGCGATGGGCGGCTCGGCCAGTGAGGAGTTCCTCGTCGTCGCCGAGACCGGCGAGGACACGTTCGTGCGCTCGCCCGGCGGCTACGCGGCGAACGTCGAGGCGGTCACGACGATCGTCCCCGAGCCCCTCGACTGGAGCGACGCACCGGCCGCGCACGCCGAGCAGACCCCCGACACGCCCACGATCGAGACGCTCGTGAGCCACCTGAACGAGGCGTTCCCGCGCGACGACCGGCCGTGGCACGCCGGCGACACGCTCAAGAACGTGCTCGTCACGCTGCGCCACCCCGACGGCACGACCGAGCCACTCGCGATCGGCATCCCCGGCGACCGCGAGGTCGACGCGAAGCGCCTCGAGGTGCAGGTCGCGCCCGCCGACGTCGAGCCGTTCGTCGAGGCCGACTTCGCGAAGTTCCCCGGACTCGTGAAGGGCTACATCGGCCCCGCCGCGCTCGGGGCGGAGTCCGTCACGGGCATCCGCTACCTCGTCGATCCCCGCGTCGTGGACGGCACCCGCTGGGTCACCGGCGCGAACGTCGACGGCTCCCACGTGATCGACCTCGTGGCCGGTCGCGACTTCACCGCCGACGGCACGATCGAGGCGGCCGAGGTCCGCGCGGGCGACCCCGCGCCCGACGGCTCCGGCCCGCTCGAGCTGGCCCGCGGGATCGAGATGGGCCACATCTTCCAGCTCGGCCGCAAGTACGCCGAACGGCTCGGACTGCAGGTCCTGGACGAGAACGGCAAGCTCGTCACGGTCACGATGGGCTCCTACGGCGTCGGCATCTCGCGCGCCGTCGCGGCCGTCGTCGAGGGCTCGTTCGACGACGCCGGCATCGTGTGGCCCAAGGAGATCGCGCCGTTCGACGTCCACCTGGTCGTCGCGGGCAAGGATCCGGCCCTGTTCGAGGCGGCCGACTCGCTCGTCGCGGACCTCGAGGCCGCGGGCATCGAGGTGCTCTACGACGACCGGCCCAAGATGTCGCCCGGCGTGAAGTTCAAGGACGCCGAGCTGATCGGCGTGCCGACGATCGTCGTGGTGGGCAAGGGCCTGGTCGACGGCGTCGTGGAGGTCAAGGACCGGGCGACGGGCGAGCGCTCCGACGTCGCGCTGGCCGATCTCGTGGCGACGCTCGCGGGCTAGTCCAGGCCGGGGAAGGGCTCGGGCGTCCCCGCCCATCGCACCTGCACGAGGGCGGCGGTCCGCAGTCCTCGCACGGCACGGTCGCGGGCGGCGTCCTCGGTGACCGCGACGAGACCGACGCACGTCGCCGCGATCCGGCCCTCGACGTCGCGTGCGAGCTTCCGGGCCGCATCGACGTTCTCCGGAGCGGCGACGTCGTAGGCAGGTCGCGTCGCCACGGGCGAGCCGCCGAGCGCGGTGACGACGGCGGTGAGCCGGTCGCGCGTCGACCGGTGCGCCGACGCCTGCCGCCGGGCCGCGTCCCGCACGTCGCGCACGCGGGCGCCGACGAGCTCGTAGACCCAGATCGCCTCGTGCTCCAGCGCGAGCCAGTTCTGCGTCAGCGTGAGTTCGCTCATACCGCCGTCACCGCCTGGGTGAGTCCGGCCGACATGGAGGCCAGCACCTGGGCGAACTCCGGGGAGATCGCCGCGCGCGCATCGGCCGCGCGGTGCTTCGCCGCGTCGCGCAGCGAGGTCGCGAGATCACCGGCGACCTGCTCGGTCCCGGGGGTCGCGCCGAGCTGCTCGAGCTGTGCCGCCACGAGCGTGACGACCTCGTTCGCACTGGAACCCCGGGCGATCGAGAGCACGCGCTGCTGGTCCTCGACGACTGCCTTCAGCAGGGAGGAGTCCTCGGGGCGGGGGAGTGGCTTCGGGTCGGCGCCCACGGCGCGCAGTGCGTCGTCGAACGTCCCGGTGACGAAGAGGCCGGTCAGGGCCACCGCTCCGCCGGCTGCGGCGGTCAGGACGACGCGTCGGCTGCTCACGTGGGCAGAGTACCCATGGCCCAGACTTCGATAGGGTGGGGTCCGCACGGTTCACAACAGAAGAGGAGCACCCATGACATCCAGCGACACGAGCCGGATCGAGGAGCTCCTCACGCCCGTGACCACCTCGTTGGGGCTCGACCTCGAGAGCGTCGAGCTGCGGGGCAAGAAGGAGCGCCGCCTCCTCGTCGCCGTCGACGCCGACGGCGGCATCGGCATCGACGAGATCGCGAAGGCGACCCGCGCCATCTCGGTGGTGCTCGACGAGTCCGACGTGATGGGCCAGGACCCCTACACCCTCGAGGTCGCCTCGCGGGGTGTCGACCGGCCGCTCACGGAGGTGCGCCACTGGCGCCGCAACGCCGGGCGCGTCGTGGCGGTCGACCTCGTCGACGGCGAGCGCTTCGAGGCGCGGGTCGGCGACAGCGACGACACCGGCGTCGACCTGCTGGTCAAGGGCGATGCCACGCGTTTCCCCTACGACGAGATCGACAAGGCCGTCGTGCAGATCGAGCTGAACCGGAAGGACGTCTGATGGACATCGACATGAGCGCCCTGAGGCTGCTGGAGCGCGAGAAGGGGATCAGCGTCGACGTCGTCGTCGACGCGATCGAGACCGCGCTGCTGTCGGCCTATCACAAGACGGCCGGCGCCCAGCAGAACGCGCGCGTCGAACTGGACCGCAAGAGCGGCCATGTCACGGTGTGGGCCCGCGAACGGCTCGCCGACAAGACGCAGCCGGCCGGCGAGGACGACGAGCCCGCCGCGCCCGTGCCGACGTGGACCGAGGAGTTCGACGACACGCCCGAGGACTTCGGCCGGTTCGCCGCGACGGTCGCACGTCAGCTGATCATGCAGCGCATCCGCGATGCCGAGGACGAGCAGAAGTTCGGCGAGTTCTCCGGCCGGGTGGGCGACATCGTGTCCGGTGTCATCCAGCAGGGCCGGTCGCCCGGCGACGTCCTGATCGACATCGGCTCGATCGAGGCGGTGCTGCCGGCGACCGAGCGCGTCCCCGAGGAGCGGTACGCGCACGGCGAGCGGCTCAAGGCGTACGTCTACGAGGTCGAGCGCGGCCTGCGCGGCCCGCGGGTCAAGGTCTCGCGCACGCACCCGAACCTCGTGAAGCTGCTGTTCGCGCTCGAGTCGCCCGAGATCGCCGACGGCACGGTCGAGATCGCCGCGATCGCCCGCGAGGCCGGTCACCGCACGAAGATCGCGGTCAAGGCCAACACGCAGGGCGTCAACGCCAAGGGCGCGTGCATCGGCCCGATGGGCCAGCGCGTCCGCGCCGTGATGCACGAGCTGCACGGCGAGAAGATCGACATCGTCGACTTCAGCGAGGTGCCCGCCGAGTTCATCGCCTTCGCGCTGTCGCCCGCCCAGGTCAAGGGCGTGACGATCGTCGACGAGATGGCGCGCTCGGCGCGCGTCGTCGTGCCGGACTTCCAGTTGTCGCTCGCGATCGGCAAGGAGGGCCAGAATGCCCGGCTCGCCGCGAAGCTGACCGGCTGGCGCATCGACATCCGGCCTGACACGGCACCCGTCCCCGGGACCGCCGGGGGTGGCGATTCGTCGTCATCACGTGCGAGCGGCTAGACTTGACGATGGTGATCCGCACGTGCGTCGGTTGTCGGCAGCGTGTGGACAAGACCACTCTGGTGAGGGTCGTCGCCGGCCGGGACGAAGCGGGTTGGACCGTGGACCCCGACCTCGACGGTTCCCGACCGGGCCGCGGAGCGCACCTGCACCCCACGGAACGGTGCCTGAAGCTCGCTCTCGACCGGCGGGCGTTCGTCAGGGCCCTTCGTCTCGAAGGACCCGTCAGGACGGACGCCGTCGCCTCGTGGGTCCGGGCCAAGGCCGACCAGAGCGCCTGACCATCGTGGGACGCTCCACTGAATCTCAGTGGGGGCCCACCGACACGAAATCGGAGCACACGCTCATGAGCATTCGATGAAGACGTCGAAATGAGCCTGTACGTCAATTCGTGATCCTTGCCTCCTTCAGGGCGGGATCACCCTGAAGGAGAACAGTGGCTGTCAGAGTCCATGAGCTCGCCAAAGAGCTCGGTGTTGAGAGCAAGGTCGTCCTGTCCACGTTGAAGGACATGGGCGAGTACGTGAAGTCCGCGTCCTCGACCGTCGAGGCCCCCGTCGTGCGCCGCCTCAAGGAGGAGCACGGCGCCCGCCTGGTCGAGATGGGTGCGAAGAAGGGCGCCAAGAAGGCCCCCGCCGCGAAGCCCGGGCCTGCGCCGGCCGCCGAGAAGGTGGCGCCGGTCGAGGCCCCCGTCGCCGAGGCCCCCGCCCCGGTCGTCGAGGCCCCCGCGCCCGTCGTCGAGGCCCCCGCCCCGGTCGTCGAGACCCCCGCCGCCGCCGAGGCCCCCGCGCCGCAGGCACCTGCCGCGGAGGCCCCCGCAGCGTCGGCCGGACCCCGTCCGGGTCCGGCGCCGACGCGTACCCCCGGTCCGCGTCCCGCGGCTCCGGCTCCGGCGCCCCGTCCGGGCCAGGCCGGTGGCCTGCCCACCAGTGGCGGCGCCCGTCCCGGCCCGCGTCCCGGTGGCGCACGTCCGGGCAACAACCCCTTCTCGTCGAAGCAGGGCATGCAGCAGGACCGTCCGCCGCGTCCGCCGGCCGGGCGTGAGGGCGGAGCCCCGGCTCGCCCGGGCATGCCCCGTCCGAACCCCGCGATGATGCCCAAGCAGTCGTCGATCGGTCCGGCGCGTCAGGCCGGAAGCGCCCGCCAGGGTGGCGGCGCTCGGCCGGCTCCCGGCGGTCGTCCCGGTGCCGGTGCGGGTCGTCCCGGCGGCGCCGGTGGCGGCGCGGGTCGTCCCGGTGGCGGCGGCTTCAGCGGTCCTCCCGCGGGCGGTCGTCCCGGTGGACCCGGTCGCAACCAGCGTGGTGGCACCCAGGGCGCGTTCGGTCGCGCCGGGGGACCGGTGCGCCGTGGCCGCAAGTCCAAGCGCGCGAAGCGCCAGGAATTCGACCAGATGCAGGCGCCGGCGATCGGCGGCGTGCGGGTCAAGAAGGGCAACGGCGAGATCGTGCGCATGGCGCGCGGCGCCTCGCTGACCGACTTCGCCGAGAAGATCGGCGTGGACGCGGCATCGCTCGTGCAGGTGCTGTTCCACCTCGGTGAGATGGTCACGGCCACGCAGTCGGTCAACGACGAGACGCTGCAGATCCTCGGCGAGGAGCTGAACTACGACGTCCAGGTCGTCTCGCCCGAGGACGAGGACCGCGAGCTGCTCGAGTCGTTCTCGCTGGAGTTCGGCGAGGACGAGGGCGACGAGGCCGATCTCGAGGCCCGTCCGCCGGTCGTCACCGTCATGGGTCACGTCGACCACGGCAAGACGAAGCTGCTCGACGCGCTGCGCAACGCCAACGTCGTGGCCAAGGAGGCCGGTGGCATCACGCAGTCCATCGGTGCCTACCAGGTCACGACCGAGGTCGACGGCAACGAGCGCGCGATCACCTTCATCGACACCCCGGGCCACGAGGCGTTCACCGCCATGCGTGCCCGTGGTGCCCAGGCGACCGACATCGCGATCCTGGTCGTCGCGGCCGACGACGGCGTCATGCCGCAGACGGTCGAGGCGCTCAACCACGCGAAGGCGGCCGGTGTGCCGATCGTCGTGGCGGTCAACAAGGTCGACAAGCCCGGCGCCGACCCGTCCAAGGTGCGCGGTCAGCTCACCGAGTACGGCCTCGTTCCCGAGGAGTACGGCGGAGAGTCGATGTTCATCGACGTGTCGGCCAAGGCCGGCACCGGTCTGGAGGACCTGCTCGAGGCGATCGTGCTGACGGCTGACGCGTCCCTGGACCTTCGGGCCAACCCGACCCAGAACGCCGAGGGCCTCGCGATCGAGGCGCACCTCGACCGTGGCCGTGGTCCGGTCGCGACCGTCCTGGTCCAGCGCGGCACGCTGCGCGTCGGCGACTCGCTCGTGGCGGGACCGGCCTTCGGCCGCGTCCGCGCCATGCTCGACGAGCACGGCCAGAACATCGACGAGGCGACCCCGTCGCGTCCCGCCCTCGTGCTCGGCCTCACGGCCGTGCCCGGAGCCGGCGACAACTTCATGGTCGTCGAGGACGATCGGATCGCTCGCCAGATCGCCGAGAAGCGCGAGGCGCGCGAGCGCAATGCGATGCTCGCGAAGCGTTCGGGCCGCCGCACCCTCGAGGACTTCATGTCCTCGATGGAGAAGGGCGAGACCGACGAGCTGCTGTTGATCCTCAAGGGCGACGGCTCCGGTTCGGTCGAGGCCCTCGAGGACTCGCTGGCCGGTATCGAGGTCGGCGACGAGGTCGCGCTGCGGGTCATCGACCGTGGTGTCGGTGCCATCACCGAGACCGACGTCAACCTCGCCGCGGCGTCCAACGCGGTCATCATCGGCTACAACGTCCGGCCCCAGGGCAAGGCGACGGAGCTGGCCGACCGCGAGGGTGTCGAGATCCGCTACTACTCGGTGATCTACCAGGCCATCGAGGAGATCGAGGCAGCGCTCAAGGGCATGCTCAAGCCGATCTACGAGGAGAAGACGCTCGGCCAGGCCGAGATCCGCGACATCTTCCGCTCGAGCAAGGTCAAGGGCGGCAACATCGCGGGCTGTATGGTCATCGACGGCGTCATCCGGCGCAACGCGAAGGTGCGGGTCATCCGCGACAGCGCGGTCGTGGCCGACAACCTCGATGTGGCGTCGCTGCGTCGCGAGAAGGACGACGCGTCCGAGGTCCGCGAGGGCTTCGAGTGCGGCATCGTCCTGACCTACAGCGACATCAAGGTCGGCGACATCATCGAGGCCTTCGAGCTCGTCGAGAAGAAGCGGGACTGACCCATGGCGGGCCCACGTCACGCCCAGAAGTCGGACCGGATCAAGGACATCGTCGCGGCGATGCTCGAGCGGCGGGTCAAGGACCCCCGCTTGGGCTTCGTCACGATCACGGACGTGCGGCTGACCGGCGACGGTCAGCACGCGTCGGTGTTCTACACGGTCCTGGGAGATGAGCAGGCCCGGGCGGACACGGCGGCGGCGCTCACGAGCGCCACCGGCCTGATCCGCTCCGAGGTCGGCAAGCTGCTCGGGGTGCGGCACACGCCGTCGATCGAGTTCTTCCTCGACTCGGTGCCCGAGACGGCCCGCGAGCTGGAGGACCTGCTGGCGAAGGCCCGCGAGTCCGACGCCCGGGTGGCCGAGCAGGCACAGGGTGCGCAGTACGCCGGCGACGCCGATCCGTACAAGAAGCACGAAGATGAGGACGACTCCGCTGAATGACCAGCCGCCCGCGGGCCTGGTGATCCTGGACAAGCCGAGCGACTGGACGTCGCACGACGTGGTCGCCAGGGTCCGACGGCTCGCGGGCACCCGCAAGGTCGGTCACGCGGGCACGCTCGATCCCATGGCGACGGGCGTGCTCGTCGTCGGGGTCAACCGGGCGACCCGTCTGCTCGGGCACCTGTCCGGTGCCGACAAGGAGTACCTCGCGACGATCGCGCTGGGCGCCACGACCGTCACCGACGACGCCCAGGGCGACGTCACGCACGTCTCGGACGCGTCGGCCGTGTCGGACGCGTCCGTGCGAGCCGCCATGATGCCGTTGACCGGCCACATCGAACAGGTCCCGTCGGCCGTCTCGGCGATCAAGGTCGACGGCAAGCGGTCCTACGCGCGGGTGCGGTCCGGCGAGGAGGTCATCCTCAACGCACGCCCCGTCGAGGTCTCCACCTTCGAGCTGCTCGCGTTCCGGCCCGGGGAGCGAGCCGAGGCGGACGTCCGCGTTGTGTGCTCGAGCGGCACGTACGTGCGCGCCCTGGCCCGCGACCTCGGTGCCGCCCTCGGCGTCGGTGGCCACCTCACGGCGCTGCGGCGCACGCGCGTCGGCGGCTTCGGCCTCGATGTCGCGCGCACACTCGACCAGCTGGCGGCCGAATTCACGATGGTGGACATCGACGACGCCGCCCGCGCCTCGTTCACGTCGGTCGACCTCGGTCCGCAGGACGCGCAGGCGGTGCGCTTCGGACGCGCCCTCCCGGGCCTCACGCTCGACGCGGCCGGGCCGGTCGCGCTGTTCGATCCCGACGGTCGGTTCCTCGCGCTCTACGAGGCCGCCGGCCCCGGCGCGCGCCCGGTCGCCGTCTTCGTCTGACACGCCCTAGGCTGAGGGCCATGCCCACCGCGAGACCCTGGCCGCACCACCTCCTGCGCCGCACGGTTCTCGCCGGACTCGTCGCCCCCGTCCTGGCGGCGTTCTCGCTGATGACCGCCAGCAAGGTCCGCAAGATCCTGCGTGGCAAGGGCACCCCACCGCTGCCGCGGATCGAGGCGGAGCACTTCACGATCGGCGGCGGCAACGAGGTGCAGGTCTACGTCTCGGGTGAGGCGCTCTTCGACGACATGCTCGCGGCGATCGCCGGAGCCCGGCGGCGCGTGCTGCTCGAGTCGTACATCGTCAAGGACGACCCGATGGGCCGGCGGTTCAAGCGGGCCCTGCGCGAGGCCGCGGATCGTGGCGTCGAGGTCTGCGTCGTCTACGACGGCTTCGCCAACCTCGTCGTGCGACCGAGCTTCTTCAGGTTCGCGCCCGGGATCCGCGTGATGCGGTACCCGATCCGGCCGCGCAGCTGGGCGTTCTTCAGCCCGCGCTCGTGGGGGCGGGACCACCGCAAGATCCTCGTGGTCGACGACATGATCGGGTTCGTCGGTGGCTACAACATCGGCAGCCTGTACGCCACGGAGTGGCGCGACACCCACGTCGCGGTCACCGGCCCGGCCGTGTGGGACCTGGAGAACGCGTTCGTCGACTTCTGGAACGCGGTCCGGCCCGAGGACGACCTCAAGCCCCTCGCGGAGTCGACGTGGGATCCGTACGTGCGCGCGCACCGCAACGTGCCGCGCCAGTTGATCTACCCGATCCGCGGGATGTACCTCGAGGCGATCGACCGGGCGACGTCGACGATCGAGATCACGCAGGCGTACTTCATCCCCGACCGCAACATCCTCGAGGCGCTCATCGACGCCAGCCGCCGCGGCGTGCGCGTCCGGATCCTCGTGCCGCGGGTGTCGAACCACGTCGTGGCGGACTTCGTCGCGCGCGGCTACTTCGGCCGGCTGCTCGACGCGGGGGTCGAGATCCTGCGGTACTCCGACCACATGGTGCACGCCAAGACGATGACGATCGACGGTGAATGGTCCACGATCGGCACCGCCAACATCGACCGGCTGAGCCTGACCGGCAACTACGAGATCAACCTCGAGGTCCTCGACGAGGGTCTGGCCGAGGGGATGAGCCGGATCTTCGCCCGCGATGCCGAGCGCGCGAAGCCCCTCGACCAGCAGACGTGGGGCTCCCGGCCGACGATCTCGCGGGTCTATGAGCGGATCCTGCAGGTCTGGCGGCCGTTGGTCTGAGCGGGCGGTCGTCCATGAGAGCACTCTCATCGACGGCTCACGTCGGTCTCATCGACAGACGGGACGCTGGGATCCACCGATCGAGGAGGATTCCCCATGAGCTCCAACTTCCGCAGTGGACTCGTCGCCCTGGGCGGAACGGTCGCTCTGACCGTGGGAGGCCTCGCCGTCGCGCACGCGGCCGTGGGCGGCGCGGAGCCGGTCTCGGCCGCGGCTGCCGTGAGTGGGGCGCAGAACGATCCCACGTCCGCCCCGACGACCATCCCGACGACGGCCGCGACGACCGTCCCCACCTCCGTCCCCACGACCGAGCCGACGACGACCCCGACCACGGAGCCCACCGTCACGCCCACGACCGCGCCGACGACGAAGCCCACCGTCACGCCCACGACCGCGCCGACGACGAAGCCCACCGTCAAGCCCACGGACGCGAAGTGCGGCGGCAAGAAGGTGGGTCACGCCCATCGTCACGGCGCGAGGAAGCACGATGACCGACGCGCGCATCGCGGCGGCCATCACCACCGGCACGGGCACCACGCCCACCGCGCCGGTCGTCACTGCACGCGATAGCCGATGCCGCGCACCGTGGTGATCAGGTCGGCGCCGAGCTTCTTGCGCAGGTAGCCGACGTAGACGTCGACGACGTTGGAGCCCGGATCGAAGTCGTAGCCCCACACGAGCGACAGCAGCTGCTCGCGCGAGAGCACCTGTCCGCGATGGCGCAGCAGCACCTCCGCCAGGGCGAACTCGCGGGCCGAGAGCTCGACCTCGCGGTCGTCGGCGTAGGCGCGGCGACCCTGCAGGTCCAGGCGCACCGGCCCGGCCGTCAGCTCGTCGTCGACCGCCGTCGGTGACGACGCAGTGCGCAGGCGCAACCGGATGCGGGCGACGAGTTCGGCGAACCGGAACGGCTTGGTCATGTGGTCGGCGGCGCCGCCCTCGAGCGCCGCGACGGTGTCGGACACCGAGTCGCGAGCGGTGAGCACGATCACCGGCAGCTCCGGACGGGTCTCGCGCAGCGTCCGCAGCACCGTGAAGCCGTCCGTGCCCGGCAGGCCGAGGTCGAGCACGACGAGGTCGAACTCGCCGCCGCGCGCCAGGTCGAGTCCGATGGTGCCGTCGCCGGCGACGGTCGGGGTGAACCCCTCGGAGCGCAGGCCCTTCGCGATGAACGCGGCGATCCGCTCCTCGTCCTCGACCACCAGCACGCGGTTCATGTGCTCGCTCCTTCCCGGGGCAGGCGCATCCTGAAGACGGCGCCGGTGCCGGACGACGGGTCCTCGACTCCCACCTTCCCACCATGGGCGACCGCGATCGCCCGCACGATCGACAGGCCGAGGCCGGAGCTCGAGCTGTGCTCCCCGGTCGTGAACCGCTCGAAGATCTCCTCGCGGTCCTGCGTGGGGACGCCCGGGCCCGTGTCGGCCACCCAGAACTCGACGGTGTCGCCCGAGCGCCTGCTGCCGAGCGTGATCGTCGTGCCCGAGCGGGTGTGACGCACGGCGTTGTCGGCCAGCTGGAGGACCGCCTGGGTCACGCGCTGGCCGTCGAGGTCGGCGGTCCCGGTGGCCTCGAGTGCCGATCGCCAGTCCCGGTCGGCGAGGGCCACACACCGGGCCCAGATGCCGTCCCCGAGCGCGGCGAGGTCCGTCTCGCGGCGATGGATGAAGTCGGGGCGACGCGCCTTCGCCAGGATGAGCAGCTCGTCGACGAGTCGTGACATCCGGTCGATCTCGTCGAGCAGGAGTGCGCGGGTGCCGGCGACGTCCTCCGGATCGCGCGCATCCATCACCTCGAGGTGCCCGCGCAGGACCGTGAGCGGCGTGCGCAGCTCGTGGCCCGCGTCGTCGAGGGTCTGGCGCTGACTCGTGAACGCGTCCTCGAGCCGGTCGAGCATCTCGTTGAAGGTCACCTGCAGGTCGGTGAGGTCGTCGTGCCCGGTCACCTCGATGCGTTCGTCGAGCGAGCCGGCGCTGATCGCCCGGGCGGTGTCCCGCAGGCGGGTGACCGGGCGCAGCAGGCGACCGGCCAACCAGCGGGAGACCGCGACGACGATGACGAGCGCGAGCGCGGCGGTGAGGGCGTACGTCGTCAGCAGGTCGCGCAGGGCGGCATGGGCCGCGGAGCGGTTCCGGGTGACGACGAGGGCCGCGTTCCGGTCGTCCTCGATGACCGGCAGCACGCCGATGCGGTAGGCGTGCCCGTCGACCGTGAGGTCGGTGATCCCGCCGTTCGAGCGCAGGCCGTCGACCGTCCGGGCGAGGGTGGCCGAGTCGAGCAGGCCGGACTCGGGCTGACCGACGTAGCTGGGGTCGCCCTGCGTGGGGAACATCCACAGCACCTCGCCGATCGCCGGGACGCTCTGGGCGAGGAACGTGTCCAGTCGCACGTCCGCGTCATCGCCGCCGATCTTGCGGAACTCCGCCATCTCGGTGCGGATGGAGTCGTCGATGGCCTGGTCGATGCGGCGGCTCTCGACGATCCACATCGCCACCCCGGTGCCGACGAGGGCTGCCGTGACGAGCCCGGCCACGGCGATCGCGATGCGATCGCGTACCGAGGGCCGGGGGCGTCTCACCGGTCGCGTCGACGATCGTCGTCGCGCCGGTCGTCGTCGTGACGATGACGGTGACGGTGATCGTGCTCATGGCCGTCGACGGGGGTGGCGCGCACGGGGCGCGCGCGGTATCGCGGGGACGTCGTCGGCTCGGTCGGCGAAGTGGCCTTGTCGTCGCCGGTCTCGCGCGGCGCCGGCGAGGTGGCGGGCGTCGGGGTCGTCCGCGCGGCACGTGGCGCCACCGGCGGTGCCGTCGCGGCGGTGGTGGCGGCCGGCTCCGGCGTCGCGATGCTCGTGTCCTCGGCGGACGACCTCGGGGAGATCACGACGGGCGTCACGGACCCGCCGCCGACAGGCTCCGGCGTGAGGCGGTCGACCAGCACCGCGCCGAGCGCGACCAGCACCGCACCGACGGCGATTCCGCCGAGCAGCTCACGGGAGACCATGCCCTCCATGGTGACGCGTCCGACGAAACCGCGCATGAGCGGGGGATGAGAGTCTCCCCGGCCGGCTCAGCTCGGTCGATCGGCGAACAGCTCGGTCTCGTCGGGAGCGGCGAGGGTCAGCACGGCGTCCTCGATCAGCTCGTCGGTCTCCAGCTCCGCCTCGAGCCGTCGAAGCCGCCGGGCGAGATCGGTCTCGCGGTCGTCGCCGGTGAGGTCGACGGCGGCGACGAGGAAGACACGCCGCGGGCCGACGAACTCGATGTGCAGGTAGGTGAGCCGCTCGACCTCCGGATGCGCCAGCACCTTCTCGATGAACTGCTCGCGGACGCCGGGCACGACGGCGTCGCCGAGCAGGTAGTCCATGTTGCGGCTGATCAGGAACATCGCGACCGCGCCGAGCAGCAGGCCGATCGCGATCGACCCGAGCGCGTCCCAGATCGCGTCGCCCGTGATCTCGTGCAAGGCGATGCCGCCAGCCGCGAACACGAGACCGACGAGGGCGGAGAGGTCCTCGAAGAACACGGCCCGCAAGGTCGAGTCGGACGTGCGGTTGACGAACTGGATCGGGCGGAGATGGAATCGCGCGGCCTGCGCCCGGACCTGGCGACGGGCCTGCAGGAACGACGTCCCCTCGAGCGCGAACGAGACGGCGAGCACGAGGTAGTTGACGAGGTACTCGGGCTCCTCCGTCGAGCCGTGACCCTGCAGTTCGTCCCACACCTGCGCCCCGCCGTGCCACAGCGACACGACCGAGCCGGCGACGAACAGCCCGAACGCGGCGATCAGCGACCACAGGTAGGTGGCCCGGCCGTAGCCGCGCGGGTGCGACGGGTCGCGCGGGCGGGAGCCGCGACGTTCGGCGATGACGAGGGCGACCTCGTTGCCGGTGTCGGCCCACGAGTGCGCCGCCTCGGCGACCATCGACGCCGAGCCGGTCAGCGCCGCGGCGATGCTCTTGGCACACGCGATCAACGCGTTGGCGACGAGTGCCACGAGCACGGTCAGCATGCGACCAGTCTGGACCATCCGTGCCCGGGTCAGCGGAACGCGGGCGCGCGCGGGGGAGGGTCGGCCGCGCCCTTGCGCAGCATCGGCAGGACGCGGGCCGGCACGAGCTCGGACAACACGATCACACTGCTCGTGCGGGCGACCGATCCGGAGCCGCTGATGTGCAGGAGGGTGTCCTTGAGGTCCTCATGGGACGTCGCCGCGATCTTGCAGACGATGTCCGCATCGCCACTCGTGATGAAGGCCTCGAGCACGTTCGGCAGTGACTCGAGCTCCTCCGTCACGGCGTCGATCGAGCCCTGCACGATCTGCAACGTGACGAAGGCCTGGACCGGGTGACCGGCCGCAGCGAGGTCGATGTCGGGCCCGTAGCCGGTGATGACTCCGGTCGCCTCCAGCTTGCGCAGGCGCGACTGGACCGTCGCGCGGGCCACGCCGAGGAGGCGCGACAGCTCGAGGTCGCCGACCCGCGGGTGCGTGTGCATCGCCTCGATGAGGGCGACGTCCAAACGATCCACCATGCGCTCAGCCTAGCAATCTGACCAGTCCGTAGCCGGTCTGACTGGTCGTACTGTCGTTCCTGATCACCTCGAAATGGACCGGTTGCACAGATCGAGGGAAAGGCGTGTGCTGGGTCACATGACCCTCGATCTGACGGACGCCGAACGCCTCGCGCACCTCGACCTCGACCAGTTGCAGCAGTTGGTCGGCCTCGTCGAGCACGACCCCACGACCGACCCGTTCCCGGTCACCGGCTGGGACGCCATCGTGTGGAACGTCGGCAACGCGACGCAGTCCGCCCACTTCTTCATGTCCGCCTACGGCATGGACCTCGTCGCGTACTCCGGACCCGAGACGGGCAACCGCGACCACCACGCGTACGTCCTCGCGAGCGGTGCCGTGCGGTTCGTGCTCAAGGGCGGGGTCGCCCTGCACAGTGCGGTGCTGGACCACCACCGCCGGCACGGCGACGGCATCGTCGACATCGCGCTCGAGGTGCCCGACGTCGACGCCTGCGTGCGCCACGCGCGCGAGCAGGGCGCCACGATCCTCGCCGAACCCCACGACGTCACCGACGAGCACGGCACGGTGCGGATGGCGGCGATCGGCGCGTACGGCGAGACCCGGCACACGCTCGTGGACCGGAGCCGGTACTCGGGCCCCTACCTGCCCGGCTACGTCGAGCGCCGGTCCACCATGAGGCGGCCGGCCGGCGCCCCGGAGCGCATCTTCGAGGCGCTCGACCACGTCGTGGGCAACGTCGAGCTCGGCCGGATGGACGAATGGGTCGACTTCTACAACCGGGTCATGGGCTTCACGAACATGGCCGAGTTCGTCGGCGACGACATCGCGACCGAGTACAGCGCCCTGATGAGCAAGGTCGTGGCGAGCGGCAACCACCGGGTCAAGTTCCCGCTCAACGAGCCGGCGGTCGGCAAGAAGAAGTCCCAGATCGACGAGTACCTGGAGTTCTACGACGGTCCGGGGGCACAGCACCTCGCTCTCGCGACCCAGGACATCCTGGCGACGGTCGATGCGCTGCGCGATGCCGGCATCGAGTTCCTGGCCACGCCCGACTCGTACTACACCGATCCCGAGCTTCGCGAGCGCATCGGCGAGGTCCGGGTGCCGATCGAGGAGCTGCAGCGTCGCGGGATCCTCGTGGACCGCGACGAGGACGGGTACCTGCTGCAGATCTTCACGAAGCCGGTCGGTGACCGGCCCACCGTGTTCTTCGAGCTGATCGAGCGGCACGGGTCGCTCGGCTTCGGCAAGGGGAACTTCCAGGCGCTGTTCGAGGCGATCGAGCGCGAGCAGGCACGCCGTGGAAACTTCTAGGACGGGGAGCTCCTGATGGCGCACTACCGCAGGTCCGGGGAGGTGCCGCCCAAGCGGCACACGCAGCATCGCGCCGCCGACGGCTCGCTGTACCGCGAGGAGCTGATGGGCGAGGAGGGCTTCAGCTCCGACTCGTCGCTGCTGTACCACGTGGGCGTCCCGTCGGCGATCGTCGAGGCGCGGTCGTGGGCGCTGCCCGATCAGTCGACGACCCCCAACGAGCCCCTGCTGCCGCGCCACCTGCGGCTGCACGACCTGTTCGACGACGCCGAACGGGACCTCGTGACGGGCCGCCGGCTCGTGCTGGGGAACGGTGACGTGCGGATCTCGTACGCCGTGGGGGCCCGGACCTCGCCGCTGTACCGCAACGCCACAGGCGACGAGTGCGTGTTCGTCGAGGCCGGCAGGGGAGTGCTCGAGACGGTGTTCGGGCACCTGCCGTTCGGGCCGGGCGACTACCTCGTCATTCCCCGGGCCACGACCCACCGGTGGGTGCCGGACGGGGACGTCCGCGCCTACTGCATCGAGGCGAACAGCCACATCGGCCCGCCCAAGCGCTACCTGTCGCGGTTCGGGCAGCTGCTGGAGCACGCGCCGTACTGCGAGCGTGACCTGCGCGGTCCGGGCGATCCCGAGGTGCGCGACGAGACCGACGTCGAGGTGTACGTGAAGCATCGCGGGTCCGGACCGGCAGGCCTGTCGGGCACGGTCCACGTCGTGCCACGGCATCCGTTCGACGTCGTCGGCTGGGACGGCTGCCTCTACCCGTACGCGTTCAACGTCGCCGACTTCGAGCCGATCACGGGCCGCGTGCACCAGCCGCCACCGGTGCACCAGGTCTTCGAGGGCAACAACTTCGTCGTGTGCAACTTCGTGCCGCGCAAGGTCGACTACCACCCGCTCTCGATCCCGGTGCCGTACTACCACTCGAACGTCGACTCCGACGAGATCATGTTCTACGTCGACGGCGACTACGAGGCGCGCAAGGGCTCCGGCATCGCGAAGGGCTCGATCTCGGTCCACCCGGGCGGGCACTCGCACGGTCCGGTGCCGGCGGCGATCGAGGCGAGTCTCGGCGCCGAACGCTTCGACGAGCTCGCGGTCATGGTCGACACGTTCCGTCCGCTCGAGCTCGGCGAGGGCGGGCGAGCCGTCGACGACGGCGTCTACCACCTGTCGTGGGGGCGCGGATGACGTTCGAGCGGTTCTTCGACGACGCGGCGATCTTCCCGCCGGGCAACGCGCCGCTCGACGTCGCACTCAAGGCGCACCTGGCTCGACGGGCCGCGCCCGAGGGCGCCCTCGTCGGCCCGTTCGTGTGCGACGAGGCGCGCTGGCCCGACCTGCTCGCGTTGCTCGACGAGCCGCTGGACGTCGCCGTCGTGCGCGGTTCGACGGAGGTGTGGGGCCGCAGCGACGACCTGCCCGAGGAGCCGACGGTGGTCGAACGCGCGTGGGGTGAGGGGTTCGACGTCCCGACCGGGGCGATCCTCAAGCTGCGGTGCGGCGGGGCGTACGTGCCCAGTGCGGCGGAGGTGTCCGCGGCCGTCGTCCACTGCGTCGCGCACGACCAACCGTTCAAGCTGACGGCGGGGCTGCACGCCGCCGTCGCGCACGACGGCGCACACGGGTTCGTCAACGTCATGGCCGCCGTCGTCGCCGCGACCCGGGGCCAGGACCCCCGGCCCGTGCTCGACGCCACCGCGGACGAGATGGATCTCGCGTCACTCGGCGAGGCACGCCGGCTCTTCCGCTCCGTCGGGACGTGCGGCATCGACGAGTCGCTCGCGGACCTGCGGGCGCTGGGGCTGATCACATGACCGACTTCGACGCGACCACGCTGCCGTACTGCAGCTTCACCGCCCCCGACCTCGACGGGCCGCGCGTCGGCGTGGGCGTGGGGACGGGCGTCGTCGACGTCACGGCGCTGCGCCCCGACCTGTTCGCGGCCGGCTCGCTCGACGCACTGCTGGCTGCCGGACCCGAGACGTGGGAGGAGGCGCGCGCCGCGGTCGGCGCCCACGTCGAGGGCGGCCCGCGGGCGCGCCCCACCACGGAGGTGACGCTCGTGCTACCGTTCGCGGTCGCGGACTACGTCGACTTCTACGCCTCGCGCAACCACGCGACGAACATCGGCCGGATCTTCCGCCCCGACGGTGATCCGCTCACCCCGAACTGGGACCACCTGCCCATCGGCTACCACGGGCGCGCCGGCACGGTCGTCGTCTCGGGAACGCCCGTGCGGCGCCCGTCGGGCCAGACCCGGGCGGCGGACGGGACGATCGGGTTCGGGCCGAGCGCGCGGTTGGACATCGAGGCCGAGATCGGCTTCGTCGTCGGCGCCGGCTCGCAACTCGGCCACCCCGTGGCCGCCGAGGAGTTCGCGCAGCACGTGTTCGGCGTGTGCGTCGTCAACGACTGGTCCGCCCGCGACATCCAGGCCTGGGAGTACGTGCCGCTCGGGCCGTTCCTGGGCAAGTCGTTCGCGACGTCGATCTCCCCGTGGATCGTGCCGTGGGCGGCGCTCGCCGACGCGCGGATCGAGCCCCCGGAGCCGCACGCCGAACTCCAGGACTACCTGCGTCCGGCGGGTCACGGACTCGACCTCGGGCTGACCGTCGCGATCAACGGCTCGGTCGTCTCCCGACCGCCCTATGCGTCGATGGCGTGGACCCCGGCGCAGATGCTGGCCCACCTGACCGTCAACGGTGCGTCGCTGCGGCCGGGGGACCTGTTCGCCTCGGGCACGGTCAGCGGACCCGAGCGGGACGAGGTCGGCTCACTCATCGAGCTGACCTGGAACGGTGCCGAGCCGGTGACGCTCGGCGACGGCAGCACGCGGACGTTCCTCGAGGACGGCGACCGGGTGACCATCTCGGCCGTGGCCCGGACCCGTGACGGCAGGGAGCTGCCGCTCGGCGAGGTCGACGGTGTCATCGAGACATAGGAGCAGGGACATGTTCGAAGAGGGTCAGTACTTCGCGCCGATCACGAAGAAGTCCGACGGCAGCGTGTCGGTCGAGTTGGGCCAGGGGCACCCGGGGCTCGAGGACCCGGTCTACCGGGAGCGCCGCGACCGCATCGCCACGGCGGCGGCGCGGTGGCATCCGGGCGAGCCGCCGCCGGTCATCGACTACACCGACGAGGAGCACGAGGTCTGGCGCGTCGTGTGCGCCGACCTGCGTGAGAAGCACCGGACCCACGCGTGCCGTGAGTTCCTCGACGGCAAGGAGGCCTTCGGCCTGCCCGACGACCACGTGCCGCAGCTCGCCGAGCTCACCGAGCGGCTCGCGTCGCTCACGGGCTTCGCCTACCAGCCGGCCGCCGGTCTGGTGCCGCTGCGCGAGTTCTACGGCGCGCTCGCCGACCGCGGGTTCTGGGCGACGCAGTACGTCCGCCACCACTCGGTGCCGCTCTACACGCCCGAGCCCGACGTGCTGCACGAGGTCGTCGGCCACGGCAACACGCTCGCGGACCGGCGCTTCACGGACCTGTACGAGGCGGCCGGGGCAGCGGCGCGACGCGTGGAGACCGACGAGGCGTTGGAGTTCGTCAGCAAGACGTTCTGGTTCACCCTCGAGTTCGGGGTGGTCCACGAGCCCGACGGACTGAAGGCGTACGGCGCCGGCATCCTGTCGAGCCCGGGGGAGATCGAGGAGTTCGCCCACATGACGATCCGCCCGCTCGACATCGTCGACATGGGCACCACCGACTACGACATCACGCACTACCAGGAAGTCCTGTTCGCGGCGTCGTCGTTCGGCCAGATCACCGACGTGGTCGGGGGCTTCTGGGACACCTGCACGGACGATTCGATCGGCGCGCTGCGAGGCGCTGCGTGAGGAGTGGCTAGAGTGACGCCGTGGCGATCTGGAAGTCCGTGGAGGGAGCACCCGGCATCCCGGTCGGCGAACCGTCTGCGGTGACGATCGGCAACTTCGACGGCGTCCATCGCGGTCACCAGGCCCTGCTCGCCGCGACGCGCGAGGCCGCCCGCGGTGTCGCGACGGTCGCGGTGACGTTCGACCCGCATCCCGTCGCGATCTTCGCGCCCGAGCGCGCGCCCCGTCGGCTCACGAGTCTCGAGCGGCGGATCGAGCTGCTGCACGCCCACGGCGCCGACCATGTGCGCGTGCTCGACTTCACCCCCGAGATGGCCGCGTGGAGCCCCGAGGACTTCGTCCGGGCCGTCGTCCTGGACCAGTGCGACGCCCGCGTCGTGGTCGTCGGACACGGGTTCCGGTTCGGCAGCAAGGCGTCCGGCTCGATCGACACCCTGACCGAGGTGGGGGAGCGCCAAGGCTTCGTCGCCGCCGAGTTCGCCCTGGCCGGCGACGGCGTGGCGTTCTCCTCCACGCGGGTGCGGGCCGCCATCGCGGCCGGCGACGTCGAGCAGGCCGCCGCGATCCTGGGCCGTCCTCACGAGGTCGAGGGCATCGTCGTGCCGGGGGACCGGCGTGGTCGCGAACTGGGCTTCCCGACCGCGAACGTCCCGGTGGACGGCTCGTCCGTCGTGCCCGCGGACGGCGTCTACGCGACGCGCGTGCTCCTGCCGGACGGCTCGCGACTGCCGGCAGCGACCTCCGTGGGCACGAATCCGACCTTCGAGGGCGTCACCGGCCGCCGGGTCGAGTCCTACGTGCTCGACCGCGACGACCTCGAGCTCTACGACCACCGGATCCGGGTCGAGTTCGTGGCCCGATTGCGGGACATGACGGCGTTCGACTCGGTCGACGCGCTGCTCGAGCAGATGCACCGCGACGTGCGCGCCGCACGGGCCGCCCTCGATTAGGACCGCGTGGGTCGGCGCTGATAAACTGATGGTTGCCGTCGAACGGCCACGGATCGAGAGTGCCCCGGTGAACAGGCCCGGGCGCGCCGTGCAACGGAACTCCAAGGAGAAACGTGTCGAAGAAGACTGCTGCCCCCACGGTGGCTGACCTGTCGAAGTCCGAGATCATCGCGCAGTACGCCACCAGCGAGGGCGACACCGGATCCCCGGAGGTCCAGATCGCGCTGCTTACCGGCCGCATCGCGCACCTGACCGAGCACCTCAAGGAGCACAAGCACGACCACCACAGCCGTCGTGGTCTGCTCCTGCTGGTCGGCCAGCGTCGTCGGCTGCTGAACTACCTGCAGAACAACGACATCGAGCGCTACCGCTCGCTCATCGAGCGCCTCGGTCTGCGCCGCTGACTTGATCGGGCGGTCATCCTCCATGGATGACCGCCCGTTCTCTCGTCCGGGCCTGGTTCCGGACGCGCACAACTCCATATCCACGACACCGACGAGGTCGGCCCCGGCTCGGTCCTCGGTAGTGGCTCCCGGACCGCAGAGCGGCCCGAGGGCCTCGATCGAAGACCGGCGCCCCATACGGGGTTCTGTGCCGCCTCGTCCGAAGAAGCAGGGCACCGCCCTGCGGAAGGGACGTCCATGTCCGACACCATCCACTCCGTCGAGACCGTCATCGACAACGGTCGCTTCGGCACCCGCACGGTTCGCTTCGAGACCGGCCTGCTGGCCCGTCAGGCGGCCGGCTCCGTCGCCGCCTACCTCGACGAGGACACCATGCTGCTCTCGGCCACCACGGCCGGCAAGCAGCCCAAGGATCACTTCGACTTCTTCCCGCTGACGGTCGACGTCGAGGAGCGCATGTACGCCGCGGGTCGCATCCCGGGCTCGTTCTTCCGTCGCGAGGGCCGCCCGAGCGAGGACGCGATCCTCACGTGCCGCCTGATCGACCGCCCGCTGCGCCCGACCTTCAAGAAGGGCCTGCGCAACGAGGTCCAGGTCGTCATCACGGTCCTGGCGCTCAACCCCGACACCCCGTACGACGTGCTCGCGATCAACGCCGCCTCGGCGTCCACGCAGATCTCGGGCCTGCCGTTCAGCGGCCCGGTCGGCGCCACCCGCGTCGCCCTCATCGATGGCCAGTGGGTCGCGTTCCCGACGCACAGCCAGCTCGAGGAGGCCGTGTTCGACATGGTCGTCGCGGGCCGTGTCGCCGGCGACGACGTCGCGATCATGATGGTCGAGGCCGAGTCCACCGAGTCGACCTGGGACCTCGTCCAGTCCGGCGTCCAGGCGCCCACCGAGGAGATCGTCGCCGGTGGCCTCGAGGCCGCCAAGGCGTACATCCGCCAGCTGTGCGACGCGCAGGCCGAGCTTGCCGCCTCCGCGGCCAAGCCCGTCCAGGACTTCCCGGTCTTCCTCGACTACGAGGACGATGCGTACGACGCCGTCAAGGAGATCGCCTCGGGCGACCTGGCGCAGGCTCTCACGATCCTGAGCAAGGCCGAGCGTGAGGACCGCGAGTCCGAGATCAAGGCGAACGTCATCGACCAGCTCGGTGCGCGCTTCGAGGGCCGCGAGAAGGAGCTCGGCGCCGCGCTGCGCTCGCTGACCAAGTCGCTCATGCGCGAGCGCGTCCTGCGCGACCAGATCCGCATCGACGGCCGTGGGCTCGCGGACATCCGCGCCCTGTCCGCCGAGGTCGGCGTCATCCCGCGCGTGCACGGTTCGGCGCTGTTCCAGCGTGGCGAGACCCAGATCCTGGGTGTCACGACGCTGAACATGCTCGACCTGGAGCAGAAGCTCGACACGCTCTCGCCCGAGACCACGCGTCGCTACATGCACAACTACAACTTCCCGCCGTTCTCCACCGGTGAGACGGGCCGCGTCGGCTCGCCGAAGCGTCGCGAGATCGGTCACGGCGCGCTCGCCGGTCGGGCCCTGCTGCCCGTCCTGCCGACGCGCGAGGAGTTCCCGTACGCGATCCGTCAGGTCTCCGAGGCGCTCAGCTCGAACGGCTCGACGTCGATGGGCTCGGTCTGCGCCTCGACGCTGGGTCTGCTGAACGCGGGCGTGCCGCTGCGCGCCCCGGTCGCGGGCATCGCGATGGGCCTGATCTCCGGTGAGGTCGACGGCGAGCAGAAGTTCGTCACGCTGACCGACATCCTCGGTGCCGAGGACGCCTACGGCGACATGGACTTCAAGGTCGCCGGAACGCGCGAGTTCGTCACGGCCCTGCAGCTGGACACCAAGCTCGACGGCATCCCCGCCGACGTGCTGGCCGGTGCCCTGCAGCAGGCCCACGATGCGCGCCAGACGATCCTCGACGTCATGGCCGAGGCGATCAGCGAGCCCGACGAGATGAGCCCGTACGCCCCGCGGATCATCACGGTGAAGATCCCGGTCGACAAGATCGGCGAGGTCATTGGCCCCAAGGGCAAGATGATCAACCAGATCCAGGACGACACCGGCGCGAAGATCTCGATCGACGACGACGGCACGGTCTACATCGGCGCCGAGGGTGGCGACGCGGCCGAGGCGGCCCGTTCGGCCGTCAACGCG
Source organism: Aeromicrobium sp. SP1 (assembly GCF_055663785.1). Classification (NCBI taxonomy): domain Bacteria; kingdom Bacillati; phylum Actinomycetota; class Actinomycetes; order Propionibacteriales; family Nocardioidaceae; genus Aeromicrobium; species Aeromicrobium sp. SP1. The sequence goes on along the minus strand of NZ_JBQVVK010000001.1, from coordinate 1,440,235 downwards.
ATCGCCAACCCGACGATGCCCGAGGTCGGCGAGCGCTACCTCGGCACGGTCGTCAAGACGGTCGACTTCGGCGCGTTCGTCTCGCTGGCCCCCGGCCGCGACGGCCTGCTGCACATCAGCAAGCTGCGTGAGCTCAACGGTGGCCAGCGCGTCAACAACGTCGAGGACGTCGTCAAGGTCGGCGACAAGATCCAGGTCCAGATCGCCGAGCTCGGTGATCGCGGCAAGATCTCGCTGACCGCCGTCACGGAGAAGGACGAGGCGGCCCCCGCCGAGGAGTCCGTCGACGCCTGATCCCGCGATCACGACCGAAGCCCCGCGCCCTTGGTGCGGGGCTTCGTCGTTCCCCGGTGGACGGACCACGTGGTCACGGCCTGAGCGCCTACAGCTCCTCGCGGGTCAGGTCGTAGGTGATCGTGAATTCGTACGAGTCGCCGTGGAATCCACCCGGATCGGCGAGCCACGTCGTGGAGCCGACGAGTCGCTTGGGGCTCGGGTCGGTGTCGTTCAGGGGCCGGTCCGAACTGGTGCCACTCGCGCCCGGGGTGAAGCCGAGGATCCCCTCGTTGATCTTGTAGGGACCCTCCCAGCCGCGGCACAGGTACTGGCCGGGGATCTCCACGTTGGCGGACCCCGGGTGCACGTACGTGCCGTCGGGACCGTCCCGCAGCCCGACCGCGTAGCCGCCGACGAAGTTCAGGTCTCCCGAGTTGCCAGCTCGTGATTCCTGCCCCTCGAGGACCTGCGCGGCGTAGTAGGGCCCGGCCTCGTCCGGAGGTGGGGAGCACCACCCGTAGGACCTGGACGTGACGGAGTAGGAGACGTTCGCCGAGTAGTACGTCCAGGACCTGGGGTCGACGTACTCCGAGGTGGGCTTCAGCGCCGTGTAGGAGCCGCTTGCCACACCGTCCCAGGCGTACGGAGTGCCAGGGGTGGAGGTGGTGGCCGAGGTGGAGACGTCGATCGATCCCCGCCACGGTCCGAAGCACGTGTCGGGCGTGAACGGGAGCTTGATCCGGCCGAACTCGCGGTCGTGGATGGTGCCGGTGTGCGACGCCTCCTTCTCGAACGACAGGATCTCCAGTCCCGCGTTCAGCGAGTACGCGAGTCGGCCGCTGACCACGATCGAGCACTCCGGGTAGGTCCACGTGGCCCGGAGGCTGGTCGGCAGGCCGACGGCCAGTTCTCCGTGGTCGTAGAACTCCAACTCCGCCTCGGGCTCGATGCCGACCTCTGCCTCCAAGGAGGCCTCGGCCCGCGTGACCTCCACCGTCGGGGATGCGGCGTCGGTGTCGGTGATGAGCCCGTCGTCGAGATCGATGCCGATCGTGGCCGAGGCGCTCTGGTGCCCTTCGACGGTCGCGGCGCCCGAGACGGCTCCCGATGCCCACGCGTCGACCTCGAGGCCGGGTTGGATGACGACGGGAACCGGTCCGATCGTGAACACGATGGTCGCGAACGACACCTCGGCGAGATCGTCGAACCGCTCGGACCAGGAGGCGGCCGCCTCGGCGGCGAGCGAGGCGTCCAGCGCCTCGACCAGCTCGAGCGTCGCGTGTCCGTCCACGCCTCGCCATCCGACGTCGATGTCGATGTCGCCGTCCACGGTCAGCGACGCCGAGCCCGCGAGTGTCGCGGCCGCCGTGTCGCCGCCGACCTCTCGTTCCCAGTCGAACGTGACGGTGTGCGGATCGAGCAGTCCTGACGGCTGCACACGCGTCGCGCGGTGGACCGCAGGCCCGTCGGGCGTCGGCACGAAGTCGAACGAGCGACTGAGCGATCCACGACGAACCGCCTCGGTCAGCGAGGCGTCGCGGGTCGCCAGCGTCGTGGTGCCGTCGCCGTTGTCGGTGCCGTCCGTGACCCGCACGAGGAACCCCTGCGGGTTGGCGGACGTGGGACCCGAGGCGAGCACGGCGCCGACGGGCGGCTTCTTCGCCGTCGGGACGGTCAGCTCACCGGAACCCGCGTCGCGGGTGCCGTACGCCGCCTCGGAGGTCACGACGCGGGTGTCGGGGTCGATCAGGCTCGTGCCGGTGGTCCAGCCGCTGATCGCGAGAGCGACCTTCGCGCTCGTGCTGCCGAGGTTGCGCACGGCGATCGTGCCGTTCGCCGCGATCGGCACCCACCAGGTCGACTGGTCGGGCCGCTGCCTCAGCGGTCGCAGGGCGGCGGTCGTCGAGCCGACGCCGATCGTGGCCGCGGATGCCGTCGTGGACGCGGTCGCCGTGACCAGGACGGCCGTCGGGGGAGTCGCGCCCGTGAGCGTCGGCACCCCGGCGCGCCCGGCCACGACGACCGTGGTCGTTGCGCGCACTCGCAGGGGCACCGTGGCCAATGCCCGGGCGGACTGCGGCGTGGTCCACTCGCCGGCAGCTCCGGGTTCCGCCGTGACAGCGTTCGCTGCCGAGATCCACGCGGTCACGGTCGCGCGGATCGATGCCGGCGCGGCCCCGTTGACGACGCGGAACCGGCCTTTTGCGTCCAGCGGCACGATAGTCGTGACTTGCGTGGTCCGCCTCGGGACGGTCGTGAGCACGGGTGTCCCCGAGCCCCTCGCCACGGTGGTGACCCCGATCGTCGAGACCTTGGACGAGCCGGTTGCGGTCAGCGTCACGACGGCGCCGGCGACGCCCGTCGGGGGAACGGAGCCTCCGCGCGCCGTGACCCACGAGGACCTCCCGGCCCTCAGGTTCCCGGCGGACCCGAGCACGGACTTCGGGGAGATCGTCTTCACCGTCCCCGTCCTGCCGGCGGACGCCGGTGTGGTCAGGTTCCAGGCGACGGCACGGACTCGCACCGCGACCGCGCCCCTGCCCGCACGCAGTGTGATCCTGCCCGGGCGGACGTACATCGTGCGGACGGACCGGGCGCGGCGGGCGAGCGTGAGCGTGGTCGTCGCGCCTGGAGCCGACACGGTGACGCTCGTGGCCGTGCGGTTCCTTTTCGCGGCCGTGGCGTCCACGGTGATCCAGATCCCGGCGGCGCCCGTCCGGGGGATGCCCCCGTGACCGGCCAGGCCCAGCGACGTCGAGCGACGCGCCTTCAGCGACGTGGAGACGACGGTCCCCGGCGTGCGGGGGACCGTCACCGTCCCACCCGGGGTCGTCGCGCGCCGGGTGGCCGAGACGGCCGGCGCGGACTGCGTCGCGGCGACCACCGCGGCGACCGAGACGCTGCGGGCCGTCGTCGTGTCCGGCAGGCCGAGGAAGACGTCGCGGGTGTCCGCCGGGACGGTCACCGCGGTCTGGGTCTGCAGCCCGGTCACCCAGGCCCGGTACGAGGTCGCGCCGTCGACGGCCGGCCAGCTCGCTCGCAGGCCGAGGATGTCCGACACGACGGACACCGACGAGGGCGCGGACGTGGAGGCCGAGGCGGCGGTCGGCGTCATGGGCAGCAAGCCTGCGGCGATCGCGCTCGCGACGGTGACCCCGGTGGCGATGCGGTGGAACATGGCGGCCTCCGGCGCGAGTACTCCATCCCGATTCCGTGAAGGTAGCAGCGGGAATCGAGAAACGGTCTGGAATCGCAGAACGAAAGGGTCCGTGCGACCCACCCGGCGCATACGTCACTCGAGCGACGAACCGACCCGAGATGGAACATTTTGGGAGCGCTCCCAAATTTCTCTTGACTTCTGGCTGTGATGCGCGCCACACTCATGGGAGCGCTCCCATGGACGGGTGGGAGACCGACGAAAGGCACGACGTTGAATCGCACACGACGGATCGCCGCCTCCCTCGCCACAGTCGTCGCCTTGGGCGGTCTGGCTGCGTGCGGCTCGGGAGACTCGGGCGACGACGGAGACGACATCACGCTGCACGTGAACCTGTTCGGCAAGTTCGGGTACTCGGAGGCGTACAAGAAGTTCGAGGCGGCCAATCCCGGCGTCAAGATCGTCGAGAGCGCCGAGGGCGACCTCGGCAAGTACAACACCAAGCTCACCCAACAGATTGCCGCCGGCGGCGACTCGGGCGACGTGGTCGCGATCGAGGAGGGCCAGACGGTCTCCTTCCTGTCGGCCACCGACAAGTTCGTGAACCTGCAGGACGAGGGCGGCAACGACCTCAAGGATCGCTGGCTGCCGTGGGTCTGGGACAAGGCGACCTCGTCCGATGGCAAGACCACGATCGGCTACGGCACCGATGTCGGCGGCCTGGCGATGTGCTACCGCCGAGACCTGTTCGAGAAGGCCGGCCTGCCGACCGATCGCGAGGAGGTCGGCAAGCTCTGGCCCACGTGGGACGACTTCATCGCCACCGGCAAGAAGTTCGAGGCCGGCATCAAGGACGACAAGGTCGGGTTCATCGACTCCTCGACGAACACGTACAACTCGATCCTCATGCAGCAGGGCGACCACACGTACTTCGACCGCGACGAGAACCTCGTGATCGAGACCAACCCCGCCGTCAAGACGGCATGGGACTACGCGGTCGAGATGACCGATGCGGGTCTGTCGGCCCAGCTCAAGGCGTTCAGCGACGAGTGGAACGCGGGCTTCAAGAACGGCAGCTTCGCAGCGGTCGCGTGCCCGGCCTGGATGACCGGCTACATCAAGGACCAGTCGGGCGAGGAGAACGCCGGCAAGTGGGACATCGCGACGGTGCCCGGCGGAGGCGGCAACTGGGGCGGCTCGTGGCTCGCCGTGCCGAAGACCAGCAAGCACCAGGAGATGGCGATCAAACTGATCGACTACCTCAGCGACGAGGAGGGCCAGATGCTCGCCTTCGAGGCCGAGGGTCGACTTCCCTCCCTGCCGGCGCTGTACGACAAGCCCGAGTTGAAGGACGCGACGAACGAGTACTTCAACAGTGCACCCGTCGGCCAGCTGTTCGTGGCCGGTGCGGAGCAGCTCGAGCCGGTCTACCTCGGCGCGAAGAACGTCCCCGTCCGCGATGCGGTCGAGAACGCCCTGCGCAGCGTGGAGAACGGCGAGGTCCCTGCCTCCCAGGGCTGGGACGACGCGGTGGCAGCAGCCGAGAAGGCTGCACGCTGACGCACCCCTGACGCGGCCGGTGTCCGCGCCCGATTCCTCCTGGCGCGGGCACCGGCTGCACTACGTCCGAAACCCTCGACATCGGAGAGGATCACGTCATGGCACGCAAGCGACTGGCACGGCAGCAGGGCGCGGGACTCTCGTTCGTCTCTCCGTACTTCATCGTCTTCGCGGCGTTCGGGCTCTTTCCGCTCGTGTACACCGCGTGGGTCTCGTTGCACGAGTGGACGCTGCTGGCCGGCAAGGAGGAGTTCATCGGTCTGGCGAACTACCGCGAGCTGGCCGTCGACCACGCGTTCTGGCGGGCGCTCATCAACACGTTCGGCATCTTCATCCTGGCCACCGTGCCCCAGCTGGTGCTGGCGACCGTGCTGGCCCAGATGCTCAACACCCGGCTGCGGGCGCGGACGTTCTGGCGGATGGGCGTGCTCATCCCCAACGTCGTCTCGGTCGCGGCCGTCGGCATCATCTTCGGCCTGATCTTCGCTCGTGACTACGGCATCGCGAACTGGTTCCTCGGACTGTTCGGCGTCGACACGATCGACTGGCGGGCGCACCGCTGGTCGTCGTGGCTCGCGATCGCGACGATGGTCGACTGGCGATGGACCGGCTACAACGCGCTGATCCTGCTGGCCGCCCTGCAGTCGGTGCCGAACGAGCTCTACGAGGCGGCCCGCATCGACGGGGCCTCGGCGTGGCGGCAGTTCTGGTCGATCACGGTCCCGATCCTGCGCCCCACGCTGATCTTCGTCACGATCATCGCGACGATCGGCGGCATCCAGCTGTTCACCGAGCCGTTGCTGTTCAACCCGGGTGCCAATGCGATCTCCGGAGGCAACCGCGGCCAGTTCCAGACCGTGGCCATGTACCTCGTGCAGGAGGCGTTCACGGGCCAACGGTTCGGCTACGCCTCGACGATCGCCTGGGTCCTCTTCCTCATCATCGCCGTCGTCTCGGCGGTCAACCTGCTGCTCCTGCGGCGTATCCGATCGGCGGACTGACATGGCCCTTCGCACGCGCGCCGCCGGCGCCCCGCCGTCGATGTACGCGGCGCTGATCCTCGTGGTCATGGTGTCGGCCGGACCCCTGTACTTCATGCTCGTGATGGCCTCGCGGGCCAACAGCGAGATCTTCAACATCCCGCCGCCGCTGCTGCCGGGCGACCAGCTCGCGACGAACATCGACCGGGTGCTCGCGAACGAGGACGTCCAGTTCACGAAGGCGGTGCTGAACACCGTGCTGGTCGCCACGGTCGCCACGATCTCCGTGGTGGTGACGTCGGCGCTCGCCGGGTTCGCGTTCGCGAAGCTGCGGTTCCGCGGCCGCAACGTGCTGCTCGTGGTCGTCGTCGCCACGATGATGGTGCCGGTCCAGTTGGGCCTGATCCCGCTCTACATGCTCATGACGAAGCTCGGCCTGGCCGGCGGACTGGCATCGGTCACGCTGCCGTTCCTGGTCAGCGGATTCGGGGTCTTCTTCATGCGCCAGTACGCGTCGCAGGCCATCCCCGACGAGCTGATCGAGGCCGCCCGGGTCGACGGCGCGTCGACGCTGCGCATCTTCTGGTCGATCGTCTTCCCGGCCCTGCGGCCGGCTGCGGCGGTGCTCGGCCTGCTGACGTTCATGGAGCGCTGGAACGACTTCCTGTGGCCGTACATCTCCTTGGACTTCAACCATCCGACGGTGCAGGTCGCGCTCTCGCGGCTCTCCGGCGGCTACTACACGGACCAGGCGTTGGTCATGGCGGGAACCCTCATGGGCACCCTGCCGCTCGTCGTGGTCTTCGTCCTGTTCGGCCGCCAGATCGTCGGCGGCATCATGGAAGGCGGACTGAAGTCATGAACGGCCTGAACGAACGATTCGATCCCGGCTTCACGTGGGGCGTGGCGACGTCGGCCTACCAGATCGAGGGAGCCACCGGCGAGGACGGCCGTGGACCGTCGATCTGGGACACCTTCAGCGCCCAGCCCGGACGCACCTTCGAGGGACACAGCGGCGACGTCGCGGTCGACCACTACCACCGCTGGCCCGAGGACGTCGCGATGGTGCGCGACCTCGGTCTGGGCGCCTACCGGTTCTCGATCTCGTGGCCGCGCGTGCAGCCGGACGGCCGCGGCCGGGTCGAGCCTCGCGGCCTGGCCTTCTACGACCGGCTCGTCGACGGGTTGCTGGACGCCGGGATCGAGCCGTGGCCGACGCTGTTCCACTGGGACCTGCCCCAGGCGCTCGAGGACGCGGGCGGCTGGCCCGTGCGCGACACCGCCGAGCGGTTCGCCGACTATGCCGAGATCGTCGCGGACGCGCTGGGGGACCGGGTGCGGAACTGGACGACGCTCAACGAGCCGTGGTGTGCGGCGTTCCTCGGCTACGGCTCGGGCATCCATGCCCCCGGCAGGACCGATGCCGCCGCCGCGCTCGCGGCCTCCCACCACCTGCACCTGGCGCACGGCCTGGCGGTGCCTCGGCTCCGCCGCGGTCGGCCGGAGGCGCGGGTCGGGGTGACGCTCAATCTCTACGCCGTGTCGCCGGCTGACGAGACGGGGCGGCACGACGAGGCCGCCCGCCGGATCGATGGGCTCATGAACCGCTGGTTCCTCGACCCCGTACTGCTGGGCCGCTACCCCGAGGACGTCCTGCGCGACGTCGCCGGCGTGGGCGGGACCGACGTCATCGGCGAGGACGACCTCGCGCTGATCGCCGCACCGCTGGACTTCCTCGGCGTCAACTACTACACGCGGCACGTCGTCGCGGCGAGCCCGTGGCCGGGCAGTTCCCAGGTCGAGTTCGTGAACCGCGAGTGGCCCAAGACCGCGTCGGGGTGGGACGTCGATCCGGTCGGCCTGACCGAGGTCCTGACCCAGGTGCACCGCGACTATCCGCCGATCCCGATCTACGTGACCGAGAACGGTGCGGCCTTCGACGACGTCCTGGCCCCCGACGGCACCGTGGACGACGGCGACCGGATCGACTTCCTCTCCGGGCATCTCGGCGCACTCGCCGACGCGATGGATGCCGGGGTGGACGTGAGGGGATACTTCGCATGGTCCCTGTTGGACAACTTCGAGTGGGCCGAGGGCTACGCCAAGCGGTTCGGCATCGTCCACGTCGACTTCGACACGCTGGAGCGCACGCCGAAGGCCAGTGCCCGCTGGCTCGGCGATCTCGCCCGGCGCAGCAGCAGGAAGGAGATCGCAGGATGATCGAGCACCGCCAGCCGACGCTGGAGGAGGTGGCCCGGCTCGCGGGCGTGGGCCGCGGCACGGCATCTCGGGTCGTCAACGGCTCGGAGCACGTGTCCGCCCGTACCCGCGAGGCGGTCGAGAGCGCCGTGCGCCAGCTCGGCTACGTCCCCAACCAGGCCGCCCGGGCACTCAAGACGAAGCGGACCGACACGGTCGCACTGGTCATCGCCGAGGACGAGGAGCGCGTGTTCGGAGAGCCGTTCTTCGCCGCGCTCGTGCGCGGGATCTCCCGCGCCGTGGACGACGCCTCGCGACGGATGGTGCTGTCGATGGTCCCCGACGAGGCCCGGCTGGCACGACTCGGACAGTTCCTCACCCCCCAGCACGTCGATGGCGTCATGGTGGTCTCGCTGCACGACGGGCTGAGCCTGCCCGACAACTCCGACCTGCCCGTCGTCTACGTGGGCCGGCCCGCGCTGGAGGGCACGTCGTTCGTCGACGTCGACAACCGTGGCGGAGCGCGCCAGGCGGTCGAGTACCTCGTCGGGACGGGGCGCCGCACGATCGCGTGCGTCACCGGTCCGCAGGACATGGCCTCCGGCCGCGACCGCCTCGACGGCTATCGCGACGCCCTGGCCGCGGCGGGCCTGCCGTTCGACCCGGATCTCGTCGAGACGGGGGACTTCTCCGATGCGAGCGGCGTGCGCGGGGCCGCCGCCCTGCTCGAGCGCCGCGCCGACATCGATGCGGTGTTCGCCGCGAACGACGTCATGGCGCTCGGCGCGCTGCGGGAGCTGTCCCGCAACGGGGTGCGGATCCCCGAGGACGTCGCGATCGTCGGCTTCGACGGCTCGCCCGCGGCGGCCGCGTCGACCCCCGTGCTGACGACCGTGGACCAGCCCCTCGCGGCGCTCGGCACGGCACTCGTCGAGCTGCTCGGGAGACGCATCGACGACCCCGGCGCCGCGCCGGAGTCCGTGATCCTGCAAGCCGAGCTGCGGACGGGGGAGTCCTCATGAGCAGAGTGACATTCGACGGGGCGACCCGACTCTTCGAGAACCAGGAGCGACCCGCCGTGGATCGCCTCGACCTCGCGATCGAGGACGGTGAGTTCCTCGTGCTGGTGGGTCCGTCGGGCTGTGGAAAGTCGACGACCCTGCGCATGCTGGCGGGTCTGGAGGACGTGGACGCGGGTCGGATCTGGATCGGCGATCGGGACGTCACGAGCCTGGCGCCGAAGGATCGCGACATCGCGATGGTGTTCCAGAACTACGCGCTGTACCCCCACATGACGGTGGCCGAGAACATGGGCTTCGCGCTGCGGATCGCCGGGACCGCGAAGTCCGACATCGCGGTGCGGGTGGGCGAGGCGGCGGAGCTGCTGGGGCTGACGGACTATCTGGATCGCAAGCCCAAGGCCCTCTCGGGCGGACAGCGGCAGCGGGTCGCGATGGGCCGGGCGATCGTGCGGTCGCCGCAGGTGTTCCTGATGGACGAGCCGCTGTCGAACCTCGACGCCAAGCTGCGCGTGCAGACCCGTACGCAGATCGCTGCACTGCAGCGACGACTGGGCACCACGACCGTCTACGTCACCCACGACCAGGTCGAGGCCATGACGATGGGCGACCGCGTCGCGGTGCTCAAGGACGGCGTCCTACAGCAGGTCGCGGCTCCCCGCGAGCTGTACGACCACCCGGTGAACCTGTTCGTGGCCGGCTTCATGGGCTCGCCCGCCATGAACCTGCTGGAGCTGACCGTCGTCGACGGGGGCGTCTCGTTCGGTTCGGCGACGCTCCCGGTCCCGCGGTCCACCGTGGCGGCGGCCTCCGGGGAGACGGTCGTGGTGGGCGTCCGCCCGGAGAACCTCGTCGTCGCCGATGCCGGCCTGCCGATCGTCGTGGAGGTCGTCGAGGAGCTGGGCTCCGACGCCTACCTGTACGGCCGGGCCGACGGGGTGGACCTGCCCGTCGTGGCGCGCACCGACTGGCGCCATCCTCCGGAGAAGGGCATCACGTCCCACCTCGCCGTGATCGACCCCACGGCCGTCCACCACTTCGATCCGATCACGGGGCAGCGCCTCGGGTAGGACGAACCGGCGCGGCGCGCGGTCGATAGCATCGAGCCCATGACACGCGTGGCGGTGCTGGGAGCGAAGGGCCGGATGGGATCGACGTCCGCGGCGGCGATCGAGGCGGCGGACGGGCTGGAGCTCGTGGCCGGGATCGACGTCGGCGACGACCTCGCGGCGATCACCCGCGCCGGCGCCGAGGCCGCCCTCGTCTTCACGACCCCCGACGTCGCGTTCGACCACGCGCGCTGGTGCCTCGAGAACGGCGTCCACGTCGTGATCGGCACCTCGGGGTTCGGTGACGACAAGGTCGAGCAGTTGCGCGCCGTCGCGGCCGACCACCCGGAGGTCGGCGTCCTGGTGGTGCCGAACTTCTCGATCGGGGCGGTGCTGATGATGCGCTTCGCCGCGACCGCCGCACCCTTCTTCGAGTCCGTCGAAGTCATCGAGATGCACCACCCCGACAAGGTCGACGCCCCGTCGGGCACCGCCGTGCGCACGGCCGAGGTGATCGCCGAGGCACGTCGCGCCGGGGGCTCCGCACCGCTGCCGGACGCCACGACGACCGATCCCGACGGCGCGCGCGGCGCCACGGTCGACGGCATCCACGTCCATGCCGTGCGGGCGCGGGGCTTCATCGCCTCGCAGGAGGTCGTCCTGGGTGATCCGGGCGAGATCTTCAGCCTGCGCCACGACTCCTCGACCCGGGAGTCCTTCATGCCCGGCGTCGTCGCGGCGCTGCGCTGGATCCCCGCGAACCCCGGTGTCACCGTGGGCCTCGACCCCGTCCTCGGGCTGGCCTGACCGCTCACCGGCTCCGGGCGGGCGGTGGCCCACGTACCTATCCGGTCAGCAGGCGCACGAGGGCCGTGGACGCGGCGGCGGCCAGCAGCATCGGCAGGAACGGCACGTTGCGCCACAGCAGCAATGCCGCGACCCCGAGGCCGACGACGCGCGCGTCGAGCACGATCTCGGACCCGGACGAGAAGCCCTGCACCGCGACGAGGGCCGCGAGCAGGCCCACGGGGATCAGTGCGGCCGCGCGGATGGTCAGTGGGTGCTCGAGCAGGCGCTCGGGAACGGCCAGTCCGAGCACCTTGAGCGCGTAGCACCCGACCGCGACGGCCAGCACGCCCCACCACAGGTCAGTCATCGCCGACCCCCGGTGCTGCCTTGACGACCTGCAGGCCGACGAGCACCGCGACGAGTCCACCGAGGATGATGGGCGTCCCGGCCGGCGTGAACGGCACGAGACCGAGGGCGACCACGGCGGCCAGCAACGCCAGCAGTCGCGTCGCCGTCGAGTCCAGCCTCGGCCACAGCAGCCCGAGGAACGCCGCCGCGACGGCCGCGTCGAGTCCGATCGCCTTCGGGTCGCCGATCGCGTTGCCCGCGACGGCGCCGATGAACGTCATCAGGTTCCACATCACGAAGATCGAGATCCCCGTCCAATAGAAGCCGAGCCGCGCCTGGTGCGGCGTCTCCCGGGTGACGGCCATCGCCGTCGACTCGTCGATCACGACGTGCGCCGTCAGCCACCGCCGCAGTCCGCGGACCTTGAGGATCGGCGCCAGCGTGATGCCGTAGAACGTGTTGCGGGCGCCGAGCAGGACGGCCGTCAGGGCCCCGGTGACGGGAGTGCCGCCGGCGGCGATCACGCCGATGAACGCGAACTGCGAGGCGCCCGTGAACGCGAGCAGGCTGAGCGCGCAGGTCTGCAGGACCGACAGCCCACTGGTCGTCGCGAGTGCGCCGAACGTGACGCCGTACAGCCCGACGCCGATGCCGACGCCGAGCGAGTCCGAGATGACCTGCCGGTCGGTCGTCGCCGTCACGAGATGTCGGTGTGCAGCCGGATCTGCTTGACCGGACCGGTGGCGCCGGCGAATTCGCGGTGGGCGCCGTCGGGCGCCCAGCCGGCCTCGAGCAGGTAGGCGCGCAGCACGTCGTCGGAGGGCGAGACCCACCACACCGCGCGGGTGAAGCCGTCGGCGCGCAACGTGTCGACGGCGGCGTGCAGCAGGCGCGCGCCGTGGCCCTGGCGCTGGTGGGCCGCGTCGACCACGAACTCGCCGATCTCGGCGTCGCCGACCTGGTCGGCGTCCGGGTCGTGACACGGATGGACGAGCGTGAAGCCTCGCACGGTGGCGCGCTCGACGGCGACGAGGGCGCGGATCCGAGCGTCGGCGGGCGCGCTGATCAGCTGCGTCCACCGTGCCGTCATCGTGACGACGTCGAGGGCGTCGAGCTCTGCCGCGTCGACGCTCGACCCGTAGACGGCCAGCCAGTTCGCGCGCTGGATGGCAGCGATCGCAGGGGTGTCGTCCGGCCACGCGAGCCGGACCGAGACGTCGGCGCTCACCGTGCGAAGTTCCGGGGCGGCATCGCGGTCTCGGTCACGCGCTCAGTATCTCACGCAGGTCGAGGGCCCGTAGCCCCGCGCACGACACGTTCGCCGGACCGGATCCTGTCCCACGACATTGCTAGTCTGCGTCCATGCAGGCGTACCTCGATCTCGTCCGACGGATCCTTGACGAGGGGGTCGCCAAGGGCGACCGCACCGGCACCGGCACGCTCAGCGTGTTCGGCCACCAGATGCGGTTCGACCTGGCCGAGGGATTCCCGGTCGTGACCACCAAGAAGGTGCACCTCAAGAGCGTCGTCGCAGAGCTGCTGTGGTTCATCGCCGGTGAGACCAACACGGCATACCTGCGCGAGAACGGCGTCACGATCTGGGACGAGTGGGCCGACGAGAACGGCGACCTCGGCCCGATCTACGGCTACCAGTGGCGCTCGTGGCCGGCTCCCGGCGGTGAGCACATCGACCAGCTGAAGGCCGTGATCGCGGCGATCGGGGCCGATCCGAACTCGCGTCGCCACATCGTCAGTGCGTGGAACGTCGCCGACCTCGACGAGATGGCACTCGCCCCGTGCCACGCCTTCTTCCAGTTCTACGTCGCGGACGGCAAGCTGAGCTGCCAGCTGTACCAGCGGTCCGCCGACGTGTTCCTCGGCGTGCCGTTCAACATCGCGTCCTACGCGCTGCTCACGCACATGGTCGCCCAGGTCGCGGGACTCGAGGTCGGTGAGTTCGTCTGGACCGGCGGCGACTGCCACCTGTACGTCAACCACCTCGACCAGGCCCGCGAGCAGCTGACCCGCGAGCCCCTGCCGCTGCCCACGCTGCGCCTCGACCCGTCCGTCACCGACATCGACGACTTCACCCTCGAGTCGGTCGTCATCGAGGGGTACCAGTCGCACGCGGCCATCAAGGCCCCGATCGCCGTCTGACGCCGTGACCGTCACCATCGCCGTGGCCGTCGGCACGAACGGTGTCATCGGCCGAGACGGCCAGATGCCGTGGCCGCCCACGGGCGACATGCGCCAGTTCAAGGAACTCACGTGGGGCCACCCGATCGTGATGGGCCGGGCCACGTACGAGTCGATCGGCCGGCCACTGCCGGGCCGGACGTCGATCGTCCTCAGCCGCCAGCCGGACTGGGATCCCGGCCATCGCGACGTCGTCGTGGCACCCTCCCTGGCGGCCGGCCTGGCCGCCGCGCTCGAGCGGGACGACGAGGTCTTCCTGATCGGCGGCGCCCACGTGTACGCCGAGGCCCGCGCCGCGGGCCTCGTCGACCGGATGGTCGTCACGCACGTCCCGCTGGCTCCCGAGGGCGACGCGTTCCTCGATCCGGTCGACCCGGCCGAGTGGAACGAGGTGTCTCGCGAGGCGTTCGACGGCACTCCCGGCTTCGAGATCGCCACCTACGAGCGCGCCTGAGCCTTGTCCTGACCGCCCTGCCGTCGCAGACTGCAGGAGACGACAGGAGCAGCCATGGCGCACGGAGACATCACCCACATCGACATCCCGGTCTCGGACTCGGGACGGGCGCGAACGTTCTACTCGACACTGTTCGGCTGGCAGATCGACGACATCCCCGGCTTCGAGGGCTACCCCATGTGGCAGGCCCCGAATGAGATCAGCGGCGGCGGCCTCGCGCCGCGCAGCGAGGACTTCACCCAGCCACGGTCCTACGTGGAGGTCGACTCGATCGAGGACACCCTCGCACTCGTTGGCCAGAGCGGCGGCCGGACCCTCATGGAGAAGACGCCGATCTCCGAGACGAGCTGGTGGGCGATCTTCGAGGATCCCGACGGCAACGTCGTCGGCCTCTACGAGGGCGTCACCGAGCGGCCCGACGCGTAGGGCGGCTCAGCCGAGCAGGATCGCGAGCTGACGGGACTGGGCCAGCAAGTGGCCGTCCTCGTCCCACAGCTCTCCGTCCTCCTCGTGGAACCCGTCGACGACGTGACGCGTCGTGAAGCGCGAGGCGACCCACGAGCCCGGCCGCGGCAACCGGTGCAGGTGCACCGTGAGCTGGACGGTCATCGAGGCGACCTGGCCCAGCTCGAGCACCGGCGGGGGAGCCGCGTCGGCCAGCAGCGCCAGCGCGGGCCAGTCGATCTCGGTGCCGCCGTCGAGGCGTTGCCACACGACGGCCGTGGCATCGCCCGAGGGCTTGCCGAGCGACCAGCCCGGCGGCTCGGCCATCCGGTACTCGACCCGGCCGAAGAGTCCCTCGGTCGGCATCCCCATCGTGCGCGGGTCGGGCAGGGACGACGGATCCGGCAGGTCCGGGGGAGTGCCGAGCTCCTGCGTCAGCCCGTGGTGGTCGCGCACGAAGTTCGTGGTCAGCCGGGCCAGCAGTCTGCCGCCCGAGGTCATCGCGGCGTCGACGGTCTGCACGCGGCGGCCCAGCTTGACGGGGGTGACCTCGAACTCGGCCACGGTGCCCGGCTCGGGCGACGCGAGGTAGGTGATCGCGGCGGCGGCGGGCCGGCCCACGTCCAACTGGTCGCAGGAGGCCCGGATCATCGAGGCCAGGACCCACCCGCCGTTCGGCTTGCCCAGCGGCGTGTTCCACCGATCCGTGATCGGCAGCGTGAGATCTCCCCGCGCATCGCGGGTCGGTGTGGTGTCCTGCACGTAGAAGTCGGTCACCGGATCATCCTGCCCGAGGCCGGGGACACCCTGACGGTAACCTCGGACCATGACCTCTCCGCTGGCGTCCGAGTCCGCACCGTTCGGGCGGGTGTTGACCGCGATGGTCACCCCGTTCACCCCCGACGGCAAGCTCGACGTGGACGCGGCCGCCAAGGTCGCGACCCACCTGGTCGACGCCGGCAACGACGGACTCGTCGTGAGCGGCACGACCGGTGAGTCGCCCACCACGACGGGCGAGGAGGACGGTCGGTTGCTCACGGCGGTGCTCGACGCGGTCGGCGACCGGGCCACGATCGTGGCCGGCGTCGGCACGAACGACACGCGCCACACCGTCGAGCTGACCGAGCAGGCCGTGCGACTCGGCGCCCACGGACTGCTCGTGGTCACCCCGTACTACAGCAAGCCCCCGCAGTCGGGCATCCTGGCGAACATCGACGCCGTGGTCGAGGTCGCCGGCGACACGCCGATCATGCTCTACGACATCATCGGCCGCACCGGCGTCCAGATCGCCGAGGAGACGTACGACGAGCTGGAGTCGCGCGAGACCGTGGTCGCGATCAAGGACGCCTCCGGCGACCTGGCCCGCGGCACGCGACTGCTGGCCCGCAACCGCTTCGCGATCTACTCCGGCGACGACGCGATCAACCTGCCGTGGCTCGCGATCGGCGCCGCCGGCGTCGTCAGCGTGATCGGGCACGTCGCCGCCGACCGGATCAAGGCACTCGTCGAGGCGGTGGACGCCGGCGACCTCGCCCGGGCCCGCGAGCTCGACGCGTCGATGATCGGCGTCCTGCACGCCGTGATGGGCCAGACCCAGGGCGCGATCGCCGCCAAGGCCGCACTCGTCGAGCTCGGGGTCCTCGGCAATGCCACGGTGCGCCTCCCACTCACTCCCGCCACCGACGAGCAGGTCGCGGTCATCCGCGCCGCGCTGAAGGACACAGGTTCCCTCTGATGAGCCACATGCACCACGAGCTGGCGACGCCGGCACCCCTCGCACCCGGCGCCATGCGCGTCATCCCGCTCGGCGGACTCGGTGAGATCGGTCGCAACATGACCGTCTTCGAGTTCGACGGCAAGCTCCTGATCGTCGACTGCGGCGTGCTGTTCCCCGAGGAGCACCACCCGGGCGTCGACCTGATCCTGCCGGACTTCTCCCCGATCCGGGAGCGGCTCGACGACGTCGTGGGCGTCGTCCTGACGCACGGCCACGAGGACCACATCGGCGGCGTGCCGTACCTCCTGCGCGAACGCGGGAACATCCCGCTGATCGGCTCGCGGCTCACGCTCGCGCTCGTCCAGCCGAAGCTCAAGGAGCACCGGCTCAAGGACGTCCCCGTCCACGTCGTCTCCGAGGGCGACGTCGAGACGTTCGGACCGTTCGAGTGCGAGTTCGTCGCGGTCAACCACTCGATCCCCGACGCCCTGGCCGTCGCCATCAAGACGCCCGCCGGCGTCGCACTGCACACCGGCGACTTCAAGATGGACCAGCTGCCGCTCGACGGCCGGATCACCGACCTGCGCGCCTTCGCGCGGCTCGGCGAGGCCGGTGTCGACCTGTTCCTGACCGACTCGACGAACTCCGACGTCCCCGGCTTCACGACCGCCGAGCGCCAGATCACCCCCGCGATCGACGCGGTCTTCGCGCGCAGCTCGAAGCGCATCATCGTGGCCTCGTTCGCCTCGCACGTGCACCGCGTCCAGCAGGTCCTCGACGCAGCGGCCAAGCATGGCCGCAAGGTCGCCTACGTCGGACGCTCGATGGTGCGCAACATGCAGATCGCACGCGAGCTCGGCTACCTCAAGGTGCCCGACGGCTTGGTCGTCGACAAGATCGACGCGGCGCCCCCGGAGAAGATGGTGCTGATGTCGACCGGCTCGCAGGGCGAGCCGATGGCGGCGCTCTCGCGCATCGCGAACCGCACCCACGACCGGGTCCACCTCGAGCCGGGCGACACCGTCCTGCTGGCCTCCTCGCTCATCCCGGGCAACGAGAACGCCGTCTACCGCGTGATCGACGGGCTGACCAAGCTCGGCGCGAACGTCGTCCACAAGGGCAACGCGCTCGTCCACGTCTCGGGTCACGCCTCCGCCGGCGAGCTGCTGTACTGCTACAACATCGTCCAGCCGTCGAACGTCATGCCGGTGCACGGAGAGATCCGCCACCTGCACGCGAACGCCCGGCTCGCGACCGAGACGGGCGTGCCGAACGTCATCATCGCCGAGGACGGCTACGCGGTCGACCTGATCGACGGCCACGCGACGATCGCCGGCGCCTACGACACGGGTTACGTGTACGTCGACGGTGCGTCGATCGGCGACCTCACCGACTCCGAGCTCAAGGACCGCCGGATCCTGGCGTCCGAGGGCTTCATCTCCGTCATCGCCGTGATCGACTCGACGACCGGCAAGATCGTCTCCGGTCCCGAGATCCACGCCCGCGGCCTCGCGGAGGACGACTCGGTCTTCGACGAGATCCAGCCCAAGGTCGTGGCCGCGCTGGAGGAGGCGCTGCGCGACGGCGCTCACGACACGGCTGCCCTGCAGCAGGTCATGCGCCGCGTGATCGGCTCGTTCGCGGGCCGCCGCCTGCGTCGCCGGCCGATGATCATCCCGATCGTCCTCGAGGCCTGATCGCAGGCGTGCCGCAGTTGTAACCGAACGTCGCGGGGTCCGTAACGCCGAGGTAACACTGCCTCAGCACGCTGGGCTGCGTGAGGACCCGGATCATCCTGTGCGCGCACGGCACGACGTCGCACAGCGGCCGATCGGCCCTCGCCTCGCTCGTGAACGCCGTCCGGCGGGAGTCGAGCAACCACGAGGTCGTCGACGCGTTCGTCGACGTCCAGCAGCCCCTGCTGGCCGACGTGGTCGCCGAGACCGCCGGGCGCCGGGTCATCGTTCCCCTCCTGCTCTCGCACGACGCCGGGGCCTCCGCGGTCCTCGGACAGGCATCGCACGACGACATGGTCCGGGTCGCCCCGGCGGTCGGACCTGACTGGGTGCTCGCCGAGATCGGCGTGCGTCGGCTCATCGAGGCCGGTGGTCGCCCGTCCGACACGATCGTCATGGTGGCTCCGCAGGCGGACGGCCCGGAGGCCCTCGCCGACGTCGGCAAGGCAGCGCGGCTGCTGAGCGCGGTGTGGGGCGGGCGCGTCCACGTGGGGGTCGTGGACGGCGACGGCACCCCCGTCGAGGAGGCGCTCGACGTCGCCCGCGCCTACAAGCGTCGGGTCGTCGTCTCGATGTACGAGCTGGCGTCCGGCGAGGGCTCCACGGCGATCGGGCGACTGGGCGCCGACGTCGTCACGGCGCCGCTGCTGGGCCCGGGTGCGCCCGATCCCCAACTGGTCTCGCTCGTGCTCGCGCGGGCGACGACCCGAGGGTCCTGGGTCGAGGTCGACTCCGCCTCGCGCTGAGGGCCGCCGAGCGCGGAATCGGCGTGGGAACGAGAAAAGTCTCAGGTTCTGGTTTAACGTCCCATCATGGCGACCCGTACGTCTTCCCCGCCGCGCAAGCGGCCGTCCGGCAGCCAGGCCCGCAAGAAGCCCGCAGCCAAGCCTGCGGCGAAGCGGCAACCGGCCCGTCGGCCGGCGGCGCGCTCCACCGGTCCTGGTCCCTTCTCCGCTGCTCTGCACGCGGTCATGCGCGCGTCCACCGCGTTCTGGCTCGGCCTCGCCGGGCTCGTCGGCGCGATCGCGCGCAGCATCGGCCACGGAGCCCGTGAGCTCGACGCCGAGCAGCGTCGCGACGGGGTCGGGCTGGCGCTCGTCTCGCTCGCCCTGATCACGGCCGCCGCGGTCTGGTGGGACGTCACCGGGTTCGTCGGCGACGTCGCCCGCCGGGTCACGACCGGAACCGTGGGCATGCTCGCGTGGGCCGTCCCGATCCTGCTGGCCGTCGTCGCTTGGCGCACGCTGCGCCACCCGGACCGCAACGGCCCCGCCGGCCGCCAGGTCATCGGCTGGGGCGCGATCGTCGGCGGCGTCCTCGGCCTGGTGCACCTCGCCCACGGCACGCCGCGGCCGAGCGACGGCACGATGTCCGAGGCCGGGGGAGCCGTCGGCTTCCTCTTCTCGGCGATCCTCGTCGACCTGCTCAAGACGCCGTGGCTCGTCGCGCCGATCCTCGTGCTGGTCGTGCTGTTCGGTGTCCTCATCGTCACGGGGACGCCGCTGCACGCGGTGCCCGGCCGCGTCCGAGGGCTGTTCGCCCGCGAGCGGACCGCCGAGCCCGAGGCGGAGCCGACACCGGCGAAGAAGCGCCACCCGCGCACCGTGCCGCTCGACGAGCCCTTCGAGAACCCCCTCGTCGACGGTCCGGACGAGGACCGCCAGGTCCCCGTGGTCGAACCCGCCGCAGTGGCCGAGCCCGAGCCGCAGCCGGACCCGCGACCGATCGAGCCGATCCCCGTGCGCGCCGAGCAGCTCGCCCTGTCCGGGGACGTCGTCTACACGCTGCCCGACGCCTCCGCCCTCAAGGAGGGCACGCCGCACAAGGCCCGCTCGGCCGCGTCCGACGAGGTCGTGGCACGTCTCACCGAGGTGCTCGACCAGTTCCAGATCGATGCGACCGTGACGGGCTACACGCGTGGCCCGACCGTGACCCGGTACGAGGTCGAGCTCGGCCCGGCCGTCAAGGTCGAGAAGGTCACGGCGCTGTCGAAGAACATCGCCTACGCCGTCGCCTCCAACGAGGTGCGGATCCTCTCGCCGATCCCGGGCAAGAGCGCCATCGGCGTCGAGATCCCGAACGTCGACAAGGAGATGGTGTCGCTCGGTGACGTGCTGCGCTCGAACAAGGCGCGCGGCGACCACCACCCGATGGTGATCGGCCTGGGCAAGGACGTCGAGGGCGGCTACGTCGTGGCCAACCTCGCCAAGATGCCCCACCTGCTGGTCGCCGGCGCGACCGGCTCGGGCAAGTCGAGCTTCGTGAACTCGATGATCTCGTCGATCCTGATGCGCTCGACGCCCGACGAGGTCCGCATGATCCTCGTCGACCCCAAGCGGGTCGAGCTCAACATCTACGAGGGCATCCCGCACCTCATCACGCCGATCATCACGAACCCGAAGAAGGCGGCCGAGGCGCTGCAGTGGGTCGTGCGCGAGATGGACATGCGCTACGACGACCTGGCCAACTTCGGCTACCGGCACATCGACGACTTCAACAAGGCGGTCTCGACCGGTGCGCTGCAGGCGCCGCCCGGCAGCGAGCGCGTCCTCACGCCGTACCCGTACCTGCTCGTCGTGGTCGACGAGCTCGCCGACCTCATGATGGTCGCGCCGCGCGACGTCGAGGACTCGATCGTGCGCATCACACAGCTGGCGCGCGCGGCGGGCATCCACCTGATCCTCGCGACCCAGCGACCCAGCGTGGACGTCGTCACCGGACTCATCAAGGCCAACGTGCCCAGCCGGCTCGCGTTCGCGACGAGCTCGCTCGCCGACAGCCGGGTCATCCTCGACCAGCCGGGAGCCGAGAAGCTCGTCGGCCAGGGCGACGGTCTGTTCCTGCCGATGGGCGCGAACAAGGCGATGCGCATGCAGGGTGCGTGGATCACCGAGCAGGAGATCGGGACGATCGTCTCGCACTGCAAGGAGCAGTTGCAGCCGATGTACCGCGAGGACGTCACGGCGGTCCAGCAGTCCAAGCGTGAGCTGGACGACGACATCGGCGACGACCTCGACCTGGTCCTGCAGGCCGTCGAGCTCGTGGTGAACACGCAGTTCGGCTCGACCTCGATGCTGCAGCGCAAGCTGCGCGTGGGCTTCGCGAAGGCCGGTCGGCTCATGGACATCCTCGAGAGCCGCGGCGTCGTGGGTCCCAGCGAGGGCTCCAAGGCCCGTGACGTGCTGGTCAAGCCGGACGATCTGGACGACGTCCTGATGTCGATCCAGGCCGGATGAGCCGGCCGGCTCAGACGCCTCGGACATACTGGTGACCATGGACCAGCCCGAGCCCGCACGGGCCAAGCCGAGCAATCTCAACGTCCCGAACGTCCTGACGGTCATCAGGATCCTGGGTGTTCCGCTCTTCGGCTGGCTGCTGCTGCACGACGGCGGCCAGTCCATCGGGTACCGCATCACGGCGTGGGCGGTGTTCACGGTCCTCATGGCGACGGACAAGGTGGACGGCGATCTGGCCCGCAAGCACGACCTGATCACCGACTTCGGCAAGATCGCCGACCCGATCGCCGACAAGGCACTGACCGGAATGGCCTTCATCGGCCTGGCGATCATCTTCACCGACCAGCCGTGGGGTTGGCTGTTCTGGATCGCGATCGTGCTCATGCTCGTGCGCGAGTGGGGCATCACCGCGATGCGGTTCGTCATGGTGCGTCGCGGGTTCGTGATGCCGGCCAGCCAGGGCGGCAAGATCAAGACCGTCCTGCAGTCCGTCGCGATCGCGGGCTACTGCCTGCCGTTCGAGCTCTGGGGCGGCACGATCCCCACGATCCTGCTGTGGATCACCCACGTCCTGATGGCCGCGGCGCTCGCCGTCGCCCTCGTCACGGGCGTGCAGTACGTGCGCGAGGCCCGACGGCTCGCGGCCCAGCCGTCGGCGGGCGGCGTCACGCGGTGACCTCGCCCGACGTCACGGCGATCGTCGCTGCATTGCGTGCAGCAGGTGCGACCGTGGCGACGGGGGAGTCGCTCACGGGCGGGCTCGTGTGCGCCGCGCTCGTCGACGTCCCCGGCGCCTCGGACGTCGTTCGCGGCGCAGTCGTCGCCTACCGGGAGGACGTCAAGGCGGATCTGCTCGGCGTCGACGCAGGTCTCCTCGCCCGGGTGGGCACGGTGCATCCGGACGTCGCGGTCCAGCTGGCCGAGGGTGCGCGTGCGCGCCTCGGGGCGACGTGGGGCCTCGGGACGACCGGGGTCGCCGGACCGGGTCCGGCCGAGGGACACCCGGCCGGCACGGTCCATGTCGCGGTGGCCGGGCCGGACGGCACCACGACCCGCGCACTGCGACTCGACGGCGACCGGTCGCAGATCCGGGAGTCGGCGGTCCGCGCCGTTCTGACGGACCTGCGAGATAGGCTGGGGAACAACGTCGATCCGACCGGCGTTGGCACGGACGTGGAAGGTGGTGGCGATGACCGCGATGCGTGAGCTCATGGGCGACGTGCTCCGGGCCCGACGGCTCGCCCAGGGCCTGACCCTGCGCGACGTGTCCGAGCGCGCGCGGATCAGCCTCGGATACATCTCCGAGGTCGAGCGCGGCCAGAAGGAGGCCAGCTCCGAGCTGCTCGCCTCCCTCGCCCAGGCCCTCGACGTGCCCCTGAGCAAGGTCCTGCTGGACGTCAGCTCGCTGCTCGAGGTGGAAGAGGCCGCCGACCTGGCCACGATCTCGTCGATCGCGCCGAGCGGGGCACAGGCCTCCGCCTCCGCCGCGTGAGGCACAGCGAGTTCTGGGAGCGGATGGAGCTCGCCCTCGGGCCCACGTACGCGCGCTCCTGGGCGGCCCAGTTCTCCATCACGTCGCTCGGCAGTCGCACGGCCGGCGAGGCCCTCGATGCCGGCGTCGACCCGCAGACCGTGTGGCGTGCCGTGCACGCTGCGCTCGACCTGCCGGCGCGCGACCGCTGAGCTAGCGTCGAGGGATGACGAGTCTTCCCGATCTGAGCGGCAAGCGCGTGGCGATCATCGCGACCGACCACTTCGAGGAGACCGAGCTGACGACGCCGCGGGACCGGCTCGCCGAGGCGGGCGCCGAGGTGCGGATCTACGCCCCGCAGAGTGGCTCGCTGCAGGCGATGCAGGGCGACGTCGACAAGACGATCACGGTCGACGTCGATGCCACCTTCGACGATTTCGACCCGGCGTGGCCCGATGCCGTGGTGGTCCCGGGCGGCACGGTCAACGCCGATCACCTGCGGATCGACGAGCAGGCGCAGCGGATCGTCTCGGAGCACCTCGCCGCCGGTGGTCCCGTCGCCGCGATCTGCCATGCGCCGTGGCTGCTCGTCTCCGCCGGCCTCGTGCAAGGACGACGACTCACGAGCTATCCGAGTCTGGCCGATGACGTCCGCAACGCCGGGGGAGAGTGGGTGGACGAGACGGTGGTCGTCGACGAGAACCTGATCACGAGCCGCAACCCCGACGACCTGCCCGCGTTCGTCTCGGCGGTCGCCGACGCCCTCGTGGCCTGACCCGCCCGCGGCGACACGGCGTGTCGCCGTGAATCGAACACCTGTTCGTCCTAGTGTCGTGTGCACAGGCCGACGGTGAGGCAGGACGTCGTCCACAGGCGAGTCGATGAGGCTCGGAAATGTCTGTGGGTCCTCCTACCGTCGAAGATGGCCCGCCACCGACGACACAGACAGGACGCCTCACATGGCTTCGAACAAGACCCGCCCGCCCGCCGTGGACTACGCCAAGGAGCGAGCGAACAAGGACAAGGCGATCGAGAACGCACTCGCGCAGATCGATCGCTCGTACGGCAAGGGCGCCGTGATGCGACTGGGCGACCAGGCTCGCGCGCCGATCGAGGTCATCCCCACCGGCGCGGTGTCGTTGGACGTGGCACTGGGAATCGGCGGACTGCCCCGCGGCCGCGTCGTCGAGATCTACGGCCCTGAGTCCTCGGGCAAGACGACGGTGGCCCTGCACGCGGTCGCCAACGCCCAGCGCGCCGGCGGTGTGGCCGCCTTCATCGACGCCGAGCACGCCCTCGATCCGGAGTACGCCCGCAAGCTGGGCGTCGACACCGACGCCCTGCTCGTGTCGCAGCCCGACTCCGGTGAGCAGGCACTCGAGATCGCCGACATGCTGATCCGCTCCGGTGCGCTCGACATCATCGTCATCGACTCCGTCGCGGCGCTCGTGCCCCGTGCCGAGATCGACGGCGAGATGGGCGACAGCCATGTCGGCCTGCAGGCCCGACTGATGAGCCAGGCGCTGCGCAAGATGACCGGCGCGATCAACGGCTCGGGCACGACCGCGATCTTCATCAACCAGCTGCGCGAGAAGATCGGCGTCATGTTCGGCTCGCCCGAGACCACCACGGGCGGCAAGGCGCTGAAGTTCTACGCCTCGGTGCGACTCGACGTGCGCCGGATCGAGACCCTCAAGGACGGCACCGACATGGTCGGCAACCGCACCAAGGTCAAGGTCGTCAAGAACAAGCTGGCGCCGCCGTTCAAGATCGCCGAGTTCGACATCATGTACGGCCAGGGCATCAGCCGTGAAGGCAGCCTGATCGACCTCGGAGTCGACGCGGGCTTCGTCCGCAAGGCGGGCGCCTGGTACACGTACGAGGGCGACCAGCTGGGTCAGGGCAAGGAGAACGCGCGGACGTTCCTGCGCGACAACCCCGATCTGGCCGACGAGATCGAGAAGCGGATCAAGGAGCACCTGGGTGTCGGGGCCCGGGTCGACGAGCCCGCGGACGTCTCGGCCGTGGTCGACGACCTCGACGGCGACCTGTCGGCCGCCGACTTCTGATGATCGACCCCACCGACCCGGACAGCGATCCGCGTGCGGTGATCGTGGCCGGCCGGACGATCGCGATGGATCGTCTGGCCGCCCGCGACCGCAGTCGCCTCGAGTTGCTCGAGGCGCTGGCGCGTCGGCGGTTTCCCGAGGAGGTCGCTCGTGAGGTCGTCGACGGACTCGAGCGCGAGGGCCTCGTCGACGACGAGCGGTTCGCCCGCGCCTGGGTCGAGCAACGGGGCCGGGCCAAGGGTCTGTCGCGGTCGGTCCTGCGGATGGAACTGCGCCGCAAGGGTGTCGACGACGAGATTGCCTCGTCGGTGCTCGCCGACGTCGATCCCGACGCCGAACGTCAGACGGCCCACCGCCTCGTGCAGCGCAAGTTGCGCTCGGTGCAGGGCCTCGATCAGTCGGTGCAAGTCCGCCGGCTGACGGCGATGTTGGCCCGCAAGGGCTACGCGCCGCAGGTGGCCTTCGACGTGGTCCGCGAGGAGCTCGAAGCCGAACCGATTCCGCTCGAATCGCTCTAGCATCGGAGCGTGTTCGCGTTCCGACCCATGGCCGAGGACGACCTGGTCGACCTCGTGCGGTGGCGGCACGCCCCGCACGTGGTCGCGTGGTTCCCGCACCGGGTGGCCGACGTGGCCGCCGCGCAGGAGCGCTACGGCGCCCGGCTCGCGGGGCGCGATCCGGTCCGCATGTGGGTGGCCGAGCTCGGGGGAGTTCCGATCGGCTACGTCCAGAGCTTCCCGGTCGTGTCCGACGACGACCTCGCGGTGCGGTGCGGCGACCCCGACGCCGTGGCGTTCGACTACCTGATCGGTGAGGCCGACCTGATCGGCAAGGGTCTCGGCACGGACATGATCGCGGCGTTCTGTCGCGACGTGCTCGTCGCGCAGTACCCCGACGCTCCACGCTTTCTCGCCGCGCCGGACGTGCGCAACCGGGCCTCCGTCCGGGCCCTGGAGAAGTGCGGCTTCCGGCAGGGCCTGTGGATCGAGCCCGAGGGCGCCGAGCACGTCGAGGTGGTCTGTTCGGTCGGTCGGGAGACGTTCGAGGTGACTCGCCAGTAACATAGCGGCCATGGCCTCGACCTATGACATGTACAAGAAGATCACCGCGCTGCCCCAGGGCAAGCGGTTGTTCTCGATCGCCTTCTGCCAGAAGGCCCCGTACTTCGCCAGCGCGCACCTCACGGTCGAGCAGATGCGGCCGCACCACGGCGAGGTCACGGTCCCGCTGCGCCGCTCGACGAAGAACCACATCGGCACGGTCCACGCGATCGCTGCGTGCAACGGGCTCGAGGCCGCCATGGGGCTGCTCGCCGAGGCGACGTGTCCGCCCGACCACCGTTGGCTGCCCAAGGGCATGGACGTGAAGTACCTCGCGAAGTCCGACTCCGACCTGATCTGCACGGCCGAGTCGACCGAGGCCGACTGGACGAACGGCCCCGACGTCCCGATCACGGTACGGGCGACCCGCGCGGACGGCACCGTCACGGTCGAGGGCACGATCCACCTGTGGGTGACCCCGAAGCGGTGAGGTCGCTCAGACCTTGATGGCGACGGCCTCGACGGTCTTGGACTCGGTCAGCCGACGCTGCACGTACACACCGATCCGCTCGATGATCAGGTTCAGCACGATGTAGATCGCCGCCAGCACGAGCGCCGTGGCCAGCCGGTTGTCGAACTCACGCCAGATCTCGCGGCCGGTGCGGGTCAACCCCGGCGCGAGCATGATGTAGCCCAGCGAGGTGTCCTTCATGACGACGATGCACTGGCTCAGGATCGCCGGCGTCATGATCTTGATCGCCTGCGGCAGTTGCACGATCCTCATGACGGCCGTCTTGCGCAGGCCCAGTGCGTAGGCGGCCTCCACCTGACCCGTCGGCACCGCGTTGACACCCGCGCGGAAGACCTCGGCCAGGACGGCGCCGTTGTAGAGCATCAGCCCGATCACGAGGGGCGTGATGATGCCGACCTGGGTGCCGAAGCTGTAGTACCAGATGAAGTAAATGAGAACGAGCAGCGGCACGGCGCGGAAGAACTCGACCAGCACCCAGGCGACGGAACGCACCGGCCGACGATCCGACAGCTTCGCGACCCCCAGGACGAGTCCGAGCGCGAGCGCGAGGAGGATGGCCAGGACGGCCGTGCGAACCGTGTCGAGGACGGCCCGGGCGAGCAGTTCGACGTAGACGGGGGTCACGAAGACTTCCCAGTTCTCGGAGCTGAACTGGTCCTCGACCCACAACCGCCACACGACGGCCGCCAGGACCGCCACGATCGCGATGACGGTGCCGACGGCGAGCCACCGGTTGCGCCGGCGGGCGCGCGGGCCCGGGACGTCGTAGAGCACGGAGGTCATCGGACCACCGCGAATCGTCGCTCGAGGGTGTGGGCGACGGTGCTGATCACCGAGACGATCGCGATGTAGCCCAGCGCGATGCCGATGAAGATCGAGATCCGCTCGCTCGCGAACGCGTTGAAGAAGCCGTACATCCGGTAGGCGGCCTCGGCGATGCCGAACACGGCGACGAGCGAGGTGTTCTTCGCCAGGGCGATGAAGACACTGGCCATCGGTGGGATCACGAGCCGGAACGCCTGGGGCAGGACGACGTTGTTCATCGTCTGCACGAACGGCATGCCCACGGCGCGGGCGGCCTCGGCCTGTCCCACCGGCACACCGTTGAGCCCGGACCGGAGCGCCTCGCTGACGAAGGCGGCGGTGTAGAGCCCGATGGCGAGCGTGGCGTTCCAGAAGAAGCCGAAGTCGATGCCGATCTCGGGCAGGCCGAAGTAGGTGATCATGATCAGGATCAGCAGGGGAGTGTTGCGAAAGAGCGACACGTAGACCGTTCCGACGGCACGCAGGATAGGAACGGGGGAGACTCGCGCCGTGGCGACGGCGGTGCCGATCACGAGCGCCAGCACGCCTCCGGCGGCGGTGAGCTGGATCGTCTTCCAGAACCCGCTCAGGTACAGATGCCAGCCGTTGTCGGTCAGCAGCCAGTCCACGTCACTCCTCCTTCCGGTCGAGGGGACGGCCGCGGGGCGGGCCCTGCCCCCACCCCGCGGCCGTGGTCATCACGGGCAGGGATCGAGGGTCGGCGGATCGCCGGCCTCGCCGCCACCCTTGCCGAGCGTCGCGTCGAACGCCTTCTGCCACGAGCCATCGTCGAACGAGGCCTGGAGCGAGTCGTTGATGAAGCCGCAGAGCTCCGGGTAGTCCTTGCCGTACCCGATGCCGTAGCGCTCCTCGCTGAAGGGCTCGCCGACCACCTTGAGGGCGTCGGGATCCTCGGCGGCGTAACCGAGCAGGATCGCGGCATCCGTCGTGACGGCGTCGACCGAACCGTTCTTGAGCTGGTCGACGCACTCGGAGTAGGTGTCGAAGCCGGCCGGCGTGGCGCCGTACTCCTTCTCCACCGTCTCGATCGAGGTCGAGCCCGTGACGGAGCAGACCTTCTTGCCCTTCAGGTCGTCGGGCCCCTTGATCGAGTCGTCGTCCTTCGCCACCAGCAGGCTCTGGCCGGTGACGTAGTACGGTCCGGCCTGACCCACGACCTTGCGGCGCTCGTCGGTGATCGAGTACGACGCGATGACGAAGTCGACCGTGCCGTTCTGCAGGAACGCCTCGCGGTTGGCCGAGACCGTCTCGACCCAGTCGATGTCCTCGGCATCGATGCCGAGCTTCGCGGCCAGGATCGTGCCGATCGACGGATCGAAGCCGGTCGGCGTGTCCGATGCCGCCGACTTGAAGCCGATCCCGGGCTGGTCGTACTTCACGCCGATCTTGACCGAGTCCTGCTCCTCGAGCGCGGCCATCCGGCTGCCGGCGGCGAAGTCCTGGTCCTCGACCTCGACGTCCGGACCGGCGTCATCGTCGTCGCTGCCCGCGTCGCCGCAGGCTCCCAGTGCGAGCAGCAGACCGGCCGCGACGGCGGTCCACCTCATGGTGCGTGCTGATCTCATCTCTCGTCCTTCCCCCGTGGTGGGATTCGTGATGTCGTGCGGTGGTCAGTGTTTGAGGATCTTTCCGAGGAAGTCCTTCGCGCGGTCGCTCTGCGGGTTCGTGAAGAACTGCTCAGGCGTGTTCTCCTCGACGATGCGGCCGTCAGCCATGAACACGACGCGGTCGGCCGCGGTGCGGGCGAAGCCCATCTCGTGGGTCACGACGACCATCGTCATGCCGCCCCTGGCGAGGTCGACCATGGTGTCGAGGACCTCCTTGATCATCTCGGGGTCCAGCGCCGACGTGGGCTCGTCGAAGAGCATGACCTTGGGGTCCATCGCGAGTGCGCGGGCGATCGCGACGCGCTGCTGCTGGCCGCCGGAGAGCTGTGCCGGCAGCTTGCCGGCCTGCGAGCCGACCCCGACGCGGTCGAGCAGCTCGCGCGCCGTGCGTTCGGCGTCGGACTTGGACCGGCCGAGCACCTTGATCGGGCCGAGGGTGACGTTCTCGAGGACGGTCTTGTGGGCGAACAGGTTGAACGACTGGAAGACCATGCCGACCTCGGAGCGCAGCTTCGCGAGCGCCTTGCCCTCCTCGGGCAGCAGCACGCCGTCGACCTCGATCGTGCCCTCGTCGATCGGCTCGAGTCGATTGATCGCGCGGCACAAGGTCGACTTGCCGGACCCGGACGGGCCGATCACGACCACGACCTCACCGGCCGCGACCTCGAAATCGACGTCCTGCAGCACGTGCAGGTCTCCGAACCACTTCTGCACGCCGCGCATCGCCACCATGGGCGCCCCCGCACTCCCCATGCTCACCTACACAACAGCAGCGCGGGCCGGGGCGCAACACGTCAGCCGTTCACCACGTGCTTCCGCGCTGGTCCAGATGACTCAACCGCGTGGGGATCGCGCAGTCGCCCGGGGCGCCCTCGGTCACGCGGTCCGAGAGCCCGGACACTCCGCCGAGGTCGATGGCGGTGGACCCGCTCTCGGCGGCCAGCTCGTCCGCGGTCGCCTCGACGACGGCAGCGAGTTCGCGCAGGTCATCGCGCCAAGCGAGCGAGGCTGCGTCGTCGGTCCCGGTGCCGTCCACCGCGGTCGCGATCGCCGTCAGGCTCTCGGCGTACGTGGTCAGCGCCGCGGCGGCCGCCTCCGGCCCGGCGAAGATGGGAATCGCCTCGCCGGCCGCGACCATCGCCCGGCAGGGCTCCAGGGTCGCGGCGACGACGACCGGGTCGTCCACCCAGTACCCGTCCTCCTCACCGAGGTCCTCGGAGAAGACCACTGCCATCCCACCGATCAGCAGGATGGGGATGATCGTCATCGCCGCGACGGTCACCGCGGCTCCGACCAAGGCACCGATCAGGCCCCAGGCCCAGCCGGGCATGCCCTGTCGCGGGGGCTGAGGAGACGTGGACCACTGAGGCGGCTGGGTCATGGCGGCATCCTGCCAGCCGGAGACCTCCCGCACGGCCCGTATCCTTGGAAGGCCATGTCGAAGACCTATGAAGTGCGCACGTACGGCTGCCAGATGAACGTCCACGACAGCGAACGGCTGTCCGGACTGCTCGAGACCGCGGGCTACGAGGCCGCGACGGACGGGGGCACTCCCGACCTCGTCGTGTTCAACACGTGCGCCGTGCGCGAGAACGCCGACAACAAGCTGTACGGCAACCTCGGGCACATCGCCAGCATCAAGGCGAAGAACCCGGGCATGCAGGT
Organism: Aeromicrobium sp. SP1; assembly: GCF_055663785.1. Taxonomy (NCBI): domain Bacteria; kingdom Bacillati; phylum Actinomycetota; class Actinomycetes; order Propionibacteriales; family Nocardioidaceae; genus Aeromicrobium; species Aeromicrobium sp. SP1. The sequence continues at coordinate 1,409,866 of NZ_JBQVVK010000001.1, read as the reverse complement.
CGCCGTCGGCGGCTGCCTGGCGCAGAAGGACAAGGACACGATCACGACGCGCGCGCCGTGGGTCGACGTCGTGTTCGGCACGCACAACATCGGCTCGCTGCCCGTCCTGCTGGAGCGGGCGCGCATCGCCGAGGAGTCGCAGGTCGAGATCCTCGACGCGCTCGAGGTCTTCCCGTCGACCCTGCCCACGAAGCGCGACTCGGTGTTCGCCGCGTGGGTGTCGATCAGCGTCGGATGCAACAACACGTGCACGTTCTGCATCGTCCCGAGCCTGCGCGGCAAGGAGCGCGACCGCCGGCCGGGCGAGATCCTCGCCGAGGTCGAGGCGCTCGTGGCCGACGGCGTCGTCGAGGTCACCCTGCTCGGCCAGAACGTCAACAGCTACGGCGTCGAGTTCGGCGACCGCCAGGCGTTCGGCAAGCTGCTGCGCGCGTGCGGGCAGATCGAGGGACTGCAGCGGGTGCGCTTCACGAGCCCGCATCCCAAGGACTTCACCGACGACGTCATCGCCGCGATGGCCGAGACGCCCAACGTCATGCCGCAGCTGCACATGCCGCTGCAGTCGGGCTCCGACCGGGTCCTCAAGGCGATGCGCCGGTCCTACCGGCGCGAAAAGTACCTCGGGATCCTCGATCGCGTCCGCGAGGTCATGCCGGACGCCGCGATCACGACCGACATCATCGTCGGCTTCCCCGGCGAGACCGAGGAGGACTTCCAGGCCACCCTCGACGTCGTGCGGCAGGCCCGGTTCTCCAGCGCCTTCACGTTCCAGTACTCGCAGCGTCCGGGCACGCCGGCCGCCGACCTGCCCGACCAGCTGCCCAAGGCCGTCGTGCAGGAGCGCTACGAGCGGCTCGCCGCCCTCGTCGAGGAGGTCTCCTGGCAGGAGAACCTCCGGCTCGAGGGCCAGGTCGTCGAGCTGCTGGTGGCCGACAAGGCCCACGCCGGTGGCCGCAAGGACGCCGAGACGCGGCGGATGAGCGGTCGCGCCCGCGACAACCGCCTCGTCCACTTCACCCCGGGAGGCCACGAGATCCGGCCCGGCGACCTCGTCGTGACGACGGTGACGAAGGCGTCTCCCCACCACCTCGTGGCCGACGGCGAGCCGATCGAGGTCCGCCGGACCCGTGCCGGTGACGCGTGGGAGGCCCGTCAGGGCCGCACCGAGGTCCGGGCCGGGTCGGTCGGGCTGGGGATGCCGTCCGTCGGCGCCCCGCCGCCGCTGCCGCCCGCCCCGGCATGCGCCCCGGCCTGATCGCGGATCGAGATCCCCTGAGGCTCGCCTTGGTTCGGGCTGCTCGTGATCCTGATGTAATCTGAGTTCGCTGATGAGGCCAATGTCGTCCTCGCCCAGCCTCACCGCACGGCATCGACGACAGGTTCGGGTATGGATCGTCCTCTCTTCTCGGCAGCTCCCACCGCCCAGGGTCTCTACGACCCCGCGAACGAGCACGACAACTGCGGCGTGGCGTTCGTCGCCACGCTCACGGGCGTGCCCACCAACGAGATCGTGCAGCAGGGCCTGACCGCCCTGCGCAACCTCGACCACCGCGGTGCCGTCGGCGGCGAGCCGAACACCGGCGACGGTGCCGGCATCCTCATGCAGACGCCCGACACGTTCCTGCGCGGCGTCGCGCCCGTCGAGCTGCCCGAGCTGGGCTCCTACGCCGCGGGCATGGCGTTCCTGCCGGCCGACGACGTCGCCGGCGCGAAGGCCAAGGTCGAGCAGATCGCCGCGGAGGAGGGCCTCGAGGTCCTCGGCTGGCGCGAGGTGCCCACGCAGCCCGACGTCCTGGGCTCCATGGCCCGCTCGGCGATGCCCGCGTTCGAGCTGCTCTTCGTCACGACGGCCGACCGCTCGCGTCGGGGCGTCGACCTCGACCGGCTCACGTTCGCGCTGAACAAGCGCTCGCACCACGAGGCGGGCGTCTACTTCCCGTCGCTGTCGGCCCGCACGCTCGTCTACAAGGGCATGCTCACGACCGAGCAGCTCGACGAGTTCTACCCCGACCTGCTCGACCCGCGCATGGAGTCGGCGCTCGCGATCGTGCACTCGCGCTTCTCGACCAACACGTTCCCGAGCTGGCCGCTGGCGCACCCCTTCCGCTACCTGGCGCACAACGGCGAGATCAACACCGCGCGCGGCAACCGCAACTGGATGCGGGCCCGCGAGGCCCTGCTCGAGAGCGACCTGATCCCCGGCGACCTGTCGCGGCTTTACCCGATCTGCAGCCCCGACGGCTCCGACACCGCGTCGCTCGACGAGGTGCTCGAGCTGTTGCACCTCGGCGGTCGCAGCCTGCCGCACGCCGTCATGATGATGATCCCCGAGGCGTGGGAGAACAACGCCGAGATGGATCCCGCCCGACGTGCGTTCTACGAGTTCCACTCGACGGTCATGGAGGCCTGGGACGGCCCCGCCGCGGTGTGCTTCACCGACGGCACCCAGATCGGCGCGGTGCTCGACCGCAACGGCCTGCGTCCCGGTCGCTACTGGATCACCGAGGACGGACTCGTCGTGCTCGCGTCCGAGGCCGGCGTGCTCGACATCGACCCCAAGACGATCGTGCGCAAGGGCCGTGTCGAGCCGGGCAAGATGTTCCTGCTCGACCTCGACGAGCACCGCGTCGTCGAGGACCACGAGATCAAGGCGTCCCTCGCGGGCGAGCAGCCCTACGAGGAGTGGCTGTACTCGGGTCTGGTCCGCTTCGAGGACCTGCCCGACCTCGAGCACATCGTGCACACGCACGCCTCGGTCAAGCGCCGTCAGCAGGTCTTCGGCTACACCGAGGAGGAGGTGCGCAAGCTCATCGCCCCGATCGCGCGCACCGGTGCGGAGGCGATCGGCTCGATGGGTACCGACACGCCGATCGCGGCGCTGTCGGACCGCCCGCGCCAGCTGTTCGACTACTTCAGCCAGCTGTTCGCGCAGGTCACGAACCCGCCGCTCGACGCGATCCGCGAGGAGGTCGTGACGTCGCTGGCCGGCACGATCGGCCCCGAGCGCAACCTGCTCGCGCCGAGCCCCGCCAGCTGCCGGATGCTGCAGCTGCCGTTCCCCGTCGTCGACAGCGACGAGCTGGCCAAGATCCGGCACATGAACCGCGACGGTGACATGCCCGGCTTCAGCGTCCACGTCGTGCGCGGCCTCTACGAGGTCAACGGCGGGGGAGAGGCGCTCGCGAGGCGGCTCGAGGAGATCTGCGCCGACGTCTCGGACGCGATCGTCAACCGTGGTGCGCGCATCATCGTGCTCTCGGACCGGCACTCCAACGTCGATCTCGCCCCCATCCCGTCGCTGCTGCTCACGGGCGCCGTGCACCACCACATGGTGCGCGAGAAGCTGCGCACGCAGGCAGGCCTGCTGATCGAGGCCGGCGACGTGCGCGAGGTGCACCACGTGGCCCTGCTGATCGGCTTCGGCGCGACCGCGGTCAACCCCTATCTCGCGCTCGAGACGGCCGAGGACCTGGCCCGCGAGGGCGTGTACGTCGAGGGCGTCGACCCCGAGAAGGCGGCGCGCAACATCGCGTACGGCCTGGGCAAGGGTGTTCTCAAGGTCATGAGCAAGATCGGTGTCTCGACCGTCGCGTCGTACACCGGTGCGCAGATCTTCGAGTGCGTCGGCCTGTCCCACGAGGTCGTCGAGAAGTACTTCACCGGCACGTCGAGCAAGCTCGGCGGCGTCGGCCTGGACGTCCTGGCCGCCGAGGTCAAGACCCGCCACGACATCGCGTACCCGCACAGCGGCATCGTGAAGCCGCGTCGCCAGCTCGAGGTCGGCGGCGAGTACCAGTGGCGCCGCGAGGGCCCGGAGCACCTGTTCGACCCGGACACGGTGTTCCGCCTGCAGCACTCGACCCGCACCGGCCGGTACGACATCTTCAAGCAGTACACGCAGAAGGTCGACGACCAGGGCAGCCGGCTCATGACGCTGCGCGGACTGATGAGGTTCCGCAGCGACCGCGACCCGATCTCGATCGACGACGTCGAGCCGATCTCCGAGATCGTCAAGAGGTTCTCGACCGGCGCGATGTCGTACGGCTCGATCAGCCAGGAGGCGCACGAGACGCTCGCGATCGCGATGAACCGGCTCGGCGGCAAGTCGAACACCGGCGAGGGTGGCGAGGATCCCGAGCGTCTCTACGATCCCGAGCGCCGCTCGGCGATCAAGCAGGTCGCGTCGGGGCGCTTCGGCGTCACGAGCGAGTACCTGACGAACGCCGACGACATCCAGATCAAGATGGCCCAGGGCGCCAAGCCGGGCGAGGGCGGCCAGCTGCCCGGTCCGAAGGTGTACCCGTGGGTCGCCAAGACGCGGCACTCGACGCCCGGCGTCGGCCTCATCAGCCCGCCGCCGCACCACGACATCTACTCGATCGAGGACCTCAAGCAGCTCATCCACGACCTGAAGAACGCCAACCCGTCGGCCCGCGTGCACGTCAAGCTGGTCTCCGAGGTCGGCGTCGGCACGGTCGCGGCGGGCGTGTCCAAGGCCAAGGCCGACGTCGTCCTGATCTCCGGGCACGACGGCGGCACGGGTGCCTCGCCGCTCACGTCGCTCAAGCACGCCGGTGGTCCGTGGGAGCTCGGCCTGGCCGAGACCCAGCAGACGCTGCTGCTCAACGGTCTGCGCGACCGGATCGTCGTGCAGGTCGACGGCCAGCTCAAGACGGGTCGCGACGTCGTGATCGCGGCGCTGCTCGGCGGTGAGGAGTTCGGCTTCGCCACCGCTCCGCTCGTCGTCTCGGGCTGCATCATGATGCGCGTCTGCCACCTCGACACGTGTCCTGTCGGCGTCGCCACCCAGAACAAGGCCCTGCGCGAGAAGTTCTCCGGCAAGGCCGAGTACGTCGTGAACTTCTTCGAGTTCATCGCCCAGGAGGTCCGCGAGATCCTCGCCGAGCTCGGGTTCCGCAGCATCGACGAGGCCGTCGGTCACGTCGAGGTGCTCGACGTGCGCGAGGCGGTCGACCACTGGAAGGCCAGCTCGCTGGACCTGTCGCCGATCCTGCACATGCCCGAGCTGCCCGAGGGCGCCTCCCTGCGCTGCACCACGACGCAGGACCACGGCCTCGACCGGGCGCTGGACGTCGAGCTCATCGAGCTGGCCGCAGACGCGCTCGAGAAGGGCGAGCCCGTCCGGGCCCAGCTCGAGATCCGCAACGTCAACCGCACGACCGGCACGATGCTCGGTCACGAGGTGACGAAGCGCTACCGCGGTGAGGGCCTGCCCGACGACACGATCGACATCACCTTCCTGGGCTCGGCCGGCCAGTCGTTCGGCGCCTTCGTCCCGCGCGGCATCACGATGCGACTCGAGGGCGACGGCAACGACTACGTCGGCAAGGGCCTGTCCGGCGGCCGGATCGTCGTCCGCCCGCCGCGGGAGTCCCAGTTCACGGCCGAGGCGCAGATCGTCGCCGGCAACGTGATCGGCTTCGGCGCCACCGGCGGCGAGATCTACCTGCGTGGCAAGGTCGGCGAGCGCTTCTGCGTCCGCAACTCCGGCGCCACCGCCGTCGTCGAGGGTGTGGGCGACCACGCGCTGGAGTACATGACCGGCGGTCGCGTCGTGATCCTCGGTCCGACCGGGCGCAACGTCGCCGCCGGCATGAGCGGCGGCTCCGCGTACGTGCTCGATCTCGACCACGACGTCGTCAACCGCGAGATGGTCGAGCTGCGGCCCGTCCCCGAGGAGACCGGCGCGGAGCTCGAGGCGATCGTGCGCCGGCACCTGGAGGAGACCGGGTCGGCCGTCGCCGGACGACTGCTCGAGGACTGGCCGCACAGCCTGTCCCGATTCACCGAGATCATGCCGGTCAACTACCGGCTGGTGCTCGAGGCCAAGGCCTCGGCGGAGTCCGACGGACTCTCCGAGGAAGACACGACTGCACGGATGATGGAGGTGGCCGCACGTGGCTGATCCCCGCGGCTTCATGACCACGCCTCGCGAGATGGCCCCGCGCCGTCCCGTCGAGGAGAGGATCCACGACTGGAAGGAGGTCTACCCGGGAAGCCCGGGTAAGGCCCTCCTGCCGATCATCACCGAGCAGGCCGGCCGCTGCATGGACTGCGGCATCCCGTTCTGCCACCAGGGCTGCCCGCTCGGCAACCTCATCCCCGAGTGGAACGACCTGGTGTGGCGCGACGACTGGGAGGAGGCGATCGACCGCCTCCACGCGACGAACAACTTCCCGGAGTTCACCGGGCGGCTGTGCCCGGCACCGTGCGAGACGGCGTGCGTCGTCGGGATCAACCGCGACGCGGTGACGATCAAGAACGTCGAGGTCTCGATCATCGACAAGGCGTGGGAGATGCACAACGTCAAGCCGGAGACGCCCGAGTGGCTCACCGGTCGCACCGTCGCCGTCGTCGGTTCGGGACCCGCGGGTCTGACCGTGGCGCAACAGCTGACGCGCGCCGGTCACACGGTCGCCGTCTACGAGCGCGACGACAAGGCCGGCGGACTGCTGCGCTACGGCATCCCCGAGTTCAAGATGGAGAAGTCCGTCGTCGACCGTCGGATCAACCAGATGCAGCGCGAGGGCACGGTGTTCCGCACGGGTGTCGCGGTCGGCGAGGCGATCACGGGTCAGCAGCTGCGCGAGCGCTACGACGCGGTCGTCATCGCGATCGGCGCCACCGTCCGCCGCGATCTGCCGGCTCCCGGCCGTGAGCTGAACGGCATCCACCAGGCGATGGACTTCCTGCCCCAGGCCAACCGGGTCGCCGTCGGCGAGCCGGCGACGACCGACGGCTCGGAGCAGATCGTCGCGACGGACAAGGACGTCGTCATCATCGGCGGCGGCGACACCGGCGCCGACTGCCTCGGCACGTCGATCCGCCAGGGCGCGCGGTCGGTCACGAGCCTGGAGATCATGCCGCGACCGAGCGAGGAGCGGGCGGACGCCCACCCGTGGCCGACGTACCCGATGATCTACCGCGTCGCCTCGGCCCACGAGGAGGGCGGCGAGCGTGTGTACGCCGTCTCGACGAAGGAGTTCGTCGGCGACGACGACGGCAACGTCAGCGGCCTGCGCCTCGTGGAGGTCGAGCTCAAGGACGGCCGGTTCGAGGAGGTGCCCGACTCGGAGCGGGTGCTCCCCGCGCAGCTCGTGCTGTTCGCGATGGGATTCACCGGTCCGCAGAAGGAGGGTCTCGTCGAGCAGCTGGGTGTCGAGCTGGACGAGCGCGGCAACGTCAAGCGCGACCTCGACTACATGTCGAGTGTCGAGGGCGTGTTCGTGGCCGGCGACGCCGGTCGGGGGCAGTCGCTCATCGTGTGGGCGATCGCCGAGGGCCGCTCTGCGGCCGCCGGTGTCGACGCGTGGCTCACCGGCTCGACGACCCTGCCTCGGCCCATCCCGCCGACGGCGCGCCCCCTGGCCGTGTGACGGTGCTCATCGAACTCGCGGGTAGCTTTCGGATCGGTCTAGGCTGACTGTCGTGCGTAGAGCCAAGATCGTCTGCACCCTCGGTCCCGCGACCGACACCGCCGAGCGGATCCTCGAGCTGGCGATCGCCGGCATGGATGTCGCCCGGCTCAACATGAGTCACGGCGACCAGTCAGAACAGTTGCGTCGTCTCGAACGGGTGCGTCGCGCAGCCGACGCGACCGGCAAGGCGATCGCGGTGCTGGCCGACCTGCAGGGTCCGAAGATCCGGCTCGGTCGATTCGCCGACGGCCCGCACCAGTTGAACTTCGGGCACCGCTTCACGATCACGACGCGCGACGTGGTCGGCGACGCCGACATCTGCTCGACGACGTACGACGGGCTGCCCGGTGACGTGAAGCCGGGCGACGAGATCCTCATCGACGACGGCAAGGTCCGCCTGCGTGCGGTCGAGGTGCACGACACCGACGTCGTCACGACCGTCGAGGTGCCCGGCGAGGTCAGCAACAACAAGGGCATCAACCTGCCCGGCGTCAACGTCAGCGTGCCCGCCCTGAGCGAGAAGGACATCGACGACCTGCGCTGGGCACTGCGGGCCGACGTCGACTTCATCGCGCTGTCCTTCGTGCGCAACGCCGGCGACGCCGAGGAGGTCCGCGCGATCATGGCCGAGGAGGGCATCTCCCGGCCGATCATCGCGAAGATCGAGAAGCCCCAGGCCGTCGAGAACCTCGACGAGATCGTCGACGCGTTCGACGGCTTCATGGTCGCTCGCGGCGACCTGGGCGTCGAGCTGCCGCTGGAGGACGTGCCGATCGTCCAGAAGCTCATCATCGAGAAGGCCCGCCGCAACGCCAAGCCGGTCATCGTCGCGACGCAGATGCTCGAGTCGATGATCTCGGCACCGCGCCCGACCCGCGCGGAGGCCAGCGACGTCGCGAACGCCGTCCTCGACGGTGCCGACGCCGTGATGCTCTCGGGTGAGACGAGCGTCGGTCACTTCCCGATCCAGACCGTGCGGATCATGGCGCGCATCGTCTCCTCGACCGAGGACCACGGACTGCCCCGGATGGCGGCGTTCACGTGGGACCCGAAGACCACGACGGGCATCGTGTGCCGCGCCGCGTCGACCGTCGCCGAGGCGATCTCCGCCGAGCTGCAGGTCGCGTTCACGACGACGGGCGACTCGGCCCGCCGGATGGCGCGGTACCGCTCGTCGATCCCCGTGCTGGCGTTCACGCCGCACGAGCGCGTGCGCAACCAGCTGGCGCTCACGTGGGGTGTCGAGACGTTCCTGGTGCCGGAGGTCCGGCACACCGACCAGATGGTGATGCAGGTCGACAAGGCGCTGCTGGAGATCGCGAAGTGCGACCAGGGCTCGCGCGTGGTCATCGTCGCCGGCGCCCCTCCGGGCATCCCCGGTTCGACGAACGCCCTGCGCATCCACCGCATGGGCGACGCGATCAACCGCATCGTGCCGGCCTACGACCCCGACCAGACGCCGCACTCGCTCGAATCGGCTGAGACTCCGTAGGTCGAGAAGACCCATCCGTCGCGTCTTTCGGTGCCGAGAGCGGGACTCGAACCCGCACGCCCTTTCGGACAATGGTTTTTGAGACCATCGCGTCTACCATTCCGCCATCTCGGCGCACCGTGCTGCCAGATAACCTTACGGGGTGAGTGACGCATCGCAGGCTTCGACCCCCGCACCACGCGTGGTGATCGCCGAGGACGAGGCCCTGATCCGGATGGACCTGGCCGAGATGCTCGTCGAGCAGGGCTACGACGTCGTGGGGGAGGCGGCTGACGGGCAGGCTGCGGTCGACCTCGCGCGGCAGACACAGCCCGATCTCGTGATGATGGACGTCCAGATGCCCGGCGTCGACGGCATCACGGCGGCGAGCCAGATCGCCGCGGAGCGGATCGCCCCGGTGGTCATGCTGACCGCGTTCAGCCAGCGCGACCTCGTGGAGCGCGCGCGTGATGCCGGAGCGATGGCCTACCTGGTCAAGCCGTTCACCGCGTCGGACCTCGTTCCGGCGATCGAGATGGCCCTCAGCCGGTACGCGGAGCTGCGGGCGCTGGAGTCCGAGGTCGGTGACCTGAACGAGCAGCTGGTGACCCGCAAGGCCGTCGAGCGCGCCAAGTCGGTGCTGCAGGAGTCGCTCGGGATCAGCGAGCCGCAGGCCTTCCGATGGATCCAGAAGACCGCGATGGACGTGCGTCTGTCGATGCGTCAGGTCGCCGAGGCGGTCATCGAGAACGGGCCGTCGTTGCAGGGCTGAGTCAACGGTTACAAGTTGACTACGAAACCTCCCAAATACCTGTCGTGCGAGATTTCGACACAATGGACGGCTAGGTTTTTTCCCACATCATGCCGTGACGACCGTCACGACATGGGTTCCACTCACACGGAGGATTGATGAAGCGCTCCACCACGACGCTCCGCCTGGCCGCGCTGGCCAGCGCCAGCGCGATCGTGCTCGCCGCCTGTGGCGGCGGTGACGACAGCAATGACGACAGCAGCAAGGACGTTGCCAAGGGCAACGGCGAGCTCGTCATCGGCTCGCTGCTCCCGCAGACCGGCAGCCTCGCGTTCCTCGGCCCGCCGGAGTTCGCCGGTGTCGACCTCGCGGTCAAGGAGATCAACGCGGCCGGCGGTGTCAACGGCAAGGACGTGAAGCACGTCAAGGGCGACTCGGGCGACACGGACTCGGGCATCGCCCCGGCCGAGACGGACAAGCTGCTCAAGGCTGGCTCGGACGTCATCGTCGGTGCCGCTTCGTCGGGTGTCTCGATGACCGTCATCGACAAGATCATGTCCGCCGGCGCGGTGCAGTTCTCGCCGGCCAACACGTCGACCGACTTCGACAACGGCAAGTACGGCGAGGCCGACCTCTACTTCCGTACGGCTCCCTCGGACATCCTCCAGGGTGCGGTCATGTCGAACCTGCTGGTCGAGGACGGACGTCAGAACGTCGCGATCCTGGCCCGACAGGACGCCTACGGCGAGACCCTGGCCGCTGAGGTCAAGAAGGGCCTCGAGGCCGCCGGCTCGACCGTTGCCGCCACGTCGTTCTACGGCGAGAAGGCTGCGTCGTTCGATTCGCAGGTCGACGAGATCGCGGCCGCCAAGCCCGACGCCGTCGTGCTGATCGCGTTCGACGAGACCAAGAAGATCGTCCCGCAGCTCGTCAGCAAGGGCGTTGGCCCGCAGGACGTCCCGACGTACTTCGTCGATGGCAACACCGCCGACTACTCCAAGGAGTCGTTCGCGGCCGAGCTCAAGGGCGTCAAGGGCACCATCCCCGGCGCCGAGGCGACGTCGGACTTCAAGGATCGTCTGCTCGAGGTCAACCCCGACCTGACCGACTTCTCCTACTCGGCGGAGTCCTACGACGCGGTTGTCACCTCGGCTCTCGCGGCCATCGCGGCGGGCGACGACTCGGGCGAGGCCATTGCCTCGAAGATCGTCGACACCACCACGGGCGGCACGAAGTGCACCACCTTCAAGGAGTGCGCTGACCTGCTGGCCGACGATCCGGAGACGGACATCGACTACGACGGTGTCTCCGGCCCGATCGAGCTCGGCAAGACCGGTAGCCCGACGGCGGCGTCGATCGGCATCTACCAGTACAACGCCAAGGGCACCTACGCCCCGGTGAAGTACATCGCCGGCGAGATCTGAGCCGACTGGTTCACGCCTCACCTGTAGTCACGAAGGCCCGGAGCTTCGGCTCCGGGCCTTCGTGCGTGGCGGCTCGGGCCGCCGAGACGAGACCACGAGAAACGGGATCCACACCGAGTTGACTCGGCGTGGATCCCGTTCACATCGTGCGGGTCGCGGGCGGACGTGCCGCCCGAACGTCAGCTGGCCTGTTGGCCCAGGGTGCCGAGGTAGAGCTCGATGACCTTGGGGTCCTTGGCCAGACCCTGACCGGTGCCGCTGTAGGCCGTCGTGCCCTGGTCGAGGACGTAGCCGCGGTCGCAGATCTGCAGGCAGCGACGTGCGTTCTGCTCGACCATGATGACCGAGACGCCAGCCTGGTTGATCTTGCGCGTCTGCACGAAGACCTCGTCCTGCATGACGGGGGAGAGGCCGGCGGACGGCTCGTCGAGCAGCAGCACCGACGGGTCCATCATGAGCGCCCGGCCCATCGCCACCATCTGGCGCTCGCCACCGGACAGCGACCCGGCGCGCTGCTTGGCGCGCTGGCCGAGGGTGGGGAACAGGTCGGTGACGAAGGCGAACCGGTCCTTGAACTTCGACGGATCCTGGTAGCAGCCCATCTCGAGGTTCTCCTCGATCGTGAGCGAGGGGAACACGTTGTTCGTCTGCGGGACGAAGCCGATGCCCTTGCTGACCAGCACGTCGGCGCGCTGGTTGGTGATCTCCTCACCCTTCAGCTCGACCGTGCCGGAGTGGATCTTCACCAGACCGAACAGGGCCTTGAGCAGCGTGGACTTACCGGCGCCGTTCGGGCCGATGATGCCCACGAGCTCACCCTGCTGGCAGTACAGGTCGGCGCCGTTGAGGATGTTCACGCCCGGGAGGTAGCCGGCGATCAGGTTGTCGGCACGGACGACGGCTCCGTCGGCGCCGAGCCGGTGCTTCTCGCGCTCCGACTCGGGCGTCTGCGGGGTAGGGGTCGCGTCACTCATGATTCGGTCTCCTCGGCCTCGATCTCGGCCTCGACCGCTTCGGCGAGGGCCTCGGTGTCCAGTTCGCTCAGGTCGGTGTCGTGGTGGGCGCCCAGGTAGGCGTCGATGACCCGCTGGTCGGCCATGACGGCCTCAGGCGTGCCCTCGGCGACGATCTGGCCCTGGGCCATGACGATCACCCAGTCGGAGATGTCGCGCACCATGTCCATGTCGTGCTCGACGAACAGCACGGTGCGGCCTTCGTCGCGCAACGACTTCACGTGCCCGAGCAGCGACTGCTTGAGGGCCGGGTTCACGCCGGCCATCGGCTCGTCGAGCATGATGAGCTCGGGATCGACCATGAGGGCGCGGGCCATCTCGAGCAGCTTGCGCTGACCGCCCGAGAGCGATCCGGCGAAGTCCTCGCGCTTGGCGTCGAGCTTGAACCGCGCGAGCAGGTCGTCGGCGCGTGCGGTGATCTCGTCCTCCTGGCTGCGCCAGAGCAGCTTGAGGATCGACGGGAAGAACCGCTCGCCGCGCTGGCCGGTCGCGCCGAGGCGCATGTTCTCGATGACCGTGAGCTTGGAGAGCACCTTGGTCAGCTGGAACGTGCGGACCATGCCGAGGCGCGCCACCTTGTAGGCGGGCATCCTGGCCAGGTCCTTGTCGTTGAACGACCACTCGCCGCTGTCGGGCACGTCGAAGCCGGTCAGCAGGTTGAACATCGTGGTCTTGCCGGCGCCGTTCGGTCCGATGAGGGCCGTGATGACGCCGCGCGGGATCTCGATGTGCTCGACGTCGACGGCCTTGAGGCCGCCAAACGTCCGAGTGATGTTGGAGCCCTTGACGATCGCGTCGGGCTTGGCCACGCCCGGGTCGTTGGGCAGGGACGTGAGCACCTCGCGGGCGCTGGTGGTGTCAGCGGGCATCGATCGCAATCTCCCTTCGATCCCCGAAGATCCCCTGTGGTCGGAAGATCATCAGGAGCATGAGGCCCAGTCCCATCAGGATGAACCGGATGAGGCTGGCCTGGGTGTCGGTCATGATCCACGAGGGGATCAGCGGGTCGGGACCACTCGTGGCCTGGCTGAAGAACTCGCCCAGACCGCTGATCAGGAACCAGAAGATCATGGAGCCGACGACCGGGCCGAGGACGCGTGCGGCGCCACCGAGCAGCAGTGCCGTGTAGGCGAAGAAGGTCAGGTTCGTGCTGTAGTCGCTGGGCACGACCGACCCCTGCTTGAGCGCGTAGAAGATGCCGCCGACGCCGCCGATGACACCACCGAGGATGAGGGCCTGCATCTTGTAGAGGAACACGTTCTTGCCCAGCGAGCGGACGGCGTCCTCGTCCTCACGGATCGAGCGCAGGACGCGTCCCCACGGGCTGCGCATGAGCGCCCACGTGAGCAGGCAGAACAGCGCCACCAGGATCCAGCCGACCGTCATGGCCCACAGGTCGTTGCGACCCCACGACGCGAAGCCGAGGTCGAGTCCGCTGTCGTAGGGGTTCATCGAGTTCCATGTGTCGGTGAACCCGTTGAGGCCGTTGGAGCCGCCGAAGAGCTTCTTGGTCTCGACGGCGCCGAACACGAGGCGCAGGATCTCGGCCGCCGCGATCGTGACGATGGCCAGGTAGTCCGCCCGCAGTCGCAGGGTCGGCACGCCGAGCACGAGGGCGAGCACGATCGAGGCGACCACGCCGGCGACGATGCCGAGCCAGAACGGCATCTCGCCGCGCACCATCGTGACGGCCAGGCCGTAGGCGCCGACCGCCATGAAGCCGGCCTGACCGAAGTTGAGCAGACCGGTGTAGCCGAAGTGGATGTTCAGGCCGATCGCGGCGATCGCGAAGACGATCGCCTGCGGGCCGAGCGCGTTGGAGAACGCGGCGTCGATGATCTGTGCGAAGTCCATGGGATCAACCAATCCTCTCCGCGCGGCCCAGAATGCCCTGCGGTCTGATGAGCAGGATCAAGATCAGCACGATGAGCGCGCCGACCTCCTTGATCGAGCTCGGGACGCCGAACAACGGTCCGACCTCGGTGATGACGCCGATAATGAGCGAACCGAGCACCGAGCCCCAGATCGTGCCCAGACCGCCCAGCGTGGTGGCCGCGAAGACCATGAGCAGCAACTGGTAGCCCATCATGAAGTTGATCTGGCTGTTGACGCCCAGCAGGACGCCCGCCAGCGCCGAGAGCGCCGTGCCGAGGATCCAGACCGAGGAGATGACACCGTCGACCCGCATGCCCGAGGAGGCCGACAGGGCCGGGTTGTCCGAGACCGCCCGCATTGCCTTGCCGAGCCGGGTCCGGGCCATCGCCGTCGTGACCAGGCCGATCGCGGCGCACGCGATCACGATGATCCAGATCTCCTTGGCGGCCAGGTCGAACAGGCCGAAGTCGATCGAGCGCTGCGACGTGTAGTCGGTGAACGACCTCGTGCTGCTGCTGAAGAAGTACTGGTACACGTTGCGCAGCAGCAGGCCGAAGCCGATCGACACGATCATCATGGCGATCAGGCCGGTGCCGCGGTGCCGCAGTGGTCGCCACAGGGCCCGGTCCTGACCCCAGCCGAACAGGGCGCCGAACAGCACCGCGATGATGCCCGCGAGCCAGACCGGCATCCCGACGACGGAGTTGAAGAAGTAGGCGACGATCGCGCCGAACGTGATCAGCTCGCCGTGCGCGAAGTTGGTCAGGCCCGTCGTGCCGAAGATCAGCGACAGCCCCAGCGAGGCCAGCGCGATGATGAGGCCGTACTTGAGGCCCGAGACGAGGCTGTCGACGAGCCGCTCGGAGAACGGCGTCTTCTCGATGACCTTGCCGTTGAGCGGGAACGCGACGTTCTGGCCGGCATCGAGGTTGACGGTGACGTCGAGGGACTTCTTGCCGGTGAGCTTGACGCCCTCGGGGAGCGTCGACTCGTCGATCGTGACCTCATACGTGCCGCGGCCCGGGATCGCGATCGCGGCGACGCCCTTGTCGTTCGTCGTCGCGGTGCCGATCTGGGCGCCGCTGTCGTCGTTCACGACCACGACGACGCCGGGGACCGGCGGGGGGTTCGCCCCGGCCTTGCCGCCCTGCTGGTCGAGCAGTCGCACCCGGATCGCCGGTCCGGTGACGGGTGCGTCACTGGCCGGCGCGGAGGCGCTGGGGCTGGGTGAGGGGGACGTGGTCTCGGCGGTGGCTGGACTCGCGAGGAACACGAGTCCGGCGAGGATCGCCGTGAGCAGCGCCGCTGTTCGCAGTCGCACGCATTCTCCTGTCGCTGTGCGCGCACCGGGTACGGCGCGCCAGTTTCGATCCTGTTGAGCATAGCCATCCTCGCGTTTCCGCGCCGTTCTCCAGAGGTTCTCGTGGGTAACAGTTCGGTTTCGGTTTGCCGGTGGGACGGGCATTCCCTCCCGCATGGTCGTGGGCGTAGGCTTGGCGAGTTCGTCCTTCCTTCCCCCCATTCGGAGGTACCACGTCGATGGCGTTGCGTCAGCCCGTCGAGATCCGCGACGCCGCCGTCGAGGACGCTCCTGCGCTCATCGAGCTGTGGTCGTCGTGCGCATCGGCCGCGGGGGACGAGGGCTCGGAGACGTACACGCAGCAGTCGTTGTGGCGCCGTCCGACGGTCGACGAGGCGCGCGAGGCGATCGAGTTCAACGCCGACGCCCATGGTCGTCGGATGTTCGTCGCGTTCATCGGTGGCGAGCTGGTCGCGGCCGCCGCGGCCGACGTCACGACGCTCACGCCGATCAGCATGAACAAGGTGCTGCTCGTGTCCGACCTGCAGGTCTCCCCGGAGTTCCGCCGTCGCTCGATCGCCTCCTCCCTGCTGGCCGTGGTGGCCGCGTATGCCGAGGAGCGCGAGTGCGAGATGGTGCTGGCGTCGATCCCGGCGCACGCGAAGGAGCCCAACCGCTACCTCACGAAGCTGGGCTTCAACCAGATCGCGGTGCTGCGCGCCATCCCGATCGGCAAGCTCAACGCCCGGCTGGCGACGAAGGCCTCCGGATCGCGCGAGACCGGCCGACTGCTGGCCGTGCGCCGCACGCTGCGCCGTCGCCACGCCGTCGGCAACTGACCGGCGCTGCCGACACCGCTGTCGGTGCAGGCCACTAGGGTCGAGGGCGTGGACCGACTCCTCCTGATCGACGGGCACTCGGTGGCGTATCGCGCCTTCTTCGCGTTGCCGGTCGAGAACTTCTCGACGACCACCGGGCAGAGCACGAACGCCGTCTTCGGCTTCACCTCGATGCTCATCAACGTCCTGCGCGACGAGCGTCCCACGCACGTGTGCGTGGCGTTCGACCTCTCGCGCCAGTCGTTCCGCACCGAGCAGTACCCCGAGTACAAGGCGAACCGCTCGAAGTCCCCCGAGGAGTTCTCCGGCCAGGTCGAGCTGGTCAAGGAGGTGCTCGACGCGCTCGGCATCCGCCACGTCGACAAGGCCGGCTACGAGGCCGACGACATCATCGCCACCCTGTCGACCCGCGCCGAGGCGGCGGGCATGGAGGTGCTCGTCTGCAGTGGCGACCGCGATGCGCTGCAGCTGGTGACCGAACGGGTCACGGTGCTCTACCCGCGCAAGGGCGTCTCCGACCTCGCCCGGATGACGCCGACCGCGGTCGAGGAGAAGTACGGGGTCCTGCCCGAGTTCTACCCCGACATCGCCGCACTCGTCGGCGAGACCAGCGACAACCTGCCGGGGGTACCCGGCGTCGGCCCGAAGACGGCCGCGAAGTGGATCAACGGCTTCGGCAGCCTCGCCGCGCTCGTGGACCGGGTCGACACCGTTCCGGGCAAGGCGGGCGAGTCACTGCGCGCGCACCTGGACGGCGTGCTGCGCAACCGGCGACTGAACGCGCTCGTGCGCGACCTCGACCTGCCGCTCGGCCCGGCCGACCTCGAGCTCGACACCGCCTTCGACCGGGCGCGCGTGCACACGGTCTTCGACGCGCTGGAGTTCACGGTTCTGCGCGAGCGGCTGTTCGGGATCTTCACCCAGACCTCCGACGAGGTCGAGGCCGACTCCGGCTTCGACCTTGACGGGAAGGTCCTGCATCCCGGCGAGGTCGCCGCGTGGCTCGCCGAGCATGCGACGGCGCGCGTGGGAGTCCATGTCCAGGGCTCGTGGGGCCGTGGGTCCGGCGACGCCATCGCGATCGCCGTGGCCACCGACTCCGCCGCCGCGTGGATCGACGTCGAGCAGCTCGATCCCGCCGACGACACGGCGCTCGCGGGCTGGCTGGCCGACCCCGACCGGGGCAAGGTCCTGCACGATGCGAAGGGACCGATGCTCGCGCTGGCCGCGCGCGGCTGGACCGTGCGCGGACTCGTCGCCGACACGGCGCTGTCGGCCTATCTCGTCCGGCCCGACCAGCGCACGTACGACCTGTCCGACCTCTCGGTCCGGTACCTCAAGCGCGAGTTGCGCGACGACGCGGGCGCGGACGGCCAGCTCTCGCTCGACACCGACGACGACGCCGAGATCGGCATGCTCCGGGCCCGGGCCGCGCTCGACCTCGCCGAGGCGCTCGCGGTCGAGGTCGACCAGGCGGGTGGCGCGCGGTTGCTGGCCGAGGTCGAGCTGCCGCTCGTGTCCACCCTGGCGCGGATGGAGCAGGCGGGCATCGCCGTCGACGACGACGCCCTGCTGGCCCTGGAGTCGGAGTTCGCGTCCCGGGCGCAGGAGGCGCAGTCGGCCGCGTACGCGTCGATCGAGCGTGAGGTGAACCTCGGCTCGCCCAAGCAGCTCCAGGAGGTGCTGTTCGACCAGCTCGCGATGCCCAAGACCAAGCGCACCAAGACGGGGTACACGACCGACGCGGAGGCGCTCCAGCAGCTCTACGCCAAGACCGGGCACCCGTTCCTCGAGCACCTGCTGGCCCATCGTGACGTCACGAAGCTGCGCCAGACCGTCGAGACGCTGCGCCGGTCCATCTCCGACGACGGCCGGATCCACACGACCTACGCCCAGACGATCGCGGCCACGGGTCGGCTCAGCTCGAACGACCCGAACCTGCAGAACATCCCGATCCGGACTGCCTCGGGCCGCCGGATCCGCGAGGCGTTCCGGGTTGGTGAGGGCGCCGAGGTGCTGCTGACGGCCGACTACAGCCAGATCGAGATGCGGATCATGGCGGACCTGTCGGAGGACGCCGACCTGATCGAGGCCTTCAACTCCGGCCGGGACTTCCACACCGCGATGGCCGCGAAGGTCTTCGACCGCGAGCCGGACGACATCGGCACCGAGCTGCGCGCGCGGATCAAGGCGATGAACTACGGCCTCGCCTACGGACTGTCGGCCTACGGGCTGAGCCAGCAGTTGAGCATCTCGACGAGCGAGGCCCAGGGCCTGATGGACGACTACTTCGAGCAGTTCGGGGGAGTGCGCGACTATCTGCGTGGCTTGGTCGACGAGGCCCGCCAGACCGGTTTCACCGAGACGATCATGGGTCGGCGCCGCTATCTGCCCGACCTGCAGAGCGACAACCGCCAGCGGCGCGAGATGGCCGAGCGGATGGCGCTCAACGCGCCCATCCAGGGATCGGCCGCCGACATCATCAAGATCGCGATGCTCAATGTCGAGCGTGCGATCGACGCCGCCGGACTCGCCTCACGGATGCTGCTGCAGGTGCACGACGAGCTCGTCCTCGAGGTCGCCCCCGGTGAGCTGGACGAGCTGTCGGCGCTCGTCCGCGCGCAGATGGCCGCGGCGGCGGACCTGTCGGTGCCGCTCGACGTCTCGGTGGGCGTCGGCCTGACGTGGCACGACGCCGGTCACTAGCCTGCGGCGGGTACTGCGGGCTTCGGCGCCCGGATCATCGGCCACACCAGCAGCAGGACGGCCACGACCGCGGCGGTGACCCCCATCGTCGTGACCAGGCCGGTGATCGGAATCGACCAGAACCAGGCGACGCCGAACACCACGGCGGTCGCGACCCACAGCAGCACGGCAGCGCCGGTCTCGCGGCGGGCGAGGGCGTCGAACACGAGCAGGTACACGATCGCCAGGAACGTGCCCGAGACGGCGAACAGCCACAGGTCGTCGGCGATCTCCGCGTACTGGTCGCCGCCGACGAGGATCAGGGCCAGGTGCGGCAGCACGGCGGCCACTGCCACGACGCCCAGGCCGAGCACGCCCACGAGCGCGGCCGCCCGCAACCGGGTGCGATGTGAGGAGTCCCGCGCGAGGCTCGGGAAGAACACCACGCTGACGAACTGCGGCAGGAAGAGCGTCGACTTCGTCAGGATCAGGCCCGAGGCGTACAGACCGCTCTGGTGCTCGTCGAACGCGCCGCGCGCGAGCAGGGCATCGACGTTGCTGAATGCGAAGTAGGCCAACAGCGTCGAGGCGGACACGATCGTCTCGACGACGAGCGGACGTCGGCTGTGGACGTCGCCGACGCCCGGCGCCCGCAGCAGGTCGGCACCGACGATCACCGGAAGCCACGCGCCGACCGCGAGTCCGGCCATCGCGCTCGTGGCCGAGGGATCGACGAGCAGGCCGCCGACCCCGCCGAGCAGCCGCCCGAAGCCGTTGGCCACGAAGATCGCGGACAGCTTCTTCCAGCGACTCGTGCCCTGCGCGACCCCCATCAGCGCGCCGGTCAGCGTCAGCGGGACGAGCATCGCGCCGCAGAAGACCACGGCCCACGGGGAGTCGAAGTGGAACGCGGGCGTCAGCACGAACGTCGTCGCCGCGACGGCGACGCCGACCGTGACCGAGATCGCGAGCGAGACCCGCGAGGCGGTGTGGATGATCGCGAGGGTGTGCTGCGGGTCCACCGAGATGCGCCGGGCGATCGCGGCCTGCAGGGCCAGGGCCACGACGTTCGCGATGAGGATGAGGCTCAGCAGCGCGGTGAGCGCGCCGAACTCGGCGGGCACGAGCATGCGCGCGGCCACGAGATTGAACCCGTAGGTGACGATGTTCATGACCATCATCGCCGCGGCGACGACCGACATGCTCGTCAGAGCCTTCTGGTGTGCACGCACTCACGGCACAATAGTCGGGAACTCGACACGATGACGGAGGGGCCGCCCATGAGCGCATCGCGGGCGCTCGGCGTACGCGGGCGCCCCGGTGTTCCGTGGCTCGTGCTGTGGGTCGTGCTGTTGTCGTTCGTCGTCCTCGGGCCCGTCCTGGCTCCGGGCTACGTCCTCACCTACGACATGGTGTGGGTGCCGCACCTCGACGTGACCCGTGCCGACGTGTGGGGGCTGGGCTCGGGCGTCCCGCGAGCCGTTCCGTCCGATGCCGCCGTCGCGGTGGCCGGACTGGTGCTGCCGCAGCAGCTCCTCCAGAAGGCGCTGCTCGTCGCTGCCCTGGTCATGGCGGGACTCGGCGGGGCGGCGCTCGTTCGCGACGCCCGCACGCCCGCGCGATGGGCGGCGGCGACCGTCCTGGTCTGGAATCCGTTCGTGGCCGAGCGGCTCGGGCTGGGCCACTGGCCCCTGCTGCTGGCGTACGGCGCGGTGCCGTGGCTCGTGGTCGCCGCGCGGGAGCGGCGGTTCGCCCGGGCGACCCTGCTGTTGGCCGTGACGGCGTTGACCCCGGTGTCGGGGGTGATGGGCGCCCTGACCGCGCTCGTCGTGGGGCGCCTCCGGGACGCGTGGCGCTGGGCCGCGTTGGCCCTCGCGGTCAATGCGCCGTGGATCGTCGCGGCGCTCGTCTCGCCGGCCGGGGTCGGCAGTGATCCCGCGGGGGTGGGCGTCTTCACCGCCCGCGGCGCCGGCTCGACCCCCGTGTGGCTCGAGGTGGTGGCCCTGGGCGGCGTGTGGAACGCCGATGTCGTGCCACCGTCGCGCGAGACGGCGCTCGCCACGGTGCTGACCGTCCTGTTCCTCGCGGTCGTCGTGGCCGGCCTCGCATGGCGGTGGCGCAGCGGGGCGGCCGGCGTCCGGTCGCTCGTCGTCCTGTGGCTCATCGGCTTCGCGGTCGCCCTGTGCGGAGTCGCCGCTCCCGGCGTGATCGAGGCGTTCGTCGAGCACGTGCCGGGCGCCGGACTGCTCCGCGACGGGTCACGATGGGTCCTGCTGATGGCGCCGGCGACGGCGGTCGGCTTCGCCGGCTCGGTCGAATGGCTGACCGCTCGTCCGGCGCGCGTCGCGGTGGGCTGGCTCGTGGCGCTCGCGGTACCGATCGCGTGCGTCCCGGACCTGGGCTGGGGACTGGCCGGGCGACTGCACGCCGTGGACTACCCGCCGGAGTGGGCCGAGGTCTCGTCCGTCCTGGCCGGGCAGGACGGACGAGGAGACCTGCTCTCGCTGCCGTTCTCGGCGTTCCGTGCCCCGGAGTGGAACCATGACCGACCCGTCCTCGACCCGGCGGGACGCCATTTCGACCGGGTGACCGTCACCGACGACACGTTGACCGTCGGACGGGTCGAGGTCGCGGGGGAGGACCCCCGTGCGGCGCGGATCGGCCGTGCGCTGCAGGCGGACGACTGGGCCGAGATCGCGCGCGCAGGCGTCGGATATGTCGTGGTCGACCGCGCCGCTCCCGGCGGGGCGGAGGCCGCGGAGCAGGTCGCCGGCCTCCCGATCGTGGTGGAGGCGGGATCGCTCGAGCTGCGCCGGGTCCCGGCCGCCGTGGACGTCGAGCCCCGGACGGCCCGGGTCGTGGCGGTCGTCGTCGCGTGGAGCCTCGCGGTGCTGACCGTGATCGGCGCCGCCGTGAGTCAGATCGGCAGGCGCCGGAAGATCGCTCGCGGCACGTGACGCAGTCCGGACATGACGACGCGCATCGTCGCGGGCACCCAGATCTGCTCGCGGCCCGAGCGCACGGCGTCGACGACGGCCTCGGCGACCTCCTCGGGTGTGGTCGCCAGCGGAGCCTCGTCGAGCCCGGTGGTCATCTTGGAGCGCACGAAACCCGGCCTGACGACGAGCACGCGGCCACCGCCGTCGCGCAGCGCCTCGCCGAGGCCGGTGTAGAACGCGTCCATCCCGGCCTTCGTCGAGCCGTAGACGAAGTTCGACCGTCGCGGGCGCTCGCCGGCGACGCTGGAGAGCGCGACGATCACGCCGTGGCCCTGCTCCCGGATACGGGCCGCCAGGGCGACTCCCACGGTGACCGCGCCGACATAGTTGACGGTGGCGAGCTCGCGCGCCTCGGCGATGTCGGTCCACGCCAGCTCGGGATCGCCGAGCAGCCCGAACGCGACGACAGCCACGTCGATGTCGCGGTCGACCGATGCGACGACGGCCGCGTGGCCGTCGACGTCGTGCGCGTCGAAGTCACGGGCCTCGACGAGGCAGCCGAGCTCCTCCAGCTGCGCGACGGCCGCGTCGCGTCGCGGCCCGGGACGTGCCGCCACGACGACGGTCAGCGCGGGGGACTCGGCGCGGTAGCGTCGCGCGATCGCCAGCGCGATGTCGGACGTCCCGCCGAGCAGCAGCAGGCAGGCGGGGGTGCCGAGGGCGTTCATCATGGGATCCTCACAGATCGAGTCGTCGGGCCAGGTCGGAGGTGAACACGCCGGTCGCGCCCACGTGTGCCCGCACCGCGCGGAACTCGTCGAGGCGCGGGTAGCCAGCCGCGAGCGTGGCCGGATCGGTGCGGGAGTCCTTGGCCAGGTAGAGCCTGCCACCGGACTCGCTCACGATCGCATCGAGATCGGCCAGCAGTGCGCCGAGTCCCGTCCGGACCGGGAAGTCCGCGGCGAGGGTCAGCCCCGGCATCGGGAAGGACAGCGGAGCGGGATTGCCCTCGCCGAACCGCTTCAGCACGTTGAGGCTGGAGACGTGGCCGGACGAGGCGATGCGCTCCACCATGGCGACGAGCGAGCCTCGGTCCGGAACGACGCTCTGGTACTGGACGAACCCGGCCGGCCCGTACACGCGGTTCCAGTCGGCGACGATGTCGAGCGGGTGGAAGAACTGCGTGATGTCCTGGACCTCGTCGCGGCGGAGCCTCGGCGCCTTGCGGTACCAGGCCTCGTTGAAGGCCTTCGCGGTCCACCGGTTCACGAAGGAGACGGGGGAGGGCCACGGCACCGCGCCCAGCCGGGGCGCGACGAACTCGAGCGGGTCGGCGCGCCGGTCACCGTCCAGCGCCGTCAGGGGAGCCGAGTCGCCGGCCGTCAGGACCGCCCGACCGAGCCGGCGGCCGGTGGTCGCGGTGTCGAACCACGCGACGGAGTAGCGGTGGTCGTCGTCGTGGGCGTCCATCAGGTCGAGCAGTTCGTGCACGTCGGCCGTGCGGTCGGTGTCGACGAGGAAGTAGGAGGTCTCGATCGGGTGCAGCGCGAGGGTCGCCTCGACGACGACGCCCGTCAGCCCCATGCCGCCGATCGTCGCCCAGAACAGGTCGGGGTCGGCCTCGGGGGACACCTCGACGACGTCCCCGCCGGCGACCATGAGGCGCAACGACCGGACGTGCGCGCCGAACGTGCCGTCGTGGTGGTGGTTCTTGCCGTGGACGTCGGCGGCGATCGCGCCGCCGACGGTGACCTGGCGGGTGCCGGGGACGACCGGCAGCCACCAGCCGTGCGGCACGATGCGGCGCAGGACCGTGTCGAGACTGAGTCCCGCCGAGACCGTGAGCGAACCCTGCGGGTCGAGATCGAACGTGCCGGTGAGCGCGGTGAGGTCCAGGACGAGCCCACCGCCGTTCTGGGACGCGTCGCCGTAGCTGCGTCCGAGCCCACGCGCGGTCACGCCGCGGCGGCCGGCGGACAGGACGGCACGGCGCACCTCGTCCAGACTGCTCGGGCGGACCACCTCGGCGGCATGCGAGTGCGTCGCGCGACCCCAGCCGCTGAGTGGCGTGCTCACGCCAGTCCCAGCGCGAACGTGCAGAGCCACAGCACCGCGAGGCCGAGCAGGACCGGGTCGCGCAGGACGACCTCCTCGGGCTCGCCGGCGGCGCCGCGGTCGATGTCGGCGCCGTACCGCAGCATCGCCACCACGAACGGGGCGATGCTGATCGTCTGCCATGGGACGCCCGACTCCGGGGCGATCTCGAACGCCCAGAGGCAGTAGGCGGTGATGGTGATGCCGGCCGCAGTGCCCCACACGAACCGCAGGTAGGAGTCGGAGTAGAGCGCCAGGGAACGCCGGGTGAGGGCGTCGGGTCCGAGCAGGTGCAGTTCGGAGTAGCGCTTGCCGGCCACCATGTAGAGCGAGCCGAACGCGGCGACGATCAGGAACCACTGCGACAGTGGCACGTCGGCCGCGACGCCACCGGCGATGGCGCGCAGGAGGAAGCCGCTCGACACGATAGCCAGATCGAGGACCGGCTGGTTCTTCAGCCCGAGGACGTACGAGACCTGCAGGGCGAGGTAGACCGCCACGACGATCGCGAGGTCGGTCGAGACGACCGCCGCACCGGCGAGCGCCAGGACGGAAAGGATCGCGCCGAGGGCCACTGCTGCCCTTGGCGAGAGCTCGCCGGAGGCCACGGGCCGGCGATGCTTCGTCGGATGGTGGCGATCCTCGTCGGCGTCGATCACGTCGTTGAACAGGTAGATCGACGCCGAAGCCGCCACCATGACGACCGCCGCGGCGAGCACGTGCGGGAGGATTCCCGTGTCGGTGAGGACGCCGGCGGCCAAAGGGGCGGCGAAGACCAGCAGGTTCTTGATCCACTGTCGCGGACGCGTGGCGCGGAGCGCGGCGGATGCCGACGAAGCAATGGACATGGTGGGCCCAGCGTATCGGCGGGGGAACATGCGTCACACAAGAAGTCGGATCGCCGCGACGTCGACGTGATCTCCGCTATACTTGTCAGTAGTAGTTGCACATTCAGAGAGGACACACCTGTGGGAAGCATCACTGGCGCGATCGTCGCCCTCGTTGTCGGCATGGGCCTGGCGGGTGCCACCGCGTTCGGCGTCGTCCAGTCGCAGCAGAGCGCAGGCTCCAAGCCCGTGGACGTTTCGAGCGTGAGCTACGGCAACAACTGATCCCAGACTTGAGACTGAGGGGGCGCCGCGACGGCGCCCCCTCAGTCGTCTGTTGAGCCCTCGCCGACCTGGCGGGGGCTCAGTGGTGTGCGGCGCGAGGGACGATGAACCCGCTGACCTCGAGCAAGGTAGTGAAGTGCGCCGTCGCGTTCTCCCAGCTGAACTGGTGCGACATCGCCAGGGCCCCGTCGCCCATGCGCTTGCGCTCGGCGTCATCGTCGATGATCGCCCGCAGGGCGGCCGTGAACTCCGTGGGCGAGTCGACCAGAAGGCCCGACTCGCCATCATCGACGGACTCCTGCGGGCCGCCGGCCGATCGGTAGGCGACGGTGGGCGTCGAGTGGGTCCCCGCCTCACCGATCACGATGCCCCAGCCCTCCTTCAGGGAGGGCAGCGCCATGACCCAGGCCGCGGCCAACAACTCATGCTTGGCCTGTTCGTCGACGAAGCCGTGGAAGTGCACCCGTGTCGAGAGGCCTCGCGTGGCCGCGTACGAGACGAGGTCGTCGTGCCACCAGCCGTCGCCGACCACGTCGAGCTCGAGGTCGGGATGCTCGGGCAGCAGGGCCGCGAGCGCGTCAATCGCATGCTCGACACGCTTGTGAGGCACGAGCCGCCCCACCACGACGATGCGTGGCGTCCGCGAACGGCCGCCCTTGACCGGAGGCGCCGGATCGCTGCCGTTGTGCACGATCGCGATCCGCTCACGGGTCACGCCGAGGGCGACGAGCTCGTCGCGCGTCGACGACGAGACCGCGACGTACTGGCAGCGGCGGTAGAGCCTCGGCGAGACCCGGCTCTCGATCCACCAGCCGACCTTGCCGATCAGTCCGGGGTAGACGACGGGCCACTGCTCCCGGTGCACGTGATGCACCAGCAGGATGACTGGTTTGCGCGTCACGAGGCGGGTGAAGAAGGGCAGCCCGTTCTGGACGTCGACGACGAGGTCGACCTGGCCGTAGCGCCGGAACAGCAGACCCAGCAGGACCTGGAGGTAGACGCCGAGCTTCGAGCCGCGGCGGACGAACCGCACGCCGTCGACAACCTCGTCGCGAGGTGCCCGGTCGTGCTCGGCGCACGCGATCGTGACCTCGTGTCCGCGCTCGATGAGTCCACGTGCCATCGCCTCGACGTAGCGCTCGGAACCGCCGCCCTCGGGATTGCGGGTGTCGCGCCAGTTGCACATGAGTACGTGCACCGCCGATCCACCTCCTCGCTCCCGCGCCGACTCCAGCGCATCAGATCATTCTACCCGCGAGTCACAAGTGGTGTCGGGGATCGCAACCTGTCGCCCGATCCGAATCGCGCGTTGGGTATGTTCTGCTGGTGACCATCGACCCGAGCGCGCCCACATTGCGCCGCTCCTGGCGGCTTTTCCGGGCCTTTCGGGTCGAGCAGACCGATCCCGACCACTTCTACGGCACCCTGGCCGCCGACTCCGTCGCCCAGGTCGAGAAGTTTGCCGCGCTCGACGGCGCGTGGGCCCTGGACGTCGGCGGGGGACCGGGCTACTTCGCCACGGCGTTTCGCGACGCCGGAGCGCGCTACACCCCGCTGGACGCCGACCTCGGTGAGCTGTCGGGGCTCGGCGATCCCGAGCCCGGCACGGTGCTCGGCAGCGGGATGGCCCTGCCGTTCGCTGAAGGCAGTTTCGACGTCACCTACTCCTCGAACGTCCTTGAGCACGTCCCCGACCCTTGGCTGATGGCCGACGAGATGGTGCGCGTGACGAGGCCCGGTGGTCTGATCTTCCTCTCCTACACGCTGTGGTGGGGCCCGTGGGGCGGACACGAGACGGCGCCGTGGCACTTTCTCGGCGGCCATCGCGCGGCCCGGCGTTACGAGCGCAAGCACGGCCATCGCCCCAAGAACGTCTACGGTGAGTCGCTGTTCCCGGTCACCGCGGCCGCCGGGCTGGACTGGGCTCGGCGCCGTGAGGGTGTCGAGGTGCTGGCGCTCATGCCGCGCTACCTGCCGCGCTGGAGCTGGTGGATCCTGCGCGTGCCGGGCGTGAGGGAGGTGCTCACGTGGAACCTCGCGATCGTCCTGCGGAAACGGCACTAGCGACGTCGGGGGACCGGCGCTGGCGAGCACGCCGGTTGCTCATCAGCGTCGGTCTCGTGGTGCTCTGCCTGCTCCAGGAGCCGGGTCGCATCGCGTCCGACACCAAGGTCGATCTCCCGATCGATCCGTGGCGCCTCATGGAGCGGGCCGTTCAGCTCTGGGACTCACAAGGATTCGCCGGCCAGGTCCAGAACCAGGCCTACGGATACCTCTTTCCGATGGGCCCCTTCTTCGCAGGCTTCGAGGGCCTGGGACTCCCGCCGTGGATCGTCCAGCGGCTCTGGTGGGGACTGATCCTCGTCGTTGCCTTCCTCGGCGCGGAACGACTGATGCGCGAACTGCGGATCGGTTCACCGTTGGGGCAGCTGGTGGGCGCGCTCGCCTTCGCGTTGGCGCCACGCGTGCTCAGCGTCATGGGCACCACGTCGATCGAGGCGTACCCCGGTGCGCTGGCTCCGTGGATCCTGCTTCCCCTCGTGGCGTGCACGAAGACGGCGAGGATCGGGATCTGGCGCGCCGCATTGCTGTCGGCCGCGGCGATGGCGATGATGGGCGGCGTCAACGCGACGGTCAATCTCGCGGCGACTCTTCCGGCGGTGCTCTGGCTCGCGACACGCCGAGCCGGTTCGAGATCGTTCGCGCTCATCGGTGCCTGGGTGGCGTGCGCGGCCGCCGCCACGGCGTGGTGGGTGCTTCCCCTCTTTCAACTGTCGCGGTATGGGACGGAGTTCCTGTCCTACATCGAGAGTTCCACCGATACGACGCATGTGACGAACCTCGCCGAGGTGATCAGGGGGACATCCCACTGGGTGGGGTTCCTCGGTCAGGGCCTCGGGTCCATCTGGCAGATCGGCTCCGACCTGACGCTGTTGCGTCCGTACGTGATGATCACGCTCCTGGTGGCGCTCGCCGGACTCGTCGGCATCGCCTTCCATCGCGGCTCCGAGCGCCTGTGGCTCGTCTCGTGCCTCGTGGTGGGGGTCTTCCTGGTCACCCTCGGTCATGTGGAGGGCTCCGGCAACTGGTTCGCCGAGTCGCAGCGCACGGCTCTGGACGGCGTGCTGGCGCCGTTGCGCAACGTGCACAAGTTCGACGTGCTCATCCGGTTGGCCATCGCGATCGGCATCGCCTCCGTGTTCGAGATCCTGGCCACCCGGTCGGTGCGCGACCGGCTCGGCGTCAGCGCGCTCATGTGGCAGGCCATCATCGGGTCGGCGGTGGTGGCAGTGGCCGCTCCGATGCTGTTCGGGCGCGTGGCGCCGCTCGGCACATACATCGACGTCCCGGGATATTGGATCGACGCCAGCGCGTGGATCGACGACCATCCGCACGGGCGTACGCTCGTGGCGCCGGGAAGTCGATTCGGTCGCTATTACTGGGGAGTCACCGGCGATGACGTCTACCAAGCGTTGACGGACTCGCCCTGGGAAGTCCGCAACGCGGTCCCGTTGACCAACAGCGGGTTCATCCGCGCCCAGGACGCCGTCGAGCGACGTTTCCAGACGGGCCAGGCGTCGTCCGGCCTGGCAGACTTCGCCCGGAGCCAGGGCATCGGCTACGTCTTGGTGCGCAACGAGCTCGCCGGCGATGCCCCCCACGCGCGCGAAGGATTCGTCCGGTCCGTCCTGGTCGAGTCGGGCGGGTTCACCAAGGTCGCGTCGTTCGGACCGGAGGTGGGTCCCAGCAGCGTCTTCGGCGTCATTCGCGATGCGAACCTGATGCCCAGGACGACGGCCATCGAGGTCTGGCGAGTCGACGATCCCGCAGGGACGTCGGTGACACCCCTGTCGCAGGTCGCGACCGTGAGCGGGGATCCGCAGTCACTGCTGGACCTCGCCGATGCCGGTGCCCTCCCGCCCGCGTCGATCATGGCGGCCGAGGACGCTGAGCCACGGATCGCGGGTGCTGGTGAGGTGCTGACCGACAGCTTCCGCCGCCGCGAGGTCAACTTCGGGCGGATCGGCAACAACGAGTCGTCCACCCTGACTCCCGAGGATCCGCTCGCCTTCGTCCGAGCCAAGCACGACTACACCTCCTACGACCCGCTCGAGCACGGAACCACGGGCGCCTGGGTCGGCGTGGACGGCGTCGACGTCTCGTCCTCGTCGGCTGTGGCCGACGCGCCCGACATCGACCAGGGCAGGTCCGCACGGGCCATGTTCGACGGTGACCCGTCGACGTCGTGGTCTGCATCGACCGACTCCGCGGGACTCGGCCAGATCGTGCGAATTCGGCTGCAGTCGGAACGACGCTTGGGAGCCGTCTCGGTCGAGTTCCCGGATTCGTTGCGTGACCGCATCACGAATGTGTCGGCGACGACGGACGCACGCGATGAGCATGCCGGCGTCCGGCGATCCGACGGCGCGTGGGACATCCCGATCGACTCGGCCGTCTCCTCCGACATCGTCATCCACCTCGACCAGGCGGCGGACAGCGGACTTCCGATGCAGGTGTCGTCGCTCTCGGTCGATGGCCTGCCGATCGCCTATGAGCTCCGCATGGCCGATGATCTCGACGGCATCGCGACGACGATCCTCGGCACCAACACGGCGGGCCACAGCGACGGCTGCGTGAGCACGACCGTCGTGCCGTTCCGCTGCGCCGCGAACCTCGTGCACCAAGGGGAGGACGACTCCTTCAGCTCGCGGGTCTTTTCCTTGTCCTCGCGCCGCGAGTACGCGCTGACGGGCAGGTTCGCCGCCGTGCCCGGTGACTCCCTGGACGAGTGGTACGAGCGGCTGGTGGAGCCGGATACCGCGATCACCGCGTCGTCGTCCGCCGTCGAGTTGCCCGAGGCCTCGGGGGTGGCGGTGATGGACGGCAACATCGACTCCACGTGGACCGCTCGACCGGACGACCCGTCACCGAGCTTGTCGATCTCGTTCGACGAACCGGTCACGCTGGATGGGTTCACCTTGCAGTTCCAGGACGACATGCCGGCCACGCGCCCATCGGCCGTGACGGTGCGTGTCGGAAAGCGGGAGTACGACAGTGACGTCACCGATTCAGGCAAGGTGACCTTTCCCGAGCTGACAGCGAAACGGATTGAGGTCGAGTTCGCCACGATCGGGCTCACCCAGAACTTCGACCCCACGACCGGCCGGACCAGCTATTTGGGCGTCGGGGTGAGCGAGATCGAGATCCCCGGCGTTGAACCGGACCCCGTGCCCGACACCGAGAAGCTCTCGGTGCCGTGCTCCGCTGGCCCCATCGTCGACGTCGACGGCCGCGCGACCCGGCTGTCCCTGACCGCGACCGTCGGCGAACTGCTGACCGGTCGGTCGATGGAGGCGAAGGCGTGCGGCGGCCCCGTCGATCTGGACGGTGGGGAGCACCGGATCACGACCGTCCCGGACAGCCCGTGGCGGATGGTGCAGTGGCGGCTCCAGGCCGAGCCGGACGGCGATCGGGACGCGAGTCCCGTCTCCGTCGACGTCGAGCACTGGGGTGACGCCGACCGGAGCCTGGCAGTCGGCGCGCGCTCGGAGGATTCCCTCCTCGTCGTGGCGGAGAATGCGAACGTCGGCTGGCGGGCCAAGTTGGACGGCACCGTGCTGCGTTCGGTGACGGTCGACGGGTGGAAGCAGGGTTACGTCCTGCCCGCGGGAGCCGCCGGCACGGTGACGCTCGAGTTCCCCGCGGCCGAGCGGTTCGTATGGCTGCTGAGCGGCGGGCTGGCACTCGCTCTCGCCGTGCTGCTGGCTGCCCTGTTCTGGCGTCGGCGAGGGAAGGTCGCGCCCTGCCCGCCGTACCGGGGACGCGTCCCGCTCCTGCTGGTTACCGTGACGGGTTTGTCGCTCATCTCCGGGACGGTGGGACTCGTGGCGGCCCTCGTGGCCGTCGTGGCCGGGACGCGAGTCGATGCCGTGCCCATGCGGGCCGTGGGGGTCGCCGCCTTCGTGGTCGCAGGCGCGATGCTGGTCGTGCATCCAGCCGGGTCGGGTCAGTATGCGGGCAACGACCCGCTCGTCCAGACCCTCATGACGATCGCGCTCGCGTTCAGTGTGGTGCCGGTACGCCGGTCGCCGTCACCGTGACCCGGTCACACACCCACTTCAGACCCCAGGCCGCCGGAATGCTGAGGACGACGGTCAACGCGAACGTCAGCCAAAGGGACCCGGTGAACACCGGCTGGTCGAGCAGGTGCATGACGTACTCAAGGATTAGGATGTGCACGAGGAAGATCTCGTAGGAGATCTCCCCGAGCTTCTCCATCCGGGCCAGGGCCCGCTTCGCGGGATTGTCGACGTCGACCACCAGGACGCTGAGGATGAGGGCCGCGACGCTCGCGTAGACGAGGTTGCGGAACACGGCGGTGCCGGCGCTGTTCTGGTACATCGAAGGATCGCCCGCCAGCGGCGTGCAGGCGGCCAGGAACAGGATGAGCGCGAGCCCGAGCACGGTCAGGGGCGCCTCGCGCGGCCATGAGAGGCACGACTGCGCCCACGCCCGACCGTCGCGGGCCGCGCTGGCCAGGACGTAAAGCCCCATGCCCGCCACGAACCAGCTGAAGAAGGCCGGGAGCCACATCTGACTGCTCAGGGTCACGTCCCGGGTGTGGACGAACACGAGATAGCCGACATTGATCGCGACGAGGAGCCCGAATACCCCGAGGATGCGCCCGGGCAGCCAGCGGCGCCGGCACACGGGTCCGGTGATGAACCAGCCAAGGAAGGGCAGGAAGACGTAGAAGGCCACCTCGGTGGCCAGGCTCCAGGTCTGGGTGAGGCCCGAGCGCAGATGCCCGTCGCCGTAGATCTGGCCCAGGAACAGGTGCCGGATGAACTCGGCGACACCGTTCACCGCGGGCGCGTCGTACAGCGTGAATCCGACCAGCACGACGACCCAGTAGGCGGGAACGATTCGCCAGAACCGGCGGGACGCGTAGCGCCGCAACGAAGGGTCGGGCCGGTCCTTGCGCAGAGCGTCGATCCACGGGCGCACGAGCAGGAAGCCGGACAGGGCGAAGAAGAGGGCGACCCCGAAGTCCAGCCGGGTCCAGAACAACCCGATCGTGTCGGCCGAATAGCGGCCCGTCCAATAGGCCGCATGGGTCGCGACGACCAGCAGCGACGCGATGGCGCGCAGCCCGGTCAGTTCGGGCAGGCGTCGTGACTCACCATTCATTGGGCTGGGGGGCTCCGATCTTGAGGGTCTTCACACAGACGGTCGTATCCGGGGAGGACAGTGTCAACTCGTCGTACCCGCCACTGACGGGTGTGTAGATCGTGGGCAGGAACGTCGCGGCGCTCTGATTGGTGCTGTGCACCGCGACGGTGAGGTCGGTCTCGCCGGCCTTGATGCGCAGGTGACCGTCGGCAGGGGTCGTGTACTCCAACTGCAGGATCCACGGCCAGTCGAAGACTTCCGACTGCAGCGGGATCGTCTCGGGATCCTCGCCCACCCGCACGAGGCAGTCCGGCTCGTCGAAGCGTGAGGTCGTGACGCCGGAGACGTTCGAGGATTCGAGGCGACCATCGGCCGCGAAGTGCCACAGTTCGTCGCGGTACTCCCCGGGCTCGAGGGGCTGGGCCTGCAGGCCGAGGGGGCCGAGGATGTTCGACGGCAGGTTTGCCGGGCTGAGCAGCTGCCACACGACCGCGGTCGGGACGACTCCGTCGTAGTAGCGGTCCTCGGGCCCCAAGTCGGGGATGGAGGCAGAGGCGTTCTCGACCCACGTCCGGGCCGGGTTCTGTGTCCACCGCTCGGCGAACGTCGAGGTCGAGTAGGCGGAGCTCACCGTCAGGACGATCACGGCCGTGGTGGCCACGGCTGCCGTGGGCAGACCGCGAATCTCGCGAGGCAGCTCGAAGGTCTCGACGGGTCGGTCACTCCACCACGGGCCGAACCGGGCAGGAAGAAAGGCGAATGCGCCGCAGAGTGCGAGCACGAGGGCGAAGTCGCTGATGTAGCGGTACTCCGTGCCGATGACCTCGCTGCCGATGACTGCGCCACGGGTGACCGTCAGCACGCAGACCAGGGCCAGGAAGTAGCCGGCGGCGACGCTCCACGCCCGACCTGCATGGCGGTTGACCTTGAGCGAGGCCCAGACGACGAGACACACGACGGCCGCAGCGGCCGCCTGCATGTACACCGACGGGTCCGCGTTGCTGTCGACGACACCCGTGGGCGACCAGTGCCATGGGCCGCCGACGATCGCGGGGATCACTGACTTGCGGATCGAGAAGTCGAACAACTCCAGGAAGGCCGAGCTCTCGGGCCATCCGCGATCGTCCTGTCGGGCGTGCATCGCGTAGTAGGCGCTGTACGGGATCAACACCACGAGATAGCCCAGCCACGCAGCGCGATACCGGACGAGGGCGACCCGGAGGCTGGAGCGGATGGCGGTTCGCCGGGCACCATTGGTGACGGGGGAGTAGTAGGCCCACGTCAGAAGTCCGGCAAGCGGCACGGCCAAGGCACTCTTCTCGAAGAACGCCAGGCCGAGCCCCAGCGCGACGGCGGCCGCCACGACCCATCGGCGGTGACCGGTGCGCACGAACGCGAAGTGTGCCAGCAGGAAG
Source organism: Aeromicrobium sp. SP1 (assembly GCF_055663785.1). Lineage (NCBI taxonomy): Bacteria > Bacillati > Actinomycetota > Actinomycetes > Propionibacteriales > Nocardioidaceae > Aeromicrobium > Aeromicrobium sp. SP1. Next base: position 1,376,336 of record NZ_JBQVVK010000001.1, on the reverse strand, counting down.
AGTGCGGCGGAGAGCTGTTGCGGCTGCTGGTTGATCGCGGCAGCCCACCACCAGGAACTGGGCAGCGTGAACAGCGTCAGGCAGGCGACGGCGAAGGGGACGAGTATCGCCGGTCGGAGCCCGAACAGGTAAGCCAGCAACGCGAAGACCGCAATCCCGACGATCAGCTGGACAATCATCATGGTGGCGAAGGTCGCCGCGAAGTCCAGGGGTGCGAAGTGCGAGGAGATCCAGACCCACGCGAAGGCGCCCGGCATCAGATGCCCGTTGTACGCCTCCAACAGGAAGTCCGGGTCCAGCAGTCGGCTGTGCGTCGCGCGTGTGTAGAAGACGAAGTCGTCCAGGCTGAAGAACCCCTTTCGGCCCTGGACGGTGCGCACGATCGCCTGAGTCACGAGGATGAGTGCTGCGCCCACCAGGGTCGCCTGGCGGCGGTCAAGACGAAAAGGCACGGGCGATTCTCTCATGTCGGTCAGCGACACGTGGGCAGCCCGTGGAACTCGCGAGCTTGCGACCGCAAAAGCCTACTGGGTGGTAGCGTGTGCCCGATCACAAAGTGTGAACACTGTGAAACCTGTGAAGGGAGCCCTTGGTGGCCAAGAAGACCGGAATCGCCGTGGTGGGCCTGGGAGCGTTCCTCCTGGTACTCGGCCTGCTGTCGAAGTTCTACATGTACGACAAGCTCGCCGTCGTTCCGTTGAACCAGAACACGACGAGCATCTCCGAGACCGCCCCGGGTGCCGACGCCGAGTACCTCGACGTGGCGAACGGCGTGAAGGTCACGACCGGCCCGCTGCGCTCGGTCCGCATCACGACCGGTGACATCGACCTGTCGAAGGAGGCGTCGGACGAGCTGGACCAGGACGTCTCCGTCTGGAAGACCTACGTCTGCACCGACAACCCCGACTTCGACTGCGCCGGTGGCGAGACCCCGCTGTCGGCAGGCAACGACACGGTGGCGTTCGACCGCACCTCGGCCGAGACGGTCGACTGGAGCGGCGCCGTCAGCGAGGCCGACGGTGAGTCGACCGACGACCCGTTCGAGGGGCTCTACTTCAAGTTCCCGTTCGACACGCAGAAGAAGACCTACGACTTCTGGGACGGCGACCTCATGAAGGCCACGCCGGCCGAGTTCGAGGAGGAGACCGACATCGACGGTCTCAAGGTCTACAAGTTCGTGCAGACGATCGAGCCGACCAAGACCGGAACGATCGACGTCCCGGGCAACCTCGTCGACTCCGACGAGTCGACCGTGACGGCCGACCGGATCTACTCCAACGTCCGCACCCTGTACGTCGAGCCGGTGACCGGCGCGATCATCTCCGGTGGCGAGGCGCAGGACGCGTACCTCGAGCTGAACGGTGTCCGTGGCGCCACCACGACGAAGGCGACGCTGCAGTACACGGACGACTACGTCCAGGAGAACGTCGACGAGTACAAGAGCAAGGCCGCGCTGCTGTCCGCGGTCCAGAACACGATCCCGCTCGTGGGCTCGATCCTGGGCCTGCTGCTGATCCTCGGCGGGGCGATCCTCGCGAGCCGCGGCAAGCGCAAGGACGACACCAAGGAGCCGGAGACGGTGGGCACCAGGATCTCCAAGGACTGAACGCCCGTAAGTACACCGACGCCGCCCCTTCGGGGGCGGCGTTGGTCGTTACAGTGACGCCATGTCGCACTCTGCCGCCGACCTGTGCCGGTTCGTCGACGCGTCGCCGACGCCGTTCCATGTCGTCGAGACCGTCGTCGCCACGTTGACGGACCATGGCTTCGTCGAACTCGACGAGACCGCGCCCTGGCCGCGCGAATCCGGCAGCTTCGTCGTGCGGCGCGGCGGTTCGGTCGTCGCCTGGCGCACCGGCACGCGGTCGGATCCCGCTGCCGGATTCCGGGTCGTGGGCGGTCACACCGACAGCCCCAACCTGCGCGTCAAGCAGCACCACGACACCCGCCGGGCGGACGTGCCGGTCCTCGCGCTCGAGCCCTACGGTGGTCCGATCCTCGAGTCGTGGCTCGACCGCGACCTGATCGTCGCCGGCCGGCTCGTGACCCGCGCGGGCGTCGAGCACCTGGTCCGGACGGCCGAGCCCGTTGTCCGAGTGCCCCACCTCGCGATCCACCTCGACCGCGATCAGTCGGCGCCCGACCGTCAGCGCCATCTCGACGGGCTCTGGACCCTCGGGTCGGCCGAGTTCCTGCCGTGGCTCGCCGGCACCGCCGGCCTCGATCCGAGCGATCTGGTCGGGTTCGACCTGATGACCGCCGACGTCACGCCGTCGGCGCTCGTCGGGGCGGACGCCGAGTTCGTCGCCGCGCCGCGTCTGGACAACCAGGTGACCTGCTTCGCCGGACTGCAGGCGCTGCTCGTCGCCGAGCCCGGCCCCTCGGGGCAGCTGCTGGCCCTCTTCGACCACGAGGAGGTCGGCAGCACGTCCGAGCGAGGCGCCCAGTCCGACCTGCTCGCGACCGTGCTGGAGCGGATCGTGCTGGCGGCCGGCGGCGGCCGTGAGGAGTACCACCGGATGATCGCCGCGTCCGTGTGCGCCTCGGGCGACATGGCGCACGCGACCCACCCGAACCACGTCGACCGGCACGAGCCCCTGCACCGGATCGCCCTGGGCGGCGGGCCCGTGCTTAAGGTGAACCAGAACCTGCGCTACGCGACCGACGGGCGCGGGGCCGCGGTGTTCGCGCGGGCCTGCGAGCAGGCGGGAGTGCCGTTGCAGCGGTACGTGCACCGTGCGGACCTGCCGTGCGGCTCGACGATCGGACCGCTCAGCGCCGCCCGCACCGGCATGCTGACCGTCGACGTGGGGGCGCCGCAGTTGGCGATGCACTCGGCGCGAGAGACGATGGCCGCCGCCGACGTGGACCTCTACGTGCGAGCGCTGGGGGCGTTCCTGGCGGGGTCGTCCTGACCGGTTTTACGGGAGCGGGCGGCGTGTCGTAGACTGAGAGATGCGCTGTGGGTGAGGCATGCCCGCAGTCACGGCGCACTCCAATCCACCATACGATTCCATCCATCCATCGGAGCCCCACTACATGACTTCCGGCCTCGCAACTCCTTCTGCTGCCCCGCAGGTTGCGGTCAACGACATCGGCAACGAGGAAGACTTCCTCGCCGCCATCGACAAGACCATCAAGTACTTCAACGACGGCGACATCGTCGACGGCACCATCGTCAAGGTGGACCGTGACGAGGTCCTCCTCGACATCGGCTACAAGACCGAGGGCGTCATCCCCTCGCGTGAGCTGTCCATCAAGCACGACGTCGACCCGAACGACGTCGTCGCCGTGGGCGACAGCGTCGAGGCCCTGGTTCTCCAGAAGGAGGACAAGGAAGGCCGCCTGATCCTGAGCAAGAAGCGTGCGCAGTACGAGCGCGCCTGGGGCGACATCGAGAAGATCAAGGACGAGGACGGCGTCGTCGAGGGCACCGTCATCGAGGTCGTCAAGGGCGGCCTGATCATGGACATCGGCCTGCGCGGCTTCCTGCCGGCGTCGCTCGTCGAGATGCGTCGCGTCCGCGACCTGGATCCGTACATCGGTCAGAAGCTCGAGGCCAAGATCATCGAGCTCGACAAGAACCGCAATAACGTGGTCCTGTCCCGTCGTGCGTGGCTCGAGCAGACCCAGTCCGCGGTCCGCCAGAACTTCCTCAACGAGCTCAAGAAGGGCCAGGTCCGCAAGGGCGTCATCAGCTCGATCGTCAACTTCGGCGCCTTCGTCGATCTCGGCGGCGTCGACGGCCTCGTGCACGTGTCCGAGCTGTCCTGGAAGCACATCGACCACCCGAACGAGGTCGTGCAGGTCGGCGACGAGGTCACCGTCGAGGTGCTCGAGGTCGACCTCGAGCGCGAGCGCGTGTCGCTGTCGCTCAAGGCGACGCAGGAGGATCCGTGGCAGCACTTCGCCCGGACCCACCAGATCGGCCAGATCGTGCCCGGCAAGGTCACCAAGCTCGTCCCGTTCGGTGCGTTCGTGCGCGTCGAGGAGGGCATCGAGGGCCTGGTCCACATCTCCGAGCTCGCCGAGCGTCACGTCGAGATCCCCGAGCAGGTCGTCCAGATCGGCGACCAGGTCATGGTCAAGATCATCGACATCGACCTCGAGCGTCGCCGGATCTCGCTGTCGCTGAAGCAGGCCAACGAGACCGAGGTCGCGACCGAGGCCGACGACTTCGATCCGACCCTCTACGGCATGGCCTCCTCGTACGACGAGGAGGGCAACTACATCTACCCCGACGGCTTCGATCCGGAGACCGGCGAGTGGCAGGAGGGCTTCGACGAGGCCCGCGCCGCGTGGGAGAAGCAGTACGCCGAGGCGCACGAGCGCTGGGAGGCCCACAAGAAGCAGGTCGCCGAGGCCGAGAAGGCCAACCTCGAGGCCGGCCAGATGGGCGAGTACACCTCGACCGCCGTGGCGGACGAGCCCGTGGGTGGCTCGCTGGCGTCGGACGAGGCGCTGCAGGCCCTGCGTGAGAAGCTGACCGGCGGCGAGTGATTCGCTGACCGCACGACGAAACCCCCGACCGTTCGGTCGGGGGTTTCGTCGTTCCTGGGAGGTGGGCTCAGAGGCCGAGCGGGGTGCCGAAGTCGTCCAGGTGGTGACTGCGGGGAGCGGGGCGGACGCCGAGTCCGTCGTGGGCGATGGTCGACCACAGGCGCGCCGCCGAGAGCACGGCGACCGTGGCCAGCAGGAGAAGCAGGACGATCATGGCATCAATTCTCCGTTCAGTGATATCCTGCCACCAGTGGCAGTGATGACAGGTAACGTCAAGATCCCGCCACATCCATGACGGGCCCGGGAGGCAGCATGAAGAAGGTCGCGATGGTGGTGTCCGACGGCGCCGAGCCGTTCGGGATGGGCGTGATCTCCGAGGTGTGGGCCGAGCAGTACCACCCCCAGGACGAGAATCCCGTGTTCGACTTCGTCGCCTGCACGGCGGAGCCCGGAATCGTCCGCGGAGCCACGGGGTTCGACTTCGTGGTCTCCCAGGGATTCGACGCGGTCGCCGGAGCCGATCTCGTCGCGGTGGCCGCCAAGCGTGACTACACGCGTGAGGATCCGCGGGTGAGTGAGCTGCTGCGCGCCGCCCACGCGTCGGGTGCGACGATCCTCGCCTCGTGCACGGCCGCCTTCCAGCTCGGCCAGGCGGGGCTGCTCGACGGTCGCCGGTGCACGACCCACTGGCGGTACGGTCCCGAGCTCGCCGCGTCCTTCCCCGATGCCCTGGTCGACACCGACGTCCTCTACGTCGAGGACGACGGGATCGTCACGGGCGCCGGCTCGGCGGCCGGCATCGACGCGAACCTGCACCTCATGCGCCGGTGGCACGGCGCCCGCGTCGCCGCCACGGCCGCGCGCCGGATCGTCGTGCCTCCACACCGCGACGGCGGACAGGCGCAGTTCGTCCGGGCGCCGATGCCCGTCATTGAGGCCGAGACCCTCGCACCGGTGCTGGACTGGGCCGAGCAGCACCTCGCCGAGCCGTTGACCGTCTCGGCGCTCGCCCGCCGCGCGCACATGTCCGAGCGGACGTTCGCCCGGCGATTCCGCGACGAGACCGGCACCACGCCCTGGCAGTGGCTCGTGGGCCGCCGCGTCGCGATGGCCGAGGAGCTCCTCGAGACCTCCGAGCTGGCCGTGGAGCAGATCGCCCAACAGGTCGGCTTCGGCAACGCCGCGACGTTGCGGCACCACTTCGGCGCCGTGCGCGGGACGAGTCCGCAGGCCTACCGGCGCTCGTTCACGTGCCTCGACAGCGCCTGAGGCCCGGGCGCCGCGTTTCGCGCCGCGGTGACGAGGGGTTCCGAAGGGTTACGAGAGCGCCTCACACGTGAACGTATGGCGACCGTGAATGAGACACCGAATGAGAATTCGCCGCGGTGGGTGGCCCGGCGTCACGTCGAGTGACACCCCGAGGGCATGTGACATGCATCACAGGGCCTCGCTGGGAAGGGGTGTTCCGACTGGGTTCGGGCACGTCGTTGTGGTTGACTCGTGGAGGCCGTTTCCCCGACCCCCCACCTCACACATGACCCAAGCCTCCACGCCCGGACGACGACGCAAGCCGGTCGTTCGCGACCCGTGGTACGTCCGCGCCCGCCGTCACGGTGGCGTCGCGACCGGGGTCGCCACCCTCGGGGTCGCCGCCGTCGCGGCACTCGGATCGGCTCCCGTCTCCAGCGCCATCGCATCGGACGCCACGAGCGCACCGGTCGTCGCCGAGGGCGACATCGTGACGGCCGCCCTCGCGGGCAATGCGCCGGCCCGGGTCAGCCGCAGCAGCGCCGAGCGTGCACCCCTGCCCTCGTCGGTCGAGGCCGATGCGCAGGTCGAGGGCACGATGTTCGCCCAGCAGACCGTTCCGGTGCGTGCCGATGCCGCCTCGGACTCGCCCGTCCTCGCCACGATCGCCAAGGGCAAGAAGCTCGAGGTCACCGGCGAGCAGCGCGACGGCTGGACCCAGGTGATCCACAACGACCTCCCGCGCTGGGTCGCCACGAAGCTCATCGACGAGGACGAGCCCGAGCTCGCCCCGACCGAGGGCACGATCTCGCAGGCACCCTGCGCCCGGGGATCGGCCGTCGAGTCCGGCCTCCAGCCCGACACGGTCCGTGTCTACCGCGCGGTGTGCGCCCGCTTCCCGCAGGTCGCCAACTACGGAGGCGTCGCCGGCCGTGGTGAGCACGCGACCGGGCACTCGCTCGACATCATGATCCGTGGCGAGCTGGGCTGGGACATCGCCGCCTTCCTGCAGGCGCACCGGACCGAGTTCGGGGTCAGCTACCTCATCTACCAGCAGCGGATCTGGACCGTCCAGCGCGGCGGCGAGGGCTGGCGCGGCATGAGCAGCCGCGGTGGCGACACCGCCAACCACATGGACCACGTCCACGTGACCACCTACGGCAACGCCGGCACGCTCTGATGCTGCGGGTGGGGCTGACCGGAGGCATCGCCTCCGGCAAGAGCACCGTGAGCCGGCGCCTGGCCGAGCTCGGCGCCGATGTGATCGACTACGACCGCCTCGCCCGCGACGTCGTCGAGCCCGGGTCCCCGGCGCTGACCCAGATCCGTGAGCGCTTCGGCAGCGACGTCATCGCGGCCGACGGCACCCTGAATCGGCCCGCCCTCGGCGCGATCGTGTTCGCCGAGCCCGCCGCGCTGAAGGACCTCGAGGCGATCACCCATCCCGCGATCCGGGACCTGGCCGGCGAGCGCGAGGCCGCGGCCGGCCCCGCGGCCGTCGTCGTCCACGACAACGCCCTGCTCGTCGAGATGAACGGGGCAGCCGCGTGCGACGTGGTCATCGTGGTCGACGCCCCGGCTGAGCTCCAGGTCGCCCGCATGGTCTCCGACCGGGGCATGTCCGAGGCTGACGCCGGAGCCAGGATCGCCGCGCAGGCGTCCCGCGAGGTGCGTCTGGCCGCGGCGGACGTCGTCATCGAGAACACCGGCTCGCTGGCCGAGCTGCAGGCGCGGGTCGACGAGATCTGGCACGCTCTCGCCGCGCGCGTCGTCTGACCACCGCACGAACACGAGAGCCCCGGACCGACGTCTCGGTCCGGGGCTCTCGTGATGCGGGCGCTGCTGCAGTGCGCCCGACGGCTGGGGTCAGGCGGCCAGCTCGGGATCGGCGATCTCGCGCAGCTTCGCGAGGGCCTGACGCTCGACCTGACGGACACGCTCCGCCGAGATCCCGTGACGCTTGCCGATGTCGGCCAGCTTCTGCTGGCGACCGTCGAGCAGGCCGTACCGGGCCTTGACGATGTCCGCCTCGCGGGCGTCGAGCCGGTCGACGAGCGCGATCAGCTGGTCGCGGGCGTCGTGGTCGAGCATCGCCAGGTCGGGACCGGGCGACCCGTCGCGGGCGATCAGGTCGCCCAGCGTCGTGTCGCCGTCATCGTCGACGGGGGAGTCGAGGCTCACGTGGTCACGGCCCCAGGCGAGCAGGTCGATGACCCGATCGACGTCCATCCCGAGCTCGACGGCGATCTCGGCCGGCTCCGGGTCGTACCCGAGCTGACGCTCGAGGTTGCGCCGGGCGCCGGAGACCTGGTTCAGCTCCTCCACGACGTGGACGGGGAGCCGCACGACGCGCGCCTGCTGGGCGACGCCACGCGTGATCGCCTGACGGACCCACCAGGTCGCGTAGGTCGAGAACTTGAAGCCCTTGGTGTAGTCGAACTTCTCGACGGCGCGGATCAGGCCGGTGTTGCCCTCCTGGATGAGGTCGAGCATCGGCATCTGCGCCCGGCCGTACTTGCGGGCGATCGAGACCACGAGCCGCAGGTTGGCCTGGATGAACTCCTGGATCGCGTGGTCGCCCTGTTCGGCGAGCCACTCCAGCTCCTCGCGATCGGCGCGCTTGGGAGCGCCGCCCTTCGCGCGGCCGATGCGTCCGGTCTCGAGCAGGTGGCGGGCGTAGAGGCCTGCCTCGATCGTGCGACTCAGCTCGACTTCGCGCTCGGCGTCGAGCAACGGCGTGCGCGCGATCTCGGACAGGTACATACCGACGCTGTCCTTGCCCTCGAACTCACGGTCTTCCACGGTGATCCTCCTGAAGGTGGCTACAGAAGTGACAACGTCGACCGGGGGTCTCGGATTCCTCTCTCAGGATCTTCTTGGATTTGGTGTGTGCGTCTGGTATGTGTCCGTCGTCTCACTGCGTCGCAGCGGTCGCCGTGTCGATGATCCACGCGAGCTCCCAGGCGCGCTGACGCCACGCGGCGTACCGCCCGCTGACGCCTCCGTGCCCGGCCGACATCTCCGTGCGCAGCAGCACGTCGCGCTGGGCGCCGGTGACCTCGCGCAGGCGCGCCACCCACTTGGCCGGCTCGACGTACAGGACGCGGGTGTCGTTGAGCGAGGTACCGGCGAGGATGCGCGGATACGGCTGGGCCGCGACGTTCTCGTACGGCGCGTACGACTTCATGTACGCGTACACGTCCGGATCGTGCAGGGGATCGCCCCACTCGTCCCACTCGATGACCGTGAGCGGCAGGGACGGGTCGAGGATCGTCGTGAGCGGGTCGACGAACGGGACGTCGGCGAAGATCCCCGCGAACGCGTCGGGCGCGAGGTTCGCGACGGCGCCCATCAGCAGGCCGCCGGCACTGCCGCCCTCGGCCACGAGCCGGTCCGCCGACGTCCAGCCGTCCGCGGCGAGCTGCCGTGCGCAGGCGACGAAGTCGGTGAAGGTGTTCTGCTTGGCCAGCTGCTTGCCGTCGTCGTACCAGCGCCGACCCATCTCGCCGCCACCGCGCACGTGGGCGACGGCATAGACGAAGCCGCGGTCGAGCAGGCTCAACCGAGAGATCGAGAAGTCCGGGTCGAGGCTGATCTCGTACGAGCCGTAGCCGTAGAGCAGACCGGGAGCCGTGCCGTCGCGCGGCGTGCCGCGCCGGCACACGATCGAGAGCGGGACGAGCGCGCCGTCCTCGGCGGTCACCCACGCGCGGTGCTGCTCGTAGTCGGCCGGGTCGAAGTCGCCGAGGACGGGAGCGCGGCGGCGCAGCACGCGCTCGCCCGTGCCCGGATCGAGGTCCCAGATCGTGGCGGGCTCGATGTACGACGTGTAGCCGATGCGCAGGAACCGGGGGTCCCACTCGGCGTTGCCGCCGAGCCCGCACGTGAACAGCTCGGCGTCGAAGTCGATCTCCTCGGGCGCCCCGATCTGGTCGCCGGTGATCGGCATGAGGGCCAGTCGCGTCGTCGCGTCGCGGCGGTACGACAGCACGAGGTGCCGCGCGAACGCGTCGACGCCCTCGAGCCGCACGTCCTCCGAGCCGGGGACGAGCACGCGGGTCGCGGTCGGATCGTCGAGGGGGGCGACGGCCAGCTCGAAGTTCACGGCGCCGTCGTTGTGCAGGATCGCGAGCTGGTCCCGGCCGCCCACGATGACGTGCTCGACGGAGTAGTCGACACCCTCGCGGCGCTCCCACACGACCGTGAAGTCCCCGGTTGGGTCACTCGCATCGAGCAACCGGACCTCGCTGGTGACCTTCGAGCCGACCGCGATGACGAGGAACCGCTCCGAGGCGGTGCGGCCGAAGCCGACGAAGTACCGCTCGTCGGGCTCCTCGAACACGAGCACGTCCTTGCCCGTGCTGCCGACCTCGTGGCGCCACACGCGGTGGGGACGCCACGCCTCGTCGACCGTCACGTAGAAGAGGTACCGCCCGTCGGCCGACCACGTCGCGCCCGGGGACGCTCCCGGGACGAGGTCGGGCAGGACCTCGCCGGTGGACAGTCGGCGGACCCGGATCGTGTACCGCTCGTCGCCGTTCGTGTCGACGGACCACGCGAGCAGGTCGCCGTCGTCGGAGAGGCTGAAGGCGCCGAGCGAGAAGAACTCGTGGCCCTCGGCCTCGACGTTCGAGTCCAGCAGGACCTCCTCGCCGGGCAGTGAGGAGCCCGGCTCGACGACCGGCGGCTCCCAGTCGTCCGGCCCGGCCAGCGGCACCCGGCAGCGGATCGCGTACTGCTGGCCCTCGACGGTGCGCGAGTAGTACCACCAGCGGTCGTGACGGACGGGCACCGACATGTCGGTCTCGAGGGTGCGGTCCTTGATCTCGGTGAAGATCTGCTCGCGCAGCTCGGCCAGGTGGGCGGTCGTGTCCTCGGCCCACGCGTTCTCGGCCTCGAGGTACGAGATCGTCTCGGGGTCGTCCTTGTCCCGGAGCCATTCGTACTCGTCGGAGACCGTGTCGCCGTGGTGCGTGCGCGCGAAGGGACGGCGCGGGGCTCGGGGGGCCTCGGTCATGCCGCCACCGCCGTGAGGGACGCAGGAGACGTCGGAGACGGCATGACGTGTTCGTGGTTCCCTGGCAGGCGCTCGATCATGGCTCGACCGTACCCGGCAGCACCGACGCCGGACCGGTGTGGCCGGGCGCGAGGTCGGGGTCGTCCTCGGGCAGGGTCCGGATCGGCCCGGGCGCGGTGAGCCGGGTCTCGAACCGCACGGTGACCAGGCCCATCCCACGGCCCCACACCCACCCGTCGCCGAGCTCGGCGTGATGGACGTCCGTGCCCGGTGACCAGCGGCGGGCGACGGGTGCGGCCGGCTCCGGCTCGACGTCCTCGCCGGGCTCGTCGTGCTCCTCCTGCGTGAACAGGTCGTCCTGGACCCAGTCGGCCAGACCGCTGACCCCGACCCCGAGCAACCGGATGCCACCGCCGGCGTCCGTCGCGTCCAGCAGCCGGCGGGCCGTCGTCGCGATGAGCTTCGGCTGGTCGGTGGGGGCGGGCAGCGTCGTGGAGCGCGTGTGGGTCGTGAAGTCGTGGTACCGGACCTTGAGGGTGACAGTGCGTCCGGACAGTCCGGCCTTGCGCAGTCGCGCCGCCACCTTGCGGGCCATCGCGTCGGTGATCAGCCCCAGTTCGCCGCGGTCGACGATGTCGGTCTCGAAGGTGTCCTCGACGCTCACCGACTTGTTCTCGCGATGCTCGAGCACGGGCCGGTCGTCGAGGCCGCGTGACAGCCGGTGCAACGACGCTCCGGACGCCTGGCCGAGGAGGTCGACGAGCTCCGCCTCGGTGTGGCCCCACACGTCGGACACACGCGTGATGCCGACGTGGTGCAGTCGACCGGCCGTCGCGGGACCGACGCCGGGGATCGCCGAGACGGGCATCGGCCCGAGCAGCTCCTTCTCGGTGCCGGGCGCGACGACGAACGATCCGTCGGGCTTGTCCAGCTCGCTCGCGATCTTGGCCATGAGCTTGGACGAGGCCACGCCCACCGAGCACGTGATCCCGCCGGTCCGCTCGGCGATGTCCGAGCGCAAGGAGTCGACCAGTCCCGTGAGGTCGGCGACGTCCACGTCGCCGGCGGCGAGGTCGACGAAGGCCTCGTCGAGCGACAGCGGCTCGACGACGGGGGAGAGCTCGCGCAGCCGGGCCATGACGATCGCCGACGTGGCGCGGTACGCGTCGAACCGGCCCGACAGGAACGCGGCGTGCGGGCAGCGCGAGCGAGCCTCGGCCATGCTCATGGCCGACCTCACGCCGTAGCGGCGCGCCTCGTACGAGGCCGTCGAGACGACGCCTCGCCCGCCGACGCCGCCGACGATCACCGGCTTGCCCCGCAGCGACGGCTTGTCCCGCTGCTCGACCGACGCGAAGAACGCGTCGAGGTCCAGGTGCAGGATCGACGCGGACGGACGCATGGGCCCATTGTCTGCCGTGCCTGTGGACGCCCGCACCGCGGTCCACAGGGGTCGACGCGAGTGTTCCCGGACCGGACCGCCCGCCGGAAGGCTCGACCCATGAGCCGCCACGACCACGCCTACCGCGCCCACTCCTACGAGGACCTCCTGAACACCCTGCCGACGATGTTCGGATTCGTCCCGCGCGAGAGCGTCATGGGCGTCTGCGTCTCGGGCCCGCGGTGCCGCTTCGGCTTCGGTCTGCGTCACGACCTGCCCACACCGGGGGCCGAGGACTCGCTCGCCCGGGACCTGGCGCCCCACCTGCTCGGGAACGGCGGCGACGGGGTCTTCCTCTTCGCGGTCTCGTCCGAGCCCGAGCGGGCCCGCGCGATGGTGATGGCCCTGCAGGACCTGATCCCGGTCGAGCGGCGGTGGCTCGCGATCTGGGCGGACGACCACCGGCTGTGGAGCGACACCCCGGGTCATCCGCCGCAGGGCGAGCCCTATGCCGTGACGGACCACCACCCGGCGCGGGTCCATGCCGTGGCGAACGGCCAGGTCGTCCTCGCCGATCGGGACGCCCTGCTCGCCGAGGTCGCCGGTCCGACGGGCCCGCGACGGACGTGGCTCGACCTCGCGCACGACCGCGTGCTGGACGACTTCGTGCGGCGGGCGCTGGCGTGCGAGCCCGGCGACCTCGTGACCGCGGAGTGCCGAGCGGTCGCCGCCCTCGTCGACCGTGCCCTGGCGGGGGAGCGGCTCACCGACGGCGAGCTCGTCGAGCTGGCGGTCCGGGTGTCCTCCGTGCAGGTGCGGGACGAGGAATGGCTGCGGATCGACCGCGAGAACGCGAGGGCGCTGCACGCCGTGTGGGCCGCCGCGTCCCGGGTCGCCGCGGCCGACTTCGCGCCCGCCGTCCTGAGTCTCGCCGCGTTTGCCGCCTGGCAGTGGGGCGACGGGGCACGGGCCCTCGTCGCAGCCGAGCGCGCCACCCTCCTCGACCCGGAGTACTCGATGGCCCAGCTGGTCCTCCAGGTCGTCGGAGCGGGCCTGCACCCCGACTCGTGGGACCGGTTCCGCGAGGTCGCCTGAGCCGCTCGGATCGGCGCTCGTGACGGTGATGTGGCCTCGGCTGACCGTCCTGACGCGGGGCCCGCGCCGCCGCCAGCCCCTACGCTGGGGCCATGGGACAGGACGTCGAGGCCCGTGAGTTCACCGGCGAGGACCGCACCCGCTACCGCGCGAAGGTGCGGCGCAACCTCGACGTCCTCGCCTCGATGCTCAGCGAGCAGGACTTCACCGTCCCCGATCCGCACGTCGGCGTCGAGATCGAGTTCAACCTCGTCGACGACCGCGGGGACCCGGCGCTGCGCAACGCCGAGACGCTCGCCGCCATCGCCGACGAGGACTTCCAGACCGAGCTCGGCCAGTTCAACGTCGAGATCAACGTCGCCCCCGCCTCGGTCGCCGGCGACGGCCTGGCCCGGATGGCCGAGATCATCCGCGACGATCTCAACGAGGCCCAGGAGAAGGCGCAGGGTGTCGGCACCGGCCTCATGATGATCGGCATCCTGCCGACCCTGCGCGAGGGCCACTTCACCCGCGACACGATCTCGGCCAATCCGCGGTACCACCTGCTGTCCGAGCAGATCCTCGCCGCGCGTGGCGAGGACATCCAGATCGTCATCGACGGCGTCGAGCGGCTCCGCACCACGACGGACACGATCATTCCCGAGGCGGCGTGCACGAGCACGCAGCTGCACCTGCAGGTCGAGCCGGACGACTTCGCCCCCGCATGGAACGCCGCGCAGGCGATCGCCGGCGTCCAGGTCGCGGTGGGCGCCAACTCGCCCTTCCTGCTGGGACGGCGGCTCTGGCACGAGACCCGCATCGCCCTGTTCGAGCAGGCGACCGACACCCGCAGCGAGGAGCTGAAGATCCAGGGTGTGCGTCCGCGGGTGTGGTTCGGCGAGCGGTGGATCACGTCGGTGTTCGACCTCTTCGAGGAGAACGCGCGCTACTTCCCGGCCCTGCTGCCGGTCCTGGACGACGAGGACCCGGTCGCCGAGATCGAGGCCGGTCGCGTGCCGCACCTGCCCGAGCTGCGCCTGCACAACGGCACGGTCTGGCGCTGGAACCGACCGATCTACGACGTCGTCGACGGCAAGCCCCACCTGCGCGTGGAGAACCGACTGCTGCCGGCCGGGCCGACCGTGCGCGACACCGTGGCCAACGCCGCGCTGTTCTACGGGCTGGTGACCGCACTCACGCACCAGGAGCGGCCCGTCTGGAGCCAGATGTCGTTCCGTGCGGCGGAGGAGGCCTTCCACGAGGCAGCCGTCGCCGGGATCGAGGCCGACCTGTTCTGGCCCGGGGTCGGCACCGTGCCCGTGCGCGAGCTCGTGCTGCGGCACCTGCTGCCGCTCGCCCACGTGGGGCTGGAGCGCCGCGGCGTCGACGGCGCCGTCGCGGGGGAGTTCCTCGACATCATCGAGCGTCGCTGCGTCACGGGCCGCAACGGCTCCACGTGGCTGGGCGCCCAGTTCGAGCGTCTCCACGACCGTTCTTCCGACCCGTTCGAGGCGATGCGAGCGGTCACGCTCCGCTACGGCGAGCACATGCATGAGGGCGAGCCGGTCCACACCTGGCCCGTCGACTGAGGTGGTTCCCGACCCGTTTGTGCGCCGTGGCACACTGGTGGAAAGAGGTTGACCGCAGGCCTCATTGTCATGCCCGAAATCGACGTTGTGAGGTTGATGTGCCGGTGACTCGTGCCGCCCAGACCGCTAAGAAGGCGCCTGCCAAGGCGACGAAGAAGGCCGGCGACGAGGACGCCACGGGCACGAACGGCGCGAGCGCCGCCGCGGCTCCCGCCAAGAAGGCCCCCGCGAAGAAGGCGCCCGCCAAGAAGGCCGCGGCGAAGAAGGCCGCTCCGGCCAAGAAGGCCGCCGCGGGCAAGGCCGAGGTCCTCGAGATCGGCGACGCCGTCGACCTGGCCCAGGTCCTCGAGACCCCCGAGCCGGCGAAGGACAAGGACGGCAAGAAGGTCCTGCCCGACATCCCCGACGACGTCTTCGAGAAGGATCTGGCGACGGATCCGACGCTCAAGGAGGAGGAGGAGTCCGCTTCCTTCACGCTCTCCAGCGCCGACGACACCGACGAGCCGGCCGTTCAGGTCACCGTCGCGGGTGCCACGGCGGACCCGGTCAAGGACTACCTCAAGCAGATCGGCAAGGTCGCGCTGCTGACCGCCGCCGAGGAGGTCGAGCTCGCCAAGCGCATCGAGGCGGGCCTGTTCTCCGAGGAGAAGCTCGCCAAGTCCAAGAAGGTCGGCGACAAGCTCCGCGAGGAGCTCGAGTGGATCGTCATCGACGGCCGCCGCGCCAAGAACCACCTGCTCGAGGCGAACCTGCGACTCGTCGTCTCGCTCGCCAAGCGCTACACCGGGCGCGGCATGCTCTTCCTCGACCTCATCCAGGAGGGCAACCTCGGCCTGATCCGCGCGGTCGAGAAGTTCGACTACACCAAGGGCTTCAAGTTCTCGACGTACGCGACGTGGTGGATCCGTCAGGCCATCACGCGTGCCATGGCCGACCAGGCGCGCACGATCCGCATCCCGGTCCACATGGTCGAGGTCATCAACAAGCTGGCCCGCGTCCAGCGCCAGATGCTGCAGGACCTGGGCCGCGAGCCCACCCCCGAGGAGCTCGCGATCGAGCTGGACATGACGCCCGAGAAGGTCGTCGAGGTCCAGAAGTACGGCCGCGAGCCGATCAGCCTGCACACCCCGCTCGGCGAGGACGGCGACAGCGAGTTCGGCGACCTCATCGAGGACTCCGAGGCCATCGTCCCGGCCGACGCGGTCTCGTTCACCCTGCTGCAGGAGCAGCTGCACGCCGTGCTGGACACGCTCAGCGAGCGCGAGTCGGGCGTCGTCTCGATGCGCTTCGGCCTGACCGACGGCCAGCCGAAGACGCTCGACGAGATCGGCAAGGTCTACGGCGTCACGCGCGAGCGAATCCGCCAGATCGAGTCCAAGACCATGAGCAAGCTGCGTCACCCGTCGCGCTCGCAGGTGCTGCGGGACTACCTCGACTGACCCTCGGCGGCAGCCTCGTCTGCCGTTCGTCCGCTGTCCCATGGGTTACTCTGGGGCGACTGTTGCCATCCTCGGGGAGACCATCTCGTGACCATCCGCACCCGCGCCGGTGTGCTTCGCGGCGCCTGCGTCGGCGCCATGGCGATGCTCGTCGGACTGTCGGTCGTGCCGGCGTCCCTGGCAGCCACCACCGACCCGGCCGCCACCGACGTCTCCGCCGTGGATGGGGCGGGCGCCGATGGCACCGCCTCGCCGGCGGCCGATGACGCCGATGCCGACGCCGCGGCGGCCCCGGCGGCGGCCGCTCCCTGGGGCGCGGCTTACCCGGTCACGCTCGAGACGACGTTCTCGCGACCGTACTTCGACCAGGGCGGCGCGAAGAACTACGACTTCACGCTCCAGAACCAGCTCGAGCGCATCATCCGGGGGTCGTACCTGACGCCGGACGGCAAGCTCAAACCGGCGGCGGCCCGCAAGGCAACCTGGGTGTACTCCTCGGTGTCGCGCATGGAGGACTCCAAGCGCGTCGGCCGTGAGCTGGTCAAGGCCGCGAAGTACGGCGTCAACGTGCGGTTCATCCACGGTCTGGCGACGCAGTCGCCGGCGTCGAAGAAGCTGCAGCGCTCGCTCAACGCCACGCGGACCGGCAAGTTCAAGATCTGCGCCAAGGGCAAGTCGCTGGCGTGCCTCTCGAACGTCAACGGTGCCATCGCGCACACCAAGATCGTCATGGTGAGCAGCACGTACACCCAGAGCGGCAAGCCCGCGAAGGGCGCCATCTGGACCGGATCGTCGAACTACGGCGGCCGCAGCGCCGAGCGCACGTACAACAACGGCGTCATCCTCTACAACGACCCGAAGCTCTGGAAGCAGATGCGGGTCCTGTGGAACGACATGTGGGCCGAGCGCAACGTCGGCAACGACTACCTGAAGTTCGCGAAGAACCGCTCCTCGCGGTACGCGCTCGCCGGGGCCACGTCGATGGGCTACACGAGTGATCGCAACCGATACGGCATGTTCTACTCGAACCTCGCGAACTTCACGATCTACGCGACGCCGATCCGGGCGACGCCGACGAACGGCCGCGATCCGATCCTGAACATGCTGAACCGGGTCGTGCCGGACAGCCAGTGCCGGATCCGGCTCATGGAGAACCGGTTCAAGTACCGCCGGATCGCCCTGGCCTACAAGCTCGCGGCCCTCAACAACGGCGGCTGCCGGATCTCGATCGTGTCGTTCAAGGACGACACCAAGAAGAACTACCTCGAGCACTGCCAGCAGCTGCTGCGCGTGTGCAAGCCGATCCTCGACGTGCTCAAGACGGCGCGCACCGAGGTCGACGCCGCGTACGCCCAGCCGCACGACAAGACGATCCTGGTCGATGCGAAGCTCCGGCCGAACAAGCTGAACCCCGAGGAGCGCACGCCCGACGGCAGGGTCTGGCCGGCCTCCGGCACCCGGGTCAAGCTCGTGCTCGCGGGCTCGGCGGCGCTGACCGGGTCCAACCTAGTCGCCAGCGACGAGATCACGACCGAGACGACCGACGCCACGATCTACGAGGCCTACCTCGAGCACTGGCGTGCGATCAGCTCGAGCAGGTCCTACGGGAGCTGGAAGTACTGAGTTTCAGTCCACGGACACAAGGAAGCGGGGGGGGGTGGTG
>NZ_JBQVVK010000001.1:0-1358415 GCF_055663785.1 Aeromicrobium sp. SP1 | reverse complement strand
GGGCTTGATGCCCGACCGCTTCCTTGTTCGTCCTGCTGATCGTGCTCAGACGCTCGTCAGCCGGTCGCTCTCGTCGAGGTAGGCGACGGCGATCTCGCGCAGGCGCGCCTCGTGAAGTCGGGCATGGTGCCCGCAGAACAGCAGGTCCGTGCCCGAGGCGAGCTCGACGCGGACGAAGGCCTGCGCCCCGCACCGGTCGCAGCGGTCGGCGGTGGTGAGGGCGGGGAACTCGGCGGTGGCCGTCACGGTGTCCTCGTTTCGTCGATGGTCGTCGTCCTACACATAGATACTCCCTCATCGTGCCAAAGCCGCACGGACACGCGGCAGTCGCGTGTCACGTTCGGATGTCGGCGGGTGGGCTCGGTAGCGTGGGACCCAGACTCACGAGGGAAGGATCCGCACATTTCGACGTACGACGCCCGCAACCTGCTCGTCCTCGAAGGCCTCGAGGCGGTGCGCAAACGACCCGGCATGTACATCGGGTCCACCGACACGCGCGGGCTCATGCACTGCCTGTGGGAGATCATCGACAACGCCGTGGACGAGGCGCTCGACGGCCACTGCACCCGCATCGACGTGGTGCTGCACGCCGACGGCTCCGTCGAGGTGCGCGACGACGGCCGAGGGGTCCCGGTCGACATCGAGCCCAAGACCGGTCTGACCGGCGTCGAGGTCGTCTACACGAAGCTGCACGCGGGCGGGAAGTTCGGCGGCGGCTCGTACAACGCGACCGGCGGCCTGCACGGCGTCGGTGCCTCCGTCGTCAACGCGCTGTCGTCGCGACTGGACGTGCAGGTCGACAAGGGCGGGGCGACGTGGGCCATGTCGTTCCGTCGCGGCACCCCGGGCACCTTCGCCGGCGGCACGCCCGAGGCGGACTTCAAGGTCGACAACACGCTCCACAAGGTCGGGAAGGTCGCCAAGGCCCGCACCGGCACCCGCGTCCGCTACTGGGCGGACCCACAGATCTTCATCAAGGGCGCGAAGTTCTCCTACGAGGACCTCGTCGCCCGAGCGCGCCAGACCTCGTTCCTGGTGCCGGGCCTGCACATCATCCTGCGCGACGAGCGCGACGGCGAGCCGCACGAGGAGGAGTTCCTGCACGAGGGCGGCATCTCGGAGTTCTGCGAGTTCCTCGCGTCCGACACCCCCGTCACCGAGGTGCTGCGCCTGCAGGGCGAGGACACCTTCACCGAGACGGTGCCGGTGCTCGACAGCAAGGGCCACATGACGCCCCAGGACGTGGAGCGCACGCTCGGCGTCGACATCGCACTGCGCTGGGGCACCGACTACGAGTCGACCCTGCGCTCGTTCGTCAACATCATCGCGACGCCGAAGGGCGGCACCCACGTCTCCGGGTTCGAGCGCGGCATGACCAAGACGTTCAACGACGTGCTGCGCACGACACGACTGCTCAAGGCCGGTGATGCGGACGTCATCAAGGACGACGTGCTCGAGGGCCTCACGGCGGTCGTCACGGTGCGACTCGCCGAGCCGCAGTTCGAGGGCCAGACGAAGGAGGTCCTGGGCACGCCGCCGGTCACCCGGATCGTGAACAAGATCGTCTCGCGCGAGCTCAAGGAGTTCCTGACCGGCACGAAGGCCGCCCAGAAGGCCAAGGCGCGCCTCGTGATGGAGAAGGTCGTCGGCGCGTCCCGCACGCGACTGGCTGCCCGCCAGCAGCGCGATGCCCAGCGCCGCAAGAACGCGCTCGAGTCGAGTGCGCTGCCGGCGAAGCTGGCCGACTGCCGCAGCAACGACGTCGACCGCACCGAGCTGTTCATCGTGGAGGGCGACTCGGCCCTCGGCACCGCGAAGTCGGCCCGCGACGGCGAGTTCCAGGCGCTGCTGCCGATTCGCGGCAAGATCCTCAACGTCCAGAAGGCCAGCGTCGGCGACATGCTGAAGAACGCCGAGTGCTCGTCGATCATCCAGGTCGTCGGTGCCGGCTCCGGGCGTACGTTCGACATCGACGCCGCGCGGTACGGGCGGGTGATCTTCATGGCGGACGCCGACTCCGACGGCGCGCACATCCGCTGCCTGCTCGCGACCCTGTTCTTCCGGTACATGCGGCCGCTCGTCGAGGCCGGTCGCGTGTACACGGCCGTGCCGCCGCTGCACCGGATCGAGCTGGTCAATCCGAAGAAGGGGCAGGACAAGTACATCTACACGTACTCCGACCCCGAGCTGCAGCGCACCCTCGCCCAGCTGCAGAAGCGGAACATCCGCTGGAAGGACGCGCCGCAGCGCTACAAGGGGCTGGGCGAGATGGACGCCGACCAGCTGGCCGAGACCACGATGGAGCCGCGCCACCGGACCTTGCGCCGGCTCACGGTCGACGACGCGGAGGAGTCGGCCGCGGTGTTCGAACTCCTGATGGGCAACGAGGTGCCGCCCCGCAAGGAGTTCATCGTCCAGGGTGCCTACGAGATCGACGCCGACCTGATCGACGCGTAGCGCCGTTCAGGCGACGGGGGTGAGCAGGCCCGAGTCGACGTCGTAGAGGAAGCCGCCGACCTCGACCGAGTCGGGGACGAGGGGGTGGCTCTTCACGCGGTGCACGTCGGCGCGGATCGTGGCCTCCTGGTCGACGATCGCGCCGAGCGTCATCCACGAGGCGTCCGCTCCCGTGAAGTCGCCGATCTTGGCCTTGAGCTCATCCTCGGTCGAGGACGCCATCGCGCACCGGGTGTGCTCGACCACCATGACCCGCTCGACCCGCAGCAGGGTGACGCCCAGCACGACGGCGACGAGCGCCTGGTCGGTGACGCGGCCGCCGGGGTTGCGCAGGATCTTCGCGTCGCCGGGCGCGAGCCCGATCATGCGGAGCGGATCGATGCGCGAGTCCATGCAGGTCACCATGGCCACACCCGCGCGGGCGATGCCGTCGAAGCCGCCCTCGTGGTCGTGGGAGTAGCGCTCGTTGGCCGCCAGAAGGTCGTCGAAGGCACCATTCATGGCGACACGGTAGCGCGGCGACGCAGGAGCACGAGCGCGAGGGTCGCCGCGATGAAGGCCGAGATCGCGGCACCCGTGAAGACGGCCTGCAGTTGGGCGATCCCCGCGTCGTTGAGTGCCCTGGCGTAGGCCGCGCAGGCGGTCGGCTTGCCGCACAGCTGCTCGACCGGGGCGATGTCGGCGACCGCCTGGTGGAAGGCGCGCAGCCCGATGGAGGTGAGCGCCGAGATCCCGACGAGCATGCCGATCATGCGTGCCACGACGAGCAGCGCGCTCGCGAGACCGTGCACGTCGTCGGCGGTGTGCGCGAGCAGTGCGGCGTTCACCGGGGCGATCGCGAGACCGAAGCCCAGACCGCACGTGGCGAGGACGACGGTGGCGGCGGGGGACTCCAGCGCCGAGGCGTCCCACCGGGCCATCACGAGGAAGCACGCGCCCGCGAGCGCCATCGCACCGGCGGTCAGCGATCCGGCGGGAATCCGTCGCAGCAGCCAGCCACCGAGCACGGCGCCGACTGGCAGGGCGACGAGGAAGCGCAGGAGGACCAGAGCGGCCTCGAGCTGGTCGTCGCGCGCGATCGTGATGCGTGCGAAGAAGGGGATGTCGACAAGCGCCGCGATGAGGGCGGCGCCGACGAAGAACGACACCGTGATCGCTCCCCACGCGGGCGTCGCCGAGAGCGCGCCACGGGGGATGAGCGGGTGGGCGGCACGCCGGCCGCGCCAGACGAAGACGGCCATGGCCACGGCGGCGAGCGGCAGCAGGACCCAGGCGTCCTCGGCCAGGACCGCCTGCTCCGGCTCGGCGGTGGCGAACGTGACGATCACGGCGCCGAGCGCCACGGTCAGTGCTGCGGCACCCCACAGGTCGGTCTCCCGCGCGACGTCACGCCACGCGCGCCAGTCGACCAGCGGGTGCGACGCGGTCGCCTGCCGGACCACGAAGGCGGCCGTGAGGGCATACCCCGCGAAGGCCAGGGGGGTGAGCCAGCGCGAGTCCCCGGTCACCGGCAGGAACGCCAGCCCGCTCGTGACGCCCGTGACGAGGCGCTCGGGTTGCAGCATCACCACGACCAGGCAGCCACCGGCGAGCAGGGCCAGGACGAGGCCGATCACGTCGAACGGTCGTCGTTCGTCCTCGCCCGGCCGGTATCGCAGCATCGCCGCACCGATCACCAGCCCGACCACGGCGTTGAGCCAGAAGATGTCGTGCCACGTCCCGAACGCCAGCACGGCGGCGCCCCACAGGGGTCCGACGACGCTGCCGAGCTCCTGCACTGCGCCCACGACGCCGAGCGGGAGGCCTCGGCGCTCCGCCGGCCACGTGTCGGCGATGAGCGCGAGGGTGGGCGGGATGAGGCCGCCACCCCCGATGCCCTGGATGAGGCGTCCGATCACGATCGACGGCAGGTCGTAGCCGGCGGCCGTGATGACCGAGCCGATCGCGAACACGACGAGGCACCCGATCAGGACGGGCACCCGACCTCGCAGATCCGAGACCCGGCCGATGAGCGGCAGCACGGCGACGTAGCCGAGCAGGAAGCCCGAGACGATCGGCGCAGCGCGCTGCAGGTCGTCGACGGTCAGCCCGGCGGACGTCATCATGTCGGGCAGCGCGAGCACCACGACGTACGTGTCGGCCGCCGCGAAGCCGATCGCGACCGCCGCGAGCGCCAGCAGCCCGCGGGAGGCGAGCTCTCGGGCCGCCATCGGGTCAGGGTGCCGTGATCGTCACGGGCGAGTCGTGCGGCTCGAGCGTCAGCGTGTAGGTCACCTGGTCGTCGCCGTAGAAGGGCCCGGTGACCTTCGCGTCGTGCAGCTCGTCGTCGTCGGTGAGCCGGTAGGTCACCGTGAAGTCCTGTGCGGTGTCGGCCGTGGGGATCAGCTCGGCCACGGTGTCACCCGGAATCGTGCCGGTGACCTCGGTCAGCACCTCCGAGCCGTCGCGCGACTTGTCGCCCGTCTTGACGTCCTCGGTGGCTCCGAGCAGTCCCGCGAGGCCGTCATCGGCGCCCGTGCCGACGAGGGCCGCCGGGTCGGGTGCGCCCAGCGAGGCGGGATCGAGCACCGCGAACGTGGGGGAGAAGCCGGTCTTGGCCCAGACCTGCCCGTCGACCGCGATCACCTGCGCACCGATCGTGGGCCCACCGGCCACGACCTCGACGTCGCCGCGGAACGCGGGCGCGTGCGTGCCCACTCCCGTGGCAGACAGCAGGCCCCGCTGGCCGTCGGGCAGCGCCTCGGTCCGAAGCGTGATGTCGAGCGCTTCGGCGCTGGCGAGCTCGGCCGCGGCGGCGTCGAGCCGATCCTGGGCGCTGGCCCCGTCATCGGAGGAGTCGTCGCCGGTGCAGGCCGACAGGACGAGCCCGGCGCCGCACAGGGCGACGGTGGTCAGGAGGCGACGTGGAAACACGGGGGTCAGTCTGACATGGGACGTGCACCGAGCAGGTGACCCGCCGCGCTGGACACGCCCGCGACCGGCTGGCCCACCGAGGTGCCCGACCCGTCCCGCTTGTCCACGACTGCCGGCAGGTCGACGGGGGAGCCGCTCGCGGCCGCCGCGACCGGCGCGCCGTCGCCCACCCACGCGAAGATCAGGCCGTCCTCGCCGCTGAGCAGCCGCTGGCAGCGCACGCCACCGGTGCCGCGCCCCTTCGCCGGGTAGATGGCCAGCGGGGTGACCTTGGCCGAGCCGGCCTGCGTCCCCGGAAGGGCGTCGCCGCTGCCGGCCACCGTGACGACATGGGCGGCGTCGACGTCCGCCACGGCACCGAACGTGACGACGTGCGCGCCGGCGCCGAGCTTCACGCCGGCGATGCCGCCGCCGGATCGACCCTGCGGGCGCACGGCCGAGGCGGAGAAGCGCAGCAGCTGGGCATCGGACGTGATGAACGCGAGTTCCTCCTCGCCCGTGACGAGCGCGACCGCGCCGACGAGCCGGTCGCCGTCGTCCAGCCGGATCAGCTCCCAGCTGTCGCGATTCGTGAGGTGGTCGGGCCTGACCCGCTTGACGATGCCGGCGCGGGTGCCGAGCGCGAGTCCGGGCACGTCCTCGGCGAAGGTCATGAGCGTCAGGGCCGGGCCGTCGAGCTGGACGAGCTCGGACAGCGGCACGCCACCCTGCAGGTGCGGTGACTCCGCCGTGGGCGGCAGGGCGGGCAGGTCGAGCACGTCGATCCGGTGCACCGTGCCGGCCGTGGTCACCACCCCCACCTGGCCTCGGGCCGTGGAGCGCACCGCCGCGACGATCGTGTCGTGCTTGGCGCGACGGCCCAGGTCGCCGAGCGGCTCGGCGTCCGAGGTCCGCGCGACGAGCCCGGTGGACGACAGCAGGACCCAGCACGGATCGTCGGGCACCTCGATCGAGGCGCCCGCGGCCGCCGGGGCGGGCACGCCCGCGGACTCCAGCAGCACGGTCCGCCGGGGGGTGCCGAACCGCTGGGCCACCTGGGACAGCTCGTCGCCGACGACGGTGCGCAGCATCGTCTCGTCGGCGAGGATCGCATCGAGCTCCTCGATCGTGCGACGCAGGTCCTCGGCCTCCTTCTCCAGTTCGAGCCGCGAGAACCGCGTGAGCCGACCCAGCTGGAGGTCGAGGATGTAGTCGGCCTGCAGCTCGCTGAGGTCGAAGACCGAGATGAGCCGGGTCCGGGCCTCGCCGCGGTTCTCCGAGGACCGGATGAGCTGGATGACCTCGTCGATGTCGAGGATCGCCAGCAGCAGGCCGTCCACGAGGTGCAGCCGCGCGGCAGCCTTGTTCCGGCGGAAGGTCGTACGGCGACGCACGACGTCGATGCGGTGCTCGAGGAAGACCTCGAGCATCTCCTTGAGACCGAGCGTGCGGGGCTGCCCGTCGACGAGTGCGACCGCGTTGATCCCGAACGACGACTCGAGCGGGGTCTGGCGGTAGAGCTGTTCGAGCAGGGCCTCGGGGACGATGCCGTTCTTGACCTCGATCACGAGGCGCAGGCCGTGGTGGCGGTCGGTGAGGTTCTTCAGGTCGGAGATGCCCTGCAGCTTCTTGGCCTGCACGAGCTTCTTGATCGACTCGATGACCTTCTCCGGGCCGACGTTGTACGGCAGCTCGGTGACGACGATGCCCTTCCGGCGCGGCGTGACGTTCTCGATGCGGGCCGTGGCGCGCATCTTGAACGAGCCGTTGCCGGTCGCGTAGGCGTCACGGACGCCGTCGAGGCCGACGATCTTGCCGCCGGACGGCAAGTCGGGACCCGGCACGAAGCGCATGAGCGCGTCGACGTCGGCCTCAGGGTGGTTGATGAGGTGGCGCAGCGCCTGGACGATCTCGATGAGGTTGTGCGGGGCGATGTTGGTCGCCATGCCGACCGCGATGCCGGTCGCGCCGTTGACCAGCAGGTTCGGGATCGCCGCGGGCAGGACCGTGGGCTCGCCGAGCCGGCCGTCGTAGTTCGGCTTGAAGTCGACCGTGTCCTCGTCGAGCGAGGCGGTCATCGCCTCGGCGGGGTCGTCCATCCGGCACTCGGTGTACCGCATCGCGGCGGGCGGGTCGTCGGGCGAGCCGAAGTTCCCGTGCCCGTCGAGCAGCGGCAGCCGCAGCGACCACGGCTGGACGAGGCGCACGAGGGCGTCGTAGATCGCGCCGTCGCCGTGCGGGTGCAGCTTGCCCATCACCTCGCCGACGGGGCGCGCGCTCTTGACGTGCGGGCGGTCGTGCCGCAGGCCCATCTCGTCCATCGTGTAGAGGATGCGGCGCTGCACGGGCTTGAGGCCGTCGCGGGCGTCGGGAAGGGCGCGGGCGTAGATCACCGAATAGGCGTACTCGAGGAAGCTGGAGCGCATCTCGTCGCCGACGTCGGTGTCGAGGATGTGCTCCTCGAAGTCCCCCACTTCTGTCGCGGTGTCGGTCACTGGGTCATTGTCCCCGTTGGCTCCACCGGGTCGACGACCGCCACGCCGGGGACCCTCGTGCTGTGGCGTGAGGCACCCGTCCCGCGCGCTGCCCGCGCGGTAGGTTGGTGCCCGTGACCGCCGAGCCGACCCCACCCGTCGACCCCGCCAGCGCGGTGCCGCACCCGGTGCCCGCGTGGGAGGCCGACGTCCTGCTCAAGGACGGCCGCGTCGCGCAGATCCGCCCGATCGTTCCCGAGGACGCGCCGAAGTTCGTCGCCTTCTACGACCGGGTGTCGGCCGAGTCGAAGTACTTCCGGTTCTTCGCCCCGTACCCGCGGCTCTCGGACCGCGACATCGAGCGGTTCACGACCGTCGACCACCACAAGCGCGTCGCGTTCGTCGTGACGCAGCACGACGAGATCATCGCGGTGGGCCGCTACGACGGGATCTCCGACGAGGAGGCCGAGGTCGCCTTCCTCGTCGAGGACGCCCACCAGGGCCGGGGCATCGGCCAGCTGCTGCTCGAGCACCTCGCGCAGGCCGGACGCGAGCGCGGCTACGCGGAGTTCACCGCGGAGGTGCTGCCCGAGAACGTGCGGATGCTGCAGGTGTTCCGCGAGATGGGCTACACGATCAGCGGCATGCTCGAGGACGGCGTGCAGCGACTCACGTTCGAGATCAACCCCACCGACTCCGCGCTGGGCGTCATGCGCTCGCGCGAGCAGCGCGCCGAGGCGGCGTCGATCGCGCGGATCTTCGATGCCCGCAGCGTCGCGGTCGTCGGCGCCAGCCGTCGCCAGGACTCGATCGGCCAGGCGATGGTGCGCAATCTCGTCCTGGGCGACTACGCCGGCACGGTCTACGCCGTGAACTCGCAGGCCGAGGCCGTCTCGGGGATGCCCGCCTACCCGACCGTGCGCGACGTCCCCGGCGACGTCGACATCGCGATCGTCGCGGTTCCCGCCGAGCACGTGAACGACGTCGTGCTGGACTGCGCCGCGAAGGGCGTCCACGGCCTGATCGTGATCTCCGCGGGCTTCGCCGAGGAGGGCCCGGAGGGCCGCGCGCGTCAGCAGGAGCTGCTGCACTTGTGCCGCACCCACGGGCTGCGACTCATCGGACCTAACTGCCTCGGCATCATCAACACCTCCTCCGACGTGCTGCTGAACGCCTCGCTCGCGCCGTCGATGCCGCCGCCGGGCCGCGTCGGCTTCTTCTGCCAGTCCGGAGCCCTCGGCTCGGCGATCCTGGACTCGGTCGCCTCACGCGGGTTGGGTCTGTCCACCTTCGTCTCGGCGGGCAACCGCGCCGACGTCTCCGGCAACGACCTGCTGCAGTACTGGCAGCAGGACGAGGCCACCGAGGTCGTGCTGCTGTACCTCGAGTCGATCGGCAACCCGCGCAAGTTCTCGCGGCTGGCCCGTCGCGTCTCCGAGGTCAAGCCGGTCGTCGCTGTCAAGTCCGGCCGGTCCACGCAGGGCGTGCCAGTCGGGCACACCGTGCGCAGCAGCTCGGCGCCGCAGCAGGCGGTCGACGCGATGTTCAAGCAGGCCGGCGTCATCCAGGTGGACAACCTCGACGAGATGTTCGACGTCGCCCAGCTGCTCGCGCACCAGCCCCTGCCGCGCGGCAACCGCATCGCCGTGGTCGGCAACTCCGACGCCGTCGCGCTGATCGTCACCGATGCCGCGAAGGCCCAGGGCCTGCAGGTCGCGCCGCCGGTCTCGCTGGGTGCCACCGCCGGCGCCGAGGAGTTCGAGATCGCCATCGAGGGTGCGCTCGGCCGTCCCGACGTCGACGCGCTCGTCGTGGTCTACGCGCCGCCGATCAGCACCGACGGCGACGCCGTCGCGAACGTGCTCGCGGCGATCGGCGAGCAGTCGGACAAGCCGATCGTGTCCACCTTCCTGGCCAGCAAGGGCATCCCGATGCTGCTGCGCGTGCCGGACCTGCAGGGCGGCTCGGCCGGGCGCGGCTCCGTGCCGTCGTACGCGGCGCCGGAGTCGGCGGTCAAGGCGTTGGCCCGCGCCGTGAACTACGCCGAGTGGGCAGCGCGTGACCACGGCGAGTACCACGTCGCCGCCGAGCATCGCTCCGGTGACGCCAAGTCGCTCATCCGCGACGTCCTCACGATCGCCCCGCGTGGTGCCGTGCTGTCCACCGAGCAGGTGCACTACCTGCTGTCCTGCTACGGGATCGACCTGTGGACGTGGCTCAACGTGCACAACCGCGACCAGGCGATCGCCGCGGGCGAGCAGTTGGGCTGGGACGTCGTCCTCAAGGCCGGCAGCGAGCACCTGAGGGCCCGACCCGACCTGGCGCACGTGTGGCGTGGCATCAACGACGCGGACGACATGACCGAGGCGTGGGACACCATGACGACGTGGTCCGGCATTCGCCCGGACACGACGTTCTTCGTCCAGAAGTCCGCCCCCGACGGCGTCCAGGTCGCGTTCCGTGCCACCGAGGACCGGCTGTTCGGCCCGCTCGTGTCCTTCGGCATCGCCGGCGCCCCGAGCGAGCTGCTCGAGGACCGCAGCTACGGCATCCCGCCGTTGACCGACGTCGACGCCCGCGCGATGGTCAGCGGGATCCGTGCCGCGCCGCTGCTGTTCGGGTACCGCGGTGCCGAGGCGGTCGACGTCGCCGGGCTCGAGGACATCGTGCTGCGGCTCGCCGCCCTCAAGGACGACCTGCCGGAGGTCGTGTCCCTCGATCTCGAGCCGGTGTCCGTCAACGCGAACGGCTACACGGCCCTCAGCGCGCGGGCCAAGGTCATTCCGTCCTCCGACAGCCGGGGGGACTGGTTCGTCCGGCGGCTGAGCCAGCCCGACCAGCCGGCGGATACCCTGAACCGGTGACGCAGACCGACGCGCTGTTCGCGGCCATCTCGCGCAGTGGCTACTACCCGGACATCGTCGCCGGTGCCCTGCAGGACGCCCTGGCGGGCGAGCCGGCCGACTCCTACGTGCTCCATCACGAGCCGACGTTCGACCGCGAGGAGATCCGGCGCCACATGTCGGTCCTGGTGCTCACGCCGACCCGGCTGCTGCTCACCCACACCGACGAGCATCCCGGTGACACCCTGCTGCCGAAGCCGTACACGTCGACGTCCGCCGAGGCCGTCCCGCTGTCGCGGATCGCGAGCGTCGTGGTGACCCGCATGGTGTCCGCCCAGACGCAGCAGCTCGAGGAGGCCGTGCTCACCGTCTCGTGGGGTGCGGTCTCGCGCGTCGACCTCGAACCCGCACGGTGCGACGACCCCGAGTGCGACGCCGACCACGGGTACACCGGCTCGGTCGCCGGCGACGACTTCTCGCTGCGCCTCAGCGCGGCCGCCGAGGGTGGCTCGGCGGTCGAGGGCCTGCTGGAGTTCGCCCGGGCCCTGACCGCCGCGACGACCGTCGCCGGCGTTCGATGAGTCCGGCGTTCCATGAGTGCTGAATCGCCGCGCGCCGCGATCCACGAGGTGCTCACCTCGGTCGGCGCGGCGCTGGGATCGCCGTCGTGGACCGACGTGCTCGGCCTCCCGGCAGGGCAGCGCTACGTCGTGATGCTCGTCGACGGACTGGGCCTGGACCTCCTGCGCGAGCATGCCGAGATCGCACCCCATCTCGCATCGCTGCCGAACGTCGAGGACGTCGTCGCGGGGATCCCGTCGACGACCTCGGTCAGCCTCACCTCGCTCGGCACGGGGCTGCGACCCGGTGCGCACGGCATGGCCGGCTACACGTGCCGCATCCCCGGCACCCGACGCTTCCTCAACACCCTCAAGTGGGACTCGAGGGTCGACCCGCAGCAGTGGCAGCCGCACCGCAACGTCCTGCAGCAACTGCAGTCCGAGGGCGTGGCGGTCACGGTCGTCAACGACGCGCGCTTCGAGGCCAGCGGCCTGACCCGCTGCAGCCAGCGCGGCGTCCCCTTCGTGGGGGCGAACACGCCGTGGGAGCGGCTCGCGGCGGTGGCCGAGGCCGTCGAGCGCGGTGACCGCTCACTCGTCTACACATACGAGTCGTCCATCGACCACACGGGCCACGGCAACGGCGTCGACTCCGACGAGTGGCGCACGGCGCTCGCGCAGGTCGACCGCGACGTCGCGGACCTGCGCGCCGCGCTGGCCCCCGACGTGACGCTGCTCGTCACCGCCGACCACGGGATGGTCGACGTGCCGATGTCCGGGCGCTTCGACCTGGTCGACCACCCCCGACTGCTCAACGACGTCGTGCTCGTCGCGGGCGAGGCC
This sequence comes from Aeromicrobium sp. SP1, assembly GCF_055663785.1. Taxonomy (NCBI): domain Bacteria; kingdom Bacillati; phylum Actinomycetota; class Actinomycetes; order Propionibacteriales; family Nocardioidaceae; genus Aeromicrobium; species Aeromicrobium sp. SP1. Next base: position 1,346,346 of record NZ_JBQVVK010000001.1, on the reverse strand, counting down.
CGCTTCCGGCACGTGCACACCGCGTCCGGCGCCGAGGCGGCCGTCGCCGCCCGCTGGCGTGCCCGGCTCGGCGAACGGGCAGAGGTGCGGCTGCGCGACGACGCCGAGGACTGGTTCGGACCGCTCGACCCGACCATGCGGGCCCGGTTCGGCGACGTCGTCGTCGCGGCGCGGGACGACTTCGCCATCTTCAAGTCCGACAGCTTCGGCATCGAGCTGAAGCTCCGCGGATTCCACGGCTCGATCACCGACCGCGAGCGGCGGATCCCCGTCCTGGTCGACGCCTGAGCGACTGCGAGAATCACGACGTGGCAGAACTGGTCTTCTACTCCGGGACGATGGACTCCGGCAAGAGCACCCTCGCGCTCCAACTGGCCCACAACCACCATGCCCGTGGGCGGGTCGGCCGCACCTACACCTCGCACGACCGGGCCGGCGAGGCGATCCTGTCGAGCCGCCTCGGCCTGTCGGCGCCCGCGCACGAGGTCTCGGATGACCTCAACTTCTGGGACGACGTCGTCGGTGAGCTGACCGCCGGTGCGCGGATCGACTTCCTGATCTGCGACGAGGCCCAGTTCTACCTGGGCCGCCAGATCGACCAGCTGGCCAAGGTCGTCGACGAGCTGTCGATCGACGTGTTCTGCTTCGGGATCCTGACCGACTTCCGCACCCGCCTGTTCACCGGGTCGACGCGGCTCGTCGAGCTCGCCGATCGCGTGCTGCAGCTGCAGGTCGAAGCCCTGTGCTGGTGCGGTGCGCGCGCGACGCACAACGCCCGCACCGAGGACGGCGAGATGGTCACCGAGGGTGAGGTCATCGTCGTCGGCGACGTCGAGGACCCGGACCGGCCCGCACCCACGATCGGGTACGAGGTGCTCTGCCGACGGCACCACCGAAAGCGGATGACCGCGTCCCGCGCGCAGGCCGGCGCGCTGTCGCCCGACGTCCTTCCCTTCGACTGACCGAGAAATCACGCCGTCGGCGGGCAGGACGGATACCGCTCGATGTGGCGGGTGGGCGTGTCGAGGTGTCGGTCGTCGAGGTGACCGTGGGCTGCTTCTAATGGGTAGAGCATGTTGTGGTGTTTGCGGCACAGGCATCTGAGGTTGGGGCCGGCGGTTGGGCCGCCTGAATCGTGGTAGTCGACGGCATGGTCGAGGTCGGTTTCGTGCACGGGTGCTCGACAGCCGGCGACGCGGCAGGTGCCGTCTCGCCAGTGGAGTGCTTGTCTGAGTGATTCGGGTGGTCGGTAGGACAGGACGGTGGTGTCGAGCACCTGCCCGAGTGGGTCGAGGACCAGTCGCCTCAAGATGGTGTGTTCGCTGGTGGCGATTTCTCGTACCCAGGTGTTGTCGAGGGGTTCGCCGTCGCGGGTGAATCCCGGACCGTCGGTCAGTCCGATCAGGTCGGTGGCGGGAATTGAGATCGCAATCTCGGCTCGGATATCGGTTTCGGTGCCGGTGCACGAGGTCAGCCAGTGGCCGACCAGGTCGGCCTGCTTCTGATCGCGCGTCCGACGGTCACGTTCGCCGGTCTCCGGATCGATCTTGGGCAGTGCCTTGGCCGCCCTGCGGAGTCGATCCGCGACCGCGATCGCGACCCCGGTGGGCAGCAGGGCATACAACCACGAGGTGCCGTCGTCGTTGTGGGACACCGACACGCGACGTTCGTCGACCGCACGGGCGGCCTCAGCAGCGACCTGCTCGGCCTCCACCCTCGCCCGGAACCGCCGCAACCACGCGCGCAGCTCGCCGACCGTGTGGGTGGTGGCGTACTCCACCGACGAATGCTCCAACAGGCCCCAGCTCGCGGGCTGGGTGAGCCGCTCGGCCGTGTCGGCGATCGCGCCAGCCCGAGCTGCGTCGATGTCACCATCGCGGAACGCTTCCCAGACCCCCGGGGTCCGCTCCCGCAACGCGCCGGCCTCGGAGATGATCGCCCAAACGCGCGCCTCGGTGACTTTCAGCGCCTGCGCCAAGTCCAAGGTCACCTCACGGCGGGCGAGTTCCTTGGACAACAGCAGGTCGTCGGTCCGGTCGATCTTCGCGACCTGCGACTCGTGCCGATTCAGCACGAAGGCCCACTCGGCGAACTCCGCCCGAGCACGCTGACGGCGCACCATCTCGCACACCTCAGCCACGACCTCCGAACCCATGCACCCAACCTAGTGGGCACGTCCGACAGGAATGGCGCAGCAGGATCCCGCTCGCGCCGCCCTCCGGCCAAGTCGACGTGACTCTTGACGCGCCACTACTTGGTGTTACTATCTACTAGTAGTCAGTGACAGTGAGTAGATGGAGGCCGTCATGGGCAAGCTCGTGACCGAGATGCTGAAGGGGACGCTCGAGGGCGTCGTCCTGGCGGTGCTGTCCCGGCAGCCCGCGTATGGGTACGAGATCACGGCGTGGCTGCGCGAGCAGGGCTTCACCGACATCGCCGAGGGCACGATCTACGCGCTGCTCGTCCGGGTGGAGCAGCGCGGACTCGTCGACGTCGAGAAGGTGCCCTCCGAGAAGGGCCCGCCGCGCAAGGTCTACACGCTCAACGCTGCTGGCGCGGACTACCTCGATGAATTCTGGAGGACGTGGGGCTTCCTCTCGGACCGACTGGAACAGCTCCACCAAGGAGGAGAACGATCATGAACCTGTCCCGGATCCTGGGCGACAAGCGACGCTGGCGGCAGTACAAGGCGCGGCGGAACCAGCTGCCCACGCACCACCGCACCGCGATCGAGGGAGTCGAGCGCTACCTCATGTACTACGGCTCGATCACAAAGGGCGACATCATGATCGCGATGCTCGAGGACCTGCTGGACCTCTTCGAGCAGAGCGCCGCCAGCGGCACGTCCGTGCGCTCGGTCGTGGGCGACGACCCCGTGGAGTTCGCGGAGGAGTTCGTCCGCAACTACGCCGAGGGCCAGTGGATCGCGAAGGAGCGCGCGCGCCTCGTCGAGACGATCGAGCGCGCCGAGTCCGAGGAGGGCTCATGACCGCGATCGTCGTCGAGGGACTCGAGAAGTCGTTCGACGAGCTCCCGGTGCTGCGGGGCGTCGACCTCGCGGTGGAGCGCGGCAGCATCCTGGCCCTGCTCGGCTCGAACGGCGCCGGCAAGACGACGCTCGTGCGCATCCTGTCGACGCTGCTGGCGCCGGACGCGGGCTCGGCTCGCGTCGAGGGCTTCGATGTGCGGACGCAGGGGTCGGACGTGCGTGCCTCGATCAGCCTGACCGGCCAGTTCGCGGCGGTCGACGAGATCCTCACGGGGCGGGAGAACCTCGTGCTCGTCGCCCGGCTGCGTCGGGCGGGGGACCCCGCCGCGGTGGCGGAGAGGCTGCTGACCCGGTTCGGACTGGTCGACGCGGCGGACCGTCGTGCAGGGACGTACTCCGGCGGGATGCGCCGACGCCTCGACATCGCGATGAGTCTCGTGGGGGAGCCGCCCGTGATCTTCCTCGACGAGCCGACGACCGGGCTCGACCCGCAGGCCCGACTCGACGTGTGGAGCGCCGTCGAGGAGCTCGCCGACGCGGGCACGACGGTGCTGCTCACGACCCAGTACCTCGACGAGGCCGAGCACCTCGCGGACCGCATCGCGATCCTGCACGAGGGCCGGATCATTGCCGACGGCACCCTGGCCGAGCTCAAGCGGCTGTTGCCGCCGGCCAAGGTCGAGTACGTCGAGAAGCAGCCGACGCTCGAGGAGATCTTCCTCGCGCTCACCAGCCACGACGCGAAGGACCGGACATGACCACCCACGCCCTCGGCGACACGATCGCCCTGTCGGGACGCTCCATGCGGCACGTGCTGCGCAGCCTCGACACCATCATCACCGTGACGATCATGCCGATCGCCTTCATGCTGCTGTTCGTGTACGTCTTCGGCGGCGCGATCGACGCGGGCACCGACGACTACGTCGACTACCTGCTGCCCGGGATCGTGCTGATCACGATCGCGACCGGGGTCTCCTACACGGCGTTCCGGTTGTTCACCGATCTGCAGGCCGGCATCTTCGAGCGGTTCCAGTCGATGCCGATCGCCCGACCCTCGGTGCTGTGGGCCCACGTGCTGACGTCGATGGTCTCGGTCGCGATCTCGGTCGTGCTCGTCGTCGCCGTCGCGCTCGTGATGGGCTTCCGCTCGTCGGCCGGCGTCGTCGCCTGGCTACTGGTCGCCGCGATCGTGGGTCTGTTCGCGCTCGCCCTCACGTGGATCGCCGTCATCGCGGGGCTGTCCGCGACGTCCGTCGACGGGGCGAGTGCCTTCTCCTACCCGATCATCTTCCTGCCGTTCATCAGCTCGGCCTTCGTGCCCACCGAGACGATGCCCGCGCCGGTGCAGGCCTTCGCGGAGCACCAGCCGGTGACCCCGATCGTCGACGCCGTGCGTGGTCTCCTCGCCGGAGCGCCCGTGGGGCACGACGTGTGGATCGCGCTCGCGTGGTGCGTCGGCATCCTCGCGATCACCTACGTGGCCGCGATGGCCGTGTACCGCCGCCGGTTCGCCTCCTAGTCCGACGAGCCGCCGAACATGATCTCGTCCCAGCTCGGGACGGAGCGGCGGGAGTGCTTCTTGCGCGGCTTCGGGGTGTCCGGCACGGCGACGCGCTCCTCGAGGGCGGCGTCCTCCACGTCGAGCACGATCTTCTCGGTCGGCTCCTCGAACACGGCCTGCTCCATGGCCCGACGGTCGCGGGCCTCCTTGATCGAGCGGACCGGCGAGGTGTCGACGGGGGAGTCGTCCACGACCGTGCCGCCGAAGCCCTCGGGCGCGTCGGTCACGAGGTCGGCAAGTGCCATGTCGTGCTGTTCTTCGGTGGCCAGGTCGCCGACCAGCCCGCGGGCGGCGTCGTCGTCGGCCACGACGTAGCGGCTCTTGGAGTCGTAGAGGAAGGAGGCGTGGCCCTCGTCGAGGTCGACGCGGACGGTCCAGCGGCCGTCCTCGCGGCGCCACGCGTCCCAGTGCGCGGCCTCGGGCGTGATGCCGCGCTCGCTCAGGGCGGCATCGGCGAGCTCGGCCAGCGCGACGGCGGGCCCGCCCACGTGCTTGCGGCGGACGGAGGTCGACCGGGCGGACTGCGCCATCCACTCGCGCTCGGCGATCACCGGGACCGCGAACCCGTGGACCTGGTCGGCCGGGATGCCGGCTGCCGCGGCAACCTCATCGACGGACTCGCCGCGGCGGATCCGCGTCTGGATGTCTCGGGGGGTCAGCGAACTCTCCATCGGAATCTCCATCTGTCCGGATCGGCTCGAGGCGCTCGGCGTGCGATCGATCAGGGTGGTGAGCCGGCGATCGATGCTCAAGCGGAAGCGCTCACCAGTCGTCGCATCGCGAGCGACGAGGAATCGTCCGTCGTCGCTCAGTCCCACGGTCGCGATCTCCCGCATCGTCGAACCTCCCGTGTCGCTGCGCTTTTCGTCTTCTCGGGCCACCAATTTCGAGCCTAGTGAGACGTCGGGGGAATCCCGGGAGACTCGCCGGGGTGGACGACGGTTTCGCCCCGTTCGTCGGCTTCGACCGACTCCGGGACGCGGTAGAGCAGGGCGACCGTGGCGGCGACCAGCGCGGCGGCCGCGGGCAGCACGAACCCCACCGAGGCCGACCAGCGATCGACCATGACTCCCGCGAGGGCGGCCCCGCCGGCGACTCCCGTCGACAGCCCGGTCGTCGTCCACGTGAGGGCCTCGGTGAGTCGCGACTGCGGGGTGTTGAGCTCGACGAGGTGGACGGCCGTGATGAGGGTCGGTGCCACCATCAGGCCGGCCAGGAAGAAGCCCACGGCGAGCGCCGGAGTGCTCGGCGCGAAGGGCAGGGGAGCGAACAGCACGACGAGACCGGCGGTCGTCAGGCGCAGCCGTCGCACGCTGTCCCGGGGCGGTGGCAGCGCCCCGACCGCGAGCCCGGCGAGCAGACTGCCGACCGACCAGATCGCGAGCACGAGGCCGGCCGCACCGCGCTCGCCCTGCTCGTCGGTGAAGGCCACCACGAGCACCTCGGCCGAACCGAACAGCACCCCCAGGCCGAGCGCCGCGACGACGAGCGGTCCGAGCAGGGCCCAGCGCAGCGGCTCCCGGCCGCCGGCGCCGTGGTCCCGGTGCGGTGGCTGCGTGCTGCGCTGCGCGGCCAACCCCCACGCGCCGGCGACCGCCGCCGCACCGGCGAGGGCCAGGCCTGACCAGTCGAGCATGCTGAGCGTGAGCACCGTGACGAGCACGGGCCCGACGATGTAGACGACCTCGTCGAGCACGGCCTCCAGGGCGAACGCGGTCTGCAGCTTCGACCGGTCGTCGAGGGCGTGGGTCCAGCGGGACCGGACCATGTTCCCCGCCTGGGGCGCGCCGATTCCCGCCACGGCGGCCGCGAGCGCCGCGGCGACGAGTGAGCGGTCGACGACGAGCAGCAGGCTCGTCAGTCCCGTCGCGAAGAGGGCGCCCGCCGCCGCGAGCACGGGGGCCTGGCCGAACCGGTCGGCCAGTCGGCCCTGCACGGGCGCGAACACGGCCGAGACGAGCACGTAGACGGCCGAGACGGCTCCCGCGGGCGCGTACTCGCCCGTGCGCGCGGAGATCAGCAGCACGATGCCGAGCCCCGTCATGGACAGTGGCAGCCGACCCAGTGCGCCGGCGGAGGTGAAGGCCTTGGCGCCGGGGGTGGCGAGGATCGCGCGGTAGGTCGAGAGCATGACGAGCCCAATGTAGGGCCACGGGCCGAGCGCTCCGCCGCGTGGGAGACTGGGGCCATGGCTGCCCCACGGTCCGTCCAGCCCTACGACGCCCTGCTGCTGGTCTCCTTCGGCGGCCCCGAGAAGCCCGAGGACGTGGTGCCGTTCCTCGAGAACGTCACGCGTGGCCGCGGCATCCCGCGCGAGCGGCTGGTCGAGGTGGGCGAGCACTACTTCGGCTTCGGCGGCAAGTCGCCCATCAACGGCATCAACCGTGCCCTGCTGGCCGCGCTGCGTGACGATCTCGCGGCCGAGGGAATCGACCTGCCCGTCTACTGGGGCAACCGCAACTGGGACCCGTACCTGCGCGAGACGGTCGAGCAGATGGTCGCCGACGGCGTGCGTCGGGCCGCGTGCTTCATGACGAGCGCCTACTCGTCCTACTCCAGCTGCCGTCAGTACCGGGAGAACCTCTTCGAGGCCGGCCACGACCTGCCGATCCGGCTCGACCGGCTGCGCCAGCACTTCAACCACCCGGTCTTCGTGGAGCTCTTCGCCGGGGCCACGCAAGCCGCACTCGACGACGTCGGCCAGGACGCCCGGGTCGTGTTCGTGACCCACTCGGTCCCGGACTGGATGAACGAGTCCAGCGGGGGACCCGGATGCGGGCTCTACGTGCGCCAGCACCTGTCGGCGGCGTCGCTCGTCGCGGAGCGCCTCGGGCTCGACGGCTGGGACCTCGCGTACTGCTCGCGATCCGGCCCGCCGACGCAGCCGTGGCTCGAGCCCGACGTCAACGACCATCTCGAGGAGCTCGCCGAGAAGGGCGTCACGGGCGTCGTGCTCGTGCCGATCGGCTTTGTCGCGGACCACATGGAGGTCGCGTACGATCTCGACACCGAGGCGAAGGCGACCGCCGAGCGGCTGGGGATGCGCTTCGCCCGCGCCGCGACGCCCAATGCCGATCCGCGGTACGCGGCCATGGTGCGCGAGCTGCTGCTCGAGCGGGCCGCCGCCGAGCGGGGCGAGAGTCCGGACCGGCCGGCCCTCGGCGACCTCGGCGCCAAGGCCGACACGTGCGCCGACAACTGCTGCCTGAACCCGCGGTCCGACCGGCCCGTGGTCGCATGAGTCAGGACGCCCTGCTCGACCTCGCCAGATCGGCCGCCGGTGAGGCCGTCGCGCACGTCCGCGCGATGCGACCCGCCGGCCGGGTCGGCGTCGCGGACACGAAGTCGAGCCCGACCGACGTCGTCACGGCGATCGACCGATCGTGCGAGGAGCTCATCCGGGCGCGGATCCTCGCGGTCCGCCCGGACGACGGTTTCGTCGGGGAGGAGGGCCAGGACGTACTGGGGACCTCCGGTGTCGACTGGATCGTCGACCCCATCGACGGCACGGTGAACTTCGTCTACGGGCTGCCCCGGTACGCGGTGGCGATCGCCGCGCGACGTGAGGGCGTCGACGAGGCCGCGGTCGTCGTGAACATCGCCACCGGCGAGGCCTACGAGGCCACCGCGGGCGGGGGTGCCTGGCGCACGAGCGGTGAGGAGCGGGTGCGACTCGCGGGCCCGCCCGACGTGCCGCTGGACCAGATGCTCGTGGCGACCGGGTTCAACTACGTGCCGACCGTGCGCGAGCACCAGGCCGCCGCGGTCGGCCGGATGCTGCCGCACGTGCGTGACATTCGTCGCATCGGTGCGGCCGCCCTCGACTTCACCGACCTGGCCGAGGGGCGCCTCGACGCGTACGTCGAACAGGGCCTCAAGCCGTGGGACATCGCCGCCGGAGGGCTCATCGCCCGCGAGGCCGGTCTCGTGGTTTCGGGCTGGGAGGGCGAGCCTCAGGAGCGACTCGTGGTCGTCGCGACGCCCGCCAGGTTCGAGGAGTTCATGGCGCTCGTGGAACGCTGCGGCTTCTGATCCGACCCGGTGCGGTCGCACGGGAATACCCGGGGCCCCGTTTGGCTTGACGGTTCTCGAAGGCGCGGACTTTGCGCTGATGTGGTTGAATCTGCGGGTTCCACAAGAACGAGCAGATGTTCCACGAGAACGACGAACGACTATGGAGAGTTGATGGCCACCGACTACGACGCGCCACGCAAGACCGAGGAAGATCAGTCCGAAGACAGCATCGAAGAGCTGAAGGCCCGCCGCCACGAGAAGAACTCGGGCAAGGTCGACGAGGACGAGGTCGAGGCGGCAGAGTCGTTCGAGCTCCCGGGAGCCGACCTCTCCCACGAGGAGCTCGCGGTCCAGGTCGTCCCGAAGCAGTCCGACGAGTTCACCTGCATGTCCTGCTTCCTGGTCCACCACCGCAGCCAGCTCGCGCACGAGAAGAACGGCGTGCCGATCTGCCGCGACTGCGCGGACTGAGCATCCACACCGCACGTCGAGGGGTTTCGACCGTTCCGGCCTTCATGGCTGGGGCCGTCGGAGCCCCTCAGTCATGTCGCGGCGACGTCACTTCTTGAGCGTCTTCATGCCCGGCGGCAGGTTGCCGGTGGATCGGACCCAGTAGCTCGCGGCGCTGCGGCGCACGAGGGTCCGCACGACCTGAACGCTGGCCCCGCCGAGCGCGGCCCACGCGACGGCCTCGGTGGTGCTCAGTTCGGGGTTGCGGGTGTTCTTGGGCGGCTTGCGGCCGGTGAGGGCACGCCAGGCGAGGGTCGAGACGCGCGGTGCCAGCGTGGCCGCGAGCAGTCCCGAGCCGGCGTCGAGCGCCTTCCACGCACCGCGGCCCGGGCCGCGGGAGGCACGGATCTCGTCAGTCGAGGTCGTCCCGGCGTCCGGCTTCGCGCGCTTCCTGGCCATCCTCGGTCCCTTCGTCATTCGTGTCCTCGGCGCCTGGTTCGCCGGCGCCGGTGCTGGCACCAGTGTGGCCCACCGCTCGCGCGACCGCCTCGGGGTACCGGGTCGACACGAGCCAGTAGGGCGTCGGGTCCGTCGGGTCGGCGACCTCGACGCGCACGCCCCGGTCGATCCACGGCCGCGTCAGCAGGAAGGCGCGGTCCGTCCCCCCGCGAGCGAGGGCGGCCCGCCAGGCGTCCCGATCGAGGGCCTCGACGGCACCGAGGTCGGGTGCCTCGACGTGCGCGTCGCCGGCCCTGAGCAGCCCGTCGTCGGCGGTGACGGTGATCGATCCCGCGCGCGCCAGCACGGCGGCTCCCAGGGCCAGCAGTGCGAGCGCGATCGCCAGGGCCACGGCGGGCGGCGTCGCCACGAGCAGCAGCCAGCCGACCATGACGGCGAAGAGCACGATGCCGGCCCACCACGGCGCGGGGGCCGTGAGTCGCTCGACGTGACGGGTCCTCGACGGTTCTTCCACGACTCCACTGTGCCCGACCGGGGGTGACGGCAGTATCGTCGCCACGTGACCGAGGTTCTCCTGCAGCGGCTCGACGACGGTGTCCCCGTCCCCGGCTACGCGCGTCCCGGGGACGCCGGCGCCGACCTCGTGTCGACCGTCGACGTCACCCTCGAACCGGGGGAGCGGGCGCTCGTGCCGACCGGCGTCGCCCTCGCGCTACCCGAGGGATTCGCGGGATTCATCCATCCCCGGTCGGGGCTCGCGCTGCGCCATGGACTGTCGGTCGTGAACACGCCCGGCACGATCGACGCCGGCTACCGCGGCGAGATCCAGGTCCTGCTCGTCAACCACGACCTGCGCGAGCCCGTGCACATCGCGCGAGGCGATCGGATCGCCCAGTTGGTGGTCCAACGGGTCGAGCACGTGCGCTTCGTCGAGGTCGAGGCACTGCCCGACTCCGCCCGCGGGGCCGGCGGGTACGGTTCGTCGGGTGGTCACGCCTCGATCGAGGCGGCAATGGAAGGAAGTCAGTGATGTTCGGTCGCAAGAAGTCCGCGACTCACGAGTCGGTCGAGACCGCGCCGGAGCCCGTCGAGGTCACCGGTCCGCGCGCCGACGGCCCCTTTGATCTCACCGAGCGCGACTACGACCCGGCCGAGTACCTCGACCTGGGAACGCTGCTGATCAGGATGCGCCCCGACATCGAGGTGCAGCTGCCCACCGAGAACGACGTCGTCACGGCCGTGCTCGTGACCGCCGACGGGTCTGCCGTCGAGCTGCGTCCCTTCGCCGGCGCCCGCAGCGGCGGCACGTGGGACGGCGTGCGTGGCGAGCTGCGCGACGAGGTCGACCGTCGCGAGGGCACGTGGACGGAGGTCGACGGGCCGTACGGCACCGAGGTACTCGCCCAGTTCCCCGCGACCGGTCCCGACGGAGCCCCCGCGATCCAGCCCGCACGATTCATGGGCATCGAGGGTCCGCGCTGGGTCCTGCGCGCCACGATCCTGGGCGCCGCGGGCCTCGAGTCGACCACCGATGGCATCTTCATGGAGGTCCTGCGCGACCTGCGCGTGCGCCGCGGCGAGGAGCCGCGGATCCTGCGCGAGACGCTGCCGCTCGTGCTGCCTCCGGAAGCCCGTCCGACCGAGGAAGCGTAGGCACCCCGATGGCGGGAATGGTCTCGCGCCTGATCGACCGGCTCTCGGTCGAGCGGCAGGAGGACGCAGAGCTGCAGGATCGCCGCACGGCCGCGGGCTGCGCACCGATCGACACGTCGCCGGCCAGGGGTCGCGTGGACGTCCACGGAGTGCTGCGCAGCGTCGCCCTGCGCCCGATCGACAACGTCACGGCGCTCGAGGCCGAGCTCTACGACGGCACGGGATCGGTCACCCTCGTGTGGCTGGGCCGGCGCCGCATCGTCGGCATCGCCCCGGGACGCTCGCTCACGGCCACGGGCCGGATCGGCCGTCGCGGCCACGACCGGGTCATGTACAACCCGTCCTACCGATTGGACCCGTGAGGTGACCGATCCCGAGCCGCGGCCCGTGGCCGACGTCGCGACGGTCGAGCAGGTCGTCCGGCAGCGGCTCGCGGAGGCGTTCGGTGGCGTCCGCGGCATCGTCGAGGCCGCCGTCCCGACCCTGACCTTCACGGTCTGCTACCTGACGACGCGTGACCTCAAGCTGAGCCTCATCGTCGCCACGGCGCTCACGGCGGTGCTGCTGATCGTGCGCGTGCTGCAGCGGTCGAACCCGCAGTTCGTGCTGAACGCGCTCGTCGGCATCGGCATCGCCGCGCTGTTCGCGTCGCGGTCCGGCGAGGCCCGCGACGTCTTCCTGCCCGGGATCCTCTACAACGCCGGCTACGCGATCGTCCTGGTGTTCTCCGTGGTGATCGGCTGGCCGGCGATCGGCTTCATGATCGGAGCGATCGTCGGTGACGTCAGCGGTTGGCGCCGTGATCCGGGGATGCGGCGGCTGTGCAGCCGGCTGACCCTGCTGTTCGCTCTGCCGTGCGTCATCCGGGTCCTCGTGCAGTACCCGCTGTACGCGGCCGACCAGGTCGGCTGGCTGGGCACGTCGAAGATCATCCTGGGCTGGCCGCTGCAGATCGCGGCCCTGTCGGCCATGGTGTGGCTGCTGAGTCGCAACAGCACGCCGGTCTCGCCGTTGCAGGAGTCCGAGGACGACTGACCCGACGGCCGCGAAAGGTCAGTCGCGTCCGGCCAGGAGGTGCGCGAGCTCCAGCTCGGCATCGGCGGGCGTGACGAACAGCAGCTCGTCGCCGGACTCGACCGTGCGGTCCGCCTCCGGGAGCAGGGTCTCGTGGTCGCGCAGGACGACGACGACCGTGACCCCCTCGGGCCAGTGGATGTCGCCGAGCCGGCGGCCGATGTGCGGCGAGCCCTCCGGGACCGTGAGCTCGACGAGGTTCGTGTTGCTCTGCTGGAACGTGAACAGTCGGACGAGGTCGCCGACGGCGACCGCCTCCTCGACGAGCGCGGCCATGATCCGCGGGGTCGAGACGGCCACGTCGACGCCCCACGACTCGCCGAACAGCCATTCGTTGCTGGGGTTGTTGACGCGGCCCACGGTGCGCGGCACGGTGAACTCGGTCTTGGCCAGCAGCGACGCGACGAGATTGGCCTTGTCGTCGCCCGTCGCGGCGATCACGACGTCACACGTCTCGAGCTGCGCCTCCTCGAGGGTGGCCATCTCGCACGCGTCGGCGAGCAGCCACTGGGCGTCCGGGACGCGATCGCTGCGGATCGCGGTGGGCGACTTGTCGATCAGCAGGACGGAGTGACCATGGTCGATGAGTTCCTGTGCGACGGAGCGGCCGACGGCGCCGGCTCCGGCGATGGCGACACGCATCAGTCGTCCTCCTTGGGTCCGGCGGCCAGCGCCGCGTGGGCGCGGTCCGAGTCATCGTCGACGAGGAACAGGCTCAGGTAGTCGCCCTCCTGGATCACGGTGTCACCGTGGACCAGCTCGCCGGTGCCCAGACGGGTCAGGAACGCGACGCGAACGCCGGTCCCGGCCTCGAGTGCCGACACGGTCCTGCCGACCCACGGGAACGGCGCGTACGCGTTGTCGAGTCGCAGCCGGCCCGACGGATCGCGCCACGCGGGCTCGGAGCCGGCGGGCAGCAACCGGCGCATGACCTGGTCCGCGGCCCACGGCACGGTGGCGACGGTGGGGATGCCGAGTCGCTCGTAGACCTCGGCGCGACGGGGGTCGTAGATCCGCGCCACGACGTTGTCGACATGGAAGAGCTCGCGCGCGACCCGCGCCGCGATGATGTTCGAGTTGTCGCCGCTGGAGACGGCGGCGAAGGCGTCGGCACGCTCGATGGCCGCGTCCCGCAGGACCCCGCGGTCGAAGCCCATCCCGGTCACCGTGATGCCGGTGAAGCTGGGGCCGAGCCGGCGGAAGGCATCGGGGTTCGAGTCGATCACCGCGGTCGAGTGACCGCGTGCCTCGAGGTTGCGGGTCAACGTCGATCCGACGCGGCCGCAGCCCATGATCACGATGTGCACACCGGCGACGGTACTACGACTCTTTCGGGTCTAGCATCGGCCGGGTGGGAATCTCCGGAGCGCTCAAGCGTGCTGTCATCGGGCGGAAGCTGCGCAGCTCTCAGATGGGCGAGACGCTGCTGCCCAAGCGCATCGCGCTGCCCGTGTTCGCCAGCGACGCGTTGTCGTCCGTGGCGTATGCGCCCGATGAGATCTTCCTGACCCTGTCGATGGGCGGCCTGACCGCGTACGCGTACAACTGGAAGATCGGCCTCGCGGTCGTGGTCGTGATGCTCACGGTCGTGGCGTCGTACCGCCAGAACGTGCACGCGTATCCCAGTGGTGGCGGCGACTACGAGGTCGCGACCGTCAACCTGGGCCGCAACGCGGGCCTCACGGTCGCCAGTGCGCTGCTCGTCGACTACGTGCTCACGGTCGCGGTGTCGATCTCGTCGGGCGTCCAGAACGCCACGGCGGCGCTGCCGTTCCTCAAGGGACACGAGGCGCCGGCCGCGGTGATCCTCGTGGTGCTGCTGACGTCGATGAACCTGCGCGGCACGAAGGAGTCCGGCACGGCGTTCGCGGTGCCGACCTACCTGTTCATGTTCTCGATCGCGATGATGGCGATCTGGGGCTATGCCCGACTCGCGGCGGGCAACCTGCCCGAGGTCGAGAGCGCCAAGTACGACATCGTCGCGGAGGAGCCGTTCACCGGGGCGATCTCGGGAATCGCGATGGCCTATCTGCTGGCCCGGGCCTTCTCGTCGGGCTGTGCCGCCCTGACCGGCGTCGAGGCGATCAGCAACGGAGTCCCGGCGTTCCGCAAGCCGAAGAGCAAGAACGCGGCCACGACGCTGCTGCTGCTCGGCACGATCTCGATCGCGATGCTGATGAGCATCATCGTGCTGGCCGACAAGATGCACCTGCGCTATGTCGAGAACCCGGCGGAGCAGTTGCTGCTGAACGGCGTGCCCGTCGGCGAGTCCTATGTCCAGGAGACGGTGATCGGCCAGCTCGCGGAGGCCCTGTTCAGCGACGTCCCGCTGCTGTTCTACTTCGTCATCGCGTGCACCGGCGTGATCCTCGTGCTGGCCGCGAACACGGCGTTCAACGGATTCCCGGTGCTGGGCTCGATCCTGGCCCGCGACGGATTCCTGCCTCGTCAGCTGCACACGCGTGGCGATCGGCTCGCGTTCAGCAACGGCATCATCACGCTCGCCGCGGCCGCGAGCCTGCTGATCATCGCCTTCGACGCCGAGGTCACGAAGCTCATCCAGCTGTACATCGTCGGGGTGTTCGTGTCGTTCAACCTCAGCCAGCTGGGGATGATCCGGCACTGGACGCGACACCTCTCGACCGAGACCGACCCGGCCGAACGCCGACGGATGCAGCGGTCGCGGGCCGTGAACACGTTCGGCCTGGCGATGACGGCCACCGTCTTGGTGATCGTGCTCGTCACGAAGTTCCTCGCCGGCGCGTGGATCGCGATTCTGGCCATGATCGCCGTGTTCATCGTGATGCGGTCGATCTCGCGGCACTACGAGCACGTCGCCCAGGAGTTGGTCGTCGAGTCCGGCGACGTGACGCTGCCGGCGCGCGTGCACGGCATCGTGCTCATCAGCAAGCTGCACAAGCCGACGATGCGCGCGATCGCGTACGCCCGCGTCGGCAAGCCCAGCATGCTCGAGGGCGTCACGGTCGACCTCGACCCGGAGGAGACCGAGGAGCTCCTGAGGCGCTGGGACGAGTTGCGGGTGCCGATCCCGCTGCGGGTGCTCGACTCGCCGTACCGCGAGATCGTCCGACCGGTCGTCCGCTACGTGAAGCAGCGACGCAGCGAGAACCCGCGCGACATCGTCACCGTCTACATCCCCGAGTACGTCGTGGGCCGCTGGTGGGAGCAGTTGCTGCACAACCAGACGGCGCTGCGGCTGAAGGCCCGCCTGCTGTTCATGCCCGGCGTGCTCGTCGTCAGTGTGCCGTTCCAGCTGGCCTCGGCGAAGAACGCGGCCGTGCTCGACGACCGGCCGACCCCCGGCGACGTCCGCCGTGGCATCACCGGCAAGCCCCGGAGCCGGCGGTGACCCTGCCCGTCGTCGAGGTCGGGCCCGTCGCGCACGGTGGTCACTGCGTCGCGCGACTGGACGGGCAGGTCGTGTTCGTGCGGCATGCGCTTCCGGGCGAGCAGGTCGAGATCCGGATCACCGAGCGCAACCGGCGGTTCCTGCGGGCCGATGCGGTGCGCGTGCTGCGTGCCTCGCCCGACCGGGTCGAACCGCCGTGCACTCTGGCCGGCACGTGTGGCGGCTGCGACTTCCAGCACGTGTCGGCCGAGGGCCAACTGTTGCTGCTGACCGACGTCGTGCGCGAGCAGTTGCACCGGCTCGCCGGAATCGACTGGGACGGCCACGTGGAGGCGGTCGGGGGCCTGCTCGGCTGGCGCACCCGCGTCGTGTGGTCCGTTGCCGAGAACGGTCTCGCGGGACTGCGCCGGCACCGCAGCCACGACGTCCTGCCGGTCGCGAACTGCCCCATCGCGCACGCGGACCTTCCCGACGTGACGGTGCAGACGTGGGACGAGCCGCGCGTCGAGGCGATCGCGTCGTCGACGCACCAGCGCCTGCTCGTCACGGACGCCACCATCGAGGACTCCCTCGAGGAGGACGTGGACGGGGTCGTCGCCTCCGACGGCACGGTGCGGGCCGGCACGGGCATCGTCGTCGAGACCGTCCGCGGCCGGAACTTCTCGATCTCCGGGTCGGGCTTCTGGCAGGTGCATCCGGCGGCGGCCGAGACCCTGGTGTCTGCGGTGCTGGACGGTGCGGACGTGCGACCGGGGGACCGGGTGCTCGACCTGTACGCCGGCGCCGGTCTCTTCTCCGCCTTCCTCGCCTCCGGCTGCTCGCCCGGTGAGCTGGTCAGCGTCGAGGGCAATCGCCGTGCGTCGTCGGACGCGCGCGGCAACCTGGCGGACCTGGCGAACGCGGCCACGGTGCACGCGCCGGTCGAGCGGGCGTTCGCGCGCGGACTCCTCGGCTCCCGGGCCGACGTCGTGGTGCTGGACCCGCCCCGCACGGGAGCCAAGGACGTGGTCGCGCCGATCGCGGCACTCGAGCCGCGCCGCATCGTCTACGTCGCGTGCGATCCGGCCGCACTGGCCCGCGATCTGGCGGCCTTCGCCGGCCGCGGGTACGCGCTGGAGTCGCTGCGCGGATTCGCGCTGTTCCCGATGACGCACCACGTGGAGTGCGTCGCCGTGCTCACGAAGAGCGACTCTCTCGTGCCGTGAAGTGAGGCGTGGCATCTGCCACCAGTTCCACAATCCTTGAAAGTCTTCTAGGATTGTGTCATGGGAGCAATCAGTGTCGCCCAAGCCGCCGAGCGGCTCGGCGTCAGCGTGCCTCGGGTCCATCAGCGCATCGCCGACGGCTCGCTGGTCGCGCAGCGGATCGGGGCCCAGTGGGTGGTCGACGAGCTGTCGCTCCTGCGGGTTCAGGAGCGAGGCAAGGCAGGCCGTCCGCTCTCGCTCCGTTCTGCATGGGCTGTGATCGCGGCGTCGGAGGGCGACCGCGGCCGGTTGGGCCCGAACGCGTCGGCAGTGTGGGCACGCGCCAGGAGCCACCTGAGTGCTCTGCTCGAGTCGGCGGACGACCCGGCCGCCAGCGAGGAGGCCGTCAGCGATCTGGCCGTGTCGCTTCGGTCGATCTTTCGCAACCGGGCGCAACGTCGCCTCTTTCGTGCGGCGTCGGCAGACCTGGACGATCTCAGGAGTGACGAGCGTTGGCTGCTGTCGGTCGATCTCGGGGCACGGGGCATCGCCTCAGCCGACGTCGAGGGATACCTCGGCGAGTCCGATGTCGACCGAGTCGTGAAGGACCATCTCCTGGTCGAGGTCGACCGGGACGCGAACGTCGTAATCCATGTCGTACCCGACGGGCAGTACCTGTACCCGGAGTCGCGGCTCCGGGTCGCGGCCGACCTCGCCGAGCATCGCGGTCCACGCGAGGAGGCGCGGGCAGCGGAACTGTTGCACGAGCTCGCGGTGGAGCGGAAGGCCGAAGAGTGGTGATCGTCCTGCCGTACATGCCGCCCGAGCAGACCGCCTCCTGGCTGGGTCTGCTGGACCTGCACGAGCGACTCGCAGCGGGCTGGACACTCATCGGCGGCCAACTCGTTCATCTGCACTGCGCCGAGCGGGGCCAGGTTCCCGTGCGTCCGACGAACGACGCTGACACGGTGGTCGACGTGCGCGCCGACCCCACGATGTTGGCGACCTTCACCGGGGCCTTGACCGACCTCGGGTTCGCCTCGGCCGGCATCTCGGCCGAGGGGCTCCAGCATCGCTGGATCCGGGGCGACGCCTCGATCGACGTGCTGCTGCCCGACGGCATCGGCGAGCGCGCGAGCCTCCGTCCGGGAGTCACGGGCAGTCCCACTCTTCCCACCGCAGGCGGGACGCAGGCGCTGCATCGCAGTGAGACCGTTGCGGTGACTGTCGCTGGCCGCGAAGGATCGGTACGCCGTCCGAGCCTCGTCGGCGCGCTCATCGGGAAGGCGGCCGCTCACAGCAACGCGGGCGACCCCGGACTCGGTCGCCATCGGCGTGATTTTGTCATCCTCGCTGGGCTGCTCACGGCCCGCGACTTCCGAGACGAGGAACTCACGAGGAAGGACCGCCAGCGGTTGCGTGCGATGGTCACCGCGGCGCGGAAGGATCAGGCTCTCCTGCTCGAAGTTCCGAACGCAGGGCCCGCGCTCGATCGCGTCGTCACGGCGGGTGACCTGTAGCCATCCCCGAGGGCGTCGTGATCGACCGTGCTCAGCCGTCCGTCATCGCGCCAATGGCTCCGGTGACGTAAGGGACCAACCAGATGGCCACACGGCTTCGGTCCTCCTCGTCCTCGCGATTCAGCGCGGTCCGGGCGCGACGAGGCGGTGGTCGTCCTCGATCCGGGCATCGATCATCCGGACGGTGGCATCGACGGTGTCCAGCGTGGAGGCGTCGTGGGAGACCAGGAGGGTCGCCGCACCGGTGTGGTGGGCCAGGTCGGTGATCAGCTCGACCACGCGGGCTCCGCGCTCGTGGTCGAGCGCGGAGGTCGGCTCGTCGACGAGGAGGATCTCGGGTTCGCCGATCAGGGCACGCGCGATCGCGACCCGTTGACGCTGGCCGCCGGACAACTGTGCCGGGCGCTTCCGCTGCTGGTCGGCGACGCCGACGGCGTCCAGCAGGTCCAGGGCCCTTGCGCGCACACTGGCGGGCTTGCGACCGCGCAGGTGGGCGTGGAGCTCGAGCTGCTCGAGGGCGGTGAGCGAGCCGAGCAGTTGGGGCGACTGGAACACCATCCCGATGCGGTCACGCCGAATCCGGGTGGCCTGCGCCACCGTCGTGGTGGGGGTGAACACGACCTCGTCGCCGATCCGGACGCAGCCACGGGTGGGTCGGGTCAACCCGGCCGCCACTGCCAGCAGACTGGACTTGCCCGCGCCCGAGGGTCCGAGCAGGGCCGTCGTGGTGCCGCCCGGGACGGCCAGGGTGACGTCGTCCACGGCGGTGAGCGTGCTGTCGCCATCGGGAAAGTCGAGAGTGACGTTCTCCAGCTGCAGGTTCATGGGTGCTCCTTCTGGGTCAGCGGGCGGCGAGGGCGGCATGGGGATCGATGCGGGTGATGCGGGCCACCGAGATCGCGGCGCCCACCAGCCCGAGCAGGACCAGCGCGGCAGCAGGGACCACGGTCGTCGAGACGGTGAGGGTCACCGGGACCGCATCCGGCAGCAGTGCGGCACTGGCGAAGGCGAGCGCGGTTCCGGCGGCGACACCGCCGACCAGCAGGAGCGCCGCCTGTCCGAGCGCGTCCCGTACGAGGTACCCGGTGGAGGCGCCGAGAGCCTTGAGGACGGCGATGTCGCCGGAGCGGCTGATGGTCCAGACCGTGAAGAACGCCCCGACCACGAGCGCGGAGATGACGAGCAGGAACGCCTGCATGGTCCTCAACGAGGTGTTCTCGCCGGCGAAGGACGGTACGGCCGACCGGGCATCCGACGTGGTGACGGTCGTCGTGCCGAGTGCGTCATCAGCGGCCGCGAGTGCATCGTCATCGCTCCCCGTGGTGGTCAGGGCGATCACGGTGGCGGCCGGGTCGTGCGTTCCGCCGGGAGCCGCCCGCGCGCCGATCGTCTGCCAGTCGTCCAGGGTCGTCCAGACGACCGGGGTGTGGGAGTACGACTCGTCGGTGTCTGAGATCGCTGCGACCGTGAGGTCACGGTCACCCAGCGCCACGGTGTCGCCCGCGTCGGCGCCGAGCACGTCCGCGGCGCCGGCGGTCAGGACGACGGTCCCGGGCTCGATACCTCCGCCCTCCCACGGCCCGAGCTCCGAACCCCGTCCCACCCCGAGTGCCGTGACCGAGGCGGTCGCGCCGTCCGCCGCCGCCCGGGTGGTGGCCAGTCCGAGCGGTTCGGCCGACTCGACGCCGGGTACGCGGGCCCACTGCCTCCACTGCGGGGCGGTCACCGACGACGCGGTGAACCCGGGCGCATCATCCTGCGACGGCATGGCGAAGACGATGTGGTCCGCGGGCAGATCCGTGATCGCGGACGTCGATTCTCGCGCCAGGCCGGCGGTGAGGGAGGCGATCATGGTGACCAGGAGAGTGATCAGCACGATCACCACCGACATCAGGGCGAAGCGACCACGAGCATGATTGAGATCGCGCAGGGCGACGAACACGAATGACCTCCACGGTGTGCTGGACGTCTTCCAGCATCCGCGTCCGCGACCGCGTGAACATCGGAACCCGGAGTGATCCTGCGCCGTCGAACGGTGGCCCGAATCATCATTCCTTCGGACGATGTGCCCCGGCGTGGCGTGGCTACATTGGCAAGGTGAACGTGCGTGCTCATCCCTCGCCCACGCGGGGGCTGATCTTGGGGCTCGACGTGCTGTTCGCGATCCTCATCGTCGTGGCGGTGGTGCAGGCGCCTCGGGGTGCCACGTGGGCGGCCACGCTGAGCGTCAGCGTGTTCGCGGGGGTGTACGCGTGGGGACGACTGGCCGTGCGGGTGCACGAACGGTCCCTCGAGAGCCCGAGAGGAGCCTGGTGGCCCGACACCGCCTGGATCGCCGTCCTCACGGTGCTGTGGGCGGTGACCCTGTGGATCTCCCCGGCGGCACTGTGGCTCGCCTTCCCGCTCATGCTCCTGCAGATGCACGTCCTGGGACCACGCCGGGGACCCGTCGCGGTCCTGGCCACCACGGTTGCCGCGGTGGCCGAAGGGCTGCTCGTCCAGGCCGGCACCGATGGCCCGTGGACCGGCTTCGTCCTGGGCCCGGTGCTCGGAGCCGGGGTCGCCATCGGGGTGGTGCTCGGGATCGAGGCATTCGTCCGGGAGTCCCAGACCCGCCAGCGCACGGTGGACGAGCTCACCCAGGCGCGTCGCCACCTCGCCCGGGAAGAACGCGAACGCGCCGTCAGTGAGGAGCGGGCGCGCCTGGGCCGCGACATCCACGACACGCTGGCACAGTCGCTCTCCGCGATCGAGCTGCTGCTCCGTACCGCGGAGACCTCCGTCGGCACCGATGTCGAGCAGACGCGGACGCTGATCGGGCAGGCGCGCGAGGCGGCACGCTCCGGTCTCGGCGAGGCGCGTCGAGTCGTCCAGGACCTCACCCCCGGCGACCTTGATCGGACGACCCTCGTCGATGCGCTCCACCGCGTCGCCGACCGCACCGCGAACACCTACATCGAGACCGAGGACGGCAGCGCACGCCCGCTCGCGGTCTCGGTCCACACCAACGGTCCAGCCGTCCCGCTCCCGGTGCCGCTCGAGACCGCACTGCTGCGCATCGCCCAGTCGGCCCTCGCCAACGTGAGCGAGCACGCCGAGGCGACCCGTGCCCGGGTCACGCTCTCCTACGAGCCCGACTCCGTCACCCTCGACGTCGTCGACGACGGCAAGGGATTCGACCCCGCGACCGTCACCAGCCAGACCGGTGAGCGAGGCTTCGGGATCCCCGCGATCCGCGCACGGATCCAGGCACTCGGAGGGTCGTTCACCCTCGAGTCCGCTCCCGGGCGGGGGACCGCGCTCGCCGTGACCCTGCCGACCCACGTCATGGAGGAGTCTCGATGATCGACGTCGTCCTCGCCGACGACCACCCGGTGGTCCGCGCCGGCTTGCGCACGGTGGTCGACACCCAGCCCGACATGCACGTCATCCACGAGACGTCGTCCGCCGAGGACCTGCTGGCCTGGCTCGACGAGGGCGGGCGGGCCGACGTCATCCTGCTCGACCTGCGGTTCGGCGACACACACATGTCCGGCGCCACCGCGACCGGCGTGATCGTCCGTCGCCACGCCATCCCCGTGCTCGTCGTGACGACCTACGGGACCGACGCCGACATCCTCACCGCGATCGAGGCAGGAGCCACGGGCTACCTCCTCAAGGACGCCCCCACCGAGGAGCTGGCCCGCGCGATCCGCTCCGCTGCCGCCGGAGAGGTCGTCCTCGACGCCGAGGTGCAACGCCGGCTCCTCGGCCGGATGCGCACTCCCGCCGAGAGCCTCAGCGCCCGCGAGCTCGAGGTCCTCCGCCTGGCCTCGGCCGGAAAGTCCAACGAGGCCATCGCCCGCGAGTTGTTCGTCTCGGTCGCCACCGTCAAGTCCCACCTGGCGCACGTCAACACCAAACTCGGCACCGGTTCACGCTCGGAAGCGGCCGCGATCGCCCGCGAACGCGGCATGTTCTGACAGGACGTACCGCGTCGAATTGCGTCGGGGTGCTTGCCCCGACGTGAGCGGCACAGGAAACTCACACGCGTGAGATACGCAGATCCGCACGCCTGTCCCGACTGCCGAGGAAGCATCGCGGGCGAGCCGGTCTGCCCGCACTGCGGATTCGACCTGGCCACCCCGGAGGCGGCCGAGCTGTGGCGGACGTTCCTGACGGCCGACCGCCTCGTCGCGCAGGGCCGTCGCCGGCCGGCGGCGGAATCGATCACGGCCACGGCGCCCCGCGCCGTGCCCCGCGCAGACGCCTCGACGGTCGCCCGACCGTCCCACTCGTGGTCCACCGGGTCGATCCTGCTCGGCCTCGGCGCGGCGTGTCTGGTCGTGGCCGGGATCATCTTCGTGACGGTGGCGTGGGGTGCGCTGGGCATCCTCGGCCGCGCGCTGATCCTGCTCCTGGTCACGGCGCTCGTCGGGGCCTGTGCGCGATGGGCCACGCTTCGGGGCCTGCGGGGCACGGCCGAGTCGCTGTGGGCCGTCTTCCTGGGCCTGCTGACCGTCGACGTCCTCGCCGCTGCCGTCGAGGGTCTGTTCGGCATCGAGGGTGACGACATCGTCTGGGTCACGACGACGTGGACGGTCGTCATCGTCGCGGTGTCGACGTTCCTCGTCGGCTGGGCCCGGAGGCCGCTCGGCCACGATCTCGTGACGCCTCAGCTGGCTGCCGGAGCAGCCCCGTGGATCGGTGCCCCGGTGCTCGCGGTGCGCGTGGGTGAGTGGCTCGACGCCGGCGGCTACTTCTGGTCGACCCTCGTGGGCGCGACGCTGGCTGCGGCGGTCGTCGCTGTCGTGGCACGCCGACGGCTGCGCTGGGCGCTGTTGACCTCCGCGCCGCTCGTGGGACTGTTCCTGCTCGTGCTGGTGGGAATCGCCGTCGGGCACGCCTGGAGCGACGAGCCCACGTTGACGTTCGGGGACGCTGCGCCGATGCTGACCCTCATCGTGGGTGCGGTCGTCGCCGGCCAGCTGGTGCCGGCGCTCAGGACTCCTGCGGCGGCTGCCGCCACGGCCGGCCTCGGGTACCTCGCGTACGTCGCGGCGTCCGGCTGGGCGTTCGAACTGGAGGCGCACGAGAGCGTCGCGGTGCTCGTGCTGGCGGTGCTGACGGCCGGGGTCGCCTGCGTCGCGACCCGCGCCGACGCGTGGTCGGCCGGCATGCGGTGGGCCGCCGCGGCGGGCGGGGGAGTCGTGGCGCTGTGGCTTCTGACGGTCGCGACGACGAATCTCGAGCGGATCGACACGTCGTCCTCGTTCGTCGCTCCGCGGGGCTGGTGGCTCGGGCCCATCGATGCGTCGTTCCACGAGGGCTGGCGCGTGCTCGTGGTCGCTGCTGCCATCGACGTCGTGCTGTGGGCTGCCGGCCGGTGGCCGTCGCTGCGGCTCGACTGGCCTCAGCTCGGGCGACCGCTCGCGCTGGTCGTCGGTGCGCTCGGTCTCGTCACGGCGGTCTCGGCGACCGAGCTGCCGTTCCTCGTACACGCCACGGCACTCGTGCTCGTGGGGGTCGCGCTCGCCTTCCTGCTCGGATCGGCCCACGCCGGGTTCGCGTTCGTGCCGATCGGCTTCGTCGCACTGGCCCCGCTCGTCGTCCCGCCGGACGAGCCGGTGACGGTCCTCGTGCTGGGCCTGACCACCGTGGGCTTCGCCGGCTGCGCGCTCGTCGGGGCCGACCGAGCCGGCCTGCGGGAGAAGATCTCGGCTGTGTGCACGGGGCTGGCGGCCGCCGCCGCGATCGCCACGGCTGCCGAGTGGATCGACCTCGCCGATCCCGGGCCGGGCTGGCTGGGCGCGTGCATCGCGGGTCTGTCGGCGGCGGTCCTGCTGGTCGCGATGGCCCTCGACGAGTGGCCGTGGCACCGCGGTGCCGTCGAACTGGCGGCGGCCGGTGCCCTGCTCGTCGCCGTCGGGACCGAGATCGAGAATGGTCCGGCCGTCGCCCTGATCCTGACGATCGGCGCCGTGGCCGCCGGCCTCGTGGGTCTGCTCGACGACGACCGGCGGTGGTTCCGCTGGGTGGGTCTGGCCCTCGTGGGGGCCGCGTGGATCGTCCGGCTCGCGGCGAGCGACGTCACGACGGTGGAGGCCTACACCGCACCATTCGCAGTGGGGCTGCTGGTCGCCGGCGTCTGGCGGCTGCGGACGGATCCGACCAGTCGCACGTGGGCGGTGCTCACCCCCGGACTGACGATGGCGCTGCTGCCGTCCCTGCCCCAGGCGATCGCCGATCCGACGGGACTGCGGGCGCTGCTGCTCGGTCTCACGGCGGCCGCCGTGCTCGCGGCCGGGGTCGCCCTGCGCTGGGGCGCGCCGGTGGTCGGGGGAGCGGTCGTGCTCGCGGTGCTGATCCTCGTCAACGTGGGGCCCACGGCGGCCGCGACGCCGCGGTGGATCCTCATCGCGGTCGCCGGGCTCGTGCTGCTCGTCGTCGGCACGACGTGGGAGAAGCGCGTCGCCGAGGGCAGGGCCGTCGTCGCGCGGATCCTCGCGCTCAGGTGAGGGTGACCTGAACTGGCCTCCCGGCGATCATTTGATATCGTGTATCTTGACATCAAGATAAATTCACGGGTTAGGACATCCTGATCGCCCGCGAGACGCGGAATGCGGGCAGGATGGGACGTACCAGCGAAGGAGAAGCCATGAGCGTCGACACATTCCAGGCCAAGGACACTCTCGCGGTGGGGGAGAACTCCTACGACTACTACCGGCTGGACGCGGTGCAGGGCGAGGGACTCGACGTCGCCACGCTGCCCTTCAGCCTCAAGATCCTGCTCGAGGCGCTGCTGCGCACCGAGGACGGTGCCGACATCACCGCCGACGACATCAAGGCGCTGGCCGGATGGGATCCGTCGGCCGAGCCCGACCAGGAGATCCAGTTCACGCCCGCCCGCGTGATCATGCAGGACTTCACCGGTGTCCCGTGCGTCGTCGACCTCGCCACGATGCGCGAGGCCATGGTCGACCTCGGTGGCGACCCGAACAAGATCAACCCGCTCGCGCCGGCCGAGATGGTCATCGACCACTCCGTCATCGCCGATGTCTTCGGCACGCCCGAGGCGTTCGAGCGCAACGTCGAGATCGAGTACGAGCGCAACGGCGAGCGCTACAAGTTCCTCCGCTGGGGCCAGGGCGCCTTCGACAACTTCCGGGTCGTCCCGCCGGGCACCGGCATCGTGCACCAGGTGAACATCGAGCACCTCGCGCGCGTCGTCTTCACGAAGGACGCCGACGGCTCCGTCGTCGCGTACCCCGACTCCTGTGTCGGCACCGACTCGCACACGACGATGGTCAACGGCCTGGGCGTCGTCGGCTGGGGCGTGGGTGGCATCGAGGCCGAGGCCGCGATGCTCGGCCAGCCCATCAGCATGCTCATCCCGCGCGTCGTGGGCTTCAAGCTCTCCGGCGAGCTGCCGCAGGGCGCCACCGCGACCGACCTCGTGCTCACGATCACCGAGATGCTGCGCCAGCACGGCGTGGTCGGCAAGTTCGTCGAGTTCTACGGCTCCGGCGTCGGCGCCGTGCCGCTGGCCAACCGCGCCACGATCGGCAACATGAGCCCCGAGTACGGCTCCACCGTCGCGATCTTCCCGCTCGACGGCGAGACCACGAAGTACCTCGAGCTCACGGGCCGCAGCGCCGAGCAGATCGCGCTCGTCGAGGCCTACGCGAAGGCCCAGGGCCTGTGGCACGACCCCGACCACGAGCCGCGCTACTCGGAGTACCTCGAGCTGGACCTGTCGACGATCGTTCCGTCGATCGCCGGCCCGAAGCGTCCGCAGGACCGTGTCGTCCTGGCCCACGCCAAGGAGGGCTTCCGCGGAGCCCTCGCGGCGTACGTCGAGGACGGCGACCCGCAGAACGGCGCGGACTACGACGAGGCCGTCGAGGAGTCGTTCCCGGCCTCGGACGCACCGTCCTCGCACGATGACGGCACCAAGCCGCCGCGTGACTACCTGTCCTGCGTGCCCGCCGACGGCGGCCGCCCCTCGGCCCCGGTCGAGGTCACGGTCGACGGCCAGACGTTCACGCTCGACCACGGCGCGGTCACGATCGCCGCGATCACGTCGTGCACGAACACGTCCAACCCGTCGGTGATGATCGGCGCGGCCCTGCTGGCCAAGAAGGCGGTCGAGAAGGGCCTGACCCGCAAGCCGTGGGTCAAGACCACGCTCGCGCCCGGGTCGAAGGTCGTCTCGGACTACTACGACCGGTCCGGGCTGACCCCGTACCTGGACAAGCTGGGCTTCAACCTCGTCGGCTACGGCTGCACGACCTGCATCGGCAACTCCGGCCCGCTGATCCCCGAGGTCAGCGCAGCCGTCAACGAGAAGGACCTCGCGGTCGTCTCGGTGCTGTCGGGCAACCGCAACTTCGAGGGCCGGATCAACCCGGACATCAAGATGAACTACCTGGCCAGCCCGCCGCTCGTGGTGGCGTACGCGATCGCCGGCACGATGGACATGGACATCACGACCGAGTCGCTGGGTGCGGACACCGACGGCAACCCGGTGTACCTGAAGGACATCTGGCCCAGCCCCGCCGAGGTCGAGGACGTGATCCAGAGCGCGATCACCTCCGACACGTTCGACAAGGAGTACGCCGACGTCTTCGCCGGTGACGAGCGGTGGCAGAACCTGCCGACCCCCGACGGCGACACGTTCGCGTGGGACGAGGACTCGACCTACGCACGCAAGGCGCCGTACTTCGACGGCATGGCGCTCGAGCCCTCGCCGGTCACCGACATCGACGGCGCGCGCGTGCTGCTCAAGCTGGGCGACTCGGTCACGACCGACCACATCAGCCCGGCCGGCGCGATCAAGAAGGACAGCCCCGCCGGCAAGTACCTGATGGAGAAGGGCGTGGAGCCGCGCGACTTCAACTCGCTCGGCTCGCGCCGCGGCAACCACGAGGTCATGATCCGCGGCACGTTCGCCAACATCCGCCTGCGCAACCAGATCGCACCGGGCACCGAAGGCGGGTTCACGCGCGACTTCAGCACCGATGGTGAGGTCACCACGGTGTTCGACGCCTCGCAGAACTACCAGGCGGCCGGCATCCCGCTCGTCGTGCTGGCGGGCAAGGAGTACGGCTCCGGCTCGTCGCGCGACTGGGCGGCCAAGGGAACGGCGCTGCTGGGGGTCAAGGTCGTCGTCGCCGAGTCGTACGAGCGCATCCACCGCTCGAACCTGATCGGCATGGGCGTCCTGCCGCTGCAGTTCCCCGAGGGCCAGAACGCCGAGTCGCTCGGCCTGACCGGCGAGGAGACGTTCAGCGTCACCGGCGTCACCGAGCTCAACGAGGGCCGCACGCCCAAGACGGTCAAGGTGAAGGCCGGCGACGTCGAGTTCGACGCCGTCGTCCGCATCGACACCCCGGGCGAGGCGAACTACTACCGCAACGGCGGCATCATGCCGTACGTGCTGCGCTCGCTGCTCGACTGAGTCGCGACGCACCCCTCGGACGGGGCCCGGACCACACGGTCCGGGCCCCGTCCGGCATTTCTCGGGACTCGTCGAATGTTTCGTGCGTGTGTCGCTGGACTCGGGCCTCGTCACCGGATATGTTGTTTGGCACAACAAACGTGTGACGTGGCTCACTCCGGGCTGCGCACGAGGAGGAACGGAGGCGGTTCGTGTGAAGCGGACGCGCAATCTCATGCTCGCGGCGGTGCTCGGCGCGAGTCTGACGCTGGCGGCTTGCGGCAGCGACGATTCGGGGGATGACGGCGACAGCGGCGACGCGAAGGGCAAGATCGGTGTGATCCTGCCCGACACGAAGTCGTCGGTGCGCTGGGAGTCGGCCGACCGGCCGGCTCTCGAGGCGGCGTTCAAGGACGCCGGTGTGGAGTACTCGATCCAGAACGCCGAGGGCGACGCCGACAAGATGGCGACCATCGCCGACAGCATGATCGCCGACGGCGTGACGGTGCTGGCGATCGTCAACCTCGACTCCGACAGTGGCGCGTCCATCCAGGAGAAGGCCGGCAAGCAGGGCGTCAAGACGCTCGACTACGACCGCCTGACGCTCAACGGCACCGCCGACGCCTACATCTCGTTCGACAACGTCAAGGTCGGCGAGCTGCAGGGTCAGGGTCTGGCCGACTGCCTCGGTGACAAGAAGGCGAACATCGCGTTCCTCAACGGCTCGCCGACGGACAACAACGCCACGCTGTTCTCGCAGGGCGCGCACAGCGTGCTCGACAAGATCAGCACCTACACCAAGGTCGGCGAGCAGGCCGTTCCCGACTGGGACAACGACAAGGCCGTGACGATCTTCGAGCAGATGTACACCGCTGCCGACGGCAAGATCGACGGTGTCCTGGCCGCCAACGACGGTCTGGCCGGCTCGGTCATCTCGACCCTGCAGAAGAACGGGCGCGCGGGCGAGGTGCCCGTCACCGGTCAGGACGCGACGGTCGAGGGTCTGCAGAACATCCTCGCGGGCACGCAGTGCATGACGGTCTACAAGTCCGCCAAGGAAGAGGCCGGCGCGCTGGCCGACGCCGCGATCGCACTGGTCAAGGGTGACGAGCCCGAGACCAACGGCACGACGAAGGACAGCGAGAGCGGCCGCGAGGTCCCCTCGGTCCTGCTGACGCCGAAGTCCATCACGAAGGACAGCGTCGGCGACGTCATCGCCGATGGCGGTCAGTCGAAGGACGACGTCTGCGCTGGCGACTTCGCCGACAAGTGCACGGCGGCCGGCATCTCCTGATGCCCCCTGCGGTGGGTCCACGGGGCACGTCCCCGTGGACCCACCGGTCCCGTCTCCGCACCCACGTCAGAACGAAGGCCACGCGATGAGCGACACCCCGATCCTCGACCTGCGAGGAATCAACAAGAGCTTTGGCGTCGTGCACGTGCTGCACGATGTCGACTTCAAGGTCTACCCCGGACAGGTCACGGCCCTCGTCGGTGACAACGGCGCCGGCAAGTCCACCCTCGTCAAGGCGATCGCGGGCATCTACCCGATCGACAGCGGCGAGTACTACTTCGAGGGCCAGCCGGTCACCGTGCACAGCCCCAAGGACGTCGCCGATCTCGGCATCGAGATCGTCTACCAGGACCTGGCCCTGTGCGACAACCTGGACATCGTCCAGAACATGTTCCTCGGCCGCGAGATCAAGCGCCGTGGCTCGCTCGACGAGCCGGCGATGGAGCAGCGTGCCCGCGAGGCACTGGCCTCGCTCTCGGTCCGCACCGTGAAGTCCGTGCGGCAGAGCGTCTCGAGCCTCTCCGGTGGCCAGCGCCAGACCGTGGCGATCGCCAAGTCGGTGCTCTGGAACTCCAAGGTCGTCCTGCTCGACGAGCCGACCGCCGCCCTCGGCGTCGCCCAGACGCGGCAGGTGCTCGACCTCGTGCGCCGGCTCGCGGACCAGGGTCTCGGCGTCGTCCTGATCTCGCACAACATGGTCGACGTCTTCGAGGTCGCCGACCGGATCTGTGCCCTGTACCTCGGGCGGGTGGCCGCGGAGGTCAAGACCTCCGACGTGACCAACACCCAGGTGGTCGAGCTCATCACCGCGGGTCGCTCCGGCGACCTCGGTCTGGCTCCCGCCGAAGCCGCCCAGTCGATGTGAAGGACCTGACATGACCTCAGACATGAAGCTCGCCGACTCCGACTTCGCCGCGGACACCCGTTCGGAGCAGTCCGTCGGCGACGCGTTCTCTGCCTACGTCCAGCGCCTGCGCGGCGGCGACATGGGGTCGCTGCCCGCGATCCTGGGACTCGTCGTCCTGTTCATCGTCTTCAGCTTCGCCAACGAGCGCTTCCTCTCCGCGCTCAACCTGGCCAACCTGATCACGCAGGCCGGTTCGATCTGCGTGCTGGCGATGGGACTCGTGTTCGTCCTGCTGCTCGGCGAGATCGACCTGTCGGCCGGTGTCGCCGGCGGTGTCTCGGCCTGTGTGACGGCCCTCGCGATCGTGGACCACGGCTGGTCGTGGTGGCTCGCGATCCTGGCCGGACTCGCGGTCGGTGCGCTGATCGGCCTCGCGATCGGCCTGCTGGTGGCGAAACTCGGCATCCCGTCGTTCGTCGTGACCCTCGCGTTCTTCCTGGCGCTGCAGGGCGTGACGCTCAAGCTGATCGGTGAGGGCGGCTCCGTCCGCGTCGCCGATTCGGTGATCCGCGGCATCACGATCAACAACATGTCGGTCCTGTGGGGTTGGATCGCCGCGATCGGCCTCTCGGTCGCGTTCGCGGGGATCGAGCTGTACCGGCATCGCCAGAAGGTCGCCCTCAACCTGCACCACTCGCCCCTCGGCGTGGTCGTGCTGCGCATCGTGGCCGTCGCCGTGGTGCTCATCGGCGTGACGTTCGTGATGAACCTCAACCGCAGCGTCAACCCGAACTTCCCGATCCAGGGCGTGCCCTACGTGCTGCCGCTGATCGGTGTCCTGCTGATCCTGCTGACCTTCGTGCTCAGCCGGACCGCCTACGGCCGGCACATCTACGCCGTCGGCGGCAACGCCGAGGCCGCGCGCCGCGCAGGCATCCGCGTCGACCGCATCCGGGTCTCGGTGTTCGTGATCTGCTCGTCCCTCGCGGCGTTGAGCGGGATCATCGCCTCGTCGTACGTCGGCAAGGTCTCGGCCTCGTCGGGCGCCGGCAACACGCTGCTCTACGGCGTGGGCGCGGCCGTGATCGGCGGCACGAGCCTGTTCGGCGGCAAGGGTCGCGCGCAGGACGCCGTCATCGGCGGTGTCGTGATCGCGACGATCGCCAACGGTCTCGGCCTGCTCAACCAGGCGTCGTACATCAACTTCCTCGTCACCGGCGGCGTGCTGCTGCTCGCGGCCAGCGTCGATGCGATCTCGAGGCGGCGGCGTTCGGCAGCGGGCCTGGGGTGACTCAGCGCATCCCGCGCCGGGGGTCGGGCGCGAACCAGGAGGACGTGCGGCGGCACAATCTCGGCACGGTGTTGGCCCACCTCCACCGCTCGGGGCGCATGTCGCGCGCAGATCTCACGCGCCGGCTCGGCCTGAACCGCAGCACGATCGCCGGTCTCGTGGGCGAGCTGGACGAGCTCGGGCTGGCACGTCAGGTCACCCCGCGGACTCCGCGGGGGACCGGGCGGCCCTCCGTCGACGTCGTCGTCGCTCGCGAGCCGTACGTCCTCGCGGTGGACGTGCGGGTCGACGGGCTGGTCGTGGCGCGGGTCGGACTCGGGGGAGTCGTGCTCTCGCGCGCCACCGGACCGGCCGCTCCGGACCATGACCTGGACTCGACCCTGGCTGCCGTCCTGGACCTCGTCCGGGTCGTCACGCGCGACGTGCCGGCCCACGACCCGGTGGTCGGCCTCGGCATCGCCGTGCCCGGCATGATCGAGCTCGGCTCCGGACTGGTGCGGCTCGCGCCCAACCTCGGGTGGCGGGACGTGCCCTTCGCGACGCTGCTCGCCGAGCGGCTCGGTGGCGCCTTCGATCCGGTGATCGCCAACGACGCCGACCACGGTGCGATGGCCGAGCGCCTCCGCGGCGTGGGCGCCGGCGTCTCCGACCTCGTGTACCTCTCCGGTGAGGTCGGCGTCGGTGCCGGCATCATCTCGGGCGGATTCGCCGCGAAGGGCGCGACCGGGCTCGCGGGCGAGATCGGTCACCTGCCGTTCGGTGACGGCGACCGTGAATGCCACTGCGGCTCCCGTGGCTGCTGGGAGACCGAGGTCGGTGCGGCCGCGATCGGGGCCGCCGTGGGC
Organism: Aeromicrobium sp. SP1; assembly: GCF_055663785.1. Lineage (NCBI taxonomy): Bacteria > Bacillati > Actinomycetota > Actinomycetes > Propionibacteriales > Nocardioidaceae > Aeromicrobium > Aeromicrobium sp. SP1. Next base: position 1,314,377 of record NZ_JBQVVK010000001.1, on the reverse strand, counting down.
TGCCCGCCGGAGCAGCTCGCGACCCTCGGTGCCTTCCTCGACTCACTCGACCACGACACGCCGGGCCTCGACCGCGTGGGCGAGCAGCTCGGCCGGGGCATCGCCGGCATCGTCAACCTGTTCAACCCGCGGCTCGTCGTGCTCGGCGGCTACCTCAACTCGCTCTACCGGTTCGTCGACACGCGGGTCGAGCGCGAACTGCAGCAGCGCGCGCTGTCCGCGCCACGCGCCGAGGTGCGGATCGCCCTGCCCGGCCTCGGCAAGGACTCCGTGCTCATCGGCGCTGCCGAGGCCGCCTTCGGTGCCCTGCTCGACGATCCCGTCGGCATGCTGACCAACGCGCCGACGACGGGCGACCTGCGCACCGCGGTCGTCGCCGTCAGCTGAGGGCGTCCAGCCCCACCGCGCCCGCGTACAGCGTCGTGAGCGCATGCTCGGCCGCACCTCGCGCGGCGGCGTGCAACCCCAGTTCGCTCGTGAGCACCTCTACGGCCGGCCGGCCGGCCGGGAGGAGCCCCGCGACGGCGTCGCCGACGCGCTCGGCCCACGCCGGCCCGAGCGCCGCGAAGTAGCCGCCCAGGACGATCCGGGACGGGTCCATGACCGACGTGAGCACCGCGAGGCCCCGCGCCAGGTCGGCGACGAGCCGGTCGAGGGCACGATCCACGACGGGATCCCCGACCCGCCCAGCGATCGCCTCCGCGAGGCGGACCGGCGTGTCGTCGTCGGGCCAGCCGACGTCGTCGAGCAGGGCGCGCAGGCCGACCGCCGTCTCCCAGCAGCCCTGCCGTCCGCAGCCGCACGTGACGTCGGGACGGCCGATCGGCATGTGACCGACCTCGCCGACGAGGCCGCGCTCGCCCGGGTGCAGCCGACCGTCGAGGACGACTCCCGCGCCGATCCCGACCGTGCCGGTCAGGTAGATCGCATCGCGCACGCCCACGAGCGCGCCGGTCATCACCTCGGCGAGGGCGGCGCAGTTCGCGTCGTTCTCCAGCGCGGCACCCACCGGGCCGGGAGCGAGGTCGGCGAGTCGGGCGGCCACCGCGTCGGCCCCGGCGGCGAGGTTCGGCGTGCCACCCAGGCCCGTGCCGGGCACGGCGCACACCGTGCCGAGGATCGTGAGCCCCGCGTCCTCCACGGCCTCGCGCGTGCGGGCCAGCAGCGGGCCCAGGCCCGCGAGCGGGTCGGCCGGGTCGACGGCCACGACCTCGCGGGCCAGCGTCGTGCCCGCGACGTCCACCGCGACGGCGGCGAGGTAGTCGACGTTCACCTCCAGGCCGATTCCGGCGCCCGGGCGTCCCGTGAGGCCGATCGGGCGCCCCGGCCGGCCGCGCCCGCCGGCGACCGGACCGTGCTCGCTGACCGCGCCGTGCTGCTCGAGGTCGGCGACGATCGAGCCGACCGTCGCCTTCGCGAGGCCTGTCCGCTCCGCGAGCGCGGTCCGGGTCGACGGTCCGTCACGACGGAGCGCCGTCAACACCTGGGCGGTGTTGAGGCGGCGCAGCTCCGTCGTGTCGGTGGGCAGGGCGCGCGTCACTCAGCGGACCCCGTAGAGGTGCTCGAGCGCCAGCTGGTCGAGCCGCTCGAAGGCCCAGCCGCGCGCGGCCAGCTCGTCGGGCGACGGACCGGTCGACTCGCGCAGCTCGCGCCACGTCTCACCCTCGGCGAGCGTCGGCGTGGCCAGCTCGGGCAGGCCCGAGACCTCGAGCGCGGCGACGACCTCGGGATCGGCGCGGAACGCCTGCGCCTTCTCCCGCAGGATCAGGTAATTGCGCATGCACGCCTCGGCAGCGACCCACACGCCGGCCTCGTCCTCCGAGCGCGGCGTCTTGAAGTCGAAGTGGACCGGACCGTCGTAGCCGCCCGCGAGCAGCGTGTCGACGACCCAGAAGGCACCGCGGACGTTGCCCGCACCGAACCGCAGGTCCTGGTCGTAGCGCGGGCCGTTCTGGCCGTTCAGGTCGATGTGGAAGAGCTTGCCCTGCCACATGGCCTGCGCGTAGCCGTGCGCCGCGTTGAGCCCGGCCATCTCCTCGTGACCGATCTCGGGGTTCACGCCGACGCCCTCGGGCCGGTCGAGGGTCTGGATGAACGCCAGGGCGTGACCGATCGTCGGCAGCAGGATGTCACCGCGCGGCTCGTTCGGCTTCGGCTCGATCGCGAACTTGATGTCGTACCCGTTGTCGGCGACGTACTCGCCTAGGACGTTGAAGCCCTCGCGGTACCGGTCGAGTGCCGCGGCGACGTCCTTGGAGGCGCCGCTCTCGGCGCCCTCGCGGCCGCCCCAGCACACGTAGACCTTCGCGCCCAGCTCGGCGGCGAGGTCGAGGTTCCTCATCACCTTGCGCAGTGCGTAGCGGCGGACCTCGCGGTCGTTGGACGTGAACGCGCCGTCCTTGAACATGGGGTGGGTGAACAGGTTCGTCGTCGCGGTGGTGACGGCCAGGCCGGTCTCGGCCAGTCCCTTGCGCCAGCGGTCGAGGATCTGGCCGCGGGCCGCGTCGTCGCTGTCGAAAGGGAACACGTCGTTGTCGTGGAAGTTGACGCCGTACGCACCGAGCTCGGCAAGCTTCTCGATCGCGTGGACGGGGTCCATGTCGGGGCGCGTGGGCTCGCCGAACGGGTCACGGCCGGGGTACTGGACGGTCCAGATCCCGAACGAGAACTTGTCCTCGGGGGTGGGGGTGTAGTCGGTCATGAGCTGCCTTTCATGGGTGCGGAGTCGCGGAGCGCGGCGTACGCGTCGCGCACGTCGGGGGTCGGATCGGCCTCGAGGACCTCGAGGCCCGGCAGGGGCCAGTCCGGGGGAGCGGGGGTGCCGGCGAGGGCCCACGCGGCCTGCCGGGCGGCGCCGAGGGCGACGAACTCGACCGGCGGCGGCAGGTGGACGGGTCGCCCGAGCACGGCGGGGGCGAGCGACCGCACGGCACTGCTGCGCGCCGCGCCGCCGATCAGCAGGACACGTCGGGGTGCGGTGCCGGTGAGGCCGGTGAGCGCGTCGACGGCGTCGGCGAGCGAGCACAGCAGCGCCTCGACCGCCGCGCGGGCCAGGTCGGCGCGAGTCGTGTCGGGGGTGAGTCCCGCCCACACCCCGGTGGCGCCCGGCCGGTTCGGGGTCCGCTCGCCGCCGTAGTACGGCAGCAGGGTCACGCCGCCGGCACCCGGCGTCGACTGCAACGCGAGCTCGGACAGTCCGTCGAGGTCGACTCCGAGCCAGCGGGCCTGCAGGTCGAGGATCCGGGCGGCGTTGATCGTCGTGGCCATCGGCAGGAAGTTGCCGGTCGCGTCGGCGAAGCCCGTCACGAGGCCCGTCGGGTCGGCGACGGGCGTGCTGCTGATCGCCGAGGCCACGCCGGACGTGCCGATCGAGATGGCGACGTCGCCGGGCTCCAGGCCCAGGCCCAGTGCCGCGGCCATGTTGTCGCCGGTGCCCGCGGCGAACACGAGACCGTCGTGCTCGGCCGCGACGGCACCGGGGGCGACGACCTCGGGGACCGCGGCAGCATGGCCGAGGGCCTGCTCGAGCAGGTCCGGGCACCACGCCGACTCCCGGGCGTCGTAGTAACCCGTTCCCGAGGCGTCGCCCCGGTCGGTGAAGGCGGGCGCTCCGCCCGCGAGGTGGCGCGAGACGTGGTCATGGGGGAGCAGGACCGAGGCCACGCGCGCGGCGGCCTCGGGCTGGTGGTCGCGCAGCCATCGCAGCTTCGTGGACGTGAAGGAGGCGACCAGCACGCTGCCGATCCGCTCGGCGCACGCCGCAGGGCCGCCCATCTCGCGGACGAGGTCGGCGGCGGCCTGCGCGGAGCGCGTGTCGTTCCACAGCAGGGCGTCGTGGACGGGAGCGCCGTCGGCGTCCAGGGCCACCATCCCGTGCTGCTGGCCGCCGACCGCGAGGGCCGCGGCGGAGTCCGTCAGCGGCGCGACGCAGGCGTCCGCCGCCGTGAGCCACGCCCCGGGGTCGACCGCGGTCCCCTCCGGGTGAGCCGCCCGACGCTCCTGCACCATGGTGCCGTCGTCGGCGTCGACGAGCAACGCCTTGCAGGACTGCGTCGAACTGTCGACGCCGATCACGTGAGCCACCTCACAAGGTTTAATACGACTCGTGAATTAAGTCAAGCCCGCCGGGCCGTCGCGGACCGAAATGCACCCCTCGGTGGTTGGCTGGAGACGTGACGATCCACTCCGAGCATCCGTTCGTCCCCGGCGATGGCGCGAAGGATGCGCTGCGCCGGCTCCGCGGCCGATTGGTCTCGCCCGTGACGGTGGTCACCACCGCGGCGGAGCGAGGCCCGGTCGGGCTCACGGTGTCCTCCCTCCTGGTCGTCGACGGCGATCCGGCCCACCTCATCCTCTGCGTCGATCCGGACTCGGACCTCGGCGAGGAGCTCGCACCGGGCACCCGGGCGGCGCTGAGCCTGCTCGAGGCCGGTGACACGTACCTCGCGGAGGCATTTGCCGGTGTCGCGCCCGCTCCCGGCGGTCCGTTCACCCTTGGACGTTGGGAGGCGTCGGCGTGGGGTCCGCACCTCGCCGACCGCTCGTGGTGCGGCTTCGTCGTCGACGACGTGCGGGTCCTCGGCTGGTCCCACGAGGTCACCGGCACGGTCGAGAACGTGGAGATCCTCGGCGACGGGGGACTGGCCCACGCGCGAGGCCGCTTCGGCGCGATCGGCTGACGCGCCGAGTGCCGCTCGGCGGCCCCGGGGGCGTGGTGGGCAGCCACGGCCGGTCGCTCCGCGGGCTTCGCCGGGCGTCGTTACGATGGGACAATGGCTTCCGTCCTCAGTGCGCTGTCCGGCCCTGCCGACCTCCGGCGCCTCGACGACGCGGAGCTGACCCACCTGGCGGCGGAGATCCGCGAGTTGCTGATCGAGTCGGTCGCCGCGCACGGCGGCCACCTGGGGCCCAACCTCGGCGTCGTCGAGCTGAGCATCGCGATCCACCGCGTCTTCGACTCGCCCCGCGACGCGATCGTGTGGGACACCGGGCACCAGGCCTACGTCCACAAGATGCTCACGGGCCGCGCCGCACAGTTCGAGCGGCTGCGCCAGGAGGGCGGGCTCTCGGGCTACCCCAGCCGCGCCGAGTCGCCGCACGACTGGGTCGAGAACTCGCACGCCTCCACGTCGCTGTCCTACGCCGACGGCCTCGCCCGGGCGAACGCCCTGCAGGGCAAGGACGACCATGTCGTCGCGGTCATCGGCGACGGCGCCCTCACGGGCGGCATGGCGTGGGAGGCGATCAACAACATCGCCGCGGACAAGACCCGGCGGGTCGTCATCGTCGTCAACGACAACGGCCGCTCGTACACGCCGACCGTCGGCGGTCTGGCGAACCGGCTCACCGAGATACGCACCAACCCTCGCTACGAGCCGGCCCTGCACGCGATCAAGGAGCGGATGACCACCGGCCCCAAGGTCGCCGGCGTCGTCTACGAGGCGCTGCACGCGATCAAGAAGGGCTTCAAGGACGTCCTCGCCCCGCAGGGCATGTTCGAGGACCTCGGCATCAAGTACCTCGGGCCCGTCGACGGGCACGACCGGGCCGCGCTCGAACACGCGTTGGCCGCCGCGCGGAACTTCAACGGACCTGTCCTCGTGCACGCCATCACGACGAAGGGCCAGGGCTACGACATCGCGGTCGCCAACGAGGCGGACCAGATGCACCAGGCCCACCCGTTCGACCGGTCCACGGGCGAGGCGATCACGATCGCGCCGGCCGGCTGGACGTCGGTGTTCCGCGACGAGATCGTGCGCATCGCCGACGACCGCCCCGACGTCGTCGGCATCACCGCCGCGATGCTGTACCCGACCGGGCTCGACGCGTTCGCGGACAAGTTCCCGGACCGGGTGCTCGACGTCGGCATCGCCGAGCAGCACGCCGTGACGAGCGCCGCAGGACTCGCGATGGGCGGGATGCACCCCGTCGTGGCGGTGTACGCGACGTTCGTCAACCGAGCCTTCGACCAGGTCCTGATGGACGTCGGCCTGCACCGGCAGGGCGTCACGTTCGTCCTCGACCGGGCGGGCGTCACCGGCGACGACGGCGCGAGCCACAACGGCATGTGGGACATGTCGCTGCTGCAGCTCGTGCCCGGTCTGCACCTCGCCGCGCCGCGTGACGGCAGCCGCCTGCGTGAGCTGCTGCGCGAGGCGGTCGACATCGACGACGCCCCGAGCGTCGTGCGCTTCGCCAAGGGCGCGGTGGCCGCGGATCTCGATGCGATCGACCGGATCGGGACGATCGACGTCCTGCGCCGCGACGCCGACCCCGAGGTCCTCGTGGTCGGAGTGGGGACCATGGCGCACACGGCCATCGACGTCGCGGACCTGCTGGCCGCCGACGGCGTGCGCTGCACGGTCGTGGACCCGCGCTGGGTGAAGCCGCTCGATCCGGCGCTCGTCGACCTGGCCGCCGCGCACCGGCTCGTGGTGACGATCGAGGACAACGGCCGCCAGGGTGGCGTCGGCTCGACGCTCCTGCACCTCATGAGCGACGCCGCGGTCGACGTCCCCGTCCGGATCCACGCGATCGACCAGGAGTACCTCGACCACGCCAAGCGGGACGTCATCCTGGGTCGGCTCGGCCTCACCGCCGATGCCGTCGCGGCCGACGCACTCGTCCGGTTGCGGGAATCAGCGGCGGGTGACGGACGTTGACTCCGAAGTGGTTCTCTCGACGACAAGACGCTGACCGCGATCCGATTCCGCTGATCGTCACCCTCGACGGCTTCCTGAGCGCCGGCTCTTCCGCGACGCTGGCTGCCGAGCAGTTGCGGACTCCCGATGCGGAGGTCGTGCATGCCTTCGATCTCGACGCCGTCTACGACTACCGGGCCCGCCGCCCGCCGATCACGTTCCAGCGTGACCGCTACCTCGACTACACCGAGCCGGTCCTGGAGATCACGCGGCACACCGACCGTGCGGGGTCGCCGTACCTGCTGCTCGCGGGGCCCGAACCCGACTTCGGCTGGGAGGCCTTCGCGGCCGAGGCGATCGACGTCGTCGAGGAGCTCGGCGTGCCGTTGACCGTGTCGCTCGGCGGGATCCCGATGGGCGTCCCCCACACGCGGCCGCCGCTGCTGACGATGCACGGCACCCGCCCCGAGCTGGTCGACCGCAAGAACTTCTGGAGCGCCGAGGTCACGGTGCCCTCGTCGGCGCAGTCGCTGCTGGAGTACCGGATGGGCGAGCACGGTCTCGACGCGATCGGCTACGTCGTCCACGTGCCGCACTACCTGTCACAGATCGAGTACCCGACGGCCGCGATCGCGCTCGTCGACGCGGTGGGCGTCCGACTGGGCCTGGACTTCGATCTCGAGGACCTGCGCTCGCGCCAGCCCGACTCGATCGCGCAGATCGAGCAGCAGATCGCCGAGCAGGAGGGCGAGGAGGTGCTCGCCGGCCTCGAGCGTCAGTACGACACGTTCAGTCGCGGCGCGGCCGACTCGCTGCTGGCCGACGACGACAGCCTGCCCACGGGTGACGAGCTCGCCTCCCAGGTCGAGCAGTTCTTGGCGCGTCAGCGCAAGGACGACCAGGGCTGAGCCGCGCCCCAGCGCAAGCAGGATCACGCTCGACGTCGCCCTCGTGACGGCGCTCCTTCGCTAGGATCACGAGCGTGCCTGCGTCAGTGAACGAACTCGTCGACCTGCTCGAGGTCGAGCAGCTGGAGGTCAACCTCTTCCGCGGCGGCCAGCCGGTCAGGAGCCGGCTCAAGCGGGTGTTCGGTGGCCAGGTGGCGGGGCAGGCCGTGATGGCCGCCCAGCGCACCGTCCCGGAGGACAAGTCGCTGCACTCGCTGCACGTGTACTTCATCCTCGGCGGTGACCCGAGCATTCCGATCATCTACGACGTCGAGAACGTCCGCGACGGCCGTTCCTTCGCGACGCGACGGGTCGCGGCGCGCCAGCACGGCGAGGTGATCTTCTACATGACGGCGTCGTTCCAGCGTCAGGAGGACGGCTGGGACCACCAGGACGTCCTGACGCCGACGCCGGGCCCGGACGAGGCGACGCCGATGTCCGACCTCGTCAAGTACGTGAGCCCCGATGCGGCGGAGATGTGGCTGCAGGAGTGGGGCGGCTTCGACATGCGGTACGTGGGGGACCCGCGGCCGGAGGACGATCCGTCGCGGGCGTACGTGCCCGTGGTCCAGCGGATGTGGTTCAAGGCCAGCGACCGCCTGCCCGACGACGAACTGCTGCACCGAGCGGCGTTCACGTACTACAGCGACTTCAGCCTGCTCGGTGCCGCTCTCGTGCCGCACGGCGTCCTGATCAGCTCGCCGAAGGTGCAGCCGGCCTCGCTCGACCACGTCGTGTGGTTCCACCGGCCGTTCCGGGTCGACGAGTGGCTGCTGTACGACCAGACGTCGCCGTCGGCGTCCGGCGCGCGCGGACTGAGCACCGCCCGGGTCTTCACGCTGGACGGCACCCTCGTCGCCAGCGTGGCCCAGGAGGGCCTGATCCGGCAGTCGCGCAAGCCCGACGACCGCTGAGGATCAGGACCGCTCAGACGGGCGTGACCCGGCCGACGAGGTGGGGGAGCGAGGTGCGCGAGTCCCGCACGCCGAAGGTCGTCACGTCGTCCTGGCCGGCCGTGCCGAACACGACGGTGGCCGGCAGCAGGATCGGCTTCTTGAACTCGACGTCGACCGTGAACGAGTCCGGCAGGCGGTTCTGCAGGGCCGAGAGCGCGTGCGCCTTGGTCCACATGCCGTGGGCGATCTGACGGGGGAAGCCGAACGCCTTGGCCGTCCACGGGTAGAGGTGGATCGGGTTGCGGTCGCCCGAGATCGCGCCGTAGCGCCGGCCCAGGTCGCTGCCGAGCTTCCAGTGCACGACGCCCTCGGGGGCCTCGACCCCGGCCAGCGGCGGAGCGACCGGCTCGTCGCCACCCGATCGACTGCGGAAGAGCACGGTCATCGTCTCGTCCCAGACCAGCTCACCGCCGACGTGCGCCCCGGAGACCAGCGAGATGAGCCGGCCCTTCGGGTGCGGCTCGTCCGCCGCGGCCCGCAGGCTCAGCTCGTAGATCTCCTCGCGCCCGATCGGGCGGTACTGCGTGATGCGGTTGCGCAGGTGCACCGCGCCCATCGGCGGGAACGGGAAGGCCGTGTCCGTCATGAGGGTCAGGTGCAGCGTGTGCGCGGCGATGTGCGGATACGTCGCGGGCAGGGTGTCGGACCGGAGGAAGCCGCACACCTCGTTGTAGCGGTCGAGGTGCGCCAGGTCGGTGCTCACGCGGGTGCGCTTGAGCACGGTGTCGGGCAGTCCGCCCTTCTCGTGCTTGACGCCCGGCAGGCCGCCGACGACGGGGATCGCCGGCAGCGCCGCCTTGAGCATGAGCGGCAGCCCGGCGGGCGCCTTGTCGAACGTGCGAGTGGTCACCTCAGGCACCCAGGAAGCCTTGGCCGCACACGCGGACCACGTTGCCGGAGATCGCCGACGAACCCGGGTGGCTGTACCAGGCGATCGCCTCGGCGACGTCGACGGGCTGGCCGCCCTGTGACAGGGAGCTGAGCCGGCGGCCGGCCTCGCGGATGCCCACCGGCATCGTCTTGACCATGTCGGTCTCGATGAAGCCCGGGGCGATCGCGTTGACCGTGATGCCGCGGTCGCTGACCCGCGGCGCGAGGGCCTGGACGAAGCCGATGACCCCGGCCTTGGCGGTGCCGTAGTTGGTCTGGCCGTTGTTGCCGGCGATGCCGGCGATCGACGAGATGCCGATGACGCGGCCGCCCTGGCGGATGAGCTTGTTCTCCAGCAGGTACGCCGTGATGCGCTCGGGGGCGCCCACGCTGATGTCGACGACCTTGGCCCAGTTCTCGGCCTTCATGTTCCGCAGGCGCTTGTCGCGCGTGATGCCGGCGTTGTGCACGACGATGTCGACGCCGTCGCCCAGACCCGCGGCGATCGTCTCGGCCGCGTCGTCGGCGGTGATGTCGGCGACGATCGAGGTGCCGCCGAGCTCGCTCATGAGGGCGTCGAGGTCGGCCTGCAGCGGCGGGACGTCCACGCCGATGATCGTGGCGCCGTCGCGGTGCAGCGTCTTGGCCATGGCCGCTCCCAGTCCGCGCGAGGCGCCCGTGACGAGGGCGACCTTGCCGGTGAGGGGCTTGGCGGGGTCGGCGGGCGCGTCGGCGTCGACGAGCTCGGTCGTGCCGATGCGGACGACCTGACCGTCGACGAACGCCGACTTGGCCGAGAGCAGGAACTCGAGGGTCGAGGACAGGGCGCCGGTCGACTCGGGGGTCACGTACACGAGGTTGGCGGTGCTGCCGTTCGCGCCGATCTCCTTGCCGAGCGAGCGGACGAAGCCCTCGAGGCCGCGCTGGGCGATCGCGGCACCGATCGTCTCGGTGCGGTCGGGAGCCAGACCGATCACGACGATGCGCGCGCACCGCGCGAGGCTGCGCAGGACGGGCGTGAAGAACTCCTGCAGGGCGACCGTGGCGTCGGCGGAGTCCAGGCCGGTCGCGTCGAACACGAGGCCCTTGTAGCGGCGCCCCTGGGCGCTGACCGTCGTGGTGTCGATGCCGGAGGCCTTCAGTACGGAGGGCAGATCGGCCGCGACCAGGCCGGTGCCGCCGATGAGGACGGGGCCGTCGACCAGCGCACCACCGCGGTACCGCTCCAGCTCGGGCGGGTTGGGCAGGCCGAGGTTCTTCACGAGGAACTGGCCGATGGGGTTCTGGATCATCGACTTGTAACGGTCGCTCATCGCGCGGTGTGTCCTATCTCTCTGGAGTCTCGGATACCATCGGTATCTGAAAGCGTTAGGGTGACTCTAGCCTGCCCGACAGCGCCACGGCAAAGGAAAGCGACGAAGGTCGCAGACGAAAGGTTCGACATGGCTGACAAGCCCGCCCAGAAGAAGGCCCAGAAGCCCTCGGCCCCCGCCGGCACCGTCCGTCGCGTCGCCGTCATCGGCGGAAACCGGATCCCGTTCGCCCGCTCGAACACGGTCTACACCGGCGTCTCCAACCAGGACATGCTCACCGCGGCCCTCGACGGTCTGGTCGATCGCTTCGACCTGCAGGGCGAGCGCGTCGGCGAGGTCGTCGCCGGTGCCGTCCTCAAGCACAGCCGCGACTTCAACCTGACCCGTGAGGTCGTGCTCGGCTCCAAGCTCGCGCCCACGACGCCGGCCACCGACCTGCAGCAGGCCTGCGGGACGGGCCTGCAGGCCGCCTTCCAGGTCGCCAACAAGATCGCGCTCGGCAAGATCGAGACGGGCATCGCCGGCGGTACCGACACCACGTCCGACGCCCCGCTGGCCGTCAACGACAAGCTCCGCAAGATCCTGCTCGAGGCCAACCAGGCCAACGCCAAGGGTGACAAGAAGGCCCTGTTTAAGCTGTTCTCGAAGATCCGGCCGTCGTACCTGGCCCCCGACCAGCCGCGCAACGTCGAGCCGCGCACCGGCCTGTCGATGGGCGACCACCAGGCCATCACCACCAAGGAGTGGGGCATCACCCGCGAGGCGCAGGACGAGCTCGCCGCGCGCTCGCACCAGAACCTCGCGAAGGCCTGGGACGAGGGCTGGCAGGACGACCTCGTCTCGCCGTTCAACGGCGTCGAGAAGGACACCCACCTGCGACCGGACTCCACGGTCGAGAAGCTCGCGAAGCTCAAGCCCGTCTTCGGCAAGCAGTTCGGCGAGGCCGCGACCATGACGGCCGGCAACTCGACGCCGCTGTCCGACGGCGCGTCGGTCGCGCTGTTCGCCTCGGAGGAGGAGGCGGCCCGTCGCGGCTGGGACGTCCAGGCGTACCTCGTCGACTACGAGACCGCTGCCGTCGACTACGTCAACGGTGGCGAGGGCCTGCTCATGGCGCCCGCGTACGCCGTGCCGCGGATGCTCGCCCGCCAGGGGCTGACGCTGCAGGACTTCGACTTCTACGAGATCCACGAGGCGTTCGCGGGCCAGGTGCTGACGACCCTCGCGGCGTGGGAGGACGCGGACTTCTGCAAGCAGAAGCTCGGCCTCGACGCACCGCTGGGCGCGATCGACCGCAGCAAGCTCAACGTCAAGGGCTCCTCGCTGGCGGCGGCGCACCCGTTCGCCGCGACCGGCGGCCGGATCGTGGCGAACCTCGCCAAGCTGCTGCAGGAGAAGGGATCGGGCCGTGGTCTGATCTCGATCTGCGCCGCGGGCGGTCAGGGCGTCGTGGCGATCCTGGAGCGCTGACTCCACGGACGCACGTCGAAGGCCGGTGGCAATCGCCACCGGCCTTCGGCGTCTGGAACGTGGAGTGGGTCAGGCCCGTTCGGGCGGCGGAACCACCATCGCGAGCATCGACCGCTTGGCGATCTCGACGACATCGCTCATCGGCAGGTGCTCCATCGCGGGGAGGCCCGAGTTGAGCTCGCGGATGGAGCGCTGGAAGGTCACGAGGTTGAGGATGCCCAGGCCCTCCGTGTACATGATGTTCGCGATGAGCTCGGGGTCCTTGACCTCGAAGTCGCCCTTCTCGTTGCCGTCGCGGATCGCCGCGGTGATGTGCAGGAAGCAGCGGTTGATCGCCGCGCCGAGCTCGGTGAGCCGGTCGAGGCTGATCTGCTCGAGCAGCTCGGAGCCGCGGTGGCGCAGCAGCGACTGGGCGCAGTCGACGAAGGCCGGGTACTCGGCACCGTAGGCGAAGAACTCGTCGGCGATGACGTTGATCCGCTCGGTGGGCGTGAGCGCCGGGTCGTCGGCCTTCGCGAGCAGTTGCTCGAGCTCCTCGAGGTAGTCCACCAGCGTCATGGCGAAGAGTTCTTCCTTCGTCGTGAAGTGCCGGTAGATGATCGCCCGGTTGATGCCCACGGCGCGAGCGATGTCCTCGATCTGGGCATCGCGCATCCGACGTTCGTCGAACAGGGAGCGCGTCGCCTCGAGGATCTCGCGGGTCCGCTGAGCCCGGCGTTCGACGATGGCCATGGCACGACTCTATCGGTATCTGCTGCCGAAATCGCCTTCGCGATCGTGCGGGCCCTCGTGTCGTTGAATGCTGAACCTCAGCGATCCGAAACTGTCGGCGTGTGCCCGTAGGCTCGACGCATGAGGCCAGCCACTGAACTCACGCGTCAGGTCGCGCCGTTCGAGGTCGTCTCCGACTATCGGCCGGCGGGCGACCAGCCGGCCGCCATCGCGGAGATCTCGAAGCGGCTCATCGGCGGGGTCGACGACGTCGTCCTGATGGGCGCCACCGGCACGGGCAAGACCGCCACGACGGCCTGGCTGGCCGAGCAGCTGCAGCGGCCGATGCTCGTGATGCTGCCGAACAAGACGCTCGCGGCGCAGTTCGCCACGGAGTTGCGCGAGTTGCTGCCCAACAACGCCGTCGAGTACTTCGTCTCGTACTACGACTACTACCAACCCGAGGCGTACATCGCCCAGACCGACACCTACATCGAGAAGGACTCCTCGATCAACGAGGAGGTCGAGCGCCTGCGTCACTCGGCGACGTGGTCCCTGCTCACGCGGCGCGACGTCATCGTCGTGGCGACCGTCTCGTGCATCTACGGCCTCGGCTCGGCGCAGGAGTACCTGAACCGCATGATCGGCTTCCGCGTCGGCGAGGAGCTCGGTCGTGACCGGCTGCTGCGGACCCTCGTGCAGGCCCAGTACGTCCGCAACGACGTCAGCTCCACGCGGGGCACGTTCCGGGTCAAGGGCGACACCGTCGAGATCTTCCCCGTCTACCAGGAGATGGCCGTGCGGGTCGAGTTCTTCGGCGACGAGGTCGAGCGACTCATGACACTGCACCCGCTCACCGGCGAGGTGCTGAGCGACGACCAGGAGCTGTACGTCGGCGCCGCGACGCACTACGCCGCCGGCCCTGAGGTGATGGCTCGGGCGATCGAGGGCATCAAGGTCGAGCTCGAGGACCGTCTCGGCGTGCTCGAGCGCGAGAACAAGCTGCTCGAGGCGCAGCGACTGCGCATGCGCACGACGTACGACCTCGAGATGATGGAGCAGGTCGGCACGTGCGCCGGGATCGAGAACTACTCGCTGCACATGGACGGTCGCGCCGCGGGCTCCGCGCCGAACTGCCTGCTCGACTACTTCCCCGACGATTTCGTGCTGGTCGTCGACGAGTCGCACGTCACGATCCCGCAGATCGGTGCGATGTACGAGGGCGACATGAGTCGCAAGCGGTCCCTCGTCGAGCACGGCTTCCGGCTGCCCAGCGCGATGGACAACCGGCCGCTCAAGTGGCCCGAGTTCCTCCAGCGCATCGGCCAGACCGTGTACCTCTCGGCCACGCCGGGGGACTACGAGATGACCAAGGTCGAGGGCGACGTCGTCGAGCAGGTCATCCGGCCGACGGGCCTGATCGACCCCGAGGTGGTGGTCAAGCCGACGAAGGGCCAGATCGACGACCTCATCGGCGAGATCAACGACCGGGTCGAGCGCAGCGAGCGGGTGCTCGTCACGACGCTCACCAAGAAGATGTCCGAGGACCTCACCGACTACCTGCTCGAGGCGGGCATCCGCACCCGGTATCTGCACAGCGAGGTCGACACGCTGCGCCGCGTCGAGCTGCTGCGTGAGCTGCGCCTCGGCGAGTACGACGTCCTCGTCGGCATCAACCTGCTGCGCGAGGGCCTCGACCTGCCCGAGGTCAGCCTCGTCGCGATCCTCGACGCCGACAAGGAGGGCTTCCTGCGCTCCGGGCGCTCGCTGATCCAGACGATCGGCCGCGCGGCGCGCAACGTCTCGGGGCAGGTCATCATGTACGCCGACCGGATCACCGACTCGATGGCCCTGGCGATCGACGAGACCAACCGGCGTCGCGCCAAGCAGGTCGCCTACAACACCGCGAACGGGATCGACCCCCAGCCGCTGCGCAAGAAGATCGGCGACATCACCGACATGCTGGCGCGCGAGGACGAGGACACCCGTGCGCTGCTGGCCGCGACGGGGGACCACCGCCGCAAGGGCACCGCCGTGCCGCTCGGGCAGCACACGAAGGACCTCGCGTCCCTGCCGTCGAGCGAGCTGGCCGGACTCATCGACTCGCTGTCCGAGCAGATGCACCAGGCCGCGGCGGAGTTGCAGTTCGAGGTCGCCGCGCGCCTGCGCGACGAGATCGGCGAGCTCAAGCGCGAACTGCGCGGCATGATCGACGCCGCCACCTGATTGGCGTGACGAGGCCCCGGCTGACAGACTGACCGGCGGAGGGGAGTATTCCCATCATCTGCGTCTCGTCAGCACGGGGGTCAACGGCGACCACCCCGGTACGCAGGGCCGCGCAGCCGGCGGAAGAGACCTCCGAGTCTTGACGACCCGGAGTGAGAAAACCGAGGACTGCCTGTGAACGTCAGCACGCTCGAGTGGGGGATCACCTTCGCGGTGACCATCGCCATCCTGCTGTTCGACATCATCGCGATCGCCCGCCGCCCGCACGAGCCGACCACCAAGGAGTGCGCCATCGCGCTCTCGGTGTACGTCGGCCTCGCGCTCGCCTTCGGCGTCTGGATCTGGACCTATCACGGTCACGACTACGGCATCGAGTTCTATGCCGGCTGGCTGACCGAGTACAGCCTGTCAATCGACAACCTGTTCATCTTCATCATCATCATGAGCAGTTTCGCGGTACCCAAGAAGTACCAGCAGGAGGCGCTGCTCGTCGGCATCATCCTGGCGCTGGTGTTCCGCGGCATCTTCATCGCGCTCGGCGCGGTCGCGATCAACCAGTTCTCGTGGGTGTTCTACCTGTTCGGCGCCTTCCTGATCTACACCGCGATCAAGCTCGCGAAGGAGAACGGCGAGGAGGAGGAGGACGTCGAGAACGGCGTCGTCCGCTTCGCGCGCAAGCACTTCAACATGAGCGACCAGTGGCAGGGCCTCAAGCTGGTCGTCAAGGAGCCCGACGCGTCGGGTGTCATGAAGCGTGCGGTGACCCCGATGGCGCTCGTGATCATCGCCCTCGGCACGACCGACCTGTTGTTCGCCCTCGACTCCATTCCGGCGATCTTCGGCCTCACGAAGGAGCCGTACATCGTCTTCACCGCGAACGTCTTCGCGCTCATGGGCCTGCGCCAGCTGTACTTCCTGCTCGGTGACCTCCTGCAGCGCCTCGTGTTCCTGTCGTACGGGCTGGCGATCCTGCTGTTCTTCATCGGCGTCAAGCTCGTGTGCCACGCCCTGCACACCAACGAGCTGCCGTTCATCAACGACGGCCAGCCGGTCCACCACATCGGTCCGATTCCGATTCCGGAGATCCCCACGCTGCTCAGCCTCGCGGTCATCATCGTGATCCTCGGCGTCACCGCGATCGCGAGCCTCTGGTACAGCAAGAAGTACCCGGATCGCATCGGTGGGGGCCACTGACTCCTACGGGATGTCGTGCGGCGGCAGGTCGTCCGGCGAGGAGACCTCCAGCGGCTCGCCGCGGCGCCGGCTGAACAGGTACATCGGCACCGAAAGGATGAGACCGATCACCAGCAGGATGCCGGCGATCTCGTACTGCTCGGCGGGCCGGCCCGACAGCGGCGTCACGAGGTACACGCACGTCACGACGCCCAGCAGCGCCACCGGCGTCCAGGTGGAGAAGTGGTCGTGGTCGACCCGGTCGCGGCGCAGGATCAGCACCGCGCAGTTGACGACCGCGAACACCGCCAGGAGCAGCAGACTCGTCGTGCCGCCGAGGATCGCGACGGCATCCTCGCTCGCGTTCGACACGTAGACGATCAGCGCGAGGGCGAGGGCCGTCGTGAACCCGATCGCGACCCACGGGGTTTGCCGGGCGCTGATCCGGGCCAGCGAGTGCGGGATGACGCCCTGCTTCGCCATGCCGTAGAGCAGGCGGCTGGCCATGAGCATGTTGATGAGGGCCGAGTTCGCCACCGCGAACATCGAGATGAACGGCAACAGCTGGTCGATCGGCAGGTTCGGCGCGCCCTTCTCGACGACGAGGACCAGGGGAGTGTCGCTACCGGCCAGGTCGCCGACCGGCACGAGTGCGACGGCGCAGATCGACACGAGGATGTAGATCACGCCCGTGACGCCCAGGCCCGTGAGCATGATCTTCGGGAAGATCCGGTTCGGCTCGTGGCACTCCTCGGCCATGTTGACCGCGTCCTCGAAGCCCACCATCGCGAAGAACGCGAGTGAGGTGGCGGTCGTGACGGCGAGGAAGACGTTCTTGTCGTCGGGGGTGTCGAACGCGACCACGCTGCCCCAGTCGGCGTTGCCGCCGGCGATCGCCCAGAGGCCGACCATGATGACCAGCAGCAGACCGGACAGCTCGATCAGCGTGAGCACGACGTTCGTCTTCACGCCCTCGCTGACACCACGCAGGTTGATCGCCGCCACGAGCAGCATGAAGCCCAGCGCCATCAGCATGATCTCGGCGTTCGAGGCCTCCCAGTCGATGCCGACCGCGAGGTTCGCCGCGAAGGCGCGCGAGGCCGTCGAGGCCGAGGTGATGCCCGAGCACATGACGGTGAACGCGACGATGAACGTGAGGAAGTGGATCCCGAAGGCCTTGTGGACGTACAGGGCCGCGCCGGCGGCCTGCGGGTACTTCGTGACGAGCTCGAGATAGGACAGCGCGGTCAGCAGCGCCACCCCGAAGGCCACCAGGAACGGCAGCCATGCCGCTCCGCCGACCTCGGCGGCGACCTGTCCCGTGAGGGCGTAGACGCCCGTGCCCAGGATGTCTCCGACGATGAACAGCAGGAGGAGCTTGGGTCCGAGAACCCGCCTCAGCTCGGTGGGTTCGGTCTCTGCGACGGCCATGTCACACTCCCTCTGAAATGTGTTTTTCCCTCCACTCTCGCGCTGCCGGTGTCGTCCGGCAACCTGAGCCGGGTACCGTACTCCGGTGAGTTGGTTGCGCTCGGTGAAGTCCCGGGTCGTCGGAGCTGTCGCCCGTCGACACGTCATGAAGCACGGGATCGACCTGGCCACGTTCTCGATGATCCCGGAGCCGACGAAGGCGCCATTGCAGCGAATCGGCCTCGATCCCGTGCCCCGGATGGCCGAGATCCGGCAGGAGGGACCGCTGCACCGACTCGATCTGCCGTTCAACTTCACGGCCTATCTGGTGACGGGTTACGACGAGGCCCGCCAGGTCCTCACGGCACGCGACACGTACTCGACCGACATCCGGCACCTGTTCTCCGGAGACGGTCCCGCGACGTCCGACGACATCGGCGGACTCGGCTTCACCGACCCGCCCGTGCACACCCGGCTGCGCAAGATCATCACGCCCGAGTTCACGATGCGTCGACTCGCCCGACTCGAGCCGCTCATCGAGAAGATCGCGGACGAGCGGCTCGAGGCGCTCGCCGCCGCCGGACCGGGCGCCGATCTGGCCGAGCTCGTCGCCTTCCCCGTCCCCTTCAACACGATCTGCGCGCTCCTGGGCCTCGACTTCGACGACACCGTCGCGTTCTCCAAGCTCGGCAGCGACCGCTTCGACGCGACCAACGGCGGAGCCGCGGCCTTCGGCGCGGTGTCCGCGCAACGGGAGTTCCTGTTCGACGCCGTCGCGCGCCAGCGCAAGGAGCCCGGTCCGGGCCTGATCGGTCAGATCATCCGCGACGAGGGCGACACGATCACCGACTACGACCTCGCCGGACTCGCGGACGGCGTCTTCACGGGCGGCTACGAGACGACCGCGGGCATGATCGCGCTCAGCACGATCATGCTGACCCGTGACCCCGCGTACGCCGAGCTCGTCCGTTCGGGCGACCGCGCGACCGTCGACCGGGTGATCGAGGAGCTGCTGCGGTACTTCTCGGTCGTGCAGGTCGCCTTCCCGCGTTTCGCCAAGCAGGACATGGACCTGTTCGGCACGCAGGTCAAGGCCGGTGACGTCCTGCTCGTCTCGCTCAGCGCGGCCAACCGCGATCCGCAGAACGCGGGGGATCCGGCCGACGGGTTCGACCCCCACCGGGTGCCGGCGAGCGGTCATCTCGCGTTCGGCCACGGCATCCACCGCTGCATCGGCGCGGAGCTGGCCCGCATGGAGCTGCGCATCGTCCTGCCGAAGCTCCTGAGGCGCTTCCCGGACCTGCGCCTGGCCGTGCCCGAGTCCGAGCTGGAGTTCCGTCAGCTCAGCTTCGTGTTCGGCATCGCCTCCCTGCCCGTCACGTTCTGACGTCCGCCCGGGCGCTCACGGGCAGGTGACGGCGGGCAGCCAGTCCGGTTCGTAGCAGTCGACGGTCGACCACTCCTTGGATCCGTACTCGTCCTCGGTGCTGTCCTCGTACAGGACGACGCGGCCGTCCTCGCCGAGACTGAAGTGGTAGTGGATCGGATCGCCCTCGACCGTGGGAAAGGTGACGGAGAGTCGCGCCACGCGCCCGGCGTCGAGGGCCTCCTGCATGCACGCGACCTCGTCCGGGGCGACCTCGGTGAGCTTCTCGCCCGGGCCGAGGGTGACGTCGCCGCACGAGGGCTCCTTCTCGTGGCCCTGCCACTCCTGCTCGACGGGATCGCTGCATCCCGCGACGGATCCGAGGACGAGGACGCACCACAGTGCGCCGAGCGACCGGGACACGCTCACCAGCCGCGGGCGCGCCAGTCGGGCAGGCTTGCGCGCTCGGCGCCGAGGGTCGAGTCGTCGCCGTGCCCGGGATAGAACCACGTGTCGTCGTCAAATCGGCCGAAGATCCTGGACTCCACGTCGTCGACCAGACGGATGAAGTCGTCCGGCGACCACGTGCGACCGACGCCCCCGGGGAAGAGGGAGTCGCCGGTGAACAGGTGGACCACGCCGTCGGGGTCGTCGTAGGCGAGCACGATCGAGCCGGGGGTGTGACCGACGATCTCGATGACCTCCAGCTCGCACGACCCGACGCGCACGCGAGCCCCGGTGCGGACGCGGACATCGACCGCGACCGGCAGTTCGTCGGCATCGTCCTCGCCGGCGACTGTCTCGGCCCCCGTGGCCGTGACGACGGCCTCGAGCGCCTGCCAGTGGTCGCCGTGCCGGTGCGTCGTGACGACCCGGGCGAGTCCGCCGTCGCCGATCGCCTCGAGCAGTCGCGGCGCCTCGTCGGCGGCGTCGATCAGGACCTGCTCGCCGGTCAGGGCGCAGCGCAGCAGGTAGGCGTTGTTGGCCATCGGGCCGACGGCGATCTTGGTGATGACGAGATCGCCGGCCTCGCGGGTGTCGGTGGGTCCTCCCACGGTCACCTGTCCGGTGTAGGTCATGGTGCCGACCCTACTCGTCGAGAGGTTTCTGTCAGGACTCGTCAGTAGGCTTGACGGGTGGCCGATCGTCTCGTTGTCCGGGGTGCGCGTGAGCACAACCTGAAGGATGTCTCCCTCGATCTTCCCCGTGATTCCCTCATCGTCTTCACGGGACTGTCGGGCTCGGGGAAGTCGTCGCTCGCCTTCGACACGATCTTCGCCGAGGGCCAGCGCCGGTACGTCGAATCGCTGTCGGCGTACGCCCGCCAGTTCCTCGGCCAGATGGACAAGCCCGACGTCGACTTCATCGAGGGACTGTCGCCCGCGGTCTCGATCGACCAGAAGTCGACCTCGCGCAACCCGCGCTCGACGGTCGGCACGATCACCGAGGTCTACGACTACCTGCGCCTGCTCTACGCCCGCGCCGGACGGCCGCACTGCCCCGTGTGCGGTGAGCCGATCTCGCGCCAGACGCCGCAGCAGATCGTCGACCGCATCCTCACCGGCGAGGAGGGCACCCGCTTCCAGGTCCTCGCACCCGTGATCCGCGGCCGCAAGGGCGAGTACCTCGAGCTGTTCCGCCAACTGCAGCAGTCCGGCTTCAGCCGCGCGATCGTCAACGGCGAGGTGCATCTGCTCGCCGACGAGCCGCCGAAGCTCGCGAAGCAGAAGAAGCACACGATCGACGTCGTGGTCGACCGACTCACGGTCAAGGCCTCCGCCAAGCAGCGCCTCACCGAGTCCGTCGAGACCGCGCTCAGCCTGGCCGACGGGCTCGTCATCATCGACTACGTCGACCTGCCCGACGACGACCCGGGCCGGTACCGCCGGTTCTCCGAGAAGCTCGCCTGCCCGAACGACCACCCGCTCCAGGTCGACGAGCTGGAGCCGCGGTCGTTCTCGTTCAACGCGCCGTTCGGCGCGTGCCCGGACTGCCACGGCCTCGGCTCGCGGATGGAGGTCGACCCCGAGCTGCTCGTGCCCGACCCGGACAAGACGCTCGCCGAGGGCGCGGTCATGGCGTGGTCGTACACGCAGGTCTCGGACTACTTCCTGCGCCTCATGCGCTCGCTCGGTGACGAGCTCGGGTTCGACGTCGACACCCCGTACCGCGACCTCTCGGTCGAGGTGCAGGACGCGCTCATGAACGGGCACCCGACGAAGGTCCACGTCCAGTACAAGAACCGCTACGGCCGCGAGCGCTCGTACTGGGCCGAGTTCGAGGGCGCGCGGTCGTTCGTCGAGCGCCGGCACTCCGAGACCGAGTCCGACACGAGCCGCGAACGGCTCGAGGGCTTCATGCGCGAGGTGCCGTGCCCGACCTGCAAGGGAACCCGCCTCAAGCCGGTCATCCTGGCCGTGACGATCGAGTCCGAGCGATTCGGGCCGATGAACATCGCCGAGGTGTGCCACCTGTCGATCGCCGAGGCGGCCGAGTTCCTCAAGGACCTCGTGATGACCGACCGCGAGCGCCAGATCGGCCAGCGCGTCCTCAAGGAGATCCACGAGCGGCTGCGGTTCCTGCTCGACGTGGGCCTGGACTACCTCGCCCTCGACCGTGCGGCCGGCTCCCTGTCCGGCGGCGAGGCACAGCGCATCCGGCTCGCGACCCAGATCGGCGCGGGCCTCGTCGGTGTGCTCTACGTGCTGGACGAGCCGTCGATCGGCCTGCACCAGCGCGACAACCACCGGCTCATCGAGACGCTCGTGCGACTCAAGAACCTCGGCAACACCCTCATCGTCGTCGAGCACGACGAGGACACGATCCGCACCTCGGACTGGGTCGTCGATATCGGTCCGGGCGCCGGCGAGCACGGGGGACAGGTGATCGTCTCGGGCACCGTCGACGACCTGCTGTCCAACCCCGACTCGCTGACCGGCGCCTACCTGTCCGGCCGGGTCCAGATCCCCGTGCCCGAGGTGCGCCGCCCGCGCGTGAAGGGCCGCGAGCTGACGGTCCGCGGCGCGCGCGAGAACAACCTGCGCGACGTGGACGTGACGTTCCCGCTCGGTCAGCTGGTCTCGGTGACGGGTGTCTCCGGGTCCGGCAAGTCGACCCTCGTCAACGACATCCTCTACACGTCGCTCGCCCGCCAGATCTACAAGGCGCGCACGATCCCCGGCCGGCATCGCACGATCGAGGGGGCCGACAACGTCGACAAGGTCATCCACGTCGACCAGTCGCCGATCGGCCGCACGCCGCGGTCCAACCCGGCCACGTACACGGGTGTCTTCGACCACGTGCGCAAGCTCTTCGCCCAGACGCCCGAGGCCAAGATGCGCGGCTACCAGCCGGGCCGGTTCTCGTTCAACGTCAAGGGCGGTCGCTGCGAGGCCTGCCGTGGCGACGGCACGATCAAGATCGAGATGAACTTCCTGCCCGACGTGTACGTGCCGTGCGAGGTGTGCCACGGCGCCCGGTACAACCGCGAGACGCTCGAGGTGCACTACAAGGGCCGGACCGTCGCCGAGGTCCTCGACATGCCGATCGAGGAGGCCGTCGACTTCTTCGAGGCCATCCCGGCGATCGCCCGCCACCTGCGCACCCTCGTCGACGTCGGCCTCGGCTACGTGCGGCTCGGCCAGCCCGCGCCCACGCTGTCCGGCGGCGAGGCCCAGCGCGTCAAGCTGGCCTCCGAGCTGCAGAAGCGCTCCACGGGGCGCACCGTCTACGTCCTGGACGAGCCGACGACGGGTCTGCACTTCGAGGACATCCGCAAGCTGCTGGGCGTCCTGCAGCGACTCGTCGACAGCGGGAACTCGGTCATCGTGATCGAGCACAACCTCGACGTCATCAAGGCCTCCGACTGGATCATCGACATGGGTCCCGAGGGCGGCAGTGGCGGTGGCATGGTGGTGGCCGAGGGCACCCCCGAGGACGTCGCCGCGAACGGCTCCTCCCACACCGGGCGGTTCCTCAAGCCGCTGTTGTCGTGACGGGAGGTTCGTGGCGTGGCTGATCCGTCGACGTACCGACCCAAACCGGGGGAGATCCCCACCGCCCCGGGGGTCTACCGGTTCCGCGACGCGGAGGGCCGCGTGATCTACGTCGGCAAGGCCAAGTCGCTGCGGCCGCGCCTGAGCTCGTACTTCCAGGACCTGGGCAATCTGCACCCGCGCACGTTCCAGATGGTCACGACGGCGGCCTCCGTGTCATGGACCGTCGTGAACACCGAGGTCGAGGCGCTGGCGCTCGAGTACTCGTGGATCAAGGAGTTCGACCCGCGGTTCAACGTCAAGTACCGCGACGACAAGTCCTATCCGTGGCTCGCGGTCACGGTGTCCGAGGAGATCCCGCGCGTCCTGGTGATGCGGGGCGCGCAGAAGAAGGGCGTCCGGTACTTCGGTCCCTACGGTCATGCCTGGGCGATCCGCGACACCGTCGACACGCTGCTGCGCGTGTTCCCGATGCGGTCGTGCTCGGCGGGCGTCTTCAAGCGGGCGAAGGCCTCAGGACGCCCGTGCCTGCTCGGCGACATCGGCAAGTGCGCGGCGCCGTGCGTGGGCCGGGTCAGCCCGCAGGAGCACCGCGAGATCGTCGACGACTTCCTGGCGTTCATGGGTGGTCAGACCGCCGGGTTCGAGAACGCCATCGAGCTGCGGATGCGCGAGGCCGCCGCGAGCCAGGAGTACGAGCTGGCCGCCAAGTACCGCGACGACCTCGCGGCGATGCGTCGCGTGCTGGAGAAGCAGGCGGTGGTGCTCGGCGACGGCACCGACGCGGACGTGCTCGGCTTCGTCGACGATCCACTCGAGGTCGCCGTCCAGATCTTCAACGTCCGCGGCGGGCGGATCCGGGGCCAGCGCGGCTGGGTCGCGGACAAGGAGGACGACGCGGAGTTCCCCGAGCTCGTGCAGAACGCCGTCATGACCCTGTACTCCGACGTCGCGCCGGGCGCGATCCCGCGCGAGGTGCTCGTGCCCGAGCTGCCCGCCGACCACGAGGCGGTCCAGGAGCTGCTGGCCGAGCGACGCGGTGGCCGGGTCACGCTCCGGGTGCCGCGGCGCGGTGACAAGCGGAGCCTGCTCGAGACGGTCGAGCAGAACGCGAAGCAGTCGATGATGCGGCACAAGCTCAAGCGCTCGGGCGACCTCACGGCCCGCAGCCGGGCCCTCGAGGAGCTCCAGGCGGCACTCGACCTGGCCGAGCCGCCGCTGCGCATCGAGTGCTACGACGTCTCGAACCTGCAGGGCACCGAGATCGTGGCGTCCATGGTCGTCTTCGAGGACGGCCTGCCGCGCAAGTCCGAGTACCGCCGCTTCACGGTGCGCCACGAGGGCCAGAGCGACGTCGCGGCGATGGACGAGGTCATCACGCGCCGTTTCCAGCACCACCTGCGCGCGCTCGAACGGCAGCAGGACGCCGATCCGGCCGACGGCGGGGGAGCGATCGACCCCGAGACGGGCCGACCCCGCCGGTTCGCGTACGCCCCGTCCCTCGTCGTGGTCGACGGCGGCCCGCCCCAGGTCGCGGCGGCGAAGGCCGCGATGGACCGGCTCGGCATCACGGGCGTGGCGCTGTGCGGTCTGGCGAAGCGGCTCGAGGAGGTGTGGCTGCCCGACGAGGAGGATCCGGTCATCCTGCCGCGCACGAGCGAGGGCCTCTACCTGCTCCAGCGCGTGCGCGACGAGGCCCACCGGTTCGCGATCACGCACCATCGTCAGCGCCGCAGCAAGTCCATGATCGAGAGCCTGCTCGACCCGGTGCCCGGCCTCGGTGAGACCCGGCGCCGCGCCCTCCTGCGGCACTTCGGGTCGGTCAAGAAACTACGGGCCGCGACGGCCGAGGAGATCAGGACCGTCCCCGGGATCGGCCCGGCTACGGCAGAATCCATCGTGGCGGCCCTGCAGACCCCGCAGAACCCGGCGGAGCACGAGGGCCAGCCGACTGCCCCGGCCGTGAACACGGCCACCGGAGAGATCCTGGAGGACTGAGCGCGCGATGACGAAGCTCACGGAGTTCGTCCTGGTGACGGGCATGACCGGCGCCGGTCGCAGCACGGCCGCCAAGGCCCTCGAGAAGCTCGGCTACTACGTCGTCGACAACCTGCCGCCGGGCATGCTCGACGACCTCGTCGCCTCCGTCGACGCGGCCGAGGACATCGATCGGCTCGCGGTCGTCGTCGACTCGCGCTCGCGCACGTTCTTCTTCGGGCTGGTCGACGCGATCGAGTCGGTCCACGACCTGGGTGTGAAGGTCCGCACGATGTACCTCGAGGCGGCCGACGAGGTGCTCGTCCGCCGTCAGGAGGCCGCCCGCCGGCCACACCCGCTGAGCCGACAGGGCCGGCTCATGGACGGCTTCGTCCGCGAGCGCGAGCTGCTGCGGACGATCCGCGGTCGCGCCGACATCGTCATCGACACGAGCCGGCTCAACGTGCACCAGCTCGCGGCCCGCGTCCGGGAGGCGTTCGAGGACGAGGCCGAGCACGGCCTGCACGTCACGGTCGTGTCGTTCGGGTTCAAGTACGGCATCCCGATCGACGCCGACATGGTCGCCGACATGCGATTCCTGCCCAACCCGTTCTGGATCGACGAGCTGCGCCCGCTCAGCGGACTCGACGAGCCCGTGCGCGACTACGTCCGACGGCAGCCGCGGTCGCAGGAGTTCCTCGACCGCTACGTCGAGTTGCTGTCCTTGCTGACGAACGGCTTCCTCGACGAGGACAAGCTGTTCCTCACCGTCGGCATCGGCTGCACGGGCGGGCGTCACCGCAGCGTCGCGATGTCGGAGGCGCTGAGCAGTCGGCTGCGCGACGCCGGGGTACGGACGCTCACCGTCCACCGCGACCTGGGGCGCGAATGACCTCGCCCACGAGCGGCCCGGCCGCCGTGGGCCCTGCCGTCGTGGCGCTCGGTGGAGGCCACGGGCTCGCCGCCACACTCACGGCGCTGCGACGGGTGACGGACCGGCTCACCGGGATCGTCACGGTCGCCGACAACGGCGGGTCCTCCGGGCGCCTGCGCGAGGAGTTCGGCATCCTGCCGCCCGGCGACCTGCGGATGGCGCTCGCGGCGCTGTGCGGCGACGACGACTGGGGCCGGGCCTGGGCCGAGATCCTGCAGCACCGCTTCGCCGGAGGTGGGCCGCTCGCCGGCCACGCCGTCGGCAATCTCCTGCTGGCCGCGCTGTGGGACATGGAGGGCGACCAGGTGGCGGGCCTCGACATGGTCGCCGAGCTGCTCAGGTCGCACGGCCGGGTCCTGCCGATGGCGAACGTGCCGCTCGACATCGAGGCGGACGTCGCCTTCCCCGACGGCCGGACCGAGATCGTCCGGGGTCAGGCCGAGGTCGCGACGACCCCGGGTCGGATCCTGGGGGTGCGCCTCGATCCCGCCGACCCGCCCGCGTGCGCTCAGGCCGTCGCGGCGCTCGAGACCGCCGACTGGGTCACGATCGGTCCCGGGTCGTGGTTCACGAGCGTCATGCCGACGCTGCTCGTCCCGGAGTTGCGCCAGGCGCTGCTGCGCACCTCCGCGAGGCGCGCCCTCGTGCTCAATCTCGTCGGCCAGCCGGGCGAGACCGAGCACCTCACGCCGGACGAGCACCTCGAGGTGCTCGCCGAGCACGCCCCCGCCCTGCACCTCGACGTCGTGGTCGCGGACTCGCGCAGCACGGGCGACGTCGCGGCGCTCGTCAAGGCCGCCGGTGCGCTCGGCGCCGAGCTCGTCACGGCCGACGTCCGGTCGGCCTCCGACGTCGACCAGCATGATCCGTCGGCACTGGCGGAGGTCTTCTCCCGAACGTTCGGTACGGCGTCACCGGCCCGGGCATAGAGTGGCCCGAGCGGCGACACGTGTGGCCGCCGCGACGGAACAGGAGGCTGGTGGGTCGATGGCGATGACGGCACAGGTCAAGGCGGAGCTCGCCCGGATCCCGGTGACGAAGGCGTGCTGCCGCAAGGCCGAGGTCTCGACCACCCTGCGCTTCTCCGGTGGCCTGCACATCGTGTCGGGTCGCATCGTGATCGAGGCCGAGCTCGACACCGCGGCCGCCGCCCGGCGACTGCGCCAGGAGATCGCCGATGTGTACGGCCACGAGAGCGAGCTGATCGTCCAGCAGGGCGCCGGTGTCCGCAAGACGACGATGTACGTCGTGCGGATCTCCAAGGGCGGCGAACTGCTGGCCCGCCAGACGGGACTCGTCGACGGCGGCGGTCGCCCCGTCCGTGGCCTGCCGCCCCAGGTCGTGTCCGGCCCGTCCTGCGACGCCGTGGCGGCATGGCGTGGTGCCTTCCTGGCCCGTGGGTCGCTCACCGAGCCGGGCCGGTCGTCCGCGCTCGAGATCGGCTGCCCCGGCCCCGAGGCCGCACTGGCCCTCGTCGGTGCGGCACGCCGCATCGGCGTCTCGGCGAAGGCGCGCGAGGTGCGCGGCGGCGATCGCGTCGTGATCCGCGACGGCGAGGCGATCGGCGCGCTGCTGACGCGGCTCGGCGCCCACGAGACCCTGCTGGCGTGGGAGGAGCGGCGGATGCGTCGCGAGGTCCGCGCCACCGCCAACCGGCTAGCCAACTTCGACGACGCCAACCAGCGTCGGTCCGCCCGCGCCGCGGTCGCGGCCGGCGCCCGCGCCCAGCGCGCCCTGGACATCCTCGGCGACGGCGTCCCCGATCACCTCAAGCTGGCCGGCACGCTGCGCGTCGAGCACCGCGAGGCCAGCCTGGAGGAGCTCGGCCAGCTGCACGAGCCGCCGCTGACGAAGGATGCGATCGCCGGTCGGATCCGCCGCCTGCTGGCGATGGCGGACAAGCGAGCGCACGAGCTCGGCCTGCCCGACACCGAGGCCGGACTCAACGCCGCCGAGCTCGCCGACGGCTGAGCGTCCCGTACGCCGGAGGCACCGGTGCGCGGTGGCCTTCGACGTGGGTAGGGTGAAGACGTAAGCACGTCTCTCCCCACCACGCACAGGAGCTCCCCGTGACCGTTCGCGTAGGCATCAACGGATTCGGCCGCATCGGCCGCAACTTCTTCCGCGCGGCGCGTGCCGCCGGTGCTGACCTCGAGATCGTGGCCGTCAACGACCTGACGGACAACAACACGCTCGCGACGCTGCTCAAGTACGACTCGATCCTCGGCCGTCTCGACGCCGACGTGAGCCACGACGACGCCAACATCCACGTGGGCGACCAGACGATCGCCGCATGGGCCGAGCGCGACCCGGCCAACCTCGACTGGGGCTCGGTCGGCGCCGACATCGTGATCGAGTCGACCGGCTTCTTCACGGATGCCACGAAGGCCAAGGCGCACCTCGACGGCGGCGCGAAGAAGGTGCTCATCTCGGCCCCGGCCAAGAACGAGGACATCACGATCGTCATGGGCGTCAACGACGACCTGTACGACCCGGCCGCGCACACCGTCATCTCGAACGCCTCGTGCACGACGAACTGCCTCGCCCCGATGGCCAAGGCGCTCAACGACGCGATCGGCATCGAGCGTGGCCTGATGACGACGATCCACGCCTACACGCAGGACCAGAACCTGCAGGACGCGCCGCACAAGGACCTGCGTCGCGCCCGGGCGGCCGCGCTCAACATCGTCCCCACGTCGACCGGTGCGGCCAAGGCCGTGGCGCTCGTCCTGCCCGAGCTCAAGGGCAAGCTCGACGGCTACGCGCTGCGCGTCCCGACGCCGACCGGCTCGGCCACCGACCTGACGTTCACGGCCGGTCGTGAGACCTCGGTCGAGGAGATCAACGAGATCGTCAAGGCCGCCGCGGAGGGCTCGAAGTACATCAAGTACAACGAGGACCCGATCGTGTCGACCGACATCGTCACCGATCCCCACTCGGTCATCTTCGACGCGCCGCTGACCAAGGTCACCGGCGATCTCGTCAAGGTCGTCGGCTGGTACGACAACGAGTGGGGCTACTCGAACCGCCTCGTCGACCTCACGTCGCTCGTCGGATCCAAGCTCTGAGGTCGACGATCGTGAAGACGATCGACGACCTGCTCGAGGAGTTCGGCGGAAACTTCAAGGGTCAGCGGATCCTGGTCCGTAGCGACCTGAACGTCCCGCTCGATGGCAAGAAGATCACCGACGACGGGCGGGTGCGCGCCAGCGTGCCGACGATCCGCAAGCTCCTCGACAACGGTGCGCAGGTGCTCGTGGCCGCCCATCTCGGACGTCCCAAGGGCGAGCCGGATCCCCAGTACTCCTTGGCTCCCGTGGCCTCGAGGCTGAGCGAGCTGCTGGGCCAGCCCGTGCGGTTCGCCGCCGACACCGTCGGGGTCGACGCCCAGCGCACGGCCGTCGAGCTCAAGGCCGGCGAGGTGGCACTGCTGGAGAACGTCCGGTTCAATCCTGGCGAGACCAGCAAGGACGACGCCGAGCGGGGTGCGTTCGCCGACGAGCTGGCCAGGCTCGCCGATGCGTTCGTCTCCGACGGCTTCGGCGTCGTGCACCGCAAGCAGGCCAGCGTGTACGACATCGCGAAGCGGCTGCCCTCGGCGGTCGGCGGTCTCGTCCAGGCCGAGGTCGAGGTCCTCAAGCGGCTCACCGAGGAACCCGAGCGCCCGTACGCGGTCGTGCTCGGCGGCTCGAAGGTCTCCGACAAGCTCGGCGTGATCGACCACCTCATGACGAAGGCGGACACGCTGCTGATCGGCGGGGGCATGGTCTTCACGTTCCTCGCCGCCCAGGGTCACGGCGTCGGCAAGTCGCTGCTCGAGGAGGACCAGATCGACGTCGCGAAGGGCTACCTCGACCGCGCCGCCGACCTCGGCGTCACGATCGTGCTGCCCACGGACGTCGTCGTCGCGCCGGAGTTCAAGGCCGACTCGCCCGCGAGCGTCGTCGGCATCGACGCGATCCCCGACGACCAGCTGGGACTGGACATCGGTCCCGTCTCGGGCGCTGCGTTCGCCGACGTCATCCGCGGCGCGCGCACGGTCTTCTGGAACGGACCCATGGGCGTGTTCGAGATGGCACCGTTCGCGGCCGGCACCAAGGCGGTCGCCGAGGCGCTCACGGAGCTGAACGGCCTGTCGGTCGTCGGCGGTGGCGACTCGGCCGCGGCCGTGCGTCAGCTTGGCTTCAGCGACGACCAGTTCGGTCACATCTCGACCGGCGGTGGCGCGAGCCTGGAGTACCTGGAGGGCAAGACCCTGCCGGGCCTGGCCGTGCTGGAGGAGTCCGACGAGTCCGAGGAGGGGCGATGACGCGCACGCCGTTGATGGCCGGGAACTGGAAGTCCCACCTCAACCACCAGGAGGCGGTGGTCCTCGTCCAGAAGCTGGCGTGGACGCTGTCGGACAAGAAGCACGACTACGCCAAGAGCGAGGTCGTCGTGATCCCGCCGTTCACCGACCTGCGCAGCGTCCAGACGCTCGTCGACGGTGACAAGCTGTCGATCGGCTACGGCGCCCAGGACGTGTCGGCGCACGACGGTGGCGCGTACACGGGCGAGGTGTCGGCCGCGATGCTGGCCAAGCTCGGCTGCTCGTACGTCGTCGTCGGCCACTCCGAGCGACGCGACTACCACGGTGAGTCGGACGCGCTGGTCAACGCCAAGGCGACCGCGTCGATCGCCGCCGGGATGACCCCGATCGTGTGCGTCGGCGAGGGCCTCGAGGTCCGCCAGGCCGGCGAGCACGTGGCCTACACGCTCGCGCAGCTCGACGGCTCGCTGGCCGGATTCTCGGCCGAGCAGGTCGCCGCCCTCGTCATCGCGTACGAGCCGGTCTGGGCGATCGGCACGGGCGAGGTGGCCACTCCCGAGGACGCGCAGGAGGTGTGCGCGGCCATCCGTGGACGCCTTGCGGAGACCTGGGGTGTGGAGGCTGCGGACCAGACACGTATCCTGTACGGCGGATCGGTCAAAGCAGCGAACGTGGCCGCCATCATGGCCAAGCAGGACGTCGACGGAGCACTTGTCGGCGGGGCCAGCCTGGTGGCGGAGGAGTTCGCGGGGATCGCCCGGTTCTACGACATGCCGGACCTCGCGGGGTCCTGACCCAGAAGGAGCGAACGTGATCATCGCGTTCTCCGTGTTGCTGGCGCTGAGCAGCCTGCTCATGATCGTCCTCGTGCTCATGCACAAGGGCCGTGGCGGCGGCCTCTCCGACATGTTCGGTGGTGGCATGTCCAGCTCGGTCGGCGGTTCGTCCGTCGCGGAGCGCAACCTCGACCGCATCACGATCGGCGTCGCCGTCGTGTGGGTCGTGTGCATCTTCGCGCTCGGTCTGCTGCTCAAGGTCAGCAACTGATGGCGGCCGGAGCCATCCGGGGCAGCCGCATCGGCTCGGGCCCCATGGGCGAGGCCGAGCGCGGCGAGGCTGCGCCGCGCCAGTCGGTGTCGTACTTCTGCGTCAACGACCACTCGATCACGCTGCAGTTCGCGATCGAGGCCGAGGTGCCCGCTGACTGGGACTGCCCGAAGTGCGGCATGCCGGCCAGCGTCGACTCCGACAACCGGCCCGACGCCCCGAAGACCGAGCCGTACAAGACGCACCTGGCCTACGTGAAGGAGCGCCGCTCCGAGACCGAGGCGGCCGACATCCTCAAGGAAGCCCTCGACACCCTGCGCTCCAAGCGCCGGACGGGCGAGATCATCTTCTGAGAGCATGAGGGCGCTCCGCGCCCGATCGCTCGAAGAGGTTGAGGTGCGAGGGCGCCCAGCGCCTGAAGCCTCGAAACCCGGTCAGGTCCGGGCAGCGCCCGCCAAGCGTGGCTCCTCGCGGCACTCGACCACCGGCCTCGGTGATCGAGTAGGGCCGGCGAGCTCTGCGAGCTCGGTCCGTATCGAGATCAGCCGCGCGGCAACTTCGACGCGGCACCCGCGTCGAGGAACCAGATCGTCTCGTCGATCCCGCGCGCGCCCGCGGCGGGCGCCTCGTCGATCGGGGCTCCGGCGAGCGCCGTGGCCACCGCGTCGGCCTTGTCCGCGCCCGAGACCACGAACCACGTTGCTCGCGTGTGGTTCAGTGCCGGGTAGGTCAACGTGATCCGTTGCGGCGGTGGCTTGGGGGAGTCGAACACCTCGACGCAGTACCGCTCCTGCTCGTGCACCTGCGGGTGACCCGGGAAGAGCGAGGCGATGTGCGCATCGGGGCCGACGCCGAGCAGGACCACGTCGAACGGTCCGTCGGGCAGCGTCGTGGCGTACTGGTCGGCGGCCTCGGCCATCGACAGGTCGCAGCCGTGGGCCGGCATCGCATGGACGTGCTCGTCGGGCACCGCGAGTCGGTCGAGGAACCCCTCGCGTGCCTGCCGGTCGTTGCGGTCCTCGTGACCGTCGGGGACGAAGCGCTCGTCACCCCACCAGTACTCCGCGGCCGCCCAGTCGGCGTTCTCGTCGGAGAACCGCGCGTAGATCCGCCCGGCGATCGTGCCTCCGGTGAGCACGATGAGTGGCGCACGGCCCGTCGTGGCGATGGCCTGGACGCGTGCGGCCAGTTGGCGAGACACCGCGGCCGCGAGCTCGTCGGGTCCTTCGAACACCTCGATCGTCATCGTCGGGTCCTCCGCTTCTTCGCGGTGAGATGTTGGAGCGTCTCACCGTAGATCTCGTCGGCGTCGAGCCGCCGCAGGTCCTCGGCCAGCAGTTCGGGGATCGTGCGCCGCCGGATCGGCACGACACGCGAGGACGAGCCCGGGACGCTGAACTCGCAGCTCATCGCGCTGGTCCGGCGGATGTCGATGTCCCCGACGTCGGTGTGCAGGGTGACCCGGCTGACCTGCGACGCGGCGTTGTCGTCCTCGAACGCGATCGGCACGTTGAGACGGCACTGCAGCCAGGCGCGCAGCAGGATCGCGACCGGGTTCTTGTCGTCCGCGACGACCCTGCCCGAGGTGACCGCACCGCTCGTCTGGTCGAGGGCGGCGGCGAGCAGGGCCCGCCACAGCGTCAGTCGTGTCCACGCCAGGTCGGTGTCCCCGGGGCTGTACCCCGGAGCGAGCCGGTGCAGCCAGCGCACGGGATCGGGGGTGCGCTCGGAGTCGGTGAGCCGACGCTTCGCCAGCCGGCCGATCGGATCGGTCGAGGGCTCCAGCGGGCCCACGCCCGGCCACCAGACGACGACGGGGGAGTCGGGCACGAGCAGCGGCAGCACCGCCGACTCGGCGTGCTTGACGAGGGGACCGGACATGCGCAGCAGCACCGACTCGCCGGGCGCGCCCGCGCCGACCCGCACGCGGGCCGTGAGGCGCGGCTTGCCGCGTCCGTCGCCCAGGATCACGCCGAGGACGCGGGCCGGGTGCTCGTGCTGCAGGACGTTGGCGGCCTTCATCGCCTCGGCGACGTTGTCCTCGTCGGTGACGATGACGAACGTCAGGACCATGTCCATCGCGGGAGAGCCCGCCTCGGCACGGCCCCGGGTCAGCGCCTTCGCGACGCTCGACGACCGGGTGTTCTCGAGGGTGAGATCCATCAGGGCCGCCTCCAGACACGTCCGTCGCGGGCCAGCATGTCGATGGCCGACTGCGGACCCCACGTTCCGGACTCGTACGTGTCGATCGTCCGCCGCCGAGCCCAGTGCTCGATGATCGGGTCGAGGATCTGCCAGGACAGCTCGACCTCCTCGTGCTGGGGGAACAGCGGCGGGTCGCCGAGCAGGACGTCGAGGATGAGTCGCTCGTACGCCTCGGGGCTGCTCTCGACGAACGAGCCGCCGTAGACGAAGTCCATGTTGACGTCGCGGATCTCCATCGTGGTGCCGGGAACCTTCGCCCCGAAGCGCAGCGTGGTGCCCTCGTCGGGCTGGATGCGCATCACGAGCGCGTTGTGGCCGAGCTCGGTCACGTCGTTGCTCTCGAACGGCAGGTGCGGTGCCTTCTTGAACACCACGGCGACCTCGGTGACGCGCCGCCCGAGGCGCTTGCCCGTCCTGAGGTAGAACGGGACGCCGGCCCAGCGGCGGGTGTCGATGTCGAGCCGGATCGCGGCGAACGTCTCGGTCATCGACTTCGGGTCGGTGCCGTCCTCGTCGCGGTAGCCGACGACGGGCTCGCCGCCGGCCCAGCCCTCGACGTACTGGGCGCGTGCCGTGTGCGCATCGAGGTCGTCGGGCAGCCGCACGCTGCGCAGCACCTTCTGCTTCTCCGTGCGCAGGCTCGCGGCCTCGAAGGAGACCGGCTCCTCCATCGCCACGAGTGCGAGCAGCTGCAGCAGGTGGTTCTGGATGACGTCGCGGGCCGCCCCGATGCCGTCGTAGTACCCGGCGCGCGAGCCGATGCCGATGTCCTCGGCCATCGTGATCTGCACGTGGTCGACGTAGTGGGCGTTCCAGACCGGCTCGAACAGCTGGTTGGCGAACCGCAGCGCCAGGATGTTCTGGACCGTCTCCTTGCCCAGGTAGTGGTCGATGCGGAACACCGACTCGGCGTCGAAGACGTTGCCGATCAGTTGGTTCAGCTCGGTGGCGGACTCCAGGTCGTGGCCGAAGGGCTTCTCGATGACGACCCGTCGCCAGCCGACGGACTCGTCGGCCAGGCCGTGCTCGTCGATCTTCGCCACGACGGTGGGGAACAGGCCCGGCGGGATCGACAGGTAGAACGCGTGGTTGCCGCCCGTGCCCTGCTTCTCGTCGAGCTTCTTGAGGGTCAGCGCCAACTGGTCCCACGACTCGTCGTCGTCGAACTGGCCGGGCACGAACTTGATGCCGGCCGCGAGCTGCTTCCAGACCGTCTCGCTCCACTCGGTGCGGGCGCCGGCCTTCGCGGCCTTCTTGATGAGCGCCGCGAAGGTGCCGTCGCCCCAGTCACGCCGGGCGAAGCCGACCAGACCGAAGCCGGGCGGCAGCAGGCCGCGGTTCGCGAGGTCGTAGATCGCCGGGATCAGCTTCTTGCGGGCGAGGTCGCCCGTCACGCCGAACATCACGATGCTGCACGGCCCCGCGATCCGGGGCAGTCGCCGGTCGCGAGGGTCCCTCAGCGGGTTCGTGCTCACGCCAG
Source organism: Aeromicrobium sp. SP1 (assembly GCF_055663785.1). Taxonomy (NCBI): domain Bacteria; kingdom Bacillati; phylum Actinomycetota; class Actinomycetes; order Propionibacteriales; family Nocardioidaceae; genus Aeromicrobium; species Aeromicrobium sp. SP1. Next base: position 1,279,347 of record NZ_JBQVVK010000001.1, on the reverse strand, counting down.
CGCGTCCTTGACCGCAGCCAGGCCCGCCGCGAGGTCGCGCAGGTGCAGCCGCAGTACGGGCCTGCCGTGATCGCTCAGCACGGCTCCGTCGCCGGCGGCCTGGGACGCGATGAACTCACCGAGCGTGAAGTCGCGGCCGGGGACGGCCAGGTCCTCGGCCGGGTCGCACGTGACCTGCAGGAACACCCCGACCGGCGTGCCGCCCTTGTGGTACTGACCAGTCGAGTGCAGGAACCGCGGTCCCCAGCCGAACGTCACGGGCCGACCGAGGCGAGCGGCGAGCGCGGGGGCGAGCGACTCGAGTCCGGACGACTCCCACCGGTCCAGGTAGAACTGCAGCGAGAGGTACTCGCGGTCGCCGACCTGCGCGAGCAGCCCGTCGATCGCCTCGGCGAGCGTGCCCGCCGACGTGCCGTACAGTTCGACGTCGCCGTCGACCGCGTCCGGCCCGGGCGCGGCCGCGCCCCCGCCGAGCAGTTCGCGGGCGGCAGCCTTGGCGCTCTCGACGTCGGGCTGGTCGAACGGGTTGATCCCCAGGAGGCGCCCGGCGACGGCCGTGGCGACCTCCCACAACAGCATCTGCGCGCCGAGCGGAGCATCGATCGCGCCACTCCAGGGCTGGTCCGGCAGGACGTCGGTACCCAGGTGCACGACGACCTCGTCGGCCGTGACCGGGTCGTCGTCCGTGAGGGCGATGACCGGCAGGATGCCGGTGCCGTCCTTGCCGGTCGACTCGGCAACGAGCTGCTCGATCCAGTCGCCCACCCCGTGGCCCGTGCGGTCGAGGAGCACGACCTTGTCGACGCCCTGTCCCGCCGCGAGGCCTAGCGCCGCGCCGAGCGTCAGCCCGACGTTCGCGGGGGAGTCCGCAGCGAGCTCGGACGAGACCTGCTCGGCCTCGTCCAGGAGTCCGCCGATGTCCGCTCCGGCGAGCCCGCTCGGCACCAGCCCGAAGGCCGTGAGGGCCGAGTACCGGCCACCGACGTGCGGATCGGCGTGGAACACGCGGTAGCCGGCCGCCGTCGCCTGCTCGTCGAGCGGGGAGCCGGGATCGGTGACCACGACCAGGTGCCCGGCGGGGTCGAGCCCGGCGTCGCTGAACGCCTGCTCGAAGATCCGCCGCTGGCTGTCGGTCTCGACCGTGCCGCCGGACTTGCTGGAGACCACCACGACCGTCGACTCGAGGTCGTGGATCGCCGAGCGGACCATGTCTGGCTGCGAGGAGTCGAGCACGTCGAGCGGAACGCCCGCCGCCGCGCAGATGACCTCGGGGGCCAGCGACGAGCCGCCCATCCCGCACAGCACGACCCGCGTGATCCCCCGTCCGGCGAGCTCGTCGCGCAGGGCGAGGATCTCGGGGACGAGGGGTCGCGAGGTCTGGGCCAGCCCCGTCCAGCCGAGCCGGATCGACGACTCGGACTCGGCCGCCGGACCCCACAGCGTTCCATCGCCGGCGAACATCTTCGATGCGAAGCCGGCGTCGACCAGATCGGCGACCTGGCTGTCGAGCGCGGACTGGTCGGGAACCTGAAGCGTCACGTCGAGGCTCATGGCTCAGGCCTTGTCGAGTTCGTTCCGGACGGTGTCGAGCAACTCGGCCCACGAGTCGTCGAACTTCTGCAGGCCTTCGACCTCCAGCTTGTCGACGACCTCGTCGTACGAGATGCCCTGTGCCTCGAGGTCGTCGATGACCTGCTGTGCCTCGGCGCCGCGACCGCTGACGGTGTCACCCGTGAGCTCACCGTGGTCGGCGAAGGCGTCGAGCGTCTTCTCCGGCATCGTGTTCACCGTGTCGGCGACGACGAGCTCGGAGACGTACAGCGTGTCGGGGTACGCCGGATCCTTGACGCCCGTGGAGGCCCACAGGGGCCGCTGGGGGTGCGCGCCCTTCGCGAGCAGGGCCTGGGCCCGGTCGGAGGCAAAGACCTCCTCGAACGCCGCGTAGGCGAGCCAGGCGTTGGCCAGTGCGGCCTTGCCGCGCAGCGGGCTGTCGGCGGGCAGGCGTCCGTCGACCTCCGCGTCGACCCGGCTGACGAAGAACGACGCGACGGAGTGGATCGTCGACAGGTCGCGTCCCTCGGCGTCGGCCTGCTCAAGGCCGTAGAGGTAGGCGTCCATGACGCCGCGGTAGCGCTCGAGCGAGAAGATCAGGGTCACGTTGACGCTGATGCCCTTGGCGATCGCCGCCGCGATGGCCGGCAGGCCCTCACGGGTCGCGGGGATCTTGATGAGCAGGTTCGGCCGGTCGACCTCGGCCCACAGCCGCTCGGCCATCGCGACCGTGCCGTCGGTGTCGCGTGCCAGACCGGGCTCGACCTCGATCGACACGCGGCCGTCGACGCCGTCGGTAGCGTCGTACACGGGCTTGAGGATGTCGCACGCGTTGCGGACGTCCTCGGTCGTCAGCGCGAACACCGCCGCGTCGACGTCAGCCCCGGCGGCCTTCAACTCGGCCACCTGTCCCTCGTACCGCTCGCCGTTGGAGAGTGCGGACGCGAAGATCGTCGGGTTGGTCGTGACACCCACCACCTGACGGTTCGCGACGAGGTCGGCGAGGTTGCCGCTCTCGATGCGCTCACGGGAGAGGTCGTCGAGCCAGATCGACACCCCCGCGTCGCTGAGTGCCTTCAGTCGTTCGGTCATGTCGATCGCTCCTGTGTGATGGATCAGTGGCTGGTGTCCGGCAGGACCGGTCCGGTCGGCCGGGCGAAGACGGGCACGCCGCCTTCGTGCTGGGCTGCCGCGACGGACTCGCGCGCAGCCTCCGCGGTGGCGACGGCGGTGATGCCGAAGCGGTCGTAGAGCTCGGTGAAGGGCGCCGAGGCGCCGAAGTGCTCGAGTGAGACGATCCGGCCGGCGTCGCCGACCACGTCGCGCCAGCCGAAGGCCACGGCCGCCTCGACGACGACCCGGGCGCGAACGGCCGGGGGGATCACCTCGTCGCGGTACGCGGCGTCCTGCTCCTCGAACCACTCGCGGCACGGCATCGACACGACGCGCGCGGCGATGCCCTCCTGCGCGAGCAGCGTGCGGGCCTCGACGGCGAGCTGGACCTCCGAGCCCGTGGCAACCAGGACGACGTCCGGGACGTCCTTCTCGAGGTCCGCCGGGGAGTCGAGCAGGACGTACGCGCCCTTCGCGGCCTGGTCGGCGGCGCCGAACTCACCGTCGCGCGGGTACACCGGCAGGTTCTGCCGGCTCAGCGCGAGCGCGGCGGGCCGGTGCTGGCGCTCGAGGACGTTCTTCCACACGGCGACCGTCTCGTTGGCGTCCGCGGGGCGGACGACGTCGAGGCCGGGAATCGCCCGCAGCGCGGCCAGGTGCTCGACCGGCTGGTGCGTGGGTCCGTCCTCGCCCAGGCCGATCGAGTCGTGCGTCCACACGTAGGTGACCGGCAGCTCCTGCAGGGCAGCGAGGCGCACCGCCGGTCGCATGTAGTCGCTGAAGACCAGGAACGTGCCGCCGTAGGGGCGCGTCGGGCCGTGCAGCGCGATGCCGTTCATGATCGAGCCCATCGCGTGCTCGCGGATGCCGAAGTGCAGCACACGGCCGTACCAGTCGCCCGTGAACTTCTTCGTCGAGTTCTGCGGCGGCAGGAACGAGGGCTCGCCCTTGGGCGTCGTGTTGTTGGAGCCGGCCAGGTCGGCCGAACCGCCCCACAGCTCGGGCAGCCGCGGCGCGGCGGCCGCGAGGAAGTCTCCCGACGCGACGCGGGTCGCGACACCCTTCTCGCTCGGCTCGTAGACGGGCAGGTCGGCGTCCCAGCCCGCGGGCAGCTCACGGGCGGACAGCCGGTCGAGCAGCTCCTTGCGGTCGCCGTTGGCCGTCACCCACAGGTCGAAGCGCGTCTGCCACTCGGCATGCGCCGCCGCACCGCGCTCGAGGGTCTGCCGCGTGTGCGCCAGGACCTCGTCGTCGACCGCGAAGTCGACGTCGGGATCGAAGCCGAGCAGCTCCTTCGTGGCGCGGATCTCGTCGACGCCGAGAGCCGATCCGTGCGAGGCACCCGTGTTCTGGGCGTGCGGCGCGGGCCACGCGATGATCGTGCGCAGGACGATCAGACTGGGTCGATCGGTGATGCTCTTCGCCGCCGCGTACGCGTCGGCCAGGGCGTGGACGTCCTCGCGGTACTCGCCGCCGCCATGGGTCCAGTCGACCGTCTGCACGTGCCAGCCGTAGGCCTCGTAGCGCAGCGCGACGTCCTCGGTGAACGCGACGTCGGTGTCGTCCTCGATCGAGATCTTGTTGTCGTCGTACAGCAGCGTCAGGTTGCCGAGCTGCTGCAGGCCGGCGAGCGACGAGGCCTCGCCGGACACGCCCTCCTGCATGTCGCCGTCGGAGGCGATCACGTAGATGTCGTGGTCGAACGGGCTCTCGCCGGCGCCCGCGTACGGGTCGAACAGGCCCCGCTCGCGGCGGGCGGCCATCGCCATGCCGACGGCGTTCGCGATGCCCTGGCCCAGCGGCCCGGTGGTCACCTCGACGCCGGGGGTGTGGCCGTACTCGGGATGGCCCGGAGTCTGGCTGCCCCACGTGCGCAGCGACTTGAGGTCCTCGATCGCCATCGGGTAGCCCGCGAGGAACAGCTGGACGTACTGCGTGAGGCTCGAGTGCCCGCACGAGAGCACGAACCGGTCGCGGCCGAGCCACGTCGGATCGGCGGGATCGTGGTTCATGAGCTTCTGGTAGATCAGGTAGGCCGCGGGGGCCAGGCTCATCGCCGTGCCGGGGTGGCCGTGCCCGGCCTTCTGGACGGCGTCGGCCGCCAGCAGCCGCGCCGTGTCGACCGCGCGGTCGTCGACCTCCGACCACTCGATCGTGGGCTGGGTGGTGATGGGGGCGTCGGTCACCGCGGCACTCCTGGGGTCTGCGTGGGATGGGTCGCTGAGGTCTTGGGTTCGAGACTATCCGCCGGGCATTAGACTCTGCCACGTGACCGTCCTTCCGCACGCGACCCGAGACGACACCGCAGCCGACGGACCCGGCCGCCGGGACGTCCTCCTCGCGTACGTGGCGCTCACGAAGCCGCGCATCATCGAGCTGCTCCTGCTGACCACGGTCCCCGTGATGTTCCTGGCGGAGCAGGGCGTCCCCGACCTGTGGCTCGTCGTCGCGACGCTCGTCGGCGGCGCGCTCTCGGCCGGCTCGGCGAACGCGCTCAACTGCGTCGTCGACGCCGACATCGACCAGAAGATGCGCCGCACGGCCCGCCGCCCGCTCCCGCGGCACCAGGTCGGCACCCGCAACGCCCTCGTGTTCGGGCTCGTGCTCGGCGTCGTCTCGACCCTGTGGCTCGGCTTCGCGGTCAACTGGCTCTCCTCGATCCTGGCTCTCGCCGCGAACGTCTTCTACGTCGTCGGCTACACGATGCTGCTCAAGCGCCGCACGACGCAGAACATCGTGTGGGGCGGTGCCGCCGGCTGCTTCCCGCCGCTGATCGGCTGGACCGCCGTGACGAACGAGCTGGCGTGGACGCCGATCGTGCTGTTCCTCGTGGTGTTCTTCTGGACGCCGCCGCACTTCTGGGCGCTGGCCCTGCGCTACCGCGAGGACTACGCGGCGGCCTCGGTGCCGATGCTGCCGTCGGTCGCGCCGGCGGCCGAGGTCGGACGGCAGATCGTCCGCTACACGTGGGCCACGGTCATCACGTCGCTCGTGGTGTGGCCGGTCGCGTACACCGGGTGGTTCTACCCGTCGATGGCGATCATCCTGGGCATCGTGTTCCTCATCGAGGCCTACGACCTGCGTGCCCGCACCCGCGAGTCCGAGGAGCTGTCGGTCATCAAGCCGATGCGCCTGTTCCACTTCTCGAACGCGTACCTCGCGCTGCTGTTCGTCTCGGCCGCGCTGGATCCCTTCTTCCGCTGAGCCGGGCTACGCTCGCGCCATGCGCGGAATGATCGCTTGGCTCGTACCCGCCCTCTGCACCGCCGCCACGTGGTGGGTGTTCCTCGGCCGTGACGACGACGACCAGTACACCGTGGGTCAGGTCGTGCCCGTGGTGCTGATCCTGATCGCGCTCGGCATCGTCTTCGGTTGGCTCGCCGATCGCACGCTGCTGCTGCCGATCATCGTGTCGTCGGTCGTGGGCCTGTGCGCCGCGGTGGCGTCGAGCTGGTCCGACGACGAGACGGGGCTGTACCTCGTGGGCGTGCTCATGATCGGCATCGGTGCGGCGATCGGAGCGACGGTGCTGGTGGTCGTCTCGTGGTCCGTGCGCCAACACCTCGAGAGCCGCCGCCAGAACCCGGCCGCGTGACCGTCCGGATCGAGCGCGCCACGGCCGACGACTGGCGCCGCCTGCGGGCCGTGCGCCGTCGTGGCCTGCAGACCGACCCGGAGGCGTTCAGTGCCGGTGCTCACGCGCGCCCCGACGATGAACCGCACTGGCGGGCCCGGCTCGCCGCGCCGGGGGCCTCGTTCCTCGCCGTCGACGAGCACGGCCATGACGTCGGGATCGTCGGCCTGGACGCCGGCGACGGGCTCGAGCTGGTGTCGATGTGGGTCGCTCCCGAGGTGCGTGGCCGCGGAGTCGGCGTCGCACTCGTGGCCGCCGTCGTGGCGGAGGCGGACGGGAGCGCGGTGGGCCTGCGGGTGATGGCCGGGAACGCCGACGCGATCGGGTTCTACTGCGATCAGGGCTTCGTGCTGGTGCCCGGCGAGCCCGACGAGGAGGGCACGTTCACGATGAGACGGGCCGCGCCACCAGCACCCACCGCGTGGCCGTCGCCAACAGAACGGCCGCACCGACCAGGTGCATCGCCACGAGGGCCATCGGCAGATCAGTGAAGTACTGGACGTAGCCGATCAGGCCCTGGGCCGCGCCGACGGCGAGCACGAGCAGCCCGGCCCGGCGGGCCCGACCACGCAGCAGGACGGTCGCCACGACCGCGAGGACCAGGAAGGTCCAGACGCTCAACGCGTGGACGCGACTCCACGTCTCGGGGTTGAGGTCGTTGCGCGGCGCGTCGGCGTCGCCGGCGTACGGGCCGCTGCCCGTGACGATCGTGCCGAGATAGATCGCCGCCAGCAGGACGACGTAGGCCGCACGCACGAGCATCGCCGGGGTCCGGTCGACCGTGCCCTCGCCTCCGCGCACGCTGACGAGGAAGGCGGTGGCCGCGACGACGAGCGCCATCGACAGCACGAGGTGCAGCGCGACGACCCAGGGGTTGAGCTCGGTCAGGACGGTGATGCCGCCGATCACGCCCTGGAACGGGATGCCGAGGGCAATGCCGAGCGCGAGGCGCCACTGCGCCCGGGTCGCCCCGGGCCAGCGCCACACGGCGACGACCGTGCCGATGGCGATCACGATGAGCACGTACGTGAGGGTCCGGTTGCCGAACTCGATGATCCCGTGCCAGCCGAGGGCGCCGTGGGGCACGAACGACTCGTCGGTGCACCGCGGCCACGTGGGGCAGCCGAGGCCCGACGCCGTGAGCCGGACCAGGCCACCGGTCAGGATGATGACGATGTTGGCGGCGAGGTTCGCCCACGCCCACTTCTCGACCGTTGACCGCGACGAGGTGCGTCGGCCGGCCTGCGTCACTCCCACTTGAACCACCTTCCGGCGGCGGCCGCGGCCACGACGGCCCACACGGCGAGCACCACCACTTCGACGGTACCGGGCGACCCGGTCGTGAAAGCGTGCCGCAGACCCTCGCCGAGCGCGCCCGACGGCAGCAGGACCAGCGCGTCGTGCACGGCATCGGGATAGCGGTCGAGCGGGAGCAGCACGCCGCCGCCGACGAGCAGCAGCACGTACACGAGGTTGGCCAGTCCGAGCGTCGCCTCGGCACGCAGCGTGCCGGCCATCAGCAGGCCCAGACCGCCGAAGGCGATCGTCGCGAGCAGGGCCAGGACGACGAGCCAGAACCAGGCGGAGGCGCCGCCCGTCGGGTTCCAACCGAGTGCGAGGGCCAGGAGCGAGAGCAGGACGAACTGGCCGGCCTCGACGACGGCGACCGCGAGCACCTTGCCGCCGAGCAGCCCGGTGCGCGACAGGGGCGTGGCGCCGAGCCGCTTCAGGACGCCGTAGCGCCGCTCGAAGGCCGTCGCGATCGCGAGCGACGTGAACGAGGTGGACAGGATCGCCAGGCCGAGCACCCCGGGGGCGACGACGTCGATCGGCCGGTCCCCGCCGACGAGCCGATCGGACCGCGAGCCCGCCACGAGCAGCAGGACGGGAATGATGAACGTCAACAACACCTGCTCGCCGTTGCGCAGCGTCAGGCGCAGCTCCATCCGCGCCTGGCTGAGCAGCCGGCGGGCGGCCGGCGCGGCGCCGGGTGCGGGGGAGAGGTCCACGTCGCTCATCTCAGCTCCCGGCCGGTGAGCTCGAGGAACCGGTCCTCGAGGGTCTGTCGTTCGACCAGCACCGACTCCACGAGGACGTCGTGTGCCGCGCACCAGCCCGTGACCCGGTGGAGCACCGTCGGGTCGACCTCGGTCGCGACGACGTAGTGACCGGGGCTCGGCTCGGTGACGCCGGCGCCGTCGGGCAGTTCCTTCGTGAGCGACTCGAGGTCGAGGCCGGCCGGGGCGTGGAAGCGGATCGTGTTCCGGGCTCCCTCGGCAACCAGTTCGGACGGCGTGCCGGACGCGATGACGCGGCCCGCATCGATGATGTGGACGAGATCGGACAGCTCGTGCGCCTCGTCCATGTAGTGGGTCGTCAGGACCGTGGTGACGCCGTGGCGCCGCAGTTCGTCGACGAGGTCCCACGTGGCTCGCCGTGACTGCGGGTCCAGGCCCGCGGTCGGCTCGTCGAGGAACACCAGCTCGGGCCGGCCGACGATCGCCATCGCGAGCGACAGCCGTTGCTTCTGGCCGCCGGAGAGGCGTCGGTAGGACGTGTGGGCGAACCCGCCCATCCCGAGTCGTTCGACGAGGCCGTCCACGTCAAGCGGCTCGGCGTACAGCGAGGCGACGTGCCGGAGCATCTCGTCGGTCCGCACGCCCAGCCAGGCGCCGCCGGACTGCAGCATGACGCCCACACGGGGCCGCAGTTGAGCGGCGTCGGCCACCGGGTCGAGGCCCAGGACGCGGATCGTGCCGGACTGCGGTCGCCGGAAGCCCTCGCACGTCTCGATCGTGGTGGTCTTGCCGGCGCCGTTCGGGCCCAGGATCGCGGTGACGGAGCCGGGCGGGACCGCGAGGTTCAGCCCGTCGACCGCGCGGACGATCTTGTCGCCGCGACCGTAGTGCATGACGAGGTCGCGGACCTCGACAGCCGGATCCGTCGACGAGTGGGGCACCGGGACAGTCTAGATGTGGCAGTTTGGGCCCATGGACCTGCCCGTGCAGCCCCCGTTGGCGCCCATGCTCGCGAAGTCCGCCAAGGCCGTTCCCGCCGGTGGTGGTCTCACGTACGAGCCGAAGTGGGACGGCTTCCGCGCCGTGATCTTCCGTGACGGCGACGAGGTCGAGATCGCCAGTCGGTCCACCAAGCCACTGACCCGCTACTTTCCCGAGGTGGTCGAGGCGATCCGGGCCAACGTGCCGGACCGCTGCGTCCTCGACGGCGAGATCGTGATCGCCCAGGACGGTCGGCTGAGCTTCGACGCGCTGACGAGCCGCATCCACCCGGCGGCGTCGCGGGTCACGATGCTGAGCGAGGCGACGCCGGCGTCGTTCGTGGCGTTCGACCTGCTGGCGCTGGGGGACCGGTCGTTCCTCGACGAGCCCCTGTCGGTGCGCCGGCCGGCGCTCGTGGACGCGCTCGCGGACGCCCGGCCTCCCGTGCACGTCACGCGCGTGACCGAGGACCCCGAGGAGGCCGAGCGGTGGTTCGAGCGCTTCGAGGGCGCGGGGTTGGACGGCGTGATCGCGAAACGGCTCGACGCCCCGTACACGCCGAACGGTCGCGCGATGATCAAGGTCAAGCACGCCCGGACCGCCGACGTCGTCGTGGCGGGGTACCGCCTGCACAAGAACTCGACCGCCGAGCGCCCTCTGCTCGGGTCGATGCTGCTGGGCATCCATGCCGACGACGGGCGGCTGCAGCACGTGGGCGTGGCCGCCTCGTTCACCGAGACCCGACGGGCCGAGCTCGTGACGGAGCTCGCGCCGCTCGTGGTCGGCGAGGGGGAGTCGCACCCGTGGGCGTCGTGGCGCGACGAGGCGGCCCAGGCCGAGGGGCGCCTTCCCGGTGGGCAGAGCCGGTGGACGGGCACGAAGGACCTCTCGTTCGTGCCCCTGCGCCCCGAGCGCGTCGCCGAGGTCGGCTACGAGCACATGGAGGGCGCCGGCGACCATGCCCGGTTCCGCCACACCGCGCGGTTCCAGCGGTGGCGTCCCGACCGCGAGCCGCAGTCGTGCACCTACGAGCAGCTGGAGGAGGTCGCGAGGTACGACCTCGCCGACGTCCTGCAGTAGGCGTGGATCACCCGCCGAGGGTCGAGAACAGCCAGACGAGCCCGAGGAACGCGACCCCGGCGACCACGAGGAACGCCACGAGGTTCCGGACGCCGTGGGACCGCGCCGCCCGGATCGCGACGGCCTTCGTGCCCAGCTTCACCCGGTGTCCGTTGAGCATCATGTAGCCGTCCGGGAGCCGGTCGCGGTCGACGGGGCGGGCCGACGATCGGCCGGTCTCGACCCGCTGGGTCCACGTCGTGCCGTTCCAGTAGCGACGTCCTCCGCCACCGGCGGGATCGTCGTACCAGCCGGCGGGGGCCTTGCGAACGCTCACGGCCCGACCCTAACCGAGCGGAACCGCCCCGCCGAGGGAGACTGGCGGGACGGTTCCTGTGTGACAGACGGTGCGCGTATCGATCCATGATGTAACACCGAGTTGTGGCGGTATCCCGGGCCGAATCGCGATGTGCGGTGCAGGGGACAAGGAATCGCCCCAGCCTCCCGATGCTGACTGGGGCGATTCCCGGGGCCGCTGCTGCAAGACGGCCCACACCCCGACCGAAGTTCGGGGCACGCCCAACCTAGGTGGCGGATGCGGATCGCGCCGTGGCAACGAGGGTTCAACTCGGAGTTTCACCCTGAATCTGCCTCGGCGCGCTTGCGACTGGGCTGCACCCGTCGCGGCTCGCCGGGCATCTTCGGGTAGTCCGGCGGGTAGGGCATCTCGCCCAGTCCCTCGGCCTCGTCGCGGTCGTACCACTCGAGCATCGTCTCCAGCGAGTGCTGGACGTCGTCGATCTCGGTCCACGCGTCCGGACGCTGCGCCAACAACGCCGGCACGGTCGTGAGGTTGAGGTCGCGCGGGTCCTCGACGTCGAACAGCTCGTCCCACGTCAGCGGAGTGGAGACCGGAGCGCCCGGCTTGGGGCGGAGGCTGTACGCGCTGGCGATCGTGCGGTCGCGCGCGTTCTGGTTGAAGTCGACGAAGATCCGCTCGCCGCGCTCCTCCTTCCACCACTTGGTCGTGACGCCCTCGTCGCGACGCTCCAGCTCCCGGCCGAACGCGAGCGCGGCGTGACGCACGTCGGTGAACGTCCAGCGCGGCTCGATCCGGACGAAGACGTGGACGCCACGGTTGCCGCTGGTCTTGGCGAAGCCGCGGATGCCGATCTCCTCGAGCAGCTCCTTGGCGGACCGGGCGACGCGCTGGGCGTCGTGGAAGTCGGTGCCGGGCTGCGGGTCGAGGTCGATGCGCAGCTCGTCCGGGTGGTCCACGTCGGCGCGACGGACCGGCCACGGATGGAACGTCAGGGTGCCCATGTGCGCCGCCCACGCCGCCACGGCGATCTCCGTCGGGCAGATCTCGTCCGCACGCCGGCCGGACGGGAAGTGGATGCGCACCGTCTCCAGGTACGGGGGAGCGCCCTTGGGCACGCGCTTCTGGTAGAACGCGTCCCCGTGCCCGTCGGCCCGCGTCGCCATCACCATGTCGGGCCGGAAGCCCTTCGGCCAGCGCTCGAGCGTCGTCGGGCGCTCGTCGAGGGCGCGCATGAGCCCGTCGCCGACAGCCACGTAGTACTCGACGACCTCGAGCTTCGTGATGGCAGGCGTGCGGTCGGTCGCCTCGAAGATCACCCGATCGGGCGACGAGACGCGTACCGCGCGTCCACCCGCCTCGACCTCGACTGCCGACGCCGCCATGAGCCGACCCTACGCCGGTTCAGTCGACGTCGGTCACGATCGACTGGACCTCGAGCACCGGCACCTGCGTCGTCCCGGACGTCGTGATCGAGGTGAGGTCCTCCGCGCCCGTGGGCACGTCGATCACGGTGCCGTTCATCTCGAAGCGGATGTCGTAGACGATCGTGATCGTGGCGGTGAAGTCGCCCGCGCGCCGGAACGTCATGGCGCAGGCGTCCGAGCGCTGCGTCACGACGGGGCACTGGAGCGTCTGGCCGGCCGCGGTCACGGTCATGCCGCGTGGCGTCGCGATCGCCCGCAGGCCCAGGGCCTCCGACCCGACGACCTCGCCGGTCGACGCGCCCTCGGCCCACCACCACGTCTCGAGGTTGACCAGGGTCCGCGTCGGCGGATTGAACACGGGTCGGACCGTCGGCAGGACCAAGGCCCCCCGCGCGGCCACGATGCGCTCCTCGAGCGTCGGTCCCTCGTCGAACTCCGAGTCCCAGTAGTACGTCTGGACCTCGTCGTCGTTCGCGTCGCGCCGGCAGCTGGTGTAGATCAGGTGGTCGGCCTCCTCCGGCTGGTCCGACAGGCCCGGGGTGACCTCGCGCGCCTCGTCCAGGTCCTGGATCGCGGCCGGGTCGTTGATGAAACAGGCCCGCGGGCCGCTGCAGAAGTCGTTCCAGAGGTCGAAGAACGTGCACGACGGCTCGCTGGACCCGCCGCCACCGCCGCCTCCGTCATCGCCGCCGCCACCGCCGTCGTTGCCGCCGCCGGTCCAGCTGACGCAGCCGTACTGGATCCCGGGCTGGTCGGGATCGACGTCGCCCCAGGCGCTGCAGGTCGCGGCGTGAGCCACGGACGCGAGACCGACGACGGCCGCCGCGCACGCCACCGCGACGATCGTGAACCGGCGAGCCGCGGTCAGCACGTGACCCCCGCCGGGGTCTTGGCGTCGCCCACGATGAGCCACGCGCCGTCGGTCTGCTCGAGTGCGTGGCTGGAGGCGTACCAGCCCGCGGGCTCGGACTCGACGATCTTGCCGTCGGCCTCGGCGCCCCAGTCGTCCTCGTTGACGCACACCGTCGCGATCGCGGTGTCGCCGTCGACCACGGTGGTGTAGTCGCGCAGCTGCGGCTCGCCGACCCGGTGGAAGCCGCCGTCGTCGTACTGGCTGTAGCGCTGCTTGATGGGTTCGATCGCATCGGGTGCGACGATCCCGGTGAAGTCGGCCGAGTCGTAGTCGCCCGAGGTCTCGACGCGCACCCGCTCGGTCCAGAACTTCTCGAGCACCGCCGCGGCATCGGCCTCGTCGGACGCCGTCGGCGTGGCCGAGGCGGACGTGGCGGTCGTGGGGTCGGGCTCGTCGGCCGAACCTCCGCAGGACGCGAGCATGGACATGGACATGAGCGTCACGACGACGGCCGCGATGCGCTTCCCCCTGAGCAGCATGCGGCCATGATAACGGGGTTCGGCGTCGAAGGCTTTCTCGTGAGGCATGCCTCACTGAGGGTGTCCTTCGTTGAATGGGTGGAAGCATTAACGTCACAATGGTGTTGTGAAAAACATGCGCGTGAGTGAGGAGCCGTCGGTCGTCGACGATTCCCCCACGCGCGAACGGGTCGCCGGGAGCATCCTCGAGAACGGTCCGAGCACGGCGACGGCCCTGGCCGAGCGCCTCAAGCTGACCCCCGCCGCCGTCCGTCGTCACCTCGAGCACCTCGCCGAGATCGGCCTGGTCGAGGCGCGCGAGGAGCGCATCAGCGGACAGCGTCGGCGCGGCCGCCCCGCGCGCGTGTTCGCGCTCACCGACGCGGGCCGCGACACGTTCACCCACACGTACGACGACCTCGCCGCCCAGGCGCTGCGGTTCCTGCGCGAGGCCGGGGGAGACGCGGCCGTCCTGGCGTTCGCGCGTCACCGTCTCGCCGAGTTCCGCACCCGGTACGCCGCGCTGCTGGAGCACGTGCCGCCGGCCGAGCACGCCGAGGTCCTGGCGCGAGCGCTCAGCGACGACGGCTTCGCCGCCTCCACCAGCTCGACGCCCCTGGGCGTCCAGATCTGCCAGCACCACTGCCCGGTCGCCCATGTGGCCGAGGAGTTCCCGCAACTGTGCGAGGCGGAGACCGAGATCTTCGCCGACCTGTTGGGCACCCACGTCCAACGGTTGGCGACCATCGCCCACGGCGACGGGGTGTGCACGACGCACCTGCCCCACGCGCCCCTGTCGAACACGGAAAGGCTGTCGCGATGACCACCACGAACGACACGACCTCGATCGAGGAGCTGAATCCCGGTCTCAAGGAGGTCGGCAACTACGAGTTCGGCTGGCACGACGCCGACGTCGCCGGGGCGAGCGCCCAGCGCGGCCTCAGCGACGCCGTCGTGCGCGACATCTCGGGCAAGAAGAGCGAACCGCAGTGGATGCTCGACCTGCGCCTCAAGGGCCTCAAGCTCTTCGAGCGCAAGCCGATGCCGACGTGGGGCGCCGATCTGGACGCGATCGACTTCGACAACATCAAGTACTTCGTGCGCTCGACCGAGAAGCAGGCGACCACGTGGGAAGAGCTGCCCGAGGACATCAAGAACACGTATGACCGCCTCGGCATCCCCGAGGCCGAGAAGCAGCGCCTCGTCTCCGGCGTCGCGGCCCAGTACGAGTCCGAGGTCGTCTACCACCAGATCCGCGAGGATCTGGAGGAGAAGGGCGTCATCTTCCTCGACACCGACACCGCGCTCAAGGAGCACCCGGAGCTCTTCCAGGAGTACTTCGGCACCGTGATCCCGGTCGGCGACAACAAGTTCGCGGCCCTCAACACCTCGGTGTGGTCCGGCGGCTCGTTCATCTACGTGCCCAAGGGCGTCCACGTCGACATCCCGCTGCAGGCCTACTTCCGGATCAACACCGAGAACATGGGTCAGTTCGAGCGGACGCTGATCATCGCCGACGAGGACTCCTACATCCACTACGTCGAGGGCTGCACCGCGCCGATCTACAAGACCGACTCGCTGCACAGCGCCGTCGTCGAGATCATCGTGAAGAAGGGCGCCCGCGTCCGTTACACGACGATCCAGAACTGGTCGAACAACGTCTACAACCTCGTGACGAAGCGCGCCACGTGCGAGGCCGGCGCCACGATGGAGTGGGTCGACGGCAACATCGGCTCCAAGGTCACGATGAAGTACCCGGCCGTCTACCTGATGGGCGAGCAGGCCCGCGGCGAGACGCTCTCGATCGCGTTCGCCGGCGAGGGCCAGTACCAGGACACCGGCGCCAAGATGGTGCACGTCGCCCCGAACACGTCCAGCTCGATCCTGAGCAAGTCGGTCGCGCGCGGCGGCGGTCGCACGTCGTACCGCGGCCTGCTGCAGGTCAACGAGGGCGCGCACGGCTCTGCCAGCACCGTCAAGTGCGATGCGCTCCTGGTCGACCAGATCAGCCGCTCGGACACCTACCCGTACGTCGACGTCCGCGAGGACGACGTCACGCTCGGCCACGAGGCCACGGTCTCGAAGGTCAGCGACGACCAGCTCTTCTACTTCATGCAGCGCGGGATGGAGGAGGACGAGGCCATGGCGATGATCGTGCGCGGCTTCGTCGAGCCGATCGCGCGCGAGCTGCCCATGGAGTACGCGCTGGAACTGAACCGTCTCATCGAGCTGCAAATGGAGGGTGCTGTCGGATGACCGTCACCACCGACACGAACATCGAGAACATCAACCAGGTCCTCGAGTTGGAGCACGTGCAGTCCCACCTGCACCCGGTGCCGTCCTACGACATCGCCGACCACCCGAAGCCCACGGGCCTCGAGGAGATCTGGCGGTTCACGCCGCTCAAGCGCCTGCGTGGACTGCTCGACGGCGCGCCGTCGGACGCCCACCTCGCGCTCGAGGAGGACCTGCCCGCGGGCGTGAAGCTGACTCCCATCACGACCGAGGAGGCCAAGGCCCTCGGCGGCATCGCGCCTCTGGACCGGCTCGCCGCGCTGGCCGTCCAGAACGCCACCGCCGTGGCCCTGGTCGAGGTCGACGGCGAGCTGGACGCACCCGCCCGCCTGAGGCTGACGGGCAACTCGGTCGAGGACGTCGCGTGGGGCCACATCGTGGTCAAGGTCGCGCCCTTCTCGAAGGCCACGATCCTGTTCGACCACGTCGGCTCGGCCACGTACGCCACGAACGTCACGTACCTGATCGGTGACGGCGCGCAGGTCGACATCGTCAACCTCGCCGACTGGAACGACGACGCGGTCCATGCCGTCCAGCACGGCATCAGCGTCGGCCGCGACGCGACCGTGCGGTTCTTCGAGTTCACCCTCGGCGGCGACCTCGTGCGCTCGTCGACGAACGTCGACTACCGCGGGCCCGGCGGCAGCGTCGACCTGCTCGGCATCTACTTCGCCGACGCCGGTCAGCACCTCGAGCACCGCCAGTTCGTCGACCACACCGCGCCCAAGACCCGCAGCAACGTGGAGTACAAGGGAGCGCTGCAGGGCCAGGGCGCCCGCACCGTGTGGATCGGCAACGTCCTGATCCGCAAGGTCGCCCAGGGCATCGACACGTTCGAGCAGAACGACAACCTCGTCCTGACCGACGGTGCGCGCGCCGACTCCGTGCCGAACCTCGAGATCGAGACCGGCGACATCGCGGGCGCAGGACACGCGTCCACGACCGGACGCTTCGACGACGAGCACCTGTTCTACCTGCAGAGCCGCGGCATCGAGGAGACCGAGGCACGGCGTCTCGTCGTGCACGGCTTCTTCAACGACATCATCCGTCGCGTCGGCGTCGAGGACCTGCAGGAACGGCTCATGGCCGCGATCGAGGACGAGCTGGCCACCGTCGTCGGACGGCTCGCATGACCAAGCACCGGATCGCGACGCTGGGCGAACTGCCCGACGGCGCGACGTTCGCCACCGAGGCGGGCGGCCACGACATCGCTCTCGTGCGTGACGGCCAGACCGTCTACGCGATCGAGGACTGGTGCTCGCACGCCGAGATCCCGCTCTCGGACGGCGACGTCGATCTGGCCGCATGCGAGATCGAGTGCTTCCTGCACGGATCGCGCTTCTCGCTCAAGACCGGCGAGCCGAACGGTCTGCCCGCCACCGAACCCGTACCCGTTTACACCACCACGATCGAGGGCGACGTCGTCTTCGTCGAGGTCCCTGAGGAGAACTGAAGCATGAGCACCCTGGAGATCAAGAACCTTCACGTCTCGGTCACGACCGAGGACGGCGAGAAGGAGATCCTGCGCGGCGTCGACCTGACCATCAACTCCGGTGAGGTCCACGCCATCATGGGCCCGAACGGCTCCGGCAAGTCCACGCTGGCCTACTCGATCGCCGGCCACCCGAAGTACAACGTCACCGACGGCGAGGTGCTGCTCGACGGTCAGAACCTGCTGGCGATGGGCGTCGACGAGCGCGCCCGCGCCGGCCTGTTCCTCGCGATGCAGTACCCCGTCGAGGTGCCCGGTGTGTCGGTCGCGAACTTCCTGCGCACGGCCAAGACCGCGATCGACGGCGAGGCGCCCAAGCTGCGCACGTGGGTCAAGGACGTCAACGCGGCGCTCGAGCGCATGACGCTCGATCCCACGTTCGCGCAGCGCTCGGTCAACGAGGGCTTCTCCGGCGGCGAGAAGAAGCGCCACGAGATCGCCCAGCTCGAGCTGCTGAACCCGCGCTTCGCGGTGCTGGACGAGACCGACTCGGGTCTGGACATCGACGCCCTGCGCGTCGTGTCCGACGGCGTGAACCGCTACTCGGCGCAGGGCGACCGCGGAGTCCTGCTGATCACGCACTACACCCGCATCCTGAACTACATCCAGCCCGACTACGTCCACGTGTTCGTGGCCGGCCGGCTCGCCGAGACCGGTGGCCGCGAGCTCGCCGAGCAGCTCGAGGTCGAGGGCTACGACAAGTTCGTCAAGGCCTCGGTCTGACGGGAGTGACCATGAGCAACTACGACGTCGAGGCGGTCCGCAAGGACTTCCCCATCCTGTCGAGGACCCTGGCGGGCGACCGTCCGCTGGTGTACCTCGACAGCGCCAACACGTCGCAGAAGCCGCGCCAGGTCGTCGACGCGATCGAGCGCCACTACCTCGAGCACAACGCGAACGTCGCCCGGGCGATGCACCAGCTCGGTGCCGAGGCCAGCGCTGCGTTCGAGCTCGGTCGCGACAAGGTCGCCGGCTTCATCGGCGCACCGAGTCGTGACGAGGTCATCTTCACGAAGAACGCCTCCGAGGCGCTCAACCTCGTCGCGCGGGTGCTCGGCGACGCCGGTCGCGTGGCCGAGGGCGACGAGGTGGTCGTCACGCAGATGGAGCACCACTCCAACCTCGTGCCGTGGCAGCTCCTCACGCAGCGCACCGGCGCGACGCTGCGCTGGTACGGCGTGACGCCCGAGGGTCGGCTCGACCTCGACTCGCTCGAGCTGACGGAGCGGACCAAGGTCGTCTCGGTCACGTGGGTGTCGAACATGCTCGGCACGATCAACCCCGTCGCCGAGGTCGTGCGGCGTGCCCACGAGGTGGGTGCGCTCGTCGTGATCGACGCCTCGCAGGCCGTGCCGCAGCTGCCGGTCGACGTCGCTGCGCTCGGCGCCGACTTCGTGGCCTTCACCGGTCACAAGATGGTCGGTCCGACGGGCATCGGCGTGCTGTGGGGTCGCTACGACCTGCTCGCCGAGCTGCCGCCGTTCCTCGGTGGCGGCGAGATGATCGAGACCGTCTCGATGGAGCACACGACCTTCGCCGCACCGCCGCACCGCTTCGAGGCCGGCACGCCGCCGATCGCGCAGTCGGTCGGGCTGGGTGCCGCGGTCGACTACCTGACCGCGCTCGGCATGGAGAACGTCGCCGCGCACGAGCAGCAGATCACCGCCTACGCGCTCGGCCAGTTGAACGAGCTGCCCGGCGTCACGATCGTGGGTCCGAAGGAGCCGGTCGACCGCGGGGGAGCGATCAGCTTCACCCTCGACGGCGTGCACCCGCACGACGTCGCGCAGCTGCTCGACAGCCAGGGCGTCGCCGTCCGGGCCGGACACCACTGCGCCAAGCCGTTGCACCAGTGCTTCGGCGTCCAGTCGACGACCCGCGCGTCGTTCTACCTGTACACGACCGAGGCCGAGATCGACGCACTCGTCGCGGGGATCCGGCACACCCAGAAGTACTTCGGGGTATGACCATGAACGCAGCAAATGTCGACGCGATGTACCAGGACATCATCCTGGAACACTACAAGCACCCCCACGGTGCGGGTCTGCGCGACCCGTTCGAGGCCGAGGTGCACCATGTGAACCCGACGTGCGGCGACGAGATCACGCTGCGCGTCCACCTCGACGGTGAGATGGTGCAGGACGTGTCGTACGCCGCCGAGGGCTGCTCGATCAGCCAGGCGTCCGCGTCCGTGCTGAACGACCTGATCGTCGGCAAGTCGGTCGCCGACGGCCTTGCGACCCTGGACGTGTTCCAGGAGCTCATGCAGGGTCGCGGCCAGGTCGAGCCCGACGAGGACGTCCTCGAGGACGGCATCGCGTTCGCCGGTGTCGCCCAGTTCCCCGCCCGCGTCAAGTGCGCCCTCCTGTCCTGGATGGCGTTCAAGGATGCGGTTTCCCGAGCCCTCGCCAAGGAGGACGCATGACCACGAACGAGATCGGTACCGACCACAGTGACCTGCCCGACGTCACGGTCCAGCCGGGCGCCACGACGCAGGAGGACGTCGAGGAGGCGATGAAGGATGTCGTCGACCCCGAGCTCGGGATCAACGTCGTCGACCTGGGCCTCGTCTACGGCGTGCACGTCGACGAGCACAGCAACGCGATCCTGCAGATGACCCTCACGTCCGCGGCCTGCCCGTTGACCGACGTCATCGAGGACCAGACGCGCGCCGCGCTCGACGGTCTCGTGAACGACTTCCGGATCGAGTGGGTCTGGATGCCGCCGTGGGGCCCGGACAAGATCACCGACGACGGCCGCGAGATGCTGCGCGCCCTCGGCTTCAACATCGGCTGACCGACCGACTCGACGCCCCGAACGTCGTCGAGGCGCAGGCCGTCGCCCGCTGAGACCTGCGTCACGACGATTTCGTGCCACCGCGGTGGCTGCGTAGACTGTTGCGGTGAACATGATCCGGCTGGAGTGACGCTCGACCCCTGCGTCCTCGCCCGTTCACCCCCTCACGAAGGCACTTCCATGATCACCGCTTCCAATGTGGAGCTGCGCTTCGGCGCGCGCGTTCTGATGTCCGACGTCTCGTTCCGGGTCACGAAGGGCGACAAGATCGGCCTCGTCGGCCGCAACGGCGCCGGCAAGACCACCCTCACCAAGCTGCTGGCCGGTGGCGGCGAGCCCTCCTCCGGCACCATCACGCGCTCCGGTGAGATCGGCTACCTGCCGCAGGATCCGAAGACCGGCGACCTGACCATCACGGCGCGCGACCGCATCCTGTCCGCGCGCGGCCTCGACGAGTCGATGCGTCGCATGCGCCAGGCCGAGGTCGAGATGGCCTCGTCCGACTCCGCGCTCGCCGAGGACGCCATGCGCCGGTACACCCGCGCCGACGCCGAGTTCGGTGCCGCAGGCGGGTATGCCGCCGAGGCCGAGGCCGCCACGATCTCGCACGCCCTCGGTCTGCCCGACCGCGTTCTCGAGCAGCAGCTGTCCACCCTGTCCGGCGGCCAGCGTCGACGCATCGAACTGGCTCGCATCCTGTTCAGCGACGCCGACACGATGCTGCTCGACGAGCCCACCAACCACCTCGACGCCGACTCGGTCACGTGGTTGCGCGGCTTCCTGCAGACCTACTCCGGCGGGCTGATCATCATCAGCCACGACGTCGAGCTCGTCGAGGAGACCGTCAACAAGGTCTTCTACCTCGACGGCAACCGCGCGACGATCGACATCTACAACATGGGCTGGAAGCACTACCTGCGCCAGCGCGAGGCCGACGAGGTCCGCCGCAAGCGCGAGCGCGAGATCACCACGAAGACCGCCGAGCGACTCGTCATGCAGGGCAACAAGATGCGCGCCAAGGCATCGAAGGCGTCCGCCGCCCAGCAGATGCTGCGTCGCGCCGAGCAGATGATGGCCGGCCTCGACGATGTTCGTCAGGCCGAGAAGGTCGCCAAGATCGACTTCCCGAAGCCGGCACCGTGCGGCAAGACGCCGCTCATGGCCACCGGCCTGTCGAAGTCGTACGGGTCGCTGGAGATCTTCACCGACGTCGACCTCGCGATCGACCGTGGCAGCCGCGTCGTGGTGCTGGGGCTCAACGGCGCGGGCAAGACGACGTTGCTGCGGATGCTCGCCGGCACCCTGGAGTCCGACACGGGTGAGATCATCCCGGGCCACGGTCTCAAGATCGGGTACTTCGCGCAGGAGCACGAGACGCTCGACCTGGACAGCACGGTGCTGCAGAACATGCAGCGCACCGCGCCGGAGCTGACCGAGACCCAGGCCCGCAGCGTGCTGGGCGCGTTCCTGTTCACCGGCGACGACTCCGACAAGCCGGCCGGCGTGCTCTCCGGTGGCGAACGGACGCGGTTGGCCCTCGCGGGTCTGATCGTCTCCAGCGCCAACGTCCTGCTGTTGGACGAGCCGACCAACAACCTCGACCCCGCCTCGCGCGCCGAGGTGCTCGACGCCATCCGCCGCTACGAGGGATCGATCATCCTCGTCTCGCACGACGAGGGCGCGGTGCTGGCGTTGGAGCCCGATCGGGTGCTGCTGCTGCCCGATGGCGACGAGGACCTGTGGTCCGACACCTACGCCGACCTCGTCGCCCTGGCCTGACGGCGCTCGAGCACCTCGGTGCGCACGAACCAGACGTAGCCGAAGACGGCGAGCCCGGCGAAGAAGTACCACTGCAGCGAGTAGAAGAAGTGGGGACCGGTGCCCAGATCGGGGTCCTCCGGTCCGAGCAGCCCGTCCGCGATGTCCTGCGTCTGCACGATGTGGCCCGGGAGCGGTTCGACGCCGAGGAAGTCGGTCCAGGCGTCACTGCGCACGGCGCGGACCTGACCGTCCGTCGGGGTCGTGGCCGCGGCATTGGCGGTGCTGTCGGGCTGGAGCCAGCCCGTGACGGTCACCGTGCCGGTCGGCGCGGCCGGGACGTCGTCCGGCGCCTCGCCGGTGTTCGGCCCCTCGATCCAACCCCGGTCCACGAGCACCACGGTGCCGTCGGACTGGCGCAGGGGAGTGATGACCTCGACACCGGGACGACCGTCGCGGTGCGCGAACCGGACGGTGACCTCGTGGGCGGAGTCGAACGTGCCGGTCGCGGTCACGGTGCGCCACTCGAGGTCGTCGTCCCAGCCGTCCGCGAGCACGTCCGAGACGGTGGCGGGCGGCGCCTCGAGGTTGGCGCGGACGATCTCGTTCGTGGCCTTGCGGTGCTCCCACCGATCGTGCTGCCAGCCGCCGAGCCACACGCACAGCACCGCCAGCAGGGCGGAGAAGACCGCGAGCCCGATCCAGCGTGGGCTCAGGAGGAACCGAAACACCTAGCGATCCAGTTGCTTGCGATCGACGCCGAACGGGCTCGGTCCGTCGCCGGAGCTGCGGATCGCGGAGTTGCCGATGACGACCGCGACATAGGGCAGGAAGATCGCCCCGGCACCGAAGATCCACCGCGACCAGTGGTCGATGAGGACGAATGCCAGGAAGCAGATGACCCGGATCGCCATCGAGATCAGGTAGTTGCGCTCACGGTGGTCGACCTGCGCGCTGTACGGCTCACGGGCACTCGTGATCGAGTGCACCTCGTCGGAGTCACGGCGCGCCATACGAGCCACTCTACGCGCGGGGCATGATGTCCTCATGAGCAACCGCACCTACCGAGTCACCGAGATCGTCGGCACGTCTCCCGACGGCGTCAGCGAGGCCATCGACAGCGGCATCAAGCGGGCGTCGCAGACGCTGCGCCACCTCGACTGGTTCGAGGTCGTGGGCATCCGCGGCCAGGTCGTCGACGACGAGCCGTCGCACTTCCAGGTGACGATGAAGATCGGCTTCCGCCTCGAGGACGACGAGTAGCCCACCCTCACTCGTCGGCGGCGTCGGCCGCCTCGACCTCCTCGCGCGTGATCCCCATGAGGTACACGATCGCGTCGAGGTAGGGCACGTTGACGGAGGTCCGGGCCTGGTCGCGGACCAGCGGCTTGGCGTTGAAGGCGATGCCGAGTCCCGCGGCGGCGAGCATGTCGAGATCGTTCGCGCCGTCGCCGATCGCGACGGTGTTCCGCACGCTGATCCCGGCCTGCTCGGCGAACTGCCGCAGCGCCTCGGCCTTGCCGGCCCGGTCGACGACGGCGCCGACGACGCGTCCGGTCAGGGCGCCGTCGACGATCTCGAGGTCGTTGGCCGCGAAGTAGTCGATGCCCAGGTCCGCCGCGAGCCGCTCGATGATCTGGGTGAACCCGCCGCTCACGAGCGCGAACCGGTATCCCAGTCGCTTGAGCGTGCGGATCATGGTGCGGGCGCCCGGGGTGTACGCGAGGTTCTCGTACACGTCGTCGAGGGCCGAGGCCGGCACCCCCGCCAGTTGGGCCACTCGCTCGTGCAGGGACTGCGCGAAGTCCAACTCGCCGCGCATCGCCCTCTCGGTGACCTCGGCGACGGCCTGCTCGCACCCGGCGTGCGCGGCGAGCATCTCGATCACCTCGCCCTGGATCAGGGTGGAGTCGACATCCATGACGACGAGCCGCTGGGCGTGCCGCAGGATCCCGTGCTCCTGCACGGCCACGTCGATGCCGTGCTGGTGGCCGATCGTGGCGAGCTCGGCCTGGAGGGCGTCCGGCTCGGCGCCGGAGACCTCCAGCCGGATGGCCGTGACGGGGTACCGCGCCATGCGCACGATCCGGTCGATGTTGCCGCCCAGGTCCTTGATGCCCTTCGTGATCGAGGCCATCGCTGCGGGCAGCATCGGGGCGCCGAGCACGACGACCTGCGAACGCCCGACGCGGCGGGGGCGGTTGTCGCCCGTGCCGCGGACGACCTCGACCTCGAGCCCGAGGTCGGCGGCGACGTCGCGCACCTCGAGGTCGAACGTGGTCGCGTCGTCGGGCTCGGTCACGAGCACGCTGAGCACGAGCCGTCCGCGCACGACGAGCTGCTCGATGTCGAGGACCTCGACGTCGTGATCGGCGAGTGTCCCGAACACTCGCGTGGAGACTCCGGCGCGATCGGGACCGCTGAAGGTCACGAGCACCGTCGGGGCCGTGAGGTGCAGGGTCGGGACGTGACCGGGAACAGGCGTGCTCATCGAGTCGAGGGTATCGGCCCGGGGTCAGGGCGAGACGATAGGTTGGAAGGGTGACCGCTGTGTTCGCCCTGGACGACGTCACGGTCGTGCGCTCGGGCAAGTCCTTGCTCGATGGGGTGTCGTGGCGGGTCGAGCCCGGAGAGCACTGGGTCCTGGTCGGACCCAACGGCGCCGGCAAGACCACGCTGCTGCAGATCGTCTCGGCGAACATGCACCCGACCTCCGGCACCGCCGAGATCCTCGGCGAGCGACTCGGGGCCGTCGACGTCTTCGAGCTGCGCCCCCGCATCGGTCACACGAGCGCCACGATCGCCGAGCGCGTGCCCGGCGACGAGACGGTGCGCAACCTGATCCTGTCGGCCGCCTACGCCGTGCTCGGGCGCTGGAACGAGGACTACGACGAGCAGGACCACGCCCGCGCGATGGCCATGCTCGCCGAGCTCGGCATCGCGCCCCTGGCCGATCGCACGTTCGGCACGCTCTCGGAGGGCGAGAAGAAGCGCGTCCTGATCGGGCGTGCGCTCATGACCGACCCCGAGGTCGTGCTGCTCGACGAGCCCGCGGCGGGCCTCGACGTCGGCGCGCGCGAGGATCTCGTCGCGACCGTGTCGGGTCTGGCCGCCGACGAGTTCGGCCCGTCGCTCGTGATGGTCTCGCACCACCTCGAGGAGATCGCCCCCGGATTCACCCACGCACTGCTGCTGTCGCGGGGGCGGGTGGTGGCGACCGGTCCGATCGAGCAGACCTTGACGTCGGAGAACCTCAGCGCCGCCTTCGGGCAGCGGCTCGAGGTCACGCACGACGACGGCCGCTACACCGCACGACGACCTCCGGTCCGTCGTCGCGCCAACTGAGGGAGGGACGCATGGACTGGTTCGGAGACGACATCTGGCTGACCTGGATCACGCTGGGAGTCATCGTCTGCCTGATCGAGCTGACCAGCGGCGAGCTGATCTTCCTCATGTTCGGACTCGCCGCGTTCGCGGCGGCCGTCGCGGCAGGGCTCGGGGCTCCCGTCGAGCTGCAGCTCGCGATCTTCGGCGTCGTCGCGGTGGCACTGCTCGCGCTCGTCCGGCCGCGCATCGCGGCACGCGTCCATGACGGGCCCACGCTGCCGAGCGGCTCACACGGTCTGGTCGGCCACACCGCGATCGTCGACGAACAGGTCACGCGCCACGCGGGCCGGGTCCGGATCGACGACGTGCTCTGGACCGCGCGCCCGGTCGACCCGGACGCCACGTACGACCCGGGCGACGAGGTCCTCGTCGCCGCCATCGACGGCGCCACCGCACGCGTCGTCCGGAAGGAGAGCTGATGTTCGCGTCCGCCCTGGCCATCATGTTCGTGCTGCTGGTCATCCTCTTGCTGGTGACCGCGGCGGCAAGCCTCAAGATCATCCCGCAGAACTTCGCGGGCATCGTCGAGCGCCTCGGCAAGTACCGCACGACGCTCGATCCCGGCCCGCACCTCATCATCCCGTTCCTCGACCGCGTCAAGTACCGCGTCGACCAGCGCGAGCAGGTCGTCTCCTTCCCGCCCCAGGGCGTCATCACCGAGGACAACCTGACGGTCGAGATCGACACGGTCATCCTGTTCACGGTCAACAACCCCGTCGCGGCGACGTACGAGATCGTCAACTACATCGACGGCATCCACCAGCTGACGATGACGACGCTGCGCAACATCATCGGTGGCATGACGCTCGAGCACGCGCTCACGGGGCGCGACCAGATCAACCGCACCCTGGGCGCCGAACTCGATGCCGCGACCGGACGGTGGGGGATCAAGGTCAGCCGGGTCGAGCTCAAGAGCATCGATCCGCCGCCCACGATCATCGACGCGATGGAGAAGCAGATGCGCGCCGAGCGCGACAAGCGCGCGTCGATCCTCACGGCCGAGGGCGAGCGCCAGTCGGCGATCCTGTCCGCGGAGGGCCTGAAGCAGGCGAACATCCTCACCGCCGAGGGCGAGAAGCAGTCGGCGATCCTGCGGGCCGAGGGCGAGAAGCAGGCCGCGATCCTGACCGCGCAGGGCGAGGGCCGTGCGATCGAGACCGTCTTCCAGGCGATCCACGACGGCAACCCGGACCAGAAGCTGCTCTCGTACCAGTACCTGCAGACGCTGCCGAAGATCGCGGCCGGCCACAACGCCTCGACGTGGATCATCCCGGCCGAGGTCACGGCCGCGTTGAGCACGATCGGCAACGTCGTCGGGTCGATCCCGGTCGACGGTGGCGGATCGCTCAAGCGGATCGACCCCGATGCCCCCATCGAGGACGCCTCGCCGCCCCCGGCCGAGACCAGCAGCGCCGTCGAGGAGGCCATCCGCGCCGCCAAGCAGGCGGAGTCGCCGATCTCGACGCAAGACGATCCGCCGACGGACCAGCCTCCCGCGGGCCAGCCGCCGGCCTGACCGGCACCACGGTGGCCGAACAGTTCGTCCTCGACGATCCCGCCGACCCTCGGCTGCGGGACTTCACGGACCTGCGTGACGTCCAGCTGCGCACGAAGGTCGAGTCCGAGCGCGGGATCTACCTCGCCGAGGGCGAGAAGGTCATCCGGCGGGCTCTGGCGGCCGGGCACGCGCCCAAGTCGTTCCTGCTCGCGCCGCGGTGGCTCGAGTCGCTGGGCGACGTCCTCGCGGACGCCGACGCGCCGGTCTACGTGCTGGGGGAGTCGCAGATCGAGCGCCTGACCGGTTTCCACGTGCACCGGGGGGCCTTGGCGGCGATCCACCGGCCTGCGCCGCGCGAGGTCACGGAGGTGCTCGCCGGCGCCCGTCGCGTGCTCGTCGCCGAGGACCTCGTCGACCACACCAACATCGGCGCCGTGATGCGCAACGTGGCGGCACTCGGCTTCGACGCGGTCCTGCTGTCGCCGCGCTGTGCCGATCCGCTCTACCGGCGCTCGATCAAGGTCGCGATGGGCGCGGTCTTCTCGCTGCCGTGGGCGCGGATCGACGACTGGTTCGGCCTGCCCGCCCTGCTGCGCGAGCAGGGCTTCACGTCGTACGCGATGACGCTGGCGGACGACGCCGTCCCGATCGACGAGGTCGAGCCGGCGGAACGGGTCGCGGTCATCGTCGGCTCCGAGGGGCCCGGCCTGAGCGCCCACTGGCAGCGCGAGGCCGACCGGCGCGTCATCATCCCGATGGCCGCGGGGATCGACTCGCTCAACGTCGCCGCGTCGACCGCGATCGCGTGCTGGTGGTTCAGGCCGGCCCAGTGATCTCGATACGCGTCTCGCTGCGCTCGCCAGCTACTCGATCAGCGGATCCGGTGGTCGAGTGCCGCGAGGAACGAGCGGCGTATCGAGACCACGGCATCGTCAGGCCGCCCGCACGACCCGTCTGACGGTCGCTCGCGCGAGGTCGCGGTCGGCGTAGACGAGGCGGACGGCTCCGCGGTCCGGGTTGCCGGTGTCGCGCCCCCGCCAGACCCGCCTCAGCCCGGCGTGCTCGGCGGTGCGCCAGCTCGCGACGTTGTGCTCGAGCATGTAGGCGACGACCGGCCGCCCGGGATCGACCTCCTGCGCGGCTGCGACGGCCTCACGGGCGACCTGCCCGGCGATGCCGCGGCCCCAGAACTCCGGGCGGATACGGTAGCCCACGTTCCAGACGAGACCCTCGTGCGCCACCTGGGCGCCGCCGTGACCGACGTACTCGCCGTCGTCGGTGAGGATCGTCCACTGGCCGAGGCCGTGCGTCCAGCCGTCCATCCAGCGTTGGAGCATGCGACGGGTCTGTGTCCGGAGCGTCGGGCGCAGCGTGGGGTAGTGCTCCCACACCCGCGGATCCGTGTACAGCGCGTGCAGGTCGTCGAGGTCCTCGATGGTGACGGGACGATGGATCACTCGACCTCGGGCTCCTCGCCGACGGGCCAGTCCTGCGGGTAGTCCTCGGCGAGTGCCTTGTGCTGCTTGTGCAGCTTCTTCCTGGCCTTCTCGGGGACGCGGTCGCCGAAGACCGTGCCGAAGAGGTGGTCGGTCTCGTGCTGCAGGCACCGCGCGAGCAGGCCCGTGCCCTCGAACGCGATCGGCTCACCGTGCTGGTCGACTCCCGTGACCCACGCGTGATCGGGCCTGGCGCACTCGGTGAACGCGCCGGGCAGCGACAGGCAGCCCTCGTCGGCGACGTCGAGATTGCGGTCGGGGCCGTCCGGCAGGCGCAGCACCGGGTTGCACACGACGCCGGTGATCCGCTGCCCGTCGGCGTCGGGGCAGTCGAACACGAACACCTTGCGGTCGATGCCGACCTGGTTGGCGGCCAGTCCCACGCCCTCGGCGGCGTACATCGTGGCGACCATGTCCGCCACGAGCGTCGCGAGCTCGTCGTCGAACTGGGTCACGTCCTCGAGCTCGTGGTGCATGACGGGAGTGCCCCAGCGCGTGATCGGACGGACGGAGCCGCCGGTGGGCAGGGGTCGGGACTGGTCGGGAGAGGGGGTTTCGGCCACGGGATCAGCGTAACGAGCGCCGCGACTCGCCGAATCGCTGGCAGCCGCCTCCGATTTCAGATACTCTCGGTATGCGAAACTGCAAACGACAGTTATCAAGAATCTCCAAACTCAAAGGGAGTGAACGTGGCGGGCACTGACCCCATGGCCTACGCGCTTCGCGCACTGAACAAGCTCGCGGCATCCGAGACCCTCGATCGGTTCGGACTGCGCAAGTTCACCGAACGCGCCGTGCACGGCGGCACGAGGATCGGCTTCCAGGCCGTCGGCGCGACGCAACGAACCTTCACGAGGGTGGGCGGCGGCGCTCAGGGCAGTCGCCCGACGAGCGCGTCGACGACGGGCGTCTTCGACCTCAACCCGACCGAGGACCAGAAGATGATCGTCGAGGTCATCGGCGAGTTCGCGGCCGAGGTCCTGCGCCCCGGCGCGGAGGAGGCCGAGAAGCGCGACGACACGCCCAAGGAGGTGCTGTCGCAGACGAGCGAGTTCGGACTGTCGCTGCTGAACATCCCCGAGTCGCTCGGTGGCCTGTCCGAGGAGCGTTCCGCCGTCGCCGGCGTCCTCGTCGCCGAGGCCCTGTCGCACGGCGACATGGGCCAGGCCGTCGCCTGCCTCGCGCCGTCCGCGGTCGCGACGGCGATCGCCCTGTGGGGCACCGAGGGCCAGCAGCAGACCTACCTGCCGTCGTTCACCGGCGGCGACGTGCCCGCGGCGGCGCTCGTCGTCACGGAGCCGTCCCCGCTGTTCGACCCGTTCACGCTGAGCACCGTCGCCAAGCGCGACGGTGCGGGTTACGTCGTCTCCGGGCTCAAGTCCGGCGCCGTGCGCGGCTCGGAGGCCGAGCTGTTCGTGATCGCCGCCGACGTCGAGGGCCGTGGTCCGTCGATGCTGCTCGTGGAGTCGAGCGCCGATGGCGTCACGGTCGCCGCCGACCCCAGCATGGGGCTGCGCGCCGCCGGTCTCTCGCGGGTCCAGCTGACGGACGTCCGCGTCGGCGAGGACGCGATCCTCGGCACGGTCGAGGACTACCGCACGATGATCCGGCTGTCGCGCCTCGCGTGGGCCGGCCTCGCGCTCGGCACGGCCAAGTCGGTGCTGGACTACGTCAAGGACTACGTCACGACCCGCGAGGCGTTCGGGGAGCCGATCGCGTACCGCCAGGCCGTCGCGTTCACGGTCGCCGACATGGCGATCGAGCTCGAGGGCATGCGCTTGGTCACGCTCAAGGCCGCGTCGCGCGCCGAGCGCGGTGTGGACTTCGCCCGCGAGGGCGCGCTCGCTCGTCGTCTGACGGCCGAGTACGGCATGCAGATCGGCACGGACGGCGTGCAGATGCTCGGCGGACACGGCTTCGTCAAGGAACACCCGGTCGAGCGCTGGTACCGCGATCTGCGGGCCGTCGGCGTCATGGAAGGAGCAGTCCTCGTCTGAGGACGGAACACCCGATGATCTACCTCGATACCCCCAGGAAGTTCCGCGGCTTCGTCCAGCAGGCGCACGACGTCGCGAACGAGTTCCTGCGCGCCAACTCGCGCAAGTACGACCTCGCCGAGCACAGCTACCCCAAGGAGCTGGACGTGCTCGCCTCGCTCATCGACGGGCTGAACGAGTCCGGCACGGGCACGGGAGCTGGCGCGGCCGGCGTCCGGGTCAAGAGCGGCAAGGACGACAAGAGCGTCAAGAACGGCTCGAACATGTCGTCGGTCCTGTCCGTCATCGAGATGTGCTGGGGCGATGTCGGCCTCCTGCTGTCGATGCCGCGTCAGGGACTCGGCAACTCGGCGATCGCCTCGGTCGCCACCGACGAGCAGCTCGAGCGGTTCAAGGGCACGTGGGCCTCGATGGCGATCACCGAGCCCAGCTTCGGCTCCGACTCGGCCGCCATCAAGACCACTGCGACGAAGGACGGCGACGCCTACATCCTCAACGGCGAGAAGATCTTCGTCACCTCCGGTGACCGGTCCGACTCCGTCGTCGTGTGGGCCACCCTCGACAAGGAGCTCGGCCGCGCCGCCGTCAAGTCGTTCGTGGTGCCGAAGTCGCTTCCGGGCATCCGGGTCGAGCGGCTCGAGCACAAGCTCGGCATCCGCGCCTCCGACACGGCCGTCATCGTCCTGGACAACTGCCGCGTGCCGGCGGAGAACCTGCTCGGCGATCCGGAGATCGACACGTCGAAGGGCTTCGCCGGCGCCATGGCGACGTTCGACAACACCCGCCCGCTCGTCGCCGGGATGGCCGTCGGCTGTGCCCGCGCGTCCCTGGAGGTCATGCGCGACCTCATCGAGCAGGCCGGTCTGACGATCGACTACGACCGCTCGCCGGCGATCCAGCCGCACGCCGTGGCCACGTTCCTGCAGATGGAGGCCGACTGGGAGGCCGCCCTGCTGCTGACCCTCGAGGCAGCGTGGATGGCCGACAACCGTCAGGCCAACTCGCTGCAGGCCTCGATGGCCAAGGCGAAGGCCGGCCGGGCCGGCAATGCGATCACGCTCAAGTGCGTCGAGCTGGCCGGGTCCCTGGGCTACAGCGAGACCGCGTTCCTCGAGAAGTGGGCGCGCGACTCCAAGATCCTCGACATCTTCGAGGGCACCCAGCAGATCCAGCAGCTCATCGTGGCCCGCCGGATCCTGGGCCTCACGAGCTCGCAGCTGAAGTGAGCTGACGACGGGGGACCTACGGACGCATCGCGATCAGGGACGCAGCATGGCCTTGATCGCGGTGCGCTCGTCCATCTGGCGATAGGCGTCGGCGACGCGGTCGAGCGGCAGGTGCAGGTCGAACACGTCGCCGGGGCGGATCGTGCCGGCCAGCACGTCGGGCAGCAGCTCGTCGAGGTAGTGCCGCACGGGCGCGACGCCGCCGGCGAGACCGTAGTTGTAGGCGAACATGACGTTCACCGGCAGCTCGACGCCGTGCGGGACACCGACGTACCCCACGTTGCCGCCGGGACGCAGCGACAAGAACGCCTGCTTCATCGACTCCTTCGTGCCCACGCACTCGAGGACGGAGTCGGCGCCGATCCCGCCGAGGATCTCCTTGACCTCCGCCGCGCCCTCCTTGCCACGAGCGGCCACGACGTGGTCGGCGCCGAATCGCACGGCGAGGTCCTGGCGATCGGCGTGGCGTGACATCGCGATGACGGTGGCAGCCCCGAGACGCTTCGCGGCGAGCACGGCGCTGAGGCCCACGGCGCCGTCGCCGACGACCGCGACGGTCGAGCCGGCCGCGACCCGCGCGCTGACGGCGGCGTGGTGACCGGTCGGGAACACGTCCGAGAGCGCCAGCAGGTGCGGCAGCTGGTCGTCGTCCACGTCGCCGGGCACGACGACGAGCGTGCCGTCGGCCTGCGGCACCCGGACGAGCTCGGCCTGGCAGCCGTCGTAGCCCCCGCCGTTGACGCACGAGGTCTGCACCCCGTTGCGGCAGTGGGCGCACGTGTTGTCGCTGTACATGAACGGGGCGATCACGAAGTCGCCCGGCTCCACGTTCGCGACCGCGGTGCCGATCTTCTCGACGATGCCGACGAGCTCGTGACCGATCTGCTTGGCCTGCGTCTGCTCGCCGTTGAGCCCCCGGTACGGCCAGAGGTCACTGCCGCACACGCAGGCGGCCACCACGCGGACCACCGCGTCGGTGTCCGCCTCGATGACGGGATCGGGCAGGGTGTCGAGTCGGATGTCGCCGGGGGAGTGCAGGACGGTTGCGCGCATGCGTGCAAGGATGGCAGACATGAGTGAGAAGCCCGAAGTCGATTTCACCCCCGGCCCCGCGCCGACCGATCTGGTCATCGAGGACGTCACGGTCGGTGACGGCGACGAGGCCGTCCCCGGCGGCGTGGTCGACGTCCACTACGTGGGTGTCGACTTCGAGACCGGCGAGCAGTTCGACTCCTCCTGGGACCGCGGCCAGTCGGCCCGCTTCCCGCTCCCGCAGCTGATCGGCGC
The DNA here is from genome assembly GCF_055663785.1 of Aeromicrobium sp. SP1. Lineage (NCBI taxonomy): Bacteria > Bacillati > Actinomycetota > Actinomycetes > Propionibacteriales > Nocardioidaceae > Aeromicrobium > Aeromicrobium sp. SP1. The sequence goes on along the minus strand of NZ_JBQVVK010000001.1, from coordinate 1,246,642 downwards.
GTGGCAGCAGGGCATCCCCGGCATGAAGGTCGGCGGTCGTCGCAAGCTCGTCTGCCCGCCCGAGCTGGCCTACGGTCCGGCCGGCGGCGGTCACCGCCTGTCCGGTCGCACGCTGGTCTTCGTGATCGACCTCATCGGCGTCGGCTGAGCCTCAGCGTTCGAGTTCGGCCAGCGCCTTGTCGAGGCGCTGGACCGAGATCGGCCCCACGGCCCGGAGTTCCTGCGCGAACGTGCTGACCCGCAGCTCTTCGAGCATCCAGCGCACGCGCTGCACGGGGGCGGACAGCCGCTGCCACGGCCGCATCCCCTCGGTGACCGCGTGGAAGCGAGCCTCGAGGCCCCAAATGGGCGCCGGGTCCTTCGTCGACGTCAGTCGCCTGCCCGCCGCGCGCAGGTAGACGGCGAGCCGGGCCACCTGGTCGGCGCCCATGTCGCGGATGAACCCGGGGTGGATGAGCCACGAGATCTGCACGCGCACGTCCTCGCCCGCCTCGTCCGCGCCGGGGCTCACGGTCGCCAGCGCCTGCAGGGCCGCGATCGCCTGCCGCACGATCCGCTCGGTGAGCGGGACGGCGTCGGCCCGGACGAGATCGCGCAGGCGGCGGTAGGACGCCTCGTCCCACACGGGTCCGCCGTGCGCGACGACGAGGTGGTCGAGCGCCGCGAGCCACGACTCCTCGATGACCGCGGCGGCGTCTCCCTGCGGGGACGTCGCGAGCAGCAGCTTGTCCTGCAGCGAGAGCGTGCGGCCGATCGTGGCCAGGGGCGATCCGGTCGACAGCGCGATGAGGCGCGCCTGGCCGCGCACGGTGGCGACCTGTTGCTCCTCGGCCGTGCGCAGGACCCGCAGGGCGACGCTCGTTCCCTCGTCGACGACTGCCGGGTACCCGGTCACCTGGCCCGCCGTGAGCGTGCGATCAAGGTCGCCGAAGTCCCAGTCCTTGACGCCGGTGCGCTCGTCCCGCGCGGCCCGCTGGTGCAGGTCACGCCGTAGCCGCGGCTCCAGCGCGGTGCGGATCGCGTCGAGGTCCTTGCCCGTGGTCAGCTCGCGGTCGCCGTCGACGACCCGGAACGTGGGGCGCAGGTGGGCGGGGATCGCCGCGAGGTCGAGGTGCGCCACGTCGACGTCGAGCGCCTTGGCGAGCTCGGTGAGCAGGTCTCCGGTCGGGTCGAGCAGAGGCAGGATCCGGTCGGCGTGCTGGGCTGCCGGGGCGAATCGGCGACGCTCGGACTTCGGCAGCGATCGGATGAGCTCGGTGACGAGCTCGGCCCGACGGCCCGGGACGCCCCACGCGAACTCGCCCTCCTCGACCGACAGCAGGTCGTCGACGGGCAGCGTGATCGTGAGGCCGTCGTCGGGGGCCTGCGGGTCAAAGCGGTAGGCGACGTCGTACGCGGCGTCGAAGTCGGTGCTCTGGGTCGTCCACGTCGTCGGAAACGCGTCGGGGTCGATCTCGACGCGGAAGAGGTCGTCGGTGAAGTCGAGCAGCTGCTTGTCGTCGTGCTTCTTCCACCACGCGTCGAAGTGGCGGACCGAGACGACGTCGGCGGGCACGCGTGCGTCGTAGAAGTCCACGAGCACCTCGTCGTCGACACGCAGGCCGCGGGTGCGCACGCGGTCCTCGACCTGCTCGACCTCGGCGAGCCGGGCCTGGTTGCGCTTCCAGAACCGATGGTGCGTCCGCCACTCACCGCCGACGAGAGCGTGCCGCACGAACAGCTCGCGCGCGAGGTGGGGATCGTGCTTGGCCAGCATGACGGTGCGGTCGACCACGACGGGGATGCCGTAGAGCGTCGAGCGCTGCGTGGCGACGGCGGCGCCGCGGCGAGCCGACCACCGGGGTTCGGAGTACTGGTGCTTGAGCAGGTGTCCGGCGGCCCGCTCGATCCAGGCCGGGTCGAGCTTGGCGCTGTCGCGGGCCCAGAGCCGCGACGTCTCGACGAGCTCGCCGGCCATGATCCAGCGCGGCGGCTTCCTCGCCAGGCCCGAGCCCGGGAACACCGCGAAGCGGGCGCCGCGGGCACCGAGGTACTCCCGTCCCTCGGTGTCGCGCAGGCCGACGTGCGACAGCAGTCCGGGCAGGAGCGCCTGGTGGATCGCATCGGGGTCGGGCTCGGCACGCAGCTTGTGGGGCTTGAGCCCGAGCTCGCGAACGGTGCGGCGCAACTGCGCGTTGACGTCGGCCCACTCGCGCACGCGCAGGTAGTGCAGGAACTCGTCGTGGCACATACGGCGGAACTTCGTGTGCGAGAGCTCGTCGCGACGCTCCTGCAGGTAGGTCCACAGCTTCAGCAGGGTGAGGAAGTCCGAGTCGGGCTGGGTGAACCGGGCGTGCTGGGTGTCGGCGGCCTGCTGGCGGTCCAGGGGGCGCTCACGGACGTCCTGGATCGACAGTCCGGCGACGATCACGAGCACCTCGGCCAGGACGCCGAGCCGGTCGGCGGCCAGCACCATGCGCGCGTGGCGCGGGTCGAGCGGGAGCCGGGACATCGTGCGCCCGAGTCCGGTCAGGCGGTCGCTGCCGTCCGCCCGCGGGGCGAGGGCGCCGAGCTCGCGCAGGAGCGCCATGCCGTCCGCGACGGCGCGGTGGTCGGGGGCGTCGAGGAAGCCGAAGTCGCGGATGTCGCCCAGCTCGAGAGCCGCCATCTGCAGGATCACGCTCGCGAGGTTGGTGCGCAGGATCTCCGGATCGGTGAACTCCGGGCGTGCGTCGAAGTCCTCCTCGTCGTAGAGACGGATGCAGATGCCGTCCGCGACGCGGCCGCACCGGCCGGCGCGCTGGGCGGCGCTGGCCTGCGACACCCGCTCGATCGGCAGCCGTTGCACCTTCAGGCGCGTGCTGAACCGGGAGATGCGGGCGAGGCCGGGGTCGACGACGAAGCGGATCCCCGGAACCGTGATCGAGGTCTCGGCGACGTTCGTGGCCAGCACGATCCGCCGCCGCGGGCCGGACCGGAACACCTGCTGCTGCTCGTGGGCCGCGAGCCGTCCGTACAGGGGCACGATGTCCCCGAAGCCCTTGCCCTCGAGCACCTCGGCCGCGTCGCGGATGTCGCGCTCGCCGGGCAGGAACACGAGGACGTCGCCGTCGCGGGGCAACTCGCGGACCGCGGAGACGATGCCGTCGACGATGTCGTCGTCGCGGCCGAGCGGTCGGTAACGGACCTCGACCGGGTAGGTGCGTCCGCTGACCTCGATGACCGGGACGGGCCGGTCGGGCGTCGCGAACAGGTCCGCGAACCGATCGACGTCGATCGTGGCCGAGGTGATCACGAGCTTCAGGTCGGGCCGGCGGGGGAGCAGGGTCCGCAGGTAGCCGAGCAGGAAGTCGATCGCGAGGGACCGCTCGTGCGCCTCGTCGATGATGATCGTGTCGTAGCGGCTCAGGGACCGATCGTGCTGCAGCTCGGTCAGCAGCAGGCCGTCGGTGACGAGCCGGATGACCGTGTCGTCGCCGGACCGGTCGTCGAACCGGACGGCGTAGCCCACCTCGGCGCCCAGCTCGACGTCGCACTCCTGGGCGATGCGGGCCGCCACCGATCGCGCGGCGATCCGGCGCGGCTGGGTGTGCGCGATCCGGGTACGCCCCAGCTCGGCCGCGATCTTCGGCAGCTGGGTGGTCTTGCCCGAGCCGGTCTCGCCGGCCACCACGACAACCTGGTGGTCGCGCAGGGCGTCCCTGATCTCGTCGTGGCGTGCCGCGATCGGCAGCCCGGGATCGTACTCGAGCCTCATCCGCACCATCTTCTCAGCGCAGCCCCAACCGGTCCGCGAGCAGGGCATATCCGACGAACGCGACGAGGTCCAGGACCGTGTGCGCGACGACGAGCGGCATGACCCTGCCGGTGCGGTGGAACCACCAGCCGAAGACGACGCCCATGATGGCGTTGCCGACGAACGGCCCGAAGCCCTGGTAGAGGTGATAGCTGCCGCGCAGCAGGGCGCTGGCGGCGATCATGGCGGGCACGCCCCAGCCGAACTCGCGCAGCCGAGTCATCAGGTAGCCGACCACGACGACCTCCTCGAGCACGGCGTTCTGCAGTGCCGCGAGGATCAGGACGGGCACGGACCACCAGTAGAGGTGATCGGGGCTCGTCACGATCTGGGCCGTGACACCGAGCGCGCGGCCGACCGCGTACACGCCCAGGCCGGGGATGCCGATGACCGCCGCCAGGACGACACCGGCGAGCAGGTCGCGGCCCGGTTGCGAGGCGTCGAGTCCCAGCCGTCGCAGCACCGGCGGACGGTTCTCGTCCAGGCCCAGCAGGTACAGGGCGAGCGCGACCGGCACGAGCGCGAAGCCGATCGCGAGCAGCTGGTAGGTCAGGTCGAGCCAGGCGACGGCGTCGCGGGACTGGTTGAGCCCGGCGGTCGACTCCCTCAGGGATCCCTCGGAGAGCTTGCGGACGAGGCTGACGAGGGCATAGACCGCCGACTGCCCGAGCGAGAGGCCGAGGACGATCCAGACCTCGGCGCGGAGCCGGCGGGTCACGCGATCACAGATCGTCGGTGGCGAACGTGTCGCAGGAGTTCAGGTTGCCCGACTCGTAGCCGGTCGTGAACCAGTGCTTGCGCGACTCGCTCGAGCCGTGCGTCCAGGTGTCCTGGTTGACCCGACCGCCACCGAGCGTCTCCTGGATGTGGTCGTCGCCGACGGCGGCCGCCGCGGACAGGGCCGAGTCGATGTCGGCGTCGGTGAGCGGCTTGATGAGCGTGTCGCCGTCGGCGTCCTGGGTCGTCGCGGCGTGGTTGGCCCACACTCCGGCGAAGCAGTCGGCCATGAGCTCGATCCGCACGCCGTTGCTCTTGGCGCCGGTGCCGCCGTCCTGGTACTTCGACAGGATGCCGAGAATGTTCTCCACGTGGTGGCCGTACTCGTGGGCGACGACGTACATCTGGGCGAGGTTCCCGCCGTCGGCGCCGTACTGGCTGCTCAGCTCGTCGAAGAACGAGGCGTCGATGTACACGCGCTCGTCGGTGGGGCAGTAGAACGGTCCGGTCTGGTTCGAGGCCGTGCCGCAGGGCGACTGCGTCGCGCCGGAGTAGATGACCGTCTTGGCCTGCCGGTACTCGCGGTTGATGTCCTGGGGGAGGGCGTCAGTCCAGTAGTCCTGCACGCTGTTGACGGTGCCGACGATGCGGCAGACGTCGTTCGCGTTGGCATCGGCGCCCGTCTTGCACTCGCTGACGTCGACGCTCGTGCCGCTGGAACCGCCGGAGAGGATGTCGTTGACGTCGAACGCCGAGGAGGAACCGCCACTGAGCGGATTGCCGCCGAGGAAGACGACGAGCAGCATGAGCAGCAGTCCGCCGATGCCGCCTCCGGCGATCGCCCCGGTCTTGCCCCCGCCGCCGCCGGTCACCTGGCTCGTGTCGAGGTTCGCTCCCTCGTTGAACGTCATGGCGTGAGTCTAGGGCGGCCACGCGCCGTTGGCCCGCTCGCTGCCGACCGGTGGGGGACGGCGTCCGCACCTAGGCTTTCGGCCATGACCACGACGACCGTGCCCACGCTCGCTCTCGGCGGTGACGACCTGGAACGACGGCGAGGCCTGCGCCGGATGCGCACCGTGGCGACGTCCCTGCTCGTGCTCGCCGCGATCGTCTTCGTGGTGACCCACGGACTGGACGGTGGCTGGGAGTACGTGAACTCTGCCGCGGAGGCGGCGATGGTCGGTGCGCTCGCCGACTGGTTCGCGGTGACGGCGCTGTTCCGCCACCCGATGGGCCTGCCGATCCCGCACACGGCGCTCATCCCGCGCAAGAAGGACCAGCTCGCGGCGAGCCTGCAGGACTTCGTCTCCGAGAACTTCCTGCGCGAGGACGTGATCCGCGAGCGGATCGCCGCGGCCGAGCCGGCACAGCGCATCGGTGCGTGGGTCACGGCGCCGGGCCGGGCCCATCGGATCGTCGACGAGGCCTCGCGGGTGGCGGCCGACCTGCTGGGCCGGGTCAAGCGGGAGGACGTGCAGGCGGTCATCACCGAGATGATCGTGCCGCGCATGATCGAGGAACCGCTCAGCCCTGCGGCGGGTCAGCTGCTGGCCGAGGTGCTCGACGAGGGCGCGCACACGGGCCTCGTCGACCTCGGCCTCGACGAGCTGTACGGCTGGCTCGAGCGCCATCCGGAGCGGATCACGGGCCTGATCAAGCAGCGCGCTCCGGACTGGGCGCCGAAGTGGGCGAACACCATGATCGCGGATCGGCTGTTCCGCGAGGCGCTCGAGTGGGTCGACGACATCCGTAGCGACCCGCAGCACGACGCCCGGATCGCCCTGGACCACTGGCTCGTCCAACTGGCCGACGACCTGCAGCACGACCCCGACACGATGGAGCGCGCCGAGCGGCTCAAGCGGCGCCTGCTCACGCAACCGAAGGCCGCCACGACGACGGTGCGGCTCTGGGACTCGTTCCGTCGCGGCCTGGTCGAGGCGCTCGGTCAGCGCGACGGACTGCTGCGCCGGCGGGTGCTCGAGGAGATCGAGAGCCTGGGGGAGCGGCTGAAGACCGATCCCGAGTTGGCAGCCCGGGTCGACGGCTGGGTCGGCGACGCGGCGGCGTACGCGGTCAACCACTACGGGACCGAGGTGGCGACCGTCATCTCGGCCACGGTTGAGCGCTGGGACGGCAAGGAGACCGCCGAGCGGATCGAGCTGCACGTCGGCCGCGACCTGCAGTTCATCCGGATCAACGGCACCGTCGTGGGCGGTCTGGCGGGTCTCGTCATCCACATCTGTGGACAACTGCTGTGAATGAATTGCGGCCGCCTGTGGACGTGAGCGCACGGCAGTGTGGACAACCTGTGGATGGCGAAATTCCCTGAAAAGACTTGTCGAAAAGCACTTGTGACGTGGGTCACGGTGCAGTAGAAATGTCTCACGCACTCCTCCGGGAGAGCGGGAAGGAAACCCAGATTCCCTTCATGTGGACGGCGCAAGCCCGAAGCGAGGCGGTTGGTGATGCAACGGCCGAAAGGATCACCACGGGCGACCGGAAAACGGGAGAGAGCATCACGTTCTCTCGACGGAAGGCCCCGGGAACTCATACTTCCCGGGGTCTTCTTCGTCGTGCAGCGTCGATCAGACGACCCGGTACGAGACCGTGCCCTGCGGGGTGGAGACCTCGACGACGGCCCCGTGACCCAACTGGGCGCCGCGTCGCAGTTCGGGGCTACCGTCCACCGTGACCCCGCCGTCGGCGATCATCGCGGCGGCATCGGCTCCGGACTCGGCGATGCCGACGTACTTGAGCAGCTGGCCCAGCCGGATCATGTCGCCGCGGATGGGGACGTCCTCGATGTCCATGTGTCCAGTCTGCCGCAGGTCGGACTCCTCAGGGCCGGGGCCCGATCTCAGTCGCTCCAGGCGTTTGGTAGAGTTCATTGCTGCACCAGTTGCACCACTGTCCGGGTGGCGGAATGGTAGACGCGCTAGCTTGAGGTGCTAGTGCCCGGTTACGGGCGTGGGGGTTCAAGTCCCCCCTCGGACACACTCGACAATGTGGCCCTGACCAGCGGAAACGCTGGCGGGGCCACATTGCATTTGTCGCCATGGGGGCACCATGGGGGCACATGTGGCCGCGCGGGGCGCCCCGATGACACCGAACGAGGGTCAGAGGAGCACCCAGATGGCATGGATTCAGAAGCGTCGGCGAGGTGACGGATACCCGGAGGCGCTGCTTCCGCGGGCCGTCCGTCGCCGGTCGCTCGACGACGCCGATGAGGTCGGAGCAGTGCTGGTCAGCCGGCTCCGACACGCCACTCGAAGCCCCGCCGGGCGACTTCGTCGAGACCCCCACTCGTCGCAGGGTTCCTCCCGCCCGTGACGGGCGCCATGCCTGCGGATATGGCGGCCTCACGCGACGAGCGTCGCGACGCCATCGAGACACGTGCCGCCGCACTTGCCTGAGGTGCAGCAGATCGACGTGAACCGTGGCTCCGCAGGCTCGGTACGCCTCCGGCAGCGGGGAAGTGGCGGACGCAGTGGCTCCGCGAGGTTGCCATCGTTCCGGCTTACCGCGACTGATAAAAGATCGCTGGGACGGCGACGCTTGGGCGCGTGAACACGGACAGGCAGCGGTTGGACGCAGCATGCGCCGCTCGCGCCATGCATAGAGCCGCCAGGATCGCCGCCAACGCCCCGACCGCGGCCAGACGGGCGCGTCGCGGCAGAGTCACACGCAGGGCATCGCACGCTTGCCGCAGGTACAGACTCCTTCTTACTTGTCCACGGAGCGGCTGCGTGCGAGTGACTTCGACTCGTAAGGTCGCGTACTGGTGAGGTGACAGGAAGAGAACTCCGATGACCTACCTGTAGCTGCGCCTAGTCTTTCCATCAAGGCGTGGCTTCAACGCACGAAGGTCGTTCGCGTCGGCATCCGGCGAGCCTGACAAGAGTCCTCCTCCGGGTAGCCACAGAGTTCGAATCGCTCCACGCCACGGCCCTAGTCGCGGAATAATCCAGACAAGACGTCGGTAACTCGAGAGTTTTGTTCGGCGTCAATCGCGTCGCCGCTCAAAGAAATCGTTCGAGGAGCTGTCATCAAGGCCAACGCTTCAGAGTTGCTCATCGCCATTCTCGCAGTCTGGCGAGATTGGGAGCCCAACCGTGATTGGTATTTGCGCGAGTTCGTTCCGCGAGTGGTGAGAGACGGCCCGTCGACAGGAAGAACCGCCGAGGAACGCTCGCTGCTCTCAGACCTGCGGGCTGCGCTCGAGAGCGACGAGTGGGAAGCGCTCGCCAATCTCCTCAGCAAGTCTCAGCGGGAGAAGCCGCTCTCGATCCGCCAGAAGCGGAAGGAGCTTGACAGGAATCGGATTCTCCGCGCTGAGAAGGAATCCCCAAGACTGTCCGATGAAAGAACACGTGAGGAATTGCGTCTCCGCCTCAGCGAGGATCTCGACGCGGACCTGGAGTCCGCAATCAAATGGCGAGACCGACACGACCCGACGGGACTACTCTCCGAGTCTGAGGTCGAAGATGCGGTACAGCAACGCGTTGAGCCATCGTTCGTCAAGCTTCCCCGCGACTCGAACGGGAGTGTCTTCCAACCGGACGGACCGCAATCGATGGTGGTGGCAGTCAAGCGGAACCACGCGCTTGTGAGGGCGCGAGCGGGGAGTGGCAAGACGGCCACTATGGTTGCCCGGACGATTTGGCTCATGAACTCGGAACGGATCGATCCTGGGCAGATATTGCTCTTGGCATTTAACCGGGCCGCTGCAGACGAACTGCGGGAGCGACTCCAGCGGCTCCTTCCCGAACAGCCCCTGCCACACGTCATGACTTTCCACGCCCTCGCGCATCGCTTGGTACACCCGCGAGAGCGGCTCGTGGCCGACTACTCGGACTCGATGACACCTTTGAGTGACCTCATTCAACACATCATCGATACTCTGCTGCGCGAGCCGCGCCAAGAAGCCCGTGTTCGAACCTTCATGATGAACTACTTTCGGTCGGACTGGGAACGACTGCTTGCACCGACCCCCACCGCTTCCGAGAGCGACGAGATCGCCTACCGATCTGATTTGAACCACGAGTCCATCAAGGGCGAGTACATCAAGTCATACGGCGAGAAGCTCATTGCCAACACGATGTTCATGAACGGTCTCGCAGGATCCAAGGGGTCGGGGGAGCCGTACTACGAGTACGAACACGCCACGAAGTGGCGGACTAGATCAGGCGACGACCGTTGGTATCGGCCAGACTTCACGATCTTTGATCGGGATGGTGAGCGTCGGATTGTGATCGAGTATCTGGGAATGAAAGGCAATCGCGGCTATGACGAGAAGACTGAGGAAAAACGTCTGTATTGGGAAAGCGCCGCCGTCGCATACCTCGAGTACGAGCCCAACGACATCCGCCGTTCGGGCTTCGGTGAAGGTCTGTGCCGCGACCTACGCCGGCACGGAGCGCCGCTACGCGAACTAGGCGATGCCGAAGCGTGGCAGCGCGTCATCAAACGGGGAGGAATCACACAGTTCACCAAGGCCGTCACGATGACAATCGGTCGGGCACGTCAACGCCGATGGTCGGGTGCGGACCTCAGGGCGGCTTGGCGTCGCGCTGGGGTTCGCGTCAACGAAGGCCCGCTCGCACACTTCGCGGATCTGACCGCTGACATTCTCGACCTTTACGAGCAACGCCTCGGCCAAGACGTCGCAGAGGACTTTGCCGGGCTGATGTGGCGCGCGGTCGATGAGGTGCAATCGAACAAGACGGTCTTCGGGAGCGAAGGTCGAGACGATGGCGATGTGAGAGAGCTTCAGCACGTCATCGTTGATGAATTTCAGGACTTCTCGCCGGTGTTCTACGAGTTGATTCGATCAATACTTCGGATTAACCCGGATGCCCGCGTCATGGCGGTTGGCGACGACTGGCAGGCAATCAATGGCTTCTCCGGTTCGACCACGGACTACTTCACGCACTTCGACCGATACTTTCACGACGCCATCAAACTCGACCTCTCGCGTAACCGACGGTCGGTTCGGACGATTGTCGAGGCTGGCAATGCCGTGATGAAGGAGCGCGGCATCCCGGCCGAGTCATTCAGGGAAGGCTCAGGAGGTATACGTGAGTTCGATCTCGTCAACTTCCAACCGACAGAGTTGGAGAAGAGGGAGTACGGGGATGATCGAAACTGGCGCACCGCGGCCTTGGTCCGGCTCATCAAGCACCACCGTGGTCACGGGAGAAGTATCGCCGTGCTGTCGAGGAGGAAGAACGGTGAGCGACAACTGGGTGGTGAAAGGCCGGGAACCCTTGACGACTACGCTCAGCGGCTGAGGAAGCGGCTGGGAATCCGTGACCCGTTGGAACTTCAATTCTCGACCGTCCACAGTTTTAAGGGCCGGGAAACTGACGCCATCCTTCTTGCCGACGTTAGTGGACAAAACTTCCCTTTCATTCACCCCACCTGGGCTCTGGGCCAGGTTTTCGGAGACAGCCTAGACCAAATCATTGAGGCCGAACGGCGGCTGTTCTACGTGGGCGTGACAAGGGCACGCGAATACCTTGACGTGATCGTCGACAGCCGAGACGCCTCGCCCTTTTGGACGGGGATTCACAATGTTTCGAAACGCGGGTGGGACCACGCGCACCCGGGCGAGGCATCGACCTGGCCATCGAACCCTGAGGCGAGAGACGGGTAAGCCAGGAATCTGGCATCGACGAGGGTTCGACCTTGAACTGATCCAACGGTGAGCCTCGGGGCACCTGCGAAGGGTTTGTCTGGCAGGAGGCCGCGCGGGATCACGCGTACTGGCCGAGAGTTTTCCCAATTCCGTAGTTGAAGGGCTACCCGTCGATGCCCAATTTGCGAGCAACGGCCGGCCCACCGACATTGAGGATGTAGTCGGGGTCGCCTACGACCACAAGTTGATCGGTGGCGCGTGACAGACCGACGTAGAGGCGTTCGCGAGCTCGCTCGCGGACCTTGTCCTCATTGATGCAAAGGACGATGGCTCGGCGTTCGAGGCCCTTGCAGCCCAGCACGTGTCCGTAGAACACGTCGTCGTTGTCCCAGAAGTTCTGCCAGTAGCCCTCCTGGCCGTATGCCTCCGTGCGTTCGATCTGGACAGGGTGACGCCTGCCCGTCGTGAGGAGGCAGACGTGTTCAGGTCGCCAACCGCGGTCGAGCAGACGGTCGATCTCGTCATCCGCGGCGTCGATTGCGTTTGTTGCTGTCGTCGGCACGAATCGCACGTCCACACCGTCACCGCCACGGGAGTACATCCGGCTCGGTGCCAGAGTGCTGAACGTCTCGTGGATCTGCTTCGTGTTGCGGAGGTTGTGATCCAAGACGAGGGGCACGAGGTGAACAGGTGGTCGGCCGAATCGGGCGAAGAGGCGCTGGTTTTCGTCCGAGTAGACGTACAGGCCTCCTTCGCCTTCGTCGCGCAACGACTTGAGCACAGGCTGCCACCAGAGGTCTGCGAAGTCTTGCGCCTCGTCGACGATGATCGCGTCGTACTTGTCTTTGTCGTCCAGCGCGGCCGCGAGATCGTCCATCTGGCGGGGGAGGCCCTCCTCCCAGAAATCGTTGTCGGAGCGGTTGCCCGCGGGTGGGGCTCCCCATTGGATACCGAATTCATGGAACGTCCCAACAAAGGCGGGGCGTTCCTTCCGGCCCCAGGTATCAACCTCGCGTTTGAGATACGCCGCCAATCCGAGTGAGTAGCAGATCAACGCGACGCGCTGTGGCTTGCGATCGTTCCGTCCCTTGGTGAGTTGTTTCGCCTGCTGCAGCGCCAGGACGGTCTTTCCGCTGCCTGCGCCGCCCCGCACCTCAATACGGGGAAGTAGGCGAGTGACCTGCAAGATCGTCGCCTGTTCCTGGGTCAGTCGGTCAGCGGCAGCTTCCCGGCCAAGTGCCTCGGCCTCGACGTCGAAGGTCGTGACGAGTCGACCGGTCAGGATCTCCCGAATGAGGTCGATGTCGTCGGAAGTTGGACTCCGCCGGCCGTGGGCCATCTGAAAGATGTTGTCGACCATCCGACCGCGCAGGTCCTTGAGGTCGTCGCGATCGTGAAGCGCATAGCGCGGGAGTTCTGGAACGTCGAACGACTGTGGAAACTGGGAAAACGGGGTGACAACACCATGTGCCCAAGCAAGCCGACCGGAACTCCAACGTGGATCGCCTTCGACGTAGGCACGGACTGCGTACTTGGCATCCCGGGCCTGGTCGACCGGTTGAATGCGGGTCGGCTCACCGCTCCGTCTGATCCGCCATCCTTCCTCGTCGTGCCATACGCTGCCGCCCTTGACCTCGAGCACCGCCACGCCCACCCCGGGTAGGAGCAGGATGAGGTCGGCTTCGTGATCCTTGGTCGAGTCAGTCAGCCGGAAGTTCGTGATGAGGACATCGTCGGGACCAAGGGCATCTCGTAGCCTCTCCCACACCACGCGCTCAGAATCCGTGGTGAACGCAGGCGATTCAGGGATCAGCACGGAGTCACCTTAGTCGCGGCACGGGGAGACTGGTTGGCTTTGGCGTTAGCCATCCGTTCAGGCTCATGGCCACTCGCCACGAGGGTTGCGAGCGGTGCCCGATAGGCTCGTGAGCCGGCGATCGGAGGCGTTGTGGCTGAGAAGCGGATCAACTGGTCTGCGGACGAGGTGATCCTCGTTGCGGCTGTGGTCATGGAGAACGGCTGGCGTGGCTTCGAAGGCTCGTCGGAGCACGCGGAACGGATCTCCCAACTTCTTCGGGCAGCGCCGTTTCATCCGGTGGAGGATCGCGGCCCGAGATTCAGAAACGCGAACGGTGTCGCTCGGAAGTCGTACGACATCGCGACGCGCCACCCTGGATACACGGGAACGCCGACGAACGGAAGCCGCGTAGACCGCGAGGTACTCGAGGAGTTTCTCACGGACCCTGATGCCATGCTCGCTCGGGCTGTCGCGATTGAGGCGGCAATTCTGGCTTGTGAGGATCCCTGGCTAGGTCCAGAGGACGAAGCCGATCAGGAGGAGCCGGCCTCATCCGTTGAAGGTCGGGCGATCCAGGCGTTTCAAAGGCGATATGAGCGTGATCCGAAGTTGCGGGCGCTCAAACTCGCAAGTGTCGTCCGGGCGGGCCAGCCGATCGCCTGCCAGACGTGCGGCTTTGACTTCGGCGCCTTCTATGGAGAGCACGGCGAGGGGTACATCGAAGTCCATCACGTCATCCCGCTTCATTCAACGGGTGTCACCACGACGCGTCTGGAGGACTTGGCCCTACTGTGCAGCAATTGCCACAGGATGATTCACCGCCGACAGCCGTGGCTCAATCCGGGCCAACTTAGTTTCCAGATCCACCGAGCCGCACGAATCCGCTCAGGCTCGTAGCGCGCCGCAAACGAGAGCGAACGCATGTTCGACGGCGCGCCGCCAATGGTCTGTCTCAAGCGGCGCCTAGTCTTAAGGCATGAGTGTGCCGGCGTTCCGATTCATTGACCTGTTCGCTGGAATCGGCGGGTTTCACGCTGCGCTCTCGGCGCTGGGCGGAGAGTGCGTCTACGCCGTTGAGGTCGATGAGAAGGCAGCCGCGGTCTACGAGCGCAATTGGGGCATGAACCCTCTCGGGGATGTCACAAAGGACGCGAACGAGCACGTGATGAACGTTCCGGCGCACGAGGTCTTGGCGGCGGGCTTTCCTTGCCAGCCGTTCTCGAAGTCGGGTGCGCAGAAGGGTATGGAGGAAACTCGCGGGACTCTCTACTGGAACATCCTCCGCATCATCCAAGAGCGACGGCCCAAGGTCGTGCTTCTCGAGAACGTTCGAAACCTAGCTGGTCCGCGTCACTTGCACGAGTGGCAGGTGATCATCGAGACGCTTCGCGACGAGGGCTACCGAGTATCGGAAGTTCCAGCCGTATTCTCGCCACACCTCCTCCCGCCAGAGCGCGGAGGAAGGCCACAGGTCCGTGAGCGAGTCTTCATCACCGCCACATACGATCCGGACGGGCTCACGGGCAGTCTGGACGTCGAACCGCCGGTCGCGACGGGACGCCCGGTCGACGGATGGGTGCCGGGAACCTGGCACCTCGAGGACCTACTGGATGACAGTCAAAGCAGCGCCGGTTGCGACCTGACGCAGTCCGAGCGTCTGTGGATCGACGCCTGGGACGAATTCGTCCAGACATGGTTTGAAGAGACTGGCGGCCGTCGTCCACCGGGCGTGCCCATTTGGGCGGACTCCTGGCTGGATGTCTGGAACACGAAGTCGGCGATGCGGCGAGCGTTCGGGCGTACCCCGGACTACCGCGAGTTGATGGAGTCAGATCCTTCACTTCCGCAGTGGAAGGCCGGGCACCTCGCCAAGAACTATGCATTGTTCGTCGAGCACGAGTCGTGGATCAAGCCTTGGACACGCAAATGGGGGATCTATACCGAGAAGTTCCCTGCATCGCGCCGGAAACTTGAGTGGCAGGCTCAGGACACGCCGCGGTTGTGGGACACCGTGATGCAACTTCGACCGTCAGGCATCCGGGCGAAGCGGCCTACCTACCTGCCGGCGCTTGTAGCGATCACGCAGACCTCGATCATTGGACCCCGGGAACGGCGCCTTTCTCCGCGGGAGACAGCTCGGATGCAAGGGCTTCCTGCGTGGTTCGACTTCGGTGATCAGCCGGCGTCGGCCACCTATCGGCAGATGGGCAACGGCGTGAATGTTGCTGCGGTGTGGCATGTCCTGCGTGAGCACGTTGCCCGTGATGAAGACCTGCTCAAGCGGTCGGCACCTGGGCGACGACTTCTTAAGGCAGTTCTCGACGCGCCGCTGTCACCTGACGATGCGCTGGTTGAAAGACACTAAATCGACGCACCGGTTGAAGCCAGTTCTGCTCTCAGGGAGTAGCGCGGGCGGCCTCGGAGTAGATCAAGAAGTTGTCGATATTTCGTTTGTTGATCATCACCTTGAGGGCGCGTGCGGCCCCGTCGACCTGTTGGCCCTGAGCGAAGTCCCCGAGGACGACGTGGAAGTTCGCAGCGTTGAGTTCGAGGATGCTCATCTTCACGAATTGAACGGATGCCTTGAATCGTTGGGAATATGAGAGCGGGTCATATTCCTTCCGGCCCCGAAATCCGACGGCGCGCTTCCACTCGTTCCACGCGATGGTCGCGAGGTCGCCATGATTGCGGGCGTGCTCGGTCGTGTGCTCGTAGATGACGTACCAGAAGCGCCCGTACTGCTCCAGGCACCGCTTGATGTCGGCCGCATCGTTGCCGGGAGACTCGTGCTTCGTGACGTCAGACGCCTTCAAATCTCCGTAGAACTCGATGATGCCAGTATTCTTGAAGGCCAGGTCGTAGTCGAAGAGCCCTTGGGTCTTCACTTTCTGGTACTCGATGTTCCCGATGAGGTGTTCTCGCCGAAGGAACGAATCGAGCCGGAACTCGACGTAGAAGCCGGGCCACTCCGCTTGGAACGTGTCAGGCCACCTCGCGGAGTGCATGTCCTTGACCGCATCGAGCGAGTTGAGGCGGGCTCCGTGGAGGAACTCGGCGTTGAAGCGCCGGAAGACATCGACGCGGGGTTGGGTGGGCGGTGCGACGCCGGTGAGGTAGCCGGCAAACTGATCGGCGCGGACGCTAGTGAGCCGGTTGCCGTTACGGTCGACTCGCGAGAACTGGCCCAAGGTCTGTGCTTGGAACAGATCGTTGGTGGCGACATGGGCAGCAGAGTTGTTGGCTTTGCGTTGCACGTAGGTGGTGGGATCGAAGTCCACGAAGATCGTGACGTCTCGGAAGTGGTAGATCCCGACAAATCGCGGGTCCAGCCCATCGGCTCGAGCCTGGCGCTCGACCTCCAGCCACTTCTTGGGGATCTGAATGCGCTTCTTGAAGCTGGGCCACGGGTGACCGAGATGGGTGACCTGCTTCTTCAGAATCACACGATCGTGGAACCGGACGACTCGCTCGCCCGCGTAGGTCTCGACGCTCGCGCCTGGCAGTGCGCCGAGAAGCAGCCTGTTCTTCTCGTCGTTGCTGAGCGTCGCGTCGACGTCCTCGACGAGCTGACCATGCGGCCCGATTTGGTCAACAACGACGGAGCCCATCAGCGGAGCCTAGCGGCGTGCACGCTGGCGTCGCACGACATCGGATGCGATCGATGCCTCGATCCCACATTCCTCGGCGGTCACGTCAGGAGCCAGCGGATGACTCGAAGCGGATTCCGCAGGGCTTCGAAGACGTCGATCTGCGCGGCACCGGCTTGGCCGTGGGTCGCCGCCACTTCGTTGAACGCCTGCACCTGGTGGTCAATCGCGAACTCCTCATGGGGTCCGGCGCCGTCGCGCACCCACAGTGGGTGCCCGAGAACGACGGCTCGACCCGATGAGGCCCGATGCACGTATGGGACTCCCGCGCTGGTTTCGGCAGCAGTCAGACTCGACGCGATGGCGGACGTCTCGATGCCGTGTGCCACCCGTCGTCCAGGTTCGGCCCATCGGTCGAATCTCACGTTCTCGCCGGAGAGCAGGTCGAGCATGTCGAGTGCGAGTCGCCAGTCGAGTGAGCCGTGGAGACGTCGGTTGTCGTATGAACGCAGGCAGTTCAAACAGGAGCTTGAGCATTCGGCATGGGAACCCGATTCCCATTCGTCGATGAGACGCTTGCGCGTGTCGGTGAGCAGCGTCGCAAAGTTCGCTTCGGCACCGAGTTCTGCGGCGTAGCCCGCTCCGTTGTCGAGGGCGTCGGCGATGAACACGGTCTTTCCACCTGCTTCTCCGTGGTGAAGGCCGAGCACCAGTTCCTGGGGATCAATGTCAAGGAGTTGCTTGGCGCCGCGCCGGAGGACTTCGGCGAGTGACCAGTACGCGGGGAGACCCGCCGGGAGAAGCCTCGCGGAGGCCGGAATCGTGCGCCCGGGGAGGGCGTCGGACTCAAGCCCGACCGTCAGAACGTCAGTGATCCGCAGCTCACCGATGGCGATCTTGTCGAGCAAGACCATGTTCGCTGGCGGCCAGCTCTTCACGTCGCCGAAGAGCGAGACGTCGTCCACGAGCACGGTGCCCCAGTCGTTGGCGACCGGGAAGAGGCTTCCGTTGTTGTCGTTGACCTGGACCAGTTGTGCCTGTTCGAAGGTCTTGATCCGCGCGGCGTGGACTTGGACGTCTCGGTCGGGTGGCCCGACAGTGGAAACGGCCTGGCTGCCGGCGTTGGGCGACTCATCATTGACGTCGTTGTAGTCCGCGGATTTGAAGGTGGTCCTGAACCCGAGTGGTTGGTGCATCGGGAAGATCGCCAGTTCTTCTGCGCAAGAAGGACAACTTTCCGATTCCGGTGCCACCACGGTTGACGCGCACTCCTGGCAGGTCCCAATCCTGATCGCCTTTCCGAGTGGATCGGTGGCGCTAACGCTGCCGTCGTAGTTTCGCTTGAAGTTCGCGAAACCGGCGACAGTATGCACGGCGCCGTCGCGGACGATCCGAGCGCCGGGCGCGAACATGGACACCGCCTGGTTCAGTGGGCGGTCGGCCACTGTCGCAGCATCGAGCTCACTGAACCGTTTCGGCTTCCTATGCACGAGTCTGCGGACTCGGGTCGGGAACCCGAACATCGGCAGAACGCCGTAGGTGGCCAGGAGTTCACTTAGTTCGGCAGTCGGCTGATCCTCGCTGACCAGCGCGTCGCGGCCAATAGCGTCGTTGATGCTCTCGATGAGGCGTCCCGACAACACGTCACCGCGAATGCGACTAACCTGCGCTTCGGTGAGACCACTGTTGATCACGTATGCGTCGATGACAGGATCGACGTTCGCTGGTGACCTGAGCCAGGCGTGAACAAGGGGTTGCCTGTCGCCCCATTCCGCTGTCGCGCCGAACGAGCCGTGAAGGCTCGACGGGCTCCATTTGGGTGGATTCGGCAGGTCGCGGAAGGCTCGCCGCAACAGTTCAGCGGCGATGACTCGCTGGACGATGCGCGGCCGACCCAGATCGAGGAATGGTTGCGGCGGGACGTCGCCTGTCATGCGCCACGGAGTGCGGTAGTGCTCGTCGTCGTGGGTGCGGTCGCGACAGACGGTGACCGCGTAGGAGAAGGACTGTCCTGATCGGCCAGCTCGGCCAACGCGCTGCTGGTAGTTGAACCGTTGCGGCGGCATGTTCGCCATCAGGGTCGACTTCAAGGATCCGATGTCGACGCCGACCTCCATCGTGGTGGTGACGCTGAGCACGTCGAGCGGGACTGTCAGATGATTTTCCTCGGGCTCGGGGAGCAGGACTTCCTTGAAGACACGTGCGCGACGTCGCTGTTCCTCGAGGGGTTTCGTCTGCCCGGTCAACTCTGCGACAGCGAGCCGCCGCGGTTGACGGCGGGCTAGCCAGGAGTAGTAGTCGTCCTCATCCAGTTGCCCTGAGTGTGCAGTCAATGACGCTCGGTGACAGTCCGTGTTCGCGCACACGCCCCCGGAGGTGTGCGCGTGTCTGAAGCCGCAGTTGTCGCACACCCACGCGGTCGAGCCGCACGGCACGACTTGGAGGGGAACGGACAGGTTGGACAACTCCAGGAGCCAGTCACGCGCGAGTGGATGATGCGCGGTGATGTTCAGGGCGAGCCACTCGTCGATGTCCTCGACGTCGCACCCATGCCTACTCGCGAGCGCCTTGAGGTAGGGCTGCAGGACTCGAGGAGCCTGGACTGACGGCTGCTTCTCGCCGCTGGTCCAGCGCTCCCGAAGTCCAAGGATACGAATCACCGAGCAGATCACATCGAGTGCACCATCCTCAGGAATTGGTCCCTTGGTGGGAAGGAACGAGGGCGCGAAGTAGGCGATGCCCATCGACTCGAGGTCGCGTCCCGCTCGTCCGAACAGCGCCTCCGCGAGGGAGACGTTGAGCATTTCCATCTGCATCGAGTTCTGCGTGTGCCGTACTGAGGGGTTCAGCGGCTGCCACTCGCTCCCGCTCGGAGGATCGAATGCACGCCACCATGGCTCACCGTCCTGGAGCGTCAGCTTGCTCGGTCCTACCCCCGCCGGCGGGATGCCGAGCGCGACGAGTTCCTTCGCGAGTTCTTCACGCAGGTCCGCGTAAGCGATCGCATCGCCGGCTCCGGACTCCGAGATCGCAGCGGCAACTGCGGCGGCCTCGTCGTCGGTGAGGCCCTGATGCACGCCGCGTGCCATGAGCCCGAACTCCTCAGGGTGGGCGTCCTTGAACGCGTCGAAGAGTCCCTTTTCAGCCGGCGACAGTGACTCAAAGCGAAGTCCCCGACCAAGGATTTCGGTGAGGTCGGGCCCGGGCGCGGCGATGATCTGTTGAGACACCTGGCGAATCACGTCGCGGTAGTGGTTCAGCGCGATCCCGGCGGCTGTCCGCGCTGCGTCGTCTCGCGAATCGGTGAAAACGATCGTGCGGCTATCCGAAGGCTTGTCGCCCATGCTGCGCACGAGTTGCGACAGGTAGAGCTGGGTGGCTTGAGCGGCGCCGGCTGTGTGCGCACGAATGGGGGAGCGGACGTTGCTGGCAAAGAACTTGTCGCCGTGGTTGTATGCCACCTTGTCGCAGCGCGGGCAGCGATCGGGAATCGCAGGAATTCTGACGTTGGTCAAGGCCTCTGGCACGGCCGAGCGGAGGGTCCAACCGTTCTGACTGTCGTCATTCTCGATCAGCAGGCCGGTGGAGTAGTCGAGGTTGGCCGGAACGAACGCGAAGCCGACTTCGGACTTCTTTCCGCCGCCGGCCGACTTCGTCCAGTCGAGGCTTTCGACGCTCGGTCGGCGGTCTCCGGGCCAGAACCACTTGAAACTGCTGTCGTCGCGTCGAAAGACTGGTCCGACCTCGTTGGCGACCTGACCGACATTGACCGATCCGATGACGGATCCGTTGGGGGGCTCACCGTCCTCGGGACGAGTCGTGTCGACGATGAACCCACCCAGGCTCACGTCACCGCAGGAGTAGCAGTAGAGAAGTTCGAGTACGCGCGACCCGCAACTGTCGCACGCCAGTTCTGGTCGGCCGAACAGTTTGCCGATAAACCGCTGCTCGCGGTGGGCCTCATCCACGTCGTCGCACTTCGGATTGCAGCACGCCCACATGCCGCGCATGGTTCGCACGAATTGGTGCGCGCGGAGTGGGATGGCATCTGGTTCCGGCGGACTGGACGCGAGTCGCTCCAGAGCCGAGCGGATGAGCGGCGACTCATGGTCGCCGAAAACTCGTGCAGCGATGTCTCCCGTGGAGGTGGCCCTGAATCGTGACGACTCGTCTGAGAAGCACGCTGCGGCGAGGCGCTCGCTCACAGCAGTGTTCGTCATGGCGGCGAGCGTCTCGCCGGTCAGGACATCGCTGGAGTTGCGGACGACGTCGCGAGGGATTCCCGCGGTGACGTGGAAGCTCGACGCGTCCGCGCCGAAGAACTGCTGGAGGAAGCCCAGCCCTCCCTCGTCGTTCGAGAGCGATGCGCTGGTCGCGATGATGCGCAGTTGCGGCGAATTTGGCGTGAGCCCGAGTCGGTTGATGAGGTTCCTCACCACGAGGGCTACTTCGCTACCCTGCGTGCCGCGGTAGAGGTGGAGTTCATCGACTACCAGGGTGAAGACGTGGTCGGGCGACTCGTCCAGCCAGGCTCGCGTGGAGGCGAAAAGGTTGTCCTCCTGATGCCGCATCAGCATGGCGTTGAGCATTGAGTAGTTGGTCACCAGGATGTCTGGCGGTGTCTCGACGATGTCCCATCGTACGGCGAGTTCGTGCATGGACGGCTCGCAGAACTGAGCGAGGTCGTCTTCTCCCTTGCCGGCCTTCACCAGTTTGGAGAAGTCGCGGGCCATGTGCCGCAGTTCCTTGGCGACCTCGCGTTCAGTCTCTGATTTGGCGGCGGGACGATTCGTTGACCCCAACGTCACGCCCGTGTATCGGCCGAACCACAGCGGTCGACCGGGCACGCTGGTGCCAATCCGCCGGATAGCGCGCCGCAATCGCGTCATCTGGTCCTCGACGAGGGCGTTTGTGGGGTAGAGCACGAGGGCGCGGACGGCCGCCGGTCGCGACTCATCGGCTCGCACCGGAGACCAACTGGCATTGCGGCGGGTCCACCAGTAGTCGGGTGCCGCCTGCTCCGGCCATGTGAGCGCTTCATCAGCGATGCGCAGCAGCACTGGCAGGAGGAAACTCTCAGTCTTGCCCGAACCGGTGCCGGAGGTCACGACCACGTTGCGGCCGGGAGAGTCCCCGGGGCGGAAGTGGTGCAGGACCGACTCTGCCTGGTGCCGTCGCAACCGGATCTCGTCACCGGGCTCAACGAAACTCCCGAAGAGCCCATCGCCGACCGCATTGGCGGCGCTGTCGCTCACGCCCGCCTCGCCTGTCGTCTCGAGGAGACCGTCCGATGCGGGATAGGGAAGAACCGGCTCGAGGAGACTCTCGCCAACGAGATCGCCGCCTGCCTCCAGAACACGACGTCGCTCGGTCATCAGTTGCGGATTGCGGAGCCAATAGGCCGTGTCGATGTAGCGCAAGTACGCCGCGGCCAGATCATCGCGCAGGGTAAGTGGAGTGGTCGTCACGGTCGATCCTCAGTTGGCGAGCAGGGAGTGGAGGCGATCGGCAACGTGCTTGGGCACGTTCGGATAGCCCATCGAGCGAGTGCGAAGTGACTTCTTGGGTGGAAGCCCCGAGCACAACATGGCGACGCGACCATAAAGGCCAGGTAGGTCGGCTCCCAGTGGAACTAGAAGCGTCTCGGACCCTGCCAGATGTGCGAGCAGGGGACGGCGTGCTGCCCGGGCGGCGAAATGCTTCACGAGTTGGATCGACGCCTGCCGGGCGTTTCGATCGAGCGCTCCCTCGTTATCGACCCACCACGTAGAACGGCGGAAGGTCTGCTCGATCTGATAGGCACCGGAAATGCCGATGCCTGGCACGGGTACCCAGGAGGCGGTCGAAAGATCGAACAACTGGGTCTTGGAGTACTGGGGCAGCGGGGAACGAGGGAGCCTAGCTTCCACGGCGCTGAGCGGGGGAAGCGCATCGAGCATGCGGTTCACCGCGTCAGGCACTACGTAAGCATCGAGGTCGAGTTCGACAATGATCTCTTCCAACCTGGCCGCAGGTACGCCTCGGGCGAACCAGGCGGACATCGCGTGCTCGCCCGACTCTTGGTCGAGCCGACCTCCTGAGGCCTCGAGCGCGCGGGACAACTGGTGTCGGGCTTGTTCAGACCAGACTCCGGCCAAGACGAAACCGCGATTGGCGGTCTCGGCGAGGTAAGCGGGATTGGCTTCCCACTCCTTCGGTTGGAGCGTGGAGATATCGCGGCGCACGTCGATTTGGCCGAGTCCCTCGAGGGTTCGAACGAACTCGTCGAGGAACAGGCTGCTGCCTTCGGCCTGGGAGGCGATGCGTTCGAGTGACCCGAGTCGTCCTCCACCCACGTGCACCAGCGCGTCCAGGCAAGCGTTCCAACCGACGGGCGCGTCGCTGCTCACCGGCAGGGAAGAGAAGTCGTGCTCGACCTGAACCTGCTCCGATTCGAGTTTCTTCCATCGAGGCCGGCCCGGGTACTTCTTCTGAATGCCACAGGTCCTGCAGGTCGCGTCGATGCTTCCGGACTTTCGTTTGCCGTCGTGGACCTGTGCGATGTCCATGACGTGGCGGCCGGTCACGACGCAGGAGTTGGGATCTGTAGGTCCCAGCACGACAGGCGGCGTTGACGTACGAGGTCCCGAGGATCGCGTGGTGGCCCAGGTGGGCGTGCCCGGTGCGTCGACAACTGTCGGTTGGACTGCGGACGTTCCCGTGGCGTATAGGCCATCGACGACATGGGCGCTTTCGTCGATAGCGTCGGATGCGCTCAGGACTGCGGACGCGTCCGCGAGTTCGTAGTTGAGCCTCGCGCAGGTGTTCCAGGAGACCAAGTCGGGTGTGTTTGCCGATCGCAGTCGTAGCACCGTTGACGTCACGGCATCGCCGTTCACCAGGAGTGTGATCTCGTAGTCGCCGTCGGCCAATCCCAGACCCTCAGTTGGCACGACCAGCGCGGTGTCCGTCGAAGACCAATCACCGATGGTGATTGGGTTGTCGGTGAGTTCGGCGAGAGTCACGGAGATGGCATTGGCGTCGGCCACCACGGCGCGAATCTCAGGCGGCTGCAATGACGACCACTTCCGGATCCGTCCAGGTAGTTTCAAACCGCCGGCGAGCGTCAATTGCGCCGTCGTCGCGGGGACCAGCACCTGCAGATCGGTTCGCTTGACATCGACCGGCACGGACAGCAGTTGGGCGCTCTCGATGAGGATCCAGCCGATGGGAAGGCCTTCGAGGTAGGTCTCAGCATCCGCGGGATCAGAGCGACGGACGTCACCGTGTCGGCCGTATCGGCCCAAGATCTCTAGGGTTCCGTTCACCAAAACTGGATCGTCCTTCACGAGCACCAGCAGGTCCTCAGCCAGTTGTGCACGATCAGTCTCGACGAACGAGCCGAGGAGATCGTCCTTCCTGAACGGGACCACGACGCGCGGACGCCGGGTTACCGAGGTGTCCGATGTCGGATCCTCGAGGCGGATGACAGAACCTGCAAGGGAAGTTGAATCGAGTTGGCTTCCCGGGATCGGCGCCACGCGCGATCCGGGTACTGGGTTCACACCCAGCCGAGGTGAACCTTCGGCCGACGAAATGCAAACCTCCGAAGGGAGTTTTTGACCACGGAACTGTGCGACGAAGGATAGTTCGAGGGATCGCGAACCCCACCGCTGTCGCACCAGAGTGGTAAGACGCAGCGACCCACTAGGCGCGCCTGTCTCGCCGCTGGCGGGCAGTGCGCCGTCCCAGTGCTGAAGCTCAATCGCGACGACTCCCGAAATCCGCTCTCGAGCCGAGCTGGAGTTCCAGAGTCGACGCAAGTTGCTGCTCACCGGTGAAGGAGTCTGAGAGATCCACTCGTCGAGCATCCGCTCGATGTCGACAGGGACGATCTCCGAACCGGCCGCCAGCCCGTACCGGGCGAAGAACAACGGGAGCCGGGCGCGGTCATGGGCCCTGATGAGGGCCTGGGACTGAGGGAGACCGACATACCGATGGCCGAGCGCGTACGCCGTCGGCAGTCCCGTCTGACCTTCGTTCGATTCGAGGAACTCGTTGAGCCCGCGCCACAGTGCTTCCGTCGCGGGAAAGTAGTGCCGAAGCCGATTCATCCCTCCGCTCGGTACGTTCAGGAGTTTCGCCAGCCGGGGATAGTAGGCATGCGCAGCCATGCCGTCTTCTTGACCCATCTGTGCCGCCGTCATCACCAGAGCCGTGAGCAGAGCGATCGAAGGCGGTGGCGATGACACCATGCCACTCCGCTTCTGAACCGCCTGGGATGCACTGCGGACGATGTTGCGAGCACGCCACTCCCGGAAACGCTCGGCGTGTTCGCGGAATGGATTGCCGTCGACATCGAAGTTGAGAGTAGATGCCACGGTCTCCGCCAGATGGCTGGCAGGATCCGAGGTGTCGAAGCCAGCCTTGCTGCAGCACGTGGCGAGAACCGAATCGTCAGAATCCAAGTAGACTGGAATGTCGGCAAATTCGAGCCCGAAGAACTCAGCCGCCAGCACATCGTTCCAGTGGTCATAGTCGGCCCACCGTGGCTCGCGGCCCATCCGTTTCTCCTACCCTCGCTGACTGTCTTGAGCGAAGTTAACCGAGATCACCGACAGGTTTTGCGATTCCCAGAAACGCTCCCGAAAGTCTCACCTGCCGGACAAGCCCTGCAGGTGACCGACCTCCCGGCAGTTCTGGAGGGGCGGATGCATCGCTATTGAGCTGTGCTAGCGAGTTGGAGCCGTCCGGTGGTTGGACGATCTCGAACTCGGCGACGAGCAGGCGCGAGCCCCTCCAAATGCATCCGAGCGCGGTTCAATCCTCGAGAAACGGGGTGAGGCGACTCTCAGGCCTGAAAGGGGCAAACCAGTTGTCAATGTCCATTGGGGTCATTCCGCCTGGACCGAACTTTGGGTCGTTCTCGAAGCCGTCGTACTCGGGCGCGAAGAGGTAGTCGTGGTCGAGGTCCTCGAACAAGGAGTCTTCGAGCGCCGCCCTCCACTGCTCCGGCATTCGGACCTCATATGACTGCGCCACGACTTCCATTTCATCGAGAAGGCCCTTCAGGACGAGTTCATGAGCGACGCAATCTGGTGGGCTCCACCCGCGCGACTCTCTGCCCGTGAGTTCGACCGCGGCCACTGTGAAGTTGTTCGCGAGTCCGGGCGTCATACGGTGCCAGAATCTGCCTGGGAGCAGAGCCAGCATTTCCGTTTCAGGCATGACGTCTGCCCATTGCCCGAGCCAGTTCACGTCACGAAGGTCGAACTCGTTGATGCCGCCGGCATGGATCTCGTCGGCTCCAAGGTGATGTACGTGTCGGTCGACGGGCCAGGCAATCTGCCGGGAACAGTCCAAGGTTGGCCACCCGCGTTGGACGACGACCCCGAACTCAAAGCCTCGTTCGACGCGGCGGACGACCTGGAAGACGCGCGCATACCGCCCACCAAGAGCGAGCAACCGTCGTTCGTGATTGGAGTCAGCGCCACGCCGGGTGCAAAGTCCGGACCGATGCGCATCACCTACCGCATCGGCGACGCGACTCAGACGTGGACAGGGACGACCAACTACCGCGTTGGTGGCGCGGCTGGTTGTTAATGGGAAAAGAGGTGGCGTCCCGCTCTTCAGCCCAGTTCCGCCGGTTCGGACAGCCATCATTGCGACCGCAGGTGTTCGAATGACTCCGTGTTGAGACAGACTCTGAGCATGAAGTGGACGCGAGACGGACTCACGAAAATAGGTTTCGAGGGATTCGTACGATTCGCTGAACTGACCGACGAGGCCGTGCCGCGAGGTCCGGGGGTTTATGTCGTGCTTCGGGAATCCAGCGACCTGCCCGAATTTCTCGACGCGAGCCTCGCAGGGCGGTTCAAGGGCAAGGATCCGTCGGTCAGCCGGTCGACGCTGGAGAATGCCTGGGTCGAAGACGCAAATGTGCTCTACATCGGCAAGGCCTCCGCGGGGTCTTCCGGTCGCCGCGGACTCGGGACGCGGATCAGGGAGTATCAGCGATACGGCGCGGGAGAGCCGATCGGACATTGGGGTGGCCGCTTCATCTGGCAGTTGAAGGACAGCGCCGACCTGCTTGTCGCGTGGAGGGAGACTCCGCATCAGGACGCCGAAGAATTCGAGTCAGAACTGATCGGCGAGTTCGTCGACGACTGGGGCGCACGGCCTTTCGCAAATCGCAAACTCGGGCGTCGGTCCGAAACGAAATGAGCAGCGTGTCGAGTTGCAGCCGCGAGCCGCGAGCCGCGAGCCGCGCCTACCCGACGCCGTTCGTCGTGACGTGCGCCCTCGCTAGCGCATTGATTCTCGCGGCCACTCGACGCAACTGTGTCCGGTCGTGGTCGCCCGGTTCAGTCAGCGACCACGAGTACTCAGGATGCGCAACGATCAACTCGACCGAAAGGGCGCTGTCGACGAACCCTCCGCCGGAGGATCCGATCCACGCGTCTGCGTGCAGTTCAGCGTGCGTGAACTCGTCAAGTGGGTACGTCTTCCCCTCGCACACGAGTCGGTGGCGATAGACGGTGATGGGTCCGAAGGCCTCCAGCGGTTCATCCTCTCCGCCAACCTCGTTTGAATCTGTCATCTCACCTACCCGATCGCTTCGACACACCAGCCACTATGGCGGAATGGGAATCGATCCTCTGTCATAGCCCGCACCATTTCGCGAGACGCATCACAGTCGCCGTTGGCTCCAGGCCGGCGCGAACGCCCTAGCGTTCGCTACTGAGACCGCCTTACGGGTCATATCCGTGAACTCTCGGTGATCGTCGCGACGACGGTTGCGATCTGCCGCAATTCGTCGTCGACCTCGGCCAGGGTGCTGGTGGGTGGCAGGCCGTAGCGGGCCCCGAATAGGCAGGCTCCCGTGTCCTGGGCCACCTTCATGCCCCAGCCCTTGCCGAGCCAGCGCGGCGCTCCAGTAGCGACCATCGCCTGCCAATTCTGTTTGTCGATCGGATGCGCCGGTCGTGCTGTTGTGGTCTGCCAACCCCGACCGTCACGTGGGGCCCCGTCGTCGTCGAGGAGATGTTCGGCGAACAGCCGGTGCAGCAGTGGCCAGTCGAAGTCCTCCGAGGTGGTGACGTGCTCTTGGCGGAGGCCAAAGAGCACCACCGGGCCCGGCAGGCGATCGCGGTAGGGCCGCTCTGGGTTCGGCTTCCACGCGTAGGCCGTGAGACCTTCCTGCAGTTCGACCGTCACCAGGTGCTGAGGTGTGGGGGAGTCGCCCCACATGCGTATGGCCCAGTTTCCACCCCCGGACGACTGCATCATGTCGTGCTCGAGTTCGCACCATTGATCGAGTTGACTGGAGAGCCAGGCGACTCGGGCGCGGAGAGCCAACTCCATTCCCGGAGCATCGTCGGGCACGTCGTTCCAGATCGTGTCAGGGCCCACCGTCGGGATCAACGCGTCGAGCGATGTGAGCCAAGCGGAAGCCGTGGCGCGAACCCATGAATGGTGGCTTCGAGCATACGCACCGAGCACCGTCTCCCACGTGAGCGACGACCACGTGGATGCGCTGAGGTTGACGGGCAATCGAGCGAGGTGAAGCACGCGATATGCGGAAGCCCCGGGAAACGCCGCAAGGTAGCGATCGAGTTGACGTGGGCCGAGGTCGGACAGCAACTTCGCCTCGATCACCGCGGCTGGAACTCCACCGCGTTCAAGAAGGAGATCGAGCCGATCGGACCGCCGCGCCACCTCGGCCGGGACGCTGACTTCTCGGCGCAGAGTGTCAAAATCCACTCCCAGGAGTTCCTGCATGGGCACCGGGTCGGTTGAAATCAGAGTTGCGAGCAGGTCGGACCACCGATTCTCGTTGGCCGCGGGAACCACGAAGGACAGATCAGGAGGGACGATCTCGTTGGCCACAACCTGATCGTATGAGCGACAGCGAACGGACCAAACGTTCAGGTCCTTCGATTCCCCGATCAGCGCGAGCTGCGGGCTGACCTACTCGCTTCGAGCCGGTGAGCCTGACGTTCAGTCGCCGCTGACGACTACCCCGAACGGCAGGTCATTCCACTTGTCGGTCCTTCCAAGTTCTCGTCGATGCTCCGCATAGACCTCGTAGTCGTCCGGACCCCAGGAGTTCCACAGGTCGCCTCCATCGGGTCCGGAGGGATCCGCATCTTCGGAGAATCGCCATGGCCCTCGCACCCGGAGTCGGTTGACCCACACCAAATCGAGTCGTTCGATTCCGATGAGCGTGTCGGGCGGCAGTTGTCCCAGCCACTCGACCAAATCGCCGACCGTGCTCCCATCGAAATCACCCATCAGCTGCATCGATTCGCGCTCCACTCAAGTTCGGTTGGGCCGGACTCTGACGATTGACGAGCGGTGACGACAGATGTGGTTTGGTACACGTCACCAGCGGCGAGTCCGAAGTGCAGGCTAGGGGCTCGGTGGCGAACTCGTCAGCAAATTCGTTGAGGAACTCTGAGCGGAACGATCGCCCGCCGTGCCCAGGCGTACCCAGGTTTGACCGGCGGGTCATCGCCGCGTTCAGATCATGCTCTCTGCCCAGTTCGCGGTGCTCCGAAGCGGGAGTCATTCGGTCGCCCGTGGCCGAGGCTGGGCTCCGGGTCGGGGTCTGTTCGGAATTTTGTGTAAGTGAAGTGGCGTGATGTCCCCGGCGGTGGTTCGGGGCGGATTGAGAATCACGCATATGAATGAGTTCGATGAGGCCGGCGAGGATCGGTCGGCGATGTTGCCGGCGGTCTCTGGTCCGGACATGACGGATCTGGCTGAGCAGTCAGCCCTCAAAGTGCTCTACCTGGCCTGCATCCAACGCGAGCACAACCGGCCGAATCTGACCGGACAGATCAACGGCTGGAAAGCCGTCTTGAACACCCTCGCCATGACCTACGGGGAACGGCTCGAAGCAAACTAGCCATGACCACTTACACAGAAATCAAGACAGTCCCGTTACTGAAGTACGAGTGGTCTCGGCCGTGATCTCGATACAGTCGACTCAATCGCTTTGCAGTTCGAGACTGAATCGCGCCCCAAGGTTCAAGCCGAGGAGTGAGCACAAATGATCAAGTACGACTCGGTTGTCATTGGTCAGGAGATTGTCATCTCCCACGACGGCGGGCATTTCTCCGTGGTAGGAGTGGGGCGTGGTCGCGTGTGGCTCGACGTCGAGTTGGCAACCGGTGCCCGAGCTACCTTGGTATGTGCAGACCTACCCGTAGGTGTTGATCTTGAGCACTACGCGAAAACGAGCAGTGTGATGGCTCCGCCGCCCCTCGAATCGAAGCCGGTATGGCAGCCTTCCTGCTCACCGAGAACGGCAACGCGGCCGTCTGGGTCCGAGGGGTACGTTGACGGCACGCGGGCTTCCGGAGACCCTGGGTTACCGTGGCCACGCTTGGGCTTGGAACTCCTACTTCGTGTCGTCCCAGACCAAGTTGTTGTGCTCTGAGAGGCACGTAGTCCGGTCCTCTCGCGCTGAGGCTTCTGTCGGGGCCGCAGCGCGAAGATCTCTCGCAAACAAAGCAGAAAATGTCTCAACGGTGTGCGCCATCAGGTGTCTCCTGCCGGTTCATTGCAGAGAAGTCTTGCTATTGCACGCGACGCGGGCAATCCGATCGCGTCAGTGTATCCGTACCATTGGCCGTTCGGGTTGAGTTCCAAGAACCAGATGTCGCCATCCTGGTCGACCGCCAGATCCATGGCAGCGAATCGCAGATCGAGCAGGCGCATCAATGAGATCAACTGCTGGCAAAGGCTGTCGCCGAGGGCGATGGGTTTGTAGGTCGAGTGCTCTGGGCGTTGGAGCAGGCGCCAGTCAGTTTCGCTGCGGCCAACCTCCTCATTCCTTGGTACCTGTTCAGCCGCAAACACCTGATCGCCGATGCAGGTCACGCGGATCTCGCTCCGCTTGTTGATGTGGCGCTGGAGAAGAACTGGCTGGTGTGCGAGAAGACCGAAGCGTTCGAGGTGTTCGGGTTCGATCCTTGTGGTGGGGACGAAGAGCACCTGTCCATCGCGCGACAATTGCGGGGTCGACAGGGTCTTGAACACCGTTGGAGCTCGCCGGACGAAGCCCGCGGCCAGTGTCGCGTCAGAAGTGACGAGCGTACTTGGAACCTTTAATCCAACTTCTCTTGCGAGACGGAGTTGGAGGATCTTTCTGCCAGCACGATCCATAGCCGAAGGTGAATTGATCCATCTCTCACTTGAGAGCAATCCCGCAACGCCTGACAGCACCTCCTTTAGCTCGGCCTCGGCGTGTGCGCGTTGTGCGTCGTCCGTGATTTCGAATCTGAAAACGTTCGGGCGGCGATACCAAACTGAATCGACGGCGCGAAGGTCATGATCGACACCTTCGATCGACAGCACCGGCGCTCCAAACGATGTCCAGACCAGCCTTTGACTTCCGGATGAGAGCTTGTCGGAGTCCAACCGAATGACAGTCGCTCCAAGAGAACGTAGGTGATCGACAACGCTCTGCGTGTGTGATCCGTCGAGTGAATTCGTGAAGAGCAAGACGGTTGACAATTCCCGCTCATTACCTCTCTTGGGATCTAACTACTAGACGTGCTGGCGTACCCGAAGGGCCTCAGCCTATTGTCGTGTGGCGTACCTTGTCAGGCGACGACTTCGGCAAGATTGGTCCGCAAATTAACGGCCCTCAAGGCCCGGAAGGTCCGCACGATCAAGGCGTGCAAGGTCGAACTGTTCAGGTTGGACGCTGATCGGGCGGTGATGCTGCCGTTGCCGCCGATCGTACCGACTGTCGGGGAGGTGACCCGGGTCCGGTTGGGACGTGGCTATGTCGTTCGGGTCGGCAGCAGCGAATACTCGGTTGACCCGAACGTGATCGGTCGGTTCCTCGACGTCGACGCCGACATGGGCACCTTCTAGGTCCGCCATGAGGGCCGTCACGTCGCCGCCCACGGCCGGGTCTGGGCGCGCCAGATGACCCTCATCGACCCGGGACGCGTCGTGGCGGCGAAGGCCCTGCGGGAACAGTTCCAGCTGCCCCGCCCTGTGCCGGAACCCGATGAGGCGTCGATACGGGATCTGGCCGACTCCGACCGCGCGTTCGGGCTCATCGACGGCGGTCTCACCAGTCCCGAGGTGGCCTGATGAACGCCCAAGAAGACACCACCCAGCTCGTCCGAGGCCCTCAAGCAGATCACCTATCCGGCGGCGGTGAGACTCAGATTCCAAGTTCGAGACGCGCCACGTATGCACCTGTCTCTCTGAATCGCTTCAAAGCCAGACTCGTTTCCATACCCGGATGTGGGTAGCGAACCTGAAAGTTTCTTCCAACACGCGACCTTGCCAACTCGCCCTTGCCGGGCCGTTGGTCACGCCAGCCGAATCGGTTGATCCGGTCGAAACTGCGCAGGTCAGCGTCTGAACATGCCGCCAACTTGTCAAGGTTCGCGCCGAGCAGCTTCTCGGAACCAGATCGAGACTGCGGCTTTATGAAGCTGTACTCAACGTCGTAGTCCGCGTGGATCAACTCGCCGTCTGACTGCAACGCGAGCAGACGACCAGTTTCACGTCCCCACGTGTGATCTAGCTTTAGAAACCAGTTCCCCTCGTAGCGGTCAACGATGAGGATCCAGAAACTCGCAGTCCGGTCAGCGCCCTCCACGTTGGGAGCAACGAGGGCGGTTTGCCGTTGCTGTCCGCTGCCACCCGCTTCGCGAACCGTCTCAAGCGGACCGCATCGAAAGGTTCAACTTCATACGCACTCATGTCGATTGGTCCTGGCATGGTGTGAATCTAGTGTCCGGCCCGCTTGAGCGCGGCGTTCTCGCGCTTCAGCCGCTTCAACTCCGCCGACTTCATCGGACGTCACTCCGGCCGCCGACTCGCGTCGACCTCCGCCTGGCGGCACCACTTACGCACCGTCTCCGGCATGCCGACACCCAACAACTCGGCGACCTTGTCCATCGTCGCCCACTCCGACTGGTGATCGGCGCGGATCACGGTGACCATCCGGACCGCCCGCTCACGCAACTCGACCGGGTACATAATGGACGTTTTCCCTGACATGACTCAGCCTTCCCAAGGATCGAAGTCTCCGGACTCGCCGGGCGGTTCATCATCGCGGAACACTTGTGGATAGGGAGCAGGCATACAGACCCCTCTCCTCCTCTGAGGCCGCGCGCCAGAAGTCAATGGCACCTACGACTGCAGCGGACACCTAGGATTTGCCACAGTATTGGCTCCATCGCTTAGGCCGTCCGTCGTGCAATGGGAGTGCCCGCTATGTAGAAGTCGGTAAGCATCACGACTAGTTGTAGTAGCGGGGGATCTGACTGACTCGCTGTTCGAGCAAGCGCTTGAGTTGCATAGATGTTCCCGCCCAAGGATCTAATGGTCGACGAGGCGTGGGCCAGAACCCTTTGAAGTGCTCCCGCGCCTTGGCGTCGAAGCCACCCCCACCATTTCGCCATCGCCCGAGGTTGCCTCCACTCCAACGTGAGTCCATGAGCGAGGGCGCCCTGACGGAATCGATACGGACTGAACTCCCGGTTGGGTCGACTTCACCGAACCATTCGCCTTCGCCGAGTTGGCCGTCCAGGAAGAGGAGCAGACACTTGCCCTGACTCCACCCGTCGCGCATTCGCCCGTTCCGCGCAGCCCAACTTCCGGGTCGCGCCGGGTACCAAATCGCTTCGTAAACGTCGTAGGAGACAACCCAGTAGTTGGAACTCGCTCGTGAAGGAGGCAGCCCTGCACCTAACAACTCGCGCGCGACACGTTCACCGAACGCGGCGAGCCGTCGGGTGTCCGAAGAACCCGGAATCCACCCAGGAGGAATTAGACGACTGCTCTCCGACGGACCGCTACCAGCCGAACCTTTGCCGAACAGCGAGTTCCACAGACCCAATTTTCCGATTCCCCATTCCGATTCGGGTTGAACCGCCCCGGCGAGTCCGGAGAGTTTCTAGTTTGAGACTCCAGCGGGTGCTGGGGTCTGGTGGTGAGCGTAGTGAGCTTGCTCGGCTTCGATGGGGGTGAGGTCGTCGCAGTATTCGACGGGCGTCGGTGGTTGAACCAGTCGACCCATTCGGCGGTGGCGATCTCGAGGTCGTCGAACCCCTTCCAGGATCGGCGGGCTTTGACGAGTTCGGCCTTGTAGAGACCGATCACCCGATTCGGCCAGGGCGTTGTCGTGCGACGATCCGACAGCGCCGGTCGAGGGCTTGATCTCAGCTGTTGCCAGATGTTCGGAGTTGGCCACGGACAGGTATTGGCTGCCGTGGTCGTGGTGGGCGATCAGCCCGGTCAGGTCACGGCCGTCGCGGTGCCGGGTCCAGATCGCCTGCTCGACCGCGACGACGACGAACTGGCTGGTCATCGTGGTCGAGACCGCCCGGCCGAGTATCCGGCGGGCGTAGGCGTCGATCACGAAAGCGGTGTAGCACCAGCCCGACCGGGTCGAGCAGTAGGTGAGTCGGCCACCTAGAGCCGGTCCGGCGCCAAGGGCGCGAAGTTCCGGTCGACCAAGTCGGCCGGCTTCGGGGCCTTCGGGTCTCTGATAGCGGTGCGTTTGACCTTCCCACGGACCGCACCGGTGAGTCCGAGTTCACCCACTAGCCGCTCGACCGTGCACCGCGCGATCGGCGCCGCACCGGTGGGCCGTTGACGGTTCAGGGTCAGCCAGACCTTCCGGGCGCCATAGACGGGTCTGCAGTCCGACCGGCGAAGGACCAGCGGGATGCGAGTTTGGCTGATTACCGAAGACACCAAGATTGGCATCCCTAGGGGGCACACTTCGGGTCGAACGGGACTAAACGGTACGCAACGAGTGCTGGAATAGCAGTGATTATCGCGATAGGCGTTCGCGTGAGCGTGTCCGATGCCTGACTAGGCCGGGGAGCGACAGTCCCGCGCTTCAGGCCCGGGTGTCGGGAGGTTTCGGGCGGAACACTGCACGATCAGGTCGGCAGGACTCATGCGTTCGGGACTCGGAGGCATGGCTGTCGCTGCGTACATAAGTCCGCCGGGGGAACTATGTCTTGAAGAGCCAAGTTGAGAGCGGCGTGGACCGATAGATTCCGTGCCGGAGGCTTGTCGCCTCGTGAAAGCGCATGTGGACGTTCTGAAATGCGCCAGACCGGGCAGGAGCAACAATGCAGATGCAAGAAGTGGACTTCGACTCCCCAATGTTCACGGATCATCCAGCGGGGTGGAAGAGGCCGTCAGAAGTCGCCGTGTCCTTTGCGCTTGCTTGGGCACTCGAACTCAAGGAGAGGCAGCGGTTGTCGCCGTGGGACCCGTATGCACCAAGCGTCAACGATCGACTTCCCACCATGTTTCGATATGACACCTTGGGAAGACTCGTCGACGCGGGCGACCTCAGCACCACTGCGTATGACTTGGGTCCTGACCGCAGCCGCGTCGTTCGGCTCACAACCTTGTGTGGCGCTTGGCAACTGTTCGAGCTCCTTAACGAAAAGTGGAAGATTCGGCCTAATGATTTCGGCACTTTTGCAGACGTGACGTCTTTCGTTACCGGCGGCCTCGATCGACCGTCGCTCTATAGGGATCTGAGTGCCGACATCAGCAAGTGCCTACTCGCAATCCGAGTCCGGAGAGCGTACGTGCGGGAGGCGGAGCTCGATCTCGCAGAACTGTGGTTCGTCACTGGAAGCAGTGACTTGACCTTCGAGGATTCGAGCGGGAAACCCGCGCTCCTATTCCACTTCGCCGGACCGGATGCCGTCATCCCTCTTGGGCTCTACACTCATCAGTTCCTCACTTCAATCTGGTCAACTGCGCGGGTGACCGTAAACGAGTTGGGCGTTGACCGCATCCTCGCCCTCTACAGAGATCGAGTGGATTCCGTGCTCGACCTCCTGGAACGAGGCGGGCAGAAGGCCCAGGCTGCAGCGCAAGAATTGTCGCCATTGGAGTTCCGCTATTTCGACAACTGGCCGGGCTGGCGGGACGCGGACAGCGAATCCGCCGAGAGCACCGTGAAGAGCTCGGATTCCGGCAACTTGGCGGAGTACTTCCAGAATCGAGGAATCGCCATTGTCGACGACGGAACGCCCTTCTCAGAAGGATGACAAGCCAACGCGATCTTCGATTACATCGAGATCTTCCACAACCGACGCCGCCGCCAGTCCGCGCTCGGCTACCTGACCCCCGTCGGGTACGAACTACGCTCCGAACAAGACACCATCACCGCTGCCAGTTAGTTACCGCGACTGGAATCCAAATGGTGGGTCAGGTCAAGATGTCACCTATTCGTGCAGCAGACCCAGGCAGTTCATGGCCTCATCTGGCTCGCGTCTGGTCCGCTGCACGGGTAGGTGAGGCTGCCCCCCGATCGTTCAGCAGCCCAACCCGCTTATGTGATTCTGAACTCTGCGGCGGTGGCAAGCAGGAGAAGGTCTGCCAGCGATGCGACTTGAGAAGTGTCATGTGGCTCCATGAACAGCGATACGTCGGAGGCGATCTGGCGGTACTCCCTCGCAAACAAGCCCGCGGCGTATGTGGCGACGTCTGCTCCAGTGTCGTCCCACACATGCCGAATAAAACTGTCCGGCTGCTGACCCGCGACCACCCAAGCGATTACCGCCGGGTAGGGCACGCGATAGTCCGCGGCAAGGTGCGACAGACCTCGCACATACTCAGGCTGGACTCCCGATAGCAAAGCGTCGGCAACCTGCTTTGAATAGCCATCTTCGTAAAGAGGGGCGAGTGCATGGCGATACATCGTCCATACGACGTTGTTGCAAGTTCCGAACGATCTTGCCGAACCGTCCTGTTCTCCAAATGTTCGAGCGACCCCTTTGTAAACCCGCTGATGGAACTTAAGCATCTTCTTCTGATTGAACCCGGACACGCGAGGATCCTAGGAGGGTCCTGGTGTCTCCGGGGTCCAAATCGCGGCAGAAACTCCTGAACGACGGATTCGACGGCCTCGATCGGAGGCCCTCGCTGACGACGTGGTCTGCCACCGCGCGTTGAAATTCAGCCACACGATCGCCAGACGGAGGTGTCCGGGGGACAGGACGCAGAGGATCGCGGGCTGTTGGACCGACCCTTTCGCTGGTGGCTACGGTTTGGAAGCCGATTGGCCAGCAGCCGGAGTTGATGGCGTCCACGGGTGTTGGTGAGCGCCACGCCTCGTGCAGATCGGGCATCCAACCCTTTTGCTGCCTCAAGCTGAAGACTCTCAGGTTCGCCGTCCTGAGCACCGGGTCGCGCCCGCAGGCGCCTTTGGAACGGTGGCGGTTGCTTGTGGCCGCAAGATCCACAGGTCGCGAAGATGGCGATTCCTCGGTGAGCGTTGGATGATCTGGTCGTGAGGATCGATACCGCATACGACTTCAGGACCGACGCTGGTGGGCGAGATCCTGACTCCCACAGCCCCACACTTCGCGAGTATCACCAGTTCCTCTGGAGCAAGCCGCTGCCGAACGGGAGGCCCTTCGACCTGCTCACGACTACTCCGGGCGTCTATCTGCACCACGCGTCCGAGCTCGGAGAGTTTTGGTTGTCGAGCGATGCGGTCATGGCCACCCTCCGAGGACGTGTCAGCACGATCGTCGCGCAACTACCGGAGGCCACGGTGGAAGACTTCAACGCGGTCGGCTACACGATCGGTGGGATGATGATCTGGCCGTCGAACCGCGTCGACGGCAAGCAGACGATCAATGGTGCACGGGGATTCAACCGCAGCATCTGCGACAGGTTCGATCTGACAATCGAGTGCATCAGGCGCCACTACGCGGGTGACCGGAGCCCGCTTGCTGAGGTCTTGGCGAGGTACCGCGACCTTTTTGCCCTGTTCGGTGACTTCGCTGGCTTCATTGACTTCTTCGTGCTCCAGGATGCGGTCGAACGCGACGGGACCGTACGGTACTTCACCGACGGATTCGACGAATTCAACACCTCGGCAGTACCGGCGACGGTCCCTGAGTACCTCGAGTACCGCCAAAGAAGCATCGAGTTCATCCACGCAAGGAATGAACGCATCGCCGCACTATCCCGCTAAGCCCGACCGGCAACATCGGCGGACACGCGTCTCAGGCCGAGTATCACCCGGCCTTGGTGACGATCCAAACCACGATCCCGGCCCCTGCGTTGTGTCCTATGGGGGCGGCTCGCCCGGTTTTCCCGGCGTGGTGCGCATCAACAATGTCAACGGTTCGGCTGTCGACAAGGGCTTCTTGCTATTTATCCGTGACGCGTCGCCATCTCTTCAAGCCTGGGGGCTGCGGCTAGTCTGGAGGCGGAAGTACCAAGATCGGTGCCCCCTCAGGGGGCACATTTCGGGTCGAACCGGATGTAACGGTAGGCAACGGTTGCTGCAATTGCAACGAAGAAGGCCGTAGGCCTCGCGTGAG
This sequence comes from Aeromicrobium sp. SP1, assembly GCF_055663785.1. Lineage (NCBI taxonomy): Bacteria > Bacillati > Actinomycetota > Actinomycetes > Propionibacteriales > Nocardioidaceae > Aeromicrobium > Aeromicrobium sp. SP1. The sequence goes on along the minus strand of NZ_JBQVVK010000001.1, from coordinate 1,208,799 downwards.
CGGGGCGGTTTTCCGGTTCAAGTCCCCCCTCGGACACAGATGAAAGCCCCTCCAGTTGGAGGGGCTTTCGCCTTTTTCAGCTGCTATGAGGGGTCTTCACTGGTGGCCGCATTGCCCGCGGCGGGGCCAGCGTCCCGGTCGGGGGTGTCGTCGGCGACCTGAGATGCGCTGGCGAGCGCGGGGAGACGGCCGTCGCCGTAGGTGGCGCGGATGTCCGAGACGACGATGCGGTAGCCGTCGTACCAGCGCTCCACCTGGCCCTTCGCCTCGCGGTGCTGGGGAAAACGTCCGAGCATCGCCACGGACTTGCGGTCGGCGAAGTAGTACATCGCGTTGACGACGTCACCTTCGGGGGAGAGCCACGTCTCGACGCGGTCGAAGCCGGGAAGGCTCCGGGCGTAGTCGTCGATCTGGCCGTCGAGGCGGTGGAACTCGTCGTCGTACGTACCGGGCTTGAAGATGAACTGGCAGCAGATCACGGGCGGGACTCCTGGAACGTTGAGTGGATCGAAGCGGTGCGGGTTCAGGCAGGTGTGGTTGCGAGAAGGCGGGTAGAGACCCGGAGGTCGCGACTGAGGCCGCGGAGGTGGGCGACCAGATCGTTGCCGGCCGCGATCAGTTGGGCGTCGGTCATCGGGGCGAGGGCGTCGAGTATGAACAGCGCCGCCGTGGTGTCGGCGGTCAGCTGGGTGCGGCGACCCTGGCGCCAGTTCCAGCGACGGCAGGTGACGCCTGCGTCATCGGCCCACACGACCTCGCCGACCTCGGAGTGCTCGACCACGGGCTCGCCGTTCGCGGACGTGTCGAACACCTCCGCCCCGGTGGCGCGCACGAGACGCGGAGGTCCGACGTAGGCGGTCAGATCCTCCCCGCCGAGTGGAACTTGGTGGATGACGCTGACCGCGTTGTAGATGTCAGTGAGCTGATTCACCCTCGGCAGACCAGCCTCCGCCCGCCGCAAGAGCGCCTCGAGGCTGTTGCGGGTGCGTTGCGGCTTCGCACCGAACGCCCGGTACGCGTCCCTCCACGCAGCCACGTGGGGCGTCTCCTCGACCGGTGTCTCGACGAGAAGGTCGGCGGCCGTCTTCTCGGCGCGGGCCAGCAGACTCTCCGCGGTCGGGTAGTCGGCGTGGCTGGGGGAAGCAGGCAAGCCGTCGACGGCGATGAGGAGTGCCCGGTAGTCCGGTCGCAGCGCGCTCACGGTTTCGTCGATCGTCGCGCCCGCAAGGAACGCCTCGAGGTCAACGGGGTCGGTCGGTGCATCAGTCATGGTGGGCCTCGGACTTCGCGCTCGCACCGACCCCGGGCTCGAACACGGTGAGGGAGAATCTGGCTGGCAGCGTGCCCTCGTTGGCGTAGGAATGCGGGACGTCGCTGGCGAATGAAATGGCGTCGTCGACCTCGAGGACCTCGGTCTGGTCGCCGACGGTCATGGTGACGGTGCCCTCTCGAACCTGCAGGATCTCCTTCGTGCCGGGCACGTGGGCCTCGCTGTCGTGCCGGTCACCCGGCGCGAGCGTCCAGTCCCACAGTTCGAGGATGTCCGGCGGCGTGGTGCCTGCCAGCAGAACCCCGCGGCCCCCGCCCTCGCCGGTCCACAACGCGGGGGCGGTGCCTGCGCGGACGACTCTGACGGGCTTAGTCTGCGGGACAGCGACCAACGCCTGCAATCCAATGCCAAGGGCGTCGCTGAGCCGCAGCAGTGTGGTGATGCTCGGGTTCGCGGTGCCCTGTTCGACGTTGATGAGCATGCGGCGACTCACGCCCGACTTCTCGGCGAGCTGGTCCAGAGTCCACTCACGCGCCTGGCGCTCGGACCGCACCTTCCCGCCGATGGCCGCCGAAAGTTCGCTCGCATTGCTGTCGTCCACAAGTGCAGTATAATGCATTATTAGTGCAACACGGGCCGCATGTGAGTATCGCGAGAGGCCTTCCCGTGAGCGGAGCCGTTTACTGGTTGCCCGAGCCGGGGGTAGGTCTCGACGATCCAGGAGAGCGTTCCCGTCAGCCAATCGACCATGCGCCGCAGACCATTCAGCCGCCGGGTCCTCACGACTTCGAGAAGATCGTCGCGCGGACCGGTGAACGTCCGCTCACCCCACCCCGCTCCCGCCCATAGGGTGGGCATCGTGGAACCCTGGGGTGCGGATCTGTTCGGCGAACCATGCCGCGAATGCGGCTTCGGTTGGTCGATCACACCGCACGATGCAGTCGCCTGGGTGCGCGGCTTCGAGGAACACGCTCGGCAAGCGACCGGCTCCTTGACCGGCGGGGAACGCCTCGACGGCTGGTCGGCCGCCGAGTACGTCTCCCATGTGGGCGACAACCTCCGCCAATGGGCCGAGCGGATCCAAGCTGCGCGATTGGCCGGGCAACTCGATGTCGCCGGATACGACCCTGATGCGTTGTGCGAAGCGAGGGGCTACGCCTCCATCCCGCTCGACGTCGGGATGTGGTCGGCGGGCAATGCCGCGGAGCGATGGGCGGATGTGCTGACAGCGGCACTCGATGAGGGAGTGGAGTTGCAGCACTCCACGCGAGGACTCCAGCGTGCGGAGGACGTCGCGCGCAACAATTGCCACGACGCCTACCACCACATCTGGGACATCCAGCGAATCGCTGCAGCCTCCGCCGCTAGCGGCAGTTGATAGCCGTCCGCTGTCAGGGGTGGCCGTTGCCTGTCAGGCCGGACTTCCCTCGTCGCTGGCACGCGTTCAGGGCCTACGAAGCCAGGTCTGGCGATGAGAGCGACGAATAAGTCGATGGCGAAGGACGATGCAGACGCGGCTCGGGCCGGGTTCACCCAGTTGCCCGAGGGCGCGTTCCTGCCTTCACTCGCCTGAGTCACCCTCGATGACGACCACCGCGTACTGGTCGTCGAGGCGGACGTCGACGGTCGAGCCGTCGGTCTTGGTCACTTCGACCTCGTAGGTGGCGCCGTCCTCGTTGTCGGTCTCGACGCTGTTGACCGTGCCGCCGTGGGTCGCCTTCAGCGCGGCCTCCTTGGCAGCCTTGGCCTGGGCCGGCGTGTACTGGTGGCTCTCGGGGCCGTCATCGTCACCGCCGGTCGCCACAGCGACGCCGCCAGCGGAAACGGCGAGCACAGCGCCCGTCGCCGCGCCTCCGATCAGGAGTCTCCTTCGCATTCAACTCACCTGCTTTCATCCTCTGTTCCCACTGTGCCCCAGCCCAACTGAAGCCACCCTGAAGGGCCTGTCGCCGGATCGAGATTCAGTCGACGTTCAGCGCACGTTCAGCGATCCTGTGCGACCCTCGGTCACATGCGGATCCTCGTGGTTGAGGATGACAAACACCTCGCGTCAACGTTGCGCCGCGGCCTCGCCGGCGAGGGGTACGCGGTCGATGTCGCCCTGACGGGAACCGACGGTGAGTGGTACGCCGCCGAGAACAGTTACGACCTCCTGATCCTGGACGTCATGCTCCCCGGCCTGGCGGGTGACGCACTGTGCTCCCGGCTGCGCGACGTCGGCGACTGGACACCCATCCTGATGCTGACGGCACGCGCCAGCGAGGACCAGGAGTCCCGCGCCCTCGACGCCGGCGCCGACGACTTCCTGGCCAAGCCGTTCTCGTTCACGGTGCTCACCGCGCGGATCAGGGCCTTGATGCGTCGAGGACGGCCGGAGCGCCCCACGATCATCGAGGTCGGGGACCTGCGCCTCGACCCCGCCTCCCACACCGTCACGAGGTCCGGCGTCGCGATTCCGCTGACCCCGCGACAGTTCGCGCTCCTGGAATTCCTCATGCGCCGCGCCGGGGACGTCGTCCCCAAGTCGACGATCCTGGAGCACGTCTGGGACTTCGCCTTCGAGGGCAGCGCGAACATCGTCGAGGTGTACGTCCGGCAACTCCGTCAACAGATCGACGAGCCGTTCGGCCGGCAGTCGCTGCAGACCGTGCGACTCGTCGGGTACCGCCTCGTCGACGATCGAGACGACCTGCCATGAAGGGCCGGCTGACCCTGAGGATGCAGGCCACCCTCCTCGGCACCTGCATCACCGCCGCGGTCCTCGTGCTGGGTGCGGTGCTGCTCGTGCGCACCCTCGAACAACACCTGATCTCGTCCGGCGACGAACTGTCCCAGTCCCGCGTGCGAGACCTCCTGGCGACGGCCACCGACGGGGGAGTGCCCGCCCGCTTGGACAACGTGGACGACAACGGCATGGCCCAGGTCGTCGACGCATCGGGCACGGTCCTCGCCGCCTCACCGAATGTTCGTGGACGCGCCCCGATCACCACCGAACGAAGCTCCACGATGACTCACCTGACCCTCCTTGGACCCGACGACGAGGAGACCGAGACGTACCGGGTCTGGTTCCGGACGGCGCCACTCGGCACCGGCAGCGTGACCGCCTACGTCGGGGACAGCCTGGAGTCGGCCCAGGAGGCATCCGCCACGCTGCGCAGGTCGCTCTGGGTGGCCGTCCCCGTCGCCACGGGTGCGTTCGCCCTGCTGATCTGGTGGCTGCTCGGGCAGGCGCTCAAGCGCATCGACGCGATCCGGACGCAGGTCGAGCAGATCTCCGCCGAGAACCTGGACGAGCGCGTCCCCGCCGGTCGCGCGAACGACGAGGTGGGCAAGCTCGCGCGGACCATGAACTCGATGCTCGATCGGCTCGAGACGTCGCAACAACGCCAGCTCGACTTCGTGGCAGACGTCTCCCACGACCTGCAAAGTCCCCTGGCCGTCCAACGTGCCGCGCTGGAGGTCGCGTTGCAGGAGTCCGACCGGGTCGACACCGTCGGGCTGCGCCGCGATGTCCTCGGCGCGACCAACGAGATGGAGATCCTCATCGCCGACCTCCTGACGGTCGCTGCGCTCGACGCCACCACGCCCCGCGCGGCACAGCCGATCGACCTCGACCAGATCGTCGCCGAGGAGGTCACGCGCGCCCGAGCGACCTCCTCCGTCCGCCTCGAGGCGACACTGGAACCCGCTCCGGCGTACGCGAACGCCAACGACGTGCGCCGTATCGCCCGCAACCTCATCGACAACGCAGCCCGCCATGCGTCGACGAGCGTCCACATCCGGGTCAGCGCCGCAACGTCCGAGACCGGAGCGGAGTTCGATGTGGTCGACGACGGGCCCGGTGTGGCTCCCGAGGACGCATCGAGGATCTTCGAGCGCTTCTACCGCGCGAACGAACACCGCACGCCCGGCAGCGGCAGCGGTCTCGGGCTGACCATCGCGCGAGGGCTCGCGCTCGGCAACGGGGGCAATCTCGAGCTGTTGGGAGCAGACGCCGGGGCACACTTCAGGTGCACCCTTCCCGGTCCGCTCAGGCCCTCGTGATCGGTGGATCCACCCCCACCCATCGGATTCGGCAGACGACCCACCGGTGAGGGGTTTTGTGATTGCCGCCGAACTCCCTAATATCAGTGGGTGTCGGCAGGCCGCGCAACGCGGCCTTGGCCCCTCATCTGGTCACCAGATTCGAGGCTGCTCGAGTGGTTCACTCGATCAGCCCACCGCCGCGGAGGTTTCGAGCGGCGATCTCGGACAGGGCCGAGTGTGCTGCCGTCACGGCGCGGACAGCGCGTAGTCAGAGGAGAGAAGTTTGGCCAGTCGAGGCCGGCGTCAGTCGAGTTCACCCGGGGCGGGCTCCCGGAACCAGCGCGGTGGACGTCCCCGCGAGAACGACGGCATCATCCCGGTCCTCGCGCGCGCCGTGCGCGAGGTCGAGGCGGGCGCCCAACGTGGTCGCGCGAGTGCGTCGGTCCGGACGAAGTTCCAGACCGTCGCCCAGTTGGCGCGCGAGGAGCGCACGCGGGTCAAGAACGCCACGACCTTGACCGAGTCCCAGCGCGCCGAACAGCTCAAGCGCCTCGACGGCATCGGGACGATCCTGGCGAAGTCGGCCGCCCTCGACACGTCGCTGCTCACGCTGCTCGCCGAGGACGCCGAGGTGTCGGATGCGTCCAAGGAGCTCAGGCGCAGCATGCTCAAGGCGGCAGGGCTCGACGTCCCCGTCGAACCGGAGCCGTCGATCGAGGAGGCCCCCGCGCCGGCCGCCCCCTCCCGCCAGGTGGTTCCGCAGTCGGTCATCTCCCGGCGGCTGTCCGATCCCTTCCTCGCGCCGCAGTTCGAGACCGTCGAACCCCGGACGCCCGCGCCCCGGCGGCTGGCCACGTGGGAACTGATCGGACCGCTGCTATCCTCCTTCGAGCGGGCCGCCAGCGGCTCGGCCGCCTGCATGGACCTGCCCGAACCGACGCCCATCCGGGTGCCCGACGGTCTGACGCTGATGCACCACCAGGCCGAGCTCGTCTCCGCGGCCGCGGCCGGACACCGCACCTTCCTGCTCGCCGATGAGCCCGGCCTGGGCAAGACCGCGCAGGCCTTGCTCGCCGCGCAGGCCGCCAATGCGTACCCACTGCTCGTCGTGGTCCCGAATGTCGTCAAGTCCAACTGGGCCCGTGAGGCCGAGATGTGGACCCCCCAGCACGCGTCCACCGTGATCCACGGAGACGGCGACACGATCGACGGCTTCGCCGACATCGTCATCGTCAACTACGAGGTGCTCGACCGGCACGTCGGCTGGCTCGGCGACCTCGGATTCCGCGGCATGGTCCTCGACGAGGCGCACTTCATCAAGAACAAGTCGTCGCAGCGCTCGCAGCACGTCCTGCAGTTGTCTGAGCGCATTCGCTCTCGCACGCCCCGCCCGCTGCTGATGGCGCTGACCGGCACCCCGCTGATCAACGACATCGAGGACTTCCGGGCCATCTGGCAGTACCTCGGCTGGATCGACGAGAAGAAGCCGCGCCCCGAGCTGCTCCACTCCCTCGAGGAGACCGGGCTGACCCCGATCGACCCCGGGTTCTTCCCGGCCGCGCGCGCCCGCGTCATCGACATGGGCATCGTGCGCCGCCGCAAGGTCGACGTGGCTGCCGACATCCCGGCCCGTCGGATCGCCGACCTTCGCGTCGAGCTCGACGACGAGGCAGGACGATCGATCCGGGCCGCCGAGCGCGAACTCGTCCGCCGGTTGGTGTCGCGGTACGAGCGAGCCCTCGAGGCCCGTGCGCCCGGTGAGGTGCACGAGGGCATCGACCACGACCTCGTGCGCAGGATCGCCGCCTGGGAGCGGGAGGAGTCCGCGAAGACCGAGGAGAACGTGTTCGCCATGATGCGCCGCATCGGCCAGGCGAAGGCAAGCCTCGCGGCCGACTACACGGCGCAACTGGCACACAGCGTCGGCAAGGTCGTCTTCTTCGCCAAGCACGTCGACGTGATGGACGTGGCCGAGAAGACCTTCGCGGACCGGGGCATCCGGTACTCGTCGATCCGTGGCAACCAGACGCCGTCGGCACGGCAGAAGAGCATCGACGCGTTCGTCAACGATCCTGACGTGTCGATCGTGGTCTGCTCGCTGTCGGCTGCGGGCGTGGGAGTCAATCTGCAGGTCGCGTCCGACATGGTGCTCGCCGAGCTCTCCTGGACCGACGCGGAGCAGACCCAGGCCATCGACCGGGTCCACCGCATCGGTCAGGCGGAGCCGGTGACCGCGTGGCGGATCATCGCCTCACGGACGATCGACACCAAGATCGTCGAGCTCATCGACAGCAAGGCCGGCCTCGCCGCCCGCGCGCTCGACGGCTCCGACGTGGAGGTCCTCGAGTCCGCCGACCTGCAGCTCGAGACGCTCGTCGCGATGCTCACCGACGCGCTGTCGGCCGCTGGTTCCTGACCCAAGGGTCACGTCTGGGTCGAGCTGGTGCCGTCGGGGTTCGACGAGGCGCCGTCCGACGCGTCGGCGGGAGCCTCGGCATCCAGGTCGGCCGTCGGGTTCTTCGTCCTGCGGCGGACCCACCACACCTGCGCGGCCTTGGCCGATCCGAGGATGGCGGCGATGAAGATCGCGGTGACCACGCCACCGACGTCCAACAGCTCGGACGAGCGGCGGTACCACGGTGGTTGCTTCTCGACGGCCACCTCGATCGAGCGGTCGAACGTGCGGCTGCTCAGCGGGAGGTCGTCCAGTTCGACGACCAAGGTCAGCCGCAGCGTCTGCACGCCGCCGGTCCGGGGAGTCACCCGCCAGACCCATTCGGTCACGCCGTCGACCAGTTGGAGCCGGTCGCTCAACGGCTGCGTCTCGAAGCCCGCGCCCCGGAGCTCGCCGCGCATGTACGTACCGACGGGGAGTTCCTCGGTGATCACCGGATTCGGGCCCGGCAGCGCCTCCAGCGACGGCGTCACCGTCGCGGTGCCGCGTTGGACCCGCGCGGTGACCTCGAACGCCTCGTCCACGCGCGCCCGGGTCGGTGGGTTGTAGGCGATCAGACCGTCCTCGAGCTCGCGCTGGGCCACCTGCTCGTACCGCTCGCGCGAGCTCGGCGCCTCACTCGACGGGGCCGCGCTCGGCAGCGGGGGAGGTTCCCCGGCGGTGGGCGGCTCGGATGCCGTGATCGGCGCGGTAGGAGCCGGAGCGGCATCGTCCTGGTCGGGGCGGAACAGCGCGACAACGGCCAGTACCAGGATCACCGCCGCCGCGGCGATCAGCAGGCCGGGTCTCGTCCTCCCGTGAGCGCGATCGACTCTTCCCATCTTGGCTCGCCTTCCCCTGGGATCACGGTAGCGGCTCAGGCGCCCACCACGGATCCCCGAAGCCGCCTGTACACCACAGGAGGCCCCGGCCTGCAGTTCGAGACGCTCGTCGCGAGGCTCACCGAAGCGCTGTCGCGCCCCGTCCAGATCGCACTGGACCTGCGCCGAGCCCGGCTGGGAGGATGTCGCCGACTACGCACTCGAGTGGCGGTGGCCCACACGGTGCCCGCCAACCAGGTCGAAACCAGCCTGGAACGTCCCTAGGAGTCCCGTGACAGACCGCGCGCGTCTCACCCACATCGGCGGACCCACCCTTCTGATCGAGGTGGCCGGTTGGCGGATCCTCACGGACCCGACGTTCGATCCTCCGGGCCGCACCTACTCGTTCGGGTGGGGCACCTCCTCGGAGAAGGTCGTCGGACCAGCCGTCGAGCCGGGCGACCTCGGCGACGTCGATCTCGTCCTGCTGAGCCACGATCACCATGCCGACAACCTGGACGACGCGGGGCGCGCGATGCTGGCGCAGGTTCCGGTGACGCTGACAACACGAAGCGGCGAGCGACGGCTGGGATCGCCCGCGGTCCGAGGTCTCGCCGCCTGGCAGACGACGACGGTCGAGGCACCGGGCAAGCCCGCGCTGACGGTCACGGCCACCCCGTGCCGCCACGGTCCTCCGCTGAGCCGTCCTGTCAGCGGTGACGTCATCGGGTTCGACTTCACGTGGGAGGGCAAGGAGACGCCGGGCTCGTTCTGGATGACGGGCGACACCGTCCTCCACGGCGCCCTGCGTGACGCCGCAGACCGGTTGGAGGTGGACACGGCCCTCATCCACCTCGGCTCGGTCAGTTTCCCCCTCACCGGACCGCTGCGCTACTCGATGAGTGGGCAGGACGCGATCGAGCTGATCGATCGGCTTCGACCGCGGGTCGCCGTGCCGGTCCACTTCGAGGGCTGGTCACACTTCTCCCAGCAGGAGCGAGCCCTTCACGCGGTACTGGACGCCGCACCGGCCGACGTCTCGAGCCGGCTGACCTGGTTGGAGCGCGGCACTCCCACCGTGATCCCCGGGCACCTCGACTTCTGACCACGGCTCGAAGACGACAGACGGCCCCGACCGGCAGCGGTCGGGGCCTTCTGTCGTTGCGGTCAGCGCGGCGGTGCCTCGCCGCGAGCGCGGCTGCCCATCATGAGCGAGAGCACGAGGCCCAGGACGCCGACGGCCATGAGGATGTACCCCGCCGTGACGAGGTCGACGCCGTTGATGGCGTCCTGCACCGCGAACGCGAGGATCGCGCCGATGGCCAGCAGGAAGAGTGATCCGCCGATGTACATGTCAATCCCTCCGTACTGCGGTCGTGTACCGCTTAGGGCACGAACCTGACACAGAATCGGGCACTCCGCATTGCGAGGGCGCGGGAGGCGGTCACTCGTCCTGCTCGACCCACGCCTCGCTGCCGGGGTCGGTCGAGTCCAGGGTCACCGCGCCCCATTCGCCCAGCTCGAAGGTGATCGGCTCGTCCAGGTCGACCTCTGCCGGCAGGATGAGCGCCGACGACGTCGGCACGAAGTCCATCGTGGCGGGGACGCCCTCCTGCGCGGCGACATCGACCGTGACCGTCTGACCCTCGGCCGAGACCTTCCGGACGACCGCGGGATTGGTGCTGCTGCCGTAGGCCACGACCCAGATCAGTCCGGGCTCGTCGCCGGCGACCACTCCGGCCGGGGAGTTCTCGCCGCCGCTGGATCCCTCGGGCAGGCCGCGCACCGGTGCTGGCGTCGCCGTCGGTCGCGCGGCCGCATCGTCGTCGTCCGGGCTCGCGCAGCCGGACATCGCGGTCAGCAGGAGGAGAGGTAGGACCAGCAGCTGGACGAAGCGGCGCACAAGGACTCCTCGGATCGGCACTGGCAGCAAGACTGCCATGCGGCCAGGGATCAGACCGGCAGCAACCGCGTGACGAAGTGGGTCAGCTGGTCGACGTTCGCGCACTCGTGCATCGGCACGACCTCGGCGTACGTCTTGGCCTCCGAGTCGCCCAACCCCCAGCGGGAGTGGTGCTCGGGGTTGAGCCAGAACGTGCGACGTGACCGGGCGGCGATCTCGTGCAGGGCGTCGAGCCGCGGATTCTGGTTGTTGTTGCGGGCGTCACCGAGGATCAACACGGCGGACCGCGGCCCCACGGCGTCGAGGAAGAACTCGCGGAAGTCCAGGAAGGCCTCGCCGTAGTCGCTGCTCGTGTGCCACTTCGTGATCCGGGCCTCGTCGCGGATGCGGGGTTCGATGTCGGCGCCGCCGGACAGCGCACCGTCCTTGACGATGTCGGTCACCTCGGCCATCGCGTTGACGAACGCGAACACGCGGACCTTGCTGAACTGCGAGCTCAGCGCCTGCACGAGCAGCATCGTGAAGCTCGAGAAGCCAGCCACGGACCCCGACACGTCGCACAGCAGGACGAGCTCGGGACGCGAGGGACGCGGCCGCTCGTAGACCGGGCGCATCGGCACCCCGCCCGTGCCCATCGCGCGTCGCAGCGTCCGACGCATGTCGATCCGTCCGCGTCGGCGGCGGCGCCGACGGGCGGACAGCCGCGTCGCCAGCACCCGCGCGAGCGGCTGCACCGAGCGCCGCAGCTCCTCGAGCTGCTGACGATTCGCGCTGAGGAAGTCGATGCGGTCCGAGCCGGTCCGCACGGCGTGCCGCGTCACGACGTCGCGACCGCGCAGTTCCGCGGTGCGGCGCCTCGCCTCGTTCTGGACCATGTCGCGGAACGCGTCGATGGCCTGGCGCACCTCGTCCCGGGCCAGCCGGTCGGTGAACTGCGTACCGAGTCCCTGACCGCCCTGGCCCGAGCCACCGCCGGGACGCATCGCCATCGCCGCCGCGATGAGCGTCTGCGGCTGCAGGCGGTCGATCGTCTGATAGGCCGACCAGCCGGCCGTGTCGGTGCCGGGCTGGCCCACCTGACCGAGCACGTCGACCGCGATCTCGGCGATCTGCGCCAGGGTGCGCGGGTCGCGCTCCATCAGCGCCATCAGCAGCAGGTCCCGCAATTGCTGGACGTCGAGGTCCTCCTCGGCCGCGCGGGCGGCCTCGGTCGCGCCCACGCCCATCGGGAAGTAGAGGTCGAAGGTCTGGTCGAACACGTCACGCTGACCGCCTCGGCGCACGAGCGCCGCTGCGAGCCCCTCACGCAGCAGCTCCCGGTCGTCGAGACCGAGCACGCGCATCACGTCGGCGGCGTCGATCGACTCGCTCGGGCCGGCGTTGATGCCCTTCGTGCGCAGGGCCTCGACGAACTCGACGAGGCGGGTCGCGACGGTGGACTCGGCGGTCATGACAGGACGGCGTCCAGGTCCAGCTTCGCGCGGGCCTTGTCAATGTCGTCGGTGTGCTTGAGGATCACGCCGAGGCTCTCCGAGACGACCTGCTCGGAGAGCGAGTCGGCGCCCAGTGCCACCAGCGTGCGTGCCCAGTCCAGCGTCTCGGAGACCGACGGCGCCTTGCGCAGCGGCATGGCGCGCAGGGCGTTGACGACCCGGACGACCGACTCGGTGAGCGTCGCGTCCAGATCGGGCACCTTGAGGGCCACGATGTCGCGCTCGAGCTCGGGCGACGGGAACTCGATGTGCAGGAACAGGCAGCGGCGGCGCAGCGCCTCCGACAGCTCGCGGGTCGCGTTGGACGTCAGGACCACGAACGGCCGATGGGTGGCGGTGACCGTCCCGAGCTCGGGGATCGTGATCTGGAAGTCGCCGAGCACCTCGAGCAGCAGTCCCTCGATCTCGACGTCGGCCTTGTCGGTCTCGTCGATGAGCAGGACCGTCGGGCCGTCGTTGCGGATCGCGGTCAGCAGCGGGCGGGGGAGCAGGAACTCCTCGGAGAAGATGTCCGACTTCGCCTCGTCCCACGTCTCGTCCTGGCCCGCGGTGATCCGCAACAGCTGCTTGGCGTGGTTCCACTCGTAGATCGCGCGCGCCTCGTCGACGCCCTCGTAGCACTGGAGCCGTACGAGTTCGGCGCCGCAGGCATGTGCAACGGCCCGCGAGAGCTCGGTCTTGCCGACGCCCGCGGGTCCCTCGACGAGCAGCGGCTTGCCGAGCTCGCTGGCCAGGAACACGGTCGTGGCGATCGCGTCGGACGCCAGGTATCCGGCGGTCGCGAGGCGATCCTTGACGTCGGCGACCGAGGAGAAGGGCATCGAGGCCTTGTTGAACATGGGTTCAATCTACGCTGGTGCCATGCCGTGGTCACACGTGCGGGTGTCGTCCCGCCTTCGCGCCGAGGACGCCTTCGCGCGGGTCACCCGCTGGGAGGACCATGCCGTGCCCTTCACGCGCGTCCGCCGGACCGAGGACGGCTTCGTCGCGCGCACGGCGATCGGACCGGTCGGGTTCGACGATCCGATGCGCATCACGGCCTGGGAGCCACCGCGCCGCGTGAGGATCGAGAAGCTCGGACGCGTGGTGCTCGGGCGCGCCGAGATCGAGGTGGCGGCGACCGACGACGGCTGCGTCGTCACATGGCACGAGCAGATCCGGGTGCGCGGCGTGCCCGGCCTGTTCGATCCCGTGGTGCGCCGGGCGGCCAGTGCCATGCTCCGGCGGATCCTGCAGCGCCTGCTCGCCTAGGCTGGGGCCATGTCCGATCACGCCGTGTCCGAAGTCGTCGACCTGTGCCGCGACCTCATCCGGATCGACACCTCGAACTTCGGTGACGGCTCAGGTCCCGGCGAGCGCGCTGCCGCCGAGTACGTCGCCGCCTCGCTGGCCGAGGTCGGCATCGAGTCGACGATCGTCGAGTCCGAACGCGGCCGCGCGAGCGTCCTGGCCCGTTGGGGCGACCAGGACTCCGATCGCCCCGGGCTCGTGATCCACGGTCACCTCGACGTCGTGCCCGCCCAGGCGGACGACTGGTCGGTCGATCCGTTCGCGGCCGAGATCGTCGACGGCTACGTCGTGGGTCGTGGCGCCGTGGACATGAAGGACTTCGATGCGATCCTGCTCGCCGTCGTCCGCGAGCGTCAGCGGACCGGTCGGATCCCCGACCGCCCGATCACCCTCGTGTTCACCGCTGACGAGGAGGCCGGCGGCGTGCTCGGCGCGCACTGGCTCGTCGAGCAGCACCGCGAGTGGTTCGACGGCTGCACCGAGGCGATCGGCGAGGTCGGCGGCTTCTCCACCGAGGTCGCCGGGCGTCGGCTGTACCTCCTGGAGTCGGGCGAGAAGGGGATCGCGTGGCTGCGGCTGACCGCCACCGGGACGGCCGGCCACGGTTCGATGCGCAACGACGACAACGCGCTGGTGCATCTCGCCGAGGCCCTCGTGCGGCTCGGTGAGCACACGTGGCCCGCGGAACCCGGGCCGTCGATGCAGCTGCTGCTGGACAAGGTCCGCGAGCTGACCGGTGCCGACGGCACCCCTGACGAGCTGCTGGAGCACTTCGGGCCCGCCGTGCGCATGATCGGCGCGGGGCTGCGCAACTCGACAAACGCGACGATGCTGCGCGCCGGCTACAAGCACAACGTCGTCCCGGGCGAGGCCGTCGCGTTCGTCGACGGACGCCAGCTGCCCGGTCACGAGCACGACTTCGTCGCCCGGATCCAGCAGATCGTGGGCGACGGGGTGCGCGTCGAGCCGCACCACGAGGACATCCCCCTGGAGTACGCCTTCGAGGGAGACCTCGTCGACGCGATGACGGTGTCGTTGCTCAAGAACGATCCGGAGGCGCACGTGGCGCCGTTCCTGATGTCGGGCGGCACCGACGCGAAGGCGTGGCACAAGCTCGGCATCACGTCCTACGGATTCACCCCGCTGCGACTGCCCGCCGACCTCGACTTCACCGCCCTGTTCCACGGTGTCGACGAGCGCGTCCCGATCGACGCCCTCGAGTTCGGCACGCGGGTGCTGGACGACTTCCTCGACCTGGCCTGAGGCAGGCATACGACGCCCACACCTGGGTACGCGCCCACCACAGTCAACACGAGTGGGGGTGGTCTCGATGGCCAGCAAGATGTCGTTCCTCGTCGGAATGGGAGCCGGGTACGTGCTGGGTGCGCGGTCCGGACGCGAACGGTACGACCAGATCGTCGACCGGGTCCAGCAGCTGTGGCAGGACCCGCGGGTCCAGGACGCTGCGGACAAGGTCCACCACGCTGCCCGGGAGGCGACGGACCGGACCGGTGCGCATGGTCAGGAGGCCGCCTCGTGAGCCAGGCGGAGGGGACGGCTTCGACGGGTGAGCTGATCTCTCGACTCTCGACGGAGGTCTCCACCCTCGTGCGAGAGGAGCTCCGGCTCGCGCAGCTGGAGATGGCGGGCAAGGCGAAGCAGGCGGGGGTCGGCGCCGAGTTGATGGGCGCCGCCGCACTGCTCGCGCTGTACGGCCTCGGCGCCGTGATCGCGGCATGCGTACTCGCCCTGGCGCTCGCGCTCGACGCGTGGGCGGCGGCACTCATCGTGGGCGCCGCGCTGCTGGCAGTGGCCGGGGTCGTCGCGTTGATCGGGAAGAACCGCGTCGGCCGGGCCGGCTCGCCCGTCCCTGAGCGGACCGTCGAGAGCGTCAAGGCCGACGTCGATGCCGTGCGGCACCGGGGAGCGGCTCACGAGTGATCGGCGGGGGAGCGAGCGTCAGACGGTCGCGCGCATCCTGATGATCTTGCGCCGCAGCCGGACCGTGCGGTGGCCCGTGCGGTCCTTGCGGAGCCGGTCGAGCTCCCAGCCCTGCACCTCCGCGGCCTGGGTCAGCCACTGACAGACGGCGCCCCGCGACTGGGTTCGCGGGATGGACACGTGCCAGAACTCGTACTCGATCATCGGGCCCCTTCCGAGACGTCGGACAGTGCTGCGTGGATCTCGGCCGGAAGCTCCAGCGCCTCCGATCCCAGGCTCTCCAGGAGTTGACCCGTCGTGCGCGCCCCGACGACGGCCGACGCGACGCCCGGCCGGTCGCGCAGCCACGACAGCGCGACGTGCGAGATCGGGACGCCCAGTCCGCCTGCGGCGGCGGCGAGCGCGTCGACGACGCGGGTCCGGTCGGACGTGAGGTAGGGCGCGACGAAGGCCTCCCAGCGGCTGTCGGCGGCCCGCGAGTCCGCCGGGATGCCACCGCGGTACTTGCCCGTCAGGACGCCGCGACCCAGCGGCGACCACGCGAGCACGCCCATCCCGAGGTGGGCGACGGCCGGGAGCACCTCGGCCTCGGCACCCCGGTGAGCCAGCGAGTACTCGACCTGCGTGCTCACGAGCGGCACGCCGCCGCCGAGTCGGGAGTAGGCCGTGTGTGCCGCGACGGTCTGCCAACCGGAGAAGTTGCTGATGCCCGCATAGCGCACACGACCGGAGCGGACGGCCTGGTCGAGCGCCGCCATGGTCTCGTCGACCGGCACCGTGTCGTCCCAGCGGTGGATCTGCCACAGGTCGAGATGGTCGGTGCCGAGGTCGGCGAGCGACTGGTCGAGCTGGGCCAGCAGGGAGCGCAGGGAGCCGTCGGTGACGACCTTCCCGTCACGGCGCACGACCCCCGCCTTGCCGGCCAGGACGAGCCGGTCGCGCACGTCGTGCTTGCCGATCAGGTCGCCGATCACGCGCTCGGCGCGCCCGTCGCCGTAGATGGGAGCGGTGTCGAGCAAGGTGCCGCCCGCGTCGAGGAAGGCGAGCAACTGCTCGTCCGCGACGTACTCGTCGACGGCTGCACCCCACGACATCGTCCCGAGAGCCAGCCGCGACACCTCGAGTCCCGAACCTCCGAGCCGGCGCACCTGCATGCGAGCAGGCTAGTCAATGCGTCCACGGATGCTGTGTAGGCTCGCACGGTGGATTTGCTGCGCAGCGTGTTCCTGGGGATCGTCCAGGGCCTGACCGAGTTCCTGCCGATCTCGAGCAGCGCCCACCTGGCGATCGTGCCCCAACTGCTCGGGTGGGAGGATCCCGGCGCCGCCTACACCGCCGTCGTGCAGATCGGCACCGAACTCGCGGTCGTGCTCTACTTCTGGCGCGACATCTGGACGATCGGCTCCGGCTGGGTCCGCGGTGTGTTCAGTGCCGAGGCACGCCGTGAGCGGGAGTGGCGCATGGGCTGGTTCATCATCATCGGCTCGATGCCGATCGTGGTGCTCGGCATCCTGCTCGAGGACGCCATCGACAACCAGTTCCGGAACCTGTGGTTCATCGGGTCGACGCTCATCGTGCTGGGCCTCGTGCTCGGTCTGGCGGAGCGGGTCGGGCGCAAGACGAAGCCGATCGACGAGCTCTCGACGCGCGACGCGGTGCTGTTCGGTCTGGCCCAGTCGTGTGCTCTCGTCCCCGGGGTCTCCCGGTCCGGCGCCACGATCTCGATGGGCCTCTTCCTCGGCTACGAGCGCCAGGCCGCGACGCGCTACGCGTTCCTGCTGGCCATCCCGGCCGTCGTCGGCGCCGGTGTCTACAAGCTCAAGGACATCCCCGGGGGCGACAACGCGTACGGCACAGTGCCCACGATCGTCGGCACCGTCGTGGCGTTCGTCGTCGGCCTCGCCGTCATCCACTGGCTGCTCGGCTACGTCAGCAAGCACTCGTACGCGCCGTTCGTGATCTACCGCGTCGCGCTCGGCACGCTGGTCCTGGTGCTGCTCGCCGCGGGCGTCATCGACGCCACCGTCGCCGCCTGAGTCACAGCCCGAGGGCGGTGCCCCACTCGCGCAGGATCCGCTCGAGGGCCTCGCGGTCCCGCGCCGGCAGCATTCCCAGCAGTCTGGCCTCGTTCTGCAGGTGCGCGGCGTAGGCCTCGTCGATGAGCGCGCGGCCGGTGTCCGTCAGCGCCACGACGCGTCCCCGTCCGTCGACGTCGCTCGCACGGCGCGTCACGAGGCCCGCAGCCGCGAGCCGGTCGACCCGCTTGGAGACAGCGCCGGACGTGACCATCGTGTGCTGCGCGAGCTGCCCCGGCGCGACCTCGTACGGTTCGCCCTGGCGTCGCAGCGTCGCGAGGACGTCGAACTCGCCCTCGCCGAGGTCATAGGTGCGGTAGAGCTCGACGAGTTCTCCGCGCAGTGCGTCCGCCACGCGGTGGAGACGGCCGATGACCCCGACGGGGGAGACGTCGAGGTCGGGGCGCTCGTCGCGCCACTGCTGCTGGATCCGGTCGACGTGATCGGTGGGCATGCTCGCATCTTATCTTCCACGGAAGGCATAATGGCTTCCGTGGAAGACAAATGGCGTTGGCTGACCGTGGCGGCGGTGGCACCGATCAGCTGGGGCGCCACGTACTACGTGACGCGCCACTTCCTTCCCGCCGGAGCACCCTTGTGGAGCGCGGCGCTCCGGGCGCTGCCTGCCGGACTGATCCTGCTGCTCGTGTCGCGTCGCCTGCCGCGCGGGGGCTGGTGGTGGCGGTCTCTCGTCCTCGGGACCTTGAACTTCGGCATCTTCTTCGTCCTGGTCTACGTCGCCGCCCAACTGCTGCCGACCTCGATCGCCGCGTCGGTCATGGCCCTGGCGCCGGTTGCGCTCGCGCTGATGGCGTGGCCGCTGTTGCACGAACGACCGACCGCGTACGTGGCGATCGGGGGAGTGCTCGGTCTCGTGGGTGTCGCGCTCCTCGTGGGACTGGGCTCGGGCGGCGCCGACCCGGTCGGTGTCGCGGCGTCGGTGGCCGCCCTGCTCCTGTCCTCGCTCGGCGCCATCCTGACCACGCGGTGGCGCGACGAGACGCCGCTCGTGGCGACGACGTCCTGGCAGCTCGTGGCCGGCGGCGGGCTGCTGCTTGTGGTCGCGGTGGTGTTCGAGGGCCCTCCTCCGGCGGTGACCGCCGTGAACGTCGTCGCCTACGCCGCGATCGCGGTGGTGTCGACGGCGCTGGCCTTCCTGTGCTGGTTCGCGGGGCTGCGGCACCTTCCGGCCGGCACCGTCGGGATCGTCGGACTGCTCAACCCGGTGACCGGAGTGCTGCTCGGGGTCGTGCTCGCGGGCGAGAGCCTGTCGCCGAGCCAGGTCGTGGGGATCGGCTTCGTGGCGATCGCGATCCGGCTCGGCGCACGGACGTCGCGCAGGGTCCGCCTCCGCGAGGATGTGTAGCGCTGTCCACCACTGGAGGCGGCTTCAGGCCTCAGAACGGTGGATACCGCTACATATCCCGGGCGCGCGAGCGCCTACAGCCAGCCGGCCCGCTTGAAGCGGAGGTACACCCAGAAGCAGGCGACGCCGGTCAGCGCCATGACGATCCAGAAGTAGACCGCATCCGTGGGGGAGAACGGCAGCCGCAGGTTCATGCCGTAGATGCCGGCGACCGCGGTGGGGATCGCGAAGAGCGTGGCGCCAGCGGTCAGCTTGCGCATGTCCTCGTTCTGCCGGACGCTCAGCTGCGCCAGGTGGGCGTTCAGGGCGTTCGACAGCAGGGAGTCGATCGCGTCGATCGAGTCCATGGCGCGCTGCAGGTGGTCCGCGATGTCGCGGTAGTACGGTCGGGCGGCCTCCGGCTCGGCCATCAGCGCGAACCGGTTGATGGGATCGCGCAGGGGCGCCACGGCGTGCCGGAACTCGAGCGTCTCACGCTTGAGCCGGTAGATGCGCCGCGAGTCCTCGGTGCGATCGGGGGAGAAGACCGACGACTCGACCTCCTCGACGTCCGTCTCCAGCTCGCGCGCGACGTCCTCGTAGCGGTCGACGATCGCGTCGATCACCGCATGCACGGCCGCGATCGGACCCTGTCGCAGTCGTGACGGGTCGACCTCGGCGCGGTGCCGGGCTTCGGCCAGGTTCGGGCCGCCGTGACGCACGGTCAGCAGGAAGTTCTCGCCGAGACACAGGTTGACCTCGTTCGTGGTGATGTCGTCGTCGCTGTAGGAGACGATCCGCATCGAGATGAACAGGTGGTTGCTGTAGCGCTCGACCTTGGGGCGCTGATGGGCCTCGAGCGTGTCCTCGATCGCCAGGGGGTGCATCCCCAGCGCCGAGCCGAGGCCCTGCATCTCGGCCTGCGTGGGATTGTTCAGCCCGATCCAGAGGAAGTCGCGGCCCGTTAGCGAAGCGAGCGTGTCGTCCAGCGTCTCGGGGTCGCGGTCGGTCTCCTCACGCACCCCGTCGAGGTAGACGGCGCAGTCGATGATCACCTGCTCATTGTGGCGTTCGGCGAGCCGATAGGCTCGACGACATGCAGAGTTGGCCGCGCCCACGGGTTCCTCGCCTCACGGACGCCGGACTCGGCACCGGACCTGTCGTGCACGTCCACGACACGTCGCGCCGCCGACTCGTCCCGGCCGACCCCGAGGGCGCCGCACGGCTCTACGTCTGCGGCATCACCCCCTACGACGCGACCCACCTCGGGCACGCGAACACGTATCTGACGTTCGACCTTCTGCAGCGCGCGTGGCTCGACCACGGACTCGACGTCCACTACACCCAGAACGTCACCGACGTCGACGACCCGCTGCTCGAGCGGGCCACCGCCACGGGCATCGACTGGGTCGCCCTCGCCGAGCGCGAGACGCAGCTGTTCCGCGACGACATGACGGCCCTGGCGATCCTGCCGCCCGAGCACTACGTCGGCGCCGTCGAGTCGATCCCGCTCGTCGTCGACCTCGTGCAGCGACTCGAGACCACCGGCGCGGTGTACCGGGTCGAAGACGACCTCTACTTCGAGGTCCGCGCGGCGCGATCCTTCGGCGAGGTGTCGTGCTGGGACGACGCCGAGATGGCGCGGATCTTCCCCGAGCGCGGCGGCGACCCCGACCGACCGGGCAAGCGCGATCCGCTCGACTGCCTGCTGTGGCAGGCCGAGCGCCCCGGCGAGCCGGCGTGGGACACCGCCCTCGGGCGCGGCCGCCCGGGCTGGCACATCGAGTGCGCCGCGATCGCGCTGCACCACCTAGGTACCTCCTTCGACGTGCAGGGCGGCGGATCGGACCTCGTCTTCCCGCACCACGAGATGTCGGCGGCCGAGGCCGAGGCCGCCACCGGCGAGCCCCTCGCCCGCACGTACGTCCACGCCGGCATGGTCGGCTACGAGGGCGAGAAGATGAGCAAGTCCAAGGGCAACCTCGTCCTGGTGTCACGGCTGCGCGCCGAAGGGCACGACCCGATGGCGATCCGGCTCGCGCTGCTCGCGCACCACTACCGGGAGGACTGGGAGTGGTTCCCCGAGGCGATCGGCGACGCCGAGGCACGCCTCGAGCGGTGGCGGGCGGGTCTCGCACGGGCGGCAGCACCCTCGGGCACCGAGCTCGTCGCGGCGCTGCGAGAAGCCCTCGCGAACGACCTCGACGCCCCGGCCGCACTCGCCGCCGTCGACGCCTGGTGTGCTGCCGACGGCTCCGACCAGGCCGCGAGCGGCATGGCGGCACTGGCGATCGACGCCCTGCTCGGCATCCGGGTCTGAGCCGCTCGCGCGGTGGGGCCTAGCCCTCCTCGGTCGGACGACGCCGCAGGTAGCGCTCGAACTCGCGCGCGATCGCGTCTCCGGACGCCTCGGGCAGTTCACCGGCGTCCCGCTCGGTCTCCAGCGAGGTGACGTACTCGGCGAGCTCCTCGTCCTGTTCCATCAGCTCGTCCGCGCCGCGCTGCCACGCATCGGCCATCTCGCGCAGCACGCCCTGCGGCAGACCCACCCCGATCGCGTCCTCGAGCGCGCCCAGCAGCGCCAGGGTCGCCTTGTAGCAGGGCGGCTCCGCGACGTAGTGCGGCACGGCGGCCCACAGGCTGGCCGTGACGAGCCCCTCGCGTGAGGCCACGTCGTTGAGCACGGAGGTGATCCCGATCGGACCCGCGTAGCGCGACTGGTCCAGCGAGAGTCGTTCCAGCATGATCGGGTCGTTCGTCATGCCACTCAGCGGCACGGGACGCGAGTGCGGCGTGTCGGCCAGCAGGGCGCCGAGCGTCACGAGCTCGGTGACGCCCGCCGTCTTCGCGAGCTCGACGACGGTGCCGCAGAAGGTCGCCCACCGGTAGTTCGGCTCGATCGCGCGCAGCAGCAGGACGTCCCGGTCCTGGCGCGGCGGGTGGGCCACGTAGAGCATCGGCGTCGGCCACACGATCTCGCGCAGGCCGGTCTCGGTCGGCTGGATGACCGGACGGACGGCCTGGAAGTCGTAGAAGTCCTCCGGATCGAGCTCGGCGAACACCTCCGCGTCCCACTCCTCGAGCAAGTGGTCCACCGTGCTGGTGGCGGCGTCGGCGGCGTCGTTCCAGCCCTCGAAGGCCGCGACCATCCACGGGTTCCGCAAGGCGGGGATCTGGGCTTCGGTCACCCCGCCAGCCTACTCATCCTCGGTGCGATACCCGAGGTTCGGCGACAACCAGCGCTCGGCTTCCGCGATCGTCCAGCCCTTGCGCCCGGCGTAGTCCTCGACCTGGTCGCGGCCGATGCGCCCGAGCACGAAGTACTGGGACTGCGGATGGGAGAAGTACAGACCGCTGACGGAGGCGCCGGGCCACATCGCCATGCTCTCCGTCAGCTCGATCCCGGTGCGCTCCTCGACGTCGAGGAGATCCCAGATCGTGCTCTTCTCGGTGTGCTCGGGGCACGCCGGGTAGCCCGGCGCGGGCCGGATGCCGGCGTACTTCTCCTTGATGAGATCGGTGTTCGACAGCGACTCGTCGGGGGCGTAGCCCCAGAACTCGGTGCGGACGCGCTCGTGCAGACGCTCGGCGAACGCCTCGGCCAGCCGGTCCGCGAGCGCCTCGAGCAGGATCGCGGAGTAGTCGTCGAGCTCGGCCTTGAACGCCTTGACGCGCTCGGCACTGCCGAGACCGGCCGTGACGGCGAACGCGCCGACGTGGTCGCCCTCGGGCGCGATGAAGTCGGCCAGCGAACGGTGGGGAACGCCGGCGCGGTGCTCGGTCTGCTGGCGCAGGTGGTGGAATCGGGTCAGCTCCTGCGTGCGCGACTCGTCGGACCAGACGATCGTGCTGTCGCCGTCGCGGTCGGCGGGGAAGATCCCGAACACGCCGCTCGCGGTCAGCCAGTCCTCCGCCACGATCTTGTCGAGCATCTCCTGCGCGTCGTCGTAGAGCCGGCGCGCGGCCTCGCCCGTGGTGGGGGAGTTGAGGATGTCGGGGAACGAGCCCTTCATCTCCCAGGCGTTGAAGAACGGCTGCCAGTCGATGTAGTCGCGCAGCTCGCCGAGCGGGTACTCCTCGAGGACCTCGACGCCGACGAGGTTCGGCTTGGGCGGCGTGTAGTCGCTCCAGTCGATCGGGCTGGCGTCCGCGCGGGCGGCGTCCAGCGGCAGGATCGTGCGGGCGTCACCGCGGGCCGCGTGCCGCTCGCGCAGCGCGTCGTAGTCGGCCTTGATCTCGGCCATCAGCACCGGTCGGCGCTCGTCCGACAGCAGCGAGGCGACGACGGGAACCGAGCGCGACGCGTCCTTGACCCACACGACCGGGCCCGAGTACTTGCGGTCGACCTTGACCGCGGTGTGCGCGCGCGAGGTCGTGGCGCCACCGATCAGCAACGGGATGTCGAACTCCTGGCGGGCCATCTCGGCCGCGAAGTTCTCCATCTCGTCGAGCGACGGCGTGATCAGCCCGGACAGGCCGATCACGTCGGCGTCGTGCTCGCGGGCGGCGTCGAGGATCTTCTGGGCGGGCACCATGACGCCGAGGTCGATCACGTCGTAGTTGTTGCACTGCAGGACGACGCCGACGATGTTCTTGCCGATGTCGTGCACGTCGCCCTTGACGGTCGCCATGATCACCGTGCCGTTGCTGCGGCTGGCGTCGTCGGGGTGCTTCTCGGCCTCGATGAACGGGATGAGGTACGCGACGGCCTTCTTCATGACGCGCGCCGACTTCACGACCTGGGGCAGGAACATCTTGCCGGCGCCGAACAGGTCGCCGACGACGTTCATGCCGTCCATGAGCGGACCCTCGATGACCTCGATGGGCCGTCCACCGCGCTCGGAGATCTCCTTGCGGAGCTCCTCGGTGTCGTCCTCCACGTGCGCGTCGATGCCCTTCACGAGGGCGTGCGTGATCCGCTCCGAGACCGGCATGGAACGCCATTCCTGGACCGACTCCTCGACCTGCTCGCCCGTGCCCGCGTAGTTGCCGGCGATCTCGAGCAACCGCTCGGTGGCGTCGTCACGGCGATTGAGGATCACGTCCTCGATCCGGTCGCGCAGCTCGGTCGGCACCGTGTCGTAGGGCACGAGCGCGCCCGCGTTGACGATGCCCATGTCCATCCCCGCGGCGATCGCGTGGAAGAGGAACACGGCGTGGATGGCCTCGCGCACGGGGTTGTTGCCGCGGAACGAGAAGGAGACGTTCGAGACGCCGCCGGAGACGAGCGCGCCAGGCAGGCTCTGCTTGATCCACCGGGTGGCCTCGATGAAGTCGACGCCGTACTCGGCGTGCTCCTCGATGCCCGTGGCGACGGCGAAGACGTTCGGATCGAAGATGATGTCCTCGGCCGGGAAGCCGACCTCCTCGGTGAGGATCCGGTAGGCCCGCTCGCAGATCTGCTTGCGGCGCTCGAGGTTGTCGGCCTGGCCGTCCTCGTCGAACGCCATGACGACGACTGCCGCGCCGTACTTGCGGCACAGCCGGGCCTCGCGGACGAACTTCTCCTCGCCCTCCTTCATGGAGATCGAGTTGACGATCGACTTGCCCTGGATCGCCTGCAGCCCCTTCTCGATGACGGGGAACTTCGACGAGTCGACCATGACGGGGACCCGGCTGATGTCGGGCTCGGCGGCGATGAGCTTCGTGAAGCGGTCCATCGCGGCGACGCCGTCGATCATGCCCTCGTCCATGTTGACGTCGATGACCTGCGCGCCGTTCTCGACCTGCTGCAACGCGACCGCGAGGGCCGCGGAGTAGTCCTCGGCCTTGATGAGGTTGCGGAACCGCGCCGATCCGGTGATGTTGGTGCGCTCGCCGACGTTGACGAACAGGGACTGCTCGGTGACCGTGAGGGCCTCGAGTCCGGACAGCCGCAGGGCCGGGGCGATCGTCGGCAGCGCCCGGGGCGTGAGCCCCTCGACCGTCTGAGCGATGTGCGCGATGTGGTCGGGCGTCGTGCCGCAGCAGCCGCCCACGAGGTTGAGGAAGCCGCTGTCGCCGAACTCGCGCAGGATCGCGGCGGTCTGGTCGGGCGCCTCGTCGTACTCGCCGAACGCATTCGGCAGACCGGCGTTGGGGTAGCAGGAGATGTGGCAGTCGGCGATCCGCGAGAGCTCGGCGATGTAGGGCCGCATCTCGTCGGCGCCGAGCGCGCAGTTGAGTCCGACCAGCAGGGGACGGACGTGCCGGATCGAGTGCCAGAACGCCTCAACCGTCTGGCCCGAGAGCGTGCGGCCCGAGGCGTCGGTGATCGTGCCGGAGATGACGACGGGCCAGCGCCGGCCCGTCTCCTCGAAGAGCGTCTCGACCGCGAAGATCGCCGCCTTGGCGTTGAGCGTGTCGAAGATCGTCTCGATCATCAGCAGGTCGGCACCGCCGTCGACGAGACCGCGCGCGGCGGTCAGGTAGGCGTCGACGAGGTCGTCCCACGAGACGTTGCGGGCACCCGGGTCGTTGACGTCGGGCGAGATGGAGGCCGTGCGGGTGGTCGGTCCGAGCGCACCGGCGACGTACCGCGGTCGGTCGTCGGTCGCGACGGCGTCCGCCTCGCGGCGGGCGAGCTGCGCGGCGGTGTGGTTGAGCTCGTACGCGAGGTCGACCATGTCGTAGTCGCGCAGGGAGATCGCGTTCGCGCTGAAGGTGTTCGTCTCGATGACGTCCGCGCCGGCCTCGAGGTACTCGCGGTGGATGCCCGCGATGATGTCCGGCTGGGTGAGCGTCAGCAGGTCGTTGTTGCCGCCCACGTCGCACGACCACTGCGCGAAGCGCTCGCCGCGGTAGCCCGATTCGTCGGGCCGGTCGCGCTGGATCGCCGTGCCCATCGCGCCGTCGAGCACCAGGATGCGCTCGTCCATCGCCGCGGTCAGGGCGGCGGTGGCGTCAGGGCGGTGGTGGACGGCGAACTCTGTCACGCGCGACTCGGTCATTCAGGGAAGTCCTCAGCGGTAGAACACTCGGGGGTGCTGGGATCTTCCAGCCTGCGGCGGGCTCGCCTCGGCCTCGGGAAGCATCCGAACGATGGACGCCAGTCTACGGCAGGCGGCACGAGCGCCGAGGTCGTCGCCACTTCGTGGGCGAGCCCGGCAGCGGATCCACCCCGATTGGGGTGATGCGCGTGCTGCGCGGCGGACGCCATCATCGCGGGTATGGATACGACTCCCGACGATGGTGCCAACGAAGTCGTCGCCCTCAGGGCACGCGTGGCCGAGCTCGAGGCCCGACTCGACACCACGACGACCTCCGACGCGCCGTCGGCCCGGCGCACCGGGTGGTGGCGTCCGGTCGTGGTCGTCGTGCTCCTGATCCTCGCGGGCCTGCTCGCGCCGCTGTCCGTCGTGGCCACGTGGGCGAACGACCAGGTCGGTGACACCGATCGCTACGTCGAGACGATCGCGCCGCTCGCCGAGGATCCGGCAGTGCAGGACGCGATCACCGACCGCGTGACGACCGAGATCGTCAACGCGGTCGACACCGAGGCGCTCGTCTCGGAGGCGCTCACGTCGATCTCCGGCCAGGAGTTCGTTCCCGATCGGGCCGCGACGCTGCTCCCGTCGCTCGCGGTGCCGCTCGCGAACGGGATCGAGACGTTCATCCACGACCGCGTGGCGCAGTTCGTCGCGTCGGACGCCTTCGCGGACGCGTGGGTCGAGGCGAATCGTCAGGCACACGGCCAGATGGTGAACGTCCTGACCGGAGGCCGTGAGGGTGGCTCCGTGTCGGTCCGCAACGGTGAGGTGTCGATCAACGTGGCGACCATCATCGAGGTGGTCAAGGAGCGGCTCGTGGCGGAGGGCTTCGCGTTCGCCGAGCGCATCCCTGAGGTCAACGCGACCTTCACGGTGTTCCACGCCGAGAACATCGGCACGGCACAGAAGATCTTCTCGTGGCTGGGCACGGTCTCCCAGGTGCTGCCGTGGCTGACCCTGCTGATCATCGTGGCCGCCGTCATGATCGCGCGGGACCGCCGGCGGGCGCTGCTGGGCGCGGGGCTCGTGGTGGCCGGCTCGATGGTGCTGCTCGGCCTGACACTCAACCTCGTCCGACCGATCTACCTGGACGCCGTCCCCGACACCATGCTCCCGGCGGATGCCGCTGCGGTGATCTACGACCAGGTCGTGTCCTTCATCCGCACGGCGCTGCGCGCCGTCGGCATCGCCTTCCTGGTCATCGCTGCCGCGGCGTTCCTGTTCGCCCCGAGCGGCGCCGGCGCGGCATGCCGGCGCGGACTGGCCTCCGGCGTGGACGCGGTCCGCAACCAGGCCGTCGGCGCGGGCATGGACACCGGCCCCGTCGGCCGGTTCCTCGGCACGTATCGGGTCTTCGTGCGCTGGGCCCTGGCCGGGGTGGCCGCCCTCGTCTACCTCTCGATCGACCATCCGAGCGGGCGCGACGTGCTCGTCATCGTCGCCGTGACCGTGCTGGCACTGATCGTGGTCGAGTTCCTCGCGACCCCGCAGGACGCGCCGGAAGAGGTGCCCGCCGAGGTCTGAGTCAGCCTCGCCCAACACGGCGAGTTCGAGGGCGTTCACGACCGTGCGGGGTGAAGGGATTCGCCGGGGCGTGGAACCGTGGGGGTCGTGCCGAACTCGCCCCGCCTGATCCCCGTGTCCGAGCCCCCTGGGGCGGCGGGTGTCGTGCTCGTGCTGCACGGTGGTGCCAGTCGTGCGGGGAACCCGATGGTGAGTCCCACCCAGCTCTCCGTCCTGCGCATGATCCCGATCGCGCGTCACCTCGCCCGCGCCGGGCGTGGGCGGCTGGCCGTCTACCGCGTACTGAACTCGACGCGCGGCTGGGACGCGTCCCACACGCCGGTCGACGACGCTCGGTGGGCGATCGAGCAGGTGCGTGACCGCCAGGACACCGAGTTGCCGTTCGCGCTCGTCGGTCATTCGCTCGGCGGCCGAGCCGCGATCCTCGCAGCGGCTCGGCCGGAGGTGACCACCGTCGTCGCCCTCAACCCCTGGGTCCATCCGGAGGACGGGACGGTCGACCTGCGCGGACGGTCGGCGCTCGTCGTCCACGGCGACGCCGACCGGGTCGCGTCAGCCTCGCGGTCGATGGAGGCGGCGCGGGCGATGGCCCGGACGGCGCAGGTCGAGTACGTGCGCGTCGCCGGGGCCAAGCACGCGATGCTGCGCCGCCACCGGGTGTTCGATCGGCTGACCGCGCAGTTCGTCGTCGGCCGCCTCATCGAGGACCCGTCGAGCCCGACCCGGGCCGGACTGGAGTCACGCGAGGTCTGACGACCGTCACGGGCATTGCCGTCGCGAGGTCCGGCTCAGTGCCCCACTCGGCCGGTGTCGTAGGCCCACATCGCGATCTCGACCCTGTTCCGGGCGCCGATCTTGGTCAGCAGGCTCGCAACGTGGGTCTTGGCCGTCGTCAGGCTGATGAACAGCTCGGTGGCGATCTCGGCGTTCGTGCGGCCGATCGCGACCAGTCTCACGACCTCCTCCTCGCGTGGGGTGAGCGGCTCGATCGGCGGGGTACGGCGTGTCGACGGCGCCCCCGCGGCGAGGGTCGCCAGCAGCCGGCGGGTGATGTTCGGCGCGATCAGGGCATCGCCGGCGGCGGCGGCATGGACGGCCTGCACCAGCAGCTCGGGCCCGGCATCCTTCAGGAGGAATCCTCGAGCACCGGCACGCAGCGCGCCGTGGACGTACTCGTCCAGGTCGAAGGTCGTGATCACCACCACGGCGATCGGGTCCGGAACGTCGCGCCCGGCGAGGAGCTCGGTCACCTCGATACCGTCCAGCCCGGGCATCCTAATGTCGACGAGGCACACGTCGGGGCGGAGCTGACGCGCCAGCGCGATGGCGGTCCTGCCGTCGACCGCCTGGCCCACGACCTCGATGTCGGGTTGGGCGTCGAGGATCATCGACAGTCCGGTGCGCACGAGCTCCTGGTCGTCGGCCACCAGCACGCGCACCGTCATCGGGGTACCTCCAACGGCAGCTCGGCGTCGACCACCCAGCCGCCCTCGGGCATCGGTCCGGCGCTCAGCGTGCCGCCGAGCAGCTGCACGCGCTCGGTCATCCCCAGCAGCCCGAAGCCGTGTGTCGCCGGCCGGGCCGGGTCGATCTGGCCGTCGTCGGTCACGCGGAGCCGCAGCCTTCCGGCGCCCTCGGCGACCCTGATCTCCACCCGCGAGGCGTTGCGGGCGTGCCGCAGCGCGTTGGTCAGCGCCTCCTGCGCCAGCCGGTAGACGGCCGTGTCGACCTGGGCCCCCAGACCGGCCAGATCGCCTGCAAGTTCGACGTCGACGACGGGAACAGGGTCGCGGCGGGCGAGGGTCGGCAGGTCGGCGACGCCCGGCTGCGGGGCGTACTCCGCCGGCTCTCCGTCGCGCAGCACCCGGACCATCGCCCGCATCTCAGCCAGGGTCCGCGACGCCTCTTCTTCGATCACCGCAAGCGCCTCGACCGCTGCCTCCGGGCGGGTCCCGGCCATCGTCCGGCCCGCCTGCGCCTGCACGGCGATCGCCGAGACGTGGTGGGCGACCGAGTCGTGCAGCTCGCGCGCGAGGCCGACGCGCTCCTGGCTGCGGACCTGGTCGAGCGCCCGCCGCCAGCTCTCGGCGCGGTAGCGGAACGCCGCCCCGCCCGCGGCCGCCGCTGCCAGGACGCCGAAGCCGCCGATGACCTCGGCCGGTCCGGTGGAGTCGGCGATGGTGCCGATCACCGCTGCGACGAGCACCACCGTCAGCCCGATGACGATCTCGCGTCCCGAGCCCCAGCGGACCAGCGCGTAGACGAGGACCAGGATGAAGACCATCGAGTCCAGACCCACGCCCGGCACCCCGCCCAGCAGGGTCGCCAGTCCGAACGCCAACGCGGTGCCGAAGCCCACCACGACGCAGACCAGAGGATGGGTTCGCCGCCAGAGCAGCACCGGCGCGAGCACGACCGCCACGATCGTCACGAAGGGCCGCCACGTGACGTCGTCCCGCAGGGCAGCCTCGAGCAGCGCCGTGACCATCAGCGCGCCGACCAGCACCCAGTCGCGCCACACCCGCGCGGGGACGTCCGCGGCGCGCGGCTCGGCCCACAGCGAGCGCAGGGCGGTGGTGATCACCTGCCCAGCCTAGGGATCTCGCAGGCGTGGGGGACCGACCGAAAGGACGAGACGCCACCCCTCCCACGGAACGAGGCAGATCCGACCTCGACGCCGATGTGCGAGAGGGTGGCCGCGAGGAGGCTTCAGGTCATGATCACTGTCGACCACCTGAGCAAGAGCTATCGCGGCGTCACCGCCGTCTACGACGTCTCCTTCACCGCCCGACCCGGCCGCGTGACCGGCTTCCTCGGCCCCAACGGCGCCGGGAAGTCGACGACGATGCGGATCATGGCCGGCCTGACCGCGGCCGGTTCCGGCCATGTCGAGGTCCTCGGCGGCCGGTACGCCGACCTGCCGAACCCGGGCCTCGAGATCGGCGTCCTCCTCGACGCCTCCGCCCAGCACGCCGGACGCACCGGCCGCGAGATCCTCACGGTCGCCGCCCGCACCATGGGGTTGCCCACGAGCCGCGTCGCCGAGATGCTCGCGCGGGTGTCGCTGACCGAGAAGGAGGCCGATCGCCGGGTCCGCAACTACTCCCTCGGCATGCGTCAGCGGCTCGGCATCGCCACGGCCCTGATCGGCGATCCCGGCGTCCTGGTCCTCGACGAGCCGGCCAACGGCCTCGACCCGGCCGGCATCCGCTGGATGCGCGGCCTGTTGCGCGAGTTCGCCGACCAGGGCGGCACGGTCCTGCTGTCCTCCCACCTGCTGCACGAGATCGAGGTCATCGCCGACGACCTGGTCGTGATCGGGAACGGGCGGATCGTCGCGCAGGGGAGCAAGCAGGAACTGCTGTCGACCTCCGGGACGGTCGTCTCGTCCGCGGACAACACCCGGCTCGCCGGCGCCCTCGCGGATGCCGGCATCAGCACTTCACCCTCGGGCGGAGGCGCACTCCACACCGACGCCGATCCCCACCACGTCGGCCGGGTCGCCCTCGCGGCAGGCATCGCGCTGACCGAACTGCGCTCGGCGGACAGCGCCGGGCTGGAGGAGATGTTCCTCGAGCTCACCGCAGATTCCCAGCGCGACGGCAACGTTTCCCAGGCAGGAGCAGCAGCATGACCATCCAGACCGCCACCACCGACGTGCGCGTCGTGTCTCCGATCCCGACCAGTCGGATCGTCGGCGTCGAGCTGCGCAAGATGTTCGACACGCGCTCGGGCTTCTGGCTGCTCACGAGCATCGGCGTCCTCTCGATCCTGGCGACCGCAGCCGCCATCGTCTTCGCGCCCGACAGTGCGCTCGGCTACGAGACCTTCGCCACCGCGCTGGGCTTCCCGATGACGCTGATCCTGCCCATGATCGCGATCCTCGCGGTCACCAGCGAATGGAGTCAGCGCAGCGGACTGACGACGTTCACTCTCGTCCCCGGCCGGGGGCGGGTCATCGGCGCCAAGGCGATCGCGACCGTCATCGTCGGGATCGTCTCGATGCTGGTGGCGCTCACGATCGGGGCCGTCGGCAACGTCGTCGGCTCCGCCCTCGCCGGGGTCGACGCGGTGTGGGACGTCGGACTGGCCCACGCCGCCCAGATCGTCCTCGGCAACCTCGTGGGGATGGCCATCGGCTTCACCCTGGGGGTCGTGCTGCGCCACTCCTCGGCCGCCATCGTCGGCTACTTCGTGCTGTCCTTCGTCCTCTCCGGGATCCTCGTCCTGCTGGCGCAGGTGAGGGAGTGGTTCACCGACCTCCAGCCCTGGATCGACTGGAACACCACGCAGGTCGCCCTGTTCGAGGGCCAGACCTCCTCAGCACAGGAGTGGGCGCAGCTCGCATCGACGACGACGATCTGGATCGTCATCCCGCTCGGCATCGGCCTGGTGCTGCTGCGCCGTTCCGAGCTCCGATAGCTCGCGCGGCCCGTGCGTGGGGACGAATGGCCACGCGATCGAGACCCGTTCTAGGGTGGATTGCCGCACGGATGGCCGCATCGACCGTTCGCGAGGCCATCGTTCACACCGCACAACTCGAGAAACTGCAGGTCAGACCGTGGATGCGCCCCAGAAGTTCCCCGCCGCCGTTCTGTGGGACATGGACGGCACGATCGTCGACACCGAACCGCTGTGGATCTCGACCGAGCACGAGCTCGCCGAGGCGCACGGGGCGGTGTGGACCGAGGAGGACTCGCTCGCGCTCGTGGGCAACGACCTGCTCGACGCGGCCCGGTACATCAAGGAGCGGATCGGCGGCTCGATGACGCCCGAGGACATCGTCGACCACATGGGTCAACGGGTCGCGGCGTCACTGCGCGCCAGCCAGCAGTGGCGCCCGGGTGCCCGTGAGCTCATCGAGGAGCTCCATGCCCTGGGGATCCCGCAGGCGCTCGTGACGATGTCGTACGACTACATCGCCCAGTCCGTCGTCGACCTGCTGCCGTTCGACGCCGTCGTCACGGGCGACGCCGTGACCCGCGGCAAGCCCCATCCGGAGCCGTACCTGCGCGCCGCGGAGCTGCTCGGGGTGGGCGCGTCGGACTGCCTCGCCGTCGAGGACTCCCGCACCGGAGCGACGTCCGCGAATGCCGCCGGTTGCTGGGTCGTCGCCGTGCCGCACGCCGTGAACGTCCCGGAGGCGCCCCGCCGCACGATCGTCAGCGGACTGGCGCGACTCGACGCGCGCGGCCTCCTCGCGCTCGCGGGCTGACCGCGCCAGTAGGTTGGACCCGTGAACGGCGGATGGCGCATCGGGCGACTGGCTGGCGCGGACATCATCGTCCGCCCGTCGCTGCTGCTCATGGGCTTCGTGCTCGTGATCGTGTTCGCCCCGCAGTTCGACGCGCTCGGTGCCGGCCCGAACCCGTACCTGACCGCCGTCGTCTTCGTCGTCTCCCTCTACCTCTCGGTGTTCCTGCACGAGGTCGCGCACCTCGCCGCCGCGCGCTGGTTCGGGATGACGGTCCCCGCGGTCGAGCTGCACCTGCTCGGCGGTGAGACCCGCATCGAGGGCGACTCGCGGCATCCCTGGCAGGAGTTCACGACGTCGATCGTGGGCCCGCTGACCTCGCTGCTGATCGGACTCGCCGCACTGTGGGCCACGGGCACGACGACCGGCGTCGTCCACGCCGTGCTGTGGTCTCTGGGATTCATCAACATCCTGATCGCCATCTTCAACATGCTCCCGGGCCTGCCGCTCGACGGCGGTCGCGTCCTGCGCTCGCTCATCTGGGCCGCCACCGGCAGCGAGGCCCGCGGCGTCCGGGTGGCCGGCTGGATCGGCCGCGGTACGGCGATCGCACTCGTGGGTGGCGCGGTCATGATCATGCTCACCGACGACGCCTTCGCGATCGGCCGCGCGCTGCTCGTGCTCGCCGTGTCGCTGTTCCTGTGGCAGGGCGCGTCCCACGCCCTCAAGCACGGCGTCGCGATCGCGAAGGTCGGCGGACTGAGTGCACATCGCCTCATGCGCGACGAGTCCCCACCACGCGGGGCCGTGCCGATCTCCGTCGATCTCTCCGGACGCGACCTGCTCGTCGCGATGGCGGAGAACCCCTCGAACGCCTACGCCCTGATCGACTCGCGCGGATACGTCGTCGGCACCCTGTTCGCCTCCACGGTGGACCGGGCCTATCGTGATGCCGGATGAGCCAGAGACACCAGCGCACCGGGCCGTTCGTCGAGGGGGAGTGGGTCCGCCTCTCCGACCCGAAGGGCCGCCGCCACAACATCAGGCTGGAGCCCGGCAAGGAGTTCAGCACCAAGAAGGGCCAGATCCGTCACGACGACATCATCGGCCGGCCCGAGGGCATCGTCGTCGACACGTCGCTGGAGTTCCCGTACCAGGTGTTCCGGCCCCTGCTGTTCGAGTACGTCGTCTCGATGCCGCGCGGTGCCGCGATCATCTACCCGAAGGACGCCGCCCAGATCCTCGTGATGGCCGACATCTTCCCCGGCGCACGTGTCATCGAGGCCGGTGCCGGCTCCGGCAGCCTCTCGGCGTACCTGCTGCGCGCGATCGGCCGCGACGGTCACCTGGAGTCGCACGAGCTCCGTGAGGACTTCGCGCTGAAGGCCCGCGCGAACGTCGAACAGGCGATCGGCGAGGCGCCCGACACGTGGTCGCTCACGGTCGGCGACCTGCGCGACAGCATCGACGGCCCCGAGGTCGACCGGATCATCCTCGACATGGTCGACCCGTGGACGTGCATCCCGCTCGCGATGCAGCGCCTCGTGCCCGGCGGCATCGTGTGCGCCTACGTCGCCACCACGACCCAGCTGTCCCGGTTCACCGAGACACTGCGTGAGTCGACCGGCTTCACCGAGCCGCACGCGTGGGAGACGCTCGTGCGCGACTGGCACCTCGAGGGCCTCGCGGTGCGACCCGACCACAAGATGAACGGGCACACGGCGTTCCTCGTCACGGCCCGGCGGCTCGCGCCCGGACAGCGCCCGATGCCGAAGACCCGCCGCCCCGCGCCGGGCGCCTACGGACCCGACTACACCGGTCCACGTCCGCACGACGTCGACTGATGCTCTCCGACCACATGGGGCGCAACAGGAACGCAACATGTCGGTAAGCAAGATGGACTGGTCTCGGCGGCTCTGACGGGTAATGTCGGGAACACCTGCCACAGGAGGGGTGCACATGACGGGCAACGAGAGTATCGATCGCTTTCTCGAGTCCCGCCTCGCCGAGGTCGAGGCCAGGCTCGCGAACACGTCCGCGCAGAACGAGCGCCTGACGTCGACGCTGCGCGAGGCCCGCGACCAGATCGTGGCACTCAAGGAGGAGGTCGACCGGCTCGCGCAGCCGCCGACCGGCTTCGGCACCTTCCTGCAGGCCAACGAGGACGACTCGGTCGACGTGTTCACCGGGGGGCGCAAGTTGCGTGTCAACGTCAGCCCCGCGGTCGACCGCGCGCACCTGCGCAAGGGCCAGGAGGTCATCCTCAACGAGGCGATGAACGTCGTCGCCGCCCTCGAGTTCGAGGAGGTCGGCGAGATCGTCATGCTCAAGGAGCTGATGGCCGACGGCGAGCGCGCCCTCGTGCTGGGCAACGCCGACGAGGAGCGCGTCGTGCGCCTCGCCTCCAGCCTCGCCGACGTGAAGCTGCGCGCCGGCGACTCGCTGCTGCTCGACAGCCGCGCCGGCTACGTCTACGAGAAGATCCCCAAGTCCGAGGTCGAGGAGCTGGTCCTCGAAGAGGTTCCCGACATCGACTACACGAGCATCGGTGGCCTGGGCAACCAGGTCGAGATCATCAAGGACGCCGTCGAGCTGCCCTACCTGCACCCCGAGGTCTTCATCGAGCACGAGCTCAAGCCGCCGAAGGGCATCCTGCTCTACGGCCCGCCCGGCTGCGGCAAGACGATGATCGCCAAGGCGGTCGCCGCGTCGCTGGCCAAGAAGGTCTCCGAGCGCACCGGCGAGGAGGGCCGCTCGTACTTCCTCAACATCAAGGGCCCCGAGCTGCTCAACAAGTACGTCGGCGAGACCGAGCGGCACATCCGCCTGGTGTTCCAGCGTGCCCGTGAGAAGGCCAGCGAGGGCACCCCCGTCATCGTCTTCTTCGACGAGATGGACTCGCTGTTCCGCACGCGCGGCTCCGGCGTCTCGTCCGACGTCGAGAACACGATCGTGCCCCAGTTGCTGAGCGAGATCGACGGCGTCGAGGGACTCGAGAACGTGCTCGTGATCGGTGCGTCCAACCGCGAGGACATGATCGACCCCGCGATCCTGCGACCGGGCCGACTCGACGTCAAGATCAAGATCGAGCGCCCCGACGCCGAGGCCGCCCGCGACATCTTCAGCAAGTACCTGACGGCCACGCTGCCGCTGCACGCCGACGACCTCGCGGAGTGGAGCGGCGACCGCGATGCGTGCGTCCACGGCATGATCCAGCGCACGGTCGAGCGGATGTACACCGAGAGCGAGGAGAACCAGTTCCTCGAGGTCACGTACGCCGGCGGTGACAAGGAGGTCCTGTACTTCAAGGACTTCAACTCCGGCGCCATGATCCAGAACATCGTCGACCGGGCGAAGAAGATGGCCATCAAGGACTTCCTCGACCTGGGCAGCAAGGGCATCCGCGTCCAGCACATGCTCCAGGCCTGCGTCGACGAGTTCAAGGAGAACGAGGACCTGCCCAACACGACGAACCCGGACGACTGGGCGCGCATCTCGGGCAAGAAGGGTGAGCGGATCGTCTTCATCCGCACGCTCATCACGGGCAAGGGCGGCAACGAGCCCGGCCGGTCGATCGACACGGTCGCGAACACGGGACAGTACCTCTGAGCCTCGAACTCCGCGTGGTCCGGTACGACCACCCCGACGCGATGAAGCTGACCGAGCTGGTGCAGGCCGAGTACGTGCGCCGGTACGCCAGCGAGGTCGGCGACGCCTCGCCGATGGGACCCGACCAGTTCGAGCACCCCAACGGGATCTTCTTCGTCGGCTACGTCGACGACATGCCCGTCGCGATGGGCGGCTGGCGCCGAGGCGGACCCGCGGGCGACACGGACGGCGAGATCAAGCGGATGTTCGTGCTGGACTCCCATCGCGGCCGCGGCTTCTCCCGGCAGGTGCTCGAGGAGCTCGAGCGCAGCGCCGCCCGGCAGGGCATCACCCGGCTCGTCCTGGAGACCGGGACCGAGCAGCCCGAGGCGATCAAGCTGTACCGCTCCGCCGGCTACGAGGACATCACGCCGTTCGGCTACTACGCGGGCTACGACGACGCGGTGCATCTGGCCAAACCGCTCGACGTTCATGCGTAGGGTGAAAGCGTGAGCGTCAAACGGGTTCAGGGCTCCGAGGTCGAGTACGGCATCGCGGTGCAGGGCCAGCCCCAGGCCAATCCCATGGTGGCGGCCACCCACGTCGTCAACTCGTACGCCGCGGCGAACGGCCTGACCCGGCGCGCCCGCTGGGACTACGAGGAGGAGAGCCCGCTGCGCGACGCGCGCGGCTTCGACCTCGGCCGGGACATCGCCGACCCGTCCCAGCTGACCGACGAGGACATGGGCCTGGCGAACATCATCCTGACGAACGGCGCCCGGCTCTACGTCGACCACGCCCATCCGGAGTACTCGAGTCCCGAGGTCACCGGGCCGCTCGACGTCGTGCGCTGGGAGAAGGCCGGCGAGACCGTCATGCGTCGCGGCGCCGAGCTCGCGGCGAGGGTCCCGGGCGTCGCGCCGATCGTGCTCTACAAGAACAACATCGACAACAAGGGCGCGTCGTACGGTTCGCACGAGAACTACCTCATGCGCCGTGACGTGCCGTTCCTGTCGATCGTGCGCCAGCTGACGCCGTTCTTCGCGTCCCGCCAGATCATGTGCGGCGCCGGCCGCGTCGGCCAGCGTCAGGACGGCAGCGTCCACGCGTTCCAGATCAGCCAGCGGGCCGACTACTTCGAGGTCGAGGTCGGCCTCGAGACGACCCTCAAGCGCCCGATCATCAACACGCGCGACGAGCCGCACGCCGATCCGAAGAAGTACCGCCGCCTGCACGTGATCATCGGCGACGCGAACCTCTCGGAGATCTCGATCTACCTCAAGCACGGCAGCGCCTCGCTCGTGCTCGCGATGATCGAGGCCGACGCCCTGCCCGAGGCGTTCGAGCTGGCCAATCCCGTGCGCGCGCTGCACGAGATCTCGTACGACCCGACGCTGCGCACGGCCGTCGAGCTCGCCGACGGGCGGACCATCACGGCCCTCGAGCTGCAGGGTCACTACCTCGAGCAGGCCAAGAAGTTCGTCGAGACCGAGGGCGGCGACGATGAGACCCACGACGTGTTGCGGCGCTGGGAGTCCGTGCTCACGCGACTGGCCGAGGATCCGATGCAGCTCGTGCGCGAACTGGACTGGGTCGCCAAGCTCGCGCTGCTGGAGCAGTACCGCGAACGCGACGGCCTCGACTGGGACCACGCGAAGCTGCACCTGGTCGACCTGCAGTACCACGACGTCCGACTCGAGCGCGGGCTCTACCACCGGCTCGTCGCCGCAGGACGCATCGACCGGTTGCTCCCCGACGACGTGATCGCGGCGGCGATCACCGAACCGCCGCGCGACACCCGTGCCTACTTCCGGGGGCGCTGCCTGCAGCGGTTCGCCGGCGACATCGCCGCGGCCTCGTGGGACTCGGTGATCTTCGACCTCCCGGGCCACGACTCGCTGCAGCGCGTGCCGACGATGGAGCCGCTCAAGGGCACCGCCGAGCACGTCGAAGGACTGTTCGACCGCGTCGGATCGGCCACGGAGCTCTTCCGGGCGATCACGGGGCGCTGAACCGCCCGGGTGGTCTCGATACGCGGCTCGCAAGCTCGCCGCTACTCGACCACCGAGCACTCGGTGATCGAGTAGCGGGCGAGGGACGAGCCGCGTATCGAGATCACCCGCGACCCGAAGTAACCCGCATGTCACAACCACGGCTATAGGGTGGCCACATGGCCGAGCAACAGCACAAGACGACGCGCAAGAGCGAGGGCGGCGAGGAGCAGGTCGAGACCACCGAGGTCGACGCCGAGCGCAAGGAGAAGCTCGACGACGACGTGGACTCGATCCTCGACGAGATCGACGACGTCCTCGAGGAGAACGCCGAGGAGTTCGTCCGCAGCTTCGTCCAGAAGGGCGGACAGTGATGCTCGATGGGGCCTTCCGCGCCGTCGGCCACTCCTCGTTCACCGAGTTCCTCGCCCACCAGGCACCCGAGCTGCTCCCGCGGACCCCGGCGGCTCCCGTGAACCACCTCGACACCGTCCACGGCACGACGATCGTCGCGGCGACGTTCGCCGGCGGCGTCGTGATGGGCGGCGACCGACGCGCCACGATGGGCAACGTCATCGCCCAGCGCGACATCCAGAAGGTCTTCCCGACCGACGAGTACAGCTGCGTCGGGATCGCGGGCACGGCCGGCATCGCCGTCGAGATGACTCGCCTGTTCCAGGTCGAGCTCGAGCACTACGAGAAGATCGAGGGCACGACGCTGTCGACCGACGGCAAGGCCAACCGCCTCGCGACGCTCATCCGCGGCAACCTCGGCATGGCGATGCAGGGCCTCGCGGTCGTCCCGCTGTTCGCGGCCTACGACCTCGAGGCCGAGTGCGGCCGGATCTTCGCGTTCGACGTCACCGGCAACAAGAACGAGGAGCGCACGTTCCACTCGGTCGGCTCCGGCTCGACGTTCGCGCGTGGCTCCCTCAAGAAGCTGTACCGCCCGGAGATGACCGAGACGCAGGCCGTCACGGCCGTCATCCAGGCGCTCTACGACGCGGCCGACGACGACACCGCGACCGGCGGACCCGACCTGACGCGGCGGATCTTCCCGCTCGTGTCGGTCATCACCGCCGACGGCTACCGCGCGTGGGACGAGTCCAAGACCGCCGCCGTCGCCGACACCGTCATCGGTGGACGCATGGCCCAGCCCGACGGCCCGTCGGCCCCCCTGACCTGACCGGTCGAGCCTGAGGAGCACCCAGTGAGCACCCCGTTCTACGTCTCGCCCGAGCAGCTGATGAAGGACCGGGCGGACTTCGCCCGCAAGGGCATCGCCCGCGGCCGCAGCGTGGCCGTCGTCCGCTACGCCGACGGCATCGCCTTCGTCGCCGAGAACCCCTCGCGAGCCCTGCACAAGATCAGCGAGATCTACGACCGCATCGGCTTCGCCGCCGTCGGCCGCTACAACGAGTTCGAGAACCTGCGGATCGCCGGCGTCCGGCTCGCGGACATGCGCGGCTACTCGTACGACCGCAGCGACGTCACGGGGCGTGGCCTGGCCAACGCGTACGCGCAGACGCTGGGTGCGATCTTCTCCAGCGGCGGCGAGAAGCCGTACGAGGTCGAGATCTTCGTCGCCGAGGTCGGCAGGACTCCGCAGACCGACCAGATCTACCGGCTGACGTACGACGGCTCGGTCGCGGACGTGCAGGGCTACGGCGTCATGGGCGGACAGAACGAGAAGGTCGAGGAGTACCTCGCCCAGCACTTCGCCGCCGACCTCGACCTCGCGGGCGCCGTCCGGCTGGCCTCCACGGCCCTGGGCAGCGACAACGACACGCCGCGCACGATCGCGCCCGGTGACCTCGAGGTCGCCGTGCTGGACCGCACCCGGTCGCAGCCGCGCAAGTTCAAGCGTCTCGGCGAGTCGCAGGTCTCCGAGCTGCTCGGCTGACGTCTGTGCGTCGACCGGGGCTCGCCCCCGTCGTGATCGCGGCTGTCCTGATCGCGCTCGGCGCGGGCGTGGCGGCCGGACTCGCCTCGGCGCTGGACCTGTCCGTCAAGGACAAGACCGTGCCGACGGAGCAGCTCGCCGTCGCTGCGGCGTCGGCGCCCGTGGCACCACCGGGGATCGGGACGATCCGGGCCCCGCATGGTGCGCGGCTCGATCTCGCGGTGGCCAGCTTGCGCGAGGCGGTCCCACGCGGCGACCTCACGCTCGCGGTGCGGGTGGGCGACGACCCGGACAGCGAGACCTACCGCCTCGCCGGCACCCGTAGCGCCCCTGTGATCGAGGCCGAGGGGCCCGGGGGAGCGGCACTCGCGCTCTACGACCTGGCCGATCGGGCCCGCACGGGCCGCGACCTCTTCGCGAACCTCGGCCGTGAGGTCACGCCCCGCCTGGGGTTCCGGATGGTCGACCTCGGCGCGGTCGGCGTGAAACCGGACCCGACCGAATGGGAGACGGGCGACGACTACTCCCACGCCTCGAAGGCCTTCGCCGACGCGATCCTGCCCGACGCGCCGTACGTCGACGCAG
The DNA here is from genome assembly GCF_055663785.1 of Aeromicrobium sp. SP1. Lineage (NCBI taxonomy): Bacteria > Bacillati > Actinomycetota > Actinomycetes > Propionibacteriales > Nocardioidaceae > Aeromicrobium > Aeromicrobium sp. SP1. Next base: position 1,168,448 of record NZ_JBQVVK010000001.1, on the reverse strand, counting down.
CGGCGCTCGAACGGGCCGAGACGACCTTCGACACGTACGTCGCGCACGTCCTGTCGCAGGGTTACAACGCGATCGCGGTGCCCGGACTGCTGGAGTACCTCGACCTGCCGCAGGCGGGCCAGCAGGATCGTGCGGCGGCCATGCGCACGGCGTTCGGACCGCTGTGGAAGCGGGCGCACGACCTCGGTCTGCGGGTCTACTTCCGCACCGACATGCTGACCCTGACCCCGGATCTCGACCGGTGGTTCGACGACCACGACCTCACGACCGAGGACGCGGGCCTGTGGGACGTGTACGCCGACGGCTTGGACCGCATGTACGAGCAGATGCCGTGGATCGACGGGATCCTCGTCCGCATCGGCGAGGCCGGCCGGGTCTACGACGTCGACGGCTGGGACTTCTACTCCGAGCTCGCGGTCACGACCGTGCCCGCCGTGCGCCAGATGCTGACCACCCTGACGGCGCAGGCCGAGCGCGCGGATCGCGAGCTGATCTTCCGCAGCTGGAGCGTCGGCGTCGGTGCCGTGGGCGACATGCACACCAACCCCGACTCGTACGACGAGGTCCTGCACGGGATCGACAGCGACCACCTGATCGTCTCGACGAAGTACACGGCGGGGGACTTCTACAGCCATCTGCCGTTCAACCCCACGTTCGCCACGGGCTCCCAGCGTCGCATCGTCGAACTGCAGAGTCGCCGCGAGTTCGAGGCGTTCGGCTCGATCCCGAACGACCTGGCCACGCTGCACGCCGAGGCCCTCGACACCCTGCCCGGCGTCGAGGGGATCTGGACGTGGACCCAGGACGGCGGCCCGTGGCGCGCCGGTCCCATGAGCCTGCTGCTGCAGTCGGGCTTCTGGCAGCTCTACGACCTCAACACCTACACGGCGGGGCGACTCGCGCTCGACGGTGGCACCGTGCCGGCCGAGGCGACCCGCGACTGGGCCCGCGAGTGGTTCACCGACGACCCCGCGACCCTCGCGGCGATCACCGAGGCGATGAGCCTGTCACGCGAGGCGGTGACCAAGGGCCTGTACATCGGCCCGTTCGCCGATCACGAGGTGCGCGCGCTGGGCCTCGAGCCGCCGCCCATGATGTGGATCTTCGAGTGGGACATCCTCACGGGTGACTCCGCGACGTTGGACACGATCTACGCCGTGAGTCGAGACCGCTACGACGAGGCGGTGGCCGAGGGACGGCAGGCCGTCACGCTGGCGGCACGCATGCGTGAGCTGGTCGAGGGCACCGACCCGGCGACGTGGAAGGACCCCGCACTGCGTTCGCAGTTCGTCGCGAGCCTGCGCTACCAGCAGGACGTCTTCGGTCTGCTCGCCACCTACCGGGAGGCCTTCCTCGCGCATGCGCGCTGGCTCGACACCGGCTCCGGCGCGGACGCCCGTAGGGCCGACGCCCTGCGCGAGGCGTTCGTCGTGGCGGCCGACCGGCACGACCGCGCATACACCGGGAACGTCGACCTGCCGGCGTGGAACCTCACCGCCGCCCGCCTCGGCACGGAGCGCGCCGATCGCGACGGCACGATGGCCTGGCTCGCGCGCGGCGGGCTCCTGGTCCTCGCGCTCGGCGCCGTCGCGGCGCGGTGGAGGCGTCCCCGCACGGCAGCACTCGTCGCCGGGGCGGCCGTCGCGCTGGTGTTCAGCCGGGCCGCGTTCACGTGGTTCCTCGCACCGGCCCACCTCCTGCTCACGCTCGGGACCTGGGCGATCTTCGGTGCGGTCGTGGCGCTGCTGGGTCGCTCGGCGCTGCGTCCGCTGGCGTGGGTCGCTCTCGCACGCTCGGCCCTGTTGCTCGCCGTGCTGTCCGTCCGGGGCCCCGGCGGCTACTGGTTCATGATGTGGACCTCGCCGACGCTCCGGTTCGCCTACACGACGATCGCCTTCGCCCTGTTCCTCGCCGCGATCGCCGTGGTCGTGCGACGGGCGTCCCCTCGGGTCGCGCTCATCGCCTCCGGCCTGCCGATGGTCGCCTTCGGCACGTGGATCGGCGTGGTGGGCCTCGAGTCGGCGCTGACGACGTGGAACGACCAGGTGGCGCTGCTGCCGTGGGGCCTGTCGCGGATCCTCGGGATCACCGTCTACCTCGGCATCCCGACGAGTCTGCCGTGGGTCGTGGCCGCGGTGGGCGCGGCTCTGCTGGCGACCGGTGTCGCGTTGCACCGTCGTGCGGGGCGTACGGGTCTAGGCTGACGACATGGACCGGCGGATCTTCGGTATCGAGAACGAGTACGGCGTCACCTGCTCGTTCCATGGCCAGCGCCGGCTGTCCCCGGACGAGGTCGCCCGGTACCTGTTCCGGCGCGTGGTCTCGTGGGGTCGCAGCAGCAACGTGTTCCTGCGCAACGGCGCCCGGCTCTACCTCGACGTGGGCTCGCATCCCGAGTACGCCACGCCCGAGTGCGACGACGTGATCGACCTCGTGACGCACGATCGCGCGGGGGAGCGGATCCTCGAAGGACTCATGCTCGACGCGCAGCAGCGACTTGCCGAGGACGGTGTCGAGGGCGACATCTACCTGTTCAAGAACAACACCGACTCCGCGGGCAACTCCTACGGCTGCCACGAGAACTACCTCGTCGGCCGAGGCGGCGAGTTCAGCCGGCTGGCCGACGTGCTGATCCCGTTCCTGGTGTCCCGCCAGATCATCTGCGGCGCCGGCAAGGTCCAGCAGACGCCGCGCGGCACCGTGTTCAGCGTCAGCCAGCGCGCCGAGCACATCTGGGAGGGCGTCTCGAGCGCCACCACCCGCTCGCGGCCGATCATCAACACGCGCGACGAGCCGCACGCCGACGCGGAGCGGTTCCGCCGCCTGCACGTCATCGTCGGCGACTCGAACATGAGCGAGACCACGACGATGCTCAAGGTCGCCACGACCGACCTCGTGCTGCGCATGATCGAGGGCGGCGTCACGATGCGCGACATGACGCTGGAGAACCCGATCCGGGCGATCCGCGAGATCGCCCACGACATGACGGGGCGGCGCAAGGTCCAGCTCGCGAACGGTCGCGAGCTCTCGGCGCTGGAGATCCAGGCCGAGTACTTCGGCAAGGCCGCGGAGTTCGTCGACCGCCATGGCCTGCACACCCCGACGATCGACCGCGCGATGGACCTGTGGGAGCGCACGCTCAAGGCAGTCGAGAGCGAGGACCTCAGCCTCGTCGAGCGCGAGATCGACTGGATCATCAAGTACCGCCTGCTCGACCGCTACCGCTCGCAGCGGGGACTCACGTGGGCCGATCCGCGGATCGCCCAGCTCGACCTGGCGTACCACGACATCCGCCGCGACCGTGGACTGTTCTACCTGCTCGAGAGCAAGGGCGCGGTCGCCCGGGTGACGCGCGACCTCGACGTCTTCACGGCGAAGTCCGTGCCGCCGCAGACCACGCGCGCCCGGCTGCGGGGCGACTTCATCGCCCGGGCCCAGGAACGACGCCGCGATTTCACCGTCGACTGGGTGCATCTCAAGCTCAACGACCAGGCTCAGCGGACCGTCCTGTGCAAGGACCCGTTCCGGTCGCACGACGACCGCGTCCAGCGCCTCATCGACTCGATGTGACCTCTCAGACATTCCTTGGGATCGGCGGTTATGGTGGGCACCGCATTCGACCCCAGGAGGAAAACCATCGTGCGTCGCACCGCTCTCGTGACCGCTCTGGCCACCGCGTCCATCGTCCTTGCCGGCTGCGGCGGTGGGGCGGACCTCGACGGGATCACGGTGTCGAAGGGCGAGTCGCCTGCCGTGAAGGTCGAGAAGGACTACACCACCGAGAAGACCGAGACGCGCGTCGTCTCCACCGGTGACGGCGAGAAGGTCGCGTCCGGCGACACTGTCAAGATCAACTACATCGCGATCAACGGCCGTACCGGCAAGGAGTTCGACAACTCCTTCAAGAACAAGACGCCGATGACGCTCACCCTCAACGAGGACACGACGCTCCCGGGCTTCCAGAAGGGCCTCGTCGGCCAGGAGGTCGGCTCCCGTGTGATCGTCGCGGTCCCGGCCAAGGACGGCGCGTCGCTGCTGCAGAGCGCCGACAGCCTCGGCCTCAAGAAGGACGACACGATGGTCTTCGTGTTCGACCTGATCTCGAAGGTCCCGCACGAGGCCAGCGGCACGGCCGAGAAGGCCCCCGCCTCGCTGCCCAAGCTGACGTACGACGACAAGAAGCAGCCCGCGAAGTTCGCCAAGACGGCGACGACGAAGGCCAAGCTCGACAAGTCCGGCGCCTACGTCCTCATCAAGGGCAAGGGCGACAAGGTCGCCAAGGGCGCCACCGTGACGGTCCAGTACGTCGGCCAGAAGTACCCCGCCGGCGACGTGTTCGACGAGTCCTGGTCCTCGGGTCCGCGGACGATCTCGCTCGCGGAGGGCTCGGCGATCGACTGCTGGACCAAGCAGCTCGTCGGCCAGACGATCGGCAGTCGGGTGATCGTCACCTGCACGACCGACGACGCCTACGGCGACAAGCCGACGGAGGGCCAGCCCGAGGGCGCGCTCATCTTCGCCGTCGACCTGCTCGACGCCAGCTGAGTCGCCGCCCGGCCGCTGGCCGGCCTTGGCTAACCTGTGCGCATGGCACAGCGCAAGACCGAGCGGTTGATGAACCTCGTCTTCACGCTGTTGGCCACTGAGCAGTACCTGACCAAGGACCAGATCCGGTCCTCCATCGCGGAGTACCGCGAGGACACCGATGTCGCGTTCGAGCGCAAGTTCGAGCGTGACAAGCAGGAGCTGCGCGACCTGGGCCTGGAGATCGAGACCGGCTCCCACGACGTCCTGGGCAACACGACGGGTTACCGCCTGCTGCGGTCCGAGGTCGAGCTGCCGCAGATCGACCTCACGGTCGAGGAGGCCGCGGTGATCGGTCTCGCGGCGCAACTGTGGGACCACGCCGGGCTCGCGGCCGAGACCACGACGGCACTGGCCAAGCTCAAGGCGATCGGCAACGACATCGACCCGTCGGTGCTGCGGATGGCCGAGACCCGGCTCACCGCCGACGAGCCGGCGTTCGACTCAGTCTTCGACGCGACCGGTCGGCGCGTCCCGATCACGTTCGCGTACGAGAAGCTCGACGGCGAGACCACGGTGCGCCACCTCGAGCCGTGGAGCATGACCTCGTACCGCGACCGCTGGTACGTCGGCGGATTCGACCGCGACCGCCACGCGCCCCGGCTCTTCCGGCTGTCACGCATCGTCGGAGAGGTGAAGGCCGACGGCACGGCCGGCGAGTACGAGGTTCCGACCGACGTCGACCTCAAGGACGTCGCGCGGGCGCTGCACCCGCCGGAGCCCAGCCAGACGGCCGTGCTTCGGGTCGCCGCGGGCCGCGCCCAGTCGCTGCGGCGCCACGCCGTGCGGGTCGAGCGCGTGTCCACCGAGGTCGACGAGATCGAGATCGCCTACGGCGTCCTGCGCGACCTCGCCGACGAGATCACCTCGTACGGTCCCGACGTCGTCGTCGTGTCGCCACCGCAGCTGCGCGACGCCGTCGTCGCCCGTCTGCGCGCCCTCGTGGGGCAGCCCGCATGAACCCGTCGCTCAAGCAGGTCGTGCGGATGCTCGCGATGGTGCCCTACCTGCAGAGCAACCAGGGCATTCCGCTCGCGGAGCTCGCGCGGGAGTTCAACATCAAGCCGGCCCAGGCCCAGCGTGAGCTCGACATCCTCATGGTCACCGGTTGGGGCGAGCTGCACGGCGAGCTCATCGACTTCGACCTCTCGGCGCTCGAACTCGACGGCGTCGTGCACATCCGCGACGCCGAGTTCATGCCGCGCCCCCTGCGGATCTCCCGCAGCGAGGCCGCGGCGCTCATGGTCGCCCTGCGCACCCTGCGGCAGGCGGCGACCGAGGACCAGGCGGCCTTCATCGACTCGGCCCAGGCGAAGCTGGCCGAGGCCGCCGGCACCGACGTCGACGCCGCGATCGACGTGCGCCTGCCCGATCTGGACTCGCGCGTGCAGTCGGCCGTCGCCGAGTCGCTCGCCGCGGGTCGCCAGCTCGAGATGGTCTACGCGAACGAGACCCGCGACGAGCAGTCCCGGCGCGTCGTGGACCCGCACCGCGTGTTCACCCAGGACGGCCACCGCTACCTGTCGGCGTGGTGCCACAAGGCGGAGGCCGACCGGCTGTTCCGGCTCGACCGGGTCGTGGCGGCCACGGTGCTCGACGTCCCGGTCACCACCGACACGGCGGCACGCCAGCTTCCCGAGGGCCTGTTCGCTCCCGGTCCGGACACGCCGTCGGTCGTCGTCGAGCTCGCGCCGGAGGCCGGCTGGCTCGTCGGGCAGTACCGCATGACGGTGCTGCAGGAGCGAGCGGACGGCTCGATCCGGGCGCGTCTCGACGGCAGCGACCTCGGTTGGCTGCGCCGCGTGGTCCTGCGCGCGGGCGGTCGCATGACCGTCGTGGAGCCCCACGACCTCGCCGACGAGGTGCACAGGGCCGCCTCGGCTGCGTTGGCCGCGTACGATGGACCCACCACCTCCTGAGGAGATTCTCATGTTCCGTCAGATCGGGCCCACCGAGGTCCTCATCATCCTGGGCATCGTGCTGCTGCTCTTCGGTGGCCGCAAGCTCCCCGAGCTCGCTCGCGGGTCAGGTCGTGCGCTGCGGATCTTCAAGTCCGAGGTCAAGGCCTCCCAGGACGACGACAAGACCCTCGAGTCCACCACCGACGACGTCGACCCCCAGCGCGACGCCTCCTGAGCCACGTGGCGTCCTCCGGCGGCGAGATGCCGCTCATGGAGCACCTGCGTGAGCTCCGGACCCGTCTGGTCCGCTCGCTGCTCGGTGTGGCGTTGGGCGTCGTCATCGCCTGGTACTTCTACCCCCAGATCTTCGACTGGCTCCTCGAGCCCTACGAGTCCGTCCGCCCGGCCCTCGAGGACGCCGGTGTCGAGACGGACTTCGTCATCACCGGCATCGGCGGCGCCTTCCAGTTCCAGCTCAAGGTCAGCCTGATCGTCGGTCTCATCCTGTCCAGCCCGATCTGGATCTGGCAGGGCTGGGCGTTCGTCCTGCCCGCGCTCTACCGCAACGAGAGGCGCGTCGCGATCCTGCTCACGCTGACCTGCGCGCCGTTGTTCATCGGCGGGGCGTGGCTCGGCTACTGGACGCTGCCGAAGGCCATCGAGCTGCTGATCGGCTTCGTTCCCGACGACACCAAGAGCCTGCTCACCGCGGCCGAGTACCTGACGTTCGCGACGCGGATGATGCTGTTGTTCGGTGTCGGCGCGCTCATGCCCGTCGTCGTGGTGCTGCTCAACCGGCTCGGCGCGGTCAGCGCGGCCCAGCTCGTGCACGCCCGACCGTGGATCATCGTCGGCATCTTCGTGTTCGCCGCCATCGCCACCCCGACCGTCGACCCGGTCACGTTCCTCTTCCTCGCGATCCCGATGACGGCGATGCACCTCGTGGCCGAGGTGCTGGCGCGCGTCTCCGACCGCCGGCGTGCCCGCCGCGTGGACGGGTGGGACGACGAGGACGCATCCGACATCGACGGCCCCGAGCCGCTGGAGGCCTGACGTGACGACCCCCGCCGAGAAGTTCGCCCAGTCGCGTCGCGACCGTGAGCACCCGCACGTCGCGGCGTTCCGCGACCTCTACCCGTTCGGTCTGGACGACTTCCAGGTGCGTGCCTGCACGGCGCTCGAGGACGGCCACGGCGTACTCGTCGCCGCACCCACCGGCTCGGGCAAGACGATCGTGGGGGAGTTCGCGGTCCACCTCTCGCTCGCCACCGGCCGCAAGTGCTTCTACACGACGCCGATCAAGGCGCTGTCGAACCAGAAGTACGCGGACCTGGCCGATCGCTACGGTGCCGAGAACGTCGGCCTGCTCACGGGCGACAACACGATCAACGGCGAGGCGCCCGTCGTCGTCATGACGACCGAGGTCCTGCGCAACATGATCTACGCCGGCTCGTCGACCCTGCGCGGGCTCGGGCACGTCGTGATGGACGAGGTGCACTACCTCGCCGACCGCTTCCGCGGCGCCGTGTGGGAGGAGGTCATCATCGGCCTGCCCCCGTCGGTATCGGTGGTATCGCTCTCGGCCACGGTCTCGAACGTCGAGGAGTTCGGTGCCTGGCTGTCGGAGGTGCGCGGCAACACCATCACGATCGTCGAGGAACGGCGTCCCGTGCCCCTGCACCAGCACGTGCTGGTCGGGCGCAAGCTGTTCCCCCTGTTCGAGCCGGGCGCGGCGGACCAGCAGGTCAACCACACGCTCGACCAGATGGCCCGCGACGACACCCAGTGGAACCGGGCGTTCGCGAAGAACCGCTCCCGTCGGCCCGAGAAGGGCGGCAAGCGACCGCGCAGCCGCCACCGCACTCCCGACCGCGTCGAGGTCGTCACGAAGCTCGAGTCCGAGGCCCTGCTGCCGGCGATCGTGTTCGTGTTCAGCCGCGCCGGGTGCGCCGCTGCCGTCGAACAGTGCCTGCACGCCCGCCTCGTGCTCACGACGCCCGAGGAGCGCGATGCGATCCTCGCCCACGTTGACCGGACCTGCGCACACCTGCCCCCGGACGACCTCGAGGTGCTCGGCTTCCACGAGTTCCGCGAGGGCATCGGCCGTGGCATCGCCGCGCACCACGCCGGGATGCTGCCGACGTTCAAGCAGTGCGTCGAGGACCTCTTCAGCGAGGGCCTCGTCAAGGTCGTCTTCGCGACCGAGACGCTCGCGCTCGGCATCAACATGCCCGCACGGTCGGTCGTCATCGACCGGCTGACGAAGTGGAACGGCGAGAACCACGTCGAGGTCACGCCGGGGGAGTACACCCAGCTCACCGGTCGGGCCGGCCGACGAGGCATCGACATCGAGGGGCACGGCGTCGTGCTGTGGCAGCCCGGACTGGACCCGCGCCACGTCGCGGGTCTGGCGTCGACCCGCACCTATCCGCTGAACTCCTCGTTCCGGCCGTCGTACAACATGGCCGTCAACCTGGTCCACCAGGTCGGGCGCGTCCGCGCGCGAGAGCTGCTGGAGATGTCGTTCGCCCAGTTCCAGGCCGACCGGGCCGTTGTGGGTCTGGCTCGTCAGGTCCGCAAGGCCGACGACGCCATCGAGGGCTACCGCGAGTCCGCGTCGTGCGACCGCGGTGACTTCATGGAGTACATGGACATCCGCCGCCGGCTCTCGGAGCTGGAGTCCTCCGGCTCGAAGGCGCGCAAGGCCGCGAAGCGCGAGGAAGCGCTCGACTCGATGGTCAACTTGCGCCGCGGAGACGTCATCAACGTCCCGGCGGGCAAGTTCTCCGGACTGGCGATCGTGCTCGATCCCGGCACGAACGACCGTGAGGGCCCGCGGCCGATGGTCCTGACGGCCAACCGGCACGCCCGGCGGCTCGCCGCGATCGACTTCCCGACCCCGGTCGAACCGCTCATGAACATGCGGATTCCCAAGACGTTCAACGCCCGGGACCCGCAGTCGCGCCGCGATCTCGCCTCGACGCTGCGGACCCGTGCCGGCCATCTCGTGGAGTACCCGCGCGCCTATCGTGACGGCCCGGCCGCCGAGGACCCGCGCATCGCCGAGCTGCGGCACGAGATGCGTCAGCACCCCTGCCACGACTGTCCCGACCGTGAGTCGCACGCCCGATGGGCCGAGCGACTCCTCCGGCTCGACCGGGAGACCGATCAGACCCGTCGGCGGGTCGAGCAGCGCACGAACACCGTGGCCCGCCAGTTCGACCGCGTGTGCGAGGTGCTCGACGCACTGGGCTACCTCGACGGCGACGCCGTCACCGAGGAGGGCCGCCGCCTGCAGCGCATCTACGGCGAGCTCGACCTCGTCGTCAGCGAGTCACTGCGCCACGACGTCTGGTCGGGGCTGACCCCGGCCGAGCTGGCCGCCGTCGCGAGCGGCCTGACGTACGAGGCCCGCAACTCCGACGATGCCCCGACGCCGCGCTACCCGACGAAGAAGGTGGCCCAGGCCGCCGAGTCGATGGGCCTGCTGTGGCTGCAGCTCGACCAGCTGGAGCGGGAGCACCGGCTGCGGTTCCTGCGCAAGCCGGACTTCGGCTTCGCCCAGGCTGCCTGGCTGTGGTGCGAGGGTCAGGGACTGGACGTCGTGCTCGGCGCGGCCGAGATGGCAGCGGGAGACTTCGTGCGCGCCGCGAAGCAGCTGATCGACACCGTCGCCCAGATCGCTGACGCCGCCGGACCGGGCCCGCTGCGCGACACCGCGCGCGAGGCACTGGACGAACTGCGCCACGGCGTCGTCGCCTACAGCAGCGTCACGTCCTGACGCCGCCCGCCTACTGGGCTGCGCGGGCGGCGAGGAGGCGGTCGACGGGGGAGGAGACGTCCCAGCGCTCGCCGAACTCGCGCAGGCCGTCGAGGTCGGTGGTTCCGGCCACGGGGTCCGCGAGGTCGAGGTCGGGACGCACGGTGACGACCGGGACCGCGGCGTCCAGGTAGGCCGCCGAGTCGAGCAGGGACTGGCGCACGCGAGGCTTCACCGACGATGCGGGGTCGGCGGCCGCCGCACGGATGCCCTCGAGGTCGTCGAACTCGGCGATCAGCGCTGCCGCCGTCTTCTCCCCGATGCCGGCGACCCCGGGCAGTCCGTCCGAGGCGTCGCCACGCATCACGGCGAAGTCGACGTACTGCTGCGGCTCGACGCCGTACTTCTCCCGCACCCAGGCGGCGTCGACGACGTCGTGCTTGCCGACGCCGCGCGCGGTGTAGAGCACTCGGACGTCGCGGGCATCGTCGACGAGCTGGAACAGGTCGCGGTCACCGGTGACGACGTCAACCCCGGTCTCCCAGCGGTGGACGAGGGTGCCGATCACGTCGTCGGCCTCGGCCTCGGGCGCGCCGACCACCTCGATCCCCGCCAGCGCGAGCATCTCGGCGATCAGCGGGACCTGCGGGCCGAGCAGGTCGGGAGTCTCCTCGGCGTTCAGCGCGAGGTCCGCGACCCGATGGGTCTTGTAGGTGTCGAGCAGCTCGACGCGCCACGCCGGACGCCAGTCGTCGTCCCACGCCGCGACGACCGCCTCGGGCCGGTAGCGACCCTCGAGCGTCGCGAGGAAGTCGATCATGCCGCGCAGGGCGTTGACGACCGTGCCGTCGGGAGCCCGGAACGTGTCGGGCACACCGTAGAAGGCGCGGAAGTACAGGCTCGCGGTGTCGAGCAGCAGGAGGCGTCCCATGGGCTCATCCTCGCCCATGGGACGCCTCCCGCCCGACGTACGGGTCAGCGAGCCGCGCCGGCGTGGCCCTTGTAGGCCTTCGCCTTCGCGGTCGCGGCCTTGACCTTGGCCGCGTTCGCCTTGCGACTCGAGTCGGGGTAGAGCCCCGACTTCGACAACCCGAGCGTGGCCACGCCGTACGCGGCGGCGTCACCCATCTCGTTCAGCGCCTGCGCACTGAGGTTCGTCATGTCGTCGCACGCCTGGTGGTAGCACTTGTCGTACGCGACACCGGCGGTACCGCCGTACAGGGCGACCTGCTCCGGCGTCTTGACGCCCTCGGCACCGGTGAACAGGCCACCAGCGGGAATCCCGGCAGCGATGAACGGACCGTAGTCGGACCGGCCGTCGAATGCCGTGGGCTCGTACGCCAGACCGCGTCCTCCGAAGTAGCCGTTGAACACGCCCTCGATCTCGGCCGAGCCGACCGGACCGGCGGTGTCACCGTCGGAGCCGTCGCCGTCGTAGACGAAGCGGGCGAAGTTCGGCGAACCGATCATGTCGAAGTTGAGGTTCGCGTAGATGTTCGACAGCTGGTTCGGGGTGAGGTTCGCGACGTAGTGCTCGCTACCCAGGAGTCCGAGCTCCTCCGCGCCCCAGAAGGCGAACCGCACGGGCCGCTGGAGCTTGCCGTCCAGACCCGTGGCCTCCAACTGCTTGGCGATCTCCAGGATCCCGGCCGAGCCCGAGCCGTTGTCGTTGATGCCCGGCCCCTCAGGAACGCTGTCGAGGTGGGCTCCGACGACGACGGTCTGGTCCGGATGCTTGACCTTCTTGAGGGTCGAGGCCGGCAGGTCGGCGATGATGTTCCACGTCTCGCGGTTCGGATCGGACTCGACGTCGGTCGTGATCGATCCGGTCGGCGTCCCGGCGGCGACGAGGTCGGCGCCGGTCTGGTAGCTCACGCCCGTGACCGGGACCGTCTTCGGGGTCCCGAGGGTGCCCGAGATCGCGTCGGTACGGCCCGGCTGGCCCTCGTTGAACACGATGACCGCGTCGTAGCCCGCGGCCACGGCGTTGTCGACCTTGACCTCGAAGGTGCACGTGCCGCGCTGGACGAGGGCGATCGCGGGCTCGGCCGGTGCCGGCGCGAAGTCGCTCGCCTCACATCCGGACGTGCTGCTGCCCGCTTCGGCGCCCGGTGGGATCTGGACGTCGTTCGTCGGGATGATCGGACCCGTGACCGAGCCGCTCGCGGAGTACGTGAACACGGAGTTCTCCAGCGGCTGCCCGTCGCTCGTGAGCGTCGTCGGACTCAGCTCCTGGAAGAACGGGAACGTGAACTTCTGCTTCTTCACGACGTACCCGGACTGGCGCAGTTGCTGGGTCACGTACTTGACGGACGCCTCGTAGCCCGGCAGTCCGGACGCGCGGGTGCCGTCGTTGGCGTTCGCGATCGTCTGGAACTGGCGCAGGTGCTTGAGAATGCCATTGACGGTGACGGCCTTGGTCAGTTTGGTGGTCTGACCCTGGGGTGCGGCCGGTCCCGCGCTTTCGGTTCTCGCCGTCGCGGGTGACGCGGTGACGAGACCGGTGGTGAGGATTGCTGCTGATGCAGCGATCGCTGCCTTCTTCATGGATCCCCCGATCCGTTGGTGTACGTGCAGGTGTCCCTCCACACAAACACAGGTCGCTGGACGGCGCCAGATAGCCTCGTGCTGTGACCGAACGACTCGACCGCGCCCGCATCCTCACCGGCCAGCACGGCATCGACGCCCTGTTGGTGACTCCCGGAGCCGACCTGCGCTACCTCACCGGGTACGCGGCGAAGCCGCTGGAGCGGCTCACGTGCCTCGTGCTGACGCAGAGCGGCGGACACCTCGTCGTGCCCGCACTCGAACGCGCGGCGGCCGAGGCGGCGGGGGTGACGCTGCCGATCGTGACGTTCGGTGAGACCGACGATCCCTACGCCCTCGTGGCCGGACTCGTCGGCGACGCGGACACCGTGGCCGTCGACGACCAGATGTGGGCGGCACGGGTCTTCGCCCTGCAGGAGGCCCTGCCCGGAGCGGGCTTCGCGCTCGGCGGCCAGCTCGTGTCCGCCCTGCGTGCCGTGAAGGACTCCGACGAGGTCGCCGCCCTGCGCGACGCCGGAGCCGCGATCGACCGCGTCCACCGCCGGATGGGCGAGTGGCTGCGACCCGGACGCACCGAGCGCGAGGTCGGCGCCGACATCGCGCGCGCGATCGTCGAGGAGGGGCACGAGCAGGTCGACTTCGTCATCGTCGGATCCGGCCCGAACGGCGCATCGCCCCACCACGAGGTCTCCGATCGCGTGATCGGGGCCGGAGAGCCCGTCGTGGTCGACATCGGCGGCACCACCGCGGCCGGCTACTGCTCGGACTCGACCCGCAACTACGTCGCCGGCGGCGAGCCCGACCCGGGCTACCTCGCGATGCTCGAGGTCCTCAAGGCCGCCCAGCAGGCCCAGCGCGACCACGCCCGTCCCGGCGTCACCGCGGAGTCGGTCGACACCGTGGGACGCCAGATCATCGCCGACGCCGGCTACGGCGACCTGTTCATCCACCGCACGGGCCACGGGATCGGGCAGGAGACCCACGAGGAGCCCTACATCGTCGAGGGCAACGACCTCGTCCTGGAGCCGGGCATGGCGTTCTCGATCGAGCCGGGCATCTACGTCGAGGGGCAGTGGGGCGCGCGGATCGAGGACATCGTCGTGTGCACCGACGACGGCATCGAGGTCCTCAACGGCACGCCGCGGGACCTCGTCCGGCTGTGAAGCACGTCCTCCTCGCGGCGGCCCTGGGCGTCGCGTCGGCCGCGGCGTACGAGCCGCTCGCGGTGCCGTTCCTCATGGTGGGCACGGTCGCGGGTCTGTTCGCGGTCGTCAGGGCGCTCCGTGACGCGCGCCGCGCCCACGTCCTGCTCGTCGGGTTCGCGTTCGGCCTCGGCTTCATGGGCCCGCTGATCTGGTGGATGAACGCGGTCGATCCGTGGGCGTGGGTCGCGCTGGTGCTCATCGAGTCGGTCCTGATCGCGCTCGTCACGCTCGCGCTGCGCGCCACGGTGCAGGCACCGTGGTGGCCCCTGTGGGCCGCCGCGGTGTGGACCGCGGGGGAGCAGGTCCGTGGCGCGTTCCCGCTCACGGGGTTCCCGTGGGGTCGGCTCGCGCACACGTCACTCGACACCCCGCTCGAGTCGTGGGTGCGCCTCGTCGGCCTCCCCGGGACCTCGTTCCTGATGGCGCTCATGGCCGGTCTGCTGGTCGTCGCCGTCAGTGAGCACAGGCTGTTCGCGTTCGTGGGCGCCGCCGCCGTCGCACTCGTCGGTCTCGTCCTGCCGGTCGGGATCGCCGACGGGGCGGGCCATCGCACCGTGGCGCTCGTGCAGGGCAACACGCCCGGCGCGTTCCTGACGTGGCCGCGCGCCGCGATCTTCCGCCTCCACGCGGCCGAGACCGCCCGTCTCGACGAGCCCGTCGACCTCGTGATCTGGCCCGAGAACGGCTCCGACCTCGACGTGCGCACGAACCAGTACGCCCGCTCCCGGCTGGAGGAGCTCTCGGCGCAGGTCGGGGCCCCGATCCTGGTCGGCGCGATCCTCGACGGTCCCACGGACGACACCGCACTGAACGCGTCGGTCGTCGTCGACGCCGACGGCCCGGGCGATCAGGCGTACCTCAAGCAGTACCCGGTCCCGTACGGCGAGTACGTGCCGTTCCGGCGCCAGCTCGGCAGCCTCGTCCCGCGGTTCGACCGCGACATCCCGCGTGACATCGTCGCGGGGGACGAGGCCGGTGCGATCGATGTCGCCGACACCGTCGTGGGCGTCACGATCTGCTGGGACATCGCGTACGACTCCGCCGTGCGCGGCTCGGTCGACAAAGGCGCGGAGTTCCTCGCGGTGCAGACCAGCAACGCGAGCTTCATGGACTTCGGCCGCGGCGTGCAGCCGCAGCAGCAGTGGGCCATCTCGCGGCTCCGGGCCATCGAGACCGGCCGGTGGGTCACGGTCGCGTCGACGAACGGCATCACCGGCTCCGTCGCCCCGACCGGCAAGGTCGTGCAGCGCGCGCCCGTGAAGGAGCCGGCCACGATCGTCCAGCAGGTCCAGCTGGCGCACGGCACGACACCCGCGACGTGGTGGGGGCAGCAGATCGGCTGGCTGCTCTACGGTCTCGCCGTGGCAGGATGGGTCCTCGGTCACCGGCAGTTGCGAAGGGAGCGTCGATGAGGACGCTGGTCATCATCCCGACCTACAACGAGTCCGAGAACCTCGCCTGGATCACGGGGCGCGTGCTGGCCGAGCAGCCCGAGGTCGACATCCTCGTGGCGGACGATGCCTCGCCGGATGGCACAGGTGCGATCGCAGACGAGCTGGCGGCCGCCGACCCGCGCGTCCACGTGCTGCACCGCGAAGGGAAGCAGGGCCTCGGCGCGGCCTACCGGGCCGGCTTCGCGTGGGGACTCGAGCGCGACTACGACGTGCTCGTCGAGATGGACGCCGACGGATCGCACCGACCCGAGGACCTGGGCAAACTGCTGGAGTCCGCGCGCGCCGGTGCGCCGCTGACCCTCGGCTCACGGTGGGTCCCCGGGGGATCGGTCGTGAACTGGCCGCTGCGCCGTGAGCTGCTCTCGCGGGGGGCGTCCCTGTACGCGCGGCTCATGCTGAACCTCGGCGTCAAGGACGCCACGGCCGGGTTCCGGGCGTTCCAGGCCGACACGCTGCGGGCGATCGACCTCGACGCCGTCGAGTCGCAGGGCTACTGCTTCCAGATCGACATGACCCGTCAGACGCGGCGGGCCGGTCTCGCCGTGGCGGAGGTCCCGATCACGTTCGTGGAGCGGATCCACGGTCAGTCGAAGATGAGCCTCGACATCGTGAAAGAGGCCCTCACACGGGTGACCGTGTGGGGCCTCCAACGACTGAATCCACTGCGTTGATCCAGCTGGGCGTCAGGCGCTGACCGTCTTCTTGCGCGACTTGGTCTTGCGATGCAGGTGCGGCGGGCCGATCTCCCCGTCGCGCAGCATCTCGAGGCGCTCGGTGAGGATCTCCTCGAGCTCGGCCTCGGAGCGGCGCTCCAGGAGCATGTCCCAGTGCGTACGAACGGGCTTCTCGTCCTTGGCCTCGGGCTCGGCACCGCCGACGCGGCGACCCATCTGGCCGGTCTTGGGATCCTCCCACTCGGCCGGAACCTCGGCCTCGTCCGACATCGTCACGGTGAACGTGTGGCCGTCGGCGCACACGTACTCGATCTCCTGCCGCGGCGCCATCTCGACACCACGCTCGTCCTCGAAGCTCTGGGCTCCCAGCCGAGCACCTCGTAGGGCTCGTTCAGCCATCGTCGGTTCCCCCTTCTGAAGGTCTTCCGTCGATTCCAACGTACGCGATGCGCGTGAGATTCCCCTGAGAGCGAAGTTCAGTCCGTCGCGACGGCCCGGGCGCGGTCCTCGATCCGGGCCGGAACGCGCAGCAGCAGCGTCAGGCCGAGGGCCAGCACGAGCATGATGCCGATGATGCCCCAGCGATCGTCGCCGCCGACCGCGGCGAAGATCCCGAACAGCGTGGGGGCCAGGAAGGACACCGCGCGCCCGGTCATCGCGTAGAGACCGAAGTTCTGGCCCTCCTTCCCGACGTCGGTGATGCGGGTCAGGAAGGTGCGCGACGCCGACTGGGCGGGACCCACGAACGTGCACAGGATGAGCCCGAAGATCCAGAACATGAGCGGACCGGACACGAACAGCAGGATCACGCCGGCAGCCAGCATCGCGACGAGCGAGCCGACGATCACCGCGCGCGGCCCGATCTTGTCGTCGTAGCGGCCCGCACCGAACGCACCCGCGGCCGCGATCACGTTGGCCGCGACCCCGAACAGCAGCACGTCGGCCTTGTCGATGTCGTAGACGCTGACCGCGATGATCGCGCCGAACGTGAACACCCCGGCGAGCCCGTCGCGGTAGAAGGCGCTCGCGATGAGGAACTGCAGCGTCTGGCGGTCCTCGCGCCACATCCGGCGGACGTCGTTCCACAGGTCCCGGTAGGCGTCGGCGATGCTGCCGCGCGCGGCGACCGGGCTGGCGGCTGCCGGCAGCTCGGGCACCTTGAAGAACAGCGGCAGCGCGAACGCCAGGAACCACAGGGCCGACAGCAGCGCGATGACGCGGATGTACAGGCCGTCGTCGGTCGTGATGCCGAGCAGGCCGCGGGTGTCGCCGTCGCCGACGATGAAGCCGAAGTAGCAGATCAGCAGCAGGACGATGCCGCCCAGGTAGCCGAATGCCCAGCCGATTCCCGACACGCGGCCGACGGTGTCCGGCGTGGACACCTGGCGCAGCATGGCGAAGTAGGGGACCGATGCCAGCTCGAACAGGACCGTGGCGACCGACAGCACGAGCAGTCCGAGCCACAGGTAGTGGTAGTCGTCCTTGACGAAGAACAGGGTCGCCGTGAGCAGGACGACCGCGAGCGTCAGCACCATGAGGGTGCGCTTGCGTCGCCCGCCGGCGTCCGAGCGACGGCCGAGAGCCGGGGCGATGACCGCGATGATCACGGCACCCGCACCGAGCGACCAGCCCAGCCAGGAGCTGGCGCTGATCCGGCCCGGCAGGTCGTCGCCGACGCCGTCGACGAGGTACACCGAGAAGACGAACGTCGTGATGACCGCGTTGAACGCGGCCGATCCCCAGTCCCACAGGGACCAGGCCAGGACGGCGCCGCGATCGCCGCGATGCCCGACGGCGGCCTCGTAGGGATCGTTGACGGGAGTGCTCACCGGGGCTCCTTCCACAGGCCGCGCTCGACGAAGACCTGCTTGAGCAGGTCGGTGCGATCGGTCATGATGCCGTCGACCCCGAGGTCGATCAGGCGATGCATCTCGGCCGGCTCGTCGATCGTCCACACGTGGACGAACCGGCCGGCGCGGTGGGCGCGCTCCACGAAGCCGCGGGTGACCACGGGCACGCGGGCGTGGCTGACAGGGACCTGGAAGATCAGCGGCGCCTTCGGGACGGGCAGCCGCAGCACCATCTGGGCCGCCTCACGCTGGGACGCCGACGTGACGACCTGGGGGAGCCGGGCCCGGATCCGCACGAGCCGGGCGTGCGAGAACGAGGCGAGGCAGATCCGGTCAAGCACTCCCATCGCCTCGAGCAGGTCCGTCGTCGGGTCGACCCCGTCGTCGGACTTCACGTCGATGTTCCAGCGGGCACCCGGGAGCGCCTCGACGAGCTGCTCGAGCCGCACGATCGGCTCGCGATCGCCCAGCAGGGCCGCGTCGATCTCGGCCGAGGTCAGGTCGGCGATCGCCGCATCGCGACCGAGCAGCCGGTCGAGCCGCGCGTCGTGGCACGCGTAGACGACGCCGTCGCGGCTGCACCGCACGTCGGTCTCCATGTACCGGTAGCCGAGGTCATAGGCGTGGCGGAAGGCCGCCAGGGAGTTCTCGACGCCGATGTTCGCCTCGACCTCGGCCCCACCACGGTGGGCGAAGGCGAGCGGCGGTGTCGGCTCGAGGTACGGCGGCGTCCTCACGCAGCCCAACCTAGGGCACGACGGCCGCCGAGGACGTCAGATGTCGCGACGCGCCCCGCGTGATCTCGATACGCGGCTCGTTCCTCGCCCGCTACTCGATCACCGGGTGGGTCAGATGTCGCGGAAGGTCTCGATCTCGGCGCCGAGGGCGTTGAGCCGGACGGCGAGGTCCTCGTAGCCACGGTTGATGACGTACACGCTGCGCAGCACCGAGGTGCCCTTGGCGGCGAGCATCGCGATGAGGATCACGACGGCCGGACGCAGGGCCGGCGGGCAGACCAGTTCGGCGCCGCTCCAGTGCGTCGGGCCCTCGATGAGCACGCGGTGGGGATCGAGCAGCTTGACCTGGGCGCCCAGCTTGTTCAGCTCGGTCAGGTAGATCGCGCGGTTCTCGTAGACCCAGTCGTGCAGCATCGTCTGGCCGTCGGCGGTCGCCGCGATCACCGCGAAGAACGGGAGGTTGTCGATGTTGAGGCCCGGGAACGGCATGGGGTGGATCTTGTCGATCGGCGCCCGCAGCCGGGAGGGGTACGTCGTGATGTCGACGAGCCGCGTGTGCTCGTTCTCGGCGAGGTACTCCGGCGACCGGTCGTAGCGGAAGCCCATCTCCTCGAGCAGCGCGAGCTCGATCTCCATGAACTCGATCGGGACCCGGCGCACCGTGATCTGCGAGGTCGTGACGATCGCGGCGGTGATGAGGCTCATCGCCTCGATCGGGTCCTCGCTGGGGGCGTAGTCGACGTCGCCGCGGATCTCACGACGTCCCGTGACGCGCAGCGTCGTGGTGCCGATGCCCTCGATCTCGACGCCGAGCTTCTCCAGGAAGAAGCACAGGTCCTGGACCATGTAGTTCGGGCTGGCGTTGCGGATCACCGTGACGCCGTCGTGGCGCGCGGCGGCCATGAGCGCGTTCTCGGTGACCGTGTCGCCGCGCTCGGTGAGCACGATGGGGCGCTCGGGCGAGACGCCGCGGGCGGCGGAGGCGTGGTAGCTGCCTTCCGTCGCGAGAACCTTCAGCCCGAACGGGCGCAGGGCCGTCATGTGCGGCTCGACGGTGCGGGTGCCGAGGTCGCAGCCGCCGGCGTAGGGCAGTTCGAACTCGTCGAGCCGGTGCATGAGCGGGCCGAGGAACATGATGATGCTGCGGGTGCGGCGGGCGGCCTCGGCGTCCATGCGCTCGAGGTCGAGGTGCTCGGGCACGACGAGCTCGAGGTCGTTCTGGTCACCCAGCCAGCGCGTGCGCACGCCGATCGACTCGAGCACCTCGAGCAGCCGGTTGACCTCCTCGATCCGCGCGACCTTGCGCAGGACCGTGGTGCCGGTGTTGAGCAGGGCGGCGCACAGCAGGGCCACGCCGGCGTTCTTGCTCGACTTCACGTCGATCGAGCCGGACAGCGTCGTGCCGCCCTTGACGCGCAGGTGGCTGGGGCCGGCGGTGGTGCCCACGCTGACGAGCTCGGAGTCGAGCGCCGCGCCGATGCGCGCGAGCATGTCCAGCGTGAGGTTCTGCTGGCCCTTCTCGATGCGGTTCACGGCGCTCTGGCTCGTGCGCAGCTCGGTGGCGAGCTGTGCCTGGGTCAGTCCGGAGTGTTGGCGTGCGTCGCGGATCAGCGAGCCGATCCGCGCCAGGTAGTCGTCGCTCTCGGTCATGAGTTCCACCGTATATCAGTTGTGAGATAAAGCCGAATCAGGCGCGTGTGTGTCGCAACACCATCGCGAGGAGCACGCCGACGACGGTCAGGGCGCTGCCGGCGACGCCGAGCGGGGTCGCTCCGATGGCGGGGTCGAGCGCGTCCAGGATCTCCGCCGTGACGACCTGCCCGGCGATCATCGACAGCCCCAGGACGAGCACGCCGTGGGTGTGCACGGTCGTGGCCGCGATCGCGATGAAGCCGATGCCGAGCAGCCCGCCGAGGTAGTACCAGGCCTGCGTCGGCGGCGCGTCGAGGTCGCCCGGCAGGAGGAGAGAGGCCGTCAGGAGTGCGAGGAGCGTGACGGTGCCGACCGCGAAGTTGTTCCAGGTCGTGCCCAGCGTCCCGGCGTGGACCGACACCCGACCGTTCACGGCCTGCTGGACCGCCTGCAGGCAGCCGGCGATCGCCGCGAGCAGGCCGCAGCCCAGCAGGGCCGGGAGCGCGACGTCCCCGCCGATCCCGTCGAGCACCTTGAGCACGACACCGGCCGTGGCGAACAGCGCCGCCACGAGCCGTGGGACGGAGACGGCCTGCGCCCCGCCGGGTCCGAGGCCGTAGTGGTCGACGGCGAGCGAGCTGAACGACTGTGCCGCCGTGAACACGACGATGAACAGCGCGACGCCGATCACGCCGACCGCGATGCCCTGGCTCGCGACGAAGAAGGCGCCCATCGCCCCGCCGAGGACGTACCGACGCCGGAGCACGCCCGTGCGGACGGCCTCTCGGAGTCGGCGCAGCCCGGCGCGACCGGAAGGCGCCACGAGCAACGTGAGCGACAGCAGCACGAGACCGCTGCCGAAGCTGATGACGGCCGCGGCGATGCCGGCACGCAGCCCGGAGCCGAGCTCACCCGCGAGGGCGCCGTTGACGCGTGACTGGACCGCGACGAGGCCGCCGCCGGCGACCATGAGCGGAACGCTCAGCCGCTGCAGGACCGGGCGCTGGACGGCGACCTCAGCCACGCAGGACCAGCGCGCCGTCCTGCGGGAGCCGCTGCAGGTCCTCGACCCCGCCGTGGTTCGCCACGTGCGTCCAGTAGACCCCGTAGGCGAGCTCGGAGACGGTGCAGTCGTGGATCGGGAAGGCCGTCGTCGGCGCGATCGCCTTCACGAACTCGACGGTCTCGCTGACCTTCGCCCACGGCGCGGACAGCGGCAGGGCGAGGATGTCGACGCCCGCGGGGCGGTACTCGTACGTGTCGCCGGGGTGGAACAGCGTCGGCTCACCGTCCGCCGTCACCACGATCCCCACGTTTCCGACGCGGGGGAGCGACGGCAGGATCACGGCGTGCTGGGAGCCGACGCCGGTGAGGGTGAGCCCCGCGACCGCGATGGACTCACCGTCGCGCGTCGGGGTCCAGCCGTCGAGGGTCGCGGCGGTCTCCGGCTCGGCGAGCAGCAGCGCCTGCGGATTCAACGCGACGAGACCGTCGATGCGATCGCGGTCGAGATGGTCCGCGTGCTGGTGGGTCACGACGATCGCGTCGAGACCGGTCAGCTCGAAGGTCGACGGAAGGCTGAAGGAGCCCGGGTCGAAGAGGACCCGCGCTCCCGCGGCCTCGACGAGCACGGCGGCATGGCCGAAGCGGGTGACGTCCATGGTCGCCATCGTGCCACGATGGTTCCCATGGACGAGCGCGAGATCCTCACCTGGGACCTGTACGGCACCGCGATCCGCGAACTGGCCCAGCAGGTGGCCGACTCCGGGTTCGTCCCCGACATCGTCCTGGGCATCGCCCGCGGCGGCCTGATCCCGGCCGGTTCGGTCGCGTACGCGCTCGACTGCAAGAACCTGTTCACGATGAACGTCGTGTTCTACACGGGCATCGGCGAGACGCTCGACGAGCCGACCCTGCTGCCGCCGTTCCTCGACCTGGCCGAGCTCAACGACCTGTCGGTGCTCATCGTCGACGACGTCGCCGACAGCGGGAAGACCCTCGAACTCGTCGCCCGGATCTGCGCCGACCACGCCGGCGAGGTCCGCACCGCCGTGATCTACGAGAAGCCCCGATCGCTGCTCAAGCCCGAGTACGCGTGGCGCCTGACCGACAGCTGGTCAACTTCCCGTGGTCGAGTGAGCCGGTGATCACGCCGCGGTCCGGCGTCGTGGATGCCTGAGCGGCGCGTCGATCCGTTCCTCGCCGCGGTCGTCACGGCCGTCGTCTCGTGCGGCGCCCTGGCGCTGGCCCTGCTCGGGGGTTGGCTCGGCGCCGACGTCGGCGAGGGCTCCCTCTTCTGCGAGGCGTTGCGCGACGGTGTCGTGAACCAGCCGGCGGACACGTGGTCCAACCTCGCATTCGTCCTCGCGGGGCTACTGGTGGGCCTGCGGGCGCGCCGCGACCCACCGCCGATGGACGGACTCGCCGGACTCTACGCGTGCGTCGTCGTGCTGCTCGGCCCGGCGAGCGCGGCGATGCACGCCTCCGGGTCCGTCGCGGGCAAGCACCTCGACCTGACCAGCATGTTCCTGATCGGTGCCTTCGCCGCGGCCTACGGCGTGAAGCGCTGGGCCGGCTGGGACCGGCAGCGCTTCGTGGCCCTGTTCGCGGCCCTGCTCGTCGTCAGCGAGGTCGTGTACCTGACCGGGCCCACGGTCCCGGTGCTCCTGCACGCCGGCAACGCGATGTTCGCGCTGCTGCTGGTCGCGGCAGTCGTCGCCGAGGTGGTCGTGTGGCGGCGGCACCGGGACCGCGCCGTGGCCCGGGCCGGCGCCACGGCACTGGGCACGATGGTCGTGGCGTTCGCCGTCTGGAGCCTCGACCAGGGCGTCTGGTGCGACCCGCACTCGCTCCTCCAGGGTCACGCCGTGTGGCACGTCCTGTGCGCCGTGGCGGCGTACCAGCTGTTCCGCGTCTACGTCGCCGACGACGCCGTGGCGCGTCAGAACGTTTGAGGCACGAAGGTCTGCTCCTGGATCGGCGGCCGGACGTAGGGGATCTCCTGCATCGTCGGCAGCTCGACCGCGTCCGGGGCGACGTCGTCGTAGTCGAACAGCGACAGCAGGTGCCGGATGCAGTTGAGCCGGGCCGCCTTCTTGTCGTCGGACGGCACGACCCACCACGGCGCCTGCTTGATGTCGGTGTACTGGAAGGTCGTGTCCTTGGCCATCGAGTACTTGACGTACAGCTGGTGCTCGGCGAGGTCCATGTCGGAGAGCTTCCAGCGCTTGATCGGCTCGCTGTTGCGGGCCTCGAAGCGCTTGCGTTGCTCCTCGAAGCTGACGCTGAACCAGTACTTGACGATCGTGATCCCCGAGCGCACGAGCATCCGCTCGAACTCCGGTGCCGAGCGCAGGAACTCCTCGTGCTCCTCGGGCGTGCAGAAGTCCATGACCCACTCGACGTTCGAGCGGTTGTACCAACTGCGGTCGAACAGGACCATCTCGCCCGCGGCCGGCAGGTGCTCGACGTAGCGCTGGAAGTACCACTGGGTCTTCTGGCGCTCGGTCGGGCGGGGGAGCGCGGCCACCCGCACGGTGCGCGGACTCGTGCGCTCGGTGATCCGCTTGATGACGCCGCCCTTGCCCGCCGTGCCGCGGCCCTCGAAGATCACGACGACCTTGAGGCCCTGCTGCTGGATCCAGTACTGCAGCAGGACGAGCTGCTCCTGCAGCCGTTCCATCTCCTCCTCGTACACGGATCCGCGCAGCAGTCCCTTCTCGTTGTAGCGATCGGGGTGGTCACGAGTGGGATGGCGGGCCACCCAGTCATCGGCTCCCTTGGGCGGCTTCGGCTTGCTCACGGCGACACCTTTCGAAGGACTGACCTCCATTGTGTTCTAGGTTCGGGTCCATGGTGGGGCAACGAGTCGCCGCGGCGATGCACGACGTGGCGGCGGACATGCCCGTGCCCGGGATCGTCTGGGCGGTGATCTCCGGGCCCCGGCACGAGATCACCTACGGCTCGGTCGGCCCGCTGCGACAGGACGCGATCTTCCGGCTCGCCTCGGTGACGAAGCCGATCGTCGCCGTCCTGACGCTCGCCCTCGCCGAGGACGGGCTGTTCGCGCTCGACGACCCGATCGACCGCTGGATGCCGGAGTTCGCCGACCGCCGCGTGCTGCGCGAGCGCGGGGGAGCGCTCGACGACACGGTGCCGGCATCGCGGCCGACGACCGTGCGGGACCTGCTGCAGATGGGACTCGGCCTGGGGTTCGACGGCCGGGCCGCCCCGGACGACCCCCTCGCGACCGAGATCGCCCGTCGGGAGGTGGGGTCGGGGTGGCTGCCGACCCCGGTGAACCCGGACCGGTGGGCGGCGCTCACCGGCTCGCTGCCGATGGCCCACCAGCCGGGGGAGGGCTGGCTCTACCAGTACTCGAGCGACGCCCTGGCGGTACTGATCGAGCGCGTCACGCGCCGCAACCTCGACGCGGTCCTGCGCGAGCGGATCTTCTCGCGGCTCGACATGACCGAGACCGGCTACACCGTGAAGTTCACCGCGGTCGAACGCGTCCCAGCCGCGTGGCTCGGCAATCGCGCCGGTCGTCTCGTCGAGGCGGCACCGGGCGGGGACCCGCGGCTCGCGACGATGCCGCCGTTCCGGTCCGGGGCGACCGGACTCGTCTCGACGGTGCAGGACCTCGCCCGGTTCGCCCACATGCTGCTCCGCGGGGGCCGGGGCCCGCGCGGGCCGGTCGTCTCGCCGTACGCGATGGTCGCCCTCACCACGGAGACGCTCGGCGAGAGCGCCCGTGCCATGGCCGACGAGTTCCTCGAGCCGGGGCAGGGCTGGGGCCTGGGGCTGGGAGTCGATCGCGTCGCACGGTACCCCGCGTCGACGCCGGGACGGTTCGGCTGGGACGGGGCGACCGGGACGAGCCTGTGGGTCGACCCGGGCGCGAACGTCGCCGGCGTGGTGCTCTCACGCCAGGGGTTCGGCGCGACGGACGTGCCCGACGTGCTGGACGCGTTCTGGCAGGCGGTGCACGCCGAGGCGACGTGAGGTGTGATCCCTCAGGACGACGGTGATGCGGAGCGCCGCACCCGATGGCGCACGTGCAGGACCCGGTTGCCCCGGATCACGACGTCGGGATCCTCCAGCAGGTGCTGGGCGTCGACCGATCCGAAGAACCGCTTCCCGGACCCGAGCACGACGGGAACGACGTCCATGCGCACCTCGTCGACCAGGCCTGCGGCGAGCACCTGGCCACCGACGTCACCGGCAGCGACCTCGACCACGCGGTCACCCGCGAGCTCCTGCGCCCTCGCCACGGCTGCCTCGATGCCGTCGACGAAGTGGAACGGGGCGTCGGGATCCCAGCCGTCCGGCGCGGGTCGGTGCGTCACGACGACGACGTGGTCGATCCCGCTCGGGGGCGTGCCGTCCCAGCCGTCCGTCATGTCGAAGACGTGGCGGCCGACGACCGTCACCCCGATCTGGTCCCAGTACGGCCGGACGTAGTCGTAGGAGGCCTGCGACACCGTCAGGAAGCCGCTCGCGTCCAGGGGGACGTCTCCACCGGACAGCCAGTCGAACAGGGGACCGGGCTCGTCGTCCTCGTCCGCGATGAAACCGTCCACCGACACCGAGGCGTACATCACGACCGTGCCCATCGATCCTCCTACGCGTGGGGATGTCCTCAGGTTAGGACTTCGCACTCAGCACTGGCGACACGCCGGGAGATCTACCACATCATCGAACAGGCGTTCTACGCTGGACCTGTGTGGTTCCAGGGTTCGCTGCTCGACGGCGGCGAGGGGGTCCGGGTCGGCGTGCTCGACGGCTCGGTGCGGCGCCACGAGCTCTCGGCCGGTGCGTGGGTGGACGTCCGGCCGGGCTGGGTCACGGGCGCGGACGAGCTCTTCGAGCAACTGCGCACCGACGTGCCGTGGCGAGGGGAGCGACGCGAGATGTACGACCGCGTCGTCGACGTGCCCCGGCTGCTGTGCTTCTACGACGAGGGCGATCCGCTGCCGCACCCCGCCCTCACGGACGCACGCGACGCGCTGTCGCGGTACTACCGCGAGGAGCTGGGGGAGCCGTTCACGACGGCGGGACTGTGCCACTACCGCGACGGCAACGACTCGGTCGCGTGGCACGGAGACCGCATCGGCCGCAGCCGCACGCAGGACACCATGGTCGCGATCCTCTCGCTCGGTGCGCACCGGCGGCTGAGCTTGCGACCCGCCGGCGGGGGACCGCAGACCGCCTTCACGCTCGGTCACGGTGACCTGGCCGTGATGGGCGGCAGCTGCCAGCGGACGTGGGAGCACGCGATCCTCAAGACCAGCCGCGCCGTCGGTCCCAGGATCAGCGTGCAGTTCCGCGTCCGCGGCGTGCGCTGAGGATCTGCAGCGCGTCGGTCGACCACAGCGCCCACAGCACCAGAACCGGCTGGAAGAAGAGCCGGGCGAACCGCTTCTGGTCGGTGTCGAGGCCGAACGCGTCGGCGTGGTTGACGTACTGGGCGATGTTGCCGGGGAACACCGCGACGAAGAACGCGGCGACGACGAGTCCCACGATCCGGCGCTGGCGGGGCAGGGCCATCAGGGCGGTCCCGAGCGCGATCTCGACGAACCCGGAGGCGACCACGACGAAGTCCTCGTCGAGCGGGATGCTGTTCGGGACCTGGGCGCTGAAATCGTCGCGGGCGAACGTCAGGTGGGCGACGCCGGCGAAGGCGAGGAAGCCACCGAGCAGGAGGCGGGCGAGGGTCTTCACCCCTCGACGCTAGGTCAGTCGGTCGCGATGCGCTCGTAGAGCACGTGGTCGTGCCATGCTCCGGCCAGCCGCAGGTAGTCGCGGGCGATGCCGAACTGCTGGAACCCGTTCTTCTCCAGGACCCGCCGGCTCGCCACGTTGTCGGTGCGCGTGCCGGCCTCGATCCGGTGCAGGCCCAGGCGCAGGAACGCCAGCGCGACGATCTCGTCGACGGCGGCGCTGGCCAGTCCGCGGCCCTGCTGGTCGGCATCGACGTAGTAGCCGAGCACTCCCTTGAGGGACGGGCCGCGCACGATCTCGTTGAGGTTGATCCGGCCGACGACGGCGTCGTCGGGGCCGAGGATCACGCGCGGGAAGGACACCCCGTCCTCGTAGCGGCGCAGGGCGTCCTGGATGATCGCCCGCTGACCTCGTTCCGTGAAGTAGACCTCGGGGCGGGTCGGCTCGAGCTCGGCCATCGCCACCCGGTTGCGGGACAGGACGCCCGCGAGGGCCTCGGCGTCGGTCGTCGCGACCAGGCGGGTGACGGCCATGTCCGACATGCTCCCACGCCGGATGTCGCTAGGGCCGAGAAGTCACCGCAACCGGAAACTGCCCGTGCGCGACGTCAGGTCCCGGGCCTCGGTCCAGGAGGTGGCGCTTCCCTTCGGCTTGCGGATGTAGTCGACGACCGCGTCCGCGGAGAACTTGCCCTTCCCCTTGAGCTTCGACCGGGGCACGCTCACGACCATGTAGTTGCCCGAGGTGCTGATCGTGGGCTTGCCGAGCCAGCGCGTCTTCTGGTCGGACACGTACCAGAATGCGGTGCGCCTGCCGTAGCCCGGATCGGAGTCCGTGAAGAGCGCGGCGTAGTACTTCCCGCCCCGATAGACGCGCACCATGTACGACTGGTGGTCGCGCTTCGTGCCCTTGAAGACGTCCTTCATGCGGACCTTGAAGTAGACCCGACTCGAGTCCTTTGACATCGTCAGCAGGGAGATGTCGATGGACCGGACGGAGTGCACCGGATCGTGCGTGGTGTAGACCGACACGTCACCGCGGGGGTCGGACACGCTACGAGAAGTCACCGCGTGCGCCGGAGCAGCGGCGGTGGCCGTGAGGGCGGCGGCGGCGAGGACGCCGACCAGTGCGGTGCGCAACATGGAATCTCCTTCGGTGACGGATGCCTCACTCATCGTAGGTCGATCGGAACGCGGCACAACTCGACCGAGGGAGGCCTCGGTGGCGGGGAATGATCCCGGGCGCGCGACGTTGACGCAGGCGTGAAGAACATCGGATTCCTGTCGTTCGGCCACTGGTCGGAGTCGCCCGGCTGGGCGGCGCGGACGGCCTCGGACACACTCCTGCAGTCGATCGACCTGGCCGTCGCGGCCGAGGAGCTCGGCGCCGACGGCGCCTACTTCCGCGTGCACCACTTCGCGCAGCAGCTCGGTTCGCCGTTCCCGCTGCTCGCCGCGATCGGGGCGAGGACGTCGCGCATCGAGATCGGCACCGGTGTGATCGACATGCGGTACGAGAACCCGATGTACATGGCCGAGGACGCGGGCGCGGCCGACCTGATCTCCGGCGGCAGGCTCCAGCTCGGCATCAGCCGGGGATCACCGGAGCAGGTCATCGACGGGTACCGCTACTTCGGCCACGTGCCCGCGGAGGGCTCGAACGACGCGGACATGGCCCGACAGATGACCGACACGTTCCTCGCCCTGTTGGGCGGTGAGGGCTTCGCCCAGCCCAACCCCAGGCCGATGTTCCCGAACCCGCCGGGCCTGCTGCGGCTCGAGCCGCACTCGCCGGGTCTGCGCGACCGCATCTGGTGGGGCGCCGGCAGTCGTGCCACGGCGGAGTGGACGGCGCAGCAGGGGATGAACCTGATGAGTTCGACCCTGCTCACCGAGGACACCGGTGTTCCGTTCCACCAGTTGCAGGCCGAACAGATCCAGATGTTCCGCGACGAGTGGAAGGAATCGGGGCATGAGCGCGAACCGCGGGTCTCGGTCAGTCGCAGCATCTTCCCGATCGTCTCGGACCTCGACCGTGCCTACTTCGGCAGCGAGACCGCCAGCACCGACCAGGTCGGGTTCCTCGACGGCGGCAACGCCCGCTTCGGCAAGACCTACGCCGGCGAGCCCGACGCCCTGATCGAGGACCTCGCCCAGGACGAGGCCATCGCCGCGGCCGACACGCTGCTGCTCACGATCCCGAGCCAGCTCGGCGTCGAGTTCAACGCCCACCTGCTGGAGAGCCTGCTCACGCACGTTGCGAAGCCCTTGGGCTGGAAATAGTGATCTGCGGTTGGAACGCTGGCACAATGCGCGCATGCCGACACACGGACGCGACGTCCCGTTTCGACCGATTGAGTGGGCAGAGATCCACGCTTTCGCCGGGCAGTTCGCAGCTGAGGCTCCAGCGTTCGCGTACATCGAGGCCATCGCCCAGAGCGTGATCGATTCTGGCCGCGCTGGCGAGCTTGCGGGGTGCACATCCATGAACGACCTCATGGTCGTTCCGAGACCAGTGCCCGAACCTCCGTACGACGTCGTGGTCGTGCGAGCGCCAAACTCGATCTGGCGCGCCCCGGCAGCCGGCCATGTCGTGATCGAGCATCAGTCGGCTACAGGCCACGACGATCGTCTGGAGCGTCCAGCCGTGGATGCCGTACCCCTCTTTTGGCGGTTCATCATCGAGAAGTTCGGTATCGAGCCCCAACGCCTTTGAGCAGTTGACGTTTGCCGCCCAACCAACTCGGCGTCGAGTTCAACGCCACCTGCTGGAAAGCTTGCTCACGCACGTGGCCCCGGGCCTCGGGTGGCGGTGACGAAGGCCAAGCCTCGGGCGCGGACCGGTTGAGGTACTCGGAGCGTCCGCAGGTGAACAGATCTTCCATTACGACCGTCGAGAACAGGTCCGCGGCGAACGAGACGACATCGACGGGACCCTCGTCGCGGAGGACGATCAGGTTGCGGCGCTTGTAGATCGTTGATCCCCATCGAGCGACCACTTCACCCAGTAGATCGATCTCTACGTCCACGAACACCCCTTGCTGATCCTCGTGAATGACGAAGCTCTGCAGGGATCCAAAGCCGTCTTCCACGACCTGACGCGATACCTGTTCGCGAGCGTTGTCAGCGAACGTGGTCAGGTATTCCCCGTACTCGTCGCGGAGGTTCATCGACTCACTCACGGTGATCAGTATGGGCAGGTGGCGGTGACGGGCCGAGGACGTCGAAGGATGAGTCATTGCGCCCCGCAGGGGTACCCAAATGCCTCATCCTTCGTTCCCCGGGGTGGCGCCGACAGCCTCGCAGGGAGATCCTGACGCCATGACGAAGCTCCAGGTGAACGACATCCTGGCCGCCGGTCTGGACGACTGGCGGCCCCTCGTGAGCAGCCTGCACGGCCGGTTCCGCAGCGGCGACTTCGCGTCGGGGCTGGAGTTCCTCGTGGACATCGGCGCCGCGGCCGAGGACGCGAACCACCACCCTGACGTCCGCCTGTCGTACACCCACGTCGACGTGACGCTCACGAGCCACGACACGGGCGGGATCACCGACCGCGACCTCGACCTCGCGCGGAAGATCAGTGCCCTCGCGGCCGATCGCGGGTTCGACGCCGACGCCGCCGCGCTGACGAGGGTCGAGATCGCCCTCAACGCCGCCGACCAGGACGCGATCGCGCCGTTCTGGTCCGCCGTGCTGACCGGCGATCCCGACAACATCGGCGACGACGAGGTCCGCGACCCGACCGAGCAGACCCCGGTGCTGTGGTTCCAGCCGACCGACGCGCGCGACGACGTGCCCGCGATGTGCTTCCACCTCGACGTGTGGGTGCCGCCGGACCAGCTGGAGGCCCGGATCGCCGCGGCCCTGGAGGCGGGCGGCCGACTCGTGGACGCCTCGGAGAAGCCCTCGTTCGTCGTGCTCGAGGACGCCGAGGGCAACAAGGCGTGCCTGTGCACGGCCCTCGACCGCGAGTGACTCAGCCGGCGACGACGGTTCCCTCGGCGGCCGTGCGCGCGGCGTAGGCCTTCGCGAGCCTCGCGACCACCGGCCCGGACGAGCCGTCGCCGATCGTGCGGCCGTCGATCGTGACGACGGGTGTGACGCCGCCCATGGTCCCGGTCACGAACACCTCGTCGGCGGCGTACAGCTGCGTCAGCGAGAAGTCGCCGACCTCGACGGGCAGGCCCTCGGCGGCGCAGATCTGCAGGATCGTCTCGCGCGTGATGCCCTCCGGGCAGGCGCGCGTGGTCGGGGTCCGCACCTCGCCGTCCGTGACGAGGAAGACGTGGGTCGCGTTCGTCTCGGCGACGAACCCGGCGTCGTCGAGCATGATCGCGTCGTCGGCGCCGGCGACGTTCGCCTCCACCTTGGCCAGGATCGACGTCAGCAGGTTGTTGTGGTGGATCTTCGGGTCGAGCGAGTCCGGGCGGTGGCGTCGCACCGACGACGTGACGAGCGTGATCCCGCCGGCACCGGACAGGGCCGAGTCGTAGACGGGGGACTTGAACTCCGCGAGCACGATCAGCGTCGGACCCGCGGTGTTCAGGCGCGGATCCATGCCCGACGTCACCTTGACGCCCCGCGTGAGGGTCAGCCGGATGTGGACGTCGTCGGTCATCGCGTTCGCAGCGAGGACGGCCTTGATCCGTGCGGTAATCCGCTCGTCGTCGGGGATCTCGGTGAAGGCGAGCGCCTGCGCCGAGCGTCGCAGTCGGTCGAGGTGCTCGGTGAGCTTGAAGATGCGGCCGCCGTGCAGTCGCAGGCCCTCCCACACCGCGTCGCCGCCCTGGACCACGGAGTCGAACGGGCTGATCCCGGCCTGGTCGCGGTGCACGATCGTGTCGTCGATGCCGACCATGAGGTCGGCGTTGCGCGGGTCGTACGTCTGCAGCATCAGTCCTGCTCCTCGAGACGGATCCGGTGGGCCGCGAGGGCCTCGTAGTAGGGCCGGCACCGCGCGAGCAGCGACTCGAGTCGGGCCGGGACCGGGTCGTGCGACCCGGGGGAGGACGCCTGGAATCCGGTCGAGTCCTCGACGCTCGCGTACCAGTGCGGCGCCCACACGCCGTCGGAGTCGCGCGGACCGGCGGGCCACGCGAGCATCGCCTCGTCGAACTCGAGGTCGAGGGCGGCACACAGCGCCGTGAGCGCGCCCCGCGGATCGCGCAGGACGTCCGCCGCGTCGATCACGGGTCCGCCGAAGCTCTCGTACAGCTCGACCTGCTGCGGAAGGCCGAGATCCTCGAGGGTTGGCTCCTCGCGCACCTTGGCGTACGACACGAGGACGCGCTCGGGGTCGCGCACGAGGAAGGCGTGCTGGAGGCTCGCGAGGGGACCACGATCGACGCCGGGCAGGACGTGGTGCGTCATGTGCTTCTGGTACTGCACCGGGGTGTCCACCGGCCCGGACGTGATGTCGCGCAGCACCTCGTCGGGGTCGGTCGGCTGCGATGCCATGACCGCCTCCCGCGCAGGGTGGTCGATCCCGGTGGCGGCGAGGTAGGCCGCGTAGAGCGGCTCGTCGAGGACGGAGCAGTCGGCACGGTTCTCGAAGCTGCGCATCATCGCCGTCGAGAGGTTGCGGGGCCCCGACCACATCGCGATCCGCTTGGCCTGCATGCCCCGACGCTACCGCCGACGTGTCGTCAGGCGCGCTGTCCGCGCGGGACAGTAGCGTGTTCGTCATGCCCCATCCTGCCGACGGTCATGACCTCATCCGCGTGCACGGAGCACGCGTCAACAACCTCAAGGACGTCAGCGTCGAGATCCCGAAGCGGCGACTGACGGTCTTCACCGGCGTCTCGGGCTCCGGCAAGAGCTCGCTCGTGTTCGGCACGATCGCCGCGGAGTCGCAGCGCCTCATCAACGAGACCTACAGCGCCTTCGTGCAGGGCTTCATGCCCTCGATGGCACGTCCGGACGTCGACGTCATGGACGGGCTGACCACCGCGATCCTCGTCGACCAGGAGCGGATGAGCTCAGATCCCCGGTCGACCGTCGGCACCGCGACCGACGCCAACGCGATGCTGCGGATCCTGTTCAGCCGGCTCGGTGATCCGCACATCGGCGGACCTCAGGCGTACTCGTTCAACGTCGCCTCGATGAGTGGCGCCGGCGCCGTGACGT
The DNA here is from genome assembly GCF_055663785.1 of Aeromicrobium sp. SP1. NCBI lineage: Bacteria > Bacillati > Actinomycetota > Actinomycetes > Propionibacteriales > Nocardioidaceae > Aeromicrobium > Aeromicrobium sp. SP1. The sequence goes on along the minus strand of NZ_JBQVVK010000001.1, from coordinate 1,135,256 downwards.
TCGAGACCGGCGGACGCACGGTCAAGGAGCGCCGCGACTTCTCGCTCACCGGTGGCATGTGCCCGCGCTGCGAGGGCAGGGGAGCGGTCTCCGACTTCGACCTCACCGCCCTCTACGACGACTCGAAGACGCTGGAGGAGGGCGCCCTGACGATCCCCGGCTACTCGATGGACGGCTGGTACGGACGGATCTTCCGCGGCGCCGGGTTCTTCCCCGCGGACAAGCCCATCAAGGACTTCACGAAGCGGCAGCTCGACGACCTGCTCTACAAGGAGCCGACCAAGATCAAGGTCGAGGGCATCAACGTCACGTACGAGGGCCTGGTCCCCAGGATCCAGAAGTCGATGCTCAGCAAGGATCGCGACGCGATGCAGCCGCACGTGCGCGCGTTCGTCGACCGCGCGATCACCTTCCAGACGTGCCCCGAGTGCGACGGCACCCGGCTCACCGAGGGCGCGCGATCCTCGAGGATCCGCGGCGTGAACATCGCCGACGCGTGCGCCATGCAGATCACGGACCTCGCCGCCTGGGTCAATGACCTCGACGAGCCGTCGGTCGCACCGCTGCTGACGGTGCTGGGGGAGACGCTCGACTCGTTCGTGCGCATCGGGCTCGGCTACCTGTCGCTCGATCGCCCCGCGGGCACGCTCTCCGGCGGCGAGGCCCAGCGCACCAAGATGATCCGGCACCTCGGCTCCTCGCTCACCGACGTCACATACGTCTTCGACGAGCCGACGGTCGGCCTGCACCCGCACGACATCGACCGCATGAACGAGCTGCTCCTGCAGCTGCGCGACAAGGGCAACACCGTCCTGGTCGTCGAGCACAAGCCGGAGGTCATCGCGATCGCCGACCACGTCGTCGACCTCGGCCCCAAGGCGGGCAGCCAGGGCGGCACGGTCATGTTCGAGGGCACGTTCGAGGGCCTGCGCGGCAGTGACACGATCACGGGTCGCCACCTCGACGACCGGGCCCGCCTCAAGGAGTCGGTGCGCACTCCGTCCGGCGCTCTCGAGGTGCGCGGTGCCGACGCCCACAACCTGCGCGACGTCGACGTCGACGTCCCACTCGGCGTGCTGACCGTCATCACGGGCGTCGCAGGTTCCGGCAAGAGCTCCCTGATCCACGGCTCGATCGCCCCGCAGGAGGGTGTCGTGACGATCGACCAGGGCGCGATCAAGGGCTCGCGGCGCAGCAATCCCGCCACGTACACGGGCCTGCTGGACCCGATCCGCAAGGCCTTCGCGAAGGAGAACGGGGTCAAGCCCGCACTGTTCTCGTCGAACTCCGAGGGCGCGTGCCCGAACTGCAACGGCGTCGGCGTCGTGTTCACCGACCTGGGCATCTTCAACACGGTCGAGTCGCCGTGCGAGGTCTGCGAGGGACGCCGGTTCGATGCGGCGGTGCTCGACTACCACCTCGGCGGCAAGGACATCAGCGAGGTGCTCGCGATCCCCGTGGCCGAGGCGCACGCCTTCTTCGGCAAGGACGGGGTGAACGTCGCCGCGGCGGCGCGAATCCTCGCCCGCATGGAGGACGTCGGCCTCGGCTACCTGACCCTCGGGCAGCCGCTGTCGACCCTCTCGGGCGGCGAGCGCCAGCGCATCAAGCTCGCGACGCACATGGGGGAGAAGGGCGGGACGTACGTCCTCGACGAGCCGACCTCCGGCTTGCACCTGGCCGATGTCGAGCAACTGCTCGGTCTGCTCGACCGGCTCGTCGAGGCCGGCAAGTCCGTCATCGTGATCGAGCACCACCAGGCCGTCATGGCGCATGCCGACTGGATCATCGACCTCGGACCCGGAGCGGGCCACGACGGCGGCACCGTCGTGTTCGAGGGCACGCCCGTCGACCTCGTGGCACAACGCTCCACCCTGACCGGCGAGCACCTCGCGGCCTACGTGGGACGCTGAGGCCATGAGGCCGCTCAGCGTCGAACTGGGGGCCGCCCGCGCCGCCTGCGCCGCGACGGTCCGCGAGTTCGTCGCGGCGGTTGACGAGATCGACGAGTACGGACTGCTCGGGGCGTCGCGCTGCCACGGCTGGACCCGCCTGGACGTGGTCGTCCACGTGCTCAACGGCTGGCAGGAGATGGTCGGGGGCATGCTCGTGCGCACCGGCGATCCCGCCACCGTCGATGCTGCGTCCTACTGGCCGGCGTTCTCCGCGCGGTTCACGCAGGCCGACCCACTCCCGGACCTGCTGGCCCAGCGCGCCAGGACCACGAGCTACGCGCGGCCCTCGGCCGTGACGGCCCACCTGCATGCCGTGGCCGACGTCGTGACCGTGGGCATCGCCGACCTCGGAGAGCGTTCGCTCCGGTGGCAGGACGAGGTGTTAAGCCCGGTGACTTCCTGACGGTCTGGGCCGTGGAGGACGTGATCCACCACCTGGACCTGCTGGCCGACCGCCCCGCGCCGGCGGACGCGCTCGCGTTGGCCCGCCGAACGGTGGAGGCGCTCACGGACGCCGCCCTGCCATCGGCATGGGACGACGAACGCGCCGTGCTCATCGGAACGGGACGCGCGGCGGTGCCGCCCGAGGCCGACGCGCTCGGACTTCCCGTCTTCCGGTGAGACGGGCGGACTCCATCCGCGGTCACCGACCGCCGCGGCGACGTGTCGAGCACGGCGTGCGCCCACCTAGGGTGGTCGCATGAATCTGTACGGCCGCGAGGTGGGCGACGACGGCGAGCGGGTTGTCTTCCTGCACGGGCTGTTCGGCCAGGGCCGGAACTTCACGTCGATCGCCAAGGCCCTGCAACCGCAGTTCAGGTCACTGCTTGTCGACCTGCCGAACCACGGCCATTCACCGTGGACCGACCGCGTCGACTACGCGGAGATGGCCGACGACGTCGCTCGACTGCTGCGTGACGGCTTCGCCGCGGACGGCGCGGTCGACGTGGTGGGCCACTCCATGGGCGGGAAGGTCGCCATGGTGCTCGCACTGCGGCACCCGGATCTCGTGCGGCGTCTCGTGGTCGTCGACATCTCACCGACGGCGGCGGGTGGCACGGGGGAGTTCGAGCACCTCCTGGACAGCCTCGCCTCGGTCGACTTGTCGACTCTGAACCGTCGGTCCGACGCCGACGACCGACTGGCGCCGGCCATCGCGAACACCACGGTGCGCGGCTTCCTGCTGCAGAACCTGCGCCAGAAGGACGGCGTGTTCGGCTGGCAGGCGAACCTCGACGTGCTGCGTCGCGACCTGCCGGTCATCGGCGGCTTCCCGGACACCGACGCGACGTTCGACCACCCGGTCCTGTGGGTCGCCGGCGAGACGTCCGACTACGTGCGCCCCGAGCACGACGCGGCGATGCGTCGGCTGTTCCCGCGCACGACGCTCGTGACGATCAAGGCTGCCGGCCACTGGGTCCACTCCGAACAGCCGGAGGCCTTCACCGGTGCTCTGCGCGTGTTCCTCGGACGTGACGAGGGCCGATAGGCGGGGGAGCAGGTCGGGATTGGAGCGGTCCCAACGGCCACGCGCCGAGGCGGCAGGGGCCGCTCGGTGTGGTTAGGGTTGTTGGCATCCGCGACGACCGCCGTCGCATCGTGACGGGGGTCCGCGTGAGTTCAACGCCGTGGGATGGTCGACGGGTGCCGGTGGAGCACCGCTGGTGGGGACTGGATCGCCGGTCGATCCCGTACGCCGCGGTGGCGTTCGGCGTGATCGCGCTGTGGGCGTGGGTGATGCCCTGGATCGATGCTCGCGTGGCGTGGGACGACACGACGCGCGCGGGCGAGGCCATCCAGGTGACCGAGGACGTGACGATGACCGTCGCGCCGGGCTGGGGAGTGGTGGCCGGTCTGCGGACGACCGACAACCCGCGCACGGGTGACCAGGCGGCCGAGCAGACGCTGCTGGTCAAGGACGGAGTGGTGTTCTCGATCCTGCAGGGCCCGTTCACCGAGAGCCCCGCCGAACTGCTCGCGCAGGCCGAGCGGATCACAGGCGCGTCGAGCGAGGGCTATCACGTGTCCGGCGACGCCCGCGACATCACCACGTCGGGCGGGCTGCGGGGCCTGACCCAGAGCTTCACCACGCCTTCCGGTGCGGGTGCCGTGACGGTGTTCGTCGTCAACGGTCGCGGGATCGAGATCCAGGTCGCGGGCCCGCAGGCCCAGTTGACCGCACTGCAGGCGGAGACCGACGCCATGATCGACTCCCTGACCCAGGACGGAGGGGAGTCCTGATGAGCACCACCATCAGCCCCGCCGGCGCCCACGACTCCGACGACCTCCTCGAGCGCCGCGAGGCGGCCATCGAGGAGTCGGGCTGGGGCGCCCGGTTCCACCTGTTCCAGCCGCGCAACCTGTGCCTGTGGGTTTACGTGCTGCTGCTCGCGATGGGTGCGCGCCAGCTCTACCAGGTCGCCGCACCCACGGCCGGCGTGTTCGCCGACGCGAACCTCGCCGCCGTCGCGTCGGCCGGCACCTTCTGCCTGGTCTTCCTGCTGTTCCTGCACCACTTCGACCGCTACGAGCGCACTCCGGCCCTGCTGGCCGTCACGGCGTTCGTCGGTGGCGGCATCGGCGCTCCGTGGGCGATGGCGCTGCCCGGCAACGCCGCGCTGATGGACCTCTACGCGAAGACCTTCGGGCAGGCGTGGGCCACCGACTGGAAGGCCGGCCTCACGGCACCCTTCGTGGAGGAGACCGCCAAGGGCGCGGTGTTCCTGCTCATGCTCGGCCTCGCGCCGATCGTCATCCGCACCGTCTACGACGCGCTCATCGTCGGTGCGTACGTCGGCCTGGGCTTCCAGGTGCTCGAGGACATGCTCTACGGGCAGAACGCCGCGTACGAGAATTTCGGGGTCAACCAGGTCGGCGCGGTGCTGGAGACCTTCGTCATCCGATCGCTGTCCGGGGTCGCGTCGCACGCGATGTACACCGCCATCTTCTCCGCCGGCATCCTGTACCTCGTGGGCACGCGAGCCCAGCCGCGGCGGATCGGGCGCGGACTGCTGTTGATCGTGGCTGCCATGGCCGTGCACGGGCTGTGGGACTCGATGCTCGCGCTGGCCAATGCCAACGGCTTCGTCGTGAGCACGCTCATGGTCGTCATCACCGCCATCAGCGTCGTGGTGCTGATCGTCGCCCTGCGTTGGGGTGCACACCGCGAGCGCGGCTGGCTGCACGACGTGCTGGCACCCGAGGTCGCCAACGGGACGATCACCGAGCTCGAGCTCACGGCACTGGCCGGTGAGCGCTCGCGGCGCCGCAAGGACCGCAAGGCGGCGCTGGCCGGACGTCCCGACGGCGTGAGCAAGCGGCGTGAGAAGCACGTGCTCGCCGCGAGCCTCGATCTCGCCCACGACCTGAGCGAGAGCAACGGCGAGGACACGCCAGCCGTGGAGCATTCTCGCGCCGAGATCCAGCGACTGCGGAGCCGCTGAGTCGCCTAACCCTTGCTCGCCACCACCCGGTAGTTCTCGGCCTCGAGGCTGAAAGTGTTCACGTCGGTCCGGAGCCCGACCCGGCGCAACTCGTCTTCGAGCTGGTCGTATCGGTAGGGCCAGCACGACAGCAGTTCCGAGCGGACGAGGACCGACCCGGCCGCGTCGACCTGCGCGATGGCGATCTCGATGTGGTGCTCGTCCTCCCACTGGGGCGCAATCTCCCAGCGGTAGACCACGACGGCATCGCGACCGTTCCGGCGGACGAGTCGGTCACCGATGTCCAGCCGGGAGCCTCTGGCTCTCACGAGCTCCCACGTGCGGGACGTGAGTACCAGGCGCCCGCCGGGGCGCAGGAGCCGCGACATCGACTCCAGGGCAGCACCTCGGCCGGCCGCGCCCGCGGCATGGTGCAGCGAGTTGCCGACGCAGAACACCATGTCGAAGGTGTCGTCGTCGAAGTGGTCGGGCAACTCCTGCCAGTCCGCCCGCAGCGTCCGGACCGGCGTCCCGAACTCCTCGGACAACTCCGCGGTCCGACGCACCATCGCCTCGCTGGCGTCCGTGGCGTCGACCTGGATGCCACGTCCCGCGAGGCCGACCGCCAGGTGTCCGGTTCCGCACGAACAATCGAGGACGCGAGCGTCCGGCGGCAGGAGACCGAGGACGTCATCGAACGTCGCAGCGAATTCGGCCGGATCCAGCTTCACGTCCGAGATGAGCCACTCGTACACCTCGGCAAGCACGTCATAGCCACTCACGACGACGACCTCCGTCACACGGCAGAACTCAGGAAGTCATCAGTACATCAGCGCAGCACGTCGGTCACCAACGGCCTTTTCGCCACGCTCCACGCTTGTCCGATAATGCACATTATGTCACTTACGCGATTCTCGAACCGCAGAGCAGGAATCGAGAAGCACTGACCCCGACACTCTCCTATCGTCATCGGTGACACCACAGCGAGAGGAAGAACCATGGCGAAGTCCGACTCCGGATTCACCGAGGCAGAGCGCGCGGCGATGAAGCAACGCGCCGAGGAGCTGCGCAGCGAGAAGAAGGCCGGCAAGGGCTCGGCGAAGAAGGAACGTGAGGCGCAGGCATGCGTCGACGCGATCGATGCGCTCAGCGGCGCCGACCAGAAGATCGCCGCCCGGCTGCACATCATCGTCACCGAGGAGGCGCCCGATCTCGATCCGAAGACCTGGTACGGATTCCCGTCCTACGCCCGTGACGGGAAGGTCGTCGTGTTCTACCAGCCGGCGTCGAAGTTCGACACGCGCTACGGCACGGTCGGGTTCCAGGAGGACGCCCACCTCGACGACGGCGAGCTCTGGGCGACCTCGTTCGCCGTGCTCGACGTCACCGACGCCGTCGAGAAGACGCTGCGCGAGCTCGTGCGCAAGGCCAACGGCTGAGCCACCCATCCAGAGCCGGCATCGGCTCCGAATGACTACCCGTGGGACGACGTGACCTGGGTAGCGGCGCGGCCGTCGGGCTCTTGGCAGCAGGAGCCGGACTGGCCGCCGGTCACCTGACCGCGGCGGTCATCGCACCGGCGGCTTCGCCGGTGCTGGCCGTCGGGTCGACGGTGATCGACCTGACGCCGACTCCGGTGAAGGAATGGGCAGTCGCTCGCCTGGGGACGGCTGACAAGCCCGTTCTTCTCGGGTCGGTCTTGCTGGTCACGCTCGCGCTGGCCGCCGCCGGGGGCATTCTCGCCCGGTGGCGGTTCGGTGCCGGCGCGTCCCTGGTGGTCGCCCTCGTCGGTGTGGCGGGGGCGGCCGCCCTTCTGCGTCCTGCAGCGCGTCCGCTCGACGTGGTCCCCGCCGTCGTCAGCGCGCTCGTCGCCCTCGTCGTGCTCCGCGCCTTCACGCCCCGGCAGGATCCCGGCTCCGCCGACGGACCGGGTCGCCGCCGCCTGCTCATCGGCGCCGGAGCCGTCGCCGGCGCGGCCGTCGTCATGGGCGCCGCCGGCCAGTGGCTCATCCAGCGCGCCCGCGACGTCGTCGACATCGCGCTCCCCCGCGCCGCCGAGCCCGCGCCCGCTCTCCCCCGCGGCCTGGAGTCCCGCTACCGGGGCATCACGGCATTCCAGACTCCCAACAGCGAGTTCTACCGGGTTGACGTCAACCTCACGGTGCCGATCGTCGACCACACCCGCTGGAGCCTCAAGGTCGACGGCGACGTGCGCGACCCGTTCTCCCTGAACTTCGAACAACTGCTCGAACTTCCGCTCATCGAGCGCGACATCACGATGACGTGCGTGTCGAACGAGGTCGGCGGCAAGTACGTCGGCGGCGCCCGGTGGCTCGGCGTCCGGGTCTCGGACCTGCTCGAGCGAGCCGGCGTCGGCGACCGCGCCGACCAGATCCTCAGCACGGCGGTGGACGGATTCACCATCAGCACTCCCCTGCAGGCCGCGCTCGACGGCCGGGACATGATGGTCGCCATCGCGATGAACGGCATCGCACTCCCCCGCGCCCACGGCTTCCCCGCCCGGCTCATCACGCCCGGCCTGTACGGCTACGTCGGCGGCACGAAGTGGCTCGAACGGCTGACCCTCACGACGTACGACGCCGAGCAGGCCTACTGGACGAAACGGGACTGGGCCATCGACGGGCCGATCAAGATCGCCTCGCGCATCGACACGCCGCGCGGACTCAGCACGATCGACGCGGGCAGGATCGTCGTCGCCGGTATCGCCTGGGCCCAACGGCGCGGCATCGGCGGCATCGAGGTCAGCATCGACGACGGGGCCTGGCAGCCCGCCGAGCTCGGGCCCGACGCCGGCGTGGACTACTGGCGCCAGTGGTACCTGACGTGGGACGCCGAGCCCGGTCGACACACCCTCGCCGTGCGCGCCACGACCGAGGACGGCGAGAAGCAGGACACGAAGCGGGCGACCCCGTTCCCCGACGGCTCCAGCGGCATCCAGAGCGTCGTCGTGAACGTCCGCTGATCCCATCCGGAAGCCGCGCCGCTCCGAATCACTCTCGACGCAAGAGCAACTCCCTCCACCGAAAGGCACCATCATGATGCGCACGACCCACCGCCGCCTCGGGCTCGCCGTGGCCGCGCTCGCGCTCGGTACCGGCCTGGCCGCCTGCAGCGACAGCGGCTCGGACGACGATTCCGGCTCCGCGATGAACGACTCGAGCCCCAGTGCCTCGGCCAGCTCCTCCATGGACGACTCCGGCGACATGATGGGCGCCTTCGGCCCCGGGTGCTCGGCGATTCCGGCGTCCGGCGCGGGCTCCCTCGACGGCATGGCCTCCGAGCCGGTCGCGACCGCCGCCTCCACCAACCCGCTTCTCACGACCCTGACCTCCGCGATCGAGGCCGCCGGCCTCGTCGACACGCTCAACAGCGCGGAGTCGCTCACGGTCTTCGCGCCCACCGACGACGCGTTCGCCAAGATCCCCGAGGCCGACCTCCAGGCGCTGCTGGCCGACAAGGACCAGCTGACGAAGGTCCTGACGCACCACGTCGTCGAGGGCGAGCTCGGCCCGGACAAGATCGCCGGCGAGCACAAGACGCTCGCGGGTGACACCCTGACCGTGGAAGGTTCCGGCGAGGACTTCACCGTGGGTGACGCGGCGGTCATCTGCGGCAACGTCCCCACCGCGAACGCCAAGGTGTACGTCGTCGACAGCGTCCTGATGCCCTGACCCGAACGATCCAGAGAGACGAACGAGTGAACCACCTGCGCGCAGTGCCCTCGGGCGACGGTCAGCCGTCGCCCGAGGGTCTCGCCGACGTGCTCCGCAGATGCGGCCGCGGCGATGAGTCGGCCTTCGCCGATCTGTACGACCGGACAGCACCGCGGATCCACGGCCTGGTCGTGCGCATCGTGCGGGATGTCGCCCAGTCCGAGGAGGTCACCCAGGAGGTGTACCTCGAGGTCTGGCGCCAAGCGGCCCGCTTCGATCCACAGCGCGGCAGCGCGCTCTCGTGGCTCATGACGATCGCGCACCGCCGGGCGGTCGACCGGGTCCGCAGCGCCGAGTCCGCCAGCACCCGCGACCTCGCCCACGCGAGCCGCAGCCTGACGGTCGAACACGACTCCACGAGCGAGACCGCGCACGCGCGGCTCGATGCCCAGCGCGTCCGCAAGGCGCTCAGTGGGCTGACCGACACCCAGCGTGAGGCGATCGAACTCGCCTACTTCCGGGGTTGTACACACACCGAGGTCGCGACGATGCTGGATGTGCCCCTGGGCACGGCGAAGTCCCGCATCCGTGACGGCCTCATCAGACTTCGCGACACGATCGGAGGTGACCGATGAGTACCGCACACACGCTCTCGGGCGCCTACGCACTCGACGCCGTCACCGACGACGAGCGCGCCCAGTTCGAGCACCACATGGCCGGCTGCGAGAGCTGCCGCGAGGAGGTGGCCTCCTTGCGTGAGGCTGCCGCGGAGCTCTCCGCCCTCACGGTGCAGGAGCCGCCGGCGGCGCTGCGGGACTCCGTCCTCGGCGCGATCAGCGGTGTCCGCCAGCTCCCGCCCGTCGTGAGCGACGACCGACCGGCACGCACTCACCGCCCGCGTCGACTGCTGATGGCCGCCGCCGCGGCGGTCCTCGTCGCCGGTGTCGGCGTGGGGATCGCGCAGCCGTGGACCGACGACCCGGGCCAGTCCCAGGTGGCCAGCACGACCGAGCAGGTCCTGCAGGCCGACGACGCCGAGCGCATCACCCAGACGTTCGAGGGTGGCGCCGAGGCGACACTCGTGCGATCGGAGTCCGTGGGCCGCGCCGTACTGGTGACCCACGACATGCCGGACGCACCGTCAGGTCACGACTACGTCGTCTGGCTGCAGCAGGGCGGCGCGATGGTCCACGCCGCGGTGATGCCACAGGGTCCGGACAACACGGTGCTGCTCGAGGGCGATGCGGCCACCGCATCGGCGGCGGGCGTGACGGTCGAGACCGATCCGCAGGCCACCACCCCGACGACCGAGCCGATCGCCCTGTTCGCCTTCTAGCCCTGGGAATCGAAGCCGATCTCGGCAGCAGACTCCACGGCCGCCGTCCGACCGGGTGCGTCCTGCCACGACCAGTACAGGTTCGTGTGCGAGACCACCAGGTCGGGCGCCGCGCCGCCGTACTCCGTGAGGTCCTCGGTGGTGTGCGCGTCCCCGACGAGCGTGACGTCGTAGCCACGGGTGAACGCGCCGTGGATCGTGCTGCGAATGCACGCATCGGTCTGGGCGCCCGCGACGACGAGTCGCCCGACGGACCGCGCCGCCAGCACGTCCTCGAGGTCGGTGGCCTCGAACGCGTCGCCGAACGACTTGTGCACGACCGGCTCGCCCGGGTCGGTGGCGAGCTCGTCGACGTACTCCCACGGCTCGCTCCCCCGCACGAGCTGCTCGTCATGGTGCTGGACCCACACGACGGCCGTGCCGGCGTCGCGGGCCCGCGCCACGAGGTCGGCGATCCGCTGGATCACCGCGTCGCGGTCGTACGCCTCACCGACCACGCCCTTCTGCACGTCGATCACCACGAGGGCGGTGTCCGGACGGTCTGACAACGTCGTCATGACGCCCCCTCGATCTCTCCGCGCCTCAACTCGACGAGCCGGCGCAAGAGCGACGGCGTCAGCGGCGCGTCGGGCTGGAACCTGATCGTGCCCTTCGACGTGTCGTACTCCCCGAGCTCAGGCCCCAGCGCCTCGACCACGCCGGCGCTGAACGGGAACGCGGACAGGTGCTTCTTCGTGGACATCAGGCTCAGCAGCGGCTTGCCCCGGTACGTGAGCGCCGGCATGCCGTAGCCCTTGCCCTGCTCGGCGTCGGGCACCTCCTGGCGTGCCACGGCGTAGAGGGCCCCGAACAGCGTCGAGGTCTCCTCCGGCAGGTCCTGCAGATAGTCGTCGATCGTCCCCATGACCCGACGTTAACCCGTGTGCGACGCTGGCGGCGTGTACGAGTTCGAGGCGACGCTGTGGCGGTGGCGCGAGGACGGCGCGTGGCACTTCCTCACCCTGCCCGAGGACGTCGCGGACGACATCGACGATCGGACCGCCGTCCGCGCCGGCTTCGGCTCGGTGAGGGTCGAGGTGACGGTCGGGTCGAGCACGTGGCGGACGTCGGTGTTCCCGAGTGCGAGCGCGCGCAGCTTCGTGCTGCCGGTCAAGAAGTCCGTCCGGGTCGCGGAGGGCTGCGGCGAGGGCGACATCATCCGGGTCAGGCTGACGACCGAGACGTAGGATGGCGCCATGGCCGAGATCGTGACCGACCAGCGTCCCCGCCCCTTCCAGACCGTCTTCGGCTGGATCATCGCCCTGCTCACGGCCGGCTACATGCTCCCGTGGGCCATCGCGGCCACCCGCGGCAAGTCGAACACCGGGGGGATCTTCTGGATCAACCTGCTGCTCGGCTGGACCGTGGTCGGCTGGGTGATCGCCCTGATCATGGCGTGCACGTCCCACCAGGTGCTCTGGATCAAGAACCCGCGCTGAGGCGCCTCAGCCCTCGAACGGCGCCGGGTCGCCCGCGCCGACGCGCAGCACCTCGGCGTAGCCCTCCGAGAGGTCCACGACCGTCGTCGGCTCGGCGATGATCTCGTCGCCGGAGTCCACGACCGCGTCGATCTGGCCGTCCAGCTCCTCGCCGATCTGCCAGGCCTGGGTCATGGGCTCGGTCTCGCCGGGCAGGATCAGCGTCGACGACAGGATCGGCTCTCCCAGCGCCTCGACGAGCGCCCGGACGACCTTGTGGTCGGGGATGCGCACGCCGACGGTCTTCTTCTTGGCCTGCAGCAGTCGCTTGGGCACCTCGCGCGTCCCCGGGAGGATGAACGTGTAGGGGCCGGGGGTCGCGGCCTTGACGGCGCGGAACACCGAGTTGTCGACGTGCACGAACTGGCCCAGCTGGGCGAAGTCGCGGCACACGAGCGTGAAGTGGTGCTTGTCGTCCAACTGACGCAGGGTGCGGATCCGCTCGAGTGCGTCCGCATTGCCGATCTGCGCGCCGAGCGCGTAGCCGGAATCGGTGGGATACGCAATCAACCCGCCGTCCCGCAGCAACGCGACCGCCTGTTCGACGGTGCGCTGCTGCGGGTCGACGGGATGAATGTCGAGGTAACGGACCATGTCCGTCAGCCTAGAGTGCGATCGACTACGTGAAGAGACTCACGCCGCCCGGACCGACCAGCAGTGCCACGACGATCAGCACCGCACCCATCACGAAGTCCCTCTGCACGAGCCGGATGATGCCGAAGATGGCAATGATCACGGCCGCGATCCACAAGATGGTGTCCCACATGGACGTCTCCCTTCATTTGGTTCCTCCACCACCCTGCCGCCATTTGGCGTTGTTCGCATGTTGGACGGCTCGGACGCCACTCCGCGGGCCGACTACTGTCAGGAGGATGAGCAGTCCGACCCTGGCCGAACGGCGCGAGCGCCAGCTGGCCCACGACAGCGCGCGCGAGGCGCACCGGGTGGAGCGTGCCGCCACCGGACGCCCCAAGCGCTCGCGCGAGCAGCTGAGGGCCATCGCCGAGGAGGCCTCCGTGCGGTTCGCCGACAGCGACACCGACACGGTGCTCGCCTGGGTGGCCGAGGAGTTCGGACACCTCACCGCAGTCGCCTGCTCCATGGCCGACGCGGTGCTGCCGCACGTCGTGGCGCGTCACGTCCCGTGGGTCGACACGCTCTTCCTGGAGACCGGCTACCACTTCCCCGAGACCTCCGGCACGCGTGACGCCGTCGAGTCCTCGATGCAGCTGACGATCGTCGACGTGCTGCCCAAGCAGACGGTCGCCGAGCAGGACGCCGAGTACGGCGAGCGACTGTACGAGCGCAACCCGGCCCTGTGCTGCCAACTGCGCAAGGTCGACCCGCTCAGCGAGACCCTCGAGGGGTACGAGGTCTGGATCACCGGTGTGCGGCGCGAGGACAGCCCCCTGCGGGCGGACACGCCGTTCGTCCAGTGGGACAACAAGAACGGCCTCGTGAAGATCAACCCGCTGGCGGCCTGGACGTTCGACGACCTGCTCGAGTACGCCGCCGAGCACGACGTGATCGTGAACCCCCTCGTCAGCGACGGCTACCCCTCGATCGGCTGCGCGCCGTGCACGCGCCGGGTCGCGCCCGGGGAGGATCCCCGCGCCGGCCGGTGGGCGGGCTTCAACAAGACGGAGTGTGGCCTGCACACATGAGGCTGCATCCATGAGCGGGGGCCTACCGCTCACGCTGCGGCTCGAGGGCCGTCGCGTCGTCGTCGTCGGTGGTGGGCACGTCGCCACCCGCAGGGCGTTGTCGCTCGTCGATGCGGGCGCCGACGTCCTCGTCGTCTCCCCCACGGTCTCGGACTCGCTCGCCTCGGCGATCGGCCGGGGCACGGTCACGTGGCTCGAGCGGGAGTACCGCACGGGCGACCTCGCGGGGGCATGGCTCGTCCAGACGGCGACCGACCTACCCGCCGTGGACGACCTCGTGGCGGCGGACGCCGAACAGGACCGGATCTTCTGCCTCAAGGGCGGCGATCCGGAGCGTGCGACAGCATGGACCCCCGCGGTGGCCCGCGTCGACGAGGTCACCATCGCGGTCAGTGGGGGCGGTGACGCCGGCCGCGCGGTCGCCCTGCGCGACGCCGTCGCGACCGCCTTGCAGACCGGCGACCTGCCGCTGCGGCACCGGACGCATGCCCGGGGCTTCGTCGCCCTCGTCGGCGGCGGACCTGGCGATCCGGGACTCCTCACGGCCCGGGGCCGACGCCTGCTCGCGGAGGCCGACGTGGTCGTCCTCGACCGGCTCGCGCCCCAGTCGGTGCTCGGCGAGCTGGCCCCTGACGTCGAGGTGATCGACGTCGGCAAGATGCCCGACCACCACCCCATCCCGCAGGAGCAGATCAACGACCTGCTGGTCGACCGCGCGCGTCAGGGCAAGGTCGTCGTGCGACTCAAGGGCGGCGACCCGTACGTCTTCGGACGCGGCGGCGAGGAGCTGATCGCGTGCCGCGAGGCCGGCATCGAGGTCGAGGTCGTCCCCGGCGTCACCTCGGCGATCGCGGTGGCCGCCTCGGCGGGCATCCCCGTCACGCATCGCGGCGTCGCCCGCGGGTTCAGCGTCGTCACGGGACACGAGTCGCTCGGCGAGCTGCCGACCCGCGGCGACCACACGATCGTCCTGCTGATGGGCGTCAAGCGGTTGCCCGAGACCGCCGCGGAACTGGTCGCGGCCGGCCACGACCCCGCGACGCCGGTCGCGGTCATCGAGCGCGGCTTCTCCGCCGATCAGCGGACGACGGTCGGCACCCTCGCGACGATCGCCGATCTGGCCGCCGCGGCGAAGGCCCCCGCCATCACGATCATCGGAGACGTCGTCAGGCTCGCGCCGCCAGCCAGCGATTGAGCCGGCGCTCCCCCGTCCTCATGATCAGCCCGTGCCCGAGCACGAACACCGGGCGCAGCAGCACGTCCGTGCGCTGCATCCAGCGCGGCGTCGCGGCCACCTGCCAGTCGATCGTCAACCGGGTGCGGTCGCCCGGCGCGTCGGCGAAGTCGAGGATGCCGGTTCCCTCGAGGTCGCCCCGCGATCTCATGCGCATCGACCCCGGGCGATCCAGGCGCAGGTCGTGCACCGTGAACCGCAGGCGGTAGCCGAAGGCGCTGCGCGCCTCCAGGTCGAGCTCGTCGCCGTGGTGTCCGGTCACCGTCACCGCGTGCCACCACGGCATCGGGTCATCGTGCTCCAGCAGTTCCTCGAGGGTGTCCCACAGCGGCTCCCGTGCCTGCTCCACGAGCCACGTCGTGCGGAATCGGTACGACCGGTTCGTCATGGCGCCGTGTCGCTCCCGCGATCGGCCGGGCCGCCGGGTTTCAATGGAAGTGGCCCCGCGCGGTATGAGCGCACGGGGCCCTTTCGTGCCCGGATCACCGGGTCCGCCGCAGCCACCACAGGCCCACGAACGGCAGGACGAGCGGCACGTAGCCGTAGCCGCTGCCGAAGCCCGACCACACGGTCTCGTCCGCGAACAGCCCGCTGTCGAGGACGCTGAGCAGGCCGATCCCCACGACGCCCACCAGCTCGAAGCAGATCGCCGCGGTCGCGACCCGCCGGTTGTCCGTCGCGAGCGCCCACGTCGCGACGACGTAGACGACGCCGGCGATCGCCGACAGCGTGTACGCAAACGGTGCCTCGGACGCGTGCGTCGCCAGTTGGTACACCGATCGCGCGGTCGCGGCCACGGCGAACACCGCGTAGATCGCGACGAGCGCCCGTCCGAAGCCGTGGCCGGTCGACTGGTGCTCAGCCATGTCCCTCCCAGATCTGGTGCGTGCGGATCAGCATGACCGCGACGGTGAACAGTGCCACGGCGACCACCCCGGTGCCCCAGCGGCTGCGGTCGCCGATCCCCCACAGCACTGCCGCGGGCGGGATCAGGACGGTCGTCACGAGGTACGAGAGGTACAGGCCGGCCTGCACGTCGCGGTCGGTCGTCGAGACCGCCACGATCCCCCACACGAGCGCGACGACGAGCAGCACCTGGACGGCCGCGACGGCGTAGAACAGAGGGTTGCTGAAGCGATAGCCCTTCGCCGTGTGCCACGCGGCGAACGCGGCTGCGGCGAGGGCTGCGAGCGAGGTGAGGTACACGAGGACGTCGGGCATGACAGCGCCGAGTCTTTCACGCTGGCAAGATGTTCCGGTGACCACCCCGATCGTGCTCATCGCCCCCGCGATGGCCGTCCCGTCGACCTTCTACCGGCCCCTCGTGGCCGCCTTCGAGCGACGCGGCTGGACGGCCCGGGCGATGCCACGCCGCGGCTTCGGACCCGACGGCCCGCCCGCGTCACGACACCGAGACTGGTCCTACGACGACGAGATCGCCGACATCCAGCGCGCCGTCGACGAGGCCCGCGAGGAGGTGGCCGACCGTCCCGTGCTGGTGCTCGGCCACAGCCTCGGCGGTCAGCTCGCCGCGCCGATCCAGTGGGGTCCACGACCGGCCGACGGTCTCGTCCTCGTCGGGGTGTCGGTGCCGCACTTCCGCCACTACGGCGCGTGGGGCTTCGGCCTGGGCGCGATGGCGCTGACGGTCCCCATCGTGGCGCGCGTCGTCGGCCACGTGCCGAGGCCGTGGTTCGGCGCACCCGGCGCGCGCACCCTCATGACCGAGTGGGCCGCCATGGTGTGGCGCGACCGGCTGCCCTATCGGCTGCCGTCACCGATCACGACGCCGACCCTCGCGGTGCACCTCGAGGGCGACACCTACTCGGTCGCCGCAGCCGCCCGCGAGTTCGAGCGCCGACTCGTGGCCCCCGACGCGCTGAGCCGCTGGGAGTACGCCCTGTCCGACGCCCCCGACGGTGGCTCGACGCACCACGTGCTGTGGGTCCGCACGCCCGACCCGGTCGTCGACCGGGTCGGGGCGTGGTGGGCTCAGGCGAACGACTCGACCGGCGGGCAGGAGCAGACGAGGTTCCGGTCGCCGTAGGCGTTGTCGATCCGACCGACCGGCGGCCAGTACTTGTCCTGCGTCGTGCCAGCCGGGAACACGCCCTCGGCCACCGGGTACGGGTGCGTCCAGTCGACGAGCTCGTGCGCGGCGTGCGGCGCGCTCGTCAGCGGGTTGTCGTGCGCGTCGTACTCCCCCGCCTGGACACGGTCGATCTCCGTGCGGATCGCGAGCATCGCATCGCAGAAGCGGTCCAGCTCGGCGAGGTCCTCGGACTCGGTCGGCTCGACCATGAGCGTGCCCGCGACGGGGAAGCTCATCGTCGGCGCGTGGAAGCCGTGGTCGATGAGGCGCTTGGCGACGTCGTCGATCGACACCCCTGCGGCCTTCGTGATCTCGCGCAGGTCGAGGATGCACTCGTGGGCGACTAGTCCGTGCTCGCCGCTGTAGAGCACGGGGAACGCGCCGTCGAGGCGCGCCGCGACGTAGTTCGCGCTGAGCACCGCCACCGACGTCGCGTCCGTGAGGCCCTCGGCGCCCATCATCGCGACGTACGCGAACGGGATCGGCAGGATGCCCGCCGAGCCGTACGGCGCGGCACTGATCGTGCCGAGCGCGCGGCGCCGGTCGGCGTCGGGGTGGAACGGGTGCGCCGGCAGGAACGGCACGAGGTGCTCGCCGACCGCGACGGGGCCGACGCCGGGGCCACCGCCGCCGTGCGGGATGCAGAAGGTCTTGTGCAGGTTCAGGTGCGACACGTCGCCGCCGAACTGTCCGGGCTGGGCGTGACCGAGCAGGGCATTGAGGTTGGCGCCGTCGACGTAGACCTGGCCGCCGTGCTCGTGGACGATGTCGCACAACTCGCTGATGCCGTGCTCGTAGACGCCGTGGGTCGACGGGTAGGTCACCATGATCGCGGCGAGGTCGTCGGCGTGGGTCTCGCACTGCGCGCGCAGGTCGTCGAGGTCGACCTCGCCGGCGTCGGTGGCCTTCACGATCACGACACGCATCCCGGCCATGACGGCCGAGGCCGCGTTGGTGCCGTGCGCCGAGCTGGGGATGAGGCACACGTCGCGGGCCTCCTCGCCGCGGCTGCGGTGGTAGCCGCGGATCGCGAGCAGGCCGGCGAACTCGCCCTGCGAGCCGGCGTTGGGCTGCACCGACACCGCGGCGTAGCCCGTCACGGACGCGAGCCACGACTCGAGGGTCTCGACCAGCTCGATCATCCCGGCGGCGTCCTCGGCCGGGACGAACGGGTGCAGGTCGGCGAACCCGGGCCAGCTGATCGGCTCCATCTCCGACGTCGCGTTGAGCTTCATCGTGCAGCTGCCGAGCGGGATCATGCCCCGGTCGAGGGCGTAGTCACGGTCGCTCAGCCGGCGCAGGTAGCGCAGCATCTGGGTCTCGCTGCGGTGCTCGTTGAACACCGGATGGGTGAGGATCTCGTCGTCGCGCAGCGATGCGGCGTCGAGCGACTCGGGCGCCTCCGCGGGCAGCTCGCCGGTCCCGAAGGCGTGCAGGACCGCGGCCAGGTGTGCGTCCGTCGTGGCCTCCGAGACGGCGATGCCGACGCGGTCGGCGTCGAAGGCCCACAGGTGGATGCCGGCCTCGCGGGCCGCGCGCACGATCGCCTCGGCGCGTCCCGGGACGACGGCCGTGACGGTGTCGAAGAACCGCTCGGACGCGAGGTCGATCCCGGCGTCCCGCAGCCCGGCCGCGAGGCGGCGGGCGCGAGCGTTGACGTCCTCGGCGATGACCCGCAGGCCCTCCGCTCCGTGGTAGACGGCGTACATGGCCGCCACGACGGCCAGCAGGACCTGAGCCGTGCAGATGTTGGAGGTCGCCTTCTCACGACGGATGTGCTGCTCACGGGTCTGCAGCGCGAGCCGGTACGCCGGACGCCCGGACGAGTCGACCGACACACCGACGAGCCGGCCGGGCAGGTGGCGCTCGAGGCCGGCGCGCACGGCCATGAATCCCGCGTGCGGGCCGCCGTAGAACATCGGGACGCCGAACCGCTGCGTCGAGCCCACGACGACGTCGGCGCCGAGGCTGCCGGGTGAGCGCAGCAGCACCTGGGCGAGCGGGTCGGTCACGACGACCGCGAGCGCTCCCCCGGCGTGGGCCGCGGCGATGAGCGGCTCGGGGTCGATGACCGTGCCGTCAGCGCGCAGGTAGGCCACGATGACGCCCGAGAAGTCGCCCTCGGGCAGCCCGTCGCGCAGGTCGGCCTCCACGAGCGGGAGCCCGACGGCCTCGGCGCGCGTGTGCAGGACGGCCAGCGTCTGCGGCAGCAGCCCGGAGTCGACCACGACCGGCAGGTCGGTGCGCTTGCGGTCCGCGCGGCGCACGAGCGTCAGCGCCTCGGCCGCGGCGGTGCCCTCGTCGAGCAGCGAGGCGTTCGCCGTCGGCAGGCCGACGAGGTCCTCGACCATCGTCTGGAACGCGAGCAGGGCCTCGAGCCGGCCCTGGGAGATCTCTGGCTGGTACGGCGTGTACGCCGTGTACCAGGCCGGGTCCTCGAGCACGTTGCGACGGATGACGGCCGGCGTGATCGTCGGGTGGTAGCCGAGCCCGATCATCGAGACGCCCGGGAAGTTGCGGTCGGCCAGCTCACGCAGCTGCGCGGTGGCCTCGGTCTCGGACACCGCGTCGGGCAACCCGGTCAGGGTGGTCCGGATGCCGGCCGGGACGGCCGCATGCATGAGGGCGTCCAGCGAGTCGTACCCGAGTCGTTCGAGCATCGCGGTCTGGTCGGACGCGCGCGGACCGATGTGGCGGTCGACGAAGCGGGTGGCGGGCCGGCGTTCGGTCATGGGGCAACTCCGTGGGGATCGACGTCTGACAACGCCTCCCCCTCTGTCACGACGACGTCGCTCCAGAGTTGCCTCGTACGCACGGTCCGTGGGCCTGAGAGGTTCCGGGGAGGAATTGCCCCTTCGGCGCCCTTGCGGGACTCTCCCGCGCGAGTCGACGGCACCGCAAGCCTACCCCAGCCCGAACATGGCGACGCCGCCCCCGGCCGGGGGCGGCGTGCGTCGGAAGAACTGCGTGCGGTGGTGTCAGTTGGCCTTGCGGGCGCGGCGCGCGGCGAGCTCGTCGCCGGCGAGCGGGACGTCGACCTCGGCCTTCTCGGTGGGCAGCTCGTGCAGCGAGCCCTCGATCTCCTTCCACACACCGCCGATCGCTATGCCGAAGACGCCCTGACCGCCCTGGAGCAGGTCGACGATCTCGGTGGCCGAACGGCACTCGTAGACGCTAGCGCCGTCGCTCATGAGCGTGACCTGGGTGAGGTCCTCGGTGCCGCGCTCGCGCAGGTGGTCGATCGCGGTGCGGATCTGCTGCAGCGAGACGCCCGCGTCGAGCAGTCGCTTGATGATCTTGAGCAGCAGGATGTCCTTGAAGGAGTACAGCCGCGCCGTGCCCGAGCCGGTGGCCGAGCGGACGGTCGGCTCGACCAGTCCGGTGCGGGCCCAGTAGTCGAGCTGGCGGTACGTGATGCCCGCCGCGTTGCACGCGGTCGGACCACGGAAACCCGTGTCCTCGGGCAGCGGGGCCAGGTCGTCGTCGAACAACAGACCCTGGGCACCAGCCCGGGCCTTGGCCTCCGCAGCCTCGTCACGAGGTTCGATCATGGTCACGCCTTCCTGACGGCCGTTGCCGGCCTCCAACGACAAGAAAACCACACGACTGTGGTCTTGCGTACCCTCAAGTTAAGGGTGAGAGTCTTTCGCGCGTGCTGCGACACGCCGAAATGCCTCGCCCAAACCTTCAAGTAAGACTTCAAGGTTTCTCGAAGTCCTCCGGATCCACGTGGTCCAGGAATTCGCGGAACTTCGCGATCTCCTCGTCCTCGTCGCGCGTCTGCGCGAACCCGGCGGCGTCCAAAACATCTTCGGCGCACACGACGCGGACCCCCGTCCGCAGCGCCAGGGCGATCGAGTCCGACGGCCGGGCGTCCACGACCGCGCCGCCCTCGAAGGCGAGCTCGGCGTAGAACACGCCGTCCCGCACGTCGACGATCCGGACCTCCTTCAGCTCGTCGCCGAGCGCCTCCACGATCGCGGCCATGAGCGCGTGCGTCGGCGGGCGCGGCGCCTCGGTGCCCTGTTGCGCGAACGCGATGGCCGAGGCTTCGATCGCGCCGACCCAGATCGGCAGGAAGCGGGTTCCCTCGACCTCGCGCAGCAGCACGAGCGGCTGGTTCGTCGGCATCTCGACCCGCACTCCCACGATCTCGAGCTCGCGCATCGTCAGTCGCCCACCGTCACGAGCGCAGGCCGGCGCGCACCAGCACGGTGTGCAGGCGGACGGCGAGAGCCGCCAACTGTGCGAGGTCGGCTGCCGCTCCGTCCTGGTGGCGCGCCGCGGGCGGCACGACCTGGTCGAGCAGGCCCAGCTCGCGGTCTGCAGCGGAACGGAAGCCCCGCAGGTGCCGAGGCTCGAGGCCGATGCCGGCCAGCTGACCGACGAGGGAGGCGACGACGAGGGCGTCGGCGTCGTAGTACTTCTGCTGGGGCCGCCGACGGATCAGCTCGAACTCCTCGATCTGGTCCAGCGTCGCGCCGTCGATCGCCGCCGCGTCGAGCAGCTCGTCGCGGGTCAGTCGGGTCGCCCCGGTGCCCTCGGTGATCGACTGCGCCGTGGGCATCCCGTCGGCGGCGAGCGTGACCTGCGGGACCTGAAGGGTCGCGCGCAGCTCGGTGTCGGGGACGTCGCCGGAGTCCATCTGGTCGAGGACCTGACGGATGTGGCTCAGCGGCCAGTAGCGGTCCTTCTGCATGCGCAGCACGAAGCGCAGCCGCTCGACGTCGCCGTACGTGAACTTGCGGTAGCCGGCCGGCGTGCGCCGCGGCTCGACGAGGCCCTGCTCGTCGTAGTACCGGATCCGGCTCTGCGAGATGTCGGCGAACTCTTCCTTCAGCTCGGCGATCACCTCGCTGATGCCGAGCAGCCGGTCGCGGGCGACCTCGCCCGTCGTCATTGACCGCCGTCCTTCGCCGCCGAGGCCGGGAAGTAGATCAGGCGGTACTTGCCGAGCTGGACCTCGTCGCCGCCGGTGAGCAGGATGTCGCCGTCGATCCGGTCGCGGTTCACGTAGGTGCCGTTGAGGCTGCCCAGGTCGGTGACGACGTATCCCCCGCCACGACGGCTGAAGGTCGCGTGCCGGCGCGAGACGCTGATGTCGTCGAGGAAGATGTCGCTCGACGGGTGGCGCCCGGCCGAGATGACGTCCTGGTCGAGCAGGAAGCGCGAGCCGGCCTCGGGTCCGCGCTGCACGAGCAGCATGGCGTTGCCAGCGGGGAGGTTCTCGACGGCGAAGACGTCGGCGGACGACATCTCCTCGGTGTCGGTTTCGATCACCGGGATGTGGGTGGTCTCGTCAGATCCGTCCGGCGTCGTCAACGCGATCACTCCATCTCACGGACTGGGGGGTCTGGGGCATCTCAAGCGAAACTTCAAGGTTGTCCCCAAACCTAACACCCGTCACGGCGTCGGTCAGCCGGTCACGATGGCCGAGTACGCCTCGGCCGTCAGCAGGGCTGCGGCGGGGTCCTCGTCGGTGACGCGGACCTTGATCAGCCAGCCCTCGCCGTAGGGATCGGAGTTGATCACCTCGGGCGTGCCCTCGAGGGCGTCGTTACGGGCGATCACGGTGCCCGAGACCGGGCTGAACACGTCCGAGACGGACTTCGTCGACTCGAGCTCGCCGACGACGGTGCCCGACTCGACGGCCTCGCCCTCATCGGGCAGGTCGACGTACACGATGTCGCCGAGCTGGTCCTGCGCGAAGTCGGTGATGCCGACGATCGCGACATCGTCCTCGAGGCGCACCCACTCGTGCTCCTCGCTGTAGAACAGGTCCTCTGGGATCACGGTGTCCTCCGTCTGCGGGTCTCAGTCGTTCGCGGGTTGAGCGTACTGGGGCTCGGGCGTATCGGCCACAGCGGTCACCTGGATGCGGCGCCGCTTCTCGACCGAGACGTCTCCGCCGCGGCTCTCGACCCGGTCTGCCAGGCCACCGCGGAACGTCACCGCGTCGGCCAGCGTGTCGGGATCGCCGATGACCTCCATGACGTACGGCGGCTTGAGCACGCGTCCGCTGACGCGCACCCCGGCGTCGTCGTCGAGGAACCAGGTCTGGGCGACGACCCGCGCCACGCCGTTGAGGGCGATCACCTCGGCGCCGGCGTCGCGCATCTCCTGGACGGCGTCGATGAGCACTGATGCCGTCACGGCGCCCTCCGGCGCGGTGATCGTGATCTCGATGCCCTCGCCCTCGGCCCCGACCGTGCCGGCGAGGATCGCGAGGGAGTTCGCGCGCCGGACGGCCGCCTCGCGCGCCGCGGCGGACGTCTCGTTGGAGTCGCGGAGCTGGTCGCGGGTCGAGGTCAGCTGGGCGATCTGCTCGGTCAGGCGCGTGTTCGTGGCATCGAGCGACTTGAGCAGCTCGGCCAGCTCCGCACCGCGGACCCCGCTGAAGTCCTCGGTCTCCTCGGCCTGGCGCCACTGGACCGTCATCGTGAACGCGAGGACGCCGAGCAGCAGCGCGACGACCCAGCCGTAGCGCCGGTGCCGCGTGCGGCGAGCGTCGGCGTCGGTGCCCGAGCCGGTGTCGGGTGCCGCGACTTCGGGCGAGGACTCGTCAGGCATGGAAGATCAGCCTTCGGATCGCGGCGGCGTTGGCGAAGATCCGGATGCCGAGCACGACGATGACGCCCGTGGACAGCTGTGCGCCCACGCCGAGCTGGTCGCCCAGGAAGACCATGATGGCCGCGATCGCCACGTTGGAGACGAACGAGACGACGAAGACGCGGTCGTCGAAGCGGCCCTCCATGAGGGCTCGCCCACCGCCGACGACGGCGTCGAGGGCTGCGATGATCGCGATCGGGACGTAGGGCTGCAGGCCCGTCGGGACGGTCGGCTGGAGGATGAGTCCCGCCGCGACGCCGACGACCAGCCCGATGATCGGGATCACGATGCACTCCTCCTCAGGGGCTCTGCGGACACGGTCAGCCGGGACTCCGGCGCCGCCGGCAACCTGACCTCGTCAGATCCTCGCACGCTGTACCTGACTCCGTCCTCGTCCGAGCGGTTCCTCATGTACCTGCCGGAGGGACCCTTCTGCCACTGGTCGACGATCGTGTCCGGATCACCGATCGCGGAGACGACGATCGGCTCGGTCACCGAGCGGTAGTTCACCGTGATCGCCTCGCCGGCCGACCGGATGGCCGACGTCGAGGTGAGCCGGTGGCCGTCGATCGAGACCGCCTCGGCGCCGGCGAGCCAGAGCCCGTTGACGACGAGCTGGACGTCGGTGTCGGTGACCTCACCGAAGACCGAGTCCTCGTCGTCGGACGACTCGAGCCGGACCACCATGCCGGGTCCCTGCACGGCGATCGCGCCGGAGGTGATCCGGATCGCGCGGGCGCCGGGCGCGTCGCTCGTGGACGCGGCCTGCAGGTCGGAGATCTCCTGCTGGAGCCGGGTGACGGACTCCTGCTTGTTGCCGACCAGGTCCTGCCGCAGCTGGATGCCCTCGATCACGGCGCCTCGCTCGGCCTCCGTGGCCGGCCGGTCGTTGCGGGTCTGCACCGCGGCGACGGTCAGCAGCAGCCCGAAGAGGCCCGCGACGACGCCCGTCAGGATCCTCGCGGACGGGGACGGCTCACTCTCGTGGAAGCTGTAGTAGTCGTCGTCGAGCGCCGTCGCCGCCAACTGCTCGAGGATCGACTCGGCGTCGCGCACCGAGGAGGACGGCTCCTGCACCTCGCGACTCATCGCACCCGCGGAGTCGTGGTCAGCAGCCGGCGCACCTGGAAGACGTAGAGGATGCCGGCCCACCAGTACAGCCCGACGCCCCAGATCGTGAACGCCCAGCCGAAGACCCGCGCGAGGTTCGCGATCGCGCCGTCACCGTCGCCGAGCAGCAGCAGCGGGAACGCGTACAGCAGTCCGGCGGTCGCGGCCTTGCCGAGGAAGTGCACGGGCAGCGAGCTGAAGCCGCGGGTGCGCAGGAACGGCACGAGCGAGAAGAGCAGCACGTCGCGCAGCGGCACCAGGACGGCCAGCCACCACGGGATCACCTCGCGCAGGCCGAGGCCCACGACGGCGGCGAGGATGTAGAGCCGGTCGGCGACGGGATCGAGGATCGCTCCCAACCGGGTGGTCTGGCCCATCGAGCGGGCCAGCTTGCCGTCGAGGTAGTCGGTGATCCCCGAGATGACCAGGACGCCGATCGCCGCGAGATCGGCCTCGGGCACCAGCACGAGCCACAGGAACACCGGCACGAGCAGGATCCGAATCGCGCTCAGCAGGTTCGGCAGCGTGAAGATCTCACTGCGGGTCAGGGCCGGCGAGTCCGCGACCGCCGGCGGCGAGGGCGGCACGGCCGGGGTGTCCCGGGCAACGGGAGACGCCGGGGCGGAAGGACCCGCCTCGGTCTCCTGCTCGTCGCCGTCGGTCCGGCGCACGCGCTTGCCACTCACGGACATCAGACTACCGGCGGGCGTCCCGAGTTCTGGGCGAACCTTGCGGCGCGCAACCCAAGTGACAGACTGAGCCAAGAACCCCAGACGACACGAACGATCTCAGGAGGACGCGTGGCCGACTACACCCTGCCGGACCTGCCCTATGACTACGGGGCACTCGATCCCCACATCTCGGGCAAGATCATGGAGCTGCACCACAGCAAGCACCACCAGAACTACGTCAACGGCCTCAACACGGCGTTGGAGAAGCTCGAGGAGGCGCGAGCGGCCGGCTCCTACGACACGATCAACCTGTTGGAGAAGAACCTCTCGTTCAACCTCGGTGGTCACATCAACCACTCGATCTTCTGGAAGAACCTCTCCCCCGACGGTGGCGACAAGCCGACCGGCGAGCTCGGCGCGGCGATCGACGACAACTTCGGTTCGTTCGACGCCTACCGTGCGCAGTTCGAGCAGGTCGCGCTCGGCATCCAGGGCTCGGGCTGGGCCATCACGGCGTGGGACACGCTCGGTCAGAAGCTGGTCATCGTCCAGCTGTACGACCAGCAGTCGAACATCCCCGCGACGCTGATCCCGGTCTCCCAGCTGGACATGTGGGAGCACGCCTTCTATCTCGACTACCTGAACGTCAAGGGCGACTACGTCAAGGCGTTCTGGAACATCGCGAACTGGGCCGACGCCCAGCAGCGGTTCGATGCCGCCACCAGCGGCGGCCAGATCATCTTCTGAGCCGAACCGACTCGACGCCTACCTGCGATCCTGCATGGATCGCAGGTAGGCGTTGTACTTCTCCAGCTCGGCGTCGGCGTCGCGGTCGGCCGCCCGGTCGTGGCGGACCGCCTCACGCGTGTCCGAGCGGAACCACTGGATGAAGATCGCGCCGACCACGAGCAGCAGCGGGATCTCGCCCATCGCCCACGCGATACCGCCGCCCACGTACTGGTCGTGGGCGAGGTCGGTCGCGTACGGGCGGTCGAGGGCGCGGTAGTACGACTCGGCGATGATCACGTTCGACGACATGAGCGCCACGGAGAAGAAGGCGTGGAACGGGATCGAGATCATCAGCACGCCGAACCGGGCGAGCGGGCTCAGGCGCACGGGCGACGGGTCGATGCCGATCACGACGTAGTAGAAGAGGACGCCGGAGAACAGGAAGTGCAGCTCCATGAACGCGTGGCCCGAGTGGGTGCGCATCATGGCCTCGAACAGGCCCGTGAAGTAGACGGCGTAAAGCGTGCCCATGAAGATCACGGCCGCCACGATCGGGTTCGTGTAGAAGCGCGCCAGCGGCGAGTGCAGCAGGTCGCGCAGCAGTGATCTCGGCGAGTGCTCCCCCGGCCGGCGCGGGCCGGGCAGCGTCCGCAGCGCGAGGGTCATGGGGGCGCCCAGGACGAGGAAGATCGGCGCGACCATCGACAGCATCATGTGCGACACCATGTGCAGGCTGAACATCACGCTCGAGTAGACGCCCAGACCGCCGAACGTGGCCCAGCCGACGATCGCCAGTCCGGCGAACCAGCTGATCGTGCGACCGATCGGCCACCGGTCGCCTCGACGGCGCAGGACGCGCAGACCGGCGAGGTACAGCGCGACCCCCAGTCCGACGATCGCGAGGCCGATGCCGTCGGGGTAGAAGCCGACCAGCACGCGACCGAGTGTCGGCTCCGGTGGCAGCGGTCGGCCGAGCAGGATCTCGGCGGGCGTCGTCAGCACCTCCTCGCCGACCGGGGTGCCGGTGCGGCCGAGCACGACCGCGATCGCGATCGTGACCGTCATCAACGTCACCTCGAGCAGCGCGAGCCGGGTGAAGCCCGCTCCTCGCACGACGAGCCGGCGCCGCTGCGCGATGCCGAAGAGTCCCAGGCCCACGAGCGAGAGCGTCTTGAGGACCACGAGGATCCCGTACGTCGAGTCCAGCCCGTTGACCGAGCCCAGGCCGACCACCGCGTTCACGACGCCGGAGATCGCCACGAGCGCGAAGCACCAGGCGGCCAGCGTCGAGTAGCGCGTGATGCCGTCCTCGAGGCGTCGGCTCCCCCGCAGGGCGACCCAGCCCAGCCCGATCAGCCCGCCGACCCACAGCAGCACGCCGACGAGGTGCACCACGAGACTCGCGGTGGCCAGCGCGTGCGAGCCGGCCGAGGCGGCGTGGCCCGTGAGGCCGACCGCGGCGATCCCCACGAGCGCGACGACGAGGCACACGGCGAGCTGTCGCACCGCGAACGTCCAGTGCGCCCAGACCGCCACGACGAGCGCGGCGACGGCTTCGACGAGCAGTCCTCGGCCCGTGGCGAAGAGCTGCGCGAACGAGACCCACTGCTCGGCCTCGACGGCGGTCAGTGGCCGCGAGTACAGGTCGGCGACGTTCGCCCAGAAGTAGACGACGACGGCCAGGCACCACAGACCCGCGGCCCGCGAGGCGAGCCGGACCGCCTGGACGGCAAGCCCCTCGAGCCGGTCCCCCGACGGCAGCAGGGCGACCGCCACGAGCAGGAAGCCGACCGTCGCCGTGGCGAACACGTCGCTGAGGAAGCGCGACACGGGCAACGCCCAGCCGACGAAGAGCCCCGGATCGGGAAGCCCCGACGGCGGCGGCTCGGGCGTCGCGCCGGTGCCGACGAGCAGGGCGACCAGGGCCAGCAGTCCGAGCGCGAGGACCGCGAGGGCGATCCAAGTGGTGCGGTCGCGGAGCTTCATCGTGCGGCCGCGGAGCGCGACCGGCCGCGCCACAGCACCACGCCGGCGCCCAGCACCGCGACCGCGATGACGGCCAGCAGACCCAGGAGCCACGGCGAGGCCCAGACGGAGTCGCCGGAAGTCGTGGCGGCGGTCGTATCGGCGGTCGTATCGGCGGCGGCGCCCGCTGCCTCACCAGCGGTGAAGGAGAGCGCGCCGGTCACGGGATGGCCATCTGCCGAGACCACGCGATAATCGATCGTGTACGAGCCGTCCGCCGGCGTGCCGGCGGGCGTGATGACGAGGCGAGCACCGTCGACGGCAGCCGACCACTCCTGCTGATCGCCGTCGATGGCGACGACCGCCTCCGCGGGCTCCTTGAGCTCCTCGGAGAACGTCAGTACGACCTGGTGCGGCGCGGCATCCAATCGGGCGCCGTCGGCCGGGTCGGAGGAGACCAGCGCGGTGTGGGCCTGCGCCGGCAGCGACCAGCCGAGCACGAGCGCGCTGACGAGGACCAGCAATGGGGAAAGACGCACGCACCAAGGCTATCCGGGGCGGTGTGGGGACCTCCCACCCGCCGGAGGAGACGCCCGGGCGACGTCCACGTGAGCGCGACGTGAATCGGACGTGACAGATGTGCATTCCGTGAACGTGGTGTTGGAGCGCGTGGTTCACTCGCCGGTGGAGGTAGTTCACTGATGCGTCGGACTCGGGTCTTCGCGGGAGTGACGGTCCTGACCGCCGTGCTGGCGGTCCCGTCCGTCGCCCATGCCGCCGACCCCGTGAGCACCCCGACCACCCCGTCGACCTCCTCCCCGTCGTCCGGTCCCTCCTCGGGACCGACCGTCGACGTCCCCGATCCGCTCGCGATCTCCTCGACCGCGATCACGAAGCTGACGACCCTGGCCCTGCGGTACGAGTCGAACCTCTCCTTGGCCGAGGAGCTGCGCACGACCGCGCAGGAGAAGTCTTCCGACGCGGCGCACCAGCGGGCGCTCGCGAGCGCCTACGTCGACCAGGTCGTCGACTACGCGATGTCGCCGTCGGGCGATCCGTTCGCCCAGAAGCTGACCGCCCTCGCCGCCGCCGACAATCCCGAGGACATCATCACGGGCATCTTCAGCACGGAGCAGGTGACCGCTGCCCAGGAGGCCCACCTCAGCGATGCGAAGAAGGCGTTCGACGCCGCGCAGGTGCTGCAGCGACGGGCCGACCGCGCGACGAGGTCGGCCGAGAAGGCCGAGGCGTCGGCGTCGCGCCAGCTCAAGCAGCTCGGTCAGTTGGCCGAGCAGCTCGGCCTGGGCGCGTCCTCCACGCCCGAGGGACTCCCCCAGACCCGCACGGAGCAGGACTCGTGGAACGCCTCGGCGCTCGCCTCCTGGCGCGAGTACACGGGCCAGCTGAAGAAGCTCGGCGTCGTCGCACCCCCGGCGGCCCGCCTCAAGCGACAGGGCGGCGTCACCACCGCGACGGTCGGCTCGACCACGGTCACGGTGCTGCCGCGCGAGACGATCCGGATGGTCAACGCGGTGCTGGCCCGCGTCGGCGACGACTACGCGGCGAAGACCGGCGGCGGCGCGTGGAGCTGCGCCGGGCTGGTCCGGGTGCCGAACGGCTACGACCTCAAGGGCACTCCCGCGCAGTTGTACGCGAAGACCGTCAAGGTCGCCGCGGGCGACATCCGTCCCGGCGATCTGGTGTTCTCGGCGACCAAGGAGTCGGGCATCCACCACGTCGGCGTCTATGTCGGCGACGGCCGGATGGTCGACGCGGCCGCGACCCGCGGCCAGGTCGGCGTCTCCGAGGTGCCCGCGAAGCCCTACGCCGTGACCCGCCCCTCGCTGGGCCGCGGCCGCAACGCCGCACCGGTCGGGACCGAGAAGGTCGCCACGACGGTGTGCAACGCCTCCGAGCCGATCGCCCCGACCCGCGAGGCCTGGACGTTCCCGATGAAGGCCGGCACGTACCGCATCTCGGCCGGCTTCGGTCTGTCGTCGAGCCTGTGGCAGACCACGCACACCGGTCAGGACCTCTCCGCCCCGACCGGAACCCCGATCTACGCCTCACGCGGCGGCACGGTCTCGCTGCAGGAGGTCGGCTGGGCCGGAACGCTCATCACGATCTCGCACGCGGACGGCACGGACGAGCGCTACGCGCACGCCTCCAAGGTGCTCGTCGAGGACGGCCAGACGGTCGCCACGGGCGACGAGATCGCGCTCGTCGGGTCGCGCGGCAACACGACCGGACCGCACCTGCACTTCGAGATCCAGGTCGACGGCACGTTCACCGATCCGATGCCCGTGCTCGTGCAGTCGCTCACGAACCGTGGCGCCGGCACCGGCTGGGGTGGCTACAGCAACGGTCAGGTCCCCCAGGGGGTGCTGTGCACGGTCGACGACGTGCTGCTGCGGTGCGACGCCGCCCGCCGCGCGACGGCCCTCTCCACGGCGTTCGCACGCCGCTTCGACCACGCGCTCGACCTGACGGGCGGCTACCGCAACATCGTCGACCAGATCCAGCGCGGCCCCGAGGGCACGCTCGTGGACATCCCGGGCACCTCGGCGTTCGGGTGGGGCACCCGTTTCACGGTCGGCTCGGCCTCGAAGGCCGAGACCGCCTGGCTCGCGAAGCGGGCCAGGACGCTCGGCCTGAAGGCCGAGGGCGCGGGAACCTGGTCCTTCGGCGCCTGAGGCGCTGAACCGGTCTCGATACACCGCCGGGTGCGCTGGCGTGGTCTCGATACACCGCTCGTTCCTCGCGGCACTCGACCACCGAATGGTGATCGAGTAGCGCGCGAGCGAAGCGAGCGGCGTATCGAGATCCCCGGACACGACGAAGGGGCCCCACCTCGCGGTGGGGCCCCTTCGGGTGTCGGTGGCTCACGCCTCGTCGAGGGCCTTGCCGACGCGGCGGTGCGCCTCCCAGATCCGCTCGGGCAGACCGTGGAACTGCTTGAGATGCTCCTCGCGCAGGCCGATCTCCTGCTTCCAGCGATCGACGTCGATCGCCAGCAGCTGGTCGACGACGGCGTCGTCGAGGTCGAGTCCCTCGAGGAACAGCTCGTCCTTCTGCGGGACGACGCCGACCGGGGTCTGCGTACCCGTGACCCGGCCCTCGCGGTAGTCCATCATCCACAGCAGGGCGCGCAGGTTCTCGCCGTAGCCCGGCCACAGGTAACCGCCATCGGCGTCACGCTGGAACCAGTTGACGTGCGCGAACAGCGGCTTGTCGGTGACCTGGTCGAGGATCGTCAGGAAGTGCTCCGCGTACCGACCCTCGGGCAGCGCGAGGAACGGCCGCATCGACATCGGGTCGTAGCGCAGCTGTCCGGCGACGCCCTCGGCCGCGGCCGTGGCCTCGGCACCCAGCGTGAGGCCGTCGTAGACGCCCTCGGCGGGATCCTCGATCGCCCGGATCAGCGGCTCACGGTCGCGGGTACGGCCACCGTAGATGATGCCGTCGATCGGCACGCCCTTCGGATCGTCGTACTCGGGCGACTCGTTCGGCACGTTGGCCATCGTCGAGGTGAAGCGGCAGTTCGGGTGGCCCCACACGTGGTCCTTCGAGCGCTGCTCGTCGGCGGGACGGTCCGAGATCAGGCCGCCCTTCCAGTCGCGCCAGCCGGTGACGTCCTGCGGGTAGTCCTTGGTCTTGCCCTCCCACCAGGTCTCGTGCGTGATCTCGTTGTACGCCGTGTTGGTGAAGATCGCGCCGGTGTTCGGCTGGACCGCGGCGAGCGCGTTCGGGTTGGTCTCCTCGTTCGTGTCGATCGCGACACCGAAGACGCCGAACTCGGGGTTCATGCCGTAGAGCCGGCCGTCGTCGCCGACCCACATCCACGCGATGTCGTCGCCGAAGAACTCGACGTAGTAGCGGTCGCCGAGGGCGTCCGGCGGGACCATCATCGCGAGGTTCGTCTTGCCCGAGGCGCTCGGGAAGCCACCGGCGATGTGGTACTTCTTGCCGGTCTGCTTGTCGTGGATCGCGATGAGCATGTACTGCTCGCCGAGGAACTTGCCCGACGCCCAGCCGTCCCAGTTGGCCTGACGCAGGCCGTGCGCGATCTTGCCGAGCAGGGCGTTTCCGCCGTACGACGAGCCGAAGTGCAGGATCGTGCGCTCGTCGGCGACGGTCACAAAGTAGCGCTTGTCGTCCGGGGTGCCCTGACCGAGGTTCTCCAGGTCGCCGGTCACGTGGACGGCGCGCACGAAGCTCTCGGGGTCGCCGAGGTTGTTGAACAGGTCGACGCCGACCCGCGCCATGCGGATCATCTGCAGCACGACGCCGCGGTTGTCGGTGAGCTCGACGCCGGCCGCGTAGGCCTCGAGCGGCGAGCCGGGGGCTGCCATCAGGTAGGGGATGACGTACATCGTCTTGCCCTGCGAGGCACCGGTCATGTTGCCGATGACGACGGGCTTGATCTCGTCGGCGTGGCGCCAGTTGTTGTAGACGCCCTTGTCATCGGGGTTGCTCGTCGCGACGATCGTCCGCTCCTCGGAGCGAGCAGTGTCCTTGTAGTAGCTCTGCGAGTAGTAGAGCCCCTCTCCGGCCGGCTTGAGCTCGCCGGCGTCGAGGGCCTCCTGGAGCAGGCGGGCGTCGTCGCTCGCGCTGACGACCTCGATGCGGTCGGGCTGGGTCACCCCCGCCCAGTGCTTCACGAACTCGAGGACGTGCGGGTTGTTCAAACCCGCCTCGTCCAAAGCCTTCTCCACGTCGACCATCGGTCTGCCTCGTCCTCTCCTCGGACCGGCGCTGGGCCGGTCCGTCCACGTCGGATCTGTCCGTTGGCGCACCGGTGAGGATCTGGTGACCCGCCAGCGCGCACCCGGAGATTACCGTGACCATATCGCGGCCGTGGTGCCACACTCCGCCCGGGTTCGTGGGATGAATCACACGCCGGGGTCACAGTCGCGTGACGACCCGGTCCCGGTCGAAGCGGCGCACGGCACGGTCGAAGACCACGAGGTCACCCAGCAACGCGACCACCGCGACGACCACCACGAGCCTGCCGTCGAAGGCCAGGTCGCCGGCCGCCTGGGTGACCGCGAGCAGGATCACCGGGAGCACGAGCAGCCCGGAGACGGCCTGGGCACCCTGCAGGGTCGAGGCCCGGTGCGACACCAGCACGATGCAGCCGATCGCGAAGAACGAGACGAGTGGCGCGATCACGCCGACGAGGAAGAGCCACGTCCCGTTGGGGAAGGACCAGCCATGCTGCCACGGCCGCGCGATGACGCTGACGACGCCGGTGTAGATCGCCATCGACAGCCACGTGATCAGGACCGAGGGCACGAGCGTCACGAGGATCTTGGCCGTCACGAGCTCGCGATCGGTCATCGGGGTGAACAGCAGGCCCTCGAGGGTGTCGCGCTCCTTCTCCCCCACGAACGCCGCGGTCGCGAGCACCGTGGCGACCACGACGGGGATCATGAGGAACACCGGCGCGAGCAGGTACTGGGCGACGGCCCGCGTCGGGTCGGCCGCGATGTCGGGCGGCAGGTCGTCGACGTACGACGCGAGGATGCCGACCGACTCGAGCGCGGCACGATCCCGCGTCGCGGCCAGGAGCGTCGCGGGCATGAGCAGTGCCATGACGACGGGCAGCAGGGCCACCGGCAGCAGCGTCTGGCGATTGCGCGACAGCTCGAGCCAGTCCTTGACCACGAGCGCACGGATCCGGCGGGCGTTCACGCGTCCTCCTGCGTCCGGACGAGACGGAAGTAGAGGTCGTGCAGCGAGGGCTCGTCGCGGGCGACGCCACCGACCTCGACCCCCTCGGCCGCGAGTGCCGCCACGACGCGGTCGGCCGCGACCGGGTCGGTCACGCTGATCGTGTAGCGCCGGGTCGGCCAGTGCTGCGCGAGCAGGTCGTCGACCTGCCCTGCCGCGACGAGTCGGCCACGGTCGAGCACGACGATGTCGTCGCACAGCCGCTCGAGCCCGTGCAGCTGGTGCGTGCACAGGACGAGGGTCGTGCGGGCCTCGGCCCGCAGCTTGGCGAGGTGGGCGACGAGGTCCTCGGCGGACTCCGGGTCGAGACCGGCCGTCGGCTCGTCGAGGAACAGCAGCTCCGGCGTGCCGAGCAGTGCCCGCGCGATCTTCGCCTTCTGCCGCAGGCCCTTGCTCAGCGCGCCTACGTACGAGTCCCGCCGGTCGGCGAGCCCGACGATCTCGAGGACCTCGTCGATCTCGCGGGAGACGTCGGACCGGCGCAGGCCGTGCAGGTCGGCCCACGTGCGCAGGTTCTCCGCGACGGTGAGCCGGTGGTAGAGGTTCGACTCGGTCTGCACCCCGATCCGGGTGCGGAGTCGGGGCGCGGACTCCGGCGTGAGCGCCTCCCCGAACAACGCGACGGAGCCGGACGTGGGCCGCAGCAGGCCGGTGAGCAGGCGGACCGTCGTGGACTTGCCCGAGCCGTTGGGACCGAGGACGCCCAGGACGCGGCCCCGGCGTGCGTGCAGGTCGAGGTCCTGAACGGCCTGACGGTCCCCGAAGGTCCGCGACAGACCGCGGGCCTCGATCACATGCTCCTCTGATGTCACAGGAACATCATCGGTCCTTCAGCGCAGGAAGCGGGACGCTTTGCAGCTGACGGCGCGGTGTGGCGGTGCCGCCCGATGGGCGTCGCGGCGCAGCCAGATGTGGATGCCGCACTCCTGTCCGACGACGCGGTACCGCGTGTCGACGATGCGCTGGGCCTGCCCGGCGTCGATCCCCCAGCTGTGCAGCGACCGGTGCGTCACGAGCCACGTCGGCGCCGTCGGGCCCGCGAGGAGGGCCGAGAACCGCGTCAGGTCCGGGTCGTCGGTGCGGACCGGAAGACTCCACAACTCCGTCGCCGGCGACCGCAAACCGGAGGCCAGCACGACGTCGGGCCGCCCCCAGGCGTTCACGATCGTGTCGCCGGGTCCCGCCACCGCCGCGATCGCGTGCGCGGCGGCCCGGGGGGCAT
Source organism: Aeromicrobium sp. SP1 (assembly GCF_055663785.1). NCBI lineage: Bacteria > Bacillati > Actinomycetota > Actinomycetes > Propionibacteriales > Nocardioidaceae > Aeromicrobium > Aeromicrobium sp. SP1. The sequence continues at coordinate 1,100,323 of NZ_JBQVVK010000001.1, read as the reverse complement.
CGGGTGCGTGCAGGATCGGCAGGGCGAAGGCCGCGCCGACGAGGCCGGCGAAGGCGGCGTAGCCCAGACTCGCGTGGACCGTCCGCGGGAACCGCGCGGCGAGCACGCCCACGCCGATCGCGGCGGGTACGGCCGGCTGGACGAGGTAGTGGGCCCAGTAGCTGCCACCGAGGGCCGCTGACGCGCAGCCGAACAGCGCCGTCACGGCCAGCGCGACCGTCGCGGGCGTGCGCAGCTCGCGGCGCAGCGGCGCGAGGATCACGGCGACGAGTGCGACGAGCAGCCCGGCCACCACGGCGCGCAGCAGCAGTTCGACCTCGCGGCCGTTCGTCGCGGACTCGGCGTGCGCGGCGAGGACCTCGGCCGCCCGCCACCGGAATGCGTAGAGGGCGTCGAACAGCGCCGCGGGGGTTGCTCCCCGATGCCACGACCAGGTGAGCAGCGCCATGACGGTCAGCGCCGCTCCCCCGCCGGCCAGCGCGGTGATCCGTACGGCCTCGCCCGGCCGGATCCGCCTCGCGACGAGCGAGCCCACCGTCAGCGCGCCGAGGAACACCACGACGTCGGCGATGTTCTGCTTCGTCGACAGTGCCGCTGCGGCCGCGACGCCGGCGAGGACGGGCCACAGGGTCCTCGGCTCCTGCACGGCGCGGATCGACGCGAGGATCCCCACAGCCACGAATGGCGCGGCCAGCAGCTCGGCGTTGACCCGGTCGGCGCCGAGCCACGGGCTCGTCAGGAGGATGGCGGCGGCCACCGCGGCGACCCGCGCGGAGGCGTCACCCCCGAGGCGCCGTGCCGCGGCCGCGGACGCGAGGACCGTGACGACGACCGCGGCCAGGCCGATCAGCCGCCACGCGGCCACGCCCGCGGTGAGGTCCGCGAGCCGCGCCCACAGGAGCAGCAGCGGCGGCCGGTCGACCCAGAGATTGCCGTAGAGCGAGGTGCCCGGACCGTCCCACTGGCCGCCGACGATGAGCAGGCCCGCCTCGTCCGGGCTCGCCGGGACCGTGAGGAATGGCAGTCGCACGGCGACCGCCGCGACGACCGCGGCCGCGACGACCGCGTCGGTCGAGGCAGGGAGCGAGATCCGGGTGGAGATGCTCACTCCTCCACCATGCGCGCCCCTCCTGAACGCCGGCTGAACGCCGGGTGCCTTCAGTCCTCCTCGTGGACGGCGGGATCGCCGTCGAAGAGGCGACCGTCCGCCTTCCCCAGTCCCGTGAGCCGCTCGACGGCGGCCGGGTCGAGCTCGATCCCTACGGCGGCGAGGTTGCGGCGCTGGCGGTCGACCGAGGAGGACTTCGGCAGGGGCACGGTCCCGATCGCGCCGTGCCACGCCAGGACGGCCTCGCCGGGGCTGATCCCGTGCTGGTCGGCGACCTCGACGACGACGGGGTTCTGCAGCAGGTCGCTCTTGCGCCCGAGCGGGCTCCACGCCTCCGTGGCGATGCCGCGCGCCGCGTGGACCTCCCGCGCCTCGACCTGCGGGAAGTAGGGGTGCACCTCGATCTGGTTCACGGCCGGCAGCACGCCGGTCTCGCGCTCCAGCCGGTCGAGGTGCTCGGGCAGGAAGTTGCACACGCCGATCTCCCGCACGAGCCCGCGCGCCTTCGCGTCGATCAGGGCCTGCCACGCCTCGACGTACAGGTCCCGGCTGGGGTTCGGCCAGTGGATGAGGTGCAGGTCGAGGTGGTCGAGTCCGGTCCGGAGCAGGCTCTCCTCGATGGACGTGACCGCCTGGTCGTAGGCGTGGTGGCGGCCGGGCAGCTTCGAGGTGACCACGACGTCGTCACGCGGCACGCTCGACCGGCGCACGGCCGCGCCGACCGTGCCCTCGTTCTCGTAGTTCATCGCCGAGTCGAGCAGCCGATAGCCGACGTCGAGCGCGGTGACGACCGCATCGACGCCGGCGAGGCCGTTCAGCTTGTAGGTCCCGAATCCGATGGCAGGCAGGTCGAGGCTCATGTCCTCGACTGTAGTCACGGCGCACGGGTGCGACACTGGTCGTATGCGCCCGGTCTGGCTGACGTGGGCGAGCGTGCTCGTCGGGATGGCGGTCGGAGCGGTGTCCGGCGGCCTCGTGGTCGGCCGCGTCGCGCAGGCACCCGGGTGGCTGCTGGCCGGAGGCGGGGCGGTCGCGCTGTGGCACGTCGCCGTGCGGGCGATCGAGGGCGTCACCCCCGAGGAGCCCGGCGAGGCCTGGACGATCGTGCGAGGCAGCATCGACCTCGCGGTCGCGTGGGGCGCGCTGGCGTACACGCTCGTGTGCCTGCCCGCGATCTCATGGCTCGCGTTCCTCCTCGGGCTGCTGCTCGTCGGCGGTGCCGTGGCGGCGGCGGGCATCCTGCGGCTCAAAGCCGCTCGGTGAATCCGGCCGGGTCGTCGTAGCGTGGGAGTCCATGAGCTCCCGTCTGCACTCCGTCGTCTTCGCCGCCCACGACCCCGGCGCTCTCGCCACGTTCTGGGCTGCCGTGCTGCGGTCCAAACCCCCGGTGGAGGGCTCCCCCGGCGCGTGGACCCTGCGCCGCGCGGGCGGTCCGGGCTTCGGCATCGGGTTCGAGATCAGCGACGCCCCGAAGGACGGGCCGAACCGCATCCACTTCGACCTGACGAGCACCTCGAGTCAGGACCAGCAGGCCACCGTCGACCGCGCGCTCGCGCACGGCGGCCGGCACATCGACGTCGGCCAGCTGCCGGAGGAGGAGCACGTCGTGCTGGCCGACCCCGAGGGCAACGAGCTGTGCGTGATCCCTCCGGGCAACAACTTCCTGGCCGACACCGCCGAGATCGGCGCCCTGTCGTGCGACGGCTCGCGTGCGGTCGGCCTGTTCTGGAGCGCCGCCCTCGCGTGGCCGCTCGTGTGGGACGAGGGTGACGAGACGGCGATCCAGTCGCCGGAGGGCGGCCCGAAGATCGCGTGGGGCGGCGGACCCGACTACCCGCAGCAGGGCCGGATCCACCTCGACCTCGTCGCCGACGGTGACGCGCAGGCCGAGGTCGAGCGGCTCGTGGGGCTGGGCGCTCGGATCGTGGAGGACGCTCAGGACGGCCGGACGGTCCTGGCCGACCCCGACGGCAACCGGTTCTGCCTGGCGTCGGCCGACTGACCCGCCGCCCCGTCCGAGATTTGCTCCATTTCTCACCTCAATCGCGATGGCGAAGGTGAGAAATGGAGCAAATCTCGTGAGGGGCCCTAGCGCGCGCCCCAGTCGACGCTGAAGTACTGCGGCTCGAGGTACTCCTCCAGGCCGGCGCGGGCACCTTCGCGGCCGAGGCCGCTGGACTTCACGCCGCCGAACGGGGCCGCCGGGTCGGAGACGAGCCCGCGGTTGATGCCGACCATGCCGGCCTCGATGCGCTCCCCCAGCTGCAGGGCGCGCTGCAGGTCGCCGCACTGCACGTAGGCCGCGAGGCCCTGGTCGACGGCGTTGACCTGCTCGATCAGCTCGTCGTCGTCGCGCCACGCGATGATCGGCGCCACGGGCCCGAAGATCTCCTGGCGCACGATGGCCGCGTCGGGCCGCACGTCGGACAGGATCGTCGGCGGGTAGAAGTGGCCCCCCTCCGTCGGGGCGTCGGCCCGGTGGCTGATCCGCGCACCCTCGTCGACGGCCGCGTCGACGAGGGCGGAGATGTCGGCGACCGCCTTGGCCGAGATCATCGGGCCGATCTCGGCGCCCGTGCTCGCCGGCCCGACCCGGAGCGACCTCACTCGCTCGCCGAACCGCCACGTGAAGTCGAACAGCACGTCCTCGTGGACGTAGAACCGGTTCGCGGCCGTGCACGCCTGTCCCCCGCCCCGGAACTTGGCGACCATCGCAGCCTCGACCGCGGCATCCAGGTCGGCGTCCTGCGTGACGACGAACGGGGCGTTCCCGCCCAGTTCCATGGAGCAGTTCACGACCCGCGCGGCGGCGTGCTCGAGCAGCCGCGAGCCGACGGCCGTGCTCCCTGTGAACGACAGCTTGCGGACGCGTGGGTCGTCGAGCCACGCACCCACCACGGCGGCGGCCTCGGACGTCGGGACGATGTTCACCACGCCGTCGGGGACTCCCGCCTCCGCGAGGAGGCGGCCGAGCGCGAGCGCCGTGAGCGGGGTCTCGGCAGCGGGCTTCACGACGACGGTGCAGCCGGCGGCGAGAGCCGGTGCGACCTTCCGCGTGATCATCGCGGCCGGGAAGTTCCACGGCGTCACGAGTGCCGCGATGCCGACCGGGCGGTGCGTGACGATCGTGCGGGTTCCCCCGGTGGGCGACGAACCGTAGTCGCCACCGGGCCGTACGGCCTCCTCGGCGAACCAGCGGAAGAACTCGGCCGCGTACGCGACCTCGCCACGGGCGTCCGCCAGCGACTTGCCGTTCTCCGCCGCGATGAGGTCCGCGAGCGCGTCGGCGTCACGGCGCATGAGCTCGAAGGTCCGGTGCAGCACCTCCGACCGTGCACGAGGTGACAGGCGACTCCACGTGCCGAGCGCCGAAGCGGCCGCGTCGACCGCCGCCGTCGCCTCGGCCGGGGTGGCATCGGGGACTTCGTCCACGACGGTGCCGTCGGCGGGATTCTCGACGACGAGGGTGCGGATCACGGATAGAGACCTCTCTGTTGGTGGGCTTCGGCGACGCGCCGGACGGCCAGACACGTGGCCGCGGTGCGCAGGGTGACGTGCAGGGCGCGGGCGTGGGTGAGGACGTCGGTCCAGGCGCCGACCATGCGGGTGGCGAGCCGGGCCTCGACCTCCTCCTCGCTCCACCAGTACGCCTGGTTGGCCTGCACCCATTCGAAGTAGGAGACGATCACGCCGCCGGCGTTCGCGAGGATGTCCGGCACGACGATCACGCCGCGCTGGTCCAGGATCCGGTCGGCGTCGGCCGTCGTCGGGCCGTTGGCGCCCTCGACGACGAGCCGCGCGCGGATCCGCTCGGCGTTGCCCGCGTGGATGACGCCCTCGACGGCGGCCGGGACGAGCAGGTCCACCTCGAGCTCGAGCAGCTCGGCATTGTCGATCGCGGTCGCTCCGGGCAGGCCGACGACCGAGCCGGTCTCGTCGACGTGACGCTCGAGCGCGGCGATGTCCAGACCGTCGGCGGCGTGGATCCCGCCGTACTGGTCGCTGACCGCCACGACGCGCATGCCGGCCTCGACCAGGAAGCGGGCCGTGCCGCGGCCGACCTTGCCGAAGCCCTGCACGGCGGCGGTGCCGCCCGGGATCTCGATGTCGTACTCGGCCATCGCGGCGAGGGCCACGTGGACGACGCCGCGCGACGTGGCCGAGGCGCGTCCGCGGGAGCCCCCGAGGCTGAGCGGCTTGCCCGTCACGACGCCGAGCACCGTGTGGCCCGCGCCGACGGAGTACGTGTCCATCATCCAGGCCATCGTCTGCTCGTCCGTGCCGATGTCGGGTGCCGGGATGTCCTGGTTCGGGCCGATCAGCGGGCGGATCTCGGAGGTGTACCGGCGCGTGACGCGCTCCAGCTCCGCGACGGAGTAGTGGCGCGGGTCGATCACGACGCCGCCCTTCGCGCCGCCGTACGGCACGTCGAGCAGCGCGCACTTCCAGGTCATCCACATCGCGAGCGCGCGCACCTCGTCGAGGTCGACGTGGGGGCTGAACCGCAGTCCACCCTTGGCGGGACCGCGGGAGTAGTTGTGCTGCACGCGGTGGCCGGTGACGACCTCGATCGAGCCGTCGTCGCGCCGCAGCGGGATCGCGACCGTCACCTCGCGTCGCGGGGACGCGAGCAGGTCGAACGTGCCCTGGTCGTAACCGAGAATCTTGACCGCGTCGGCCAGCTGTGACCGTGCGTCCACCAACGGAGAACTCATGGGTTCCATGCTCTCCAGCCACCACCATGCCGTCCAATACTTGTTCGGCTCCATTGACATGCCTCGCAGTTATGCTCGTGGGATGGAACTGCGCACCCTGACGTACTTCGTGACCGTTGCCGACACCGGCACCGTCAGCGGCGCCGCCGAGCAGTTGCACGTCACCCAACCCGGCGTCTCGCGTCAGCTGCGTCGGCTCGAGCGCGAGCTGGGCGTGGACCTGTTCGACCGGTCGGGCCGACGGCTCGTGCTCTCTCCCGCCGGCCGCATCCTCCTGCCGCAGGCGAAGGGCCTGCTGGCGCGCGCCGACGGGCTGGTCGGCTCGGCGCAGCTGCTGGCCGAGGGCCGACTCCCCCGCTTCACCGTCGCGGGCTCGTCCACGACGCTGACCGACCTCGTCTCGCCGTTCCTGACCACGCTGCGGCCCGACGACCCGGTGCCGTCCGTCATGGACGCCAGCTCGATCGACACGCTCTCGCTCCTGCGTCGCGGAGCGGACCTCGCGATCACCTCCGTCCCGCTGCCCGACGACGTCGCGAGCGTCGCGCTCAGCCCTCTGCCGCTGGTCGCCTACGTGCGGGACGACCACCCCTGGGCCGGACGCGAGGCCGTCACCCTGCCGGAACTCGCCGGCGAGGAGGTCATCGGACTGCCGACGATCTTCCCGTCGCGCAGCGCCCTCGACGCGGCCCTCTCTGCGGACGGCCTGCCACCCCTGGCGATGCTCGAGGCGACGAACGGCACGATCGCGCAGGCACTCGCCGCGGCCGGACGGGGCGTCGCGGTGGTCTCCGACGACCCCCGGTTCGGGCTGACCGCGCTGCCGCTCACGCGGGCCGACGGCACGCCCATCGTGCTGCGGCTGCGCTGTGTGTGGCTGCCCGCGCACCCCGCCGCCGACCTGCTGGCGGACCTCGCCGAGCGACTGGTGACGTGGGTGCGGGACGACTACCTGCGCTGAGCTCCGAACGTAGGATGGCCGACGACCGGGGCGACACCTGCGTCACCCTCCGGCTGAGGAGCCCGCATGAGCGACACGATCCAGAACTTCGTCGACGGCCGCCTCGTCGACTCGACGACCGACACGTTCATCGACCTGGTCGACCCCACGACCGGTGAGGTCGATGGGCGTTCGCCGGTCTCCACCGCCGAGGAGGTCGATGCCGCATACGCCGCCGCCTCGACCGCCTTCGACGGGTGGCGACGGCTGACCCCCGGCGTCCGGCAGAAGCACCTGCTCGACCTCGCCGACGCGATCGAGGCGCACCGCGACGAGCTCAGCGAGCTGCAGGCTCGCGACACCGGCCAGCCCATCCGGTACATCGCCAGCGAAGAGGTCGACCAAGGCGTCGACCAACTGCGGTTCTTCGCCGGCGCCGCGCGCCTGCTGGAGGGCAAGTCGCAGGGCGAGTACCTCGCCGGGCACACCTCCAGCATCCGCCGCGAGCCGATCGGCGTCGTCGGTCAGGTGACGCCGTGGAACTATCCGTTCGCGATGGCGATCTGGAAGATCGCGCCCGCCCTCGCCGCGGGCAACACGATCGTCCTCAAGCCGAGCGACACGACTCCCCGCTCGACCGTCCGGCTCGCCGAGATCGCCGGCGAGGTGCTGCCGGCCGGCGTGCTCAACGTCGTCAACGGCGACGCCTCGACCGGTCGCCTGCTGGTCGAGCACCCGACCCCCGGACTCGTCGCGATCACCGGGTCGGTCCGCGCCGGCATCGAGGTCGCGCTGTCCGCCGCGAGGAACCTCAAGCGCGTCCACCTCGAGCTCGGCGGCAAGGCGCCCGTCGTGGTGCACGCCGACGCCGACCTGCCCGCCGCCGCCGAGGCGGTCGCGGCCGCCGCGTACTTCAACTCCGGTCAGGACTGCACCGCGGCGACCCGCGTCATCGTCCACGAGAGCGTCCACGACGAGCTCGTCCGCCTGCTGGTCCAGAACGCCGAGGCGACCCGCCCGGGCGCACCGACCGACGACACCGCCGACTACGGACCGCTCAACAACGCCCACCACTTCGCCAAGGTGGAGTCGTTCTTCGAGACCCTGCCCGACCACGCGACCGTCGCGACCGGCGGCACCCGCCATGGCGACACCGGCTACTTCTTCTCCCCCACCGTCGTGACCGGCGTTCGCCAGGACGACCGGATCGTCCAGGAGGAGGTCTTCGGACCCGTCCTGACGGTGCAGCCGTTCGCCGCCGAGACCGACGCGATCGCGATGGCCAACGGTGTGCCCTACGGCCTCGCCGCGAGCGTGTGGACCCGCGACCACGCCACCGCCGAGCGGCTCACGCGCGAGCTCGACTTCGGCTGCGTCTGGATCAACGCCCACATCCCGTTCGTGTCCGAGATGCCGCACGGTGGCTTCGGCGCCTCCGGCTACGGCAAGGACCTCTCGGGCTACGGCTTCGACGACTACACCCGCATCAAGCACGTCATGAGCGCCCACGGCTGAGCCGGGGTACGTTCGAGGGCGTGCACCCCGTCGGCATCGAGGAGGAACTGTTCGTCGTCGATCGCGACGGGCGGCTCGTCCCGCAGGCCGAGGCGGTCCTGAGGGCTCATCACGGCCTCGCGCCCGGCCATGAGCTCGAGCACGAGCTGTTCCTCCAGCAGGTCGAGCTGCAGACCTCCGCGCACGCCGATCCCGCGGCGCTGCGCGACGATCTCGTCGGCCAGCGGGCCGCGGCGGTCGCGGCCGCCCGATCGGTCGGCTGGAACCTCGCGGCCGTGCCGGTCGACGTCCTCGGCGGCACCGAGCCCGCGACGACGCCCCACTCACGCTACGAGCGCATGCTCGCGCGGTTCGGCGAGACCGGGCGCAGCGGTCTGATCTGCGGCATGCACGTCCACGTCCAGGTCCCCGACGAGCGTGCCGTGGCCGTCGTCGACGGGCTGCGGCCGTGGACCCCGCTGCTCACGGCGCTGTCGGCGAACGCCCCGTTCTTCGAGGGCCGCGACACGCACCACGCGACGTGGCGCGGGAACGTGTGGGACACGTGGCCCTCGGCCGGTCCCGTCGAGCCGTTCGGCGATGCCGAGACGTACCGCGCCGTGGTCGCGGCCGTGGTCGCCTCGGGTGCCGCGCTCGACGAGCACATGATGTACCTCGACTCCCGGGTCGCCGAGACGCTGCCCACCGTCGAGGTCCGGGTCGCCGACGTCTGCACGGAGGTCGAGGACGCCCTCCTGGTTGCCGAGATCGCCCGCGCCCTCGTCTCGACCCTCGTCGACACGGGCGGCACGACGCAGGACTGGCGCGTGGACCTCCTGCGCGCCGCGCGGTGGCGGGCCCGCCACGACGGCGTCCGCGGCCAGTTGATCGATCCCCTCACGCAGCGCCTCGTGCCCGCGCGGGTCGCGATGGACTCGCTGCTGGGCGTGATCGCGCCCGCCCTCGCCGAGACGGGAACGACCGATCAGGTCACCGACGGCGTGCGGCGGGTCCTCGACCACGGCAACGGCGCGGACCGGCAGCGTGCGATCGCCGGCGACCCGCCCGACCTGGCGGCCGTCATGGCCGACCTCGTCCGGCGGACCGACCCGCACCACGCGTGACCGGTCGCCGGCCCCGGGGCGAGGCTGGCTAGCCTGAGGCGGTGCGTGGAACGCTGCTCGTCGCGGGGACGACGTCCGATGCCGGCAAGAGCGTGCTCACCACGGGACTGTGCCGCTCGCTGGTCCGTCGCGGCGTCTCGGTCGCACCGTTCAAGGCGCAGAACATGTCGAACAACTCGATGGTCGTCGCCGGTCCCGACGGTGCGGGCGCCGAGATCGGCCGGGCCCAGTGGGTCCAGGCGGTCGCGGCGCGCGTGACGCCCGAGGTGGCGATGAATCCCGTGCTGCTGAAGCCCGGCAGCGACCGGCGCAGTCACGTCGTCGTGAACGGCCGGCCCGCCGGAACCCTCGGGGCCCGCGACTTCGCCGGCCGCCGGCCCGCGCTCGAGCACGCCGCGTTCGCGGCCTTCGACGACCTGAGCTCGCGCTACGACGTCGTGATCGCCGAGGGCGCCGGCAGCCCCACTGAGATCAACCTGCGCGCCGGCGACTTCGTGAACCTGGGACTGGCCCGCCATGCGGACATGCCCGTGATCGTGGTCGGCGACATCGACCGCGGCGGCGTCTACGCCTCGTTCCACGGCACGGTCGCGCTGCTGGAGCCGGCCGACCAGCGGCTCGTCTCGGCCTTCGTGGTCAACAGGTTCCGGGGCGACGAGACGCTGCTCGCGCCGGCGAACGACGCCATCGCGAGGGTCACGGGACGACCCGTGCTCGGCGTCCTGCCGTTCAGCCCGGACGTCTGGCTCGACTCCGAGGACGGCCTCGACGTCGGGGCCCGCACCGCGGCCCACGCGAACCCGATCCGGGTCGCCGTCGTCCGGCTCCCCCGGATCAGCAACTTCACGGACGTCGACGCACTCGGCCTCGAGCCCGACGTCGACGTGCGCTTCGTGAGCGATCCGCGCAATCTCGCCGACGCCGACCTCGTCGTCGTCCCGGGCACCCGCTCGACGATCTCCGACCTCGCGTGGATGCGCGCACGTGGCCTCGACACCGCGGTGGTCGAGCACGCGCGCCGCGGGCGTCCCGTGCTCGGGATCTGTGGCGGCTTCCAGCTGCTCGGCGCCGAGATCCGCGATCCCGAGGGCGTCGAGGGCGATCCGGGGGTCACGGTCGAGGGACTCGGCCTGCTCGACGCGGCCACGACCTTCGGCGCCGACAAGGTGCTGCGCCTGCCCACCGGAGCGGCGCTCGGCGCACCCGCCCACGGATACGAGATCCACCACGGCCGGGTGACTCGCGGCGACGGTGTCGAGGACTTCCTCGGCGGCGCCCGCGCGGGGACCGTGTTCGGCACGATGTGGCACGGCAGCCTCGAGTCCGATGCGTTCCGCTCGGCGTTCCTGGCCGAGGTGGCGTCCTCGACGGGCCGGCGACGCGCACCGACGAGCGTGTCCTTCGCGATCGCCCGGGAGGCGCGGATCGACGCCCTCGCCGATCTCGTCGACGCCCACCTCGACGTGGCCGCGATCGACGCGCTGATCGCCGGCGGCGCCACCTCCGACCTGCCCGTCGTGCCACCGGGAGGGATCGCGTGACGGTCCTCGTGCTGGGTGGCACCTCGGAGGCGCGGGCCCTCGCCCGGCTGCTCGAGGGCGGCCCGCGGTTCGTGTCGTCCCTCGCGGGCCGGGTCGCCGATCCGCGACTGCCCGTCGGACCGGTGCGCATCGGCGGCTTCGGCGGCGTCGACGGGCTCCGCGAGTTCCTGCGCACCGAGTCGGTCACGGCGGTCGTCGATGCGACGCATCCGTTCGCCGCGGGCATGTCCTGCCATGCCGTGGCCGCATGCACGGCCGAGCAAGTGCCGCTGCTGCGGTTGGAGCGGCCGGGCTGGGCCGATGCTCCCGGCGCCGATCGGTGGTGCTGGGTCGACGACCACGACGCCGCCGCGACGGCGGCCGCCGACCTCGGGGTGCGACCGTTCCTGACTGTCGGACGGCAGTCGCTGCCGGCGTTCGTCGGACCGCTCGCCACCCATGCAGCCCTCGTCCGCGTGGTCGACGCACCGGACCATCCGCTGCCCGACGCGTGGTCGCTGCTGCGCAGTCGCGGCCCCTACCGGCTCGACGGCGAGCTGGAGCTCATGCGCGGTCACCGCGTCGACGTCGTCGTCACGAAGGACTCCGGCGGCACCTACACGTGGCCGAAGCTCGAGGCCGCGACAGCGCTCGGACTGCCCGTCGTCGTCGTCCGCCGGACCCCGCTGCCGCCCGCCGAGACCGTCAGCGACCCGGCCGCCGCCGCAGCCTGGGCGCGAGCGCGAGGCTGACCGCGACTCCCAGCGCCGCGAGGTCGACCCGGTCGGCCAGCCGCACGGCGCGCGCGATGTCCTCGCGTCGGGCCGTGCGCCCGTCGCCGAGCTCGGGCCGGTGCTCGACCCGGTCGCCGTAGACGTTGCGGCCACCGAGCCGGATCCCGAGCGCCCCGGCGAAGGCCGACTCGACCTGTCCGGCGTTGGGGCTCGGGTGACGTCGGGCGTCGCGGCGCCACGTGCGCCACGTCGTCGCGCGATCGCCTCCGACCGTGGGTGAGACGACCGCCGTGAGCAGGGCCGACGCCCGGGCCGGCAGCACGTTGAGGACGTCGTCGAGGCGCGCCGAGGCCTTCCCGAACCGCTCGTACCGCGCGCTGCGGTGACCCACCATCGCGTCGAGCGTGTTCGCGATGCGGTAGCCGACGAGTCCCGGGATGCCGAGGACGCCGCCCCACAGCAGGGGTGCGACGACGGCGTCGCTCGTGTTCTCGGCGACCGACTCGACGACGGCCCGCGTGATCCCGGCGGCGTCGAGTGCACTCGTGTCGCGACCGACGAGGTGGGTCAGCCGTCGTCGCGCGGCGGGCAGGTCGTCAGCCGCGAGCAGGTCACCGACGGCGTGCGCCTCCACGCCGAGGGTCCGGCCGCCGAGGACCGCCCACGTCGCCACCGCCGTGACGGCCGTCCGCGCGACGGGGTGCGACGCGAGCCGCCGGTCCACGAGGGTCGCTCCGACGGCCCCGCCGCCGACCAGGAGGGCCGTGTACACGGCACCTCGACCGATCCGATCGGCGTACATGGCGGACTCGAGCCTCGCCGCCGACCGGCCGAGCGCGGCGACGGGGTGGCCCCGCCGGGGGTCGCCGACCACGCGGTCGATCGCGTAGCCGGCGACCAGTCCGGCGGCTCGGGCCATCACAGGCTCGCGGCCAGGTCCTTCCGGACCGCCACGGCGTCGGCGCGTGCCGTCGCCCGCCCGACGAGCCACGCCAGGACGATGCCGATGGACGCCCACATCGTCGTGATCGTCATGAGCGAACCGCGTCGGAAGTACCAGAGCACATCGGCCGGGAAGTCACCGATCTCGTCGACCGTGGCGAACACCTGGCCCGCGACGACGACCAGCACGAGGTAGACGCAGACGCCGGCGAGGATCGCCCCGAACGTGCCGTACCTCGCGAGCAGTGCCTTCGTGACCGCGACCGCGATGACGGCAGCGAGCACCGACACCAGCAGGAAGGCGAAGTAGACCGTCGTGCGGTGCCCGATCGTGTCGCCGCTGCCGACGGCCGGCGGCGTGGCCGGGTACTTCAGGAACGGCACGAGCGACACCGCGACGTAGCCGAGCAGGGTGACGACACCGGCCGTCTGGCTGGGTCGCAGCCGCCCGAGTCGGCCGACGCCGGCGGCCGAGATGAGGCCGACGAGTCCGCCGAGGGCGACGCCGGTCGCGACCGTGGCGGTCAGCAGGCCCCAGCTGCGCTGGTTGGCGCGCGAGACCTCGACCTCCCCCGCGTCGCCGTGCTGCGCCAGGGCGTGGGCGGGCTGCTGGGCGATGCCCTTGCCGTGGGCGACCACGGGAGCCGCGGCGTGCGACTCCTCCAACTCGATCGCGGTCTGGACGTGCGGTTCGCCGACCGCGTAGGCGACGGCGAACGTGAGGATGCCGGCGACGAGGCCGGCGATCATGCCGAAGACGAGGAACTGGCGTGCGTTGAGAGTGCTCATGAGGGGTCCGTTCGGGTACGAGGGATCACCGGACCCCCACCGGCGAGGCGCCGGGTGGGTCCGGTGGACAGCGGGGTGCGACGAGGGCGTCAGTGGCAGGGGAAGCCGAGCAGATGACGTCCGTCGTGGACCCACTCGTGGACCGCGTTGCCCGCGGGAATCGAGACCGCACCCTGGTCGGACGTGACCAGGAACAGCACCACGAGGGCGAACAGGCCGAAGAAGACCGCCCACGGGGCGATGGTTCCGAGCGCAATGGTGGGGACCGCGCCGTGATCGGCTGCGGGCGAAATGACGTGACTCATGTGTTGCCTCCTGGGATGACTGCGTCCCTGATCGATGGGCGATCTCGGCTCCGGGTCTGGCTTCGCTCCGCTGGGCGGGGCGTCACAGTAGCGCGACTGCGCCGGATTCACACCGGCTTCCTCGGTCGAGTTCGCCGTCAGACTAACAGAGCGCCGGGGGGGTCCCAGCGCAGCACCGCACCGTTGTCAGGGACGTCGATCGCACGGCCCGCGAGCACGTGCGCGGCGGCCACGATCACGTCTCCATGGGTGACCAGGACCGTCGGCTCGGTGATCGACCGCAGCGTGCGGACGATCCGTTCACGGACCGCGGCGACCGACTCGTCGAGCCCCTGCTCGACCAGCAGGTCGTCGGTCTCGCAGGGCACGCCAAGCGCGACGGAGACGGGAGCCGCCGTCTGCTGGGCTCGGACGGCGGGCGACACCAGCAGCCTCGTCGCACCGCAGCCACGCAGCGCCCGCCCCACCTCCTGCGCCTGTCGGAGGCCGAGGTCGGTCAACGGCGGTGCCGCCTCACGGCCCTGCACCAGACCGGCGGCGTTCCACGTCGACTGGCCGTGCCGCACCCACCACGTCGGGACGCTCACGCGTGCGCCTCGGCCACGACGTCGCCGATCACGGTCACCGCGGGCGCGCCGATCTCGGCGGCCTTGGCGAGGTCGGCGATCGTCGCGAGGTCGCCGACGACCGTGCGCTGGCTCGGCAGCGCACCGTCGGCGATGACCGCCGCGGGGGTCTGCGGGTCACGGCCTGCCTCGACGAGTGCCGCGCAGATCGAGGCGAGGTTCCGCACCCCCATCAGCACGACGATGGTCGTGCCGGAGCGGGCCAGGGCGGCGTGGTCGATCGTCGACTCCGGATGTCCCGGCGGCACGTGACCCGAGACGACGGAGAACCCCTGGGTGAGCCCGCGGTGCGTGACCGGGATGCCCGCGAGCGCCGGCACCGAGATCGACGAGCTGACGCCGGGGATGACCCGCACGGGGACACCGGCCTCGGCACACGCCCGGACCTCCTCGCCGCCACGGCCGAAGACGAACCCGTCCCCGCCCTTGAGACGCACGACCCGCCGGCCCGCGGCCGCATGGGTCACGAGCAGTGCGTTGATCCGCTCCTGCGAGGTCTGGCGGCCGCCGGGGACCTTGGCGACGTCGATCACCTCGACGCCGGGCCGAAGTTCGGTCAGTACGCCGAGTGGTGCGAGCCGGTCCGTAACGACGACGTCGGCGGTGCGCAGCGCCTCGAGGCCTGCGACCGTCAGCAGGCCAGGATCGCCCGGGCCGCCACCGACGAGGACGACCTCGCCGCGGGAGCCGACCGGCGCGCCCTCGGCAACCGGCGGGCGGTTCAGCACGACGTCAGCCGCCGTGAGGTCGTCGAGGGTGGCGGGTCGTGCGTGCCACGCGAGGTGCCCCCGATCGGCGAGGTCCTCGACCGACCCGCAGGCGGTCGGGGCGACGACACTCACCCGGGCACCGTCGGCGATCAGGTCATGGGCCGTCGCGGCTGCGGTCGCGTCGCCCCACGTGAGCAGCACGTGGCGTCCCCGCGCGTTCACCGCGTGCTCCCGGTGAGTGCGGCGAGCGCGTCGAGCAGGGGCGCGGTCGTCTCGGGGCGTCGGGCGGCGATGCGGATCCAGCCGTCGTCGAGCCCGGGGAACGTGTCGGCGCGGCGCACGGCGAAGCCCAGGTCGCGCAGGGCGGCGTGGGTGCCGTCGGGAACGCGGACGAGCACGAACGGCGCGTGGCCGGGCACGGCTCGCAGGCCGAGATTGTCGAGCCCCGCCACGAGCTCGGCCGTCGCCCCGGTCAGCGCGTCGGTTCGTCGCGTCTGCTCTGCGGCGCCGTGCCGGACGATCGCCGTGACGGCCGACAGGGCTGCGGCCGAGACGCTCCACGGCGACTGCCGGCCGCGCAGGTCGGCGATCACCTCCGGCGCCGCGAGCACGTAGCCCGCGCGGACTCCGGGGATCGCCCAGAGCTTCGTGAGGCTGCGGACCACGAGGACGCCCGGGTCGGCGCCGGACGCGAGCGACTCGGACTCGTCCGGCACGGCGTCCATGAAGGCCTCGTCGACGACGACGAGCCGCCCGGGTCGCACGAGGGAGCGCAGCGCCTCGGCGCGGTGCAGGACGCCCGTCGGGTTGGTGGGATTGCCGACCACGACGAGATCCGCATCGTCCGGAACGAGGTCCGGGTCGAGCCGGAAGTCGTCCTCGGCCGACAGGAGCACGCGCGTCGCGGTGTGCCCGGCGGCCGAGAGCGCCACGTCGGGCTCGGTGAACTGCGGATGCACGACGACGGGGTGCCGCCACGGTCGGGCTCGGGCGATGAGCGTGAACGCCTCCGCGGCACCTGCGGTCAGCAGGACCTCGTCGTCCGGACGGCCGTGCAGCCCGGCGACGAGGGCCGTGGCCGTGGTCGGGTCGGGGTACCGGGTGACGTCCGCGACGCCGTCGGCCAGGGCTCGGACGAGCCAGTCCGGTGGTCCGTCCTCGTGGACGTTGACCGCGAAGTCGGCGAGACCGGCAGCGGCTTCCACGTCGCCGTGGTGCCGCAGCGGGTGCGGGAGCGGCAGCGTGGCGGTGCTCGCAGCCGTGCTCGGCACCACGGCTGGGCGGCCGCTCGAGGCGAACTCCGCGGCGGCCCGGGCGAACCGGCGCGCGTGGTCGGGATGCCCCGCCCAGTGCACGTGCAGGTAGGAGGCCACGAGCGAGTTCGACGCGAACCCGTCGTGGGCGTCCTCCCCCCACGACCAGGCGGCGGGTCCGGCGACGGGCTCGACTCGGGTCCGATGGAACTCGTGGCCGCTCACGGGAGCGCCCTCGTCCGCCAGCAGCTGACCGTGGGTCGCGGTGCCAGATCGGTAGCCGAGGGTCAGCCGGGGGGTCATCCGCGCGTCGGCGTCGATCGCGCCCGTCATGGGACGGCCGTCGAGGCTGCGGCACAGGTAGAGCAGCCCGGCGCACTCCGCGACGGTCGGCATCCCGTCGCGCACGGCGGCCCGGACGTCCGCCCGCAGCGCGTGGTTGGCCGACAGGTCGGCGGCGTGCACCTCGGGGAACCCGCCACCGAGGTACAGCGCACTCGCACCCGCGGGCAGGGACGGGTCGACGAGTGGGTCGAACTCGGCGATCTCGCAGCCCGCGGCCCGCAACAGCTCGACGTGCTCGGCGTAGCGGAATGTGAAGGCCCGACCACCCGCGACGGCGACGACGGGCGCACCCTCGACGGGAGCGCCCACCTCGGCAGCGGGATCCCAGGCCGGGACGTCGAGCGGAGGCGCGGTGCGGGCGATCCTCATCACGGCCTCGAGGTCGACGCCGCGCTCGACGAGCTCGGCGAGGGTCTCGAGCGTCGAGGCCGCCTCGTCGCGCTCGGCCGCGGGGACCAGGCCGAGGTGGCGCGAGGGCACGTGCAGGCGGCTGTCGCGGCCCAGCTCCCCCACGACCGTCAGGCCGCTCGTCGCGAGGGCGGCGCGGATCTCGGCCGACTGCCGGGGCGAGGCGACCCGGTTGAGGATCACCCCGGCGATCCGGACCCGCGGGTCGAAACGCGCGACGCCCTCGACCATCGCGGCGATCGTGCGGGAGGCGTGCGAGACGTCGACGACCATGACGACCGGACTGTCCGTCAGCCGGGCGACGTGCGCCGTCGACGAGAAGCCCTCGGTGCCGAGCTGCCCGTCGTGCAGGCCCATGACGCCCTCGATCACGGCGACCTCGCCGGCCGCCGCACCGTGCGCGAGCAGCGGGGCGATCCGGTCCTCGCCCACGAGGAACGGGTCGAGGTTGCGTCCGGGGCGACCGGTGGCGAGGGCGTGGTACCCCGGATCGATGTAGTCCGGACCGACCTTGTGGCCCGTGACGGCTATCCCGCGGCGGGTGAGGGCGGCCATGATCCCGGTCGAGACGGTGGTCTTGCCGTGCCCCGAGGCCGGTGCCGCGAGCACGACCCGGGCCGCGCTCACCATTCGATGCCCCGCTGGCCCTTCTGGCCGCGCTCGAAGGGATGACGCACCTGGACCATCTCGGTCACGAGGTCGGCGACCTCGAGCAGCCGCTGGTCGGCCCGACGTCCGGTGATCACGACGTACTGCCGCCCGGGCCGGCTCGCGAGGGTCTCGACGACGTCGTCGACGTCAACCCAGCCCCATGCCATCGGGTAGGTGAACTCGTCGAGGACGTACAGGTCGTGACGTTCCTCGGCCAGCCGACGCTTGACCTCCGCCCAGCCCTCGGCGGCATCGCGTGCGTGGTCCTCGGTGTCGCCGGCCTTGCGCGACCACGACCAGCCCGAGCCCATCTTGTTCCACTCGACCGGGCCACCCTCGCCGGTCTGCGCGTGCAGCTCGCCGAGCCGCTCGAGGACGGTCTGCTCGCCGATGCGCCACTTCGCGGACTTCACGAACTGGAAGACGCCCACGTCCCAGCCCTGGTTCCACGCGCGGATCGCGAGGCCGAACGCGGCCGTGGACTTCCCCTTGCCGTTGCCCGTGTGCACCATGAGCAGCGGCTGGTTGCGGCGTTGCCGCGTCGTGAGGCCGTCGTCGGGGACGACCAGCGGCTGTCCCTGGGGCATCAGGCCGCCCGCCGGTTCGTGGCGATCGAGGCCAACGCGTCCGCGCTGATCTCGGCGAGCGGCACGTGCTCGGCGCCGAGGATCCCGGCCAGCACTCCGGCGAGGCCGAGGGCGAAGCGCCCCGTCTCGCAGTCGACGACCACGGTGTCCACGCGCGCGTCGGCCAGGTGGGCCGCGGCCCGTTGCGATCGTGGGACCGCGTCGGTGCCGCTGGTGGCCCGCCCGTCGGTCACCAGGACGAGCAACGGCCGGCGACGCGGGTCGCGCAGCCGCTCGACCCGGACGACCTCGGCGCACGTCGCGAGAGCCTCGGCGAGCGGAGTGCGACCGCCGGCCGGCAGCTCCCGCAGTCGCCGCGCCGCGATCTCGACGGAACCTGTGGGCGGGAGCGCGAGCTCGGCACCGCTGCCGCGGAAGGTGACGAGCCCGACCTTGTCGCGCCGCTGGTACGCGTCCAGCAGCAGCGACATGATCGCGGTCTTGACCGCCTCCATCCGCCGGCGCGCGGCCATCGACCCGGAGGCGTCGACGCAGAACAGGACGAGGTTGCTCTCGTGACCCTCGCGGACGGCGCGCCGCAGGTCGTCGGCCCGCAGGTCCAGCGGTCCCGTGAGACGTCCTCGACGGGTCTGGTGCGGCGCCGCGGCGCGGATCGTCTCGACGAGGTGGATCGGGCCGTCGGTCGTGCCGCGGGGAGCCGCGCCGATGCGGCGTCCGCGGTCCGTGACGGCGCGCGACCGGCGGCCCGCGGACCCGACACCCACTCCGTCGACGCGCAGGACCTTCGTCCGGTACGTCTGGCCCACGGGCGCGGCCACCGTGGACGGTGCGGCCGGAGCCTCGGTCGGCGTGTCACCCGGCTCCCGCGTGGGCGCCTCGTCGGGGCCGTCCTCGGGTCCGGACGGCGGCGGGGCTCCCCCGTCGGGACCGTCGTCGCCGCCGGGATCCTCGTCAGGTCCGTCCGGCTCGTCGTCGGGCGGCAGGAGGTCGTCCAGCTGCTCCTCGTCGACACCGGGCGCGTCGAAGGGGTTGCGCCGCCGCCGGTGCGGCAGGGCGAGCCTCGCGGCGACGCGCAGGTCGTCGTTCGTGACGTCGGTGCGGCCCTGCCACGCGGCATGCGCCACGGCGGTACGCGCCATCACGATGTCGGCGCGGAGGCCGTCGACGCCGAAGGCGGAGCAGACCTCGGCGATCCGCAGGAGGGTCTCGTCCTCGAGTCCGACCTTCGGCAGCAGGTCCCGCGCCTCCACGATCCGATCGCGCAGGTCGGACTCCGCCTCCGCGAAGTCGGCGACGAACGCGTCGGGGTGAGCGTCGAACGCGATGCGGCGACGGACGACGTCGGCGCGGGCCCGCGGATCACTCGGTGCGGTGACGTCGACGGCGAGCCCGAACCGGTCGAGCAGCTGCGGCCGCAGCTCGCCCTCCTCGGGGTTCATCGTGCCGATCAGGACGAAACGCGCGGCGTGCTCGACCGACACCCCGTCGCGCTCGACACTCGCCCGGCCGGTCGCCGCCGCGTCGAGCAGCACGTCGACGAGGTGGTCGTGCAGCAGGTTGACCTCGTCGACGTAGAGGATCCCGCGGTGGGCGCGCGCCAGCAGGCCCGGCTCGTACTGGGCCACGCCGTCGCCGAGCGCGCGCTGCAGGTCGAGCGAGCCGAGCACGCGGTCCTCGGTCGCGCCGACGGGCAGCTCGACGAGCCGCACGGGGCGTTCGACCACGGCAGCCGGCCCGTACGGGGCGTCGGGTGACAACGGGCTGGCGTCCTCGGGGTCGACCGAGAACCGGTCGCCCTCGCGGACGCGGATCGGCGGCAGCACCGCGGCCAACGCCCGCACGGCGGTGGACTTCGCGGTGCCCTTCTCGCCTCGGACGAGGACGCCGCCGATCTCCGGGGAGACGGCGACGAGGAGGAGGGCCAGGGTCATGTCGTCTGCGGAGACGACAGCACTGAACGGATACTGCTGTGGCATTCGGGGCTCCCGCGCTCTGTGCCAACTGGAGACGCGCGCGATCGCGGGCGTCCTCAGGCACCGAGGCCGGTCTTCGGACTTACCGGCGAAAGCCGGATCACCGCAGCGGGCCCTGTACTGGATTCTCACCAGTTTCCCGATTCTCCCCCGGAGGGGCACCTCGGGCCTGACCCGAGCAGTCTACGCACGGATCGGGGCGGCTACGGTGGCGGCCATGTCACGGATCCGGGTCATCGGTGTCGGCGCCGACGGGTGGGACTGCCTCGCCCCCGCGCTGCGCGAGGAGGTGCTCGCGGCCGACGTCCTGCTCGGTGGCGAACGCCATCTGGCCATGGTCCCGGCGGTCGCGGGACAGCGTCGTGAGCCCTGGCCGGCGCCCCTGCGCGAAGGCCTTCCGGGCCTGCTCGACGGCCTCGAGGGCACCGTCGTCGCGCTCGCCTCGGGCGATCCGCTCGTCGCCGGGATCGCGACCACGATCGAGGATGTCGTGGGGTCCGGCGCCGTGAGCGTCGAGCCCGCCGTCTCGTCGGTGGCCCTGGCCGGCGCCCGCATGACGTGGCCCGCCGAGACGGTCGCGGTGGTCCGTGATCCGCGAACACTCCCCCGCCATCTGGCTCCCCGCCGCCGGATCCTCGTGCTCTCGACCGACGAGACGACCCCGCGCCGCGTCGCCGACCTGCTCGCGAGCCTCGGCTACGGGTCGAGCCGGCTCACCGTCCTGGCGAACCTCGGTGCCGCGGCGGAAACGCGGATCACCGCGACCGCCGACGCGTGGCACGAGACGCCGCCTCGCCTGCACGTGCTCGCGATCGAGTGCGACGGTCCTGCTCGGCCGACCGCCCCCGGTCTGCCCGACGACCTCTTCGACCACGACGGCCAGCTGACCAAGCGCGACGTGCGGGCCTCGGCGCTGGCCCGGCTCTCGCCGTTCCCCGGCGCCGTCCTGTGGGACGTCGGCGCCGGCGCCGGCTCGGTGGGCATCGAGTGGATGCTCGCGTCGGGCACCGGCACGACGTGGGCGATCGAGCGCGATCCCGACCGGGCCGACCGCATCGAGGCCAATGCGCTGCGCCTCGGCGTCCCGGGGATCCGGGTCCTGCGCGGCGCTGCTCCCGATGCGCTCGATTCGCCCGACCTCCCCGTTCCCGACGCGGTCTTCCTCGGCGGCGGGATCAGCGCCGCAGCGATCGCGGCGCCCTGGTCCGCGCTGCGGCCCGGGGGCGTCCTCGTGGCGCACGCCGTCGCCCGCGAGACCGTGCGCCTCGTCGAGGACGCCCAGGCCGACCTCGGCGGCGAGCTGACCCGACTCTCGGTCGAGCAGGTCGACCGGCTCGGCTCGTTCTCGGGCTGGAAGCCGGCACGCTCGATCACCCAGTGGACCGTCAGGAAGGACCCCTCGTGACCGTGCACTTCGTGGGCGCGGGACCCGGCGCCGCCGACCTGCTGACCCTGCGCGCCGCCCACCTGCTGGGTTCCGCGGACGTCGTCCTGTACCCGGGGACCTACATCGACGCGGTGGTCCTCTCCCACTGCCGCGCGGACGCCCGCCTCGTCGACACGCAGGACCTCGACCTCGACGCGATCACGGCCGAGCTGGTCGACGCCCACGTCGCGGGCCTCACGGCCGTGCGGCTGACCTCCGGCGATCCGTCGGTCTACTCGGCCCTGCACGAACAGGCACGCCGGCTCGACGCACACGGCGTGCCGTGGGACGTGTGCCCGGGCGTTCCCGCCTACGCGGCGGCCGCCGCCCTGCTCGGGGCTGAGCTGACCGTCCCCGAGGTCGCCCAGTCGGTCGTGCTCACCCGCACCCACGCCCGTTCGACGGCGATGCCCGCCGGCGAGCAGCTCTCCGCGTTCGCCGCCACGGGTGCCACGCTCGCCCTGCACCTGGCCATCACCCGCATCCGCGAGCTCTCCGCCGAGCTGGCCGAGCACTACGGGCCGGCGTGCCCGGTCGCCGTCGTGTTCCACGCGAGCCAACCCGACCAGGTCGTCCTGCGCGGCACCCTCGCCGACATCGCCGACGCGGTCGAGGCCGCGGACCTGCGGCACGGCGCCGTCATCCTCGTCGGACCGGCCCTCGCCTCGGACGTCCGCGGCGCCGACTCCTACCTCTACGACCCCGCCCGCGACCGCTCCCTCAAGCGCGGCTGACGCGGGGGCGGTGACTTACGCACCGCAAACGAGGCGCAGCGGTACGCAACTCACCGCCCGACCCACCAACACACCACCGGACCCCCGCGGGCGGTGACTTACGCACCCCAAACGAGGCGCAGCGGTACACAACTCACCGCCCGACCCACCACCACACCACCGGACCCCCGCGGGCGGTGACTTACGCACCCCAAGCGAGGCCCAGAGGTACACAACTCACCGCCCCACCCACCACCGCACCACCGGACCCCGCCGGCGGTGACCTGCGCACCCCAAACACGACCCAGAGGTGCGTAGGTCACCGCTCCACGAAGCGCGGGGTCCAGACGCGGCCGTCGGGGGTGACGCGGGTGGACGAGGCGCCGACGATGATGAGGCACTTCATGTCGATCGACTCCGGGTCGAGGTCGGCGAGGGTCGTGACGACCAGCGACTCCTCGGCGCGCCCGACGTCGCGGCCGACGACCACGACGGTCGCCGGATCGCGGTGCTGCAGCAGGAGTTCGCGCATCTGCGCGACCTGGTGCGGGCGCTCGGACGAACGCGGGTTGTAGACCGCCAGCACGAGGTCGGCCTCGGCGATCGCGCGCAGGCGGGCCTCGACGACGTCCCACGACTTGAGTCGGTCCGAGAGGCTCACGACGGCGAAGTCCGCACCGATCGGTGCACCGGCGCGGGCGGCGACGGCCTGCACCGCGGACACGCCGGGGAGCACCTCGACGTGCACGTCGACGTACGCGGGGTCGGCGGCGGCCTCGAAGACGGCCGAGGCCATCCCGAAGATCCCGGCGTCACCGCCGGACACGACCGCGACACGGTGGCCCGCCCGCGCGAGGTCGAGGGCGAACCGCGCGCGGTCGAGCTCGACCGTGTTGCCCGAGGCGTGCCGCTCGAGGCCCTCGCGTTGGGGCACCCGGTTCACGTACGGCGCGTAGCCGACGACGTGGTCGACCGAGTCGAGGACCGCCGCCGCCTCGGGGGTGAGCCAGCCCTCGGGGCCGGGACCGAGGCCCAGCACGTGCACCGTCGCGCCCGGCGACGTCCCGTCGACGCCCGTGGCCGGATCGTCGTACCGGCGCCGCTTCGCGTGGGTGTCCCCCGGCACGATCACGAGCGAGAAGTACGGCACGTCGTCCGGGTTGACGTCGGTGACCCGCAGGTGGCGCTCGCCGGACATCGAGGCGCGCTCCACGTAGATCGCGTCGTCGAGGCGGCCCGCCTCGCGCAACGCGGCCACGACGTCCGGGAAGGTCCGCCCGAGCTTCATGATGATCGCGCCATCCGTGTCGGCGAGCCGCCGCGCCAGCTCGGCGCGACCGAGTGTGCCGGGCAGGACCGTCAGCACGTCGGTCTGCCGCACGAGCGGGGTACGCGTCGCCGCGGTGCCGGCGGCGAACGCGGGGACCCCGGGCACGATCTCGGTGTCGTACCGCAGGCTGAGCCGGTCGTGCACGTACATCGAGGAGCCGTAGAAGAGCGGGTCGCCCTCGGCGAGCAAGGCCACGTCCCGGCCCGCGTCGAGGTGGTCGGCGAGCCGGTCGGCGCAGTCCTCGTAGAAGTCGGCCATCGCTCCCGCGTAGCCGCCGGGGTGGTCGGTCTCGCCCGTCGTCACGGGGTACTCCAGGGCTTCCTCGATCGTCTCGCCACCGAGCAGGTGCGCGACGATCCGCCGCGCGTTCGACGACCGGCCGGGCGCGTGGTGGAACGCGACGACGGGGGCCGTCGCGACGACCCGCGCGGCCTTGATCGTCAGCAGGTCGGGATCGCCCGGGCCGAGCCCGACGACGATTAGCCGGCCGGTCATTCCCGCTCCTGGGCGAGCGCGTTGAGCGCCGAGGCCGCCATCGCCGAGCCACCTCGGCGACCGCGGACGGTCAGGAACGGCACGTCGATGCCGTGATCCTCGGCGAAGGAGGCGAGGGCGTCCTTCGACTCGGCCGCACCGATGAAGCCCACCGGCACGCCGATGATCGCCGCTGGTCGTGGAGCCCCGTCGAGCAGCATCTCGAGCAGGTGGAACAGCGCGGTCGGAGCGTTGCCGAACGCGACAACGGCACCGTCGAGCCGGTCGGCCCACAGCGACACCGCGGCCGCCGACCGAGTGGTCCCCCAGTCCCGGGCGAGCTCGGGAACCTGGGGATCGCCGAGCAGGCACAGCACGTCGTTGTCGGCCGGCAGCCGCGAGCGGGTGACGCCGGAGGCGACCATGGTCGCGTCGGTGAGGATCGGCGCGCCCCGCTCGAGCGCCGTGCGCGCAGCCGCCACGAGCCCGGGATGGACGACGAGGTCGCGCGCCAGGTCCGTCTGACCCGTGGCGTGGATCATCCGGACGGCGACCTTCTCGGCGTCGGCCGGGTTGCCGGCCAGGTCGGCCTCGCGACGGATCGTCGCGAACGAGTCGACGTAGATCGCGGGGCCGGACTTCTCGTACGCGAAGTGGGCCGTCGGTCGCACGGGAGTGGATGTGTTCACGCGTCCTCCAGGTCGGGGATCACGACGCTACGCCACGGCGTCAGCACGAGCCCGGCCGCACCGGAAGCGGCCAGGCGGGCGAACAACTGGGCCGTCACGAGGCCCTCGGGCAGGTCGACGACGTCGAAGGCGCGACCGTCGCCCTGGCGGTGCCGGCCGGGAGCCGGCGGGTCCGCGTGCACGCGCGTGCGCGGGTCGCGGGTCGTCCGGCCGAGCAGTCCGGAGGGTCCCCGGGGCAGCTCGTCGACGTGCCACGCGGCCTGCGGCCCGCTCCCGCGAACGCGCGAGAACTCCCGCGCGAGGTCGACGAGTCGCGCGGCCGCCTCGGCGATCGGCACGACGTCGCCCCAGCCGTCCAGCCCGGCGCGCAGCTGGACGTGGGCGGCGTCGACCGCCACGAGACCGAGGTCGAGGGAGCGCCCGAGGACATCCCCGCGACCGTCGTCGAGCACGAACAGGAAGCGACCTCCGAGATCGGCGAGTCCCGGCTCGGCGCACAGGCGCGCGTCGAGGTCGCGAACCACAGTGCGCAGGTCGGCCCGTCCCCCGGACCGCCCGGTCAACGGCGAGGCGACGATGTTCCGGACGAGCTCGTGGGTGTCCGAGGGCAGCAGGCCGGTCGCCCGGATCGCGTCGACGACCTCGTCCGGCACCTCACCGCCCGGCGCGTCGATGCCGCGCAGCTGGACGTTTGCACGGCTCGTGACCAGCACGGTGCCGTCGGCGTGGGCGCGCGCGACGTCGAGCAGGCCGCCGAGCGCCTCGGTCGCGATGACCCCGCCGGGAGTCCGGAGCCGGACGATCGCGCCGTCGCCGGCCGCCCACGGGCGGAACACGCCCGGGCACAGGTCGCGTCGGGTGCGCACGGTGCCGGTCATGGGCGCACCACGATCGCGGCCACGGCGTCGGCGTGCTCGTCGACGATCGTGAAGTGGTCGGCGGCGAGCTCGTCGAGGGTCGTCGGCCAGCCGGCCTCGTTCCACTGGGCGTGGGTGCTGCGGACCTCGTCGGTCAGGACGAGGTCGTCGAGCAGACCGTGCACGAAGGCCACGGTCGTCGGGCGCTCGGTCCGCGAGGTCGCGGGTCCCACGAGCGCGCCGCTGATCGGGTCCACCCGGTCGAACGAGCCCGAGGCGACGCACACCGTGCGCGCCAGCGCGATGCCGAGCCGGCGCTGGTGCAGCGTCAGGCTCGCCGCGGCGACGCCGCCGAGGGACCAGCCGACGAGCGTCAGCTCGTCCGGATCGTGGTCGGCGGACTCGCGGGCAAAGCGCAGCGAGGTGAGCAGCTCGGCGCGGCCGCCGTCCGGGGCCGAGGCGTCCCAGTCGGGGACCACGACGCGCCGGCCGTGCCCGGCGATCGCCTCCGCGAGACGGGTCAGGCTGAGCCGCTCGTTCGGTCCGCGCCCGTGCCAGAGCAGCACCGTCGGCCCCGTGCCGACGACGGTCGCGATGCGGCCGGGTGCGTAGTCCCGAACAGCCGTGGTCATGCCGCCAGCGTAAGCAGCACGGGGCGCGATGTCTCCGGGCAGCGCGGTACGCTGACGCGGTCCGCTCGCCGCGGACCCAGGAACTCCGGTGTGATTCCGGGGCGGTTCCGCCACTGTGAGTCCGAGCGATCGGCAAGCCAGACACTGGCCGCGGCGACTTCCGACCGTAGGGGCGAGAACCCCCAGGAGGATCGATGCCGCGCATCGCACTGCTGTCCACGTCCGACACCGACCTGCTCTCGGCCCGCGCCAGCGGAGCGGACTGGCTGTGGGGCAACCCCGTCCGAGGCGTGCCCGCGCATTTCGCGACCGCCGACCTCGTGGTGGCGCGGGTCCTCGGTACCGCCGACGACGTCCGCGAGCTGGTCCTGCCGCACATCGGTGACCGGCCGCTCGTGGTGCTCGGCGGCGAGCTGACGCCGAGCGCCGAGCTCATGGAGCTGTCGACCGTCCCGATCGGGATCGCGGCGCAGGCCCACCGGTACCTCGTCGAGGGCGGACCGGCGAACCTGGCCCAGCTGCACGCGTTCCTGTCCGACACGATCCTGCTCACCGGCGAGGGCTTCGAGCCGCCGGCCGTCGTGCCGGCGTGGGGGTGGGCGGAGCGCCCACATCCGCCGCGGCCCGACCTGCCGCGCATCGGGGTCCTGTACTACCGCGCCCACGAGGCGAGCGGCAACGCGGGATTCGCCCATGCGCTCGCCGACGCGATCGACGCCACGGGCGAGGCGACCGGCGTCCCGGTGTTCTCCGCCTCGTTGCGCTCGGCGCCGGCCGACCTGTTCGAGGAGCTGGCGACCCTCGACGCGCTCGTCGTCACGGTGCTCGCCGCCGGCGGTGCCACGCCCGCGGCCGCGTCGGCCGGCGGCGAGGACGAGGCGTGGGACGTCGAGCGGATGGCCGCACTCGACATCCCCCTGCTGCAGGGCCTGTGCCTGACGTCGAGCCGCGACGAGTGGCTCGCCTCCGACGACGGCGTCACGCCGCTGGACTCCGCGAACCAGATCGCCATCCCCGAGTTCGACGGCCGGATCATCACGGCGCCGTTCTCGTTCAAGGAGATCGATGCCGACGGCCTCCCCCGGTACGTCGCCGACCCCGAGCGGTGCGCCAGGGTCGCCGGGATCGCCGTCGCGCACGCGCGGTTGCGCCACGTCCGCCCCGAGTCCCGCCGGCTCGCGCTCATGCTCTCGGCCTACCCGACAAAGCACAGCCGAGTCGGCAACGCGGTCGGGCTGGACACGCCTCGCTCGGCGGTGCGGCTACTGCGGCGGCTGGCCGACGCGGGCTACGACCTCGGTGGCCCGGACGCGATCCCGGGCCTGTCGCTCGAGGACGAGACCGAGGCCGGCAACGCCCTGATCCACGCGCTGATCGACGCCGGCGGCCAGGACGAGGAGTGGCTCACGTCGGGCGACCTCACCGCGGCGCACGTGCGGATCCCCGCCGCGCAGTACCGCGAGTGGTTCGCCACGTTGGATCCCTCGCTGCGGGCGGGGATCGAGGAGGCGTGGGGACCGGCACCGGGGCGCCTGTTCGTCAACGACGCCGACGAGATCGTGCTCGCGACGATCACCGCCGGGAACCTCGTCGTGCTGATCCAGCCGCCGCGGGGGTTCGGCGAGAACCCCGTCGCGATCTACCACGATCCCGACCTCGCGCCGTCGCACCACTACCTCGCGGCCTACCTGTGGCTCGAGCGGGGATTCGGGGCGCACGCCGTCGTGCACCTGGGCAAGCACGGCTCGATGGAGTGGCTGCCGGGCAAGAACGCCGCCCTGTCGGCCGCCTGCGCGACGGATGCGGCGATCTCGAACCTGCCGCTCGTCTACCCGTTCCTGGTCAACGACCCGGGCGAGGGCGCCCAGGCCAAGCGCCGCGCGCACGCCACGATCGTCGACCACCTGATCCCGCCGATGGCTCGCGCCGAGACGTACGGCGACATCGCGCGGCTCGAGCAGCTGCTCGACGAGCACGCCAACATCGCGGCGATGGATCCCGCGAAGCTGCCGGCGATCCGCGCCGAGATCTGGCAGCTCATGCACGCCGCGGAGATGCATCGCGACCTCGGCCTCGACGAGCGCCCCGGTGACGAGGACTTCGACGACTTCATCCTGCACGTCGACGGCTGGCTGTGTGAGATCAAGGACGTCCAGATCCGCGACGGCCTGCACGTTCTCGGCGAGGCTCCGACGGGGGCCGTGCGCGTCGACCTCGTGCTGGCGATCCTGCGCGCCTCGCAGGTCTGGGGCGGCCGGGCCGCGGCGGTACCGGGGCTGCGCGCCGCGCTCGGACTGAAGGAGGGCGCCGCGACCTCCGCTGTCGACGAGATCGAGCAGCGGGCCCGCGGGCTGGTCGAGGCGATGGAGGCCGCCGCCTGGGATCTCGCCGTCGCCGCCGGGCTGCACGAGGACCCCGAGGTCGTCCGGGTGCTGGAGTTCGCGGCGACCGAGGTGGTGCCGCGGCTCGCGCGGACGACCGACGAGATCGACGCCGTCCTGCACGCCCTCGCGGGCGGGTACGTCCCCGCCGGACCGTCTGGCTCACCACTGCGCGGGCTGGTCAACGTCCTGCCGACGGGCCGCAACTTCTACACCGTCGACCCGAAGGCCGTCCCGTCCCGGCTCGCGTGGGAGACGGGTCAGGCGATGGCCGACTCGCTGCTCGAGCGCCACCGCGACGACACCGGTGAGTGGCCACGCTCGGTCGGTCTGTCGGTGTGGGGCACGTCGGCGATGCGCACGTCGGGCGACGACATCGCCGAGGTGCTCGCCCTGCTCGGTGTCCGTCCGCGGTGGGACGAGGCGTCGCGCCGGGTGTCGGACCTCGAGGTCGTCCCGCTCGCGGAGCTCGGCCGGCCGCGGATCGACGTCACGGTGCGGATCTCGGGCTTCTTCCGCGACGCCTTCCCGCACGTCGTCGCGATGCTCGACGACGCGGTCCGGCTCGTGGCAGGACTCGACGAGCCCGTCGACCAGAACTTCGTCCGCGCCCACACGCAGGAGGAGCTCGCCGCGCACGGCGACCCGCGCCGGGCCACGACCCGGATCTTCGGCTCCGCGCCGGGGTCCTACGGGGCGGGCATCCTGCAGGTCGTCGAGTCGGGGAACTGGCGCGACGACGCCGACCTCGCGGAGGTCTACACGGCGTGGGGCGGCTTCGCGTACGGGCGTGACCTCGCCGGTGCACCGGCCGCGGACGACATGCGTGCGAACTACCGGCGCATCCAGGTCGCGGCGAAGAACATCGACACCCGCGAGCACGACATCGCCGACTCCGACGACTACTTCCAGTACCACGGCGGCATGGTTGCCACGGTGCGCGCGCTGACCGGCAAGGACCCGCAGGCGTACGTCGGCGACTCGACCAGCCCGGACCAGGTCCGCACCCGGTCCCTGCGCGAGGAGACGCAGCGGGTCTTCCGATCGCGCGTCGTCAACCCGCGCTGGATCGGCGCGATGCAGCGGCACGGCTACAAGGGCGCCGTCGAGCTGGCCGCCACGGTCGACTACCTCTATGGCCTCGACGCGACGACCGGCGTGGTCCACGACTGGATGTACGACACCCTCGCGAAGGAGTACGTCCTCGACGAGGACAACCAGGCGTTCATGCGCGAGGCGAACCCGTGGGCGCTGCGGGGGATCGTCGAGCGACTGCACGAGGCTGCCGATCGTGGCCTGTGGCAGGAGCCCGACCCCGCGACCCTCGCCGCGATGCAGGAGGTCTACCTGTCGATCGAGGGCGATCTGGAGGACCGGTGAGCCGACTCCTGCTGATCGGCGTCGGTCCCGGCGATCCCGACCAGGTCACGCTGCAGGCCGTCGCGGCGCTGCAGTCGGTCGCGTGCGTCGTGGTGACCGAGAAGCGCTCCGGCGACCCCCTCGCGGCGGCCCGCCGGGCGCTGTTGGCCCGGCACGCGCCCGCCGTCCCGATCGTCGTGGTCGAGGATGCCGAGCGGGACCGCTCCCCCGGCGGGACGGGCACGTTGTCGGACTATCGGGACGCGGTCACGGCGTGGCACGAGGCCCGGGCGGCGCGCTACGCCGAGGCTATCTCCGGCATCGACGGGGACGTCGGCTTCCTCGTGTGGGGCGACCCGGCGCTGTACGACTCGACGATCCGGGTGCTCGACCGGGTGGCCGCCGACACGGACACCGAGCTGGTCGTGATCCCCGGCATCAGCAGCGTGCAGGCGCTCGCCGCGGCGCACGGGATCGTCCTGCACGAGATCGGCCAGCCGTTGCACGTCACGACCGGCCGCCGACTCGCCGAGGCCGTGGCCCAGGGGCAGGAGAACGTCGCGGTGATGCTCAACCGCGACCTCGCGCCGCTGGAGGCTCTCGACCCAGAGTGGTCGATCTGGTGGGGCGCCAACCTCGGCACGCGAACGCAGGAGCTCGTCGACGGGACGCTCCCCGAGGCGTTGCCGCGGATCCACGCGGCGCGCACCCGCGCGAAGGACGCCGCCGGGTGGGTCATGGACGTCTACGTGCTGCGACGTCCGACGTCGGCCGACTCGCCACGGCTGCGGCGTGCCGATCGGTAGGCCGGAGCCCGCAACGCCGTGACCCAGCCGTAGTTCGCGAGATCGGGCGGCGGTCGGCGGACGGGGTCGAAGCTCGGCTCCTGCGATGAGGGCCGGAGCAGTTCGAGGTCGCCGAAGGCGGTCCACTGGGCCGAGCCGTCCGACCACAGCAGGACGTAGCGGCGCGGACCCTGCGCGGCGGCGGCCAGCCACACCGGTCCGTCGGGCCCTCGGTACGGCAACAGCGTCGTGGCCAGATGGGGCGTCGAGGGGCGGACGACTCGCAGCACGAAGCGGCCGATCCGCGAGGAGCCCGTGCTGGCCAGGAGCACGTCGGACTCGCTGCTGAGCCCGAGTCGGATCGCGAGGCCGCGGATGTCCGCCCAGCCCTCGGGCAACCCGATCGCGGCGGAGATCCGGATGACGGCGTCGTGACGTCCGGCCTCGTCGATCCACGCGATCCCCGTCGGCGACCCGGTTCCCGTGGCGGTGTACCGCGACTCCCAGACCCGACCGCGCGGATGCAGCGGCTTGGGGGCGGTGCGCAGCGCGGCGAGCGCAAGGGTCGCTCCGGCGAGGAGGCGGCCTCCGGCGACGCTCGCGAGTCCGGTTGCGCCGGTGACCACGACGTTCATGCCGCAGCAGTACCCACTGCGAGCATCGTCATGCCTCGGGCGAGGCGGGGCTCAGATCCCGAGGTCCTGCTGGACCTTGCGCAGCGCCTCGGCGGAGGCGTGGAGTTGACGCTCCTCGTGGGCGGACATCCGCACGTCGAGGACGCGGGCGACGCCCTTCGCGTTGACGATGCTGGGGATCGAGAGGGCGACGCCGTCGATGCCGTGATGGCCACCGTGCACGATGCTGACGGGCAGGACGGCGTTCTCGTCGTGCAGGATCGCCTCGATGATGCGCGCGCCGGAGATGCCGATCGCATAGTTCGTGGCGCCCTTGCCCTCGATGACGGCGTACGCGGCATTGCGGACCCGATCGGTGATGTCCTCGAGCTCGGCGTGCGAGAACGGCCGCTGGTCCGAGGCGCTCGCCGACGGCTGCCAGTCCATGATCGGCACGGGACCGATGCGGGCCTGGGACCACAGCGCGAACTCCGTGTCACCGTGCTCGCCCACGATGTCCGCGTGCACGCTGTTCGGTGCGACGCCCGCGCGCACCGCGAGCAGCTGCCTCAGTCGCGAGGTGTCCAGCACGGTGCCCGACGCCATGACTCGCTCCACGGGCAGGCCGCTGATCTGCTGCGCCGCGACGGTGAGGACGTCACACGGGTTGGTCACGAGCATGAAGACCGCGTTCGGCGCGTACTCCTGCAACACCGGCAGCATCTTCTCGAGCAGCTTGACGTTCGTTCCGGCCAGATCGATACGGGTCTGGCCCGGATCCTGCTTCGCGCCGGCGGTGATCACCACCACGTGGGCGCCGGCCACGACCTCCGGATCGGCCCCGCCGATGATCTGGCTGCTGCCGGTGAAGAGCGCACCGTGCTGCAGATCGAGGACCTCGGCCTCGACCTTCGGCTTGTTGATGTCGTAGAGGGCGATCGTGCGCGCCGACCGTCGGATCATGGCGGCGTAGGCCATGGACGAACCCACGCTGCCTGCCCCGACGATGGCGACCTTGGAGTTCTCGATGACTGCCATGACCCCATCATGGTGCCCAGACGGGTCGATGACGAGGGCGAAGTTCGCTGGGGTAGACTCGGTCCGGTTGTCACGGGCTGTAGCGCAGCTTGGTAGCGCACCTGACTGGGGGTCAGGGGGTCGCAGGTTCAAATCCTGTCAGCCCGACACCGTGATCTCTACGGAGATCGAAAGTCCCGGACCTGGGGAATCAGGTTCGGGACTTTCTTCGTGACGCGGCGGGCTCGCTCCGGACCCATCCGTCGCCGTGTCGTACGACGAGGCCCTCCCGCTCGAAGGCACGCAGCCAGCCATCCATCGGCCAGCGACCCCAGCGGTCGTGGAACAGGGCACCGTTGCGCAGGATGTCGTCGAGGTGACCGATCGGAGGGTCCTCGGTCCGATGGTGCTGGTGGAAGGCGCGGGCGCCACCCGTCCAGCCGAGCCGCACGCCCTGGCGGGTCGCGGACTGGGCGAAGTCGGTGTCCTCGGCGCCGTAGCCGACGTACTCCTCGCAGAAGCCGCCGATCCGTGCCCAGGTGTCGCGGGACATGGCGAAGGACAGCGACCAGAAGAGGTCCGGGTCATCGCCGTCGACGCGCGTTCCGGCCGGCGGCGCGGGCCTCGCCGGGTGCGGATCGTCCCACCGTTCCAGGACCGCCAACGGGTACCCGCCGTCCGGCGGGGGCGGCAGGTACGTGACCGGGCCGGACCACAGGACTCCTGGGGCCTCGGCGACGGCCTCGGCATAGTCCGCGACGAGCCCCGGTGACACGAGACAGTCGACGTCGAGGAAGACGAGCACGTCGGCGCCGTGGCGGATCGCCGCCCGGGCTCCGGCGTTCCGCGCGGCGGCCAGCGGCAGGCCGAGCGGACTTCCGGCGATCGGGATGACCCTCGCACCGGCCGGTTCCCGGCGCAGCAAGGCGGGATCCTCCATCGCCACGACCACGTGGTCGTCGGGAGCACGGGTGCTGCCGACCAGCGAGCGGCATTGGCCCGCCAGGTGCTCGTGGCGGCCGTGGGCGATGGTGATGACGGCCACGGAGGTCATCAGACGAGTGCCCGATCGAGGACCACACCGCTCACCAGGTCCGCGAAGCGGCGGGCCGCGCCGCCGTCGCACCACGCGGACCACGCCCTCCCGTCGAGCGACGCGGCGATCGCGAGCCGCTCACTCCAGCCGGTCGCGGGAAACGTCGAGTCGACCACAACCGGCCACGACCCGCGGGCCAGAACCCGCGCGGTCGTCCGCTGCTCGTCGTGGGGTCGATCCGCCGGGACGATCACGGCGGGACGTCGCGCGGCGGCCACCTCAGCGACGGCGTTCTGTCCCGCATGCGTGACCACGACCGCGGCGGAGCGAAGCGCGGACGAGGGATCGGCCAGCCACGCTCCCCCGGGTCCGCCGAGGATCGTCCAGTCCCACTCGGGGGTCTGTTCCCGCGCCTGATCGAGCTCGGCTGCCGTCGGTCCACCGCCGCCTCGGCCTGCGAGCACGACCACGCTGCGCGGATCGATCTCGTGGTCGGACGTACCGCCGACGTCATGGCGTGAGAGGCCACCGAGCCGGTGCAGCCTGCGCTCGGCGGGTGCGTCCAGCCCGCGCACCATCCCGCGCGCCTCAGGTGGCCAGAACGCCGCGAGGGCACGGGAGGCGGCGAAGCCCGAACGGTGCGCACGGTCCGCACGATCCCCGGGCAGGACGACCGACATCACGGGCACGCCGTGGAGGCGGGCGAGCAGCGCGACCTCGACCGAGACGTCGCTCACGAGCAAAGCGGGCCGCGCGTCGGCGAGCCACGCGGAGATCGCGCCCATCCGGCCCATGAGGCCGGGATCGCCGACGGGCGCCCAGTGCAGGAGCCCACCGGCCGTGACCTCCCGAGGCTCCCCGGCCGTGTCGTCGCGGTCGAGCTGGATCCACTCCCCTGCCCAGCCGGCGGGTCGGTGCAGCGAGGACAGCCCCGTCACCGGCAGGTCGAGCGCGCCGGCCAGGGTCGTCGCCCGATGCAGATGGCCGCTGCCAAGATGGTGGACGTAGTAGCCGATCACGCCGCGGTCCGCCGCATCGCCAGGTGGTAGAGGTCCTCGTAGCGGTCGACCATCACCGAGATCGAGCACCGCTCGACGGCGGCCTCCCGCACGCGCGACCGGTCACGTCCTGCAGCGAGTCGCATGGCCCGCGCGAGGTCCGCGACGTCGTCGGGCTCCGCCAACGCACCGACCGAGTCGTCGATGGTCTCCGGCAGGGCCCCGCGGGCGAAGGCCGCCACGGGCGTGCCGCAGGCCAGGGCCTCCGCGGCCACGAGACCGTACGGCTCGTCCCACATCGGCGTCACCACGGCGACGCGTGCGCTCGCCACGGCGTCGCGCAGGGCCTCGTGGTCCAGATGCCCGAGGTACCGGATCGATCCACCCAACCGCGGCGCGATGTGCTCCGTGAAGTACTCGTCGTCGAGGCGCGGTCCCGCCAGCACGAGGGGCATGTCGGCCGCACGGGCCGCGTCGACCGCCAGATGGGGTGCCTTCTCGGGGACGAGGCGTCCGGACCAGATCGCCGGCCCTCGGCCCGCTCCGGGTCGCCACCAGCCGACATCGACGCCGTTGGGGATCGTCGTGCACGCCACGGCATGGGACCACGCTGCCGCGGTGAATCGGCTGACCGCCGCGAACGTGCTGCTGGTCGGTGCGTAGTTCACCGCGGACTCGAGCCAGGGCACGGGCGGCGTGTGCAACGTCGTCACCATCGGGACGTCGACTGCCGAGGCCATGGCGACGGGCAGGTGGTGCAGGCTGCTGTTCTGGATGATGTCGAATCGGTCGCGCCCCGATTCCGCGAGCTCGAGCATGAGCCCCAGGTACGCGTGGTGCTCGCTCATCCACGACGCCGGGGTCACCGCGGTGTCCGCGCGCTCGGTGCGTCCGGGACGGAAGATGTCGACCGGCAGTTCGGTCGCGCCCAACCGCGGATCGGAGCCGGGCGCGGCAAACAGCGAGACCTCGTGACCCCGCGCGACGAGTTGCCGCGCGAGAGCGTGCGTGTGGGCCTCCAGCCCGCCGGCGAACGGCTCTCGGATCGGGAAGCGGCTCGAGGCGATGAGACAGATCCGCAGGCCGGTCACCGACGCCACGTCATGCCAGCAGCGATCGGTAGAGGGCGTCGTGCGCTGCGGACACCGCGACACGTTGGTCGCGGCGCTCGTCGACACTCGCGGAGTGGTCCGGCCGGTCGGCGTGGGCGTGGGCGATGGCGTCGCGCAAGGAGTCCTCGTCGAACCGGTGCTCGTCGAACACGTACGGCAGGACGGGTCCCTGGTCGGCGAAATGGCCACATGTCGGAGCCACCACCGTGGTTCCGAGATCGCGGCACGCCTCGAGCCAGCCGGAGTGCGTGCCGAAGCGGTACGGCAGCACCGCCACGTCGAGACTCGCCAGGTAGTCCCACAGCGCCTCGTCAGGCAGGAAGTCGTGCACCCTGAGGTCGACGTCCCCGGACGCGGACTCCGCCGCGAGCCAGTCGGCCAGCGCGGGGTCGCGGCGCGCGCCGTCCGGGTCGAGCACGTCGTGGTGGCCGTTCACCTGGAGCACCGCGCCGGGCAGACCTCGGACGGAGTCGGCCAGGACGCGCAGGACGGGCAGCGGATCCATGCTCTCGCGCAGGCTCTTGACGTGGACGCCGATCCGGAACTCGTCCGATGGTGCCTGGCGACGCCGTCGTCGCAGCCGCGCCATCGTGTCGAGCTCGACGACGTGCGGGTGCGGGATCACGATCGCCTCCCGGCCCCATCGCCGGCGGATCTCGGCCGCGGCGCCGTCGGTCAGGGTCACGACGGCGTCGGCAGATCCGAGCAGGACGTCGAGCTGGGCCTCGTGGAGGTCGGGCGCGACGTGGTGCGGATTGCGCAGGTCGTGCACCGTCTGCACCAAGGGCTTGTCCCGGGCGCGCAGCACCTCGACCAGCTCCTTCAGCTCGGCGGGCGAGCAGGCGTCGAAGCCGAACTGCACGTGGAACACGTCGAAGTCGGCCTCGGCAGCCCACTCGGGCCTCAACATCACCGGCGGCCACCATCGTCCGCCGGCCGTCCGGCGCGGGTCGTCCGGATCGGGATCGGGAAGGTACTCGAACGGGCTCGCCCCGGTGGGTGGCCCGAGGTGACGGACGTAGACGTGCGTCGAGGGCACCGAGGCGACGCGAACCGGGTCCGCGAGAGTGCGGGGACGTGGCGCGACGGCGTGGGTGGTCGGTGCGCTCATGAAATCGAGGCCGGGAAACGCTCCCACACGCGGTGCGAGCCCATCAGCTCTCGCACCTGCGTGAACACGTCGTCGGCGTCATCACCGACGACCACACCCGTCAGCCGACCGGAGTACCCGGCGGCCTCGAGGGCGTCGCCTCCCGCGCCCCAGGCGCCGATGGCCTTGGCCTGACGCCAGACCTCGTCGATCATCAGCTGGATGCGTGGATCGAGGCCGCCACCGCCGCGCACACCGGCCTTCTCATCGCGGGCGGCCAGCGCATCGGGCGCAGGCGCGGGCTTGCCGGCGAGCAGGAGCACGTCGAACTCGACCGAACGGGCCGTGGCGAAGGTGCGCTGCACGGCCAGCGAGCCGACCATGCCGCCGTGCGGGGCGACGATCAGCGGGACCATGTCGGCCGCGAACACGGCATCACGCAGCAGCTCGAGTCCACCGAGGTCGCCGTCGGGGTCGACGACGATGCCGACGGTCCGGCCGTCCGCGGGCCACGTGTCCCCGATCTGCGAGAGCGCCGGGCTCGGCGTCTCCTCGGTCAGCTCGATCGTCGGATCGGGCGCCGGCATCCCGAGAGCGGTCGCGACCTCGCTGCACAGCACGGGATCGATGTTGGCCAGGCTCTGCAGCTGACGCTCCTTGATCGCGTCCTCGCGGCACTTGGCCAGCTCGAAGGCGTACGAGCGGATGATGTGCTCCTTCTCGACCGGGCTCATGCTGCTCCAGAACAACCGGGGCTGACTGAAGTGGTCGTCGAAGGACGCGGGCTGGGCGCGCACCTTGGTCGACTCGGTGATCGTGACGGGCGCGTCCTCGAACGCCCGATCGTCGGCGCCGGCGAAGAACGGACAGCCTCCGTCGAGCGAGTTCGGCTTGTACGGCGCGACGCCGGCGTGCACGGCGTGCTGGTGGAACCCGTCGCGGAACATGTCGTTGACCGCGGCGTGCGGGCGATTGATCGGGATCTGCGAGAAGTTCGGGCCGCCCAGCCGCGTGATCTGCGTGTCGATGTAGGAGAACAGGCGCGCCTGGAGCAGCGGATCGTCGGTCACGTCGATGCCCGGGGGCAGGTGGCCGGGGTGGAACGCGACCTGCTCGGTCTCGGCGAAGAAGTTGGTCGGGTTGGCGTTGAGCGTCAACCGACCGATCGCCTGCACGGGCGCGAGCTCCTCGGGCACGAGCTTGGTCGGGTCGAGCAGGTCGATGCCGGCGAACTCCTGCTCCGGGTTGTCGGGAAGGACCTGGATGCCCAGCTCCCACTGCGGGAACGCCCCGGCCTCGATCGCGTCGGCGAGGTCGCGCCGATGGAAGTCCGGGTCGACCCCGTTGATCATGAGGGCCTCCTCCCACGTCAGGGAGTGCACGCCCAGCACGGGCTTCCAGTGGAACTTGACCAGCGTCGTCGTCCCCTCGGCGTTGGTGAGCCGGAAGGTGTGGATGCCGAAGCCCTCCATCATCCGGTACGAGCGCGGGATGCCGCGATCGGACATGTTCCACATCGTGTGGTGCTGGCCCTCGGTGTGCAGCGAGACGAAGTCCCAGAACGTGTCGTGGGCGCTCTGCGCCTGCGGGATCTCACGATCCGGATGCGGCTTGCCGGCGTGGATGACGTCGGGGAACTTGATGCCGTCCTGGATGAAGAACACGGGCATGTTGTTGCCGACGAGGTCGAACGTGCCCTCGTCGGTGTAGAACTTCGTCGCGAAGCCGCGGGTGTCACGCACGGTGTCGGCCGATCCGCGCGAGCCGAGGACGGTCGAGAACCGCACGAACACGGGCGTCGTGACCCCCTCGGCGAGGAACGCGGCATGCGTGACCTCGTCCGCGGTGCCGTAGCCCTCGAAGATGCCGTGCGCTCCCGCGCCGCGCGCGTGGACGACGCGCTCGGGGATCCGCTCGTGGTCGAAGTGCGTGATCTTCTCGCGCAGGTGGTGGTCCTGCAGCAGCGTCGGTCCACGGTCGCCCGCCTTGAGCGAGTGATCGCTGTCGCGGAGCCTCGCGCCCTGCGAGGTAGTGAGGAACTCCCCCTGCTGGTGCCGGGTCTGCGGATCCGCGCCGGTCTCGGAGCCGGTGGCGGTGCGGGTCTCGGGGGCGCCCTGGTCGTCCTTCACCGGCAGCGGTCCACGGGGCTCCGTCGGCTCCTCCACCGTGGGCGACTCCGGGGCGGGGCGCCCGGGAATCTCTGCCGCGGCGGCATCCTTGACGTTCTTCGCAGCCTTGCTCGGGTCCATCGGGGGCCAACTTTCCTCGGGGTCATCCGGGACGTACCCGATCCGGGCCGGATCAATCACGGGCCGGGGCCGTGTCAAGCTCCGCGGACGGGGTACGTCCGGGACATGACGAACGACGTGCAGGCACGGCATTGAGCGTGCACCGCGTCGGCATCGAGGAGGAGCTCTTCGTGGTCGACGCCCGGGGCCGCCTCGTGCCGCAGGCCGAGGCGGTGCTCGCCGCCCACCGCGACCTGGACCCGGAGCACCCGCTGGAGCACGAGCTCTTCCTGCAGCAGGTCGAGCTGAAGACGACGGCCCACGTCGATCCGGCGGCGCTGCGCGACGACCTCGTCACCCGTCGCGCGGGCGCGCTCGACGCGGCGCGGTCGGTCGGACTCGACCTCGTCGCGATGCCGGTCGACGTGCTGGGCGGGGACGACCCGGTCGTGACCCCCTACCCCCGCTACACGCGGATCATCGAGCGGTTCGGCGAGCTCGCCCGCACCACGATGGTCTGCGGCATGCACGTCCACGTGGAGGTCGACGAGGACGACGCGATCCGCGTGATCGACGCACTCCGCCCGTGGCTGCCGCTGCTGGCCGCGCTCGCGGCGAACAGCCCGTTCACGCACGGGCGGGACACCCGCGTGGCCAGTTGGCGCGGGCACCTGCGGGACACGTGGCCCTCGGCCGGCGTGGTCGAGCCGTTCCGCGACCGACAGGCCTACCGCACCCTCGTCGCGCAGGCGATCGCGTCGGGAGCTGCGATCGACGAGCACATGGTCTATCTCGACGCCCGCATCGCCACCCGCTATCCCACGGTGGAGGTGCGCGTCGCGGACGTGTGCACCGACGTGGAGGACGCCCTGCTCGTCGCCGAGCTCACGCGCGCCGTCGTGGCGACGATCGTGAGCGAGCGCACCGAGCCGGGCGCATGGCGCATCGACGTACTGCGCGACGCCGCCTGGCGGGCCCGGCGCGATGCCCTCGACGCCACGCTGTTCGACCCGCGGTCGGGACGGTTCGTCGGGGCCGGCGAGGCACTCGACTCACTCGTCGGGACCGTCCGGCCGGCCCTGCGCTCGGCCGGCACGCTCGACCGGGTCGAGTCCGGGGTGCACCGACTCCTCGCCTACGGCACGGGCGCCGTGCGCCAGCGCGCGGTGGCCGGCGACCCGCCCGATCTCGGCGCGGTCATGGCCGACCTCGTCCGCCGGACCGACCCACGACGCCGAGTCGCGCCGTTGACCGTGAGGTGAGTCACGCTCTTCCCGCATCGTGTGCGGGGTGGGTTAGCGTCACGACCACCCACCCCGGGGATGATGTGCCACCCGACCGAGAGGACGTCATGAGCCACGACCACGCCACGGAGTCCGCCCACGGCGAGGCGGTCCTGCGTCAGCTCGGCCCCCTGCACCGCCAGTTGTACCGCGCGATCCCCGACGTCTACCGCGGCTACGGCGAACTCTCGAAGGCGGCCTTCGCCGACGGCGAGCTCGACCGCGGGACCAAGGAGCTCATCGCCCTGGCGATCGGTGTGGTCGAGGGCTGCGAGGGATGCATCGCGACCCACGGCCAGGCCGCGGCGCGCGCCGGGATCACCCGCCAGCAGGCCGCCGAGGCCATCGGCGTGTCGATCGCCATGCACGGTGGTCCCGCGACGATCCACGGCGCCCGCGCCTTCGAGGTGTTCTGCGAGTTCGCGGATGCGGTCGGGGCCCCGGGTGGTGCCGGCTGACCTCGCGTCGTCAGTCAGCGTCCGGGTGGCCGCTTGCCACCACGCGTGCCTCGTTCAGGTGGGCTCCGAGGTAGCCGCCTGCTGCCGCGACCACGGCGGCGCCGAGGGCCAGGTTCCGGCCGCGCTCGTGGTAACCACGGTGCCGGGCATGCCACGACGCGATGTAGCCCAGCGCGGCCGTCGCGTTGGACACCGCATGGACCACGCCGACCCTGCGGTCGGTCTGACGCTCCAGGCTGCCCCACTCCGCCCATCCGGTGATCGCGGTGGGGATGGCGGACAGGATGCCGAGTCCGATCAGCCGGCGAGCGGCCGGGCGGGCCTCCGGTCCGCCGACGAGGTCCAGCACCGACGCCGAGGTCCACAGCCCCAACGGCAGGTCGGTCAGCAGCGGATGGACGGGGTGGCCCAGCCAGTCGCCCTGCAGGAGCCGCCGCCGCTCGGGTGACCCGATGAGCGCCCCCGCCAGCGGGCTCACCGCCCTGACGAAGGGATCGAGGGCGGGCGTGGCCTCCAGCTGCTGCGTGACCCGGACGAGGAGCGGCGCCGATCGCGAGTCGGTGACCATGGTGCTTCCTTTCATCGTTCCGATGTCTCAGGTGTACCCACGCGACGCCGGACCATGCAAGACGTGCGCGGGGGCCGGGACTCGGTCCGTTCAGTCGCCCACGAAGATGCAGAACGGGTGCCCCTCGGGGTCGGCGAAGACGTACAGCGGCTCGTCGGGATCGTCCGTGCGATCGAGCACGATCGTGGCGCCGAGCGCCTCCGCCCGCGCGCGTTGGCGCTCGAGCGCCTCGACGTCGGGCACCGTGCTGTCGAGGTGCAGCTGCATCGGCACGTCGGGGTCGGGCCACGTCGTCCGCTTGAGCTCCTCCGCCTGCTGGAACGCCAGTCCGTGCCCACCGTGACTCCCCCGCAGCACGAGCCAGTCGACGTTGTCCTCCTCGCCCTCGGCCGGCGGCTCGTCACCGGGCCGGTACTCCAGGCCGAACAGCTCGCGGTAGAACTCGGCGGTCCGCCGCACGTCCGTGGCGTCGATGACCGTCTGCCGGATCCGAGGATGCTCGCTCATGTCGACAGGAAGCCACAGCACGACGGTTCCGGCAACCCGTCGCCACCCGGTCGCGGCTCACGGCCGGGATGCCGGAGCCTCGTCGGGAGAGCCCGAGCGTGCCCAGACGAGGCTGCCGAACGCGATGGCGAGGGCGATGTTCACCGCCACCGCGACGACCCCGAGGTTGCCGATGTGCGCGATCGGCCAGGCCAGGATCGCCACGAGCGTCAGGAGTCCCTGCCACCGGTGACCCAGCGCGATCAGGGCCCACGAGATCAGCGCGAACGACGCCGGGAAGAACAGCCCGAGTGGCTTGATCAGGTTGGCGGCGCCGGGCTGGTCCACGAGCTGGGTGTCGCCGAGCGACATGTGGA
The DNA here is from genome assembly GCF_055663785.1 of Aeromicrobium sp. SP1. Classification (NCBI taxonomy): domain Bacteria; kingdom Bacillati; phylum Actinomycetota; class Actinomycetes; order Propionibacteriales; family Nocardioidaceae; genus Aeromicrobium; species Aeromicrobium sp. SP1. The sequence continues at coordinate 1,058,186 of NZ_JBQVVK010000001.1, read as the reverse complement.
TCGCCTCGAATCCGTACGCAGCGTTTCCGACCATGCCGATCAGTCCGATCAGCAGGATCCAGGCCGCGAGCCTCGACTCGCGCGGGAGCCACGAGGCGACCCGCAGGACGACGAATCCGTAGGCGATGGCGCCGAGCACGTGCAGCACTCCGCCGGTGGCGTCCTCCCAACCGCGTGCGGCGTAGGTCGTGTCGGCGGCGAGGTAGACGAGTGGGGCGACCAGCAGCGCCGCGGTCAGCAGGCGGTCGGTCGGGGTGGTCAGCTCGGTGGTCGCGGCGGTGGTGGTCATGGCGTGTCCTTTCGTTGGCGTTGTCCGCCACCCTCGACGGTTCGACCCGCCGAGCGCGCCGGGGTTGACCCTGGACCCGAGATTCAGGGAAAACCCCGGACCGTGCCGGGCGATGCCGTGCCACGATGAATGGGTGACCCGTTCGGATCCGCGGGGACTCCGCGGCCTGGCGCCGCTCCTGCTCCTGAGCCTCGTCGTCGTCATGGTCGCCCTCGGGCTGGCCCGAGGGATCTGGCTCGCCAATCTGCACAACGGCCTGCTGGCCCTGGCCCTAACGGCCGTGGGAGCCTACGTGCTCTTCGAGCGTCCCCGGCACCGTGAGGGACTGCTGCTCCTGAGCGCCGGCGTGGTCGAGGGCGTCATGTTCCTCGGCCGTCAGGTGGGCCACGCGCCCGACCCGGGGACGAGTCCATGGTGGGGCTGGCTGGGCGTGTGGCCCCTCGTCGTCGCGGTGGCGCTCACGACGTTCGCGGTGATCCACTTCCCCGACGGCCGGCTGCCTTCCGCTCGCTGGCGACCGGTGGTGGCGGTCGTCGTGGCGCTGACGGTGGTCTGCGCCACGCTCTCGGCGACCTGGCCGGTCGGCTACGCGTCGGTCGGCGTGGTCACGCCCCATCCGATCCATGCCACCACACCCCCGTTCGTGGCCAACGTCTGGTCCGCGATCGCGCATCCGACGTTCTTCGCGTTCCAGGCCCTGTGGGTGCTCGCCCTCGTGGCGCGGTGGCGGTCGTCGGACGGCCACGTCCGGCGCCAGGTGGCGTGGCTCGTCGGAGCTGCGGCGATCTCGATCGCGGCGCTCGTCACGGGCCTGGCGATCTGGCACACGCCGGTGCCCGGACTCTTCGCCGCCACGCTCATTCCGGTGACCGCCGGATGGGCGATCGTCCACGGTCAGCACCTCGCCTCCTACTCCGCGCTGACCTGGCTGTCCCGCACGGGGTCCGGTTCCCAAGACCTGCCCACCGACATCGCCACGGCGGCCGCGCAGGCCACCTCAGCGGCTGGAGCCACCCTGTGGATGGGCTCCGAACAGGACCTCCATGCCGTGGGGGTGTGGCCCGAGACCGGCGAGGACGTCCCTCCGAGCAGTCTGGCGACCCTGCTCGGCTCGCCCGACCTCCACGTGCGTGCCGTGTCGAGCGGCGGTGCCGTGGTCGGAGCCCTGACCCTCGACCGGTCCGGGTCGGGGCGGCTCTCCCGCGCCGAGGACCGGCTCCTCGACGACCTCGCCGCCCAGGCCGCACTCGTGATCGACCACCTCACCGTCTCGGACGTGATCGCCCGCCAACGCCGGGCCGGTCATCTCGAAGGTCTCAGCCCTCGTGAGCGCGACGTCCTGGAGCTCATGGCGCGCGGTCTCTCGAACGCGGCCATCTGCGACGAGCTGCACCTGAGCATCAAGACGGTGGAGCCCATCGTCAGCGCGATCTTCACGAAGCTCGAGCTCCATCCCGATGCCACCAGCAATCGCCGCGTCCTCGCGGTCCTGGCCTTCGTGCGCACCTGACCACCGATCGACCGTCACACGTCGTCGTCCGAGCCCAACGGGAACGTCAACCGGCTGACGAACCGGCGCTCGGCGCCGTCCACCGGATCGGTGAACGCGAGCTCGCTCGCGAGCAGCTGGAGGGGGTGGGAGAAGTCGTCCACCGACACGTCGACGACCGTCGGGTAGAGCGGGTCGCCGACGATCGGACTCCCGAGGCTGGCCAGGTGGAAGCGCAGCTGGTGCGTGCGGCCCGTCGTCGGCGAGACCTTGTAGACGGCGAGGTCGCCGAGCCGCGACTCCATCTCGATCACGGTCTCCGCGTTGACCGGGGCGTCGGGGACGACCTCGGCGCGGAGCGCGCCACGGTCCTTGCGCAGATGGTTGCGGACCACGACCGGCGACTCGAGCGCCTCCTGCCACGGCGCGAGGGCGCGGTACGTCTTCTGCACCTGCCGCTGCTCGAAGAGCGACTGGTAGGGCCCGCGCCAGCGACGCTCGGTCGCCAACACCAGAACGCCGGAGGTCACCCGATCGAGTCGATGCAGCGGAGTGAGCTCGGGCAGGTCGAGTTCGGCGCGGAGCCGCACGACGACGCTCTGCAGCACGTGCCGGCCGCGCGGGATCGTCGAGAGGAAGGCCGGCTTGTCGACGACGACGAGCCTGTCGTCGCGGTGCAGCATGCCGATCCTGCCGGGGACCTCGACCTCCTCGCGCAGGTCGCGGTGGAACCAGACGAAGGTGTGCGGCGCGTAGGGGTCGTCCTCCCTCACCGGCGACAGGTCGTCGTAGACGAATCGTTCGTGCCTGACCATGTCGAGCACGTCGGCATGCGCCGCCATCCGGTGCTCGAGCCATGCGGACATCGTCGGCCACGGCGCGCCCTGCGGGTCCCGATCGGGCGTCCGCATCCACGCCGCCGCCAGCCCGTGACGGGGCGGCAGTGGAGATCGCGGGGGCACGACCTCGATCCTAGGTGCGCGAACGAGCCGATCCACCGTCGCACGAATTCTGTCGGTGGGGCTCACTAGATTGGGTGCATGGCTTCGGAGCTCGACGGACTGTGCGACCTGGCGCGGCGTCGCCGCGCCGTCGGCGAGTTCGAGGAGTGGGCGTTCGTGGCGGACCACCACGAGCGTCGCGTCGCGCAGATCGACCGGTCCGACGAGATCGCGCTGTCGAAGGAACTGGCGCGCCGTGAGGTCACCCTCGACCTCGCGCGCGGCCTGCGCGTGACGGAGGCCCGAGTGTGGGCGATCGTCTCGGACGCCGCCACGCTGCGCGAGCGGACGCCGCGCGTGTGGGCGGCCTTCGAGGTCGGTGACATCGACGCGGCCCGAGCGGCGGCGATCGCCGACTGCGCCGAGCGGCTGCGGGATCCCGCCAGCTGGGCCCGGCTCGAGAACACCGCGCCCGCCTACGCGGCCGAGCACACCGTCGGTGAGCTGCGGGCGTGGTTGCGGCGGCTGCGGGCCCGGCTCGAACCCGAGCAGACCGCCGCCGAGACCGCGCGGGCGGTCGACGAGCGGCGCGTCGCGGTGAACCACAACGACGACGGCACGTCCTGGCTGTACGCGCTGCTGCCGACGGGCGTCGCGATCGCGGCCGCCGATCGACTCCGTCGCGCGGCGAAGGCATTGCCACCGGTCGATCCGGACACCGGTGAGATCGACGGGCGCACCCGTGACCAGAAGCAGGCCGACCTGCTCGGTCACTGGCTCACCAGCTGCACCGGCACCGAGACCGAGATCCGCGCCGAGATCGCCATCTCGATCCCCGCGAGCGACCTGATCGGACTGACCGACGGACCCGGCTTCACCCGCGACGGCGAACCGCTCGGCAACGCCTGGATCCGCGAGCTCGCGCAGTCCGAACACACGGTGTTCCGACGGTTGGTGCTCGACCCGGTCGGCGAGGTCCTCGACACGACCGTCCTGGCCTACCGACCTCCCGAGTCTCTCCGACAGGCCCTGCGCTGGCGCGACGGCACCTGCCGCGTCGCCGGGTGCCGAGCACCGGTGTACGAGACCGACCTCGACCACGCGAAGGCCTACGACTCAGGCGGCGAGACCGTCGGCCGGAACCTCCGATGCCTGTGCCGAAAGCACCACAACATGAAGTCGCATGGTCACCTCGACGACCACCACCTCGACCCGCCGACCCGGCACGTCGAGCGATACCACTCGTACCCACCGGCCACCGTCGTGTGCGACTTCTACATCGCACGATCCGCGTGATGGCGGGGTGCCGGCGCGCTGTGGCACGGTGGAATCCATGGGTGGACGAAAGCTCGTTCTCTACACGCTGACCTCGCTCGACGGGGCGGTCGACCGACCCGGCGCCTACTTCCCGGACGACCAGGTCGACCACCACGGGGCGCCGGCTCTCGATCCGGTGCTCGCGTCGTTGGAGGCGGCCATGACGGACCGCCAGGATGCGGTGCTGCTCGGCCGGAACACCTACGACGAGTGGTCGGGATACTGGCCGACCTCGCAGGAGCAGCCCTTCGCCGACTTCATCAACGGGGTGCGCAAGTACGTCGTGACGTCGACGGCGCTGACCCGCGGGTGGGGCGAGGTCGAGACGTTCAGTGGAGCACTGCGCGAGATCATCGCCGAGCTCGTGGCCCGGCCCGGCGGCGACATCGGGGTCCACGGCAGCATCCAGCTCGCGCAGTCGTTGCTCGCCGACGGTCTGGTCGACGAGCTGCACCTGGCTGTAGGTCCGACGCTCGATCCCTCGGGACGCCGACTCTTCTCCGACGTCCAGGCGCTCCGCCGGCTGCGGCTCGTGAGCGCGGCGCCGACGCCCAACGGGTCCGTCTGGCTGACCTACGACCTGAGCTCGACCGGCGGGTGACCGGGCGGCCAGCCGCCTGATCAGTCGCGGATGATCGAGACGGCGAGCCCGTCCAGCTCCAGACGCCGCCCGGCCTCGGCGGCCATCCGCCGCCCGACGTCGGTGACCTCGTCGACCCGCGAGAGGTCGAAGCGGACCTGCGGTGTCGTCGGCGGGTTGTCGACCAGGTGGCCGATGAGCGACTCGGCGCTCGCGAACAGCAGGTCGCCCTGCAGGACGTACGTCGTGACGTCGCCCTCGACCCGCACCTCGTGCAGCGCCGACCGCGACGGACGTCCCGGGTTCATCAGGTGCATGCCCATATCCTGCGACAGCCGGCGCATCATCGCGACGCCGCGCGCGCTGTTGCCGTGGCCGTCCAGCGACGGCGAGAACACGGCAATGCCCACCTGGCCGGGAAGGACGCCGATGATCCCTCCGGAGACTCCACTCTTGGCCGGGATCCCGACCGTGCTGAGCCAGTCGCCGGCAGCGTCGTACATGCCGCACGTCGTCATGACGCTGAGCACCTGGCGCACGGTCTGCTCCGACATGAGCACCTCGCCCGTGCGCGGCTGGACGCCACCATTGGCCAGCGTCGCCGCCATCACGGCCAGGTCGGTCACGTCCACGAGCAGCGAGCACTGCCGCACGTAGCCGCGGACCGCCGCGACCGGATCGGAGACGATGCCGTGGGCGGCCATCAGGTGCGCCAGCGCGAGGTTGCGGTGCGTCGTGCCCAGCTCGGACTCGAACACCGTCTCGTCGACCGCCAACGGTCGCCCGGCCAGCCGGGAGGCGAAGTCGGCGAACTCGTCGAACGAGCCGACGAGGGCATGCGTCGCGATCGCGCCCGCGTTCACCATCGGGTTGCGCGGATGCCCCGTCTGCGGATCCAGCGAGACCTCGTTGAACGCCTCCCCCGACGGCTCGACGTCGATCGTGTCGAGGACGGCCTTCAGGCCCAGCTTCTCGATGGCCAGCGCGTAGGCGAACGGCTTGGACATCGACTGGATCGTGAACCGGTGGGCGTCGTCGCCCGCGGCATGCACGGCGTCGTCGACCGTCGCGAGGGCCAGTGCCGCCAGCGACGGATCCGCGCCGGCGAGCTCGGGGATGTAGTCCGCGGGCGCGCCGTCGGTGACGTCAGCGCAGGCGTCGAGGACCTCGGCAAGATAGTCCGGGACGGGCGAGCGCATCAGCGGCGCTCGCGCTTCTTCCTCGGACGCTGCTGCAGGTGGATGGGGCTGCCGACGAAGCCGAACTCCTCGCGCAGCCGCCGCTCGATGAACCGCAGGTAGCCCGCCTCGAGCTTGCCGGACGTGAACAGCACGAAGGTCGGCGGCGCGGTGGACGCCTGCGTGCCGAACAGGATCTTGGGCTGCTTGCCGCCGCGGACCGGGTGCGGGTGCTCCGACACGAGCCGGCCCAGGAACGCGTTCAGCGCGCCGGTGGACACGCGGGTCTCCCAACCCTCGAGCGCGGCATCGAGCGCACGCACGAGGCGGTCGATGTGCCAGCCGGTGCGGGCGGCGACGTTGATCCGCGGCGCCCACGGGATCTGCACGAGATCACGCTCGATCTCACGCTCGAGGTAGAAGCGGCGCTCGTCGTCGACGAGGTCCCACTTGTTGAAGGCCAGCACGACGGCGCGGCCGGTCTCCTCGATCGAGTTCAGGATCCGCAGGTCCTGCTCGGAGATGGACTCGCTGGAGTCGATCACCATGACCGCGACCTCGGCGCGTTCGATCGCGGCGGAGGTGCGCAGGCTCGCGTAGTACTCGTGGCCCGACGCCGTCTTGACGCGCTTGCGGATGCCGGCGGTGTCGATGAAGACCCACTCGCGACCTCCCAGCTGGACGATCTCGTCGACCGGATCGACGGTCGTGCCCGAGGCGTTGTCGACGACGACGCGCTCCTCGCCGGCGAACTTGTTGAGCAGGCTGGACTTGCCGACGTTTGGCTTGCCGACGATCGCGACGCGACGCGGACCGCGGACCTCCTCGTAGTCCTCCTCTGGCGCCTCGGGCAGCGCCTCGAGGATCGCGTCGAGCAGGTCACCGCTGCCACGGCCGTGCAGCGCCGAGACGGCGTACGGCTGGCCGAGGCCCAGGTTCCACAGCGCACCGGCCTCGAGCTCGGCCTTCTGGTCGTCGACCTTGTTCGCCGCGACGACCACGGGCTTGCCCGACGCGCGGAGCAGCTTGACGACCTTGTCGTCGATGTCGGTGGCCCCGACCCGCGCGTCGACGACGAACAGGATCGCGTCGGCGACCTGGATCGCGACCTCGGCCTGGGCGGCGATGCGCTCGGCCATGCCCTTCGCATCGGGGTCCCAGCCGCCGGTGTCGACGACGGTGAACGCCCGCCCGTTCCACACCGCGTCGTAGGAGACGCGGTCGCGGGTCACGCCCGGGATGTCCTCCACGACGGCCTCACGGCGTCCGATGATGCGGTTGACCAAGGTCGACTTGCCGACATTGGGACGTCCGATGACGGCGAGAACAGGCTGGGTGGACACCCTGCCAGCCTATCGGGCGGACGGAACCCCGGACGCCACGCGCTACCGGCCGCCCACCGGCTCGGCGAACTGGGCCGCGTAGAGGCGCTGGTAGGCGCCCCCGGCGGCGATCAGCTCGTCGTGGGTGCCCTGCTCCACGATGTGCCCGGCCTCCATCACCACGATCAGGTTCGCGTCGCGGATCGTGGAGAGTCGGTGCGCGACGACGAAGCTCGTCCGACCCGCGCGCAGCCCCTCCATCGCGGTCTGCACGAGCGCCTCGGTGCGGGTGTCGACCGAGCTCGTGGCCTCGTCGAGCACGAGGATCGCCGGGTCCGCCAGGAACGCGCGCGCGATCGTCAGCAGCTGGCGCTGGCCGGCGCTGACTCCCCCGCCGTCGTCGCCGATCACCGTGTCGTACCCGTCGGGCAGCGTCCGGACGAAGTGGTCGACCGAGGCAGCCTTCGCCGCCGCGAGGATCTGCTCCTCCGTCGGGTCGTCGGCGCCGTACGCGATGTTCTCGCGGATCGTGCCGGTGAACAGCCACGTGTCCTGCAGCACGACACCGAAGTCGTCGCGCAGCTCGCGCCGGCTCATCTGCGCGATGTCGACGCCGTCGAGCGTGATGCGGCCGCCGTTCAACTCGTAGAAGCGCAGCAGCAGGTTGGTGAGCGTGGTCTTGCCCGCCCCCGTCGGTCCGACGATCGCGACGGTCTGACCGGGCTCGGCGACCAGCGACAGGTCCTCGATGAGCGGCTCGTCGGTGTACGAGAAGTCGACGTGGTCGAACACGACCCGGCCGCGCAGCGGGTCCGGGTGCGGGGCGTCCTGGGCATCGGGCGACTCGCGCGTCTGGTCGAGCAGCGCGAACACCCGCTCGGCCGACGCCATCCCCGACTGCAGCAGGTTCACCATGGACGCGACCTGGGTGAGCGGCTGCGTGAACTGGCGCGAGTACTGGATGAAGGCCTGCACCGAGCCGATCGACAGCGAGCCCGACGCGACCTGCAGGCCACCCACGACGGCGACCAGCACGTAGTTCAGGTTCGACACGAACATCATGAGCGGCTGGATCACGCCCGAGATGAACTGCGCCTTGAACGCCGCGCCGAACAGCGCGTCGTTCGTGCCGTCGAACTTCTCCTGGGCGGCCTCCTGGCGGCCGAACACCTTGACCACCTCGTGGCCCGTGAAGGACTCCTCGACGTGGGCGTTCAGCCGTCCGGTCTGGCTCCACTGCGCGATGAACTGCGGCTGGGAGCGCTTCATGACCAGACCCGTGATGACCGCCGCCACCGGGATCGTCACGAGGGCGATCACAGTGAGCAGCGGCGAGATCCACAGCATCATCGCGACGGTGCCGACGACGGTGAGGATGCTCGTGATCAGCTGGCTGAGCGTCTGCTGCAGCGACTGCGCGAGGTTGTCCAGGTCGTTCGTCGTGCGGGACATGATCTCGCCGCGCTCCTGGCGGTCGAGGTACGACAGCGGCAGGTGGTTCAGCTGCTCCTCGACGTCGTTGCGCAGGTCGGCGACCATCCGCTGCACGACGGTCGTGGCGAGCACGCCCTGCAGCCACATGAACAGCGAGGCGACGAGGTAGATGACCGACACGATGGCCAGGATCGACGCGAGCAGGCCCATGTCGATGCCGTGGCCGGGGTTGAGGTTCAGGGAGGCGACCATGTCGGCCATCTGGTCCTGACCGTCGGCGCGCAGCCCCGCCACGACCTCGTCCTGCGTCGACCCAGCGGGGAACTGGCTCGAGACGAAGCCGTCGAAGATCACGTCGGTCGCGTGGCCGAGCACCTTCGGCCCGGTGACCGAGAGCGCGACACCCAGGACGCCGAACGACAGCAGCCCCCACACCTTCGTGCGGTCGCGCAGCAGCCGCCGCATGACGCGCCGAAACGTCGCCTTGAAGTCGGTCGCCTTCGCCGGCTGCTGGGGGCTTCCGCGCCAGCTCATGACGCCTCCTCCTCGGACAACTGGGACAGGACGATCTCGCGGTAGACCCCGCAGTCGGCCATCAGGCTGTCGTGCGTGCCGGTGCCGACGACGTGTCCCTCGTCGAGCACGACGATCCGCTCGGCGTGCCGGATCGTGCTGATCCGCTGGGCGACGATCACGACGGCCGCGTCCTGCGTGACGGGTCGCAGCGCCGCCCGCAGTGCCGCGTCGGTGGAGTAGTCGAGCGCCGAGAACGAGTCGTCGAACAGGTAGACCCGTGGTCGCTTCACGATCGCCCGCGCGATCGCCAGGCGTTGGCGTTGACCACCGGAGAAGTTGGTGCCGCCCTGTGACACGGGGGCGTCGAGGCCCTCGGGCAGGGACCGCACGAAGTCCTCGGCCTGCGCGATCCGCAGCGCGTCCCACAGCTCGTCCTCGGTCGCGTCGACCTTGCCGAACCGCAGGTTGCTCGCGATCGTGCCCGTGAACAGCAGCGCCTTCTGCGGGACGAGGCCGAGGCTGGCCCACACGTCGGCCGGGCGGACGTCGCGTACGTCGTGCCCGTCGATCGCGACGCGGCCGGCCGTCACGTCGAACAGGCGCGCGACCAGGCCGAGCAGAGTCGTCTTGCCGCTGCCGGTCGAGCCGACGATGGCCGTCGTCTCGCCGGGCCGGGCCACGAACGACACGCCCTCGACGACGGGCTGCTCCGCACCGGGATACGAGAAGCTCGCGTCCTCGACGTCGACGCGACCGCCGATCAGGTCGATCGGGGCCACGTCGGGCCGCAGATCGATCGCGGGCTCGGTCTCGAGCACCTCCATGATCCGCTCGGCCGACACCTCCGAGCGCGGCCACAGCATGAACATGAAGGTCGCCATCATGACGGCCATGAGGGTCTGGATCAGGTACTGCTGGAACGCGGTGAGCTGACCGATCTGCAGGTCACCGGCACCGACGCGCGCGGCGCCCCACCACAGCACGAGCACGACCGACAGGTTCATGATCCCCATCAGGAGCGGGAAGAACGTGCTCATGAGCCGGCCCACGGCCACCGCGACCTCGCGGTTCGCCTCGTTCGCGTCGCCGAAGCGCTGGGCCTCGCGGTCCTCGCGGACGAACGTGCGCACGACGCGGACGCCGGTGATCTGCTCGCGCATGATCTGGTTGAGCGAGTCGATGCGTCCCTGCATGACCCGGAACAGCGGCCGCATCCGGCGGATGATGAGGGCCAGGCTGATCAACAGGACGGGCAGCACGACGAGGAAGACCGCCGAGAGCGGCACGTCCTCGCGCAGCGCCATGACGAGGCCGCCGATGCCGGTGATGGGCGCCGCGACGAGCATCGTCAGGCCCATGAACAGCAGCAGCTGGACCTGCTGGACGTCGTTGGTGTTGCGGGTGATGAGGGTCGGCGCCCCGAACGTGGCGATCTCCTGGCTCCCGAAGGACTCGACCCGGGAGAACACGCCCGCGCGCAGGTCGCGGCCGACGGCCATCGCGACGCGCGAGCCGATGTAGACGGCGATCACGTTGCACACCACCTGCACGACCGTCACGGCCAGCATGAGCGCGCCGACGCGCAGGATGTAATCGGTGTCGCCCTGCGTCACGCCCTGGTCGATGATGTCGGCGTTGAGGCCCGGCAGGTACAGGGTCGCGAGGGTCTGGACGAGTTGGAAGAAGCACACGACCAGCACGGGCCACCGGTAGGGGCCCAGATACCGGCCCAGCAGGGCGATCAGCACCTGATCACACTACGAGGCCGAGCAACAGGACACAGATGAGACCCGCCACGGAGAGCACGGTTTCCATGAGCGACCACGTCTTGATCGTCTGGCCGACGGACATGCCGAAGTACTCCTTCACGAGCCAGAAGCCGGCGTCGTTGACGTGGCTGAAGAACACCGAGCCGGCGCCGATCGCCAGCACGAGCAACGAGACCTCGGGGGTGCTGAGCCCTTCGGCCAGCGGTGCCATGATGCCCGACGCGGTGACGGTGGCGACGGTCGCCGACCCGGTCGCGAGACGGATCAGCACGGCCACGATCCACGCGAGCACGAGCACCGAGAAATCGGTGTCCTCGGCCCACTCGGCGATGACCTGGGCGATGCCCGTGTCGACGAGGGTCTGCTTGAAGCCGCCGCCGGCGCCGACGATGAAGACGATGCCCGCGATCGGGCCGAGCGAGGCGCCGACGCTGTCCATGATCTTCTGCCATTCCATGCCGCCGGCGCGGCCCAGCGTGAACATCGCCACGAGGACGGACAGCAGCAACGCGATCAGCGGCGTGCCGATGAAGTCCAGGGTCGACCGCAGCAGGCCCTCGGCGTCGACGATGTCGGCCACCGTCTTGGCCAGCATCAGCACGACCGGCAGCAGCACCGTGGCGAACGTCAACCCGAACGACGGCCGCGTGCCGCCCCGGTCCTCCTCGTCGGCGGCGAACAGCTCCGGGGTCGGGACGTCGACCCAGCGGTCGGCGACCTTTGCGAAGAGCGGGCCGGAGACGATGATCGTCGGGATCGCGACGAGGACGCCGAGCGCGAGCGTGAGGCCGAGGTCCGCGCCGAGGGCGTCGACGGCCACGAGCGGTCCGGGATGCGGGGGCACGAACCCGTGCATCGCCGACAGGCCCGCGAGCGCCGGGATGCCCAGCGAGATGAGCGACTTCCCGGAGCGGCGCGCGACCAGGAAGATCACGGGCATCAGCAGGACGAGGCCGATCTCGAAGAACATCGGCAGCCCGATCAGCGCACCGATGCCCGCCATCGCCCACGGCAGCATGCGGTCCGACGACTTGCCGATGATCGTGTCGACGATCTGGTCGGCTCCCCCGGAGTCGGCGAGCAGCTTGCCGAACATCGCGCCGAGCGCGATCAGCATGCCGACGCCCGCGACGGTCGTGCCGACGCCCGTGCTGAAGCTCGCGACCACGTCTTCCATGGGTCGACCGGCGATCGCGCCGACGACGAGCGATCCCAGCGTCAGGCTCAGGAACGGGTGCAGCTTCGCGACCGTGATCAGCACGACGATCACCGCGATGCCGATCAGGGCGGCGGCGATCAGCTGGCCCGTGCCGGCGACCGCCTCGGGCTGGTCGGCGAACGCGTACGTCGAGATCATGTGAGGTCCTCCTCGGTGCGCAACCAGACCAGGAACGCGGCCGCGATCATGTCCGGTGTGTCGGTGACGTCGAAGACGACGCCGTGCTCGTCGGGATCGAGCGGCTCGAGCGTCGCCTCCTGGGACTCCAGCAGGGAGACCGGCATGAAGTGCTCACGGCCCTGCATGCGCGACAGGATCAGCGCGTGGTCGCCCACGAGGTGCAGGAACGTCGTGCGCGGCGCGTGCTTCGTCAGCACGTCGCGGTAGACGCGGCGCAGGGCCGAGCAGCTGATGACGCCACCGGCCTCGTCGTGCTCGGCGAGCCACTGCCCGATCACGTCGAGCCAGGGCCAGCGGTCCTCGTCGGTCAGCGGTGTCCCCGCCGACATCTTGTCGATGTTCTCCTGCGGGTGGTAGTCGTCGCCGTCGGCGTAGCCGACGCCCGCCCGGTCGGCCACCGCGTGACCCACCGCCGACTTCCCCACCCCGGAGATCCCCATCACCACGACCAAAGGCGGCCTCATGATTCGGATGTTACGCAGGTCACACGGGCTTGGCCCGTCGAGCGGGACGTGACCTCAGAGCAGGTCGCGCAGTTCCTTCGGCAACTCGAAGTCGTCGGCGGCGGCCTGGTCGAAGCCGAAGGCGCCCGCACCCGCTGCGGGCTTGGCAGGCTCGACCTGCGCCGCGGCACGCTTGGCCGGGTTGCCGGAGACGCGCTTGCCCTTCTTGTTCTTGACCTGCTTGGGCTGGCGGGCACCGGCACGCTTGCCACCGCCGAGTCCGGGCATCCCGGGCATTCCGGGGACGCCGCCACCCTGGGCCATCCGCTGCATCATCTTGGCGGCCTCGAAGAACCGGGAGACGAGCTGGTTGACGTCGCTGACCTGCGTGCCCGAGCCACGCGCGATGCGGGCGCGCCGCGATCCGTCGATGATCTTGGGGTTGTCACGCTCGGCGGGCGTCATCGACCGGATGATCGCCTTGATCTTGTCGATGTCCTTGTCGTCGAAGTTGGCCAACTGGTCCTTGAACTGGCCCATGCCCGGCAGCATGCCGATCATCTTCGACATCGAGCCGAGCTTCGACAGCTGCTCCATCTGCGCCAGGAAGTCGGCCAGCGTGAACGAGCCGCCGGCGACCTTCTCGGCGGCCTTGGCGGCCTCGTCGGCGTCGAAGGCCTTCTCGGCCTGCTCGATCAGGGTGAGCATGTCGCCCATGTCGAGGATGCGCGAGGCCATGCGGTCGGGGTGGAAGACGTCGAACTCGTCGAGCTTCTCGCCCGTCGACGCGAACATGATCGGCCGGCCTGTGACCGAGCGGACCGACAGGGCCGCGCCGCCGCGCGCGTCGCCGTCGAGCTTGGAGAGCACGACGCCGGTGAAGTCGACGCCCTCGAGGAACGCCTCGGCGGTGCCGACGGCGTCCTGGCCGATCATCGCGTCGATGACGAACAGCACCTCGTCGGGGTTCGTCGCCGCCCGGATGTCGGCGGCCTGCTTCATCAGCTCGGCGTCGATCGCCAGCCGGCCGGCGGTGTCGATGACGACGACGTCGTGCAGCGAGCGACGGGCCTCCGCGACCGCGTCGCGGGCGACCTGGACGGGATCGCCGATGCTCTGGGTGCCCGATGCCGACTGGCCCGGGGAGGACTGCGCCGTGCCGACGTTGCCGGCCTCGGGCGCGAACACCGTGACGCCGGCCTGCTCCCCGACGACCTTCAGCTGCGTGACGGCATTGGGTCGCTGCAGGTCCGCCGCGACGAGCATCGGCGAGTGGCCCTGCTCCTTGAGCCAGCGGCCGAGCTTGCCGGCGAGCGTCGTCTTGCCCGCACCCTGCAGGCCCGCGAGCATGATGACGGTGGGCGGGTTCTTGGCGTACCGGATCCGGCGGGTCTCGCCACCGAGGATGCGCACCAGCTCGTCGTTGACGATCTTGATGACCTGCTGGGCGGGGTTGAGCGCCTGGCTGACCTCGGAGCCGCGAGCGCGCTCCTTGACGTTGGCGACGAACTCGCGCACGACGGGCACGGCCACGTCGGCGTCGAGCAGCGCGACGCGGATCTCGCGGGCGACCGCGTCGATGTCGGCCTCGGACAGCTTGCCCTTGCCACGGAGTCCCTTGAATGCCGACTGGAGCCGGTCCTGCAGCGAATCGAACATAGGCCTCAAGCCTAGCCGAGCGCCATGTGCAGGGCGGCGCGCAGTTCCTGTGCCGGCTCGTCGTACAGCGCGAGGTTCTCGCCGTCGGTGACGTAGAAGACGTCCCGCACCTCGTCGCCGTACGTCGTGACGTGCGCGGAGCGGATGTGGTGGCCGAGGCTGGAGATCGTGTGGCACACCGTCCACATCAGTCCACGCCGGTCGAGGGCGCGAACCTCCAGCAGGGTCGCGGTCTGCTCCATCGCGTCCAGCACCGTCACCCGCGGCTCGTACTCGTCGCGCGCGAGCGAGTACGACAACCTCGCGGCGAGGTCGAGGCGACCGTCGAGCGCGGGGCGCATCCGCTCGGTCAGGGCGACCGCGTCCACGTCGGGGCGGGTCACCTCCCACAGCGAGGCCGCCGCGTCGCCCACCGTGACGATGCGGCACGAGCGGATGTTGAGACCCGACACCGTGAGCCCGCCCGCCAGATCGGCCAGCACGCCCGGACGGTTCGCCGAGATGATCGTCAGCAGCGAGCCCTCGTGGTGCGGTTCGGCGGCCAGCGTGAAGTCGTGCGGCCCCATGGCACCCGCCGCCGGCAGGGGGATGCTCGGCGGCCAGCCCGTGTAGTCGGCCGGCGCCTGCGGCGTCTCCCCGCGCAGGTGGACGCGCACCTTCTCGACGAGCCCCTCGATGAGGCCCCGGCGCCAGTCGGTCCAGGCCGACGGGCCGGTGGCGAGCGCGTCGCATGCCGTGAGCGCCGCCAGCAGGTCGAGGAAGTCCTCGGTCTCGACGAGCTCGGCGACGTTGGCCGCCGTGACCGGGTCCTCGATGTCGCGACGGGTCGCGATCGTCGGCAGCAGCAGGTGATGGCGTACGAGCAGGCCGATCGTGCGGGCGTCCGCCGCGTCGAAGCCCCAGCGCAGCGCCACCTCGGCGGCCATCGGCTCGCCCACCTCGCTGTGGTCGCCGGACAACGCCTTGCCGACGTCGTGCAGGATCCCGGCGGCGGCGAGCAGGTCGGGCCGCGCGACGTGGCGGTTCAGCTCGTCGGCGTTGACGCACGCCTCGAGGCTGTGCCGGTCGACCGTGTAGCGGTGCACCGGCGAGGACGAGCCGCGCAGCCGGATGCCGCCCCATTCGGGCAGGAACGTGTCGACGAGTCCCGCGAAGTCCAGCTGGAGCCACACCGGGACGAGCCGGCGGCCCGTCGAGAGCAGGTCCACGAGCCAGCGATGGGTCGACGCGGCGAACGGCTCCTGCCCCCACTCGACGTCGCGGGCGAGCCGGTTCAGCGAGGCCTCGTTGATCGGCTGCTCGCGTCGGGCCGCGACGGCCGCCGTGCGGAACAGCAGCTCGGGGTCGCCGGCGGGATCGGCGTCGGCCGTCAGCACGATCTCGCCGTCGAGCGCACCCACCCCGGCCGCGAGGCGCTCGATGACCGGTCCACTGCTGCCGAGCCGGCGGTGCGGGTCGCGGGCGACGACGTCGATGCGCCGCCAGGCGCGGGCGACGAGGTGGTCGAGCCGGCGCCCGACGTCGCGCACGTGCAGGTCGAGGTCGACCGGCGCGAGCTCGAGCCGCGCGGCGATCTCGGGGATCAGGTCGGGCAGCAGGCGGTCGTTGCGGCGTCCGCCCACCTCGTGCAGGACATCCCGCACGTCGAGCAGCTCGTCGGTCAGCTGGGCGACGTCGACCGCGGGGACGTCGACGAGCCACGTCGCGGCGATCGCGCGCATCAGTACGGCGTCACGCAGCCCGCCGCCGGAGCTCTTGAGGTCGGGGACGGCCTCGTAGGCGAGCCAGCCCGAGCGGCCGAGCCGGGCGTCGCGGTCCGCGCGCACGGCCGCCAGGTGCCGCTTGGCATCGCGGCGCCAGCCGGTCAGGACGGTCGACCGCAGCGCGACGACGACTCCCCCGTCACCGGCGACCAGGCGCGCGTCGATGACCCCCATCGCGACCCGGAAGTCCTCACGGGCGAGCTCGGCCATCTGGTCGAGCGACCGGACCGACTGGTCGATCGGCACCTTCGCGTCCCACAGCGCCGTCCAGAGGCGGCCGGCGATCGCGTCGACCTCGTCGGCGGCGACGTGTCCGGCGTGGACCAGGACGACGTCCACGTCGCTGTGCGGCGACAGCAGGCCGCGACCGTAGCCGCCGAGGGCCACGAGGGCCAGACCCGTCTCGTGATCGGAGGCGACGGCCTCGAACGCCTCCTGCAGGAGCCGGTCGGTCGCCTCGGTCCGCTCACGGCGGGCCTGCGCCAGCTGCTCGCGTACGTCCACGGCCCCCACCCTAGGGCGGGGGCCGTGGAGCGGTACGACGATCAGAGCGCCGCTTCGTCGGTCTCGCCGGTGCGGACCCGGACGACCGAGTCGACCGGGATGACCCACACCTTGCCGTCGCCGATCTTGCCGGTCTGGGCCGCCGACGTGATCGTCGCGACGACCCCCTCGACGTCCGCGTCGTCCACGACGACCTCGAGGCGGATCTTGGGCACGAGGGAGACGTCGTACTCGGCGCCGCGGTAGACCTCCGTGTGGCCCTTCTGCTGGCCGTAGCCACTGGCCTCGGTGACGGTCATTCCGGCCACGCCCGACGCGGCGAGCGCCTCACGGACCTCTTCCCACTTGTGCGGCTTGATCACTGCGGTCACGAGCTTCATGGTGGTGATTCTCCCGTTCTCAGAGGATGCCGCCGGAGGTACCGGCGATGTCGTAGGCGGACTCTCCGTGCTCGGCGAAGTCGATGCCGTTCGTGACCTCGTCCTCGTCCTCGACGCGCCAGCCGATCGTGTACTTGATCGCGAGGGCGATGATCGTCGTGAAGACGCCGGTCCACGCCATCGCGATGAGCGCGGCCATCGTCTGGTTGCCGAGCGAGCCGAGACCGCCACCGTAGAACAGACCGTCGATGCCGCCGGGCGCGGACGCCGAGGAGACCAGGCCGATCAGCAGCGTGCCCACGAGGCCGCCGACGAGGTGGACGCCCACGACGTCGAGCGAGTCGTCGAGGCCGAACTTGAACTTCACGCCGACCGCCCAGGCGCACAGACCGCCCGCGACGACGCCGATCACGATCGCACCGACGATCGTCACCGCGCCACAGGCCGGGGTGATCGCGACGAGACCCGCGACGATGCCGGACGCGGCGCCGAGCGAGGTGGCCTTGCCGTGCAGGATCCGCTCGACGACGAGCCAGGCCAGCAGGGCCGCCATGGTCGCGATCGTCGTGTTCATGAAGGTCACGCCCGTCTCGGACATGAACTGGGCGATGTCCTTCTCGCCGCCGTCGCCCTCGACGAAGACGATCGAGCCGACGTTGAAGCCGTACCAGCCGAACCACAGCAGGCCCGCGCCGATCATCGTGAGCGGCAGGTTGTGCGGGCGCATCTGCTCCCTGGGCCAGCCGACCCGCTTGCCGATGATGAGGGCGAGGATGCCGCCGGCCAGACCGGCGTTGATGTGCACGACGGTGCCGCCGGCGTAGTCCTGCGCCGGGAAGTGGTCGAGGATGAAGCCGCCGCCCCACACCATGTGCGAGAGCGGGAAGTAGCACAGCGTGACCCACAGGGGCACGAAGACCATCCAGGCCGAGAACTTGACGCGGTCGGCGATCGCGCCGGAGATGAGCGCCGCGGTGATGATCGCGAACGTCATCTGGAAGGCGACCGCGATGAACGACGTGGACTCCACGTCCTTGAGCCCGAACAGGGTGAACGGGTTCGCGAAGAGCTTGCCGTCACCGGTCGAGCTGTACGACATCGACCAGCCCCACAGCACGTAGACGATGCCCACGACCGCCGCGGCGCCGTAGGACATCATCATCATGTTGAGCACCGACCGCGCGCGGGTCATGCCGCCGTAGAAGAGCGCGAGCGCAGGCACCGTCATCATCAGCACGAGGGCCGTCGCCACGATCATAAAGGCGTAGTAGCCGTCCATCTGGCCTCCAGAAGTGTTCGTCGGGCGCCCGGTGGCGCTCCGGTGCCACTTTCGCCGTCGTGGGTTTCGGCCAGAGGCGGCTCACATGACGGCGCCGTGACAGATCCCGCCGCCGCGTTACGGGCGTGTTACGCCGCCCGATGACTCACGCGAGCAGCGCGTCGACGAACTCCTCGGCGTCGAACGGGGCCAGGTCGTCGGGACCCTCGCCGAGACCGACGAACTTGACCGGCACGCCCAGCTCGCGCTGGACGGCGATCACGATGCCGCCCTTGGCGGTGCCGTCGAGCTTCGTGAGCACGACGCCCGTGACGTCGACGACCTCGCCGAAGACCCGCGCCTGGGTCAGGCCGTTCTGGCCCGTGGTGGCGTCGATGACGAGCAGCACCTCGGTGACGGGCGCCTGCTTCTCGACGACGCGCTTGACCTTGCCCAGCTCGTCCATGAGGCCGGACTTGGTGTGCAGGCGGCCGGCGGTGTCGATGAGGACGACGTCCGTGCCGTGCGTGATGCCCTCCTTGACGGCCTCGAAGCCGACGCTCGCCGGATCGGCACCCTCGTCGCTGCGGACGACGGGCACGCCCACGCGGGCGCCCCACGTCTCGAGCTGGTCGGCGGCCGCGGCGCGGAACGTGTCGGCGGCACCGAGCAGGACGGAGCGCTCCTCGGCGACGAGGACGCGCGCGAGCCGGCCGACCGTCGTGGTCTTGCCGGTGCCGTTGACGCCGACGACCAGCACGACGCCCGGCAGCGAGTCGTCGCCCGTGCTCTTCAGGGTGCGGTCGAGGTCGCGGCCGACGAGCCCGATGAGCTCCTCGCGCAGGATCTCCTTGGCCGCCGCGGCGTCCTTGACGCCCTCGGCGCCCAGCCGGGCGCGCAGGTGCTCGACGAGCTCGGTCGTGGGCGCGACGCCCACGTCGGCTGCCAGCAGGGTGTCCTCGATCTCCTCCCACTGCTCGTCGGTGAGGTCGCCGCCACCGAGCAGCGCGAGCAGTCCCTTGCCGAGGCTCGACTGCGAGCGCGCGAGCCGCGAGCGCAGCCGCGCGAGTCGGCCCTGGGGCGACTCGGGACGCTCCACGGCGGGGGGCTCGACGACCGGCGGCTCCTCGACGAGGACCCCGGCCTCGAGCTCCTCGACCTCGTCGAGATCAACCTCGCGCAGCTCGGGATGCTCGATCTCGCGCTCGGTCAGCTCGTCCATCACGTCTGGCGGCGGCAGCTCGCGACGCCTCGAGCCGAAGTACAGGCCGATTCCGGCGCCGACGACGACGATGGCGACCGCGAGCAGGATGAGCAGAGTCGTGGTGGTCACCCGACCACCCTAGTGGCGCTCCCCCGGCCCACGAGGGTCACCACGGCGCCGAATCGGGCGAGCACCGACGGCGAGTGGCTGATGACGACGAGGCTGCGGCCGCCGGGTCCCGCGAGCGAGAGCACGTCCGCCATGAGGGCGTCGGCCGTCGGTCCGTCGAGATGCTCGGTCGGCTCGTCCAGGACGAGGATCCGGTGGTCGCCGAGCAGCAGCCGGGCCAGGCACAGCCGCTGGCGCTCGCCGCCGGAGAGCCGGCCCCCGTGCTCGCCCACCTTCGTGTCGAGCCCGTCGGGAAGGTCGTCGACCGCGCCGAGCAGTCCGGCCGACGCGAGCGCCGACCGCATGGCGGCGTCGGACGCCTCCGGGTCCGCGATGCGCAGGTTCTCGCGGATCGTCGTGTCGAAGACGACGTCGTCCTGGCCGAGGTAGCCGATGCGCGACCGCACGTCGGCGGCGGCGAGCGCGTCGATCGGGACGCCGCCGAGGCGCACCGAGCCGCCGAACGTGGGCAGCAGCCGCAGCAGCGCATACGCGAACGTCGACTTGCCGACGCCGCTCGGGCCCGTGATCGCGACGATGCCGCCCTCCGGCAGGCTCACGTCGACCGGCTCGGTGAGCGGACCGGTCCACCCGGCCAGCAGTGCCTCGACCTCGAGATCGAACCGGTCGGGCAGCGCACGTGGGTCCACCGGGTCGACCACCGGGGTCGGCAGCGCCGCGATCGCGGCGACCCGGGCGGCGGCCGCCTCGACGTCGGGGCGCGTCCGCTCGGCCTCGGCCCAGCCGTCCATCGGCTCGGCGAGCGCGATCGGCGCGAGCAGCACGACGCCCACGACGACCGGGTCCAGTCCGGCCGACCACGCGGCCAGGACCGCCACCACGGCGCCGGTGACGGCCAGTACGACCGCGGACCCGAGGCCACCCACCCGGGCTCCGCCGATCTGGGCCGTACCCGCTTCGCTCGTGGCGGCCTGCGCGCGGTCGCGGGCGGCGCCCGCCGCCCCGGCGGCGACGATCTCGCGCGCGGCGACGGCGGCTGCCGCGACCTCGGCCGCGAGCCGCCCCTGGGCCGCGGCCCGCGCGCCACTGCCGGCGCCGACGCGGGCGACGGTGAGCCGCAGCCCCAGCGCGCACGTCCCGGCGCCGGCGAGGATCACGGCGCCGGAGCGCACGTTGATGCCCGCGACGACGCCGACGACGACCGCAGCGGCCGTCAGACCGACCCACCACGGCAACCGCAGGCGCAGCAACCGGTCCTGCAGGCGGGTCACGTCGGCGACGACGCGGCTGACCAGGTCGCCACGGCGCAGGTCGCCCAGCCCGCCCGGCGCCGCCCGGTCGAGGTCGACGTACGTCGCGACGCGCTGCTCCACGGCGTCGGCGAGGGCGACGTCGTGGGTCGCGAGCCGCTCGACGTACCGCAGCACGGAGCGGGCGATGCCGAAGAAGCGCACCGACACGATCGCCACCATGAGGTAGAGCACGGGCGGCTGCTCGGCAGCCCGGACGATGAGCCACGCCGCGGCCAGCAGCAGGCCGATCGCCGCCAGCTGCGCGGCGATGCCCATCGCCACGCCGAATCCGAGCCGCGTGCGCCGCGAGTACTGCGGGCTCACGCCGCCACCTCCACGACCCGGTCGGCCGCGGCGATCGACTCGGGTCGGTGGGACACGACGAGCACGGAGGCCCCAGTCGCGCGCAAGGCGGCGAGCACGGCGGCCTCACGGTCGGCGTCGAGGCCGGCCGTCGGCTCGTCGAGCAGCACGAGCCAGGCTCCGCCTAGTCGCACCCGCAGCAGCGCCCGGGCGACCGCGAGCCGACGTCGCTCCCCCGCCGACAGGTCGGTCGTGCCCTCACGCACGACCCGTGTCGGGTCGAGGTCGAGTCCGGCCGCCGCGGCCGCCGCCGCGACGGCTTCCGGCGAGGCCTCCGGCCGTCCCAGCGCGACGTTCTCGGCGATTGTGCCAGCGATCAGGTGCGGGGTCTGCGGGACCCACGCGATCGCCTCGCGCCACGCCTCCACGTCGAGGTCGTCGAGTGAGGTCGGTCCCACGAGCACGGTGCCCTCGTCGAGTCGCTCGAAGCCGAGCAGGACGTCCAGCAGGGTCGACTTCCCGCCACCGGAGGGACCGACGACGGCGACGAACTCCCCCGGTTCCACCGTCAGGTCGTCGAGCATGAGCGACGGAACGGCCCGGCCCGGGTGGGTCAGCCGCGCGCCGCTCACCCGAACGGTCTCGGCCTGCCGCGGAGGCGGGACCGTCCCGCGATGGCGGTCGTGCTCGAGCAGGTCGAGCACCTCGGCCGTCGCTGTAGCCCCCTCGGTGCTGTCGTGGAACATCGTCCCGACACGGCGCACCGGCAGATACGCCTCCGGAGCGAGAAGCAGCACGACCATCGCGTCGCGCAGGCCCAGGTTCCCGTCGACGACGCGCAGGCCGACGCTCACCGCCACGAGCGCGACGGAGATCGTCGCGATCAGCTCGAGGACGAGCGAGGACAGGAACGCGAGCCGCAGCGCCCGCATCGACTCCTCGCGGTGCCGGGTGCCGACCTCGCGGATGCCCCGCTCCTGACGTCGTCCGAAGACCTTGAGCACCACGAGACCGTCGAGGACGTCCGCGAAGTGTCGCGCGAGCCGTTCCATCGCGACCCAGCGTCGCTCGACCTTGTCCCGGGTCAACAGGCCGACGAGGGCCATGAAGACGCCGATCAGCGGCAGGGTCACGACGATGATGAGCGCCGACAGCGGATCGACCCACGCCACGACGGCGATCACCGCGGCGGGCACCACGACGGCCAGTGCCAACTGCGGCAGGAACCGGCCGATGTAGCCGTCGAACGCGTCCATCCCCGGACCGAGCAGGGCGACCAGTCGCCCGCTCTCGGGGCGCGGCCCGACGCGGCGCGGATCGAGCAGGTCCGCCACGACCTCGGCCCGCAGTTGCGCCTTGACCCGGATCGCCGCCCGCTCGCTGACGACTCCGTGGATCCAGGCCACCCCCGCCCGCAGGAGGAAGGCGCCGGCGATGGCCACCGGGAACAGCAGCGCCGGCCCACCGTCGAAGCGACGCGCCACCACCTCGGCGACGCACCACGAGACGACGATCACGAGCACGGCCGTGAGCGCCCCGAGCACCACCGACCACACGAGGTGGCCGCGTACGGTGCTCGAGCGCCGGACGAGTCGGGGATCGAGCGGTCTCACGCGTTCAGTGTGCCGCGGACTCGGGGATGTGCTGGATCCCGATGCGCTTGCGGAACACCCAGTACGACCAGGCCTGGTAGGCCAGCACGATCGGCGTGAACACGAGGGCGACCCACGTCATGATCTTGAGCGTGTACGGCGTCGACGACGCGTTCGTCGTGGTCAGGCTGTTGGCCGCGTCGAGGGTCGAGGGCAGGACGTCGGGGAACAGCCCGACGAACAGCATCGCCACGACCAGCGCGATCGCGAGGGCCGTGCCGACGAAGGCCCAGCCGTCGCGGTCGACGAAGCTGGCCAGCAGGCCACCGACGAACGCCCCCGCGGCGAGCGCGCCGAGGATCCACACGGCCAGCTGGCCCTGGTCGAGTCCGGTCCACACGATGAACACGACCGCGAGCAGCGCCGCGACGACCCCGACCCGCTGGGCCAGCTCGTGCGCCCGCACCCGGATGTCGCCGACCGTCTTCAGCGCCACGAACACCGCGCCGTGCACGAGGAACACCGTCAGCGTCACGAGGCCGCCGAGCAGCGCGTACGGGTTCAGCAGGTTGAAGAACCCGCCGACGTACTCGTGCGACTCGTCCAGCGGGACACCGCGGACGATGTTCGCGAACGCCACGCCCCACAGCAGCGCCGGCACGAACGAACCGACGATGATGCACCAGTCCCAGCGCCGCTTCCACTCGGCGTCTTCACGCTTGCCGCGGTACTCGAACGCGACACCGCGGATGATGAGCGCCACGAGGATCAGGAACAGCGGGAGGTAGAAGCCGCTGAACAGCGTGGCGTACCACTCGGGGAACGATGCGAACAGCGCGCCGCCGCCGACCAGGAGCCACACCTCGTTGCCGTCCCAGACCGGGCCGATCGTGTTGACCAGGACGCGGCGCTCGCGCTCGTCCTTGGCGAGCACCCCGACGAGCATGCCGACGCCGAAGTCGAAGCCCTCGAGGACGAAGTAGCCGATGAACAGGACCGCGATGAGTCCGAACCAGAAGGTCGTCAGTTCCATGGTGGCGGTCTCCTCAGTACGCGAACGCCAGCGGGGCGTCGGAGTCGTCGTCGCGGGTGGTCGGCGGATTCGCGTCCGGCAGGCCCCTCGCGATGTAGGTGAGCAGCAGCTTGACCTCGACCACGGCGAGCGCACCGTAGAGCAGGGTGAAGCCGATCAGGCTCGTCCAGACCTGGGCTGCGGACACGCTGGGCGAGACGCCCGCCTCGGTGGGCATCAACCCGAACACGACCCAGGGCTGGCGGCCCATCTCGGTGAAGATCCAGCCGAACGAGTTCGCGAACAGCGGCAGGAACGGCAGCACGATCGCCGTGCGCAGCAGCCACCTGCCGGATCGGGTCGCACCGTCGGGCACGCGTCCCTTGCGCAGCGCCCACAGGATCCAGGCGCCGGCGGCCATCGCGACGAAGCCCAGGCCCATCATGAGCCGGAACGTCCAGTACGTGACGGGGATGTTCGGCGAGAAGTCCTTCAGGCCCGTGTCGGCGAACGTCGTGCGGTACTCCTCGTTGAGCGAGTTGATGCCGCGCACGGGCTCGTCGAAGCTGCCGGTGGCCAGCTGCGAGAGCAGGCACGGCACCTCGATGCTGAACAGCGGCTTCGAGCCGTCGAGAGTGCCGATCGTGAGGATCGAGAACGGGGCGCAACTGTCGGAGTCCTCGTAGAGCGCTTCGGCCGCGGACATCTTCATGGGCTGGACCTGCGTCATGATCTTGCCCTGCTCGTCGCCCGTGATGATCGTGCCGAGTCCGGCGATCAACAGCGTGACGGCGCCGATCTTCGCCGCGCTGCGGAAGGCGTCGACGTCCGTTCCCGGCCGGCGCAGCAGGTGCCAGACCGCGACGGCCGCGACGAACGCGCCGCCGACCATGAACGACGCGAACGCCTGGTGCGGGATCGTGACGAGCGCGACCTTGTTGGTCAGCACCGCCCAGATGTCGGTCAGCTCGGCCCGTCCGCGCTCCTCGTTGAAGGTGTAGCCGACCGGATTCTGCATGAACGAGTTGGCCGCGAGGATGAAGAACGACGAGATCAGCGTGCCGGCGGCCGCGATCCAGATCGTCGCGAGGTGCAGACCCGGCTTGATCCGGTCCCAGCCGAAGATCCAGATGCCCAGGAACGTCGACTCCAGGAAGAACGCCAGCAGGCCCTCCATCGCGAGCGGAGCGCCGAAGATGTCACCGACGAAGCGCGAGTAGCTGCTCCAGTTCATGCCGAACTGGAACTCCTGCACGATGCCGGTCACGACGCCCATCGCGAAGTTGATGAGGAACAACTTCCCGTAGAAGCGCGTCAGCCGAAGCCACTTCTCGTTGCCCGTGCGCCACCACGCCGTCTGCATGATCGCCACGAGGAAACCCATGCTGATCGTGATCGGCACGAACAGGAAGTGGTAGACGGTCGTGATGCCGAACTGCCACCGGGCCAGATCGAGTGCTGTGTCCACCACGGTTCCCTTCCGCTTCTTCGATCACCTCCGTGACCACTGGTGCGATCGTAGGCGCGGGCGGGGTCACGAATCGGGTCCGCTCGCACCCCGAAGACCACTAGCGTGTGCTCCGTGACCGAGGGCGCCGTGGAGTTCATCGCAGCGGGGACCACGTTCGTGCCCGAGGACATCACGTACTGGGCCGACCGAGGGACGCGCACGCTCGACGACGCCCTCGCCGAGGCCGATCTGCTGGTCTCGTGCCCCCATGCCGGTGCCGAGATCCCCGAGGAGCTCGCTCCGTGGATCGACCCGGCCCTGACCAAGCGCCTGCAGTTCGACTTCACCGACGTCACGACGCGCGCCATCGCCCGCCGCTGGGCCGAGATCGACCCGACGATCGTCTACGTCGAGAATCCGCATCCCCGCCTCGTGCGCGACCCGAACCGGCCCCGTCCCGCCGACCCGGGGGCGAGTCTCGCCGAGGCCCTGCGCCGGACGCGGGCGGCCGATGGGCGACCCCTCGACCTCGCCGGGATCGACGCGATCCGGCCCGTGACGTTCGCCGGAGTCCGGGTCCTGCGCGTTCCCGACACCGAGGCCGGGATCGACGAGCTGGTCGAGACACTCCTGACGGTCGGCGCACGCGGCGTGGACGTGTACCAGCAGACGCGCCGCGACCTGATCGAGCGGCTGCTCACCGTGCGACCCACCTCCCCCCACCTGCCGATCACGACGGTCTCCCTGCACGACACGATGAACAACACGGCGCGACCGGACGGGGCGATCACCGCCGAGCGCCACCCTGACGACCGGTTGCCGGACGTCGTCGCCCTGTCGAACCGGGGCGACATCGCCGGCAACCCTCGTCCCGAGGATCCGGCCGTGACGATGGATCCGGAGCGCCTGCGCGTCCTGGCGGACTCGCACCGCACGGCGTTCCGGGTCAGCAGCCACGACGAGGTGGCGCTCAACCGGCCGTACCTGGGTGGCGACGAGATCGTCTCGGCGGCGGGCGAGTTCGGCCGCCGCGAGGACACCGTCCTCGATGCCGTGCAGGCCGAGTTCCGCCGCGGCTACCTGCTCGGCGACCGTTCCGTGCGCGAGCTGCTCGCACCCGGCACCGGATGGCCCTCGACCGACCACGAGCGCGTCGACAAGATCGCCAAGCGCCTGCGCCGCGCCTGGGCCCACTACCGCACGACGATCGGCTGAGCTAGGTCCGCACGAGCGGGGCCAGGACCGCGCGGATCTCGTCGGGGATCGCGGTGACCTGACGGTCCTCGCCCGCGACGTACACGTGAACGAACCGGCCGATCGCGGCGGGCTCGGGGTCGTCGCCCTGGTAGAGGCCGATCTCGTAGACGACGCTGGAGTTGCCCAGCTTCGTGACGGTCAGCCCCGCTACGACGTCGAGCGGGAAGCGCAGCTCGCGCAGGAAGCGGCACGAGGTCTCCGCGACGATCCCGTAGGCGGGAAGGCTGCGGATGTCGGTGCCCGTGGCCTGCATGAGGTAGCCGTTCACGGCGGTGTCGAAGTACGAGTAGTACTTGACGTTGTTGACGTGGCCGTAGACGTCCTCGTCCTCCCAGCGGGTCGTGATCCGGTAGGTGGCGCCGTGGGCGGCGAGCGTCACGCCGAGACCTCCTCGCGCAGCCGCTGGCTGATCACCGCCGAGACGCCATCGCCGCGCATCGTGACGCCGTACAGCGCGTCGCAGACCTCCATCGTGCGCTTCTGGTGCGTGATCACGATCAACTGGCTGTTCGCGCGCAGCTCCTCGTAGATCTCGAGCAGTCGGCCGAGGTTCGTGTCGTCGAGCGCCGCCTCGACCTCGTCGAGGATGTAGAACGGGCTGGGCCGCGCCTTGAACAGCGACACCAGGAACGCGACCGCCACGAGCGAGCGCTCGCCGCCGGACAGCAGCGACAGCCGCTTGACCTTCTTGCCGGGCGGTCGCGCCTCGACGTCGATCCCGGTCGAGAGCATGTCGGACGGGTCGGTCAGCACGAGCCGGCCCTCGCCGCCGGGGAACAGCCGCGCGAACACGTGGTTGAACTCGCGCTCGACGTCGTTCCACGCCTCCGTGAAGACCTGCTCGACCTTCGCGTCGACCTCGTCGACGATCTCCATCAGGTCCTCGCGGGTGCGCTTGAGGTCGTCCATCTGCTCGGAGAGGAACTGGTGCCGCTCCTCCAGCGCCGAGAACTCCTCCAAGGCCAGCGGGTTGACCTTGCCGAGCATCGCCAGCTCGCGCTCGGCGGTCTTGAGCCGCTTGGCCTGCTCGGTGCGGTCGAACGGGATCGGCTCGATCTCGCCGGACTCGTCGGTCTGTCCCTCGATGCCGATCGGCAGCACCATCTGGTCGGGGCCGTACTCGGCGATGAGCGTCTCCGGGGCGATGCCGAGCTCCTCGAGGGCTCGCTCCTCCAGACCCTCGAGCCGCAGCCGCAGCTGGGCACGCTGCATCTCGTCCTTGTGCACGGAGTCGGTGAGGCCCTCGAGCTCGGCCGACAGCTCGCGCACCTGCGTGCGAGCCGCGCGCAGCCGCTCCTCGCGGTCGCGGCGCGACTCCTCGATGCCGGCTCGCAGGGTCGCGGCCTCGGCGATCGACTGCTCGAGTCGGGCCATCGTGATCTCGGTGGCCTGCAGCACCGCGGTGGCGACCTCGGCCTCGCGGCGTCGACGCTCGGCGCGCTGGCGGGCACGCTCGCGGGCCTCGCGCTCGGCCTCGGCGGACTCCAGCAGGGCCGCGACCTGCGCCTTCAGCGCCTTGGCGCGCTCCTCGTCGGTGCGCAGCGCGAGCCGGGCGTCGGTCTCGGCGCGCCGCGACGCGGAAGCGGCCTCGGCAAGGCGCTCGAGCTCGGTCGTGTCGGGCTCGGCCTCCGGGGCCTCCTCGGCCGCCGTGAGTCGCTCCTCCAGTTCGGCCAGTCCCGCGACGTCGCGGTCGCGCGCCTCGGCGGCCGCGGCGATCGCGCTCTCCAACCGCTCGGCCTCCGCCGCGGCGGACCGGCTCGTCGTACCGAGTTGGGCCAGCTTCTCTGCGACCGCCGACATCGACGCGTCGGACTCGTGCAGCCTCGCCAACGCGGCCTCGACGCGATCGCGGGCCTCCGTCGCGGCGTTCTGCGACGTCTCGACCTCGAACCGCAGCGACTCGAGCGCCCGCGTGGACCGGTCGATCGTCTCGGCCGCCTCGTCGATCGCCGCGGTGACCTCGATCAGGCTGGGCGCGGAGGACGAGCCGCCCTCGGCGAAGTGCGCGCCGATCCGGTCGCCGTCGGCGGTGACGGCCGTGACGTCCGG
Organism: Aeromicrobium sp. SP1; assembly: GCF_055663785.1. Classification (NCBI taxonomy): domain Bacteria; kingdom Bacillati; phylum Actinomycetota; class Actinomycetes; order Propionibacteriales; family Nocardioidaceae; genus Aeromicrobium; species Aeromicrobium sp. SP1. Next base: position 1,029,657 of record NZ_JBQVVK010000001.1, on the reverse strand, counting down.
CAGGGCCGCGACGAGCCGTCGGGCGTCGTCGAGCGCATCGACGACCGCGACCTTGTGCAGCAGCCGGCGCAGCGACCCGCGCAGCTCCGCCGGACCCTCGACGAGCGTCTCGGCGTACTGGGCACCGGCGGGCAGTGCGGGCCAGTCGTCGGTCGTGACGTCGTCGCCGCCGAGCAGCAGTCCCGCCCGGCCGAGGTCCTCGTCGCGCAGCAGGTGCAGCGCGCTGATCGCCGAGTCGACCCGATCGACCGCGACCGCGTCGGCCGCCGAGCCGAGGGCGGCCGCGACGGCGGCCTCGTGCCCGCCGCGCACCGTGATGAGCGCGGCCACGGAGCCGAGCAGACCGTTGAGCCGGTCGGACGCCGCGAGCAGCGCACCGGACCCGTCCTTGCGGTTCAGGCCGAGCTCGAGGGCCTCCTTGCGGGCCGTGGCGGTGGCCAGCCGGCGCTCGAGCTCGGTGCGGCGCTCGGTGAGCTCCGCGCTCGCGGCCTCGGCCCGTGCCAGCTGCTCCTCGCCCTGCTCGAGCTCCTCGTCCAGTCCGGACTCGCCTGCGCTGAGGCCGGCGATCGTGCTCTCAAGGGCGCTGAACTCGTGCTGGGACGCGTCGGCTCGCTGCCGAGCCTCGAGCTGGGCGGCCGTCAGTCGGCCGATCTCCTCGTCGGCGGCGGCCGCACGGCTCTTGAGTCCGTTGACCTGGCCGTGCAGGCGGGCCAGCCCCTCACGTCGGTCCGCCGCGGCGCGCAGCAGGCCGGCGATGCGGCGCTCCTCGTCGGAGTAGGTCGTCTCGGCCGCGCCGCGCGCGGTGACCGCGGCCTCGAGCGCGAGGGCCGACTGCTCGACTGCGGCGTCGAGCTCGGTGAGCCGCTCCTGGGCACGACGGGCGTCGGCCTCGAGCTCCTCCGGGTCGCGTCCGGCGACCCGGTCGTCGGAGGCGTCCGCTGCGAGCCGGACCCGGTCGCGGGCGAGGTTGGCGGTGCCGTTGAACCGTTCGCGCAGGCTGCCGAGCGCGTAGCCGGTCTCCTGCGCACGCGTCAGCAGTGGCGCGTCGGTGGCGAGGGCCTGCTCCAGCTCGGTCTCGAGCTGCCGGGCCTCGGCGAGGGCCTTCTCGACGGCCTCGCGTCGGGCGCGCAGCACCGACTCGTCCGCGAGCTCGGTCTCGATCGTGGTGCGGGCGGCGACGATGTCGTCGGCCAGCAGGCGGGCCCGCGCATCGCGCACCGTGGCCTGGATGCCCTGCGCCCGGCGGGCGACCTCGGCCTGGCGACCGAGCGGCTTGAGTTGGCGACGCAGCTCGGTGAGCACGTCGTTGAGCCGGGTCAGGTTGTCCTGCGTGGCGTCGAGCTTGCGGAGCGCCTTCTCCTTGCGCTTGCGGTGCTTGAGGACGCCGGCGGCCTCCTCGACGAACCCGCGGCGCTCCTCGGGGGTGGCGCGCAGGACGGAGTCGAGCTGTCCCTGGCCGACGATGACGTGCATCTCGCGGCCGATGCCGGAGTCGCTCAGCAGCTCCTGGACGTCGAGCAGACGGCACGTGTTGCCGTTGATCGCGTACTCCGAGCCGCCGCTGCGGAACATCGTGCGGCTGATCGTGACCTCGGAGTACTCGATCGGCAGGGCGCCGTCACTGTTGTCGATCGTGAGGACGACCTCGGCGCGGCCGAGCGGGGCGCGGCCCGCCGTACCGGCGAAGATAACGTCCTCCATCTTGCCGCCGCGCAGCGTCTTGGCGCCCTGTTCGCCCATGACCCACGAGAGGGCGTCGACGACATTGGACTTGCCGGAGCCGTTGGGCCCGACCACGGCGGTGATGCCGGGTTCGAGGGCCAGGGTGGTCGAGGAGGCGAACGACTTGAATCCCCGCAGCGTCAGGGTCTTCAGATACACGCCGTCAGCCTAGTGCCTGCGATCCGCCAGATCGCAGAGGCAGTACCGACGTCGTGAACCGATCTCAGTGAGAGGCGGTCTCGAGCAGTTCGGCGAAGTCGTGCGAGTCGGCGAGACGGGCGAGGAGTCCGTCGTTCTCGGCCTTGAGCCGCAGGACCTCGTTCTCGAGATCGGCGATGCGGCGGCGGAGTACTGCCACTTCGTGGGCGTGCTCCGGGCTGGGGCCGCCGACGTATCCGTACAGCGCTTTGGCCATGGTCGTCCTATTCAGGGTTTCTTCGGGAAGGGCAGCACAAAAACCGGCTGCATACCGTGAGTATCCCACCGCCGGGGGCGCAGGGTCAACCGACCCGTGCCCCGGCCAGCCACGTCGCCGTGACCTGCAACGAGGCGGCGTCGAGCACCACCAGATCGGCCGGCGTCCCCGCCGCGAGCGTGCCCAACTCGGGGGCTCCCAGGGCGATCGCCGGGACGGTGCTCGCGGCCCGGATCGCGGTGGCCGGATCCACCCCGGCGACACGGACCACGTTGGCGATGCACGTGTCGAGCCGGACGGCGGCACCGGCGATCGTGCCGTCGTCGCGGCGGGCCGGCTGGTCCTCGGCGATCACGACGGGGTCCCCGCCCAGCTCGTAGCGGCCCGGCGCCATCCCGAACGTGGACAGGTCGTCGGTGACGAGCATGATCCGGCCGGCGGCGCACGCGAACGCGACGCGCAGCGCTATCGGGTCGACATGGTGCAGGTCGGCGATCAGGCCGGGGGTGAGCCGGTCGTCGGTGAGCGCCACGCCCACGACTCCCCCGTCGCGGTGCCGCAGCGGGCGCTGGGCGTTGTACAGGTGGGTCACGAGCGTTGCGCCCGCGTCGACCGCGCGCGTGACGGTCGCGTCGTCGGCGTCGCTGTGGCCGATGCTCACACGCACTCCCGCCGCGACGAGGCGCTCGACGGCCGCGATGCCGCCCTCTCGCTCGGGAGCCAGCGTCACGTAGCCGAGGTCCGCTCCCCCGGCCTCGATCAACGCGTCGACCCGCTCGGGAGTCGGGTCGACGAGACAGTGCTCGCGGTGGGCTCCCTTGCAGGCGGCCGAGATGAACGGGCCCTCGACGTGTGCCGGCAGCAGGCGGGTGGCGCCGGGCCGGCCGTCGAGCCGGGCCCGCTGCCGGGTGAAAGCGCGCAACTGACCGACGAGGTCGTCGACCGGCGCCGTGATGAACGTCGGCGCGATCGCGGTGACGCCCGTCGCGGCGAGGCCGTCGACGATACGCTCCCAGTCCGCGTCGTCCGCCGCGGCGAAGTCCGCGCCGTACGCGCCGTTGATCTGGGCGTCGATCAGGCCGGGCGAGAGGATCCCGTCGTGGTGCTCGTCCGCGACCCGCGGCGGGGCACCCGTCCCGGACGCGATGATCGCTCCGTCCTCGACCTCGACCCACCCCGGCTCGAGGTCCACGTCGACGTCGACGACGGCGGCAGCGCTGATCAGGAGGCCCACGAGACCGGACCGTACACCGTCGGTCGAGGGTCGATGCCTAGGGTTGTGGCATGCGCGTGGACCTCTTCACCACACCGGAAGGCGACTGGACCCCGGTGTCGCGGAGCCTCGCGACGGCCCGTGGCCTGCTGGGCACCGCCGGCGGCGTGCTGCTGATCGTGATCTCGTTCCCGCTGTGGTTCGCGTTCTCCGGCTCCGTCGGCTCGTGGGCCTGGACGCTGTGGATCCCGGCCGTGTGCGGTGTGGTCCTCATCATCTGGGTGTGGTGGTGGGCACCGCGGAACCAGCGCAGCTGGGGCTACGACGAGGCCGAGGACGACTTCCTCGTCCGTGGCGGGATCATGTTCCGCCGGCTCGTCGTCGTGCCCTACGGCCGCATGCAGTACGTCGACGTCGAGTCCGGGCCGATCGCGCGCCACTTCGGCTTCGGCACCGTCACCCTGCACACCGCCTCGACCCGCACCGCCGCCGAGATCCCGGGCGTCCCGCTCGAGGAGGCGCGACGCCTGCGCGACCGGCTGACCGAGCTCGGGGAGGGTCATGGATCCGGCGTCTGATCCGGGACCGCAGTTCGGACCGGGACTGCGCACCGCCGCCTCGGGTCTGCGGACGCATCCGCTCACGGCCGTGCTCCAGGGCCTGCTGTGGGGCACGGCCGTCGCCGCGGGCCTCGGCTGGCAGTTCATCGACAACCCCGACTGGCGCCAGCTGCTGATCATCCCGGCAGGCTTCCTCGTCGGGCTGCTCGCCGGCTGGGTGACGTGGCTGTTCACCCGCTACGTCATCGACGACGCCGAGATCCGGATCGAGCGGGGAGTCATCTTCCGGTCGTCGCGGCGCATCCCGTTCGCCCGGCTGCAGTCGGTCGACATCAACGAGCCGCTGCTGGCGCGACTCGTCGGTCTCTCCGAGCTGACCCTCGAGATGGCCGGCGGCGCGGAGTCCAAGACCCGGCTGCGCTTCCTCACGCTCAGCGAGTCGCGACGCATGCGCGGCCTGCTGCTGGCCCGCGCGCACGGCGCTCCCGCGGACGTACAGCCGGGCGCGGAGTACGACGAGCCGCCGCGCGAGGTCCTGCACGTCGTCCCGGCCGACCAGATCATCATCGGCACGCTGCTGTCGCTCGACTTCGTCGCGACGCTCCTCGGCGCGATCGCCGCGATCGCCGCGGCGCTGCTCGTCGAGGTCAGCTGGGCCTCGATCGGCGTGGTGTTCGCAATCCTGCTGCCCACCGCGTTCGCACTCATGCAGATGGTCGGCGACCGCGTGATCGCCCAGTGGAACTTCACGGTGTCTCGCGGCGACCGCGGCCTGCGCATCGACCGCGGCCTGCTCAGCCGCAGCTCACAGACCATCCCGTACGACCGCGTGCAGGCGATCGGCATCGTCGAGCCGCTCGTGTGGCGGGCCTTCGACTGGGCTCGCCTCGACGTCGACATCGCCGGCTACGGCCACTCGTCCGGCGAGTCCGGAGGCGTCTCGACGACGACCCTGCTGCCGATCGCGGTCAAGGGCCTCGCGCGGCGCCTCGTCGACGAGCTGATCCCCGATCCCGAGCGCGGCACGGGCGAGCGGGTGAATCCCCCGGCGCGCTCGATGGTGTTCGCACCGATCGGCTGGCGCTACCGCTGGTTCACGTCGACGACGTCCACCGTGACGTCGGCGAGCGGCTGGCTCACGCGACGCCGGGCGATCCTGCCACTGCACAAGGTGCAGTCGGTCGAGTTCAGCCAGGGTCCGGTCGAGCGCCGGCTGCACCTGGCCTCGGTGCAGGTGCACTCCCCCGACGGCCCCGTGCGCGCGGCGATCCTGCACCTCGAACAGGGCGCGGCCCGTGACCTCGCGTTCCAGGAGGTCGAGCTGGCGCGTCACGCGCGCCACGTCGTGCGGGATCAGCCGCCGCTGACCGCGTCCTCGGCGGCGCCGTCCATCGCGCCCGACATCTCGCGGGTCGACAGCCAGCCGTCCGGCAGCACGACCTTCCTCGGCGAGCCCTGACGGCCGCGCGGCACGCCGAGCTCGGAGACGGGGAACGGCTCGTCCGGGTCGAGCTCGGCGAGCAGCTCGTCGAGTGCCCGGTAGGACGAGATGTGGCCGAGCCGGTCGCGCACGCTCGATCCGGCGCGGAAGCCCTTGAGGTACCACGCGACGTGCTTGCGGAACTCGACGCAGCCGCGCTCCTCGCCGAGCCAGTCGCCGAGCAGCTCGGCGTGGCGGCGCATGACGGAGGCGACCTCACCGAGGCGCGGCAGCGTGGCGACCTGCTCGCCGGAGAAGGCCGCGGCGAGGTCGCGGAACAGCCACGGACGGCCGAGGCAGCCGCGACCGACGACCACCCCGTCGCACCCGGTCTCCTCGACCATGCGGAGCGCGTCGGAGGCCTCCCAGACGTCCCCGTTGCCCAGCACGGGGATGCCGACGGCGGCCTTCAGCTCGCCGATCGCGTCCCAGTCCGCACGGCCGCTGTAGTGCTGTGCCGCCGTCCGGCCGTGCAGCGCGATCGCCGCGCAGCCGGTCTCCTGCGCGATCCGGCCCGCGTCGAGATACGTCAGGTGGTCGTCGTCGATGCCCTTGCGGGTCTTCATCGTGACCGGCACGCCGTACGGCGCCGCCGCGTTGACAGCCTCGGTGAGGATGTCCGCGAGGAGCCCGGCCTTCCACGGCAGGGCCGAGCCGCCACCCTTGCGGGTGATCTTGGGGACCGGGCAGCCGAAGTTCAGGTCGACGTGGTCGACGCCGTGGTCCCCGCACAGGATCGCGACGGCGCGACCGACGATCTGGGGGTCGATCCCGTACAGCTGGACCGACCGCACGCCCTCACCCTCGGCGAAGGTCAGCATCGACAGGCTCGTCTTGTCGCCCTCGACGAGACCGCGGCTCGTGATCATCTCGCACACGTAGAGTCCCGCGCCCTGCTCGGCGCACAGCCGACGGAACGCGACGTTCGTGACCCCCGCCATCGGCGCGAGGACGACGGGGACGTCGACGTGGACGTTCCCGAGGCTCAGCCCGGCCGTCAGGGTGTCCATCGCACCGCCGTCGTGACGTCGCCGGGCTGGAAGTCCACCGACGAGACGGTCGCTCCCCTCGGCGCGAAGAACAGCAGGCAGCCCTCGGCCGAGGCACCGGCCGCCATCGATGCGGCCACCTTCGGCGCGCGGCACGTCGTGAGGCCGGCCGGAGCGGCGCTGGCTGGCACGAGGACGTCGCCGGAGATGTGCAGCCACCACGGCACGCCCTCGGCGAACGCCGCGGCGTTGGGTCCGCGGTTGCCGACCATGACACGAACGTAGTAGGCCTGCATGCCGTCCGGCGTCGAGAAGAGCGCGAGGTCGCGGGGTCGCGCCTTCTCCACGCTTTTGACCCCCAGCGCCAGGGCGGTGCCGGCCTCGCTCGTGTCGGGGTAGGCGACGGTGAGCGTCTCACCGACCTTCACCGACGCGCCGGGGTCGGACAGCTCGATCCCCGCCGGGGCCGCGAAGGTCGGCTCCTGCGTCGCGGGGTCGTCGTCGCCGCCGGAGCAGCCGGCGAGCACGAGGACCGCCGCGACGGCGGTCGCGATCGTGAGCCTGCGCATCGTCAGCAACCGACGAGGCGCGTGGCGAGGTACGCCGAGACCTGGTCCAGGGCGACCCGCTCCTGCGTCATCGAGTCGCGCTCGCGGATCGTGACGGCGTGGTCCTCGAGCGTGTCGAAGTCGACCGTGATGCAGAACGGCGTGCCGATCTCGTCCTGGCGGCGGTAGCGCTTGCCGATCGCCTGCGAGTCGTCGAAGTCGACGTTCCAGTTCTGGCGCAACTCGGCGGCCAGGTCGCGTGCCTTGGGCGACAGGTCCTCGTTGCGCGAGAGCGGCAGCACGGCGGCCTTGACCGGCGCGAGGCGCGGGTCGAGCCGCAGCACGGTGCGCTTGTCGACCCCGCCCTTGGAGTTCGGCGCCTCGTCCTCGGTGTACGCGTCGACCAGGAAGGCCATGAGCGAGCGGTTCACGCCGGCTGCCGGCTCGATGACGTACGGCGTGTACCGCTCGCCGGAGGCCTGGTCGAAGTAGTCCAGGTTGGAGCCGGAGTGCTTCGCGTGCGTCGACAGGTCGAAGTCGGTGCGGTTCGCGACGCCCTCGAGCTCGCCGAACTGCGAACCGGCGAAGCCGAAGCGGTACTCGATGTCGACGGTGCGCTTGGAGTAGTGCGAGAGCTTCTCGGCCGGGTGCTCGTAGAGCCGCAGGTTGTCCGGGTTGACGCCCAGGTCGATGTACCACTGCAGGCGCGTGTCGATCCAGTACTGGTGCCACTGCTCGTCCTCGCCAGGCTTGACGAAGAACTCCATCTCCATCTGCTCGAACTCGCGCGTGCGGAAGATGAAGTTGCCCGGCGTGATCTCGTTGCGGAAGCTCTTGCCGATCTGGCCGATGCCGAACGGGGGCTTCTTGCGCGAGGAGTTCACGACCTGGCCGAAGTTGACGAAGATGCCCTGCGCGGTCTCGGGGCGCAGGTAGTGCAGGCCCTCGGAGTCCTCGACCGGTCCGAGGAAGGTCTTGAGCAGGCCGTTGAAGTTGCGCGGCTCGGTCCACTCGCCGCGGGTGCCGCAGTTCGCGCACACGAGCACGCTCATCTCGACCGCGTCGGGGTCGTCGAGGCCGTGCTTCTCGGCGTACGCCTCCTGCAGGTGGTCCTGGCGGTAGCGCTTGTGACAGTTGAGGCACTCCACGAGCGGGTCGACGAACGCCGCGAGGTGGCCGGAGGCCTCCCACACGGGCGTCGGCAGGATCACCGAGGAGTCCAGACCGACGACGTCGTCACGGCCCTGGACCATCGACTTCCACCACTGGCGCTTGACGTTGTCCTTGAGCTCGACGCCGAGGGGCCCGTAGTCCCACGCGGAGCGGGTGCCGCCGTAGATCTCTCCGCACTGGTAGACGAAGCCGCGGCGCTTGCACAGGCTGGTGACGGTGTCGAGGACTGAAGCCATGGGGAATTTCCTGTTCCGGCTGGGTGTCGGCGGGCCCTGCACGTCGTCGTGACAACGCGCGCCCGAGTTCGCCCGCCCACGATACTCCGAGGGCACGAGGGCGCTCCGCGCCGGAGTCGCCCGAGGAGGTTGAGGTGCGAGGGCGCCCCGCGCCCGAAGCCTCGAAACCCGGTCACCTGAGGGAACCCATCCAGCACGCGTGGTCTCGATACACCGCTCGTTCCTCGCGGCACTCGACCACCGTGGCGGTGATCCCGAAATCGAATCGTTACCCGAAACCGCTTGCACGTCTTTAGTTAGTTTGGTTTATTAACTACGTGACCACGACCACAACCGGCCCGCAGCGCCGCGGCAACCAGCGCGGCCGCGCCGTCGGCAAGGTGCGCCCGGCCGACACGCGCCGCCATCACCGCACCCTGGTGATGCAGCACCTGGTCGACCACGGTCCCACGACGCGCGCCGACCTCGCCCGCGAGACCGGCCTGACCCGCGTCACCGTCTCCGACCTCGTCGCCGAGATGATCGACGAGTCCCTGCTCGCCGACATCGGCCAGCGGCCGGGCACGCACCTGGGCAAGCCCGCGACCCTCGTCGCGGTGTCCGAGCAGGCTCCCGTCATCGTCGCGATCGACCTGTCCGACGACTCGCACTTCGACGGCGCCCTGGTCGACCTGCACGGGCAGGTCCTCGTGCGCGAGCAGTCCCCGTTCTCCCGGGGTACCGACGCCGTCGACGAGATCTCCTCACTCGTCGCCCGGTTGATCGAGCGCGCTCCACGTCCCGTGCTCGGCATCGGCGTCGGCACCCCGGGCATCGTCGACGACGACGGCGTCGTCCTGCAGGCCCCGAACCTCGCATGGGACGACGTCCCGCTCGCGGCGACGCTGAACGAACGCCACGGCCTGCCCGTCGCGGTCGCCAACGACGCCAACATCGCGGCGGTCGCCGAGGGCGCCTTCGGCGACGGCGACCCCGCGGGCCTGCTCATGGTCACGATCGGCCAAGGCGTCGGCGGCGGCATCCTCGTCGACGGCCAGCCCGTCGCCGGCCCGCTGCAGTCGGCCGGCGAGCTCGGCCACATCGTCGTCGTCCCCGACGGCATCGCGTGCGCGTGCGGCAACCGCGGCTGCCTCGAGACCCTGCTCCGGGCCCCGGCCCTGCGGGCTGCCGACTCCGACGAGGCGCGCAGCCACGTCGGCGATCTCCTCGGTTCGGTGCTGACGCCGATCGTGACGACCCTCGGCATCGCCGACGTCGTCCTGCACGGCCCCACCGACCTGCTCGACGGACCCGTGCTGGACGCAGCACGCGCGGCCGTCGCGCGCCAGAGCCTCCCCTTCGTCGCGCAACGCATCAGGATCCGCCTGGTCGCGCACGACGAGCTCGTCCTGACCGGGGCGGCGGCGCTCGTGCGCCACCGCGAGCTGGGAGTCGTGTGAGGTGCGCCGCGCCGAACACTCCACCACCACCACATCATGAGAGGCACATCATGAAGCTCCGTAAGTTCGTGGCGAGCGCGGCCGTGGCCGGAATCGCCCTCACCGCACTCGCAGCGTGCGGCGGCGGGGACGACGACACGTCGTCCGACTCCGGGTCCGACACCATCACCCTGTGGCTCGCCGGCAAGGAGGACACCCCGAAGGAGGCCGCCGACTGGCTGACCAAGGAGTTCGCCGCGCAGCACGACGGCAAGAACCTCAAGATCGAGCGGATCGACTGGGGCGAGCTGACGACCCGACTCAACACGGCGCTGCCGAGCGACAAGTCCCCCGACGTCGTCGAGGTCGGCAACACGCAGGCCGCGTCGTACACCAGCATCGGCGCCTTCACCGACCTGACCGACAAGGCCGACGAGCTCGGCAAGATGGGCCCGGAGTCCTTCGTCGAGGCCGGCACGTGGGACGGCAAGCTCTACGCCGTGCCGTACTACTGGGGCTCGCGCTACGTCTTCTACAGCAAGAAGGCGTTCAAGGACGCCGGCCTCGAGGTGCCGGCGACGCTGACCGACTTCGAGTCCGCCGCGACCCAGCTCAAGACCGCGGGCGGCGACAAGTACAGCGGCTTCTGGCTGCCCGGCCAGGACTGGCGCAACGGCATCAGCTGGATCTTCGCCAACGGCGGCGACATCGCCGTGCAGGACGGCGACAGCTGGGTCGGCAAGCTGTCCAGCCCCGAGTCCGTCAAGGGTCTCGAGCAGTGGCAGCAGCTGGCCGAGAAGGCCACGACCGCGCCGAAGGACGGCAAGGACGAGGAGCCGTGGACCGCGTTCAACAACGGTGAGGCCGCCATGTTCATGGCGCCGAGCTGGGCGCGCTGGTCCGTCGCCGAGGACAAGGCCGACGACCTGGGCGGCTTCGCACTGCCCGGTGTCGACGGTGACGCCGCTCCGGTCTTCGCCGGTGGCTCGAACATCGCCGTGTCCGCCAAGTCCAAGAACCAGGACCTGGCCTTCGACGTGCTCAAGCTGATCTACAGCGACGACTACCAGCAGCTGCTGGCCAAGAACGGCCTCGGCCCGGCCAACGACGAGTTCACGTCGCTCATGGGTGACGACGAGTTCGCCCAGGCCGCGATCGCCGCTGCCGGCAACTCCAAGCTGACCCCGACGTCGCCCAACTGGGTCGCCGTCGAGTCGTCCAGCCTGATGGAGGAGTTCTTCGGTGCCATCGCGAACGGCGAGGACGTCGCCACCGTCGCGAAGGACACCGACGCCAAGCTCGAGGAGACGCTCAACAAGAAGTGACTCCTCGATACTGAGGGAGCCGGTGGGGCCCGGTCACCAGGCCGGGCCCCACACCTCTGACCAGCCACACCCCTGAACCGCCACCCCGCCGACAAGGAGCACCATGAGCACGCCGACCGCCGCACGCAGGTACGGGCCCTACGCCCTGCTGCTGCCGGCGATGGCGATCCTGATCATCGCGATGGGCTACCCGCTCGTCCGCCAGGTCGTCATGTCGTTCCAGGAGTACGGCCGGGCCCAGCAGTTCGGTCAGCCGGCGCCCTTCGTGGGGCTGGACAACTACACCGCGCTGTTCACCGATCCGCAGATGTGGGCGGTCGTGGGCCGGTCGCTGGCCTTCTGCGCCGTCAACGTCGCCGCCACGATGGCGATCGGCATCGCGCTGGCCACGCTCCTGCAGCACGTCTCGCGCGCACCGCGACTCATCCTGCAGATCGCGATGCTGCTGGCGTGGGCCATGCCCGTCATCGCCGCGATGACCTCGTGGCAGTGGCTGTTCGACACCCGCTACGGCGTCATCAACTGGACGCTCACCCACCTGGGCTTCGAGTCCTTCGAGGACCACAACTGGCTCACCAACCCGTGGTCCTTCTACTTCGTCGCCACCGTGATCGTCGTGTGGATGAGCGTGCCGTTCGTGATGTTCACCGTCTACGCCGCGCTGACCCAGGTGTCCGAGGACGCCCTCGAGGCCGGCGAGCTCGACGGCGCCAACGCGTGGCAGCGGTTCCGGCACATCGTCTACCCGACGATCCGCCCCGTCCTGACCATCACGCTGCTGCTGCAGGTCGTGTGGGACCTGCGGGTCTTCGCCCAGATCTACTACCTGCAGGGCGTCGGCGGCACCCCGAGCGAGACGCACCTGCTCGGCACCTACATCTACACGCTCGGCATCGGCCAGAGCGACTACGGCATGGCGTCCGCGCTCGCGATGTTCGTCCTCGTGCTCACGCTCGCCCTGACCGCCGGCTACGTGCGCGCCCTGCTCAAGGAGGCCCGAACATGAGCAGCACCCTGAAGCGCCGCGCGTGGTCGCGCCGCGTGTGGGGCGTCGTCGCGGTGCTCGTCGCCGTGGCGTGGATCTTCCCCGTCTACTGGATCGTCAACAGCGCGTTCCAGCCCGCGGAGCGACTGCGCTCCCCCGAGCCCGCGTGGTTCCCGCGCGACCTCACCGGCTCGGGCTTCGGCCGGGTCTTCGACGACGCGTTCGTGTCGTCCTTCAAACTCAGCATCACGGTCACGCTGATCGCCGTCGTGTTCGCGGGACTGTGCGCCTTCCTCGGCGCCGTGGCGATCTCCCGATTCCGCTTCCGCGGCCGCATGCAGTTCATCCTGGTCGTGCTCGCGATCCAGATGATCCCGCCGGAGGCGCTGTTCATCAGCCAGTACAAGATGCTGGGCGACGCGGGCCTGTACAACACGGTGCCGGGTCTGGGCCTGCTCTACATCGCGATGATCCTGCCGTTCACGATCTGGATGCTCCGCGGCTTCGCCGACGGCGTGCCGATCGAGCTCGAGGAGGCGGCGATGGTCGACGGCTGCAGCCGCACGCGCGCCTTCTTCACGATCACGTTCCCGCTGCTCGCGCCCGGCCTCGTCGCCGCGAGTGTCTACGGGTTCCTGCAGGCGTGGAACGAGTTCACCCTCGCCGTCGTCGTCATGGACCCGTCGAACCGCACCCTGCCGCTGTGGCTGCGCGGCCTGTCCGACGTCTCGAACGAGGCGATCGACTGGCCCGGCGTGATGGCCGGCGCGACGATGGTCGCCGTCCCGGTGATCGTCTTCTTCATGATCGTCCAGGGCCGCATGACGAGCGGTCTCGTCTCGGGGGCGGTGAAGGGATGAGCGTGCGCTCCGACGCCTTCGGCGTGATGCTGGCCGCCTTCCACGGACCGAGCCTGCCCGGCTGGCTCGCCGGTGCCTACGACGAAGGGCTCGCGGGGATCTGCCTGTACGGCGACAACGTCGGACCCGACGGCGACATCACCGCCCTGTCACGCGCGGTCTCCGCGGTCGACCCGACCCGCATCCTCGCGCTCGACGAGGAGGGCGGCGACGTCACGCGCCTGCACATGGCCGGCGGCAGCCCCCACCCGGGCAACGCCGCGCTGGGCCTGGTCGACGACGTCGAGGCGACCCGAACCGTCGCCGCCGGCATCGGGGCGGAGCTGCGCGCCGCCGGTGTGTGGCTCGACCTCGGCCCGTGCGCGGACGTCAACAGCAATCCCCTCAACCCCGTCATCGGCACCCGCAGTTTCGGCGCCGATCCCGACCTGACCGCCCGGCACGTCGTCGCCTTCGTGGAGGGCCTCGCGGCACAGGGCGTCGCCGCCTCGGTCAAGCACTTCCCGGGCCACGGCGACACGAGCGCCGACTCCCACCTCGAGCTGCCGCGCGTCACCGCGCCGCTCGACGTCCTGGAGGAGCGCGAGCTGGTGCCCTTCCGCGCGGCCATCGAGGCCGGGGCCGCGACGATCATGACGTCGCACGTCGTGCTCGAGGCGATCGACCCGGAGCGCCCGGCGACCGTTAGCCCCGACGTCCTCACCGGACTGCTGCGCGATCGCCTGGGCTACGAGGGCGTGATCGTCAGCGATGCGCTCGACATGGCCGGCGCCAGTGCCGAGCTGGGCATCGGCGGCGCCGCCGTCGCCGCGCTCGCCGCCGGGGCCGACCTGCTCTGCCTCGGCCCCGAGGCGTCCGACGAGCCGGCCACGCTGCGCCTCGCGGTCGACGCGGTCGAGGCCGCCGTCGCCGAGGGGGCGCTCACGGCCGAGCGACTCGCCGACGCGGCCCGTCGGGTCCGTCTGCTGCGCGGCCGGTGGTCGGCGTGGGACGGCACCGCGGCGGACGACGCCGTCGAGGCCGGTCGGGCCGCATCGCGCCGCGTCGCCGCCGACGTCGTCGCGCGCGCCGGCGTGACCCACGTCGAGGGCCTCGCGACGGTCGTCCGCATCGACACGGGGACGAACCCCGCCGTCGGCACGACCGACTGGGGCCGACTCGATCTCGACGGCGAGGTCGTCGACCTCACCGCCCGCGACCTGCCCGCGACCGGACCCTTCGGCGGCGATGTGCTCGTCGTGGCACGGCGCGCGACGGCGCACCCCGACGTCTGGGCGTGGATCGAGGCACAGCTCGACGCCAACCCGCGGGCCCGGCTCGTCGACCTGGGCTGGCCCGATCCGCGCTACGCCGACCGCACCGACGTGATCAGCACGATGGGCTCGTCCGCGGTCCTGATCGACGCCCTCGGCCACGCCCTGCGAGGTGAGGCATGAGCACTCCCCTCATCGTCGGTCTGGACATCGGGGGCACGAGCGTCAAGGCCATCGCCGTGTCGCCCGCCGACCCCGACGGTCCCGCCCTGGCCGAGCTGCAACGGCCCACCGAGCACGGCGAGGACGGCATCCGCGACGGCATCGCCGTCGTCGTCAAGGAGCTGACCGCCGCCGTGGGCCCGGACGCCGAGGTCGTGGGGATCGGCGTCGGCATCCCCGGCTTCGTGATGCGCGGCGCCACGTCCCACGCCGTGAACCTCGGGCTCGGAGCCGAGCCCGTCGACCTGCTGCCGACCCTCACGGCGCTCACCGCCGGCCCCGTGCGTGTGCAGAACGACGTCAAGGCCGCCGCCCTCGGCGCCCGGGCGTGGCTCGCCGAGCGCGACCCCGGCGTCCACGACTACGCCCTCGTGAACATCGGCACGGGCCTGGCCGCCGGCATGGTGCTCGACGGCCGGCTGCGTGAGGGCGCGACCGGGCTGGCCGGCGAGATCGGCCACCTGATCTTCGACCGCGGCGGGCCGCAGTGCCCGTGCGGCCAGTTCGGCTGCCTCGAGCTGTACGCCTCGGGCAGCGGGCTGCGTCGCGGCTGGTCCGGCACCGCGACCGAGCTGTTCGAGGCCGCCTCGGGCGGGGACCGGCACGCCGCCGGCCTGGCAGATGACCTGACGGCCGGGATCGCCCACGCGATCACGATGCTCGCCTACGCGCCCGACGTCGCGCTCATGCTCGTCACGGGTGGCGTCGTCGCCCGCACCCCCGCGCTGCGTGAGGCCGTCACCGCACGGCTCGCCCACGACGATCGCACCCTCGTCGGTCGGGCCGTCCCGGTCGCCGACCGCGTGCGCTGGCTGCCCGAGGACGTCGCCGTCGGCACGCGTGGCGCCGCCCTGCTCGTCTGCGAAGGAGTGAAGGTCTGATGGAGGTCGTCGTCACCACGAGCCCCGGCGAGGTCGCCGCGGACGCGATCGCCGGACACGTCCGGCCCGGTGCCGTGCTGGGCCTGGCCACCGGCTCGTCCCCCCTGCCCGTGTACGAGGCGCTGCTGAAGCGCCGCGACGCCGGTCGGCTCTCGTTCGACGGCGTCCGGGCGTTCACCCTCGACGAGTACCTCGGCCTGCCGCGCACGCATCCGGAGAGCTACCACTCGGTCATCCGGCGGGAGTTCACCGACGCCGCCGGGATCGAGGTGGACGGCCCCGACGGCGAGGCGACGGACGTGCCCGCCGAGGCGGCACGCTACGAGGCCGCGATCCGGGATGCCGGAGGCATCGACGTCCAGCTGCTCGGCATCGGCACCGACGGGCACATCGGGTTCAACGAGCCCGGCTCCTCGCTCGCGTCGCGCACCCGCACCAAGACCCTCACGCCGCAGACCCGCGAGGACAACGCCCGCTTCTTCGACTCGGTGGAGGACGTGCCGATCCACGTGCTGACGCAGGGCCTGGGCACGATCCTCGAGGCGCGCCACGTCGTCCTCGTCGCACGCGGCTCGGCGAAGGCAGCCGCCGTCGCCGCCGCCGTGGAGGGCCCGGTCAGCGCCTTCTGCCCGGCCTCGGTGCTGCAGTTGCACCAGCACGTGACGTTCGTCGTCGACCCGGCCGCCGCGGCCGACCTCAAGCTGCTCGACTACTACCGCTTCACCATGACCCACAAGCCGGACTGGCAGGACTGGTGACGACCACGATGGAGGGACACCCATGGCCTCGGTGACGTTCGACAAGGCGACCCGCTTCTTCGACGGGCAGGAGCGCCCCGCCGTCGACGGGATCGACCTGCGGATCGAGGACGGTGAGTTCCTCGTGCTGGTCGGTCCGTCGGGATGCGGCAAGTCCACGACCCTGCGCATGCTGGCGGGCCTGGAGGACGTGGACCAGGGTCGCATCCTGATCGGGTCCAAGGACGTCACGAGCCTGGCCCCGCGCGACCGGGACATCGCGATGGTGTTCCAGAACTACGCGCTGTACCCGCACATGACGGTGGCCGAGAACATGGGCTTCGCCCTGAAGATCGCCGGCACCCCCAAGTCCGAGATCGCCACCCGCGTGGCCGAGGCGGCGGACCTGCTCGGACTGACCGAGTACCTGGCCCGCAAGCCCAAGGCTCTCTCGGGCGGACAGCGGCAGCGGGTCGCGATGGGCCGGGCGATCGTGCGGTCGCCGCAGGTGTTCCTGATGGACGAGCCGCTGTCGAACCTCGATGCGAAGCTGCGGGTCCAGACCCGCACCCAGATCGCCGCCCTGCAGCGCCGCCTCGGCACCACGACGGTGTACGTCACCCACGACCAGGTCGAGGCCATGACGATGGGCGACCGCGTCGCGGTGATGGACGCCGGCGTCCTCCAGCAGGTCGCCACGCCGCGCGAGATGTACGACCGGCCCGCGAACCTGTTCGTCGCCGGCTTCCTCGGATCGCCCGCGATGAACCTGCTCGACGTGGCCGTCGTCGACGGTGGCGTCCAGCTGGGCGACACGGTCGTGCCGGTCCCCCGCGACACGCTCGCCCGGGCAACCGGATCGACGCTCACGATCGGCGTGCGTCCCGAGAACCTCGGGATCGTCGAGCACGGCCTGCCGATCACGGTGTCGCTCGTCGAGGAGACCGGCGCGGACGCGTACCTGTACGGCCACACCGAGAACCTCACGGACAACCTCGTCGCCCGGACCGACTGGCGGACGCCGCCGGAGAAGGGCAGCGAGATCCACCTCGCGCCGCTCGATCCCGCACTCGTCCACGTCTTCGATCCGACCTCGGGCTCGCGCCTCTGATTTGACAACCGTTCTCAGATTTCTTGAGAATGGTTGTCATGAAGCTCTTCGCCGCCGCGTGCGCTGCCCTGCTCGCCGGATCGCTCGCCGCGTGCGGTGGTGCCGCTGACGACGGTCGCACCGACGTCGTGGCGTCGTTCTACCCCGCGGCGTTCCTCGCCGAGCGGATCGGTGGCGACGCCGTGCACGTGTCCTCGCTGACCTCCCCCGGCGCCGAGCCGCACGACCTCGAGCTGACCGCCAAGCAGGTCGTGGCGGTCCACGAGGCCGACGTCCTGGTCTACCTCTCCGACTTCCAGACCGCGGTCGACAAGGCGGTCGACGATGCCGACCGGCCCTCCGACACGACGGTCGACATCGGTGCCGATGTCACCCGGCTCGAGGAGTCCGAGGAGGAGGAAGCCGAGGAAGGCCACGAGGACCACGACCACGGTCACTCGGACCCGCACGTGTGGCTCGACCCCGCGACCATGGTCGCCGCGGCCGGCACGGTGCGCGACGCCCTCGTCGCCGCCGACCCCGAGCACCGCGCGACGTACGAGCAGAACGCCGCGGCCCTCGTGAGCGACCTGGAAGGCCTCGACACGGCCTTCACGAAGGGCCTCGCCGCGTGCGAGCGCGACGACTTCGTCACGTCGCACGCCGCGTTTGGCTACCTCGCCCGCGCCTACGACCTCCACCAGATCGCGATCAGCGGGGTCGACCCCCAGTCCGAGCCGAGCACCGCGGCGCTCGCCGAGATCACGCAGCTCGTCGAGCAGGAGGGGATCACGACGATCTTCACCGAGCGACTCGCGTCGCCGGCGCTCGCCGACACGGTCGCCCGCGAGACCGGCGCCGCCACCGCCGTCCTCGATCCCGTCGAGGGTCTCACGGACGAGACGAGCGACGAGGACTACCTTTCCCTCATGGCCCAGAACCTCGCCGCGCTGCAGAAGGCGAACGGCTGCTCATGAGCGAGCGTCAGCGAGTGACCATGACCGATCCCATCCACGCCAGAGACGTCGTGGTCGACCTCGGCGGCACCCCCGTGCTGCGCGGAGTCGACCTCGTCGTGCGACCGGGCGAGTTCGTCGCGATCCTGGGCGCCAACGGCTCGGGCAAGTCCACGCTCGTGCGGGCGCTCGTGGGACTCGTCCCCTTCCGCGGCTCCGTCGACCTGTTCGGCACTCCCCTCGATCGCTTCGACCAGCACGACCGGCTGGGCTACATGGCCCAGCGTCCCGATGCGTCGGCCGGCGTCCCCGCCACGGTCACCGAGGTCGTGCTGAGCGGTGCCCTCTCCAAGCGGCCGCGGTTCGGCTGGCCGCGTCGCGCCGACCGGGACGCAGCCCGCGGACTGATCGAGCGCGTGGGCCTGGGCTCGCACGCCCACCGGCCGATCACCGAGCTCTCGGGTGGACAGCAGCAGCGCGCCCACATCGCCCGCGCCCTCGTGGCGCAGCCTGACCTGGTCGTCATGGACGAGCCGATGGCCGGCGTCGACGCGCACAGCGCCGCCGTGTTCGCCGACCTGCTGTCGGAGATCTCGGGGCGCGGCACGGCGATCGTCATGGTCGCCCACGAGCTGGGGCCGATCGCCCCGCTCATCGATCGCGCCGTCCACCTCGAGAACGGCCTCGTCGAGTACGAGGGGCCCGCGGTCGGCCCTGGCACCCACGATCATGCGCACGACCACCGGCACACGAGCGAGCCGGCGGCCGTCCGTCCGGTCCCCGCCGAGGGCCCGCTCCCGGGAGGCAACGGATGAGCATCCTGTCGTACCCGTTCATGCAGTACGCGCTCGTCGCGGCGGTCGTCACGGGCCTGAGCGCGCCCGCGATCGGCACGTTCGTCGTCCAGCGCCGGCTCGCCCTGCTCGGCGACGGGCTCGGCCACGTCGCGCTCACCGGTGTCGCGCTGGGCCTGCTCACCGGCATCGCTCCGCTCGCGACCGCGGTCGTCGTCGCGGTCGGAGGGGCGATCCTGATCGAGGTCCTGCGCAGCGTCGGCCGCACGAGCGGCGACCTCGCGCTCGCGATGCTCTTCTACGGCGGCATCGCCGGCGGCGTGCTGCTGACGAACCTCGCGGGCGAGTCCGCCGCGACCCTGAACCAGTACCTGTTCGGCTCGATCATCACGATGAGCCGTTCCGACCTCGCGATCGTCGTGGTGCTCGGGATCGTGGTGGTCGCGGCGGCGATCGTGCTGCGGCCACAACTCTTCGCGCTGTGCCAGGACGAGCAGCAGGCCCGTGTCATGGGCATCCCGGTCCGGCTGTACGGCGCGCTCATCGCGGTGCTCGCCGCCGTGACGATCACCGTCGCGATGCGCACCGTCGGACTGCTGCTGGTCTCGGCCCTCATGGTCGTGCCGGTCGCCGCGGCCCAGCAGCTGACGACGAGCTTCCGCTCGACGCACCTCGCCGCGATGGCGATCGGGCTCTTCTCGGCGGTCGCCGGCCTGCTCGGCAGCTACCAGATCGACACGCAGCCCGGACCTACGATCGTCATGATCGCCCTCGCGGTGTTCGTGGTGGCCGCCGTGGCCCGTGGCGTTCTCCACCTGCGCTCGCCTCGGGAGGTTCGCCATGGTTGAGGCACCTCGTAACACCCGTCAGCGCCGCGCGGTCGCCGCGCTCATGGACGACCTCGACGGCTTCCGCTCCGCCCAGGAGATCCACGCCCTGCTCGAGCGACGCGGCGAGACGGTCGGCCTCTCGACGGTCTACCGCACGCTGCAGGCGCTCGCGGACGCCGACGAGATCGACGCGCTGCGATCCGACGAGGGCGAGACCCTGTACCGGCGCTGCAGCCGCGGCCACCACCACCACCTCGTGTGCCGGTCGTGTGGGCGCACGGTCGAGGTCGAGGGGCCCACGGTGGAGCGGTGGGCCAACCGGATCGCCGACGAGAACGGCTTTTCCGACGTTGCCCACACGCTCGAGATCTTCGGGACGTGCGACGCGTGCAGGTCCTGAGTCGGGCCGAGTGGGAGCCGCGCGCCGAGGCGCACCGCGAGCGCGCCCGGCTGCACACCCAACCTCACCTGGCCCGGCGTGCCGACGGCGTGAAGCATCCCGTGCACGACTTCCTGTTCGAGTACTACAACCTCTCCCCCGGCGCGCTGGAGCGCTGGCACCCGGGGATCGGCGTCGGACTGGCCGAGGCGCCCGAGTACGCCCAACTCGGCTCGTACGTCGCCGAGGACGGGATCGCCACGGTCGACGCGTCCCGTCTCGACCGCCGACTGCCGGGGCTCCGCTGGACTCGTGACCTGCTCGCCCGCACCGCCGCGCGCCCGGCGCGCACCGGCTGCTTCGGGCTTCACGAGTGGGCGATGGTCTACCGCGACGCCGACGACCGCCGCCACCCCGCTCCCCTGCGGCTGGGTGCCCGGGGCACCGACGAGGTCGTCGAGTCGCACCAGCTCGTGTGCACCCACGTCGACGCGTTCCGGTTCTTCACCGAGCCGGCCCGCCCGCTCAACCGCGAGGTCCTCGGCCGCGAGCACCAGCTCGACCGCGAGCAGCCCGGCTGCCTGCACGCCACGATGGACCTCTACCGGATCGCCTTCCGCCTGCTGCCGTTCGTCGAGTCCACGATCGTGCTCGACGCCTTCGACCTGGCGCTCGCCGTCCGCGAGGTCGACATGATGGCCTCGCCCTACGACCTCGCCGCCCTCGGCTACGACCCGATCGCGATCGAGACCCCGGAGGGCAAGGCCGAGTACGTCCGCCGCCAACGCGACTTCACCGAGGCGGCCGCTCCCCTCCGTGCCCGCCTCCTCACCCACATCGACGCCCTCCTCACCTGATCGGTCCTCGAGTGCCGGCGAGCAGCAACCCGGTGGTCGAGTGCCGGCGAGCAGCAACCCGGTGGTCGAGTGCCGGCGAGCTGCAACCCGGTGGTCGAGTGCCGGCGAGCGAAGCGAGACGGTGTATCGAGACCACACAGGAACCCGTAACTCTCACCCACCCAGATATCGTCAACCCGTGCCCCTCGAACCCATCACCGCCCGCCCCGGCCCCGAACTCAGCGCCAGCGAGCTCTACGAGATCTGGCGCATCCGCGACGTCGTCTTCGCCGTCGAGCAGCAGTGCGAGGAGCCCGACGTCGACGGCGTCGACCTCCGCCCCGACTGCACCCACCTCTGGATCGCCGACGACGCCGGCCGCGTGCACTCGTACCTGCGCACCTACCTGGCCGACGGCATCCGCAAGGTCGGCCGCGTCGCCACCGTCAAGGAGTCCCGCGGCCAAGGCCTCTCCGGCCGACTCGTCCGCGACGTGATCGACCGCTGGGGCGATGCCGAGATCAAGCTCGGCGCCCAGGCCTACCTCGAGGACTGGTACGGCACCTTCGGCTTTGTGACCTACGGTCCGCATTTCATGGAGGCCGGCATCGACCACGTCCCCATGCGCCGACTTCCGGGTACATCCCAGTAGGTACGTCCTTCCGCCCAGAAGGATGTACCGGTTTGGCCCAGATATCGGGTCCGATGCCGAATCGTCGGTGAACCCTATCGCCGCGTACGGCAACGGGAGACGCCCTCCACTCGCACCGGCTGGACCCCCGCAGCCTAGGACGGCAACTCGTCGGCGCGTTCCTCGAGCAGTGCGTCGGGCGCAGTCAACCGCCACGCCTCGAAGGTGAGCTCGGCCAGCTCGTCGCGCTCAATTCGTTCGAGGTAGACGACAACCCAGCCGAAGCCTCCGGAGGTGAACTGCACCTCGAAGACGTCCGGCCGCTCGGTCACCAGAGAGAACTGCTCGACCAGCGTCTGCTTCAACCCGACCGTTCGGGTTGCCGGCCACAGGTAGCCGAAAGCACGACGGTCGACATCGAACCGGAGCCACTTGTCCCGGTCGGAGCGGCTGACACCGGGGAGCTGGGACACCAAGTCGAGAAAGTCAGGGATCTCGCAGGGCACGACCCTCATCATGCCGCGACCGGTGCACGGTCGATCGATGAGCGGTCATCGTTCCAGTTCGCGTCACTCCGCCGCGAATGAACGCCCGGCCTGCGGGCAGGCTAGGTTGTCAACCGTCGCGCCGTCGCGTGAAGCGGGGATCGTCGAGACTTCGGACGCTCAGTACGTGCTCGTGTCCGTGACGTACTCCGGATCGACGAATTCCGCGATCACGCCGCTGCCCGGGCCGGGCGGAGGCGCAGCGCCACGCGGACGCCCTCTCGTCCGTGTGCGACGAGTCGACGGAGTGACGGAGGAAGCGCCCGCTCGCAGTCAGCTCTCCTGGCCACGCCGTGCGTGCAGCTGCTCCACGAGAATGTCGCCGTGCCCGGCGTGTCTGGCCAGCTCTCGCACCATGTGCATCAGCACCCAGCGAACGGTCACGGGCGTCCCTCGCCAGTCGAGCTGGTCGTCGAGATTACGTCCTGCGGCCAGCTGCCGGGACCGGTCGCACGTAGCGAGGTACGTGGCGCGCACGGAGTCCACCGTGTCGTGCGCCTCGAGGGCGAAGCTCTCGTCGACGGTCTCGGGGATGCCGAGCTCTTCTCGCGTGCGTCCACCGATCCGGTGGTCGAACCACACCTGCTCGACGAACGTGGCGTGCTTGACGAGTGCGAGGACGGTCGTCAACGAGGGCACGAGCCGCTCCCGGGCCTCCTGCTCGGTGATGTCGTCGAGCAGCGCGGCCACTTCGGACCGTTGTTCATCAACCATCGCGTCAAGCAGCTCGCGCTCGCTCGCGGTGAAGATCTCCATGGGAACTCACGCTAGTGGCGTAGTCACCACGGCCGCCCACCCGTACGCGAGCACCCAGCCCTGAACCCGCCCGGGACGATGATGGCTGAGGGGGCACCGAAGGGATTGGTGATCGACATGACCAAGATCAAGGACGCCGCCTCGACGTTTCTGCAGAGCCGGCGGATCGCCGTGACCGGCGTGTCCCGCAACGCCGAGGGCCACGGCAGCAACCTCGTCTACCAGCGGCTGAAGGAGCGCGGGTACGAGGTGTTCGCGGTCAACCCCAACACCGCTGAGGTCGAGGGCGACCCGGCGTACCCGGACCTCGCAGCGATTCCCGGCGGTGTCGAGGCGGTCGTGATCGGCACGCGGCCGGAGCATGCACCCGGGACGATGCGCGAAGCGGCCGAGTTGGGCATCTCCCAGGTCTGGATGCACCGCTCCTTCGGCGGAGGGAGCGTGTCACCCGAAGCCACGGCGTACGGACGCGAGCACGGCATCACGGTCATCGACGGCGGCTGCCCACTCATGTTCGGCCCGACCTCCGACGGCGCACACCGCGTCATGTGCCACCTATTCAGCCTCAACGGCCACGTCCCCCGCCACGTGTGACTCCGCCGTAGTACCTTCCGGGGGTGAAAGTCGCGCGTGGCCTGCTGTTGGCCTTGCGGGTGATCGGCGCCGTCGGTGCGTCGGCGCTCGTCCTCTGGGGTCTCTACATGGGGACGAACGAGGCGATCTTCCACGGCTTCTCACCCTTGTGCGCCGACGGCCATCCGGAGTACGACCCCGCTGTCTGCGGACTCACCTGGGGCGCTGGACTCCCCTATCTCGCCGCGAGCGTCCTCGGGATCGCCCTGCTGTGCGTGTGCGTCTGGCGCCGCTGGTTCACCCGCGTCGTGCTTGCCGCTTCCGGAGCATTCGCGGTCCTCGTGGCGATCTGGCTGCTGTGGGCCACGAACTGGCAGCCCGTGAATCCGCAGTACCCGGAGCCGCCCGCTCCGCTGTACCTCCTCCTGGCGGCCGGGACGCTCGCCGTCGTGCTCGCGATTCGCGGCTACGATCGATCCCGAGATGGACACTGCTGAGCAGATCGAGGCCTACCTCGCGAGCCAACCGGAGCCGAAGCAGTCGGAGCTCCGCGATCTGCACGAGCGCGTGGTCCGCGAGTTCCCCGAGAGTCGGCTGTGGTTCGACGACGGCACGAACGCGGACGGCAAGGTCGTGTCGAATCCGAACATCGGCTACGGCGAGTACACGATCACCTACGCCGACGGGACGACGCGCGAGTTCTACCGCATCGGCATGAGCGCCAACTCCACGGGAATCTCGGTCTACGTGCTCGGTCTCGACGACAAGACGTTCCTGACGCGCACGTACGGCGAGGCGATCGGCAAGGCGAGCGTCACCGGCTACTGCATCAAGTTCAGGCGACTCTCCACGATCGACGTGGACGTCCTGCAGGCGGCGATCCGGCACGGAATGACCGTCGAGCACGCGCGCTGATAGGCCGCGCCGCGTGATCTCGATACGCGGCTCGTTCCTCGCCCGCTACTCGATCACCGAACTCCCCCACGAGCTCTGATCGCAGGTGGTCGAGTAGCTCGCGAGCGCAGCGAGCGGCGTATCGAGACCACCGATTCGCGTCCCGGAAAAGTGTCGGACCTGCCCACTAGGTTGGGTGCATGGGTTCGGGGGTCGTGGCGGAGACGTGCGAGATCGTGCGTCGAGCGCGGGCGCAGGCGGAGTTCGCCGAGTGGGCGTTCGTCGCCAACCGTCACGCGGCCCAGGTGGCGAAGATCGACCGGACCGACGAGATCGTGCTGTCCAAGGAGTTGGCGCGCCGTGAGGTCACCCTCGATCTGGCGCAGGCGTTGCACGTCTCGGAGAACCGGATCTGGGCGATGATCCACGAGGCCGAGGCGATCCACGAACGGGTGCCGGGTGTGTGGGATGCGTTCCGGGACGGGGACCTCGACGCGGACCGGGTCGCGGCGATCGCGCAGACCGCCGACCGACTCGCCCGCCGCGAGTCCTGGACCCTGCTCGAGCACAGCGCCCCGGAGTACGCCGCCACCCACACGGTCGCCGAACTGCGGGCCTGGTTGCGCCGGTTCCGGGCCCGGATCGAACCGGACGAGGTCGCCGTCGAGACCGCGCAGGCCGTCGAGGACCGCAGGGTGTCGGTGACCCACAACGACGACGGCACCAGCTGGTTGAACGCGCTACTGCCCACCGGCGTCGCGATCGCCGTCGCCGACCGACTCCGCCGCGCGGCGAAGGCACTGCCCAAGCACGATCCCGAGACCGGCGAGCGGGACCGCCGCACCCGCGACCAGAAGCAGGCCGACCTCGTCGGACATTGGCTGACGTCGTGCACCGGCACCGCGACCGACATCCGTGCCGAGATCGCCATCAGCATCGCCGCCACCGACCTGATCGGGCTGACCGACGGGCCCGGGATCACCCGCGACGGCGACGAAGCCGTCACCGCCGACTGGGTCCGCGAACTCGCCACCAGCGAACACACCATGCTGCGCAGACTCGTCCTCGACCCCGTCGGACAGGTCCTCGACACCACGATCCTGGCCTACCGACCACCCGAATCACTGCGGCAAGCTCTCCGATGGAGAGACGGCACCTGCCGCGTCACCGGCTGCCAAGCACCCGTCCACGACACCGACCTCGACCACGCCAAGGCCTACGACTCCGGCGGCCACACCACCGGCAACAACCTCAGATGCCTGTGCCGCAAACACCACAACATGAAGAGCCACGGCCACCTCGACGACCGCCACCTCGACACACCCACCCGACACATCGAGCGCTACCTGCCCTGCCCACCAACGGTCTACTACTGCGACATCGTCGACCCCGGACGGGCCGCCTGACCTCGACGGCGATCGGGCAGCACGCGGGCGACATCACGCGGGGCGTCGACCCACAAGCCCACCCGGTCGACCATCAGATCGCCCTTGGAGGTGCGGAGGACGGTGTGCTCGGTGAGCACGACCTCCAGGTTCGTCCTGCTGCTCACGCCGACGAGCAACAGCCCGTCGTCGAGGTGCACCGACCTGACGACTCCCGGCAGGTCGTGCTCGGCGGCGCGTGAGTGAGCGACCGCCGTCAACGGGACGTCGACCCAGGTCCGGGCTCCGTTGCGGATGCGCAGGCAACGGTCGTCGAGCAGGTGGGGACGCACCCGGTAGGAAGCCAGCATCCCCACCATCCACAGCACGCCCCAGATGCCGAGCACCAACAGCGGGAGGCGGATGGTCTCGGCCCACGCGGCGTCCAGATGACGCAGAATCACCTCGAGCACGACGACCTCGACCGCGGAGCCGAAGATCCACAGCCACAGGGTCGGACCCACGAGTTCGGCGTAGCCGATCGGGGTCGTGCCACTCGGAACGTCCGGACGGCGGACGATCAACCGGCCGAGGCAGCGGTACAGCGCCAACTCCAGCAGGAGCGCCTCTCGCCCCACGTCGACCAGCCGTCGCACGGTCATGCGCGGCTCTACGGCGCCTCGACGCCGTGCGAGCGCAGGCCGAACGTCAGGGCATCGACGAGCGCCTCGAACGACGCCTCGATCATGTTCGGGCCGACGCCGACCGTGACCCACGAGCTCTTGCCGTCCGTGGTCTCGATCAGCACGCGGGTGACCGCGTCGGTCCCGTGGCCCTGGTCGAGGATGCGCACCCGGAAGTCGATCAGGTGGAACTGCGCGACGTCGGGGTAGATCTGCTCGATCGCCACCCGCAGCGCGTGGTCGAGGGCGTTGACCGGGCCGTTGCCCTCCCCCACGACCGCCGTGCGGGTGCCACCGGCGACCACCTTGACGATCGCCTCGGCGCCGCCGTCTCCGGCCGAGCCGGCGATGACGCGCCACGACTCGACCTCGAAGTAGCTGGGACGCCGGCCGGTGACCTCCTCGGTGAGCAACAGCTCGAACGACGCGTCGGCCGCCTCGAACGTGTAGCCCTCCTGCTCCATCGCCTTCACCTTGTCGGTGATCCGCGTCAGCATCGCGTTGTCGCCGGACAGGTCGAAGCCCAGCTCGCGGCCCTTGAGCTCGATCGTCGCGCGACCGGCCATCTCCGAGACCAGCAGGCGCATGTCGTTGCCGACGAGGGCCGGATCCATGTGCTGGTACAGGTCGGGGTCGACCCGGATGGCGCTGGCGTGCAGGCCGGCCTTGTGGGCGAACGCCGAGACGCCCGTGTACGGCTGGCGCGCCGACGGCGGGTAGTTCGTGATCTCGCTGATCGCATGCGAGATGCGGGTCGCGTTCGCGAGCGCGCCCTCGGGCATGACGTCCATGTCCAGCTTGAACTCCAGGTTCGCGACCGACGTGACGAGGTCGGCGTTGCCGGTGCGCTCGCCGTAGCCGTTGACGCAGCCCTGCAGGTGGGTGGCCCCGGCCATCACCGCGGCGATCGAGTTGGCGACCGCGCAGCCGGTGTCGTTGTGGGCGTGGATCCCCAGTCGGGCGCCCGTGGCGTCGAGCACGTCGGCGACGATCTCGCCGACCTGGTGCGGCAGCATGCCGCCGTTCGTGTCGCACAGCACGATGACCTCGGCGCCGGCCTCGGCGGCCGTGCGGACGACCTCGAGGGCGTAGTCGCGGTTGTCGAGGTAGCCGTTGAAGAAGTGCTCACAGTCGAGGAAGACGCGCTGACCCTCGTCGCGCAGGTGGGTCACCGAGTCGCGCACCATCGCGAGGTTCTCCTCCAGCGTGGTGCGCAGGGCCTTCTCGACGTGCTGGTCGTGGCTCTTGGCCACGAGCGTCGCCACCGAGGCACCCGAGTCGCGGATCGCGCCGAGCAGCGCATCGTCGGCCGCGGCCACACCGGCACGGCGGGTCGCGCCGAACGCGGCGAGCGTCGCGTGCCGCAGGTCGAGCTCCTTGGCGGCCAGCGCGAAGAACTCGGTGTCCTTGGGGTTCGAACCGGGCCAGCCTCCCTCGATGTAGCCGACGCCCAGGTCGTCGAGGTGCTGCGCGATCGCGAGCTTGTCCTGCACGGAGAGGTTGAGGCCCTCCTGCTGGGCGCCGTCGCGCATCGTCGTGTCGTAGACGTGGAAGTCCGCCGGGTCGTGCTTCCCGAAGCTCGTGCTCATGTCCGGTCCCTGCTCAGTTCGCTCAATCGTGCGCGGCCAAGAAAAAAGCCCCCCGGATACGGGAGGCTGCGCGTCTGAGGTGATGCTTCAGACGCGCTATCCAATGATGATCACGAAGGTGGTCATGGCCACAGCGTACACCGGGCGTCGCTCACGTCACACACCCCCGGAACGGTCCGCCGGTTTCGGGCCCAGGTGCGCGAGCGTCTCCGGTTCGAGGATCCGTTCCAGCTCGTGCTTCGGCATCAGGCCCTTCTCCAGCACGAGCTCGGCGACACCGCGCCCCGTGAAGAGCGCCTCCTTCGCCAGCTCGGTCGCGGCCTGGTAGCCGATGTACGGATTGAGCGCCGTGACGAGCCCGATCGAGTTCGCGACCTCGTTCGCGAGGTGCTCACGGTTCGCAGTGATGCCCTTCACGCAGTGTTCGGTCAGGGTCACGATCGCCGTCCTCAGCCGGTACAGACCTGCCGACAGCGAGTAGCAGATGACCGGCTCGAACGCGTTCAGCTGGAGCTGGCCCGCCTCGGCCGCCATCGACACCGTGACGTCGTGCCCGATGATCTGGAAGGCCACCTGGTTGACCACCTCGGGGATCACCGGGTTCACCTTGCCGGGCATGATGCTCGACCCGGCCTGGCGCGGCGGCAGGTTGATCTCCCCCAGTCCGGCACGCGGTCCCGACGACAGCAGTCGCAGGTCGTTGCAGATCTTCGACAGCTTGACCGCGACCCGCTTGAGCACGCCGGACATCTGGACGAACGAGCCGCAGTCCTGCGTGGCCTCGATCAGGTCGACGGCCGTCACGAGCGGCAGTCCGGTGATCCGCGCGAGGTGGTCGCACGCCCGCTCGACGTAGCCCTCCGGCGCGTTGAGCTGGGTGCCGATCGCGGTCGCGCCGAGGTTGATCTCGTGCAGCAGCATGACGGCCTCGCGGAGCCGGGCGCGGTCCTCGGCGATCATGAGCGCGTACGCGCCGAACTCCTGACCCAGCGTCATCGGCACCGCGTCCTGCAACTGGGTGCGGCCCATCTTGAGGACGTCGTGGAACTCCTCGCCCTTGGCCCGGAAGGCCACCTCGAGGCCGCCCATCGCCTCGATCAGGTCGTACGTCGCGTTGACGACAGCGATCTTGACCGCCGTCGGGTACACGTCGTTCGTCGACTGGCTCAGGTTGACATGCTCGTTCGGGTGCAGGACGTCGTACGCCCCGCGCGGATGACCGAGGATCTCCAGGGCGCGGTTCGCGATGACCTCGTTCGCGTTCATGTTGGTCGAGGTCCCCGCGCCGCCCTGGATGACGTCGACGACGAACTGGTCGTGCAGGCTGCCGGCACGGATCTCCTGGCACGCCTGCACGATGGCCCGGTAGCGCTCGTCGTCGAGCAGGCCGAGATCGTGGTTGGTCTCGGCGGCGGCCTCCTTCACCGCCGCGAGCGCCTGCGGCAGGTACGGACTGATCGCGATTGGGACTCCTGTGATGGGGAAGTTCTCCAACGCTCGCAGGGTGTGGACGCCCCAGTAGACGTTGCCCGGGACCTCGCGCTCGCCGAGCAGGTCGTGCTCGATGCGGACGGCGTCCTCGACGTGCTCGCTCATGGCCCCATACAACCACCAAGCGAGCACCTCCACGCGTCAGCGCAGCTCGGCCCCCAAGGTGGCGGCGGCCGCCACGATCTGCTCGCGAGCCGCCTTGATCTCGGCATCCGTGAGGGTGTGGTCCTGCGCGCGCAGGCGCACCCGCAGGGCGAGGGACTTGCGGCCCGCGCCCACCTGGTCGCCCGTGTAGACGTCGAAGAGTCGCGCCGACTCCAGCAGCGGCGTCGCCGAGGCGACGACGGCCTGCAGGTCACCGGCGACGATCGCGTCGTCCACGATGAAGGCGAAGTCCTCCTTGGCCACCGGGAACGCCGAGAAGTGCGGCTTCGGCCCGATCAGGGGCGCGGCCTCGATCAGCGCGTCGAGGTCCAGCTCGGCGGCCGCGACCCGGCCGGGCAGCCCGTGGGCCTCCGCGACCTTCGGGTGCAGCTCGCCGGCGTGACCGACGACCCGATCGCCGACCGACAGCACGGCGCACCGGCCCGGGTGGAACGGCGCGAGGGACCCGGCCGTCACGGTCAGGTCGACGTGCAGGTTCTCGGCCACGAGTCGGGCGATCGCGACGGCGTCGGACCACGCCACGGCACGGCCGTCGCCGGCCCAGCCGGAACGCTCGCGCTCGCCCACGAGCACGAAGCCGACGTGGCGGGGCTGGTCGGGCAGGGCGGCGTCGAGCGCCGCGAGCTCCTCGACCGTGGGCCGACGATCGACGCCGTAGATCGGCGCCTGCGGGGCATCGGGTCGCGTGCGGAACACCCGGCCGGTCTCGGCGATCTGGACGACGGAGTGTCCGCGGCCGACGTTGAGCGAGGCCGCGCGCAGCAGTCCGACGAGCAGCGTCGGGGTGAGTCCCGGCTCTTCGTTCGACAGCGGGTTGGCCAGCAGCACGAGCTCACGGCGCGGATCGTCGGCGGGCAGCCCGAGCTTGTCGAGGTCGGCCGGGCCGACGAACGGCAGCGTCGTGACCTCGACCAGTCCGGCTCCGGCGAGCGTGTGCCCGACCCGCCGCCTCAGCTCCTGCTCGCGGGTCAGACCGCGGCCGCCCGTGGGCGTCGGCAGGACCGACGGCACGTTCTCGTACCCGGCCGAGCGCAGTGCCTCCTCGACGAAGTCGTACGGGTCGTTGAGGTCGAAGCGCCACGTCGGCGGGGTCACGGTGAACGTGTCCCCCTCGCGGGTGACGGCGCAGCCATTGCGGACGTACACGTCGTGCGCGAACTCCGGCGTGATGTCCAGTCCGCTGATCCGGCCCGGCAGTTCGACGGGGAACGCGACGGCGGTCCGGGTCGGCGCCTCGCCGACCACGGTCGCGCCGGGCGCGAGCGTTCCGCCGGCCAGTTCGACCAGCAGGTCGGCGACCCTCGCGGCACCGACGAGCGGCAGCGCGGGGTCGACGCCGCGCTCGTACCGCTTCGCGGCCTCGGACGGCAGCTTGTGACGCTTCACGGCGCGGAAGATCGTGACCGGATCCCAGTAGGCGGCCTCGACCACGACGTCGGTCGTGGTCCCGTCGATCTCGGTGCGGGCGCCACCCATGACGCCCGCGATCCCGATCGGTCCGGTGGCGTCCGCCACGAGCAGGTCGTCGGGGTTCAGCGCGCGGTCGACGTCGTCGAGGGTCGTGATGCGCTCGCCCTCGACCGCACGCCGGACGACGAGGTCGCCGTCGATCTTGACGCGGTCGTAGCAGTGGTTCGGCTGGCCGAGCTCGAGCATGACGTAGTTGCTGATGTCCACCGTGAGCGAGATCGGGCGCATGCCCGCGTCGGTGATCCGTCGGGCCATCCACTCGGGCGTGGTCGCGGTCGGGTCGATGCCGGTGACGAGGAGCGTCGTGAAGACCGGGCAGCCCTGCGGGTCGTCGACCCGGACGGGGTACGCGGGCGCGTCGGCCGCGGGGACCCCACGGTCGGCGGGGTCCTCGAAGGGGACGTCGAACGCCAGGGCGGCATCGCGAGCGACACCACGCAGGCTGAGCGCGTAGGCGCGGTCGGGGTTGACCTCGAGGTCGAGGGTCTGGTGGTCGAGGCCGAGCAGGGCGATCGCGTCGTCGCCCGGCTGCGCCGCACCGGCCGGCAGCACGAGGATGCCGTGCTCGGAGGACTCGTCCTCGGGCAAACCCAGCTCGCGGGTGGAGCAGATCATGCCGTCCGAGACGTGGCCGTACGTCTTGCGCGAGCCGATCTCGAAGCCGAGGGCCGGCAGGAACGTGCCCGGCAGCGACACGACGACCAGGTCGCCCACACCGAAGTTGTGGGCGCCGCAGACGATGCCACGGCTCGGCACGTCCTCACCGGGGGCGTCGGGCACGGAGGCGTCGTTCTGCGCCCCCACGTCGACCCGGCACCAGTTGATCGTCTTGCCGTTCTTCTGCTCCTCCGGCGAGATCGCCAGGACGCGGCCGACCGTCAGCGGACCGGACAGACCGCCGCCGAGGATCTCCTCGAGCTTGAGGTCGTACATCGTCAGGCGTTCGGCCAGCTGCTCCGTCGTGACGGCATCGGGCAGTGCGACGAGTGACCGCAGCCACTCCACGGGGACACGCATGTCAGAGACCAACTCCGAAGGGCTCGGTGAACCGGACGTCGCCGTCCCACAGGTCGCGCAGGTCGGCGATGTCGTAACGACTCGTGATGGTGCGGTCCAGGCCCATGCCGAACGCGAACCCCGAGTACACCTCGGGATCGACGCCGCACGCGACCAGGACGCGGGGGTTGACGACACCGCAGCCGCCCCACTCGACCCAGCCCTCGCCGCCACACGTGCGGCACGAGGAGACCTCGGCCGGGTCGTTGTGGCAGACGTAGCAGAGCAGGTCGACCTCGGCGGACGGCTCGGTGAAGGGGAAGTACGACGGGCGGAACCGCGTCGTGATCTCGGTGCCGTAGATCGCCCGGGCGAAGTGGTCCAGGGTGCCCTTCAGGTGCGCCATCGACAGGCCCTTGTCGATCGCGAGGCCCTCGACCTGGTGGAACACCGGCATGTGCGTCGCGTCGGCCTCGTCGGTGCGGTAGACCCGCCCGGGGCACACGACGTAGATCGGGGGCGTCCGCGTGAGCATCGTGCGCGCCTGGACCGGCGAGGTGTGCGTCCGCAGCACCATCGCGGCCTTCTCGGGGCTGACCCAGAACGTGTCCTGCATCGTGCGCGCCGGGTGGTCCGGACCGAGGTTCAGGGCGTCGAAGTTGAGCCACTCGGCCTCGACCTCGGGCCCCTCGGCGACCTCCCAGCCCATCGCGACGAAGATGTCGGCGACGTGCTCCTGGATCGTCGTGATCGGATGGCGCGAGCCGACCGGCTCGACGTCGGTGGGCAGCGTGACGTCGACGGCCTCGGCCGCGAGCCGGTGCTCGAACTCGACGGCCTCGACCTCGGCGGTGCGCGCGGCGAGCGCCTGGTTGACCGCGCCGCGGGCCTGTCCGACCCGCTGGCCGGCATCCTTGCGCGCCGCCGGGGGCAGCGCTCCGATCTCGCGGTTCGCCAGCGCGAGCGGCGAGCGGTCGCCCGTGTGGTCGATGCGCACCTGCTTGAGGGCGTCGAGCGAATCGGCCGCGGCGATGGCCGCGAGGGCCTCGTCACGCATGCGTTCGACCTCGTCGGCGCGCAACGGCGTCACCTCGACCGGGTCGTAGTCGGAATTGGGCGCAGACACGCCCGCCAGTCTATTCGGTCAGCGTGTCCGGCTCGTTCACGGGGAACCACACGCAGATCGAGGCGCCACCGCCCTCGGCGTCCTCGATCGAGATCGTGCCGCCGTGCTGGTCGACGACCCCGCGCACGATGAACATGCCCAGTCCGCTGCCGGCGCCGGGGCCGGACTTCCAGAAGCGGCTGAAGATTCGCATCCGCGACTCCACCGGGATGCCCGGGCCGTTGTCGATCACGATGACCTTCACGCCGGGGACGGTGCCGTGGGCCACGGGCCGCACGACGATCTCGCGCAGTCCGTCGCCGTGGCGCATCGCGTTCTCGACAAGGTTCGTGAGGACCTGCGTGACGCGGTCGGCGTCGCCCCACACGACGGGGATCTGGCCCTCGACACGCGGCACGGGCGGCTGCTCGGCGGTCGAGAAGACCGATCCGAGGACCCGCGCGGCGATCTCCTCGAGCCGGACCGGCTCGGTCCGCAGCGACAGCCGGCCCGCGTCGATGCGGGCGGCGTCGAGCAGCTCGGTGATGAGCCGGCTGAGTCGGTCGGCGTCGGCGTCGATCGTCTGCAGCATGAAGAGCCGCTGCTCCTCGGAGAAGGCGTCCCACCGGCCCAGCAGCGTGGCCGTGAAGCCCTTGATGCCGGTCAGCGGCGAGCGCAGCTCGTGGGCCACGGTCGCGACCATGTCGGACTTCTCCCGATCGCGCTGCAGGCGGACCCGGGCGTTGCGGATGCTGACGATGACCTGGACGACCTTGCCGGCCGGCCGGTCGCGCACGAGCGAGGCCGTGATGAGGTACTCACTGCCGCGCGGCGAGTACCACGAGGACTCGCTGATCCGGGTGCGGATGTTCAGGCCGTCGTACGGCTGGACGACGTCGAACCACGAGTTGCCGCTCAGGTCGTCGAACGGGATCGCGTCGGTCAGCTCCATGCCGAGCATCTCGTCGCCGTCGGCCCGCGACCAGTACCGGACCCAGCGGTTGGCCGCCACGACCTTGCCGTCGGCGTCGGCGACGATCACTCCGTCCGGGAAGTCCTCGAAGGGCACGGACGGCAGCCTAGCCCTGCTCCCGCGCCGAGGCGTAGAGGCACACGGCAGCCGCGGTGGCCAGATTGAGGCTTTCCGCGCGGCCACGAATCGGGACGGCGACGACCCGATCGGCCAGTGATGCGAGGTCGGCGGGCAGGCCGTGGGCCTCGTTGCCCATGAGCCACGCCGTCGGCCGGGACAGGTCGAGGTCGGTGTCGAACAGCCCGGTGTCGCCGCCACCGTCGGCGGCGAGCACCTGCACGCCGCGGTCCTGCAGCACCGCGAGGACCTCGACCGTGTCGTCCTCGACCGCGATCGGCACGTGGAACAGGGAACCGGCCGTGGCCCGCACGACCTTGGGGTTGAGCGGGTCGACGCTCTCGCCCGCCACGATGACGGCATCGGCGCCGGCGGCGTCGGCGCAGCGGATCACGGCGCCGAGGTTGCCGGGATCGCGGATCTCGGCGCACACCACGACGAGTCGCGCGTCGGTCGGCACGTCCACGAGGGTGCCCAGGACGCTGGCGCAGCGCGCCACGAGGCCCTGCGGCGTGACCGCGTCGGCGATCGCCTCGACGACGTCGTCGGTGACGACGTGCCAGACCTGGGCCTGCTCGACGAGCTCGGGGTGGCGCTCGGTCGCCTCGACCGTCGCGAAGACCTCGAGAGCGGCCTCCTCGGCGAGCGCCTCGCGCACCGCCTGCGGACCCTCGGCGAGGAACTCACCGGTCTTGACGCGGAACGCACGAGTGGCGAGCCGCCGAGCGTGCTTCACGCGTCCGGAACGGACGGTGAGCTCGCCGGGGCTCGCCACGGGTGCGTTGGAGTCGGTGCTCAGGCGACCGAATCCGCCTTGGGCGCGTTGACGTCCTCGGGGAGGTTCGCCTTGGCGACCTCGACGAGGGCGCTGAACGCGGCCGGGTCGTTGACGGCCAGGTCGGCGAGGATCTTGCGATCGACCTCGACCTCGGCGGCCTTCAGACCCTGGATGAAGCGGTTGTACGTGATGCCCTCGGCGCGAGCCGCGGCGTTGATCCGCTGGATCCAGAGGCGACGGAAGTCGCCCTTGCGGGCCTTGCGGTCGTTGTACGAGTAGACCAGCGAGTGGGTGACCTGCTCCTTGGCCTTGCGGTACAGACGCGAGCGCTGGCCACGGTAGCCCGAAGCGCGCTCGAGGATTTCGCGGCGCTTCTTCTGCGCATTCACTGAACGCTTGACGCGTGCCACAGTGTTACTCCTTCAAATTCTGGGGATCGGGGGCGCTCAGAGACCGAGCAGCTTCTTGACCTGCTTGGTGTCAGCCTTCGACACCTCGGTCGTGCCGGCGAGGCGGCGCTTCCGGGTCGAGGACTTGACCTCCAAGAGGTGACGGCGGTTGGTCTGCTCGCGGCGGAGCTTGCCCTTGCCGGTGATCTTGATGCGCTTCTTCATGCCCGAGTGGGGCTTGAACTTCGGCACGGTTATGCCTCCATGTCTGGGTCGAGGTTCTCAGAGCGACGCCGCGGCTTCTTGGGCGTCGCGTTCTTCTGCTGTTCTTCGCGGTGGGCCTTGTCGGCAGCCTCTTCGGCTTCCTTGTTGGCCTGGCGCTGAGCGATGGTCGTGGCCTTCTCGGCCTTGACCTCGGCCTGCGCCTCGGACTTCTTCTTGTGGGGACCGAGCACCATCGTCATGTTGCGACCGTCCTGACGGGCGTTCGACTCGATGAAGCCGAGATCCTCGACGTCTGCGGCCAGCTTCTGCAGCAGTCGGTACCCGAGCTCGGGGCGGTGCTGCTCACGGCCACGGAACATGATCGTGATCTTGACCTTGTCGCCCGCCTTGAGGAACCGCACGACGTGACCCTTCTTGGTGTCGTAGTCGTGCTGGTCGATCTTCGGGCGGAGCTTCATCTCCTTGATGACCGTGTTCGTCTGGTTGCGTCGCGACTCGCGGGCCTTCTGGGCAGCCTCGTACTTGAACTTGCCGAAGTCCATGAGTCGGCACACCGGTGGGCGGGCCTGCGGGGCGACCTCGACGAGATCGAGATCGGCCTCGGCGGCCAGGCGCAGGGCATCTTCGATGCGGACGATGCCGACCTGTTCACCGCTGGGTCCGACGAGCCGGACCTCCGGTACGCGAATGCGCTCGTTGACGCGCAGATCTGTGCTGATGGATCCTCCTGAGATCGGGTTTGGAGGACACGAAAAAGGTGGCCTCCGTCGAAGCGAAAGCCACCAGCCGCACGATGTCCGAAGACACGTGCCTCGCGCCCGGAACGAGTCCCGGGCGGGTGACCCCTGGATCCGAGGATCCAGCAGGTGGGAAGGTGACTTCCACTTCAATCAACCATCATACCAGTGCTCGGCATTCCCACGAAATCCGCCGGAAACGTCGGCGGGTCACACTGGTGCGCATGATGTGGCGCGTGAGGACGACGCTGGAGGACCGGCCCGGGATCCTGGCCGAGATCGCGCAGGCCTGCGGCAAGGCCGGCGTCAACATCGGCGGGATGCAGGTCTTCCCCGGCGATCCCAGCGTCGTGGACGAGTTCATCGTCACCGCTCCGGAGGGCATGCGCGACGTCGAGCTCGCGTCGGTGTTCGAGGACGCCGGTGGCGTCGACGTCACCGTCACCCGGACCGACCTCAACGCGGTCGTCGACGAGCCCACCCGCTACCTGCACGGCGTCCACGAGGTGCTCGAGGAGGGCCGTGACGTCGAGGAGGTCCTGCGCGAGCTGCTCGACACGACTCCCCCGGACGTCGCCGACTACGCCGGCCACGACGTCCTGGACCTGCGTCGACGCGACGGCACGAGTCTGCGGATCAGCCGCGCCGTCGCGTTCACCCCGGTCGAGCGGGCCCGCGCCCAGGCCCTGCTGTCGCTCGTGAGCGACGCCGGCATCGACGTGCCCCTGCTGCGCCCGGTCACCCGCGATCCGCTGCCGATCGTGCGGCCGGCGACGCTGGCCGACATCGACGCGGTGGCCGCCCTGCACCAGCGCTGCAGCGTCGAGACGCTCTACCACCGCTACCAGGTCCCGCTGCGGATGCCGATGACGACGCGGATGGCCCGCCGGCTCGTGATGCCGGAGTCCGGGATCGCCGTCGTCGTGCAGTCGGGCCTGGACCTCGTCGGGCACGGCGTGATCGAGCCGGTCGACGGGCGTTGGACGTTCCAGCTGCTGATCGAGGACGCGTGGCAGGGCCGCGGCCTCGGTGCGATGCTCCTCAAGCACGGCGCCGGCCGGGCCAAGGCGCTCGGCGCCGAGCGGCTGACGTTCGTCACGGCCGGCTCGAATGACAAGCTCCTGCGCACCGTCGGCAGCGCCGGCTTCGTCGCCCGCGTCGAGCGCCACGACGGCAACATCCACGTCACGGTCCCGCTCGCGAAGGTGCTCCCCGTCGAGGACTGATCAGGCGGGTTCGACCCACGCCGTCCCGGTGGGGGTGCGGACGAGGACGTGCTCGGCGGCGACGTGCTCGAGGTCGTCGGTCTCGACGACGGCGAACGTCGGCTGGCCGAGGTC
Source organism: Aeromicrobium sp. SP1 (assembly GCF_055663785.1). NCBI lineage: Bacteria > Bacillati > Actinomycetota > Actinomycetes > Propionibacteriales > Nocardioidaceae > Aeromicrobium > Aeromicrobium sp. SP1. The sequence goes on along the minus strand of NZ_JBQVVK010000001.1, from coordinate 991,934 downwards.
GAGCAGCATCGCGGTGGCGCCGTCGGCGATCGCGGCGCGCGCGGCATCGCGGCCGAACACCGGGACGGGTCGCGAGTCGGCGTTCCAGCGCGTCATCGACGCCGTCGAGCTGAACGCCAGCAGCGCCGTCCGGCCGTCGGCGCCGGTCATCAGCACGGCGGCCATCTCCGAGTCCTTGTCGCTGCCGTCCGTGGCCTGCTCCCCCAGCACCGCCACGACCGGCACGAAGACACGTGCCGCACCGATCGTCGCGAGCGTGCTCGTGTCGTCGGTCAGGTCGAGGCCGGGATCGACGAGGCCGTCGTCATCGGGGAACGCCGGCGCGGCCAGTGACCGGCCACCGCCGTCCACGCCTCCACCGTGACTCATCGGACGTGTCCCGCGAGCCAGCGGACGGCCTCGTGCGCCGAGTCGCCCTCACTGCCCTGGATCGCGAACAGGATGAACCGGCGGTCGTCGTGGGTCACGACCGTGGGCCACGGCGCACCGCGGTTCATCGAGATGCCGGCGACCTCAGTCCACGCCAGGGTGCGACGACGCAGCCCGTTGACGAAGGTCAGCCGCTCGTCGTCGGCGACGACGCGACACATCGACACGATGAGCGCGACGACACCGACGAGGCCCACGAGGATCCAGATCGTGGCGTTCTGCGACGTCGTGAACCGGGCCTCCTCGGGCAGCTTCGCGCCGATCACGGCCGTGAGGATGACGAGCACGCCGACGATCGCCCACATGACGACGATGACGCCGGTGGGCCGGAACGTCCGGCGATTCAGATCCGACACGACAGGATGTCGGTGACGAGGATGCCGCGACCGCCGAGCGCGAACAGGTCGTCCATGACCTTCTGGGCGGCGTCGCGCGGGACCATGGCCCGGACCGCGACCCACCCCTCGCGATGAAGGGGCGACACGGTCGGTGACTCGATGCCGGGCGTCAGCTGGACGGCGCGCTCGACGTTCTCGACGCGGATGTCGTAGTCCATCATCACGTAGGTGCGCGCGACGATGACGCTCTCGAGCCGCCGGCGGAACACCTCGAAGCCCGCAGGCTTGTCGGCGCCCGAGCGCGTGATGAGCACGGCCTCCGACGACAGGATCGGCTCGCCGAAGATCTCGAGCCCGGCCTGGCGCAGCGTCGTGCCGGTCTCGACGACGTCGGCGATCGCGTCGGCGACCCCGAGCCGGATCGAGGTCTCGACGGCACCGTCGAGGCGCACGACCTGGGCCTCGACGCCGAGCGCCTCCAGGTGCGCCCGGACGATGCCCGGGTACGAGGTGGCGATGCGGCGGCCGGCGAGCTCGGACTCGGTGGTCAGCTCGCCCGCGAGGCCCGCGAAGCGGAACGTCGACTCGGCGAAGCCGAGGGTCATGGCCTCGTCGGCCTTGGCCCCCGAGTCGAGCAGCAGGTCGCGACCCGTGATGCCGACGTCGAGCGTGCCCTCGCCGACGTAGATCGCGATGTCACGCGGACGGAGGTAGAAGAACTCGACATCGTTGTCCGCGTCGACCGAGACGAGGTCCTTGGCGTGCCGACGCTGCCGGTAGCCGGCCTCGACCAGCATCTCGGCGGCGGATTCGGCAAGAGCCCCCTTGTTGGGGACGGCGACCTTGAGCATGGGGTTCCTTCACAGGTGGGAGTAGACGTCTTCGAGGGAGATACCAGCGGCGATCATCATCACCTGCGCGTGGTACAGCAGCTGGCTGAGCTCCTCGGCCGCACGCGCAGGTCCCTCATGCTCGGCGGCCATCCACGACTCTGCCGCCTCCTCGACCAGCTTCTTGCCGATCGTGTGGACGCCACCGTCGAGCTCGGCGACCGTGCGCGAGCCCTCGGGGCGGGTGGCGGCCTTCTCGGACAACTCCGCGAACAGGCCTTCGAACGTCTTCATCGAACCCATCCTATCGGCGGGCCGACAGCTCCCTGAGCGTCGCCCATGTCGCGAGCGCGGCCTCGGTCGCCTCGCGGCCCTTGTCCTCGGCCGAACCGGGCAGCCCGGCACGGTCGAGGGCCTGCTCGTCGGTGTCGCACGTGAGCAGTCCGAAGCCCACCGGGACCCCCGTGTCGAGCGCCACGCGGTTGAGTCCGTCGGTCGCGGCCGCCGAGACGTACTCGAAGTGCGGAGTGCCGCCGCGGATGATCACGCCGAGCGCGACGACGGCGTCGTAGCCCGCCTTCGCGTAGGCCTGCGAGACGATCGGCAGCTCGAACGAGCCGGCCGTGCGGACGAGCGTGACGTCGCCGACCCCGGCATCGTCGAGGGCGCGCTGCGCCCCGGCGACGAGTCCGTCCATCACCTCGGTGTGCCAGCTCGACGCCACGACCGCGACGCGTGCGCCGGAGGCGTCGACGCTCAGCTCGGGGGCTCCGTGTCCGGCCATCAGCTCTCCTCCGTCGGCAGCGCGGCGTCGGCCAGCGCGAGGCCGGGCAGGTCGTGGCCCATGCGGGCGGCCTTCGTCTGCAGGTAGCGCAGGTTGTCGGTGGTCGGCGCGATGACGACGGGCAGCCGCTCGACGACCTTGACGCCGTACTGCTCCAGCTGCGTCTTCTTGTCGGGGTTGTTCGTCAGCAGCCGCACCGACGCGATGTCGAGGTCGCGCAGGATCTGGGCGCCCGCGGCGTAGTCGCGCTCGTCCTCGCCGAAGCCGAGCGACAGGTTCGCGTCGACCGTGTCCTGACCCTGGTCCTGCAGCTCGTAGGCCTGCAGCTTGTGCAGCAGCCCGATGCCCCGGCCCTCGTGACCACGCAGGTACACGACGACGCCGGCTCCCTCGGCCACGACGGCGGCCATTGCCGCCTCCAGCTGGGGTCCGCAGTCGCAGCGTCGCGACCCGAACACGTCACCGGTGAGGCACTCGGAGTGCAGGCGCACGAGGACGTCGTCGGCGCTGGGCTCACCGTGCACGAGCGCGACGTGCTCGGAGCCGTCGATGCGGTCGCGGTAGCCGAATGCCCGGAACTGCCCGAACTCGGTGGGCAGGCGGGTCTCGGCGAGACGCTCCACCTGGGTCTCGTGCAGGCGCAGGTACACCTGCAGGTCCTCGATCGACACGAGCGCGATCCCGTGCTCGTCGGCGAACTCACGCAGTTCGGGCGCCCGCTTGAGGGTGCCGTCGTCGTTCATGACCTCGCCGATGACGCCGGCGGGGGTCAGGCCCGCGAGGCGCGCGAAGTCGACCGCGGCCTCCGTGTGGCCCGCGCGCTCGAGGACGCCGCCGGGCTTGGCCCGCAGGGGCACGATGTGGCCCGGCTGGACGAGCTCGAACGGCTCGGTCGCCGAGTCCGCCAGCACGCGGCACGTGCGGGCGCGGTCGGCCGCGGAGATGCCCGTCGTGATCCCGTCACGCGCGTCGATCGAGATCGTGTAGGCCGTGCGCATCATCTCGCGGTTGTGCGGCGTCATCAGCGGGATCGCGAGCCGGTCGAGGACCTGGCCCGTGATGGGCGCGCAGATCAGGCCGCTGGAGTGGCGCACGAGGAACGCCATCAGCTCGGGCGTCGCCTTGGACGCGGCGAAGATGATGTCGCCCTCGTTCTCGCGGCTCTCGTCGTCGACCACGACGATCGCCTTGCCCTCGCGGATGTCGGCGATCGCGCGCTCGATGCTGTCGAGCCGGACCCCGGTGTACTGGTCGCTCATGCGCGCACTCCCTTCTCGAGCAGTCGCTCGACGTACTTCGCGAGCACGTCCACCTCGAGGTTGACGCGGTCGCCTGGTTGTCTGGTGCCGAGCACGGTGTCGGCCAGGGTGGTGGGGATCAGCGAGACGCTGAACCAGTCGTCGCCGGCCTCCACGACCGTCAGCGACGTGCCGTCGACCGTGATCGAGCCCTTGTCGACGACGTAGCGGGCGAGGTCGTCGGGCAGCGTGAAGCGGACGACCTCCCAGTGCTCGCTGGGCGTGCGGTCGAGCACGGCGGCCGTGCCGTCGACGTGGCCCTGGACGATGTGGCCGCCCATCCGGGCGCCGGCCTGCATCGCGCGCTCGAGGTTGACCGCGTCGCCGGGGGCGAGGTCACCCAGGCTCGTGCGCACGAGCGACTCGCGCATCACGTCGGCGCTGAAGGTGTCGTCAGGCGTCGAGTCGATCACGGTCAGGCAGCAGCCGTTGACCGCGATCGAGTCGCCGTGGGCGGCGTCCGACGTGACCTTCGGTCCGCGGATCGTGAGCCGCACGGAGTCGCCCAGGTCGTCGATCGCGACGACCGTGCCCAACTCCTCGACCAGTCCGGTGAACATCAGTGCCGCTCCTCCGTCTCGATGTCGCCGTCCATCTCCTCGCGAGGAGCCCGGCCCGGCGTGCCGATGATGCGAATGTCCGCGCCGACCGTCGTCAGGTCGGTGATCTCGATCGGCCGGATGTCGGCGAGCGTCGCCGCCTCGCCCTCCAGCGCCGCGCGGCCCGAGCCGAGCATTGCCGGGGCGATGTAACCGATGACGCGGTCGATCAGGCCCGCGTTCCAGAAGGCGCCGGCCAGTCGCGGTCCACCTTCGAGCCACACGTGGCGGATGTCGCGCTCCATGAGCGTCGCGAGCACCTCGTGCGGGTCGCGGGTCTGGATGAGCAGCGTGGGCGCGACCCGGTCGAAGACCCGGTAGTAGCTGGGGATCTGGGTGCTGCCGACGACGACCCGCAGCGGCTGACGGTCGAACGGCAGCGGCAGGTCGTTCTCGTCGCGCACGGTCAGCCGGGGGTCGTCGATCATCACGGCGCCGGTGCCGGCCATGATCGCGTCGCACTCGGCCCGGAACCGCTGGACGTCGCGGCGTGCGGTCTCGCCGGTGATCCACTTGCTCGTGCCGTCGGGCGCGGCGCTCAGGCCGTCCATCGTGGCGGCGTACTTCCACGTGACGAACGGCCGGCCGTGCACCGCGGGGTACGACCACTCGCGGATCAGCGCGTCGGTCTCGGCGGCCAGGACGCCGCCCTCGACCTCGATGCCGGCGGCCTCGAGGGCCTTCGCTCCCCCGGCGCCCTCGGCGGGATCGGTGGAGCCGTAGACGACGCGGGCGACACCGGCCGCGGCGAGCGCCTCGGTGCACGGTCCCGTGCGTCCGGTGTGGTCGCACGGCTCGAGCGTCACGACGGCCGTGGCGCCACGGGCGCGATCACCGGCCTGGGCCAGGGCGTCGACCTCCGCGTGCGGCGTGCCGGCCCCGCGGTGGACGCCCACGGCGATCTCGGTGCCGTCGGCGGCGAGCAGCACGCAACCGACCTGCGGGTTCGGCAGCGTGCGTCCGGTCGCATGCGCGGCATCGAGGGCACGACGCATCGCCTCGATCTCGGTCTGGCTGGCCACCCGGGGCTCCCTCGGTCAGGCTCGACGCGCACCGGGGACACCCGGACGCATCGCGCCCGAGCAGCGTGCACCTTCCATCCGGACTTTCACCGTCGGTACCGGAATTCCACCGGTTCAACCTCGGTCGCCCCTGACTGCTGGGCGGACCTCGGGTCGCGGACTGTCACCGCCGGTTCGGACTTGCACCGACCCCGGAGCACGCGAGCAATTGCTCGTACGTCCGAAAGTCTACCGGCGGGGCTCTCCCGGGTGACCACAGGCTGAGACGGCCTTCTCACGGAGGGCCTCGACCATCGCGCCCGGATCGTCGGCGCCGTAGACGGCCGAGCCCGCGACGAACGTGTCCGCACCGGCCTCGGCGCACCGCTCGATCGTCTCGATCGAGACGCCGCCGTCGACCTGCAGCCAGATGTCGCCACCGTGCTTGTCGATGAGCTCGCGGGTGCGCCGGATCTTCGGCAGGCACAGGTCGAGGAACCGCTGTCCCCCGAAGCCGGGCTCGACCGTCATGATCAGCACCATGTCGAGCTCGGGCAGCAGGTCCTCGTAGGGATCGATCGACGTCGCCGGCTTGAGTGCCATCGACGCGCGGGCGCCCTTGGCGCGCAGCTCGCGGGCGAGCCGCACGGGAGCCTTGGCCGCCTCGACGTGGAAGGTCACGCTGGACGCGCCCGCCTCGACGTACTCCGGCGCCCACCGGTCGGGGTCCTCGATCATGAGGTGCGCGTCGATCGGCTGCGTCGCGACCCTGGCGATCGCCTCGATGACGGGGGCACCCAGGGTCAGGTTCGGCACGAAGTGGTTGTCCATGACGTCGAGGTGCAGGAAGTCGGCCGTCGGGATGCGCGCCGCCTCGCCGGCAAGGTTCGCGAAGTCGGCGTTCAGCAGGCTCGGGGTGATGCGCATGCGGTGAGGGTACTTCAGCGACGCCGCAGGACCGCGAGGTACATCGCGTCCGTGCCGTCGGTGTGCGGCCACCAGCGGTGCTCGGACTCGACCTCGACGTCGGTCCGCTCGGCCAGGACGGCGTCGACGACCTCGCGCGTCTCGGCGAGCAGCGGCGAGCACGTCGCGTAGCCGACGACTCCCCCGGGCCGCGTGAGGTCGAGCGACCGCACGAGCAGCTCGCGCTGCAGCGCCGCGAGCTCGGGAACGTCCTCCGGGCGTCGACGCCAGCGCGCCTCGGGGCGGCGGCGCAGGGCACCCAGCCCCGTGCACGGGGCGTCGAGCAGGACCCGGTCGAACGACTCCTCGTCCCACGGACCCTCGCGCCCGTCATGGACCGTGACCTCGACGTTGCGCAGCGCGCGCACGGACTGGCGCACGAGGTCGGCCCGGTGCGGCTGGAACTCGTTCGCCACGAGGGTCGCCCCCCGTTGCGCCGCGATCGCACCCAGCAGGGCGGCCTTGCCCCCGGGCCCGGCCGCGACATCGAGCCAGTACGTGTCGTAGCCGTCGACCGTCGCGTCGGCGGTCGTGATCGCGACCAGTTGCGATCCCTCGTCCTGGACGCCGGCCCGGCCGTCGCGCACGGCCGCGATCGCGCCCGGGTCACCGCCGGCCAGGATGCGCGCGTACGGCGAGAGCCGCCCCGGCTCACCGGGTAGGTCGCTCGGGTCGCACAGCCCGGGGCGCGCGACGAGGGTCACCAGGGGCGGGGCGTTGTCGGCGGCGAGCAGCGCCTCCAGCTCGTCCGCGCCCACCGACTGCTCCAGGGCGGCGACGACCCACAGCGGGTGGGAGTGCCGGATCGCGAGCGCCTCGTGGCGGGGCAGGCCCGCCGTCAGCTCGGCGACCCACGTGTCGAGGTCCTTGGCCGCGATCTTGCGGAGCACGGCGTTGGTGAAGCCGACCGGACGATGGCCGAGCCGGCGGCGCACGAGCCGCACGGTCGTGTCGACGGCGGCGTGCGCCGGGACCCGCATCGCGAGCAGCTGGTGCGTGCCGAGCCGCAGGGCATCCCGCACGGCGGGGGCCACCTTGCTCGTGGCGACCGAGTCGATGATCGCGTCGTAGGTGCCCTGTCGCCGGATCGTGTTGTGGGTCAGTTCGGTCGCGAGCGCCGCGTCCCGCGCGTCCGCATCCTTGAGCAGCGTCGGCAGCAGCAGGTTCACGTACGCATCGCGCTCACGCACCGCGACCATGACCTCGTAGGCGATGTCCCGGGGATCGGTCATGCGAAGACCTCCTCGGTCCGGCCGCCCAGACCGCGACCCCAGTCCGAGGCGGGCATGGCCTTCTTCCCGTGCGGCTGGACCTCGCCGAGGACGACGTCGGTGGTGGCCGTGCCGACGCGGACCTCGCGCCGGCCGATCGCGACGGCGCCCGGCGCCAGGGTGTTCTCGTCGGTCACGGTCACCGGACCGATCTTGAGCCGCACGTCGCCCGCCTCGGTCCACGCCCCCGGTGCGGGCGTGCAGCCGCGGATCTGGCGGTCGACCGCGAAGGCGGGACGAGTCCAGTCGACGCGGGCGTCCTCGGTGGTCAGCTTGTGGGCGTAGGAGAGGCCGTCCTCGGGCTGCGCGATCGCGCCGATGTCGCCGTCCTCGATGTGGTCGACGACGTCGGCCACGAGCTTCGCGCCCTCGTCGGAGAGCCGGTCGAGCAGCGCGCCCGCGGTGTCGTCCTCACGGATCCGCTCGGTGATCGTGCCCAGCACGGGACCGGCGTCGAGCGCCTCGACGAGGCTGAAGACCGTGGCGCCGGTGACCTCGTCGCCGGCCATGATCGATCGCTGCACGGGAGCCGCGCCCCGCCACGCCGGCAGCACCGAGTAGTGCAGGTTGATCCAGCCGAGCTCGAGCGCGTCCAGCACGTCGCGGCGCAGCAGCGCCCCGTACGCGACGATGACCCCGAGCCGCGCCCCCGTCTCGGCGAGGGCCGCGAGGAACTCCGGATCGGACGTGGAGGTCGGCTTGAGGACCGGGATCCCGTGCGCCTCGGCCGCCTCGGCGACGGGCGACGCGGTGAGGCTGCGGCCCCGGCCCACGCGAGCGTCGGGACGGGTGACGACGGCGACGACGTCGTGCCGACCGGCGACGAGTGCCTCCAGCGTCGGTACGGCGGTGCTGGGGGTCCCCGCGAACACGATCCTCACCCGGTGAGTCTAGGGGTCGGCCTCAGAACGCGACGGGGTCGATCTGGATGCGCACGGGAGGCAGCTTGGCGGCACTGCGCTCCGCGGCCACCTCCTTGAGCACCGTCGCGAGCGCGAGGCCCTCGCGTCGGGGGACGCGCACGAGGATCCGGTCGCGGCCCGGCTCGAGCGGAACGGGACCGAGGACGTCGGCGAAGTCGGGCCACGGTCGGGCCGCGAGGGCGACGATGACGTCCTCGGGGCCGTCGACGGTCGCGAGCCGCCCGACCGGCGGCAGGTGCGTCTGCGCGCGATCGGCGAGCTCGCGTGCCGCGACGTCGGCCGGATCGGCGCGCACGAGTCCCTGCAGGACGCCGCTGTCGCCGACTGCGACCGCACGAGCGCCGAACGAGGCCAGGGCCAGCGCCGTGAACCACCGCCGGTGCGACTCCTCGACCACCCGGACGTCGTCACGCGACAGCATGAGCCACGTGTCCAGCAGGACGACCGTGGCGTAGCCGCCGGGCACGACGGGCTCGGCACCCGGAGTCGCGAGCACGAGCGGCCGGTCGTCCGGTGCGACCTCGTCGAGCACGGTGTCGCCGCCGGACGTGACGATCCGGTGCTCGGGGAACGCCGCCGCGAACTCCTCGGCGGTGCGCAGTTGACCGACGACGGGGGCGCGCAGTCGCGTGCCGCCGCACTCGCCGCACCGCCACGCGGGCACCGTGGTCGCGCACCAACGGCACACGAGCGGGGCATCGGCGCGCAGCTGGACGAGCGGGCCCTGGCAGTCCCGGCACGTGGCCGGCGTGCGGCACTGCGCGCAGGCCAGCGAGGTCCGGTAGCCGCGGCGCGGCACCTGGACGAGCACGGGACCGTCGGCTGCCCGGATCGCGTCGAAGACCGCCCGCGGCAGGCGCCCGGGGGCGGCGCCGTGCTCGCTGCCGTCGGTGACCTCCAGCAGGGGCCACTCGCGGCGCCTGGCCGCCTGGTCGGCGCCGAGGTCGGCGCACCACCCCTGCGCGACGAGCGACTGCGCCTCGGCCGTCCGGGCGTACCCGGCGATCAGCACACCGGCGCCCTGGGACGCGGCCCGCAGCAGCAGCACCTCGCGCGTGTGCGGGTAGGGGGCGCGCGGCTCGGCGTGCAGGTCGTCGCCGTCGTCCCAGATCGCGACGAGGCCCAGGTCGTGGACGGGCGCGTAGGCCGCGCCCCGGGTGCCGAGGACGACACGGACCTCCCCGCGGACGACTCGCAGGAAGTTGCGGTACCGCACGGCCGGCTTGTCGGCGGCGGTCAGGACGACGTGGGCGTCGGGGCCGAGGGCCTGAGTGAACACCGCGTCCCAGCGGGCGACGTCACGCGCGTCGGGAACGCACACGACGGCACCACGACCCGACCGGACGGTGGCGCTGACCGCCTCGGCGACCGCGCGCTCGGGCTCGTGGCGGGGCAGCGCCGTGAGCACGGTACGCGGCGAGGCGCCAGCCGCCAGCTCGCGGACGAAGGCCGCGCCGTGGACGTAGGCGTGCCACGAGGCGTCACCGATGTCCGGCGGCAGCTCGACCGGCTCGGCGTGGGGCCGCGCCTCGGCACGGGCGTGCCGCGGCGGCACCGCGAGCCGCAGGACGTCCGCCATCGTGCCGGCGTACCGGTCGGCGACCGAGCGGGCGAGGGCGGCGACCTCGGGCGTCAGGACCGGCTCGGCCGAGACCGCCTTGGCGACCGGGGCGAGCGTTCCCTCGTGGGCGCTCGCGTCGTCGAGCGCGAGCACGTAGCCGTCGACGAGACGCCCGGCGAACCGGACCTTGACCCGTCCTCCGGCGACCACCTGGTCGACCAGGTCGTCGGGGACGAGGTAGTCGAAGGGACGGTCGAGATGGGACAGGGGCGTGTCCACGGCAACCCGTGCGACACGCCCCTGTCCTTGACTCACCCGCCTGTTCTACCAGCCGGGGCCGACAGCGCTCTCAGGCGCCGGCGGCGGCCTTGAGCGCCTCGGCGCGGTCCGTGCTCTCCCACGGCAGGCCGGGGCGGCCGAAGTGGCCGTACGCGGCGGTCTGCGCGTAGATCGGACGCAGCAGGTCGAGGTCGCGCACGATCGCGGCCGGACGCAGGTCGAAGACCTCCAGGACGGCCTCGCGGATCTTCTCGACCGGCACGGTCTCGGTGCCGTACGTGTCGACGTAGAAGCCGACCGGACGGGCGACGCCGATCGCGTAGGCGACCTGGACCTCGGCCTTGCGGGCCAGGCCCGCGGCGACGATGTTCTTGGCGACCCAGCGCATCGCGTAGGCGGCCGAGCGGTCGACCTTGCTCGGATCCTTGCCGCTGAACGCGCCGCCGCCGTGGCGGGCGTAGCCGCCGTAGGTGTCGACGATGATCTTGCGGCCGGTCAGGCCGGCGTCACCCATGGGGCCGCCGATGACGAACTTGCCCGTCGGGTTGATGTGCGACTTGTAGTCGGACGAGTCGATGTCGTAGTGGCTCAGCACCTCGTCGATGACGTGCTTCTTCAGGTCCGACGGCAGCTGGTGCTCCAGGTCGACGCCGTCCTCGTGCTGGGTCGAGATGACGATCGCCTCGACGCGGACCGGCTTGTCGTCATCGTCGTACTCGATCGTGACCTGGGTCTTGCCGTCGGGACGCAGGTACGGCAGCGTGCCGTCCTTGCGGACCTTCGTGAGCTGCTCGGAGAGACGGTGCGCGATCGTGATCGGCAGCGGCATCAGCTCGGGGGTCTCGTCGCACGCGAAGCCGAACATGAGGCCCTGGTCGCCGGCGCCCTGCAGATCGAGCGGGTCGGTGGCGCCGCCGAGCCGGGCCTCCTCGGCCTTGTCCACGCCCTGCGCGATGTCGGGCGACTGGGCGTCGAGGGTGACCTGCACGGCGCACGACTCGCCGTCGAAGCCCTTCGTGGAGGAGTCGTAGCCGATCTCGAGGACGCGATCTCGGGCGATGCGCGCGATGTCGGCGTAGGCCTCGGTCGTCACCTCGCCACCGACGAGCACGAGCCCGGTGGTGACGAAGGTCTCGGCCGCGACCCGGCTCTTCGGATCCTGGGCGAGCAGCGCGTCGAGGATGCTGTCGCTGATCTGGTCGGCGATCTTGTCGGGGTGACCCTCGGTCACGGACTCGGACGTGAAAAGACGGCTCACGAGTTACCTCTCTGGCGGGTTGGGACGCACACGACTGTACTGGGGCGTGCGCGACGATCCGGAATCTGCGTCCACGTGTCGGACGGTCAGTCCAACAGGTGGACCACCGCATCCCAGATCGCGTGGGCGATGTCGGCCTTCGCGGCCCGCGCGACGGGCTGCTCCGAGCCGTTGGCGGACAGGAGCGTGACCTCGTTCTCGGGCTTGCCGAAGACCTGCTCGGAACCGACGTCGTTGACCACGAGCAGATCGCAGCCCTTGCGGGCGAGCTTGGCGCGGGCATGGTCGAGCACCGAGCCGTTCGCGTCGCCGGTCTCGGCGGCGAAGCCGACGATCACGGGCGACGTGCCGGTGCGCGTCTGGACGAGCTCGACGAGGATGTCCGGGTTCTCGGTCAGCTCGATCGTGGGCGCCTGCCCGTCGAGCTGCTTCTTGATCTTGGCGTCGGCGAACGAAACGGGCCGGAAGTCGGCGGGCGCGGCGGCCATCACGACCGCATCGGCCGTCTCGACGGCCTTGAGCATCGCCTCACGCAACTCGGCGGTGGTGACGACGCGAACGACCTCGGCTCCTGAGGGCACGTCGATCGCGACGTTCGCGGCGACCAGCGTGACGGAGGCGCCGCGGGCCAGCGCAGCCTCGGCGAGCGCCACGCCCTGGCGACCCGAGGACCGGTTGCCCAGGTACCGCACGGGATCGAGGAACTCCCGCGTGCCGCCGGCGGACACGACGACGTGCCGTCCGGCCAGGTCGAGCGGGCGCCCCTGCAGCACGGTGAGGCAGAACGCGTGGATCGCCTCGGGCTCGGGCAGTCGGCCGGGGCCCGTGTCGGTCCCGGTGAGCCGGCCCGAGTCGGGCTCGATGACGTGGACGCCGCGCTCACGCAGGGTGGCCACGTTGGCGACGGTGGCAGGGTGCTCCCACATCTCGGTGTGCATCGCCGGGGCCAGCACGACCGGACAGCGGGCCGTCAGCAGCGTGTTGGTGAGCAGGTCGTCGGCCAGTCCGTGCGCCGCGCGCGCGAGCGTGTTCGCGGTGGCGGGCACGACGACGACGAGGTCGGCGGTCTGGCCCAGGCGCACGTGCGGGACACCCGGGACGTCCTCGAAGACGCCCGTGTGGACCGGGTGACCCGAGAGGGCCTCCCAGGTCGCGGCGCCGACGAACTGCAGCGCCGACTCGGTCGGGACGACCTGGACGTCGTGACCGCCCTCGGTGAACAGGCGCAGCAGCAACGCCGCCTTGTAGGCGGCGACACCGCCACTGACCCCGAGGACGATCCGGCTCATTCGGCCGCAGCCGCCTCCGAGGGCAGGTCCTCGACCGTCAGCAGGTCGGCGTTGATCTCGCGCAGCGCGATCGACAGCGGCTTCTCCTGGACCTGGGTCTCCAGCAGCGGGCCGACGTACTCGAGCAGGCCCTCGCCCAGCTGGGAGTAGTAGGCGTTGATCTGACGGGCGCGCTTGGCGCTGTACAGCACCAGCTTGTACTTGGAGTCCGCCTTCTCGAGCAGGTCGTCGATGGGCGGGTTGGTGATGCCTTCGGCAGCGGAACGTGTCGTGGACACTCGGAATCTCCAGAAAGTTTGGTGGGTCAACCGGCGTCAGCTGACAGCCCGGTTCTGAACAAGTCTACCAACTCGCGCCCGGCTTCCTCGACTTCGGTGTTCGTGATGACGACGTCGAACTCGGACACGGCGGCCAACTCCCGTCGCGCGGTCGCGAGCCGCCGCTCGCGCTCCTGCTCGGACTCGGTGCCCCGGCCGACGAGCCGGTTGACGAGCTCGTCCCAGCTGGGTGGCTCGAGGAACACCATGAGGGCGTCGGACGCGTGCTGCTTGACCTGGCGGGCGCCCTGCAGGTCGATCTCCAGCAGCACCGACTCCCCCGCCGCGAGCCGCTCCTCCACCGCGGCCCGCGGTGTGCCGTAGCGGTGAACGCCGTGGACCGTGGCCCACTCGAGCAGCCCGTCGGTCGCGACGAGCCGGTCGAACTCCGCGGCGGACACGAAGTGGTAGTGCTGGCCGTCCACCTCGCCGGGCCGCGGCGAGCGTGTCGTGGCGGAGACGGACATCCAGATCTCGGGGTGGTGCTCGCGGACCCACGCCGCGACGGTTCCCTTGCCGACGGCCGTCGGTCCGGCGAGGACGACCAGTCGCCCCCGGTCCACGTCGGGACTAGCCACGACGGGCGATCTCGGCGACGAGGCCCTTCGCCTGGTTGGCACCGAGCCCGCGCAGACGGCGGCTCTCGGCGATCTTGAGGTCGGCCATGATCTGCTGCGCGGTCAGCTTGCCGATGCCGGGGATGCTCTGCAGCAGGTCCAGCACCTTGATCTTCGCGACCGCCTCGTTCTGCTTGGCCTCGGCCAGCACGTCCGCGACCGACGCGCCGGAATGGCGCAGCCGGTTCTTCACCTCGGCGCGCACCTGGCGCGCGGCAGCGGCCTTGGCCAACGCCTCTCGGCGCTGCTCGTCGGACAGTTCGGGAAGTGCCACGATCACTCCTGGGTTCTGGTCTGGACTACTTCTCGGACAGGTCGATGCCGCACTCGTCGCTCACGCTGCGGACCACGTCCTCGCGTTGTTCCGCGGTGTCGTTGAAGGCCTCGAAGGCGGCGTTCAGGCGATCGATGCCGTCCTGGGACAACGCATTGAGCTCTGCCTCCTTGTTGAGGTCCTCCATCGCGATGCCGGCCTTCACCTGGGCCTTCACGACCCGCTTGGTGGCCTTCGCGATCTGGTTCCACTGCTTCTGGACGTCCTCGGGCGCGACCTCGGCGATCGCCGCGACCGCGGCCGCGTTGTCGGCGAAGTTCGCCTGCGTGCGTTGGCTGAAGCCGGTCAACTGGGCCTTGGCGTCGTCGACGGCGTCGCAGTACGGTCCCCCGCCCGAGCAGCCGGTCAACGTACCGAGACCGAGGACCACTGAGAGAGCCAAGGCCGAACGTCGCACCACGACAGGTTACTGCCCGGGCCACGCGCTCCCGGGTTTCTCGGACCGCGTGTATCAGCGCGTCCTCTTCCGGCCTCGTCGGCGATGTGAGCACAATGAACTCCGTGGCCACAGACACGTCACAGACATCGTCCCCCGACCCCGACGAGACCCCGTGGGTCCGATCCGCCGAGGCCTTCAGCCGATGGCGCGACGGCGACCGCGGTGCGATCGACGATCTCGTCCGGGAGATGACTCCCGTCCTGTGGCACGTGGTGCGCGCCTACCGACTCGATGAGGACGTCTGCGAGGACGTCATCCAGTTCACGTGGCTGACGCTCGTCCGCAAGCAGGACTCCGTGGAGAACCCCCGGGCCGTGTCGTCGTGGCTCATCATCACCGCCCGCCGGCAGGCGTGGCGCGTGGCCTCGCGCAATCGCCGCGAGGACTCCGCCGACGACGAGACGCTCGCGCCGATGCTGCCGTCGACGCGAGCCGCGGAGGCCGAGGCCGTCGAGGCCGACGAGAGCCACCGCCTCTGGGGTGCGGTCGCCCAGCTCAACGAGCGCTGCCAGCGCCTGCTGCGCGTCATCGCCTTCGACGACCGACCCGACTACAAGCACATCTCCGACGACCTGGGCATGCCCGTCGGCAGCATCGGCCCCACCCGGCGCCGCTGCCTCGAGAAGCTCAAGGCCGTCATCTCCGGTGAGGGGGAAGCGTCATGACCGATCGCGATCCGATCTTCAGCGACCTGAAGACGATGTACGAGGCACTCGACCCGGTGCCGCCCCATCTGACCGCCGCGATGATCGCGGCCGTCGCCGCCGAGGACCTCGACACCGAGTACTCGCTGCTGACCCTGCTGAGCCGCAGCACCGAGCTCGTCGGCACCCGCAGCGCGGCCGAGCAGTCCGGACCGCTCACGATCGAGTTCGCCTACGACGACGTCACCGTCCTGGTCCGCGTCTCGGACGGACCGAGCGAGGGCACCCGCCGGCTCGACGGCTGGATCACCCCCGCCGTCGACGGCACCGTCCGACTCGTCCACGGCGACGACGAGTCCACCGCCGACCTGACCGAGGGCCGCTTCGAGCTCGACGAGATCCCGACCGGACTGATCCGGATCTGGTTCGACGTCGACGGCCGAGACGACCTCGCCACCCCGACCTTCGAGATCTGAGGAGCAGCATGGTTTCCGAGAGGCCAGAGGACGAACGCCGGATCCCCACGCTGAAGTCGTGGGACGAATGGACGCGTCGCCGTTCGGTCGCCGAGGAGGAGGGCAAGATCCTCGACCCGGACGCGGCCGTGAAGTTGGGCGGCGTGAGCGCCAACCCGACGGGCTACCTCTCGACCCGACTCCTCGTGTCGACCCTCATCGAGGTCAACCGGGCGATCGAGCTGTTGACCCGGGCCGCCGAACCGTTCCACTGGACCGTCCGCGAGGACCCGGACTACCCACGCCTCGTGCTCGACGAGAGCGAGGAGGAGCGCTCCGAGCGTCGCGAGCGCTATCCCTGGGCGACCGGATCGCTCGGGCTGGCGCGCTTCATCATCGACGCCACGGAGAACTCGCCTGCCCGCCCACCGGACGCGTGGACCCTGCTGCAGGCCGCCCGGGCGACGGCCCTCAGCGATGATGGCGAGGACGACGAGGAAGAGCTCATTCGCGGGATCGGCCTCGACCACGTCATCAATGCCTGGCCGGTCACCCGGGGCGCACCCGTGACCCGTGGTGCACCCGTCACGCGCGGCGCACCGGTCACCCGCGGTGCACCCGTCACCCGGGGCGCTCCCGTCACCCGGGGCGCCAGCGCGGCGGTCGAGTCCTACGGCGAGCCGGGCGCCGGTGGCCGCCAGCCGATCGCGTACGTGGGTCCGCGCCCGGATCGCGGCGCGGATCCCGACCACCGCCGCGCGCGCGTCGGTGTGATCGACACGGGCTGCGGCGACCATGAGTGGTTCTCCCAGGGCGTGTTCGCCGGCAGCGGCCTGCTCGCCGGCCAGACGATCGGCGAGGTCGAGGCGGCGACCGACCCCGAAGGCGTCGGCGACGTGTCCGGACCGCTCGACGGCTCGATCGACGAGGCGTCCGGGCACGGCACGTTCATCGTCGGGCTCGTGCACCAGGGCGCACCCCGGGCCGACATCCACTGGTGGCGCGTGATCGAGTCCGATGGGACGGCGCCGGAGTCCACGCTCATCACGACCCTCATGCAGGTGGCGATCCTGGTCCGGCGCGGGGACGCGCACGGAGGACTGGACCTCGACGTCCTCAACCTGTCGTTCGGGTACTACCACGAGACCCCGCAGGACGATGAGTTCGATCCGACGATGTACGAGATCCTCGCCGCGATCGGTCGAACCGGGACCGTCGTGGTGTGCTCCGCCGGGAACGACGCGACCACGCGGCCGATGTTCCCCGCGGCGTTCGCCCCGTGGACGGGCGGCGAGGGACTCGTCCGACGCGACCCGCGCGCCACCCCGATCGTCTCGGTCGGCGCCCTGAACCCCAACGGACTGAGCGACGCGCTCTTCTCGAACGCCGGACCGTGGGTCACGGTGCACCGTCGCGGGGCAGCCCTGATGAGCACGATCCCGGCCTTCCAAGGGGGCCTGGAACCGATCGCCCGGGTCAAGGACGGCGACCGCACCCGTGAGTCGATCGATCCCGACGACTACCGCGGCGGGTTCGCGATCTGGAGTGGCACGTCGTTCGCGGCGCCGGTGTTCGCCGCCGAGCTCGCGGCCGACATCGAAGCCACGCTCGCCACGCGAGGCGGCTCCGACCGAGCCGCCGTCGTCCGGACGAACAGCGATGTGCTGTCCAAGGCCATCGCGCGGCGACGATGATAGGGCCATGCCCACCGCCGCAGAACTCCACCAACGCGGCAAGTCGCACATGCACGCCGGTCGGTTCGGCGCGGCGCGGCGTGATCTCCAGTCGGCACTGAGGCGGCAACCCGATCCCGAGCGCACCGCCCGGATCCTCATCACGCTCGCGCTGGTGACCGCCGAACTCGGTGACGCGGACGGCGGGCTCGACCTGTGCCGTCAGGCCCGAGAGGTCACGGACGACGCCTCCGTCATCGCCCTGGTCACGAGCCAGGAGGCGACCCTGCACCAGCGTCGCGGCAACTACCGACTGGCGCTGGAGCTCTACGGACAGTCCATCCAGGCACTCGATCCGGCGGACATCGACCGCGCGAACATGCTCAACGACCGCGGCGTGCTGCGCCTGCGACTGGGCCAGTATCCAGCCGCCGAGGCGGACTTCGTCGAGGCCGGGGCGGGCTTCGCCCGGCACGGCGACACCCTGGGCGTCGCCTCGACCCGGCACAACGAGGGGTACGCGGCGATGCGCCGGGGCAACCTCGTCAAGGCGCTGACCCTCATGGAGGCGGCTCGAGGCGACGCCGGCGGGTCCGACGTGCTGAACGCCGTGTTCGACCAGGATCGCGCCGAAGCGCTCCTGGCGGCCGGCATGCCGCGGCAGGCCGTCGCCCTGCTGACCGAGTGCGCCGCCGTCCACGCGCAGCACCACCTGCGGCAGATGCAGGCCGAGGCGGAGTTCGTCTCCGCGCGAGCGTTGCTGACGATCGACATCGCGCAGGCCCGACGCCTGGCCCGACGCGCGGCCGCGCGGTTCCGCCGGCTGGGAAGCCCGAGCTGGACCCTCCGCTCGGTCGTGATCGACCTCGTGAGCGAGGCGCTCGGCAACGACGTCCCGCCTCGATGGTTCTCCCGCGCCGACACCGTCGCGCTCGAGCTGCGCTCGTCCATGCTGTCGCACGAGGCGCAGCTGCTCGACCTGCACGCCGCACGCGTCGCGGCGCGCAGTGGACGGGCGGAGATCGCGAGGGATCGCCTGAGGCGTGGTCGGACCAACTCCCGCGACTCGCTGACCGAGCGGCTGCTCGAGCGACGCGTCAAGGCCGAGCTGAGCCTGCTCATCGGTCGGCGCCGCGATGCACTCGGCCACCTCCGCGCCGGACTCGAGCTCCTGCACGACTGGCAGGCCTCGTTCAGCAGTCTCGACCTGATGAGCTCGGTCGTCGGCCACGGACGCGAGGTCGCCACCACCGGAATCCAGCTGGCCCTCCAGGACGGCTCCCCGGGCCTGGTCTTCGAGTGGTCCGAGCGGGCCCGGGCGCTGACGACCCGCGTCGTGCCGGTCCGGCCGCCGAAGGACGACCAGGCCGCGGCGGACCTGGTCGAGATCCGGACCCTGACCGTCACCGAGCCCGAGGCCGGGACCCGCGAGGCGCGCCGGCTCGCCGAGCTGCGCGAACGCGTCCGTCAGCGGGCGTGGCTCGGTGCCGGGTCGGGCGAGGTGAACCGGATCGCCGACCTCGACGAGATCGTCGGAGCCCTCGGCTCCGACACGGCCCTCGTCAGCTACCTGTGGGACGGGCGCGACCGGGTGCACGCCCTCGTCGTCACCGACGCCGCACGGGAGGTCGTCGACCTCGGTCCGTCGGAGTCGTTGTCGCGACTCCTCGGTGGTCTGCGCGCCGACCTCGACGTGAGCGCCAGCGAACAGGGTGAGGCGATGGCCCGGGTCGTGCGCATGGGCCGCGACCGACGGCTCGCCGACGTCGCCGGCGTCCTGGTCGCTCCCCTGCTCCCGCTGCTCGGTGATCGACGGGTGGTCCTGACCCAGGCGGGAATCCTCGCGGGAGTGCCGTGGTCGATGCTGCCGGGACTGGTCGGCAGGCCGCTCACGGTCGCCTCCGCGGCGACCCGCTGGCTGGAGACCCGCGACCTCCCGGCGCCCGTGGGCATCGGCTTCGTCGCGGGCCCCGACGTGGCCCGCGCGATCGAGGAGGTCAAGCAGTCGGCGTCACGCTGGCCGAGCTCGGCGGTGCTCGTCGACGGCGACGCGACGGCTGCGGCGGTCGTGGAGCTCGCCGGCCGGGTCGACGTGCTGCACGTGTCCGCGCACGGCCGCCATGCCGCCGAGAACCCGCTGTTCTCCGGGGTGCTGCTCGACGACGGTCCGCTGTTCGGCTACGACCTGGACCAGCTCTCGGAGGTTCCCGACGTCGTGATCCTCTCGGCGTGCGAGGTCGGTCGGTCGACCCAGCGCTGGGCCGAGGAATCGCTCGGGATGGTCACCGCGTGGCTGCACGCCGGAGCTCGGTGCGTCATCGCCTCCCCTGCCGCCGTCGCCGACGACGAGGCCTGTGAGGTCCTGCAGGACGTCCACCGGCTGATGGCCTCCGGGACTCCCCCGGGCGTCGCCCTCGCCGAGGCGACCGCCGACCGGCCCACGTCCTTCGTGTGCTTCGGCGCGGGCTGGTGACGGATCGACCTACCGGTCTCGGGCCCCGGACGCCGCCAGGTCCACGACGGGCGCCAGCCAGCGCTGGTCGACTCCCCTGTCGACGCGTGCCGTCGGGGCGCCCAGCACGAGCACGGGCGCGGGGCCGAGGCCGTTGAACTCGGTCGCCGTGACGATCGAGTAGGCACCCATCGTGGGACTGACGACGAGGTCGCCGGGGCGCAGCTCCGGCAGGTCGAGGTCGCGGCCGAGGACGTCGATGCTGTCGCACGTCGGTCCCGCGAGCGTCGTGCGCACGCGCCGGCGGGTCTCCTCGGTGAGGTCGGGCGAGTTGAGCAGCATGGGCTCGATGCCCTCGAACACGAGGTTCGACCAGCTGCCGTAGACGCCGTCGTCGAGGTGCACCCAGCGCCGGCCGCCACGATCGGCCACGCCGACGACACCGGCGACCAGCGTCATCGCGTCGGCGACCACGACCCGTCCCGGCTCGGCGAGGATCTCCAGTCGCGCCGCCCGAGGCCGCAGCAACGGGTCGAGGGCCGCGCCGATCTGCTCGATCGTCACGGTCTCGGTCCGGTAGTCGACGGGGAAGCCGCCACCGATGTCGAGGACGGAGAACGCGCAGCCGTCCTCGCGCTCGAGGCGGTCCATCAGGTCGAGGGTCCGCGCGACCGCGCGCCGGAACGGCTCGACGGCGTCCAGCTGGCTGCCGACGTGGAAGCTGAAGCCGGCGACGGGCACGCCCATCGCCGTCGCGGTCCGCACGAGCCGTGCGGCCTCGTCGTGGTCGACGCCGAACTTGCTCGACAGGTCGATGGACGCCTCGGCGTTGCGGTAGGCGAGCCGGACCAGCACCCGCAGGCCGGCGGCGACTCCCGCGAGCTTGCGCAGCTCGTCGACGCTGTCGACGACGAACGTCGACACCCCGGCCGCGACGGCCTCGGCGACGTCACGCTCGCTCTTGACCGGATGGGTGTGGATCACGCGATCGGCCTCGATCCCGAGTTCCTGCAGAAGCTGCAGCTCGGAACTGCTCGCGACGTCGAACCAGCCGTCCTCGGCGTCGATCGCCGAGACGACGGCCGGGTGCGCGAGCGCCTTGAGGGCGTAGTGGAAGCGCACGTACGGCAGCGCCTCCTGCAGCCGGCGGTACTGGCGGCGCACGACCTGCGGATCGAGGACGAGCAGGGGCGTCCCGTGCTCGGCCAGCGACCGCAGCACGTCGGGCCGGATGAGCAGGTCGCGGGCCTCCTGCTCACGGCGGTACCGCAGCTCTCCCGAGACCGGCTGCGGCGTCCGCCAGCCACGGGTCCGGGTCACGAAGTAGGCGCTCGACGCGAAGCCGTAGAAGACCAGGTCGGCTGCGACCTTGCCGGCCAGCAGCCCGAACCACGTGGGACCGAACATCGTCACCGCGAGCGCCATGACGGGTGCGCGGGTCACGGTGTCGACGATCTCCGCAGGTCCGAACTCGGCGCACAGGAGCAGCGCGGTGCGCCTCAGGCTCCGCTGCTCCCGGGCGATCCCGGCGCCGATGACGCCGTAGAAGCCGACGCTCTCGGCCACGATCCCCACGAGCGCCATCGTGACGACTCCGTCGTCCCACCGGGCCACGAACAGGCACGCCCCGAGCATCGTCAGGGTCCCGGCGATCTCGGCAGGCAGGTAGCGCCGCACGAGGTGCAGCAGGACGGCGAGGGGACGCATGCCTCCGAAGAGCCGCGAAAGGGGGTGGCGATACGTGTATCTGTCGGTGCACTCTGGTCTCGTAACCGGTGCGACGCCGGGTGGTATCTCCCACTACCCGGCGTCGTTCCACGTCTACGCTCGACCCGTGACACGACCGACGGCCCTCGATGCGCTCGACGTACTCGTCTACGCCGCCGTGCTCGCGTTCTTCGTGGCCGTGTTCCCGCAGGTCATCACCGAGTCGCTGCCGCTGACGATCCTGACGGCCGTCCTGCTCAAGGTCGTGCTGGAGATCGTGCTGCACCTCAAGAAGCGCATCGTCGGGCGGGTGCGTGCGGCCTCCGACGTGCCTCGGCGGATCGGGTCGGCGGCGCTGCTCGTGCTCGTGATGCCGGGCAGCAAGCTCCTGCTGATCGAACTGACGGCACTGCTGTTCGGCGACGCCGTGAGCCTCGGCGGGTTCTGGGCCGTGACGGGGCTGGCCGTCACCCTGACCCTCGCCCGGCTGCTGGTGAGGACGCTCGCGGAGCGTCTCAGCGCAGCATCGACAGCGAGTCGTTGACCGCGGCCGCGGCGGCGCGCAGCGTGATCACGTCGGGCCCCTTGGCCAGGACGTCGCGCGAGGTCGACGGCACGATCCGGTCGAGCACTCCCCCGAACAGCCGGCGCAGGTCGTCGACCGTGCCGCCCTGGGCCCCGAACCCCGGCACGAGGATCGGCCCGTTGAAGTCGAGTGCGTCCGCGTCGATCCCGGCGACGGTCGCACCGATCACGGCGCCGTAGGAGCCCATCGGCTCGTCCGCCGCGTTGGCTGCGGACAGCTCCGCGAGGACCCGGCGACCGACGGACGTGCCGGCCGCGTCGGCGTTCTGGAACAGCGTGGCCTCGGGGTTCGACGTGAACGCGAGCACGAACAGGCCCGCGTCGTTCTTCTCCGCCGTCGCGAAGAACGGCGTCAGCGAGCCGAACCCCAGGTACGGGCTGACCGTGATCGCGTCGGCGGCCATCGGCGCATCCTCGTCGAGGTAGGCCTCGGCGTAGGCGGCGGCCGTCGAGCCGATGTCGCCACGCTTGACGTCGAGGATCGTCAGCGTGCCCGTGTGCCGCAGGTCCTGCAGCGTGCGCTCGAGGATCGCGACGCCGGCCGCGCCGAAGCGCTCGAAGAACGCCGACTGCGGCTTGACGAACGCGACCTTGCCGGCGAACGCCTCGACGCACGTGGCGGCGAACCGGTCGAGGCCGTCGAGCGAGTCGTCGAGCCCCCACTGCTCGAGCAGGTGCGCGTGCGGGTCGATGCCGACGCACAGCGGACCGTACGCCTGCATCGCCACATGGGCGCGGCTGCCGAAGCTCACCGGGACACCGCCTCGCCCCACGACTGCAGCGAGCGGACGCCGATGCTGCCGGCGATCTCGGCCTCGATGCCCTGCACCGCCGCCGCGAGCGCCTGCACGGTGGTCAGGCACGGGATGCCCTCGGCGACCGCCGCGGTGCGGATCTCGTACCCGTCGACGCGGGCGTTGGCGCCGCTGGTGAGTCCGTGCGGGGTGTTGACGATCAACTGGACGTCACGCTCGTGGATCTTCTCGACGACCGTGCTGCCTGCGGCGTCGTCCTCGTGCAGCTTGCGCAGCACCGTGGCCTTGACCCCGTTGCGCTCCAGCACCTCGGCCGTGCCGCTCGTCGCGAGGATCTCGAAGCCCAGGTCGGCCAGCCGCTTGATCGGGAAGATCATGTGCCGCTTGTCGCGGTTGGCGACCGAGACGAACACCTTGCCCGACGTGGGCAGACCGTTCGCCGCGCCGGCGGCCGACTGGCTCTTGGCGAACGCCGAGCCGAAGGTCGCGTCGATACCCATGACCTCGCCGGTCGAGCGCATCTCCGGACCCAGCAGCGTGTCGACGTAGCGACCCTCGTAGGTGCGGAACCGGTTGAACGGCATGACCGCCTCCTTGACCGCGATCGGCGCGGTCGCGGGCAGGTGGCCGCCGTCGCCCTCGGCCGGCAGGACGCCGGCCGCGCGCAGCTCGGCGATCGACTCGCCGAGCATGAGTCGGGCCGCGGCCTTGGCCAGCTGGGTCGCCGTAGCCTTGGAGACGAACGGGACGGTGCGCGAGGCGCGCGGGTTGGCCTCGAGCACGTAGACCGTGTCCGAGCTGAGCGCGAACTGGATGTTGATCAGGCCGCGCACGCCCACGCCACGGGCGATCGCCTCGGTGGAGGCGCGGATCTTGTCGATCTCGAGCCGGCCGAGCGTGATCGGCGGCAGCGCGCACGCCGAGTCGCCGGAGTGCACGCCGGCCTCCTCGATGTGCTCCATGACGCCGCCGAGGAACAGCTCCTCACCGTCGAACAGCGCATCGACGTCGATCTCGACGGCGTCGTCGAGGAACCGGTCGACCAGGACGGGACGGTCGTGCGAGACCTCGGTGGCGTTCTCGATGTAGGTCGAGAGCGACTCCTCGTCGTAGACGATCTCCATGCCGCGACCACCGAGGACGTACGACGGACGCACGAGCACGGGGTAGCCGATCTCGTCGGCGATCCGCTTGGCGCCCTCGAACGTCGTGGCGGTGCCGTGCTTGGGCGCCGGCAGACCGGCCTCGGCGAGCACTTGGCCGAACGCTCCGCGCTCCTCGGCGAGGTCGATCGCCTCGGGCTGCGTGCCGACGATCGGCACACCCGCGGCCTTGAGACCGGCGGCCAGACCGAGCGGCGTCTGACCGCCGAGCTGGACGATGACTCCGGCCACGGGGCCGGCCTGGGTCTCGGCGTTGACCACCTCGAGCACGTCCTCGAGCGTCAGCGGCTCGAAGTACAGCCGGTCGCTCGTGTCGTAGTCGGTCGAGACGGTCTCGGGGTTGCAGTTGACCATGACGGTCTCGTAGCCCGCCTCGGACAGGGCCAAGGACGCGTGGACGCACGAGTAGTCGAACTCGATGCCCTGACCGATCCGGTTCGGTCCGGAGCCGAGGATGATGACGGCCTCGCGCTCGCGCGGCTCGATCTCGGTCTCCTCGTCGTAGGACGAGTAGTGGTACGGAGTCTTCGCCGCGAACTCGGCGGCGCACGTGTCGACCGTCTTGTAGACCGGGCGGACGCCGAGGGCATGCCGCACGCCGCGCACGACGTCCTCGGACAGGCCGCGGATCCGGCCGATCTGGAGGTCGGAGAAGCCGTGCCGCTTCGCGTGCCGCAGCAGTTCGGGCGTGAGCCGGTCGGCCGCGGCCAGCTCGGCGGCGACCTCGTTGAGCAGCGCGAGCTGGTCGACGAACCACGGATCGATCTTCGTGGCGTCGAAGACCTCCTCGGGGGTCGCGCCGGCGCGCAGCGCGTCCATGACCTTCGTGAGCCGGCCGTCGTGCGGGACCGAGGCCGCGTCGAGCAGGGCCGCCTTGTCGAGGTCCTGCCACTCCTGCGTCCACCTGAAGACCGCGTCGGGGCGCTCGAGCGACCGCAGCGCCTTCTGCAGCGCCTCGGTGAAGTTGCGGCCGATCGCCATCGCCTCGCCGACGGACTTCATGTGCGTCGTGAGGGTCGGGTCGGCGGCCGGGAACTTCTCGAACGCGAACCGCGGGACCTTGACGACGACATAGTCGAGCGTGGGCTCGAAGCTGGCCGGCGTCTCGGCGGTGATGTCGTTCGGGATCTCGTCGAGGGTGTAGCCGATCGCGACCTTGGCGGCGATCTTGGCGATCGGGAAGCCGGTCGCCTTGGAGGCCAGCGCCGACGAGCGCGAGACGCGCGGGTTCATCTCGATGACGACGATGCGGCCGTCCTCGGGGTTGACCGCGAACTGGATGTTGCAGCCGCCCGTGTCGACGCCGACCTCGCGGATGACACCGATCGAGATGTCGCGCAGGCGCTGGTACTCGACGTCGGTGAGGGTCATGGCGGGCGCCACGGTGATCGAGTCACCGGTGTGCACGCCCATCGGGTCGAGGTTCTCGATCGAGCACACGATCACGACGTTGTCGGCGGTGTCGCGCATGACCTCCAGCTCGTACTCCTTCCAGCCGAGGATCGACTCCTCCAAGAGCACCTCGGTGGTCGGGCTGAGCGCCAGTCCGCTGCCGGCGATCCGGTGCAGATCGGCCTCGTTGTACGCCAGGCCGCTGCCCGAGCCGCCCATCGTGAACGACGGACGCACGACGACCGGGTAGCCGCCGAGCTCGTCGACGCCGGCGAGGCAGTCGTCCATCGAGTGGCAGATGACCGAGCGGGCCACCTCGGCGCCCCACTCGGCGGGCAGACCCTCGACGATCGCCTTGAACGTCTCGCGGTTCTCGCCCTTCTCGATCGCCTCGATGGACGCGCCGATCAGCTCGACGCCGTACTTCTCGAGGATCCCGGCCTCGTCCAGCTGCATCGCGCAGTTCAGGGCGGTCTGGCCGCCGAGGGTCGCCAGCAGCGCGTCGGGACGCTCCGCGGCGATGACCTTCTCGACGTACTCCGGGGTGATCGGCTCGACGTAGGTCGCGTCGGCGAACTCGGGGTCGGTCATGATCGTCGCCGGGTTGCTGTTGACGAGGATCACGCGGATTCCCTCGGCGCGCAGGACGCGGCAGGCCTGGGTGCCGGAGTAGTCGAACTCGCAGGCCTGGCCGATGACGATCGGGCCGGAGCCGATGACGAGAATGGACTTGATGTCGGTGCGCTTCGGCATCAGGCGTGACCTCCCTGGGTCAGGTTCGCGGATTTCGTCACGGACATGAGGTCGGCGAAGCGGTCGAAGAGGTAGCCGGCGTCGTGCGGACCCGCGGCGGCCTCCGGGTGGTACTGGACGCTGAAGCCGGGGCGCTCCCGCAGGGCGATGCCCTCGACGACGTCGTCGTTCAGGCCGACGTGCGTGACGTGGGCCGGGCCGTAGGGCGTCTCGAAGTCGGTGTCGAGCGGCGCGTCGACGGCGAAGCCGTGGTTGTGCGCCGTGATCTCGACCTTGCCCGTCGTGCGGTCCTGGACCGGCTGGTTCACGCCGCGGTGACCGTACTTGAGCTTGTACGTGCCGCGGCCGAGCGCGCGACCGAAGATCTGGTTGCCCAGGCAGATCCCGAAGTACGGGATGCCGCGGTCCAGGACGGCCCGGACCAGCGCGACCTGGTGGTCGGCCGTGCCGGGGTCGCCGGGTCCGTTCGACATGAACACGCCGTCGGGCTGCGTCGCGAGGACGTCGTCGAGCGTCGCGTCGGCGGGCAGGACGTGCACCTCGATGCCACGCTGGGCCATCAGCTTGGGGGTCATGCCCTTGATGCCGAGGTCGAGCGCGGCGACGGTGAAGCGCTTCTCGCCCACCGCGGGCACGACGTAGGCCTCGGGGACGGTGACGTCGGCGAGGTAGTTCGAGCCGGTCATCGCGGGCGCGGCCTGGACCTGCGCCAGCAGCGCTTCGGGGTCGAGGACCTCGGTGCTGATCCCGGCGCGCATCGAGCCGCGCTCGCGCAGGTGGCGGGTCAGGGCGCGGGTGTCGACGTCGCTGATGCCGACGACGCCGTGGTCGGCGAGCAGCTCGTCGAGCGTGCGGTCGGCGCGCCAGTTCGAGGACCGGCGTGCCGGATCGCGCACGACGTAGCCCTCGACCCACACCTGCCGGGACTCGAAGTCCTCGGCGTTGGCGCCCGTGTTGCCGATGTGCGGCGCCGTCATGGTGACGATCTGGCCGCGGTACGACGGGTCGGTGAGCGTCTCCTGGTAGCCGGTCATGCCGGTGTTGAAGACGATCTCGGCGATCGTCGTTCCGGTGGCGCCGTAGGAGCGGCCGCGGAACGTGCGGCCGTCCTCGAGCACGAGGATTGCTTCGGTCACTGCAGCTTTCCTTCCAGGACGGTGGGCTTGCCGGCGAGGAACGTCGCGACCACCCGGCCGGGGAGCTCCCGACCGGCGTAGGGGGTGTTGCGCGACAGGCTCGCGGTGTCGGCCGGCTCGACGGTGCGGGTGGCCGACGGGTCGTACAGGACGATGTGGGCGGGCTCGCCGACCGCGAGCGGGCGGCCGTGCGTGGCGACGCGGCCGATCCGGGCCGGGTTGGCGCTCATCGTCTCGGCCACGCGGGCCCACGTGAGGGCGCCGGTGTCGACCATCGTCTGCTGGACGATCGACAGCGCGGTCTCGAGGCCGATCATGCCGAAGGCCGCGGCCTGCCACTCGCACTCCTTGTCCTCCATGGGGTGCGGGGCGTGGTCCGTGGCGACGATGTCGATCGTGCCGTCGGCCAGGCCCTCGCGGACCGCGAGGACGTCGTCCTTGCTGCGCAGCGGCGGGTTGACCTTGAAGATCGGGTCGTAGCTGCGGACGAGCTCGTCGTCGAGCAGCAGGTGGTGCGGCGTGACCTCGGCCGTGACGTCGATGCCGCGGCTCTTGGCCCAGCGCACGATCTCGACCGAGCCGCGCGTCGACAGGTGGCACACGTGCAGGCGCGACCCGACGTGCTCGGCCAGCAGCACGTCGCGGGCGATGATCGCCTCCTCGGCAACGGCGGGCCAGCCGGTGAGGCCGAGCTCGCCTGACAGCGGGCCCTCGTTCATCTGGGCACCCTCGGTCAGCCGGGGCTCCTGCGCGTGCTGGGCGACGACCCCGTCGAACGCCTTGACGTACTCCAGGGCGCGGCGCATCAGGACGGCGTCGCTGACGCACTTGCCGTCGTCGCTGAAGACCCGGACCTGGGCGGCGGAGTCCGCCATCGCGCCGAGTTCGGCGAGCCGCTCCCCCGCCAGACCGACGGTGACGGCGCCGATCGGCTGGACGTCGGCGTAGCCGTGCTCGCGGCCGAGCCGCCAGACCTGCTCGACGACGCCGGCCGTGTCGGCGACGGGCTCGGTGTTGGCCATCGCGAAGACGCACGTGAACCCGCCCCGGGCGGCGGCCTGCGTGCCGGTCAGGACGGTCTCGGCGTCCTCGCGTCCGGGCTCGCGCAGGTGCGTGTGCAGGTCGACGAGGCCCGGCAGGGCGATCAGGCCGTCGGCGTCGACGGTCTCGTCGCCGGTCAGGCCGGTGCCGATCTGCGTGATGACGCCGTCCTCGATCAGGATGTCGGCGACGTCCTCGCCGAGGATGCGGGCGTTCGTGATGACCGTGCTCATGCGTTCTCCTCCTCGGTGGCGCCGCCCAGCAGCAGGTACAGCACCGCCATGCGGACGGCCACACCGTTGGTGACCTGTTCGACGATGACCGATCGGACGCTGTCGGCGACGTCGGCGTTGATCTCCATGCCACGGTTCATCGGGCCGGGATGCATGACGATCGCGTGCTCGGGCATCCGGTTCATCCGGGCCACGTCCAGGCCGTAGCGGCGGCTGTACTCGCGGGCGCTGGGGAAGAACGAGGCGTTCATCCGCTCGCGCTGGACCCGCAGCATCATGACCGCGTCCGCCTTCTCCAGTGCGGAGTCGAAGTCGTAGGAGGTCTCGACCGGCCACGTCTCGACGCCGACCGGCAGCAGCGTCGGCGGGGCGACGAGCGTGACGTTCGCGCCGAGCGTGTGGAGCAGCAGCGCGTTCGACCGGGCGACCCGGCTGTGCAGGACATCGCCCACGATCGTGACGTTCTTGCCCTCGAGGTCGCCCAGGCGCGAGCGCATGGTGAAGGCGTCGAGCAGGGCCTGCGTGGGGTGCTCGTGGGTGCCGTCGCCGGCGTTGACCACGGCGCCCTTGGTCCACTCGGAGGTGGCGAGGCGGTGCGGGGCGCCGGAGGCGTGGTGGCGGATCACGACCGCGTCGGCGCCCATCGCCTGCAGGGTCAGCGCGGTGTCCTTGAGGCTCTCGCCCTTGCTGACGCTGGAGCCCTTGGCGCTGAAGTTGATGACGTCGGCCGACAGGCGCTTGGCCGCCGCCTCGAAGCTGATCCGGGTGCGGGTCGAGTCCTCGAAGAACAGGTTGACGATCGTGCGCCCGCGCAGGGTGGGCAGCTTCTTGATCGGCCGCTTGGCGACGCTGAGCAGCTCCTCGGCGGTGTCGAGGATCCTGGTCGCCTCGTCGCGGCTGAGGTCGCCGGCGCTGAGCAGGTGCTTCACGCGACTCCTCCTTCGATGCTCACGGAGTCGTCGCCGCCGTCGTGCGCGGCGAGCCGCACGCGGACCTTCTCGGCGAGCGACGTCGGCAGGTTCTTGCCGACGAAGTCGGCGCGGATGGGCAGCTCGCGGTGGCCCCGGTCGACCAGCACGGCCAGCTGCACGGCCTTGGGCCGGCCCAGGTCGCCGAGCGCGTCCAGCGCGGCCCGGATCGTGCGGCCGCTCATCAGGACGTCGTCGACGAGCACGACCACGCGGCCGTCGATGTCGTCGGGGACGTCGGTGTGCTCGAGGGCCCGCGGGGCCTTCATCCGCAGGTCGTCGCGGTACATCGTGACGTCGAGCGAGCCCGCCGTGACCGGCGTGCCCTCGACCTCGGTGAGCTTCGCGGCGATCCGCTGGGCGAGGTCGACGCCTCGGGTGGGGATCCCCAGGATCAGCAGCGAGGAGGCGTCGCGATTCTTCTCGAGGATCTCGTGGGTGATGCGCGTCAACGCGCGGGAGATGTCAGTGCCGTCCATGACGGTCCGGGACATCGCAGATGCAGGCATGCTCATGCCTCACCCCCTTCTCCGCCTCACGGGACGGTGGTTAAAGGATGGTTCGGACCGAGGTTATCAGTCGGGCTCGGGTGACCGGGAGGCGGTTGACTGTCTCCATGGCCACCCGACTGCTGCTCATCGCCGACACACACGTGCCCAAGCGGGCCCGGGAGTTGCCCGAGCAGGTGTGGGACGCGGTCGAGGCGGCGGACGTGGTCATCCACGCCGGCGACTGGGTCGACGTCAGCCTGCTCGACGAACTCGAGTCACGCTCACGGGAACTCGTCGCCGTGTACGGCAACAACGACCACGGAGTCCTGCGCGAGCGCCTCCCCGAGGTCGCCCGTACCGAGATCGAGGGCCTGCGCATCGCCGTCGTCCACGAGACCGGTGCGGCGCAGGGCCGCGAGGAGCGCTGTGCCGCCCTCTACCCCGACGACGACGTGCTCGTCTTCGGCCACAGCCACATCCCCTGGGACACGACCGCCGTCTCGGGGCTGCGCCTGCTGAACCCCGGCTCCCTCACCGATCGTCGGCGTCAGCCGTTCTGCACGTACATGACGGCGGTCGTGGACGCGGGAACGATCAGCGAGCTCGTCCTGCACGAGCTGCCGCCGAGGACACGCGGTCAGCGGTAGACGATCCGACCGCTGCCCTGGCACGTCGGACAGACGTGCACGACGGGTGCCGGCTGCGGCGCCGGCGCGGGCACGGCAGGAGGCGCGAACACCGGCT
Organism: Aeromicrobium sp. SP1; assembly: GCF_055663785.1. Classification (NCBI taxonomy): domain Bacteria; kingdom Bacillati; phylum Actinomycetota; class Actinomycetes; order Propionibacteriales; family Nocardioidaceae; genus Aeromicrobium; species Aeromicrobium sp. SP1. Next base: position 961,209 of record NZ_JBQVVK010000001.1, on the reverse strand, counting down.
GGGGCTCGTCGCCCAGCGCCGTGAGTGGGTCGTCACCGCCCGCGGTCTTGGCCGCCCGGAGCGCCGCCATCAGCCGATCCGAACGCTGCGCCGCCGCCCATTGGTCCGGCGGAAGGGCCTCCGGGGTCGCTGCCGGCGCCGCGGCCAACTGCCGGACCCCCGCCGCGACGTCGGCGATGCCCTGGGCCCCCGCGACGACGCCCGCATTCACGGCGTTCGCCACGTGCGCATTGCGATGCGTCGCGTCCAGCTGCGCCTGGGCGAGCGCGGCCAATGCCTGTTGGCGCGCTCCCTCGTTGGGAACCTGCGGATACGCATTCGGGCTCTGCCTGAGCTGGTCCAGGGCGTCCGCCACTCCCGCCAGGCCGCCGAGGCCCCCGGCCAAGGAGTTGTTGACGGCCTCGTTCACCTGCTGCTGACGCCTGAGCGACTTCTCCTGGGCCGTCGTCATCTTCGCCAGGAGTTCTGTGAGTCGATCGGTCACGCTGCCTCCCGTACTCGTCGGTGTCGTAAGCGTCCACCCGCCCACGTGGTGACGCAATAGCCCGAACGGCCCGACAATGAGGTCATGGAGCGCGGATCAGGCGCGCCCGTCGAGTTCCGGCTCTGGCCGCCGGTGGCGATCGGTGCGCCGCTGGTCGTCGGCTGGTTGGCCACGGTGACGTGGGGAGACCCGGTGGAGTTCGGTGAGCAGTGGCGCGCACCGCTCGGGTGGGCTCTGGTGCTCTTCTTCGCCGCCTGGAACGGCTGGTCGCTGTGGCTGTTCAACCGGCACGAGACCGGACTCCTGCCCGGTCAGGAGACGCTCGCGCTCATCGAGGAGGGTCCGTTTCGGCTCTCGCGCAATCCGCTGTACGTCGGCCTGCTCGCGCTCTACCTCGGACTCGCGCTGCTGGCCCCGACGTTCTGGGGTCTGGTGCTCTTCCCGTGCGCGGTGCTGCTCGTCCTGTGGGGTGCGATCCTGCCCGAGGAGCGCTTCCTGCACGAGCGGTTCGGTGCACCGTACGACGACTATGCGCGCCGGGTGCGGCGCTGGCTGTGAGCCCGCCGCCTCGCCCCTGCGTCAGTTGATGATCTCGGCGCGCTCGGACTCGAGCACGGCGAGGCGCTCGCGCCAGGCCTGGAGCGCCTCGGGGGTGAGGCGAGGCCAGTCGGTGACCTCGCGGACGACCCGGAGCGGGTCGCGGCTGCGGTAGGACCGCGTCGGGTTGCCGGGGAACTTCTTGTCGGTCACGTTCGGGTCGTTCTCGAAGTCCCCCACCGGCTCCACGACGTAGACGCGCGGCTCCCGGTCGCCGGGAGCGAGCTCCGCAGCCAGCCCGGCGCCCGCGACGAGCGCGGTGAAGTAGATGTGGTTCATCACGATTTCGGGACGGTAGTTCGAGCGGAAACCCGCCGTGAGGAGGTCGCCCTCCCGCAGGTCGGCCTTCGTGCCATGGAAGAACGGTCCCTCGTCCAGTGCCTCGCTCACCCGACCAGCCTAGGTCGCCCGGTGTGCATGTCGACACGGCGTCGCTGCGGCGCAGATGATCGCGGTGCGGCCGATGGGTCGGCGTGATGGGTTTCTGTCGGTGGGGCTCACTAGATTGGGTGCATGGGTTCGGGGGTCGTGGCGGCGACGTGCGAGATCGTGCGTCGGGTGCGGGCGCAGGCGGAGTTCGCCGAGTGGGCGTTCGTCGCGAACCGTCACGCCGCACAGGTGGGGAAGATCGACCGGACCGACGAGATCGTGCTGTCCAAGGAGTTGGCGCGTCGCGAGGTGACGCTCGATCTGGCGCAGGCGTTGCACGTCAGCGAGAACCGGATCTGGGCGATGGTCCACGAGGCCGAGACGATCCACGAACGGACACCCTCGGTCTGGGATGCGTTCCGGGCCGGGGATCTGGACGCGGACCGGGTCGCGGCGATCGCGCAGACCGCCGCCCGACTCGCCCGACGCGAGTCCTGGACCCTGCTGGAGCACAGCGCTCCGGAGTACGCCGCGACGCACACGGTCGCCGAACTGCGATCCTGGCTGCGCCGGTTCCGGGCCCGGATCGAACCCGACGAGGTCGCTGTCGAGACGACGAAGGCCGTCGAGGACCGCAGGGTGTCGGTGACCCACAACGATGACGGCACCAGCTGGTTGAACGCGCTACTGCCCACCGGGGTCGCGATCGCCGTCGCTGACCGACTCCGCCGCGCCGCGAAAGCACTGCCCAAGCACGATCCGGAGACCGGGGAGCGGGATCGGCGGACCCGCGACCAGAAGCAGGCCGACCTGATCGGCCACTGGCTGACCTCCTGCACCGGCACCGCGACCGACATTCGTGCCGAGATCGCCATCAGCATCGCCGCGACCGACCTGATCGGGCTGACCGACGGACCGGGGATCACCCGTGACGGCGACGAAGCCGTCACCGCCGACTGGGTCCGCGAACTCGCCGAGTCCGAACACACCGTGCTCCGACGACTCGTCCTCGACCCCGTCGGACAGGTCCTCGACACCACCGTTCTGGCCTACCGACCACCCGAATCACTCAGACAAGCGCTCCGCTGGAGAGACGGCACCTGCCGCGTCACCGGCTGCCGAGCCCCCGTCCACGACACCGACCTCGACCACGCCAAGGCCTACGACTCCGGCGGCCAGACCACCGGCAGCAACCTCAGATGCCTGTGCCGAAAGCACCACAACATGAAGAGCCACGGCCACCTCGACGACCGCCACCTCGACACACGTGTCCTGCACACCGAGCGCTACCTGCCGCGCCCGCCGATCATCATCGAACTCGATCTCGTCGACCCGAATCGGGCCGCGTGACCTCGATCAGGTTTGCCGGGTGTGCACGTCGCCGCATCTCGGTAGCGTGCGGAGCATGCCCATCAAACTCGAGAACGTCGGCATCGCGGTGCGCGACATCGAAGCGACGATCGCCTTCTTCACCGACCTCGGGCTCACGGTCCTCGGCCGGGACACCGTGAGCGGCGAGTGGGCCGACACGGCGGTGGACCTCGACGGCAATCACGCCAAGATCGCCATGCTCCAGACACCGGACGGTCACGGTCGACTGGAGCTCTTCGAGTACATCCATCCCGACGCCATCGACACCAAGCCCACCCGGCCGAACGAGATCGGCATGCACCGGGTGGCCTTCTCCGTCGACGACATCGACGAGGCTCTCCGGATCGCCGCGCGGCACGGATGCCACCCGCTCCGTGGGGTGGCGACCTACGAGGACATCTACAAGCTCACGTACGTCCGTGGGCCGAGCGGCATCATCGTGATGCTCGCCCAGGAGCTGCAGGGTCGATGATTGTCATGCCGGCGACCTTCGCCCGGTCGAAGGCCGGCAGCAGGACCGCGGCGTCGTCCAGGCCGATGGTGCGCTCGATGAGGCGCTCGGGCTGCAGCGCGCCCTGCTCGATCAGCGCCAGCATCCCCGGGTAGTCCGCGGCCGCCATGCCGTGACTACCGAGCAGGTCGAGCTCCCACCCGATGACCCGCTCCATCGGGACACGCGGGTGCCCTTCGACAGCCGGGAGCAGGCCCACCTGGGCGAGCCGACCACGGCGGCGGAGGCCGAGGATCGCCTCGGCGCAGGTCTGCTCGCTGCCGACGGCGTCGATCGCGACGTGACTGCCACCGCCGGTGAGCTCAGCGACCGCCCCGGGAAGGTCCCGACCGTCGGCGAGCAGGGTGTGCTCGGCACCGAGGTTCGCGGCGACGGCGAGCGCCTCGGGGTTCCGGTCGACGGCGATGACCCGGGCGCCGAGCGCTCGGGCGATCATGACCGAGCTCAGTCCCACTCCCCCGGCGCCCACCACCGTGACCCACTCGCCCTCGGTGACGCGGGCACGGCCGACGAGGGCGCGGTACGCGGTCGCGAACCGGCAGCCCAGGGCGGCTGCGGTGCCGAACTCGACCGACTCCGGGATCCGCACGAGGTTGGTGTCCGCGGCGTGCACGACCACGAGTTCGGCGAACGAGCCCCAGTAGGTGAAGCCGGGCTGCTCCTGGTCGGGACAGACCTGCGCGTCACCGGCGAGGCACCACTGGCACGTCCCGCAGCCGGCGACGAACGGGACCGTGACGCGGTCGCCGACCTTCCACCGGGTCACTCCGGGACCGATCTCCACCAGTTCGCCGGCCAACTCATGGCCCGGCACGTGGGGAAAGACGACGCCGTCGTCATGGCCGGCCCACGCGTGCCAGTCGCTGCGGCACAGGCCCGTCGCGACCACCCGGACGACGACGCCACCGTCGGGTGCGATCGGCTCGGGGACGTCTCGGACGACCGGCTGGGCTCGAGCAGCGTCGAGGACGAGTGCGCGCATCCGGTCACCTTTGCACGTGGAGGGCTCTCGTCAGCACCGGGATCATCATGGTCGCAGCCACGAGGTGCAGTGCGACGAGCGTGATCGCGGTTGCGGCGTTCGCGCCGACCACCAGCGGCGGCACCAGCGAGGCCACCGCAAGGGGGACGGTGATGCCCACGAACCACTTTGCCGGGTCGGCGCTCCAGCGAGCCAGCATCACCGCGATGGCGACGCCCACCAGCGAGAGGACGCTCGTCACGGTGGTGAACCCGCCCAGCGGGATGGCCTCGCCACCCTCGGGGATCTCGAAGTCAACGCCTGCCGACCTCGCGAGAGCGGCACCCACCGTGATCGCGGCTGCCGCGGCAACCGTCGCCGCCAGTCCCGTGACGGCCACCCGGCCGAGGCTCGGCCGAGCGGTCTGCACCACGCGGCTCACGACGCCGCCTCCAGACGCTCGGGCAGCCCCAGCCGGGGGAACTGGTCGGCGTGGAACGTGATGATCTCGGAGATCCGCCCGCACTCGATCCGCAGGACGTCGACCGTCAGCGGAAGGTACGCGTTCTCCTGCTCCTGCCAGTGGTAGGCGGCGACGGCCGGTTGCCGGTTGACGGCGGCGGGGACGACGCGCAGGCCCGTCATGCTCTCGAAGCCGCTCTCCACCCAGTCGTTGACCACCACGTCGCGGCCGACGTTGAGCCCCGGAGTGGGCGGCATCGAGCAGCGGACGTCGTCGCGCAGCATCGTCGCGATCGCATCGATGTCCGTGGCGACGCACGCATCGGTGTACCGCCGCACGAGGTCACGCGTCGCGGTGTCGTCCGCGCCTCCGGTCCAGTCCTGCCGTTGCGCGGGCAGGTGCTCGCGCAGCCCCGCGCGGGCCCGCTGGAGCGCGCTGTTCACGGAGTTCACGGAGTCGCCGAGGAGCTCCGCGACATCCTTCGCCGGCCAGCCGACGACGTCCCGCAGGATGAGTACGGCTCGCGGTCGCGGCGCCAGGTGTTGGACGGCCACGAGGTAGGCCAACTCGATCGTCTCCCGCGCGAGGGCGACGGCCTCCGGCGTCTCCGCGTCGTCCGCGGGCAGCTCGTCGAGCAGTCGGTCCGGGTAGGGCTGCAGCCAGGGCACCTCGCCCCCGCTCGCCGGCTCGGGACGTCTCTTGGCGAGCAGGTCGAGGCAGGCGTTCGTGGCGATCCGGTACAGCCAGGCCCGGAAGGTGGACCTGCCCTCGTACGTCTCACGGCGCCGCCACGCCCGCAGGAACGTCTCCTGCACGGCGTCCTCGGCATCCTCGAACGAGCCGAGCATCCGGTAGCAGTGCACGTGCAGCTCGCGCCGGTGCGGCTCGGTCATCGCGGCGAACTCCGGTTCGTCGACCATCGTCTCCGTGCTCATCTGTTCAGTCTCCTCCGTCGTGGACCCTTCACCCGTAAGACGGGACGGGGCGCCAGAACTCATCACCGTGGACGCGGATGAGCCCCGGGGGCGAGCGATGTCACGCCCCCGGTGGCGTCACCCCGACCCCGATGGAGGTACCTTGGTGAGGCTGGCCTAACGTGATCGTCGGCAAAATCTCAGTCGTGAGGCGGCAGAAGTGATCGGTACGTTCCTGATCGGCCTGCGCGAGGGCCTGGAGGCCTCGCTGGTCGTCGGCATCCTCATCGCGTACGTCCGCAAGATCGGCCGCGACGACGTCATCCCGCGGATCTGGGCGGGCGTGGCGCTGGCCGTGCTGCTCTCCCTCGGCCTCGGCGCGGTCCTCACGTTCGGCACGTACGGCCTGACGTTCAAGGCGCAGGAGATCATCGGCGGCACGATGTCGATCCTGGCCGTCGCCCTCGTCACGTGGATGATCTTCTGGATGGCCCGCACGGCCAAGGGCCTCAAGGGCGAGCTGGAGCACCAGATCGACGTCCGGCTCGACGGTCCCGGCATGGGTCTGGTGATCATCGGCTTCGTCGCGGTCGCGCGCGAGGGACTCGAGACCGCACTGTTCCTGTGGAGCGCGGTCCAGTCCAGCGGCGACGCTCCCCTCGCGTGGGTCGGAGCCGTCCTCGGACTGCTCGCCGCGGTCGCCCTCGGCTGGGCGATCTACCGCGGCATGGTCCGCATCAACCTCGCGACGTTCTTCACCTGGACGGGCGCCCTCCTGATCGTCGTCGCCGCCGGCATCCTCGCGTACGCCGTGCACGACCTGCAGGAGGCCGGCGTGCTGCCTGGCCCGTGGACCTCCGGTGGCGGCGCCTGGACCGGCGCCGAGGCCTGGGCGTTCCAGCTCAGCGGAACGATCGACCCGTCCGGTCTGCTCGCCGCCCTGCTCAAGGGCACGATCGGCTTCAGCCCCGACATGACGAAGCTCGAGCTCGTCGTGTGGGCCACCTACCTCATCACCGTCGGCACCGCGTACTGGCGCGTCGTCACCCGCACCCCCGAAGGAGCCCGTCCATGACCCCTCGCTCGCGCACCGCTGCGCTCGCGCTCGCCGCCGTCACCGCGACGTTCGGTCTCGGCGCCTGCGTCAAGAACAGCGACGCCGACGACGACAAGGCCATCACGGTGAGCAGCTCGAGCGACGCCTGCGACGTGTCGACCGGCAAGGCCGCCAGCGGGACGATCAACTTCCAGGTCAAGAACGACGGCGACAAGGTCACGGAGTTCTACCTGCTCGCCGACGACAAGCTGCAGATCATCGGCGAGGTCGAGAACATCGCCCCCGGCACGACGCGCGACCTGACCGTCCAGGCGCAGCCGGGCACGTACTACACCGAGTGCAAGCCCGGCATGGTCGGCGACGGCGTCGGCAACGCGGCGTTCACGGTCACCGGCGACTCCGTCAAGGTCGACGAGAGCGACCAGCAGGCCACCGACGCGGCGGTCGCCTCGTACACGGCGTACACGAAGGACCAGGTCGGCGAGCTCGTCACGAACGTGGAGGCGTTCGTCGACGCGTACGAGTCCGGAGACGACGAGAAGGCGCGCGCGCTGTTCCCGATCACGCGCATCAACTACGAGCGCATCGAGCCGACCGCGGAGCAGTTCGGCGACCTCGACCCGAAGATCGACTACCGCAAGCCCGGTGCCGAGGCCGAGGGCATCCCGTTCACCGGCTTCCACCGCATCGAGATGGACCTGTGGCTCGACGAGGCGCGCAAGAACTACCCCGACGAGGACCTGACGGCCCTCGACGAGGCCGGCCGCAAGGAGGTCGGCGACCAGCTGGAGTCCGACGTGCAGGCGCTCTACGAGAAGGTCCACGCGAAGGACTTCGTGCTGACGGTCGGCGACATCACGAACGGCGCGATCGGCCTGCTCGACGAGGTCGCCGCCCCCGACGGCAAGCTGCCCGGCGAGGAGGACGAGTTCAGCCACACCGACCTGTACGACTTCAACGCCAACGTCGAGGGCGCCAAGGTCGCGTACGAGTCCGTGCACGACATCGCCGAGAGCAAGGGCGCCGAGGGCGAGCAGCTCGTCACCGACCTCGACAAGCAGTTCGCCGCGATGTTCGCCCTGCTGAAGACCTACGGCGACTACGAGAAGGGTTTCGTCTCCTACGACACCGTCGCGCAGGAGCAGCGCAACGAGCTCGGCGCCCAGCTGAACGCCCTCTCCGAGCCGCTGTCGCAGCTCACGCACACGGTGCTCGGCGTCTCGGCGTCATGAAGCGACGTGAGGCGCTCGGGCTCCTGGGAGCCGGAGCCGTCGGCGTGGCGGGGGGCTTCGCCGCGAAGGCCGCACTCGACGCGAGCGAGGAGAAGTCCGAGGTCGTGTCGTTCCACGGCACGCACCAGGCCGGGATCACGACCTCGATGCAGGAGCACCTGTACTTCGCCGCGTTCGACATGACCTCGTCGGCGACCCGCGACGACCTCCAGGCGCTGCTGGAGGACTGGACGGACGCCGCGGCACGCCTCACGCGCGGCGAGGAGGTCTCCCCCGAGGGCGCGACCGGCGGCGGCCCGTACAAGCCGCCGGACGACACCGGGGAGGCCCTCGACCTGTCGGCGAACTCCCTCACGATCACGTTCGGGTTCGGGCCCACCCTGTTCGACGACCGGTTCTCGCTCGCGAGTCGCAAGCCCGCCGAACTGGCCGAGTTGCCGTCGTTCGCGTTCGACCTGCTCGAGGACCGCTTCAGCGGCGGGGACCTGTGCATCCAGGCCTGCGCCGACGACCCCCAGGTCGCGGTCCACGCGATCCGCAACCTCTCGCGGATCGCGTTCGGGCGCGCCCAGATCCGGTGGACGCAGCTCGGCTACGGCCGGACGTCCTCGACCTCGGACGCTCAGGTCACGCCGCGGAACCTGTTCGGCTTCAAGGACGGCACCGCGAACATCTTCAGCAACCAGACGCAGGACCTCGACCGTTGGGTCTGGGCCGACGACGCGGATCAGCCGTGGATGGCCGCCGGCAGTTTCCTCGTGGCCCGCAAGATCCTCATGACGATCGAGTCGTGGGACCGCACCCGGCTGGAGGAGCAGGAGGCCATCATCGGCCGCGACAAGGGCGAGGGGGCCCCGCTGTCCGGCGGGACCGAGTTCACCGAGCCCGACTTCGACGTCGTGTCCACCGCCGCCGGCGGCCCGGCGATCCCGGTCACCGCGCACGTGCGGCTCGCCCATCCGGACGCCAACCACGGGCAACGGCTGCTGCGGCGCGGCTACAACTTCGTCGAGGGCAACAACGACCTCGGCCAGATCAACGCGGGCCTGTTCTTCCTCGCCTTCGGGCGCTCGCCGCAGCAGTTCATCGACATCCAGCGCTCGCTGTCCACGGACGCCATGAACGAGTACATCCGCCACATCGGCTCGGCGATCTTCGCGATCCCCGGCGGCATCCGTGCCGGCGAGTCCGTCGGGGCGGGTCTGTTCGCCTGACCCGAGGTCGCCGCTAGATCTTCGCGTTGCGCGACCACACGAAGCAGTAGACGCCGAAGCACCCCAGTCCGACCGCCATCAGCGTCAGCAGCCACGGGCCGGCGGGAGCATCGCGGAACGTCTTCAGCGCATCGTCCAGGCCACCGGCCTTCTCCGGGTCGTAGCTGAGCGCGGCCCACGCGAACAGTACGCCGATGATCCCGAAGGCCACGCCCTTGGCCACGTAGCCCGCCACGCCGAGCGTGCCCACCCAGTCCGGCACGCCTCCGACGAGATCGTTCTCGAAGCTGCGCGTCACGCCGCGGACGATCTGCCGCACGCCGACGCCGATGATGACCAGACCGATCACGATCACGAGCACCCGCCCGAAGGAGTGGCCCATCATCGAGGCGACGAAGCCCTCCTCCTTGGAGTCGCTGGAACCGCCCGAGCCGGAGGAGAACGCGAACCTGAACGCGTTGTAGGCCAGCAGCGCGTACACGACGGCACGGCTGGCCGAGCTGATCCGCTTGAGTGTCCGCTTCTTCGTGTCGTGCTCCTCGGCGACGCGGCCGTGACCGAGGACCGCCTCGAGCCCCTGCCAGACCACGAGGGCGAGGAACCCGATCCCGACGACCACGAGCAGGTACGGACCCAGCGGCGTGCTGGCCATCTTGTGCAGCGCGCCGGTCTGGGAGGCGTCCTCGCCGCCTCCGCCGGACCAGGCCACCACGAGGGCGATCCAGGCCACGAGGAGGAACACGACGCCGTAGGCGACCAGTCCCGCCGTGACGAGGTGCCGGTACGCGTCGTTCTGCCGGACCTCGTTGACTGTCATCCGGCCATTATGGGCAGCCGCGAGATGAACGGCGAGTCGAGCGTCAGTCCGTCAGGGTCGGCTTGAGCTGGGCGACCTTGCTCAGCAGCCCGTTGACGAACCGGGGCGACTCGTCGGTCGACAGCTCGGTGGCCAGTTCGACCGCCTCGCTGATCGCGACGGCGTCGGGCACGTCGTCGACGTGCAGGATCTCGAAGACACCGATCCGCAGCAGGTTGCGGTCGACGGCGGGCATCCGGTCGAGGCTCCAGGCGTGCGAGTGCTCCTCGAGCAGCGCGTCGATCTGGCCCGCATGCGCTGCCACGCCCTCGACGAGCGAGACCGTGTACGGGTTGATCGGCGGGTCGTTCGTCTCGAGCCGGTCGGCGAGGGTGCCGTCAGCCGGCAGCCCTCGGGTCTCGGACTCGAACAGGATGTCCAGGGCCCGCTTGCGGTACTTCGTGCGGGCGGCCATCAGGCCTTCACACGACCGAGGTAGCTGCCGTCGCGGGTGTCGACCTTGATCTTCTCGCCGCTCGTGAGGAACAGCGGGACCTGGATCTCCTTGCCGGTCTCCAGGCGCGCGGGCTTCGTGCCACCGCTCGAGCGGTCGCCCTGCAGACCCGGATCGGTGTGCTCGACGAGGAGCTCGACCGACGCGGGCAGCTCGACGTACAGGACGCGACCGTCGTTCGTGGCGACGACGGCGTTCTGGTTCTCCAGCAGGTAGTCGACCGTGCCGCCCATGACCTCGGGGGTGACCTCGATCTGGTCGTACGTGCCGATGTCCATGAAGACGTAGTTCGTGCCGTCGTTGTACAGGTACTGCATGTCGCGCTTGTCGACGTTGGCCGTCTCGACCTTCGTGCCGGCGTTGAAGGTCTTGTCGACGACCTTGCCGGACTCGATGTTCTTGAGCTTCGTGCGGACGAAGGCGGGGCCCTTGCCGGGCTTGACGTGCTGGAACTCCACGACGGACCACAGGTTTCCGTCGATGTTGAGCACCAGGCCGTTCTTGAGGTCGTTCGTGGTCGCCATCAGTCGATCTCCAGGAGTTCTCTCGTGGTGTCGGTGAGCACGTCGGGCTCACCGCCGGGGTCGGTGACGAGGACGGTGTCCTCGATGCGCACGCCCCCACGGCCCGGGAGGTAGATCCCCGGTTCCATCGTCAGGACGGTGCGACTGGCCAGTCTACCGGGATGGGTCGAGGCGATGAACGGGTCCTCGTGGATCTCCAGGCCGACGCCGTGGCCGAGACCCGTCGTGAAGGCCTCCAGCCAGCCGTCGCGCTCCAGCGAGGCGCGGGCGGCGGTGTTCGCCGCGGCGACGGGGACCCCGGCGCGCAGCTGCTCGACCCCGGACCACTGCGACGCCTTCACGGCCGCGTGGATCTCGCGCTGCCAGTCCGCCGCGGGACCGAGCACGACCGTGCGGGTGCAGTCCGCGTGGTAGCCGTCGACGCGGGCGCCGAAGTCGATCTTGAGCAGGTCGCCGGTGCGCAGGACGCGGTCCGTGGGGTCATGGTGCGGGATCGCCGTGTTCTCCCCCGAGGCGAGGATCGTCGCGAACGCCTTGTCCTCGGCGCCGAGCTCGAGCATCCGCCACTCCAGGTCGCGCGCGACCTCGCGCTCGGTGCGACCCGTGAGCGGGCCGATCAGCAGTGCCTCGAGGGCCTCGCACGAGATCCGGCACGCCTCGCGCAGCGCCGCGATCTCGGTGTCGTCCTTGACCTCTCGCAGCCGCTCGACGAGACGACCCGACGGTTCGGGCCGGTCGAGTTGCTGCCACGAGTCGACGTCGAGCACGTGCGTCTCGGCCGCGAGGTCCGCCGGCGCGCGGCCGATGGCCACCCCGATCAGGTCGCGCGTGATCGCGATCTCGAGACCGTCGGTCTGCGCGGCGGCCTGGTCCTTGTACCGGCCGTCGGTGAGGAACAGCGGATCGCCGTCGACGGGGACGAGCAGTGCGGCGTTGGAGCCCGTGAACCCCGTCAGGTACCGCACGTTCACGAGGTGCGACACGTACATCGCGGCGTGGCCCTCCTCCCGCAGGAGCTCCTGCAGGCGCGCGATCCGGTGCTCAGCCACGGACGGCCTCCCAGCACTCGCGCAGCAGCGACTCGTCGGGGCCGGCGAGGATCGTCGGCCGGGCAAGTCCGTCGAGGACGACGAATCGCAACTGGTCGCCGCGGGTCTTCTTGTCCAACCGCATCCCGCCGAGCAGGTCCTCGAAGGACGCGCCGCCGTAGGTCGTGGGCAGCCCGACGAGGTCCAGGACGGAACGGTGCCGGGCCAGCAGCGCGTCGTCGATCGACCCCGTGCGGTGGGCCAGCTCGGCGACGAAGACCATCCCGACGCTGATCGCCTCGCCGTGGCGCAGCGTGTACTTCTCGTGCCGTTCGATCGCGTGACCGAGGGTGTGGCCGTAGTTGAGCGCCTCGCGCCCGACGCCGCCGTCGGCACCGGTCTCGCGCAGGTCGCCCGCGACGGTCGCGGCCTTGACGGCGATCCCGCGGGTGACGAGGTCGGCCAGCAGGTCGTCGGTGGGGTCCAGCGCGCGGTCGGGGTCGGCCTCCACATCGGCGAGGATCGACGGATCGGCGATGAAGCCGCACTTGACGACCTCGGCGAGGCCGCCGCGCAGCTCACGCGCCGGCAGGTCGACGAGCGTGCCGAGGTCGCACAGGACGCCGATCGGCTCGTGGAAGGCGCCGACGAGGTTCTTGCCGGCGGCGACGTTGATCCCGGTCTTGCCGCCGACGGCCGCGTCGACCATGCCCAGCACGGTCGTCGGCACCGTGACGAACCGGACGCCGCGCAGCCAGCTGGCGGCGACGAAGCCGGCGAGGTCGGTGGTCGCTCCCCCGCCGACGCCGACGACGAGGTCCGAGCGCGTGAAGCCGTGCAGGCCCAACTGGTCCCAGCAGTGCGCGAGGAAGGCGACCGTCTTGGCCTGCTCACCGTCGGGCGCCTCGATCAGCAGGACCTCACGCCCGGTCAGGTGCTGGGCGAGTCCCTCGGTGAAGCCGAGCACGGGGCCTGCGTGGATGATCGCGACGCGCAGCGCGTCCGCGGGGAGGAGGGTCGCGATCCGTCCGAGCACGCCGTGGCCGACGACGACGTCGTAGGGCTGGGCGGTGGCGACGCGCACCGTGCGGGTCACCGGTCGATCTCCTGCACGATGCGGTCGACGACCTCGTCGGGGCCGAGCTCGTCCGTGGCGATGGTGAACGTGGCCACCTCGCGGTACAGCGGGCGGCGGGCGTCCATGAGGGCCTTGAGCTGGCCGCGGACGTTGCCGAGCAGCAGCGGGCGACCCGAGTTCATGCCGACCCGATGGGCCGCCTGGGCGAGCCCCACGTCCAGGTGCACGACGGTGTGGTCGGCGAGCAGGGCCCGCGTGCGTGCGTCCATGACCGCCCCGCCGCCGAGCGCCAGGACGCCGTCGTGCTCCTGCAGCGCCGTGGCGACCGCGGCGACCTCCAGCTCGCGGAAGACCGGCTCGCCGCGGCCGACGAAGATGTCCTGCACGGACTCGCCCTCGCTCGCCTCGACGTCCTGGTCGGTGTCGCGCACCGCGACGTCCCACCGCTGGGCGAGCAGCTCGGCCACCGTGGTCTTGCCCGCACCGGGCGGCCCGACCAGGACGACCAGAGGTCGGGTCGAGGTCACCGGTACCTCAGGTGGTCGAGGTAGCCCTGCACGTTGCGCGAGGTCTCGCCGACGGAGTCGCCGCCGAACTTCTCCAGCACGGCCTCGGCGACCACGAGTGCGACCATCGCCTCGGCGACGATGCCCGCGGCCGGCACGGCGCACACGTCGGAGCGCTGGTGGTGGGCACGAGCCTCCTCGCCGGTCTGGACGTCGATCGTGCGCAGCGCCCGCGGCACGGTCGCGATCGGCTTCATCGCCGCGCGGACGCGCAGCACCTCGCCGGTCGACATGCCACCCTCGGTGCCGCCGGAGCGACCCGAGACGCGCCGGATCCCCGCGTCGGTGGGGACGATCTCGTCATGGGCCAGCGAGCCGCGCGTGCGGGCGAGCTCGAAGCCGTCGCCCAGCTCGACGCCCTTGATCGCCTGGATGCCCATGAGCGCGGCGGCGAGCCGGCTGTCGAGCCGACGGTCCCAGTGGGTGTGCGAGCCGAGTCCCGGCGGAAGTCCCTCGACGACGACCTCGACGACGCCGCCGAGCGTGTCGCCGTCCTTGTGGGCCGCGTCAACCTCGGCCACCATCGCCTTCGACGTCTCCGCATCGAAGCAGCGCAGCGGATCGGCGTCGATCGCCTCGAGGTCGCTGAAGGCCGGCAGCGTGCCCGCGGGCGCCGCGACCGAGCCGAGCTCGACGACGTGACTCAGGATCGTGGCGCCGGTCGCCTGCCGGACGAACTGCGCGGCGATCTCGCCGAGGGCGACGCGCGCCGCCGTCTCGCGCGCACTCGCGCGCTCGAGGATGGGGCGGGCCTCGTCGAAGTCGAACTTCTGCATGCCGGCGAGATCGGCGTGACCGGGACGCGGGCGGGTCAGCGGCGCGTTGCGCTTGAGCCCGGCCAGCACGTCGGCGTCGACCGGGTCGGCCGCCATGACCTGCTCCCACTTCGGCCACTCGCTGTTGCCGATGCGCAGGGCGATGGGGCTGCCGAGGGTGCGTCCGTGGCGGATGCCACCCACGATCTCCAGCACGTCGGCCTCGAACGCCATACGGGCGCCCCGACCGTAGCCGAGCCGACGTCGCGCGAGCGCCGCCTGGATCTCCTTGCTGGACACCTCGACGCCGGCGGGGATCCCGTCGATCGTCGCGGCCAGGGCGGGGCCGTGGGATTCCCCGGCGGTCAACCAACGAAGCATGGTGACATCCTCTCAAACCCCTCCATCAGACCCACAGGGCGGCAAAGGCACCGAGCAGCAGGTACGGCCCGAAGGCGATCGGCGTGCCCTTCCCGAGCCGGCCGCGAACCAGCACGATCCCCGCGAGCGCGCCGATCAGCATGCCGAAGAACACGCCGTAGAACGTCGCCACGAGGCCGAGCGGGCCGAGCGCGGCGCCCACCACCGCCGAGAGCCGGACGTCGCCGTAGCCCATCGGGCCGACCAGGCCGAGCACGAAGTAGAAGCCGAACACCGCGAGGTTCCCGATGAGCGCGAGCAGCAGCACGTGCCAGTCCCCCAGCCACGCGGCGCACACCGCGAGCAGCACCCAGGTGAGCACGTACAGCGGCGCGACGATCCGGTACGGCAGCAGGTGGACCTTCCAGTCGACCCACGCGAGCACGGGGGTCGCGGCCGCGATCGGGATCCACACGGGAAGCAACCTGGGCTCGCTGATCGTGGCTCCGGCGATCGCGCCGAGCACGGCGGCCGGGATCGCGAGCTTCCACCACAGCCCCGACTCCGCCGCGAGCTCGGGATACGGGATCTTCGCGGGCATGTCCGGCTCGGGCTCCAGCTCGGGCTCGGGCAGCCGGGCGAGCAGTCGCGGCGAGAGCGCCGCGAGCAGGCCGGCCAGGACGGCGGCGATCAAGGGGGGAAGCACGAGGGGCAGACTAGCGACCCGCGAGCGCGGCCGTGGCGGCACCGAGCAGGAGCTGGGGATCGACCGTCTGGCCGGCCATCAGGTCCACCTGCAGGACGGCCTGGTGGGCCAGCAGGTCCAGCCCCGTGACGAGCGCCGTCCCGTCACCCTGGGCCGACAGCATGAGATCGGTGGGCCACGGGTCGTAGACGGCGTCGAACACCGTCTCGGCGGAGCCGACGAACTCGTGCTCACGACCCGCGACGGCATCGCCGGGCACCGTCGAGACGAGCAGGTCGACCGACTCGGTGACGTCGACCCTCAGCGGCACGACCGTGGCCGTCAGCCCCAGCCGCTCGATGGCGCGCGCCGTGGCCGCCCCACGGCCGGTGTCGCGCACGCGCAGCTCGACCCGGGTCGCGCCGAGCCGCTTCGCCGCGAGCGCCACCGACACCGCGGTCGCTCCGGCCCCCACGATCCGGACGGTGGACAGCCGGGTGACGCCCACGCCACGCAGGGCGCTGATCGCGCCCGGAACGTCGGTGTTGGCGGCGAACCAGCCGCCGTCGCGGGGCACGAGCGTGTTGGCCACGCCCAGCGCGTCGACGATCGCGTCCCGTTCGGTCGCCAGCGTCGCGGCCTCCCGCTTGAGCGGCGCCGTGACCGAGAACCCGCGCCAGCGGGCGTGCTCGGACACGAACTCGGTCAGCTCGCCCTCGGCGACGTCGAACGCCACGTACGTCCAGTCCAGGCCGAGCGTCGCGTAGGCGGCACGGTGCATCGCCGGCGAGAGGGAGTGGGCGATGGGCGATCCCAGTACCGCGCAGCGGTCAGCCACCGCAGGATCCGGCCCCGTACTCGGCCTGGCAGTCCGCGGTGTGCTTCGCAAAGTCGGAGTTGTAGACGACCGAGCCGTCCTTCTTGGCGAAGAAGTACAGCCAGTCGCCCTCGGCCGGGTTGAGCGCCGCCTCGATCGTGGCCTCGCCGGGCGAGCCGATCGGTCCGGGCGGCAGACCCGTGTGCTGGTACGTGTTGTACAGCGACGGGTTCGCGCGCTCCTCCGCCGTGGTCCACACGTCGCCCTTGCGGTCGCTGACGTACGAGACGGTCGAGTCCAGCTGCAGCGGCATGCCCTGGTCGATCCGGTTGTAGAGGACGCGGGCGATCTTGGCGTAGTCCTCGGGCTTCTGGCCCTCGTACTCCAGGATGCTGGCGACCGTGAGGATCTGCTCCCCCGTCATCCCCAGCGCCGGGGCCCGCTCGCCGATCTCGAGGTCATCGGCGACCTTGAGGGTCTGCTTGACCATCCGGGTGAGCACGTCGGTGGCCGTCTCGCCGGGCTCGACGAAGTACGTCTCGGGGTACAGGTAGCCCTCGGGGTTGCCGTTGGCGAAGTCGGGCAGGCCGATCGAGGCCGGGTCGTCGAGCGCGGCCTGGAGGTCCTCGGACTTGAGGTCGGTGTTCTTCGCGATGGCCTCGACGATCTGGCCGACGCGCGCACCCTCGGGCACGGTGAACTTGTCCTGGACGAGGTTCGCCCGGTCGACGAGGGCGGCGAGCGCGGCGTCGGCCGACATGTGCTCGCGCAGCTGGTAGGTGCCGGCCTGGATCTGCTGGGCGCGCGAGTCGCTCAGGCTCAGCTGGTAGAACGCCTCGGACGACTTGACGACACCGGCGTCGGCGAGCAGCCGCGCGATCTGCAGGCCGTTGGCGCCCGACGGGACCGTGACCGTGACCGAGCCCGTGCCCTGGCCGCTGTAGTCGTCGGCGCCGCCGAGTCGGTCCATCGCCTGCGTCACGACGACGTAGCCGCCGATGAGGATCGCGACGACCGCCACGAGCGCCAGCAGCGTCTTGAGGCCCGACTTCTTCGGGGGCTCGGCCTTGCGGCGCGAGCCCGCGGTCGGCCGGGGCTCCTCCTCGCCGGTCAGCACCTCGAGTCCACCGTCGCTCATCGCTCAGTTCCTTCCGTCGTTGCCGTGACGATCTCGCCCGGCGCCTCGCCGCGCGTGCGCTCGGCGTCGACCGCCGACTGCAGGATCACCACGGCCGCCGCCTGGTCGATGACCGACCTCGACGACTTGGCCGCTCGACCGCTCGCGTGGAGCTGGGCCTGGCCCGCCACGGTCGAGAGTCGTTCATCGATCAACCGTACCGAAACCGGATGAGAGGAGCATGACAGCGCCGTGGCCAGCGACGCCGCGAACGCCCTGACCTTGGCCGCCGCCGGGCCCTCTCGCCCGGACAGGCCGAGCGGCAGGCCGACGACGACCTCGAGCACCTCGTACTCCTCGGCGAGCGCGACGAGGCGCGCCACGGCGCCGTCGCCGGCGCGAACCGTCTCGACCGGCGTCGCGATGAGCCCATCGGGGTCGCACGAGGCGACGCCGATGCGCGCGTCGCCGACATCGACGCCGAGCCGACGGCCCCGGCGCATCAGCGCAGGGCCTCCTCGACCGCGGCGAAGGCCGCCTCGATCCCGCCGAGGTCGGTGCCACCGCCCTGCGCGACGTCGGCCTTGCCGCCGCCACGACCGGCGATCTTGTCGCCGACCACGCCGAACAGCTGGTTCGCGGCGAGGCCACGGTCCTGGGCGGCCTGGTTGAGCGCGACGACCGCGGTGGCCTTGTCGCCACCCGTGCCGATCACGACGACGACCGCGGGACGGTCGGTCAGCCGGCCGCGGATGTCGAGGGCCATCTGGCGCACGTCGCCGCCGCCCACGCCGTCGGCGCGGTGGCCGACGAACGCGACGCCGTCGACGTCCTTGGCGGTCGCGGCGATGTCGCCCGCCGCGCCCTGGAGCTCGGCGGCGCGGAGCTTCTCGAGCTCCTTCTCGGTGGCCTTCAGTCGCGACACGAGGTCCTGAACCCGACCGGGCACGTCCTCGGGCTGGGCCTTGAGCACGTCGGTCAGCTGGAGCACGAGGTCGCGCTCCTTCGCGAGGTACTCGAAGCCCTCGATGCCCACGAGCGCCTCGACGCGGCGGTTGCCCGCACCGACCGAGGAGTCGGACGTCATGACGACGGTGCCGATCTGGCTCGACCGCTCGACGTGCGTGCCACCGCACAGCTCACGCGACCACGGACCACCGATCTCGACGACGCGGACCTGCTCGCCGTACGTCTCGCCGAACAGCGCGAGCGCACCGAACTCCTTCGCCTCGGGAAGCGTCATCCAGTGCTGGCTGACCTGCAGGTCCTCGCGCAGCGCGCGGTTCGCGACGTGCTCGACCCGCCGGAACTGGTCGGGGTCGAGGGCGCCGTTCCAGCCGAAGTCCAGACGCAGGTAGCCCGGTCGGTTGTAGGAGCCGGACTGCAGCGCGGTCGGGCCGAGCACCTCGCGCAGCGCCGCGTGCACGACGTGCGTTCCCGAGTGCGCCTGACGCGCGCCGAGGCGCCACTCGTGGTCGACCTCGGCCGACAGCGCAGTGCCGACCGTGAGCTCGCCGTGCGTGACCCGCACCTGGTGCACGACGAGGCCCTTGATGGGGCGCTGCACGTCGAGCACCTCGGCCTCGCCGCCGTCCCAGCGCAGGACGCCCGCGTCGGCGTTCTGGCCGCCGGACTCGGCGTAGAAGCCGGTGCGGTCCAGCACGACCTCGCCGACCTGGCCCTCCGCGAGCGCGGGCACCGTCGCCCCGCCGGACAACAGCGCGATCGCCGTCGACTCCGTGATCAGGTTCGTGTAGGCCAGCCAGTCGGTCGGGCCGAACGAGTCGAGCGTCTCGCGGTACACCGTGGTGTCGGCGTGGACGCCCTTCTTGGACTTGGCGTCGGCCTTGGCGCGCGCCTTCTGCTCGGCCATGAGCGCCCGGAAGCCCTCCTGGTCGACCGTGAGGCCCTGCTCCTCGGCCATCTCGAGCGTGAGGTCGATCGGGAAGCCGTACGTGTCGTGGAGCTGGAAGGCCTGGTTGCCGGTCAGCACCGAGCCGCCGTCGCTCTTGATGTCGCCCACCGCGACGTCGAAGATCTGCGTGCCCTTGCCGAGGGTCTGGCGGAACGCCTCCTCCTCGGCGTACGCGACCTGGCTGATCCGGGCGAAGTCCGCCTCCAGCTCGGGGTACGACTGCTTCATCCGCTCGAGGCTCACCGGGAGCAGCTCAGGCAGAGCCTGGTCCTCGAAGCCGAGCAGGCGCATCGAGCGCACGGCACGACGCAGCAGCCGGCGCAGGACGTAGCCGCGCGCCTCGTTGCCGGGGGTGACGCCGTCGCCGATCAGCATGAGACCGCTGCGGACGTGGTCGGCGATCACGCGGAACCGCACGTCGTCGACGTGATCGGCGCCGTAGCGCTTGCCGCTGAGCTCGGCGGCCTTCTCGATGACGGGGAAGACCTCGTCGATCTCGTACAGGTTCTCCTTGCCCTGCAGCAGGTACGCCACGCGCTCCAGGCCCATGCCGGTGTCGATGTTCTTGCTGGGCAGGGGCTGGATCACGTCGAACTGGTCCTTGGCGACCACGTTCGTGATCTCCTCCTGCATGAAGACGAGGTTCCAGATCTCCAGGAACCGGTCCTCGTCGGCCTCGGGACCGCCGTCGGGCCCGTACTGGGGTCCGCGGTCGATGTAGATCTCCGAGCACGGACCGCCGGGGCCGGGGACGCCCATGTGCCAGTAGTTGTCGAGCAGGCCGCGGTTCTGGATGCGCTCGTCGGGCAGGCCGGCGATCCGCTTCCACAGTTCGCGCGCCTCGGTGTCGGTGTGCAGCACCGTGACCCAGATCAGCTCGGGATCGAAGCCCAGACCGCCGTCGTCGACGCTCTTGGTGATCAGGTCCCACGCGTGCGTGATGGCGCCTTCCTTGAAGTAGTCGCCGAAGCTGAAGTTGCCGTTCATCTGGAAGAACGTGCCGTGCCGGGTGGTCTTGCCGACCTCCTCGATGTCGAGGGTCCGCACGCACTTCTGCACGCTCGTGGCGCGGTCGAACGGCGGCGTCTCCTGGCCGAGGAAGTACGGCTTGAAGGGCACCATGCCGGCGTTGACGAACAGCAGGTTCGGGTCGTCGAACAGCAGCGGGGCCGAGGGCACGACCGTGTGGCCGGCGTTCTCGAAGTGGGACAGGAATCGGCGCCGGATCTCAGCGGTTTCCATCAGGAGTCGTCCTTGGTGGTGAGTTCGGGAAGAAGTGTTCGGGTACGGATCTTGTGCTCCTTGGCGTGCATGCCCTCGCGCACCTCGGCGCTGAACGCGCGCACCCCGGAGCCGAGGGCGGCGGCCTGGTCGATGAGACCGGGCATCGAGACACGGTAGGCGGCTCGGCGGGCCTTGACGCTGGCGTAGACGCCGGCGGCGGTGCCGGCGACGAACCAGACGGCGCGGCTCACGGCGCTACCGTTCCACGGGCGGCGGAGCGGGCCGCGCGCTGGCGGGCACGCTTGCGCGCGCGGTACTCGCGGCGCATGAGCGCCCCGATGCGGTCGCGGCTCTCGGGCCGCAGCGCATGGACGACCCCGGACACGAGGATGCCGAAGCGCACCGACGGCCGGGTCATCGTCGCCGCCACGACCTGCGCCTGCGACGGCTGCACGATCACGCGACCCTCGACGACCCGCACGACCTCAGCCGCGGGCGCCGGGTCCCATGGGGTGTCACGTTCCGGCACGGAAAGGGCCGGCGGGGCGGCTGAAACGTGCAGCTCCACGGGTGCGGGAGGTGTCGGGGGTGCCTCGACGCGGCGCAGTTCGCGGACCGCGCGCAGGGCGACCACCGCAGCCGTCACCGCCACCAGGGCCAGGACGGCCGTGGCGAGGAGGAGCAGGACCTGCGGGGACATGGGAACGAGGTTACCTGTCACGCAGGATGGCGCGGATACGACTCAGCCGTTCTGCGATCGCGCCCTCGGCCCCGTGCGAGCCGGGCTCGTAGTAGTCGGCGCCGTCGACGTCGTCGGGTGCGTACTGCTGCGACACGACTCCGCGCGGGTCGTCGTGGGCGTACACGTAGTCGTGGCCGTGACCGAGCTTCTTCGCGCCGGCGTAGTGGGCGTCGCGCAGGGCGGGCGGCACGGCCCCGACCTTGCCGGCCCGGACGTCGGCCATCGCGGCGTCGATCGCGCGGACGACGGCGTTCGACTTGGGCGCCGTCGCGAGGTGGATGACCGCCTGCGCGAGCGGGATCCGGGCCTCGGGGAACCCGATCATCGCGACGGCCTGGGCGGTCGCGGTGGCGAGCGGCAACGCGGTCGGATCGGCCATCCCGATGTCCTCGCTGGCGTGGATCATGAGGCGCCGGGCGATGAAGCGCGGGTCCTCGCCGGCCTCGATCATCCGGGCGAGGTAGTGCAGCGCCGCGTCGACGTCCGAGCCGCGGATCGACTTGATGAACGCGCTCGTCACGTCGTAGTGCTGGTCGCCCTGCCGGTCGTACCGCACGGCGGCCTTGTCGACCGCGAGGGCCGCGTCGTCGACGCTGATCTCGGCGTGGCCCTGGTCCAGGGCCGCGCCGGCGGCCGCCTCGAGGTACGTGAGCGCGCGACGTCCGTCTCCCCCGGCGAGCCGGACCAGGTGGTCCCGCGCCTCGTCGGACAGTCCGACCGTGCCTCCCAGCCCCCGTTCGTCGGCGACGGCCCGGTCGACCAGCGTGGCGATGTCGTCGTCGGTGAGCGACTCCAGCGTCAGCAGCAGCGAGCGGCTCAGCAGCGGCGAGATGACGCTGAAGTGCGGGTTCTCGGTGGTCGCGGCGACGAGGCTGACCCAGCGGTTCTCGACGCCCGGCAGCAGCGCGTCCTGCTGGGCCTTGCTGAACCGGTGCACCTCGTCGACGAACAGCACCGTCTCGCGGCCCGTGTTCGCGAGCGCCTGACGGGCGCCGACGATCACCTCTCGGACCTCCTTGACACCGGCGCTGACCGCCGAGATCTCCGTGAACCGGCGATCCGTCTGGTGGCTGATCAGGCTCGCGAGCGTCGTCTTTCCGGTGCCGGGCGGCCCCCACAGCAGGACGGTCAGCGGCGCATCGCCCTCGATCATCCGGCGCAGCGGCGATCCCTGCGCGAGCAGGTGCTGCTGACCGACGAGCTCGTCGAGCGTGCGCGGACGCATCCGCACCGCGAGCGGCGCGCTGGAGTGCGCATTGCCCGCGAGGGTCCCGCCGGAGTCCCGGCGGGACGGCGCCTGGTCCGGCAGGTCGAACAGGCCGTCCGTCACGACATCACTCGTCCTCGTCGTCGCCCTCGGGCTCGGCGTCGACCCCGGCCTCGGCGCGCTGCTCGGGCGTGATGGGCGCCGGGGCCGCGGTGAGCGGGTCGTAGCCGCCGCCGGACTTCGGGAACGCGATGACCTCGCGGATCGAGTCGGTGCCCGCGAGCAGGGCCGTGATGCGGTCCCAGCCGAACGCGATGCCGCCGTGCGGCGGGGCGCCGTACTTGAACGCGTCGAGCAGGAAGCCGAACTTCTCGCGCGCCTCGTCCTGCGACAGCCCCATGATCGCGAAGACCCGCTCCTGGACCTCGCGGTCGTGGATACGGATCGAGCCGCCGCCGATCTCGTTGCCGTTGCAGACGATGTCGTACGCCCACGCGAGCGCCGAGCCCGGGTCCTCGGAGAAGGCCTCGGTGTCCTGCGGCGACGTGAACGCGTGGTGCACGGCCGTCCAGGCGCCCGAGCCGACCGCGACGTCACCGGACGCGACGGCGTCCGAGGCCGGCTCGAACAGCGGGGCGTCGACGATCCAGACGAACTTCCACGCCGACTCGTCGATCAGGTCGCACTTGCGGCCGATCTCGAGACGGGCGGCGCCCAGCAGGGCACGCGTGGACTTGACCGGACCGGCGCCGAAGAAGACGCAGTCCCCCGGCTTCGCGCCGACGTGGGCGGCCAGGCCCGCGCGCTCGTCCTCGGACAGGTTCTTCGCGACCGGACCGCCGAGCTCGCCGTCCTCCTGCACGAGCACGTAGGCCAGGCCCTTCGCGCCGCGCTGCTTGGCCCACTCCTGCCACGCATCGAGCTGGCGGCGAGGCTGCGAGGCGCCTCCGGGCATGACGACCGCACCGACGTACGGCGCCTGGAACACCCGGAACGGGGTGTTCGCGAAGTACTCCGTGCACTCGACGAGCTCGAGGTCGACGCGCAGGTCGGGCTTGTCCGAGCCGTAGCGGGCCATCGCGTCGGCGTACGTCATGTGCGGGATCGGCGTCTCGATCTCGTGGCCGATGAGGCGCCACAGCGCGACGAGGATCTCCTCGCCGAGCGCGATGACGTCGGACTGCTCGACGAAGCTCATCTCGATGTCGAGCTGGGTGAACTCGGGCTGGCGGTCGGCGCGGAAGTCCTCGTCGCGGTAGCAGCGCGCGATCTGGTAGTACCGCTCCATGCCGCCGACCTGCAGCAGCTGCTTGAACAGCTGCGGGCTCTGCGGCAGCGCGTACCAGCTGCCGGGACGCAGGCGGGCCGGCACGAGGAAGTCGCGCGCACCCTCGGGGGTCGAGCGGGTCAGCGTGGGCGTCTCGATCTCGACGAAGTCACGACCGGCGAGCACGGTGCGGGCGGCGGCGTTGACCTTCGAGCGCAGCCGGATCGCGGCGGCCGGACCCGACCGGCGCAGGTCGAGGTAGCGGTGCTTGAGGCGCACCTCCTCGCCCACCTCGACGTGGTCGTCGATGGGGAACGGCAGCGGCTCGGACTTCGACAGCACGACGACCTCGTCGGCGATGATCTCGATCTCGCCGGTGGGGATCGCCGCGTTCTCGTTGCCCTCGGGCCGCTTCTCGACGGTGCCGGTGACCTTGAGGCAGAACTCGTTGCGCAGCTGGTGCGCGACTTCCTCGCGGACGACGACCTGGACGACGCCACTGGCCTCGCGCAGGTCGATGAAGGCGACCCCGCCGTGGTCGCGGCGGCGGGCGACCCAGCCGGCGAGGGTGACCTGCTCACCGGTGTTCGCGGCGGTCAGGCTTCCGGCGTCATGGGTGCGGATCACGCTGTGGTCTCCTTCTGGGTCACCTGCGGTCGCAGGTCGATGGGGTCGGGGTGCCAGGCGTCGGGATCGGCCGACACCTGCTCTCCGGTACGGATGTCCTTGACCTCGTTCGTCGCGGCGAACCACACGAACGGGATGCCGCGACGCTCGGCGACGCGGATCTGCTTGCCGAACTTCGCGGCGGTGGGTGCCACCTCGCACGCGATGCCGCGGGCGCGCAGGCGCTGGGCGATCGCGTCGCTCGCGGGGCGGGAGTCCTCGGCGTCGACGGCGACCAGCACGGCCGACGGCACGCTGCGGCTCGCGGTGAGGCCGTCGGCGAACAGCACCGAGAGCAGCCGCGAGACGCCGAGCGAGATGCCGACACCGGGGAACGTGCGACGGCCGTCGCTCGCGAGCTGGTCGTAGCGGCCGCCCGAGCACACCGAGCCGAGCGCCTCGCGACCGGCGACGCGCGTCTCGAAGACCGTGCCGGTGTAGTAGTCCAGGCCGCGTGCGATGCGCAGGTCGGCGGTGACGGTGACGCCGGTGACGCTCGCGCAGCCGGCGATCACGGCCTCGAGCTCGGCGAGCCCCTCGTCGAGCAGCGCATGCTCGACGCCGAGCGCACGCACGCGCTCGACGAACGACATGTCGGTCGTGACGACCTCGGTCAGCGCGAGGCACGAGTCGGCCTGCGACTCGGTGAGGCCCTGCTCGAGCAGCAGCGCCCGGACCTTCTCCGCGGGCACCTTGTCGATCTTGTCGACGACCTGCATGACGGCGGTGGGCTCGGCGATCCCCAGGCCGAGGTAGAAGCCCTCGAGCACCTTGCGGTTGCTGACCTGGAGCGTCATCTGCAGGCCCGGGACAGGCAGCCCGCCGAGCGCCTCGGCCATGACGCGTGCGATCTCGACGTCGAAGTGGAACGGCAGGGTGCCATCGCCGACGATGTCGATGTCGGCCTGCGTGAACTCGCGGAAGCGGCCGGCCTGGGGACGCTCCCCGCGCCACACCTTCTGGATCTGGTGGCGACGGAACGGGAACTGCAGGCGGCCGGCGTTCTCGACGACGTAGCGCGCGAACGGCACCGTGAGGTCGAAGTGCAGGGCCATGTCGGCGGCCTCGGACTCGTCGGCGTGCAGGCGCTGGACGGCGTAGACCTCCTTGTCGATCTCGCCCTTTCGCAGCAGCGTCTCGAGCGGCTCGATCGCGCGCGTCTCGACGTTGCCGAAGCCGTGCAGCTCGAAGACGCGCCGGAGGTGGTCGAGGACGGCGAGCTCGACGGAGCGTTCGGCCGGCAGGAACTCGGGGAAGCCGGACAACCTGCTCATGCGGTCAGCTCCGCGAGGAACGGGTTGGTCGCCTTCTCGCGGCCGATCGACGTCTGCTGGCCGTGGCCGGGGAGCACGACGACGTCGTCGGGCAGGCTCAGCACCTTGGCCTGCAGGCTGCGCAGCATCTCGGCGTGGTCGCCGCCGACGAGGTCGGTGCGCCCGATCGAGCCGAAGAACAGGAAGTCGCCGGAGAACATGACCTGCGAGACCGGCTCGTCGCCCGCGTAGTCGACGCGGTAGGCCACCGTGCCCGGGGTGTGCCCGGGGCAGTGGTCGACGGTCAGCGTCAGGTCGCCCACGGCGATCGTGGCCTCGTCGATGGCGTCGCGGACCTCGGCGGGCTCGTGGAACGCGGTCTCGTCGACGTCGCCGAGCTGCTGGCGCAGCATCGCGGCGGACTCGTTCGAGATCGCGGCCATCGGGTCGGCGAGCAGGTGCCGATCGGCCGGGTGGATCCAGACGGGGCAGCCGAAGTGGTCGGCGACCTGCGTGGCGTCCCACATGTGGTCGAAGTGCCCGTGCGTCACGAGCACCGCCACGGGGGTCAGGTCGTGCTCCTCGACGACGGCCTTCACGCCCTCGAACGACTGCATCCCGGGGTCGACGATCGCGCACGGTGAACCGGGTCCGGAGGCGACGAAGTAGCAGTTCGCCTGCAGCGGTCCGGCGGGGAAGGCGGTGAGAAGCACGCCTTTCAGGGTACGCGAGGACGACCCGCGGTCGCGAACCTCCTAGACTGACCGCCATGAGTGACTGGGGTCGCGTCGACGCCGACGGCAACGTCTACGTCAAGGAGGGCGACGGTGAGCGCCTGATCGGTCAATGGGTGACCGGAGGGGACGCTGCTGAAGCACTCGCCTTCTACGTCCGCCGCTTCGAGAACCTCGAGACCGAGGTGGACCTGCTGGAGAAGCGGCTCGAGGCCGGCACGCTGTCCCCCGACGACGGCGCGAAGGCGATCACCACCGTCCGCGAGCAGCTCGTCGACGCCCAGGCGGTCGGCGACCTCGCGTCGCTGGCCACGCGTCTCGATGCCCTCGAGCCGGCCCTCGCCGAGGCCCGTGCCAAGCGCAAGGCCGAGCGCGAGCAGCGCACCGCCGAGGCCGCCGAGGCCAAGACGCGCATCGCCGACGAGGCCGAGCGGATCGCCGCCGGCACCGACTGGCGCGCCGGCGCCGACCGACTGCGCGCCCTGCTCGACGAGTGGAAGGCGCTCCCCCGGCTGAGCAAGTCGGCCGACGACGAGCTGTGGCACCGGTTCTCCAGCGCCCGCACGGCCTACACGAAGAAGCGCAAGGCCCACTTCGGCGAGCAGAACGCCCGTCGCGAGGACGCGCAGAAGGTCAAGGAGCGGCTCATCGCCGAGGCCGAGGCGCTGTCCGGCTCGACCGACTGGGGCGCCACCTCCGGCGCCTACCGCGACCTGATGACGCGCTGGAAGGCCGCGGGCTCGGCCCCGCGCAACGTCGAGGACAAGCTCTGGAAGCGGTTCCGTGCCGCGCAGGACGTGTTCTTCTCCGCCCGCGAGTCCGCGAACGCCGCGCAGGACCAGGAGTTCGCCGAGAACGCCGCGGTCAAGCGCGAACTGCTGATCGAGGCCGAGGCACTGCTGCCGATCAAGGACCTCGAGGCGACCCGCAAGGTGTGGCACGGCATCGCCGAGCGCTGGGAGGCGGCCGGCAAGGTCCCCCGCGACGACATGAAGGAGCTCGAGGGTCGGATCCGCACGGTCGAGCGGGCGATCCGCGACGCCGGCGACCAGGAGTGGAAGCGCACCGATCCGGAGAAGTCCGCGCGCGCCGACGACATGATCTCGAAGCTGGAGACGGCCATCGCCGAGACGCAGGAGGCGCTCGCGAAGGCCGAGGCCGCCGGCGACACGTCGAAGGCGAAGAAGCTGCGGGAGAACCTCGAGTCGCGGCAGTCCTTCCTCGACATCGCGCGTCGGACGGCCTCCGACTTCTCCTGAGGCGTTTTCTCCAGACACACACCTGTCACGTGTGTCACACTCTCGATGGTTCAACCTGAACCATCGAGAACGGAGTGACGCATGACCGACAGCCCGCAGACCGCGACCGTCGACGCCGAGGCCCTCGCCGGCCGCGAGATGGCTCCCGGCACGTCGATGTATCTCATGTTCGTGGTGCTGCTGCTGTCGTTCACCGGCCCGGCGATGTTCCTGTCGAGCTTCTTCGACCACCACGTGTCGCCGTGGGAGGTCGCGTCACCGCTGACCCTCGCCCTCGTCGGCGCCGCGCTCGTCGGCATCCTGCCCGCGCTCGTGTCGGCCTCTCGCGTGCTGCTGTGGGAGGACGCCCGCGTGCTCGTCGCGCCGGTCATCGTCATCGTGTGGGGCCTGCTGCTGACCACCACGATCGGCACGTTCGTCCTGGACGACGCCCCGCGCAATGCCGTCTACATGCTGCTGTGGCTCGTCGGCATCACGGCGCTCGCACTGTTCGCCATCCCGATGCTCGTCTCGCAGTTCCGTGAGCCGCGCCTCGACCTCGCCGTCCTCGTGCCGTTCCCCGGCTGGACCAAGCCGCTCGTCGCGATCCTCGGCTCGGCGCACTTCGGACTCGGCGTGGGCCTGATCGGCGCCCCGGCCTTCTGGAGCCAGCGGATCCCGTGGGACACCAACCTCGTCGACGCGCGCGTCCTCGGCGTCTGGTGCCTGGGTCTCGGCGTGGGTCTGCTGGGTGCGCTCGCCGAGGACGACCTGATGCGGCTGGGCAGCGGCATGAAGGCGATGTTCGGCATCGGCATCGCCGAGCTCGTCGCACTCGCCTGCAACACCGGAGCGGTCGACTGGACGTCGTGGGAGGCCGCCTCGGCCCTGGCCCTCGCGATCGGACTCATCGCCGTCGGACTCGTCGGCCCGGCCCTCGTGAAGATGAGCGACCAGCACCGCCAGATCCACCGCACCGCCTGACCACGGTGATCGAGTACCGCCCCGCCCGGTGATCGAGTAGCCACCGCGAGCGAAGCGAGCAGGGTGGCGTATCGAGATCACCTCACCTGGATTCACCTGGGGACAACCATCCCGCCCCCGCGAATCACGACCATCCTGAACCGGTGGCCCACGTCTACATCCTGCGCTGCTCCGACGGCTCCTACTACGTCGGCAGCACCCGCAACCTCGCGGCGCGACTCCACCAGCACCAGCAGGGGCGCGGAGCCGCGTACACCAAGCACCGGCTCCCCGTCGAGCTCATCTGGAACCACGAGTTCGACTCCGTCGTCGATGCCTTCGCCGCCGAGAAGCGCATCCAGGGCTGGTCGCGAGCCAAGCGCGAGGCACTCATGCGCGGTGACTACGACGCCCTGCCGGGCCTGGCGAAGAAGCAGAACTGGAACAGGTGATTTCGGACGTGGTCTCGATACGCCGACTCGCAAGCTCGCCGGCTACTCGACCACCCAACGGTGATCGAGTAGCCACCGCGAGCGAAGCGAGCAGGTGGCGTATCGAGATCACCGCGGGGGTCACTGGGTGACGCGGTAGACGTCGAAGACGCCCTGCACGCCGCCGACGGCCGTCAGGACGGCGCCGAGGTGCTTGGCGTCGGCCATCTCGAAGGTGAACCGGCTCTTGGCGACGCGGTCGCGGCCCGTGCTGAGCGTGGCCGACAGGATGTTGACGTGCTGGTCGGAGATGACCTTCGTGATGTCCGACAGCAGGTGCGGGCGGTCGAGCGCCTCGACCTGGATCGCGACCAGGTACGTGGTCCTCGCGTTCGCGAGCCACTGCACGTCGACGAGCCGCGCCGTCTGGTCGGCCAGGGCCATGAAGTTCGGACAGTCGGCGCGGTGCACCGAGATGCCAGCGCCACGAGTGACGAAGCCTCGGATGTCGTCGCCGGGAACCGGCGTGCAGCAGCGCGCCAGCTTGACCAGCACGTCGCCGTCGACGCCCGCGACCTCGACGCCGGCATCGCCGCGCGCCGGCGCGAGACGTGACCGCGACGGCAGGACGACGGCCTCGGCGATGTCCTCCTCGGCACCCTCGCGGCCGCCCGCGAGGTCGAGCACGCGGTCGACGACGTTCTGGGCGCCGACGTTGCCCTCGCCCACCGCGGCGTACAGCGCCGAGACGTCGGCCAGGCCGAGGTCCTTGGCGACGGTGTCGAGGTTCGCCTGCCGGAACAGGCGGTGCATCGGCAGGCCGCCCTTGCGCATCTGCTTGGCGATGAGGTCCTTGCCGTGCTCGACGGCCTCCTCGCGGCGTTCCTTCGTGAACCACTGCCGGATCTTGTTGCGGGCCCGCGGGCTCTTGACGAAGTCGAGCCAGTCGCGGCTGGGACCGGCTGTGGGCGACTTCGAGGTGAAGATCTCCACGACGTCGCCGGTTTCGAGCACGGACTCCAACGACACCAGCCGTCCGTTGACCCGGGCGCCGACGCAGGCGTGGCCGACCTCGGTGTGCACGGCGTACGCGAAGTCGACGGGGGTGGCCTCGGCCGGCAGCTGGATCACGTCACCGCGCGGCGTGTACGCGTAGACGCCGGCGTTCTGCATCTCGAAGCGCAACGAGTCCAGGAAGTCCGTCGAGTCCTCGGTCTCGGACTGCCAGTCGACCAGCTCACGCAGCCACATCATCTCGCTGCCACCGGCGCTGCTGCCCTTGAGCGATTCCTCCTTGTACTTCCAGTGCGCGGCGACACCGTACTCGGCGCGCCGGTGCATCGCGAAGGTGCGGATCTGCAGCTCGACGGGCTTGCCCTGCGGACCGATGACCGTCGTGTGCAGCGACTGGTACATGTTGAACTTCGGCACGCTGACGTAGTCCTTGAAGCGGCCGGGAATCGGGTTCCAGCGGGCGTGCAGCACGCCCAGGACGGCGTAGCAGTCGGCGACGTCCTCGACGAGGATCCGCACTCCGACGAGGTCGAAGATGTCGGAGAACTCGCGGCCGCGCACGAGCATCTTCTGGTAGATCGAGAAGTAGTGCTTGGGTCGGCCGGTCACCTTCGCCTTGATCTTGGCGTGGCCGACATCGGAGTTGACGTCGCGGATGACCCGCTCGAGGAACGCCTCACGCGACGGTGCGCGCTCGGCGACGAGCCGCACGATCTCGTCGTAGACCTTGGGGTGCAGGGTCGCGAACGCGAGGTCCTCCAACTCCCACTTGATCGTGTTCATGCCGAGCCGGTGGGCCAGCGGCGCGAAGATCTCGATCGTCTCGCGGGCGATCCGCTCCTGCTTGTCCTGGCGCAGGTACCGCAGCGTCCGCATGTTGTGCAGTCGGTCGGACAGCTTGATGACCAGGACCCGGATGTCGCGCGCCATCGCGACGACCATCTTGCGGATCGTCTCGGACTGCGCCGAGTCGCCGTACTTGACCTTGTCGAGCTTCGTGACGCCGTCGACGAGATGCACGACCTCGTCGCCGAAGTCCTTGCGCAGCTCCTCGAACGTGTAAGCCGTGTCCTCGACGGTGTCGTGCAGCAGCGCGGCGCACAGCGTGGGCGCCGTCATGCCGAGCTCGGCCAGGATCGTGGCCACGGCGAGCGGGTGGGTGATGTACGGGTCGCCGCTCTTGCGCTTCTGGCCCTCGTGCATCGTGGCCGCGACCTTGTAGGCCTTCTGGATCGACGTGACGTCGCCCTTGGGATGGGTGTCGCGGTAGATCTTGATCAGCGGGTCGAGGACTGGATTGCTGCTGGGACTCCTGCCGCCGATCCGCGAGAGACGGCTGCGGACGCGCGCGGAAGCAGGAGCCGAGTCCTGCGACTTCGGCTCCGTCGGCTTGCTCACCGCCTCCACGGGCGGCTTCTCGGTACGCTCGGCCACGCGTCCCTCCTTCCCGTCAGTCTAGAACTCCAGCAGTGAGACCAACGGCGTACCGGCAAGGCGGTCACGCCCGGCCAGCCCAAGCAGCTCGATCAGGACCACATCGGCGACGACCTCGGCGTCGAGCCGCGCGAACAGCCGGTTGGCCGCCTCGAGGGTGCCCCCGGTGGCCAGCACGTCATCGACCACGAGCACGCGCTGCCCCGGCGCGACGGCGTCGCGGTGCACCTCGATCGTGGCCTCCCCGTACTCGAGCGCGTACGACTCCGCGATCGTGTCGGCGGGGAGCTTGCCGGCCTTGCGCACCGGGATGAGTCCCGCGCCGAGCTGCTCTGCGAGCAGCGGGGCCAGCAGGAAGCCGCGCGCCTCGACGCCGGCGACCGCGTCGATCGGGCCGAGGTGCGCCACGGCCTCGGCCAGCGCACGCCCGGTGGCGACGAGGCCGTCATGGTCGGCCAGCAGGGGCGTGATGTCGCGGAAGGTGACGCCGGGCGCAGGCCAGTCCTCGATGGCGCGGATGAGGCGCCCCGCGAGGGCGGCGAAGTCGCTCACTCGGGGCTCTCGGTCTCGGGCGCGTCGGTGTCGGGCTCGGCGTCGGGCCCGGGCTCGACGATCTCGGCGACGGCCGCGCGGGCGACGGTGATGACGGTGTTCGGGGCGATCTCGAGACCGACTGTGTCCTCGTCGACGGTCGTGATCGTGCCGTGGATGCCGCTGCTGATCATGACCTGGGCGCCGGGTCTGAGCGCGTCCTGCATCCTCCTCAGGGCTCCGTACTGCTTCTGGCGGGCCTGCATGGGCCGCACGATCAGCAGGTAGAAGACGACGACGAGAAGCGCGATGGGCAGCAGGGTCTCGATCACGCCACGACTCTAGTCGGCGGCGTCGTCCAGGCTCAGTTGGGCCGGGCCCGTCGGGGCGCTCAGCCCGAGGTGCTGCCACGCCGCCGGGGTCGCGATCCGGCCGCGCGGGGTGCGGGCGAGGAACCCCAGCCGGACGAGGAACGGCTCGGCCAGCTCCTCGACCGTCTCGCGCTCCTCGCCGACCGCCACCGCGAGCGTCGAGATGCCGACCGGTCCCCCGCCGAAGTTCGCACACAGCGCCGTCAGGACGGCACGGTCGAGCCGGTCGAGGCCGAGGTCGTCGACCTCGTAGAGCGCGAGGGCCGCGCGAGCGATCGCGTGGTCGACGGCGCCGTCGGCGCGGACCTCGGCGTAGTCGCGGACGCGGCGCAGCAGGCGGTTGGCGATGCGGGGCGTGCCGCGCGAGCGCGAGCCGATCTCGGCGGAGGCGTCGGCCGACACCGACAGCGACAGCAGGTCGGCCGAGCGGCGCACGATCCGGTCGAGGTCGTCGGGGGCGTAGTAGTCGAGCTGGGCAGTGAAGCCGAAGCGGTCGCGCAGCGGGCCCGGCAGCAGACCGGCGCGGGTCGTGGCGCCGACGACCGTGAACGGCGGGATCTCCAGCGGGATCGCGGTCGCCCCCGGTCCCTTGCCGACGATG
Organism: Aeromicrobium sp. SP1; assembly: GCF_055663785.1. NCBI lineage: Bacteria > Bacillati > Actinomycetota > Actinomycetes > Propionibacteriales > Nocardioidaceae > Aeromicrobium > Aeromicrobium sp. SP1. The sequence continues at coordinate 928,205 of NZ_JBQVVK010000001.1, read as the reverse complement.
ACGTCGACGCGGAAGTCCTCCATCGCCATGTAGAGCAGTTCCTCGGCCGGGCGGCTCATCCGGTGGATCTCGTCGATGAACACGACGTCGCCCTCGTTGACGCCGGACAGGATCGCGGCGAGGTCGCCCGCGTGCTGGATCGCCGGACCGCTGGTCAGGCGCAGGGGCGCCGCGAGCTGGTGGGCGATGATCATCGCGATCGTGGTCTTGCCGAGTCCGGGCGGACCGGACAGCAGCACGTGGTCGGGCGTGCGGCCGCGGGCGACGGCGGCGTCGAGCACGAGCGAGAGCTGTTCGCGCACGCGCTCCTGGCCGATCAGCTCGTCGAGCGTGCGGGGACGCAGGGCCTGCTCGAAGGCGCGCTCCTCCGGTCCGGCCGCCTCGGCGATGATCGACTCGAAGTCACCGTCGAAGTCGGTCATCGCGACCGGTCCATCGACCGGAGGGCGTCCCGCAGGATCGCCGAGACGTCGGGGGCGTCGCCGACGCCGTCCGCGACGCGCTCGATCGCGGCATCGGCGTCCTTGGCCGACCAGCCCAGACCGACGAGTGCCTCGTGCACCTGGTCACGCCACGCGGCGGCCGCCGGGGCCGTCGCCGTGACGACGGACCCGACGCGGTCCTTGAGCTCGACGACGATCCGCTCGGCGCCCTTCCTGCCGATGCCCGGAACCTTCGTGAGGGTGGCGTGGTCGGACGAGGCGATCGCGGTGCGCAGCCGATCGGGCGGCAGCACGGCGAGCATCGCCTGGGCGACCTTGGGCCCGACGCCGCTCGCGGTCTGCACGAGCTCGAACATGTCGCGTTCCTCGGCGTCGGCGAAGCCGTACAGCGTCATCGAGTCCTCGCGGACGACGAGCGAGGTCCACAGCGTGGCCTCCGTGCCGAGCCGCAGGGACGCGATCGTCGACGGCGTGCACATGACGTGGTGGCCGAGACCTCCGATGTCGATCACGGCGGCGTTCAGGGTCACGGTCGTGACCGTGCCGCGCACGTGCGCGATCACCGGCGGGCTCCCGCGACGGCCTCGGCGAGCCGGTTGTGAGCGGTACCGCGCCACAGGTGGCAGATCGCCAGGGCAAGGGCGTCCGCGGCGTCCGCGGGCTTGGGCGGCGCGCTGAGGCGCAGCAGGCGGGCGACCATCGCGCCGACCTGGTCCTTGTCGGCGCGACCGTTGCCGGTGACGGCGGCCTTGACCTCCGACGGGGTGTGCAGGTGGACGTCGACCCCGTGGCGGGCGGCGACCAGCATCGCGATCCCGCTGGCCTGGGCCGTTCCCGTCACGGTGCGCAGGTTGTGCTGGCTGAAGACGCGCTCGACCGCCATGACGTCCGGCCGCAGCCGGACCACGAGCGCGTCGAGGGCCTGCTCGATCCGCAACAGGCGGCGCGACAGCTCGAGATCGGCGGGCGTGCGCACGACCCCGACGTCGACCAGGTGCAGCGGGCGGCCCACGCTGCCCTCGACGACACCGACGCCGCAGCGGGTGAGCCCGGGGTCGATGCCCAGGACGCGAACAGAACGCATGTTCGACATCCTAGGAGCCGTGCCGCGGCACCGTCGCACGCCACGCCGGTGGCAAGGTGGAGACCATGACGACGCCCCGCCCTCGCCCGTTCTCGCAGGTCGACGTGTTCTCGACGACCCCGTATCTCGGCAACCCGGTTGCGGTGGTCCTCGACGCGCAGGGCCTGGACGACGAGTCGATGCAGCGAGTCGCACGCTGGACGAACCTGTCGGAGACCACGTTCGTCCTGCCGCCCACCGATCCGTCGGCGGACTACCGGCTGCGCATCTTCACGACCGGGGGCGAGCTCCCGTTCGCCGGCCACCCGACCCTCGGCTCCGCGCACGCATGGCTCGAGTCCGGCGGTGTCCCGCGGGATCCGCACTGCATCGTCCAGCAGTGTGCCGCGGGACTGGTCGACGTCCGACGCGACGATCACGGGCTGGCCTTCACGGCACCGCCGACGCTGCGCGACGGCAACCTGGACGAGGCGTACGTGGACCAGATCGTCCACGCCTTCGGCATCGAGCGCGAGCAGGTGCTGGCCCACCAGTGGGTGGACAACGGGCCCGGCTGGGCCGTCGTGCGGCTCGCGACGGCCCGTGAGGTGCTCGACCTCGAGCCCGACCTCTCGCTCATCCCGGACGCGATGGTCGGCGCGGTGGGCGCCCACCCGCCGGGGTCGGAGCACGCCTTCGAGCTGCGCACCTTCGCGCCGGGGCTCGGCGGCGGCTTCACGGAGGATCCCGTCTGCGGCAGCATGAACGCCTCCGTCGCCCAGTGGTTCCTGCGCACCGGCGAGGTAGACGGGAACTACTCGGTCACGCAGGGCAGCCGACTTCACCGGGACGGCCGGATCGCGATCTCGACGGCCGCCGACGGCACGGTCGTCGTCGGTGGTGCGACGCACACGCTGTTCCGGGGTGTGGCACTCATCTAGCGTGGGGGTCATGCCCCAGACAGTTCGCGGTGTCGTCGCCCGCAGCAAAGGCGCCCCCGTCACCCTCGAGAACGTGATCGTCCCCGACCCAGGACCGGGCGAGGCCGTCGTGCGGATCCAGACGTGCGGGGTGTGCCACACCGACCTGCACTACCGCGAGGGCGGGATCAACGACGAGTTCCCCTTCCTGCTCGGGCACGAGGCCGCGGGCGTGGTCGAGGCCGTCGGTGACGGCGTCGACGAGGTCGCGCCGGGCGACTTCGTGGTCCTGAACTGGCGAGCCGTGTGCGGACAGTGCCGCGCGTGCCGGCGCGGCGACCCGCAGTACTGCTTCGCGACGCACAACGCGAAGCAGAGGATGACGTTGGAGGACGGCACCGAGCTGTCCCCCGCGCTCGGCATCGGGGCGTTCATCGAGAAGACCCTCGTCGCGGCCGGTCAGTGCACGAAGGTCGACCCGTCGGCCGATGCGGCCGCTGTCGGCCTGCTCGGCTGCGGCGTGATGGCCGGACTGGGCGCGGCGATCAACACCGGCGGCCTGACCCGAGGCCGGTCGGCCGCCGTGATCGGGTGCGGCGGAGTCGGGGTCGCCGCGATCGCCGGTGCCGCTCTGGCCGGCGCGAGCCCGATCATCGCGGTCGACATCGACCCGGCGAAGCTGGCCCGGGCCGAGCAGCTGGGCGCGACGCACACGATCGACTCGTCGACCGTCGATCCGGTCGAGGAGATCAAGCGGATCTGCGCCGAGACCTACGAGGGCGCCGAGGGTGCCGACGTCGTGATCGAGGCGGTCGGCCGGCCCGAGACGTGGAAGCAGGCGTTCTACGCGCGGGACCTCGCCGGAACGGTCGTCCTGGTCGGCGTGCCGACACCCGACATGGTGATCCCCGAGATCCCGCTCATCGACGTGTTCGGGCGCGGCGGCGCGCTCAAGTCCAGCTGGTACGGCGACTGCCTGCCCAGCCGCGACTTCCCCGTCCTCGTCGACCTCTACCGGCAGGGCCGGCTCGACCTCGACGCCTTCGTGACCGAGCGGATCGGCATCGAGGACGTCGAGGCCGCGTTCGACCGGATGCACGAGGGCGCCGTGCTGCGCAGCGTGGTGGTGCTCTGATGGGCGCGCGCGTGGAGCAGGTCGTCACCTCGGGGCAGTTCAGCCTCGACGGCGGCACGTGGGACGTCGACAACAACGTCTGGCTCGTCGGCGACGACCGCGAGGTGATCGTGATCGACGCGCCGCACGACGCGGCCGCGATCCTCGACGCGGTCGACGACCGCACCGTCGTGGCGATCGTCCTCACGCACGGCCACAACGACCACGTCAACGCCGCCCTCGACCTGCGTGAGGCCACTGGCGCACCGATCTGGTTCCCCTCGGCGGACGCGATGCTGTGGGAGGCCGAGAACGGCGACGCCTCGCCCGATCACGACCTCGTCGACGGCACCGAGCTCACCGTCGCGGGCACGACCCTGAGGGCCCTCGCGACCCCGGGTCACTCCCCCGGCAGCACGTGCCTGCACGCGCCCGAGCTGGGCGTCGTGTTCAGCGGCGACACGCTGTTCGCCGGCGGCCCCGGCGCCACCGGCCGCAGCTTCTCCAGCTTCGACACGATCATCGACTCGATCCGGGAACGACTGCTGACCCTGGCGCCCGAGACCGTCGTGCACACCGGACACGGGGACGACACCACGATCGGCGCCGAGTCCCCCGATCTGGACGCCTGGATCGCCCGCGGCCACTGAACGCTAGGGTCGTCGGCGTGGCACGGGGGTGGATCGCGGTGATCGCGACGGTCATGGCGTTGGCGGGATGCTCCTCGGGCGACCCTGCGCCGCAGGCGGCGATCGCCGGGCCGACGGTCGTCGACCTGGCCGGCGCACCGCCCTTCGTCGAGGGCAAGGACTACCGGATCGCCGTCGAGGCTCCCGAGTCCGTCGACGGCGCCCCGGCCGTCTACGCCGGCAACGCCCCCGACGGCTCCCAGATCCTCGTGCTCGACGGCGACGACCTCGTCGCCCGCGATCCCGAGACCGGAGCCGTCACGACCCTCGCCGACGACGTCCCCGACGACACCCGGCCCGTCCTCATGGACGACGGCGTCTACTTCGCCGACACCGACGACGTCGTGCGGGTCCCGCTCGACGGTGGCGCGGCCACGCCCGTGCGCGACGCCACCCTCGCGGAGGCCTGTGCCTTCGCCGACCAGGGGGTGCGCGTGACGTGCGAGCGGCACGACCTGCTCGTCGACTCCCCCGTGTACGGCGCGTACCGGATCGCTGCTGCCGCGGACGACGTCGAGGCGAACCACCGATGGGTCGCGTTCAGCACCGACGACGGCGCGAAGTCCTACATCCTGGACCTCGCCCGCGACCGCGTCATGACGTACCCGAGCGATTCCGTGGACCTCGCCGAGATCTCGCTGATCGGCTGATCAGTCGCCGAGCAGCGCGTCGGGGGTGCGCTCGATCTCGGCCGCCAGCTCGTCGGCGACCCGGCGGGCCCGGCGACGGCCGGCGACCAGGGTGCGGTGCAGGGGACGGTCGGCGCCGTCGCGTCCGATCTCGACCGGGTAGCGCGCGAACAGGGCCCACACCGCGGCCATCAGGACGGGCACGAACAGCAGGACCCACCCGCGACCGGACTCGATCAGGACGGGGGTCAGCAGGAGCAGCAGCACGATCGGAGCGACCAGCAGCAGCGGGCCGAAGCCGCCCTCCTCCTCGACGTGGCCGACGGCGAGGTCCGCCCTGCCCGACCGCAGGCGGGGCCGGCCGACGCTCACGGTCCAGCCCACCCCGTCGGAGGTGGAGACGCGCCGGTTCATGGCCCTCACCCTCCCACGGCCATAGAGTGCTGATCGAGGCGCAACGCCGCGCCGTCGAGGAGGTCGTGATGTCCACCGAGAAGGAGCTCGCGGCAGCGGTCGCCGCGACGATGCCCAGCGTCCGTTCGACGCTCGAGGAGATGGTCGCGATCGCCTCGGTCGCGTTCCCCGGCTTCCCGTCCGACCCCGTTCACCAGATGGCCCAGCGCACCGTCGACGCCTTCACCGCGATCGGCGTCGACGCGCGACTCGAGCCGATCGAGGGCGGCTACCCCGCGGTGTGTGCCGAGATCCCCGCGCCCGACGGTGCGCCGACCGTCCTGATGTACGCGCACTACGACGTCCAGCCGGCCCCCGTCGAGCAGGGCTGGGACACCGACCCGTTCGTCGCCACCGAGGTCGACGGCCGCATCCACGGTCGCGGCGCCGCCGACGACAAGAGCGGCATCGCGATCCACCTCGCCACGCTGGCCGCGTTCGACGGCAGGCCGCCGGTGGGCGTGCGGCTCGTGATCGAGGGCGAGGAGGAGACCGTCAGTCATCTGGAGGCGCACGTCGAGCAGCACCCCGAGCGGTTCGGGGCCGACGTCATGCTCGTGGCCGACATGGGCAACCTCGTCGTCGGCGAGCCCGTCCTGACCACGAGGCTGCGCGGTCATGTGAAGGCGATCGTCCGGATCGAGACGCTCGAGGACCCCATCCATTCCGGACTCTTCGGCGGTGCCGCGCCGGACGCGCTGTTGGCGCTCATCCGGCTGCTCGACCAGCTGACCGACGAGCACGGCGACTGCGCCGTGCCGGGGATCGCGTCCTCAGAGTGGGACGGGGCCGAGTTCACCGAGGAGATGCTGCGTGCGAACGCCGGAGTGCTCTCGGGAGTCGATCTCGTCGGCAGCGGGGCGGTCGCCTCGCGGCTGTGGTCGAAACCGTCGATCAGCGTGCTGGGCATCGACGCGCCCTCGGTCAAGGAAGCCAGCAACGTCCTGCACGCGAACGCGGCCGCCGTGGTGGCGATGCGCATCCCCGCGGGCCAGGACCCGCGCGACGCGATGGACAAGCTCGTGGAGTTCCTGTGCGACCACGCCCCCGGCAACGTCCGGATCACGGTGACCGAGGACAAGCTCTCGCCGCCGTTCTCGCAGGGCACCGACGGCACGGCCTTCGCGGCGATGACGACCGCCCTCGAGCAGGCGTACGGGCGACCGGTCACGACGGTGGGCTCGGGCGGGTCCATCCCGCTTCTGGACACCCTGCGCGATGCGAGCCCCGACGCCGACTTCGTGCTGTTCGGCGCCGAGGACCAGCAGCGGGCAGCGATCCACGGACCGAACGAGAGCGTCGACCCGACCGAGATCGAGAAGATGGCACTGGCCCAGGCGTTGCTCCTGCAGGCCTTGGCGGAGGGGAGCTGACATGGACAACGTCGTGCTGGTGCTGGAGGCGCTCGTCGTCGTCGGCGCGATCTACATGGGCGTCCGCACGGGCGGGATCGGCCTCGGCCTGTGGGGCGCCGTCGGCGTCCTGATCCTGCTGTTCGTCTTCCAGGCGACGCCGGGAGACATCCCGCGCGACGCCATCCTGGTGATCCTCGCGGTCATCACGGCGGCGTCGGCGATGCAGGCGGCCGGTGGCATCGACTACCTCGTGACGGTCGCGGAGCGGATCATCCGGTCCCGACCGTCGATGGTGAACTTCCTCGCGCCCGTCGTGACGTTCCTGTTCTGCGCGGGAGCCGGCACCGGCAACATCGCCTTCCCGCTCCTGCCGGTGATCTACGAGGTCGCGTACGAGCGCGGCATCCGGCCCGAGCGCGCCCTCGGCACGTCGGTCGCCTCGTCGGGCATCGCGCTGGCCGCGAGCCCCGTCTCCGCGGCGATGGCGGCGTTCGTCGGGTTGACCGCCTCGCAGGGCGATGCGCTCTCGCTGGGCCAGATCCTCGCGATCACGCTGCCGTCCGGCCTGATCGCCGTGCTCGTCTCGGCCGCCATCTACTCACGCTGGGGCAAAGACCTCGACGACGACGAGGAGTACCAGCGCCGCCTCGCGGAGGGCCTCATCCAGCCTCCGGGTCGCAAGACGGCCGCGAACGTGACCCTGCGCCCTGGCGCGAAGGCCGCCGCGCTCGTGTTCCTGTCCGGCGTCGTGATCGTCGTGGTGCTGGGCCTGTTCGACGAGCTGCTGCCGCCCTACGGCGCGGTCGACCCCGACAACCCGAAGCTCTCGCTCACGACGCTGCTGATCGTGCTGATGCTGGTCGTGGCGCTCGCGGTCATGTACGTCGGCAAGGTCAAGCCGACCGAGGTGCTCGACGCGCCGCTGACGAAGTCGGGCCTGACCGCGATCATCGCGCTGCTGGGCATCGCGTGGCTCGCGAACACGTTCATCGCCAACAACGAGGAGACGATCATCGGCGGCCTGACCGACGTGGCCCAGGAGGCCCCGTGGTTCCTGGCGATCGGCATGTTCATCGTCGCCGGCATGACGACCAGCCAGTCGGCCTCGGTCAACACGATGATCCCGCTCGGCATGAGCCTGGGCATCGGCACGCCCGCGCTGGCCGCCTACCTGCCGGCCATGGGCGGCGTGTTCCTTCTGCCCGCCAACGGCACGCAGCTGGCCGCGGTCGAGATCGACCAGACCGGCTCGACGAAGATCGGCAAGTACGTCCTGAACCACTCGTTCATCGTCCCGACGATCATCATGTGCGCGGTGGCCGTCGGCGTCGGCCTCGCGATCAGCCTGCTGTTCGTCTGATCCCGCGACTCACCTGATCCCGCGACCGCGGGCGCGATGTGTAGCGATATCCACCGGATTCAGCGCCGATGAGAGCACAAAGTGTGGATACCGCTACACATTTCGCGGAGGACCCGGGAGGTCGAGCTCAGAGCTCGGCCATGACCTCGTCGGAGGCGTCGAAGTTCGCGTAGACGTTCTGGACGTCGTCGCTGTCCTCGAGGGCGTCGATCAGCCGGACGACCTTGGCGGCGCCGTCGGCGTCGACCTCGACGGTGACGCTCGGCACGAACGAGGCGTCGGCCGAGTCGTAGTCGAGTCCCGCCTCCTGCAGCGCCGTACGCACCGCGACCAGGTCGGTGGGCTCGCACACGACCTCGAACGAGCCGTCGAGGTCGTTGACCTCGTCGGCGCCGGCGTCGAGCACGGCCATCAGGATGTCGTCCTCGTTCGTGGCGCCGCCCTCCTGCTCGGCGGGCACGATGATGACGCCCTTGCGGTGGAACAGGTACGACACGGAGCCCGGATCGGCCATCGTCCCGCCGTTGCGGGTCATGGCCGTGCGGACCTCCATCGCGGCACGGTTCTTGTTGTCGGTGAGGCACTCGATGAGGAACGCGACGCCGTTCGGGCCGTAGCCCTCGTACATGATCGTCGTGTAGTCGACGCCCGCGCCGTCGAGCCCGCCGCCGCGCTTGACGGCGCGGTCGATGTTGTCGTTCGGGACGGACTGCTTCTTGGCCTTCTGGACCGCGTCATAGAGCGTGGGGTTGCCCTCGACGTCGGCGCCGCCGGTGCGAGCCGCGACCTCGATGTTCTTGATGAGCTTGGCGAACAGCTTGCCGCGCTTGGCGTCGATCGCGGCCTTCTTGTGCTTGGTGGTCGCCCATTTGGAGTGGCCCGACATGACTTCCCTACCTCCTACGGCCCAGCGGTCAGGACTGGGCGATGAACTCGACGAAGCTGCGGTGGACGCGATCGTCGCCCGACATCTCCGGGTGGAACGACGTGGCCATGACGTTGCGTTGTCGAACCGCAACGATTCTACCGTCGGCCGCTCCCCCGCGAACGCGGGCGAGGACCTCGACCCCCGAGCCGACCGACTCGACCCACGGCGCGCGGATGAACACCGCGTGCAGGGGCTCGTCGAGTCCGGCGAAGTCCAGGTTGGTCTCGAACGAGTCGACCTGGCGTCCGAAGGCGTTGCGGCGCACGACGATGTCGAGTCCGCCGAGCGTCTCCTGGCCGATGATCCCGTCCTCGATCTTCTCGGCCAGCATGATCATCCCGGCGCACGTGCCGAAGGTGGGCATGCCGCCGCGGATCCGCTCCTGCAACGGGTCGAACAGCTCGAAGGTCCGCGCGAGCTTGTACATGGTGGTGGACTCACCGCCCGGCAGCACCAGCGCATGGCACGTCGCCAGCTCCTCGGGCCGGCGGACCGCCAGGGCGTTCACCCCCGCCCGGTCGAGGGCCGCGAGGTGCTCGCGCACGTCACCCTGCAGGGCGAAGACGCCGACGGTGGGGGCTGAGTTCACCCGCCGAGTCTAGTGAGGTCGTCCCCACCGCCTGCGGGCCGCTACGGGGTGAGGTTGGCCTTGCAACTGAACCAGTTGGTGAGTATGACCCGGTTGAGGCTCCACGCACGGTAGTCGGTGGACCGCCATGTCACCGTGCCTCCCGGGTCGACATAGGCCGCGAAGATCCGAGCGAACCATTCGATGCCGCTGAACAGGTCGCCAAGCAGCCTTCCATCGACCACGTAGGTCCGCGTGGCGCCGGCTGCGGGTTGCAGGACGTATGTCTCGGGATTGGTCCACGCTGAATTGTTGGCGAGCTGGACCACGTAGGCGTAAGGGGTCCCGGCGGGGCTGTTCGGGTTGGGGACGGTCAGGTCGGCCTTGCCGATCCCGCCATCCGTGCACTGCATCGAGGTGGGCCGGGCCGGCAGGGGCACCGCGGTGAACTTCCCGGAGGTCATCGTCGCGTCGTCGGTGAAGGCCGCCTCGGTCGTTTGCACGGACATCAGGACCGCCGCCACACCCGAGCTGAACGCGACCAGTGCGACGACGAGGATGGCGCGGAGACGCTCGTGGGTGGCCATCCGTTCACGTTCCGGGTGTCGTCGCGCTGAAGGCGAAGGTGAACGTCGTGGACTGGCCGGCCGCCGTGACTGGCGTGGTGGACAACAGGCTGACGAGAATGCACAGGTCGTCGGTCTGCGGGACCGTGGGAATCGCCGCAGGAGTCGCGAGCGCGGTGCGGCCCGTGAACAGCGTCGTGCTGCCTGTGCCCAACGCCAGCCCGGCCGCGCCGCCTGCCAGCTGGGTAGTCGTGGGGCAGGCCGTGCTCGAGGTCGCCGTCCCCACGTAGATCTTGACCCGTGCGTTGCTGCTCAGGTCGTTGGATGTCGAAACCGCCCCTGTCGCGCCATAGGTGAAGGCGGCCGATCCCACGGCTCGTTGCACCGGCACCGTCACCGCGGTCGTGCCACCGGGCAGCGCGGTCGGCGCGGCGAAGGACGTCGCGCTCCACGCGTCCTCCCCGTTGAGCTTGAGGTCCAGGATGGCGGCCTTGACCGTGCCCGTGGACATGATCGCCTGGTCGGTGAAGACGGCGAGGGTGGCGACAGAACCGACTCCGAGGACGACGCCGAGGCTCAGCAGGGCCCGGACCCGCGACGACCATCGTCGCCCCGGTCCTCCTCCGACCTCGTCCGATTCGACCACGTGAACCCCTTCCGGATCATTGTGACGGAAAGGCGGCCTCGGAGGCAGACCGTCAGGCCGGATCGTCGGATCGGACGATCAGTGACCTCACACCCCGGACATCACTCGTCAGTCGGATCGGGGCTCGCCTGCTCACGTCGACTGAAGGCGAAGAAGAGCGCGGCCGCGACGAGCAGGCCCCCGACGAACATCCCGAACGGCGAGCTGACCGCGTTGACGACGTACCCGGCCTTCGGGATGTGGAACAGCACCTTCTCGACCGTCGTGACCTCGTAGACCTCCTCGTCGGGCGCGGCGTTCGCATCGCCCTTCAGAGTGAGCACGGCGCCGTCCTCCGTCGGGTCGACCTGGACGACGCGGTGGGTGATGCGGGTGCCCTTCTCGTTCAGGACGCTGACGATGTCGCCGACCTCCACCTCGTCCGCGTCGATCGTCTTGGCGAACGCGAGGTCACCGGCCTCGATCGCGGGAGACATCGAGCCGGAGGTGAACACGAGGGGGGTCAGACCGAACGCCAGCATCACGATCGTCCAGACGATGCACAGCAGGCCGAGGGCCGCGCCGGCCCAGAGCACGATCTCGCGCAGTCGATGCTTCCAGGTCATCGCCCCATTGTGGCGCACGTGGACTTGGGACACCGGCGCAGTTGGCCGGGGCGTCGATCAGCGGGGGCAGTTCCAGCCGATGACAGGTGAACGGTTCATTTGCGACGTGGTCGACGTCGGCGCCTTCCACGAGGTCCCGGCGATTTGAGCCGTGACCTTCACGGTGTAGTCACCCCATTCCTGCAGGAGCGCGAATTCGGCTGTCTCCATCCGCACGGGCTGGTCCTTCGCGATCCCCGCACCGACCGTCTCCGTCCATTTCGAGCCGAACGGCTTGGTGAACTCGACGAGATAGGTGTAGCGCGAGTCGACCTGCGGCCACGTGAGGACCCCGTCCTTGAGCACCAGGAAGCCCTCGGAGCTGCATACGGGCTGGGCGTTGCTCTTCATCGTGTGCGACGTGAAGTCCCCCGAACTTCCCGTGGAGATCGAGTCGGTGAAGGCGGCCTGCGTGGGCTCCACCGTCACGAGGGTGCCTGCGGCGGCGAGCGCGACGACGCCGAGGGCCAGAGCGGCCGCGCGACGCATGCGCTTCATCATCGGTCAGTTCCTCACTGCAGCTGGGTGGCGTTGAAGGTGAAGGTCGCGGTCGCGGACTTGCTCTGGGTGTCGTTGGCCGCCGAGGCGTACGGGAGCGTCGCGGTGATGCACAGGTTCTCGGACACCGCCGTCGGCTGAGTCGCTGTCGGGGTCGCGAGTGCGGTGCGCCCGCTGAAAACGGTGACCGGCGAGCTCAGGTCGGCACCGTCGGCGCTGAGCAGCGTGCCGCCGGTGCAGGAGCCCGTGCGGATCCCGTTGGCATTGGCCGTGTTGCTGACGGTGCCGCCGGAGTACACCCGCCAGCGCAGGCCGGAGGCGAGCGTGTTCGACTCGTTCATCTTGGCCGTCAGCGTGTACGTGAACGGCACGGAGTTGGCCGCACGCTGCACGCTCACGGAGGCCGCGACGCTCTCCCCCGGGACCAGGTTCGTGATCGCGAGCTTCGTCGTCGACGGCAGGTTGTCGGAGCCGTCGAGCTGGATGTCGAGCTTGCCCGACTGGATCGTGCCGGTCGACATCGTCGCCTCGTCAGTCCAGAAGGCGAGGGTGCTGAGGCTCGTGAGGCCCAGGACGATGCCGAGACTCAACAGGGCGCGCGTGCGGGTCGAGCCGAAGCGGCTCGCGATCCCCTTGCGGGTGCTCTGCTTGTCGTTCGTCATGTCGGTGTCGGTCCTCACTGCAGCTGGGTCGCGTTGAAGTTGAACGTGGCGGTCGTGCTCTGGCCCTGGGCGCCGTTGCCCGTGGCGGTGGGCAGGCTGGCCTGGATACAGATCGGGTCGTTGTAGACGGTCGAACTCACGGCCACGGGTGTAGCGAGTGTGTTGCGACCCGTGACCAGCGCCTGGGCGGTCGTGTTCAGCGACTTGCCACCGCTCGAGATGTCGGGGCCGGTGCAGACGGTCCGGCGGATGCCGTTCGTCGTCGTGGACGAGGTGGCGATGCCGGAATGGACCGTGAACACGAGCGCCTGGGAGAGGGGGTTCGTGGCCGACGTCTGACCGGTGATCGTGTAGGTGAACGGGATGGTGTTCGCGGCGCGGTTCACGGTGACGCCGTAGGCCATCGCCTCACCCGGCACCATGTCGGACATTTTGAAGTTGGTCGCGTCGTGCGACTGGAGGTTGTTCAACTGGATGTCGAGAGTGCCCGACTGGATCGTGCCGGTCGACATCGTCGCCGTGTCGGTCCAGTACGCGAGGGTGCTGACGCTGGCCAGGCCGAGCACCATGCCCAGGCTCAACAAGGCACGCGTCCGGGTGGACTTCAGGACCCGGCCCATCTTGCGTGTCTTCGCGCTCATCGTCGTTCTCCTCCGTAGGGAATTTCCCCGTCATCTGTGTAACGGCGCTGGGGGCTGGACATGACCCCGGTTCCGGGCGAAACGGGCCGAAGGTCCTGGCTCGTGCGGGACGTTGGGCCCTCCTCGTCGTCGCGCCGGCGCCGGGCGGCGACGACGAGCCAGATTCCGAGGCCCAGGACGCCGATCGCCGCGGCGGGCAGCCACGGCGGGAGGTCGGCTCCCGTGCCCGCGAGGCTGCCGTCGGGTGACGTCTCGGCGGACGAGTCGCCCACCTCGCCCGTCTCCTGGGTCAGCTGGGTCCGGACGGTGAAGGCGAGCTGCTTGGCCTGCGACACGTTCGTCGAGGCGCCGAACGGCAGCGACGCACGGATCTGGATCCGAGTGGACTCGCCGGACGCCAGCGAGGTCGGGGTCGTCCACGTCGTGGTCAACGGAGTCCAGGCGCGGTCGTCCTGACGGATCTGGACGCCGAGCTCACCCGTGGCGAGCAGGCTCTGCACCTGCGGTACGACCAGGAGCCGGAACTCCGCGCCGTCGGACGAGTTGTTCCGGGCCTGGAACTCACTCGTGTGCGAGTCGCCGGAAACCCAGCGCTGGCTCGGGTCGAAGAGCGGACTGGTCAGACTGCTGCCCCATGAGGCTCCGTCACGGCTCAGCTGCAGCGCGTCCGAGGGTGGGTTCGCGGCAGTCGCGGCCGTCGCGGGCAGGGCGAGCACGAGCGCGACCGCGAGCGCGATGATGCGTCCGATCCTGCTGCTCATGCGGCTCACGTCCTGGTGTGCTGGTGGGTGGTCTCGGTCGTGTGGGTGGTGGAATCGTCGTGGTGTCGGCGACGCCCCTTGTTGCGCAGGGCCCCCGCGAACTGCGTCGCGGCGTAGAGCCCCAGACCCCCGGCGACGATGTAGACCGCCGTGTTCCGTTGGTCGCTGTTCAGCATGTTGCTCGTCCAGCCCATGTACGGCACGTCGTACCAGAGCTCGCCCTTGATCTGGACGGGCATGACCGGCTCGGCGTCAACCGCATCGTTCGCGTCACCCTTGGTGATGAACTGAGGCTGACCGTCGGCGCCGTAGGCGACCGAGTTCACGCGGTGCGTGACGACGGTCGGCTTGCCCGACTCGAGCTGGAAGGTGATGACCGATCCCACCCCGATCTCCTCGATCGGCGTCTCTCGGACCACCACAAGCGTTCCCGCCGGGTAGTTCGGCTCCATCGAGCTCGTCAGGATCGTGTACGGCGTCGCTCCCGCGAGACGCGGGATGAGCACCGCCACCGTGATCATCAAGGTGGCCCCGAGAATGACGATCCAGGCCAGTACCTGGCCCAACCACCGCAGCGCCGAGCGGTGCCGCGCGGGCTGGGATGTGGTCGTCATTCTCGGGAACCTTCCTCGCGATGGTCGATGGGGGTGTCAGGCCAGCGTCACGGGGTGGGGGCTTCGGTCTGCGTGAGCGTGATCGCCCCGTCGCTCAGGTCGAGCGTCTGGTCCTGCGAGGTGTCGTCGGCCGAGAACGGGAAATCGACCTTGACAACCGCGGACAGCGTGTTGCCGTCGTTGGCGTCCGTCACCTGGGTGACGGACGAGCCGCCGACGGTGAAGCCGGGGGTCACGGTCACGGCGCTCGCGAGACCGCCCGAGCCCTTCAGACCCGTCAACGTGACGTCGGCCTGCAGGTTGTCGCCCGTGGCGCCGATCGTGTAGTTGGCGGTGTAGACGAGCTCGTCGCCCGGCACCACGAGCACGCTCGAGATGTCGGTGACCTCGTTGCCGTTGAGCGTCCAGGCCGCGGTGCCCGCGGGCGCCAGCGTCAGGGTGCCGGACGTGATGTCCCCGGCGTCGATGCCCTTCTCGGCGGTCCAGTAGGCGAGGGAGCCTGCTCCACCCATGAGCAGCACAGCGGCAGCTCCGGCGGCAACGGCACCCTTGGTGGTCTTGTTCATTACTACTCCTCATCAGGGGCTGATCGACCATCGACCAGTTCCACTAATGAGAACGAGGCAGGACCGCTGAAATGACTCCGAAGTCGGCCAAGTGGGGCCGAAGGTCCCGAGTGGATCGGGTCGCAGGTCCCGGATGAGGGCTCAGGCCGGCGAGGTGACCGATCCGCAGCTCATGTTGCTCGTCACGAGCGCCCGGTTGATCGAGTAGGAGCGCCACGACGTCGACAGCCACGTGATGGTGCCGCTGCCGTCCACGAACGCCGACTGCACGCGGACGTAGTAGGTGGTGCTGCTGAACCAACCGCCGCTGTTCGAGTCGATCGTGAAGCTGGTCGCCGCGCTCGGCGAGACCACCGACGTGACGGGACTGGTCCACGACGGGTTGTCGGCGACCTGGACGCGATAGGCGTAGCGCGCGTCCACGTCCGGCCAGGTCAGCGTCGCCGAGACCGTGATGCCCAGACCGTTCCTGTTGTTGGTGCACGTGATCGAGGTGGGACGCGCCGGTGCGGCCGAGGCCCCCAGCGAGTCCGATGCCATCCGCGCCGTGTCGGAGAACGCCGCGAGCGTCGGCACGACGGTCGCCGATCCCCACCCGAGGCACGCGACGCCCAGGACGATGGCCACCCACGCCACCGCCGCGCGCGGTCGCCGGGTCAAGATGCGCACCTCAGGAGGTCAGCTGGTTCGCGGCGAACGAGAACGTCAGCGTCGTCGAGGCGGACATCGCACCCGTGCCCGTGCCCGAGGGCAGCTCGACGCGGATGCACAGCGCGTCGTTCTTCACCGTGCCCGTGTCGGCCGTCGTGGCGAGGGTGTTGCGCGCCGACGTCAGGGCGGCGCTCGTCGCGGTCAGGGTGTTCCCGCCCGCCGTCGAGAGCAGCGTGCCGCCGCACGAGCCGGTGCGGAAGTTCGTCGCGGACGTCGCGTTGCTCGCGGCCCCGGTGTAGACGAACACCTTCAGGTACTGCGACAGGTCGGTGCTCGACGCCGAGTTGCCCGAGACCGTGTAGGTGAACGGGATCGAGTCGGCCGGACGGCGCACCTGCACGTCGTAGGCCTGCGACTCACCGGGGATCATCGACGAGATCGCCATGGACGCGTTGTTCCACGTCCCGCCCTGGCCCGCGAGGTTCGCGCCGAGCATGACGTCGAGCTTGCCGGCCTGGATCGTCCCACCGGTCATCGTCGCGGTGTCGCTCCACGCGGCCAGCGTGCTGACGCTGCCGAGGCCCAGGACGAGGCCCAGGCTCAGGAGCGCGCGTGCCCGGGTGGACGTCATCGTCCGGAGGATGCGGCGGTTCTCGGTCTGGCTCATGATTCCTTCTTCTCTTCGTCGCGCCGGCGGCCCGCGATGATCGCGATGCCGGTGCCGATGATCGCCACGGCGATCGCAATGGACCACAGCGGCACCTCGGCACCGGTGGAGGCGAGATCACCCGTCGCGGCGTGCAGCGCGGGTGTCTTGCCGTCGTTCTGGTCGTGCTGGGCGTCCGTGTCGCCGTCGTCACCGCCCCGTCCTCCGTCACCGGAGAGCAGGACGTGGAACGACAGCGGTACCGACTGGTTCTGCATGCTCGCGTCGGACGGGCGGGTGAAGCGGACGTTGACGCTGAGCTCACGCGAGGCACCGCCGGGAAGCGTGTCCTCCACGACCGCCTGCGAGCTGTCGAGGTCGATCCACGCGCCGGAGCCGCTGCGGACCCGGACGGTCAGCGCGCCCGAGGCGAACAGCGTCTCGTCCAGGCCGTTCGCCTCCACGACGAGCGATGCGGTGTCGGTGCTGTCGTTCCGAACGAAGAACGAGCGAGTCTCGTCATCGCCGGGAACCCACCGGAACTCCGGATCGAACAGCGTGCCGCCGAGCGAGGACGACCACACGGTGCCGTCGTCGCTCAGGCTCATCCCGTCGGCGGCGTGCGCGGGTGACGTCGCGCAGAACGCGAGGACCACGGCCGCGAGGACCGTCGCCAGCAGGCGCTTCACGCGTCCCCCCGACGTCGGACCGCGTCACGGCCCATCCCGACGAACATCCATGCCGCGTAGCCGAAGAGCCCGGCCACGGCGGCGTAGATCCCGTACTGGCGCTGCTCACCGGTCAGGAGCAGGCTCACCCGTCCGAGCTGGGGAACCGAGTACAGCACCCGACCCTTCACCTGGACGGCCTGGACGGGTTCGGGATCCGGCTCAGGGTTGGCGTCGCCCTGCGTCCGGACCGTGCGGTTGCCCTGCAGGTCCGTCGCGATGGAGACCACCCGGTGGGTGGCCACCGCCGGCTCCCCCGAGCGGAGCTGGAACGTGATCACGTCACCTCGACGGATGTCGTCGAAGTCGACCGGCTTGACCACGACGAGCGTGCCCGGAGGCATCGTCGTGCGCATCGAGCCGGTCAGGATCGTGTACGGCGTCGACCCGGTCAGCCTCGGCACCAGGACGGCCACCGTCACCAGTGCGACCGCCCCGAGCAGGGCGGACCACACCAGGGCACGCCAGAGCCACGCGACGTGCGCGCGCTCGAGGACGGTGCTCATGGGTGGTCCGCTCTGCTCGGTGTGGTGGAGGATTCCGGCCGACGTCAGGAGGCGTCGTGCGTCTGGACGGCCGTCAGCTCGAGGGCGTCCAGCGCGGAGGTCGACTGCTGCGAGTCGTTCGTCGCGGCGGAGCCCGGGAACGCGACGGTGATGGCGACGGTGACGGTGTGCGAGCCGGGCGCCGTGATGGCTCCCGACGGGGCGGTCAGCGCGGCGGTGACGTCGATCTCGTTGTTGAAATCGGCCTCGACGTCGGCGACGGAGTCGCTGTCGAGCGCGACGGTCGCGCCGATGTGGTCGCCGACGAGCGTGAGCGTGCCGGTGCAGGACTTGGTGACGGTGTCGCCGGGGACGATCTTCGCGACGGCGTTGCCGCCCTCGAGCCAGCTGTCGTCACAGGTCACGTCGCTCAGATCGAGCGAGCCGGACGTCAGCGAACCGGCGTCGACGGTGGCGCTGTCATTCCAGTACGCGAGCGAGCCGGCCCCACCGAGCAGCAGGACGGCACCGGCGCCGGCAGCAAGGGCGCCCTTCGTGGACTTCTTCATGTCGGAATCTCTCCTCATCAGTGCCGACCGACTGTCGATCGACTTCGGAGAGTTAACGGGGCGATCCGCGGAAACTGATGCGGAAACCGTCAGTTACATCGGATTTAGTCACAAAGTGGCCCGAAGAATGCGGATGCATGGTCACAAATGATGATGTCCCAGGTCACAGAGGGACAGCCGGGACTCCTGAGACATGCGAACGGCCGACGAGCGGATGCTGGTCGGCCGTCGCGTGGTGCAGGAGGTTCACCAACCGCGGGTCTCGAGGCGGTGCGGCTCGGGAATCTCGTCGACGTTGATGCCGACCATCGCCTCGCCGAGCCCACGCGAGACCTTGGCGATCACGTCGGGGTCGTCGTAGAACGTCGTGGCCTTGACGATCGCCTCGGCCCGCTCGGCCGGGTTGCCGGACTTGAAGATGCCCGAGCCCACGAAGACGCCCTCGGCGCCGAGCTGCATCATCATCGCGGCGTCGGCCGGGGTGGCGATGCCACCGGCGGTGAACAGCACGACCGGGAGTTTGCCGGCCTCGGCGACCTCGACGACGAGGTCGTAGGGGGCCTGGAGCTCCTTGGCCGCGACGTACAGCTCGTCCTTCGGCAGCGTCTGCAGGCGACGCAGCTCGCCGCGGATCTTGCGCATGTGGGTGGTGGCGTTCGAGACGTCACCGGTGCCGGCCTCGCCCTTGGAGCGGATCATCGCCGCGCCCTCGGTGATCCGGCGCAGCGCCTCCCCCAGGTTCGTCGCACCGCACACGAACGGGACCGTGTACGCCCACTTGTCGATGTGGTTCGCGTAGTCGGCCGGGGTCAGCACCTCGGACTCGTCGATGTAGTCCACGCCCAGGCTCTGCAGGACCTGCGCCTCGGCGAAGTGACCGATGCGGGCCTTGGCCATGACCGGGATCGAGACGGCCTCGATGATCCCGTCGATCAGGTCCGGATCGCTCATCCGGGCGACGCCGCCCTGGGCGCGGATGTCGGCGGGCACCCGCTCGAGGGCCATCACGGCCACGGCGCCGGCGTCCTCGGCGATCTTGGCCTGCTCAGCGTCGACGACGTCCATGATGACGCCGCCCTTCAGCATCTCGGCCATGCCGCGCTTGACGCGCGCCGTGCCGGTGCCGGAAGTCTCGGGGGTGGTGTTCTCGGTGCTCACGACCCCAGTCTACGAGGCGCCGAACGCCTGCCCGAACCGGCCGAGGAGGTCGGCCTTCTGCTTGATGTCGGCGCCGTAGTCGCCGGCCTTCGCGTTCTCGATGATCTTCTCCAGGGCGGCCTTGCGCTCGTCCTGGTCGAGGTCCCTGAGCGCGGCCAGGTCGTCCTTGAGCGCCTGCGGCAGGTCGGCCCAGGCGCCCTTGGCGTGGACGCGCCACTGCTTCTCGGCCTTGCCGGCACGGTCCACGAGCTTCTTGACGTCGTCGCCGTAGTCGCCGGCTGCGGCCTTGTCCTTCATCGCCTCGATCAGGTCGGTGCGCTTCGCCTCGTCGTCGGTCGTCAGCACCTCGGCGAGGTCGGCACGCAGGGCCGGCGGCAGGTCGCCGATCCGGCTGCTGAGCGCGTCGGCGTCGAATCCGCCGAGCATCATCGCCGAGCCGGAGTGCTTGGCCGGAGCGCTGGTCGTCGGCGCACCGGGCTCGTCCTCGCCGAACGCCGACGTGGCCACGAGAACCGACCCGCCCGCGAGGATCGCGGTGGCGCCGACGATGGCGATCGGGCGTGAGAACTGAGGCTTGCGCATGACGTGCTCCTGGTCCGAGGTACCTGCCGCCAGCGTAAATCAGCCAGCCAACGCCCGCCCCGGAAATCGAGCACCGGCGACCCCGGCGATCGAGCAGCGCCCGCCCCGGTGATCGAGCCGCACCCGCCCCGGTGATCGAGTAGCTCGGCGAGGAACGAGCCGGCGTATCGAGATCACCCGTCAGTTGACGCTCTGGGTGCACTCCGCGATCTCGTCAAGGACGAATGATTTGGCCTGTGGACAACGCTCTTGTGTCAGTCCGAATCGGTTAGAATGGGAACATCAGTTCGTAGTTCTGGCGTGGGGATTCGGGGGAATCGTGAGTCAGTTGCTGGCGCAGATCGGGTCGGGGCCGCAGGTCCTGGCGGCGGCGCGTGCGAGCGACTTGGATGCCCTGACTCCGGCGGAACTGGCTGACGCAACTCGGGTGGTGCAGGCGGTGCTGCGGGAGGCGCAAGCCCTGAACTTGGCCCTGTTGGCTGCGGCGGATCGCAAGAACGCCCACCGGACCACGGACGCGACGTCGTTGACGGCACTGGTTGCCCGGGAGGCGGGCGTGTCGACGCGCGAGGCCGCATCGCAGGTTCGGTTGGCGAACCGGCTCGAGTCGGCTCCGCGGGTCAAGGAAGCCTTGGCGAAGCCGGGGATGTCTCCGGCCAAGGCACGCATCGTGACGTCCGCGCTCGACGACCTGCCCGCCGACTTGAGCGCTGCGGACCGGGATCGGGTGGAGGCGGACCTGACCAACGCGGCACCCGCGATGTCGGTCGAGCAACTCGGGCGCAAGGCCGCCCGCGCCGTGGAGGTCATCGACCGGGAGCGGGCGGATCGGATCGAGAACGCCCGACTGGAACGCGCCGAGCATGCCCAACGGCAGTTGAGCGAGTTCTGGATCGGTCAGCCCGACGAGACGACCGGTCTGGTCCCGTTCGGCGGCAAGACCGACCCCGTGTCGGCGGACATGCTGCGTGCGGTGATCGAGTCCAAGACCAACCCCCGCCGCCGCGCGATCACCGAGAAGTCGACGGCGGACGTGGTTTCGACAAGCTCAACCACCGAGAACGAGCGCCTGACCCCGTCGCAGAAGGCCGGTGAGGCGTTCACCGAGGTGATCCGGCACCTGCCGCGCGATTGCTACGGCAACCACGGCGGCGTCGCCGCGACCCTGGTGGTCACCGTCGACGAGTCGACGTTGCGGGGCGAGACCGATCGGGCCGGGGTGACCGAGTACGGCACCCGGATCTCGGCCGGACAACTCCGCAAGCTCGCCTGCGACGCCGGAATCCTGCCCGTCGTGATGAACGGAACCTCACAGGTGCTCGACGAAGGCCGGACCAAACGGCACCACACCGCTGCCCAACGCGTCGCCCTCGCCCAAAGAGATCTGGGTTGCGCGTTCCCGGGCTGTGATCGGCCACCGGGCTGGTGCGAGGCCCACCACGCGATCCCCTGGAGCCGCGGCGGACCGACCAACACCGACACCGGCGTCCTGCTCTGCGGACATCATCACCGGTTCGTGCACGACGCCGACATACCCATCCGATTCGCCACCGACGCGATGCCCGAGTTCCTCGTGAAGGGGCACTGGCAACTCAACCAGCGCTACCGACCCCTCGCCGCGTGAACGACTACGCGGCAGGCGGGTTGTCGGCCTGCTTCTTGACCATGAGCATGCGCTGGCCGACCGTGACGAGGCTGGCGATCGCCAACACCCAGAGCGTGATCTGCTGCAGGATCGGCAGGTCGAACAGACCCGACAGGCCGGTCGCGACGAGGATCGCGACGAGCCGGTCGGAGCGCTCAGCGATCCCGCCCTTGGCCTCCATGCCGAGTGACTCGGCGCGAGCCCGGGCGTAGCTCGTGAGCATGCCCAGCAAGAGGCAGGCCAGCGCCAGGCACAGGTAGAGCCGCGAGTCGCCGTCCCACGCGTACCAGAGCGCGATGCCGCCGAAGATGGCCGCGTCGCCGATCCGGTCGAGCGTGGAGTCCAGGAAGGCGCCCCACTTCGACGAGCGGCCGAGCTTGCGGGCCATCGTGCCGTCGACGATGTCGCTGAACACGAACGCCGTGACGAACATCGTGCCCCAGAAGAACTGCCCCTGCGGGAACAGCCACAGCGCGCCGACGCACACGCCGATCGTGCCGACCCACGTGACCATGTCGGGTCCGACGCCGATCCTGATCAGGCCGTCGGCGACCGGCGACAGCAGCTTGTTCCAATAGGCCCGGAATCGTTCGAGCATCAGGCCACCGCCTCCCACACCTCGCGCAGCAGGTCGGCCGATTCGGCCACCGTCTGCGGCAATGTCTTGGTCCGTCCCACGATCGTCATGAAGTTCGCGTCACCGCCCCAGCGCGGGACGACGTGCTGGTGCAGGTGCTGCGCGATGGACCCGCCCGCGACGTTGCCGAGGTTGAGGCCGACGTTGAACCCGTGCGGGCTGCTGACCTGGCGGATCGCGCGGATCGCGTGCTGGGTCAATGCCGTGAGCTCGTGGGTCTCCTCGACCGACATCGCCGTGAGGTCGGGCTCATGGCGCAGCGGCAGCACCATGAGGTGCCCCGGGTTGTACGGGTACAGGTTCATCGCGACGAAGCAGTGCTCACCGCGCGCGACGAGGAGCTCGGCCTGCCGCTCCCCCGCCACCATCGCGCAGAACGGGCAGCCGTCGTCGTCGGCGCCCGCATCGCGCACGTACGCCATCCGGTAGGGCGCCCAGAGCCGCTCCAGGCCGTCCGGATCGGCCATCAGACCTGGACCCGGTCGCGCACCGCCGCGACGATCTTCGCGACGGCGTCGTCGAGGGACACGCCGTTCTCCTGCTCGCCGTTGCGATAGCGGAACGACACCGCATCGGCCTCGACGTCCTTGTCGCCGACCAGCACCATGAACGGCACCTTCTGCGTCTGGGCGGTGCGGATCTTCTTCTGCATGCGCTCGTCGGAGTCGTCGACCTCGAACCGGATCCCCTCGGCCTTGAGCCGGGCCCGGAGCGCGTACAGGTAGTCGACGTGCCGCTCGGCCACCGGGATGCCGACCGCCTGCACGGGCGCGAGCCACGGAGGGAACGCGCCGGCGTAGTGCTCGGTCAGCACGCCGAAGAAGCGCTCGAGCGAGCCGAACTTGGCCGAGTGGATCATCACCGGCTGCTGGCGCGACCCGTCGGCCGAGACGTACTCGAGACCGAAGCCGGCGGGCTGGTTGAAGTCGTACTGGATCGTCGACATCTGCCAGGTCCGACCGATCGCGTCGCGGATCTGCACCGAGATCTTCGGACCGTAGAAGGCCGCTCCACCCGGGTCGGGCACGAGCTCGAGACCGGAGTCGACGGCGACCTGGCGCAGCACCTCGGTCGCGACCTCCCACTGCTCGTCCGAGCCGACGAACTTGTCCGGCTTGGAGTCGTCGCGGGTCGACAGCTCGAGGTAGTAGTCCTCGAGGCCGAAGTCGCGCAGCAGGCTGAGCACGAAGTTCAGCAGGTGCTTGATCTCGCCGGGCGCCTGCTCGGCGGTGACGTAGGAGTGCGAGTCG
This sequence comes from Aeromicrobium sp. SP1, assembly GCF_055663785.1. Taxonomy (NCBI): domain Bacteria; kingdom Bacillati; phylum Actinomycetota; class Actinomycetes; order Propionibacteriales; family Nocardioidaceae; genus Aeromicrobium; species Aeromicrobium sp. SP1. The sequence goes on along the minus strand of NZ_JBQVVK010000001.1, from coordinate 904,734 downwards.
TCCTGGGTCAGGCCGCGCACGCGGGTCAGGCCGTGGATCACGCCGGACTTCTCGTACCGGTACACGGACCCGAACTCGAACAGACGCAGCGGCAGCTCGCGGTACGAGCGCTGGCGCGACCGGAAGATCAGGTTGTGCATCGGGCAGTTCATGGGCTTGACCATGTAGTTCGCGCCCTCGAACTCCATCGGCGGGAACATCGTGTCCGCGTAGTACGGCAGGTGGCCGGACTCGTAGAACAGCTGCTCCTTCGTCAGGTGCGGGGTGCCGACGTAGTCGAAGCCCTCCTCGATGTGGCGCTGGCGGACGTAGTCCTCCATCTCGCGCTTGATGACGCCGCCCTTGGGGTGGAACACCACGAGGCCCGAGCCGATCTCGTCGGGGAAGCTGAACAGGTCCAGCTCGGCGCCGAGCCGGCGGTGGTCACGGCGCTGCGCCTCCTCGATGCGGTGCAGGTGCGCGTCGAGGTCGTCCTTGCTCGGCCACGCGGTCCCGTAGATGCGCTGCAGCTGCTTGTTCTTCTCGTTGCCGCGCCAGTACGCCGCCGCCGAGCGCATGAGCTTGAACGCCGGGATGCGCTTCGTGGTCGGCAGGTGCGGGCCGCGGCACAGGTCCTTCCACGCGAGCGAGCCGTCACGCTTGAGGTTGTCGTAGATCGACAGGCCGCCCTCGCCCACCTCGACGGAGGCGCCCTCCGCGGCATCGCCGGCGGTGGACTTCAGGCCGATCAGCTCGAGCTTGTACGGCTCGTCGGCCAGCTCGGCGCGGGCGTCGTCGTCGGCGATCTCGCGCCGGCTGAAGCGCTGACCCTCCTTGACGATCTTGCGCATGCGCGACTCGATCTTGTCGAGGTCCTCCGGGGTGAACGGCACCTCGACGTCGAAGTCGTAGTAGAAGCCGTCGGTGATCGGCGGACCGATGCCCAGCTTCGCTGCGGGGAAGAGCTCCTGCACGGCCTGGGCCATCACGTGCGCGGTCGAGTGGCGCAGCACGTCGAGGCCGTCGGGCGAGTCGATCGGCACCGGCTCGACCGCGTCGCCGTCGGCCAGCTCCCGCGCCAGATCGGCGAGGTCGCCGTTCACGCGTGCGGCGATCACGTCGGTCTGCTCGGCGAACAGCTGCCAGGCCTTCGTCCCGGGGTCCACCTCCTGAGCGGTTCCGGAAACGGTCACGGACAGACCCATGGCTAACCCCTTTGCGACTGGCGACCCCTACGGCTGGGTGGCGCTCTTGCCGACCACCCTACCGAGAGCCGTCGGCGCCGAGCGACGCTCATGTCACACAGGACGTCCGTCGCCGTAACGGCTGCGTCACGTGCGATTCCTACCGTCGTGCCATGAAGGTCACGATCATCGGCGCGGGCATCGGCGGCACCAGCGCCGGGATCGCCCTGCGGCGGCTCGGGCACGAGGTCACGATCTACGAGCAGGTGACCGAGAACCGCCCCGTCGGCGCGGCCCTGTCGCTGTGGTCGAACGGCGTCAAGGTGCTCAACTGGCTGGGCGTCGGGCACGAGGTTGCGGCGCTGGGCGGTGACATGGCCACGATGTCCTACCGCGACGGCCTCACCGGCGAGTCCCTGTGCGAGTTCAGCCTCGCTCCGGTGACCGAGCAGACGGGCCAGCAGCCCTATCCCGTCGCGCGCGCCGACCTGCAGGCCCTGCTGATGGAGCGTTTCGGGCTGGACGGCATCCGGTTCGGGATGCGGCTCGTCGCGGTGGACCAGACCGACGGGGCCGCCGTCGCGACCTTCGAGAACGGCGAGACCGTCTCCGCCGACCTGCTGATCGGGGCCGACGGTGCCCGGTCGATCGTGCGGGACGTGGTCACCGGTGGCGTCGAGCGCCGGTACTGCGGCTACACCAACTTCAACGGCCTCGTGCCGGTGGACGAGCGGATCGGGCCGGCGGACCAGTGGACCACCTATGTCGGCGAGGGCAAGCGCTGTGCCGTGATGCCGATCGCCGGAGACCGCTTCTACTTCTTCGTCGACGTCCCGCAACCGCCCGGCACACCGTACGAGCGCGCGTGGGGCGTCAAACCGCTGCACGAGGCATTCGGCCACTGGCGCGCGCCGGGCGTGCGGGCGCTCCTCGACGCGATCGATCCCGAGACGTCACTCAACCGGGTGGAGATCTGGGACGTCACGCCGTTCGACACGTGGGTCTCGGGGCGGGTGGCCCTGTTGGGCGATGCCGCGCACACCACGTCCCCGGACATCGGACAGGGCGCCTGCTCGGCCCTGGAGGACGCGTTCGCGCTGGGCACCCTGTTCGCCTCGCACACGCTCGGTGTGGCGGACACGCTCCAGCGGTACGAGCGCGTGCGCACTGCTCGCGCCGGCGAGCTGGTGCTGCGCGCGCGCCGGCGCGCCGAGGAGACCCACATGCTCACCCCGGGCGTCACCGAGGCCTGGTACGACTCCCTGCGCGGCACCGACGGCGCCGGGATCATCCGGGGCATCGTCGGCAACATCGAGGGCTCGCCGGTCGATCTGCACCCGTGATCCACAGGCGTTCACGCATGTCACAGACACCACACAGGTACCATTTCGAAGACCCATTTTCCGGTGCCTCGAAAGGTCCCCCATGCGCCGCACTCTTCTCGGACTGCTCACCACCCTCGCGATCGTCGGTGGCAGCGCCCTCATCGCGACCCCTGCCGAGGCGGCCGTGAAGCCCGTCCGGATCACCAACAGCGCGAGCGCGTGGATCGGCTGGAACGGCACCGCCACGGTCGTGCCGAAGTACAAGAAGGCCAAGGGCGTCTCGATCAAGAAGAAGACCCTGACCGTCACGAAGTCCGGCAAGGTCGTGCGCAAGAACGCCAAGAAGGTCACGCTGCGCCCCGGCACCTACCGCGTCACCGTGAAGGTCACCTACAAGTACAAGGGCAAGACGCGCACCGCCGCCAAGAACGTCCGCACCGTCGTCAAGCAGGGCGCGTGCGCCACGAACGCCGACTTCAAGACCCTCACCTACGACGCGAACTACGTGCCCGAGGTCGTCGGCGACACCGTCGCGCAGGTCTCGAAGAAGCTCCGCTCGGCCGGCACGGGCGAGTCGTACACCCCGGCGCAGCTGCGCGAGATGCTCGAGGCCTTCAAGACGCTCTACGGCGCCCTCATTCCGGGTCTGGCCGCCGAGATCGACGCGGTGCTGGCCCAGCTCGACGTCCTCGAGGCCAACGGCGTGACGACCCTCGAGGACCGCGAGTACGCCGGTTGCGGCGGCAGCATCTCGGTCTACGCGACGTTCGCCAACGGCGAGCTCATGAGCGTCGACAACGACACCCTCGAGGAGCTGTCGCTGCTCTCGCTCGGCGGCGCGCAGATCCAGAGTCTCGTGCGCTGAGGGGCGGGTTCACGCCACACTGAACCCCATGACCGACGTGACGTGGTGGGGCCACTCCTTCGTCACCGTCGATCTGCCCGGGGCGGCCGTCGTGACCGACCCGATCATGTCGCGCCGTCTGTTCCACCTGAGACGGGCCAGTCCCCCACCGCCGGCCTCGGCCACGCGGAGCGACGTCGTCCTGATCTCGCACCTGCACCACGACCATCTGCACCTGCCGTCGCTGCGCCGGTTCGACGATGCCGTCCCGATCGTCGTGCCGCGCGGCGCGGTCGCGGCGGTGCGGTCACTCGAGCGGCTCGCCGTGATCGAGGTCGACCCCGGAGACCGGATCGAGGTCGCCGGGGTCGAGATCGAGGTCTTCGCCGCGCAGCATGACGATCGCCGCGACAAGCGGCCCGGCGCCCGCACGGCGCCCGCGATCGGCTTCCGCTTCAGCGCCGGTGGCGTGTCCTGCTGGTACCCCGGCGACACCGGCGAGGACGACTTCGCGGCCGTCCGGCCGGTCGACCTGGCCCTCGTGCCGATCGGCGGCTGGGGACCGTCGCTGCCCGACGTGCACATGGATCCGGTGCAGGCGGTCGCGGCGGTCGCGCAGGTCGGCGCGCGCTGGGTCGTGCCCGTGCACTACGGCACCTTCTGGCCCGTCGTGGTGCGCCAGACCACTCCCGTGCACCAGCACTTCTTCGCCTCACCCGCGGACCGCTTCCGCGACGCGGCGGCCGAGGCGCAACTGGCCGCGACCGTCGTCGTGCCCGAGTTCGGCGACCGGACGGTCCTACGATGACCACCGTGAGCAACGGATGGGCCGCTCCCGCCCCCACGCGCGGCCGCTGGCACCGGGTCTCGGACCTGCTGCAGGGACTGTGGACGCTGTTCGTCACGTTCGTCGCGGTCTTCGTCGGCCTGTGGGTCGCCGGCGTGTCCACCCGTGACAAGTGGGGCCTCGTGATCGCGATCGTCGTCGCGACCGTCCTGCTGGACCTCGTGCTGGCCAGTCCGCTGCGCTGGCTCGCCGCGCGCGGCAGCGTCGTGCTGGCCCTGCTGCTGGGATTCGGCGCCCAGGTCCTCGTGCTCGCCGCGGCCCTCAGCCTGGCGACGTACAGCGACGTCGGCGTCGAGGAGACCGTGGTCGTGCTGCTCGTCGCGTCCACGATCCTCGCGATCGGCCGGTGGTTCTCCGGCGCCACCGACAGCGCCTACGTCGTCGGCGCGGCCACCGCGCGCACGTCGCGCCGGCTCGGTCAGTTGGTGGGCGACCGGCCCGAGCACGGGCTCCTCGTCGTGCAGCTCGACGGCGTGGCGCTGCCGATCCTGCGTCGCGCGATCGCCGGCGGCCAGGCGCCCAACATCGCCCGCTGGATCGGCACGAGCCACGAGCTGTCCGGGTGGTGGGCGACGATCCCGTGCACGACCCCCGCGACCATGGCCGGCATCCTGCACGGCAGCGACGACGTCGTCCCGGCCTTCCGGTGGTGGGACCGGCGCTCGGGCCGCCTCATCGCGGCCAGCAACCCGACCGACTCGCACCTCGTGGAGAGCCGGTTCACTCCTGGTGAGGGCCTGCTCAAGGACGGCGGCGCGGCTGTCAGCACGACCTACACGGGTGAGTCAGAGCGCGGCTACCTCGTCATCAGCAACGCCACGAAGCTGCAGCAGATGGGCTCCGGGTCGGGCTACCTCTCGTTCTTCATCCGCCCGTTCCTGCTCCCCGGCGCGCTCGTGATGACCGTCGGCGAGGTGATCAAGGAGCTCCACCAGGGCCACCGCCAGCGCGTGCGCGGCGTCGAGCCGCGGATCCCCCGCAAGGGCGGCTACATCGTGCTGCGCGGGCTCACGAACGTCCTGCTGCGCAAGCTCAACCTCTCCCTCGTGGCCGAGGAGATGGCCAAGGGCGCGCCGATCATCTTCGTGGACTTCGTCGACTACGACGAGATCGCGCACCACGCCGGCCCCGAGCGGCCCGAGTCGATGCGAGCGATCGAGGGCCTCGACGGTGTGCTGGCCGCCCTCGAGGACGTGGCCCGGTCCGTGTCCACCGCCTACGACCTCGTGATCGTGTCCGACCACGGGCAGAGCCTCGGCCGGACCTTCGCCGACCTCACCGGCCGCAGCTTCCCCGATCGGGTCTCGGACCTCATGCAGGTCGACCAGGCCGGCGCGTCCGTCATGACCACCGCCGACGGCGGCGAGGACTGGGGCCCCATCAACGCCCTGCTCGCGTCCGTCCTTGGCGACCGGGCCCGCCGTTCGGAGCGGGTCGTCGTCGACTCCACCGCGGTCCGAAGCGAGGAGCTGGACCAGGTGACGCCCGAGGTCGTGGTGACCGGTGGCGGCAACCTCGGGATGATCTGGTTCCCGCGACTGGAGTCGCGCCCCACGCTCGCCGAGATCGACGAGCGCTGGCCGCGCCTGGTGCCCGGACTGCTCGCCAGCGAGGGGGTCGGCCTCGTGATGTCGACCGACGACGAGGGCCGTCCCATCGTGCTCGGCCCTGCCGGCGCCCGCGGCCTCGGTCCCGACGCGTACGTGACGGATCAGGACCCGCTCGCCGGGTACCCGTCGCGGACCGCCGCCGACCTCGCGCGACTGCATGCGATCGGCGACGCGGGCGACCTCGTGATCATCTCGACGGTCGACGAGCTTGGCCAGATCCATGCGTTCGAGGGGCAGGTCGGCTCGCACGGCGGCATCGGCGGACCCCAGAACGAGGCGATCCTGATCCACCCGCGCCGGTGGCCGGTCGACGCCGATCTCGCCGAGATCGTCCCCGAGCTCGGCACCGATCCCGTCCTCGTCGGCTCGTGGAACCTCCACCGTCAGCTGCTCGCATGGCGGGAGCGGGAGAACACCGGTGGCTGACGAGCTGGAGCGCCTCGCGCGCTGGGCCGACCACGGCGGTACCTGCCGCCTGGTCGAGCTCGAGGCGGGCGCTGCGGTCGTCGTGCTGAGCCGCTGCGACGGCGGCGAGGAGGCCGACCGGTTCGAGACGCGCGACCCCGCGACGATCGCGTGGGTCCGCGCCCACGAGTCCTGACGCGTCGGTCAGAAGGCGGCGCGCACGGCGCCGACCGGTGTGTCGCGCACCCGGATGACCTGCTCGCGCAGGCCGGCGACTGCCTCGTGGTCGACGTCGCCGTCGAAGGCGCCGAAGTGGTCGAGCGCGGCCACGAGCGCCGCGGCCAGTGGCCGCTCCCCCCCGTCGAGGACCTTGAGCGCGACGGCCCGGCCGTCCGGGAGGGCCGCCGCGAAGACGCCGTCGGCGCCGTCCTTGGCGACGAGGCCCGGCACGGCGCGCATGAGCGTCGTGGCCGGCCGGCGCTCGCCCGCGACCATGTCGGGGTGGGCGACCATCGCTCGCGCTACCGCGGCCTCCGGCGCACCCGGGTCTCGCTCGGGAGCCGCCGCGACCCGCGCGAACGCCCGGGCGAGGCCACGCACGGTGGTCGAGAACAGCGGGGCTCCGCAGCCGTCGACGGTGACGTGGGCGACGTCGACGCCCGTGAACTCGCCGAGGGTCTGCCGGATCGCCTGCTGCAGGGGGTGCGTGGGCTCGAGGTACGTGGCCGGGTCCCAGCCGGCGGTGACGCACGTCAGCAGCATCGCCGCGTGCTTGCCCGAGCAGCACTGGACGATGCGCTCCGGTCCCCCGCCGGCGGCGAGCCATGCCCGCTCCGCGGCGCGTCCCCAGGGCAGGTCCGGCGTGTTCTGCAGCGCGCCCTCGTCGAGTCCGGCGAGGGCGAGGATCTCCCGCACGCCCGCGAGGTGCGAGGCCTCGCCGTTGTGGCTGGCCGCGGCGAGCGCCAGCAGCCGGTCGGGCAGGTCCAGCCCCGCGCGGACCATCGCGACCGCCTGCAGCGGCTTGACGCTCGATCGTGGCCAGAACACGACGTCGGGCTCACCGAGCTCGAGTCCGGCGCCGCCGTCGGACGTCACGGTGACGAGGTGACCGAGGTGGACCGATTCGACGAGGTCACCCCGCACGACGTGGACGAGCGGAGCCGCGGGAACGGCCGAGACGTCGGATCCGGAGGGTGCATGTGGCGTCACCTCTGGAGGATATCCGCGGCTTCGCGGCCCGGCTTTGGGAGACTGGTCCCGTGAGAGTCTCCACGAAGTCCGACTACGCCTTGCGCGCCCTGATCGAGATCGCCGCCCGCGGCGGTGAGCAGTCGGTCACCGCCGACGAGCTGGGCCGGGCCCAGGAGATCCCCCACGGCTTCCTCCAGTCGATCCTCGGCGACCTGCGCAAGGCCGGCATCCTGCTGGCCCAGCGTGGTCAGTCCGGCGGCTGGCGATTCGCGAAGGAGCCCTCCACCGTCACCGTCGCCGACGTCATCCGCGCCGTCGACGGTCCGCTCGTGTCGGTGTACGGCGTGCGTCCGGAGTCGGTCTCGTACCAAGGGCGCGCCGAGGCCCTCAAGCCCGTGTGGGTCGCGGCCCGCGATGCGCTGCGCGAGGTGCTGGAGGCGGTGACGATCGCCCAGCTGACCGCCGACGAGCTGCCCGAGTCGGTCGCCGAGCGCATCGCGAACGACGAGGCGTGGCGCTCGCACTGATCCACGCGACCCTCAGAACGGCCACACCCACGGCACGTACAGCACCGCGACGGCCAGGAACAGCAGCATGAGCGGCAGCCCGAGCCGCCAATAGTCGCCGAACCTCAGACCGCCCGGCTCGAACACCATCGTGTTCGCCGGGGTCGCGACGGGCGTCAGGAAGGCCGCCGCGCCGGAGACCGTCAGCGCCATCAGGAACGGCAGTGGCGACGCGTCGAAGTCGTGCGCCACCGCCAGTGCCACGGGGATCACGACCAGCACGGTGGCCATGTTGGAGATCAGCTGCCCGAGGAGCATCGTCGCGACGCACAGGACGAGCAGGACGAACCGCGGGTGGGCGTCGCCGAGGACCGTGAGCAGGCCCCGCGCGACGTCGTCGGCCAGGCCCGTGGACGTGACCGCCGTCGACAGCGGGATCATGCCCGCGACGAGGACGACCGTCGTCCACGAGATGGCTCGGAAGGCGTCGTCGATCGACAGGATGCGGGTCACCACGATCGCGAGCGCGGCGAGCATCGCCGCGGCGGCCGCCGGAACCAGGCCCGAGACCATGAGCGCGATCATCGCGACGAGGATCGTGAGCGCCCGTCCCGCGCCGGGGCCGAACGGGACGGTGCGACGCAGCGCCTGCGGCGAGTCGACGACGAGGACGTCCGGGTCGGCCGTGTGGCGCTCCAGGTCGCTCCACGTACCGGCCAGCAGCAGCGAGTCCCCGGCCTCGAGCGCCGCGTTCGTGCTGAGCAGGGCGCCACCGCGCCGCGCGCCGAGGACGACCAGGTCACCGCTCGGCGTCGTCATCCCGGCGTGCAGGTGCAGTCCGATGAGGCCCGAGCGCGGAGCCACGACGACCTCGGTGACACCCCGCAGCGATCCGAGCAGCGGCTCCGCGGGGTCCAGCTCGTACTCGCGGGCGAGGAGTCGATGGTGACCGCTCAGGTCGGCACCGATCCCCTCGGGTGATCGGACCGGGACGAGCCGGTCGCCGAGCAGCAGGGTCAGCAGCATCGTGCCGACCACGAGGGGCACGCCGACGAGCGCGAACTCGAAGAACGCGAACGGCCGCGCGCCGGCGTCGTCGGCGACCTGCGAGACGAGGATGTTGACCGGGGTGCCCGTGAGCGTCAGCATCGAGCCCGCGTGGGCGGCGAACGCGAGGGGCAGCAGCAGCTTCGACGGCGACAGCCCGAGCCGGACGGCGATCACGACGACAAGCGGCAGCAGCGCCGCGACCGCGCCGTTGACGCTGATCAGGGCGGTGAGCGCGGCCGACAGCAGCATGATGGCCACGAGCAGTCGCCCGCGCGACGTCCCGGCCGCGCTGACGACGCGCCGCGCGACCCACGTGGTGACCCCCGTGGCGTCGAGCGCCTCACCGACCACGAACAGCGCCGCGATGAACGAGACGACGGGGTCGCCGAACCCGGCGAGGGCCTCCTCGAGCGAGAGGATCCCCGTGGCCCACAGGGAGAGCGCGACGCCGAGGGCCACGACCGCGAGCGGCACCCGGTTGCTCATCAGGGCGACCACGGCGAGCCCGAGGATGACGAGCGTGGTGGTGGCCGGGTCCATGGTCAGCCGGCCAGGAACTCGACGATCGCCGGGGTGAAGTCCGGCGCGAGGACGGCGGCCAGGTGGTCGCCGTCGACGAGGTGGAGCCGACCGTCCGGCAGGGCGTCGGCGAGCACCTCCGGATGCGCGGCCAGGGGGTCGTCGCGACCGGCGATGACGAGCCTCGGCGACGCGATGCGCTCGAGGGCGATGCCGCCGCCGTGGATCGCGCGCGCCTGCGCGGCCAGTGATGGACGGTCCGCGCCGATCGCGTCGGCGAAGCGACGGAACGCCAGCACGCCCTCCGGGTAGGCGCTGAGGTCGCCCTCGGCGAGCAGCGCGGCGACGACGAGCTCGCCGTCGATGGCACGCGTGTCGACCCCGCCGGTCTCGACGATCCCCGAGCCGACTCCGCCGACCACGAGGCGGGTGATGCGCGGATCGTCGGCGGCGGCGAGCAGTGCGACGACCGCCCCCATCGAGTAGCCGACGAGGTGGAACTCCTCGAGCCCGAGGGTGTCCGCGACCGCCGACAGGTCCGCGGCCATCGCGGGCTCGCCGTAGAGCGCGCTGTCGGAGGACTTCTGGGACTGGCCGTGTCCGCGGGCGTCGATGCCGACGACGTGCCGGCCGGCCGCGACGAGCGCGTCGACGACCCCCGTCGCGTGCCAGTTCGCCTCGGTGGAGGCCGCGAAGCCGTGCTGGAGGAGAACCGGGACCGATCCGGCGTGCGCGTTCCACTCGTGGAACGCGATCGCCATGGCGTCGGGCCGGGTCAGCTGTCGGGTCTGCACGACCACGATGCTGCCACGTCAGCGTTTCACGGTCCGGATCCACGCCGGGAGGAGGACCCAGAGGGCCACGACGACGAGGGTCAGGACCGAGGCCACCACGATCGCCCACGTGTCGCCGAGCACGACGTCGACGACGAGCCACGTCGTGCCGACGTTCGCGACCACGAGCAGGACCAGGCCGATCCTCGAGAGCTGGTGTGCCGCGCCGACGAGCCACGGCCGCTCGCCGCGGTGGAACAGTTGGCGGTGCAGCGCGACGGGCGTCAGGAGCAGCAGCATCGAGGTCATCGCGCACAGCAGCACGCCCACGTAGACGCCGCGCTGCGTGTCGGTCAGGTCGTCGAAGCGGCCCGAGAACGGGACCGTGAGCAGCAGCGCGCTGAGGATCTGCACGCCCGTCTGGGCGACCCGCAACTCTTGGAGCACTTCGCTCCAGTTGCGGTCGATCCGCGCGTCGAGCTTCCGTGGGCCGTCACTCATCAGTGGTGGCGAATCGCGTCGATCAACTCGCTCTTGCGCTTGCCCGAGTACTTGGTCAGACCCAGTTCCTTCGCGCGCCTCCTCAACTCGGGGACGGTCCAGTCCTCGTACGAGCCGGAGCGGCCGCCCTTCGCGGCGACGGACTTCTGCGAGCGGCCCTTCTGCTTCGTCGCGTTCGAGATCCGGGCCGCCTTCTCCTTGGACGCGCCCTCGTCGCGCAGGTCCTCGTAGAGGTCGGGATTCTTCAGGCTGCGGTTGCGTGCACCGGGCATGGCGTTCTCTCCTTCGTCTCCGTCAACCGTGGGGCAGTTCGCGGCGCTCCACCACTTGGCGCGCGACCTCGCGCAGCTTGACGTTCTCCGCCTGCGAGAGCCGCCGCAGGACGTCGAACGCGCGGTCGGCGTCCACGCCGTAGCGCTCCATGATCATGCCCATGGCGATGCCGATCAGCTTCCGGGCGTCGACCGCCTTCCGCAGCCCCTCGTTGGCCAGGTTCGCCGCGAGCGAGACCGAGGCGTGCCGCGCGAGGATCGCCGCGACGGCGACGTCGTCCTCGTCGAACGCCCGGGGCCGGGTCGAGTAGACGTTGAGCGAGCCGTAGCGCCGCTCGCTCGTCGCCAACGGCATGCTGAGCACGCTGCGGTACCCGAGATCGACCACGGCACGGCTCCACCGCGGCCAACGGTCGTCGGACGACGTGTCCTCGACGTGGTAGACGACGTCGAGGTTCTCCAATGCGTCCAGGCACGGTCCCTCGTCGAGCTCGACCTGCAGGTCGTGGGCGCGGCGCACGGGCTCGCTCGTGGCGGCCGCCGTCTCGATGCGGTGGCGGCTGTGCACGAGCAGGACGCCCGCGTCGTCGCAGCCGACCGCGGCGAGCGAGTACTCGGCGACGCGGTCGACGGTCTCGCCGACGTCCGCCGCCTCGTGGAGCGCCAGCACGATCCGGCTGAGGTCCAGAGCACGGGGCTCCTCGCCCTGCAGCGACGACCGATCCGAGGAGCTCTCGAAGCGTGGGCCGGCCGTCATTCCCTGAGGCTACCTCGCGATCCCATCGCGGGAAACTGCATGAATGGGAACGGATTCGGTGGGGTACGCGATCGTCATGACGGCCCGAATCGTGCAGTGGACGTTGGACGTGGACGACCTTGAGCGCATGGCGGCGTTCTGGTCGGCGGCGCTCGGCTACCGGATCGAGCAGGCGGACGGGACGACCCACCTGCTGCCTGCGGACGACGCGCCGCCGGGCGCGCTGACGATGTGGCTCCAGTCCGCCGCGGACGCCAAGACCACGAAGAACCGGAACCACCCCGATCTACGCACCGACCTGACGGTCGAGGCCGAGGTCGAACGCCTCATCGGCCTCGGCGCCACCCACGCGGACGTCGGCCAGCAGCCGACGGACCCGTTCGTGGTGCTCCGCGATCCCGAGGGCAACGAGTTCTGCGTCCTACGCCACGAGCAGCGTTGACGGGCGACCGCCCGATCGACCAGTCCCACCCACGAGAGGAAGATCATGACGACCACACCCGACCCGGTGGTGCCCGTCGGAGACCCCGACGACGTACCCGAGCTGCCCGACGATCCGAACCCGGACACCGAGCCCACGATCGAGCCCAGCTCACCCTCGGTCCCCCGGACCAACGGCGTCGTCGCGGGCGACGCCGCTTCGATCTGAGCATCCGTCACCAGAACGACAGGACCTCTCGATCACCCCTGAAGTTCCGCTGTCCTCCTCAGCCGTCCCTCACCACCCCGGCAGCGGGGAAGGGATCGGAGCATCGCTGCTACTTGACCTTGACCGTCTTGCTCGTCGTCTTGGAGGCGACCCCGTTGCCGCCGGCATAGACGATCGTGTACTTCTTCTTGCCCTTCGGGAGCTTCTTGAGGGTCACCGACACGGTGCCGTTGCGCAAGGCGACCGTCTTGAGGGTCTTCTTCCCCAGCTTGATCGTCACCTTGCCGGTCGGTGCGACGCCGGGCGCCGTGACGCTGATCCTGAACGTGGCGGACCGCTTCGCTCCCTTCGCGGCGACCGAGAGTGCCGGGAGTGCCTTGGCCACGGACGGCACTGCCGTCTTCGTCACGACCGTCGGCTCGTGCGCGGTCGCCGCATAGGTGAGCTTGACCGTGATCTTCCGGCCCACGTCACCAGGAGCGAGCCGATAGCTCGTCCCACGACCGACGACTCGCAGCCCATTCGACCACTCGACCGCGACGGAGGCACCCACAGGCGTACCCGGCGTGACGGTGACGAGTTGTCCGACGCGAGGTCCACCGCTGACCGCCGGGTTACCGGCCGGCGTGGACGGCAGGATCGCCGCAGCGACGATGCTGCTCCGTGGCGTGTCCGCCGATACGGCGTCCGAGGCCTCCCGGGTCGCGGTCACTCTCGCGAAGAGGCGTGAGCCCTCGTCGGTCGCGGTCACGGTGTAGCTGCTGTTGGTCTCCCCGGTGATGATCGACGTGGAGCCCGCGGCGCTCACGCGGTACCACTGGAATCCGAAGGTGAGGCCGGACGGCGACCACGTCGCTGCGTTCGCCGACACCGTCAGGACCGAACCAACCTTGGCAGTGCCGGAGAGAGTGGGGCTCCCGGCGGCGATCACCGCACCGGGGCAGACCCCGGCACAGGCGAGCTCGGCGTCGATGCCCGGGCTGTCCTGGTTCGCGAGCACCTTCACGACGTTCGCCGAGGCCAGCGTGGCCTTGTCGTCGTAGTACTCCGAGGCGAAGGACTCGTCGTCGGGCAAGAATCGGATTTTGTAGTCACCGGGGGTCAACCCCGCCTCCCGATACGATCCGTTGGCCCTGATCGACACACTGCGGACGGGCTCCCAGGAGCCCTCGACGAGGCGGTAGAACTCGACCACGCCACCCTCGAGCGGCCCGACCTGAGTCGTGACGGTGCCGCCAATGGCCCCGAGAGTCGTGTCCCGGGCGAGAACTCCGTCCACGCCGGTCGTCGCATGACCTGCCGTGACCGTGATGAGGTCCGCGCCATCGACCGAACTCGCGTCGTCGAAGAACTCGTCGAGCAAGCCGGTCGACTCGTCCGCGTTGAACTCGACCGCATAGTCGCCCGGCTCGAGACCGCGGAAGGACCACGACCCGTTGGCTCCCGGGCCGCTGGATCGCATCTGCTCCCACTCGTCGAAATCCTCGTCGTGACGCCACAGACCGACATAGCCGTCGACCGCAGTTCCCGCGGTGTCCAGCATCGTGCCCGAGATCGACCCGAACGCAGGATCCGTCTCGAGGGTCGCATCGATGTCCGTGGTGGCCTCTCCCGCCTTCACCACGACCGTCGTCGCGTTCGCGAGTGAGGCGGCGTTGTCGAAGTACTCGTCGAGTAGACCCTGCTCGTAGCTGCTGAATGCCACGGTGTACTTCCCAGGCTTCAGCCCTCGCACGTGGAAGTCACCCGACGAATCGGGCGTCACAAAGGTGGCGATGTCGCGATTGCCCTTCGGGAAGACCTCGATGTTGGTCGAGGAGAGGTCCGCTCCGGCAGGAACCGTGACCGTTCCGGAGATCGCGCCGCGCTGGGGGTCGGGCGCAAGCGTGGCATCGATCCCGGTGACCTTCGCCTGCCGGGCGACCACGATGTCGTCGGCCTGTTGCAGCGTCGGCTTGCCGTTGAAGTACTGCGGAAGGTAGGTCGATCCACTCGGCACGAATCCCACGCGATAGGTACCCGGCGAGAGTCCGGAGAGCACGTACGCGTGGCTGTCCTCGTCCAAGGGGTCGTGCTCCTGCTCGAGAACCTTCTGCCACGTGCGGGTGCTCGCATCCCAGCGGTATGCCTTGACCGTGGCGGCGACGTTCTCGCCGCCCGAGCCCGTCAGCCGGCCCGAGATCGTCGCTCCCGACTCGAGCGCGAGGTCTACGCCCGTCCTGGACACGCCACCGGCAATGGTGAAGGCGGTCGCGTCGTCCAAGGAAGCGGCATCCTGCCAGAACAGGCCGGAGTACCGGCCTTGCGCACGGGCCTCCACCGTGTACTGCCCATCGGGCACGTTGACGAATCGGAACTTGCCGTCGTCCAGCGCATCGGTCGTGTCGGCCAGCTCCCATTCGCTGAGTGCGGAAGCACGGACCCAGAGTCGCAACGTTCCGTAGTAGTCATCGGGCGCGTCACCTCCTTGGGCAGGAAGCGTCACACGACCCGAGATCGTCGCACCCTTGGCCATCGTGACGTCGATCCCGCCCTTGGCCTGACCGGAGCCAAGCGTGACGGGGTCGGCCTGCGCTCGGGTGCTCTTGCCCGCGTAGTACTGCGGCGCCACCAGGGTCATGCTGTGGGTGAATCGAAGCGAGTAGCTTCCGCTCGGCAGTCCGGACGCCGTGTAGTTGCCGTTGGACGCAGGGATTCCTGTCGTCAGGGCCGAGGCCGTCCCCGCACGGAAGACCGTCACGGTGACGTCCTTGGCCGAGACTCCCGACGGCACGGTGACCTTCCCCGAGATCGACGACGCCCGGTCGATCGCGGCATCGATGCCCGTGGTGACCTCGCCTTCCTCGACCGTGACGAGCTGGGCGGAATCCGTGGTGAAGGCGTCGTCGTAGTACTCCTTGGCGAGTCGTTCGTCACCGCCGAACTCCACGAGGTACTCGCCGGACCGAAGCCCTTGGAGTGTGTAGGAGCCTTCAGCAGTGATGTCGCCCGCACTGACCCATTCCCAGTTGTTCCACTGGTCGTTCCACCGATAGGCGGTGACGTTCGCCCACGGGTCGACGAGGCCCGTCGGCAGTGCGACCTCACCGGTCATCGAACCGCCGACTGCCAAAGTGGCATCGATGCCCGCCGTACCTCCATCGGCGACGGTGACCGTTTCGGCCGTCTCCAGGTCGTCCTGGTCCGCGTAGTACTCCGAGAGCAGCCGGCCCGATGAGGAGAAGTACAGCTTGTACTCGATGTTCGGCTCCAGGCCCAGAACGGTGTACCTGCCGGTCGTGGCATCGACGTCGGCGGACGTGCTGTACCTCCATGCCTCCCAGCCGTCCCAGGCGTAGACCTCGACACGGACGTCTGCGACAGAACCAGCATCCGAGGCGGTCACCGTGCCGGAGATCGACTGCCCGACGGCGAGCTCCGCATCGATTCCCGCGATCTCACCATCGCCGTCAGTCGCGACGATCTGCGCGTCCTCCACGTCCTGCACATCGTCGTAGAACTCGGACAGCAGCCGACCCTGGGACGAGAAGAACACCTTGTAGTCCGTGTCCGGCTCGAGGCCAGCGATGGAATAGGCGCCCGTCTCGGAGTCGACATCCGCGGCCGCATACCAGTCCCAGCTCTCGGTGTCGTCAGTCCACGCCCACGCCTCGGCTCGCACGAAATCGACGTCGCCGCCACCCGTGGCCGTGACCGTCCCGGAGATCGAGGCGTCGCTCGCCGCGAATGCAGGGACCGACACCAACGATCCGGTCCCGGCCAGACAAATGACAGCGGCGAGCAGAGCGGCGAGACGCTTCATGAATCTTCTCCGTAGTTCGACGAAACACAGGAAGGCTACTTACACAAGTGCCGGTCATCCGCAAAATCGTCAAAATTCCGTTCAGAACGGATGTCAGAAACGACAGACGCCTGAACGGACGAACCACGCGAACCTATCCGCCACATGCGTCACAAGTTCCGAAATCCCGTGACCCCTTCGCTCCGACGACTGCCAGACTCTGGCGGGTCGCCCGGTTTCGGGAGGAACGTGCTGCACCTCTCGATCGAACGCCTGTCCACTCGGCGATGTCGTGAACGCATCGCGGCGCGGTCCATCCCGCGCTCGCTTGACTAGATTCTTGAGGAGCAGCCCATGAAGAGGTTGTTGATCGCCGCCGTAGCCGTATCCGTAGCCACCACCATGTCTCTTGGTACGCCTGCACAGGCCGCCTCCCGAAAATTCAAGGTCAGCATCAACGTGCCATCCACGATCGTCCAGCACACCGACCTCACCATCTCGGGCAAGGTCGGACCGGGCGCAGCAGGCCAGAAGGTGAAGATTCAGAAGCGGTTGCTGACCGGCTCGAATCGCTCATGGCAGACCGAGAAGGTGGTTCGAATTCGCAGCGATGGCACGTACTCGTACACGTACAAGGTCAGCACGTTGAAACCGCGTCTCTTCCGAGCCTTCAAGCCGAAGAAGGGCGCGACGAAGGCCGGCTATTCCAAGACGAAGAAGGTCATCGTCAAGAAGCCGGTCCAGCGCGCAGCAACGATGACGATCACCTCTACGGGACCAACAGAACTCGACGCAGGGCAGAAGGTCGTCGTGAGCGGGACGACATCGGCGAACCTGAGGGGCAAGTGGGTTCAGCTGCAGGTCAAGCAAGGGTCGACGTGGTCCAGGCTCGCGAGCAAGAAGGTAGGAAACGACGCGAAGTTCAGCCTTGAGGTCACGGCCACGCTCGCCGGGGCAGGTCAGCGCTACCGTGTCTACTCGAAGGCAACGCCGACGACGAAGGCTGCGGCATCGTCGACCAAGGTTTTCAACGTCTTTGACTGGTACTACCTGAGCGACCGTGAGCCGGTGGAAGGAGTCGCCTACGACGGCGCCTACGTGGTCAACGGAACCTCCTTCCCGAGATCCGTAGCGCTCGGTCGAGCGAACGGGTTGGGCAATGGGCCGGTTACCGCCCAGTTCGACCTGGGCCGGGACTGTACCCGCGTCCGCGCAACGGTCGGGATGTCGGATACGTCCGACAGTTCTGCCCGGTGGAGTCTGAACGTCCAGGCAGATGACGCAACACGCTGGTCTCGCTCCGAGATGAAGATCGGGCAGAGTTTCGCACTCGACATTGATGCCAGCGCTGCCCTGCGTCTGAGACTCAACGGTGTGCGAACCACGAGCGGCTCTGGTCGTCTCGTTCTCGGCGACGCGCGCATTCGTTGCGCATTCTGATTTCGGAGGCGGTGATCCACGTCCGCCGACGCATTCGGGCGCCGCTCCGAGCACGTCTTCTGACCCAACAAGAAAGAAATTCCCCGGAATCGCTGGGATTCCGGGGAATTTCAAGGGTGGGCGATACTGGGTTTGAACCAGTAAACCGCGCGTTGCTTTTCCGCACGTCGATCGCGTTCTATACTGCTATTACAGTCCAAAATGATCGCGCCAACATGGGACAAGTGTGGCCACTATTGGACACGAAGCCCTCCTCATTGGACACGTATTGGACACGAAGAAGCAGGCTGTAAGGCGCGAAAAGCGATCGTTCGGCCAGATCCAGAAACTCCCGAGCGGCCGCTACCGTGCACGTTACGCCGACCCTGAGGGCCGACTCACGGCAAGCGGCGACCCCCTCCGCCACAACGCTCCCCGGACGTTCCAGACCCGCGGCGACGCCGAGGCATGGCTCGTCGACGAACGCCGCTCCATCTCGTCTGGCGCATGGTCCCCTCCGCAAACTCGACGTGCAAGGAACGCGTCCCGGTCGATCACGTTGGGAGAGTACGCTCCCCGATGGCTTGCCGAGCGCAAGGTCAAGGGTCGGCCTTTGGCCGATCGGACGCGAGACCACTACCAGGACCTCCTCGATCGAGTCATCCTCCCGACGTTCGCGAATGTCGCCTTACGCGACATCTCCCCCGAGGCGGTCGCCGACTGGTACGACACGGCGGTTCCGGACCGTCCTACCTATCAGGCACACGCGTACTCGCTCCTTCGTGCCATCTTGCGTACCGCCACGGATCCGACCAAGAACAGCGGACAGCCGCTTATTCCGTTCAACCCGTGTGGCATCTCCGGCGGTGGCTCGGCGGGGTCAAAGCGACTGATTCGTCCGGCAACCGCGGAGGAGATCGCGGTGATCGTGGCGAACATGCCCGAGAGGCACAGACTCTTGGTCCTTCTCGCCGACGGTTGCGCTCTGCGCTTTGGAGAACTTGCCGAACTCCGACGCTCCGACGTCGACGTGAAGAACGCGATAATCCACGTCCGACGTGGCGTCGTACGCTCGCGATCCGCAGGCGTTGTCGCCAAGGCGCCGAAGAGCGACGCCGGAATCCGCGACGTCCCGATCCCCCCAGACATCCTCGACGACGTGATCGGACATAAGCGGTCCTACGCCGCGCCCGGCCTCCAAGGACTCATGTTCCCTGGCACAAGTGGCGGCCACCTCTCCCCCAGCGCGTTCTACGGCAAGGCCTCCGGGCCGCGCCGAGGCAAACCCGCCACCCAAGGTTGGGGATGGTACGAGGCCCGTCGCATCGCGGGCCGCTCAGACCTTCGATTTCACGACCTACGCCATGGAGCACTCACGGAAGCCGCACGCCATGGAGCCACCCTCGCTGAGCTCATGGCCCTCGGTGGACACTCCACCAGCCAAGCCGCGATGCGATACCAGCAGGCCGCATCGGACCGCCTCGCCGAACTCGCTTGGAGGCGCGCCGCCTCTCGCGGATGGATCGGGGCTGAATAATGTCGCCTGCCTCGTGGGGGGGCAGTCCCGCAGGGTGCGGCCAAGAACTCGTGCCTCTGTCGCCGCGAAGCGGGATAGCGGGCAGAGGAGCGCAAACAATCTTCAAGTGCCTGCACGGACCTTACGCCGACCCCCAGCTCACCTACCTCCCGGCACCACCCATAGTGAGCCTGGAGCAGGTCGTGTCGCCAGCCGGCAAACGAGGATCGTCAAGGCAGCCCCGTCAGACCGTTCCGGGCGCCTTCTCGGCTTGCCCTACTTTGCGTTCGACACGGCATGCAGCCTCAATTGCTGTTCCTGGACACAACATGGCAATCGGTTGGGAGAATGGGAATGCTGTCGTCAGCCTAACGGCTCGAGGTTTGCGCGTTGCTGTCGCAGCTTCGCCCAGACCCAGGCCCAGCCGCCGAAGATCGTGACGGCCAAACTGACGCCCGCGAAGGCGAAGAAGGCGATCCCTTCCAAGTCTGGATTGAAGCCACCATCTGACATGGCCACTCCCGAGATGCCCGCAAGCACCAGTGGTATGGCATCCCAACTCGCGAACCAGAGCGCACAGAAGAAGACCACCACAATCACCGCGCCAAGCACTCCGAAACTGTCGTACCAGTCCAGCGGCCAACTCGGCACGCCGGCCAACACCAATCCGCAGAATCCGAGAAGGGTAATCAGGCCGGCCAGGCGCACGGAGTAGTCACTACGATTCGCAGCCATCCTCACCACCAGAAGTCGCATGGGCAATTGGGACAAGACGAGGCGCCGCTGACCCCAACTGCCAAGGGCCAGTCCCCAAGTGTGTCGCCCGTGACTCATGTGTCAGAAGGTACGTGCGGTTTCCGGCATCGAATCGCAAGTGCCCGAAGATGGGGGCCGCTGCACGAATAGGTGACATCTGATCAGCAGCATCTCTCGATTCCACAGATCAGATGTCGCCCACCCGCGCAGCAGTCACCTTCATGAGTTCATCGCTTGAACTTTGGCGTCGCCGAGGAGATCGGGTAACGGTCCGGGAGGGACTAGAACGCAAAGAACCCGTCCGAGCTGTTTCGCGGGTAAGACGGGGTGCGGGCGCTCCGCCTATTGGACTCGAACCGATACCCCTTCGGTCCAATGACCGCGTGAAGGCCACCTTCCACGATACGTGATGCTGACCATTGCGTCGGGCATGGTGCGGGCGCGGAATACTGCGCTGACCTGCGCAAACGTTCTGATCGCACCCTCGCCAGAAGTCGCATCGGTTTCATCCCTCATTTGCCTCAGCCTGTTCGCACATGCGGCCGATTGCGTTGATTGTGGACACAATTCTGACACCTTGTGGGTCAAGCCCCTACTCTCGCCGAGCACGACAGCCGGAGGGAGAAGGCGGCCCCATCGACGCCAGACGCCGGCGCGAACCGCCATGGCCGCGTGAATTGAACCTGCGACCCCCTGACGAGTCCGAGCTCCGCACGAGCCAAGACATTGGGTACCGAGAACCGCGGAAATCCCTCCAATGGTAGGGATGTTCTCTTCGGGTCACTTCCGACGATACCCGACTGCCTGCAACCAGAGCTGCGCCAATCAGGCCACAAAACGGCCACCACTTGCATGAACCGCCCCAGGGGGTTCGGAGTCTGGCGAGGCCGCGCCTACCCGCGAACCCCTGGCGCGCAGCACTCACGCCCCCTCACCACCGACCCAATCCACGGCAGTCGCGGTCGGACCACTCACGGTTTATGCGTCACGCGGGCCGTACATGATGACGGTGACACCGATCAAGCAGATCAGCGCGCCAGCGATGTCCCAGCGGTCGGGCTTGAAACCGTCAGCGACCATGCCCCAGGCGAGTGAGCCGGCGACGAAGACGCCACCGTAGGCGGCGAGGATGCGGCCGAAGTTCGCGTCGGGCTGGAGCGTGGCGACGAACCCGTAGATGCCCAAGGCGATGACGCCGGCACCCATGAACACCCACCCCTTGTGCTCCCGAACGCCCTGCCAGACCAGCCACGCCCCGCCGATCTCGGCGACCGCGGCTACAACGAACAGGATGATCGACCGGATGGTGTCCATGGGTCCAGACTTCCGGTCCTTCTGGTGCGTCCGGTGCGGGGTTGCCGCGGTGGCCGCTACGGGTTGGCGGGCTTTGACGGCGAAATCTCGATCTCCACGGGTCCGACGGCCGGCTGGCAGCACACCGCACAGGCCGCGGCCCCACCCCGTAGAGGTGCCGGTCCTCGAACGAAAAAGGGTCGTAGTGCGAATGATCCCTAGCTTCAAGAACCACGGGCGACCTTCCGGAACGGTCCAGCTGAGCGTGGATTGCCGACCAGATTGGTCTGATCGAGCGGCCGTCAGCGTGGTGATCAGACGACCCGAAGAAAGCGGCAATGCCGGCGGCAGCACCACGGGTTGCCCATGGCGCGAGTGAGACCGTTCAGCACGCGAGCGGCAACGAGCGCTTGTTTCGGCGCTGGCCGGCGCTCGTTCATCGCTTCAGGTCCCGTCCGGGCGCGTCACACCGCGCAGCAGGAGAGTTTGGAAACGTCGGTGGTAAATGATTGGGCGGCGATCTTGATGCCTTCGGCCATCGTCAGGTACGGCGCCCAACCTCGGGCAACCTGTTCGAGTGTCATCTCGCCTTCGAGGATGTAGACACCGGCTGCGGCGAGTTCTCCGGCGTCTTTGGCAACTGCAGTGAGTCCGAGGATGCGACCGGTGTCGGCGTCGACGACGATCTTGATCAAGCCGCGGGTATCGCGATTGACCAGCGCGCGGGGCACGTACCTGAGGGGCAGGACCCGGCAGTCGCAGCGGATCCCCGCAGCGAGGACGTCTGCCTCGGTCATGCCCACAGCGGCAAGGGCGGGACTCGTGAACGTCACTCGTGGCAGGCGGGCGTAGTCGGTAGCGCGGTGAGTGCTGGTGAACGCATTGTCGACGATCATCGCCCCGTGTTGCGCGGCGACATAGACGAACTCGTGGTGCCCGGTCACGTCCCCGGCAGCCCAGACCCGACGGTTCGTCGACTGGAGCTGGTTGGTAACCACAACTTCTCCGGCCTGGCCGGTCTCGACCCCGACCGCGTCGAGGTTTAGTCCCTCGGTGACCGGGCGACGGCCGGTGGCCACCAACACCTGGTCGGCTCGGAACTCCTGCTCGGTGCCGGAGACGTTCGCCGTCGCGACGACGCCGCCGCTGGCCGGGTCGTGGACCACGGAGACGACCTCGGCGGGTCGAACAACGTGGATGCCTTCGTCAGCGAACACCTCCTCCAGGGCCCAGGAGGCTTCGGGTTCCTCTTTCGACGCCAACCGGGAGCGGACCAGCATGGTGACCTGGGCGCCGAGTCGGGCGAACAACTGTGCTTGTTCCATCGCCACGTAGCCGCCACCGAGCACGAGCAAGGAGTCGGGGACCTCGGTTAGTTCCATCGCGGTGGTCGAGGTCAGATAGTCCACGGCGGACAGGCCGGGGATTGGTGCCGCCCACGGGGCTGATCCCGTCGCGATCAGGTAGTGATCGGCCTTGATCGTCTCGACTATGGCGTCGGCGGTAACGGTGTGCAGCAACGGCGCGTCGGGGGTCCCGGCGAACGAGGCGTCGGCGTGCAGGACCCGCCACCGATAGGCGTCGGCCACGTCCTTGTACTTCTCACCGCGCAAGGACTCCACCAACGACTGGGTGGCACCGACCAAGGCCAGCATGTCGACGGGGGCGGCTGTCGCCGCGATCCCAGGAAACCGACTGGTGTCAGCTGCTGTGTGCCGCGCCTCGGCGGCTGCGAGCAGGCTCTTCGAGGGAATGCACCCGGTGTTCACGCAGGTGCCCCCGAACGTTGACCGCTCGATCATCACCACCGATTTTCCCAGCCCGGTGGCCCGGATCGCTGCGGCGAAGGCCGCGCCGCCTGATCCGATGATCGCCAGATCGACCTTCGAGCCCATGAAGTGTTCCTCCCAGACGTCGGTTCTCGCTTCCGGCCACCATTCTCAACCTTCCACTATGCTGGAAGGTCAAGTACAAGGAGGACGACATGCGGATCGGAGAACTGGCGCAAACGGCGGGCACGACTGCCAAGACGCTGCGATTCTACGAAGACCAGGGACTTCTGACTGCTGCGCGAACCGGATCGGGCTACCGCGACTACGGCCCGGAGGCTCTCGCCCGGCTCGACTTCATCCGTCGCGGCCAAGCCGCAGCGCTGACGCTTGCGCAGATCCGACAGATCCTCCAAATCCGCGACAGCGGGACGGCACCGTGCGAACACGTCCGGGAGGTCCTGGGGATGCGTTTGACCGAAGTCGATAGACAGATTGCCGAACTCGGTCGCCTGCGCGAGACCGTGGCCCAACTACATGCGGCAACAGAGGCCGTTGAGCCCGAGACGTGCCAGACGGATGCGATCTGCGTCTACCTCTAGCGATTCCGCGGCCTGGTTCGCCTGCTGAAGTCCGGTCACCGCGGAGCGGTCGCGCAGTTGGTCCATGGAGCCCAACGAGCCCGGCCCATCATCTGGTGCGGTGCCGATCCTGACGCCGGTGAAACTGGGGGCGCTGGCCGGCCTGGCTGGTCAAGGTGGTGTGCAACGCCGTTGCGGCTACCTCGGACTACGCTCCCCCGATCCGCGCACTCAACCAGTGGGTTCGAGTGATCGGTTGAAGCGCTCGTGCGCCTGCCGTGTGGCCGTCGGGCGCACAGCTGTTCTTCGGGCATGGTTCGGGTGCTGCGTAATGAGGCCGTCGGCATTGACCCCTGCTGCTATGTCGATAGGAAAGAGCATCGACGAGCCCATTGGAGTCCACCAGCTCAACGGTGCCGCATTCGGTTCCACCCTCGTGTAGGACCTGGATCATGTGCCAATTCGAGACAGGTCGCCCTGCTCTGGAAGCTCAAATCTTGCGGTCGGTTGTGGAGCCCCGGGCGGACCCGTCGGTCGGAGATGACACAAGAGCGCACCATTTCGGCGTTGGAGTTGACGCGCGGCCGCGGGTGGTCCACGCAGATTCCGAAGTCAGTGCTTGACCGATTGCGACCCGTGAGAAGTCGACTGAGCTGGTCCGCCTGAAAGTCGAGAACTGGCGACTTCACGAGGACCACGGGACCTGCGGAATGGGTCGATCTATTCTCGGGTGCCAAGAATCCAACTGAAGAACGCGACCAATGTTCCTCGGAGACTGGGCGCGTCAGTTCAATCTCGCGCGTTTGGATCGTGAATGAGCCCGAACGGCGCCCACCGGCTTGCCATGCAACGCAGGCAGTTGTCTGTTCGAGCCGATGCGGAAGTTTGAGTCTTCATTCGCGAGTCCGGAACCTCAGGCCGCCCAGATACGATGTCCATTAGTAGACCGAGAGTTGGTGAGCGATGGGCCCGCTGGAGACATCCGTGATGCAACGCCTGTGGGCTGTCGAGCAGCCCCAGACCGTGCGCGAGGTCCAGGAGTTCATTGCGGCCGACCGGACCATTGCCTACACGACCGTCATGACCGTGCTGGACAACCTCCACGGCAAGGGTTTCGTCACGCGTGAGCGTCAGGGGCGCGCCTACGTCTACAGCCCGCGCGAAACCCGGGAGGAGTACACCGCTTCATTGCTCGGCAACGCACTCGCCGACGGCGGGGACCGTCGGGGGGTGCTGATGCACTTCGTCGACCGCCTGGATGAGGAAGCCTTGGCGTCTTTGCGTCAACTCCTCCAGGAGTCGGGGAATGACCCCGAGGGCGTCCCATGAGCCATGCGGCGGGGTTCTTCGCCCTGGCAGGGGCGTTCATGCTGGCCGGCCACTTCGGGCTTGGTCGTGCTCGTTGGACTCATCGCTCCCCACGGCTCGCCATTGCGTTCTGGCAGGCCCTCGCGGGCGCGGTCGTAGTTTCCCTGCTGCTGGGGTCGATCTGCCTCGCTCTGCCGGGGTTCTCGCCGGTGGGCACCGCAGGAGAGATCCTTCACGCTTGCTTCGTCGAGCTTCGGCGACAGTACTCAACCCCGGCGGGAGTGGCGGTCAGCGCCGTTGGATTCGGACTGTTCTTCCTGGTGATGTGGCGCGTTGCCCGAGCACTCACGAGGCATCATCGCGAGGCGACTCTCGCCCGCCGCCAGCACCGTCGGGCTCTTGCTCTCGTCGAAAGCCCGCTCGGTCAGGACGTGGTCGTGCTCGATCACGGTTCCGCGGCTGTCTACTGCATCCCCGATGGGCGCAGGTCGCGCCGGGGGAAGATCATCGTGACCCGCGGGGCCACGGACCACCTGACCGCTAGACAGCTGGAGTTGGTCCTGCAACATGAGCGAGTTCACCTCGCCGCGCGTCACGATCGCCTGGTCCAACGGTCGCTGGCTCTCGCGGAGGCACTCCCCCTCCTGCCCTTCTTCGGCGTCGCACACCAAGAGATCGCCGATCTCGCGGAGATGCATGCTGACGACGGAATCGAGACCGAGGACGGCCCCGAACTTGCCTCAGCGCTGCTCCAACTCGCCGTCATGACCCCATCGCGGGTTCCCTCCGGCGCCTTGGCCGCCACAGGAGGCGCGACGCTGGCCCGGGCACGACGACTGGTCCGGCCGCAGCCGCCGCTCCGCCGGATGACCACTGGTCTGATCGTGGCGGCGATTGTGGGAACAGCTGCGGCGCCGGCGCTCCTGACCGCCTACTCGGGCGGGGAGGGCGGCTTCACCCACGCCTGCTGCAGTCGCCCCGCTCTCTTCTCCTGACTCAAGCGGCT
Source organism: Aeromicrobium sp. SP1 (assembly GCF_055663785.1). Classification (NCBI taxonomy): domain Bacteria; kingdom Bacillati; phylum Actinomycetota; class Actinomycetes; order Propionibacteriales; family Nocardioidaceae; genus Aeromicrobium; species Aeromicrobium sp. SP1. Next base: position 878,893 of record NZ_JBQVVK010000001.1, on the reverse strand, counting down.
GGCCGCCAGCACGCGGCATCTCGAGACACTTGAGCACCATGTACTATTCTCCTTAGTAGATGGGTCAACGTTCGTTCTCGACCGACTAGGGGTATGACCGTGGTGCGACAAGGGCCGATGGGTCCATGCGCTCGAGGTGCCGGTGAGCTCGGCGGGCTCCCATGATCGAACTGCAGGAAACCATCCTCTCCGGATCGCTGATCCTCGCAATGCTCGTGGCGGTGATCGCTGGGATCGTCTCCTTCTTCTCACCGTGCTCCCTCCCCCTCGTTCCTGCCTACCTCTCGTACGTCGCGGGAGTCGAGGGGCAGGAATCAACGGTGGCGCGCCAACTACGCGGCGAGGCTGCTCATGGCCGAGGGCGCACGCTGGTCGGCGCCGGACTGTTCGTGCTGGGATTCGCTGCCGTATTCACCAGTTACGGAGCGCTTTTCGGCATCCTCGGTTCCCAACTCGTTGAGCACCAGGACCAGATCATCCGCTGGTCCGGAGTCCTCACGGTGCTGATGGGCCTGGGCTTCGCGTTGTCCGGCTCGGGCCTTCGGTTCGTGAACAGGACCGTCCGACTCAAGTACCGGCCGCGCGTCGGCCTGGCCGGTGCCCCTCTACTCGGAATCGTCTTCGGAGTCGGGTGGACCCCCTGCATCGGACCCGCGCTCGCGGCGGTACTCGCTCTGGCCACGACGTCCGCCACCGCGGGACGCGGAGCAGGCCTCGCCTTCGCGTACAGCTTGGGCCTGGGGATCCCTTTCCTGATTGCCGCGTTCTCCGTGACCAACTGGATGCGACGCACCGCCTGGGCTCGCAAGCACTCCGCGAACATGGCTCGAGTCGGCGGCGGTTTCCTCATTGGTCTGGGCGTCCTGCAACTGACCGGATGGTGGTCAGAACTGATGGCCGCCACCCAAGGCTTTGTCGACACGTGGAATCCTCCGATCTGAAAGCGGTCCTGATCCGTGACTAGTCCATCTCGAACCCTCCACCGCACCAGGAAGAGGACTCTCGCATCACTCGCCGTCCTGGCGACGCTCGGCATTCTCGCGTGGTGGTGGTCCAGCAACGCGTCCACACCAACATCGGCCGCCAGAGCCGACGGAGGATCGATCATCGAGGAGTACGAATCGGAGGATCGCGTCCAGTCGCGGCCGTTCAACGCCCGCTTGCTCAGCGGGAAGACCATCGACACGGACACCTTGCGCGGCGAGGTGACCGTCTACAACGTGTGGGGTTCATGGTGCGTCCCCTGTGCGACCGAGGCACCTGACCTCGTCGAGGTCGCCAATCAATACGCCGATGCGGTGACATTCATGGGCATCAACGTTCGAGACAACGAGGCGGCGGCACGTGCCTTCGAACGCGATTACGAGATCCCGTACGACAGTGTGATCGCTCAGGACTCATCGACGGCGACATTGTCGTTCGGTGGAGCCCTGACGACTTCGGCGGTCCCCACGACGCTCGTGGTGGATCGCCGGGGCAGAGTTGCCGCTCGAGTCATTGGTCCGGCCACCGCTGCGACTCTGCGTAGCCTGCTCGAACCAGTACTCCAGGAGACGGACGGCGTCTCTTAATGGCGCAGAACCGACAGGTCACGACCCACCAGTTCCAGATGAAGAAAAGGATGCGCACACCGATGAAGAGACTGTTCTGTATCGCGATTCTCGGGATCCTCGTCTTGTCCGCTTGCGGCAGCCCATCAGCAGAACGTGGCGGGAACGAAGATGCGAAGGGCAACTCCGCTGACACGCAGCAGATCTTGGAGTCGTATGGGCTCGCCGGAAAATCTGCAGACGAGGTGATCAACGCGTTGGATCGCCTCCCGGTGGACCAGCGACCAACTGACCTGATGGCCTCGGTGAGAGCAGACGAGCTGATCCTCAGCGCGGGCGACAGTGAAGACAGCGTCCCGTTGGACCGTGACCGCTTCTACCTGTCCGCAGCACCCTTCATTTCGCAAACGCACGAGTGCTTCTTCCACTCGCTGACCACATGCAAGGGCGAGTTGGGTGACACCGAGGTACGCGCGAAGATCGTGGACAAGACCAACGACACGGTGATCGTGGACGAGGACGTCGAAACGTACTCGAACGGGTTCGTCGGCTTCTGGCTGCCGGCCGACATCGAGGGAACCATGTCGATTCGCCTGGGCGACAGGACAGGGACCGTTGACTTCACCACGAAGTCGGACGCACCCACGTGCTTGACAACGCTCAAACTCGTCTGACTCGATGTACCGCCTGGGGTGGTCCGAGTGATCGTTTTCGAGACCACCTCGATGGGACCGCTTCGCCGACTCCCGCCTGACATCTCGGCCGCGCCCACGAGCTTGGCCCCACGCATGGGGTCTTCACTTGTAGCCGTGAGCCTCGGGGGATTCCTGGCGGCATCGTCCTTCGAGCCACACGGATTCCGCATGGCGGCCCCTGTCGCGATGGCACTCCTGTGGTGGGCAATTCAACGCGAGTCTCGGAGCCGTGCGCTGCTACTGGGTCTGTGCTTCGGGCTCTCGTACATGTTGCCGATGCTCTGGTGGTTGGAGGCATCCATCGGCACGGCCGCGTGGCTGGCACTCGGTACGGCACAAGCTCTCTTCCTCGCGATCGCCAGCCTGGGCATCCGGATGGTCCGCGACGTGACTGCGGCGCCGCTGTGGGGCGGACTGATCTGGGTCAGCACGGAGATGGTGCGAAGCAACTGGCCCTTGGGCGGTATGCCCTGGGGGCGCTTGGGAGTCACCGCGATGGACACGGCGTGGGAGCCCGCCCTTGCTCACCTGGGCATCGCCGGAACCAGCCTGCTGGTCGCGACTTTCGGGTTCGGCGCGGCCCACCTTGTCCTGTTCCCCCGACGCGTCATGGTTCTGTGGCTCGTGATTCCCATGACCATCGGACTGGTCGCGGCCACACTTCCCTTCCACGTCCCCAGCGTTGGGTCCGCTCGAATCGCGGTGGTTCAAGGCGGGGTGCCGGGCGATGGAACTGACCTGATCGCACACCATCGGACCGTCACCCGCAATCATCTCGAGGCCACTCAGCGGCTGGCGAAGTCACTGACGGCGCAAGGGCGATCGGTGGACCTGGTGGTGTGGCCGGAGAACGCCACCTCCGTCGACCCGGCCGGGGACCCCGCCCTGAGTCAAGCCATTCGTGAAGCGGCAGTGGCTGTCGACGCGCCGGTGCTCGTCGGGGCGATCGTCGACGGTCCCCGTCCTGAGCAGGCGTTCAACCGGGGAGTCCTGTGGTCCTCCGATGGCATTCCCGTCGGTTCCTACACCAAAGCTAACCCGGTGCCGTTCGGCGAATACATCCCCTGGCGACCGATCATCGGTGACTGGTTCCCGCGCTTCGAGGAGATCCCTCGCGACATGCTGCCCGGGAACGGACAGGTGCCGTTGCAGGTCAACGGCGTGCCGGTTGCCGACGCGATCTGCTTCGACGTGACGTACGACGACGTGCTGCCGGCCCAAGTGAGAAGGGGCGCTCGCGTGGCCGTGGTGCAGACCAGCAACGCCACGTTCACCGGCACCGCTCAGCCGGCGCAACAGTTCGAGATCACTCGCGCTCGAGCCGTCGAACTGGGCAGGGACGTCGTGGTGGCATCAACCAACGGTGTCTCGGGGTTCATCTCAGCGGACGGCTCGGTCCTCGCACGGAATCAGGCCCGAGGCACCGAGGTGCTGGTCGAGACGGTGCAGCTTCGCGCTGGTCTCACTCCGGCGGTGCGCTTCCAGCAACAACGCACGCTGGCGATCGTCGGTGGCGGCATGGTCGGCCTGCTTCTCGCAGCATGGCGGTACGCGGCGTCGAGACGAGCCCGACGCGCCAGCGATCCCTCGTGAGGAGCGGCGCGCCGGGCTCCGCGCGTCTCGGGCCTCAGACTCCTGCGTAGGAGTGGAGTCCACCCACCCACATGTTGACGCCGATGAAGTTGAACAGGAACGCGATGTATCCCGCGATGCTGAACCAGGCGGCGCGTTTGCCCCGCCAGCCGGCGGTCGACTGGGCGTGGAGGTACGCGGCGTAGAACACCCAGGTGATGAAGGCCCAGGTCTCCTTCGGATCCCAGCCCCAGTAGCGTCCCCAGGCTGCTTCGGCCCACACCGCGCCGGCGATGACCGCGAACGTCCAGACGGGGAAGGCGAACACGATCAAACCGTAGGAAACGCGCTCCAGCATCTCGTCACGTTCGGGGTGACGCCCGGGCCGGACCAGCTGCACGGCCGAGGTCACGGCTGCGACGGTGAACGCTCCGCCCGAGACGATCGCGGCCCCGACGTGGATCGCCAGCCAGTACGAATCGAGAACGGGGATCAGAGCGTCGACGGGTGTGTACAGGACCGTGACCGCGCTTCCGAGAGTCACGAGTACCAGTCCGATCACCCAGATCCCCAGCCTGTGGAGCGGGTACCGGGACAGGCCCGCGACATAGGCTCCGAGAATCGCGGTCGAACCCACGATCGCGAACTCGTACATGTTTCCCCACGGCGCTCGCTCGGCCGCGATTCCGCGTGCCAGGACGGCGGCCGCATTGAGGACGAGACCCATCACGACCATGACCGACGCGATCCGCGCGGTCCGGTCGCTCCACGGCGGGCCCACCTCGGGCTCGTGCTCGAGGGCGTCTCCCGCCGCTGAGGACGAGGCGGCGGGTGTGGTCACTGGTTCCTGCGCGACGCCTCGCTGCCGTGTGGTGCGTTGAGCCATGCTGACCGCATAGAGGCAGAACGCCAACGCGAGGATCATCATGGTGGCGACGACAAGGTCGTCCGACAGCCGAGCCCAGGTCATGACGGGGTCCTTTCCAAGGATTCATTGAGGCTGAGTAGTTCTCGTTCAAGGCGGACCAGATCAGCGGGGGGAAGATCCCTGCGGGTCAGCGACTGGCCGGCGATCTCCACCGTGACCGTCGACCCGGAGTCAACGGCACGAACCCACACCCGCCTGCGACGCACGACCAGCGACGTCGTGAGGCCGACCATCAGGAAGATCGCCGCGACCAGCGAGATCTCCTTGCCCGGGTCATAGGCGATCTGGAAGTTGGCAAAACGTGACACGCCATCGAAGGTGATGCTGCCGGCTCCGTCGGGCAGCTCCAACGAGTCGCCCACCCGCATCTGCTTCTGGGCCACTTCCTCCATGCCGTCGAGCTCGATGGCGTACACCGACTGAGGAGCACCCCGGTCCATCCCGAGATCACCGGTGTAGGCAGTCAGGTCCAACCGCGGGGCAATCAAACCGGGGAACTGCGAGCGGTCGCCCTCATTGGTGGGAGCCGTCGGCAAGAAGAGACCCTCGAACCCGAGCTGTGTCGGCTGGGCGTTCGGCGCCTTGACGACTCCGTCGCTCGTGAAGTTGTTCTCGATCGGCAGGAAAATCACCGGACCGGCGAACACGACCTCACCCGTACCGTCGCGGACCGTGACGCGCGGCGCATAGCCGTGCCCCGTGAGGAACAACTTGGTCCCCTCGATGTCGAGAGGCTGATTGGGTTTGATGCTGGCGGACTTCTCGGTTCCGTCGGCCTGCAGGTAGGTCACCGTGGCGTCGAACTTGCGAGGCTCCCCCGCACGCGAACCGCTGAGGGCGAACTCGGCGTCCAAGCCGTCCAGGGTGACCGAGAACGGCGTCAGCTCATCGACGCGGGTGAGGGCCGACCGTGAGAACTCGTCGTAGGACGATTCGACGTTGGTGAAGGTGTCCCCGTCGGCGAGCGCCGCTCGACCTTCGAACCCGAGGAGCTTGCCACTGGCCATGCCCACCAGCAACAGCAACAACGAGAGGTGGAACATGAGGTTCCCGACCTCGCGGACGTAGCCCTTCTCCGCCCGTACTTCACCGGATTCCTGGACGACTCGGTAGCCGCGCCGCGAGAGAACCGCAGCCGCGCGCCGCAGCACCGAGTCGCGGTCCGCGTACACGGCCAACGCGCGATGACCTTCCATTCGCGACAAGCGGGTCGGGGCGCGCATCGGCTCCGCGCGACATTCCTGCCAGAGCTTCGCGCAGCGAGGCAGGACACAGCCGGTCATGGACACCAGCAACAGCAGGTACACCGCCGCGAACCACGGAGAAGCGTAGACGTCGAACAAGAAGAGACGGTCGAGCCACGGCGCCAACCTGGGATGGTCCCGGTAGAAACCTGGAACGGCCGCGGGGTTGGTCGCCACGCTCCGTTGCGGCAGGAACGACCCGGGGATCGCCGCCAGCGCGAGCAGGGCCAGCAGGATCACGGCGGTCCGCATCGACGTCAGTGTTCGCCACGCCCAGCGCCCCCAGCCCCAGCCGTAAGCCGTCGACGATCGTGAATCGAGGGTTGACCGTTCCATCACAGCGAGCGCTTCCGAACGACCATGAACCCACCCTACTATGTGACTTAGTAGACACGTTCGGGTCATCGACCTAGCGACACCGTTCGCTGTATGGTCAGCGCATGCTGACTATAGCCTCCCGGGTCAATGCGATGAACCGATTGGGCCGCGCCATGGCAGATCCCAATCGATCTCGGATCCTTCTCGCCCTGCTCGAGGAGCCAGGATTCCCTGCCGAGCTCGCCCGCCGGTTGAACCTGACCCGCACGAACGTCTCCAACCACCTCGCGTGCCTGCGCGGTTGCGGGATCATCGTCGCTGAACAGCAAGGTCGCCAGACCTACTACGAAATCGCCGACCCACATCTCGCGGCTGCGTTGACCTCACTGGTCTCGGTCACCTTGGCAGTTGACGAGAACGCGCCGTGCATCGACCCGGACTGTGCCGTTCCGAGCTGCTGCGAGGCGCGGACTGAGCTCGTCGGAGGTGGTGAGCAGTGAGCGCTGCGTGCGGTTGCGAAGCCCCCGAGAGTGTTCCCGCGAACCACGTCGAGGAGGGACAACCGTGGTGGCGTGACCTTGGCATCGCGGTGCCGGTCCTGTCGGGCGTGGCCTTCGCTGGCGGCCTGGTCCTCGCGTGGACCGGCCAGGACGAGATCGCCGACGGCGCCTTCTGGGTCGGGTTGTTGCTCGGCGGCTACACGTTCGTTCCGGGGGCGATCCGCAGCCTCATTCGGAGACGGACGGTCGGCATCGCCATGCTGATGACGATCAGCGCCGTCGGTGCGGTGATCCTCGGTTACGTCCAGGAGGCCGCGGCGCTTGCCTTCTTGTACTCGATCGCGGAGGCCCTCGAGGACAAGGCGATGGACCGAGCTCGTGGCGGGCTGCGTGCCCTCCTCAAACTTACTCCGACGACCGCGACGATCCTCCAGAACGGCACGCCGACAGAGATCTCGGCAGCTCAACTGGTCGCCGGTCAAGCCCTGCTGGTGCGACCCGGCGAACGCGTGGCGACGGACGGCGTGGTCAGGACCGGACGCTCCGGGCTGGACACCTCGGCGATCACCGGCGAGTCGATCCCGGTCGACGTCGGGCCCGGTGATCCAGTTCTGGCGGGCTCGATCAACACCTCCGGATCACTGGAGATCACCGCGACCGCGGACGGCACGGACAACTCGCTCACCACGATCGTCCACCTCGTCGAACAAGCCCAGGCACACAAGGGCGACCGCGCCCGATTGGCCGACACGATCGCTCGCCCCTTGGTGCCGGGGGTCATCGTCTTGGCCATACTGGTGGGCAGCCTCGGTGCTGTCCTCGGCGACCCGGAGACCTGGATCACCCGTGCCTTGGTGGTGCTGGTCGCGGCCAGCCCGTGCGCGCTGGCCATCGCGGTCCCGGTCACCGTCGTCTCGGCGATCGGCGCAGCCAGCCAGTTCGGCGTCATCATCAAGAGTGGGGCGGCATTCGAACAACTCGGCGCGATCCGCCACGTGGCGCTGGACAAGACCGGCACGCTGACTCGCAACGAACCCACCGTCGCGGCAGTGATCGCGAACGACCCGCACACCGAGGCTGACGTCCTCGCCATGGCGGCCGCTCTCGAACAGCACTCCACCCACCCCATCGCGACCGCCATCCTCGCCGCCGCCGATCGCGTCCCCCACGCCGGCGACGTGCGCGAACAGGCCGGTCAAGGGGTCACAGGGACGGTTGACGGCCACGCCGTTGCCGTCGGCAGCCCCCGCACGGTCCCGCCCGGCCGGTTCGCCTCGGACGTGGAGACCCTCGAACGCGAGGGGCAGACCTGCGTGCTGGTCACCATCGATGGTGTTCAGGTCGGCGTCATCGGCATCCGCGACGAGTTGCGCGACGAGGTCCCTGCCGTCATCCGGGCGCTCGAGAAGCAGGGCATCAGCGTTTCGATGCTGTCCGGCGACAACGCTCGCACGGCGGAGACACTCGCAGCGCTGGCAGGGATCCGTGACGTCCACGCGGAGCTCAGCCCCCAGGACAAGGCGCGCCTCGTGGCCGGGTTCGCGCGTACGAGACCGACCGCGATGATCGGCGACGGGATCAACGACGCTCCCGCGCTCGCCGGCGCCACCGTCGGCATCGCGATGGGCACGACAGGAGCCGATGCCGCGATCGAGTCAGCCGACGTGGCGTTCACCGGCCACGACCTGCGCCTCATCCCCCAGGCACTCCTGCACGCCAAGCGCGGACGGGACATCATCAACCAGAACATCGTCCTGTCGCTCCTGATCATCGCGGTGCTCCTACCGCTCGCCATCACCGGCGTGCTCGGGTTGGCCACCGTGGTCTTCGTGCACGAAGCCGCAGAAGTCGTCGTGATCGCCAACGGCCTGCGTGCCGCGCGGACTCCACGCGGCGCGCGATCACGCTTGGATGCCATTCCCGCTCGCGCCACGCGCGACGAGAACCTGGCGGTTCCCACACCCTGACGCCGCCGGCGGATCTTCAGAAAATCTTGACCTCGCTCCCCCGCCGGGCTTCATGTTCAGCCGGAAGACTCGATGAGTCATCCTGACACGAACAGATGGAGAAACCTGATGAAGAAGATGTTGGCCGCTTTCGCCCTGGTCACCACCATGGGTCTCGCGTTGTCCGCTTGTGGTGACTCCTCGGGCAACGACGCGGACGGCACGAGCGGGTCGTCGGGCCAGGCCGCGAAGTTCAATGATGCGGACGTCGAATTCGCGCAGCAGATGATCCCTCACCACGAGCAGGCGATCGAGATGGCCCAGGTCGCCGAGACACGCGCCGGCAGCGACGAAGTCAAGTCCTTGGCTGCGGACATCGAAGCCGCGCAGGGTCCCGAGATCGAGACCCTTGAGGGTTGGCTGGAGAGCTGGGGCGAAGAGGTGCCGTCCGGGGAGATGGACCACGGGGACATGAATGACGGATCCAGTGACGAAGGCGGCATGTCCGGGATGATGGACGAGGAGGACATGAAGTCTCTCGAGGATGCATCGGGCGCCGAGTTCGACCGCATGTTCCTGCAGATGATGATCGAGCACCACGAGGGTGCGGTCGCCATGGCCGAGACGGAAGTCCAGGACGGCGAGAATGCCGACGCGATCGCGATGGCACAGAAGGTGATCAGCGACCAGCAGGCTGAAATCGACCTGATGAACGGTCTCCTCGGGTCCTGACGCAGCGTTTTCGCAGCATCTCCACCATGTTTCCGACCTGACGTCGGAATGGATGCTGCAGCCGACTGGCGTGCCGCTGGGTCACTTCCCCCCCAACCCGGCGGCACGCCGCCCTTCCAGATCGAGCGAGGTCGTGACAGGTTCCCGAAGAAGGAGTCGCAGCGGAGCCGCCAGCCCGACGGCTCCGCGGGGACACCGGCGCCGTCGGCCTCAGCGCGCGCGTATGACCAGGACCGCACGGATAGGACTACCCGCGTTGGCCGCAGCCGTGGTTGCAACCGCTCTCCTCGTCCCTGACATCGGCAAAGGGCAGAAACAACTCTCCGATGACCCAGGTTCCAACGGTTCGGATGCTCGGTCGGAGTTGCCACGTGCCAGACCGTCGCCGTCGCGGCCGGAGGACCAGGTCGAGAGCCGGGGCAGCCGTTCCGTCCGACCACCCGCGCGGCGATCCACGGTCACGGACAAGCCGGTCAATGTCCCGGAGTCAGCGTCAGGCAGGTTCCAGATCGCACCTACGCCTTCTGCCCCGCGGAGATCCACGGCCACGACCATGACCTACCAAGTCGAAGTCGAGGAAGGCCTTTCCTTCGCGCCAGCGGGCTTCGCGCGAGCCGTGGACGCCACCCTCAGCGATCCCCGGGGGTGGGCGTCCCCTGGCCACGAATTCACTCGCGTGACGAACGATGCCTCAGTGAGGATCATTCTCGCGTCGCCACAGACGGCGGACGACCTGTGCGCTCCCCTGGACACTGGCGGTCGCCTCTCGTGCCGCAATGGGGACCGGGTCGTGATCAACGCCTGGCGCTGGGTGAATGGCGCCCCGTCCTACGGGAAGGACATCGGTGCCTATCGCCGGTACCTGATCAACCACGAGTTCGGCCATGCACTCGGCCTCCCCCACGCCGCGTGCCCAGCCAAGGGCGCGCCAGCTCCGGTCATGCTCCAACAGACCAAGACCCTCGATGGGTGCCGGGCCAATGCGTGGCCGGCCGGGGTCGATCGACCCTGAGGCACACTGTGGACGCTCGCGCTGTCCGACCAGATTGGTGGCCTTAAGCGGTCAGAAACAACACTCCACACGGCCTCAGCGTCCGCTGCGGGGCCCGCACGGCTGAGAGGCCTTCTCGACGGGCCGCGAGTCGTCGTCCTCGTCAGCCTCGCCATGCATTCCAGGCATGAGGAACAGCATCATCAGCGGGCAAGCGAGCAGGAGGATGAGCAAGACTCCCGAGGGTGGCGCACCCATGGCGAACGCACCGACCAGCACGGCCGCACTTACCGCGACGAACCACACCAGCGTGCCAATGAACCGGTTCATGTCGAACTCCACTCCCTGGGACGAACCACCCCAGCATCCGCTCCCCGACTCCTGATTGGGGCGCTGATTCCGTGAAGGTTCGCTGAAGATCCCGCTTCGTGAATCGGCCGGGTGCTGCTGGTCCTTGCTCGACAACACGCACAAGTGCGGCCACGCTGCCACGTTCGTTGTACGAAGTCCCATTGCCCGGGAGTGAAAGGCCGAGCCGGTCTCGCTGAAATCTTCAGGGAAGCTTCATTGCGCGATGAACATTCCGACACATGCTTCGTGTTGGCTCTATAGGGATTTCAGCAAGCGAGCCGGAGATGACCTGCATGACGCCACGAGCCGGCCACGCCGGAGAGTTCACTCTTACCGTCCACGACAGAAGGGCGTCACGTGAGTAACACCCGCCGCGCCTGTGTGGCCGTTGCCGTATCCGCCGCACTCGCGTCCCTGCTCGCGGCCTGCGGCACGGTATCCCCAAAGATCGAGTCCACGTCCGGCAATGCCATGGGGCACGTTCACGGCCTGGGAACCGACCCCGCCGACGGGACTCTGTTCGTGGCATCTCATCTGGGCCTGTTCATCGTGGAGGAAGGGTCGCCACCGCAGCGGGTCGGGGAAGCTTGGCACGACCTCATGGGATTCTCGGTGGTCGGTCCCGGGCATTTCGTCGCGAGTGGTCACCCGGACCTGGCAAGCGACCTGCCCAAGCATCTCGGTCTGATGGAGTCCATCGACGCGGGAAAGACATGGCGGCAGGTGTCCCTGGCGGGAAAGGCAGACTTCCACGCACTCGATGGCACTGACTCTCGGCTGGCGGGCTACAACAGCGTTTCCGGACAGCTGCTTCTCACGAGCGACCGTACGAACTGGATCACGATCGATGAACGTCCGGTGATTGACGTCGCCACCGATCTCGACTCGACCGACCTCTTCGTGACGACCCCGTCCGGCGGATTGATTCGTTATCCCGCGAGCGATGGAGCTCGCGCGCGGACCGTCGTCGCACCGTCCTTGGCGTACATCGATGGGGGCCAGGACGGTCTCGTCGTGGGCATTGCAGCTACTGGACGTGTTCATGTGAGTCGGGACGGCGGTGAGAGCTGGAGAGCAGGAGGTGCGCTCCCGGACTCCCCGGAGGCACTCGAAGTGACGCCGGATCGCTGGTACGCAGCCGCGGGTGGTGCCGTCTTCGAATCGACGACCTCAGGTGCCACGTGGAGTCGCCTCACCTAGCAGTCATGGCCCCTCCGATCGCGACTGGCGGTCCAGGACACCTACATGCCCTGGGCAAGAAGCTCGTGAGCGAATGGTCCGCCTACCGGACGGGTACTGATCACGGGAGGGCGGTTCCCACCGGTCGTCAGATGCAGGTCACCCGCCACCACCATTTCGAAGAGGAGGAACCATGGTTCACAAGAAGATGCTGGATGCTTACCCGAAGGATCTGGGTCAGATCGACAAGCAGAAGTTGGCCGAGTGCATCGCAGCCTGCTTCGAATGCGCCCAAGCCTGCACGGCTTGTGCTGACGCGTGCCTGGCCGAGGACATGGTCGCCGAATTGACGACATGCATCCGCACCAATCTGGACTGCTCCGACATCTGCGTTGCGACAGGCAACATGCTATCGAGGCGCACTGGATACGACGCCGATGTGACCCGAGCGTTCTTGGAAGCCTGTGCCGCCGCGTGCGAGGCCTGTGGCGACGAGTGTGAGAGTCACGCCAGCATGCACGCGCACTGCCGCATCTGCGCCGAGGCCTGCCGCCGGTGCGAGGAAGCCTGTCGCGACCTCCTCGCCAGTCTGGGCTGAGGCACAAGCTCTCTCAGGACGCCCGCTGCATCTCCGAACGCTGGGTGGGATCGTTCTCGGGCTGCTGTCCGGGCAACCGCAGTCGCTTGAGCAGCAGCGCGTTGACTGCCACCAGCAAGCTGGAGCCGGACATCGACAAGGCGGCGACCTCGGGCCTCAGGACCAGGCCGAAGGACGGTTGGAAGACACCTGCCGCGATGGGTAGCGCGATCGCGTTGTATCCCACCGCCCAACCGAGATTCTGACGCATCTTGCGCAGTGTGCCTCGGCCGATCGTCAGCGCCACGGGGACGTCCAGCGGGTCCGACCTCATGAGAACGACGTCTGCGGCGTCGATCGCGACGTCGGTACCCGCGCCAACCGCGATGCCGACGTCTGCCTGCACGAGAGAAGGCGAGTCGTTGACTCCGTCACCGACCATCGCCACGGTGCGCCCCTGCGCCTGCAGTTGCTTGACCTGGTGTGCCTTGTCCTCGGGCAGGACGTCCGCGATGACGTCGTCGATGCCCAACTCCTCGGCGATCCGCTCGGCGGTCGCACGGTTGTCGCCGGTGAGCATGGCGACCCTGATGCCTGCCTCGTGAAGTGCGGAGATCGCGGCGGCGGACGTCTCGCGGACCGCGTCGGCGATGCCGATCACCGCGACGACCCGATCATCGACGGCAACGAACACCGCCGTGCGGCCGCCGGCGGCGATCTCGTCGCGCTGAGCACCCAGGTCACCGATGGTGATCGCTTCGGATTCCATGAGGCGACGGTTGCCGATGGCGATCTGGTGGCCGTCGACCTCGGCGAGGGCGCCGATGCCCGTGACGTTGCGGAATCCGGTGGCGCGCAAGCGCGGCACATCGGTTGCATCGACGTGGCGCACGACGGCCTGAGCGAGAGGATGTTCGGACTCTCGTTCGAGTGCGCCCGCGAGCGCCAGGACCCGATCGCGATCGAAGTCGACAATGACGTCCGTGACCTCGGGCTCCCCCTTGGTGAGGGTGCCGGTCTTGTCGAAGACGACGGTGTCGACGCGCGCGGAGCTCTCGATGGCGGTGGCGTTCTTGAACAGGATCCCGCGCTTCGCGCCGAGGCCGGAGCCGACCATGATCGCTGTCGGCGTGGCGAGTCCGAGGGCATCGGGGCAGGTGATCACGACCACGGTGATGGCGAACAGCAGCGCAGTCTGCACGCTTGCGCCGGCAGCGAGCCAGACCAGGAAGGTGCCGACTCCACCGACCAGTGCGACCAGGACGAGCCAAAATGCGGCCCGGTCCGCGAGTCGCTGTCCCGGCGCTTTGGAGTTCTGCGCCTGCTGCACCAGCGCGACGATCTGTGCCAAAGCGGTGTCAGCGCCCACCTTGGTGGCGCGTACCCGGATGGTGCCGCTGGCGTTGATGGTGGCGCCGATGACCCGATCGCCGGGCCCCTTGTGCACCGGGAGGCTCTCGCCGGTGACCATGGACTCGTCGACCTCCGACTCGCCCTCTTCGACGGTGCCGTCAGTGGCGATCTTCGCCCCCGGCCGGATCAGGAGAAGGTCATCGACCTCGACCTCGGAGGTGGGAACTTCGACCGGTTCGTCGTCGCGGAGAACGACCGCCAACGGTGGAGCCAGGTCAAGCAACGTACGGATCGCGTCATTGGCGCCGCCTCGTGCCCGCATCTCGAACCAATGGCCGAGCAACACGAACACGGTGAGCATGACAACGGCCTCGTAGAAGACCTCACCGCCCCCAGTGACGGTGACTCCGAGGGAGTACAGCCAGCCGGCTCCGACGGCCACGGCCACCAGCACCATCATGTCCAGCGTCTTGGCCCGGAGCGCCCGCCAGGCGCCGTCGAAGAAGATCCAGGCCGAGTAGAAGATCACCGGCAGGGACAGGATCAAGGCGAAGATGTCATCGCGCATCCCGAACGGAGCGGCCGCGTCGAAGCCGAGCATGTCCCGCCCCATCGGCGAATACAGCGTGATGGGTACCGCGAGCAGCAGGGCGACCAGGAATCGGTTGCGCATTTCGCGAACCATGTCAGCCATCGACATCGTCCCGTGACCGCCGTGGCCCATCGCATCATGCGGTGACGAGATCGGCGAAGCCGCGCCTGCGTGGCTGCTGCCCGCGTCGTGACCGTCGTGCTGGAGCTCGTGGTGGTGCTCGGCGTGCTCGTCACGGCCAGGCTCGAGCATCGGATCGCACACATGATTGGGAACCGACTGTCCCGCGCAGTGGAATCCGCATTCGCGCACCCAGTCCCGCAGATCGCTCACGCTGGTGCGCTTCGGGTCATAGGTGACGGTGGCCGTCTGGGCGACCGGGTTGGCATCGACGGAGAGCACCCCGGGCCGGCGCGACAGCATCGCTTCGGCGACGTTCTTGCTGGACGCCCACTGGACCCCAGAGACCTCGATGATGGCGGTGGTACCCCCGTCACGCTGCGCGTGATGGTCGCGGTGGCCGCTCGTGTGCTGGTGCGTCGTCATCGTCCTGCCTCCACATGGGAAAGGTTGGTCTTGCTTGAGTCAAGGCGAGCGTGCGACGTCTCGGCTGTCTGCGTCGAGACGGGCTGGAAGCGCCGCAGTCGCAAACTGTTCGACACGACGAACACCGAGGAGAACGCCATGGCAGCGCCGGCGATCAGCGGGTTGAGCAGACCGAGCGCGGCCAGGGGCAGCGCCGCAACGTTGTAGGCGAAGGCCCAGAACAGGTTGCTCTTGATGGTCCGCAGCGTGCGCCGAGAGAGCCGGATCGCGTCAACGGCGGCGCGCAGGTCGCCGCGAACGAGAGTGAGGTCGGAAGCCTCGATGGCGGCGTCGGTGCCGGTGCCCATGGCGATGCCCAGGTTGGAGGTGGCCAGTGCCGCGGCGTCGTTGACGCCGTCTCCCACCATGGCGACCGTGCGGCCCTCGCGCTGCAAACGCTCGACAGTGGCGACCTTCTCAGCGGGGAGGACCTCGGCGATCACCTGCTCGATGCCCACCTCGGCGGCGACGGCACGGGCAGCGCGTTCGTTGTCACCGGTGAGCAGAATCGGCTCGAGTCCCAGCTCCTTGAGCTCGGCCACGGCCTGCGCACTCGTGGGCTTGATCGCGTCGGAGACCACGACGACCCCGCGGGCCGCTCCGTCCCAGCCAGCGGCGATCACGGTCCGGCCTTGCTGTTCCGCGGCCTCGACCACTCCCGCCAGGCTCGCGTCGAGGGGTTGGTTCCACTCTCGGGCCAGCCAGCCGGGGCGGCCGGCCACGACCGCGTGGCCGTCGACCACCCCGGCGACGCCGAGGCCTTGGGTCGAGGAGAATCCCTCGACATCGGGCAGCTGCGACTCGAGTCGTTGGCTGGCCCCGGTGGCAATGGCCTGACCGATGGGGTGTTCCGAGGCGTTCTCGAGGGCACCGACCAGCCGGAGCAGATCGGCACTGTTCACACCATCGGCGGGGACCACATCGACCAGTTCCATCCTTCCGGTGGTCACGGTGCCGGTCTTGTCCAGGACGATCGTGTCGACCACCCGAGTGGACTCGAGCACCTCCGGGCCCTTGATGAGCACGCCGAGTTGGGCACCGCGGCCGGTCCCGACGAGCAGTGCGGTGGGGGTCGCGAGACCGAGGGCGCAGGGGCAGGCGATGATCAGCACCGCCACCGCGGCGGTGAATGCGGCGGTGACGCTGTGACCAGTCAGCAGCCAAGCGGTGAGCGTGACCAAGGAGAGCACGAGCACGATGGGCACGAATACGGCCGAGACACGGTCGGCGAGTCGCTGGACCTGCGCCTTGCCGTTCTGGGCGTCCTCGACCAGCCGTGCCATCTGGGCGAGTTGGGTGTCGGCTCCGACGCGGGCGGCCCGGACCACCAGACGTCCGCCGGCGTTCACCGTGGCGCCCACGACGACATCACCGGGCCCGACCTCGACGGGGACCGACTCGCCCGTGAGCATGGACGCGTCGATTGCCGATGTACCGTCCTCGACGACGCCATCGGTGGCGATCTTCTCGCCCGGGCGCACCAGGAACCGGTCGCCGACCTCAAGTTGGCCCACCGGCACGCGCACCTCCGTGCCGCCGCGCAGGACGGCAACGTCCTTGGCGCCCATGTCGAGCAGGGCGCGTAAAGCCGCTCCAGACTGGCGCTTGGCTCGAGCCTCGAAGTAGCGGCCCGCAATGATGAAGGTGGTCACCGCCGCCGCGACCTCCAGGTAGATGTGGACGTCAGCTTCACCATCCGGGAAGAGGTCGAACGGCATCCGCATGCCAGTCATCCCGGCGTGGGTGAACAGCAGCGCCCACAACGACCAGAGCCACGCGGCGGTGACTCCGACGGAAATGAGGGTGTCCATGGTCGCCGCGCCGTGGCGCGCGTTGGTCACCGCGGCACGGTGGAACGGGGCCGCCCCCCAGACGACCACGGGTGAGGCCAGCGTCAGTGAGATCCACTGCCAGTTGTCGAACTGCAACGCCGGAATCATCGACATCGCCAGGACCGGGACGGAGAGCACGGTTGAGACGATCAGGCGCTGTCGCCAGCTCGCGGCCTCCAGATCCCGGTGGTCCGTCTGCGCGTCGGTCGAAGGGTCGTCACCGCTGGCCGCCTGAGTGGGCACGGTCGCGGTGTACCCGGTGGCCTCCACCACGCTGACAAGATCGGCAGGGGTGAGCGTCGTCGGATAACTGACCTTGGCCTTTTCGGTGGCGTAGTTGACCGTGGCCGACACACCCTCGACCTTGTTCAGCTTCTTTTCGATCCGCGCGGCGCAGGAGGCACAGGTCATCCCGCCGATGGCGAGCTCGACGTCGTGCAGCGCGTCGACCGTAGGGGTTGGTTGTGCCATGACTGTGTCTCCTGCCTGGATTGAATCGGGATGCGCGTGAGGGTTTCGGTCCTCAGGCGAGTTGGTAGTCGCCGGCCTCGTCGAGGGCGGCGGCGACCTGGGTCTGGTCGAGTGGCTCGGCGCTCGCGACGGTGACTGTCGAGGTACCGCCGGCGACGAGGTCGACGGTGACGTCGGTGACTCCGTCGAGGCTCTTGAGTTCGCCGGTGACGGCGCTGGCGCAGTGGCCGCAGGTCATTCCGGTGACGGCGTAGGTGTTGGTGGTCATGTCGCTCTCCTTCGGCGCGGCGATGGTGATCGCCTCAGTGGTGGTGTCGGTCGAACTGTCGGACTGGGTGTTGGATCCGCAGCCGCATCCCCCGCAGCCGCACCCTCCGCCGTCGCCGACGGAGGAGTCGAGCAGTTGTAGATTGCGGCTGTCGTCTGACACGGACATGGGTGCTCCTTCGTTTGATGGATCGATCATGAGCGGACGAGTCGCCGGATCGCTGCGGAGGCCTCGTTGAGCTTCTGCTGGGCCTCGGCAGGGTCGGTGGGGTGCGTCAGGCAGTGCTCGAGATGCTGGTCCAGCAGTAGCAGCGCCACGCCTTCGAGAGCCTTCGTGGCCGCCGACAACTGGGTGAGGATGTCGATGCAGTACTGCTCCTCGTCCACCAGCCGCTGCAGGCCGCGCACCTGACCCTCAACGCGACGCAGCCTGGCGAGGACAGCCTGCTTCTCGGTGATGTATCCCGGTTCAACGGCCATCGCGAAACTCCTTCGGAGGATACCCCTCGGGGGTATCGGTCTTCGCCACTGACGATACCCCCACCGGGTAATGAAAAGCACGGCCGCGAAGAGAACTTCGTCGAACCTTCATGTTCGCCGCTTCCTGCCCTGTCAGACGCTGATGTCGTTCACCGAGTCGGTGTTGAACACGGCCATGATGACCAGGGCAGTAGGTGAAAGACCGCGAGGTTCTGTGATGTTTCGCTGAAGATCCGGACCGTTCAGTCCGCGCGGACGAGTTACTTGAGGCAGGGAAAGCGCAACGTGAACGTCGTGCCGCTCTCGGGCCCGGAACTGATCACCGAGATGCCACCGCCTTGTGCCTCCACGAGCGCCTTGGCGATCGCCAGACCGATGCCAGAGCCACCGTGGCCGCGGTCGCGGGCGCTGTCGGCGCGGTAGAACCGGTCGAACAAGTGCGGCAGGTGCTCTGCCGCCACCCCCTGGCCCGTGTCGCTGACGCGGTACTGCACCCAGTTATCGATGCGGCGACAGTCCAGGGTCACGGTCCCGCCCGTCGGAGTGTGGCGCAGAGCGTTGTCGAGCAGGTTGCCGAGCACCTGTCCGAATCTGTCGGAGTCAAGGCAGACCTGGCCGGCGTCGGCGAGTTCGCTGAGCAGGTGAACCCCCTTGGTTGCGAACCGGTCACGTGCGGCCTCGATGGCCGCCGCAGCAGCATCCGCTGCAGGCACGGGTCGCAGCGTGACGTCGAGCCCTTCCTCCGCTCGCGAGACGGCGGTCATGTCCTCGGCCAAGCGCCGCAGTCGGCCTGTCGAGCCTCGGATGACGCCCAAGGTGTCGTCATCGAGGTACCGGATGCCGTCCTCGACGGCCTCGAGATGGGCGTCGATCGTGGCCAAGGGGGTGCGCATCTCGTGGGCCAGGTCGGCCAGCATGCTGCGGCGGGTCGACTCCGTCGCTTCGAGTTTCTCGGCGAGGCGGTTGTAGGTCAGTGCGAGCGAGGCGAACTCCTCACCCAGTCCCGGGTCGGGCACCCGGGCGCCGTACCGGCCGGCAGCGACCTGTGCCGCCGCCGCCGCGACGTCGCTGATCGAACGCTGAACCCGGCGGCTGAAGTACCAGGAGACGGCCAGCGCTGCGAGCACCGAGGCGATCAGCGCGAGAGAGATGGACAGAACCAGCGCGGAGGCGAAGGCCTCTTCCACATGGCGGATCTGCTCGGCGGTGTGTTCGTCACCGGCCTGTTGCAGGTGGTCGCTGAAGATGCCGGGGCCCACGACGGAAGCCACGAGCCACGTGGTCAGGGCCCCGGCCACGAGCACCAGGGCTTGGGCCACCAAGAGCCGAGCGGCGAACCGAGAGCGGACACGGGTCGTGTCCACGCGAGCTCGGCGGTCGGTCACTGGCCGGTGCCCATCCGGTAGCCGACTCCACGGACGGTCCGGATGAATCGGGCCTGGCTGGCGTCGTCGTTGAGTTTGCGCCGCAAGTGTCCGACGTGGACGTCGACCAGGTGTTCGTCGCCGACCCAGGTGGGACCCCAGACGGTGTCGATGAGTTGCCGGCGGCTGAATGCCATCTGCGGGTGGTCGGAGAGAGCGGTCAGGAGGTCGAACTCGGTGCGCGTCAACGACACCGGTTCCCCCTCGAGCCAGACGTCTCGCCCCAGTGGATCGACGACCAACGCACCGAAGGTCCGGGCCCCTTCCACGTGGTCGTCTGCCCCATCCGGCTTCCGAGGTCGGCGCAACAGTGCCTGGATCCGGGCCATCAAGATCCGAGGGCTGAAGGGTTTGGTCATGTAATCGTCCGCCCCCACCGAGAGTCCGATCAAGGTGTCGACCTCCTCACTGCGCGCCGTCAGCATCACCACATAGGCATCGGAGAATGTGCGCAGTTGCCGACAGACCTCCACACCGTCCAGACTCGGCAGACCCAAGTCCAGCACCACCACATCCGGATCGACGGTTCGAGCGACTTCCAATGCCTCCAGACCGTCGTGGACCACAGCCACCTCCAGGCCTTCGCGTTCGAGGTAGCTGCCGATGACCCCCGCAAGGTGCGTCTCGTCCTCGACGACCATCGCCCGCAGGCCCGTCGGGGGACGAACCCCCGCGGCACCTCCCGCCGATGAGCCGACCGTTCCGTTGATCACGTCCTCGCCCATACCCGACATGATGGCAGTCCATCTGCCCTACCAGCCCAGATCAGCACCGCGGGCGGCCCATCCTTCAGCGAACCTTCACACGAAGACCACTATGTCGCCGTAGTGCCGGGTCGATCATTGAGAGTACGAGGCCCGAGGAAGGAGCTGAGCACGATGATGGGTTGGTATCACGACGGCACGGGATGGGTCGGTTGGATCCTCATGACCCTGGCCATGGTCGCGTTCTGGGCGTTGGTGATCGTTGCAGTGATCGCGATCTTCCGCGGCACCCAGAGCTCTGATGCATCCCCTTCGGATCGGAGTGACCCGATGCAGATCCTTAATGAGCGGTTCGCTCGCGGCGAGATCAACGAGGACGAGTACCACGCCCGCAGCACCGTGCTGCGCACCTCACAGCGGTAGGAGAACCACCCACCGTCTTGTCGCCGCAACGGGATCGACGGCGTGCCATGAAGACCCAGGTCCGATCGTCGCCATCGTGCCCGATGGCGGGCCTTGGAAGTGAACTTCGAAGCCGCAACCCGAGCCAGGGGACGACCCACCATGCCACGACATTCACGACGCCGAGACCGGCATGATGACCACGCTGTCCTACTGGACGAACGACTAACGATGCCCGCACGCCAGGTCCCGGATCGTGAGCTCAACTCGGAGGAACTCGCTCCGGCTGAATCTGACAAGCACGTGGGCGTCTTCGGGACTGCATGGAACGCACTAACCGCGCTTGTCGGCGCCATCATGGGCCTGCTCCCCCACCTGCTGCACCACGTCGGCCTTCTCGGCGGAGCAGTACTGGTGACCGGCGCGACCGGCAACGTGCTGTTCGCCGTCATCGGACTGATCTTCTCCATACCGATGCTGCGACGACTCCATCGACGATTCGACTCGTGGAAGGCGCCCGCTCTCGCGTTGGGTGTGTTCGCGCTGATGTTCTCCCTCTCGGCCTTCGTCATCGGCCCCGCCATCAGCAACGGCGACCAGGACCGTGTTCCCGTTCGGACCGTTGTTCCGGACGAGCACGAGGGTCACCACGGCTGACGACCCTCGCCACGACGCCAGCTGCTGCGTGACCCGGAAACCCAACGGTCGACATGGCACCCCCCCCCGAGCGCTTCTTCAACGAACCTTCACGAGACAACGCCGGTCACCTTTATCGCGCGGCGAGAACATCGAATTGGAACGGACATCGGCGGTCGACCAAGAATTGGAGGAGATCATGAGTAAGCGGTGGAGCATCAACATCACCCCTGCCGAACGCGTCGCTCGAGTGGTCGTCGGAACGCTCGGCACCGTTGCCGGAATCGTGCTGCTGGCCGGCGCCTCATCCACCTGGGCTGTCGTCCTCGAACTGCTGTTGGTGGCGGCAGGCCTCGACCTCATCGTCACCGGAGCGCTCGGACACTGCCCGCTGTACGCCAAACTCGGGCACATGCCCGCCTCCCTGAAAGGAAGAACATCATGAGTACGCCAAACGGCATGGATCACGGTGCGCGCGGCGATGGGCACGCGGGGCACCATCCGCGGGAGACCTCGCCCACTTCCGAGACCCACCAAGGCGGGCACGAGTCCGACAGCGTCGGCCACGGGACACATCGTGGTCACGGTTTGATGATGATCATCTGCTGCGTTCCTATGTTGCTCATCGCCGGCCTGCTGTTCCTGACCGGTGTTGCGGGTACCAACCTGGTCGTTGCCGCGCTCCTGTGCACCGCGATGATGGCGGCCATGATGTTCGTCATGCCCGGCGGGCACGACCACAAGTGACGCGAGCCTCCAGACCGCATGTGAGGGACGTCAGCCGATATGAGCCGCAGCACGACATCGGGACGGGGCACCGCTGCCGGGCACAGGTCGACGCCGCTCCCCGCCCGCGGTCAACGCGCTCTGAGTCGCGCCCGGAACCGGAAGGCGTCAGGTCGGGCGCCAATCTCGACCTCACCGAACCCGGCGACTTCCAGCCGTGCCGATAGCCGCTCCGGCTCGACCACAGTGAAGGTGTCACCGATGTGCGCCAGCGCGAACAGGGGACCTGATCGGTTGTCTGAGCCCGCGAAGATTCCACGCGGGCGAAGGACCCTGGCGGCCTCGGCGTACAGGCGGTCCTGCGCCGCTGCCGAAGGTAGGTGGTGCAACATCGTGAAGCAGACGACCGCATCGAATGAGCCCGGCGCGAACGGCAGTGCCGTCGCGTCGCCGTGGCCCACGTTCACGCTTGGGTGCCGTCGCGCCAGTGCAGTGGCAGCACCCTCGTCGTTCTCGACGCAGGTCAGCGAGCCCACGCGCGGCAACAGCCAGTCCGTTGTCAGCCCTGGGCCCGGGCCGAGCTCCAACACCGCCGCTCGCTCGAGTTCGATCCCCTCCAGCGCCCAGGGCAGCAGTACACCCACGTGCCATCGCCAGAACCGGGACCGGCAGTAGAGACGATGCAGCAGGTTCACCGTCGAGTCCTCCTTTCGAAGGCGCGGTGTCGATCAGACATGGCATCACGCCCGAGCACGTGCTGGCCTGCGTTCACGGTCAGGTTCGTGCCTTCTGCCCTGACGAGGATCTGCCGGTGGTGGCACGTTGGTCCGGTTTCACCTGCACCCGGTCCGGGGTGACCGTCACCCGCAGCCGCTGGCCACGATGGACCACGGTGAAGCGTGCAGATCCCAGACCGTCGGGCAGACGCGGATCGAACACGAGCTCGTCTTCCTCGCTGCGCATGCCGGCGAAGGCGCGGGTGATGATGTCGATGGTCCCGGCCATGGCCCCGAGATGGATCCCTTCCCTTGTGGTGCCGCCCTGGGTGTCGTCCAGGTCGGCGGTCAACGCCTCGCGGAAGGTGCGCCAGCCTCGGACGGGATCCATGCGAGCCAGAACGGACGCGTGCGCTACGCGGCTCAGCGTGGAGCCGTGCGCGGTGCGTGCCAGGTAGTAGTCCACCGTGTCCTCGACGAGGTGGGGTTGGGCGCGATAGCCCAGATGTTGCAGCATCTCCACGAGCCCATCGGGGCCGAGGAGGTAGACGAGCATGAGCACGTCGGCCTGCTTTGCGAGCTTGTAGCCGTTGGTCGCGTCTCCCTCGGCCTCCAGGATCAGGTCGAGCCGGCCGATGTTGCCGTAGGTGTCCCGATAGTGGTCCCAATCCAGCTCGGCCAAGGCTTCGTAGCCGCAGAACTGGCTGATCACCCCGTCATGGAACGGGACGGCGAGACGGCGACCGAGGTGCTCCCACCGGTCTGGCTCGTCGGACCCGATGTCGAGTCGGGTGCGCAGTTCGTCGCAGTCGTGCGCGGCGGTCAGGTCCAAGATGTCCAGGGCGCGTCGACACAACCAAGCAGCGAGCACGTTCGTGTAGGCGTTGTCCCGCAGTCCTTTTCCCGGGGCGTCGGGATACCCGTCGTGATACTCGTCGGGGCCCATCGCCCCGGCAATGTGGTAGCGATCGTTGTCGTCGTCGTAAGTGGCCAGGCTGCTGAACAGACGGACCGCCTCGATGATCAGGTCCGCGCCGCGATGGGCCAGCCAAGCGACGTCGCCGGTGGCGTCGTAGTACTGCCAGGCGTTGTAAGCGATCGCGAGCCCCACGTGGCGTTGGCGTCGGGAGTTGTCGGGCATCCACCGACCCGAGCGCAGGTTGTACAGCTGGTGTGGCGTCTCTTCTCGGCCGTCGCTGCCGCTCTGCCACGGGAACATCGCTCCGGCCAGCCCGGCGACGCTGGCGGCGCGGCGAGCAGCGTCGAGACGCCGAAGCCGATAATCGAGCAGCGCGCGGGTCACCCAAGGCATGTGCGGTGTCAGCACCGGCAGCACGAACAACTCGTCCCAGAACACATGCCCCCGGTAGCCCTCGCCGTGTAGGCCCCGGGCCGGCACCCCGGCGTCGATGTCGGCGGTGTGCGGGGACAGCGACTGCAACAGGTGGAACACGTGCAGATTCAATGTCAACTGGGTCTGTCGATCGGCCTCGAGCTCGATCGCGAAACGGTCCCAGAGCCGTTGCCATGCCGCCTCGTGGTCAGGCAGCAGGTCGTCGAGCCCACCCGGAGCCCAGGTCAGCTCATCCAGAGCCGCCAGCCGCGGCGATGCGATCGCCCGGTCCCGGGAGGTGAAGATCGCCACGGTCTTGACCACCGTGACCGGCACCCCGTCCTCAAGAGCCAACTCGAACCGGTGCGCCGCCCAATCCTCCTCGGCGGTCATTGGATCGGTGGCAGCTCCGCCCGTCACCGTGGTCCGGACAGCGGTGGCGATGCGGATCTGGCTCTGGGTGGTTTCGACCTCCACGCTGGTGGTCCCCCTCATGCTGAGCCTGGGCTACGACCGCATGGTCGCCGCAGCGACGATCCTGGTCGGTGCGACCATCGGCGTGCTCGCCTCCACAGTCAACCCGTTCGCCACCGGCGTCGCGTCCGATGCTGCCGGCATCTCCATCGGGGACGGCATCGTCTTCCGTCTCGTCATGTATCTGATCTTGGTCCCGGTCGGCGTCTGGTTCGTTCTGCGCTACGCCCGCAGGGTCAAGGCCGACCCTGCCACCTCCAAGACCGTTCCAGCCCGAGGCGATTACGAGATCGCGCGGGCGGGGATCGGCGACGTCGGGCCACTCGAAGGCACACACAAAACCGTGCTCGGCATCGTCGCTCTGACCTTTGTCTTCATGATCTTCTCCCTGGTGCCGTGGGCCCAGATCATCGAAGGCACCGATGCAGAGAGCTACCCCTGGCAACTGGACTGGTACTTCCCCGAACTGGCCGCCCTGTTCCTGATGATGTCGCTCGTCGTCGGTCTCATCGGCAGGCTCGGTGAGAAGCAGATCGCCGACACCCTGGTACGGGGGGCCGGGGAGTTCATCGGTGTCGGTCTGATCATCGTCCTTGCCCGCGGTGTCACCGTGATCATGAACAACGCCGAGATCACCGACACCGTCCTGAACTCCATGGAAAGCCTCGTCAGCGACACCTCCTCCTGGGTGTTCGGCGCCTTGGTGTTCGTGGTCAACATTCCCCTGGCCTTCCTGGTTCCCTCCACGTCCGGGCACGCCGCGCTGGCCATTCCAATCCTTGCCCCGCTGGGTGATTTCGCCGGCGTCTCCCGGGCGATGGTGATCACCGCTTACCAATCCGCTTCAGGGCTGGTCAACCTGATCACCCCTACTTCCGCGGTCGTCATGGGCGGGCTCGCTCTCGCCAAGGTGCGCTACGACCAGTGGCTGCGATTCGTGGGTCCTCTGCTCGGGATCCTCTTCGTCGCGTGCCTGGTGCTGATCAGCATCGGTTCGGCCGTCAGTTGACGGCGGGTCTGGCCAGCAACCGAGGCGGAGACCAAGCGCAGGTAGTCGCTGCCTCCGCAGCGCCGCCGCGTCGCGTATCGAGGGTCCCGACATCGCGTAGTGAGATGATGTCGTCGGGAAGTTGGGCGTCCCGAAGACCGAAGAATGTGCCCGCGCACGGGGATCCAATTTGGAAGGCATTCGCATGCGTGACTCCATGTCGTTCCTGCGGCAGCGGGTCCTGACCGTGTTCGTCCTCGCCGGTCTTGCCCTCGGGGTGGGATTCTGGGTGCTCGGGGAGAACTCAGTGCTCGCGGTGACGGCTTTCGTCGTCATCGGGATTGTCATCGTCGTGACGGCGGTCGACCTGCTCCGCGACCTGATGGCGGGACATTGGAGGGCTGGACATTTTGGCCGTGATCGCCATGGTGGCGACTCTGGCCGTCGGCGAGTATATGGCCAGCCTCATCATCGCTCTCATGCTCACCCACGTTGTACGTAATTTGCGCGGTGACCGGGAATCTCCCGGTCGGCTCGAAGTCGCTGACTCGGCTGTATCGGTACGCGCACGAGTCCCCCGGCGTTCGAACCCGGTCGCGGTGCCCAAGGCATCACCGACAGCGATCATTGACGACACGACAGACCCTCCAGCCCTAATCCTTCACGGCTCAACGGCGGAGACGCGCCGCCCGGCGATGGAGTCAAGCGTCACCTTGATGACCAGCGGCCGTGAGCCCCCTGCCCAAGGATGAAGGCGTTCCATCACTCTCTCAACGGTAGCGGCGTCGTCGACCCCGGACGCCTCGCCTCGGACGGTGACGTTCCAGCCCACCCGGAATACGTCGTCGTGGCCGACGCCGAAAGCCACGTCGGGATGGCCTTGTGCAAGCACCGAGAGCACGCTGTCAGGAAAGGTCCGCATGTAGATCGCACCATCGAGCACAGCAAAGTTGACGGGTATGAGTTGCTGACCCTCTTCATTGACGAAAGCAATATGCCCAACCGTCGTCGTCTGGAGCCTCGCACGGCACTCAGCCTCCGAGAGCGTGGTGATGGAACCTCTCGCGGCGTTCGTCATCCGAGGGTCCCCTTTCGCTCGAGGTGATGCGACACATAAACGCACGGTCCAGCCCACCCATACTCGCATGATCCGCAACCGCAAGCCGATCCGGAATTCAGGCTCCTCAGGGAGCTTCCACGTCATGACTGATAGGTAGGTCCCTCCTGTCAAGTGGCAGAGCGAGGCGCCCGACCTGGATATCGCCGCGTCGGGCCCCTCTTGGCTTCGTGGACTGGCCGGTGGTGAGCGTGTCGTTGGCGACGCGCGGTCAGACCGATATGCGCGGGTTGGGTACCGCAGGACGGTTGTTCGGCAGGAGTGGACCGCGTGTCTAGAAACGAGCGTCACCGAGCGGCAGTGCCCGGCTGCTCATAGTTGTTTGCGCGGATCACTCCTCACGCTGCCACCACCGAACTGTTGTCGACGAAGCCAGCTTGAGGTGGCCGGTCTACTCCTTCATGACGGCCAAGGACCAGCACCAGCCGGCCAGTTCGCGGGCGATGGCGACGTTGGCCACGACATGGCGTTTGCGGCGCTCGGTGAACCGGACCCAGCGGGCGTGGAGGCGCCGGTTTCCCTCGTCACCGCGCACCCGGGCTGCCGGGCCAGCCTTGCCCGGCGCATAACGAGCTTTATGGTGCCAGGCCGATTCGACAAGCAGCCGCCGGACGTGAGTGTTACCGGCCTTGGTGATCGGGCCCTGGACCCGTGACCGGCCAGAGGAGAACTCCGAGGGCACCAAACCGACGAACGATCCGATGGTGTTGCCAGTGAACTGTCCCAGTCGCCGATCTCGACCGCCAGAGCGAACCCGGTCAGGGTCGAGACCCCGCGCAGGCACCCGAGCCGACGCACGACCGCCGTGAACTCGCTGTCCGCCGCCATGGCCGCGATCTGAAGTGTCCAGCAGAATGGGCGTCGAGACGAGGACCTCCACGCAATGTCCGATGGCCGGCACGCGCGACAGCCAGCGTTACTCGTCGCATTCCGAATATCGCGACCCAGATGAACTTCAGGGAGTTCCAGAAGAAGAGCATGACCAGGAGTTTGACCCACCCCGGTCCACCGGACTCGACGATCACGGCACAGAAACGCGACCCGTATAGGTAACCGAGTGCGAGCATGAGTCCGATGGGGGTGGCCCAGGTGCAGCCACCTGACGAATGGAGCCAGGTGATGGTGACGTTGGTGGGCGCGGCATGTCGCAGGTAGTCGTGGATGGTGGCGCTGGCCCAAAGCGACAAGGTGACCATGAGAACTCCTTAATGCTTGTGATCCACGTTCCACTTCCCGCCGACAATTCGCGTGTCCACCACGCGGACCTGTGGATACGTCGGATGGAACCGTCCCTGTGGCTCCTAGAGCGACCTCGCTCGGACTGCGGTTTGCGGATCTCTCGTCGGGGAAGGGTCGCCGGCTTCGTCGGAGATGGCGCGCGCCCGTCTCATGGCCTGCGCGGCTCGGGCATGGTCAACTCTCTGGGCGTCGGAGCGAGCGTCACCCAGAACGGCATCCGAGTCGATTGCGTATCGGTCGCGATAGGCGACCACGGTGCGAAGTTCCTGATGCCATCGTTTGAGCCGCTTGCCCGCAGGCGGCGGTGTTCCAAGGTGTCTGAGCCAACGTTCCGGTTGGGCCAGCGACGCTTCGGCGAGCGCAGACGCGCGCGTCTCAATGAGGTGCTGACGCTGAATCAGAGCTTCGGTCATGTCGGGTGCCATCGGGCCACGGGCCTGCGGGAGGATCCCGACGATGAGCTGTTGGGAGTCCTTTCGCCGGTGCCTGCTCGCCTGAGCCTCGGCCTGCTGGATGCGGCTGATGAGCACGGCCCCGATGTCATCGGCGTCGGCGAGTGACCGCCGCGCGATGAGTCGTGGCAGTTCGATCTCGAGGTTCAGATCGTTGGCTTCGGCGCGGCGGAGTTCGGCGGTGAGAGGGCCGAAGGAGTCCGAACCGAGGAGCGCCCCGAGTTGGTCGTCAGTGAGGCCGGCAAGGGTGAGGAGGTCGATCCAGCGGTCGCGTTGGGCGACGGCGGCGATCGTCTCGTACTCGGCGACGACCTGCGCGATCGACGACCACCGATCCTGCTCGGCCTCGATGCTCTGGTGGACCGAGAGTTCGGCGCCTGAATGCCGGAGGACGCCGTGAAGGATGGACCTTCCGGACACTTCGTCATGTTCGGGAACACTGTGGCTGTCGTCGGGTTGGTCCAAGGCGACGTAGGCGATGTTGCTGTTGCGGCCACGGGTCATGGAGACGTAGAGGTTTTCGCGAGTCGTGGATGAGGAGACGACGACATGGGCTGTGTCGACGGTGACACCTTGGGCGCGGTGGGCGGTGACGGCGTAGCCGAGGTCGACGTTCTCGGCGACGTACGCGGCGGGAAGTGTCACCGACCCTCCGAGGCGATGTCCGAGGCGTTCAACGTGGAGAGATCCGTCCTTGCCCACAGCGACGACGCGCCAGCGGTCGCCGTTGCGAACCCATCCGCCTTTGAGTGGTTCGAGGCATCGGTCGTTGCTGCGCGTGATGATCAGGTCGCCTGCCGACGCCTGGGTGCCGTCGGCGAGGCGGACCTCGTCGCTGGCTTCGGTGTCGCCGTCAAGGATGCGTTCGGCGCGGGCGCGGGTGTTGAGTTCGATGACCGAGCCGGTCGCTTCGGTGACGAGGATGCTCTCGCGTCCGGCCCGTGTGTCGGTGCGCCAGGCGAGGTAGGCGGCGTCGGTCATTTGTGCGGTGGTTCCTTCGCGGACTCGGTCCTGGCGGATGTAGGTGTTGAGGACTTCAGGGCGACCGAAACGCAACTCGAGTGACGCGGTCTTCTCCCATTCGTGGGTGAACCGGTGGACCTCGGTGAGTTCGGGTGCGTCGCCGCGGACTTCGGCGAGCAGATTGAACGCTCCCCCGGCGTCCACGGACTGTAGCTGGGCCCAGTCCCCGACGAGCAGCACCTTGGCGCCAGCGCCCGCGGCCAGGCCCGTGATCCGGTCGAGTGCGAGGGTTCCGGCGAGAGTTGCTTCGTCGATGATGACGAGCTGTCCAGTCCGGAACTCGGTCCTGTCGTGGTCGTACTCGTGGAGCCATTTGGCTGTGTTTTCACAGGCGATTCCGAGGTCGTCAGCCAGGACCTGGGCCGCGACCGCGCTTGGCGCGAGACCGACGACGCTGCCCTTGCTGTGCTCGGTCTCCCAGGCTCGGCGCAGGGCGCGCATCGCGGTGGTCTTGCCGGCGCCAGCAGGGCCGATGAGTAGGTCGACCCGTCGGCCGGAGACGCCGATGCGTGCCAAGGTTGCGGCTTGCTGTTCGCTGAGGTGCAGGCCGTGGTTCCTTTTGTGTGCGTGCCGTTCGATCACGTCGAGGTCGATGGCAGGGGCCGTGGTGTCGTCCGACCTGGTCAGGAGTCGGTCCTCAGCGGCGAGAAGTTCCGTAGAGGAGTAGATGATCGTGTGGCGTGGCCGGAACCTCGACGTTCCGTCGTCGCGGGTGAACTCCCGCGGACTCGCAGCAAGTTCGGGTGGCGTGAGCGTCAGGGAGCGTCGCTTTGCCGCGTCGACGATCAAGCCGACGGTCGCTTCGCGATCCTTGACGCTTGCGAAGCGCCAGCCCATGGTCTGGCGGGAAGCCTCGGCCCACAGGTTCCAATGTCGCCAGGTCGCGCGCTTCTCGCTGACAGCGCCGACGACGTTCTCACCGAGCAGAACGATGACATCCAAGCTGATGTCGTCGGCTCGAAGTGTCGGTCGCGTGGTTCTGGTGGCGGTCAGCTTGCGGGCCCAGTTCAGAGAGTTCGTGGCGATGATCTCGTCGGCTCGGTGGCGCCACGCGTCAGTGAGGTCGGCCAAGGAACGGATCTGCTTGGTGGGCCGCGTCGCGAGCGTTGCTTGTGCGCGCAGCCGGATCACGGTGGTGCGCGAGGGCTGCTTTCCGTGCGCGGCGACGTAGGCATCGATGAGCCGTTCCTTCTCGTCATCGATCGCGCGCGCCCGGCTGGAGAACTCGCGGACAAGTCGATCTGGCACGAGCGCGAGTTCCCACGACGGATTGCGGTCCTTGCCCCGCTCGCGTTGCTCCCACTCCATGGCAAACATCCGCGTGATCCGGTCGGCCAAGAGAGCGTTGTAATGCTCGGAAAGCGCGACGACACCAGCGTGCAGGGCGCGGCTGTCCAGACTGCGCCATCGTCCGTCACCGACAGTCTTGACCTTGTTGGAGATCACCACGTGGGTGTGCAGTTGCGGGTCACCCAGGCGAGAGTCCCAGTGGTCGTAGGCCGCTGCGACGATCCCGACGATGTCGGCCTGTGCCACGGCCCCGTCGCCTGCGTTACGTCCAACTCGGGTCGTGGCGATCTCCCGCTCAAGGAGATCCACCACCTCCATCACCGTCTGGTGGTGCGCTTCGACGAGAAGTGCCTGGGTACCGGCGTCGGCGATTCCCCACAGCACCGACACTGATTTGGGTACCGAGAAGGTGAAGTCGAACCCGGCGACCGCTCGACGCTCTCCCATCTCCAGCTCCTCGTTCTCGTTACGTGACACGGCGGTGGTGCGCTGTTCGGCCGTGAGCGCCGGGCTGAGATCGGCGACCCGCGCGGTGATGCGTTCGTTGACCGACGTGAATGTTCGGAACGGGTTGCCGAGTTGGTCGCCCGTGAGCGGATCTCGACCCATCCCTAGCAACAGTGCGAGCTGCTCCTCGGTCACCTGATCACCGGTCTTCAGCAAGCCGTTCCCGAGCGCGTGGAGTCCCGATCCGAGCCAACGTCCGGGCGGGGTGCCTGCGTCGGCGTAGTAGCGGGTCATCGGCGTCGACAGTCTCCGGTTGCCGTCCCCGGCGACAACGCTCTTGAGCAGGTACTTGTAGCCGTCGCCGGCTGACATGACCTTCATCGACACCGTCACAGGAAGTGCACCTCCTTGGCGTGAAGGTGCTCGCGATGAACCACAGACCCTGTTTGCGCCGACTTGTCCACAGGTTGATCCCCACTGAGACCACCTCGGTTGCCAGACGTGTAACCCTCCAAACACCTCCGCGAACACCGGGAGGGCAGGGGGTGTTCGGCAGCCGGTGAACACCTTCGGTGCAGAAGCCCGATCCAGGAAGGAGTGGGTGAGCAGTGAATGACAGTTGCGCAACGTCGTCAGCCGGTGCCTCAATAGGACCAGATGACGTTCTCGCCGTCCGCCGGTGGGCACGTCGTCCTCGCCCTCCACGCAGCAGCCGAGATGGAGGGCAGGTATCGGGGGCCATGTCTATGACACGAGGAGTACGCACATTCGCGACCGCAGGACTACTGCTGGTCGCGCTCGCAGCGTGCTCAAACGACAGCGACCCGAACGTCGGTAGGTATACCTCCACGCCCACCCCGACGGCGACGACTACGACACCTCCAACGCAGTCGGAGATCGCATCAGCCGATGCGGAAGCAAAACTTCGCGAGTACTACGCGACGACGAATCGCCTTCGTCAGGATCCGTCGTTGCCTCTCTCGGAACTGGCATCAGTGACGATCAGCAGCGAACTGTCCTCGCAGCAGCACCTCCTTCAGGCGGAGCGTCGCGAAGGCCAGCGCCAAGTAGGCGATACCAAGATTGCCGAGCTGAAGGTCCAGACGATCAACCTCGCCAACGCAGATGCCAAGTCGGGCAGGGTGCCCATCGTGCAGATCGACGTCTGCTTCGATGTCAGCAACGCAGACCTGGTGAATGAGGACGGCAAGTCCGTCGTGAGTGCCG
Organism: Aeromicrobium sp. SP1; assembly: GCF_055663785.1. NCBI lineage: Bacteria > Bacillati > Actinomycetota > Actinomycetes > Propionibacteriales > Nocardioidaceae > Aeromicrobium > Aeromicrobium sp. SP1. The sequence goes on along the minus strand of NZ_JBQVVK010000001.1, from coordinate 846,532 downwards.
ATCGACCCAACACGGGTTGGATCAGGCACACGGTTGCGAACTACCAGTGGGATTCCGATCCTGATGGCGCGTGGCGGGTTGCCTCGAGCCAGGACCTCAAGCAGAAGCCATGCGACCCCGCGTAGGGCTCCCATCCATCATCGCCGGTGCCCTCGCGGTGATTGCTTCCCTCGGCTTCGCGCCGGCTCGGGCGGACACGGTCTGCCAAGTGACAGATCCTCTTACCGGCGAGTGCCGGATTCGCGTCGAAGTCCCCTCCGATCCTTCCGAACCGGGTGATTCGTCCGATGGACTCAAAGACTCGGGCTCCGGGGCGAGTTGCTACTGGGATGGGCGGAAGAGTGGAATCTCGAAGCCTCCTCCGGGCCCGGTGCCGTGCAGTAACGACTTCGGGTACTGGTCGAACGCGTTGAATTGCTACATCCGTCTGGCGGATCCGCAGCCTTCTGCTGGTGATCCGGCGTGGCAGGGCCACGAACCCGGAGACGGGAACGTCTACGAGTGCTGGCAGCCGCAGACCGACCTGCAGATCCAAGTCTGGTCAGCGACTCCCCCGCCGAACTCCGGCGCCGGTCCAACGCCCCGTGAGGTGGCGCAGATCGCCGTCGAACGGATGGGCTTGCGAGCGATCGCGATCGGGATCGTTCCCGAGCCAGGTCCGGACCGGATCGGCATCGTCGGCATGCCGGCGTGGATGTGGGTCAAGGATCCGGGTGAGCACACGTGGGGTCCGGTCACGGCTTCGGCGTCAGCTGGCGGGATCACGATCACCGCAACAGCCAAGGTCGAGAAGATCCGGTGGGACATGGGCGACGGGACGACGGTGACGTGCCGGAGCAAGGGCACCGCCTACAAGGCCGCCTACGGCCGATCGAAGTCGCCGACGTGCGGTCACACCTATGAGACCGAGAGCGCCGGCGAGCCCGGCGACAAGTTCACGGTCACGGCGACGTCGTCGTGGGTCGTGTCCTGGGAAGGGGCCGGGCAAAGCGGGACGATCCGCCTGAACGGTCTCCAGCGATCGGTCCAGGTGGCCGTCGGGGAAGCGCAGGTGCTCGTGCAATAGCGGGCCTCAGGGGTGAAGGCAATGGACATGAGTACAGCCATCAACGACGACAGGACCACCGACCGCGGGTCAGGAGGTTCGGCCGGACCCCCGCTCGCTCCCCCACCGAAGCTGCGACGCAGACCCGTGTTGGTCGCGTTGGCCGCCACGATGGTCTGCGCCGGTGGCTTGGTGGCGGCGTGGACCTGGTCGGCGACCACGAACACGACCGAGGTGCTCGTCGCCCGCGACGGTATCGCGCGCGGTCAGGTCATCGAGACCGATGATCTGACAAGGGTGCAGATCGGCACCGACCCGGCTTTGGATCCGATGCCCGCCTCGGCGTTCGACGCTGTCGTCGGCCAACGCGCTGCGTCCGACATCGCACCGGGCGGGCTGGTGACACGCAGCGCCTTGGCGGCGACGGTGGTCCCGGCCGCGGGGTCGTCGGTGGTGGGGGTCGCGGTCACGGCGGCGCAGGTGCCGTCGGAGCCGTTGCTGGTCGGCGACCGGGTCCGGGTGGTGGTGACACCGGCAGCCGGGGAAGCAGCTCCCGACGTCACGCCGGCGTTCATTCAGGCCGAGGTGGTCGGCACCAGCTACTCCGAGGAGACCGGGCAACTGGTGGTCGATGTGCAGGTCGCGGCCGGTGACGCGGCGATGCTCGCATCCCGCGCCGCGACCGGGAATGTCGCGATCGTCCTCGACAGCCGGGAGCGCTGAGATGGCTGTCGTCGCGCTGACGTCCGCATCGGGATCTCCGGGCGTCACGACCGCGAGTCTGGGGTTGGCGTTGTGCTGGCCACGGCCGGTGCTGCTGGTCGAGGCGGACCCGACGGGCGGGTCCGGGTTGCTGGCTGGCTACTTCCGCGGCACCCGCGAATACGCGTCCGGGCTGGTCGAGCTCGCCCTGACCAGCACCAACCTGGCGGACGCGCTGGCCGAGGTCGCCGAACCTATCGCCGACACGCAGGTCTCGTTCGTGGCCGGCCTGCGCTCCCACACCCAGGCCCCGGCGCTGCGGGACATGTGGGAGCCGCTGGCGAGGGCACTGTCCGATCTGGAGGACATGGGTCAGGACGTGATCGTCGACGCGGGCCGACTGGGACTCGCCGGTTCGCCCGCTCCGCTGTTGGAGAACGCCGACCTGACGCTGCTGGTCACCCGGACCTCGCTTCCGGCCCTGTCGGCCGCCCGATCGTGGGGCGATGCCTTCGCCCGGTCGCTGCTGGCGTGGCGTGACCCGCAGCTGCTGCTCGTCGGTGACGGTGAGCCCTACCGCGCCCGGGAGGTGAGCGCGGCGGTGAAGCTGCCGGTGCTCGCCGCACTGGCCGACGACGCGGACTCCGCCGCCGTCCTGCACCGCGGCAGAGCGCCGGGGCCGCGGTTCGACACCGGCCCGCTGGTGCGCAGCCTGAACGCAGCCGTCGCGGCAATCCACGCCGTCATCCGGGCGCAGCGGCTCGACCTGGTCGACGGAGGAGCACGATGACGACCGAACCCACCGACGACCTGACCCGCGACCTCGGCGGACTGCCATTGTTCGCCCAACCTCTGCCCGCAACAGGCACACCCGTGCGGCATCTGCACGAGGTCCCACCGCTGGACACGATCGCGCCACCGCCGCCTGCCGACGTGGACTGGGCTCTGGTGGCGTCGCTGCGGGCCCAGGCGTCGAACCGGCTCAGCACTGCCGTCGCGGCCGCCCGAGGCCGACTGGCGCCAGCGGCGCAGCAGGAACTCGGCCGCTCGATCGTGCTGGACCTGCTCGAGTCCACGGTGGCCGACCGGGTCAACGACGGCGCCCCGACCCTGACACCGCTCGAGCAGTCCGCGACGGCGCGGGCGGTGTTCGATGCGCTGTTCCGGTTGGGCCGGTTGCAGCCTCTCGTCGATGACGACCGGGTCGAGAACATCATCATCACCGGCTACGACCGGGTCCTGCTCGAGTTGATCGATGGCAGCCTGCTCGAAGGGCCGGCGGTGGCCGATTCGGACGACGAGCTGATCGACTTCCTCGTCTTCCTCGCCTCCCGCAGCGAGGTCAACGCGCGCGGATTCTCCGAAGCCCAACCGCGTCTGCACCTACGTTTGGACGGCGGCGCGCGGTTGGCGGCGGCCGCGTGGGTCACTCCTCGGCCGTCGGTCGTGATCCGCCGACACCGGCTGATGGAGATCACCCTCGACGACCTCGTCGAGCGGGACATGCTCACCCCCGTCGCGGCGTCGTTCCTGCGGGCGGCGGTGCGGGCCCGCAAGTCCATCGTCGTGTCGGGCAGCCAAGGTGCCGGCAAGACGACGCTCGTGCGGGCGTTGTGTGCCGAGATCGACCCGACCGAGGCGATCGGCACGTTCGAGACCGAGTACGAACTGCATCTGCACGAGTTGACGGACCGGCACCGCATCGTCCACCCGTGGGAGGCCCGGCCGGGGTCGGGAGAGCGTGGACCCGATGGGCGGCAGGCCGGTGAGTTCAGCCTCGATGAGGCGTTGGTCGACTCGTTCCGGTTCAACCTGTCGCGCCAGATCGTCGGTGAGGTTCGCGGCAAGGAGATCTGGGCCATGATCAAGGCGATGGAGTCCGGTACCGGCTCCATCTCGACCACCCACGCCACCGACGCGATCGCCGCCCTGCGCAAACTGGTCACCTGCGCGATGGAGGCTGGCTCCCACGTCACCCACGACCTGGCCACCAGCAAACTCGCCGCCACCATCGACCTGGTCGTCCACCTCGACATGACCACCGACGCGATCGACGGCACCAGTCGCCGCCGCCGGCGGGTCGCCGAGATCATCGCCGTCGACCCCGGCGAACGCGACACCGGGTACGCGGCCACCCACGTCTTCGCTCCCGGCAAGGACGGCACCGCTGTCCCCGCGGTCCTACCCGACTCCTACCGGGCATTGGCCGCGCAAGGGTTCGACCTCGCGAGTTACCTCACCGGCCAGGAGACCCGGTGATGTCCGCGCTCGTTCCCGCGCTCGCTGGTGCCCTGATCGTGGCCGGACTGCTCGGCATGGCGGTCGGGCTGACACCCGAGGAGGTCGTCGATCGGCCGTCGCGGCAACGGCGTGTACCGGTGTCGAACCGCACCCGTCGCCTCGTGGCCGGTGGGCTGGTTGCGGGTGTCGCCGCATTCGTGGTCACCGGATGGGTGCTCGCCTTGGTAGCGGTACCGGTCGCGTTCGTCGGTCTACCGGTCCTGCTCTCCTCGGCCGGCGCGACCGAACGGATCGTCCGGCTCGAAGCCATGGAGGAATGGACGCGCACCCTCGCCGGAGTCCTGACGGTCGGTGTCGGGCTCGAGCAGGCGCTGGTGACCTCGCTGCGGTCGACGCCGGCTGCGATCGAACCGGAGGTCACTCGATTGGTGTCGAGGTTGCGGGCCCGCTGGAAGACCGAGGACGCGGTGCGAGCGTTCGCCGACGAGCTCGACGACGCCACCGGCGATCTCGTCGCTGCGAATCTCATCTTGGGCGCGCAGCGGCGTGGCGCCGGACTCGCCAGCGTGCTCGAAGGACTCGCCGAGTCGGTCGCGGCCGACGTCAGAGCTCGCCGCCAGGTCGAAGCCGACCGAGCCAAACCACGCGCCACCGCCCGCTGGGTCACCCTGATCAGCCTGACTGTGCTGGTCGTGCTCACCTTCTCGGGCACCTACGTCGCCCCGTATCGCACCCCGGTCGGGCAGGTCATCCTGGTGGTCCTGCTGACCGCATACGTGGCGACCTTGGTCTGGATGAAACGGATGGCCGCCGGCCGTCCGACGCCCCGCTTCCTGTCGAGCACCGAGGTGACCTCATGAGCACCGGACTGCAACTGATGGTCGGTGCCGGCGCCCTGATCGGTTTGGGTCTGGTGCTGCTGGCGGCGCGTCTGGTGCCGGCCGAACCGGACCTGGCCGATGTGCTCGAGCGGCTCTCACCGCACCGACGTGCGACCGTCACCGCCGACACCGACACGGCGCGGTGGGGCAAGGAGCGGATCGGCGTGTGGGCGATCAAGCACCTGCCCACCGGGCTCTGGGTCAAGACGCCGACCCGGGAGCTGGCGCTGCTGCGGATCCCACCCGCGAAGTTCTACGGCGACAAGCTCGCCTTCGCCGGACTCGGATTGCTCCTCGCGCCCCTGCTCGCCCTGTTCCTCGACCTGATCGGCCTCGGTCTGCCATTCGTGATCCCCGCGGTCGGATCCCTCGCGCTGGCCGCGGTGATGTTCTTCATCCCGAACTACAACGCCCTCGATGACGCCCGTAGGGCCCGGATCGAATTCAGCCGCGCCCTCGGCGCCTACATCGACCTGGTCGCCCTCGAACGCAACAACGGCGCCGGTGTACGCCAAGCCATGGAAGCGGCCGCGAACGTCGGCGACTCGTGGGTGTTTCGTCGGCTGGCCGAGGAGCTCACCCGCTCACGCTGGTCCGGCCAACCTCCGTGGGACGCCCTGCACGCGCTGGCCGACGAACTCGGGCTGCCGGAGCTGGACGACTTCGCCGACATCATGCGGCTGTCCGGAGAGGAGGGCGCCTCGGTCTACGCGAACCTGCGCGCTCGGTCCGCGGCCATGCGCACCGCCATGCTCAACGACGAGATCGCCGAGGCCAACGCCATCGGCGAACGCATGACCATCCCCGGCTCCCTGCTCGGCGTCATCTTCATGGCCTTGCTCGTCACCCCCGCCTTGCTGCGGATGTTCACGAACACCTAACCCACGGAAGGAAACCCATCATGAATCCACTCGCCCACCTGCTGGTCGTGGTCCACGCCCTCCTCCAGCCCCCGCCGCGCCGGGAGCAGGGCTCGGTCACCACCGAGCACGTGCTGTGGGCGGTCGCGGTGATCGCGATCGTCGCCATCGCCGTCGCTGCCATCAAGGCCTATGTCCAGTCCCAGGCCGGACAGATCAACTGACCGGCACCGCGAACGCGGGTCGGTCACGGTCGAACTGATCATCCTACTCCCGGCCTTGTTTGCGGTCATGTTCCTCGGCGTGCAAGCCGCCCTGTTCCACCACGCCCGCGCCGTGGCGATCGCCGCCGCCCAAGAAGGCGCCCACGCCGCCGCAGCCGAACACGGCCGCCCTACCGACGGCATCAGCGCAGCGACCACATTCATCGCCGACGCCGGCGGCACCGACGTCCTATCCCACAGTCACGCCCACGCGAGGCGGTCGACGACCACGGTCACCGTCACCGTTCGTGGACGCAGCCTCAGCGTCATCCCCGGCTGGAACCCGTTGGTCGTCCAAACCGCATCACTGCCCGTCGAGAGACTCTCAGCACCATGAGCCGACGCGAGCAAGGGTCGGCCACGATCGCGGCAGTCATCGGGCTGCCAGCGTTCATCCTGTTCGTCGGTTTGATCATCTTCGGCGGCCGCGTCGCAACCACCCACGGCGCCGTCGAAACTGCCGCAGCTGACGCCGCCCGCACGGCCTCCCTCGCCCGCAGCGCCGGCGCTGCCCAGTCGGGCGCAGGGAGCGCCGCCCGCGCGTCGTTGTCCAACCAAGGCGTCTCCTGCACCCGCGTGACGGTCGACGTCGACACCAGCGACTTCGCCAAACCCGTCGGCCAACCCGGGCTCGTGGAGGTCGACGTCACCTGCCAGCTCGACCTGTCCGACCTGGCCGTCCCCGGCGTGCCAGGAACCAAGGTCATTCGTGCCCACATCTCCAGCCCGCTCGACGCGTGGAGACAACGCGGATGAACCGGCACCTGGAGCGTGGGTCGATCAGTCTGTGGCTGGTCACCTCCAGCCTGATCATGACCATCCTGGTCGGGCTGGCGGTCGACCTCGGCGGGCAGGTCCACGCCAAGCAACGCGTCCACGACCTCGCCGCGCAAGCGGCCCGCGCCGGCGGCCAGGAAGTCCAGAACGGGCCCGCCGCTGAAGGACGCTACCTCGCCGTCAACGCCACCACCGCCCACACCGCCGCCCACCAGTACCTGACCAGCGCCGGGGTCACCGGCACCGTCGCAGTCCACAGCGGCGACACCATCACCGTGACGGTCCGCGACGTCTACCGGCCGAAGTTCCTAGGCCTGATCGGCATCAACGACCTGCCCGTCACCGGCCACGCATCGGCTCGCCTCATCCGCAGCATCGGAGGGAACGAACAATGACACGACAACGACTTCACGGACTGGCCGCCACGGCCGCCATCGTCTTCTTCGTCGCGGGCGTCCCGGCCATCTTGATCGCCATCGGATCGGCACCGTGGGATCTCGACTACGCCACCGTTCCGGACCGGCTCACGACGGCCGACGACGGCACCGTGGCTTTGCTGTTGTTCATGATCGTCGCGTGGATCGCCTGGGCCTTCGTTGCCGCGACCCTGCTCGCCGAGATCGTCGCGGCCATCCGCGGCATCCGCCTACCCGCGATTCGCGGACTCGCCGGGCCACAACGCGCCGCCAGCGAACTCGTCGCCCTCGCTGCCCTTGCGTTCGCCACGGCACCCGGAGCCGTCGCTTCCCTGCCGGGGCCGGCAGCCCACGCAGCGCCGGCCACCCTTCCCGACAGCACGCCTGCTGTCGTGCGTTCGCCGACGGTGACGCCCACTGAGCCCACCGCGACAACCCACCCTGCTCACCCTGCCGTCGTGAACTCAGTCGACTACACCACCCAGCGCGGGGACAGCCTGTGGCGGATCGCCGAACGCATCCTCGGCGACGGTGCCCGCTACCCCGAACTGGTCGCCCTCAACAGTGACCGACTCGGCAACCAGCCCGACTTTCTGCCCATCGGCCTCACCCTGCAGGTCCCCGACCTCGGACCCACGTCCGCCGTCGACAAAAGGACCTATGTCGTCGAGGACGGCGACACCCTGTGGGACATCGCCGACCGTGAGCTGGGCAATCCCGAACGCTGGCCCGAGATCTTCGAAGCCTCCCGCCACAGCGTCCAATCCGACGGCGAACACCTCACCGATCCCGACCTGATCCAACCTGGCTGGACCCTCACTCTCCCCCAGTCCGGCACCGCCCCCACTGCCAACCAAGCACCACCCGCAGCCGCCACACCGGGGGCCAATCCCGTGGCCGCTCCAGTGCCCTCGCCACGCTCGATCGAGCACACGCCCGCCCTGCTCGACGAGCCCGCCCAGCGCGCAGTCCACGACGACTCGGACCGTACAGACGCGACAGCGATCCCGGGTTGGCTGGTGCCTGGCCTGGCCGCCGGCGGCACGGTACTGGCCGGGTGCCTCTTCCTGACGCTCCGAGGCCTTCGCCGCACCGAACTCCGTTACCGCAACCCCGGCCACGTCCTCGCTCCTCCGCCGGTGGAGCTGCGCTCCGTCGAGAAGACCTCAGTGGTCGAAGGTACGCAGATCGGCGACGACCTCGAGTTCCTCGATCTCGCCCTGCGGCACATGGCAGCCACCGTCACACGGTCAGGAGGGCCACATCCGCCACTCACGTACGTCACTCTCGGTCCCAGCCAACTGACCCTGCATCTGGCCAATCCAGCTCGACTGGCTGCGCCATGGACCGGCGACGGCTCCACCTGGACTCTGGCACTCGACACGGAAATTCCCGACGAGGACGTGATCGCGCCCTACCCGTTCCTGGTCAGCATCGGGCAGAACAACACCGGAGACATGGAGCTGCTCAACCTCGAGCACTTCGGCACGATCGACCTCACCGGCCGCGACGAGCACGTCACCGCGCTCGCGCGGCACATTGCGGCCGAACTCGCACTCAGCCCGTGGTCGATTCTTGTCGAGGTCAACACCGTCGGGACTTGTGAAGAGCTCGAAGGCCTCGACGGCTTCCGCCTGCGCCACCTCGACCCCAAGAGTCAGGACGTCCACCAACTCCGCGACGAAATCCAGTCCTCGCATACGACCGGCTCCGGAGAACCTGAGCCCTACCGCGCGATCATCACTACGACGCCTGAGGTGTTCGACACCGAGCGTGTCCTCATCCAAACTCCCGGGCCGCGGCTCGGTGTCGTCCTCGTAACCGTCGGCGTAAAGACCATCGAGAACGCATCCTTGGTCCTGCACGTCGACGACGCTGTACACGTCCACGCGACCAGCCTCGGCCTTGACCTCCGTGCGGCTGGGCTGTCGGTTGACGAGGCACGCGCCTGCGCCAAGATTGTCGACCTCACCCGTCAGACACCGTCCATGACGATCCCGGTGTTCGCTGAACCGGCAGACGAATTGCAGATGATGACCGACCAGGCCGGAGCCTTGCGCGACCAATTCACCGATGAGCGCGACGCCCACCGGGCCGGCGAGCGATCCGTGCTGCCAGAGTCGAGCGTCCACTACGTCAACACGGCTGCCACCACCTCCGAGGATGTGAGGGAGCTCGCCCCCGTCGTGAGCGTCAAGGTCCAAGACGCGGTACTCCGGGCCGATCCGACTCTGGACGACGACCTCGCCGCCTGGCGCGACCCCGCCGGCCGACTGCCCAAGCTCACCCTGCTCGGCCCGGTCCGGCTGCTGGCACACGGTCCCGCCGCGCCCACCGCCCGGCGTGAGCCGGCTTTCACCGAACTCGTCGGCTATCTCGCGTTGCATCCTGCCGGTGTCGTCTCCCGCGAACTCGCCGAGGTGTTTCGACGCAGTGAATCGCGGATGCGCAACGACGTCCGAGATCTGCGCGGCTGGCTCGGTGCCAGCCCAATCACGGGCCAGCCGCACCTCCCCGCCGGCGATGCGTCGCGGCTCTACCAGGAGACGGGAACCGCTGGCTACCAAGTCGATGACCTGCTCGTCGATCTCGACCTGTTCCGCCGCTTGCGCTCCCGCGGCCAGGCTCGCGGAGCAGACGGCCTCGAAGATCTCATGAGCGCGCTGAGACTGATCACCGGTGAGCCGTTCACCGAACTGGGTGGCCGTGGCTGGAGTTGGCTCTACGACGAGGACCGCGTCCACGAAACGACCGCAGCCGCGATCGTCGACACCGCCCATCTCGTCGCCACCCGGTGCCTGGCCGAAGGGGATACCGCGGCAGCGCGGACGGCCGCCGAAGCCGCCCGCAGAGCGGTGCCGTTCGACGAGATCTGGCGCCTCGACCTAGCCAAGATCTACCTCGCCGAAGGCGACCGAGAGGCCGCCGAAGAAGTTCTCGACCGCGACGTGTTCAACCGCACCGACGACTACTTCGGGCCGATCGACCCTCCCGAACGCACGAAGGAAATCGTTGACCGCATGGACTGGAAGACTCGCCGCACCTCGTAGCCGACCGTCGATCTACCTGCGGCTTCTCATCCGCGATTCGGTGACGTGGTCTTGGCCCACGTCGTGGCTCTGAATCGCTCCATCCGATCGAGGACATCGCGTGAAGCAGATTTGCTCACTGGATCGCCGTCGAGGGACCGCAGCCATGCGACGAGGTCGAGTCCGGCGATGCAGCGGACGCCGTCGATATGCGCGTCCGGTGGGACCTCGCTCTGAATCGCGCCCCATAAGACAATCAGCGGCGTGACTCGCACCGATGCTCCCGACGAACGCCGTCCACGGCGCTCCCTCTCCAAGATGGAGCGCACGACCGCTTCCGCGCGGAGCGCCGTTCGCGACGCGGACTTGGCCATCTCCTCCAGATACGCCGTGGCAACATCGCTGCGCCACTTCGAATCGATCGCGGCGATGCCGCCTCGTCGCGTGACGACGAGGTGGTCGATGTCACCGACCTCGAGCGTGATGCTGTCCACCGATCCCCAGATCAGCCGCCTGCGCTTGGCGCGCTTCAATTCATCACGCGTATTGTCCTCACCCCACGCTCCTCGAAGCTGAACGATCGCCCGCCGATCGGTCGCCAGGAAGGCTGAAGCCACGATGCCGAAGGTCCCGGCGATCACCAGGCAGTGAACGAAGCCGAGCAGATACCAGCGCGTCGGCCCAGGGGTGCCGGGGACCAGCAGGCAGAGGGTGTCGACCACGATGATGCCGACCGCGATCAAGGTGATGACCGCGAGACGTGCTCCGTTGCGTCGGGCCCAACGCCAGAATTGCCGATTCAGTTCACGCCGGGAGTGAGGCTGGTACTTCACGTGCACCACCTTGACCGAATGACAGCGCATTGGGACTCGAATCCCCCAAAGACCTCCGGTCCACACACGGTGACATGCCCCTCGCTTCACTCGACGCCGAATGGCCGGCGCCGGCGCTCGTCGCGTCGTCCGAACTAGCTGTCTGCGCGCGTATGGCGCACCGAAATGCCCGAACGGGGGGCGTTCGGAGGTGTTCGCGTGGCGCGGTCGCAAAGAATTTTCGGAATCTTTCGCGAACGGTCCCTGACCTGCGAAAACGCGTCCCGAACGCCCCAGTACTCCGAAGGGTGTTCGGGGGTGTTCGCCACCGGGCATGCCCGTGGGTGGGTGCACATTCGGGACATGAGCGAAGTCCAATTGCAGTCGCCGCCGGCGTATCGCTGGGGGCCTGAACTGTTCGGCGCGTTGGGTGAGGCGCCGTCGCAGGCGGCGGCGGTGAGTCTGCTGGTCAGCCGTGGCGTGCCGGTGTTCCCATGTGTGCCGGCCGGCAAGCGCCCGTTGACCGTCCACGGGTTCCAGGACGCTAGCGTCGACGTCAACGAGATCGGGGGATGGTGGACGCGGTGGCCGAATGCGAACATCGGAGTCCCCACTGGGGTGCGGTCCGGGGTCGACGTGGTCGATGTCGACGTGCACCCCTCCGGCACAGGGTTCGATGCGTTCGAGCAGGCCCGCGCGGCGGGCCTGGTCGAGGGGTGGTCGTGGTTGGTCCGCACCCCATCGGGCGGAATGCATGCCTACTTCCCACACCACCCCGGTCGTGAGCAGCGGTCCTGGCAGGTGCCCGGCAGGCACATCGACTTCCGCGGGGACGGTGGCTACATCGTGATGCCGCCGTCGGCGGTTGCCGACCACGACGGTGTCGGTGGCGTCTACCGCCAGATCGCGGTCGCCACCCATCACCGGCCCGCACCGGTCGATGCCGGCGCACTGCGAGCCTTCCTCGATCCGCCGAGACCAATGACCCGTCAGTCCGACACGCCGGCGGTCGACGCCCGGCCCGACCGCCTGGCGGCGTGGGTGGCCTCACGACCCCAAGGTTCACGCAACAGCGCCCTGTTCTGGGCGGCCTGCCGGATGTCGGAGACGCGGCAGTCGCTCCAACTCGCGGTGTCGCTGCTCGGCCGGGCCGCGGGCGAGGCCGGGCTGAGCGAGCGCGAATCGCTGGACACGATCCGGTCCGCCTATCGCGCCGCTCCCCCGAAGGCCGCGACACCGGCGAGCCATACTCGCGCTGTTGAGGCGGTGGCACTGTGAACACCCCGCACCGATACGAGCGACACCTTGACCCCGCCGCTCGGCCGGCCGAGAAGGCCGGGAGAGCACCCGTACCGGCCGTGCACGACGATCCCCCATCGGCGAGAAGCATCGGCGGGGTATCTGGTGGCCCGGGCCGCCCGGAGCTTGCGTGGGTCCGGCTCAGCGAGTTGCCGTCCGCGCTGGGCACCCCCGTGGCACGCCGAGGCATCGACCTGCAGACCGAACTGTCTCGACGAGCCCAACGCGCACCCATCACGGCACTGGCTCGGACCCGGTCAGCGGTGCGTTCGCATCGCGCGACGGCGACAGCGACGGCGTCACGGTCCAGAGTCGTCGGTCCTGAGGGATGGCCGTCATGGTGACCGCGCCTTACCCGTTCGAGGACCCGCAGAACCTGCGCTTGCTGCTGTTGCACTTGGCGTACTCGAGCCCGACCGCCTGGCGCGACGACCCGCAGGCAGACGAGCTGCTGGCGTACACGATGGACAAGTACGGCGCGCTGGCCCGCAAGCACGGGTTTGAGCCGGCCGACGCGGCCGTCGCCGCGTTCGACGTGATGCGCACGCGGGCCGCCCGGCTCGCTGACGACCCGTGGGCGGTCGTCACTCGTGCCGTGCAGTTGGCCCTCATCTACGAGGCTCGAGCCCAGGGCCTGTTGTGTTCGAACCAGCGCGCGCGGCGCGCCGAGCTCGCTTCGGCGCACGACGCGGTCCGGTTCAGCGACCACGACGCCGATCTGGCCGACTTCCATCCCGCGTTCCGTGTCACCGACGACATTCCCAACACCGAACTCGACGCCCCGGATGCGCAGGAGCCCACCAACGCGTTCGCTGCCGTCGAACTGGCCGCCGGGATCTTCGTGGAGCTCGGTTGGCCGCGCGGAACGGCCGAAATGTTGCTGGAGTACATCGCCGTTCGTCTCATCAACACCGGGTCGAAGAAGGCTGCCTGTGAATCCCTGCGGCGCGACAGGGCTGCACGGGTGTTGTTCGATCTGGGCCAGGACGCGTGGCTGACCGTCGTGCGGGTGGTCTTGGGTCGACAGGACGTAGAGCGGGCCATGACCCGTTCCGGGCGTGGTTTGCTGCAGCGCCTGCTGATCGGCGAATGCGTCGAGGAGATCTTCGCCGACTCCGAGGTGGCCGACGCCATCGAGTACGCGGCGCCCGTCCCCGGAGGAAGTCATGTCTGACTCTGGACATGTCGACGTGTCCTGCCGCGTCGATTCGATCGTCATCGGCACGCGGCAACGGGAGGACTTGGGCGACTTGCGCCCGTTGATGCAATCGATGTCGGATCTCGGGCTGCTGCAGCCGGTCACCGTGACGCCAGATCGCGTCCTGATCTGCGGGCGACGTCGGGTCGAGGCCGCCCGACGACTCGGGTGGACCACGCTGAAGGTGTGGGTCCGCACCGGCCTGTCAGATGACCTTCAGTCGCTGCTGGCAGAACAGGACGAGAACGTGTTGCGCAAGCCTCTGACGGCGTTGGAGCAAGCGGCCATGTTCCGAGAGCTCAAGAAGCTGAAGGCCGAGGATGCCAGCCGTCGCCAACAGTCCACCCAGTTTGGCCGCGTCTCACCTCGATACGAGAGCGCCCACCCCGGTCCCGATTCGGGACGACCTGAAATCGCAGACAAACCGACCGGTCGATCCAGCCGAGAGGCGGCACTGTTGGTCACCGGAACCGCATCCCACAACCGCCTCGAGCAGATCTGCGAGATGGAGCGCGTCGCCGCGGACCGCGACCAGACTCCGGAGGTCCGTCAGGTCGCACGTGACGAGCTCGACGCGATCCGCAACGGTGGTCATGTCGATCCGGGTTATCAGCGGGTCAAGGCTTCCCAGCGCGTCGCCGCGAGCATGACCGCTCCAGCAGGCGACGACAGTCCGATGTCATCGTCAGCGCTGGTCGCCGAAGCCCGGCGTGAAACGAATCGCAAGGTGCGCGTGAACCGGCAGCGACGCGCTGCCGCGGCCGAGTCAGCGCGACGCTCCGTGCGCGCCTTTGTGATGACGTGGGCCGAGCTCGACGGCTGGACGACGCGGTTCGACGCGGACCAGCTCGCTCGCGAGATCGATGACGACGACTGGCGGCTGTTCCGCAGGGTGATCGCCGAGTCCGAGGCGTTCGCGCGTGAGGTCGAGAGCCAACGGGTGAGCGTGGCCACCTCAGTGGTGTCACCTCAACCGAAGGCCCACTGATGCTCCAACCCGCCACTGCACTCCCCCGGCGCCAGATCGTCCTGCTGACCGTCCTCATCCTTGCGACCGCCCTGATCGCGGCGGCGATCTGGACCGGATTCAGCACCCGCTCGACCAATCAGCGAACTGGATCCGGGCATGTCCCGGCGGCTGCCGCACCGGTGGCGACCGCCGCGATCGCCGAGTCCGCCACGTCATGGCTTCGCACCGTCGATCCGAAGCAGTTCGCCCGTCTGGTCGCGGGCGCGCTCTTCGCCTGGGACACCACCACGTCGACTGGTCCGGTCGAGTTGACCGAACCATTCATGCCGATCGCCGACCCGACCGGAGAGTCATCGGCGGGTCTGGTGTCTGACCTGGCTGGCTACCGTCCGACGGTCGAGGCGTGGGCGCAGTTGCGGCCGTACGAGACGCGTCAGTGGCTCACTGTCACGTCGGTGACGGTGCCAAGACTGTGGGCGACCGCCATCGAGCAGGCTGGCCACGACCTGCTGCCCGGCACGAGCGCCTTCACGATCCGAGGGGTCCGGCACCGCGCCGGCGTGTGGGAAGGCGAGTCCGTCACGTCCGCGCACGAGGTCGCATTCACGGTCTTCGTCGTGTGCGGCCCCGCCTACCCCGAGTGTCATCTGCTGCGGCTGTCGCGACTCGACGACCCGCTCGAATAGGGCGCTCCCGGTGCGGGCGTTCCTCGCCGGCGTGCTGGTGACCGTCTTGTTCGGGCCGGCGACACTGCTGGTCGGTGTCGGCGTGCTGATGAACCCGGCCGCCCAAGCCTCCTGCTTGACCGGTCCGGGGTCCCTGGCCGTCGGCGCGATCCCCGATCACCTCGACGCCACCACCGCCGACGGCGTCCCCGTCCGACTGGACCACTTGCAGCTTGAGCATGCCGCGACGATCCTGCGGACCGGCGGCCGCCTCGACGGAATCGGCCGTAGTGCGATCACGATCGCGCTGATGGCCGCGCTCACCGAATCGCGCCTGCGGATGCTCGCCAACTCACGCGCCTTCCCTTCGTCGACGTCGTTCCCCCATGACGGAGACGGTGGTGACCACGACAGCCTCGGCTTGTTCCAGATGCGACCGAGCACCGGCTGGGGCACGGTCGGCGAGCTCATGAGTCCCGGGTATCAGGCGCGAGCGTTCTTCGGCGGACCGTCCGGCCCGAACCACCGATCGCCGCGTGGTTTGCTCGACATCCCCGGGTGGGAATCGATGTCCAAAGCCGCGGCCGCGCAAGCGGTCGAGGTGTCCGCCTTCCCCGACCGGCACGCGGACTGGGAACCGGTCGCCGGGCAGATCATCGACGCTCTCACCACGACGCCTGTTGCCAGCGGGGCGGTCGCCGAGACGAGCCGGGTCGTGTTCCCGCTTCCGGCCGGGTCGTGGGTCCGTTCCAGCGGGTTCGGGATGCGACGCCATCCGGTCACCGGGATCTACAAGCTGCACACCGGCGCCGACTACGCCGCTCCCTCCGGGACCGCGATCCTGGCTGCGGCCGACGGTCGCGTCACGTTCGCGGGCCCCGCCGCCGGCTACGGGAACCTGATCCTGATCGAGCACACCGTGAACGGCCACCGGATCGCGTCCGGCTACGCCCACATGTACGCCTCGGGCATCCATGTCCGGGTCGGCGACCACGTCACCGCCGGCCAGCACATCGCCGAGGTCGGCATGGCCGGATACACCACCGGACCTCACCTGCATTTCGAGATCCGTCCCGGCGGCGCCCACGCCGCACCTGTCGATCCCGCACCCTGGCTCGCCGCCCACGGTGCTACCGATCTGGACGCAGAGCCGGCCGCATCACGCCCCAAATGCACCGACTCGGCAGGGGAAGCGGCGACGTTCAGCGGCAACGCCGACGCGCGGGTCGACGACCCGACCACCAGCGGCCGGATCACCGCGCGGATGGCGCATGCCGTTGCCCAGATCAAGCACCTGAACCCGACGTCGTCGTGGGCGTGCTGGCGCGCCGGGAACCCTGCGACGAACGACCACACCGCCGGCCGAGCCTGCGACGGCACGTTCGGCAACACCATCGGCACTCGCGCCATCGGATCCGCACTGGACAGTGGATGGAAGGCCGCCCTGTGGCTCAAGGCCAACGCCGAACCTCTCGGGATCGAATATCTGATCTGGCAGGGCAGGATCTGGTCACTCGCCCGCACCAACGAAGGCTGGCGCCCCTACAACGGCGGCGGCATGTTCGACCCGCGCTCGGTCACCGGTGGCCACTACGACCACCTCCACGTCACCGTGAGTCGATAGGTCACGGCCGGCATCCGTCGCCAGGACGTTCGGCATCTACAGAAGGCGGATGGGAAACAGTTCGGTCCGCTTGATCACGCGGTCGCGCTCCTGACTCAGCGACGTTCTGCGCGGATCAGCCATGTACGCGTCAAGACCGGCCTGCGAGTCGAACCTGAACAGCTGCACCTCATGAGGGGCGCCGTCGTTGCCATCGCTCTGAGCACGCTGAATCACCTGTCCGCCATGCTCGGCGACGAGAGCCAGCACCTGATCCTCGTACTCGGTCAGCCCGGCCGTCTCTCCGGCGTTGGCCCAGAGCAAACAGCCGAGCAGAAGCTCGCTGCCTTCATCGGTCACGCGTCGGACTCTAGTTGCATCGCCAGCTTTCGACTCGCTGCCTCCTCGACTCCGGCCCGCGCCGACAGGCTCGAGTCGAGCACCTGCGAGGCATGGAACTCTCGTCCCTCGCAGCAGTTCGCACGGTCGGACCGGACTTCGGTGCCGTTGGCGGCCAAAATGCGCTGAGACAGGTCATCGGCGCCCTGCTCACCTACGGCCTGATCGCCGCCGTAGCGATGATCATCATCTGCGCGACCGCGTGGGCGCTCGCATCGTCCAGTGGCAGCTGGCACATGGCCGCGAAGTCCAAGGCGGGCCTGATCGTTGCGCTCGGAGGCACAGTGCTCACGGGCGGTGCGCTCGCGTGGGCGAACTGGCTTCTGAATCTCGGCGCGACTTTGTGATCGCGACCGATGCTCGCGAAGTTCACGACCCGCCACCCGCAGCTCCGCGAACACCTCCTGGATGCAGAACCAACTCGCTCCAGGAGGCACCGTGAACGATCTGAACTACTCGCGGCTGGCATCGCTGCTGCCGGCCGACATCGACATCGACCCGAACTCCAGCGGACTGCCGGGCATCCGGCAGCTCAACTCCATCGTGGGCGCGACGATGACCGTGGGCCTGATCCTGGCGGTCCTGGCCGTGATCGTCTCGGCGATCGTGTGGGCGTTGGGTGCGAACTCCTCGAACCCGCACATGGCCGGCCGCGGCAAGGTCGGCGTCCTGGTCGGCCTGGGCGCCGCGATCGTCACCGGCGCCTCGGTCGCACTCGTCAACTTCTTCTGGCACGTCGGCCAGACGGTCTAGACGAGACTGCCCGTGACTGACGTGTGTGACGTGCCGGTGATCTCGACCGTCTGCCAAAGCGCCGGCGAGGCCGCCGGGACGCTGGTCGCGGCCCCGTTCGACTGGCTCGCCGTGTCGATGGGCAACGCGGCAGCGTGGATGTTCGAGGCGGTCTGGAAGGTGTTCGACTCGACCACGATGGTCGATGTCACCGGCGGCCAGTTCACGAAGGTCTACAACATCCTGTTCGGGGTCGCGGTGTTCGTGATGCTCGGGTTCTTCCTGCTGCAAGTCATCGGCGGGATGATCCGCCGCGAACCTGCCGCGCTGAGCCGGGCGGCGCTGGGGTTGGCCAAATCGGTCCTCGGGTCGTTCGTGGCCCTGACCCTGATCGCCACCCTGCTGGAGATCACCGACCAGCTGTGCGTCGGCATCGTCCACGCGACCGGTGCCGACATGGAGGCGATGGGTCGCCGGATCGCGCGGTTGGCTACCGGGGTCAGCACGCTTCAGATCGCGGCTCCCGGTGCCGGGGCGATCCTGACGATCCTGATCGCCGGGCTGGCGCTCGCGGCGGCGGTGATCGTGTGGGTGAGTCTGCTGATCCGCAAGGCGCTGCTGCTGATCGCAATCGTGTTCGCGCCCGTGGCGCTGGCTGGAGCGTCGTGGGACCACACCCGCGGCTGGGTCAGCAGGTGGGCGGCGTTCGTGCTCGCGCTGATCTTGTCCAAGGTCGTCCTCGTCGTGTTCTTCCTACTCGCGACAGCGCAGGTGTCCGCACCCATCGACTCGGATCTGACGTCGGTCAGCGAGCCGATCTCCGGTGTCGTGCTGATGCTGATGGCCGGCTTCGCCCCCTACCTGACCTACAAGGCGATCGGCTTCATGGGCTTCGACATGCATCATGCGATGTCGGCCGAGCAGGAGGCCAAGTCCGCCCTCAACCGGCGCATCCCCGTACCCCTGAACCACCGGCCGGCAAGAACGCCCAGCACGATCCTCGACGGGTCGCCAGGAGGCGGGTCCAGCACATCGGGCGCGGTTCCCGCACCGACGCCACGCACACCCGGAGGGACGTCCGGCGGCGGATCGCCCGCGGCCGGGGCCGCCGTCGCCGGCGGCGTAGTCGCCGGGGCGATGGCCGTCAAGGCAGCCGCCAGTGCGGGTCCCAAGGCGGGCGCGGCGGTCGGCACGGCGGCCGCTCAACACACCGGCAGTGGCCAGCCGCAGGCAGCGCCCCCGCCTGCGCCGCGACCTCCGGGCATCGCTGACCCCATCGCGGACGGAGGCACGACGGCATGACTGCGCCCAGCGCACCCGCGACCGCGGAGCTGACGCCGGTGAAGTTCTCGCGGCTCAGCCGTCGCGGGATCCTGCTCGGTCTGTCGCTGGCGCAACTGCTCACGCTCGGCTTCGGTGCCGTCCTGCTGGTGTTCGCGCTCTACACCGGAGGCAGTGCCACCGTGCTCGCCGCGGCTCTGGTGGTCGGTATCTGTGCTGCGTTGACATTCATGCCGCTCGGTGGCCGAAAGCTGATCGAGTGGACACCAGTCGCGACCCTCTGGTGCTGGCGTTCCGCCGGGGGCCAACTTCTGTTCCGGCGCCGGATCGTCAAGCCGCGCCCCGTCGGGACCCTCGCACTCCCTGGCGATGCCGCCCGCCTGCGCCAGTGGGTCGACGCCGACAGCGGCGCGGTCATGATCCACGACCCGCATGCCTCCACCCTGACCGCACTCGTCGGGGTCACCCATCCGGCGTTCGTACTCCTCGATCCAGCCGAGCAACACCGTCGCGTCACCAGTTGGGGCCGGGTGCTCGCGACCGCCTGCCGCTCCGGCCGGATCGCGAGCCTGCAGGTCTGCGAACGCACCCTGCCCGACTCAGGTCGCGGATTGGCCGACTGGTGGGACCAGCACGGTCGTCGCGACGGCTCGTGGGCCTCAACTGTGTACGACGAGCTGATCGACCGGGCCGGGCCCGCCGGTGAACGCCACGCCAGCACCATCTCGATCAGCCTCGACCTCAAAGCCGCCTCCCGAGCCATCCGCGCCGCCGGTGGCGGCCATCGTGGCGCCGCCGCGGTCCTGCGCCACGAGATGTCCACCCTGACCGCCGCCCTGAGATCAGCCGACCTCTCCCCCGGCAGTTGGCTCGACCCCGGCGAGCTGGCCGTCGTCCTGCGCTCGGCCTACGACCCCGTCGTCGCCGGTGCCCTCGAGCGCCACGGCGACCTCGGCCGCGACCTGGCCACCGCCGGACCGGTCGCCCTCAGCGAAGAGTGGGGCACCCTGCGCAGCGACTCAGCGCACCACTGCGTGCTGTGGATCAGCGAGTGGCCACGCTCGCTCGTCTTCCCCGGCTTCCTCGCACCCGTGCTGCTGTCCTCGGGCATCCGGCGCACCTTCACCCTGCTCTACACACCGATGCGCACGGATCAGGCCGCTCGGGACCTGCGCCGCAAGAAGACCGAGTACATCTCCGACGCCGCCCAACGACAGCGCATCGGCCAGATCGAGGACGCGCAACAGTCCGCCGAATACGGTGACGTCCTGCAGCAGGAGGCCGACCTGACCGCCGGGCACGGGGTCCTCCGCGTCACCGGTCTGATCGCCGTCAGTGCACCCGACTCCGCCGAGCTCGAACGTGCCGTCGCCGGCATCGAACAAGCGGCCATCCAAGCCTCGTGTGAGACCCGACGACTTTGGGGCCAACAGGCTCAGGCTTTCGCAGCAGCAGCGTTGCCCTTATGCCGCCGGGTGTGAATCGGTGGCGCGGTTTCGCACCTACTCGGTGATCCATGTTTCGGGAGGAAATCATGCCCACCTTCGAGCATCCGGCCACGGACGCCGACGAAGTCCAGACAGCCCTGCGCGCCCTGGCACACGCGACCCGGTCCATCGATGACCCACGCGAGATCTACTCCGTCCTCGGCTCACTGACATCCGCAGTCGCCTCGCTGAGTCAGACCCTGCATCAGATCGGCGCCTATCACGACGATCCGACGACGAGCGGTCACTGGGTTCGCCTCTGCGGCTCGCGCCTGCGGCCGCACCGCGGCTACGAGGTGGCGTGGGAGCTGCACCGCGCCGCAGAGATGCTGCACCAGGTCTCGGCGACCATCGCCCGTGCCCACGATGCCGAATCGCAAGTCACCTACGCGGCCCGCGACCATCAGCCACTGCCCGCGTCACCGGCGCACGCATCCGAAGATGGCCTGCGGCTGTGACCAGATGGCGCAGCCGGGGCCACCTGCACAGCGCAGTGCTCGTATCACCTCGGCGTGAACGACGACGAAGCCGGCGCGCCCGCCGCCACGCAGCGAGGTCCATCGTGGCCCGCGAGTCAGCCAACCGCCGCACCGCGCGCAGGACCACGGCCGACACGTTGAAGGCCGAACGCCGCGAAACAGTGCTACTCCCCCGCGCTGGAGAACCCGGAGCCGCAGCCTTGCGCACGCCGGGCCGACTCCGGTTGCCACGACACCAGGACACCTCCGCCACGCTGGCCGGTGCCTACCCGTTCCTGGCCGAAGGCGGAATCGGCAGCGAGGGCGTGTTCGTCGGCCAGGATCTCTACTCGGGTAGTTCGTTCGTCTACGACCCCTGGGTGCTCTACTCGCGCGGCATGATCACCGCTCCGAACGTGGTCGTCGCCGGGATCGTCGGGGCCGGAAAATCGTCACTGGCCAAGGCCCTCTACACGCGATCCATTCCCTTCGGACGCCGCGTCTACGTCCCCGGTGACCCCAAAGGCGAACACACGGCCGTGGCCGAGGCTGTCGGCGGCAAGGCCATTGCGCTCGGACACGGGATGATCAACCGGCTCAACCCCCTTGACGAAGGCCACCGGCCCAACGGCATCGATGACACCACCTGGAAGGCACAGGTCACCTCACGCAGGCGAGACCTGCTCGGCGCTCTCGCCGAAACCGTCCTCGACCGACGACTGACACCGCTCGAGCACACCGCCATCGACGTCGCATTGGAGGACGCGGTCCGGACATCCGACGTTCCGGTTCTGCCGGTCGTCGTCGACCGTCTCCTGTCCCCGAACCCCGGCGGTGGCGATGGCCGGCTGGCCGAGGACGGCCGTCTTGTCGGTCATGCCCTACGTCGTCTGGTTGCCGGCGACCTTGCCGGCCTGTTCGACGGGCCGTCGACGGTGCGGTTCGACCCGACCCTGCCGATGGTCTCTCTTGACCTGTCCAGGGTGGCCGAGAACGCGACGCTCATGTCGGTACTGATGACGTGCGCGTCCGCGTGGATGGAATCCGCGCTGCTCGACCCGCATGGTGGACAACGATGGGTGATCTACGACGAAGCGTGGCGGCTGATGGCACATCCAGCGCTGCTGCGCCGCATGGACGCGCACTGGCGGCTGGCCCGCCACTACGGGATCGCGAACATGCTGATCTTCCACAAGCTCTCCGACCTGGACAACGTCGGCGACCAAGGCTCCGCGATGCGCGCCCTTGCTTCGTCGCTGCTGGCGAACGCCGAGACCCGCATCATCTACCGGCAGGAGTCCGATCAGCTCGGCTCCACCGCGAAGGCACTCGGGCTGACAGGAACCGAGCAGACTCTCCTGCCGACACTCGGCACCGGTCAGGGGCTCTGGCGGATCAAACACCGGTCCTTCGTCGTACAGCACCAACTGCATCCCGCCGAACTCGCCTTGTTCGATACGGCCGGACGTATGAATGCCGATGGCTAGGTGTTTCCGTGATTTGAGGCTGGCTGGCGCTGCGCCGAAGGCGAACGCCGCGACCTTGCTGCAATCTCGTAGCCAAGGGCGGTTCGAGGCTGCTATGTCAGCACGTTCGACTCGCCTCGCCATTGTTCTGCTTCATGGCACCTCCGTATGCACTGCTCCTGAGTCCTCCGAGTTGTCTGATGCTCAGGTAGCGAGCCCTAGTGCCGCTGCTGCTTCCTTGGAAACGTCGAGCTTGTTCGGGTGCTTCGCCAGCATTTGGCCTAACAACTGCCGCATCTCAGCGGTGTCGGCGTCTACAGCGAAGGTATACCGTCGGCCCGTACTTGACTCGATCACAAGTTCGGGTGTCGCCCGGTACGGCACCCACGAAGTCGACACACCCCGCACGTTCGCGACCGGCAGACTCCACATCACGCGGGACCCGCGAACCATCGCCAGGCGCCCATCCTCGATCACGTACTCCTCAGTTGGCCATCGCCATGCAAGGACCAGTCCGATCAGAACCGCGAGAGCGGCCAGGATCAGGCCCCAGGGCTCAGGCACAAGCAGGACCAAGAACAGCGCCACCACACCCGCATAAAAGAACACAGACCCGAAGCGGGTACCCGCACTCCATCGAGATCGCACCCAAATCACCCTTCTGCCTTCCGGGGAATCCTCGTTGCGGATCCTCTAGCCCAGAGACGGATCATCGGTCGAGACTCGTGCTTCGACCGCTAGGCGCTGGCCGCTGTGGTGGTCTGACCATAAACGTAGGTTGGGGCAACCTTTCTCCCGGTTGAGCGTTCTTCTCGGCGCCGCTGTGAGGAGCCTCCCTGGCTTCGCTGATCGGCGAAAGCTAAATCAAGTCCTGTAGCGCTAACAGGACGTCTAAACGCCAGCGGAAATCTACTTGCTCGATAAAGGACTTGAACTCCGCGAGACTGCGCAGATCTCTGCTGACAGCCCCTTCCGAGGGCACTCGTCCGACGAACTGGTCTTCGCCGGGCGTCCAGATCAAGTCGTCCTCGAACAACTCATCCGTGGCCAAGTCGATCGACGTGACCAACTCCTGCTGCTCATCCGCTGAGAGTCGCTCTAACCAGTCGAGCGTGTCCGGACCGAATAGTTCCGAAGGCTCCGGAAGAGCCGCAGTATGGGCAATGCCCGCCCGATCTACCCACATTGAGTTGCCCACCTCCAGTTCAGTGCCGGGTGTGAAGGTCTCCACATGCAGGTTCGCTGACTTGCCGAATGGGCGCAAGCGACGAGGGAATTCCGGCCTGACAGGCAACGGCTACCCCTGACATCGGACGGCTATCAACTGCCGCTAGCGGCGGAGGCTGCAGCGATTCGCTGGATATCCCAGATGTGGTGGTAGGCGTCGTGGCAATTGTTGCGCGCGACGTCCTCCGCACGCTGGAGTCCTCGCGTGGAGTGCTGCAACTCCACTCCCTCATCGAGTGCCGCTGTCAGCACATCCGCCCATCGCTCCGCGGCATTGCCCGCCGACCACAGCCCGACGTCGAGCGGGATGGAGGCGTAGCCCCTCGCTTCGCACAACGCATCAGGGTCGTATCCGGCAACATCGAGTTGCCCGGCCAGTCGCGCAGCTTGGATTCGCTCGGCCCATTGGCGGAGGTTGTCGCCCACATGGGAGACGTACTCGGCGGCCGACCAGCCGTCGAGGCGTTCCCCGCCGGTCAAGGAGCCGGTCGCTTGCCGAGCGTGTTCCTCGAAGCCGCGCACCCAGGCGACTGCATCGTGCGGTGTGATCGACCAACCGAAGCCGCATTCGCGGCATGGTTCGCCGAACAATGCCGCACCCCAGGGTTCCACGATGCCCACCCTATGGGCGGGAGCGGGGTGGGGTGAGCGGACGTTCACCGGTCCACGCGACGACCTTCTGGATGTGTCGTGAGGACCCGGCGGCTGAATAGCCTGCGGGGCATGGTCGATTGGCTGACGGGCACGCTCTCCTGGATCGGTGAGGCCTACGCCCGGCTCGGGGGATTCGACCGCAGCGAGCACTGAAGCGCCCAAAGCAGGGCCACCTCCTCCCCGCTACGGGTGAGCACCTACTGGTCGCAACGGCCATCAGCTGGAGGCTGCGATGAAAGCCACATCCAAGGACCACACGACGCGCGAGGACAGGCTCGACGCGCTGCACCGGCGACTGACCCAGGGGGTCGACAACTTGGTGACGAGCAAGGACTGGAAACGGGCGATGGAGTTCGCTACTCGCTTCCGGGCGCGGTCGTTCAACAACACGATTCTGATCCTGGTCCAGCATCATGTGGCGTTCGTCGAGGGTCGGGTGCCAGATCCGATGCCGAGATATGTGGCCGGGTTCAGGCAGTGGCTGAACTTGAACCGTCAGGTGCAGAAGGGCCAGGCAGGGTACGCGATCTTGGCGCCGGTGACTGCGCGCTTCGCGTCATCAACCCCGGCAGAAGGCGCTTCGTGGCGGCGTCTCGGCCGCGGCGAACGAACCGCTCCAGGCGAAACCGTCCGCTCAAGGCTCGTCGGCTTGCGGCCGGCCTACGTGTGGGACGTGTCCCAGACCAAAGGTGACCCGTTGCCGACACAGCCGGTCCCAACTCTTTTGAAGGGGCTCGCCCCCGAGGGGTTGTGGGACGGACTCGCGGATCAGATCACGGACCACGGGTTCGGATTGCGGCTGGTGTCGACAGCTCAGGCGATCGGCGGCGCAAACGGCCTGACGGACTACACCACTCGTGAGGTGTCGGTCCGGATGGACATGGACGACGCGGCGCAGGTCAAGACGCTCGCGCACGAGCTTGGGCACGTGACGATGCATGGCCCGGAGGACTCGGACGCGGCGATGCACCGCGGGATCGCCGAGGTGGAAGCTGAGTCGGTCGCGTTGATGGTCGCGGCGGCGCATGGTCTGGACACCAGCACCTACACGGTCCCGTACGTCTCCTCGTGGGCGTCCCGCGTGGCTGGGAAGACCCCGGTGGAGGTGGTCCAGTCCACCGCCGAACGTGTACGGGCAACTGCGGTGACGATTCTGGACACGTTGGACACTCCTCAGGTTGGGGACGGGAACCCTCCCGGTCTGGACCGCGAGACGCTCGCCCGGCCCGTCCTCGTGCGGCGCACCGAGTCGGTCCCTCGCCGGACGGTGGAGGTGGCGGGGCTGTGAGCGCCCGCGGCCTGCACCTCTATCGGCGCGAGGACCAGTCGTCGGCGGCAGTGCCTCCGGTGTTGCCGCAGGTCGACGTGACCGTCGATGCCAGCGGGCGTCTCGACATCCGCCTCAACACCAAGCCATACGTAGAGTCCGGCCCGCTCGAGCGCGCCGATCTGCAGCGCATCGTGACCCGGATCGCTGCCGATACGAGGGGTGCGATTCGGGTCGACGTGCACGAGGCCGACGGCACTCACTTCAGCGACTTCATCACCCCGCCCGAACCCTCGATGCCGGAAGCCCCGAGCGTTCCGCTTGCGTCGGGATCGCCGGGCGAGCTGCGCGGGTCCGGGTTCGCTCCCCACGAGGAGGTGTTGGTGGTCGTGGTCATCGGCCGGCAGGTTGCCAACGCCGACGGTACATGTCGCTTGCGGCTGCCTCCGTCGCTGTTGGCGGGCCGCCGCGAGGACGTCCGGCTGATCGCCGGCACTTCCACGGCGTCGACCGTCGACCACGGTGCGGCGTGAACCCGCGCGGTCCCGGCGTCGCCGACGACCTCGTCAACCTGGCTTTGGTGGCCGTGAGCGTCATGGGGCTACTCGTGGCGGTCCTGCGCTTGGCCGGCACGATCGCAGCGCGTCTGGCAGGCGTCGAACCGCCGGGCGGAGGCTGGACTGCCGGCGCCAGGGTGCTTTCCCGCCCGGGCGACCCCGGTGCCGCGCTCGGATCGCCGGATCTGTCGACATGGGCGTACTGGCCGGTCGTGGCCGCGATGGTCGCCGCCGGTGCGACCTGCACCATTGTTGTGTGGCTTCGGATCGCAGCGCTCGGCCGCCGTACCGCGGCTGATCCGCACCGTCTCGCCGGGGTCGCCACCGGCCCTGACGTCATGGCCGTCGCGTCCCGCAAGGCGCTGCTCGCCCGCGGCCGCGCGTTGCGTCCGTCGCTCGACAGACCGGCCGCATCCGACGTCGGCTACTGCCTTGGCCGCTCCCGTGGCCGCGAGGTGTGGGCGTCGGTGGAGGACTCGATTCTCGTGCTCGGCCCGCCCCGCTCGGGCAAGGGCCTGCATGTAGTCATCAACGCAATCCTGGACGCGCCCGGCGCCGTCATCACGACTGCCACCCGCCCGGACAACATCGCCGCCACCATCACTGCCCGCCGGCGACGCGGCCCGGTCGCCGTGTTCGACCCTCAACGTCTCGCCGACGGCATCCCCTCTGGTCTGCGGTGGTCGCCCGTGCGTGGGTGTGAGAACCCGCTCACCGCGATGATCCGCGCCACCGGGCTCGCCTCGGCGACCGGCCTGTCCACCGGCGGCGTCGAGTCCGGCGGGTTCTGGGAAGGCAAGACCCGCACCGCCCTTCAGTCACTCCTGCATGCCGCCGCGCTCGATGCGCGTCAGCCGCGGGAGTTGTTCACGTGGACGCTGTCGCCGTCAGCGGCCGCCGATGCGGTCGGCATCCTGGCCAGCCATCCCGGCGCGGCACCGGGCTGGGCCGACTCGCTCGAATCAATGATCCATTCGGACCCCCGCACCCGAGACTCGATCTGGATGGGCGTCTCCCTGGCCCTGTCGTGTCTCGCGGACCCGCGAGTGCTCGACACTGTCACCCCCTCCGCGGGTGAGCAGTTCGACCCGGTCGAGTTCCTCACCGGCAACGGCACCCTCTACCTGCTCGCCACCGGCGCCGGCGCGGGCGCCTCGTGGTCGCTGGTGGCCGCGTTCGTCGAGGATCTCGTGGAGACCGCGCGTCATCTGGCCGCCGCGTCGCCCGGAGCCCGTCTCGATCCGCCGTTGCTGCTCGCTCTGGACGAGATCGGGAACTTGTCACCGCTGCCATCGCTGCCGGTGCTGATGGCCGAGGGCGGAGGCACCGGCATCACGACCATGCCTGTCCTGCAGTCGCTCGCGCAGGCCCGCGACCGGTGGGGTGACCACGCCGCGAGCTCGATCTGGGACGCCTCCATCGTCAAGGTCATCCTCGGCGGCACCTCCTCGGCCTCGGACCTGCGAGACCTGTCGGCCCTGATCGGCGAACGCGACGAGGCCACCGACTCAGTCTCGGTCGGTGACCACGGGTCGCGGTCGATGCAGCGTTCCACCCGACGCGTGTCCGTCCTGCCGCCGGAAGCCATCCGCACGATGCCGTTCGGGACCGCGCTGGTGCTCCTGCGCAGCGCGCCACCTCTGGTCACCGACTTACGCCCTTGGACCGCGCGTCCGGACGCCACGAAGCTGCGCAACGAACGAGCCGCAGTTGAGGAGATCCTGCGGCGCCGCTGATGCCGTTCAGAAGTCCTGGTCGGCCGGATCTGGTCCCACCAGATGTCGTTGGACGTCGTTCGGGTCGACGTGGACTGGCACCAGCCGTCCAGCCGGGATCCAGTCGACGTGCAGGCCGAGGGTCGTGTTCACCGCGCCCGGATCGTCGGTCAGATACACGACCTTGGCATCCCACCCGCTGCGACGGCTGCGTCGCCAGCCGATCACCAGTCCCCGCGCCGGCAGCAGGAACCGCTCACGGCGCACCAACACGAACCGCACCGAGCGATACGGGGGCCACCTGTCCCGCCGTCCCGGATTCGCTCCCACAAGCACAGCGTAGGCCCGCGTCGAACATCTGTTCCCATTCCGTCGGATTCGAGCATGTGGTGAGCACCTCAGCAGTGAAGCGAGACACCGGTCCCGCCGCGCCGAAGGAGACGACCATGACGATCCCGACCCAACAGAGCTTGCACGGGTTCATCGCCACCGCGCCCGAGCTGAACTTCACCAGCAACGGCATCGCCCGGTTCCACGCCCGCGCAGGAATCGAGCAGTTCCGCAAGGAGAACGACGGCACCTTCACCAAGCTCGACCCGGTCTTCGTCGACCTGGTGATGTTCAACAAGACCGCCGAACGCGGTTACGCCCGCTTCCGGGTTGGCGACCAGTTCGTCGCGTCCGGCTACATCCACGAGCAGGAGCAGCAGCACAACGGTCGAGCCCACACCGCCGAGCAGTTCGTCGCCCGACGGATCGGCCACGACTGCGCCCGCACCACCTACACGGTCGACCGCGCGCCCGACCGGCAGCCGGACCCGCCGGCGGACCAGGTCGCGGTCGCGAATGCGGCGGCGCACGTGGTCGGGATGTGACTCGGGACCGATGATGAACTCCCCTGCGCCCACCTATCAGCCGACCCTGTACGGCGAGGAACCCGACGACGTCAGCACGCCTTCGCCGCCGCCGGAGCCACCTGGGTTCTTCGAGCCGGGCCCACCTCGACCCTTGAACTGGAACCTGCTCACCGCCGACGAGGCCGAGTTCCAGTGGTTCGACCTGGACAACTGGATCACATGGTTGCGTCACTCGTTCGGGCTTCCGCCAACCGTGCTCCCACCGTTCTGGCACCGGCACGACGAACTGGTCTGGGAACTGTCGGCGCTACACCAGTACTGGCTCTACAGCTACGACCCCGACGGCACGCCCGCCGGTCCGATGGCGTGGCTGCGCGACTTCTTCGAGGCCCAGGCCCGGCTGCGCGTCTGGGTCTCGACCTGCGGCACCAAGCTCGACCGCGACCGCCCCACCCGCCACACCGTGTGGCCAGGTGAGCCGGCCGCCGTCGTCGCGCTGGAAGCGGTGATCGAGGACCGCGACGCCGACTTCCGCCAATTCGTCCGTGACGACGTCGCAGCGCGACGCCGAATCGAACAGCAGGTCCGCGCCGCCGCCTGACACCCCGCGTGAACCCCACGCCCGAATCGGCGCGAGATACCCACAGATCCGGCTCCGGTCCCGGCCACCGGCCCCGCAGCGACCGCACGGTGACACCACGCGACATATCGGAAGGACACCCATGCTCCTCGCACAAGCCATCGCGATGGCCAACGCCCGCTCTGCCCTCGCCACGCTCGCCGACCTCGCGACCAGCCCAGACGCCTCGCTCGAGTACGAACGAGTGCTACTCCAGCTCGACTGCGTGGACGACGACACCGCCCCCGGGCTGGCCCCATTGCTCGACGAGTGTCGCGAGGGGCTGCTCAACATCGCCGAGAACTCGCTCTACGACCTCGCCGAATACGGCGACGACCTCGACCTATCCCTGCTCCTGCGGGCCCTGCACGAGGCGCAGTCCAAGGACACGCGCTGATGTACGGGGACAACACCCGCATCATCCGCGAACAACTCTCGATCCTGCTCCGCCAGCACCGGATCCAACACCGCATCGGCGGCGCCGGCGTCCCGACCCTGCCAGTCACCAGCACGCCGACGCAGCGACGACTCACCGGCCTACAGATCGGCCGCTACCGCCATGCCGTCCTCATGTGGGCGCTCGAAGCTGCCCGCGCCGTCGATCCTCGCCCCGACTTGGACCCGAACGTGCGCAGCCAACACAACCCGCTGAACCAGCTCATCACCCGCCTCGAAGAAGCTGCCTGCGCATCACGACCGCGACCGTCAACCGAGGAACTCCACACCGTCCAGCGCTACCCCCTGCTCCAGGCGTGGCAGCGGGCCGCGCGAGCCGCGACGCTCGGCGAGCACGACTTCGGCGAGCAGATCAGCTTCACGTCGCTGACCCAGCCACAGGCCAGGGCGATCCTCGTCGACGCCGCCACCGTCACCAAGGCGATGGTGATTCTCGATGACCGCTACTCAGCAACCCCCGGATGGCGGCCGCTCCCACAGTCCGGACGCCTCGCCCAGGCTGCCGAAGCGTGCCTGCGACTGGCCGCAGGGCACCGCACGGACCTGACGGTCGACCTGCGCGGCTGGCGCCAGAAGACCGGACTCCGTCAGGAGCCGGCGAGAGCGGGCTTGGACGGGCTCCTGCAGGCACACCACAACCTGTTGATCCACCTCGAGGCGATCCCCGACGCCCTCGCCCTGCGCCGCATCATCGAATCGCAACAGCTCGTGTCACGTGCCGTCGCCGACGTCCCGCACGCCGACCCGCACCTTCGCCGAGCGGCAACCCAGCGTCACCACACCTACCGCCAACTGCAGCAACTCACCCGCGACCTCTGCGGCCGCGCAGGTCACGGCGGCCCCGCGACCACTGAGGCCTACCTCGCCGCCGTCAACGCCAGCCGACTCAACGCCGACGACCTCACCGACCCGAACCAAGTCGCTCAGCTGGAGACCAGCTTCACCCGCATCGACGACCGCATCAGCCAGATCATCACCGCGGGCGCCCACGAACGCCTCTACTTCCAGCGCGTCCCGCTGCCCGCGATCGACCTCACCACACCCGGACCCATCAAGACCCGAGCCGCCGAATACCTTCCCCTCCGCGACGCCGTCGATTCCGGTCTGCTCGCCTACGCTCGCGACGTCCTTCGACCACCACGCCGCGCTTCCGAGGTGCCGGCGTCCTCGAGGCACAGCCGCACCCAACTCGCCGCAGCGCTCGAACACCGACCCGGAAACCACGACCACGGTCCTGCCATCACGCTCTGACCCGAGACCCGCCGTCGGGCCCAAACACCTGCCTGAAGAAGGCCCCCGACAGAACCGAGTTGATCGTGACCGTTTCCCTGCGCAACCCTGACGAACTGATCGCCGCCGTGCCACACATGTTCGGGTTCCACCCCCGCGAGTCGATCGTGCTGTTCCCCCTCGGCTCGGACCTGCCCCGCGTCCGCATCGACATCCCCACCACCAGCGCCGGGCGCGACGCCGTGTGGAACGCGATCAGCATCCCCTACCGCCGCCACGCCCAACCAGGCGCGGCCGTCGCCGTCATCTGCCTCACAACCGATCGCGTCACAGCCGACATCGTCAGCGACGACCTCAGCGACCGACTCTCCACGCTCGGCATCAGCACCCCCGTCCGACTGTGGGCCGACGACCATCACTGGTGCGATCTCGACACCCGCCAGAGCAGCCCGCAGACCCAGGCCGCTCGGGACCTCGTCGCCGCCGAGATGGTCGCCTACGGCAAGACGGCGCCAGTCGCGAGCCGAGGCGACCTCGCCACCTCATTCATCGGCGACCGAACGCCCGTCGCCCACGCGCTGCCGGCGGTCCGCGGTGAACTCGCCAGCAGCGGCACTCCAGCCGAACGCACCTGGGCTGTTGGACGGCTCCACCAGTTCCATCGCGACGGCATCAAACTCGACGACCGCGAGGCCGCCCGACTGCTCCTCGCCTTGAACACGCTGACGATCCGCGATGCCCTTTGGGACGACATGCGCGCAAGCACCGTCCGATCCCATGTCGCTCTATGGACCGACCTCACCCGCCGTGCGCCCGACGACCTGAGGGCAGCACCCGCCGCGCTCGCTGGCTTCGCAAACTGGCTCGGCGGCGACGGCGCCCGCGCCCTGTGCGCCCTCGACCAAGTCCCCACACACCAGCCCTACCCGCTGGCCGAACTCCTCACCAAGGCCATCGAGATCGGCTTGCACCCACGCGAATGGGAACGCATCTCCACGGCCGTGCGGGAGACAGCCTCACCGATGACACAGGTACGCCGGCTCACCGCAGGAGAAGACCCTGCCCCACCGAGTCCCGGGCTGTGAGAAGCCCGTGAACAACACCTACCGATGCACGACGCACACCAAGCTGGAACATCGTCTCGCACGCCTCTGCCGTCATTCGCCCCACCCCCCGGCAGCCGTGCGCATCGATATCGACCATCAACCCGCCGACGTCGAGCGTTGGCAGCGTACGACGGGAGACCCGGCAAATTAGGCCTTACGCGGCGGAAAGACGCACCTCGATTGTGCCCTCGGCGCGGCATGGTCGGGGAGATTCCGGGGCGCACTATGCAGAACCGACGCGATGTCTGCGCGGGCGCAGCTCATGTCAGTGATGCACTTGGAAGAGCCAACAACGGGCACGTGTCGAACGAACTGCGAATAAGTGTCGGGGACGCGGCAACAACGCTACAGGTCGTGCCCGTCGGCTCGTGCGTCGAGAATCCACTCCCGGAGGTTGCGGACGTGGGCCGTCGACGCAATCACTCGCAGCTCGGCGCACTTGGCGTAGTGGACCTGAATCTCGGGCCGTGCTGCTTGGTAGGCCTGAGTCTTGTCGCTGTCACTGTGCCAGCCCATGGCGTTGAGGTAGGCATCTGCGTACTCGTAGTCAGTACTCATACCCGAGATGTCGGGGTCAGGTCGCGCCGGAGAGAGGCTTGCGTCAGGTTGCAGGAATCGCGGTCGGGACCCGCAGCGTATTCGCGATGGGCGTGTAAAGGTCGACGTCCTCGCTGGCCGTCTTTAAAGAGACGATGAGGGAGTAGCGCACCGGCCGATCGGCTCGCGATCTGCTTGCGCTGTTCTTCCACCATCCGCCGACGGGGTAGACGGCAATCTTGCCGGAGCCGGCAAGCTCGATTCCGGTGGTGCTCCAAATGTCTTGGTGGAGCGAGCCGAGGTTGCGCTGGTTCGCGCCGATCAGCCACTGCACTTGGCCGGCGTGGGGTCGTCCGCCGCCCTCTTCGGTATGCGCGTCGCGGTTGACCCGCTGTACGAACTCGGATTCATTCTCCAGGGGGTCCTGGACTTCGAACCGCAGTTGGTGGGAAGCGTAGCGATATCGCTGGCGCCATCCGCGGCGAGAGGCGGTTGGCTCGATAAAGTAGGAGAGCGTGACGCGCAGATCGACGCCGGTGTCGCCGATGTCTTCGAGCGCTTCTTGCGGCCAGGGAAGATCGTGAAGCCGGAAGGCGGGGATCTTGTAGTCGGCGCCCTCGAACGGAACAAATTCGTCTTGAATGACCAGAGTGACGGCTTGGCCGGTAGAGAAGAGCACTCGGTCCTCAGCTGGTACGCCCCACCCGTAGCGCCGCAGCATCATCTGTTGCGCCTTTCGGCCGTTCTTGCGTGCGGCGTCAATTGCTGTCCGCATGGTCGGGGTCCACTCGGCGCCGTGAACAATAAGCGCGCGAATGGTCTCTGGCCAGTAGTCCGGGTAGGTCGCCATCGCAAGAGCCGCGATCCGGGAGGCCTGCGCTGTGGCCGCGCTGGTCGCGTGTGCGGAGTCGAGCGCGAGCGTGTTGGCGTGGGCCGTGGTCCGCGTCGAGAGCGCGGCGTGGGCGGGCTCGAACAGCCCGTTACCGTCGTGAAGGACGTTGCCGCCCTCCATGACGATGTCTGGCTTGACCGGCCATGGCTTGTTCCCAAAGGCCAGGGAAGTCCGACTGTACGGCGACAGTTCGCCGCCATCTGCGACGACATTCCACCCCGAGTATGAAGGATCCGTCGGCGGGGTCGCCAACTCGGTGTGAGCGCCCACGGTGAGAGCGTTCCAAGACTGGGCAGGGTCCTGGACCGGACAAAGGTCCGAGTAATTGAGGTGATCGGCCACGTAGTGATCTACGTTGCCCGCTGAAACGACTAGGAGGCGCGCCAAGTCGGAGTCGGGGGCCGAGATCAGCTCCAACTCGTCACCGTTACGTACCACACTCGCGCCGGCGGCAAGCGCGTCCACGGTCGCCGACCACAAGGTCGGCTGACCTGGTACGGCAGGCGTGTCGCTCATGGCGGTCACGGGCATGCAGAACACACGGTTGCGCCTGGAGACGATCTCCGGGAGAGAGACCGCCTGCGCGGTCACGTCGCCGTAGGTCACCGGATCGTGTCGCGTCTCATTGCCATGCGGCAGGATGCGCACCGACTCGAGTCGATGCCGCAACATCACGGGCTGCGTCCCGGTCAGGAGGCTGTCAAGGTCGCCGTAGAGGGCAATGCCCGCCATCTTCGTGCCGTGGCCGTCCCGATCGAATCCGCTTGTACCGACCACAGTATGCAGATCGCTAGCGGCGAGCGAGTCCGCGAGAAGAACATGGGTGCGGGCTACGCCGGTGTCGAGGTGGCAGACCGCCGGAGCAGTCTGATCGGCGGGCTGGAGCCGATCCAGCAACTCCTCGACATACTCGGACTGCTCCTCGACCTCCAGGTCCTCGATCGTGTCGACGAACTCGGGTCTGCGGATCTCCGCGATTGGAACCGCCGTGAATGGAAGCACCTGCAGATCACCCCAAGACGCTTCGATCCAACTCACTTCACGATCAATCAGGCGAAGCACGCGAGGAGAGAGCCTTAGTGCCTGGGATTGCGCGAACCGTTGAAGCAGGTCCCGCCCCTCGGGTCCGGGGCGTAACCACAACTCCCACCACCATGTTCCCGTCGCGGGCGGCGAGCCATCGGACTGCCACAGGTCTGCGAGCACGGTTTGACGAATCCGCGCGATGTTCGCAACCAATTCGTTGTTGCGTGGCGTGCCGGTGGCGCTGCTGAGATGCAGGTACTCCTCGAAGAGCTTCAGGAACTCGGCGCGGTACAGGTCGTTCACCCATACCGTCGCCCGCTCTGGGACTCCCTCGTCGTACTGCGGTGGTAGGACCGAAAGTAGCAACCACTTCGGGCGCTTCGGTGTCTTTCGGTGCGAGCTCCGCCGTTCCAGTCGATC
This sequence comes from Aeromicrobium sp. SP1, assembly GCF_055663785.1. Classification (NCBI taxonomy): domain Bacteria; kingdom Bacillati; phylum Actinomycetota; class Actinomycetes; order Propionibacteriales; family Nocardioidaceae; genus Aeromicrobium; species Aeromicrobium sp. SP1. The sequence goes on along the minus strand of NZ_JBQVVK010000001.1, from coordinate 811,385 downwards.
AAGCGCGATCGGGTAATCAGCCAACGGACCTTCGAGGGTCACAACCGCGCCGAGCGCACGCAACTCTGCGTCAATGAGGACCTCAGCGCGCGCCTCCTCGCTGCTCTCGAGCGTTGAGTGCAATTCATCCAGCCGGCCACGACCGTGGCTCGCGCGGTCCTCAACGGGGCGGATCCGGGGGTCCCCGCGTCCGCGACGTCGAAACTCTTCGTCCGTAGATCTGTTATCGACCAGTAAATGGCTCAGATGCTCACGTGACTCAGCCAATGGTGCCGGACTTCCGGCTCTCGAGGGCGGTACGCAGGTCGTCAATAGTAATCGGCGTGGTCCCGTTTAGGATCGCGCTCTTGGCGGCGCTCTCGGCGGCCCGGACCAGATCGGCGTGCGAGAGTCCGTCCATTGCCTGCGCCAAGGATGCCCAGCGAACGCCCTTACCTAGGGAGCCGAGCCGGCCACGCATCACCGCAGCGCCCTGCTTGGCATCGGGCAGGGCGTAATCCAGCACCATGTCGAAGCGCCGGAACAGCGCTCGGTCGAGGATCGAACGATGGTTCGTGGCAGCGATGATCAGGCTCTCGCCGCCGCTATTTTCCAGAAACACTAGGAATGAGTTCAGTATTCGGCGAGCCTCACCGACGTCGTTGCCTGTGCGGTCGCCACCGAGTGCGTCGAACTCGTCGAACAAGTAGACGGCGCGTCGCTGCTCTGCTTCGTCGAAAAGCACGCGGAGCTTGCTCGCGGTCTCACCCATGAACTTGCTCATCAGGCTGTCCAGCCGGATCGTCAGCAGCGGCAGAGCTAACTCATGTGCCAGCACGGCAGCGGTCATGGTCTTACCGGTCCCCGGAGGTCCTTCGAGCAGCAACCTGTGGGCAGGGGCGAAACCATGGTCCAGAAGGTTCTTCCGTTGCCGCTGTTCAGTCAGGATCCGCGAGACCTGAGCGGCCAGCCCTGCCGGTAGCACCAAGTCCTTCAAACTGACCGTTGGGTGGGACGCGATAACGAGGTCCGCAACATCCCCCTTCGGACGGGCGATCGACGTGACCTTCGCCGCCGGCGATGTGCGGGACGCCTCTACTGCCGACTTCAGGTCGGCGGCGAGTCTGTTGTGGCCCTTGCGTGCGGCAGACGCCGCGACCTGCAACGCGACGGAGTAGAACGCAGCGTCGTCGCCGTTGGCGTGTGAGCGCACCATCGCCTTGAACTGCTCGCTTGTCCCTGCCATCGGTCGTCACCTCCCTCGTTGTGATCCAAGTCTAGGGTCTCGCAAGCTCGGAATCCGTCGTTCGCAGGCCTGCCAACGCCCGGTCGCATGGTCTCGTGCTCGATTGGACGGGGACACTCTGAGTCAGGCTGCTGCCGGACTGCCGATGCGGTGGCTTGGAAGCGCGCATGCCGCTGGCATTCCCAAAAGGGGACGCCTCGACCGCTCAAGGCGTTAGCTTGTCGCCAGTTCGAGGTGCGTCATTCTGGGCGGAATGCCGCTGTTCGCCGAACCCGGCGCACTCACCGCGCTTTCCTGTGCTTTCGGCCACTCGGCCGTCGGGTGTCGGCCCGACATGTCCGTCGTCGGACGGCAAGCGAAGTCCGCGTCTCCGTTGCACACCTAAGCTGTGTGCCCGTGTCACGAGCTCCCAGGAGTTCTCAGCAGAGGACTCCGGGCGAAGTGAACGCGCATATGAATTCCATGCGCGAAGGAGAACAAGATGGCCAAGGTAAGACAGCTCCCGGTTTACATCAGCCTGGATGAGGCAGCAGACATGCTTTCGATGTCGACGAAAACGATTCGACGGCGGATCAGCGACGGAACCATTCCCGCGTACCAGTGCGGAGGCCGACACATCCGCCTCCGGCTGGAGGACATCGAGGCCGCCCTGCGTCGCATTCCCACCGTGGGATGGTGACGCGGTGCACGGCTTCCGAGCCTGCTGGCCGGCATCAGGAGGCGTCGCGTCGAGTTCCACAACGCCCGCGGCGAGCAAATCATTGGACACATATTGGACACGAGCAAAAAAGAAATTCCACGGAATCACTGGGATTCCGGGGAATTTCGAGGGTGGGCGATACTGGGTTTGAACCAGTGACCTCTTCCGTGTCAGGGAAGCGCGCTACCGCTGCGCCAATCGCCCGTGCTGTTGAGTTGTCCTGCGAGGTGGGTACGGGATTTGAACCCGTGTAAACGGATTTGCAGTCCGTTGCCTCGCCTCTCGGCCAACCCACCGCTGGATGGGTCCGGCGAGACCCTCTCCGAGCGGATGACGGGATTCGAACCCGCGACCCTCACCTTGGCAAGGTGATGCTCTACCACTGAGCCACATCCGCATTTGGCCGTTCAACCGGCCGACAAGAAACATTAGCCGATCGAGAGCGAGCATCCAAAACCGGGTCGGCATATGGTCGAGACATGAAGGCCTGGATCGACGGTGCACTACTGGAATCCCCGCACGATCGGGCGATCAGCGTGCTCGACCACGGGCTCGTCGTGGGCGACGGCGTGTTCGAGACGGTGGCGGTGGTGCGCGGGCAACCGTTCGCGCTGACGCGCCACCTCGAGCGGCTCGCGCGGTCGGCCGCCGGGCTCGGCATCGCCGAGCCGGACCTCGACCTCGTGCGCGAGGGCGTCGCGGCGACCTCGGAAGGTCAGGACCTGCCCTTCGGCCGGATCCGGATCACCGTGACGTCGGGCTCGGGCCCGCTTGGCTCGCCCCGGGGGGACGGTCCGCTCACTCACGTCGTGGTCACGGAGCCGTGCGACCAGCCACCTCCCGTCAGCGTGATCGCGACCGTGCCGTGGGTGCGCAACGAACGGGGCGCGCTGGCCGGGCTGAAGACGACTTCGTACGCCGAGAACGCCAAGATGGTCGAGTACGCCCACGCCCGTGGCGCCTCCGAGGCCGTCATGGCGAACACGCGCGGAGCGCTCTGCGAGGGCACCGGATCGAACATCATGTACGTCCTGGACGGACAGATCGTCACGCCCACGCTCGAGTCCGGCTGCCTCGCGGGAATCACCCGGGCCCTCGCGCTCGCATGGCTCGCCGACGAGCTGGACGTGGTCGAGCGCGACGCCCCGCTGGAGGTCCTGCGTGAGGCGGACGAGGTGATGCTCATCGGCACGACGCGCATGGTCCAGGGCATCGAGCGCGTCGACGACCGCGAACTGCCCGCTCCCGGGCCGCTGACCGCCCGCGCCCGCGAGATCTGGGACCGCCGCATGGCCGAGGACGTCGACCCCTGACCCGGCACCGGGCGGGTCCTGGTTTCAGGTCCGCGGCGCACGTGCGTTAAGGTGGTCGTCGCACTCCGCGCGAGTGCACGGGGCGATTGGCGCAGTGGTAGCGCGCTTCGTTCACACCGAAGAGGTCACTGGTTCGAACCCAGTATCGCCCACCACCAGAAAGTCCCGGAATCCCCGCGATTCCGGGACTTTCGCATTTCGCTCCTGGTCCGTTGCGTGGGGTGGGAGGCGTTGTCATCGTGCGCCGTGGAGGAGATCAAGGTCCGCGAGGACGGCGACAGCGCGGCCCCTCGCGTCGAGCCCGGTCAACACCTGGTTGGTACTCGCCCCCATGCCGCAGTGGAAGGCCAGCCCGACGACCTGACCGTCGACCGACAGGGGGTGGATCGGCGAGTCGCGGACGGCCGCCAGCACGGCGAACACGGTGGGCAGGTCTCGCAACCGCTCGGCGATCTCCTCCTGGTGGGAGGTCAGGACCAGACAACCCAGCCCACGGTCGATCGAGAACGAGCCCTCGTCCGCTTGCCACCTTCGGACGTTCCGAGCGTGGCCCACGCACAAGGCTGCTCCGGACAGCCCCTGAGGACGGCCCGGGGGCCACTCGACCGCCGTCGCGAAGGTCGGGAGCTCTCCCGGCATGGTGAGCGACGTCAGTTGCGGACGTCCGTCGAGCGGGTCGAACCACGTGAGGGACTCGCCCGGCCTCACGGAGAGCGTGGGTCCTGCGACGCGCCGCAAGGTGCCTCGGCTTTCCAGCCAGGTCACCTCGCGGTCCTTCGAGAGCAGAAGGACCTCGGGAGGTGCGGTCATGTCCGATTCGCGGGATCCGGTGCGTCCATGAGCCCCAGAGTCCCATGTCACGGCCTTGGTGGGGCGTCTACGCCGATGCCCGCACCCTCGAAACTCGGGCCGCCCCGAAAGGAAGCGCCCAGGCTGCTGGAATCTCGGGTGCAGACCTGGGCGCCTCTCCCCCATGCGCGAAATCTCGGGGTCTCCGCGACACGGGTGAATCCATGGTGGCACGTTTCGCGGGCCACGGGCAGCCCCTCACCGGAACGGACCCTCCGACGCCCGACCACGACGTCCGACGCCCGAAGTACCGTGACCCCATGGATCCCGTGCAGCGCATCCCCGTGAACCAGGCCGTCCCGTTCGACGACGTGAACATCGCGAATGCGGACACCCCGTTGCAGGATGCGGTCGCGGCGATGGCGGGCGAGCACGCGGGCGCCGTCCGCACGTACCTCGAGCCGATCGGCGCACTCGCCGGCACCGCTGAGGCCCGCGAGCACTGGCACCTGGCGAACGAGTACCCGCCCGTGCACGTCCCCGTCGACCGGTACGGCCGGCGCGTCGACGAGATCCGGTTCCATCCCTCCTGGCACTGGCTCATGGACAAGGGGGTCGGGTTCGGTCTCACCGCGTCGCCGTGGACGAGCGACGACCCCGTGGCCCACCTGCGCCGCGCCGCGGGCTTCTACACGTGGGGTCAGGTCGAGCAGGGCCACATGTGCCCGATCACGATGACGTACGCCGTCGTTCCCGCTCTCCGCGCCGACGACGCCCTCGCCGCCCAGTGGACGCCCGGACTGGCCTCGACCACCTACGACTTCGGCCTGCGGGCGCCGCAGGAGAAGGCTGGCCTGCTCGCGGGCATGGGCATGACCGAGAAGCAGGGCGGCTCCGACCTGCGGGTCAACAGCACGATCGCGAAGAACACGAACGTCCCCGGCGAGTACCGCCTGACCGGCCACAAGTGGTTCACCTCCGCGGCCATGAACGACGTCTTCCTCGTGCTCGCCCAGACCGACGCGGGATCGACGTGCTTCGTCGTGCCGCGGGTCCTCCCCGACGGCACCCGCAACCCGCTCACGATCGTCCGGCTCAAGGACAAGCTCGGCAACAAGTCCAATGCGTCCAGTGAGCTGGAGTTCGACGACACGTGGGCCGTGCGCCTGGGCGAGGAGGGCCGCGGCATCCGCACCATCATCGAGATGGTGTCGGCCACCCGGATGGACTGCATCCTCGGTTCGGCGTCGATCATGCGCAAGGCCTTCGCCGAGGCCGCATGGCACGCCCGGCACCGCTCGGCGTTCGGCGCGCGGCTCATCGACCAGCCGGCGATGGTCGGCGTCCTGGCCGACCTCGCGATCGAGTCCGAGGCCGGGATGCTCGCCGGGCTGCGCCTCGCGGCCGCGATCGACCGGCGCGACGACCCGCACGAGCAGGCGCTGCGGCGCATCGGCCTGGCCCTGGAGAAGTACTGGGTCTGCAAGCGCACGCCGATGATGGTCGGCGAGGCCCTGGAGTGCCTCGGCGGCAACGGGTACGCCGAGGAGTCCGGCATGCCGCTGCTGTTCCGCGAGTCGCCGCTCAACTCGATCTGGGAGGGCAGCGGCAACGTCAACGCGCTCGACGTGTTGCGCGCCCTGTCGCGCGAGCCCGAGACCCTGGAGGCGTGGCGCACCGAGGTCGGCACGGTCCGCGGCGAGGACGCCCGCCTCGACGCGGCGGTCGACGAGGTGCTGCGCCGGCTCGCCGATCCGGTCGACGCCGAGGCCGGAGCCCGCTGGCTGGCCTCGCGGATGGCCGCGATCCTGCAGGGCTCGCTGCTGCTGCGGTACTCCACCCCCGCCGTGGCCGACGCGTTCTGCGCCTCGCGGCTCGGCGGTGAGTGGGCGGGCACGTTCGGCACCCTGCCGTCCGGTCTGGAGCTCAGACCGATCGTCGATCGGGCTCAGCCGGCGGTCTGACTTTTCCCCGGTATTCCGGGAAGTCGCCCTCGGCGCGTCTCACGATACGGCGCTTTGTCCCACATTGTGGGATTCGGGTTTGTCCCCTGCCCATCCACGCGGCCAAACTGTCGGCATGCTCGCCGCACACCCCGTCTGGCTCGTGGAACGTCTCCACGTGGACCTCGGTCGTGCGCGCTCGATGATGTGTCTTTGAACCTCTCCCTCACTGCTGACGCAGTCCCCAGCGCCGGGTCGACGACGACCGCGCACCGTTTCGCAACAGAGAGCAGACATGACCACCACCTCCTCCGCACCTGCCCGTCCTCGCCGCCGTAAGGGCGAGGGCCAGTGGGCGCTCGGTTACCGCGAGCCGCTCAACGCGAACGAGCAGTCGAAGAAGGATGACAACCCGCTGAACGTGCGGGCCCGGATCGAGAACATCTACGCGCACCGCGGCTTCGACAGCATCGATCCCGGTGACCTGCGCGGCCGCTTCCGCTGGTGGGGCCTCTACACCCAGCGCAAGGCCGGCATCGACGGCGGCAAGACCGCGACGCTCGAGCCCGAGGAGCTCGACGACCGCTACTTCATGCTGCGTGTGCGCATCGACGGTGGCCAGCTGACCCTCGAGCAGCTGCGCACGATCGCCGACATCTCGGTCGACTTCGCCCGCGACAGCGCCGACGTCACCGACCGCCAGAACATCCAGTACCACTGGATCGACGTGCGCGACGTCCCGACGATCTGGGAGCGGCTCGAGTCGGTCGGCCTGTCCACGCAGGAGGCGTGCGGCGACTGCCCGCGCGTCATCCTCGGCTCCCCCGTCGCCGGCGTCTCCGCGGACGAGCTGATCGACGGCCGCCCGGCGATCGACGCGATCGAGAGCCGCTACATCGGCGACCGCAACTTCTCGAACCTGCCGCGCAAGTTCAAGACCGCGATCAGCGGACACCCCGGACACGACGTCGTGCCGCAGATCAACGACGTCGCCTTCATCGGGGCGATCCACCCCGAGCACGGCGCGGGCTTCGACGTGTGGGTCGGCGGTGGCCTGTCCACCAACCCGCACCTGGCCAAGCGGCTCGGCGCGTGGGTGCCGATCGACGAGGTCCCGCAGGTGTGGGAGGGCATCGTCAGCATCTTCCGCGACTACGGCTACCGCCGGCTGCGCTCGCGAGCCCGCCTGAAGTTCCTCGTCGCCGACTGGGGCATCGAGAAGTTCCGCGAGGTGCTCGAGACCAAGTACCTCGAGCGCACCCTCGTCGACCTCGAGGCCCCCGAGGTCCCGGGCACGCCGACCGACCACGTCGGCGTCCACCGCCAGGTCGACGGCCGCTACTACGTCGGCGCCGCCACGACGGTCGGTCGCATCTCGGGCACCCTGCTGAACCAGCTCGCCGACGTCGTCGAGGCGCACGGCTCCGGCCGCGTGGCCCTGACGCCCATGCAGAAGATCGTCGTCCTGGACGTCGAGGAGGACCGGGTCGAGTCGCTCGTCGACGCACTCGCGGCGCTCGGCCTGCACGCCCGCCCGTCCCAGTGGCGCCAGCACACGATGGCGTGCACCGGCATCGAGTTCTGCAAGCTCGCGATCGTCAACACCAAGGACCGCGCCGCGAGCCTCATCGACGAGCTCGAGCAGCGCGTCCCCGAGCTCGACACCCCGATCACGATCAACGTCAACGGTTGCCCCAACTCGTGCGCCCGCATCCAGACGGCCGACATCGGCCTGAAGGGCCAGCTCGTGCTCGACGAGGAGGGCAACCAGGTCGAGGGCTTCCAGGTGCACCTGGGCGGCGCGCTCGGTCTCGACGCCGGGTTCGGCCGCAAGCTGCGGGCCCACAAGGTGACCGGCGACGAGCTGCCGCACTACGTCGAGAAGCTCTCGCGCACCTACCTGGCCAACCGCGACGGCGGCGAGTCCTTCGCCCACTGGGTCGCCCGTGCCGACGAGGAAGTGCTGCGATGACCGAGCGTCTCGTCCCCTACCACTGCCCGTACTGCGCCGACGAGGACCTGCGTCCGCACGGCCAGACGCACGGCGAATGGGAATGTCGCAGCTGCCTGCGCTCGTTCCGCCTGAGTTTCATCGGCCACCTGGCCACCAGCACGACCTCGACCCCGGAAGGGAGGAATGCACGATGACCGCACCCGCACTGATCGCCCTGGCTCACGGAAGCCGCGACGCTCGCTCGGCAGAGACCATCAAGGCCCTCACGGAGGTGGCGCGCTGCATGCGCCCCGACCTGAGGATCGAGGAGGCATTCCTCGACCTGTGCGGCCCCGGCTTCGACGAGGTCGTCGGCCGGCTCGCGGCCGAGGGCTTCGGCGAGATCGTCGTCGTCCCGCTGCTGCTGACCGACGCCTACCACGCCAAGGTCGACGTGCCGCAGGCCGCGGCAGCCGCCTCGGCGAAGCACGACGTCAAGATCGAGGTCACGAAGGTCCTCGGCATCGAGGGCGCCTTCTTCAACGTCCTCGACCGCCGGCTGCGCGAGGCGCTGCGCGAGAACCGCGTCCGCGAGCTCGATGCCCTCGTGCTCGCCGGCGCCGGCTCGTCCGATGCGCTGGCCAACGCCGTGATCTCACGCGCCGCCCGCGCGTGGGGCTCGCACCACAAGCTGCCGACGATCGCGGCGTTCGCGTCGAGCGTCCCGCCGGCAGCCAGTGAGGCCGTCCGCGCGCACCGCGCCGACGGTCGCCGGCACATCGCCGTCGGCACCCTGTTCCTGGCTCCGGGCGTCCTGCCCGACCGGGTCAAGGAGCTGGCGTACGAGGCCGGCGCGGTGGCCGTCGCCGAGCCGCTCGGAGCGGCCGACGAGGTCGCCGAGGTCATCCTCGCCCGCTACGCGGTGGGCGCGGTCGACCTCGTCCCGATGGACGCGCTGTTCGCCGGGGTCTGACGACTATTCGATCGTCGAGGCCGAGAGCCTCTGCTTCTCGGCCTCGACGTCGAAGTCGGCCTTCGGCCACTCGAGGTCCAGATCGGTGAGCGTCTCCTCGAGGAGCGTCGCGATCGCCCAGTTGCGGTACCACTTGCGCCCCGCGGGTACGACGTACCACGGGGCGGCCTCGGTCGAGCAGCGCTCGAGCGCGATCTCGTAGGCCCGTCGGTACTGCGGCCACAGCGCGCGCTCGTCGAGGTCGCCCGGGTTGTACTTCCAGTACTTGGTCGGGTCGTCGAGCCGCTCGGCGAGTCGTTCGCGCTCGTCGTCGGCGCTGATGTGCAGGAAGCACTTGAGCAGCACTCCCCCGCCGTCCGTGAACTCCTGCTCGAAGGCGTTGATCGCGTCGTAGCGGCGTTCGATCTCCTCGGGGGACGCCAGCTCGCGCACGCGGGCGATCAGCACGTCCTCGTAGTGCGAGCGGTCGAAGACGCCCAGCATGCCCGGCTCGGGCAGGTTCCTGCCGATCCGCCACAGGAAATCGTGGGACAGCTCCTCCTTCGTCGGCGCCTTGAACGAGACGATCCGCAGGCCCTGCGGGTCGACGAGCCCGGCGACGTGGCGCACCGTCCCGCCCTTGCCGGAGGTGTCCATGCCCTGCAGGAGCAGCAGGATCCTGCGGTCGGTGGTCTCGGCGCGGCCGTTCGCGAACAGCCGCTCCTGCAGGTCCATGAGTCGTTCGCCGATCTTCGGCATGGCCTTCTCGGCGTCGCGGCGCTTGCCCTCCAGTCCGAGTTTCTCGTCGGACGGCCGGTCGGCGAGGCTGATCGGGCCGTGCGTGGACAGGACGGAACGCAGATCGCTCATGACCGGCAGTATGCCCCAGCGCGACCTAGGGTGATGCCATGCCGGACGCCGCTGAACTCGCCGACCTGTACGCCTACCCCGACACCGACCTGCCGTGGCTGCGGTCGAACTTCGTCGCGTCGATCGACGGCGCAGCGCAGGATCCCGACGGCGTCTCCGGCGATCTCGGCGGCGAGCAGGACCTCGCCACGTTCAAGGTCCTGCGCAGCCTGTGCGACGTCGTGCTGGTCGGCGCGGGGACGGTGCGCGCGGAGGGCTACCGCCCGATCACCGCGGACTCCCTGCACCCCGAACTGCGCGAAGGACGGGCACCCGTGCCGACGCTCGCCGTGGTCAGCCGCCGGCTCGACGTCCCCGACGCGCTGCTCGCTCCGGGCGTCGTCGTGATCACGTGTGCCGCATCGCCCGACGAGGCCCGGCACCGGCTCGCCGAGAAGGTCGACGTGCTCGTCGCGGGCGAGGGCGAGATCGACTGGGCCGCGGTCCTGGACGGCTTCATGGTCCGCGGGCTGACCCGCATCCTGTGCGAGGGCGGACCGTCCCTGCACGGCTCGCTCATCGACCAGGACCTGGTCGAGGAGGTCTGCCTGACCGTCTCGCCGCACCTGATCGGAGGCAGCGCGAAGCGCATCTCGGACGGCGCTCCGGCCGCCCTGCGCCGCATGCGGCTGGGGCATGCGATCGACGACGACGGCGTCCTGTTGACGCGTTGGGTGCGCGACCGGTCCCGCGCCGCGGCAGGGGCCTAGGCTGGAGCCATGTACAACGTGGCCCTGCTGGTCGAACGCCAGCTCATCGACCTCGACGCCGACCAGATCCTCGCCCTGCACGAAGGTGTCGACGACGACGTCAGCTATCACATGCTGCTGCCCGTGGACTCGTCCCCGGCGGCGCTGAGCGCCTCGATGACGGCCTTCGGCGGGGCCCAGTTCGTCCCGCTCGAGGAGCCGGCCGAGTACACCCGCATGGAGAACGAGCTGCGGGCCGATGGCCAGCAGGAGCTCGACGCCTCCGCCGCCCTGCTGATCGCCCGCGGCCAGAAGGTCACGACGAAGCTCGTCGAGTACGACCCGATCGATGGTCTCGTCGACGTCGTGAACGAGTTCTCCTGCGACGAGGTCATCATCCTCACCGAGCCGCACGTGGTCCGCGAGTTCCTCAAGCTCGACTGGACCTCCCGAGCGAGAAGAAAACTGGAGGTTCCGACGTTGCACCTGTTGGAACACTTCACCTTCGACGAGCAGGCGGAACTGTGAACGACAAGACCTACGGCATCGACAAGACCGACGAGCAGTGGCGTGAGGAGCTGAGCGCGTCCGAGTACCACGTCCTGCGCGAGGCCGGCACGGAACGACCCTTCAGCAGCGAGTACGAGACCGACCCGACCGTCGGCGTCTACCGCTGCCGCGCGTGCAACGCGGAACTCTTCCGCAGCGAGACCAAGTTCGACGCCCACTGCGGCTGGCCCGCCTTCTACACGCCGCTGGCCGGCGACAGCGTCGAGTACATCGAGGACTCCACCCTCGGCATGACCCGGACCGAGGTCCGCTGCGCCAACTGCGGCTCCCACCTCGGCCACGTCTTCAAGGGCGAGGGCTTCGACACCCCCACCGACCTGCGCTACTGCATCAACGGCATCGCCCTCTCCCTCGACGCCGACTGACCCGCGCCCCAGGGGGAACGGATCTTTATGCCTTCGGGCGACCGATCTTGATGCGTTTGGGTGGGTATAGCCACCCAAACGCATCAAGTTCCGTGTCCCCACGGTCCCCTGGTCGCCTTGTCCACAGGACGAGCACACGGGGCTGACGCACCCCTGACTCCCCCGCTAGGGTTCCTGCAACTCGGGTTCACAACATCGATTCAGGGGGAACCGATGCGTCCACTGGGCTCCGTCGTCATCACGTGCGTCCTCGCACTGTCGTTGAGTTCGTGCAGCGAGAAGAAGCCGCCCCCGGTCGAACCGACCACCGCGGCGACCACGCCCGCAAATCCTGACGCGACCCTCCCTCCCATGCCGGAGGTGGCCACGGAGTTTTCGGCGAACGGGGCGTCGACCTTCGTCGGCCACTACATCGAAGTTCTCCAGTACGCGGCTTACACCGGCGACACGGAGAGACTCCGCGAACTTTCCGCGCATTCATGCGAAGGCTGCATGAGGTACGTCGATCTTTTCGAACGCGTCAAGTCAAGTGGTGGCTGGTCGACTCAACGCGACTGGTCCAAGGCAAAGGAGTCAGAACTCCGCTGGAACGACCAGATCGGCGAGGAATCCTTCTACACAACCGAGCTCTCGATGGGCCCGGGAACAATAAAGACGGCGTCGACTGCACCCGAACAACCCGTAGAACAGAGTTCCTCGAAGGTCACGCTTGGACTCGTCTTCAACGACGGTTGGACCATCACCCAATTCGGACTCGGCGGCCTCAAATGATCATCGCCGCAATCGCACTGACCGGCGTCTTGGGATTTGGCGCGGACGTTAGTCCGGACCCCTACAAACCCGGCCTGATTTTCGAAGGAGTCGAGACGACGGCACCTCGAAAGCCTGAGGTTCCAGGGATCACGCGCCCCATTGCGGATCAACCAGTCGTCCACGTGCCGGAGCCCCTTGCCTGCAGGCCCGAGGGCGCCTTCCCCAACACCGACGATTGCGTGATGCCCGAGGACCCGGCCCCGACGACCGGGCCGGAGGTCACGCCGGGCGACGTCGAGCGGGCCGTCAAACGCGTCGGCCTGCCGCTCCTCACCACACAGATCCAGCCGCCGGGCACCACCTTGGTGAACCTCGACACGATCTTCCACACGACAGCGGACCCCTTCGAGGCCACCGTGCAGATCCTCGACTCGACCGTGGAACTGCGGGCCGAACCATCGAGGTTCACCTGGCACCACGGCGACGGCACGACCCAGACCACCAGCACGCCCGGTCGCGCCTACCCCGCCACCGACATCACCCACCACTACCGGCAGCCAGGCCAGCTCGGCGCCAGCGTCGACGTCACTTACACGGTCACCTACCGGATCGACGACAACGCCTGGCAGGACCTCGACGCCACCATCACCGCCACCGGGCCCACCACGGCACTACGCGTCCGCGAGGCGCGACCCGTCCTCACCCGCTGAAGTCGCGACGGATCTTGATGCCTTCGGGTGGCTATGGCCACCCAAAGGCAGAAAGATCCGTCCCCCGTCAGGGCCAGAGGGCCGTCAGCTCGGTCAGGGACAGGGCGCGGCCCGTGTAGAAGGGGAGTTCCTCGCGGACGTGGCGGCGGGCGTCGACGGCGCGCAGCTCACGCATGAGGTCGACGATGCGGTGCAGCTCGTCGGCCTCGAAGGCCAGCAGCCACTCGTAGTCGCCGAGAGCGAACGAGGCGATCGTGTTGGCGCGGACGTCGGCGTAGTCGCGGGCGGCCTCGCCGTGCTCGCGGAGCATCTGGCGGCGCTCGGCCTCCGGCAGCAGGTACCACTCGTAGGAGCGCACGAACGGGTAGACGCACAGGTAGCGGCCCGCGGACTCGTCGGCGAGGAACGCCGGCACGTGCGACCGGTTGAACTCGGCGGGACGGTGCAGGCCCACGTTCGACCACACCGGCGCCAGGTGCGAACCCAGCTCGGTGCGCCTGAGCGCGTTGTAGGCGTCCTGCAGGGCGTCGGCGGTCGGCGCGTGCCACCAGACCATGAGGTCGGCATCGGCGCGCATGCCGCTGACGTCGTAGGTGCCGCGCACGACGACGTCGTCGCCGCGCAGCTTCGCGATCAGCGCATCGACCTCGCCGGCCATCGCCGCCCGGTCGCCGTCGGCCAGCGGCCGCTCGACCCGGAACACCGAGTACATGGCGTAGCGGATGGTGGCGTTGATCTTCTCGGCATCGACGTCGTGGGAGCTCATGGGTCCATTCTCACCCGGCGACGGTTCGCTCGGCCGCGGCCCTTCCCGTCCCGGCCACGGCGGCGATCCCGACGCCCTCGTAGGCCGCGCCGCACACCTCCAGGCCCGGCACCGAGGCGACGTCGTCGACGACGGTGCGGACAACGTCGAGGTGGCCGACCTCGTACTGCGGCAGCCCGCCACCCCAGCGCTGGACGCCCGAGGCGACGACCGACCCGAGCGTCTCCGCGGAGCCGAGGGCGACCGCGAGGTCGGCGACCGCGAGGTCGACCAGCCTTGCGTCGGTGCTCTGAAGGATTCCGGTCTCGCCCGCGCGACCGATCGAGGCGCGCAGGACCGTCGCGCCGCCGGCGGCCTCGGCGAGCCACGCCCACTTGCGGGTCGAGAAGGTCGCCGCCTTGATCGTGACGTCCTCGACCGGGGGCACGAGGAAGCCGGTCCCGGCCGGCAGGTCGGCCCCGTCGAGCAGGAGCGAGACCACCACCATCGAGGCGTAGTCGACGCCGGCCAGGGCGAAGGCGGCCCGCGGAGCCGCCTCGGCGAGCAGCCGCGAGGCGGCCGGGGCGGGCGCCGCCATGACGACCCGGTCGAAACGCTCGCGCACGGGAGCCGTCGTCGGCCCCACGACCAGCTCCCAGCCCCTGCCGTCGCGGCGTACCGAGCGCACGGTCGCCTTCGTGCGCACCTCGAAGCCGGCAGCCTCCACGAGCGCCGCGGGCAGGCGGCCGACGCCCCCGCGCAGGCCGACGAGCCGAGGACCGGCATCGACCGGGGCGGCGACCCGGGCCGCGGTCGCACCCGCCAGCAGGTCCGGGCCCAGGGCGGCGATCATCGGCGCGGCGGCGTCGAGCGAGAGCCGGTCGGCGTGGCCGGCGTACACGCCGCCCAGCAGCGGCTCGACGAGCCGGTCGACCACCTCGGAACCGAGCCGATCGGCGACGAACGCCGCCACGGAGACATCGCCGTCCGGAGCGGGCAGGAGGTGGGACGGAATCGAGCCGGCCACGATCCCGGAGGCCGCGAGCGCCTCGAGGTCGGACGGCACGCCCATCACGGTCGGCGGCAGTGGGCGCAGGGCACCTCGGCTCCACACCATCGACGGCAACGGCTCGGGCACGACGACGTCGGCATCGAGCCCGGCCGCGGACACGAGCTCGAGCGCCTCGGGACGACGGGCCAGCATCGCCTCGGCGCCGACGTCGACTGTGAGGTCGCCCAGACGGTCGAGCCGGACCTTCCCGCCGATCGCGTCGGAGCCCTCGAAGACGACCGGCTCGGCGCCGAGCCGCGCGAGGTGGAAGGCGGCGGACAGGCCGGCGACGCCTCCCCCGACGACCGCGACGCGCATCAGGCCTGCGGCTCGTACGCGTGGACGAACTCGACCAGCCGGGTCAGCGCATCGGGGTCGGTCGCGGGCAGCACGCCGTGACCGAGGTTGAAGACGTGGCCGTTCGCGGCACGACCCGCCTCGATGATCTCGGCGGCGCGCGCGTGCACCACGTCGGTGGGCGCGAACAGCAGCGTCGGGTCGAGGTTGCCCTGGACGGCCCGACCACCGACTCGGCCGATCGCGTCGGCCAGCGGAACCCGCCAGTCGACGCCGACGACGTCAGCGCCCACGTCGCCCATGCGCGACAGCAACTCGCCCGTGCCGACGCCGAAGTGGATGCGCGGCACGTCGAGGTCGGCCACAGCCTCCAGCACCGCCGCCGAGTGCGGTCGCACGTACGTGTCGTAGTCGGCCGGCGACAGCGCGCCCGCCCACGAGTCGAACACCTGCACCGCCGAGGCACCGGCCTCGACCTGCAGGCGCAGGAACTGCCCGGCGATCGCCGCGATCCGGCCCAGCAGCGCGTGCCACAGGTCGGGATCGCCGTACATGAGCTCCTTCGTGCGGCGGTGGTCGCGCGACGGCCCACCCTCGACGAGGTACGACGCGAGCGTGAACGGGGCGCCGGCGAAGCCGATCAGCGGCGTCGGACCGAGTTCGCCGACCAGAGCCGTCACGGCGTCGGTGATCGCGGTGACGTCGTCGGGCTCGAGGTCGCGCAGGGACTGCAGCTGCGCGGCCGACCGGATCGGGTCGGCGACCACCGGGCCCGTACCCGCGACGATGTCGAGGTCCACGCCGATCGCCTTGAGGGGCACGACGATGTCGGAGAAGAAGATCGCCGCGTCGACGCCGTGCCGGCGCACCGGCTGCATCGTGATCTCGACGACGAGATCGGTGCGAAAGCACGACTCCAGCATCGGCACGCCCTCGCGGACGGCCAGGTATTCGGGCAGGGATCGGCCGGCCTGGCGCATGAACCACACCGGCGTGTGGGACGGCTCGAGGCCTCGGCAGGCCTTCAGGAAGGGGCTCGTCGTGGCGAGCGGGACGGAAGGGGCGTGAGCGTCGGTGGTCACCCTTCGAGTCTGTCACGCCCTGCGTGTCGGGCCGCGCGCCCCCGTTTCGCATGTCAAGATCGGCGTGTGGGCGCCCGTACGAAGGTCGAAGGCATCCCGGCACCCTTCTCGCGTGCCGTCGAGCAGGTCAAGCGCGCCGTCGCGCGACCCGAGCTCGAGATCGGTGAGATGCCGCCTCCGCAGCGCATCGCCCCGTGGGCCTACGCCATGACCGCCGACGTCGTCGTCGGCGGGGCGGACCTGGGCACCGGGCGCTTCATCCTGCTGCACGACCCGGCCGGCAACGAGGCGTGGGACGGCACGTTCCGCTGCGTCACGTTCGCGCGGGCCGACATCGAGCAGGAGATGGCGATCGACCCGCTCATCACGCAGGTCGGCTGGAGCTGGCTGAACGACGCACTCGGCGACGCCGGTGCCGACCACGGGAACACCGCCGGCAGCATCACGGTCGTGCGCTCCGAGGGCTTCGGTGCGATGTCCGACGACGACGGCGACGCCCAGATCGAGGTGCGCGCGTCCTGGACGCCGCACGGCGAGCTCGAGGCGCACGCGTCGGCGTGGATGGAACTGCTCGGCAAGCTGGCCGGGCTGCCCCCGTTGGCACCCGGCGTCGTGCCGCTGACACGCAGGCGTGTGGGTCGTTGACCACTGATCCCGAGCAGACCGCATCCGATCCCTCCGCCGGGTCCACGGACGACGCTCCCGCACCTGAGCTTCCCCGTCTCGGCCTGCGCGAGCCGCTGCGTGAGGTCGTCGACACCGAGGACGCCCTCGCTCGCGCGTGCGCCGAGATCTCCCTCGGCGAGGGGCCGATCGCACTCGACGCCGAGCGCGCCTCCGGCTACCGCTACTCCCAGCGCGCCTACCTCGTGCAGGTGCGCCGCGAGGGCGCCGGCACGTGGCTCATCGACCCCACCGCATTCCCCGACCTGACCGAGCTCGGCGACGCGTTCGGCGACGCCGAGTGGATCCTGCACGCCGCGACGCAGGACCTGCCGTGCCTGGCCGAGGTGGGCCTGCGGCCCGTGTCGCTGTTCGACACCGAGCTCGCGGGACGGCTGCTGAACCTGCCGCGCGTGGGTCTGGCCGCGCTCGTCGAGCACTACCTGGACATGAGTCTGGCCAAGGAGTTCTCCGCGGCCGACTGGTCGACGCGACCGCTGCCCGATCCGTGGCTGGAGTACGCGGCGCTCGACGTCGAGGTGCTCGTCGAGCTGCGCACCGCCGTGATCGCCGACCTCGAAGCCGCCGGCAAGCTGCAGTGGGCGCGTGAGGACTTCGACGCACTGCTGTCGTTCACCGGGCCGCCGGAGCGCCAGGACCCGTGGCGTCGCACCTCTGGGATCCACAAGATCCGCAGCCGACGGTCGCTGGGCGTCGTGCGTGAACTCTGGCGCGAGCGCGATGCGATCGCCGCCGACCGCGACGTCACGCCCGGCCGGATCCTGCCCGACATGACGATCGTGGCGCTCGCGACCCACCCGCCCGAGACGATCTCGGCACTGCGCGCGGACGCGTCCATGCGCCGGCGCGGACCGCGTCGCTTCCTCGACGAGTGGTTCGCGGCGATCGAGCGGGCGCTGGCCCTGCCCGAGTCCGAGCTGCCGACGAGCGGCCAGCGGTCCGACGGGCCCCCGCCGCCGCGCGCGTGGGCCGACAAGGATCCGGTGGCGGCCGATCGCCTCACCCGGGTCCGCGGCGCGGTCACGAGCCTCGCCGAGGCGAACAACGTGCCGGCGGAGAACCTCATCGGACCGGCCCCGGTGCGGGCGCTCGCGTGGCAGCCGCCGCAGGAGCGCACCATCGAGACGGTCTCGGCCTTCCTGCGCGAGAACGGCGCCCGGCCGTGGCAGCTCGAGCTCGTCGCCGGTCCGATCGCCGAAGCCCTCGTCGACCCCGCCTGACGTCCCCGCCACACGAGCGGTCGCTTGCGCGTCCGACGACCAGACCGGGTCTACCCTCGTTGCCATGGCCGATTTCGCTCGCCCGTCACTGCCGGGCGCCGAGCTGTTCGAGTCGCTGCCCGACGGCATCGACCCGGCGGAGCAGACCGCGGCCGGCCACCGCATCGCGAACCTGCTGGTCCGCGGCGCCCACGATCGCGAGGACCGCGAACTGGTCGACCGCATCCTGCACCTGGCCGACTCCGAGGGCCTGGCCGTCATCGCCGAACTGTGGGCCAAGGCGCCCGGAGACACGGTCGCCGGGGCGCTGTGGCGGCTCTACGTGCTGCGCACGTGGGTGCATCGCAATCCGGTGCAGGCGGCTCGGGAGTTCGCGACCGGACGCGCCTACGCACCGGTGCAGGAGGTGCTCGCGGGCGTCGTCGACCCGCCGGGACCCGACGAGGTGATCACGCTCGTCGACACGCTGATCCGGGGGATCATCGCCCCCGACTTCGACGTCGTCCTCGACCGGGCCGCCGCCTTCGCCCACATCATCGGCGTGGGCCGGGGCCAGACCGAGGGTGCCGACGCGGCCAGCGCGGCACGGCTCGTCGACACGGCGCGCCAGCTGCACGCGGCCGCCGAGGCCGAACGACGCGGCGAACTGCACTGAGTCCCGACGGGGTCAGGGGCGGTCGTCTACGCTGGCTACCGCGCCGGGTCGTGGTAGCCCCGGGTCCCAAAATTAGCCGCTACGAGCGGCCACGCGCCGTGAGGCGCTTCCCGACCCGGCGCGCCAACTCCCCCTCCACCGCCGTCAGCGCGGCGCGAACGTCGTGTACGAGTGCGCCGGCGCCAGCAGTGCGTCGAGCGCGGCCGTGTCCTCGGCGCTGGGGATCCATCGGCTCGCGGCCACGTTCGCGGCGACCTGCTCCGGACCCGAGACGCCCGCGATGACCGACGAGACCGCGGGACGCGCCGCGAGGCCGCCGATCGCCAGCTCCAGCAGGCTGATGCCCCGCGCGTCCGCGAACTCGTGCAGTGCCTCGATCCGCGTCCAGTCGGCCGCGTCCAACCGCCCCCGCTGGGAGGAGGCCGACAGCCGGGTGCCCTCGGCCGGCTCGGCATCGCGGGCGTACTTGCCCGTCAGCAGCCCGTAGGCGAGCGGGAAGTACGGCAGCACGCCGACACCCAGGTCGAGGCACGCCGGAACCAGCTCGGTCTCGGCCGCGGCGTTGTAGAGCGAGTACTCGTTCTGGGCGGTCGCGAAGTGCGCCAGGCCCGCCGTGCGCGACACCCAGTCCGCGTCCACGAGTTGCCAGCCGGTGAAGTTCGAGCAGCCGATCGCCCGCACCTTTCCCTCGTCGACGAGCTCGGTCATCGCGCCCAGCGTCTCCTCGATCGGCGTGCCCGGATCGGGCGTGTGCAGCTGGTACAGGTCGATGACGTCGGTGCCGAGCCGGCGCAGGCTCGCCTCGGCCGCGGTGCGGACGTACGCGGCGCTGCCCCGGCGGCCGCCGTCGTCTCCGTTGCGGCCCTGCATGTCCATCCCGAACTTGGTCGCCACGACGAACTGGTCGCGCCGCCCGCGCAGGGCCGCGCCGAGCAACGTCTCGCTCTCGCCGAGCCCGTACGTGTCCGCCGTGTCGAACAGGACTACGCCGTGCTCGAGCGCCGCATCGACGACCGAGGTCACCCGGGCGGCGTCGATCCGCGTGCCGAACGCGTTGCAGCCGATGCCGACCGCGCCGACCTCGATGCCGCTGGTTCCCAAGACGTGCTGTGTGATGGTCATCCCCTTACCGTAGGACCGTTACACTCGCCGGGTGATCCAGACCACGCGTGGAGTGCGACACGTCGTCGCCGTGCTGGCCGCCGCCGTGCTGGCCGGTGTCCTGGGTCTGGTCTCCGCGGCGGCGATCTCGCGCATCGACGCCCAGCGCACGAGCAGCACGGTCACGGACTCCGACGGATCCTCGACCCACCACCGCGCGACGCTGACCGTCGCTCAGGTCGACGACCACCAGGTCACGGTCGACCTGACGGCCGTCACCCCCGCCGGCGTGCTGCCGTTGCTGGCCGCGATCGTCACGGCGGTCGCCGCAGCCCTGGTCGCCGGGCGTCGCACCACGGTCCCGGCCGATCGCACCGGACGAGCGCCTCCGCGCCGCTGACGCACCGCCTCACCCCCACGCACATCCGTACGGCCGCGCCGTCCACTCCGAGAGACACCCATGCCCTTCAAGAAGTCCGCCTCCGACAAGGCGAAGAAGCCCAAGAAGCCGAAGGCCGCCAAGCCCCGCAAGCCCAAGAAGCAGGTGGCGGCCGGCGCGCGCGCCAACTTCTACCGCGGCGTGGTCTCCCTGGTCGTCGTCGCGATCGCCGCGATCGTCGCCTTCTCCATGAGTCCGAGCCTGGGCCTGGACCTGCGCGGCGGCACCCAGATCACCCTCGAGACCCAGTCCACCGACCGCGTCGACGCGGACGCCGAGTCCACCGACCGCGCGGTCGAGGTGCTGCGCGGCCGTGTCGACGCCCTCGGCGTCTCGGAGCCGACGATCGCCCGCTCCGGCGACAACCGCATCATCATCGAGCTGCCCGACGTGCAGGACCCGTCGAAGGCCGTCGAGGTGATCGGCCAGACCGCCACGCTGGAGTTCCGCGAGGTCATGTCGCCGGCCACCGAGGCCACCAAGCCCGAGGAGGGCCAGGTCGTCCTGCCCGACGAGGGCGGTCAGCCCCTGCTGCTCGGACCGGTCACGCTCGACGGCAACGGCATCAACAACGCCGAGGCCGCCACGCCGCAGAACAGCCTCGGCGACTGGGTCGTCAACGTCGACTTCAACAAGACCGGCACCGACCCGTGGAAGCAGCTGGTCACGTCGGCCTGCGCCAACACCGCGGCCAACAACCGGATCGCCATCGTGCTGGACGACAAGATCATCTCGTCCCCGGCGATCCAGAGCAGCATGTGCCAGAGCGGCGGCGGCAGCTCCACGAGCATCACCGGCAGCTTCACCCAGACCGAGGCGAACGACCTCGCGGTCCTGATCAAGGGCGGCGCGCTGCCGGTCCCGGTCAAGATCATCGACCAGCGGACGATCGGCCCGACCCTGGGCAAGGCTGCGATCGACGCGTCGATCATGGCCTCGATCATCGGCCTGGCCCTGACCGGCCTGTTCATCATCTTCATCTACCGCCTGACGGGCGTGATGGCGACGATCGCCCTGTGCGTCTACGCCCTCGTCTCGTACGCGGTGCTCATCCTCCTCGGCGCGACGCTGACACTGCCCGGCCTCGCCGGCTTCGTGCTGGCGATCGGTCTGGCCATCGACGCGAACGTCCTGGTCTACGAGCGAGCGCGCGAGGAGTACCACGACCATCCGAAGGCGGGCCTGCTGTCCGCGCTGACGACCGGCTTCCACAAGGCGTGGTCGGCCATCATCGACTCCAACGTCACCACGATCATCGCCGCGATGCTGCTGTTTTGGCTCGCCTCCGGGCCGGTCAAGGGCTTCGGCGTCACCCTGACGATCGGTGTCATCGCCTCGATGTTCTCGGCGCTCGTCGTCGCGCGCTTCCTCACCGAGTGGCTCGTCAAGCGCAAGTGGGTGCGCCAGCACCCGCAGGCCTCCGGCATCGGCGGCATCTCCAGCGTCCGGCGCTGGCTCAACGAGCACGGACCGTACCTCGTCCGGCGGGCCGGCATGTGGATCGCGGTGTCGCTCGGCATCGCCGTCATCATGATCGCCGGCATCATGGTTCGCGGGCTCAACCTCGGCGTCGAGTTCGCCGGCGGCCGCCAGGTCGAGTTCTCGACCACCAAGACCGTCACGCCCGACGCGGCCCGCGACGCGGTCGCCGATGCGGGCTTCCCCGAGGCCGTCGTGCAGACGTCCTCCAGCGACGGGCAGGAGAACATCTCGGTCCGCCTGCCCAAGGTCGGTGACGACGAGGTCGCGAAGGTCCAGCAGGCCATCGAGTCCGTCGGCGGCACGAGCGAGAAGGTCAGCGACAACACGATCGACCCGACGCTCGGCAAGGAGCTGCGCAACAAGGCGGTCCTGGCGTTCCTGATCGCCGTCGCCGCGCAGATGCTCTACCTGGCCTGGCGCTTCCGCTGGACGTGGGCGCTCGCCGCGATCGTCTCGATGGCCTCGGTCGTGCTGGCCGTGGTCGGCGTGTTCGCGTGGTGGGGCAAGCCGATCGACGGCGTGTTCCTGGCCGCGATCCTGTCCATCATCGGCTTGGCCGTGAACGACTCGATCGTGGTCCTCGACCGCATCCGAGAACGCACGCGCATCGCCGACATCCCGCTGCGCGAGATGGTCAACGAGGCGATCCTGTCGACCATCCCGCGAACCGTGAACACGGCGGCGGGTGCGACGTTCATCCTCGCGGCGCTGGCGATCCTGGGCGGCGACTCGCTGCGCGACTTCGCCATCGCGGTGCTGCTCGGCCTGCTGTTCGGCCACCTGTCGACGGTGTTCACCGCCGCGACGATGGGCCTGCTGCTGGAGGAGCGGTGGCCGTACGACCATGAGAACGACCCGCGCGAGAAGGTCGATCCGTACGCCCACATCGGCGACGGTCGCGGCCTGCCCGACGACGGCGCGATGGTCTGAGGAGCCCCTCCGGAGGCTAGGTTGGGGTCATGACCACCACGCCTCCGGAGGAGCCGCACGAGGACCCCAACCTCGACGCCGGCGACCACGAGCCGACCATCGACATCGGCGCGTCCGAGCCGACGGCGCCACTGGCTCCGGCCCCGCAGACCCCGCAGGCTCCGCAGAACCCGCCGCCCCCGCCCGGGGCCGGGTACCCGCCGCCGCCTCCGCCGGGGTACGCGCCGCCTCCTCCCGGGCCCGGTGGCCAGTACGCGGGTCAGTACCAGGCCCAGTACCAGGCCCCGTACGGCATCGACCCGAAGACGGGGCTGCCGTTCTCGGACAAGTCCAAGCTCGTCGCGGGGATCCTGCAGATCCTGGTGCCGATCGGCATCGGGCGGTTCTACACGGGCCACACGGGACTGGGCATCGCCCAGTTGCTCGTCACGGTGCTCACGTGTGGGTTCGGCGCGCTCTGGTCGGTCAACGACGGCATCGTGATGCTCGTGACCGATTCGCGCGACGCCACCGGCCGCCCGCTTCGCTCGTGAGCGATGATGGACGCATGGCCATCGCGAACCACGTGGTCGACCTGATCGGTGACACTCCCCTGGTCCGACTGAACAAAGTCGTTCCGGACGGTGGCGCCACGGTCGTCGCGAAACTGGAGTACTTCAATCCCGGCGGCAGCGCGAAGGACCGCATCGCGGTGCGCATGGTCGACGAGGCCGAGGCGTCCGGTGCCCTGCAGCCCGGCGGCACGATCGTCGAGCCGACGTCCGGCAACACCGGCGTGGGGCTCGCCCTCGTCGCGCAGCAGCGCGGCTACTCGTGCATCTTCGTCTGCCCGGACAAGGTCAGCGAGGACAAGCGCAACACGCTCAAGGCGTACGGCGCGCAGGTCGTCGTGTGCCCGACCGCCGTGCCGCCGGAGCACCCCGACTCGTACTACAACGTGTCCGACCGGCTCGTGCGCGAGACGCCCGGGGCGTGGAAGCCTGACCAGTACTCCAACCCGGCCGGCCCGGCGAGCCACTTCGAGACGACCGGCCCGGAGATCTGGAGCGGCACGGACGGCCGCGTGACCCACTTCGTCGCGGGCGTCGGCACGGGCGGCACGATCACCGGGACGGGCCGGTTCCTCAAGCAGCAGAATCCCGACATCCGCGTCATCGGCGCCGATCCCGAGGGCTCGGTGTACTCCGGCGGCACCGGGCGGCCCTACCTCGTGGAGGGCGTCGGCGAGGACTTCTGGCCGAGCGCGTACGACCCGAGCGTTCCGGACGAGATCATCGCGGTCTCCGACGCCGACTCGTTCGACATGACGCGCCGGCTCGCCCGCGAGGAGGGCCTGCTGGTCGGTGGCTCGTGCGGCATGGCCGTCGTCGCCGCGGTGCGCGTGGCCGAGCGGGCCGATCCCGGCGACCTGGTCGTCGTGCTGCTGCCCGACGGCGGCCGCGGCTACCTCTCCAAGATCTTCAACGACGACTGGATGGCGTCCTACGGGTTCCTGCGCACGCCGCTCGACGGCCACGCCGCCGACCTGCACGTGGGCGACCTGCTGCGCCGCAAGACCGGTGACATGCCCGCCCTCGTCCACACCCACCCCTCCGAGACCGTCCGCGACGCGATCGAGATCCTGCGCGAGTACAACGTGTCGCAGATGCCGGTCGTCGGCCCCGAGCCGCCCGTCGTGATCGGCGAGGTCGCCGGCAGCGTGAGCGAGCGTGCCCTCGTCAGCGCCGTCTTCGAGGGCCGCGCGACCCTCACCGACGCGGTGGCCGACCACATGGAGCCGCCGCTGCCGCTGATCGGCTCGGGCGAGGACCTCGCGGCGGCACTCGCCGCGCTCAAGGAGGACGACGCCCTCCTCGTGGTCGACGAGGGCAAGCCGCTGGGTGTGCTGACCCGGCACGACCTGTTGGGAGTCCACGTATGACCAGTCCGTCCGACGCGGCCCGCACGCCCGGCTTCGCGACCCGCGCCATCCACGCCGGGCAGGAGCCCGACCCGCGCACCGGCGCGGTCAACGTGCCGATCTACGCCAGCTCGACGTTCGCCCAGGACGGCGTCGGCGGGATGCGCGAGGGGTTCGAGTACGCGCGCACCGGCAACCCGACCCGGCGCGCGCTCGAGACCAACCTCGCGGCGCTCGAGGGCGGCACGTTCGGCCGTGCCTTCTCGTCGGGCATGGCGGCCACCGACACGGCCCTGCGGGCGATCCTGCGACCGGGCGACCACCTCGTGATCCCCGACGACGCGTACGGCGGCACGTTCCGGC
This sequence comes from Aeromicrobium sp. SP1, assembly GCF_055663785.1. Lineage (NCBI taxonomy): Bacteria > Bacillati > Actinomycetota > Actinomycetes > Propionibacteriales > Nocardioidaceae > Aeromicrobium > Aeromicrobium sp. SP1. The sequence continues at coordinate 786,585 of NZ_JBQVVK010000001.1, read as the reverse complement.
TCATCGACAAGGTGTTCGCGCACTGGGGCATCTCGCACACGCCCGTCCCCGTGAACGATCCCGAGGCGCTCCGTGCCGCGATCACCGAGCGGACCAAGCTCGTGTGGATCGAGACGCCCACCAACCCGCTGCTCAACATCGCCGACATCGCCGCCGCGGCCGAGATCGCGCATGCCGCGGGCGCGACGCTGCTGGTGGACAACACGTTCGCCTCGCCGTACCTGCAGCAGCCGCTCGCCCTGGGCGCCGACGTCGTGCTGCACTCCGCGACGAAGTACCTCGGCGGTCACAGCGACGTCGTCGGAGGCGCGCTCGTCACCTCCGACCCGGCCCTCGACGAGGCGTTCGCGTTCCTGCAGAACGGTGCCGGCGGCGTGCCGGGACCCTTCGACGCGTTCCTCACGCTGCGCGGCATCAAGACCCTCGCGGTGCGGATGGACCGGCACTGCGACAACGCCGAGGCCGTCGTCGACCTGCTCTCGGCCCATCGGGCGATCAGCGAGGTCCGCTACCCGGGCCTGCCCGACCACCCGAACCACGACGTCGCCGCCAAGCAGATGACGCGGTTCGGCGGCATGCTGTCGGTCCGGCTCGCGGGCGGACGCCAGGCCGCGCTCGACCTGTGTGCACGCACCCGCGTGTTCACCCTCGCCGAGAGCCTCGGCGGCGTCGAGTCGCTCATCGAGCACCCCGGCGCCATGACGCACGCCTCGACCGCGGGATCGCAGCTCGAGGTCCCCGACGACCTCGTGCGCCTCTCGGTGGGCATCGAGGACGCCGACGACCTGCTCGCCGACCTCGAGCAGGCCCTGGACTGAACCGGGAGGTTCCATGAGCACGACCGTCACGATGTCCCAGGGCAGGACGATCCCCGTCGCGCCCGAGAACGCCTTCGCGCGCACGCTCGAGCTGCCGCTGCCCGAGCTCTTCCGCCGCCGCTACGGCCCGATTCCGGCGATCCGCCAGACCGAGGGCGGCATCCCGTGGAACACTCCGGGCCAGCGCCGCCGGATCGTCCTCGCCGACGGCGGGACGATGCAGGAGTCCCTGCTGACCGTCGAGCCGCCGCACCGGTTCACCTACGTGCTGACGGACCTGACCGGCCCGCTCTCGCCCCTGGTCTCACGGATCGAGGGCACGTGGGCCTTCGAACCGGCCGGGACGGGCGTGCGGGTGACGTGGACGTGGGTCGCGCACCCCAAGGCGTCGTGGGCCCGGCCCCTGCTGGTCGTCTTCGCGACGATCTGGGGCCGGTACGCCACCCGCGCACTGGAGGACCTGTCCGAGGCCCTGCTGCGCTGACCCTCAGGGCTCGACGGTCACCTTGATCGCCTCGCCCTGCTCGACGACGCGGAACGCCTCGAGCACGTCGGCGAGCGCGATGTGCTTCGTGATGAGGTCCTTGACGGGCACCTGACCGGACGAGATGTACTCGAGCGCCTGGCGATTGTGCGCCGGCGACGAGCCGTTCGCGCCGTGCAGGTGCAGCTGGCGGTAGTGCACGAGGTTCGAGTCGCACGTGATCGTCGGGTTCGTCTTCGGCAGTCCACCGAAGAACGAGACGCGACCGTTGCGCGCTGCCATCGCGATCGCCTGCTCCTGCGCGACGTTGGCCGCGGTGGCCGTGATGATGACGTCGGCACCCCGGCCGCCGGTCAGCTCGAGAACCTTCTCGACGACGTCGACCTCGGCACCGTTGATCGTGCCGTCGGGCTGCACCGCGTCGGCGGACATCTTCAGCCGCTCGGCGTTGACGTCGACGAGGTAGATCGGCCCGCAGTTCCACACGCCGCGTGCGATGCGGATGTGCATGCAGCCGATCGGGCCGGCACCGAACACCACGACCGTGTCACCCGGCTCGATGCCGAGCAGTCGCTGGGCGTTGATCGCGCAGGCCAGCGGCTCGGCGGCTGAGGCCTCGTCGAAACCGACGTTCTCGGGGATGCGGTTCATGCCGTCGACCTTGAGTACCTGCCGCGGCACGATCATGTACTCGGCGAACCCGCCGTCGTACTGGTAGCCGACGGACGTCTGGTTCTGACAGACCTCCATCCAGCCCTTGTCGCACTCGTAGCAGTCGCCGCATGGGACCGCGGCGATCACCTGGACGCGATCGCCGACGCTCCAGTCCCCCGCCACGTCCGCGCCGATCTCGACGATCTCGCCGGCCACCTCGTGGCCCGTGATCCGCGGTGGGGTCAGGTTCTGGTGACCGTTGTGGAGGATCTTGACGTCGGTGCCGCACGTGGAGCAGTTGCGGACGCGGATCTTGACCTCGTCGGGCCCGCAATCGGGCTCCGGGACGTCCTCGACGCGCACGTCCTCCGGCGCGTAGAAGCGCAGTGCCAACATGTGTTCCTCCTCGAGTCGCGTGATGGATTTCACCGTAGCCGAGATCTAGGTCACATTCCACATACTCGGGCATTGCCACTGTGAGATTGCTTGGCAACATGCCCGTTCGTGTTGTTTACTGGTCAAGGGATGTGATGCTCATCACACGAGCCTTCGGAGGTACACACATGTCAGCGACGACGACCACCCAGTCCGTCGGGACCCGCGTGCGGGTACAGAAGTTCGGCACGTTCCTGTCGAACATGGTGATGCCGAACATCGGCGCCTTCATCGCGTGGGGCCTCATCACGGCCCTGTTCATCGAGACCGGCTGGGTCACGCTCGTCGGCGACTGGCTGGGCTACACCGGCAAGTACCCCTTCGCCGAGCAGATCGGCGGCTGGGGCGCCCACGACGGCGGCGGCATCGTCGGCCCGATGATCACCTACCTGCTGCCGCTGCTGATCGGCTACACCGGCGGATCCATGGTCTACGGCGTCCGCGGCGGCGTCGTCGGCTCGATCGCCACGATGGGCGTCATCGTCGGCAGCGAGGTCCCGATGTTCCTCGGCGCCATGATCATGGGCCCCCTCGGCGGCGCCTCCATGAAGCGCATCGACGCCCTGTGGGAGGGCAAGATCAAACCCGGCTTCGAGATGCTCGTCGACAACTTCGCCGCCGGCATCTGGGGCGGCCTGCTCGCAGGCGTCGGCCTGTTCGCCGTCGGTCCGATCGTGGACAAGTTCAGCGACATCGCCGAGCAGGGCGTGGACTACCTCGTCTCGCACAACCTGCTGCCCCTCACCTCGATCTTCATCGAGCCGGCGAAGGTGCTGTTCCTCAATAACGCGATCAACCACGGCATCCTGACCCCACTGGGCACCGCCGAGGCCGCCGAGCAGGGCCAGTCGATCCTGTTCCTGCTCGAGGCGAACCCCGGTCCCGGCCTGGGCCTGCTGCTGGCTTTCTCCTTCTTCGGCACCGGCATGGCCAAGGCGTCGGCGCCCGGCGCGGCCCTGATCCAGTTCGTCGGCGGCATCCACGAGGTCTACTTCCCCTACGTGCTGATGAAGCCGCAGACGGTGCTGGCCGTGATCCTCGGCGGCATGACGGGTGTCACGATCAACGTCCTGCTCGACGGTGGCCTGCGTGCCCCGGCGGCGCCGGGCTCGATCATCTCGGTGTGGGCGCAGTCGCCGCCCAGCGCCCTCGTCCCGGTGACGCTGTCGGTCATCGGCGCCGCGGGCGTGACCTTCCTGGTCGCCTCGTTCCTGCTCAAGATCGACCGCAGCAAGGACGCCGGTGACCTGTCGAAGGCCACCGAGGACATGGTGGCGATGAAGGGCAAGGCGTCCGTCGCGTCGACGCTGACCCCCGACTTCGACCAGAAGATCAACGACATCGTGTTCGCGTGCGACGCCGGCATGGGCTCGTCCGCGATGGGCGCCTCCCTCCTTCGTCGCAAGCTCAAGGAGGCCGGCGTCACGGACGTCAAGGTCGTCAACAAGGCGATCGCGAACCTCGACGACTCCGCCGACCTGGTCGTGACCCATCGCGACCTCACGGAGCGGGCGAAGCTCAAGGCGCCCGGCGCCCAGCACGTGTCGGTCGAGAACTTCATGGACGGCTCGCAGTACGACGCGATCGCCGCGACCCTCGCCGGCGGTGCCGCCGACGTGGGGACCGGCCCGGTCGAGGACGAGCCGGCGATGGAGGAGGGCGTGCTCACGACCGACTGCATCACCCTCGCCGGCACGGCCACGGGCGCCGACTCGGCCATCGACGAGGCCGGCGCCCTGCTGGTCTCCGCGGGGGCGATCGACGAGGCGTACGTCGCGTCGATGCACGAACGCGAGCAGTCCGTGTCGACGCACATGGGCAACGGACTGTCGATCCCCCACGGCACGAACGACGGCAAGACCGCCGTGCGCCGGACCGCGTTGTCGCTCGTGCGCTACCCCGAGCCGATCGACTGGAACGGCAATCCCACGGAGTTCGTCGTGGCGATCGCCGCGAAGGGCGACGAGCACCTCGGCGTGATCGCCCAGATCGCGCGCGTGTTCAGCGACTCCAGCCAGGTCGACCGGCTGCGCGCGGCGACGACGGAACAGGAGGTGCTGGACGTCCTGTCGGGCGTCTCGGTCTGACCCCCTCTCCCCCCGGTCCTCGGCGGCGTCATCCCACTGGTGGCGCCGTCGAGCCCGTCCTCGGGACGGACGGTGCCCGATCGGGCCTTCGTTAGGCTCGACGCCATGTCCCGCAAAGGTCCCATCTCCGGCCTCTCCTGGCTGCAGCTCGTCGGCGGCGCCCTGGCCGCGATGACGTCTGCCTGGGTGGCCTCGTACCTCGGCGTGGCGGGCACGATCATCGGCGCGGCGATCGGCAGCCTGGTGGCCTCGATCGCCTCCGCGATCTACATCAACGGACTCGACCGGGGCACCACCTTCATCACCGAGAGCGGCACGGTCGTGACCCGGGCGAAGGCCAAGGAGGAGCAGTCGTCCGACTCCGACGACAGCGAGCTGCTGGTCACCGAGGAGGAGTCGGTGATCAGCGTCGAGGACTCCGAGCGCCGGTTCTCGTGGCCGCGCGTGCTCACGTGGGCCGGCATCGCCCTGGGCACGTCGCTGCTGCTGATCGGCGGGTACGAGCTGATCACGGGAACGTCGTTCGGCAACCCGGACAACCCGTCGATCGGCAGCTCGATCGGCGAGGACGACCCGTCGACCGAGCCGACCGACGACCCCACGTCGGACGCGACGACCGCACCGACGAGCACCCCGACCGACGGGGCGACGACCCCGCCCCCGGCGACGGAGCCGGAGCCGACGACCGCGCCCACCACCGCCCCGACCTCCGAGCCGTCGCCGAGCGTCCAGACCGAGGCGACCCCCGGGGCCGGGGAGGCAGCGCCGTAACACTGGAGGCGTGGCGACGAGCCGCGAGCGAGGAGGTTCCCATGGATCGGATCGAGCACCGGATCGAGCTCGACGCGCTGCGGATGAACCCCGACTACTCCGGAGAGGTGCTGGACGCCGACGAGATCGCACGGGGCGCCCACCGCCGGTACGTGGGCGGTGCGTGGCGCACCCACGGGCTGCGCCAGCTCGACTTCATGGTGGAGCACGGGCTGCTGCCGCAGCACCGCCTGCTCGACGTCGGCTGCGGGGCGTTCCGGGCCGGCCGGCACTTCATCGACCACCTCGAGCCCGGGAACTACTACGGCATCGACGCGAACCACTCCGTCATGCAGGCCGGCTGGGACGTCGAGCTCACCGACGAGCAGCGCGCGCGCCAGCCCATCGAGAACCTGCGGGCGAACGACCGGTTCGATGCCGACTTCGGTGTCCTGTTCGACTTCGCGATCGCCAACTCGGTCTTCACGCACGTGTCGCTGAACCACATCCGGCTGTGCCTGTACCGCCTCGACCGGGTCATGGCACCGGGCGGCTCCTTCTATGCGACCTTCTTCGAGCGGAAGCCGAGCGTGCCGCTCGACGCGGCGCGGCTGACCCGTGACGGCAAGGGCTTCTTCGGCGAGCGAAACGTCTACTGGTACTACCGGTCGGACATGCGCTGGGCGGCCCAGTGGGGCGCCTGGCGGTACGAGTACATCGGCGGCTGGGGTCACCCGGTCGGCCAGAAGATGGTCCGCTTCGTCAAGCTGACGGCCGAGGAGATCGCCAAGCGTGATGCCGAGCGGCACCGCCGCGAGAACCCGGGCCCCGCACGTCGACTGGCCCGCCGGGTGAGGCGCCTCCTGTGACCGCCGTGGCGCGGGAACAACGGTGCCCCGTTCGCGGTTGAGGCAGCCGAAGGAGTCCACCATGACCATCTGGATGAAGCCCACGCTGACCGACGAGAAGATCACCGCGATGGACCCGTTCGAGGCGTTCCGCTACGCCGAGGAGCTGTTCGAGTCCCGCTTCCCGCGCGAGGCCGCGCGCGTCCTGGCCCCCGTCGCCGAGGCCGAGCCGCGCAACGCCGCCGTGTGGGAGCTGCTCGGCCGCGCCCACTTCGCGGCCGCCCACCTCGGCCCGGCCGAGGAGGCGTTCCGCACGCTCGTCACCCTCGAGCCGACGAGCGCGTGGGCGCAGACCGCCCTCGGCCTGGCCCTCGACCGGCAGAGCCGTCACCGCGAGGGTGCCGTCCACCACCGGCTCGCCGCCGCGATGGGGTCGTCCGAGCGCGACGCGACCCGCGTCGACCTGGTCGATCGCCGCGTCGGCTGAGGCGCGCCGCGGTCGAACGCGGCCCCGTCTGTTTGGATGGGGCCGTGTTCACCGTCGGCCGCACCCTCGACCACGCCCCGGGACGCTCGGGCACGATCACGACCCCGCACGGCGAGATCCGCACGCCCGCGTTCATCCCCGTCGGGACGAAGGCCACCGTGAAGGCCGTCCTGCCGGAGTCGATCGCGCAGGTCGGCGCGCAGGCGGTGCTGGCGAACGCCTACCACCTGTACCTGCAGCCCGGCGCTGACATCGTCGACGAGGCAGGCGGCCTCGGCGCGTTCATGAACTGGCCCGGTCCGACGTTCACCGACTCCGGCGGCTTCCAGGTGCTGAGCCTGGGCGCGGGATTCCAGAAGACGCTGGCGATGGACGCGGTCGGCGTGCAGGCCGACGACGTGATCGCCCCCGGCAAGGACCGGCTCGCCCACGTCGACGACGACGGCGTGACGTTCAAGAGCCACCTCGACGGCGCGAAGCACCGGTTCACGCCCGAGGTCTCGATGCGGATCCAGCACCAGCTCGGAGCCGACATCATCTTCGCGTTCGACGAGCTGACCACCCTGATGAACTCGCGGGACTACCAGCAGGAGTCCCTCGCGCGGACGCAGGCCTGGGCCGAGCGCTGCCTCGTCGAGCACGAGCGGCTCACCGTCGAGCGGGCCGGGCACCCGCGTCAGGCGCTGTTCGGTGTCGTGCAGGGCGCCCAGCACGAGGACCTGCGCCGCAAGGCCGCCCGTGGGCTGGCCGCGCTGCCGTTCGACGGCTTCGGCGTCGGTGGCGCGATCGAGAAGGAGAACCTCGGCACGATCTGCCGATGGGTCACCGACGAGCTGCCGGACGAGAAGCCGCGCCACCTGCTGGGGATCGGCGAGCCGGAGGACCTGTTCGAGGGCGTCGAGGCCGGCTGCGACACCTTCGACTGCGTCACCCCCACCCGGGTCGCGCGGTCGTCGCGGGTCTACACCGCGACGGGTCGGTACAACCTGCTGGTCGCCGCGTCGCGACGGGACTTCGGCCCGATCGAGGAGGGCTGCGACTGCTACACGTGCACCCACTACACGAAGGCGTACCTGCACCACCTGTTCAAGGCGAACGAGATGAACTCGGCCACGCTGTGCTCGATCCACAACGAGCGATTCTTCGTGCGCCTCGTCGACTCGATGCGCGCGGCGATCGGGGCCGGAGAGTTCGCCGAGCTCAAGACCGAGTGGCTGGGCCGCTACCTGACCGGCTCGACCGGGTCCTCCCAGTAGGACGGCTCGCGGCGCTTGAGCCAGCCGATGACCCGGACCGTGACCGGCATGACGAGCAGCTCGACGGCGACCTTGAACAGGACGCCGACGACGAAGTAGTTGAGGAACACCCCGACCGACGTGATCCCGATCGCGGAGGCCGCGATCGCGCAGAAGATGAACGTGTCGGCCAGCTCGCCGACGCCCGTCGAGCCGACGAGGCGGGCCACGAGGCGGTGCTCGGCGGTGCGCTCCTTCATCCGCACGAGCACCCACGCGTTGAGGAACTGGCCCGTGACGTAGCCGGCGAGGCTGGCCGCGACGATCTGCGCGACCGGGCCGACGACCGCGGAGAACGCCTCCTGGTTCTCGTAGAACGACGCACCCGGGATGCGGTCGACGACGGCGAACGTCACGGTCGCCAGCAGCGCCGCCGCGAAGCCGACGACGATCGCGCGGCGCGCGGCCGCGAACCCGTAGACCTCCGAGATCACGTCACCGAGCACGTACGCCAGCGGGAACAGCACCGCGCCGCCGTCGAACACGAGCGGCCAGAGCTGGATCGGACCGACCGTCACCGCGCCGGAGCCCAGTTCGATCGGCTTCGTCGCGGCGATGTTCGAGACGACGATCACGACGCAGAACAGGGCCAGCAGGACGTCGAAGTGGCTCGATCCGCGGGAGGCGAACCGGACGATCCCCCGGTCGGGAGCTGGCGCGGACGACATGCGGGCCATCCTCCCACGCGGCCCGTCAGGGCTCGATGGGAGAATCGACACATGAGCCTGCCCACCGCCACCGACGTCCTCGTCGTCGGCGCCGGTCCCGCGGGCTCGGCGACTGCGGCCTGGACCGCGCGGCTCGGCCTCGACACGGTCCTGCTCGACGCCGCGACGTTCCCCCGCGACAAGACGTGCGGCGACGGACTCACCCCGCGCGCGATCGCCGAGCTCGACCGCCTCGACCTCGGCGACTGGGTGCGCTCGCACACCGTCAACCGCGGCCTGCGCGCCTCCGGGTTCGGCCAGGAGCTGCTGCTGCCGTGGCCCGGCGGTTCGCTGCCCGACCACGGCTCGGCCGTCCCGCGCACCGAGCTCGACGCCCGCATCCGCGACACCGCGCTGGCCGCCGGGGCGATCGGGGTCGAGGGGGCTCGGGCGGTCGACGTCGAGCGCGCACCGGACGGCTCCGTCACCGGCGTCGTCGTCCAGACCTCGTCAGGCCGTCACACGATCGGTTGCCGGCGCCTCGTCGTCGCCGACGGCGTGCGGTCCCCGCTCGGCCGGATGCTCGGCCGCGAGTGGCACCGCGAGACCGCGTACGGAGTCGCCGGTCGCAGCTACGTGAAGTCCGGTCGTGGCGACGACCCGTGGATCTCCTCGCACCTCGAGCTGCGCGGCGAGGACGGCGAGCTGCTGCCCGGCTACGGGTGGATCTTCCCGCTCGGCGCGGGCGAGGTGAACCTCGGCGTCGGCGCCCTGGCCACCGCGAAGCGTCCGGCGAAGGTGCAGATCCGTCCGCTCATGGAGTACTACGCCAGCCTGCGGCGTGAGGACTGGGACCTGGCCGGCGACCTGCGGATGCCCACCTCGGCACTGCTGCCGATGGGCGGCGCCGTGTCCGGCGTCGCCGGACCGAACTGGATCCTGGTCGGCGATGCCGCGGGCTGCGTCAACCCGCTCAACGGCGAGGGCATCGACTACGGCCTCGAGACCGGCCGCCTGGGCGCGGAACTGCTCCTGCTGGGCGACTCCCCCGCCGAGGCGTGGCCCGCCCTGCTGACGGCCCACTACGGCACGGCGTTCTCGATCGCCCGCCGGCTCGCCGGCCTGCTGACCGTGCCGCACCTGCTGCCCACCGCGGGCCCCGTCGGCATGCGCTCCCACCGGCTCATGACGTTCGCGCTGCGCGTCATGGGCAACCTCGTGACGGACGAGGACCACGACCTCACCGCGCGGATCTGGCGCTGGGCGGGCCGCCGCTCCATCCGGCTCGACGAGCGTCCCCCGTTCTCCGGCTGAGGTCCTGTCGGGCACGCCCGGTAGCCTCCTGAGCGTGCTGAGGATCTCGACCGTCAACGTCAATGGCATCCGCGCCGCCTGGCGCAAGGGGATGCGCGAGTGGCTCGAGGCGCGCGACGCCGACATCGTCACGCTGCAGGAGGTCCGCGCACCCGATGCGGTCGTGCACGAGCTGCTGGAGGGCTCGGGCTACCACGTCGTGCACACCGAGGCCGCCGCGAAGGGCCGCTCCGGCGTCGCCGTGATCAGCCGGCTCGAGCCCGTCTCGCACCGGGTCGGCAACGGCGACGCGTTCTTCGACGACACCGGCCGCTGGATCGAGTCCGACCTCGCCCTGCCGGACGGCTCGCTGCTCACGGTCGTCAGCGTCTACGTGCACTCCGGCGAGGCCGGCACCCCGCGCCAGGAGGAGAAGTTCCGCTTCCTCGACCAGATGTCCAAGCGGATGGCCGAGCTGAGCGCGATGTCCGGCCATGCGCTCGTCACCGGCGACCTCAACGTCGGCCACACCGAGCTCGACATCCGCAACTGGAAGGGCAACCTCAAGAAGGCCGGCTTCCTGCCCGAGGAGCGCGCCTACTTCGACCGGTTCTTCGGCGAGCTGGGCTGGGTCGACGTGCACCGCGCGCTCGCCGGCGACGTCGAGGGTCCGTACACGTGGTGGTCCATGCGCGGCCAGGCCTTCGACAACGACACCGGCTGGCGCATCGACTACCAGCTCGCCACCGCCGACCTGGCCGCCGCGGCGCGCACCGCCACGGTCGACCGCGCCGCCAGCTGGGGCGAGCGCTGGTCCGACCACGCACCCCTGACCGTCGACTACGAGGTCTGACACCCCGCCCACCCAGACATTGCATAACCCCGTGATATAACGGGGTTATGCAATCGACGCACCTCGACGCCGCGACGACGCTGCGCGAGTTCACCACCACCCTCATCCGGCAGATGCCGCGGCTGGCGACCAGTCGCGCCGCCGCCGGCACGCTCAGCGTCCTGTACCGCGAGGGCGCACAGCGCATCACCGCGCTCGCCGACCGCGAGGCCGTGTCCCAGCCGGCGATGACCAACCTCGTCCAACGGCTCGAGGCCCAGGGCCTCGTCTCCCGCGACGTCGACCCGCAGGACGCGCGCGCCACCGCGATCACGATCACCGACGCCGGTGTCGAGGTCCTGCTCGAACGTCAGCGCGTCCAGGAGGCGGCCGTCCGCGCGACGCTCGACCGCCTCTCCCCCGCCGACCGCGCCGCGATCGACGCCGCCCTGCCCGCCCTCACCCACTTCACGGAGCTCCATGAGTCACGCTGACACCGCCGTCAAGGCGAACCTGTTCCACCAGCCCAAGGCCGTCTACGCGGTCGCCTTCGCGTGCGTCATCTCCTTCATGGGGATCGGCCTGGTCGACCCGATCCTTCCGGCGCTCAGCTCGCAGCTCGACGCCACGCCGAGCCAGGTCACGCTGCTGTTCACCAGCTACCTCGTCGTGACCGCCGTGATGATGCTCGTCACGAACTGGGTCTCCAGCCGGATCGGCGCGAAGCGCACCCTCATCATCGGACTGGTCATCATCGTGGTCTTCGCGGCACTCGCCGGCTCCGCGTCCAGCATCGGCGGCATCATCGCCTTCCGCGCCGGCTGGGGCCTGGGCAACGCCCTGTTCATCGCCACGAGCCTCGCGGCGATCGTGTCCAGCGCCCGCGGCGGGTTCGCCGGCGCGATCATCCTCTACGAGGCCGCGCTCGGTCTGGGCATCGCGGCCGGCCCGCTGCTGGGCGGCTTCCTGGGCGACATCAGCTGGCGCGGACCGTTCTACGGTGTCGCCGCCCTGATGGCGATCGCGCTCGTCGCCACGGCGATCCTGCTGCCTGCCACGCCCAAGCCCGAGCACGCCACGTCGCTCAGTGCCCCGCTGAAGGCGCTGCGCCACCGCGGCCTGCTGCTGATGAGCATCACGGCGCTGCTCTACAACTGGTCCTTCTTCACGATGCTCGGCTACGCCCCGTTCCCGATGGGGCTCGAGGCCATGCAGCTGGGCTGGGTGTTCTTCGGCTGGGGGCTGCTCGTCGCGATCTTCTCGGTGATCGCCGCCCCGCGCTTGCAGGCCCGCTTCGGCACGGCGCCGTCGCTCTACGGGGCGCTGTTCGGCTTCGCCGTCGTGCTCGCGTTCATCGCGGCGTTCCCGACGGACCAGACCGTGCTCATCGTCGCCGTGATCGTCTCGGGCATCTTCATCGGCATCAACAACACGCTCACGACGCAGGCCGTCATGGTCATCTCGCCCGTCGAGCGGCCCGTCGCCTCCGCCGCGTACGGCTTCGTCCGGTTCATCGGTGGCGGGCTCGCCCCGTTCGCGGCCGGCAAGCTCGTCGAGCACTACAACCTGCACGTGCCGTTCACGATCGCGACCCTCACGGCGCTCGCGGCGATCGGCGTCCTCACGCTGAACCATCGCGCCCTCGGGCTCGCCGATGCCGGGATGGACGAGGACGGCCACGCGCTCCTCGCGCAGGACGACGTGGCCGGCGAGGTCGCCGACGAGTTCGGCGGTGCACCCGGTGCGCTGGACGAGGTGCGCGTCGCCAGCTCTCGGGACTGAGCAGACGGCCGGCGGACACGGAAACGGGGGACGCGCCGTCCCCCCGGATGCACGCCCCCCGCTCCGTCGACCGGCGCGAGCCGGTCGACGTCCACTTCACACGAGAGTGGTTCTTCCTGACTATAGCGACGTAGTCCGATCGTCGCGGAACGACACGGTCCGGTTCACCAGATGTTTACGCCGAGTCGCGTGTCAGAGGTTCACACGGGCCCAGTCTTGTGTCGTAGGGTGGGATTCAGTTGCACGACGTTGGACAGCAAAAGGGCAGTTCCCGTTCGGGGTGGTTCCTCTCGCGGTTGGATGTGCGTCGCGACCGCCGGGCGTGACGGTCTCGTCCCGGCTCTCGCCAGTTGGAATCTAGAGGAGTAACCATGGCCACCGGAACAGTCAAGTGGTTCAACGCCGACAAGGGCTTCGGCTTCATCGCCCCTGACGACGGCAGCGAGGACGTCTTCGCGCACTACACCGCGATCCAGTCCTCGGGCTACCGCTCGCTGAACGAGAACCAGAAGGTCGAGTTCGACATCGAGCAGGGTCAGAAGGGCCTCCAGGCCGCGAACATCCGGCCCCTCTGAGGCTGACCGTTCAGGCAGAACGCCAAGAACCCCACCACCGAGAGGTGGTGGGGTTCTTGCTGTCAGTGCCGGGAGGGAGCCGGACTCACAGAGGCGGTTGACACCGCCGGCACGCCCCTCCGAAGCGGATATGGGAGCGTGACCCCGGGAGATGACTTCCTCCAACGACGTGGGGCGAACCCGGCCGAGGCGCTGCATTCCTCGTGACGTCGTGGATCTGGTCGATCCCCCGCCTTGAAGGATAGCCGAACATGGCCCGAAGGGACCAGAGATTTCTCAGTCGAAGATCGCTATGCGCAGAAGTCGGTCGTCCTGCGCCGTCGGCTGACCCCGTCCATCGGTGTTCGAGGTGCCGACCCACAGGGCCCCGTCGGGCGCGACGGCCACCGAGCGCAGGCGGCCGAATTCGCCGACGAGGAAGTCCCGGGGCTCCCCCGCCGACGTGCCGTCCAGGGGCACCTGCCACAGCCGTTCGCCGCGCAGCGCCGCGACGAACGCCCGGTCGCCGCTGATGGCCAGACCGGCGGGTGAGGCCTCGTCGGTGGACCACGTCGCCTTGGGCTGCACGAGGCCCTGCGCGTCGGAGCGTCCCTCGGCCAGCGGCCAGCCGTAGTTGCCGCCGCGCCGGATCAGGTTGAGCTCGTCCGTCGACTGGTCGCCGAACTCGCTGGCCCACAACCGTCCCGCCGCGTCCCAGGCGAGCCCCTCGACGTTGCGGTGGCCGTACGACCAGACCTCGCTGTCGAACGGGTTCCCGGCGACCGGCCTGCCGTCGGTGTCGATGCGCAGGATCTTGCCGTTCAGCGAGGAGCGGTCCTGGGCCAGATCGCTCTGCGCCGCGTCACCGACCGCCACGAACAGGTGACCTCGCTCGTCGAACGTCAGGGCCCCGCCCTGGTGGTTGTAGGCCTTCGCCAGGCCCGTCAGGATCGGCTCGGCACGCCCGAGCCGCTCGCCGTCGAAGGCGATCCGCACGACCCGGTTGTCGCCCGGGCCGGTCAGGTAGACGAACACGGCGGACTCGTCGGAGGAGACGGCCAGCCCCTGCAAGCCGCCCTCACCACCGGGAGCGACGCCGGGCACCTCGCCGACCGGCGTCACGGTGCCGTCGGCCGCGACGCGGACGATGGAGGCGTCGTCACGCTGGGTGACCAGGGCCGTGCCGTCGGCGAGGAAGACGATCGCCCACGGCACGTTGAGGCCGGTGGCGATCGTGCCGGTGACGGTGGGGTCGATCGCCCGCGCCGCGACCGTCGGCGCGGTCGACGACGGGGTCGACGACGACGGGCTCACGGGCGTCGAGGCGCTCGGCTCAGGCGCATCCGGGTCACCACGGCACCCGGCGAGCCAGGCGGCGCCCAGCGCCGTCCCGCCCACGATCAGGCCCCTGCGGTCCATGGGTCGATGATGCCCCAGTGGCAGGAATGGCACAGTGGATTGCAACGTTGACACCGACGTACCGGCGCGGACCGAACCTCGCGCCGCCTCGACTCGAAGGACCGACATGACCACGATCAACCTGACCGCCGACACGTTCCAGGACACCGTCACCTCCGACGGCATCACCCTGGTGGACTGGTGGGCCGGCTGGTGCGGCCCGTGCATGCAGTTCGCCCCGGTCTACGAGGCGGCGAGCGACAAGCACACGGACGTCACGTTCACGAAGATCGACACCGAGGCCGAGCAGGCGCTCTCCGCCGCCGTCCAGATCACCTCGATCCCGACCCTCATGGCGTTCCGCGACGGCGTGCTCGTCTACGCCCAGCCCGGTGCCCTGCCCGCCGCCGCGCTCGACCAGATCATCGAGGCCGTCAAGGGTCTGGACATGGACGAGGTGCGCCAGCAGATCGCCGAGCAGGAGGCCGAGGAGCCGGAGGTTCCGGAGGAACTGCGCGACTGAGCCCTGCCGGCGCGTGACGCTGACCCCCTCGATCCACCAAGATCGATCCATGACACGCGTGAGCCCGGAACTGGCCGACCGCATCATGACGGCCGAGGAGGCCGCCGAGTTCATTCGACCCGGTGACAACGTGGGGATGAGCGGCTTCACGGGCGCCGGCTACCCGAAGGCGCTGCCGGCGGCGCTCGCCGCGCGCGTCCGGGCCGCCCACGACCGCGGCGACGACTTCCGGATCGGGCTGTGGACGGGAGCCTCGACGGCGCCCCAGGCCGACGGCGTGCTCGCGGAGGCGCACGCGATCTCGACCCGGCTGCCCTACAACTCCGACCCGACGCTGCGCCGGGAGATCAACTCCGGCGAGGTCGACTACATCGACGCGCACCTGAGCCACTCCGCGCAGCAGATGTGGTTCGGCTTCTACGGTCCGCTCGACGTCGCGGTGGTGGAGGTGACGGCGGCCCTGTCCGACGGCCTGCTCGTGCCCGGCAGCTCGGTCGGCAACAACAAGACGTGGCTCGACCAGGCCGACAAGGTCATCCTCGAGGTGAACCACTGGCAGCCGCGCGAGCTGGAGGGCTTCCACGACATCTACTACGGCACGGCGCTGCCGCCGCACCGTCGCCCGCTCGTCATGACCGACCCGATGGAGCGCATCGGCGAGCCGTACCTGAAGGTGGATCCGAAGAAGATCGTCGCCATCGTCGAGACCCGCGAGCCGGACTCCGGCGCCGCCTTCTCGGCCCCCGACGAGGTGTCGCGCGCGATCGCCGGGCACGTGCTGGACTTCCTGCGCGGCGAGGTCGGAGCCGGCCGGATGCCACCCGAGCTCCTGCCCCTGCAGTCGGGCGTCGGCAACGTCGCGAACGCCGTGATGCAGGGCCTCGACGGCAGCGACTTCACGGACCTCGTCGCCTACACGGAGGTGCTGCAGGACGGCATGCTCGACCTGCTCGACTCCGGCACGCTGCGGGCGGCGTCGACCGCGTCCTTCGGGCTGTCCGCCGACGGCATGACCCGGTTCCACGAGGGCATCAACGGCTACAAGGGACGGATCCTGCTGCGCAGCGAGGAGATCTCCAACCATCCCGAGCTGATCCGGCGGCTCGGGATCATCGCGATGAACGGGATGATCGAGGCCGACCTGTACGGCAACGTGAACTCCACGCACGTCATGGGCAGCGCGATCATGAACGGGATCGGCGGCAGCGGCGACTTCGCCCGCAACGCCTTCCTGAACTTCTTCCTCACCCCGTCGACGGCCAAGGGCGGGGCGATCTCGACGATCGTGCCGATGGTCAGCCATGTCGACCACACCGAGCACGACGTGCACGTCATCGTCACCGAGCACGGGCTGGCCGACCTGCGAGGGCTCTCCCCCACGGACCGCGCGCAGCGCATCATCGCGCACTGCGCCCATCCGGACTTCCGGTACCCGCTGCTGGACTACGTCGAGCGCGCGAAGGCGGCCCGGCCGACGGCCCGGCACACCCCGCACCTGCTCGACGAGGCGCTGTCGTGGCACCAGCGGTTCCTCGACACCGGTCACATGTGAGCGTCCCTGCGGGTCACGCGGCGGTGATGAAGGACCGCATGCCGACCGAGCCCATGTCGATCTCGGTGTTGAAGAAGCCGATCTGCTCGTCGGCCTCCAGCAGGCTCAGCGCGGCGACCATCGGCCGGTAGTGGTCGTCGGTCGGCACCGCGATCCTGGCGGCCGACCACGAGCCGTACGGGTCGACGAGTCGTGCGACGTCGCCCGCGGCGAGGGCCTGCGCGGTCTGGGTGTCGAACTCGACGGCCCAGTCCCACGCCGGTCCGCCGCCCCAGCGGACACGGTTCAGGGCGTGGACGATGTTGCCGCTGCCGATGAAGACGACGCCGCGACGGCGCAGGTCGCGCAGGCGCGAGAACAGGTCGTACAGGCGCGGCAGCGGCATCGCGTAGTCGATGCTGATCTGCAGGACCGGCACCTGGGGTGCGGGCGCGAGATGCGTGAGGACGCTCCACGTGCCGTGGTCCAGTCCCCACTGCTGGTCGAGCCGCGCCTCGTACTCGACGAGGTGCTCGGCCAGGATCCGGGCGACGCGGTCGTCGCCGCGCGTCGGGTACTCGACCCGGTAGAGCTCGTCGGGGAAGCCGCCGAAGTCGTAGATGATCGGATTGCGGGGTGCGTCGGTGATGTGCGTGCCGCCCGGCGTCAGCCAGTGCGCACTGATCACGACGATCGCCTGCGCCGCCGGCAGACCCGCGCCGACCCGCTCCCACTCGCGCGTGAACGCGTTGTCGCTGATCGCGTTCATCGGGTTGCCGTGACCCACGAAGAGCACGGGCATCCGCGGGCTCGGCACGAGCCGGTTCGCCAGGTCGGACAGCGAGTGCGTCGGGACGGTCTCGGGTCGGAGATTCATCACAGCTCCTGTTAGTTGATGATTCAACTATACCACGCGAACCGCCACTTGAAGGGGTGCGCGACAATGGAGGGATGGCTACCCCGACCGAGTTGCAGATCGCGCTGCGACACCCGGTCCGGTTCGTCGCCGATGCCGACGACGCGGCGTCCTCGCGCTTCGTCTTCGACACGCCCAGCGGCCCCTTGGAGGCCACCGCCAGCGAGGCGATCGGCCCCCTCAGCGGCGGCATCCGTGCCCTGTCCGCCGACCCGTCCGTCCGCGCGTGGGCCACCCCGGCGATCCTCGCCCTGCGCCTCATGGCGACCGGCGCGCTCGCCTCCCCCGACTCGTCCGACCTGCAGCAGCTGCTCGACGCCGGCCGCGCGATCGGCCCCACCGCGGCCGAGGGACAGGCAGCCGTGCGCGCGTTCCTCGCCGCGCTCGTGGTGGACGCCCCCACGGTCGCCACGACGCCGCAGCGACGTCGCCAGCCCGAGCAGCCGCGACCCACAATCGAACGACCGACGAGCTTCGCCTACCGGCTCGACGTCACGCTGACCGACGACCCCGACGAGGTCGCCGAACTCGAGCTGTTCGTCCGGCCGCAGGCGCTGAACCGCGCGGCGGTCTCCGCCACGACCGTGCTGGTGCGCGACGACCACCACCTCGGACCCGCGGCCCGACCCGCGACCGCCGCGATGCTCGAGCGCCTCGCCGTCAGCTGGCCGCCGGCCGCGCGTCTGGCCGTCGACGGACGCACGAAGGTCGGGGCCGAGGAGCTCGGCTCGCTGGGCCAGGGCCGGCCGCTCGTGTCCGCGCTCGCGAACCGCGTCGAGATCATGTGGCCCGAGGGCCTGCGCCACGACGTGCGCGCCACGGGCGTCGTGCGCCGGATCGACCGCGCGCACGAGGAGTTCGAGCAGCGCCGGACCCACGATCGCCCGCGGGCCTTCTCCCCCGACCAGTTGTTCCGCTTCGACTGGAGCATCTCGATCGGGGGCGAGCGACTGAGCCGCGCCGAGGTCGACGCCCTCGCGTCGTCGCAGTCGGGCATGCTGCTGCTGCGCGACCGGTGGGTCATGGTCGACCGCCAGCAGGTCGACCGCGTGCTCGAGGGCCACGGCCGGACGCTCGACCCGGCCACCGCACTGCGCGCCGCCGTCACGGGCAGCCTCGAGATCGACGGCGTCGAGACGGAGGTCGACACGGTCGGCTGGCTCGAGGACGTCCGGCGCCGCCTGGCCGAGCAGGACGTCGACATCGCGCCGGCGATCCAGCCCGAGGCCCTCGACGGCCAGCTGCGCGAGTACCAGCTGCGCGGGCTGCGCTGGATGAGCCAGCTCGTCGACCTCGGGCTCGGCGGGATCCTGGCCGACGACATGGGCCTGGGCAAGACGCTCATGCTGATCGCGCTGCACCTGCACCTCGAGCCGGACGAGGCGACCCTCGTCGTGTGTCCCGCATCCGTCCTCGCGACGTGGGAGCGCGAGATCGCGCGCTTCGCCCCCGGCGTGCCCGTGCACCGGTTCCACGGCCCGCGCCGCACGCTGGCCGACGCGAAGTCCGGATTCGTCGTCACGACCTACGCCACGATGCGCTCCAGCGTCGAGGAGCTGCGTCGCCACCACTGGGGCCTCGTGGTCGCCGACGAGGCCCAGCACGTCAAGAACCCCGGCAGCGGCGCGGCGCAGGCCCTGCGGCGGATCGAGTCCGACGCCCGGATGGCGCTGACCGGCACGCCCGTCGAGAACCATCTCGGCGAGCTGTGGGCACTGCTGGACTGGACGACGCCCGGCCTGCTGGGCACGCGCGAGCAGTTCCGCCGCGAGTGGTCCCGCCAGATCGAGCGCGACCACGACGCCGAGCGGGCCGCCGAGCTGTCGCAGCTGATCCGGCCGTTCGTGCTGCGCCGACGCAAGTCCGACCCGGGCATCGCGCCCGAGCTGCCGCCCAAGATCGAGACCGACCACCGCGTCCCGCTGACCCGTGAGCAGGTCGGGCTGTACGAGGCGGTCGTCCAGCGCACGATGGCCGAGATCGAGGACTCCTCCGGCATCCGGCGGCGCGGCCTCGTCGTCAAGCTGCTCACCCAGCTCAAGCAGATCTGCAACCACCCGGCGCAGTTCCTGCACGAGCCGCAGGCGCGCCTGACCGGCCGCTCGGGCAAGCTCGAGGCCTTCGACGCCCTGATCGAGGAGATCGTCGACGAGGGCGGAGCCGCGCTCGTGTTCACGCAGTACGCCCAGATGGGACGACTGCTGGCCCGCCGCCTGCAGGAGCGACGCGTCCGCCACGACTTCCTGCACGGCGGCACACCGGTCGCGCGACGCGAGCAGATGGTGACCGCCTTCCAGGGCGGCGAGACCGACGTGTTCGTGCTGTCCCTCAAGGCCGCGGGCACGGGCCTGAACCTGACCCGCGCGGACCACGTCATCCACTACGACCGCTGGTGGAACCCGGCCGTCGAGGACCAGGCCACCGACCGCGCGCACCGGATCGGGCAGACCAAGCACGTGCAGGTGCACCGGCTCGTCGCCGAGGGCACGATCGAGGAGTCGATCGCCGAGCTGATCAGCGCCAAGCGCGCGCTGGCCGACGCCGTCGTCAACGCCGGCGAGCAGGCGCTGACCGAGCTCACGGACGCCGAGCTGGCGTCGCTCGTGCGGCTCCGCCGCTAGGTGGTCTCGATACGCCGCTCGCTGCGCTCGCGAGCTACTCGACCACCGAGAATCCCGCAGGCAGCTCGACCGCCGAGCATCCCGGTGATCGAGTAGCAGGCGAGCGCAGCGAGACGCGTATCGAGATCCGCGTGCGTCAGGCGATGCCGCCGAGTCGGCGCGAGCCGATCGGGCGACGGTGCGCGATCGTCAGGACCGCACCGAGGTCGAGCTCGAACTCCTTGACGACGCGCGCCATCCCGCCCATCTCGCCCAGCCCGGACGGATCGACCGTCAGCGCATGGAGCATCGAGGGGCCGCCGGGCTCGCGCACCCGCCACTGCGTGCCCGGGCGCAGACCCAGGCTCGCGGGGAAGACCAGCGCGATGTCGGAGGCGCCCAGGGTGCGGCCGGCGCTCACGAGCGCCACGGTGAGCTCGTCGACGAGGTCCTCGGAGTACTCCCGGGACGTGACGTTGACGGCCACCATCTCGGCGTCGGACTGGATGATCGTGTCGACCGCCGGACCCGAACCCGCCCGAGCGACGTCACCGAGACGTCGGGTCGCGCCGCCACGGTAGGCCGTGAACCCGGACTCGCGGGCGGCACGCTCGGCGATCAGCTGGACGAAGTCGCCGAACATCGCGTCGGTGTTCCACAGGAACGCGCGGCCGGGGGCGCCGGGACGGCTGCTCGAGCCGTTCTGCGGACCGAGCGCGAGGAGGCGTGCCACGTCGAGGGCGTCGTGCAGGAAGCCGAACTGCGGGGTCAGCTGCATGCCGTCGAGGATGGCCGGCGGCGGCAGCTCGCTCGCGGCCTCCGGGAACAGCTCGGTGTAGTGCCGCAGCTCGGACTGGAGCCACGGCTGCTGGACGGCTCCCGCGAGCTCACCGCACGCCCACTTCAGCGTGCTCGTGATCGGTCCGTCGGGGACGAACTCGGAGAACCGGCAGTCGACCGTGTGCGGGTCGACGACGCGCTTCCACATCTTCTGGGCGTCGAGCTGGCCGCGGATCGACGGCAGCACGGCCGAGCGCTCGACGTAGGTGCGCGGCACGCCCTCGGACGATGCCCGCGCCATCGCGCTGCCGAGAATCATGCCGAGCAGGTCCGGCAGGCCCGCGTGACGCGAGCCGCGGTCGACGACGGGCACCCACTCGAGCCGGTGGATCGTGGTCAGCATCGTCAGCATCGAGACGCGCCAGCCCGGATCGTGCCGCAGGTAGTGCGGCATGATCTCGATCGTCGAGTCGCCCAGGGCGATGAAGCCCGCGACGTGACGCACCTGGATCGTGCCGTGGACCTCGTCGATGACGAACGGCTCCTCGTCGAGGCCGAGGCGGCTGGCCAGCTCGGACGAGCGCAGGCGCAGCTCGGCCAGATCGGCCGGCGTGCCCGCGAACGGCTGGGCGGGGCCGCCCTCGAGGAGGGTCGTGTCGGCCATCATCCGCGTACCAGGAAGTCGAGCGCGATGGCGGTGTCCGCGTGCGACCGACCCATCAGCGGGTCGACCACGAGGGCACGGCCCGTGAGGGTGCGCGTGCGGAAGGGGTAGGTCTCCGGGGCATTGCGCGAGTTCACGCGCAGCAGGTCGGCCAACTGGTCCGGACGCGCCCCGAAGCGGTCACGGATCTGGGGCCAGATGTCATGATCCCACACGCGCTGGACGTCCTCCCATGTCGAAACCTTCCAGAAGTAGAGGTGACCGAGCTCGTAGTCCTGACCGAGTCGCTCGGTGATCTGGTCGTTGAGGTAGGCCAGCAACGCGACGGCCGCGGCCTGCGGGGTCCACTGCTCGGCGTCGACCTCCGGGGCCAGCGCGACCTCGAGGTCGACACCGAGGTGCTCGGCCAGGAAGCCCAGGTCCGCGTAGGCGTCGATGCGCTCGAAGCGCCGGCCGATCGCGGAGTCGAGGGGGGCGACGGCCCGGTCGACCGAGTTCATCGTCGCGAGGATGAACACGTCGTGCGGGAAGTACCAGGGCGCCGGCAGCATGTGCGAGTCGCCTGACAGCATCCAGATCGGCTCGGTGACCGGGTCACCGGTGGGGCTGCGCTGGACCTTCGGCAGGTTGACCGGAATGGCCGAGCGGTCGTCGCCGTCGGGACCACGCCGGTACGAGGTGTCCATGTAGGTCATGAAGTCGCCGAGGATCTTCGGGACGTTGCCGCGGTTGATCTCGTCGATCACGAGCAGGCCCGAGCCCTTGCCCTGCCGGTCCACGCGGATCGCGAGGTCGAGCAGGCGACCGGCGAACGGGGCCAGCCGGATGCCCTCGCCCGTGGGGCGCAGGCCGACGATGAAGTCCTCGTAGCCGTAGTCCTGGTGGAAGGTGACCCAGTCGGTGATGACCGGCGACGGGATCGGCGAGGACTCGAACCCCGACGTGAAGGGACGCTCGGGCAGGTAGGCGTCGAGCTCGATCGACTCGCCGCCGCTCCAGGCCTGGTCGAGGACCTGGCGGACCTGCGCGACGGCGTGCGTCTTGCCGGTCGCGGGCGGGCCGTAGACCAGGACGGTCTTGCGGTCGCGGTACGCCTCGAGGATCTTGCGCGCGAGCGGGGTCAGCGTCTGGACCGAGCCGCTGCCGACCGTGATCACGCCCGATCCGGAGCCCTTGAACAGCGGATCGCACGACTGCGGCCAGTTGTGGGGCCGCGACGCACCGGTCGTGATTCCCGCGTAGTACTGGCCCGAGTCGGTGCGGGCGACGTACACGTGCAGTCCGCCGATCTCGGCCAGCACCTGCTTGGCGTCCTCGATCGAGGTCGGGACGCGCAGGTCGGGCCAGCCGTACTTCGGCATCCAGGCGGGGTGGCGCTCGTGGCGCTCGTCGTTGCGGTTCTGGGCGGTCAACTCGTACACGCCGTGGCGGCGGTGGGCCTTGAAGACGATGGCCGCCGAGACCTCGGGGTCGCCGATGACGCGCGCGACGATCCGGATGTCCTGCCAGTCGTCGGTCGTGCGCGAGATGCCGAAGAACTCGAGCAGCTCGGGGACCTGCCGGATCTCCAGCGGGGTGCGGCCGCGCAGGCCACGAACGGACTTCTCCATCGTGAAGTAGTCCTCGGCACCGATCTCGTGCCACCAGATGCGGTCGACCTTCATCGCCTGCTCCCTCCGATTGCCGCGCAACTCCTGCGCGGCGGCCTCAAGGGTTCCATGCGTCGCATCGGTTGCGGAAGTGACGGATGGGACCAATCTTTCTAGTCCCAGTGTCGCTTCCACGTCGTACTCCTCGCTCAGTTTCCGCAGTTCCGAACCGGGTGGCTCGTTGTCCGTGAGACGAGGGGCGGTCGGTCACATGACGCAACTTTTCTCACATTTATTTCAGGAGACCCACCAGCCCCTGATTTCACAGGACGAATTCGTGGGACCACGTCGTACGATGCGGCGATGGGTCCGAACTGGTGGCGGCGCTCCCCCGCCCCGATCCCCCTCGCGGCACCGCGCCTCGACGGAACGACGTGGCCGGCCGCCGCGCCGGGGGCCCGATCGGGGTTCGGCGCCTCGACCGTGCACCGGCTGGCCCTGGACGCGGCCTTCACGCCGCCCGCGCGGGAGATCGCGGACGTCGTGACCGCGCGCCTCGTGCCCCTGCTGGAGTTCGACGCGCGTACGCAGGACCTGCCCCATCTCGTCGACCTGCTGCGCAGCGCCGCCCGGGTCGGGGCCGGGATCGGTCTGGTCGAGGCGCGCGATGCGTCGCTGCCGGCGGACGTCGTCGGTCGAGATGCGGCCGGAGCACTGGGCGAGGCCGAGCGCGACCTGCCACCCCTGCCCGCCCCGCTCGCCGGACTGGCCCGGTACGTGATGCACGCGGGCCATCACCTCGCTCGCCACGGCACCGACGCCGTCGAGGACCTCGTGGCCGACCTGACGAGCACCGGTCCCGCGAACTGATCGGCGTGCCGTCCGACCCTGTCGGAGGTCACGTCCTCGACCGCTCGTCGCAGGATCCGCACGTTCGTCGCAGGCGGTGCACCGCCGCCATGCGCCCTCGTCGGCAGGGCCCTAGCGTCCGATGTGACGTCGATCACGCCGCGCGTCGAGTCCTCACCCACCGACCGGAGGTTGCCGTGAGCAATCCGCTCAACACCGATCCCGCCCTGCCACCGCCGACCGAACGCGAGGCCGCGTACCTGTCGGTGCTGGCCTCCCCCGAGTTCCAGGAGCTGCGCACCAAGCACCGCAACTGGGTCATCCCCGCCACGGCCGCAGGCCTGGCGTTCTACTTCCTGTACGTCCTGATGTCGATCTTCGCGGTCGACTTCATGAGCCAGAAGGTCTTCGGCAACATCAACGTCGGGCTGATCTTCGGGCTGCTGCAGTTCGTCGCCACCTTCGCCGTGACGATGGCGTACGTCCGGTTCGCCAACCGCGAGCTCGACCCGCGCTCGGCGAAGATCCGTGAAGAGATGGAAGCCGAGGGCCTCGTATGACCGCCACCGCACTGGCTGCGGCCACCACCGAGCAGGTCGGCAACACCGGCCTCAACATCGCGATCTTCTGCGGCTTCGTCGCACTGACGCTGTTCTTCGTCATCCGCGCGAGCCGCACGAATAAGACGACCGCCGACATGTACACGGCCGGCTCCGCGTTCTCGGGCCGGCAGAACGGCTTCGCGATCTCCGGCGACTACCTGTCGGCCGCGTCGTTCCTGGGCATCGCGGGCGCGATCGCGCTCACGGGCTACGACGGATTCCTGTACAGCGTCGGCTTCCTCGTCGCCTGGGTCGTCGCCCTGCTGCTGGTCGCCGAGCTGCTGCGCAACACGGGCCGGTTCACGATGGCGGACGTGCTGAGCTTCCGGATGCGCGAACGGCCCGTCCGGACCGCCGCGGCGATCTCGACGCTCGTGGTGTCGTTCTTCTACCTGCTGGCCCAGATGGCCGGTGCCGGCGGCCTGGTCGCCCTGCTGCTCAACGTCAACGACAAGACCGGGCAGAGCATCGTCATCGCCGGCGTCGGCGCGCTCATGATCGTGTACGTCCTCGTGGGCGGCATGAAGGGCACGACGTACGTCCAGATCATCAAGGCGATCCTGCTGATCGGTGCCGCGCTGCTGATGACGGTGTGGGTGCTGGCCCAGTACGGCTTCAACTTCTCCGACCTGCTCGGCGACGGCGCCGCGGCCGGTGCGGCGCTCGAGCCGGGGGCGAAGTACGGCCTCAACGGGACCACGAAGGTCGACTTCATCTCGCTCGGCCTGGCCCTCGTGCTGGGCACGGCCGGCCTGCCGCACATCCTGATGCGCTTCTACACCGTTCCGACGGCCAAGGAGGCCCGTAAGTCGGTCGTCTGGGCCATCTGGCTGATTGGTCTGTTCTACCTGTTCACGCTGACCCTGGGCTACGGCGCCGCGGCGCTCGTCGGTCCCGAGAAGATCGCGGCGGCACCCGGCGCCGCCAACTCGGCGGCTCCGCTGCTCGCGTTCGAGCTCGGCGGCACGCTGCTGCTGGGCATCGTCTCGGCGGTCGCGTTCGCGACGATCCTTGCGGTCGTGGCGGGGCTGACGATCACGGCGTCGGCATCGTTCGCGCACGACATCTACACGAACGTCATCCATCGCGGGAACTCCCCGGACGGCCAGGAGGTGAAGGTCGCGCGCATCGCGGCGATCGTCATCGGCATCGTCGCGATCCTCGGCGGCATCGCGGCCAACGGCCAGAACATCGCGTTCCTCGTGGCGCTGGCGTTCGCGGTCGCGGCCTCGGCCAACCTGCCGACGATCCTGTTCTCGCTGTTCTGGAAGCGGTTCAACACCCGCGGCAGCCTGTGGAGCATCTACGGCGGACTCATCATCACGGTCGGCCTGATCTTCTTCAGCCCCGCGGTGTCGGGCGCCGAGACGGCGATGTTCCCCGACCAGGACTGGTCGTGGTTCCCGCTGCAGAACCCGGGCCTGGTCTCGATCCCGCTGTCGTTCCTGCTCGGCATCGTCGGCACGCTCTCGAGCAAGGAGCACCTCGAGTACAAGGCCGCCGAGATGGAGGTCCGCGCGATCACCGGCGCGGGCGCGGAGGGCAAGGCGATCAGTCACTGATCGCGGTGCCATGACACGACGATGGGGCGGACCCGAGAGACCGCCCCATCGTCGTGTGCTGCCCGGCGTCAGGTCCGTTCGAGCCGACGGGACAGGTCGCGGTGCAGCGCCTCGACCTGTCGCTCGTCGAGCGGGCCCTTGCCACGCAGACGCTTGAGGGTGCTCCGGACGGACAGGACGCGGACTCCCGCGACCTCGAGCGGCCGCATCGGCAGCTCACCGTCGACGAAGCAGTAACTGGTGTGGACCGGCACGTCCGGGAGGGGGCCGGTGGAGACGGCGGCCTGGAGGGCCTCCGCGTGGTCCTGCATCTGGTCGGCGATCCGGGTGTGCCGGACACCGTCGATGACGAACGTGCTGCCGTCGCGGCACGTCCGGACCTTCTTGCCCGGGTAGGAGCGCGGCTCGATCAGGTGCACGCCCGACGACGTGATCGCGATGACGGGCAGGTCGCCGCTCTGGCCGGGGATCCGGCGGTGGAACAGGAACAGCACGTGGTCGCCGAACGCGTCGATGAGCAACTGCGCGAGCGTGTCGGTCGCGTCGGCGCGATCGGGGGCGGCCGCGGACTCGCCACCACCCTGGACGACGGTCAACCGGGGACGCGACAGCGGGTCGATGCTGCGGACGGTCGGGCGGCTCATGCACATGAGACGGGGACCGCCCCATATCATGACGCGGGTTTTGCTGCCGAGTTGGCAGCGACGCCCAACGGCATCAACGGCCGCGCAGGCGAGCGAGCACGTCAGGTCCGGCGACATCGAGCACGTGCTGCGGATCTCCGCACACGACGAGCAGGTCACGGGCGCGCGAGAGACCGACGTAGAGCCGCTCGCGGGCCCGTTCGCGCCCGGACCTCTCGTTGATCGCCAGGACGACGGCGGGGCGCTCGAGACCCTTGAACCCGAGCACGTGCCCGTAGAACACCTGGTCGTCGTCCCAGAACGAGTCCCAGTAGGCGTCCTGGCCACGCCGCTGGCGCTCGGCCTGCTCCGGGTGGCGGTGTCCCGTGGCCAGCAGGGCGAGATCGGACGGTTCCCAGCCGGAGTCGATGAGCAGCTCCACCTGGTCGTCGGCGACGTCGAGCGCCTGCTCCGGTGAGCACTCGACGAACCGGACCGGCGGGCCGTCGTGGTCACTGGCCCGGAGCGGGTTCGGCGCGAACGGCACGAACGCCTCGGAGATCTGCCGGGTGTTGCGCAGGTTCTGCTCGAGCACGAGCGGCACGAGCCCCGCGGGGGCGTTGCCGAACCGCGAGAAGATCCGTTGACCCTCGTCGCTGAAGACGTAGATGCCGCCATCCTCGTACTTCAGGGACTCGCGCACGACGGGCCACCAGGCGTCGGCGAAGTCCTGGGCCTCGTCGACGACGATCGCGTCGAACAGCTCCGCCATGGGCAGGTCGCGGGCGATCTGCACCATCTGCGCGGGCAGCCGGTTCTCCCAGAAGTCGGAGTCGTCGTCCGTGCCCTCCTCGGCTCCCCACGCCGTGCCGAGCCCGTGGAACGTGCCGACGTACGCCGGCCGCTCCTGCGCGGGCAGGGTGTCGATGCGCCGCTGGAGCCACGCCGCGAGCCCACGGGAGTAGCACACGAGCGCCACGCGTCGGCCCTGTCGGGCGAGTCGCCGCGCCTGCTCGACCGCGAGCCAGGTCTTGCCGCTGCCGGCACCGCCACGAATCTCGACCCGGTCCAGAAGGCGGATCGCGTCGAGGATGACGGCCTGCTCCTCGCTGAGTCGTTCGACCAGCTCGTCCCGCTCGGCGACGGCGTCGCCGACGAGGTCGAGCGTCCCGCGCTGCGGCAGGAACCGGCCCGACAGGGCGTCGAGGATCGCGGTGGCGTCGGCGACCGTGGTCGCCCTGGCGGTCGTGTCCAGGACGTCGACCATCGTGCGGACCTTCGAGCCGATGTCGGCCAGGTCGGACCGGTCGACGACCATCTGTCGCGTCAGGTCCGGTGCCGAGAGGGCCAGGTCGAGGTCCATGTGCGGCAGCACGATGCCGTGCGCCCACCGCACCGCGCCGTGGCCGAGCCAGTGGTCCGAGGCCTCGACCCAGTCCTTGAGGACGTGCTTGTTGCCGAGGGCCTGCCCGACCGGGTCGATGGGCCGCGGCCCCGCGTTCGCGGACTGCCACCACTGGCCGCGCTCGAACCAGACCTTGCCGCCCTTCACCTCGAGCACGACGACACCATGACCGTCCAGCACGACCGCGAGGTCGAGTTCGTGGTCGCGCTGTCGCGTCGTGAACCGCTGGTTGGCGATCAGCAGGTCGCGCGGACCGAGCTGGTCGCGCAACGCCTTCCAGACCGCCTCCTCGGACGCGGTGACGAAATGCGGGTTGGGGGGCCAGAGCAGGTCAGTGGCCATCAGTGGTTGCCCTCCTGGGTCGGGGTCGTCACGAGTCGGCGCAGCACCTCGCGCTGCACGTCGGCCATCAGGTCGATGCGGTCCCCCGGACCGACCTGCTCGACGAGTTCGGTGATGCGGCGGACGAGGTCATCGTGCACGACGTCCCACACCGCGGGCGCCCGGGTCGTGGAGGTCTGCCCGGCGATCACCCGTGCCGACTGGCGTGCACTGCGCCGGACGTCCTGCGGATCGGACTCGTCGGCCGGAATCGTCGCCTCGAACTCGAGCGGCTCGATCGAGAGTGCCCTGGCCAGGTCGGCAGCGGCCTTGCGCGACGGCTTCCGCAGGCCCGTCTCGAGTTGGGACACGTAGGGATATGACAGTCCGGCCGCGGTCGCCAGGTCGGCGCGGGTCATTCCCGCGCGCTCACGCAACGCGCGCAGCGTGTTCGCGAAGGTCGCGGTGGCCATGGGCCCTCCCGGGTGGTCGAAGATGCTCCGAGCATTTCTGTCTGCCCTCAGCATTATGCTCACCGCAGATTCTATGCAGAAGGAGGCAGCATGGAGGTCACGACACGCCCGGACCGTGCGGGGTACCGCTGGATGTCCCTGCCGGAGCATGCCCTCGTGCTCGTGGAACTGAGGTCGGACGCGGCCGTCCGGGCGGTCACGCTGACAGCGATGTGCTCCGGTGCGACGCGGCGGGTGCGCGCGCCGGGCGAGCTGGTCCAGCGGCGGTCCGGGGGTGTCGAGGTCGAGCTCGGCTCCCTCGAGGCCGGGGCGCGTCGACTCGTCCTGCTGGAGTACTCCCCCGCGCAGGCGGTGGCCCCGGGCCCGCGGTCGATCGGCTCGATCCGCGTCGACTGGAGGGACGACGACGGCGACCATCGTCTGGGCCGGATGCTGTCGGTCCTCGTGCAGCCGGTCGGCTCGGCCCGGCTGCCCCGCGACGCGGAGTGCGAGGCGATCCTCGCCGAGCGGCGTCGGACGTTCGGCGCGGGTCGCGCGGGCTGTCGGACCGGCACGGCAGACTGAGCCCGACATGACCTTCCACCTGCATCGCGCCGAGCGCACCGACGTGCTGGCCGACGGCCTGGCCGACCTGCTCACCACCGGCTCCGGCGACCCGTTCGACATGGAGCTGGTCGTCGTCGCGGCCCTGGGCACCGAGCGCTGGCTCTCGCAGCGCCTCAGCCATCGGCTCGGCGCCGCGGCCGGCTCCGCCGACGGCGTGTGCGCCGGGATCAGGTTCGTCCGCCCGCGCTCGATCGTGGCCGAGCTGATCGGTATCGACGACGACGACCCGTGGCGCCCCGAGGCACTCGTGTGGCCGGTCCTGGAGGTGCTCGAGTCGTCGCTGACCGAGCCCTGGCTCGCCACCGTGGCCCGGCACCTCGGCGGGCAGCACACGGGCGACGAACGCGAGCTGCGTCGCGACCGACGGCTCGGCGTGGCCCGACACCTCGCCGGACTCCTCCACGACTACGCCCGCCAGCGCCCCGCGATGACCGCGGCCTGGACGGCCGGCCGCGACGAGGACGGCACCGGCCGCGCGCTGCCGCCGGACGTGCGCTGGCAGGCCGAGCTCTGGCGGCGGGTCCGACCCGGCGTCGGCGGTCCGTCGCCCGACGAGCGGATCGCCACCACCACCACAGCTCTTCAGGCCGATCCCGATGCGTTCGCGCTGCCGCCGCGGCTCAGCCTGTTCGGGCACAACCGGCTGCCCTGGGGCGAGCTACAGGTGTTGACGGCCGTGGCCGGCCACCGTGACGTCCACCTCTGGCTGCCGCACCCTTCGCCCGTCTCGTGGCAGCGGCTCCGTGACGCCGACGCCACGGGTGTCCTCGCCCGGGACGACGACCACGCGGCCGCCCTGGTCGCGAACCCACTGCTGGCCGCGCTCGGTCGCGACGTCCGCGAACTGCAGCGCTCGCTGTCGGCCGCCGCGCCCGACGCGGTCGACCACGTGGCCGCCTCGGTGCCTCGACCCGACACGCTGCTGGGCCGGCTGCAGGCCGATCTCGTCGCCGACCGCCCGGCAGGGCCCGCCGTCGCGCCCGTTCCGGGCGACCGCAGCATCCAGGTGCACGCCTGCCACGGCCGCTCGCGTCAGGTCGACGTGCTGCGCGACGTCGTCGTCGGCCTGCTGCAGGACGACCCCACGCTCGAGCCGCGCGACATCCTCGTGATGGTCCCCGACATCGAGTCGTACGCACCCCTGTTCCAGGCGTCCTTCGGCCTGGCCGACGTCCTCGACGGGCCCCACCACCCCGGCCACCTGCTGCCGGTGATGCTCGCCGACCGAGCCGCCTCGCGCACCAACCCGCTGCTCGCCCTCGCGGTCGAGCTCCTCGACCTGGCCCACCGCGGCCGGTTGACGAACGCCGAGGTCCTCGACGTCCTGTCGACCGGGCCCGTGCGGCACCGGTTCGGCCTCGACGACGACGACGTCGAGCGGATCACCGGCTGGGTCGAGGCCGCGGGCATCCGCTGGGGCCTCGACGCCGACCATCGGCGCCGGTTCGGCCTTCCCCTGGAGCAGAACACGTGGCGCGCCGGGATCGACCGGATCGTGGCCGGCGTCGTCGCCAGCGAGGACCCCACCCGGCCGGTGGAGGACGTGCTGCCGCTCGATGACGTCCCCAGCGGCGACGTCGACCTCGTCGGCCGGCTCGCGACGTTCGTCGAGCGGCTCGAGGCCGCGGTCGACGCGTTCGGCGGCGAGCACACCATGACGGGCTGGGCGCGCGCGCTCGACCGCGCCCTCACCGATCTGGCCGACGTCTCCAGTCTGGACGCGTGGCAGCGTCAGCAGGTCGACCGTGAGCTCGAGCTGCTCGGCGACGACGTCACGGCGCTGCGCCCCGGCGAGGTGCTGGCGATGCTGCGCGAGCGCTGGGCCGGACGGCCGTCGAAGGCCAGCTTCCGCACCGGGAGCCTCACCGTCTGCACGATGGTGCCGATGCGATCGGTGCCCCACCGGGTCGTGTGCCTCGTCGGTCTCGATGACGGCGCGTTCCCCCGCACGGCCCACGTCGACGGCGACGACGTGCTCGCCCGGCACCCGCTCACGGGAGAGCGCGACGGACGGGCCGAGGATCGTCAGCTGCTGCTGGACGCCGTCATGTCGGCCTCCGAGACGCTCGTCGTCACGTACACCGGCGCCGACGAGCACCGCGGGCAGGCCCGCCCTCCGGCCGTCCCGCTCGGCGAGCTGCTCGACCAGGTCCGTCGGACGGCCGGCTCGCACCCGGTGGAGACGGCCCACCCGCTGCAACCGTTCGACCCGCGCAACCTGCGTCCCGGCGCGCTCGTCGCGGACGGGCGACCTTTCAGCTTCGACCCCGCCGCGCTCGCGGGCGCCCGCGCCAGCGTCCGGCCGCGGCTGCGCGCCGAGCCGTTCCTGCCCGCGCCGCTGCCCGATCCCGAGCGCTCCGACCTCACCCTGTTCGAGTTGGAGCAGTTCGTGCAGAACCCGGTGCGGGCGTTCTGGCGGCAACGACTCGGCGTCACGCTGCGCGGCGACGAGGACCTGCTCGACGAGGACCTGCCGATCACGCTCGACGGCCTGGCCCGGTGGGCGATCGGCCAGCGCCTGCTCGACGACGCCGTGCGCGGCGTCGGCGCCGAGGACGCATGGGCGGCCGTCCGGCGCGCCGGGATGCTTCCGCCCGGGGAGCTCGGTTCGGTCGTGATCGGCGACGTGGGCACGCGTGTCGCGACCCTCGTCGAGCGCACCACCGAGCTGCGCGCCGGCGACGCGGAGTCGATCGACGTCGACGTCGCGCTGCCCGACGGGCGCCGGCTCACCGGCACGGTCGAGGGCGTCCACGGCGACCGGATCGTCACGGTCACCTACTCCACCGTGCGGGCCAAGCACCGACTGCGTGACTGGGTGCGGCTGCTCGCCCTCGCGGCGCATCGGCCGGACGTCGCGTGGACGTCGCACACCGCGGGCAAGATCGGATCGGGGACAGCCCGACTCGTGACCGGTCCGCTCACGGATCCGGAGTCGGCCGCCGGGCTGCTGGCCGATCTCGTCGAGCTGCGCGACGCCGGTCTGACCCGGCCGTTGCCACTCCCGGTCGAGCTCGCGTACGCGTTCGCCACGAGCCTGCGGTCGCGCGGCCCGCTCGACGCCGGCCGCCGCGCGGTCCGCGAGTGGACCCGCGACGGCGGCGACCGTGGGCCCGCACCCGAGCGCGACGCCGACGAGATCGTCCGCACGTGGGGGCCGAACACGCCCTATGACGTCCTGCGCGAGGCAGGCTTCGAGTCGCTCGCGATGCGCCTGTGGGACGGCGCCCTCGACTTCCAGCGGGAGGCCACGCTGTGACCGCCACCACCTCGGACGGAAACGGCATGCAGCCGTTCGACATCACCGATCCACTGCCGACGGGCACGACCCTGCTCGAGGCCAGCGCCGGCACGGGCAAGACGTGGACGATCGGTGCGCTCGTCACCCGCTACGTCGCCGAGGGCGTCGTCACGCTGCCCGAGCTGCTCGTCATCACGTTCGGTCGCGCGGCCAGCCAGGAGATGCGTGAACGGGTTCGCGACCAGCTCGTCGCCGCGGAGGCGGCGCTCGCCGAGCCGCAGGCCCATCGCGACGGCGACGACGACCTGTTGGCCCTGCTCACGACGGGCGACGCGGGAGTCCTCGCGGAACGACGTGCCCGCGTGCGCGCGGCGATCGCCGACTTCGACGGCGCCACGATCGCCACGACGCACCAGTTCTGCCAGACCGTGCTGCGCAGCCTCGGCACCGCCGGCGACTCCGACGGCTCCGCCGAGCTCGTCGAGGATGTCACCGAGCTGGTCGACCAGATCGTCGACGACCTCTACGTCGCCAAGTACGCCCGCGAGAGCGACCCGGTCCTGCGCCACGACGAGGCCCGCCAGTTGGCTCTCGCCGTCATCGCCGACCCGCACGCCGAGCTCGTACCGACCGACGCCGATCCCGGCTCCGTGCACGCCGTGCGGGTCCGGTTCGCCCAAGTGGTCCGCCAGCGGCTCGACCGACGCAAGCGTGAGCTGGGCCTGCTCGACTACGACGATCTGCTCCGTCGCCTCGAGTCCGTGCTCGCCCCCGAGGACTCCCCTGCCCGCACCCTCATGAGGTCACGGTGGAAGGTCGTCCTCGTCGACGAGTTCCAGGACACCGACCCCGTCCAGTGGAACGTGCTCGACCGCGCGTTCCGGGGACACGCGACCCTCGTGCTGATCGGCGACCCGAAACAGGCGATCTACGCGTTCCGCGGCGGCGACGTCTTCACGTACCTGCGCGCCGCGGCGACCGCCACCGACCGTCGCACGCTCGCCGTCAACCGGCGCAGCGACGCCCCGCTCGTCGACGCGCTCGGCGCCACCTTCGCCGAGGCCGAGCTCGGCGACCCGGCGATCGCGGTCCGTCCCGTCACGGCCCACCATCGCGACAGCCGGCTGGCCGACGTGCCGCACCCGGCACCGTTCCGGCTGCGCGTCCTCACGCGCGCCGACGGACCCGATCCCCAGCGCGACCTGCCGGTGGCCGCGACCCGCGCCCGGATCGCCGCCGACCTCGCCGTCGACGTGGCCGAGCTGCTCGCGTCCGGAGCGACCTACGATCCCGGCTCCGGCCCGCGCGCGATCGCCGCCGGCGACCTCGCGGTACTGGTCGCCACCGGCAAGGAGGCCGACCTCGTCCAACGGACGTTCGCCGCGCACGGCATCCCCGCCGTCCTCGGCGGCGGTAGCAACGTGCTGCGCAGCGGCGCGGCCGACGACTGGCTCGCCCTGATCGAGGCGATGGAGTCCCCCCAGCGCACGGGCCTGGTCCGCGCGGTCGCCCTGACGGACTTCTTCGGCTTCGACGCCACGGCGCTCGGCACCCGCAGCGACGACCTCACCGACGAGGTCGCCACCCGGGTGCGCGACCTCGCCGACCTCGTCGCGGTGGGTGGTGTGGCGGCGGTCGTCGAGGCGGTCACCGACGACGCCTTCACGGCCCGCGTGCTGGGTCGCGCCGACGGCAATCGCCGGATGACCGACCTGCGCCACGTCGCCCACCTCCTGCACGAGGTCGCCCTGCGCGAACGGCTCGGCCTGCCCGGACTGCTGCAGTGGTTGCGTCACCAGCGCAGCGAGAGCGGCGAGTCCGCCGAGCTGACCCGTCGGCTCGACAGCGATGCCAAGGCCGTGCAGGTGCTCACGATCCACACGAGCAAGGGCCTGGAGTTCCCGGTCGTCTACCTGCCGTTCCTGTTCAACCGGTGGAAGCCCGACCGCGAGGACCGGCCACGCTTCCACGACGACGAGGGCGAGCGCCAGCTGGACGTCGGCGGTCCCGGGCACGACGGCTTCCCCGATCACGCACGTCGCGCCCGGGCCGAGGACGCCGGCGAGGTTCTGCGGCTGGCCTACGTCGCCATGACGCGGGCCAAGTCCCAGCTCGTCGCGTGGTGGGGTCCGACCCGCGACGCGCGCAACTCCGGGCTGCACAGGCTGCTGTTCCGACCCGACCCCACGACGTCCGACGTGCCCGAGCGGGCCCCCGTGCCACGCGACGACGACGCCCTCGCGGTGCTGTCGGCGTGGCAGGCCCGCGGCGGCCCGACGATCGAGCGCCTCGTCGAGCGCACGGCGGTCCCCCCGACGCCGACGGCCGACGACGTCGACCTGGCCGTGCGACGCTTCGACCGCGCCCTGGACTCGCAGTGGCGCCGCACCTCCTACACCGGGCTGACCCGCACCGACGAGCACCGTCCGCACGTCGCCAGTGAGGCCGTCGCGGCCGGCACGACCGACGAGGACGAGGTCGCCGCGGTGCCCGCGACCGGCGTCGTGCCCGGCTCCGACGTGCCATCGCCGATGGCCGACCTGCCCGGCGGCACGGCGTTCGGCAGCCTCGTCCACGGCGTCCTCGAGGAGGTCGACGTGACTGCCGACGACCTCCATGCCGAGCTGGTCGAGCAGGTCCGCCGACAGCTCGACCGCTGGCCCGTCGAGGTCGAGCCCGAGGCGGCGGCGACGGCCCTCGCCGCCGTCGTGACCACTCCCCTCGGCCCGCTCGCGGACGACATCGACCTGCGCACGGCCCTGCGTGACCGCCAGCTCAAGGAGCTGGAGTTCGAGATCCCGCTCGGCGGCGGTGACCGGCCGGGTCCCCACGTGACCCGCCTGGGCCAGCTGGCCGACCTGCTGGAGGAGCACCTTCCGGCCGACGACCCGATCCGCCCGTTCGCCGCGCGGCTACGATCCCCCGCGCTGGCCGCGCAGCCTCTGCGCGGCTATCTGTCCGGATCGATCGACCTCGTGCTGCGCCTGTCCGACGGCCGGTGCCTCGTCGTCGACCACAAGACCAACTGGCTCGGCCCGTACGACACGGCGCTGACCCTGGCCGGGTACCACCCCCGGGGCCTGGCCGACGCGATGAACTCGGGCACGTATCCCCTGCAGGCGCTGCTCTACAACGTCGTGCTGCACCGCTTCCTGCGCTGGCGCGTGCCGGGTTACCGGCCGGAGACCCATCTGGGCGGCGTGCTCTACCTGTACGTGCGCGGGATGGCCGGTCCCGACGCGCCACGGGCCGACGGCGTCCCGTTCGGGGTGTTCTCGTGGCACCCGCCGGCCGCGCTCGTGGTCGCGCTGTCCGACCTGCTCGACGGGAGTCCGCGATGACCACACCGACCACGGGCCTGCCGACGATCGCCGACTTCGTTGCGGCCGAGGTGCTGACCCCCGGCGACGCGCTCATCGCGACCCGGCTGGGCGGGCTCACCGGCGAGTCCGGCTCGCTGGCGCTGCTCGCGCTGGCGTTCGCGGTCCGGGCGGTCCGGCTCGGGTCGACGTGCTTCGACCCGCAGGACGACCCGGGCGTCGACGGCTCGGCCTGGCCCCCGACCGAGCAGTGGCTCGACGCCGTGCGGTCGAGCCGGCTCGGCCGGGTCCTGGTCGCCGAGCACGGCCTGCTCTACCTCGACCGATACCGCGAGCTCGAGGTGGCCCTGTGCGACGACCTCAGCGCGCGCGCCGCCGTCCCTCCCCCGCCCCTGGACGAGGAGCTGCTCACGGCCGACCTCGACCGGCTCTTCCCGGGCGAGGCGCACGACGACCAGCGTGCCGCTGCCGAGCGCGCCGCCCGGGTCGGCACGATCGTGCTCACCGGCGGTCCGGGCACCGGCAAGACCACGACCGTCGCGGGTGTCCTGGCCATCCTCGAGGCGCAGTCGCGCGCGACCCGTGGCCGGTCGCTGCGGGTCGCGCTCACGGCCCCGACGGGCAAGGCGGCCGCCCGCATGCGCGAGGCCGTCGCCGCCACCGCCGGCCGGCTCGCGCTGACCGAGCACGAGCGCGCGTGGCTCACGACGCTGCCCTCGTCGACCCTGCACCGGCTGCTCGGCTGGCGTCCCGACAACCACACGCGGTTCCGCCACGACCGCACCCGCCGGCTGCCGCACGACGTCGTGGTGGTCGACGAGACCTCGATGGCGTCACTGGAGATCGTCGCCCGGCTCGTCGAGGCACTGCGACCCGACACGCGGTTGATCCTGGTCGGCGACGCCGACCAGCTGGCCTCGGTCGAGGCCGGTGCCGTGCTGCACGACGTCGTCGCCGGCTGGTCGGGCGAGCACGTGGTCCGGCTGACCCGAAGCCACCGCTTCGGCGCCGGCATCGGTCGACTCGCCGCAGCGGTCCGCGATGGCCAGGCAGACGCCGCAATCGACCTGCTGACCGCCGGCGACCCGGCGATCCGCCTCGTCGATCCGGCCGAGGCACCGGCGCTGCTGGAGTCCGAGCTGCTGCCGCTGGCCCGCGACCTCGTGGACGCGGGTCGCGCCGGTGACGCCGCGACCGCCCTGCGACTGCTGTCGGACCGACGCCTGCTGTGCGCGCACCGGGCCGGGCCGACGGGCGCGTCGACGTGGAACGACCGGGTCACCAGCTGGCTGCGAGACGACGTCGGATACGGCACGTGGTATCCGGGTCGACCGGTCCTGGTCACCCGCAACGACGCCACGCTGGGCGTCTTCAACGGCGACGCGGGCGTGACGCTGGCCGCCGCAGAGCGGCTCAGCGTCGCGATCGACGGCGAGCACGTGCGCGAGTTCTCGCCCTCGCGGCTGCCGGACGTCCAGACCGCCTACGCCATGACGATCCACCGCAGCCAGGGCAGCGAGTTCGCGCACGTCACGGTGCTGCTGCCCGACCGTGAGTCGCGGGCGATGACGCGCGAGCTGCTGTACACGGCCGTGACCCGCGCCGTCGACACCGTGACGGTCGTGGGCACGGCCGACGACATCCGGGCCGCGATCGGACGCCGGGTCGCCCGCTCCAGCGGCATCGCCGAACGACTCACCGCCGGGGCCGGCCCCGGCTGAGCCATCCCGCTGATCCGCCCGTGTCGATCAGCCGAGCGCTGCGATGACCGCCGACGTCTCGACCGGGACCGAGAACATCGGGTAGTCGTAGGCGATCGCGTTGTCGTGCTCCTCGACGCTCGTCGCCGCGGTGCCGTCGGTGAGCGTCAGCACCCGGTAGCCGTTCTCGTACGCCGACCGCATCGTCGACTCGACGCAGCAGTTGGTCAGGAACCCGCCGAGGATCACGGTCTGGATTCCCTTGCTGCGCAGGATGAAGTCCAGGTTGGTGCTCGCGAACGTGTCGAGGCCGCGCTTGCCCTCGATCACGATGTCGCCCTCGGCGGGCGCGAGATCGTCGACGATCGCCGCGCCCCACGTGTCCTTGACGAAGGCATTGCCGTCGACGACGCCCTTGAGGATCCCGTACGGGTGGCGGGTCAGCTCGCCGTAGCCGGGCGCGAACGTGATCGGCGCGTGCATGATCGTCACGCCGGCGGCTCGCGCGGCCTCGACGAGCGCGACGGTCTTGGGCAGCATCTGGGTCTTGTCCATCACGGCGGACACGGCGGGGTGCAGGACGCCGCCGTCGGAGGTGAACTCGTTCTGGTACTCGATCAGCACCACGGCGGTGGTGTTGGGATCGAGCTCGAGGATGTCGGTCATGGCGTCTCCAGCGGGTCAGGGGGGATGGATCTGTGATCCGAGTCACTCACATTGAACACCTTGTCTGACAAGCAGGCAAGCAAACCGGTAAGGTGACGGCATGTCGCTCGCCCCCGTCGCCCGCGCCCCGCTGAGCATCGCCGTGGCCGACCGCTTGCGCTCGGCGATCATCGACGGCACGTTCGCCGCCGACGAGGAGCTGCCGACCGAGTCCGACCTCGCCACGACCTTCGGCGTCGGCCGGTCGACGGTGCGCGAGGCACTGCGGATCGTGCAGGCTCAGGGCCTCGTGAGCGGAGCCGACACCGTCTCGACCGCGCGTCCGCGCGTCACCCACGACCGGACGGCCGACACCGCCGCGGTCGCCCTCGGCACCGCCCTGCAGGTCGGCGCGATCCCGCTGCCCGACCTCGTCGCCCTGCGCGTCCTGCTGGAGGCCGAGTCGTTGCGCCACGTCGCCCAGGTGCCCGACGAGGTGCGCGGCCTGCTCGTCGCCATGGCGACGGCCGCGGACGCCGGCGACGTCGAGGCGTTCCACCTGCTGGACGTCGACTTCCACGCCGGGCTGGCGCACGCGGGCGGCAACCAGGCGTTCGGCTTCGTCGTCGGCGTGCTGCGCGGTTCCATCGCCTCGTTCCTGCGCCGCGAGCTCGCCGCACTCGAGGACCCCCGGCCGACACTGCGCCGCCTGCACGGCGAGCACGCCGCGATCGTCGCCGCGATCGACGCGGGCGACCGCGAGCTGGCCGCCACGCTCGTCGTCGAGCACATCCACGGCTTCTACTCGTCGGAGCGCGCATGACCGACTGGGTCGCGGAACTGGTCACGGCCCTGCCCGGCCGGGTCGTCACCGACCCCGATGCGACGGCGGCCTTCCGCCACGACCAGTGCCTGCTCACCCCGGCGGGCGTGCCGGCCGCGGTCGTCCGGGCACGCGACGTCGACGACGTCGTCGCCACCCTGCGGACGGCGCACCGGCACGGCGTGCCCGTCGTGGCGCGTGGCGCCGGCACGGGACTGGCCGGCGCCGCCAATGCGATCGACGGCGGGATCGTGCTGTCGCTCGCCACGATGGACGCGATCGTCGACCTCGACCCGGTCGCCCGGCTCGCGCGGGTCCAGCCCGGCGTGCTCAACGGTGACCTCGACCGGGCGGCCCGCGAGCACGGCCTCGTCTACCTGCCCGATCCGGGCAGCCGCGCGATCAGCACGATCGGCGGCAACGTCGCCACGAACGCGGGCGGCATGTGCTGCGCGAAGTACGGGGTCACGGCCGACCACGTCGCGGCGCTGACCGCCGTCCTCGCCGACGGCACCGTCGTGCGCACGGGTCGGACCACG
This sequence comes from Aeromicrobium sp. SP1, assembly GCF_055663785.1. Classification (NCBI taxonomy): domain Bacteria; kingdom Bacillati; phylum Actinomycetota; class Actinomycetes; order Propionibacteriales; family Nocardioidaceae; genus Aeromicrobium; species Aeromicrobium sp. SP1. Next base: position 746,909 of record NZ_JBQVVK010000001.1, on the reverse strand, counting down.
CGCAAGGACGTGGCGGGACTCGACCTCACCCGACTCCTCGTCGGGTCCGAGGGCACGCTGGCCGTGGTCGTCGAGGTCACCGTGCGTCTCCAGCCCGATCCCGGGCCGCCCGCGACCGTGGTGGCGTCCTTCGCCACGACCCGGAAGGCGATCGACGCCGTGCTGGCCCTGACGGCCGCCACCGTGCCCGCCGCGGTCGAACTGATGGACGCCACGACGATCGCGGCGGTCGAGAAGCACGCCCGGATGGGCCTGGACGCGACGGCCGGTGCCCTGCTGCTCGCCCGCTTCGACGGACCGTCCTCGGCCACGGACTCCGCGACCTGCACGTCGATCTTCGGCGCGGCCGACGCCGCGGAGGTGTTCGCCACCTCCGACCCGGAGGAGGGCGAGGCGTTCATGGCGGCCCGAGCACTGGCCTACCCCGCGCTCGAGGCGCTCGGGACTGTCCTGCTCGACGACGTGGCCGTGCCCGTCCCGGACCTGCCCGCACTGCTGGACGCCATCGAGGACGCCGCCGGGCGACACCACGTCACGATCGGCACCTTCGGTCACGCGGCGGACGGCAACCTGCACCCGACGATCGTCTTCGACGCCACCGACGAGGGGGCCCGCGCCGCAGCGCGGGCCGCCTTCGAGGACATCGTCGTGGCCGCCGTGGACCTCGGCGGGACCGTCACCGGGGAGCACGGGGTCGGTCTGCTCAAGCGCGAGCACCTGGCCCGCCAGCTTGGCCCGGCCGAGCTCGAGCTCATGGCCCGGGTGAAGTCGGCGTTCGACCCGCTCGGGATCCTGAACCCCGGCCGCGGACTCTGAGCCCGCGGCCGGTTCAGGTCAGCGCTCCGCGCCCAGCCGAACTCAGCGCTCCGCGCCCAGCCGAACTCAGCGCTCCGCGCCGGTCATCGCGTCGGCGGCGTCGAGCGCCTGCTCGCCGAGCGACTCGTCCTCGCGGGTCGCCTCGATCGTGTGGCTGAGCGCCTTCTCGCGGACGAACACGAGCGTCACGACCGCCGCGAGCGCCAGCGGCACGAGCCACAGGAAGATCGGCATCAGGGCCTCGTTGTAGGCCGTGATCACGATGTCGTGGATCGGGTCCGGCAGCGATGCCACGAGGTCGGGCGTCAGCGAGCTGCTGCTGCCGCCACCGCTCGTCGAGCCCGCCGGCAGCTTCTCGGTGAGGCTGTCGACCAGACGGGAGGTGAAGATCGAGCCGACCGCTGCAGCGCCGAGCGTGCCGCCCACCTGGCGGAAGAAGTTCGTCGCGGCCGTGGCGGTTCCCACGATCTGGTGCGAGAACGAGTTCTGCACGATGAGCGTCATGACCTGCATGCCCAGGCCGATGCCGACGCCGAGCACGAGCAACGAGCCCTCGATCTGCCAGCGCGAGGCGTCGACCTCGATGATCGACAGCAGGTAGAGGCCCACGCCCGTGACGGCCGCGCCGGCCGCCGGGTACCAGCGGTAGCGGCCCGTGCGGGTCACGACCTGACCGACGACGATCGACGTCACGAGCAGACCGCCCATCATCGGGATCATCATGAGGCCGGCGTGGGTCGCGTCGACACCGACCGACATCTGCATGTACGTCGGCAGGTAGGACAGCGAACCGAACATCGAGATGCCCATGACGAGCGCGCCCACGGTCGTGAGGTTGAAGTTGCGGTCGCGGAACAGCGCCATCGGCATGACCGGCTCCTCGGCCCGCTTCTCCGCGAGGACGAACGCGACGGCGGCGACGATCGTGGTCGCGAACAGGCCGATGATCAGCGGGCTGTCCCAGTCGTACTGGTGACCGCCCCACGTCGCGGCGAGGATCAGGCTGGAGGTGGCGACCACGAGCAGCGTCATACCGAGGTAGTCGAGGCGGGCGCGGGGGCCGCCGACCTTGCGCGGGATGTGCAGCAGGAAGACCACGGCCGCCATCGCGAGGATGCCGAGCGGGACGTTCATCCAGAAGGCCCAGCGCCAGCCGGGACCCTCGGTGATCCAGCCACCGAGCAGCGGGCCGGCGACCGAGGACACGGCGAAGACGGCGCCGAGGATGCCCATGTAGCGACCACGCTCGCGCGCCGGGACGACGTCGGCGATCGAGGCCTGCGACAGGACCATGAGGCCACCACCGCCGAGTCCCTGCACGGCACGCGCACCGATGAGCATCGTCATCGAGCCGGCCGTCGCGCCGAGCAGCGAGCCGACCGTGAAGAGCGTGATCGCGACGATGAGCACGGGCTTGCGGCCGAAACGGTCGCCGAAGCGGCCGTAGATCGGCATCGTGACGGTCATCCCGAGCAGGTACGCGGTCATGACCCACGCGATGTGGTCGGCGCCGTCGAGCGAGCCGACGATCGTGGGCAGGGCCGTGGACAGCACGGTCTGGCTCAGCGATGCCAGCAGCATCACGAGCATGAGGGCGGCGAAGACGAGGCGCACGGTGCGCTGGTGGTGCGCGTCGCGCGTCGCGGTGGTGGTGGCGGTGGTGTTCATAGGCTTGTCGTGGCGACCTTTCGGAAGGTGGTGATGGCGTCGGCAAGCGCGCCGTCGCGGTCGATGAGGATGCGGTCGGGGTCGGCCGTCCACGCGAACGTGACGACCGCGCCGGCGAGCAGGATGAGGGCGCGGGCCTCCGTGGGATCGGTCGGCAGCCCGGCGATGCCCTGCCACGGCTCGTCGACCTGCTCGACGAGGCGCTCGATGACGTGCTTGCGGCTGTCGGTGAAGATCTGCGAGAGCCGGGTGCGCAGACCCGGGTGGGCGTGGGCGAGCCGGCGGCGGCGCTGCAGGTCGACCCCCGGTCCGATCGTGGTCGCGGCGACGTCGGTGACGAGCCGCGCGACGCGCAGCAGCGGCAGGTCGCTCGACGACTCGGCCAGTGCGCTCAGCGCCTCGTCGGTGACGCGCGGGGCGCGCACGCCGACGATCGCGTCCTCCTTCGAGTCGAAGTAGTTGAAGAAGGTCCGCGGGGAGATCCCGGCGATCTCGGCGATGCGGGCGACCGTGACGGCGTCGATGCCGTGCTCGAGCGTCTGGGTCGCCGCCGCATCGTGGATCGCCGTCCAGGTACGCCGCTGGCGCTCGGCGACCAGCGGGCTCACGGCGTCAGTTTGCACCATTGCATTCTATGCAGTTGTGCACGCTTTGCACAACTGCAAATCACGTGCTCCTGCTCACCTCAGGTCGGTGAGCTCGTCGCGCGCCACCTCCGAGCCGACCATGGCCCGCAGGGTGTCGTTGACGTCCCAGATGCCGACGTTCATCGCGGCCGTGAGCCGTCCCTGCCCGTCGATCCAGTAGGCGATGAACTCGTGCGCGGCCAGGTCGCCGCGGATCTCGACGTCGTCGTCGGGCGCGGAGTGGCCGACGTACTCCATCGAGAACTCGAACTGGTCGGTGTAGAAGTACGGCTGCCAGTCGTACACCGTGTCCCGGCCGAGCACGACGTCCGCGGCGGCCTTGCCCTGCTTGATCGCGTTGTCCCAGTGCTCGACCCGGAGGCGGTCGTGCAGCGCGGTGTTCCACGCGTTCGCGACGTCGCCGATCGCGAGGACGCGCGGGTCGTCGGTCTGGAACCGCTCGTCGACCACGATCCCGCCGTCGACGGCCAGTCCGGCGTCCGCGGCGAGCGACGTCGACGGCACCGCGCCGATCGACATCAGGACGTGGTCGGCGTCGATCACCTCATCGGAGGTCCGCACGCCGACGGGCCGCCCGTCCTCGACGAGCACCTCCTCGACCGTGACGCCCGTGCGCAGGTCGACACCGTGCGACAGGTGCAGGTCGGCGAGGTACCGGGCGAGGGTCGGACCGAGCACCTTCTCCAACGGGAGGTCGGCCATCTCCAGGACGGTGACCTCGGCATCGTGGGAGCGCGCCGCGGCCGCGACCTCCAGACCGATCCAGCCGCCGCCGACGACGACCAGCCGCTGCCCGGGCTGGAGCGCCGCGAGCACACGCTCGGAGTCCTCGATCGTGCGCAGGTAGAGGGCCGCGTCCGCCCCGGGCAGGTCGGGCACGCGGGGCTCGGCTCCCGTCGCCAGCACGAGCAGGTCGAAGTCCAGCCACTCGCCCGTGTCGAGGCCGATCCGGCCCTCCTCGCGGTCGAGGGACGTGGCGGTCGCGCCCGTGCGCAGCCGGACGTCGTGCTCGTCCCACCACGCGTCGGGCAGCACGGTCGGATCGGCGTCCTTGCCGAGCAGCAGGTCCTTGGACAGCGGCGGTCGCTCATAGGGCAGGTGCGACTCCCCCGCGACGACCGTGACGGCCCCCTCGTACCCCTCGTCCCGCAGCCGCTCGACGGCCTTCGCCGCCGCCAGCCCTCCACCGACGATCACCAGGTTCTCCATGGCTCCCATGGTGCTCCGTGTCGCCCCGGACGCAAGCCCGCGTGGGCCGCGTGGCGCCCGCGGTCAGTCGTCGGAGACCGAGATCTGCACGTCGATGTTCCCGCGGGTCGCGTTCGAGTACGGGCAGACCTGGTGGGCCGCCTCGGCCAGCCGGACGGCCGCGTCGTGCTCGAGGTGCGGGATCACGACCTCGAGGGCCACCGAGAGGGCGAAGCCGCCCTGGTCGTTCGCGCCGATGCCGACCCGTGCCCCGACGCTGGCGTCGGAGAGGTCGGCCTTCTCGCGCCGGCCGACGGCGCCCAGGGCGCTGAGGAAGCACGCGGCGTAGCCCGAGGCGAAGAGCAGTTCGGGGTTGACGCCGTCGCCGGAGCCGCCCATCTCCTTGGGGATGGCCAGCTGCAGGTCGAGGCGGCCGTCACTGGTGACGACATGGCCGTCGCGGCCGGCTCCGGTGGCGAGTGCTTCGGCGGTGTACAGGTCGTTGCTCAAGGGGATTCTCCTGTCGAGGGGTGGTGCAAAGGTCTGTTCAGTGCGCGGACTCGAGGGCCGCGACGCGGCGCGCGAGGTGGCGCAGGACGGTGAACTCGTCGGCATCGAGGTCGATCGCGTCCATCGCGCAGCGGGTCACCTCGTCGGTCTGGCTGCTCAGCGCTCGGCCGGCGGCCGTGAGGTGGACGTGCACCCGTCGCTCGTCCTGGGTCGAGGTCCGGCGATCGACCAGGCCGTGCACCTGGAGCCGCTTGAGCAGCGGCGACAACGTGCCGCTGTCGAGCTTGAGTCGGGCTCCGAGGTCGCCGACGCTCTGCCCGTCGACCTCCCACAGCGCCATCAGGACGAGGTACTGCGGGTAGGTCAGGCCCAGCGCCTGCAAGGGCTCGCGATACGCGGCCGTGAGCGTGCGGGAGGCCGAGTAGAGGGCGAAGCAGAGCTGGTCGTCCAGTCGCGCCGTCGTCATGACTCAATCATTGTGCACAATTAGATTGCACACAATGCTTGCTGGACGAGACCTCGATCACGCCACCCGGTCGCCGTCGATCCACGTCCCCACGACCGTCGCCGCCCCGATCGAGGCGGGGTCGTCGAACGGGTCGCGATCGAGCACGACCAGATCCGCGACGGCACCGGGAGCGACGACGCCCGCGTCGTCGCGGCCGTTGATCCACGCCGACCCGCTCGTGTAGGCGGCGAACGCGGCGGTGATCGACAGCGCCTGCTCGGGCAGGAACGCCTCGACACCCTCCGGATCGCCGTACGCCTTCCGGTGCACGGCCACATGGATCGCCTGCAGCGGGTCGGGCGTGCTGACCGGCCAGTCGCTGCCGGCGACCAGCCGGGCTCCGGTCGCCGCGAGATCGGCGAACGGGTACTGCCGCCGCGCCCGCTCGTCACCCAGGAACGGGATCGTCAGCTCGTCCATCTGGTCGTCGTGGCAGGCCCACAGCGCCTGCAGGTTCGCGGCCACACCGAGCTCGGCGAACCGCGGCACGTCGTCGGGGTGCACCAGCTGCAGGTGCGCGATGTGGTGGCGGCGGGCCGGGTCCGTGCCCTCGAAGGCGTCGAGCGCCTCACGCACGCCGCGGTCGCCCAGCCCGTGGACGTGCACCTGGAAGCCGAGCGAGTCCAACGCGGCCACGTGCTCCTTCAGCGCCTGCGGCGGGACGAACGACAGGCCGCGGTTGGCCGTCGCGTGACCGCACCGGTCGAGGTACGGCTCGATCAGGCCCGCGGTGCCGTTCTCGGCCACCCCGTCCTGCATGACCTTGACGCTCGTGGCGGCGAACCGGCCCCCGGACAGCGCCGCTCGACGGGCGACCAGCTCCTCGACCTGCTCGGCGCCGCGCTCCCGGTCCCACCACAGCGCGCCGACGACATGCGAGCGCAACTCCCCCGCCGCGGCCGCCCGGGCGTACGTCGGCCCGTTGTCCTCCAGCGCCGAGTACGACCCGACGATCGCGTCCTGCCACGAGGTGACGCCGAGCGAGTGCAGGTACGCCTGGCCGGCGAGCAGCGCGGCGCGCAGCTCCGCCTCACCGGTCACCGGGAGCAGTCGGGCGACCAACGTCATCGCACCCTCGTGCAGGGTGCCGGTCGGCGCTCCGTCGGCGTCGCGCTCGATGCGTCCGTCCACGGGGTCGGGCGTCGACCGGTCGATCCCGGCCAGCGCGAGTGCCCGCGAGTTCACCCAGGCGCCGTGGTGGTCGCGGTTCGGCAGGAACACCGGCCGGTCCGGCACCACGGAGTCGAGCGCCGCCGCGGTCGGCGTCCCACCCGGGAAGGCCGACATCGCCCACCCACCGCCGAGGATCCACTCCCGCTCAGGGTGTGCGGCGGCGTAGTCGCCGATCACGGCGAGATAGGCCTGCTGGTCCACGGCGCTCGCGCTGAGGTCACAGCGGATCCGCTCCAGCCCGCCCTGCACCGCGTGCACATGGGCGTCGACGAATCCCGGCAGCAGCAACGCGCCGTCGACGTCGACGACCTCGGCCGATGGGGGCGCCTGCCCGCCGACCGCGACGATCCGGCCGTCGTCCACGATCACGTCGCCGACCGCGCCGAGGTACCGGTGCCCGTCGAAGACCCGGGCATTGCGGAACACGGTCACCATCGCTCGCTCCTCGCAGTCGGTCAGCTCGCGGCCGTCATCGCCCGGCTCGCGGCCTCGATCGCGTCGGGCGAGAGCACGTGGGCGATCGCCATCGCGGCCGCACCGAGGACGGCCGACCGCTCCCCCGTGCTCGAGGGCACGATCCGCAGGTGCTCGGTCGCGAGCGGGAGCGACCGGCGGTAGACCTCCTCGCGGATGCCGGCGAGGAGGTGCTCCCCGGCCGCGGCGAGGGCGCCGCCGACCACGACGACCGACGGGTTGATGAAGTTGACGATCATCGCCAGCACGTCGCCGATGTCGCGGCCGGCCTGGCGGACGGCCTGGATCGCGGCGACGTCACCGGCGCGGACCCGGTCCACGACCTCGGTGGCGTCGTGGACCTCGATCCCTCGGTCGCGCAGGCCACGCGCGATCGCCGGTCCGGCGGCGACCGCCTCGAGACAGCCGACGTTCCCGCACCGGCACACGGTGTCGCTGGGGCGGCCGACACGGATGTGACCGACGTCGCCGGCCGTGCCCTGGGCCCCGCGCTGCAGCTCGCCACCAGCGATCGTGCCGGCGCCGATGCCCGTCGCGACCTTGATCAGGACCAGGTCCTGGACCTCGGGGAACTGCGCGTGCTGCTCGCCGAGCGCCATGATGTTGACGTCGTTGTCGACCAGGACCGGCACGTCGTAGGTCAGGCGCACGTGGGCCGGGACGTCGAAGCGGTCCCAGCCGGGCATGATCGGCGGGTTGATCGCCCGGCCGCTGGAGTGCTCGACCGGGCCCGGGAGGCCGATCCCGATCGCGGCGAGCTCGGCCACGGGCCGGCCGGTCTCGGCCAACAGCCGCCCGGTGGTGCCGGTCACCCAGTCCAGCACCGTCTCGGGCCCCTCGGCGATGTCGAGTTCGGTGCGGCGCTCGGCGAGCAGCTCGCCGGACAGGTCCGCGATGGCGACCCGCACGTGCGTCGCGCCGATGTCGGCCGCGCCGACCACGCGGGCCGCCGGATTGAGCGCCAGCAGCGACGGCGGCCGGCCCCCGGTCGAGGTGGCGTCGCCGTGCGGCACGACGAGGCCGAGCCTCATCAGCACGTCGATGCGGGCGGCCACGGTGGACCGGGCCAGCCCCGTCGTCTCGGCGAGCTGGGCCCGCGTCATGGGGCGCCCCTCGCGCTGCAGCAGGGCGAACACGTCGCTCGTCTTCACGACCCTGATTGAACCATCGTCACTTAGGTACGTCCACCAGCCAACTTTTACCGAACTCTCGACACAAGTACGTGATGTGTGTCACATTGCTCTCGTGGACGAGACGATGGACCGGCCCCTCCTCCAGATGCACGGGATCCGCAAGGAGTTCCCCGGCGTCGTCGCCCTCGACGGCGTGGACCTCGACGTCCGCCCGGGCGAGGTGCACTGCCTGCTCGGCCAGAACGGTGCCGGGAAGTCCACCCTCATCAAGGTCATGGCGGGGGCGTACCAGCCGGACGCGGGCACGATCACGTGGGCCGACGAGGAGACGTCGTTCCCCTCGCCGCAGTCCTCACTCGCCGCCGGCATCGCGACGATCTACCAGGAGCTGGACTTCGTCCCGCACCTCTCGGTCGCCGAGAACGTCTTCCTCGGCCACGAGCTGTCCCGCGGAGGCTTCCTGCGCCGCCACGACACGAACGCCCGCACCCGTGAGCTGCTCGCCCGGCTCGGCCACGCCGAGATCTCACCGACCCGGGCCGTCGGGTCCCTCTCCCCCGCGAACCAGCAGATGGTCTCGATGGCCCGCGCCCTCTCCCACGACATCCGGCTGCTGATCCTCGACGAGCCCTCGGCCGTGCTGGACCAGGAGGAGGTGGCGAACCTCTTCCGCGTCATCCGCACGCTGAGCGCCGACGGCGTCGCGATCGTCTACATCTCGCACCGGCTCGAGGAGATCCGTCAGATCGGGGACCGGATCACGGTCCTCAAGGACGGCAGCACCGTGGCGAGCGGCCTGCAGGCGGCCGACACCCCGACCATCGAGCTGATCCGGCTCATGACGGGCCGCGCGATCGAGTACGCCTTCCCGCCTCGACCGCAGGAGGCACCGCAGGGCGAGCCGGTGCTCGACGTCCGCGGCCTCGGCCAGAGCGGCGTGTTCTCGGGAGTCGACCTGCAGGCGCGCGCCGGTGAGATCGTCGGACTGGCCGGTCTGGTCGGCTCGGGTCGCTCGGAGATCCTCGAGGCGATCTACGGTGCCCGCCGGGCGACCGAGGGCGAGGTGCGGCTGGGCGGCCGGACCCTGCGACGCGGGTCGGTGACCAGCGCGGTCAAGGCCGGCCTGGGCCTGTGCCCCGAGGAGCGCAAGAGCCAGGGGCTGCTGCTCGACGAGCCGGTGTACCGCAACATCACGATCTCGTCGCTCGCCGAGTTCTCCCGGGCCGGCTTCCTCGATCGCACCCGGGAGCGGCGCCGGGCCGCGGAGGTCGTCGAGCAGCTCGACGTGCGGCCGGCCGGCGTGGGGCGGCCCGCTCGCAACCTGTCCGGCGGCAACCAGCAGAAGGTCGTCCTGGCCCGGTGGCTCCTGCGCGAGTGCAAGGTGCTGCTGCTCGACGAACCAACCCGCGGCGTGGACGTCGGCGCGCGCACCGAGATCTACCGGCTGGTCCGTGCCCTCGCCGACGCCGGCGTCGCGATCGTCGTCGTGTCCAGCGAGATCGAGGAGGTCCTGGGCCTGGCCGACCAGGTCCTCGTGATCCGCGAGGGCCAGGTCGTCCACACCGCACCCGCCACCGAGCTCGACGAGCCGACCGTGCTCGACCTCGTCATGGAAGGAAGCGCCGCATGAGCGACCACACCACGGAAGCCACGGCCCCCGCGACACCGACGCGCCCGATCGACCTGCTCCGGTCGAGCGTCGGCCGCAACCTCGGCCTCGTCATCGGCCTTCTGCTGCTGTGCGCGGTCGGTGCGATCACCGCCGGCGAGCGGTTCGCCAGCATCGACAACGTCGTCACGATCCTGCGCCTGGCCGCCACGATCGGCGTCGTCAGCATCGGCATGACCTTCGTGATCACCGGCGGCGGCATCGACCTGTCGGTCGGCGCGATCCTCGCCCTGGCGTCCGTGTGGTGCACGACCCTGGCCAGCCAGCAGGCCGCGCGCGACTACCACTGGAGCCTCATGGTGCTGACGGCGTTGCTCGTCGGGGCCGGCTGCGGACTCGTCAACGGCCTGCTGATCGCCTACGGCAAGGTCGTGCCCTTCATCGCGACGCTCGCGATGCTCGCGAGCGCCCGTGGCCTCGCCGAGATCATCTCCCAGCGCAAGACCCAGATCGCCGACGTCCCCGGCTTCAAGGTCTTCTTCGGGCGGGAGATCCTCGGCGTCGACATGCTGATCGTGATCTTCGCGATCGTGGCCGTCGTCGGGTGGGTCCTGCTCAACCGCACGACGTTCGGCCGGCGCACCGTCGCCGTGGGCGGCAACCCCGAGGCGGCCCGCCTGGCGGGCGTCAACGTCAACCGGCAGACCGTCATGCTCTACGTGCTCTCGGGGCTGTGCTGCGGGATCGGCGCGCTCATGCTCGTCGCGCGCACCTCGACCGGCAGCTCGACCCACGGCACGCTCTACGAGCTCGACGCGATCGCCGCCGTCGTGATCGGCGGAACGCTGCTGTCAGGCGGCCGCGGCACGATCGTGGGCACCGTCTTCGGCGTCCTGATCTTCTCGACGCTGACCAACGTCTTCACGCTCAACAACCGGTCGATCTCGGAGCAGGCCCTGCTCAAGGGAGCGATCATCGTCGTCGCCGTGCTGCTGCAACAGCGCTTCGCGTCCCGCAGCGACTCGACGTAGCGACGCCCGGACCGGGTCGGAGCCAGTGCTCCCGACTCCCCCGCGTCCGGACGATTCGTCCGGCCGCCCACCCCCAAGGAGGAATCATGAAGAAGCACCCTCGCATGAGGCTGGGAGCACTGTTGGCGGTAGGAACGCTGGCTCTCGGGCTCTCGGCCTGCACCGGCAACGACTCCGGTGACGACGACTCGAGCGGCGACACGAACAACGCGGCGGCCGGCTCGAACGACGAGTCCGGCGACACGGTCGTCATCGGCTTCTCGGCGCCCGCGGCCGACCACGGCTGGATGGCGTCGATCACCGACTCGGCGAAGAAGACCGCGGAGGGCCTCGACGACGTCGACCTGCGCGTCGCCGAGGGCACGAACGACGTGAACCTGCAGATCAGCCAGGTCGAGACCTTCATCAACGACAAGGTCGACGCGATCGTGCTGCTGCCGTTCGACGGCGCCGCGCTGACACCGGTGGCGATCAAGGCCATGACGGCGGGGATCCCCGTCATCAACGTCGACCGCGAGTTCGACGACCCGAACGCCGCCCGTGTCACGGTGCTCGGCGACAACTACGGCATGGGCGTCTCGGCGGGCCAGTACGTGTGCGAGCAGCTCGGCGACAAGAAGGACGCCGTCGTCGCCGAGATCGCCGGCATCGACTCGCTGCCGCTGACCCAGGACCGCAGCCGCGGCTTCAAGGACGCGCTGTCCGAGTGCGGCCAGAACGTCGACAACCGGGTCGCCGCGGACTTCACGGTCGAGGGCGGGGAGAAGGCCGCCGCGAACCTGCTGCAGGCCGCGCCCAAGATCGACGCGCTGTGGAACCACGACGACGACCAGGGCGTCGGCGTGCTGGCGGCCATCGACAACGCCGACCGCGACGAGTTCTTCATGGTCGGCGGCGCCGGCTCGGCGAACGCGATGCGGTCGATCGAGGCCGACGACAGCGTGCTCAAGGCGACGGTCATCTACCCGTCGACGCAGGCCGCGGACGGCATCAAGCTCGCTCGCCTGCTCGTGCAGGGCAAGGCCATGAGCGATCTGGTCGAGGTCGAGGTGCCGCGCACCGTGCAGCTCTACGCACCGGTCGTCACGAAGGAGAACGTCGACCAGTTCATGGACTCGGCCTTCGAGTCCTGACCGCTGCCCCTGCGAGGCCGGACCCTCCTCCCGGCCTCGCAGGGGACCTCCCCCGCACTTCGACCGATCACGGACGGGACTCGGCATGACCCAGCACGAATCGCTCTCGGTGGCCCTGATCGGCCATGCGTTCATGGGCGCGGCCCATTCGCAGGCCTGGCGCACGGCGCCGCACTTCTTCGACCTCCCGCTCAACCCCGTCATGACCGTCGTGTGCGGGCGCGACGCCACGCGCACCGCCGATGCCGCCGCCCGGCTGGGGTGGGCCGAGGCCGCGACCGACTGGCGCGAGGTCGTCACGCGCGACGACGTGGACGTCGTCGACATCTGCACCCCGGGCGACTCCCACGCCGAGATCGCGATCGCGGCGCTCGAGGCCGGCAAGCACGTCCTGTGCGAGAAGCCGCTGGCCAACTCGGTCGCCGAGGCCGAGACGATGACCGCCGCGGCCGCCCGCGCCGCCGAGCACGGGGTGCGGTCGATGGTCGGCTTCACCTACCGCCGGGTGCCCGCGATCTCCTACGCCCGCCAACTCGTGGCCGAGGGCCGGATCGGGCAGATCCGGCACGTCCGCGCCGCCTACCTGCAGGACTGGATCGCCGATCCGGAGGCTCCGCTGTCGTGGCGGCTGGACAAGGAGAAGGCGGGCTCGGGGGCCCTGGGCGACATCGGCGCCCACATCATCGACCTCACGCAGTTCATCACCGGGGACCTGATCGCCGAGATCTCCGGACAGCTCGAGACGTTCGTCACCGAGCGGCCGCTCGCGGCCGAGCACAGCGGGCTGTCCGGCACGGCCTCGAGCGAGCGCGGGCCGGTCACGGTCGACGACGCCGCGGTCTTCCTGGCCCACTTCGCCGGCGGGGCGCTCGGCGTCTTCGAAGCGACCCGATTCGCGACCGGCCGCAAGAACTCGATCCGGATCGAGATCAACGGCTCCCGCGGCAGCCTCGCGTTCGACTTCGAGGACATGAACGTGCTCGAGTTCTTCGACGCGGCCGACCCGGCCGAGTCGGCGGGCTTCCGTCGGATCCTCGTGACCGAGCCACAGCACCCGTACGTCGCGGCGTGGTGGCCGGCCGGACACGGTCTCGGCTACGAGCACGGTTTCACCCACCAGGTCGTGGACCTCGTCGGCGCGATCGCCGCGGATCGCGATCCCGCCCCGAGCTTCGCCGACGGCCTGCGGGTCCAACGCGTCCTGGCCGCCGTCGAGACCAGCTCCCTGGACCGGCAGTGGCAGCAGATCCCGACCGATTGACACCGACGAACGAACCAGGAGTGTGCACCATGCCCCGTCCGATCACGTTGTTCACCGGCCAATGGGCCGACCTGCCGTTCGAGGAGGTTGCCCGACTGGCCTCCGAGTGGGGCTACGACGGACTCGAGATCGCCTGCTGGGGCGATCACCTCGACCCGTGGCAGGCCGCCGAGGACGACGCCTACGTCCAGGCCAAGCTCGACCTGCTGGACCGGTACGGCCTCAAGGTCTACGCGATCTCCAACCACCTCAAGGGCCAGGCCGTGTGCGACGACCCGATCGACGCGCGACACGAGGCGATCCTCTCGGCGCGCGTGTGGGGCGACGGTGACCCCGAGGGCGTCCGCCAACGCGCGGCCGAGGAGATGAAGATGACCGCCCGTGCCGCCCGCCGGCTCGGCGTCGACGTCGTCGTCGGCTTCACCGGGTCGTCGATCTGGAAGTACGTCGCGATGTTCCCGCCGGCGAGCGAGGACATGATCGCGGCCGGCTATCGCGACTTCGCCGACCGGTGGAACCCGATCCTCGACGTCTTCGACGAGTGCGGCGTCCGGTTCGCGCACGAGGTGCACCCGTCGGAGATCGCGTACGACTACTGGACGACGGTCCGCACGCTCGAGGCGATCGGCCATCGCGAGGCGTTCGGGCTGAACTGGGACCCGAGCCACTTCGTGTGGCAGGACCTCGACCCGGTCGGGTTCATGTGGGACTTCAAGGACCGGATCTACCACGTCGACTGCAAGGACGCGAAGCGCCAGGTGGGCAACGGCCGCAACGGCCGGCTTGGCTCGCACCTGCCCTGGGCCGACCCCCGCCGGGGCTGGGACTTCGTCTCGACCGGCCACGGCGACGTCCCCTGGGAGGCGTCGTTCCGCATGCTCAACACGATCGGCTACGACGGGCCCATCTCAGTCGAGTGGGAGGACGCCGGCATGGATCGGCTCGTCGGCGCACCCGAGGCGCTCGAGTTCGTCCGCCGACTGGCCTTCGACGCCCCCGAGGCCGCCTTCGACGCCGCCTTCGCGACCAAGGACTGAGCCCGCGACACCGTCACACGAAAGAGCGGCGCGGCCGACCCCTTCCCCAGGGTCGACCGCGCCGCGGTCTTTCGCCGCTGCCGGTCAGCTGCAGCCGCTGGTGCTGCCGCAGCCCTCGCACACGTGGCACGAGCCGGCGGGCCGCATCTTCGTCCCGCAGGTCATGCACAGCGGGCTGTCGACGGCGGAACCGGTGATCTCCTCGAGGAGCTCGGCCGACGTGTGGGCCCGGCCCGAGGCGGGCTTGGCCGTCTCGATCTGGATCTCGACGGCGGCGGGCGCCTCGACCTGCGACTCGGCCTTGAGCTCGGCCGCGGCCTCGCTCGTCACGCCGTGCGGGGCGGCAGGCGCATCGGCGACCAGCTCGGCGGCCGTCGTGCCGTCACCCTTGACCGGCTCGTACGAACCGGTGTCCAGGTAGCGCTGACGCTCCTCGACCGAGTGGATCGACAGCGCCGACCGGGTGTCGAAGTCGATGTAGTCCAGCGCCAGGCGGCGGAAGACGTAGTCCATGATCGACTGCGCCATCCGGATGTCGGCGTCGTCGGTCAGACCCGCGGGCTCGAACTTGAGGTTCGTGAACTTGCTGACGAACGTCTCGAGCGGAACCCCGTACTGCAGGCCGATCGACACCGCGATGCTGAACGCGTCCATCACGCCGGCCAGGGTCGAGCCCTGCTTGCCGAGCTTGAGGAAGATCTCGCCCAGCGTGCCGTCGTCGTGGGCGCCGGAGGTCATGTAGCCCTCGGCACCGCCGACGCTGAAGCTGGTCGTGATCGAGGCACGCGACTTCGGCAGGCGGCGGCGGATCGGCTTCTCGACGATGACCGTCTTGACCTCGGTCTCGGCGGTGGCCGACGCGTTGGTCTTGTCGTCCTGCGACTTCTGGCTGGACAGCGGCTGGCCGACCTTGCAGTTGTCGCGGTAGACCGCGAGCGCCTTCAGGCCGAGCTTCCAGCCCTGGAAGTAGACGTCGGCGATCTCCTCGACCGTGGAGGTCTCGGGCATGTTGACCGTCTTGCTGATCGCGCCGGACAGGAACGGCTGGCAGGCCGCCATCATCCGCACGTGACCCATGGGCTTGATGGCCCGCTCGCCGACCGCGCAGTCGAAGATCTCGTAGTGCTCGGGCTTGAGGCCGGGCGCGTCGACGACGTGGCCGTGCTCGCCGATGTACTCGACGATCGCCTCGGTCGTCTCGTTCGTGTAGCCGAGCTTGGCCAGCGCCACCGGGATCGTCTGGTTGACGACCTGCAGCGAGCCACCGCCGACGAGCTTCTTGAACTTCACGAGCGAGAAGTCCGGCTCGATGCCGGTCGTGTCGCAGTCCATCATGAAGCCGATCGTGCCGGTGGGCGCCAGCACCGAGGCCTGCGAGTTGCGCCAGCCGTTCTTCTCACCGATCTTCGAGTTGGCCGCCCACTGCTTGGTGGCCTCCTTCTGCACGGCGATGTCGATCGCATGCTTCGTGCGGATCTCGTCGTTGGCCGCCTGGTGCTTGCGCATGACGCGCTGGTGGCCGTCGACGTTCGCCGCGTAGCCCTCGTACGGACCCACGACACCGGCGAGCTCGGCGCTGCGACGGTAGGACGTACCCGTCATGAGCGACGTGATCGACGCGGCGAGCGCGCGGCCGCCGTCGGAGTCGTACGCCAGGCCCGAGGCCATCAGCAGGGCGCCGAGGTTGGCGTACCCGATGCCGAGCTGGCGGAACTTGCGGGTCGTGTCGCCGATCGGCTCGGTCGGGAAGTCGGCGAAGCAGATCGAGATGTCCATCGCGGTGATGATGAACTCGACGGCCTTGACGAACGTCTGGGCGTCGAACGAGCCGTCGTCCTTGAGGAACTTGAGCAGGTTCAGGCTGGCCAGGTTGCAGCTGGAGTTGTCCAGGTGCATGTACTCGCTGCACGGGTTCGACGCGGTGATCCGGCCGGACTCCGGCGTCGTGTGCCAGTCGTTGATCGTCGAGTCGTACTGGATGCCCGGATCGGCGCAGGCCCACGCGGCCTGGGCCATCTTGCCCCACAGCTCGCGGGCGTCGATCTCCTCGATGACCTCACCGCTCGTGCGGGCGCGCAGACCGAACGGCGTGCCCTCCTCGACGGCCTCCATGAACTCGTCGCTGACGCGCACCGAGTTGTTGGCGTTCTGGTACTGGACGCTCGTGATGTCGCTGCCGCCGAGGTCCATGTCGAAGCCGGCGTCGCGAAGGACGCGGATCTTCTCCTCCTCGCGCTCCTTGGTCTCGACGAACTCGACGATGTCGGGGTGGTCGACGTCGAGCACGACCATCTTGGCCGCGCGGCGCGTGGCTCCACCGGACTTGATCGTGCCGGCCGAGGCGTCGGCGCCGCGCATGAACGACACGGGGCCCGAGGCGGTGCCGCCGGAGGAGCGCAGCAGCTCCTTGCTGGAGCGGATCCGCGACAGGTTCAGGCCCGCACCCGAGCCACCCTTGAAGATCAGTCCCTCCTCGCGGTACCAGTTCAGGATCGAGTCCATCGAGTCGTCGACCGCGAGGATGAAGCACGCGCTGACCTGCTGCGGGCTGGACGTGCCCACGTTGAACCACACCGGGCTGTTGAAGCTGAAGACCTGGTGCAGGAGCATGTACGTCAGCTCGTGCTCGAAGACCTCGGCGTCGGCGGGGGTGGCGAAGTAGCCGTGGTCCTTGCCGGCCTTGACGTACGTCAGCACGACCCGGTCGAGCAGCTGGCGCAGGCTCGACTCACGCTCGTCGGTGCCGACGGCGCCACGGAAGTACTTCGTCGTGACGATCGTCGAGGCGTTGAGGCTCCAGAAGTCGGGGAACTCCACGCCGCGCTGCTCGAAGACGGTCTCGCCGGTCTTCCAGTTGGTCTGGACGACATCGCGACGCTCCCACGTGACGGCGTCGTACGGGTGCACGCCCTCGGTCGTGTAGACACGCTCGATCTTCAGCTCGGCCCCCTTCGACCTGGGCTGGGCGGACTTGCGGCTGGCGCGGGGTGCGGGGGTCCCGCCGACCGTCTCGGTCATGTGGTGCTCCTGTCCTGGATGGGGTGCGTTGCGTGGTGGGGCCTGCGGCCCGAACTGCTAGGAAGTCAAGGTGGGCGACGACTCGGCGACCGAGGCGTCGTCCGGATGGGCCCGTTCGGCCATCAGTGCGCCGATCTCGGCGACGAAGTCGTCGGCCGAGTCGAACGACTTGTAGACCGACGCGAACCGCAGGTACGCCACCTCGTCGAGGGTGCGCAGCGGATCGAGGATCGCCAGCCCGATGTCCTGCGTGTTGATCTCGGCCTGGCCGGAGGCGCGCAGTGTGTCCTCGACCTGCTGGCCGAGGCACGCCAGGTCGTCGGTCGAGACCGGACGGCCCTTGCACGCCTTGGCCGCGCCGGCGATCGCCTTGTCGCGGACGAACGGCTCGGTCGCGCCGGAGCGCTTCACGACCATGAGCTGCATCTGCTCGATCGTCGTGAACCGCTTCTCGCACTGCGAGCACGTGCGACGACGCCGGATGGCGCCGCCCTCGTCGGCGACTCGCGAGTCGAGGACGCGGGTGTCGGTGTGCTTGCAGAACGGGCAGTGCATCGCGTCCTCCTTCGGCGTGCTCGTGGATGAACCTGGGGATCGACCTGTGGACATCTCCACTGTGATGTGGGTAACACGCCTTGGCCTGTGTACCTAGATGTGGAGAACTACATCCGTGTAACTACTAGATGTAGTGGTTACTCTACGTGGCGCTCTCGCGGTAGGCAACAGTTTCGCGAAGAACACCGACAGAATCTGTGATGGACTGTCGGTCACCCGCGTTTACGCAGGTCAGGCGGGTGTGAGACGTCGCCGAGTCGCGCGACACCGGCGTGTCGGCGACGATCAAGGGACGGATTCGAGTCCCGGGCGCATCCGTCCGGGTGAGGCAGCGCGAGAGGAGCCCCATGGCACATCCCCTGCGCGCCGCCGACGCCCCGAAGGTGCCCACCCAGCCATGAGCCAGACGACCGACGATGACGTCGCGCGCGCCTTCCGCCGAGGATGGCCGCAGGCCCTCGCGAGCCTGATCGGCACGTTCGGCGACATCGACCTGGCCGAGGACGCCGTCTCCGACGCGTACGACGAGGCGACCGGGATGTGGCCGCAGGATCCACCGCGCGAGCCGACCGAGTGGATCATCCGGACGGCCCAGCGCAAGGCCATCGAGCGCATTCGCCGCGATGCCGATCATGACGACCGGTATCGCACCCTGCTGCCGCTGGCCGCCGAGGTCGAGGGACGACCCGACCCGCCGGGCCGCACCGACGAACGGCTCGGGCTGGTCTTCACGTGCTGCCACCCCGCCCTGCCCGAGGCGGCACGGGTGGCGCTGACCCTGCGCCTGCTCGGCGGACTCACGAACGCCGAGATCGCCGAGGCCTTCATGGTCTCCGAGCCGACGATGGAGCACCGGCTCGGGCGGGCCAAGGCCCGCATCCGCGACCACCACCTGCCCTACCGCGTCCCGGAGCCGCCGGAGTGGGGCAGCCGCGTCGCGTGCGTGCTCGCCGTCATCCACCTCATCTTCAACGAGGGCTACCTCGCGGCGCGCACGTCTGCCGCGAGCCGTGAGGACCTCGCGACCGAGGCCGTGCGGATGGGCCGGATCCTGCTGGACATGTTCCCCGACGAGCCCGAGGTGCGCGGCCTGTTGGCCCTCATGCTGTTCATCAGCGCCCGCCGCGACGCGCGCGCCGGCGCCGACGGCAGCCTCACACCGCTCGGCGTGCAGGACCGCGGACTGTGGCACCGCGACGAGATCGAGGAGGGCCGGTTCCTCCTGCTGCAGTGCCGCCGCATGGACCGGCCGGGGCCCTACCAGGTGCAGGCGTCGCTGCAGGCCGTGCACTGCGATGCCGAGGCCGCCGAGGACACCGACTGGCCGCAGATCCTGGCCCTCTACGACCACCTCATGCTGCTCGAACCGTCTGACGTCGTCGCCCTCAACCGCGCGAGTGCCGTCGCGGAGGTCGAGGGGCCGGCCGCCGCCCTGGATGCGGTCGAGCAACTCGGCCTCGACACCCACCTCTTCCACGCCGTGCGAGCCGACCTGCTCAACCGTCTCGGCCACACCGAGGAGGCCGACCGGGCCTGGACGGCAGCCGTGTCACGCGTGCGGAACGAAGCCGAACAGGCGTACCTGCGCGACCAGATCGACCGGTGATCCGCGCCGCGGTCGAGGGCCTGTCTCACCGAGTTGCGACCGCCCTGACGCGCCCTACGGTGGAGGCATGGCCACGAAACCCAAGTACACGGTCCCCGGTATCAGCATTGCCGACGGCGAGAGCCTCGCGACGCTGCTGCAGGACCGCCTCAACGCCCTGAACGACCTCGCACTGACCCTCAAGCACGTCCACTGGAACGTCGTCGGTCCGCACTTCATCGCGGTGCACGAGATGATCGACCCGCACGTCCTCGAGGTGCGCGACATGGTCGACGAGACGGCGGAGCGGATCGCGACCCTCGGCACGGCGCCGCTCGGGACGCCGGGTGCGATCGTCGACGGGCGCACGTGGGCCGACTACCCGCTGGGCCGTGCGACCACGACCGAGCACCTCAAGGCGCTCGACGAGGTCTACGTCGGACTCCTCGACGACCACCGCAAGGCGCAGTCGGCCTCGTCCGATCTCGACCCGGTCACCGAGGACATGCTGATCGGCCAGATCAAGGCGCTCGAGCTGTTCCACTGGTTCGTCCGGGCGCATCTGGAGAACGCCGGCGGTCAGCTCAAGCACTGAGCCCCGCATGATGGACGGGCCCGGAGTCGCCATGGCGACTCCGGGCCCTCGTGCGTGGGAACGCGATCAGCCGTGCCGACGCGAGAGCAGCACGGCGGCGCCGTGCCCGGCCAGGGCGGCCAGCACCTGCAGCGCCATCGAGGTGACGACGACGCCGATGCCCAACCACCAGTACACGGGGCCGGAACCGGCCAGCAGGACGAGCAGGACCGAGACCATCGCGAGCGATCCGCCGGCGACGACCCAGGCGAGCGCGCCCATGTCGGCCGGGCGGACGCGTTGCCAGGTGAAGGCGCCCGCGGCGATCACGAGCAGTACGGCGGCGGCCGCGGCGGGACTGACCTCGGTCACGTTGCTGCCGAGCCAGCGGGCGGGCCGGGCGACGCCGTCAGGGGCGTCGAGCGGAAGCAGCCACGTCAGCGCGCTCCCGGCGAACAGCGCCAAGGCCCGCCACATCACCTGGGCCCGGAAGCGGGTCATGACATGGATGTGGTGGGTGTGGGCGACGACGGCCATCACGATCCCCTCCTCGACGTCGGGTCGTGCTCTCCACGCTACGCCGTCACCGGCCAATGACGGGTGACAAGCGGTGAAAGCGTGTCGAATCCTCGATGAATCCCGGGGTGGGTCGCGACGGAAATGCGGCGGCGGCGCTCACCGGCCCCTTCCCCGAGGCATGGTGAGCGCCGCCGACGGCGGTGCTGCGGTCACTCGGTGACCGGGACCGCCAGGGTGGCGCCGATCGGCAGCTTGCTGCCGTTCTCGAGCGCGTTGAGTCGGATGATCTCGTCGACCGTCTCGCGGATGTCGGCGTCCGGCCGGGCGTCCGCGGCGATGCTCCAGAGCGTCTGCCCGGGCTGGACCGTGATCGTCGTGACCTCGCCGGGGGCGTCGTCGGTGGCCGCGACGGAGGACCCGAACATGATCCCCAGTGCCGTGATCACGAGCACCGCCACGCCGACGAGGGCGAGGCGACCGCGGTGGGTGAGCCGCACGGGCGCCGGCTCGGGCCGGGAGACGCGGTAGGTCGTGCGGGTCGGCGCGAGCGAGATGCGGCCGGTGCCGATGCGGTAGTCGTCCAGTGCGATGGTCATGATGCCTCCAGGGGAAGAGCGGCGATCCGTTCGATTCGAGCAGGTGTTCTATCGAACACGTGAACGACTCTAGGGGTCGCCGCCGACAGAATCGCGCAGGTTCGAATTGATGTTCGATTCGGCGTGTCGCGCACGTGTTCGAATCGGCGCCGTGCGAGCGGGTCGTTCCCGCACTAGCGTCGAGGTGTGAACGCCCTCCGCACTCTTCGCACGGCCTGGCGCCAGGCCTCCTCGCGGCAGGCTCCCCTGCTGGCCGCCGGCGTCGCCTTCTACCTGTTCACGTCCCTGTTCCCCGCACTCATCGCCGCCGTGTCCATCTACGGACTCGTGGCGGACCCCGAGACCGTCGCGGACCAGACCGCCCGCATCTCCGACGCCCTGCCCGCCGACGCCGCCTCGCTCATCAACGGGCAGATCGAGCAGCTCACCTCGGCGCCCTCGAGCTCGCTGGGACTGAGCGCGGTCATCGCGATCGTGCTCGCGGTCTACGCGGCCTCCGGTGGCATCGGCAACCTCGTCACGGCGATCAACCAGCTGTTCGGCCTCGAGGACGACCGCTCCTTCCTGCGCCGCAAGCTGCTCGGCCTCGGACTCACCGCCGGGGGCCTGCTGTTCGGGCTCGTGGCGATCTCGCTCGTGGCCGTCGTCCCGGCCGTCCTGAACGTCGTCGACGCCGTTCCGGGCGTGCGCCTCGTCGCCCAGATCAGTCGCTGGGTCGTCCTCGCGCTGGCCGTCGTGCTCGCGATCGGCGTCCTCTACCGTGTCGCGCCGAACCGCACCCCGGCCGGCGGCCTCGTGACGAAGGGCGTCGTGCTGGCGGCGGTCATCTGGATGCTCGTCTCGTTCGGGTTCTCGTTCTACGTCAACACCTTCGGCAACTACGCGAAGACGTACGGCGCGCTGGCCGGTGTCGTCGTGCTGTTGCTGTGGTTGTGGATCGGGATGTACGCGATCCTGCTCGGCGCATGCGTCGAGGCGGCGCGCGAGCGCATCGTCACGCAGGAGACGCTCGCCGAGGACCAGTCGCTCGCCCGCCAGCGGGCCGCCGACGCGGGGATCGCCGTGGGTCTGGACGACTTCACCGAGGAGCTCGACCGACCGGCCCGCACCTGAGACCGGCCCGCTCCTGAGGCCGGCTCAGCCGAGTGCGCGGCCCAGCAGGAACGCGATCGCGCCGACCACCACGACGAGCGCGATCAGGCCGCTGACCAGCTCGACGTGACGCACCCCGTGATCGGGCACGCCCTGCTGCGCGAAGTCGACCTCGAAGTCCGGCAGCAGCAGGTTCAGGTCGACCGTGGCGGCGTCCGCCACGCCGTGCTCGGCGAGCAGCCTGCGTGCCGCGGCCTCGACCTGCGAGAGGTCGCTCGCGTCGGTCTCGCCGACTCCCGACACCTCGACCCGCCACGCGTCGTCCACGCGCTTCCCGACCACGACATAGCTCACGAGGCTCACCCTATGCCGCCGCCCGAGGCTCCCGCCGCGGGAGACTCGCCGGTGTCGAACAGATGTTTGATCCCCGGTCGCCGAGCCGTTACGGTCGGGTCATGAGTGAGAACCTCGACGGGCCGGTCGACATGACGGGGCTGACCAAGCGCCAGCGCCGGATCCTGGTGTTCCTCAAGGACCACATCGAAGATCGCGGCTATCCGCCGAGCATGCGCGAGGTGGGCGCTGCGTGCGACCTGGCCAGCACGTCCTCGGTCTCGCACCAGCTGCGCATGCTCGAGCGCAAGGGCTACATCCGCCGCGACCCCAACCGTCCGCGGGCACTGGAGATCTACCTGCCCGACGCCAAGCCGGCCGGACGCCCCCGGCCCGTCGAGGTCGACGAGACCGACTCCGGCGACGCGATGCCCCAGCCCGCCTACGTGCCGATGGTCGGCCGGATCGCCGCCGGCGGCCCGATCCTGGCCGAGCAGCGCGTCGAGGAGGTCATGCCGCTGCCGCGCTCGCTGGTCGGCGACGGCACGCTCTTCCTGCTCGAGGTGCAGGGCGACTCGATGATCGACGCGGCGATCTGCGACGGCGACTTCGTCGTGGTACGTCAGCAGCAGGTCGCCGAGAACGGCGAGATCGTCGCCGCCATGATCGACGGCGAGGCCACCGTCAAGACGCTCAGCCGCCGCGACGGGCACGTGTGGCTGCTGCCGCAGAACCCCGCCTACGCGCCGATCGACGGCACGGACGCGACGATCGTGGGCAAGGTCACCGCAGTCCTGCGCCGGGTCTGACCGACTACTCCGCCGCGGCGCGGGCGCGCCAGGCGCTCGCGACCATGTCGTCGATCGTGTGCCGCATCCGCCAGTCGAGGTCGCGGGCCGCGAGCTCTCCGGACGCCACGATCCGCGCCGGGTCGCCCGGCCGGCGGCCCTCGACCAGCGGCTCGAAGTCGACACCCGTCGTGCGAGCGACCGCCCCCATGATCTGGCGGACGGACACGCCCTCGCCGCTGCCGAGGTTGTAGACCGGCTCGAGGTCCTCGTCGGCGATCAGTCGCTGCACGGCGGTCACGTGCGCCTCGGCGAGATCGGCCACGTGGACGTAGTCGCGCACGCAGGTGCCGTCGGGCGTCGCGTAGTCGTCGCCGAAGATCTTCGGCCGGTGACCCTCGTCGAGCGCCCGGATGACCAACGGGAACAGGTTGTGCGGGCTCGAGTCGAACAGGTCGGGCTCGCCCGATCCGACGACGTTGAAGTAGCGCAGCGAGGTGTGCCGCAGGCCCGTCGCGAGACCCTGGTCGCGGATCATCGACTCCCCCACGAGCTTGGACTCGCCGTAGGGCGACTCGGGGCGGGTGGGCGTCTGCTCGGTGACGATCGCGACATCGGTCGTGCCGTACACGGCCGCGGTGCTCGAGAACACGATCCGGGAGACGTCGAGACGCTCCATCGCGCGCAGCAGGCTCAGCGTGCCGCCCACGTTCTGCCGCCACGTGTGCAGTGGTCGCTGCACCGAGACGCCCGCGTACTTGAACGCGGCGAGGTGGACGACCGCCTCGATCGGCGTGTCCTCCAGCTGCTCCACGAGCTGCTTGGCACGCAGGATGTTGAGGTCGAGCAGTCGCACGTCGTCGGGAACGAAGGCACGGTGGCCGCTCGACAGGTCGTCGACCACGATCGACTCCAGTCCGGCCCTGCCCAGTGCCCGCACGACGTGCGCGCCGATGTAGCCGGCTCCGCCGGTCACGAGGATCGCCACTTGCGCAGCCTAGTCGCGGGTCACTGGACGAACCGCAGGGTGCCCACGGACTTGCCCTTGCCGCGGGTGACCTTCACCGAGTGGGCGCCCTTGAACTTGCGCGAGATGCCGCGCCAGGAGTCGGCGTTGACGACGACGGTGTACCGGCCGGAGGCGAGGCCGGTGACCTTGAAGCGGCCGCCACCGTCGGTCATCGCCGTCCGGTAGACCTTCTTGCCGTCGCTGGACGTCAGACGCACGAGCAGCTCGGTGCGCGGCTTGATCTTGGACGCCGTGACCCGGCCGCTGACCCAGCCGCCCTTGGCGTTCCGCAGCGCGACGTTCGTCGTGCCGCCCCGGACCTGGACCAGCTTGTACGCGCCGGCGGAGAACGCCCGGCAGTGCTCGCGGTACATCTTGTGGTTCTGCGCCTTCCACTTCTCGAAGGCGCGGTCGAGTCCGTTGAAGTAGCCGTTGTTGTTGTCGTAGCGGCTGCTGTACCAGGCCTGGCAGCCCGTGCGGCGGCCCACCTCGACCCAGTAGAGGCCCTCACCGAGCGTGAAGCTGCGGTCCGTCTGGCTGGCCCGGACGACGTCGGACCTCAGGACCGACCGACCCTTGGCGTACTCGCGGATCGTGACGTAGCGGTCGACCTTCGCGGTGCTGGACTGACCCTGGTAGCCCGACACGCGCACGTTGACCGTGGTGCGTCCCGCGGCGGTGTTGAGGTTCTGGGTGACGCTGCCCGCGGCGAGCGGGAGCATCGTCGGCGTCGAGCTGGCGTTCCTGCGGTAGTTGACCGCCGCGTGGCACGTGCCGAAGCGGTTGTTCCACTGCGAGTCCTCGGACTTGACCGCGTAGACACGCGACCCGTTCGTGGGGACGAAGCCGATCTCGTAGCGACCGGCGCTGTTGGTGGTGTCGCGGCCGTAGATGTTCGCGCAGCTCATGACGTCGAGGTCGGCGAGCGCCCGAGAGGACTTCGACCAGTACGGCGGCCGGCCGATCAGGGTGACCTCGGTGCCGGAGACGGCCGAGGAGCCCTTCGTCACGGTGCCCCGGATCGAGGAGTAGCGCGCGTTCGCGGTGAAGCGGTAGCCGGCGCCGCGGGTGACCCGCACGCCGGAGCCCGAGGAGATCTCGCGGCTGCCGCCGGCGAAGGAACCGTTGCCACCACGCCACCACCACGACCGGCTCTGGCCGTCCGAGGTGCCCGTGACGTGGAGCTTGTACGTCGCCGAGGGGCCGTTGTTGACGCCCATCCGCACCTTGAAGCTGAAGGGCGCCGAGGAGCCGCCGGCGAGCTCGCGCTTGCTGACCAGCCGGTCGCGCTTGTGCGAGCCGATCGCCCAGAGCTCGACCTCGACGTTGCCCGCCGTGGGTCCGCCGACGCGGGTGACGGTGCCGGCGATCGTGCCGTACGGGACCGGCGACTCCATCGTGATCCGGCGCGTCTTGGCGCCCGAGATCCTGAGGTTCGCGACGCGCTTGGCCTTCCAGCCCGTGAACCGGAAGGTGATGTACTTCGACTTGCGGCCACTGATCGTGTAGGACCGGGCCTGCGACGAGGCGCCGTCGATCCAGATCTTGCCCTTGCACGTCTTCTTGCCCACGCACTTGGCCCAGACCTTGCCGTAGCCGGTCGAGGACATCGCGACGAGCGACGTGTTCGAGACGACCTTGTTCGCGGCCTCGGCGGGCGACGCGACGAAGAGCGACCCGACCAGCGCCGCACAGACGACGGCCAGCGAGGTGAGACGGAACGACATGGGATCCCCGAGTTTTTGTGGATGGTCAGACCGGGTCACGATATCAAACTGCGGCCGAATTCCCCGATTGCGCGGACTCGTCGAGGCGCCGCAGGGCAGCCGTGACGACGGACCGGTCGGTCGTGCGCCACAAGGGCGGCAGCGATGACGCCAGGAATCCCCCGTACCGGGCCGTCACGAGCCTCGGGTCGAGGATGGCGACGACGCCCCGGTCGCTCGACCGCCGGATCAGCCGGCCGGTCCCCTGCGCCAGCAGCAGCGCCGCGTGTTGCGCCGCGACCTGCATGAAGCCGTTCCCGCCGTGCTTCTCGACGAGACGCTGCCGCGCGCTCATGAGCGGGTCGTCGGGCCGCGGGAACGGGATCCGGTCGATGATCACGAGGGTGCACGTGTCCCCCGGCAGGTCCACGCCCTGCCACAGGCTCAGGGTGCCGAACAGGCACGTGCTGGGCTCGGCGGCGAATCTCCGCGCGAGCTCGGGCAGCTGGGCGTCACCCTGGCACCACACGTCGAGGCCGGGCAGCGACTCGCGCACGTACTCGGCGGCGCGTTCGGCCGCCCGGCGCGAGGAGAACAACCCGAGGGTCCGGCCGCCCGCCGCCTTCACGAGCGCGGTGATCTCGCCGAGCTGGTCCGCCTCGAGTCCGTCGCGTCCCGGGGTCGGCAGGTGGCGGGCGACGTAGAGGATCCCCTGCTTGGCGTAGTCGAACGGCGAGCCGACGTCCAGGCCCGTCCAGTCGGTGCCGCGCGAGTCCAGGCCGAGCGACGACGCGATCGGCCCGAACGATCCGCCCAGCGTCAGGGTCGCGCTGGTCAGCACGACGGTCTTCTCGCCGAACAGCTTCTCGCGCAGGTCGCCCGAGACGTCGATCGGCGCGATCCGCAGCTGCAGCGACGACCGGCCCTCGCCGAGCCACAGGACGTCGGTCTCGCGGCCGGCCGCCATCCGCTCGGCGACCTGACGGACGTCGTCGACCATGGTCCGTGCCTGCTGCCGAGCCGGGTCGGCGTCCTCCGACTTCTCCTTCGCGAAGCCCGAGAAGCAGGCCCGCGCCGTGTCGCGGACGAGGTTGAGGGCCGCCTCGAGCGACTGCTCGATCGTGTCGATCCGGCCGGGCGGGACATGGGTCAGCGCGTCGGCCAGGGCGTCGGACGCGTCCACGAGATCGCGCGCGAGGTCGGTCTTGTCGCGGTCGAGGTGCCGTTCGGCGCGGTCAGCGGCCCGCTTGACGTGGCCGGGGTCGAGCTCGTCGGTGGAGGCCTGCGTGACCCGCGCGGCCAGCTCGTGGGCCTCGTCGACGACGACGGCGTCGAACTCCGGCAGCATCGGCACGCCCTCGATCGCGTCGATCGCGAGCATCGCGTGGTTCGTGACCACGACGTGCGCCTGCGCCGCGTCATCGCGCGCCCGTTCGGCGAAGCACTCCGTGGCGTACTCGCACCGCGCGGCGCCGAGGCACTCGCGGGCCGACACGCTGACCTGTCGCCACGCGCGGTCCTGGTGGGAGGGGGCCGCATCGCGGTCGCCCGTGTGGCCTCCCGTCGCCTGCTCCTCGGCCCACTCGCGCAGCATCACGACCTCCCCGCCGAGGGAGCCCTCGGGGATCTCGACGAGCACGCCCTGGTCGTCGGGCGCCCCCTGCCGGACGCGGTGCAGGCACGCGTAGTTCGCGCGGCCCTTCACGACCGCGTGGTGCGGGACGGTGCTCATCGTGGCCCGGGCGGCCTCCTTGAGGGCGGGCAGGTCACGCTCGACGAGCTGGTGCTGCAGGTTCAGGGTGGCGGTGGCGACGACGACACGCTTGTCGTGCAACAGCGCCGGGACGAGGTAACCGAGGGACTTGCCGGTGCCCGTGCCCGCCTGAACCAGCAGGTGCCGACCTTCGGTCAGCGCCTGCTCCACGGCTTCGGCCATCGCGACCTGCCCCGGGCGCTCCGTACCGCCGACCGACTCGACCGCGGCGGACAGGACGGTCTTCACGGAGGGCTGCGCGGGCATGGGGGAACGCTACCCGCCCGGCCGGCGGGACCGGCCGGCGATCCACAGGCCGTCTCGCGCGCCGCCGGCGACGAGCACGGGTCAGGAACGCACGAAGGGCGCGAGCTCGGCGGCCAGCTCGGGGTGGACCCGGGCGACGAGGTGGGTTCCGTCGGCCTCGTGCTCGAGGGTCTCGATCTCGCCGTGCAGGTGGACGCGGTTCACGAGGTCGCCGCGCGAGTACGGGACGACGACGTCGACCAGCGACGCGGGCACCGGCAGGTCCGCCTCGATCGCGCCGAGCAGCTCGTCGATCCCCTCGCCCGTGCGAGCGCTGACGACGACGGCGTGCGGCTCGCGGGCGAGCAGCGACTTGAGCACGAGCGGGTCGGCGGCATCGGCCTTGTTGACCACGACGATCTCGGGCACCTTGAGGGCGCCGATCTCGGAGAAGACCTCGCGCACCGCGGCGATCTGACCCTCGGGGTCGGGATGCGATCCGTCGACGACGTGCAGCACGAGGTCGGCGTCGGAGACCTCCTCGAGGGTCGACCGGAACGCCTCGACCAACTGGTGCGGCAGGTGCCGGACGAACCCGACCGTGTCCGAGAGCGTGTAGACGCGGCCGTCGGAGGTCTCGGTGCGGCGGGTCGTGGGGTCGAGCGTCGCGAACAGGGCGTCCTCGACGAGCACGCCCGCACCCGTCAGCCGGTTCAGCAGGCTGGACTTGCCGGCGTTCGTGTAGCCCGCGATCGCCACCGACGGGATCTTGTGACGCCGCCGCTCGGCCTTCTTGGTGTCGCGGGCGCCGCGCAGGTCGACCAGCTCGCGGCGCAGCTTCGACATCTTGGCCTGGATGCGGCGGCGGTCCGTCTCGAGCTTCGTCTCACCGGGTCCGCGGCCGCCGATGCCCTCGCCGCCGGCCGCCCGGCCGCCGGCTTGGCGTGACAGGTTGCCGCCCCAGCCGCGCAGACGCTGCGTCTGGTACTGCAACTGCGCCAGCTCGACCTGGGCCTTGCCCTCGGCGCTCTTGGCGTGCTGGGCGAAGATGTCCAGGATCAGCGCGACCCGGTCGACGACCTTGACCTTGACCCGGTCCTCGAGGTTGCGCAGCTGGCTGGGCGCGAGCTCGCCGTCGCAGATGACCGTGTCGGCGCCGGTCGCCTTGACCGCGTCGCGCAGCTCGTCGACCTTGCCGCGGCCGATGAACGTCGCCGGGTCGGGCTTCTGGCGGCGCTGGACGAGGGCGTCGAGCACCTCGGAGCCGGCGGTCTCGGCGAGCGCGGCGAGCTCGGTCAGCGAGTTCTCGGCGTCCTCGGCCGTGCCCTCGGTCCACACGCCCACGAGCACGACCCGCTCGAGGCGCAGCTGGCGGTACTCGACCTCGCTGATGTCCTCGAGCTCGGTCGACAGCCCGGCGACGCGGCGCAGGGAGGAGCGCTCCTCGAGGTCGAGCGTGCCCGTGTCGGGCTCGTGCTGGTCGCGACGCTCGTCGGTCACGCGAACCACTCCATCGTGCCGCCGGCGACGATCTGCGCCGGACCGGTCAGCAGCGTCCGCTCGGGCGAGACGGCGATGCGCAGGGTGCCGCCGGGCACGTCGACGCGATAGACGGCGTCGGTCGCCCCGTCGGCGCGGGCCGTCGCGATCGCCGTGGCGCACGCGCCCGTGCCGCAGGACCGCGTCTCGCCGGAGCCGCGCTCGTGGACGCGCATCGCGACGTGACGCTCGTCGAGGCGCTGGACGAACTCGATGTTGACGCCCTCGGGGAACACCGCGTCGTCGAAGCCGGGCTGCTCGGTCAGCGGACCCGCGTCGGCCACGGTGTCGACGAAGGCGACGGCGTGCGGGTTGCCGGTGTGGACCTCGAGCGCCTCCCACGTGTGCCCGTCGGCGGAGACCTTCGTGTGGGTGCCCGTGGACCAGGCGCCCATGTCGACCGTGAGCTCGTCGCCGTCGACCGTGAGGGTCTTGAGTCCGTCACGCGTGCCGATCGCGAACTCCGGACCGGTGACGAGGCCGTGGTCGAGCAGGTGCCGGCCGAACACCCGGATGCCGTTGCCGCACATCTGGCTCAGCGACCCGTCGGCGTTGCGGTAGTCCATGAACCACTCCGCGGGCGAGTCGACGCCGAGCGATGCCGAGCGGATCACCCGCATGACGCCGTCGGCCCCGATGCCGCGTCGCCGATCGCACAGGGCCGCGACGAAGGCCGGGTCGAGGTCGCCGTGGACCGTGCCGTCGTGGTCCGGGAGCAGCACGAAGTCGTTCTCGGTGCCGTGCCCCTTGAACCACGCGAATGCCATTGCCCCAGCCTACGTGGCCGCGACGACTGCCCGCGCACGCCGGACGAGGTCGGGGGCGTCGAACGGCAGCCAGTGGATCCGCGGGTCCTTGCGCATCATGCGGTCCTGGCGGCGCGCGAACCGGCGCGTGCCGGCCTTCGTCGCCTCGCGGGCCTCGTCCTCGGTGGTACGACCGGCCAGGAACGCGAGCACCTGCTGGTAGCCCAGCGCACGCGAGGCGGTCGGTGAGCCGGGCAGGCCGTCGAGCGAGCGGACCTCCTCGACGAGTCCGTCGGCCCACATCCGGTCGACCCGGGCGTCGATCCGGGCGTCGAGCACGTCCCGGGGCACGTCGAGGCCGATCATGACGACGTCGGGATAGATCGACACCGGCTCGGGCATGCGCGCCGCGAAGCTCCCGCCGGTCAGCTCGCCGACCTCGAGCGCTCGCACGATGCGCCGGCCGTTGGTCGGCAGGATCTGCTCCGCGGCGGCGGGGTCGCGCTCGGCGAGCAGGGCGTGCAACGCCGCGGGTCCCTCGTGCTCCAGTCGCCGGCTCCAGCGCTCCCGCACGCGCGGATCGGTGCCGGGGAACTCCAGTGGATCGAGCGCGGCCCGCAGGTACAGCGACGAGCCGCCGACCAGGATCGGGACTCCCCCACGCGCACGCACC
Organism: Aeromicrobium sp. SP1; assembly: GCF_055663785.1. Classification (NCBI taxonomy): domain Bacteria; kingdom Bacillati; phylum Actinomycetota; class Actinomycetes; order Propionibacteriales; family Nocardioidaceae; genus Aeromicrobium; species Aeromicrobium sp. SP1. Next base: position 715,989 of record NZ_JBQVVK010000001.1, on the reverse strand, counting down.
TCGTCGATCGCGGCGCGGGCCATCGTCTGGAACTGCGCGACGTTGGCCTCCTCGCGGACGTCGAGGACGTCGAGCAGGTGGTGCGGCACGCCGCGTCGCTCCTCAGGGGTGGCCTTCGCGCTGCCGACGTCCATCCCGCGGTACAGCTGGACCGAGTCCGCGTTGACGACCTCGCCGTGGGTCGCGAGCGCCAGCTCGACCGACAGCGCGGTCTTGCCCGACGCGGTCGGACCGACCACCGCCACCACGGCCCCGTTCCGCTCCATGGACAGCAGTCTCGCAGGCCGGATCGGCAGTACCGTGGCTGCGGGTCCCGGTGTGCGGGACCGACGAGACGAAGGGGGCAGCCATGGGGTTCTTCGACAGGTTCAAGGGCAAGGACACGAGCGAGTTGCTCGACGAGGCGAAGGCCGGCGCCGCCGACCTCGGCGACACGGCGAAGGACGTGGCCGCCGCGCACGGTGACGACATCGAGAGCGCGATCGACAAGGTCGCCGATCTCGCCGATCAGGCCACCGGCGGCAAGTTCAGCGACAAGATCGACGAGGCGGCCGAGAAGCTCAAGGACGTCGCAGCCGAGCAGGCCGAGGGCGGCGAGCAGGCCGAGGGCGGCGAGCCGACCGCCTGACGCTCCCGAGGGCCGCTGGCAGTGACGTTCGGGGGCGCCTCAGGGCGTTTCCGGCCCCGAAACGTCACGCTCAGCGGCCTCGTCACTGCGGATCCGGCGGCCGGCCCAGACGAAGTAGCCCAGCGCGAGGGTGAAGACGACGATCGACGTCCACACGTTGAGCCGGAACGGCCCGATGTGGTTGACGGTGTCGATCCGCAGCGTCTCGATCCAGCCGCGTCCGGCGGTGTAGAGCATGACGTACAGCGCGAACACGCGCCCGTGGGTGAGCTTGAAGCGGTGGTCGAGCCACACCAGGAGCGCCGCGGCCGCCAGGTTCCACAGCGCCTCGTACAGGAAGGTCGGGTGGAACGTCGCGAACTGCTCGTAGCCGTCGGGGCGGTACTGCGGCGCGATCTGCAGGCCCCAGGGCAGGGTCGTGGGACCGCCGAAGAGCTCCTGGTTGAACCAGTTGCCGAGGCGACCGATCGCCTGCGCGACCAGCAGGCCGGGCGCGAGCGCGTCGGCCATCGTCAGGAAGTCGATGTCGTAGCGCTTGCACGCGATCCACGCGCCGACGCCGCCGAAGGCGATGGCGCCCCAGATGCCCAGGCCGCCCTCCCAGATCTTCACGACGTCGAACGCGTTGCGCCCGTCACCGAAGTAGAGCTCGGGGTCGGTGATCACGTGGTAGATCCGGCCGCCGATGATCCCGAACGGGATCGCCCACACGGCGATGTCGCCGATCGCGCCGGGGCGGCCGCCGCGGGCCACGAAGCGCCGCTCGCCGATGAAGATCGCCGCGATGCAGCCCGCGATGATGCACAGCGCGTACGCGCGCAGCGGGAACGGGCCGAGGTGCCACACCGACTCGGCCGGCGACGGGATGTAGGCCGCGACGTCCATCAGCCGCGCTCCACCCCGGCGCGCAGGTCGGCGGCCAGCGCGCGGACCGCGTCCAGCCCGGCCTGCTCGTCCGGCGCGTCGAGCAGGCAGCGCACGAGCGCCGACCCGACGATCACGGCGTCGGCGAACCGGGCGACCTCGCGGGCCTGCGCACCGTTGCTGACGCCGAGTCCTACACCGATCGGGGTGTCGGTGACCTCGCGGAGCCGAGCGACCAACTCCGGCGCGAGGCTGCTGGTCTGCTCACGCTGGCCCGTGACTCCCATGACGGCGGTCGCGTAGACGAAGCCGCTCGCCGCCTGCGCCGTGAGCGCGAGCCGGTCGGTGGTCGACGAGGGGGCGACGAGGTAGATCCGGTCGAGGCCGTGGGCGCGCGAGGCGCGATCCCAGTCGGCGCCCTCGTCGGGGATGAGGTCGGGGGTGATGAGGCCCGCGCCGCCCGCTGCCGCGAGGTCGGCGGCGAACCGGTCGACGCCACGGCGCTCGACGGGGTTCCAGTACGTCATCACGACGGTGGGGGTGCCGGTGGCGGCCGTCGCGCGCACGACCTCGAACACGTCGTCGACGCGTGTTCCGCCGGCCAGGGCGATCTCGGCCGCGGCCTGGATCGTCGGACCGTCCATCACCGGGTCGCTGTACGGCAGGCCGACCTCGACGAGGTCGACGCCGCCCTCGATCATGGCGGCGATCGCCTTGATCGAGCCCTCGACGGTCGGGAACCCGGCCGGCAGGTAGCCGACGAGCGCCGCACGGTTCTGCGCCCGCGTCGTCGCGAAGAGGTCGTCGATCGCGCTCATTCCTCGACCCCCTGCTCCAGGACGACCGGCTCGTCGAGCAGCCCGAAGTACTCGGCTGCGGTGTGCACGTCCTTGTCGCCGCGGCCCGACAGGTTCACGAGCAGGACCGCATCGGGACCCAGCTCCTCGGCCAGCTCGATCGCGCCGGCCAGCGCGTGCGCGGACTCGATCGCGGGGATGATGCCCTCGGTCTTGCACAGCAGGTCGAACGCCGCCATGGCCTGCGCGTCGGTCGCGGGCCGGTACTCCGCGCGACCGGTGTCGGCCAGGTAGGCGTGCTCGGGGCCGACGCCCGGGTAGTCCAGCCCCGCGCTGATCGAGTGCGACTCGATGGTCTGGCCGTCCTCGTCCTGCAGCAGGAACGAGCGTGCACCGTGCAGCACGCCGACCTCGCCGGCGGTGATCGTGGCGGCGTGCCGACCCGTCTCGAATCCGTCGCCGCCGGCCTCGATGCCGACGAGCCGGACGTCGGCATCGGGCACGAAGGCCGTGAACAGGCCGATCGCGTTCGAGCCGCCGCCGACGCACGCGATGGCCGCGTCCGGCAGGGCCCCGGTCAGCTCGAGGCACTGGGCCCGGGCCTCGTCGCCGATGCCGCGGGTCAGCTCGCGCACCATCGTGGGGAACGGGTGCGGTCCGGCCGCCGTGCCGAACAGGTAGTGCGTCGTGTCGACCGTGGTGACCCAGTCGCGCAGCGCCTCGTTGATCGCGTCCTTGAGCGTCCGGCTGCCGGTCGTGACGGGGATGACCTCGGCGCCGAGCATCTTCATCCGCGCGACGTTGAGCGCCTGGCGCTCGGTGTCGACCTCGCCCATGTAGACGGTGCACTCGAGGTCGAGGTAGGCGCACGCGGTGGCCGAGGCGACGCCGTGCTGGCCCGCGCCCGTCTCGGCGATGCAGCGCGGCTTGCCGATGCGCTTGGCCAACAGCGCCTGGCCGATCACGTTGCGGATCTTGTGGGCGCCGGTGTGGTTGAGGTCCTCGCGCTTGAGCAGGACCCGGGCGCCGACCGCCTCGGAGAAGCGGTGCGCCTCGTACAGCGGACTGGGCACGTTGGCGTACTCGCGCAGCATCCGGTCGAGCTCGGACCGGAAGGCCGGGTCGGCCTGGGCGGCCTCCCACTCGCGGGTGATCTCGTCGAGCGGGGCGATGAGCGCCTCGGGCATGAACCGGCCGCCGAAGCGGCCGAAGTGGCCCGGCCCGTCGGGCAGCGCGGACAACGGGGATGAAGTGGTCATGAGGTGGTGGTCCTGGTCGGGGGCGGGCGGCAGCTCAGGTCAGCTGGGCTGCCATCGGTGCTGCAACGCCGGGTGCAGACCCGCGGCCACGAGGTCGGCGACGCTCGCGCGGGGGTCGTCGCCCTTGACGAGGGTCTCGCCGACGAGCACCACGTTCGCGCCGAAGCGGGCGTACTCGATGACGTCGTGCGGTCCGCGCACACCGGACTCGGCGACCTTGACGACGGAGTCGGGGATCTTCGGCGCGAGCCGCTCGAACGTCTGGCGATCGACCTCGAGGGTCTTGAGGTTGCGCGCGTTCACGCCGATGAGGTCGGCGTCGGCCGCCAGGGCCCGCTGCACCTCGAGCTCGTCGTGCACCTCGACGAGCGGCGTCAGCCCGATCGAGCGGGCTCGGTCGATGAGCGACTCGAGGGCCTTCTGCTCGAGTGCCGCGACGATGAGCAGCGCCATGTCGGCGCCGACCGCGCGGGCCTCCCACAGCTGGTACGACGTCGTGATGAAGTCCTTGCGCAGCACCGGCACGTCGACCTGGGCGCGCACGGCGCGCAGGTCCTCGAGCGTGCCACCGAAACGGCGCTGCTCGGTCAGGACGCTGATCGCCGCGGCACCGCCGGCGGCGTAGTCGGTGGCCAGCGAGGCCGGATCCTTGATGTCGGCCAGGGCGCCCTTGCTCGGGCTGGAGCGCTTGACCTCGGCGATCACCGAGACACCTTCGGCGCGGAACGCGGGCAGCGGGTCGAGGGCCGGCGGCTGGCGCGACGCCGACTGCTTCAGGTCGTCCAGGGACACCTTCGCCTGGCGTTCCGCCAGGTCCTCGGCCACCCCGGCGAGGATCTCGTCCAGCACGGTCATGGCTCTCCCCTTCCTCGCACGGTCATCACATCTGACAGGTCACCAGCGTAGACCCGCCCGGCAGGGTCCCCTCACACGCCCCGGACCGTGGATGCCGCACGGGGTGTTGCCCGTCCGCGATCGTCCCTATGCTCAGTCCATGACGACCAACGAGCCGCCCGTCGGACCCGATCCCGAGAAGCCCGAAGGGTCCGTTCCTCCGCCTCCCCCGCCGTCCTACGGCAGCACCCAGTACCCGCCGCCCGGCGATGCGTCCGCCGGTTACGGCGCCGGCGGCTACCCGCCTCCGCCGCCGGCCGATTCGGGCTACGACACCCCCTTCAACTCGACCGAGGCGATCGCCTACGGCTGGAAGAAGTTCACGGGCAACGCCGGCCAGTGGCTGCTCGCGGGCCTGCTGATCGTCGCAGTCTCCCTCGTGTTCGCCGGCCTGAGCTGGATCGCCCAGCCCGATGTCGACCCCGGGGACGAGCTCAACTTCGGCTCGACGTTCAGCCTCGCGAGCGTCATCGTGAACGTCCTGTCGGTGCTCGTCGGCTACGTCATCTCGGGGTACGTCTACCGCGGCGCCCTGGACGAGACCGAGGGTCGCAAGTTCGCCCTCGGCGAGACCTTCTCGCGCGTGCCGGTCGCGAACGTCATCATCACGTCGCTGCTCGTCGCGATCGGCGTCACCGTCGGCCTCCTCCTGTGCTTCATCCCCGGCATCCTCTTCGCGTTCCTGTCCTGGTTCGCGCTGCTGTTCGTGGTCGACAAGAACCAGTCGGCCGTCGAGGCCATCTCGTCGAGCGTCAAGCTGATCTGGGCGAACTTCGGGCAGGCCTTCTTCCTCGGGGCGCTCTCGTTCATCATCATCCTGCTCGGCGCCTGCATCTGTGGCCTCGGCCTGTTCGTGGCCTACCCGGTCGCGACGATCGCCACGGCCTACGCCTACAGGAAGTTCCAGGACCAGCCGGTCGCCCCCTGACGACCACCGTCCACGGAACCCGTCGCCTCCGGGCGGCGGGTTTCGTCGTCCCGGGGCTAGGGAGCCAGCCAGGCGCCCCACGGGGTGAGCCTGAGGATCCAGAACGCCCCGGCCAGGACCCCGCCCAGCACGACGGTGCGCGAGGAGAGCGTCAGGAACGGTGCGTCGATGCCTCGGGCCCGGCGCACGAGCCACACGGCCCAGGCCACCACGCTGCCGAGCACGAGCACGACGGCGAGCAGGTTGCTGGACACGGCGGGCACGAGCTCGCCGTTCGTCAGCAGGTTCACGGCCCGCAGTCCACCGCAGCCCGGGCAGGGCTGGCCGGTGAGGAGCAGGAACGGGCAGTAGCCGTAGGAGCCCGACTCGTGCGGATCGCGGACGTGCAGCAATGCGAAGGCCCCGGCACCGACCGCGGCGGTCAGCAACGGGGCCCGCAGGAGCCGACCGCGCGAGGCGGTGGCGGAGTCGGGGACGGTGCTCAGTGGCCCTTCGCCCGGTCGACGCCGTAGCCGGCGACCGACAAGATCTTGCCGAGCGGGAGCGCGGCCACGACGAGGACGACTCCGATCGTGAACAGGACCCAGTTCGGTTCGGGGATCAGGGCGATCCCGCCGATGAGGAAACCGGCGAGGCTGACGAGGACGGCTGTCCAGGCGGCCGGGGACGAACCGTGCGACATGGGGTCACTCCTTGGGATGCTCGGGGCGTGTGTGCGACAGCCTACTCGGTGGTCAGACGGTCGGATCGACACCGTCGTCGATGGCCTTCCACAGGTCGCTGGGATCGGCCTCACGCGCGGACGGCGCCTCGTACCGGCCGCCCATCGTCGGCCAGTCCGCACCACGGCGGACGATCACGAGACCCACAACGGACGCGAGTGCGAACAGTCCGATCGTGACCCACGGCCACGGCCCGCTCGACCAGTCGACGTCGCTCGCGCCGGAGGCGCCTGCCGCGTCGAGGGCGCGCCGGCGCGCCTCGTCCATCCGGTCAGCGGCCCCGGCGACCAGGCCGATCCCGCCGACGCCGGCCAGCACCACGAGCCCACCGATCCACCGGCGCAGCCGCGGACCGGCCGCGAGGATCCCCAGACTCGAGGCGAGCACGAGCACGGCGAGGCCGGCCGCGCCCCCGGCGACGTCGGATCCGGCCACCGTCACGTCGCTGACCGGCAGTCCGGACACCGCGGCCGTCGACCACGGGCGGCGCAGGCACAGCAGCGCACCGCCGCCGGTGACCACGAGGGCCACGACGACCGGGAACAGCAGGTTGCGCGCGGTCCGGCTCACCGCAGCCGGTCCGCGTCGAAGCACGTCGTGGCGCCGGTGTGGCACGCCGGTCCCTGCTGGTCGACGACGAGCAGGAGGGTGTCGCCGTCGCAGTCGAGGCGCACCTCGCGCACGTGCTGGGTGTTCCCGGACGTCTCGCCCTTGACCCAGTACTCCTGCCGGCTGCGGCTCCAGAACGTCGACCGACCCGTGCTGAGCGTGCGGTGCAGCGCCTCGTCGTCCATCCAGCCCATCATCAGCACGGCATGACTCGTCGCGTCCTGCACGACGGCGGGGACCAGGCCGGCCTCGTTGCGCTTCAGCCGGGCGGCGATGGTCGGGTCGAGGGAGCTCACCGGACCATTCTCTCAGGCGGCTCGCGGCTCGGGTTTACCACGGTGCCTTGGTTCCTTGGCTCCTCCCGTGGTGAATTTGCCACGGGCCGAAGGGACAAACCGAGGGACCGTGGTAAACCGTCAGGCCAGCGACGCCTGGGCGACCCACGAGGCGTGGAGGCGGGCGTAGACCCCGCCGGCGAGGACGAGGTCGCGGTGGTGGCCGTCCTCGACCAGCCGGCCCTGGTCGAAGACGAGGATCCGGTCCGCGTTCTCGGCGGTCGAGAGCCGGTGCGCGATCGTGACGCTCGTGCGTCCCTCGAGCAGGTGGTCCAGGGCGCGGGTGGCGCGCAGCTCGGTGCGCGGATCGACCGCGGAGGTGGCCTCGTCGAGCACGAGCAGCTCGGGGTCCGCCAGCGCCGACCGCACGAGCGCCACGAGTTGGCGCTCCCCCGCCGACAACGACTCGCCGCGCTGGCCGACGCGGGTCTCGAGGCCGCGAGGCAGCGCCGCGAACCAGTCGGCCAGGCCCAACCGGGCGATCGCGGCGACGAGCTCGTCGTCGGTCGCGTCGCGGGCGCCGTAGCGCAGATTCTCGGCGAGCGTCGCGTCGAACAGGAAGCCCTCCTGCGGCACCATCAGCACGTGCCGGCGCAGCTCGTCGAACGCCACGTGGGCGATGTCGACGCCACCGAGCACGACCCGGCCCTGCGCCGGATCCATCAGCCGGGTCAGCAGCTTGGCGAAGGTCGTCTTGCCCGATCCCGTCTCACCGACGACGGCGACCCGCTGCCGCGTCGGGATCGTCACGTCGACATCGGCCAGCACCGTCGGACCGTCGGGGTACGAGAACGAGACGTGCTCGAAGCGGGCGTCAATGTCGCCGTCGGGCAGCGCGACTCCCCCCGTCCCGGGATCGACGACGTCGGCGGGGGTGTCCAGAAGGTCCAGCACGCGACGCCACGAGGAGATCGCGTTCTGCGCCTCGGAGATCACCTGCGTGGCCATCTGCGCGGGCCCGGTGAACAGGCCGACGAGGAAGACGAACGCGACGACGGTGCCGATCGACAGCTCGCCGGCCACGCCGAGCCACACGCCGACCGCGACGACCGCGGCATTCGCCGCGCCACCGACGAGCACTGCGGCGGAGAACGCACCCGCCGTGATCGTCTGCGCCCGGATGTTGTCGCGGTAGTTCGCCCGGACCGCCGCGTCGACGCGCCCCTGCGTGCGCTCCTCGATCCCGTAGGAGCGGACGACCGCAGCACCCACGACGGGCTCGGCGATGACCGCGAGCATCTCGCCCACGCTGGCCCGCACGCGGTCGTAGGCGCGCGACATCGCCCCGGCGAGCCACCGCAGGCTCAACGCGAGCGGCACGAAGCTGACGAGCACGACGATCGTGAGCTGCCACGACAGGAACGCCATGACGACGGTCGCGACGAGCATCTGGCCGATGCTGACGATCATCATGATCCCGGTGAACTGCAGGAACTGGCTGATCTGGTCGACGTCCGAGGTCACCCGCGAGACGAGCGACCCGCGGCGCTGCGTGTTCTGGGTCAGCATCGACAGGTCGTGCACGTGCCGGAACGCCGCGACGCGCAGGTTCGCGAGCCCGCGCTCGCTCGCGGTGAAGATCCGCACCTTCGACCAGTAGCCGGTCACGGCGATCAGCGCCATGACGCCGGCCGCGATCAGCACCGAGCGGCGCACGAGCGCCATGTCGACACCGTCGGCGCCGAACCCGTCGTCGATCACGGATCGCACCACGAGCGACACGACCGTGCCGCCGGCCGTGCTGAGCAGTGCCAGCAGCAGGGTCAGCCAGATGCCCTCGACGATCTCGGGATTGCGGCGCAGACCGCGCATGATGACCGCGGTGCCACCCTCCCTGGCCGTGGGATCAGCCATGGTCGACCACCTCCTCCCGCGAGCTCTCGACCCTCGCGCGGTCGTAGGCGTCGACGAGGTGGCGGTACGTCGCGGAGCGCTCCCTCAGCTCGGCATCGGTGCCGCGGTCCGCGATCCGGCCGTGGTCGAGCAGGACGACCTCGTCGGCCAGCGCGATCGTGGCCTTGCGGTAGGCGACGACGACCGTCGTGGGCGCGCCTGCCCGGTCGGCCAGCGCGCGCAGGATCCGCTGCTCGACCTCGGGGTCCAGGGCGCTCGTGGCGTCGTCCATCACGAGGACGCGGGGATCGCGCACGAGGGCCCGCGCGAGGGCGAGCCGCTGACGCTGGCCGCCCGACAGGCTCGTGCCCCGCTCCCCCAGCTCGGTGTCGAGGCCGGCGGGCAGCGCCGCGACGAACCGGTCGGCCTGAACGATCCGCAGCGCCTCCCAGAGCCGGTCGTCGGACACCTCGAGGTCGAGCGCGACGTTGGCTCGCACCGTGTCGTCGAACAGGAACGTCGACTGCGGCACGAGGGCGACGGTGCGGGTCAGGGCATGCTGAGACAGGTCGCGGGCGTCGCGGCCGTCGAGCCGCACGGCGCCGGAGTCCGGGTCGACGAGACGCGTCACGAGCGAGGCGAGCGTGCTCTTGCCGCTGCCGGTGCTGCCGACGACGGCCGTCACGGTGCCGGCGGGGACGGTGAAGCTCAGGTCACGCAGGACGGCCGTGTCCGGCTCGTCCGGATGGCTGTAGTCGAGGTGCTCGACCGTCAGGGTGACCGGCGCCGTCCCGGGCACCTCCCCCTCGCCGTACGGCATGACGTCGCGGTCGCCCAGCACGCGCGAGACGCGGTCCCAGCCGACGACCGCGCGCGGGAGCTCACCGAGCACCCAGCCGAAGGAGCGGATCTGCATCCCGATCACGGTGAACAGGTACGCGACCTGGACCACGTCGCCCGCGTCGGCGCCGCCGGAGGACACGCGCCACGCCCCGAGCAGCAGCACGGCGAGCACCGCGAGGTTCGGCAGCGCCTCGATCACGGGGTCGAAGACCGCACGGATCCGACCGATCGCGACGTTCGCGTCCCGCAGGCGCTCGCTCGCGGCCCGGAACCGCGCCGTCTCGTCGGCCTCACGGCCCAGCGACTTGACCACGAGCGCCCCGTCGAACGACTCGTGTGCCACGGTCGAGACGTCGCCGCGCAGGCTCTGGGCGAGGGCGATGCGCGGGCCCTGCCACCGCTGGTAGATCGCGTTCGCGATGAACAGCAGCGGGATGACGACCAGACCGACGGCCGTCAGCACGACGTCGGCCAACAGCATCGTGACGACGGCCGCCACGAGCATCGCCACGGTGCCGATCGCCATCGGCAGCGGCATGAACACGCCCCAGGTCGCCTCGACGTCGGCGTTGGCGTTGCTCAGCAGCTGTCCGGTCGGGTGCCGGTGGTGCCACCGCAGCGGCAGCTGCAGGTAGCGGCGCGTGACGCGCAGTCGGTCGTCGCGCACGAGTCGGAAGAACACGACGCCGCCGAGCAGTCGTCGGCCGATGACGCCGACGGTGCGCAGGACGGCGGCCGCGAGGAACAGTGCCACGCCCGTCCACAGCGCCGCGGTGCGCACCTCGCCCTCACGGAACGAGGGGGTGATGACGTGGTCGGTGACCCAGCCGAGAACCCACGCGTCGGCGACCGTCATGACACCGAAGAGCAGGGACGACAGCGTCGCCCAGACGAACATCTGCTTCTGACGGGCGATGCCGCGGCCCATGACCACGAACCCCCGCCGGGTCAGCCCGTCGGTGCCACCCCCGCCCAGCGTGTCGATGACCGGCTCAGCCTCGACGGTGTCGGTCGCGGTCACCTGACCACGTGTCCCGCGGCTCGGAGCGTCTCCTTCACCGCGGGGATCGTCAAGGTGCCGAAGTGGAAGACGCTGGCGGCGAGCACCGCGTCGGCACCGGCCTCGACGGCCGGCGGGAAGTGCTCGAGCCGGCCCGCTCCCCCGCTCGCGATGAGGGGGACGTCGGTGACCTGCCGGACGGCGCGGATCAGCTCCAGGTCGAAGCCGGCCTGCGTGCCGTCGGCGTCCATCGAGTTGAGCAGGATCTCACCCGCGCCGAGAGCGGTCGCCTCGCGCGCCCACTCGACCGCGTCGATCCCGGCCGACTGGCGGCCGCCGTGGGTGGTCACCTCGAACCCGCTGGGCTGGTCTGCTGCACGTCGTGCGTCAACGCTGAGCACGAGGACCTGATTCCCGAAGCGGTGCGCGATCTCGGCGACGACCTCGGGCCGCGCGATCGCGGCCGTGTTGATCCCGACCTTGTCGGCGCCCGCGCGCAGCAGCCGGTCGACGTCCTCGACGGACCGGACGCCACCGCCCACGGTCAGCGGGATGAAGACCTGCTCGGCGGTCTGTCCGACGATGTCGTACGTCGTCGACCGGTCGCTGCTGGAGGCTGTGATGTCGAGGAACGCGAGCTCGTCGGCACCTTCGGCGTCGTAGACGCGGGCCATCTCGACCGGGTCGCCGGCATCACGCAGGTCGACGAAGTTCACGCCCTTGACGACGCGGCCCCCGTCCACGTCCAGGCACGGGATCACGCGGACGGCTAGGCTCACGGCCATGAGCCTAGCCCGTGCGCACCACCGCCGGTGGAGCCGCCTGCTGGCCCTCGCAACGGTCGCCGCACTCGCGCTGACGGCGTGCTCGGACGGGGCCGATCCGGCCACGCCCAGCCCGGCCACGACCACCACGGCGGCCACCACGTCGACGACGTCGGCACCCACCCCGCCGGCGACGACCCCGGCGATCGCGGACCTCGTCGTCGCACCCGGACGCGTCGGCGACGTCCGGGCGGGCATGACGAAGGACGAGGCGCTCGCCACGGGGCTGTTCGACGCGGACGTCGACAGCGGCGTGGACGGTTGCGGTCCCGTCGCCCTGGCGTGGAAGGAGGCGTACGCGTCCTCGCTGGACGTCTACACCTCCGACGACGGCACGATCGTGTCGATCGGCGTCCGCGGCGACGAACCGCGCACGGCCGACGGGCTCGGGGTGGGCAGCACCCTGCAGCAGATCTCGAAGGTCTACGAGACGGCCGAGCTCGCGGAGGCCGGCTTCGGCCAGACCGGGCTGTTCGTCACCGACGGCGAGGACTGGCTCGGCTTCCTCTTCGATGCCGACGTCGAGTCGATCGGCCCGCAGGAGCCCGTCACCTTCGTGGAGGTCACGCACGCGACCCGCCCCGACCTCATGCGCAGCGGCTGCTGACCCGTTCGGGACTGATCACCCGGCGACGGCGGCGAGTGCCTCCGGCAGCGTGAAGGCGCCCGCGTACAGCGCCTTGCCGACGATCGCACCCTCGACGCCGAGGCCGGTCAGGGACGCGATCGCGCGCAGGTCGTCGAGGCTCGAGACGCCGCCGGAGGCCACGACGGGCTTGTCGGTCCGCTCGCAGACCTGGCGCAGCAGGTCGAGGTTCGGGCCCTGCAGCGTGCCGTCCTTCGTGACGTCGGTGACGACGTAGCGCGAGCAGCCGTCCTGCTCGAGGCGCTCGAGCACCTCGAAGAGGTCGCCGCCCTCCTGCGTCCAGCCGCGCGCGGCCAGGGTCGTGCCGCGCACGTCGAGGCCGACCGCGACCCGGTCGCCGTACTCGGCGATCGCGGCCCGGCACCACTCGGGGTTCTCCAGGGCTGCCGTGCCGAGGTTGACCCGACGGCAGCCGGTCGCCATCGCCGCGGCGAGCGACTCGTCGTCACGGATGCCTCCGGACAGCTCGACCTGGACGTCGAGGCGTCCGACGACCTCGGCGAGCAGGGCGCGGTTGCTGCCCGTGCCGAAGGCGGCGTCGAGGTCGACCAGGTGGATCCACTCGGCACCGTCGGCCTGCCACTGCAGGGCGGCATCGAGCGGGGAGCCGTACGTCGTCTCGCTGCCGAGTTCGCCCTGGACCAGGCGGACCGCCTGGCCATCGGCGACGTCGACCGCGGGGAGGAGTTCGAGAGTCACCCGGCGATCGTATCGGCCCGGGTCCGTACTCTTGACGGGCCATGAGCGACACGAGCGAACCGACCACCATCACGCTGCCCCACACCCCGGCCGAGGACGTCCTGGGGGTGTTGACGGGCACGTGGCTCGCGTCGTTGGGACTGACGCTGCTGCACGAGGCCCATGCCGTCACGGGAGGCACGGCCGGCCTGTCGCTGCTCATCACGTACGCCGTGCCGTGGTCGCTCTCGCTCGTGCTGATCCTCGTGAACCTGCCGTTCTTCGCGCTCGCCCTGTGGAAGAAGGGCGCCGCGTTCACGGCCAAGTCGGTCGTCGCGGTGCTGCTCATGTCGGCGTTCACCGCGCTGCACACCCACCTGCTGCCGAACCCCGACCTCGATGCCGTCTACGGCGTCGTCACCGGCAACATCCTGGCCGGCGTCGGCATCCTGATCCTGTTCCGGCACGGCTCGAGCCTGGGCGGCTTCAGCGTCCTGGCGCTCATCGCGCAGGAGCGGGCCGGACTGCGCGCGGGCTACGTGCAGATGGCGCTCGACATCCTCGTCGTGCTGGCGGCGCTGCTCGTCGTGCCCGTCTCGAACGTCGCGCTCTCGGCCGTGGGGGCCGTGATCCTCAACGTCATCCTGGCCTTCAACCACCGGCCCGAGCGCTACCGCGCCTGACCTCAGGCGAGCGTCGCGATCCAGTTCTCGAGCAGGCGGCGGCCCGCGTCGCCGGACTTCTCGGGGTGGAACTGGGTGGCCCACAGCGGGCCGTTCTCGACGGCCGAGACGAAGCGGTCGCCGCCGTACCCGGTCCACGTGACCCCGGGCGCGCGGAAGGCCGTGCCCGTCGGGTCGAGCTGCCACTGGCGCACCCCGTAGGAGTGGACGAAGTAGAACCGCTCGTCCTCGATCCCGGCGAACATCGTCGAGTCCCGGGGCGCCTCGACGGTGTTCCAGCCCATGTGCGGGACGATCGGCGCCTGCAGCCGCTCGACCGTGCCCGGCCACTCGCCGCAGCCGCGCGTGCGGACCCCGTGCTCGATGCCCTCGCCGAACAGGATCTGCATGCCGACGCAAATGCCCAGGACCGGACGACCCGCGATGAGCCGCCGCTCGACGATGCGCTCGCCACCGACGGACTGCAACCCGCGCATGCAGGCCTCGTACGCCCCCACGCCGGGCACGAGTAGGCCGTCGGCCAGCTCGGCGACGGAGGCGTCGGAGGTCAGGACGACCTCGGCCCCGGCGCGCTCGACCGCGCGCATGGCCGAGCGGAGATTGCCGGATCCGTAGTCGAGGACCGCGACCGTGCTCATGGTCAGAGTGCGCCCTTGGTCGACGGGATGCCCGTCTCTCGCGGGTCGGCCTCGACGGCCGTGCGCAGCGCCCGCGCGAGCGCCTTGAACTGGCACTCGGCGATGTGGTGCGGATCGCGGCCTGCAATGAGGGTCATGTGCATCGTGATCCCGGCGTGGTGCGCGATCGACTCGAAGACGTGCGAGGTCAGCGAGCCGATGTACGAGCCGCCGATGATCGCCGTGATCTGGCGCTCGGGCTCGCCGGTGTGCACGAAGTACGGACGTCCGGAGACGTCGACGACGCACGTCGCGATGGCCTCGTCAAGCGGGATCGTGGCGGTGCCGTAGCGACGGATGCCGGACTTGTCGCCGAGCGCCTCGGAGATCGCCTCGCCGATGCAGATCGCGGTGTCCTCGACGGTGTGGTGCGCGTCGATGTGCAGGTCACCCTCGGACCGCACCGTGAGGTCGATGAGCGAGTGCCGACCCAGGGCGGTCAGCATGTGGTCGTAGAAGCCCACGCCCGTGCTGATGTCGGTGCGCCCCGTGCCGTCGAGGTCGACCTCGACGACCACGTGCGACTCGGAGGTCTTCCGCTCGATCCGTGCCGTCCTGCCAGTACCGCTCATCGGGGGTCCACCTCCGTCAGTGCCGCGTGGAACGCCTGCATCTCCTCGGGGGTGCCGATCGACACCCTCAGCCAGCCGGCGGGCCCGACCTCGCGGATCAGGACACCTTGGCCGACCAAACCCTCCCACACCGCGTGCCGATCGGCGAAATGCCCGAACAGCACGAAGTTCGCGTCGGACGCGGCGACGTCGTACCCGCGGTCGATGAGCCACGCCGCCGTCTCGTCCCGCGTCGTACGCAGCGCGTCGACCTGCGCCAGCAGTTCGTCGGTGTGCCGCAGTGCGCCCAGCGCCGTCGCCTGCGAGACCGAGGACAGGTGGTACGGCAGCCGCACGATCCGCAGGGCGTCGACGATCGCGGCGTCGGCGGCGAGGTAGCCGAGTCGGCCGCCGGCGAGGGCGAAGGCCTTGCTCATGGTGCGCGTGACGATGAGCCTCGGGTTCGCGTCGAGCAGCTCCAGTGCGGTCGGCGTGCCGGCGCGACGGAACTCCGCGTAGGCCTCGTCCACCACGACGATGCCCGGTGCGACCGCCAGGACGGCCTGCAGCTCGTGCGGCGCCAGGGCGGTGCCGGTGGGGTTGTTCGGCGAGGTCAGGAAGACGACGTCGGGCCGCTCGGCCTCGATCAGCGCCACCGCGGCGGGCACGTCGATCGCGAAGTCCTCCTGACGCCGGCCGGCCACCCACCGGGTGTGCGTGTTGCGGGCGTACTCGGGGTACATCGAGTACGTCGGCGCGAACGACAGCGCGGTGCGACCGGGCCCACCGAACGCCTGCAGGATCTGCTGCATGACCTCGTTCGAGCCGTTCGCGGCCCACACCCGCTGGGCCGTCAGGCCGTGGCCCAGGTACGCGGCCAGGCCCTCACGCAGGGCCCACGCCTCGCGGTCGGGGTAGCGGTTGAGCTCGAGCGCCGCGACGCGCACGCCCTCGGCGATGTCGGCCGCCGCCTCGGCGCTCGGTCCGTAGGGGTTCTCGTTCGTGTTGAGGCGCACCGGCACGTCGATCTGGGGCGCGCCGTAGGGCTCGTCGTCGCGCAGCTCGTCACGGATCGGCACCCACGCCGGCAGGCTCACCGCGCCCGCTCCAGACGCGCCGTCACGGCGGCACCGTGCGACGGCAGGTCCTCGGCCTCGGCGAGCGTGACCACCTTCGGGCCGACCTCGCGCAGCGCGGCCTCCGAGTAGGTCACGACGTGCATGTTCTTGACGAAGGCGCGCACCGACAGGCCCGAGGAGTGGCACGCGCAGCCGGCGGTCGGCAGCACGTGGTTCGAGCCGGCGGCGTAGTCGCCCAGCGAGACCGGAGCGAACGAGCCGACGAACACGGCGCCCGCGTTGACGATCCGCTCCGCCACCGCGGCGGCGTCGACGGTCTGGATCTCGAGGTGCTCGGCGGCGTAGGCGTTCGCGACGTCGACCGCCTGGTCGAGGTCGCGCACGAGCACCGTCGCCGACTGGGTGCCCGCGAGCGAGGTGCGGATCCGCTCCTCGTGCTTCGCGGTGGGCACCTGGCGCGCGAGCTCGGCGTCGACCGCGTCGGCGAGCTCGACCGAGTCGGTGACGAGGACGCCGGCCGCGAGCGGGTCGTGCTCGGCCTGGCTGATCAGGTCGGCCGCGACGAACTCGGGGTCCGCGGTCGCGTCGGCGACGATCGCGATCTCGGTGGGGCCGGCCTCGGCGTCGATCGCGACGACACCCTGCAGGTGCCGCTTCGCGGCGGCCACGAAGATGTTGCCCGGACCCGTGACGAGGTTGACCGCCTCGTTCTCCTGCGTGCCGTACGCGAGCATCGCGAGGGCCTGTGCGCCGCCGGCGGCGTAGACCTCGTCGATGCCCAGTCGCGCGCACGCGGCGAGGATCGTCGGGTGCGGCAGTCCGCCGAACTCCGCCTGCGGCGGGCTCGCCAGGGCGATCCCCGGCACGCCGGCGACCTGCGCCGGGACGGCGTTCATGACCACGGTGCTGACGAGCGGCGCCAGCCCGCCCGGCACGTAGAGCCCGACGCGCTGCATCGGCACGATCCGCCGCTGCACCGTGGCGCCGGTGGCGACGTCGACCCCGATCGTGTGCTCGAGCTCGGCCTCGCACGTCGCGCGCAGCCGCGCGATCGACTCGTCGAGGGCCTCGAGCACGGCCGGGTCGACCTCGGCGAGAGCCTTCGCCAGGGCCTCCGCCGGGACGCGCAGCCGCTCGGGGCGGATCCCGTCGAACCGCTCCCCCGCGTCGAGCACGGCGTCGGCCCCTCGATCGCGCACGTCGTCGCAGATCGGGACGACGGCCGCGAGGGCATGCTCGACGTCGACCTCGGCACGCGGCACCGCGTCGCGGTAGCCTCCGGTCTGGTCACGAAGATCGAGTCGTCGAAGCACGGGCCAAGTCTAGGAGGCGGTCAGGTGAGCTCCGCGCCCACGTGGCAGCAGCCGGTCGTCGCCGGGGTGGTCACCGCCCTCGTCGGCTTCACGTCGTCGTTCGCGGTCGTCCTGGCGGGACTGCGCGCCGTCGGTGCCTCCGAGGACCAGGCGGCGAGCGGGCTGCTGGCGCTGACCGTCGTGTTCGGCCTGCTGATCATCGTCCTGGCGTGGGTGCACCGGGTGCCGGTGACGCTCGCGTGGTCGACCCCGGGAGCCGCCCTGCTCGTCTCGACCGGAGCGGTCGACGGTGGCTGGGCCGCCGCCGTGGGCGCGTTCGTCGTGACCGGGCTCCTGCTCGCGCTGATCGGCGTCGTGCCCGTGCTGGGCGACCTCGTGGCCCGCATCCCCACCGAGATCGCGCAGGCGATGCTGGCCGGGATCCTGCTGCAGCTGTGCCTGGCGCCGTTCGTCGCGGCGGCCCACTCGCCCGGATACGTCGTCCCGGTCATCGTCGCGTGGCTGGCCGCCCTGCGGTTCCGGCCGCGATGGGCCGTGCCGTTCGCGCTCCTGGTGGCGATCGCGGCGATCCTCGTGGCCACGGCCCGCTCGGGCACCTCGATCGACCCGGCCGACTTCGTGCCGCACCTGACGTGGACCACGCCGGGTTGGACGTGGTCGGCGCTGGTCGGCATCGCCGTGCCCCTGACCGTCGTCACGATGGCCTCCCAGAACCTGCCCGGCGCCGCGGTGCTGCGCAGCTTCGGCTTCGAGACCCCGTGGCGGTCCTCGATCGTCGCCACTGGTCTGGGCACGGCCGCGGTCGCACCGTTCGGCGGCCATGCGATGAACCTCGCGGCGCTGTCGGCGGCGCTCGCCGCCGGGGACGAGGCCGGCCCGCGCGAGCGGCGCTGGGTCGCCGCGGTCTCGGCGGGCTTCGGCTACCTCGTGATCGCCGGCGCCGCGGGGCTCGTCGTGACGCTGTCCGCGGTCGCACCGCCGGGAATCATCGAGACGGTCGCCGGGCTCGCCCTGATCGCTGCGCTCGTCGGCTCGCTCGAGGGCGCCTTCGCCGAGCCGCGTCACCGCACGAGCGCGGGACTGACCTTCCTGCTGGCCGCCTCCGGTGTCACCCTGTGGTCCGTCGGCGCGGCCTTCTGGGCGCTGCTGCTCGGGCTGGCGGTGCGTGCGACGGTCGAGCGGCGGACTCCGCTGGGCTAGCCTCGGCGCGTGGCGAAGAAGCACGGCGGGGACGCGACCCCGGCGCTCGTGGCCCTGCATCGGGCCGGCGTGCCGGTCACGGCGCACCCGTACGACCACGACCCGCGGGCCGAGTCGTACGGCCTCGAGGCCGCCGAGGCGCTGGGCCTGGAGCCCGAGCGCGTGTTCAAGACCCTCATGATCGACGTCGACGGACGGCTGGCAGTCGCAGTGGTGCCCGTGTCGTGCAGCCTCGACCTGAAGAAGGCCGCCGCCGCGCTCGGCGGGAAGAAGGCCGCCATGGCCGATCCCACGGCAGCCCAGCGGGCGACGGGCTACGTGCTCGGTGGGATCAGCCCGTTCGGCCAGAAGCGCGCCCATCCGACCGTCGTCGACGTCAGCGCCGCCGCGCACCGGACGGTGTTCGTCTCGGGCGGGCGGCGGGGACTGGACATCGAGGTCTCGCCCACCGACCTGGTGGCCCAGACCCGCGCCGTCACGGCTGCGATCGCTCGGTGACCTCGTCGGCCCACAGGTCGTCCGGCTCGTCATGGGTGCCGTCCGGCCCCATGTAGAGCGACAGCGTGTAGCCCAGGACAGCGGCGAACGGCCACACCAGGAACGGCACGATCGTGTCCACCACGAACTGCGCGGGCACGAGGTCGCCGACCGCCGCGTCGGTCACGGAGCCCGGCTCGGGCGGCCCGAGCCAGATCCCGAGCTGCCAGCACAGCAGGGCCGCCGCCGACGACGCTGCGGTCAGCCCCACGACCGTCTGCCACCGGCTGGGCCGACCCAGTCGCTCGACGACGAATCCCGACACGAGGCCCACGACGAACCCGATCAGGGTGAACACCGCGATGACCTGGAACTGGCCCGTCGCCCGGTCCTCGGTCAGGATCAGGCCGTTCTGCGTCACGAGCCACTGCGACGGCTCGCCGAGCCACCACCACACGAGTGCTGCCGGGATGCCCGTGGCGACGACGCCCAGGAGCAGCTTCGGGACCCGGCTCATGACAGGCACCCCGGTCCCAGCAGCTCCTTCAGGTCAGCGAACAGCGCCGACGTCGACGACACCCGCAATCCCTGGTCGAGGCGCATCGTCGTGGTCTTGCCGTTGCCCGACAGCCGCAGGTGCACCTCGGTGACTCCCGGATGCGAGCCGAGCACCTGCTTGAACGCGTTGATCGTGTCGAGCGTGCAGCGTGAGGTCGCGAGGCTGACGACGAGCGGGGTGTCGGCCCGGCCCTGGCCGAGGTTCGGCAACGACACCTCGTTGGCGGACAGGTCCATGCCCTCGTCGTTGCGCCGCACCCGCACCTTCGCGACGACGATCGCGTCCTGGGTCAGCACCGTGGCGGCCAGGTTGTAGGCCGCCGGGAACACCGCGACGTCGACCGAGCCGTCGAGGTCCTCCAGCGTGATCGTGGCCCACGTGTCGCCCTTCTTGCTCATCCGGCGCTGGACGTTCGTGACGAGTCCGCACAGCCGCACGACGTCGCCGTCGGGCCGGTCGCCGTCGAGCAGGGCCCCGATCGTCGAGTCGGCGTTCGCCGACAGGACGTGCTCGAGCCCGCCGAGCGGGTGGTCCGAGACGTACAGGCCGAGCATGTCGCGCTCGAACGCGAGCTTCTGGGCCTTCTCCCACTCCGGCAGGTCGGGCACCGTGACGCCCATGCCGGTGTAGTCGTCCTCGAAGGCCCCGAACAGGGAGTCCTGCCCGATCGCCGCGTTGCGCTTGAGGTCGATGTACTGGTCGACCGACTCCTCGGCGATCGTCGCGAGCGCGCGTCGGCCGTGGCCGAGCGAGTCGAACGCCCCGGACTTCACGAGCGAGTCGAGCACGCGCTTGTTGCAGACCTGGGTGGGCACCTTGTCGAGGAAGTCGCCGAAGTCGGTGTAGGCGCCCTTCTCCTCGCGCGCCTCGACGATCCCGCCGACGACGTTGTCGCCGACGTTGCGCACGGCGGTCAGGCCGAAGCGGATGTCCTCGCCGACCGAGGCGAAGTTGGCGACCGAGTCGTTGACGTCCGGCGGCAGCACCTTGATGCCGAGCCGGCGGCACTCGGCCAGGTAGAGGGCGGACTTGTCCTTGTCGCCCTTGACGCTCGTGAGCAGGGCGGCCATGTACTCGGCCGGGTAGTGGGCCTTGAGGTAGGCCGTCCAGTAGCTGATGACGCCGTAGGCGGCCGAGTGCGCCTTGTTGAAGGCGTAGTCGGCGAACGGGACGAGGATCTCCCACAGGGTCTTGATCGCAACCTTGGAGTAGCCGCGCTCGAGCATGCCGCCCTCGAAGCCGACGAACTCCTGCTCGAGCACCTCGCGCTTCTTCTTGCCCATCGCGCGCCGCAGGTTGTCGGCCTGGCCGAGCGTGAACCCGGCCAGCTCCTGGGCGATCGTCATGACCTGCTCCTGGTACACGATCAGGCCGTAGGTCGTGCCGAGGACGGGCTTGAGTGCCTCGGTCAGCTCGGGGTGGATGTAGTCGATCTCCTGGCGGCCGTTCTTGCGCTTGGCGTAGTTCGTGTGGCTGTCGGCGCCCATCGGACCGGGCCGGTACAGCGCGATGACGGCGCTGATGTCCTCGAAGTTGTCCGGCTGCATCTGCTTGAGCAGCTGGCGGATCGGCGGGGAGTCCAACTGGAACACGCCGAGGGTGTCACCGCGGCCCAGCAGCGCGTACGCCTCCGGATCGTCGAACGTCAGGTCCTCCAGCACGAGGTCGACACCACGGTTGGCCTTGATGTTGAGCAGCGTGTCGTCGAGGACCGTGAGGTTGCGCAGACCCAGAAAGTCCATCTTGACCAGCCCGAGCGCCTCGCACATCGGGTAGTCGAACTGCGTGATGACCGAGCCGTCGGCCTCGCGCTTCATGATCGGCACGATGTCGATCAACGGGTCGCTGCTCATGATCACGCCGGCGGCGTGGACGCCCCAGTTGCGGATCTGGCCCTCGAGGCCCAGCGCGATGTCGTACACCTTGCGCACGTCGGGATCCTGGCCGTGCAGCTCGCGGAAGTCCTTGCCGTCGTTGTAGCGAGCGTTCGACTCGTCGAACAGCTTCGACAGCGGCACGCCCTTGCCCATCACGTCGGCCGGCAGGGCCTTGGTGATCTTGTCGCCCATCGCGAACGGGTAGTCCAGGATCCGGCTGGCGTCCTTGACCGCTGCCTTGGCCTTGAGCCGACCGAACGTGGCGATCTGGGCGACCCGGTCCGAGCCGTACTTGCGGGTGACGTACTGGATGACCTCACCGCGGCGACGCTCGTCGAAGTCGATGTCGAAGTCGGGCATCGAGGGGCGCTCGGGGTTGAGGAAGCGCTCGAAGATCAGGCCGTTCTGCAGCGGGCACAGATCGGTGATCCGCAGCGCGTACGCCGCGATCGAGCCGGCGCCCGAGCCGCGGCCGGGGCCGACGCGGATGCCGTTGTCCTTGGACCAGCCGATGAAGTCGGCGACCACGAGGTAGTAGCCGCAGTAGCCCTTCTGCGCGATGACCTCGAGCTCCATCTCGGTGCGATTGCGCACCTCGTCGGAGAAGTCGTCGCCGTAGCGGGCCTTGATGCCGTTCCAGACCTCGGTGCGGAACCAGGACTCCTCGGTCTCGCCCGCGGGGATGTCGGCGCGCGCCATGTACCCGCCGGTGGACTCGGAGAAGTCGATCTCGCAGCGCTCGGCGATCAGCAGCGTGTTGTCGCACGCCTCCTTCATGCCGTGCTTGTCCTCCCACAGCGAGCGCATCTCGGCGGCGGACTTGATGTAGTACCCGCCGCCGTCGAAGCGCAGGCGCTTCTCGTCGCTGATCCGCTTGCCCGACGCGACGCACACGAGCGCGTCGTGGGCGGCTGCGTCGTTGGCGTGCGTGTAGTGCGAGTCGTTCGTGGCCACGGGCGGGATGCCCAGCTCGCGGCCCAGCCGCAGCAGGTCCTCGCGGGTGCGCCGCTCGACCGAGATGTCGTGGTCCATCAACTCGAGGAAGAAGTTCTCCTTGCCGAAGATCTCCTGCAGCTCGGCGGCCTCGCGGCGCGCCTCCTCGTACTGGCCCAGGCGCAGCCGCGTCTGGACCGCGCCCGATGGGCAGCCGGTCGTGGCGATGAGTCCGGCGGAGTACTGCTCGAGCAGCTCGCGGTCGGCCCGCGGCTTGTAGTAGTACCCCTCGAGGCTCGACAGCGACGACAGCCGGAACAGGTTGTGCATGCCCTCGGTCGACGAGGCCCACATCGTCATGTGCGTGTAGGCGCCGCCGCCCGCGACGTCGTCGCCACCCTCCTCCGCGGCGTTGCCGCGGCCCCAGCGCACGCGCTTCTTCTCGCTGCGGTGCGTGCCGGGCGTGAGGTAGGCCTCCAGGCCGATGATCGGCTTGACGCCGTGCTGGCCGGCCTTCTTCCAGAAGTCGTAGGCACCGTGCACGTTGCCGTGGTCGGTCATCGCGATGGCCGGCATCCCCAGCTCGGCGGTGCGCTCGAACAGCCCGCCCAGCAGGGAGTGACCGTCGAGCATCGAGTACTCCGTGTGGACGTGCAGGTGCACGAAGCTCGAATCACTCGGCATGGGTCTGTGGGCCTCCGCAAGACAGGACGAACAAGCCCTCGGACGAGGGCACGGGGTGGGGAAGGACTCCAGACTACGTGAGCCCTCCGACGGTTATCGCAGGCGCGCCCGAAGCGCGGATCGGCTACTTCAGGCTGGCCCGCTGGTAGCGCCGCACGGACAACGGGACGAACACCACGAGGATGATCACGATCCAGATCAGCGAGTAGGGCACGGGGTGCTGCAGGCTCCACGCGTCGGGCGGCTCGTACCCGGCCGGCAGATTCCCGAACAGGTCGCGGACGGCCTGCGTGACCGCCGAGACGGGGTTCCACTCGACGAACGGCTGCAGGAACGCCGGGAAGGTCTCGGCCGGCACGAACGCGTTCGAGACGAACGTCAGCGGCATGATGACGATGAACGACGCGTTGTTGATGACGTCGACGCTCGGCACGATCAGACCGATCCACACCATCACCCAGCTGATCGCGTAGGCGAAGGCCAACAGCAGCAGGAACGCCGCCAGCATCCTGACGATGCCGTGGTGGGCGCGCCAGCCGACGAGCAGCCCGGTGAGCGCCATGATGATGAGCGACAGCACGTTGTAGACGACGTCGCTGCCCGTCCGACCGACCACGACCGCGGAGCGCGCCATCGGCAGCGAGCGGAACCGGTCGATGAAGCCCTTCTGCATGTCCTCGGCCATCGCCGCACCGGAGTACGTCGCCCCGAACACGACGGTCTGCACGAAGATGCCGCCGACGAGGAACTCCTTGTAGTCCAGGCCAGGCCCGGCATCGATCGCGCCGCCGAAGACGTACGCGAACAGCAGCACGAACATGATCGGCGAGACCAGGACGAACACCATGATCTCGGGAACCCGCTTGATCTTGATCAGGTTGCGCCTCGCGACGACCCAGCCGTCGGTGGCGGTGCGTGCCAGTCCCATGCTCATGACGCGACCTCCTCGTGGTCGGTGCCGGTTCCGTCGGCCTCACGACCCGTGAGCGTCAGGAACACGTCGTCGAGCGTGGGCCGGCGCAGGCCCACGTCGAGGACCTCGATGCGGGCATCGCGCAGTCCGGCGAGCACCTGCATGAGCTGGTCGGCCCCCGAGCCGACGACCGCCGCCGACACCGTGCGCTCACGACGGTTGACCTCGCCCTTGGCGACCGGCTCGAGCAGGTCGCCCGCCTCGGCGGCGCGCGCCGGATCGGCGACGACGACCTCGATGCGCTCGCCGCCGACCTGCGACTTCAGGTGGTCGGCGGTGCCCTCGGCGATCGCCCTGCCGTGGTCGATCACGATGATGTTGTCGGCGAGGAGGTCGGCCTCCTCGAGGTACTGCGTCGTGAGCAGCACCGTGCCGCCGGAGGAGACCAGGTCGGCGATCACGTCCCACATCTGCTGGCGGCTGCGCGGGTCGAGGCCCGTGGTCGGCTCGTCGAGCACGATCACCGGTGGCTCGGCCACGAGCGCACCGGCGAGGTCGAGCCGGCGGCGCATGCCGCCCGAGTAGGTCTTCGACGGCCGGTCCGCGGCGTCGGCGAGCCCGAATCGCTCGAGCAGTTCGCGCGCGCGGGCACCGGCCTGTTTCGCCCGCATCCCGTAGAGCCGACCCACCATCTCGAGGTTCTCGTAGCCGGTGAGGTACTCGTCGACGGCCGCGTACTGGCCCGACAGCCCGATCCGCCGGCGCACGCCGTCGGGATCGGCCAGGACGTCGACGCCGGCGACCGTGGCCTCGCCCGCATCGGGACGCAGCAGCGTCGTGAGGATCCGCACCGCGGTGGTCTTGCCCGCGCCGTTCGGTCCCAGCAGGCCGAGCACGGTGCCCTCGGGCACGGTGAGGTCGAGTCCGGCCAGCGCCTCGACGTCTCCGTATCGCTTGACCAGGCCCCGGGCCCGGATCATCGGTTCCGTGGTTTCCATGCGATCCACCCTCACATGCGGGTCCGACGGTTTCGAGCCGGCGATCAGCCCTGGCGATAGCCGGACAGGAAGTTGCCCATCCGCTGGATCGCCTCGGCCAGATCACGCGACCATGGCAGGGTCACGATCCGTACGTGGTCAGGGTCGGGCCAGTTGAAGCCGGTCCCCTGCGTCAGCAGGATCTTCTCGCTCATCAGCAGGTCCAGCACGAACTGCTGGTCGTCCTTGATCGGGTAGACCTCGGGATCGAACCGAGGGAAGGCGTAGAGCGCGCCTCGCGGCTGGACCACGCTCACGCCGGGGATCTTGCGCAGCTCCGAGACGGCGGTGTCGCGCTGCTCGACCAGCCGTCCGCCGGGCAGGATCAGCTCCTTGATCGACTGGTAGCCGCCGAGCGCCACCTGGATCGCGTTCTGCGCGGGGACGTTGGGACAGAGGCGCATCGAGGCCAGCAGCGTGATGCCCTCGAGGTAGTCGCCGGCGCGCTCGAGCGGACCGGTGACGACGAGCCAGGCGGCCCGGTAGCCGCAGACCCGGTACGCCTTGGACAGCCCGTTGAACGTCAGCGTCAGCACATCGGGCGCGACGCTCGCGAGCGGGACGTGGACGGCGTCGTCGTAGAGGATCTTGTCGTAGATCTCGTCGGCCATCAGGACGAGGTCGTGCTTGCGCGCCAGATCGGCCATCGCGACCAGGGTCTCGCGGCTGTAGACCGCGCCCGTCGGGTTGTTCGGGTTGATCACGACGATCGCGCGGGTGCGGTCGGTGATCTTGCTCTCGAGGTCGGCCAGATCGGGGTTCCAGTCGTTCTCCTCGTCGCACAGGTAGTGCACGGGCCGGCCGCCGGCGAGATTCGTCACCGCCGTCCACAGCGGGTAGTCCGGCGCGGGGATCAGCACCTCGTCGCCGTTGTTGATGAGGGCCTGCAGCGCGATCTGGATGAGCTCCGAGACGCCGTTGCCGAGCCACACGTCGTCGATGTCGATCGCCGGGAAGCCCTCCTGCAGCTGGTAGTGGTGCACGACGGCCCGGCGCGCGGACTGGATCCCGCGCGAGTCGGAGTAGCCCTGGGACGTGGGCAGCCCGGCGATCACGTCCTGCAGGATCTCGGCGGGCGCGTCGAAGCCGAACGGCTGGGGGTTGCCGATGTTGAGCTTGAGGATCCGGTGCCCCTCGGACTCCAGCTGGGCGGCTCGCGCGCTGACGGGGCCGCGGATGTCGTACAGGACATCCCTCAACTTCTCCGACTGGCGCACGAGTTCCGACATGCCCTCCATTGTGGCAGCGCCCTCGGGGTTGCCGGACGAGGCCAACCGGTCCAATCACCGACAGGTGGCCACCGCGGACCGCTGGGCGTGACGTTCGAGGGGCGAATTCGGCGATTTCACCTCTCGAACGTCACTGCCAGCGGTCCTCTCGGGACGGTCAGTCGAGGTCGCGGACGATGTCGAGCGCGCGCTGGAGGTCGGCGGGGTACGGGCTCTCGAACTCGACCCACTCGCCCGACGTCGGGTGGTCGAAGCCGAGCTTCACGGCGTGCAGCCACTGGCGGTCGAGGCCGACCTTCTTCGCCAGGACGGGGTCGGCGCCGTAGAGCGGGTCGCCGACGCAGGGGTGCTTGATCGCGGCCATGTGGACGCGGATCTGGTGGGTGCGCCCGGTCTCGAGCTTGATCGTCAGCAGCGAGGCGAACCGATGGGCCTCGAGCGTGTCGTAGTGCGTGATGCTGGCCCGGCCGTCGGCGCGCACCGTGAACTTGAAGTCGTGCTTGGGATGACGCGCGATCGGCGCGTCGATCGTGCCGGTGTGCGGGTCGGGGTGTCCCTGCACGAGCGAGTGGTAGGTCTTCTCGACCGTGCGGTCTCGGAACGCCTGCTTCAGCACCGTGTACGCGCGCTCGGACTTCGTCACGACCATGAGTCCGCTCGTGCCGACGTCGAGCCGCTGGACGATTCCCTGCCGCTCCGGAGCACCCGACGTGGAGATCCGGACGCCGACGCCGGCGAGGTGGCCCGACACGGTCGGTCCGTCCCAGCCCACGCCGGGGTGCGCGGCGACGCCGACCGGCTTGTCGACGACCACGATGTCGTCGTCCTCGAACACGATCGACATGCCCTCGACCTCGGTCGGCACGACGACAGCCCGGCGCGGCGAAGGGATCGTCGCCTCCAGCAGGGCCCCGGACTCGACCCGCTCGGACTTGATCGGCTGCACCCCGTCGAGCAGCACGTGGCCCTCGGCGACGAGGTCTCCTGCCCGCGTCCGCGAGACCCCGAACAGCCGCGCGAGGGCCACGTCGACCCGTTCGCCGGCGAGCCCCTCGGGCACGTACACGCTCCTGTGGTCCTCGCTCATGACTTCTCCTCCCGGGTCCCGTCGAAACGGTAGCCCTGCCACGAGCGCACGACGATCACGACCGCCGCGAGCGTCAGCGCGATGTCCGCGACATTGCCGACGAAGAAGCCCGCATAGTCGATGAAGTCCACGACGTGGCCGCGCAGGAAGCCCGGCTCGCGGAACAGCCGATCGATCAGGTTGCCGACCGCACCGCCGAGGAACAGGCCCAGCCCGATCGCCCACCACGGGTCGCGCAGGCGCCGCGCGACGATGAGCAGCGTGACCGTGACGGCGATCGCGATGAGGCTCAGCACGATCGTGTAGCCGGCACCGGTACCCAGTGCGGCACCCGGATTCAGCACGAATCGCAGGCTGAGCAGGTCGCCGGCGAGCGCGATCGGGTCATCGCCGTCGAGACGGCTCACGGCCCACCACTTGCTCAGTTGGTCGATGGCCACGACGCCCACGGCGACCGCCGCGAACAGACCGAGACGACGGCGACCGACGGGGCCGGAGGGGTCGGAATCAGGTTCCGTGGAGGATGTCACGGTCCTCAGCGACGCTCCTCGCGGCGCTTGCAGTCCATGCACAGCGTCGCGCGGGGGAACGCCATGAGGCGCATCTTGCCGATGGCCTCGCCGCACACCTCGCACACGCCGTAGCTGCCGTCCTCGAGGCGACCGAGCGCCTTCTCGGTCTGCAGCAGCAGCTCGCGCTGGTTCGCCGCCAACGACATCTCCGCATCGCGCTCGAGGCTGTTCGAGCCGACGTCGGCCTGATCGTTGCCGGCACCGTCCACGCCGCCGGCGAGGAGGTCGTGCAGATCCTTGGCCGAGATGTCGAGTTCGGCACGCAGCCGCTCGAGGTCCTCGGTGAGCTCGTCGCGGACGGACTTGGCCTCGGCGGCGGTCCAGGGCTTCTCGTCCGCGCGGACGGCGAACGTGGTCTTGGGCATGCCCGGGACAGTAGACCGACCGCGGAGCCGGTGCAAGTCGGCCCACCGTAGAATCGACCGAGTGAGTCAGGACGCCTCGAACGCCCCCGTTTCCACCCTTGCAGGACAGGGTGATCAGCCACTCGGCTACCGACAGGTCCCCGCGCACGTGGACCTGCCCGCGATGGAGCGCGAGATCCTCGACCTGTGGGCCGAGCAGGGGACGTTCGCCGCGTCGCTGGACACCCCCGACGACGCCCCGCGCTGGACCTTCTACGAGGGGCCGCCGACCGCGAACGGCACGCCCGGCACCCACCATGTCGAGGCCCGCGTCTTCAAGGACATCTTCCCGCGCTTCCGCACGATGCAGGGCTACCACGTCGACCGCAAGGCGGGCTGGGACTGCCACGGCCTGCCGGTCGAGATCGCGGTCGAGAAGGAGCTGGGCTTCAACGGCAAGCCCGACATCGAGGCCTACGGCATCGCCGAGTTCAACGCGAAGTGCCGCGAGTCCGTCCTGCGCAACGTCGACCTCTTCGAGGAGATGACCGAGCGGATGGGCTACTGGACCGACATGGCCCATCCCTACCGCACGATGGATGCCCCCTACGTCGAGAGCGTCTGGTGGGCCTTGGCGCAGATCCACGGCAAGGGCCTGCTCGTCGAGGACTACCGCGTCGCGCCCTACTGCCCGCGGTGCGGCACGACCCTGTCCGACCACGAGCTCGCGCAGGGCTACGAGACCGTCACCGATCCGTCGGTGTACGTCCGGTTCCCGCTGACGTCGGGTCCGTGGCAGGGCGTCGACCTGCTGGTCTGGACCACGACGCCGTGGACCCTCGTGTCCAACACGGCCGTCGCGGTGCACCCCGACGTCACGTACGCCCTGGCCTCGAAGGACGGGGAGCGCCTCGTGGTCGCCGAGCCGCTCGTCGCGAAGGCGCTCGGCGAGGGCTGGGAGGTCGACGAGACGGTCACCGGTCGCGACATGGAGCGTTGGGCGTACCGCCGCCCGTTCGAGCTCGTCGAGATCCCGGACTCCCACTTCGTCGTCCTGGGCGAGTACGTCACGACCGAGGACGGCACGGGCCTGGTGCACCAGTCCCCCGCGTTCGGCGCCGACGACATGACGGTCTGCAAGGCCTACGGGCTGCCCGTCGTCAACCCGATCACGACCGACGGCCACTTCGGCGACGACGTGCCCCTCGTGGGCGGCGCGTTCTTCAAGGACGCCGACGCGACGCTCGTCGACGACCTGCGCTCGCGCGGGCTGCTGTTCGCGAAGCTCGACTACGAGCACAGCTACCCGCACTGCTGGCGCTGCCACACGCCGCTCATGTACTTCGCCCTGCCTGCGTGGTACATCCGCACGACGGCGCGCAAGGACGAGCTGCTCGCGCAGAACGAGCAGACCAACTGGTTCCCGGGCACGATCAAGCACGGCCGCTACGGCGACTGGCTCGAGAACAACATCGACTGGTCGCTGTCGCGCAACCGCTTCTGGGGCACGCCGCTGCCGATCTGGCGCAACGACGTCGATCCGGCGAAGGTCGTGTGCGTCGAGTCGCTCGCGCACCTGTCCGAGCTGACCGGCACGGACCAGTCCGACCTCGACCCGCACCGTCCGTACATCGACGACGTGACCTTCACGATCGACGGCGAGCCGGGCACGTACCGCCGCGTCCCGGAGGTCATCGACGCGTGGTTCGACTCCGGCTCGATGCCGTTCGCGCAGTGGGGCTACCCCCATGCCGAGGGCTCGGCCGAGAAGTTCGAGCAGGCCTACCCGGCGCAGTACATCTGCGAGGCGATCGACCAGACCCGTGGCTGGTTCTACTCCCTCATGGCCGTCGGCACGCTCGTGTTCGACCGTTCCAGCTACGAGAACGTCGTCTGCCTGGGCCACATCCTGGCCGAGGACGGCCGCAAGATGAGCAAGCACCTGGGCAACATCCTGCTGCCCATGCCGCTCATGGACGAGCACGGCGCCGACGCGCTGCGCTGGTTCATGGCCTGCTCCGGCTCACCGTGGTCGGCCCGCCGCATCGGTCACAACGTGCTGACCGAGATCGTGCGCAAGGTGCTCCTGACGTACTGGAACACGGCCGCCTTCCACGTCCTCTACGCCCGCGCCGAGGGCTGGAGCCCGGCGACCGGCGAGATCCCGCCCGTCGCCGAGCGGTCGGTGCTCGACCGGTGGCTGCTCTCGCAGACGCAGCTCCTCGTGCGCGACGTGACCGATGCCTTCGAGACGTTCGACACCCAGCGCGCCGGCAGCGTTCTGGCGACGTTCGTCGACGACCTCTCGAACTGGTACGTGCGCCGGTCGCGCAAGCGCTTCTGGCGCGGTGACGCCGCGGCGTTCGCCACCCTGCACGAGGTGCTCGACGTCGTCACGCGACTCCTCGCGCCGCTCGTGCCGTTCATCGCCGAGCGCGTGTGGCAGGACGTCATCGTGCCGGTCACGCCCGACGCCGCCGCCTCCGTGCACCTGGCGTCGTGGCCGACGGCCGACGCATCGCTCGTCGTCGACGGCCTCGCGACGCGCGTCGACCTGGCCCGTCGCGTCACCGAGCTCGGCCGGGCCGCCCGTGCCGAGGCGAAGGTCCGCACGCGCCAGCCGCTGCGCCGCGCCCTGATCGGCTCGGCCCATCACGACCAACTGGGTGAGGACCTGCGCGCCGAGGTGTGCGAGGAGCTGAACATCGCCTCGCTGGGCTCGTTGGTCGACGCCGGCTCCGATGTCGTCGAGTTCTCCGCCAAGGCCAACTTCCGCAATCTCGGCAAGCGGTACGGCAAGCAGACACCCACGGTCGCCCAGGCGATCGCGGCGACGGACGCCGCAGAGCTCGCCGCGAGGCTCGAGAGCGACGGCCGGGCCGTCGTCACCGGTGACGCAGGCGCCACGTGGGAGGTCGAGCCCGACGACGTGATCGTGACCGAGCGCCCGAGCGAGGGCTGGTCGGTCGTCAACGAGCAGGGCGAGACCGTCGCGCTCGACCTCGCGATCGACGACGACCTGCGTCGCGCGGGTCTGGCCCGCGAGGCCGTCCGGGTCATCCAGGAGGCGCGCAAGACCTCCGGTCTGGAGATCACCGACAGGATCACGCTGACCTGGTCGGCCGACGGCGAGACCGCCGACGCCCTGCGCGAGCACGCCACCTCGATCGCCGAGGAGGTGCTGGCCCGGTCGTTCGACGAGGGTGACGTGGCCGGCGATCTCGGCGACCCGGAGCTGGGCCTGCGGATCGCGCTCCAGCGCGCCTGAGTCGCACCCGCGCGGCATCCCCGCGCAGACGCGACGGCGCCCGGACCCCCTGAGGGGACCGGGCGCCGTCGTCGACTCAGGCCACGCGAGTCACTCGCCGGAGTTGCCTCCGTCGAGCGCGGAGCCGCCACCCTGCGGGGCGACCGGGCTGCTGCCCTCCAGCTGCGCGAGCTGGTCCTGGAAGTACGCCTTCAGGCGGGCGCGGTACTCGCGCTCGTAGGCACGCAGGTGATCGATCTCGCCCTGCAGCTCCTGACGCTCTCGCTCGAGGTTGGAGATCGTCTCCTTGCGGCGCTGCTCGGTCTCGACGTCGAGCTGCTCGGCGCGCTTGCGCGACTCGTACTGCAGCGTGTCGGCGTTGCGACGGGCCTCGGCGGACAGCTTCTCGGCCTCGACGCGGGCGTCGGCCAGGATTCCGTCGGCCTCGCCCTTGGCGGCGTCCATGAGCTGGTCGGCGTTCGCCGACGCGATCTCGAGCAGGCGGGCGGCGGCAGCCGACACCTCACCGGACGAGGTGACCTTGATCTCCTGCGGGGCGGCGGGCTCGACGGCCTTGACCGGCTCGGGCGCCTTGACCGGCTCGGGCTTGGGCGCCTCGGCGACCGGGGCGGGCTTGGGAGCCTTCTTGGCCTCCTCCAGCGCGGACTCGAGCTCGGCGACCTTGGCCTTCAGCTCGGTGTTCTCGTTCGCGAGGCGTTCGAACTCGACCTCGACCTCGTCGAGGAACTGCTCCACCTCACCCATGTCGTAGCCGTCGCGCAAGCGGACGGCAGTGAATTGCTTGTCACGAATGTCCTGGGGCGTGAGCGCCATCTGGTCACCTCTGCGTTGAGTCGTGTCAGTTGAGAAAGCTGCGGGCCGTCGTCAACGGTACCGGTTCATCCTATGCGCCCGCCAAGCGCCTGCGTGGGCAAGTCGGTCCTATCGCAGAAAGATCACCACGACGAGTGACTGTGCGATGAACAGCCCCAACAGCAACACCATGGCCGAAAGGTCGAGCATCACGCCGCCCAGCCGGATCGGCGGGATGGCCCGACGGAGCAGGCGAAGGGGCGGGTCCGTGACGCTGAAGACGAGCTCGCAGAGCACCGCGACGAAGCCCCGCGGCTGCCATCGCCGGGCCAGCAACTGGACCCAGTCGATGACGAAACGGGCGATGACGAAGATGATCGCGAGGTACAGCAGGTCGTACAGGATCGTGCCGACGATCGTCACACGCGCTCAGCTCTGGTTGTAGAAACCGCCGGCGGCAAGCGTCGCCCGGTCCTCGTCCGATACCTGCACGCCCTCGGGCGACAGCAGGAAGACCTTCGCCGTGACCCGGTTGATCGTGCCGTGCACGGCGAAGACGAGGCCTGCGGCGAAGTCGACGAGGCGCTTGGCGTCGTCGTCCCCGATGTCGGACAGGTTCATGATGACCGGGACGCCGGCACGGAACGACTCGCCGATCGTGCGGGCGTCGTTGTACGTGCGCGGGGTGACCGTCTCGATGCGGGCGAGGTCGGCGACCGACAGGCCAGCCTGACGGCGGTCGTCGAGTGCCGTCACGGTCCGCTGAGGGCTCGCGGCGGCGACCGGACGGACAGCGGTCGCAGCACGCACCGGCTGTTCCGGCTCGTACTCGAGCGCGTCGTCGTACTCGGCCTGCTCGACGAGTCCGAGGTACTCGCCCATCCTGCGCATTGCGCCAGCCATGCTCACTCCCGGTGGTCAGATCTTGACGTTGTCGACACTACTGCAGTCCCAGGCGTTGCCCGAGCACCGAACGACCCACACGCAGGTGTGTCGCTCCGTGCCTGATCGCCGCCTCGAAGTCATCACTCATCCCGGCCGAGATCGCCGTCGCCGCCGGGGCGATCCGGGTCAGCTCGGCGCTCAGCTCGCGCAGCCGCGCGAAGCTCGGCTCGGGGTCCTGGCCCAGCGGGGCCACGGTCATGAGGCCGCCGAGCACGAGGTGCGGGCAGTCCTCGAGCACGAGCTCGGCCAGCGGCAGCACCTCGGCGACCGGCACGCCCGCCCGGCCCGGGTCGGAGGTGTCGAAGTCGACCTGGATGAGGCACTCGAGTGTGCGTCCGGCGGCCTCGGCACCACGATCGAGCGAGCGCGCGAGCTTCGCCCGATCGACGCTCTGCACGACATCGGCGTAGCGGGCCACCACACCGGCCTTGTTGGTCTGCAGTCCCCCGACGAAGTGCCAGCGCACGTGCGCGCCGAGCGCGAGTGCCTCGTCATGCTTGTCCCCCGCCTCGGGGTGCCGGTTCTCGCCGACGTCGGTGACGCCGAGTCGGGCGAGCAGCGCCACGTCGGACGCGGGGTGGGTCTTCGTGACCACGATCAGGCGGACCTCGCCGCGGTCGCGTCCCGCCTCGTCGCAGGCGGCGGCGATCCGCTCCTCGACGTCGGCGAGGTTGGCCGCCAGCTCCTGTTCGCGGTTCATCGCGGTGCCTCGTGCAGCACGACGACGGCACCGAAGCGGCCGGCCGCCTCACCCTGGCGGCGGTGCGACCAGAAGCGGTCGTCCTCGATCGTGCAGCCACCGAGGTCGTGCACGACGACGTCCGCGCGCGCGAGTTGCGCGGCGACACCGGCGCCGATGTCCAGGCTCGGCGTGCCCCACGTCGTGGTCGAGCGGCTGGCCGGTTCGATCGCGGCGACCTCGTCGGCCAGGTCCTGCGGCACCTCGTAGCAGCCGCCGCAGGCTCTCGGGCCGATCCACGCCTCGAGCCGGTCGGCTCCGCGCTCACGCAATGCGGCGACCGCCGCCGGGACCACCCCGGCGGCCATGCCGACGCGCCCCGCATGCACGACCGCGGCCAGGGGTCGCTCGGCGTCGACGAGGACGATGGGGGTGCAGTCGGCCACCCGGACGATGGCCGCGACGCCGGTCCGGTCGAGGACGAGCGCATCGGCCTCGGGTGCCGCTGCCTCGGGATCGGCGAGCGCGACCGTCGCGCCGTGCACCTGACGCATGAGCGCCGGCCGGGCGCCGCCGAGCGCTGCGGTCGCCACGGGGACGCCCGGTGCGGCACCGCTCTCGCCCAGCGGCCCGCGGCCGAGATCGGTCCGCGCGTCGGTGAAGCCGAACTCGGCCCGGCCGAGCCCGCCGCGGAACCAGAACGGAGCGGCGGTCACGGCTCAGCGCAGGAAGTCGGGGATGTCCAGCCCGTCGCCGAACTCCTGACCGGAGGGCTGGCCGACCGGCACGGGCTCGCTGACCACGGGCTGCTCGGTCGTGGCAGCGGGCTGGGCCGGGGACTCCGCGGGCTCGCGGCGCAGGGCCGGCTGGGCCGTGTCGCGCTGCTTCGGCTCACCACCGTCGAAGCCGGCGGCGATGACCGTGATGCGAACCTCGTCGCCGAGCGAGTCGTCGATGACGGTGCCGAAGATGATCTTGGCGTCCTCGTGGACCGCCTCCTGCACCAGCTCGGCGGCCTCGTTGATCTCGAACAGGCCGAGGTCGGAACCGCCCGCGATCGACAGCAGCACGCCACGGGCACCCTCGATGGAGGCCTCGAGCAGCGGGCTGGAGACGGCGAGCTCGGCCGCCGTGGCCGCACGGTGCTCACCGCGCGCCGAGCCGATGCCCATGAGGGCCGAGCCGGCATCGCTCATGATCGACTTGACGTCGGCGAAGTCGACGTTGATCAGACCGGGCGTGGTGATGAGCTCGGAGATGCCCGAGACGCCCTGGTAGAGGACCTGGTCGGCCTGGCGGAAGGCGTCGAGCAAGCTGATGCTCTGGTCGCTGATCGAGAGCAGTCGGTCGTTCGGGATGACGATGAGGGTGTCGACCTCCTCGCGCAGCCGCTGCACGCCGACGTCGGCCTGCGCGGCGCGGTTGCGGCCCTCGAACTTGAACGGCCGGGTCACGACGCCGATCGTCAGGGCACCGAGCGAGCGCGCGATGCGCGCGACGACGGGAGCGCCGCCGGTGCCGGTGCCGCCTCCCTCGCCCGCGGTGACGAAGACCATGTCGGCGCCCTTGAGGGCCGCCTCGATCTCCTCCGCGTGGTCCTCGGACGCCTTCTTGCCGATCTCGGGGTCCGCGCCGGCGCCGAGGCCGCGCGTCGAGTCCCGGCCGACGTCGAGCTTGACGTCCGCGTCGGTCATGAGGAGCGCCTGTGCATCGGTGTTGATCGCGATGAACTCCACGCCCTTGAGTCCGGCTTCGATCATGCGGTTCACGGCGTTGACGCCACCGCCGCCGATGCCGACGACCTTGATCACCGCAAGGTAGTTCTGGACCGCCATGTCGTCTTCCCTTCAACCTTAACCTTCAACTGGAGGCTTATAGTTATGTCAACCTCCTCGATGTGAACGACAGTAGGCGCGACGGCCGATCGATCCGGGATGACACGCCGGGGTGTCGACGTGTTGCGCGACTCTTTGCGGGATCGGCGGGGTCGGCGACGCCCTCGCGCGCCTACTGCAGGGTGGTCGGGCGCTCGGGGGCGCTGACGTCGTACGTGCGGGCGTCGATCTGCAGCAGCGGGGTCAGCACCGCGAGCTTGGCCTCGGAGTCCTCCGCACTCCCCCACACGACCGTGCGGCCGCCGGAGAGCTCGAGCTCGATCGAGTCGCGCGTCTCGGCGCTCACCGTCTCGATGTCCTTGGCCAGCTCGGGGTCGCCGCTCTCGATGTCGGCGACCACGCTCGCGGCGGCGGCCACCGTGCGCGAGTCGTCCGCGTCGACGTCGAGCTCGGGGATGTGCGAGGGCTCGGACGCCAAGGACCGGTAGACGACCCCGTGCGCATCGACGGCCCACGGCCCGCCGGACTTCTCGATCCAGGCGACGGCCGAGCGTTCCGTGACGGCGATCGTCACGGTGTGCGGCAGGTCGCGGGCCACGACGACCGACTCGACCGGCAGCAGCTCACCGACGCGCTCGGCGATCGCATCGGTGTCGACGCGCGGCAGCGGCGTGGCCTCGGGAACGTCCGCCGCGTCGAGGACCTGCTCCGTCGAGAGGTGCTCGGTGCCCGAGACCTCGACATCACGGACCTCGAGCAGGCTCGAGAACCACACGGCCCACGCCGCGACGCAGACCAGCACCACGACGAGCACGACCGCCGCGATCTTCCACAGCCGGCGCCGACGCCGTTGCCTCAGCTTCTCGACGAGGCGGTCACTCATCGGCACCGCCGAGAGCGCTCAGCAGTGCCGGGCCGACGGTCGTGACGTCGCCCGCACCGAGGGTCAGGACGAGGTCGCCGGACCGCAGCAACGGGAGCACGACCGCGGGAACCCGGTCGACCGGGCCGCCGGCGATCGCGCCGGGACCGGCAGCGTCGAGCACGAGCGCCGACGTGACCTCGGGGTCGGGCGCCTCACGCGCGAGATAGAGGTCGGCCACCACGACGACGTCGGCCGCCGCCAGCTCGC
Source organism: Aeromicrobium sp. SP1 (assembly GCF_055663785.1). Taxonomy (NCBI): domain Bacteria; kingdom Bacillati; phylum Actinomycetota; class Actinomycetes; order Propionibacteriales; family Nocardioidaceae; genus Aeromicrobium; species Aeromicrobium sp. SP1. Next base: position 679,263 of record NZ_JBQVVK010000001.1, on the reverse strand, counting down.
GACCCATCTGCGCGCCGAACAGGCGGGTCCGGCTGACCAGGTGTGGCTGGAACACCACGACGAGTCGGCCGTCGCCGGCCAGGGCACGCGCGGCGGCGAGGTCGGCGGCGATCTCGGTCGGATGGTGCGCGTAGGAGTCCACGACGCGGATCCCGGCGGCCTGCCCCTTCGGCTCCATGCGGCGCGCGGCGCCCGTGTAGGCCGAGATTCCCGCGACGAGTCCGGCGAGGTCGTGACCGAGCTCGAGCCCGGCGGCCAGGGCCAGCAGGGCGTCGGCCGCGTAGTGCCGGCCGGGGACCGCGAGGACGACCTCGGTCGGCGGCAGGTCGGCCGCGTGCACGACGAACCGGGTCGTCGATCCGGAGACCGTGACCTCCGTCCCGCGCACCGCGGCGTCGTCGGCGAACCCGGCCGTCACGATGCGCGGCGCCGTCGCGGCCTCGACGAGGCGCCGGCTGCCGGGATCGTCCGCCGACGCGACGACGACCTCCTCGACGGTCGCGGCGAACCGGGCGAAGGCCTCCTCGTACGCCTCGACCGAGCCCCACGTGTCGAGGTGGTCCGCATCGACGTTCGTGACGATCGCGAGGTGCGGCCGGTAGTGCAGGAACGCGCCGTCGCTCTCGTCGGCCTCGACCACGAAGTCCGCTCCCCCACCGCGGCGCGCGTTGGTGCCCAGTCCGGCGACCTCGGCACCGATCGCGAACGAGGGATCGGCGTCGGCCCCGCGCAGTGCGAACGTCAGCATCGCGGTCGTCGTGGTCTTGCCGTGCGTGCCGGCGACGGCGATCCGCCGGTCGGACAGCATCGTGGCCATCAGCCCGGCCGAGCGCGGCCACAGCCGCAGCCCCCGGCGCACCGACTCGACCACCTCGGGGTTGTCCTCCGGCACGGCCGTGGAGGCGATCACGGTGTCGCGATCGGCGACGTGGGCCGCGTCGTGTCCGACGTGGCACACGATCCCGGCGTCGCGGAGCCGTTGCAGGACGGCCGAGTCCCGGGCATCACTGCCCGTGACGTCGACGCCCGCCTCGTGCATGAGCAGCGCGATCGCGGACAGGCCGGCCCCGCCGATGCCGATGAGGTGCACGCGCCCGATCCGGTCGAGGGGCAGGACCTCCGGCGGCACGTCGATCCTCACCGGCGCTCCCGTCCCGCGGCGTGGACCAGGTCGGCGAGCCGCTCGGCGGCATCGCGGCGCACGATCCCGGAGGCCGCGTGGGACATGTGCTCGAGCCGATCGGGCGAGGTCACGAGCGGCACGACGGCGCTGTCGACCCAGGCCGGCGTGAACGCGGCGTCCTCGATCAGCAGCCCGCCACCGGCGCCCACGACGGGATGGGCGTTGAGCGCCTGCTCGCCGTTGCCGATCGGCAGCGGCACGAAGACGGCGGGCAGTCCCACCGCCGCGACCTCCGTGACGGTGTTGGCGCCCGAGCGGCATACCACGAGGTCGGCGGCGGCGTAGGCCAGGTCGATGCGGTCGATGTAGGTCTCGACGACGTACGGCGGATCGTCGGCGCGCCGGTCGACCTCGACCTCCTCGGGCCGGCCGGCGGCGTGCAGGACCTGCACCCCGGCGTCGGCGAGGTCGCGCGCGGCGGCCGCCATCGTCGTGTTGATCCGGCGGGCGCCCTGCGAGCCGCCGGTCACCAGGATCGTGGGCCGGTCGGGGTCGAGCCCGAAGTGCTCACGCCCCTGGGCCCGGACGGAGGACCGGTCGAGGTCGGCGATCTGACGCCGGATCGGCAGCCCGACGTAGTCGGCGTGCGGGAGGTCGGTCTCGGGGAAGCTCGTGGCGACGTGCCGGGTGAATCGCGCGCCGAGCTTGTTGGCGATGCCGGGCAGGGCGTTGCCCTCGTGCACGACGAGCGGCAGCTTGCGTCGTCGCGCCGCGAGGTAGGCCGGGACGGAGACGTAGCCGCCGAACCCGACGACGACGTCGGGCCGGAACCGGTCGATGACGGCGAGTGTCGCCTTGACCGAGGCGCGCAGGCGGCCCGGCAGGCGCGCGAGGTCGGCGTTGGGGCGGCGCGGCAGCGGGACCGGCGGCACGAGCTCGAGTGCGTAGCCCGCCTGCGGGATGAGCGAGACCTCCAGACCCTTCGGGGTCCCGAGGCACACGATCTCGTCGCTGGCCTCCGCGAGCACGGCCGCCGTGGCGAGCAGGGGCGACGTGTGGCCGGCGGTGCCACCGCCGGCGAGCAGCACTCGCACGGTCAGCGCCCCCGTGTGACGGTCGCGGTGCGCGCCGAGGAGCCCTGCTTGCGTCGTGCCTTGGCGCGCTTGGAGGTCGCGAGCGCCCGCGCCGCACCGGGCTCGGTCGTCGCGCAGTTGGCCAGCAGGCCCAGGGCTGCGAGTGTCGCGATCATGCTGGATCCACCGTAGGACACGAGGGGCAGCGGCACGCCGATGACCGGCAGCAGACCGAGGACCATGCCGATGTTGATGAGCGCCTGGGTCGTGATCCAGATCGTGATGCCGGCGGCGAGGTAGCGCGCGAACCGGTCCTTGCTGCGGTGCGCGATGCGGAACCCGGTGTAGGCCAGCAGCGCGCACAGCGAGATCACGACGAGGCTGCCGGCCAGGCCGAGCTCCTCGCCGATGACCGCGAGGATGAAGTCGGTGTGCGCCTCGGGCAGTGCGCCCCACTTCTGCCGGCTGCCACCCAGGCCCAGGCCCCAGAAGCCGCCGCGGGCGAAGCCCATCATGGCCTTGATCGCCTGGTAGCCGGACTTCTCCGGGTCGGCCATCGGGTTGAGGAACGACATGAAGCGGTCGATGCGGTGCTGGGCCGTCGCGACGAAGAACAGCAGGATCACGGTCAGGCCCGCCCCGAACGCGAGCATGGGCTTGAGCGGCAGGCCGGCGACCCACAGCATCCCGGCGATGATCGCGAACAGGATGACGGCGGTGCCGAGGTCCTTCTGCGCCACCACGAGGGCCGACACCCCGGCGGCCACGGGGACCATCGGGGTCAGCACGTAGCGCGCCGTGCCGAGGTACTTGTGCCGGCGCGTGTAGAGGTCGGCGATCCAGAGCACGAGCGCGAGCTTCGCGAACTCCGACGGCTGCAGGTTGAAGCCCGCGAACAGCGGGATCCAGTTCCGGTTGCCGTTGACGGTCAGGCCCAGCGGGGTGAACGTCACGCAGATCAGCAGTACGACGCTGATGAGGGCCGGACGGGCGAACCGGCGCACGGTGGCCAGCGGCATTCGCAGGGCGATGAGGAAGGCGGTGCCCCCGACGACGGCGAAGATCGCCTGGCGGGTGAAGATCTCGAAGGAGTTGCCGTAGACGCGCAGCGCGAAGACCGAGCTGGCGCTCAGCACCATGATCAGGCCCAGGCCGAGCAGGAGGCCGGTCGTGCCCAGCACGAGCTGGTACGAGGCGAGCGGACGTTCGAGCAGGCTCCGCACGGACTCGAGCGTGTGGCTCGTCGACCGCCGAGATGCGGTGGTACTCATGGCGTTCCTTCGGGGAAGAGAAGAGACTGCGTCCAGTGTGACCCCCGGGACGGGCCGGGGCTCGGATCTCGCGACGCGTGTCGAGATCAGTTCGACGACGAGCGGTGGACCGCCTCCGCGAACGCGTCACCACGGTGGGCGTAGTCGCGAAACTGGTCCATCGACGCGGCGGCCGGCGCCAGCAGCACGGTGTCGCCGTTCTGGGCGAGCCGCGCGGCAGCCGCGACGGCGGCGTCCATGAGCGCCTCGGCCGCATCGCCGTCGGCGAGTTCGACCGGCACCTCGGGCGCGAGCCGGGCGAGGGCGTCGGCGATCAGGTCGCGGTCGGCGCCGATCAGCACCGCGCCGCGCAGTCGGGGGCGGACCGACTCGACGAGCTCGTCGTACGTCGCGCCCTTGGCCAGTCCACCGGCGACCCAGACGACGTGGTCGAAGCTGAGCAGCGAGGCCCGCGCGGCATGCGGGTTGGTCGCCTTGGAGTCGTCGACCCAGCGGACGTCGTCGCGCAGGGCCACCGTGGCGATCCGGTGCGGTCCGAGCCGGTAGGCCCGGAGTCCCTCGCGGACCGCGGCCGGCGGCACGCCGTGGGCCCGGGCCAGCGCCGCCGCCGCGAGCGCGTTCTCGACGTTGTGCGGCGAGGCGTCGGCGAGGTCGGTCAGCGAGGCCAGCTCGGCGGCGTGGGTCGTCCGGGTCTCCACGAAGGCGCGGTCGACGAGCAGGTCGTCGACGACCCCGACCATCCCGACCTCGGGCATCGCGAGGGTGAAGCCGATCGCCCGGCAGCCCTCCACGACGTCGGCCTCCTCCACGAGGTGTCGCGTGGCCTCGTCGGCGACGTTGTAGACGCAGGCGCGTTGCGCCTGCTCGTACACGCGGCCCTTCGCGGCGGCGTACGCCTCGGCACCGCCGTGCCAGTCGTAGTGGTCTGGAGCGACATTCAGCACCACGGCGGCCTGCGCGGACATCGACTGCGTCCAGTGCAGCTGGAAGCTCGACAGCTCGACCGCCAGCACGTCGCGGCCGGCCGGATCCATGACCGCCTCGACGACGGGAACGCCCACGTTGCCGACGGCCTGCGCCCGACGTCCGGCGGCCTGCAGGATCTGCTCGAGCATCTGGACCGTCGTCGTCTTGCCGTTCGTGCCGGTCACCGCGAGCCACGGGGCCGCGTCCTCGCCTCTCAGCCGCCACGCCAGCTCGACCTCGCCCCACACGGGGACGGCGCGACCCGCCGCCTCGACGAGCAGCCCGGCGCTCGGGCGCCAGCCCGGCGAGGTCACCACGAGGTCGACGTCGGCGGGCAGCGCGGCCGTGCTGCCCGGGCCGAGGCGCACGTCGGCGCCCAGCACCTCGAGCAGGTGGGCCTGTTCGTGCTGGGCCGCGTCGCCCTCGGCCTCGTCGACCACGACGACGTCGGCCCCGAGGTGGGTCAGGGTGTCGGCCGCCGCGAAGCCGCTCACGCCGAAGCCCGTGACGACGGCGCGGACGCCCTCCCACGAGTCGTCGCGGCCGAGCACGCGCACGTCAGGCTCAGAAGGCACCGACGACCCACTCCCAGTAGAAGAGGCCGACGCCCGTCACGACGCAGATGCCGCTGATGATCCAGAACCGGACGACGATCGTGATCTCGGCCCAGCCCTTGAGCTCGAAGTGGTGCTGCAGCGGCGCCATCCGGAAGATCCGTTTGCCGCCGCTGATCTTGAAGTAGCCGACCTGCAGGATCACCGAGGCCGTGATGATGACGAACAGGCCGCCGATCACGAGCAGCAGCAGCTCGGTGCGGGTCATCAGGGCGAACCCGGCCATCAGGCCACCGAGCGACAGCGAGCCGGTGTCACCCATGAAGATCTTGGCCGGCGAGGCGTTCCACCACAGGAAGCCGAAGCACGCCCCGGTGACCGCCGAGGCGAGGACCGCGAGGTCGAGCGGATCGCGCACCTCGTAGCACTTCGGCCCGGCCTCGACCAGGAAGCAGCTCTGGTTGCTCTGCCACACGTTGATGAGGATGTAGGCGCCGAACACCATCACCGAGGCGCCCGTGGCCAGGCCGTCGAGCCCGTCGGTGAGGTTCACGCCGTTGCTGGCTCCCGCGATCATCAGGAGGACCCACACGATGAGCAGGATCGTCGGGATCGTCCACGGCAGGTCGCGCGTGAAGGAGATCGCGTGCGTGATGGGGGTCTGGCCGTTCTCGTCCTCCCAGCCGATCGCGAGCACCGCGAACACGAGCCCGACGAGGACCTGCCCGATCATCTTGGCCTTGCTGCGCAGACCGAGGCTGCGTTGCTTGGCGACCTTGATCCAGTCGTCCAGGAAGCCGATCGCCCCGAGCCCGACGAAAAGGAACAGCAGCAGCAGTGCCGAGGCGCTGGGCTCGTACCCGGTGAGCAGCTTGGCGATCGCATAGCCCGCGACGGTCGAGACGATGATCACGAGCCCGCCCATCGTGGGCGTGCCGCGCTTCACGTGGTGCGACGTGGGACCGTCGTCACGGATCAGCTGGCCGTAGCCCTTCTTCACGAGCACGGAGATCGCGAACCGGGTACCCACCAGGGTCCCGACGAGTCCCACGAGTCCCGCGATCAGTACGGCCAGCATCGGTCTTGATCGTTCCTTCCCGGTCCTGCGTCAGGCGCGCACCAGCGCGTCGGCGACCCGCTCGAGGCGAATGCCCCTCGATGCTTTCACAAGGACGACGTCGCCGGAACGCAGGCTCGCGGAGACGGCCCGGATTGCGGCGTCGACGTCGTCGACGGACTCCCCGATCTCGCCGGCACCCGTGGCGATCGGCGCTGCTCCGGCGCCCACGGCCACGACGCGCCCGATGCCCAGCTCGGCGGCGAGCCGGCCGATCTCGAGATGGTCCTGCTCGGACTCCTCGCCCAGTTCGAGCATCTCGCCGAGCACGGCGATCCCGCGGCCCGGCGCGAGGTCGGCCAGCGTCCGCAGGGCGGCGGCCATCGACTCGGGGTTCGCGTTGTAGGCGTCGTTCACGACGATCGCGCCGGAGGCCGTCTCGTGCCGCTCCATCCGCATCGGCGAGGCGGCGCCCGCGCCGGCCAGCGCCGCCACGGCATCCTCGACCGGGACGCCGAGGGCTCGCGTGGCCGCGATCGCGGCGAGCGCGTTCAGCGCGTGGTGGGCGCCCAGTTGGGGCACCGTCACGCCGTGGGTGCGGCCGTCGACCTCGACCCGGAAGTGCGGGTGTCCCGACGCATCGCTCTCGATGTCGCCCACGAGCCGCACGTCGCCCGCACGACCGAACGTGACGACACTCCCCCGCGTCCGCGAGGCCATCGCGGCGACCCGCTCGTCGTCGGCGTTCAGGATGGCGACGCCGGACGACGCGAGCGCCTCGACGAGCTCGCCCTTGGCCCGGGCGGTCTGCTCGACTCCGCCGAACTCGCCGGCGTGGGCCGAGCCCACGTTCAGGACGACCGCGACGTCGGGGCGGGCGATCCGGCACAGGTGGGCGATGTGACCGATCCCCCGGGCCCCCATCTCGAGGACGAGGTGACGCGTCGTCGCATCCGCACGCAGCACCGTCAGCGGGACGCCGAGCTCGTTGTTGAACGATCCCTCGGGTGCGACCGTCGCCGCGTGGGCGCCCAGCACGTGCGCGACGAGGTCCTTGACGCTCGTCTTGCCCTGCGAGCCGGTGATCGCGACGACGTCGACGTCCGTCGCGCCGCGCAGCACCGCGAGCCGGTCCGCGGCGAGCCGGCCCAGCGCCTCGACGGGTTCGGTGACCAGGACGTGCGGACCGGGCACCTCGCGCGTCGCGAGGGTCGCGACGGCTCCCGCGGCGGTCGCGGTCGGCGCGAACTCGTGGCCGTCGACGTGCTCGCCGGCGACGGCGACGAAGAGCGCGCCGGGCACCGCCCGTCGGGAGTCGACGACCGCGGGTCCCGTGACGAGGACGTCCTCGCCGCCCACCACGCGTCCGTCGGTCGCCTTGGCGATCTCGGCCAGGGTCGTGTCGATCATCGGGAACCGTCCCCGCCCAGCAACTCCACCAGCACCTCTCGGTCGTCGAACGGATGGACCACGTCGCCGACCTGCTGGCCGCGCTCGTGCCCCTTGCCCGCCACGACGACCGTGTCGCCGAGCCGGGCCTGGGCGACCGCGGCGGCGATCGCCTCGCGTCGGTCACCGATCTCGACCACGTGCGCGGCACCGCCGGTCGCGCCGGCGAGCACCTCGGCGCGGATCGCGGCCGGCACCTCGCTGCGCGGGTTGTCGTCGGTCACCACGAGGACGTCCGCCAGCCGTGCCGCGACCTCGCCCATGATCGGTCGCTTGCCGCGATCACGGTCGCCGCCGGCACCCAGCACGACGATGAGTCGGCCCGCGGTGACCGGCCGCAACGCGGTGAGGACGGCCTCGATCGCCTCGGGCTTGTGCGCGTAGTCGACGACCGCCGTGAACGACTGGCCGACGTCGACCCGCTCCATGCGGCCGGGCACGCCCGGCGCGGTCGCGATGCCCGCCGCGAGCTCCTCCACCGCGAACCCCTCGCCCGCCAGGGCGACCACGGCCGCGACGGCATTCGAGACATTGAACGCGCCAGCGAGCGGGACGCTCAGCTCGACCGCGCCACCCTCGGGGCCCAGCAGCGTGACGTCGCTCCCCAGCCGGTGCGCGCGCAGGTTCACCGCACGCCAGTCGGCCGGCAGCCCGGTCGTCGAGAACGTCGTGACGGGCAGCGAGGTGCGCTCGACGAGGATCCGTCCGTGCGCGTCGTCGACGTTGACGACGGCCCGGCGCGCGTGTGCGGGCGTGAAGAGCTCGGCCTTCGCCGCGAAGTACGACTCGAGGTCGTGGTGGAAGTCGAGGTGGTCGCGACCGAGGTTGAGGAAGACTGCCGCGTCGAGCACGAAACCGTCGACCCGGCCCTGCACGATCGCGTGGCTGGACACCTCCATCGCGCAGGCCGCGACCTGCTCCTCGGCCATGACGGCGAACAGCGCCTGCAGGGCCGGAGCCTCCGGCGTCGTGAGGCTGCTCGCCGCCGGCCGTCCGGCGATCCGCGTGCCGACCGTGCCGATGACGGCGCAGCGGTGGGCGCCGAGCGCCGCCTCGGCGAGGTAGGTCGTCGTGGTCTTGCCCTGCGTGCCGGTGACGCCCACGGTCGTGAGGCGCCGGCTCGGGTGGTCGTAGAAGTCCGCCGCGAACGCCGCGAGCACCGACCGCGGCTCGTGCACGACGACGTGCGGGGTGCCGTCCGCCAGCAGGTCCGCGCCGGCCGGGTCCGTGAGGACGGCCACGGCTCCGGCCGCGAGCGCCTGCTCGGCGAACCGCGCCCCGTGGGTCGCAGCCCCCGGCAGCGCCGCGAACAGGTCGCCGGGCACCACGTCACGCGTCGAGAGGCTCACACCGGAGACGGTCGCCTCGCCGTGGACCGTGGCCCCGGGCAGGTCGGCGGCCACACGAGCGAGGTTCCATGCGGGCGCGTCGTACGGCCGGACCCTCACGTTCTCCACCCGGCCAACCTACCGGCGAGTCCGACGGCTACCAATCCTGGGAGATCTTGGGTGACTTCGACCCCGTGGGCGTGACGCCGAACCGCTCGAGCGCCATCGACATGATGTCCTGGAACACCGGGCCCGCCATCGAGCCACCGCCCGCGTTGGCCGGCGGCTTGTCGATCACGACGTACGTGATGAAGCGCGGATTGTCCGCCGGCGCGAAGCCCATGAACGAGATCGTGTTCTGCCCGTGGATGTAGGTGCCCGTCGTCGGGTTGACCCGCCATGCGGTGCCGGTCTTGCCGGCGACCCGGTAGCCGTCGATCTGCGCCGTGGGGGCGGTGCCGTCGTCGGCCGTGACCGCCTCCATCATGCGCGTGACCTCCGAAGCGGCCTCGCGGGAGACGACGCGGCGCGAGTCGCCGTGGTCCGCGCCCGCCGTCAGGTGCGGGGTGCACATCACGCCGCCGTTGGCGATCGCGCCGACCGCGCGGATCATCTGGACCGCGTTGACCGAGACGCCCTGGCCGAACGAGACGGTCGCGTGCTTCGACTTCGTCCACTCCCGGGCGGGGGCGAGCAGGCCGACCGACTCCTCCGGCAGGTCGATGCCGGTCCGGGAGCCGAAGCCGAACTTGCGCAGGTAGGAGTAGAACGTCGAGTCCGACATCTGCTCGGCCGCCACGATCGTGCCGAGGTTCGAGGACTTCGCGATGACGCCGGCGGCGGTCAGCCGCAGCGTGCCGTGCTGCCAGTAGTCGCCGATCGGGAAGCCGTCGATCGACAGCCCCGACGGCACCTTGATCTTCGTGTCCGCCGTGACCTTGCCCTGGTCGGCGAGCGCCGCCATCGTGATCGTCTTCATGACCGAGCCCGGCTCGTACACGTTCGACACCGCGCGGTTGACGAGTGTCTTCTCCGTGACGTTCTCGCGGGTAGCGGGGTTGTACGTCGGCGCCTGCGACATCTGCACGACCTCGCACGTGCGGACGTCCATCGTGATCGCGAGGCCGTAGTCGGCGCCGGCCGAGCTGACGACGTCACGCAGTCGCTGGTCCGCGTACCACTGCAGGTCGCGGTCGATCGTCGTCGTGAGGTCGGCGCCGGGCACCATCTCCTCGACCGTCGAGTCGGCCATCGGGATGCGCTGGCCCGTCGAGGACACCTCGTACGTCGAGGAGCCGTCCTTGCCGGTGAGGTTGGTGTCGTACTGCTTCTCGAGGCCGGCGATGCCCTTGCCGTTGCTCTCGGTGATGCCCAGGACGTTCGCCGCGAGGGAGCCACCCGGGTAGGTGCGCAACGACTCGGTCTCGGTGAAGATCCCCGGGTAGCCGGCCTCGTTGACCGCGGTAACGGCCTGCTTCGCCTCGTAGGCCGGCAGGTCCTTGGCGATGTAGACGAAGCGCGAGTTGGGCGTGCGCAGCTTCTGGATCGTGTCGAAGTAGTCGATCTCGTCGCCCAGCTTCTCGTGCAGGAGGCGGGCGATCTCGGGGGCGTTCTCCGCCGCCATCGAGGGATCGCCGGTGATCGTCAGTCCGTCGGTGCTGGTGACCAGCTCCTCGCCGTTGCGGTCGAGGATGTCGCCGCGCGGTGCGGGCACGACGGCCTTGCGGGTGCCGGCCTCGACCGCCATCGCCGCGTACGCCTTGGAGTCGACGGCCTGGATCTGGAACAGCCGCCCCGCGAACAGCACGAACAGCACGAGGACCGCCACGATGAGCACGCGCACCCGGTTGCGGGTCACCGACACGGGCATCAGCCGGCCCTCCTCACGTTCGTGCCGGGCTCGGCCGCGACCGGCTCGCCGATCACCTTGCCGTCCGACAGCCTCAGGAACACGGGGCTGGCGTTGGGCACCATGCCCTGCGCGAGCGCGCGCTGGGCCACGCCGGACGGGCTCTGCATCTGCTCGACCTCGGTGGCGAGCTGGTCCTTCTGCGCCTGCAGCAGCGTGGCCTGCCGCTGCAGGTCGTCGATGCGGAACGACTGGGCCTGCATCGCGGTGCTGAACAGGATCAGGCCGACCAGACCGGCGGCCAGGACCGACAGCACGACGACCACGAACGGTGCGCGACGGGCGCGCACCCGGACGGGTCCGACGAGCTTGAGGCCCGCCTCCCGGGCGTCGCGACTGCGAGCCGCGAGTCCGGAGGCCAGGGCCGTCGACCTGACGACGGCCGATCGGCCGAGCGCGCGGGGGGACGACGTCGTGCTCATGCGGCGATCCGTTCGACGGCGCGCATCCGGACCGAACGCGCGCGGGGGTTCTCGGCGATCTCGTCCTCGCCGGCCTGCTCCGCCCCTCGGGTGAGCGAGCGGAAGCGGGCCAGCATGGACTCGGGGACGACGGGCAGGTCACGCGGCGCCGTCGACGTGGTGGCTGCGGTGAAGACGCGCTTCGTGATGCGGTCCTCGAGCGAGTGGTAGGACAGGACGACGACGCGGCCGCCGGGAGCCAGCAGCTCGAGCGCCGCGGGCAGGGCCCGGCGGTAGACGCCGAGCTCGTCGTTGACCTCGATCCGCAGCGCCTGGAAGGTCCGCTTCGCCGGGTTGCCGCCCGTGCGGCGGGCCGGTGCCGGGATGCAGCGCCGGATGAGCGCCACGAGCTGGTCGCTCCTCGCGAAGGGCGTGTCGTCGCGCTCGGCGACGATCGCGGCGGCGATGCGACGGGCGAACTTCTCCTCGCCGTACTCGCGCAGGATGCGAGCCAGGTCCGCCTCGGCGTACGTGTTGAGCACGTCGGCGGCGGTCAGGTCGTCCTCGTCGTTCATGCGCATGTCCAGGGGCGCGTCCTGCGCGTACGCGAAGCCGCGCTCGGCCAGGTCGAGCTGCATCGAGGAGACGCCGAGGTCGAACAGGACGCCGTCGACGGTGTCCCTCCCGGACTCGGCGACGACGTCGGGCAGCTCGTCGTAGACGGCGTGGGCCGCGTGGAAGCGGTCCCCGAACGGCGCGAGCCGCTCGCCGGCCCGGCGCAGGGCCTCACGGTCGCGATCGACGCCGATCACGTGCAGGGTCTCGTACCGCGTCAGCAGGGCCTCGCTGTGGCCACCCAGGCCGAGCGTCGCGTCGACGATGACCGGGGACGTGGTCCGTCCCACGACCGGCGCGAACTCCGACACGACACGGTCCAGCATCACCGGGACGTGCCGGGGGCTCATGCCGCGGCTCCGCGAACGTTCCGGTCGATGGGGTCCGATCCCCGCCTGCAGGGCTCTGACGCCGGGGAAGTGACGTCAGATCCCATCAGGCGGGTATCGCACCCCACCGGTGCCGCGATCAGAAGATCCCGGGGAAGATCTCCTCCGACAGGTCGGCGAAGTCCTCCTCGTGCTCGTCCGAGAAGTCGTTCCAGGCGGCCGAGTCCCAGATCTCGAACCGCTCCCCCGTGCCCACGACCGTGCAGTCGCGGTCCAGCGCCGCCCACTCGCGCAACAGCGCCGAGACCGGCACGCGTCCCTGCTTGTCCGGCGTCTCGTGCGCCGCCCCGCCGAACAGCATCCGCACGAAGTTGCGAGCCTGCTTGTTCGTGAAGGAGGCCTGCCGGGCCCGCGCCGAGAAGTCGTCGAACGCCTCGGGGGTCCAGCCGTAGATGCAGTGCTCCTGCCCGCGGGTCAGCACCACGCCGCCCGCCAGCAGCGGCCGGAACTTCGCTGGCAGGAAGATCCGCCCCTTCTCGTCCAGGCGCGGGGTGAACGTGCCGAAGAAGTGCCCGGATGTCGGGTTCGGCATCGCGCACCTCCTGCGTCACGTCGGTCTCCTTCGGGGCAAAATCTCGGTGTGCTCCACCACTTTGCCCCACTGTAAACCACAACGCTCCACCATCCACCCGCTTTTCGTCAAGGAATGGGCGTGTCGAGGCGCCACGCAGACGAAAAGACCCGTCATGACGGGCATGACGGGTCGGTGGAGCGTCGTGGGGGAAAATGCGAAAGGCCCCGCCGACGGCGGGGCCTCTCAGATGGTCTGGTGGTGGAGCGGGGTCAGAGCCCCTCGTCCTGGCGGCGCTGCCAGCGCTCCTCCATGCGCTCGACGAACGAGCCGGAGCTCTTCGGCGAGGCGGGCTTGGGGCCGGGCGCCTCCTCGGCACCGGAGATGCCCCGGCGCCACGCTCGGACGAAGAAGTAGGCCGCCGCCACCATCGCGACGAATCCCAGGACACCGACCCACGTCAGCTTGGCGACGACGCCGCCGAGCAGCAGTGCGATACCCGCAAGGAAGCCCACGACGCAGATCGCAGCGACGCGACGGTTGTGCGCGACCAGTTTCGAGCCGCGCAGCGTGGACGCGAACTCGGGATCCTCGGCTGCCAGCGACTGCTCGAGCTGGGCGAGCAGACGGGCCTCTTCGTCCGACAGTGGCACGGTGGGACTCCTCGATCAGGGGTGTAGTGCCGATTCTAGGCGCGCCACGGTCTGCAAACCACCCGAATGTCCGGCGAACTCCGGAATGCGCCGGATCACCTGCTCGAGCGCGAACAGCGCCTCCCGCGCACCGGGCGATCCGTCGACCACGACGCCGGGCACCTCGTCGCTCAGGACGCGCACGCCCTGCTGCAGTTCGGCCGCGAATCCGTGCGCCTCGACGAGGTCGGCGAGCTCACTGTGCAACCACCGACGAGGCCCCAGTCCGGCCAGGTCCCACGAGGCGTCAGGAACGGCGTCGACGAGCGCGCGCGCACCGTCGAAGTCACCGGCGGCCGCGCGTGCGGCCACGGCTGCGACCCGGCCCGCCACCAGCAGGCTGAGCCGCCCGCCCGGGCGCAGGACGTCCCGCGCGGCGTCGACGGCCTGGCCCGGATCGGGCACGTGCTCGAGGACGCCGTGGCAGATCACCAGGTCGATGCTCGCGGCGTCGACGTGCTCGGCCAGATCGGTCGAGTCGCCCAGCCTGCCCTCGATCTCGACACCGGCCTCCGCCGCGCGCCGGGCGGATGCCGCGAGCGCGTCAGGACTCGGATCGACCACGACGACGCGATGGCCCAGACCGGCGAGACGCACCGCGTCCGAGCCCGTGCCGCCGCCCAGGTCGAGGACGTCGAGCGAGCCCGAGCCATCGGGCGCGGCCCCGGCGACGACGAGCGCGTCGACGACGGACTGCCACGCCAGGACGCCACGGATCGGACCCATGGAGCCAGCCTCCCACAGGCCCCGGCCCCCACCCGGAGCGGTACCGTCGCGTCCATGGCTCGGGTCATCGTCGTCGGCAGCGGGTTCGCCGGCCTCTCCGCCGCGGCGCGCCTGGCCAAGCTGCGCCACGACGTCACGGTGCTCGAGCGCGACGACGAGCCGGGCGGGCGACTGCTCGGGCTGCGCCTCGGCGGTCAGCGCTGGGCCGCGGGGCCCGAGAGCGTCACCCTCCCCGGCGTCTTCCGAGACCTGTTCCGCAAGTCCGGGCGCCCGATGGACGCGCTCATCGCGATCTCTGCCGGCCCGGCGCGCCACCACGTGCTGCCCGGTGGCCTGCTGCGCGGGCCGGTCGCCCTCGACCTGCCGTTCGGCACGCGCGGCGCCCAGCACGACGCGATCGTCGCGGCGTTCGGCACCGACGGCTGGTCGCCGTGGGTCGACGCCCTCGCCGAGCCGTGGGACGCGCTGCGCCGCTCGGTGCTGGAGGTGACCGGGGACGCACCCGTCGACGGGCCGACCGACGACGCGATGCTCGGCGATCGTTCACTGTCCCGCCACGCCCGGGCGCTCCCCCGGCGACTGCGACCGCTCGCGACCGACCTGCCCGGCCACGAGGACGGCGCTCGTGCCGTGCTGGCGGTCTGGCACTACGTCGAGCGGAACTTCGGTCGGTGGTCGTTCGACGGCGGCAGCGCGGGCCTGGCCGCCGCGCTCGTGAAGCGCCTCGGCGAGCGCCGCGTGAGCATCGGGACCGGGACCGAGGCGGTCTCGGTCGCCGAGGTCGCCGGACGCGCGAACGGCGTCACCCTGGCCGACGGGTCCGTGCGCGAGGCCGACCTCGTGGTGTGGGCCGTCGGCGAGGCGCGACCGACGTCCGCGCTGGCGGCGGTGCGGCTCGAGGGCATGGCCCTGCCCGCGGATCTCGCGGTCCACGGCACGTCGCCCGTGCGCGGCTGGCAGTCGGGCCCCGGCCGGTGGATGCTCTCGGCGGCGCCGGGGGTCGACCCCGTCGACGCGGCGGCCCGGGCCGGCCTCGACGTGCGGGACCACATCGTCGAGCGGCACGACGTGCCGGGAGTCGCCGTCGATCGCGACGCGGCCGGGCTGCCCCGTCCCGCGGTCGAGCCGACACCCGGCCTGTGGCGGGTCGGTGGCGCTGCGGTGCCCGGCGCGGGCCTCGAGGTCACCGGGATGGGCACCGCCGCGCTCGCCGCGACGCTCGGTCCCGTCCCGCGCTGACCGAGGAGCCGGTGGGCTGGGGACGGTCAGACGAGGCCGTCGGCGCGCAGCAGCTCGAAGATCTCGCGCGTCGCGGGCGAGCGGTTGAGGGTGATGAAGTGCAGGCCCGGGGCTCCCCCGGCGAGCAGGTCACGGCACAGCTGCGTGGCCAGCGCGATGCCCGTGGCGCGGACCGCGACGCGGTCGTCGGCGATGGGTTCGATCTGGTCGAGCACCTCGCGCGGCATCGCGGCGCCGGAGAGCTCGGCCATCCGGGCGACCTGCCCGAAGTTCAGGATCGGCATGATGCCCGGCACGATCGGCAGGTCGCAGCCTCGCGCGCGGACCCGGTCGACGAGCTCGAAGTAGTCGCTGGCCCGGAAGAACAGCTGGGTGATCGCGAACGAGGCACCGGCCTGCGCCTTGGCGACGAGGACCTCGGCGTCGGCGTCGAGGTCGGCCGCGTCGGGATGGCCCTCGGGGAACGCGGCGACGCCCACCGACAGTCCGCCGACCTCGTGGGCGAGTTCGACCAGTTCGATCGCGTGGTCCATGCCGTCAGGATGCGGCTCCCACGGCGCCCGGGGGCCTCCCTTCGGATCGCCGCGCAGGGCCAGCACGTGCGCGACCCCGGCCGCGGCATAGTGCTTGAGCACCGTCTCGATCTCGCCGCGGGTCTGACCCACGAGGGTCAGGTGACCCACCGGCAGGAGCGAGGACTCCCGGGCGATGCGTTCGGTGACCCGGATCGTGCGGTCCTGGCTCGAGCCGCCGGCCCCGTACGTGACCGAGACGAACGTCGGCTCCAGGTCCGTGAGGTCGTCGATCGTGCGCCACAGTTGGGCCTCGCCGTCGTCGTCCTTCGGCGGGAAGAACTCGAACGAGACCGCGGGACGATCCGACGCGAGGGCGTCGAGGATGGCGTCGCGGCGGGCGGTGTCGTCGAACGTCGGCATGCGCCAACGGTATCGTCACCGCTGTGAGCAACCCGGCATCCGATCCCACCTTTCGGACTGCCGTCTCACGGACGATGGAGGACTTCGCCGCCCGGCAGCGGTCCTGGTCGACCGAGCTCGACCCGGTCGTGGCCGATCTCGTCGACGCGGCATTCAAGTTCGCCTCCGGCGGGAAGCTGCTGCGCCCGACCTTCTGCCACGCCGGCTGGCTGCTCGCCGGCGGCACCAGCGCCGATCCCCGGATCGCCGCGGCCGGCGCCGCCTTCGAGTGGCTCCAGGCCAGCGCCCTCGTGCACGACGACCTCATGGACGGATCCGACACGCGCCGCGGCCGGCCCAGCGTCCATCGCGAGTTCGAGTCCCGTCACCGCGCGGCCGGCGGCACGGGCGATCCGGAGCAGTTTGGGGCGCGCGTCGCCATCCTGCTCGGCGACCTGCTGCTCAGCTGGGCCGACGAGCAGCTCCGCGTGGCCGGACCCGACGACCGCACGGCGGCCCTGTGGGACGCGTGCAAGTCCGAGGTCGTCTCGGGACAGTTCCTCGACGTGCTGGCCCAGACCCGCGACCGGGTCAGCGTCGAGTCCGCGATGCACGTCATCCGCTACAAGGCCGCGAAGTACACCGTCGAGCGTCCGCTGCACGTCGGTGCCGCGATGGCCGGCGCGGACGATGCCCTGCTCGCCGGCCTGACCGCCGTGGCGCTTCCCCTCGGTGAGGCGTTCCAGCTGCGTGACGACGTGCTCGGCGTGTTCGGCGACCCCGCCGACACGGGCAAGCCCGCCGGAGACGACCTGCGCGAGGGCAAGCGCACCGTGCTGGTGGCGCGCACGGCCGAGGCGTGCGGCGACCAGCGGGTGCTGGACCTGCTCGGCACGCCCGACGGCGTCGCCGAGCTGCGCGACCTGATCGAGTCGAGCGGCGCCCTCGCCGCCGTCGAGGCGGACATCGACCGGCTGACCGAGGCGGCCCACACGGCGATCGTCGCGCTCGGCCCGGCGGCCCACGACGTGCTCGGCCCGCTCGTCGACGCGGCCGTGCGACGCGTCCGCTGATCCGCCGTAACGGTCGGCATGCAGGCCCGACCTCTAGAATCGTGGTGTTCGCAGGAGGCGAGACATGACCGTCATGGACGACGAAGCACTGGTCGGGCGCACGCTCGACCAGCGTTACGTGATCCACGAGCGCATCGCCCGCGGCGGCATGGCCAGCGTCTTCCGGGCCACCGACCTGCGTCTGGACCGCGTCGTCGCGGTCAAGGTCATGCACCCGGACTCGCAGCTCGAGGACACGCCCGGCCACTTCGTGCGCGAGGCGCAGTCCGCGGCCAAGCTCAACCACCGCGGCATCGTGTCGGTCTACGACCAGGGCGTCGATGGCGACACGACCTACCTCGTGATGGAGTACGTGCCCGGGCGCACGCTGCGCGACGTCCTGCGCGACGAGGCCCCGATGCCGCCCCGGCGGGCCCTGTCGTACCTCGAGCCCGTCCTGATGGCTCTCTCGGCGGCCCACGACGCGAACCTCATCCACCGTGACATCAAGCCCGAGAACGTCCTCATCTCGACGACCGGCGAGGTCAAGCTCGCCGACTTCGGGCTGGCCCGGGCGGTCAGCAACGACTCCACCGGCAGCGGCGTCCTCGTCGGGACGGTCTCGTACCTCGCACCGGAGATCATCACGCACCAGGGCGCCGATCCGCGCAGCGACGTCTACGCGTGCGGCGCGATGCTCTTCGAGATGGTCACGGGCGCCAAGCCGCACGCGGCCGACTCGCCCATCGCCGTCGCGCACAAGCACGTGAACGAGGACGTCCTCCCTCCGTCGCAGCTGCAGCCGGGCATCCCCCCGTACCTCGATGCCCTCGTCATCCGGGCGATGGCCCGCGACCGGGCGCAGCGCTCCCCGGACGCCCGCGTGCTCCTACACCAGCTGCGACAGGTCCAGCGCGCGCTCGCAGCCGGCCTGGCCGACGATCCCGAGCTGACCCGCGACCTGCTGCCGGGAGCGGGTCCGACCCCGGCCGAGTTCCCCCGACTGGCGCACGGCTCCGACACCGAGCCGACGGCTCCGGTCGGCGCGATCCTCGCCCGCTCCTACGGACCCGGGGACGACCAGCCCACCGCGGCCGTGCTGGAGCCGACCACGTCCTTCCGGCCCGTGCCCGCCACCCAGCCCGCCGCCGCGGGCTCGGTCCCGGTCACGCAGGAGCGCACGGGTCGCAAGCGTCGCGGTCCCCTGTTGTTCCTGCTCGCGCTGGCCGCCCTCGCCGCCACCGCGCTGCTCGGCTGGTACCTGGCCGTCGGCAGGTACGACCCCGTGCCGAACCTCGTCGCACTCGACCAGGCCGAGGCCGTCAAGACCGCCGAGGCCGCCGGGTTCACCACGACGGTCGGCGACGAGGAGTACTCCGAGGTGGTCGAGAAGGGCGCCGTCATCGCCACCGACCCCGAGCCGGGGTCACGACTGCTGCCCGACGAGACGATCGCGCTGACCATCTCGAAGGGCAAGGAGCGCTACGAGGTCCCGAACATCAAGGGCCGCACGCTCGAGGAGGCCGAGACGATCCTCGGCGCCCGCCACCTCGCGATCGGCGACGTCGCCAAGGCCTACAGCGACACCGTCCCGACCGACGGCGTCATCCGGTCGTCCAGCCACAAGGTCGGCGACAAGGTCAAGCGCGACACCCCGATCGACCTCGTCGTCAGCAAGGGTCCCAAGCCGATCGAGATCGTCGACTACTCCGGCCGGTCGGCGGCCAGCGCCGCGGCGGCCCTGGAGGAGGCCGGGTTCGCGGTCGCGCGGACCGAGCAGTTCAGCGACACCGTGGCCGCGGGGAACGTCATCTCCCAGACACCCAGCTCCGGCACCGGCCACAAGGGCGACACGATCACCCTGGTCGTGTCGAAGGGGCCCGAGAAGGTCGCCGTACCGAACCTCGATGGCATGACCGAGAAGGAAGCGCGCAAGACCTTGTCGGCGATCGGGCTCAAGCTCAACGCGACCCGCAACCCGTTCGCGGGCAAGGACGCGACGGTGCGCTACCAGTCGCCGGGCACGGGCTCGACGGTCAAGGTCGGCTCGTCGGTGACGGTCTTCCTGTCCTGAGCCGGCCGCACGCCGGCACGGCCGCGGGTCAGCCGCGGCCGGCGAGCATCTCGGCGACGAGGAACGCCAGCTCGAGCGACTGCGCGCGGTTCAGGCGCGGGTCGCACAGCGTCTCGTACCGGTGCGCGAGGTCGTCCTGGTTCAACCGGAAGCCGCCGCCGAGGCACTCGGTGACGTCGTCACCGGTCAGCTCGACGTGCAGGCCACCGGGCCACGTGCCGAGCGCGCGGTGCACCTCGAAGAAGCCCCGGACCTCGTCGATGACGTCGTCGAACTCGCGGGTCTTGTAGCCGTTGTCCGTGGCGAACGTGTTGCCGTGCATCGGATCGGTGACCCACGCGACCTCGGCGCCCGCGGCGGTGACCTTCTCGACGAGGGTCGGCAGCAGGTCGCGGATCTTGTCCGCGCCGAAGCGGGTGATGAACGTGACCTTGCCCGGCACCCGCTCGGGGTTGAGCTTCTCGTAGAGCGCCAGCGCGTCGTCGGCCGAACTGGTGGGGCCCAGCTTCACGCCGATCGGGTTCGCGATGCGGCTCAGCAGCTCGACGTGCGCGCCGTCGAGCTGGCGCGTGCGCTCACCGATCCACACGAAGTGGCCCGACACGTCGTACGGCTGCTCCGTGCGCGAGTCGATGCGGGTCAACGCGTGCTCGTACTCCAGCACGAGCGCCTCGTGCGAGGAGTAGAAGTCGACCGTGTGCAGCTCGTCGGCGTCGACGCCCATCGCGTCCATGAACGCCAGCGCCCGGTCGATCTCGTCGCCGATCCGCTCGTAGCGCTCGCCGACGGGGCTGTTGCGGACGAAGTCGGTGTTCCACGCGTGCATCTGGCGCAGGTCGGCGTAGCCGCCGGTCGTGAACGCCCGCGCGAGGTTCAAGGTCGCGCTCGACGCGTGGTAGACGTCGACGAGCCGCTGCGGGTCCGGATGACGGGACTCGCGGGTGAAGTCGAAGCCGTTGACCGCATCGCCGCGGTAGGCCGGCAGCGTGACGCCGTCGCGCGTCTCGGAGTCGCTCGAGCGGGGCTTGGCGTACTGGCCCGCGAGCCGACCGACCTTGACCACCGGCACGCTCGCCGCGTACGTCAGGACGACGGCCATCGAGAGCAGCACGCGCAGCTTGTTGCGGACGTTCTCGGCGGTGACGCCCTCGAACGTCTCGGCGCAGTCGCCACCCTGGAGCAGGAACGCCTCGCCGCGGGCGACGGCAGCCATCTTGTCGCGCAGCGCGTCACACTCGCCCGCAAAAACCAGCGGCGGCATCTTCCGCAGCGTCTCGACGGCGCGGTCGCGCGCGTCGAGGTCGGGGTACGTCGGCTGCTGGGCAGCACCGATCGCACGCAGGTCTTCCAGGCTGGGGATGCTCACCGGGCAAATTCTACGTCAGCGATTCAGGGGACCTGACCTGCGTCCACCGGCCCGGTGGTCGAGTAGCCACGCGAGGAACGAGCGGGCGTATCGAGACCACGGCGACGCGTGCCGGTCCCCGCGCGGGCGGTCGGAACCGGGCACGCCAGCCGACCGGGTTTCGAGGCTTCGGGCGCTGAGCGCCCTGCGCACCTCAACCTCCTCGACCGATCGGGCGCGGAGCGCCCTCATGGTCTCGGACTACTCGGCGATCTCCTCCCAGACCTCCTCGGCCTCGGCCTTGGCCTTCTCCCGGGCGGCCTGGCGCTCGAGCTCCTTGTCGCGCTTCTTCGCGTCCTGCGCGTAGAGGTCGACGTACTCCTGGCCCGAGAGCGTCATGATCTCGTACATGATCTCGTCGGTGATCGCGCGCAGGATGTAGCGATCGTCCTGCATGCCCTCGTAGCGGCTGAAGTCCAGCGGCTTGCCGAACCGCACGCCGGGGCGCGCGTACGTGCCGAAGACCTTGCCGGGAGGCGCGACCACGTCGGTGTTGATGACCGCCACGGGAATGACCGTGACCTTCGACTCCAGCGCGATGCGGGCGACGCCCGTCCGGCCGCGGTAGAGCTTGCCGTCGTGCGAGCGGGTGCCCTCCGGATAGATGCCGCACACCTCGCCGTCGGCGAGCAGACGCAACTGGGTGCGGATCGCGCCGGCCGCGGCCGAACCGCTGCTGCGGTCGATCGGCACCTGTCCGGCGCCGGAGAAGAACGTCCGCTGGAACCAGCCCTTGATGCCGGTTCCCTCGAAGTACTCGGCCTTCGCCACGAAGGTGACCCGCCGCGGGATCACGAGCGGCATGAACAGCCAGTCGCTGTACGACAGGTGGTTGCTGGCGAGGATCACGGCCCCTTCGCGGGGCACGTTCTCGGTGCCCTCCGCCCACGGCCTGAAGATCAGCTTGAGCACCGGACCCAGGGCGAGGAACTTCAGGAACCAGTAGAACACGCACGAGACATTACCCCGACGCGGCGCTCTCATCGGCGCGATGGGGCACGATGGCGACATGTCCGACGCGACCTCGCCTCGCCCACCCGCCGCCATCAAGGCCGGAGCCGAGCCGTTCCTGGCCGACGGAGGCCGGATCGGCGTCCTGCTCAGCCACGGCTTCACGGGCTCACCGGCCTCGATGACACCGTGGGGCCGACACCTGGCCGGGCTCGGCCACACCGTCGTCGTGCCGCGGCTGCCCGGCCACGGCACGACGTGGCAGGAGATGAACACGACGCGCTGGCAGGACTGGTACGGCGAGGTCGACTCGGCGCTGACGGACCTGCGCGCCCGGTGCGACTGGGTCGCGGTGTGCGGCCTGTCGATGGGCGGCGCGCTGGCCCTGCGACTCGCCGAGCAGCGGCCGGCCGACGTCGGCGCCCTCGTGCTGGTCAACCCCGCGATCGCGCTCAAGCGCCTCGACCTCAAGGCCGTGCCGCTGCTGAGCCGCGTCCTGTCCTCGATGCCCGGCATCGGCAACGACATCAAGAAGCCGGACCAGGACGAGATCGGCTACGACAAGACGCCGCTCAAGGCACTGAACTCGCAGCTGCAGCTGTGGAAGGACGTGCGGTCGAACCTGCACAAGGTCACCGCTCCGCTGCTGATGTTCCGCTCACGCGAGGACCACGTCGTCGACGAGTTGACGACCGGGCTCGTGATGAACGGGATCTCGTCACCCGATCGCGAGCTGGTCGAGCTGACGAACAGCTTCCACGTCGCAACGCTCGATCATGATGCGGAGTACATCATGGAGAGGTCGGCGCAGTTCCTCGCCGACCACGCCCCCGCCGAGTGAGCCAGGAGCCACCGCCGTGACCGACGACCGCACGCCCTCCTCGGACGAGTTCGACCGCATCGTCGAGGGACTCGACCTGGACCTGACGGGCCTCGCGGATCTCGACTCGTCGGCGGCGCGGATGGCCGCCGAGCGCGACCGGGCCGAGCGCGAGGCGGCTCGCGAGCCTGCCAACACCGGCGACGACTCCGAGGACGAGCAGTTCTACCGCCAGGTCGGGCCCGCCGGCCTGCGCGCGGACGGTCGGGTCAAGGTCGCGTGGACGCTGCTCGTGGCCGGGCCCGCCGTGCTGCTGCTCGCGGCCCTGCTCTCGCTGCGGCCGCCGACGGTCGTGACGGGCGCGCTCATCCTCGCTTCGGTCGCCGCCGTGGTCTACCTGGTAGCGCGGTTGCCCGATCGCGGGCCTGGTACCCCGGACTGGCCAGACGACGGCGCCGCGCTCTGAGTCGTGCCAGGTCCGCAGCGCCGACGAGCCCCGCGTCATTGCCCAGGTGGGCGCGCGTGATGCGCGCCTCCGACCGGTAGCCGCGTCCGGTGAGGTGCTCGGCGAACGCCCGGCGCGCCGGGGCGAGCAGCAGCTCGCGGTTCTCGCTGACGCCGCCGCCGATCACGAAGATCCCCGGGTCGAGCGCCGCCGCGAGGTTCGCCAGGCCGATGCCGAGCCAGTGCCCGACGTCGGTGACCCACGCGACCGCCTCGCCATGACCGCGGGCCGCGAGGGCCCCCACGGTGGAGCCGTCGACGGCCTCGGGCGACCCGGCGATCTCGATCAGCGCGGCACCGATCTCGGAGCCCTCCGCCGCCGCCGCGCGGGCCCGACGCTCGAGCACCCGACCGCTGGCGTACTGCTCCCAGCAGCCGTGGTTGCCGCACTCGCACGCGATCCCGTCGTCGACGACGCGCTGGTGGCCGAACTCCCCCGCCATGCCGGAATGGCCGCGGTACAACTGGCCCTCGAGGACCATCGCCCCGCCGATGCCGGTGCCGAGGTTGACCATGACCACGTCGGGCTCGTTCTGGGCCGCACCGAACCGCCACTCGGCCCAGCCGGCGGCGTTCGCGTCGTTGTCGACCAGGACGGGCAGGCGGGTGCGCCGGAACACCGCGTCGCGCAACGGCTCGTTGCGCCACGCCAGGTGCGGCGAGAAGACGACGGTCGAGCCGGTGACGTCGACGTATCCGGCCGCGCCGACACCCACGGCCTTGATGGGGAACCGCGACTGGCACTCGGCCACGACGTCCGCGATCGCCTCGAGGACCTCACCGGCGTCCGTCGTCGGAGTCGCTCGACGGGTCCGCGCGAGCACCCGGCCGTCCTCGTCGACGACGCCCGCAGCGATCTTCGTGCCACCGATGTCGATGCCGACCGCGAGCCGCTCAGGCACGTGCCCGGCTCTCGACGCGGCGCTTGAGGCCGTTGAGTGCCGTGTCGACGATGACCTTCTCCGCCTTGCGCTTGAGCATGCCCAACAATGGCAGTTTGACGTCAACGGCGAGCTGGTAGGTGACCCGCGTGCGCCCACCGGCGACGACGTCGAGCGTGTAGGTGCCGTCCATCGCCGAGAGCATCGTCTCCTCGTCGGCGACGAGGCACCAGGACACCTGACGCTCGCCACGCCAGTGGTATCGCAGCGTGAACGTGTCGCGGATCGGCGGCGAGTCGAGGGTGAAGCGGACATCGTGCGCGCGACCGTCGGAATCGGACTCGAGGACCTGCACGGCCTGCATGCCGGTGGCCCACTGCGGATAGTCCTCGAAGTCGGCGATCACCGCCATCACCGCACCCGCCGGGGCATCGATGACGATGTCGTTCACCGTGCGCGCCATGCCCACCTCCTCGCCGATGCCGTCCAGCCTATCGGCGCGGTCGGACGTCCTCGCCACAGGAGTACGGTGCTGTCTGTGAGCACCGAAACTAACGCCGTCACCGTCGACGACTGGGGGACGCTCAGTCGTGACATCCTCGACCGCCCGGACACCGATACCGACGACGTCGCAGTGCGGCGTCTCGTCGACGGTGCGTGGGTGGACGTCACCCTCGGGGAGTTCCACGCGCAGGTCATCGCCGCGGCGAAGGGACTCCTCGCCGCCGGCACCCAGCACCAGGACCGCGTCGCGATCCTTGCCAAGACCCGCTACGAGTGGACCGTCCTCGACTACGCCAACTGGTGGATCGGCGCGATCACGGTGCCGATCTACGAGACGTCGTCGGCCAGCCAGATCTCCTGGATCCTGCAGGACTCCGGCGCCACCGAGCTGTTCTACGAGAGCTCCGAGCACCTCGCCCGCGTCGAGGAGGCCCGCGTCGAGGCCCCCGAGCTGACGGTCGTCCGTCCGATCGAGGACGTCCTCGGATCGCTCGCGGCGGAGGGCGCCTCGGTCTCGGACGACGAGCTCGAGGCACGCCGCGCGGCCGTCGCGCAGTCCGACGTCGCGACACTCATCTACACGTCCGGCACCACGGGGCGCCCGAAGGGCTGCGAGCTGACCCACGCGAACTTCCGCGCCGAGCTGCACGGCGCCAAGGTGCGCCTGCCCGAGCTGTTCGACTCCCCCGACGCGTCGACCCTGCTCTTCCTGCCGCTGGCCCACGTGTTCGCCCGGATCATCCAGGTCGGGGCGATCCGGTGGGGCGCCGTCCTGGGCCACACCGCCGACGTCGCCGATCTCGTCGGTCACCTCGGCACCTTCCAGCCCACCTTCGTCCTCGCGGTCCCGCGCGTCTTCGAGAAGGTCTTCAACACCGCCAGCACGAAGGCCTACGCCGACGGCAAGGGCAAGATCTTCGACGCCGCCGTGCGCACCGCGATCGCCTACAGCCGGGCCACCGAGAGCGGTCGGCCGTCGATCGCCCTGCGCGCCAAGCACACGCTCTACAACACGCTCGTCTACGGCAAGCTGCGCGCGGCGCTGGGCGGCAAGGCCGAGTACGCGATCTCCGGCGGCGCGCCGCTCGGCGATCGGCTCGGACACTTCTACCGCGGCATCGGCTTCAACGTCCTGGAGGGCTACGGCCTCACCGAGACGACCGCGGCGCTCACCGCGAACCACCCCGGCCACCAGCGCATCGGGACGGTCGGACCGCCCTTCCCCGGTGTCGAGGTGCGCGTCGCCGACGACGGCGAGCTGCAGTTCCGCGGGCCGCAGGTCTTCGCCGGGTACTGGAACGCCGAGGCCGCCACCCGTCAGGTGCTGTCCGAGGACGGCTGGTTCTCCACCGGCGACCTCGGCGAGATCACCGAGGACGGCTTCGTCAAGATCACCGGCCGCAAGAAGGAGCTCATCGTCACGGCGGGCGGCAAGAACGTCTCGCCGGCGATCCTGGAGGATCGCGTCCGCGCCCAACCGGTGATCAGCCAGTGCCTCGTCGTCGGCGAGGGCAAGCCGTTCATCGCGGCGCTCATCACGATCGACCCGGAGGGGTGGTCAGGCGACCTCGACGACCCGGAGCTGCTCGAACAGGTCCAGAAGGCCGTCGACGACGCCAACACCCAGGTGTCGCGCGCCGAGGCGATCCGCAAGTTCGTGATCGTCGAGGAGGACTGGACCGAGGAGAACGGCTACCTGACGCCGTCGTTCAAGGTCAAGCGCCACATGGTGCTGCGCGACCTGCACGACACGATCGAGGCGCTGTACGTGCGCTGAGCGCGTCACCCCGTCCGGACACGACGAAGGCCGCCCCTCGGGGCGGCCTTCGTCGTACGGGTGGAGCAGGCGGTCAGCTGACGCGCGCGTAGACGTTGAAGCCGTACGACAGGCTCGTGATCTCGACGCTCTTGCCGGGGCGCGGCGCGTGGATGACCTTGC
The DNA here is from genome assembly GCF_055663785.1 of Aeromicrobium sp. SP1. Lineage (NCBI taxonomy): Bacteria > Bacillati > Actinomycetota > Actinomycetes > Propionibacteriales > Nocardioidaceae > Aeromicrobium > Aeromicrobium sp. SP1. The sequence continues at coordinate 652,916 of NZ_JBQVVK010000001.1, read as the reverse complement.
CGCCGCCCAGGTAGATGCCGATGTGCGCCATGCTGCCGTAGGCGACGAGGTCGCCCGGCTGCAGCTCGGACGCCGAGACGCGGCGGCCGGCGGCCATCTGCGGGCCGACGACGCGAGGCAGGGAGATGCCCGCCGCGGCGTACGCCTTCATCACGAGACCGGAGCAGTCCCAGCTGTTGGGGCCGGTGCCGCCGTAGACGTACGGGTCGCCGAGCTGGTTCATCGCGAAGGCGATGGCCTTCTTCGCGGCGCCCGAACCGGCGTTCTCCACGGCGGAGATGTCGCTGTCGGACATCGCGTTCTGCTCGGCCAGCGACAACAGGGCGAAGTCGGACTTGGCCTTGGCGTAGGACGCCTGCAGCTCGGTCTTGGTCTTCTTCGCCGTGGCGAGCTTGGCGTCGAGCGCGTCCTGCTGCCCGCTGAGCTGCTTCTCGCGCTTCTCGAGCTCGATGCGGGTCTTCGTGAAGGACTCGAGCGCGTCGGCGCGCGTCGTGTTGAGCGCGTCGATGGCGCTGAGCCCGTCGAGGAACTGATCGGGGTCCTGGCTGCCGAGCAGGCTGACCGTGGGGCCGAGCGGCTGCTCCATCTGCTGCTGGACGATGTCGGCACCGAGCTCGTTGCGCTGCACGGTGTAGACCTTGCGGATCTTCTTGATCTCGCCGGTGACCTCGTCGATGCGCTGGTCGAGGTCCTTGGCGTCCTCGTTCAGCTCGTTGAGGCGCTCGTTCGCGGCCTCGGCCTTGTCGAAGGCCTTGTCGACGTCGGCCTGGGTGACCTCGGGGTCGGCCTGAGCGGGTGAGACGAGAACGAACGATCCGATCGCGACGGCCGATGCGGCCGCGACGATCGCGGGGGTGCGAAAGCGCACGAAGTGACTCCTGCTGTACCTAGACGCCTACCAGGTGAGCTGACGGGTTCGGGCCTCGGTTGCCCTACGACCGGCATGCCGGTCGATTCACCCCACGTACCTTGGGTCCCCGGCTCGCATTGATCTCGACGTCAGTGGCGTGATCGCAGCGATTCGGCGGTGTCACCTTCGGCGACACAAGGCCCCACTGTAGTTCGGGAGGGAGTCGGGTTCAACCTGCATCGGCGCGTGTCACGGGGTCGGGGAGGCTGACGACGAGCCGCAGCGGCGGCACGAGCCCGGTCTCGGCGAGGGCGTCCAGGGCCGCTCGTTCGTCGGCGTCGAAGGCGAGCCGATCGTCGGGCGGACCCATCAGGACCGACACGACGCAGTCGGCGCACACCGCCGCGCAGCGGACGAGGCAGCTGTCGCAGTCGACGACGACGGGCGCCGGGGATTCGATCTCGTTCATGCGCCCGAACGTACGGACGACCGCGGACAGTTTTCGTCGTGAGCGGTTCGGTCGTGCGCTGCGGGCGCGTCGGCGCCGAAACGGTCGGACCCGCGTCCTACGGTCGCGCCATGACCTCCATCCAGCCCGCCTTCGACGATCCCGGCTTCGACTGGGGCGGGCGTCCGCTGCACGACACGACGTTCTGCGTCGTCGACCTGGAGACGACGGGTGGCTCGCCCGCGAAGGGGTCGCGCATCACCGAGGTCGGCGCGGTCAAGGTCCACGCGGGCGAGATCGTGGGCGAGTTCCAGACGCTCGTGAACCCCGACCAGCTGATCCCCGCGTTCATCACGGTGCTGACCGGCATCACCGACCAGATGGTCGTCGAGGCGCCGCGGATCGCCGAGGTCCTCCCGAGCTTCCTGGAGTTCGCGCACGGCAGCGTGCTGGTCGCCCACAACGCCCGCTTCGACGTCGGCTTCCTCAAGCACGCCGCGCGCGAGCTGCAGATCGACTGGCCCGGGTTCGACGTCGTCGACACGGTCCTGCTGGCCCGCCGCGTGCTGCTGCGCGACGAGGTCCCCAACGTCAAGCTGTCGACGCTCGCCGCGCGCTTCTCCCCCGTCGTCCCGGACCACCGGGCGCTCACCGACGCGCGGGCGACGGTCGACGTGCTGCACGCCCTGTTCGAGCGGCTTGGCACGTGGAACGTCTCGACCGTCGAGGACCTGGCCACCTTCACGGCCAAGGTCACGCCCGAGCAGCGCCGCAAGCGGCATCTCGCCGACGGGCTGCCCGACGCCCCGGGGGTCTACCTCTTCCGCGACCCTCGCGGCGACGTGCTCTACGTCGGCACCTCGCGCTCGCTGCGCACGCGCGTCCGGTCGTACTTCACGAAGGCCGAGACCCGCACCCGGATGGGCGAGATGATCACCCTCGCCGAGCGCGTCGACCACGTCGTGTGTGCCACCGCCACCGAGGCCCGGGTCCGCGAGCTGCGCCTCATCGATCGGCACCGACCGCCGTACAACCGGCGCTCGAAGTTCCCCGAGCGGTCCACGTGGCTGCGCCTCACCGACGAGCCCTGGCCGCGCGTCTCGCTCGTCCGCACGGTCATCGACGGCGCGACCCACATCGGCCCGTTCGGCAGTCGCCGGCAGGCCGAGGCGGCACAGGCGACCCTGCACGACGCCTTCCGCATCCGCCAGTGCACGGGCCGGCTGCCGCTCGCCCCCAGCCGGGCCGCGTGCGTGCTGGCCGAGCTGGGCCAGTGCCTCGCGCCGTGCGACGGCAGCGTCTCGGCGGCCGACTACGCGTACGAGGTCGGCCGGGCCCGCACCGCCATGACCGCCGACCCCGTCGAGGTCGTGTCCCACCTCGAGCAGCGCATGGCCGCGCTCGCCGTGGCCCAGCGGTTCGAGGACGCGGCCGTCCTGCGCGACCGGGCGACCAGCCTGATCCGGGCGGTCCGACGGGCCCAGCGGCTCGACTCGCTGGCCGCCCAGCCCGAGGTCGTGGCGGCCGCCCCGCACCGCGACGGCTGGGAGGTCCACGTCGTCCGGCACGGCCGGCTGGCCGCCGCGGCCGTCCTGCCGCGCGAGGTCGCCGTCACCCCGGGCGCCACGGCTCCCTGGGTGGACCGGCTGCTGACGACCGCCGAGTCCGTCGAGCCGGCGCCGCGACCCCTGCCGGCCGCGCTCATCGAGGAGACCGAGGTGCTGCTGCGGTGGCTCGAGTCACCGGGAGTGCGGATGGTGCGCGGCGAGTGGCACTCCGCGTGGCCTGCCGCGGCTCGCCACCTCGACCGCTTCGAGGTCGACCTGGAGGTCGCGCGGACCGCGTGATCCGGCGGCTAGGCTGACCGCGTGATCACCGCCATCGTCTTCGTCCAGGCCGAGGTCTCCCAGATCGGCGAGACCGGCGCCGCGATCGCCGACATCCCCGGGGTCAGCGAGGTCTACTCCGTCACCGGCGACCACGACCTCATCGCGATGGTCCGGGTGCGCACGCACGACGACATCGCCGCGGTCGTCGCCGACCGCCTCAACAAGGTGCCGGGCGTCCTGTCGACCCAGACCCAGATCGCGTTCCGGGCCTTCAGCCGCCACGACCTCGACGACGCCTTCAGCATCGGCCTGGACTGACCGCAGCCTCGCTCAGCCGGCGTGACGCGTCGTCGCGTCGATCCAGCGCTGCAGGGCGGCCGCGGCGGAGCCTGAGTCGATCGACTCGGCCGCCCGGGCCACCCCTGCGCTCAGACGGTCGACGAGCGGTCCCCCGGCGGCCTCGTGCGCCGCGATCGCAGCACCGGCATTGAGCAGCACCGCGTCGCGCACGGGACCGGGCTCGCCGCCCAGGACGCGCCGGAACACGTCGGCGTTGTACTCCGGCTCCCCACCGCGCAGGGCGTCGGCCGGGGCGTGCTCGAAGCCGAGGTCGACCGGGTCGATCGTCTCCTCGGCGACCTCGCCGTCGGCCACCACCCAGAACCGGGTCGTGGTCGTCACCGTGATCTCGTCGAGACCGTCATCGCCGCGGAAGACGAGCGCACTGGAGCCGCGGCGTGCCAGCACGTCGGCCATGAGTGGAGCCATCCGCGAGTCGGCGCAACCGATCGCCGAGGCCACGGGCCGCGCCGGATTGGTCAGCGGACCGAGGAAGTTGAAGAAGGTGGGCACGCCGAGCTCGCGGCGCGTCGGACCGGCGAACCGCATCGACGCGTGGAAGACCGGAGCGAAGCAGAACGTGATCCCGGCCTCGCGGTAGACGTCCAGGACGCGTTCGGCAGGGACGTCGAGCCGGACGCCGAGCCGCTCGAAGACGTCGGCCGTGCCGGACTGGCTGGAGGCCGCCCGGTTGCCGTGCTTGACGACGCCCACGCCGGCGCCGGCGGCCGTCACCGCGGACATCGACGAGATATTGACCGTCTTGGCCATGTCGCCGCCCGTGCCCACGATGTCGACGACCCGGTCGGCGAGGTCGAGCGTCGTGGCCTTGGCGTACATCGCGTCGACGAGCCCCTGCAGCTCCTGCGCCGTCTCGCCCTTGGCGCGCAGGGCGACCGCGAAGCCCGCGATCTGGGCGCCGGTCGCGTCGCCGGAGAGGATCTCGCCCATCGCCCACGTCGTGGTGGCCGTGTCGAGGTCCCGTCCTGCGAGGAGGTCGGACAGGACGGTGGGCCAGGTGGAGGTCATGCGGGCGTGACGGAGGTGGCAGCGCCGGGTTCGACGGCCGCGCGCAGCATCTCCACGACCGTCTCGGCGAGCCGGAACGGATCGAGGGGCTGCGAGACCACCGCGTCGGCGCGCGACCACGTGGCCAGCCAGGCGTCCTGGGGGCGCCCGGTCAGCACGAGGCTCGGCGGGCCCTGGTAGAGCTCGTCCTTCATCTGACGGGCGATGCCCATGCCCCCGGCGGGGACCGCCTCGCCGTCGAGGATCGCCAGGTCGATGCCGCCCGCGTCGAGGTGCTGCCACACGGCAGGCTCGGTCGCGCACTCGACGAACTCCACGGTCGGAAGATCGGGGTGCGGCCGCGTGCCCAAGGCGGCGACGACGGCGGCGCGGACGTCGCGGTCGTCGCTGTAGAGCAGGACACGAAGGGGCTGGTGCTCACTCACGTTCGCATCGTACATAATGAGCGGGTGGCGACTACCTCTGCGATCCCCGCGTCCCGACTCCACGGCGTCGAAGGCCGTCCGTCCTACGTGACGGTCGGCACCATCGTGTGGCTGTCCAGCGAGCTGATGTTCTTCGCGACGCTGTTCGCGGCCTACTTCACGGTGCGCAGCGTCGCCCCCGAGCTGTGGGCCAAGGAGACCGAGCTGCTGAACGTCCCGTTCGCCACGGTCAACACCACGATCCTGGTGCTCTCGTCGGTCACGTGCCAGCTCGGCGTCTACGCCGCGGCGAAGGGCAACGCGGCCGGGATGCGCAAGTGGTTCATCCTCAGCTTCATCATGGGCGCGATCTTCATCGGCGGCCAGGCCACGGAGTACGCCGAGCTCGTCCACGAGGGCCTCACGATCCAGAGCTCGGCCTACGGCAGCCTGTTCTACCTCGCCACCGGCTTCCACGGCCTGCACGTCATCGGCGGCCTGATCGCCTTCCTGCTCGTGATCGGCCGCACCTACGCCGCCCGCAAGTTCACCCACGAGCAGGCCGTCTCGGCCATCGTGGTCTCGTACTACTGGCACTTCGTCGACGTCGTGTGGGTGGCCCTGTTCGCGGCCATCTACGTGATCCGCTGAACCTCGCCGGATAGGCGAACCTAACTAAACAACCTGGACCCGTCCCTCGCTACGCTGATGCGAACGCGCGGGCGCAAATGGTGGGGACGACGTCCTCCCGTGGGCCCGCCCACGGTCTGAAAACGATCTTCAGGAACGAGGTTTTCGGTGCGGAAACTGTCGACACGGCGCCGTCATTGGATCGCGCTCCCGGCGCTCCTGGCGCTGGCGCTCATGCTGACCGGCGCTCTGTACGCCGCGATCGCGCCCGAGCCGGCGAAGGCCGAGACGTCGTCGGCCTCCGAGATCGAGGCCGGCCGCCAGCTGTTCCTCGTCGGTTGCGCCAGCTGCCACGGGATGAACGCCCAGGGCATCACCACTGAGGGCGACGACGGCGAGAAGGGCAACTACGGTCCCTCGCTCATCGGCGTCGGCGCCGCCGCCGTCGGGTTCCAGATGGAGACCGGACGCATGCCGATGGCGCAGTCCGCGCCCCAGGCCCCGCGCAAGCACATCGAGTACACGCAGGACGAGATCGACAAGATCGCCACCTTCGTCGCCTCGCTCGCCCCCGGACCGGCTCGTCCCTCCGCGGACCAGGTGAACTGGCAGGACGTCGACGAGGAGGGCATCTCCGAGGGCGGCGAGTTCTTCCGGACGAACTGCACGGCGTGCCACAACTCCGTCGGCGCCGGCGGAGCCCTGCCGGACGGCCGGTACGCCCCGTCGCTCAAGGGCGTCGAGGCCACGCACATCTACGAGGCCATGCTCACCGGCCCGCAGCAGATGCCCGTCTTCTCCGACGAGGTGCTCACCCCCGAGGACAAGCTCAACATCATCGCCTACATCAAGACCATCCAGCAGCAGGGCAACGACGGCGGCGTCGGTGGCGGCGGCCTCGGCCCCGTGGTCGACGGACTCTTCGTGTGGATCGTCGGCATGGGCGGCCTCGTCGGGTTCGCGGTCTGGATCGGCATGCACGGAACGAGGTCGAAGAAGCGATGACGACTGAACTGGACCACACCGGCGATCCGATCGGCGATCCCGGGCTGCCGGACCACCAGTACCGGCCGCAGGATGTCGACGTCGACCAGGAGCGTCGCACCGAGCGCCAGATCGCTGGCATGTTCGGCCTCGCGACCCTGCTCCTGCTGGGCTTCTGCGTCGCGTACTTCGCGATCGACTCCGACGTGCGCATCTTCGCGTTCGGCGACCCGGCCGAGGGCAACGCCTTCGGCGGCTGGTCGGCGCAGAACTTCGCGCTCGGTGCGACCCTGGGCACCGCGCTGCTGCTCCTGGGCATCGGCATCATCCAGTGGGCCAAGAAGCTCATGGGCGATCACGAGATCATCGAGATGCGGCACCCGGCGCACTCCGCCGAGGAGGACCTCTCGGCGGTCATGACCGACATCAACGCCGGCATCAACGAGAGCGGCATCGGCCGCCGTCCGCTGATCCGCAACAGCCTGCTCGGCGGAGTCGCGGCCCTGGGCCTGCCGGCGATCGTCATGCTGCGCGACCTCGGACCGCTGCCCTACGGCCACACGAACACGGTGTGGAAGAAGGGCATGCGCGTCGTCAACGACGTCTCCGGCACGCCGATCAAGCCGTCCGACCTGCAGGTCGGCCAGCTGGTCAACGCCGAGCCGGCCGTGTTCTTCGAGACCGATGACGAGGGCCACCCCGTCTACCACGGCACCGAGCTGCTGCAGGCCAAGGCCAAGGCCGCCGTCATCGTCGTGCGCATGCGCCCCGAGGACATCACGCCGAGCAAGGGCCGCGAGAACTGGGGCGTCGACGGCATCCTGTGCTACTCGAAGATCTGCACCCACGTCGGCTGCCCGATCAGCCTGTGGGAGCAGCAGACCCACCACCTGCTGTGCCCGTGCCACCAGTCGACGTTCGACCTGGCCGACAACGGCAAGGTGATCTTCGGTCCCGCCTACCGTCCGCTGCCGCAGCTGCCGCTGGCGGTCGACAGCGAGGGCTACTTGGTCGCGGTGAGCGACTTCCCCGAGATCGTGACGCCGAGCTACCCCGAGTTGGCGCGCGACCAGAAGAAGCTCGACGAGAAGTTCGGCGGTGACGCATGAGCAGCCAGAGCAACAGCTACACGCGGATCGAGGACTCCCCGACCGGCAAGAAGCTCGCCGGTCCGGTCGGTTGGCTCGACGACCGGCTCGGCCTGGCCGCGGCCGGCAAGAAGAACCTGCGCAAGGTCTTCCCGGAGCACTGGTCCTTCATGCTCGGCGAGATCGCCCTGTGGAGCTTCGTCGTCCTGCTGCTGACGGGTGTCTTCCTCACGCTGTGGTTCGTGCCGAGCATGGCCGAGGTCGAGTACAACGGCTCCTACGCCCCGCTGCGCGGCATCGAGATGTCCCAGGCCTACGCCTCGACGCTGGACATCTCGTTCGACGTCCGCGGTGGCCTGCTGATCCGCCAGATCCACCACTGGGCGGCGGCGCTGTTCGTGGCCGCGATGATGGCCCACATGCTGCGCGTGTTCTTCACGGGCGCGTACCGCAAGCCGCGTGAGATCAACTGGCTCATCGGCGTCGGCCTGCTCAGCATGGGCCTGGTCGAGGGCTTCGCCGGCTACTCGCTGCCCGACGACCTGCTGTCCGGCACGGGCCTGCGGTTCGTCAACGGCCTGATCCGCTCGATCCCGCTCGTCGGCTCGTACGTCGAGTTCTTCCTCTTCGGTGGCGAGTTCCCCGGCGACATCATCATCCCGCGCCTGTACATGGCCCACATCCTGCTGCTCCCGGCCCTGCTGCTGGGTCTGATCGGCGCGCACATGCTGCTGCTCGTCTACCACAAGCACACGCAGTGGCCCGGACCCGGACGCACGAACGACAACGTCGTCGGCTACCCGATGCTCCCGGTGTACATGGCCAAGGCCGGCGGATTCTTCTTCGTCGTGTTCGGCTTCACCGCGCTCATGGGCGCGCTCATCCAGATCAACCCGATCTGGGCGTACGGCCCCTACAACCCGTCCGAGGTCACGGCCGGCTCGCAGCCGGACTGGTACATGGGCGTGTCCGAGGGCCTCGTGCGCCTCATGCCGCCGCTGGAGACCACGTGGTTCAACCGCACGTGGACGTGGAGCGTCTTCATCCCCGGCATGGGTGGCCTGGGCCTGATCTTCACCTCGCTGGCGCTGTGGCCGTTCATCGAGCGGTGGATCACCGGCGACAACCGTGAGCACCACCTGCTGGAGCGTCCGCGCAACAACCCGACCCGCACCGCGCTCGGTGTGGCCGGCATGACCGCCTACGCGGTCGGCTGGATCGGTGGCGGCAACGACATCATCGCGCTGAAGTTCGGGCTGAGCCTCAACGCGATCACGTGGGTGCTGCGCTTCGGGTTGTTCATCTTCCCGGTCATCGCGTTCATGGTGACGAAGCGCATCTGCATCTCGCTGCAGCGCAAGGACAACGAGACGCTCACGCATGGTTGGGAGACCGGAGTCATCGACCGCTCCCCCGACGGCGGTTATGCCGAGCGGCACGCTCCGCTGCCGAGCGCCGAGGCCTACGAGCTCACGGCGTCGCGCGACCGGCTCCCGGTCCTCGAGGAGGAGGCCGTGCACAAGAACGACGCGTACGGCGTCCGCAACCCGCAGTACCGCAAGCAGAGCCTGCGTCAGAAGGTCCGCTCCTGGTACTTCGACGGCTCGGTCGACAAGCCGACCACCGACGACATGCACCACGCGGCCGAGCACCTCGCCGGCGGCGGGGAGCACCCGGTCGACCTGGGCGAGGACTTCCAGGGCGTCTCGGAGACCGGCGTCCCGCGCGTCCACTGAGCACCGCACGACGAAGCCCCCGACCTGCTGGTCGGGGGCTTCGTCGTCTCCGCTCCCCCCGGGCCCGTGTGGGCGGTGACTTACGTACCTGGGGGCCGGTGGGCGGTGACTTACGTACCTGCGGCATGTGTGGGCGGTGACTTACGAACCTCCGGCGGCAGTTTGAGGTACGTAACTCACCGCCCAGGCACCCAGCGGTACGTAACTCACCGCCCAGGCACCCAGCGGTACGTAAGTCACCGCCCACGCGCCAGCTCGGGCCGCGGTGGGTCAGCCGAAGCGGCCGTTGACGTAGTCGTGGGTGCGCTGGTCCTGCGGGGACGCGAACATCGCGTCGGTGTCGCCGTGCTCGACGATGACGCCCGGGGTGCCCTGTGCGGCGAGGAAGAAGGCGCACTGGTCGGAGACGCGCGCGGCCTGCTGCATGTTGTGGGTGACGATGACGATCGTGACGTCGCGCGCCAGCTCGACCATGGTCTCCTCGATGACGCGCGTCGAGGTCGGGTCGAGGGCCGAGCACGGCTCGTCCATGAGGAGAACACGAGGCTTGATCGCCAGCGAGCGCGCGATGCAGAGGCGCTGCTGCTGGCCGCCCGACAGTCCGCCGCCGGGGGCGTCGAGGCGGTCCTTGACCTCGTTCCACAGGCCGCCGCGGCGCAGGCACGACTCGACCAGTTCGTCCTTCTCGGAGCGGGGAGCCTTCGTGCCGGTCAGGCGCAGGCCGGCCAGGACGTTGTCGCGGATCGACATCGCCGGGAACGGGTTGGGCTTCTGGAACACCATGCCGATGCTGCGGCGCACGTCCATGAGCTTGCGACGGCGGTCGTAGACGTCCTCACCGTCGAGACGCACCTCGCCGGCCAACTGGGCACCGTCGACGAGCTCGTGCATGCGGTTCAGGGTGCGCAGGAAGGTCGACTTGCCGCAGCCGGACGGGCCGATGAGGGCCGTGATCCGACCGGCGGGCATCTCGAGCGAGATCCGGTCCAGCACGTGGTGACTGCCGAACCACGCCGACACCGAGTCGGCCACGAGCGCGGCGGGCGCGGATCCGGCGATGGTCGGGACGAACGTCGACTCCGCGTCCAGCACGGGGATGATCGAGGTCTCGGTGATGCTCATGGCAGTTCCTTCCGGTGAACCGCCCGTCGGGACGGCTCGCGGTGGCGAGCCGTCCCGACGGGATCGGGTGTCGTGCGTGCTACTTGGTGACCTTCAGCTTCACGGCCTTGGCCGAGACGCCGGACACGTTCGAGCTGCCGGCGTAGGAGGCCACCAGCTTGTGGGTGCCCTTCTTGAGCTTCGCGAGCTTGATCGTGACCTTGCCGTTCTTGAGGGTGCCGGTGCCGACGACCTTCTTGCCCTCCTTGATCGTGACCTTGCCGGTGGCGTAGACGCCCTTGGCGGCGCCGACCGGGGCGACCTTGACGACGACCGAGCCGCGCTGGGACGCCTTGATCTTCGACTTCGCCAGCTTGGCCGAGGCCGAGGCCTTCGCCTTCGCGATCGCGACCTTGCTGGTGACCGTGGCCGCGTCGACGTCCGCCGTGCCGGGCAGGGTCGCGACGATCGTCAGGGTGCCGGCCGGGGTCGAGGCGACGACCGGGACGGACACCGTGCCGCCGGTGAGGGTGTACGACTTCGCCGCAGCCGAGCCGACCTTGACCGAGACCGTGCCCACGGCCGGCGAGCCGTCGACGCTGGCGGTGACCTTCGCGGTCTTGGCCTTGCCGTACGCGCCGGTCACGCCGGTGACGGCGATCGTCGAGGGCGTCTTGACGACGACGTCGGTCGCAGCCGACTCCGAGGCGCCGAAGTCACCGTCGTTCGTGGGCACGAACTTCGCGACGTAGCTGTGGCTGCCGACGGTGACGTCGGTCAGGTCGAGGGTGGCGACACCGCCGGACGGGAACGCCGTGCCGACCTTCGTGCCGCCCTCGTGGAACTCGACCTTGCCGGCGGCGGAGCTGCCGCCCGCGGCCACGGTCGCGCGGAGGGTGACCTTGCGCGAGCCCGCGGCGGTCGCGCTCAGCGTCGTCGTCGTGGCCGTCGCGTCGGCCTGGTCGGCCGTCTTGAGGTTCGACACGGCGCCGGTGACGTACTCACCGCAGGCGCCGCCCTGGTCGACCGAGGCGAGCTGGTCGAAGCCGGCGGCCTCGATCACGGTGCGACCGGCCGGGCTGCAGATCCAGCCGTCCTCGCCGAAGATCGAGTCCAGCACCGGACCGCGCGTCGCGTCCGCGAGGTCGCTCGTGCGGAACACGTCGTAAACGGCGCGGGTCGCCTTCCAGCCGCCCTCGAGCCGCACGGTCGGCGTGATCGTCGCGCGGGCGCTGGAGAACGGCGAGATCGCGTTCGGGTCGTTCTTGATGTCGGCGTCGCTGTGCTCCTGCGTGGACACCGCGACCGGCGTGAAGGCGGTGCCCCCGTTGGCCGCGGTCATGAGCGACGTGAAGTAGCTCAGCGTGCCCGAGCCCGACTGCGGGACGAGCGCCTTGATCGTGCCTGGCTGGCCGCCGACCTGGCTCCAGTTCGTGTAGATGCCCTTGTAGATGTCCCGGATCTGCTCGAGCGTCAGCGTCTCCGGCGCGTTCGTGCCCGCGGCCCGGACGGCCATCTGCAGGCCGTCGACGGCGAACGCGGCCTGCTTGAGGCCACCGTCGACCTCCGCCGTGGACAGCGTCGAGGACGAGCGGGCGAAGTTGACCGTCGCGTCGTTCGTGGCGCCGTAGAGCAGCTTCTTGCCCGCACCCGAGCCGTTGGGCCGCGTGATCGCGGCCGCGCCCGCGCGCAGGCTGATGCTCGACGGCGCACCGTCGGCGGCCCACGAGGCGATGCGGCCGGAGGCCCGGCCCACGTTGTACGCGGTGGCGAGGTCGTGGACGACGATCTGCGTCGTGTCCGAGCCGACGCCGACGATGTCGGTGGTGGCGTCCGGGGTGAAGGTCGGGTCGTACGGGTTCGCGTCGGCGGCACTGGCCGGGGACGCGACGGTCAGCGCGGAGCCGACCACGAGGGCGGCACCGGCCGCCAGGGCCGACACACGGTTTCGCTTCATGGGGGGATTCCCTTTCGATCCAGGAACGGAGCCGGCCACGTGCCGGGTCACGACGGGGACGCTATGGCTTCGGAACCCGGGTCCGGGGGCCCTGTGGTGAACGGCGCGTGAACCTCGCGAGGACATTCGGCACTCCTCACATCAGGTTGGGCAGCAGGCCCATGGCCACGTCGGTCGTGAGCCAGGCGAGGGCCGCGACGGGGGCGGCCATGAGCACCCACGCGCGGGTCCGGCCGAGCGCGCGGACCGCGAACACGGAGGCCGCGACGACCGCGGCGCACCCGGCCAGCGCGAGGGTCAGCAGCGGCAGGACGGACGTGTCGCGACCCATCGGCACCTCGGATCCCGCGACGGCCGCGACGCGCGCGGCACCCGGTTCGAACCCGGCCGAGACCCGCTTGGCGTCGACGTAGACGACCGTGCCGGGCGAGAGTGCCGACAGCCGTCCACTGCCCTCGGCGCTGACGAGCACGAGCCGACCCGCGTCACCGGTGAGCGGCTGCGGGGTCGGATCGCCGGCGCGTCGCACCGACTCGACCTCGTACGTCGAGGTGCCCTGGCCGGTGATCGTCGTGATCCGGTCCCCCTTCGTGAGGGAGGTGATCTTCGCGAACGGCGCGCCGTACGTGCTGGCCCGCCCGTGCACGACGGACGTGCCCGGCTGGCCGGGCAGGACGGTGTCGCGGCGGTGACCGGGCCCGTCGAGCGTCACGGTCGACGAGGTGCCCTCCACGACGACGGTGTCGAGGCCGATCTCGGGGATCCTCACCTCCGCGACCGGGGTCCCGGGAGTGATCACGCCGCCCACGGGCACGGTGGCGGCGGCCAGGTCGGCGCGGAACCGGTCGTACAGCAGCGTCTGCTCCCGGGCCTGGGAGAGGCCACCGAGTACGAGCAACTGCAGGACGAGCCACACGCACACGATCGAGACCATCGTCATCGTCTCGGTGAGGACCGAGACCTCGACCGGGATGGGGCGCGCCTCGGCCTTCGTGGCCGGTGCGGGTCGCGACCGGCGGCCGCGCGCACGCGTGGGCAGGGCGAGGGTCATCGTGCGGTCCCCCGTCCTGCCGCCCGGCGCAGAACCGGTCCGAGGGCGCCCATCGTGAGGCCGATCAGCAGCAGCAGCGGCACCGCGAGCCGGCCGGACCGCGACGTGGTCGCCGCCGTCGGCACCGTGTCCACGAGCGCGGTCGGCGTCTTCGCCGTCCTCGCGTCCGCCGCCTGTGGGACCTCCCCGGAGCCCGGGACGTCGCCGACCTGCGTGGTCGTGCCACCGTCCGCCGGGGCCGAGTCCTTCGTCCCCGTCGCGGCGGCACCCTGTTGCGCCGCGATCAGTGCGGCGGAGCGCTGCGCGGCCGCGTACAGCGGTGCCGTCGGCCCGGTGCGGCGGATCGGGAGGAAGCCCTCGGGCAGTTGACCGTTGCCGCGCCCGGCACGCTGGCCCTCCGACGTGCTGATCCGGATGAACTGCGCCACGTGCTGCGCCTCGGCCTTCGCGAGTCCCGACGTGCGCGCCGTGGTGTAGACGATCATCGTGCCCGGGTAGGCGGCCGGCTTCTTCGCGAGCGCCGACTGCCTCAGGTCGAACAGGCCCGTCTCGGACGTGTTCCGGCTCGCCTGCCCGACCGCGGCAGCCATCGAGGTCGCGTCCGGCGCGACCCACGACTTCGAGGATGTCTGCAGCGCCGCCGTGTCGAGGCCGAGCCGGGCCGCGTCGCCGAGGCTGGTCAGGCCCAGCATGAACCTCGCGCCCATGCTCTGCCGATCGGTGCGTCCGGTCTTGTAGACCTTGCTGGACCCCGTGCTGGTGTCCAGCTCGCACTTCGTCTGCAGGTTCGGCCAGCCGTCGAGGACCGCTTCGGCGATCGTGCGCAGGCTCGAGACCGGTGCGGCCAGCTGGGTGAAGTACGGCGTCGTGTACTGCCGTTGGCACTCCTGCGTCCACGCCGGGACGAACTCGTCCTTGAGCGGCCACTCCGAGACCGGCAGGTCGAGGCCCTTGTAGCTCGGGTTCACGACCATGCCGTACGGATCGCGCGTGCCGGCCACGAACGCCGACGCCTCCTTGTCCCGTGCGATATAGGAGGTGAGCGCCGAGATCACGTCCGACGAGGTCGACAGCGACAGCAGCGTCGCGCCGGCCTCGCGCGCCGTGTCGTCCAGGCCCGGGTTGAGCTTCGTGAACTCGGGATCCTGGTTGATCGACTGCGGGTTGGTGACCATGCCGGGGTGCTGCGCCCCGTACGCCGAGCCGGTGTACGACTGGGTCAGCAGCTTCGCGAGCAGTCGCGGGGTGAGCCGCAGGCTCGTGTACTCCCCCGCGTTGTCCGGCCGGTCGATGACGTACGAGATCGCGAAGCCCGTGACGGCCGTCGGCGCGTACGCGATCGGGTCCGAGGTCTCCCGCGTGCGTTGGCCGGAGACGAGCGCGGCCGGCGCCTCGCCGTCCTCCACGAGCCGGAACGCCGCGGTGTCGGGCATCGAGTTCTGCTGGAACTTGAAGCGCTTCTTGTTGAGGCAGTACGCCGGGGCCCACTGCAGCGCGGCCTGGCTCATCAGCTCCGTGCCGTAGAAGGCCGTCGGCGCGCGCGAGTCGAGCACGTCGCACACGTTGGGAGCCGGCGCGAAGTCGAGCGGGATGCTGATCCGGTTGCGCCAGTTCGACGCCGCCCACCAGTAGGCGGCCGAGACCGGATCGTCCACACCCTCGCCGGCGAAGTTCGACGAGCCCGGGGCGAACCGGCCGGTCTTCTGGCACGCGCTGTCACCCTCGCCGCAACTGACGCCCTCGATCGGGATCACGACGAGCGAGCAGGGCACGGAGTCACTGCAGCCGAGCGACTCGTTCTCCGTGCTCGTGCGCACCTCGAAGCTGGCCGAGCCCGTGCCGTCCGCGTCGGTGAACGCGGCCTGCTCCGCAGGCGGGTAGGAGGCGTCGGCGGCAGCCTCCGGCGCCATCGTGCCGGCGCTGCACGAGGCGTACACCGTGCCCTTCGCGGCGACGAACGGAACGGCGTGCGCGGAGAAGCTCGGCACGTCGTCGCAGCCGCTCGTCGGGAACGGGTCGATGCCGCTCTTCTGCTCCCGGTCGGACTCGTCGGCGTAGGGATCGCGGCGCCAGATGGCGAGCCGCTCGCTCGACGAGCGGAACCGCTGCTGCGCCGTGGAGGTCCAGCAGGTCCTCGGCGAGACCCGCTTGGCCGCGGCGAGCTTCGCGTCGTCGAGCCCGCGGCACTGCAGGATCACGACGGGATACTCCTGGGCGAGGCCCTTCTCACCGAACGGGTTGGTGCTGCGACCGCCGCTGGGGTGCGCACCGCTCCACGAGACCTCGATCCGCTCGCGGCCGCGCAGGTCGGCCGTGTGGTCGACCGCGACGGTGACCGTCCGCTCGTCGACCGTGAGCCGCTCGCCGTCCTCGACGAAGACGCGGGAGACCTTCTTCGACGCCGTGACGTCGCTCGAGGCGGCCGCGGCCGTCGAGCCGGGCGTGACGATCGCGAAGAGCGAGACGAGGACCACGCCGGCGAGGGCGCCGGTCACGGAGGACTTCGGGACGACCCTCATCGGACGGACCTCCTGCTGCGGATGACGGCGGCGACGACACCGGGGATCAGGACGATCGCCAGCAGCTCCAGGGCGGCCACGGTGCCGAACACCCTCGAGTCGCTCGGGCGGGCCGAGGCGAGCTCGACCGGGACGGCCTGGGCACCACCGGTCGCCGCCCCCGCCGCGACGACGGCCGCCGACCCGTCTCCCCCGACCGCGGCGCCACCGGTCGCCGGATCGCCCGTGGCGACGTCGGAGCCGCCGGGCGACTCGGCCGCCGGGCCCGAGGCCTTCTGGGCCTCCTCGACGGTCGTGGGTGCCGCGCCGGTGCCGCCGCCGCACGGACCGGCTCCGGCCTTGTCGCATGCGGCGGGCGCGGGCGCGATCTGGGCGAGCTTGTTCTTGGACAGGTCACCGGCGACGAACGTGGGGTTGTGGCACTTCGTCACGTCGCGGCCCGCGATCTCGACCTTCGGATCCGCGGCCTTGAGCTTCTTGAGCTGGTCGAACCCCGCCGAGACGAGGTTCAGCGGCAGCGGCGAGTAGCCGTACTTGCCGGCCTTCGACTGCCCCTGGCACAGCGAGTAGAACATGAAGTCGGCGATCGTCTGGCGCTTCGCGGTGGTCATGCGCCGGTCGGTCGCGCCGGTCGGCAGCAGCATGTACGAGTACGACGAGATCGGGTAGGCCCGCGGGTCGGTCGCGGTGTAGACGCCGCTCAGGATCTGCGTCAGGTAGGCCTGCGAGCCCTTGTCCTGGTTGATCTTGGCCTTCGTCAGGGCGACGGCCACGTTGTACTGCGTGGGCTCGACGTAGTACCCGCCGCGATTCAGCACCTTCACGACCGGGAAGTCCTCGTTGACGGGGTACGAGTACTCGACGTAGCCGATCGTGCCGTTGCCGGAGTCCGCCTTGATCGTGTTCATCACCTGGTCGGAGCCCGAGGCACCGATCGCATTGCCCTTGCGCGGGTAGTACGACGTGAGGCCCGACCGCCCGTTGAACGCCTTCCAGAGCGCACCGTGCTGGGAGTTCATCCAGGCCGTGAACTGGGCCGTCGTGCCCGAGCCGTCGGACCGGACCACCGGGACGATCCGCAGCGACGGCAGCTTGCGGCCGTTGTTGTCCTTCGTGATCGCGGGGTCGCTCCAGTTCGTGATCTTGTTCGTGAAGATCTTCGTCAGGGTGTCGCCCGACAGCCGCAAGTTCTTGACGGGCTTGCCGCCGACCTTGATCTGGTACGTGAACGCCGTGCCGCCGGCGACGATCGGCAGGTACGCGAAGTCGCGGCCACCGGAGGAGTCGACGTTCCCGAACTCGTCCTTGCCCTGGTACGGGATCTCGGTGATGCCGAAGTCGGTCGTGTACTGCGCGAACGACTTGCGGCCCTGCGAGGAGCCGCCGCCGCTGTAGGTGACCTTCATGCCGTTGGCGCTCACGTCGGCGATCCACTGGTTGACGATCACCTGCGACCACGTCGACCCGTTGCCCTCGATCTGGGCGTAGGCGACAGCGTGCGCGGCCGACTGGCCGGCCATCACGAGGACGAGGACCGCGGCGAGGACGAGCCGGAGTCGGCGGAGCTTCATCGAGAACCCTTCCGGGGGCGAGCGAGCAGGCGCGCGGCGACGAACAGCGCGAGCACGAGGGCGAGCAGGACGGTCGCGGCGGCGAACGCGCGCGCGATGTAGATCGGTTCACCGCTGCGGACGGTGGTGTAGATGAACAGCGGCAAGGAGTTCATGACGCCGTCGGTCGGGTTCGTCACGACGAAGGCCGCCGCGCCGGAGGTCAGCAGGACCGGCGAGGTCTCGCCGATGCCGCGGGCGACGCCGAGGATCAGGGCGGTGGCCAGGCCCGGGCGGGCCGTGGGCAGCACGACGTGCCACACGGTGCGCCAGCGCGAGGAGCCGAGCGCGAGGCTGGCCTCGCGCAGGCCGCCCGGCACGACGCGCAGCACGACGTCGGCGGCGCGGGCGATGATCGGCAGCATCATGACCGCGAGGGCCATGGCCGCGGCGAGTCCCGAACGGGGCACGCCGAGCACCACGATGAACGTCGTGTAGATGAACAGGCCCGCGACGATCGACGGCAGCGCGGTCATCGCCTCCACGACGGTCCGCACGACCTTCGCGTAGCGGCCGCCGACCTCGGTCATGAAGACCGCCGTGCCGATGCCGAGCGGGACGGTCACGACGACCGCGATGCCGACCATGATGAGCGTGCCGACGATCGCGTGCAGGAGACCGCCGTGCGAGAGCGGGTCGCGCGGCCCCACCCCCGTCATGTCCTGCGTGAGCAGGGACAGGTGCGGGAGCGCCTTCATCCCCCGCAGGAACGTGAACAGGACGGTGCTCACGAGGGCGGCGCAGACGATTCCGGCGGCCACGTGCACCGCCGCGCTCCACAGCCGGTCGACGACGACGGGGCGAGGCTCGGTCATCGCGGTGGCGACCGCGAGGACCAGCATCCCGGCCACGATCGTGGTCACGACGAACGTCAGGACACCGCTCCACGCGAGCAGCCGGTCGTTCAGGATCCAGGCGATCGCCAGCCCGGCCGCCCAGGAGCCGATCTCGACCCAGCGGTCCTCAATGGTGGCGGTGGTCAGGGATCGAGTCTCGACCGGCGGTCGCGCGACGGGAGGCTCGGTCCGAACCGCGGTCGCTGGGGTCATCGTCGTGCTCATGCGTCGGTCCCCCCTCCCGAGCGGCTGCGGGCGACGACGATCGCGGCGAGCGTGTTGATGACCAGCGTGATGATGAACAGGACGAATCCGGCGGTCAGCAGCGCGGAGAGCTGGGCGCCGTTCGCCTCGCCGAAGCGACCCGCGATGAGCGCCGACACGGTGTTCGTGCCGATCTCCAGGACGCGCGGCTTGAGCTCGAACGCCGGCGAGATGATCAGCAGCACCGCGATCGTCTCGCCGAGCGCGCGGCCCAGCCCGAGCATCGTGCCGCCGATGATGCCGCCGCGCCCGAACGGCAGGACGACGGAGCGGATCATGCCCCAGCGAGTGGCGCCGAGCGCCAGGGCGGCCTCACGCTCCCCCAGTGGCGCCTGGCTGAAGACCTGCCGCATCACGGCGCACGCCATCGGGAGCACCATCATCGCGACCGCGAGCCCCGCGACGAATGCCGACGCGGTGTACCGGCTCTGCTCCCACATCGCGGCGTCCGGGTCGGCGTCGACGCGGAAGATCGGCAGGAAGCCGAGGTGCTCGTGCAGCCAGTGGGCGACCTTGCTCGCGTGCGGCTGCAGCAGGAAGAAGCCCCACAGGCCGTAGATGATGCTCGGCACGGCGGCCATCAGGTCGACCATCGACACGAGCAGGCCGCGGAAGCGCGCCGGCGCGTACTCGCTGATGAACAGGGCCGTCAGCAGCGAGAGCGGGAAGGCGACGACCATCGCGACCGCCGCGACCGAGAACGTGCCCACGAGCACCGCGCCGATGCCGACCCGGTCGGCGTCGGGCTGCCACTGCGTCTCGCTGAAGAACGAGAGTCCGTAGTGCCGGAACGTGGGCACCGCCTGGACCGCGAGGAACAGCCCGATCCCGCCGGTGATCGCCAGGACGCTCGTCCCGACGGCGCGCATCGAGAGCGTGAAGACGCGATCGGCACCGCCCTCGCCGCCGGACAGGCTGCGCGGTGTGGCTGGGGCGCCCGCGGGCACACGGGTGGGCACGACCGTCGACACACGACCTCCACGTACTCATCCCCGAATGACGTCGCGAGCAATCTAGGACGGCAGCAGAGGCGATCGGGGGTCGTGCGATGAACGCCGCATGAACGGTGGACGGCCGTTTCGGACGGGTGCGCGATCATGGACCCATGAGCCGGTGCTCGAGGCACCCGGGGCTCTCGATGACATCTGGAAGGATCGCCGCATGCCCATCCACATCGCCCAGGACCCTGCTGCCGACGAGGTGCTGACGGACTCTGCCTTCGCCCTCCTCGTCGGCATGATGCTGGACCAACAGTTTCCGATGGAGCGGGCCTTCGCCGGGCCTGCGAAGGTGCTGGCTCGCTTCGGCAGCATCGACCCGGTGGCCATCGCCGACGCGGACCCCGAGACGTTCTCCGAGCTGTGCCGGACGCCCCCGGCGATCCACCGCTACGGGGGCTCGATGGCGGCTCGGATGCAGGAGCTGGCGAAGGTCGTGGTCGCCGACTACGACGGGGACGCCTCGAGGATCTGGACCGAGGCCACCAGCGGCGCGGACCTGCTCCAGCGGATCAAGGCGCTGCCCGGCTTCGGCACGCAGAAGGCCCAGATCTTCACGGCTCTCGTCGCCAAGCAGCTGGGGGTGACGCCGGAGGGATGGCAGAAGGCAGCCGGCGACTACGCGCTCGACGGCTATCGCTCCGTGGCCGACGTCGTCGACGCCGACTCGCTGCTGAAGGTGCGCGAGCACAAGCAGGCCATGAAGGCCGCCGCCAAGGCCGCGCAGGGCTGACGAAACCGTCAGGCGGCGTTGGCGTCGTCCTGGTCCTGCAGGGCCGAGCCCTCGAGCCATTCGCTCCACGACCGGTTCCAGTCGGTCCAGCCGTTGCCGGGCTCGAGCTTGCGCGGACTGCCGATGTACTTGACGACGTCGCCGCGCTTGCTCTGCTTGTAGATCCAGGCGGCGTCCGCGGTGCTCATGCCCACGCAGCCGTGGCTGACGTTGGCGTTGCCCTGGAAGGCCGCGGACCACGGGGCGGCGTGCAGGAACTCACCGGAGTTCGTGACCCGCAGCGCCCACTTGACGCCCTTCATGTTGTAGTAGCCCGGATCGTCGGAGTCGACGCCGGTCGTGGCGGCGTCCATGTCGATCGACGCGTGCTTCTCCATGACGACCTTGATGCCGCCGCGGCTGCGATGGTCGGCGTCGCCGGTCGAGACCGGGATCGACCGCACGGTCCTGCCGTTGATGTGCACCTTCACCCGATGCGTCCTGGTGTTGACGATCGAGACGACCTTGCGCCCGACCGTGAAGTCGACGTGCTGGTCCTGCTGGCCGTAGATGCCGTTGCCGGCCGGCACGCTGTTGAGCGCCAGGTCGACCGAGACCTTCGTTCCGGCCTTCCAGAAGTGCTTCGGGCGCCAGTGGACGACGCTGTCGCTCAGCCAGTACCAGCCGCCCTCGGTGGCCGGCTGCGCCGTGACCGCCATCTTCTTCTCGAACGCGGCGCGGTCCTTGACCGGAATGTCGAACGTGACGATGACGGGCATCCCGACGCCGACCGTCTCGCCCTGCAGAGGCGCGACCGACGGGTACGTCTGCTCGTCGAGCGTCAGCGCCTTCGTCGTGAAGGTCGTCGTCGAGCTGACGGCCTTGCCGTCGTCGCCCGTGCCCGAGGCCTTGAGGACGTACGTCGTGCCCGGCTCGAGGTAGCCGTCGGAGGTCCAGCGGATGCCGTGCTGGGCACCGGCGACCGTGAGCTTGCCGTCCTTCGAGGCCAATGACACGCCGGTGAGCGCGCCGTCGAAGCCGTCGACGTAGACCTGCTGGTCGACCGCCACGTCCGCGGCGCCGTCCTGCACGCTCGGCGAGATCGTGAGCGGATCCTTGGGTGCCTCGGACGTCGCCGCCGGAGCGTTGAACCCTCCGGACGACGTGCACGCGCCGAGCAGCATCGTCGCGACCAGCACGACGAGCACCTTCCACCCCATGGACCTCACCCGAGAAGTCTAGGCAACGGCCCCAGCGGTTCGGCGACGGTGAGCGGGCGTGTCAGTGCGCGTGGATGCCGCGGTAGTACTCGAAGATCCAGCCGATCACGCAGATCGCACCGAACGGCAGCGCCAGGATGAACATCCACCAGCCGAAGACGACGCCCAGGACGAGCAGTCCGAACGACATGGCGGCGAACAGCGGCCACCAGCTGTAGGGCGGGAAGAAGCCCAGCTCACCGGCGCCCTCGGCGATCTCGCCGTCGAGCCGGTCCTCGGGTCGCTCCGGGATCGCCTTGGTCACGAAGAACAGGTAGAAGCTGATCATGAAGAACAGCAGCATCGCCATGATCAGGGCGACCACGCCCGTGACCTCGTGGGACAACGCCCAGTAGACGGGCGTGACGATCACGAAGAAGATCGCACAGCTGAGGAACAGCCAGAATTCCTTGCGCACCGCTCACTCACCAGCCTTGGGATCGGACTGCCCGAGCGCTTCGGAACGACCCTCGAGATCGGGGGCATCGGCCAGCGCGTCGGTCTCGTCGGGGTTCTGCTCCATCTCGAGCGCGACGACCTCGGGGTGGTGCAGGTCGAACGCGGGGCTCTCGGAGCGGATCCGCGGCAGCGACACGAAGTTGTGGCGCGGCGGCGGGCAGGAGGTCGCCCACTCGAGCGTGCGGCCCCAGCCCCACGGGTCGTCCTGGTTGACCAGCGGCGCGTTGCGCGACTTCCACACGTTGTAGATGAACGGCAGCGTCGAGGCGCCCAGCAGGAACGCGCCGACCGTCGAGATCTCGTTGAGGCGCGTGAAGCCGTCACCGGGCAGGTAGTCGGCGTAGCGGCGCGGGAAGCCCTCGACGCCGAGCCAGTGCTGGATCAGGAACGTCAGGTGGAAGCCGATGAACAGCAACCAGAAGTGGATCTTGCCCAGCTTCTCGTCGAGCATGCGACCGGTGATCTTGGGCCACCAGTAGTAGTAGCCGGCGAACATCGCGAACACGACCGTGCCGAACACGACGTAGTGGAAGTGGGCCACGACGAAGTACGAGTCCGACAGCTGGAAGTCCAGGGCCGGCGAGGCCAGGATGATGCCGGTCAGGCCGCCGAAGAGGAACGTCGTCAGGAAGCCGAGCGCGAAGAACATCGGCGTGTCGAACGAGACGGATCCGCCCCACATCGTGCCGATCCAGTTGAAGAACTTCACGCCCGTCGGTACGCCGATGAGCAGTGTCATGAAGCTGAAGAACGCGAGGTTCACTGCTCCGGTGACGAACATGTGGTGCGCCCAGACCGCCGCCGAGAGGACCGCGATCGCGAGCGTCGCGCCGACGAGGCCGACGTAGCCGAAGACGGGCTTGCGGCTGAAGACCGGGAGCACTTCGGTGATGATGCCGAAGAACGGCAGCGCGATGATGTACACCTCGGGGTGGCCGAAGAACCAGAACAGGTGCTGGTACATGATCGGGCCGCCCGTGGACGGGTCGAAGACGTGTGCCCCGAGCATTCGGTCGGCACCCAGCGCGAGCAGCGCCGCGGCGAACACCGGGAACACGATGATGATCAGCATGCTCGTGACCAGCGTGTTCCACACGAAGATCGGCATCCGGAACATCGTCATGCCGGGCGCGCGCATGCAGAAGATCGTGGTGATGAAGTTGACCGCACCGAGGATCGTGCCCAGACCGGACATGTACAGACCCATGACCCACAGGTCGCCACCGATGCCGGGGGTGTTGATCGAGTCCGACAGCGGCAGGTACGCGAACCAGCCGAAGCTGGCGGCGCCGCCGGGCACGATGAAGCCCGAGACGGCGATCAGCGAGCCGAACAGGTACAGCCAGTAGCTGAACATGTTCAGGCGCGGGAACGCGACGTCGGGAGCACCGATCTGCAGCGGCATGATCATGTTGCCGAAGGCGAAGAACAGCGGCGTCGCGAACATCAGCAGCATGATCGTGCCGTGCATCGTGAACAGCTGGTTGTACGTCTCGTCGCCGACGATCTGCGAGCCCGGACGGGCCAGCTCGGCGCGGATGATGAGCGCCAGGATGCCGCCGAAGATGAAGAAGAAGAACGTCGTCACCGCGTACATCTGACCGATCACCTTGTGGTCGGTCGTGGTCAGCAGCGTGAACGCCCTCGTGCCGAGCGAACGCTCCTTGCGCGCGGGGCGGGCCTCGTGGGCCTCGAACGTTGCGGTCGCCATCAGTCCTCCGGTTCGTTCTCGCCGTTGCCCTCAAGACCTGCGACGGTGTTGGCCACCGACGCGCCCTGCGGGCGACCGACCTGGCCGGCTGCCTCGAGATCAGCGAGGTGGTCCGCGTACTCCGCCGCGGAGACGACCTTGACCTTGAACAGCATCCGGCTGTGGTAGACGCCGCACAACTCGGCGCAGCGACCCGTGAAGGTCCCCTCGCGGTTGGGCGTCATGGTGAACTCGTTGTTGCCGTCCTTGCCGGGGATCTTGCCCGGGACGACGTCCATCTTGAAGTAGAACTCGGGCACCCAGAACGAGTGGATGACGTCCGGCGAGATGAGGTCGAACTTGACCGACTCGTCGACCGGCAGCCACAGCTCGGGCAGGTTCGCGGTGTCGCCCTGGTCGAAGACCGGCTCACCGCCGGGAGCGCCCTCGAGGTAGTTGAAGGTCCACTGCCACTTGCTGCCGACGACCTCGATCGTGTGATCGGGGTTCTTGACCTCGCGCAGGATGTTGTTCTGCGCGTCGACCGTGTGGAAGAAGAACACCGCCACGACGATCACCGGGGCGATCGTGTACAGCGCCTCGAGCGGCAGGTTGTAGCGCACCTGGCTGGGAGCCGGATCGTCCACGTTCTTGCGGCGGTAGCGGATCGGCGCGTACAGGATCATGCCGAAGACCAGCACGAAGACCACGAGCACGGCGATCCACGTGCCGAGCCACATGTACCAGACGTAGTCCGACCGGTCCGATCCCGCGACGGGCAGTGCCAGTCGCTGGAGATCGGAGTCATCCAGGGGCGAGCAGCCACCGAGCACGACGGCTGCCAGGGCGGTCATCACCGCCAGTTTCATGCGACCCACGGAGCGCCTTTCTCAGAAGATCTCCACCACACGGGTGATTGCCACACCCACATGGTGGTTTTGCAGAACAGTAACGCAGCCGAGCGTTCACCCGGCGGGTTAGGTCAGCCTGACTTGGACGTCGGTTCGTGCCCGATCGAGAGTGCTGCGGCGATGTCGGCCTGCGCCTGCGGGCCGTATGCCGATCCGACCCGCTCGAGGAACTCCGGGCGGTCGAGTCGGTACTCCTGGGTGCCGATCGTCTCGACGACGCTGGCGGCGATCGTGCAGCCGACCTGCGTGGCCCGTTCGAGACCCAGACCGGCGGCGATGCCCGCCAGGAAACCGCCGCGGAAGCTGTCGCCGACGCCGGTCGGGTCGACTGCGTCGACACCGGGGATCGCGGACACCTCGACGAGCGTGCCGTCCGCGGCGTGGACGACGGCGCCCTTCTTGCCGTGCGTGACGATCCGGACCCCGACCCGCTCGGCGATGTCCGCGTCGCTCCAGCCCGTCTTCTTCGCGATGAGGGCGGCCTCGTAGTCGTTGCTGAACAGGTAGGCGGCCCCGTCGACGAGGTTGCGGATCAGCTCGCCGTCGGCCCACGCGAGCTGCTGCGACGGATCCGCGGCGAACGGGATGCCCAGCTCACGCGCGGCGCGCGTGTGGCGCAGCATGCCCTCCGGGTCGTCCGGGCCGATCAGCAGCAGGTCGATCGGCTCGCGGGCATGCAGCTCCGCGATGTCGATCTGGCGGGCCTGGGACATGGCGCCGGGATAGAACGTCACGATCTGGGCGTGCGCCTCGTCGGTCGTGATGGTGCACAGCGCCGTGTGCAGGGTCGGCGAGACGAGCACGCGCGAGCAGTCGACGCCCACGTTCTCGAGCCACGCCTTGTAGCCCTGGTCGACGAAGTCACGGCCGACGGCCGCCACGAGCGTGGGTCGCACGCCGAGACTGGCCAGGCTGAAGGTGATGTTCGCGGCGCAGCCGCCGCGACGGATGTCGAGGTCCTCGACCAGGAACGAGACCGCCAGCTTGTCCAGCTGGTCGGGCACGAGGGAGTCGGAGAATCGGCCGGCAAAGGTCTGCAGGTGGTCGGTTGCCACCGAGCCCGCGATCGCAAGATGCACGCCCGCCAGAATAGGCGATCGGGGCGCATCCACCGAATGGTGGGCGCGCCCCGATCGTCGTCAGGCGTCCGCGGGACGCCCGATCAGGCTCAGTGGAACGAGTCGCCGCAGGCGCAGGACCCGGTCGCCATCGGGTTGTCGATCGTGAAGCCCTGCTTCTCGATCGTGTCGACGAAGTCGATCGTCGCGCCGTGCAGGTACGGCAGGCTCATCCGGTCGACGACGACGTTGACGCCGTCGAACTCGCGGATCTCGTCGCCGTCGAGCGCACGCTCGTCGAAGAACAACTGGTAGCGCAGGCCCGAGCAACCTCCGGGCTGCACGGCGATGCGCAGCGCGAGATCGTCGCGGCCCTCCTGGTCGAGCAGCGTCCTGACCTTGAGCGCGGCGCCGTCGGTCAGGGAGATGCCGTCGGCGGGCGTGGTCTCGGTGCTGGTCTGGTCCGTGGCGGTCATCGAGGCTCCTAAGGCGACGGATGGTCGTGGTGTCACTGGTGCAACACCGTGCGACCCGGTTCGATTCCCCCTCATCCTACCTGCCGCTGCCCGCCCGCTCCGCCGCATCGGCGCGCACGAGATCGACTTTGCTCAGGCGGACCAGCTGCGGGCGACGCGCTCGGCGAGGTCGGCCAGGTGGCGGGTCGGCTCGGCGAGGGCCGCCGCCTCCCCCACCCGGTCGACGAGCCCGTACGCGGACTCGACGCCCAGCGCGCGCATCTCCCGGCTGCCGACGTCGACGCGGCCGGCGAGCACGACGCACGGCCGGGCCGCCGCCATCGCAACCTGTGCGACGCCGTGCACGACCTTGCCCGCGCGGGACGAGTAGTCGAACGCGCCCTCGCCCGTGAGCACGAGGTCGGCGCCGGCCACGAGGTCCGCGAGGCCGGTCGCCGCCGCGACCAGACCGATCCCCGACGTCACCTCGGCGCCGAGCACGAGCAGCGCGAATCCCAGTCCGCCGGCCGCACCCGCGCCCTTGGCGTCGGCGATCCGGCGTTCGGCGGGCGTCGACCCGCACACGGCCTCGACGAACCGGTCGAGCCGGTGGTCGACCGTCAGCACCTGCTCCTCGGTGAGGCCCTTCTGCGGTCCGAAGGTGCGCGTCGCGCCGAACATGCCGAGCAACGTCGACTCGACGTCGGCCGCGACCACGAGCTCGACGCCCTCGAGACGTGCACGCACCGCCGTGAGGTCGACCGAGGTGACGCCGTCGAGACCGGCCGGACCCCGGTCGAGGGCGACGTCCGCCGTCGCGCCGAGCGCGGCCAGCAGTCCTGCTCCCCCGTCGTTCGTGGCGCTTCCGCCGAGGCCCACGACGATCCTGCGGGCGCCGCCCTCCAGGGCTGCCGCGATCGCCTGACCGACGCCGACCGTGCTGGCGTCCAGCGGGCGCCGTTCGGCGACCAGGTGCAGGCCGCACGCCTGCGCCGACTCGAGGTAGACGGTGTCGCCGACGACGAGCAGGCCCACGGGGGTCGGCTCGCCGAGCGGTCCGGGCACGGTGACGACGTCGAGCCGGCCCTCGGGGTACGCACCGCGCAGCGCGTCGAGGAACCCCGGTCCCCCGTCGGCCATCGGCGCGAGCACGAGGTCGGCCGAGGGCGACGTCCGCCGCCATCCGGCCGCGATCGCCTCGGCCGCCTCGGGAGCGGTCAGGGTTCCCGCGAACTTGTCGGGGGCGACGACGATGCGCACGTCAGGCCGCGAGGGCCTTCTCGGCCGCGGCGAGCAGGACGCACGTAGCCAGGCCCTCCATCGCCTGGGTCAGCTCGTCGAGCGGCGGGAACGACGGCGCGATCCGGATGTTCCGGTCGCGCGGGTCCTTGCCGTACGGGAACGACGCGCCTGCCGGGGTCAGCGCGATGCCGGCTTCCTTCGCGAGCTGCACGACCCGCGTGGCGGTGCCGTCGACGACGTCGAGGCTCACGAAGTAGCCGCCCTGCGGCTCGGTCCACGTCGCGACACCGTGCGGGCCGAGGCGGTCCGAGAGGATCCGCAGCACCGTCTCGAACTTCGGCGCGAGGATCTCGCGGTGGCCGGCCATGAGGTCGAGGACGCCCCGGGCGTCGCGCAGGAACCGGGCGTGGCGCAGCTGGTTGACCTTGTCCGGGCCGATCGAGCGGAACTGGGCGTGCGACAGGTACCAGGCCACGTTCTCGGGCGAGCCGCCGAGGAAGCTCACCCCCGCGCCCGCGTGCGTGATCTTCGAGGTCGAGGCGAACAGCAGCGGCCGGTCGGGGTGACCGCTCGCGGCGCACAGGCCGAGGATGTCGGCGGACTTCGCGTGCTGGTCGGTCAGGTCGTGGACGGCGTACGCGTTGTCCCAGAAGATCCGGAAGTCGGCCGCCGCGGTCTGCAGCGCGGCGAGCTCTGCGGCGACCTCCTCGCTGACGACGGCACCGGTCGGGTTGGAGTAGGTGGGCACGAGCCAGATGCCCTTGACCGCCGGGTCGGCGACGTGCTCGCGCACGGCCGCCATGTCCGGGCCGTCCTGGTGCATCTCGATCGTGATCATCTCGATGCCGAGGTGCTGGCAGATGGCGAAGTGGCGGTCGTAGCCCGGCGCGGGGCACAGGAACTTCACCGGACCGGCGCCCCACGGCTGCTCGGAGCCGGGCACGCCGTGCTGCAGCGCGAACGCGATCGTGTCGTGCATGAGCGACAGGCTCGCGTTGTCCCCGGCGAGCAGCTGGTCGACCGGCACGCCGAGCAGGTCCGCGAAGATCTCGCGCAGCTCGGTGATCCCCGTCAGGCCGCCGTAGTTGCGCACGTCGACGCCGCCGGCGAGGTGGTCCTGCAGGGGCGCCGTCAGCAGCTCGTCGGAGAGGTCGAGCTGGGCGGCGGACGGCTTGCCGCGCGTGATGTCGAGCTTGAGACCGGCATCCTGCAGCGCGGCATACGCCTGCTGCTGCTCGGCCAGGAGGGCTTGGATCTGGTCGCGGGTGAGGGCGTCGAGAGTCACGTCCTCAAACGTACCGCCGTTCGGCTCACAGGCCGGGGGCACCCCAGATCGCGAGCCAGCGGGCCAACTCGGGCTCGATCGGCACGTCGTTCTCGATGAGCGCCCGGATGCGCAGCTCGGTGGGGTTGTCGCGCCGGCGCGCGGCCGACGAGTCCGGGACGAACGGGTAGAACGTGCCCTGCTTGAACAGGTACACGAGCGCGAGCCGATTCCCCTCGTGCTCGAACACGACGGTCGAGCACAACAGCGCCGTGTCGAAGCCGCTCTCGGCCATCGTGGAGTTCACCGCGTGCAGGTCGGTGACCAGCCCCGACACGTCGCCCGTGGGCCGTACGACCTCGAGCCACGTGAAGCCGAACTCGTCGCGGTGCACCTCGGTCGACGCGGTCGCGTCGGTGCCGATCATCTCCTGGGCCGCGGCGATCACCTCGTCGTCGGCACGACCCTCGGAGTCGCGGAAGCACACCGCGCCGTGACCGCTGAAGTCGAACCCCTCGGCCTGCAGCGAGAGCGCCGCCTGCGGCACCTGGAAGAGCACGTCGAGATTGGCCTTCGGCGGCTTGCTGCGGCCGAGGATCGCGTCGAGGAGACCCACCCGCTCAGCGCCTCTCGGACAGGTCGGCGCCGATGCGCGCCAGCTGGTCGAGCCGCGACTGCAGCGGCGGGTGCGTCGACATGAGCGCCTGGACGGACTCGCCGTTGACGGCCGGCGCGATGAAGAAGGCGTTCATCGACTGCGCCTCGCGCAGGTCGGACGTGGGGATCCTGCCCATCTCGCCGGAGATCTTGACGAGCGCCGAGGCGAGCTTCGACGGCCGGCCGGTGAGGTAGGCCCCCGAGCGATCGGCGCTCAGTTCGCGGTAGCGCGACAGGGCGCGCGTGAGCAGGAAGCTGACGAACGAGACGACGAGGCTGACCATGAGGATCACGAGGAAGCCCGGGCCGTTGCCGTCACGGCGACCGCCGCCGAAGAACATCCCCCAGCGGGTCAGGAAGCCCGCGAGCAGGCCGAGCGACGACGCCACCGTCATGACCGAGACGTCGCGGTTGGCGACATGGGACAGCTCGTGCGCGAGCACGCCCTCCAGTTCCTCGGCGTCGAGCCGCTGCATGATGCCGGTCGTGACGCACACCGCCGAGTGCTTCGGCGATCGCCCGGTCGCGAACGCGTTCGGCATGTCGGTCACCGCGACGGCGACCCGCGGCTTGGGCATGTCGGCGAGCGTGACGAGACGGTCGATCATGGCGTGCAGCTCGGGCGCCTGCTCCGGGGCGACGACGTGTGCGCCCATCGACTTGAGCGCGAGCGAGTCAGAGAAGTACCACTGCCCCCACGCCATGCCCAAGCAGACCACGAGGGCGAGCCAGACACTCGGGATGATTGAGAACAGTAGGGCGCCGAACGCGACGTAGAGCAGCACCAGGCCGAGCCCCACGCCGCCCATCCGCAGGCTCAGCCCCCGGTCACTGCGAAATCTGCTGCGGGCCATGGCCCTCCCCCTCCAACTCGCCCTGCACGTCCTCGACGGGCGGCCCGACCGAGCCGAGCGCCTCGTCGAACCGGCGCAGCAGCGCCTCGTCCTGGCTCTCCCCCGGCCGGGTGATGATGCCGTCGTTCATGAGCTCGTCGACCGCGTCGGCGGTGGCCTCGAGCTCGCGCGTGTGCTGCTCGGCCTCCTGCATCGCTCGGCCGACCTCGCCGGCAGTCGCGCCGATCCCCGCGGTCGCGCCCTGGATCTCCGAGCGCGCCTGGGCGGCGGAGTAGCGGGCTGACAGCGTGTCCTTGCGGATCCGGAACTCCTCGACCTGGCGCTCGATGCCCGCGGCCGACAGGTTGAGCTTGTCCTCCTCGGACCGCAGCTGCGCGTGGCGGGTGCCCAACTCCCCTGCGGCCTTCTCCAGGGCGACCTGGCGTTCGAGGGCCGCGCGGGCGGCGGTGTCGTCGCCGCGGTCGACGGCGGCCTTCGCATCGGCGCCCGCGGACTCGATCTCGCGGCGCAGGGAGGCGAGCTGGATCTCGACGCGCTTGCGGCTCGTGGAGACGTCGGCCACGCCCCGGCGGACCTGCGCGAGCAACTGCGTCTGGGACCGGTACGCCTCGTCGAGGCGGTCGCGCAGCCGGTCGACGTCGCGGGCGTCCTCACGCGCCGAGCGCGCCCGGAACAGGCCCTTGATCCGCTCGCGGATGCCGCCGTCTGCCATGGCCCCACCCTAGCCACGGACCCCAGCGCTGGGCCCGGCCTTGTAGGGTCGCTGGCGTGAACGATGCAGCCGACGAGACCGGTCAGGGCAAGGGCGGGCCGACTCGCAGCCGCAAGGACGCCGAGGCCGCCCGCAAGCAGCAGATGAAGCGCCCGCTGACCCGCAAGGAGCAGGCCGAGCGCGAGCGCAAGCGCCGCAACTCCGCGCGCGACAAGCAGCGCGAGGCGCTCATGGGCGTCGGCTCGACCGACAACCTCCCGCCGCGCGACCGGGGGCCCGCGCGAGCCCTCGCGCGCGACGTCGTCGACCGTCGCCGCACGGTCGCCGAGTTCATGCTGCCGATCCTCGTCGTGATCCTCGTGCTGAGCTTCCTGCCGAGCGCCGCGGCCCTGGTGTTCTCCCTGTGGACCGTCGCGATCCTCGCGACCGTCGCCGACGAGCTGCTGCTCGTGTACCAGCTGCGTCGCGAGATGAAGAAGCGCTTCACGAAGGCCGAGTCCCGTGGCGCGGTGCTCTACGCGGTGCTGCGCAGCACGCAACTGCGGCGCATGCGCCTGCCGAAGCCGACCGTCGCGATCGGTCAGCCGCTGCCCGAGAAGTACTGAGCCCCGGTCACTCCGGACGCAGCGACATCGGTCCGTAGACCTCGTCGCCGTCGTCGAGCAGGCGCACCTGCTCGACCCCGTCCTCCAGCAGGTCCTCGAACGCGGTGCCGATCCACGACTCCGCGTCGCCGCGGTGCTCGAACCCCTCGGACTGACCGACGGACTCGCCGGTGCCGTTCTCGTACTGCCACGTGAATGTCATGTCAGTCCTCCTTCGTGGACGGGTCGACGAACGGCGGCTTGGTGACCGTGAAGGCCTCCTGGCGACCGCGGACGTCGACCGTGACGGTGTCGCCGTCGGCGACGCCCGGGTCGAGCAGCGCGAGCCCGATGCCCTGGCGCAGGGTCGGCGAGAAGGTGCCGGACGTGATCTCGCCCAGATCGGTGCCGTCGTCGCCGCGCACCGTCATGCCGGGCCGCGGGATGCCGCGGCCCTGCGCGAGCAGGCCACGCAGGGTGGGCACCGTCTTCTCGGCGCGCTGGCGCTCGAGGACCGACTTGCCCCAGAAGGCGGGCTTGGACCAGCCGACGGCCCAGCCGGCGCGGGCCATGACCGGCGAGATCTCGGGCGAGAGCTCGTGGCCGTGCAGGGGGTAGCCCATCTCGGTGCGCAGGGTGTCGCGGGCGCCCAGGCCGCACGCGCGGATGCCGTGCTGCTCGCCGGCGGCCATGACCGCATCCCACACGACGAGGGCGTCCTCGGCCGCGACGACGAGCTCGTAGCCGCGCTCCCCGGTGTAGCCCGTGCGGCACACCGTGAGCTCGACGCCGTCGATGGTTCCCGTGGCGAACGACATGTACTCGTGGTCGACGGGCAGTCCGACCGCGGTGAGGACCTCGTCGCTGAGCGGGCCCTGGACCGCGAGGACGGCGTAGGCGCGGTGCTGGTCCTCCACGTCGATGCCCTCGGGCGCGGCCGCGGCGAGCCGCCGGACGACCTCGGCCGTGTTGGCCGCGTTCGGGATGAGGAACACCTCGAAGTCGCTGCGCAGATAGGCGATCAGGTCGTCGACGGTGCCGCCGTCCTCGTCGCAGCACAGCGTGTACTGGGCCTTGCCCGGCGCGATGCGGCCGAGGTCGTTCGTCAGGCACGCGTTCACGAACGCGGCCGCGCCGGTGCCCCGGACGAGCGCCTTGCCGAGGTGACTCACGTCGAACAGGCCCACCGCCTCACGGACTGCCTTGTGCTCGGCCAGCACGCCGCCGCCGGCGTACTCGAGCGGCATCGACCAGCCGCCGAACTCGGAGAACTTCGCCCCCAGGGCCTCATGACGCGGGTGCAACGGTGACTGGAGCAGGTCCATGCGCCTCAAACTACCGCTGACTATGGTGGCCTCATGCCCACGGTCCAGCTCCGCGCCTCCCTGCCTTCCGCCGACGCCGTCGTCGTCCTGCTCCCCACCGGCTCCGACCTGCCTGCCGGCGTCCCGTGGGCAGCACTGGGATTCACCGGCGATGCCGGGCAGGTCGCGGTCGTGCCGAGCACCGAGAGCGGGTCCGCGCTCACGGCATGGGTCTCCACGGCCGCCGAGCCGACCGCCGAGCAGCAGCGTCGCGCCGTCGCCCAGGGCCTGCGGGCCCTGCCGAAGGCGACGACCGTCGGCATCGATCCCACCCGGCTGCCCTCGCCCGACCTCGGCGCGATCGCCGAGGCGGCCGTCCTGACCGCCTACGCGTACCTCGCGTACAAGGGCGACGACGCCCGCAAGAAGACCACCGTCGTGCAGACCGTGTCGATCCTGTCGGACGACGCCCGCAAGGCCGCCGCGAAGCGCGCGGTCGACGAGGCCGTGGTCGTCGCGGAGGCGACGTGCCTGGCGCGCGACTGGGTCAACACCCCGCCCGCCGACCTGCGACCGCCCGCGTTCGCCGAGGCGATCAAGGCCACCGCGCCGACCGGCGTGCGGGTCACGGTGTGGGACGAGAAGAAGCTCGAGAAGGAGCGCTGCGGCGGCATCCTGGGCGTCGGACGTGGCTCGGAGGCGCCGCCGCGGCTCGTGAAGCTGACCTACAACCCGGACGGCGCGAAGACCCACCTCGCCCTCGTGGGCAAGGGCATCACGTTCGACTCCGGCGGCCTGTCGCTCAAGCCCGGCGCCTCGATGATGACGATGAAGTGCGACATGGGCGGCGCGGCCGCGATCGTCGCGGCGATCGGCGCGATCGCGCGCCTGGGTCTGCCGATCCGGGTCACCGCCTTCGCCTGCATCGCCGAGAACCTGCCCAGCGGTACCGCGACGCGTCCCGGCGACGTGCTGCACATGCGCTCGGGCGCGACCGTGGAGGTGCACAACACCGACGCCGAGGGTCGGCTCGTGCTGGCCGACGGGCTCGCGCTCGCGGTCGAGGCCAAGCCCGACCACATCGTCGACGCGGCGACGCTGACCGGTGCGGCGATGGTCGCCCTCGGCACCCGGACGTCGGCGGTGCTCGGCAACGACGAGGCGCTCGAGGAGCGGGTCC
Source organism: Aeromicrobium sp. SP1 (assembly GCF_055663785.1). NCBI lineage: Bacteria > Bacillati > Actinomycetota > Actinomycetes > Propionibacteriales > Nocardioidaceae > Aeromicrobium > Aeromicrobium sp. SP1. The sequence continues at coordinate 618,902 of NZ_JBQVVK010000001.1, read as the reverse complement.
TGTCCGCGGCGGCGGAGGCCGGCGAGTCGATGTGGCGGCTGCCGATCACCGAGGAGATCGGCAAGGCCGTCACCTCCTCGACGATCGCGGACGTCCGCCAGCACAACCCGAAGCCCTACGGCGGCTCGCTCTACGCCGCGGCGTTCCTGCGCGAGTTCGTCGGCGACGCGTCGTGGGCCCACCTCGACATCGCCGGGCCGGCGTTCAACGAGGCGGGCGTCTACGACTACACGCCGGTCGGTGGCACGGGCGCCAGCGTGCGCACGCTCGTCCGGCTCGCGCGCGACCTGGCCTCCTGACGACCGATGCGGCGCTTCACCGAGCGGCTCGAGGCCGAGCGGGCCGAGAGCGCGATGGCCTCCGTCGCCGCGGCCGTGGTCCGCGACGGCGCCGTGGCTTGGTCGGGTGCCTCCGGGACGGTCGACGGCCGTGACGGTGCGCCCGCGACCGTCGACACGCAGTACCGGATCGGGTCGATCAGCAAGACCGTGACGGCCGTCGAGGTCCTGCGCCTGCGGGACGAGGGCCGGCTCGATCTCGCCGACCCGATCGGCGCGCACCTGCCCGAGGTGCCCTTCGGCCAAGTCACGATCGCCCAACTGCTGACCCACACCTCCGGCCTGCAGGCCGAGACGAACGGACCGTGGTGGGAGCGCACCGAGGGCCTCACCTGGGAGGCGCTGATGGCGGCGGCGCCGGGCCTCGTGCACGTGCCCGGCACGCGCTTCCACTACTCGAACGTGGGCTTCGGCGTGCTCGGCCGACTCGTCGAGGTGCTGCGCGGCGCACCGTGGTTCGAGGCCGTCCGGAGCGGCATCCTCGAGCCCCTCGGCATGCACCGGACGACCTTCTCGCCCTCCGGCGACCACGCCCTCGGCCTCTCGCGCCATCCGACCGAGGACCTCCAGACGCGCGAGCCCACGCACGACACCGGGGTCATGGCACCGGCCGGGCAGCTCTGGTCGACGGTCGGCGACCTGGCCCGCTGGGCCGCGTTCGCCGGCGGCGACACCGGGGACGTGCTCGACCCGTCGACGTGGACGCAGATGACCGTGCCGCTCGCGGTCGACGACCGGCCGGGACAGCCGTGGGCGACCGCGCAGGGCCTCGGCTGGCGCATCTGGGCCGGTGACGGCCACGGTCGGCTCGTCGGCCACGGCGGCTCCATGCCCGGCTTCCTTGCGACGTTGTTCGCCGAACCGCAGACGGGCCTGGCCGTCACGGTGCTCGCGAACGACACGACGCGCCTGGGCGGACTCGCCGACGACCTGCTCGCGATCGCCCACGAGACCTGGCCCGAGCGGACGCCGCCCACGACCGCCGCCACTGCCTCACCGGAGGTCGCGGCGATCGCCGGCGACTGGTTCTGGGGACCGATGCCCTACCGGCTCGAGCCGACGGGCGACGGCTTCGTCCTCGGCGACACGAAGGGCTTCCGCCGCTCGCGGTTCGTGCCCGACGGCGACGGCTGGCGCGGACTCGATGCCTACTTCGCCGGCGAGCGACTCGTCGTCCGGCCGGACGGCGCGCTCGACCTGGCCTCGTTCGTGCTCTCGCGCACGCCCTACGACCCGGCCGTCGACCACCCCGGCGGGCCGGCCGACTGGCGCTGAGCGCCCGGCATCGGGGACCGAGCGGTCAGAGGCCCAGGGTGCGGGCGGCCTGCTCGACCTTGTCCCACTGGCTGCGGTCGCCGCCGGTGCGGTCGGGGTGCGCCTTCGCCCGGGCCGCGCGGTGCACCCGCTCGAGGTCGGACTTCGACGGGTTGCGCGGCAGCGGGTCGGCGCCGGCGACGGTCTCGAGCGTCATGATCGCGGCGAACTGCGCGGCGGTGTAGCTGCCCCGCTCGGCCTCGACCGTCGTCCGCTTCGCGGCGATCCGCGTGTTGAAGTCGCGCATCCGCTGCGGGTAGCCGACCTTGTTGGCGTCGTAGATCGGGATGCGCAGGTCGCGCGCGAGGTCCGATGCGGCCTTGGGCGAGGCGATCCGTCGGCGCGTCCACTCGCCGTCGGCCGCGACCAGCAGGACCGTCATCTGGCTCACCGCGGTCTTCGGCTCGACGAACGCCTCGACGCCCTTGCGGCTCGCGGCGAACTCACGCAGCGCGGCGAGGTCGGCACGACTGGCGTCGCGGTCGGACACGACCGCACCGGCCTCGGTGCGCTGACGGCGCTTGAACAAACCCACGGCACAAGTCTGCCGGACGGGTCCCACGCCCCGGACGCGACGTGCCGACACCTACCCGCAGGTCACGAGTGAACGGGTGCCGCCCCGGTGGCACCTCCCATGGCGAGGGTGACAAGATGAACGGCAGACCACCTACCCGGAGGACATCGTGCCCGACGACGCACCCCATTCGTTCGACATCGTGATTCTCGGAGCCGGAAGCGGGGGCTATGCGTGCGCACTGCGCGCTGTCCAGCTCGGCAAGTCCGTCGCCATGATCGAGAAGGCCAAAGTGGGCGGCACGTGCCTCCACAACGGCTGCATCCCCACCAAGGCCCTGCTGCACGCGGCCGAGGTCGCCGACACCGCCCGCGAGGGCGACGCGATCGGCGTCCACACGACCTTCGAGGGCGTCGACATGCCCCGGGTCAACGCCTACAAGCAGGGCGTCATCGACCGCCTCTACAAGGGCCTGCAGGGCCTCGTGAAGTCCGGCGGCATCACCGTCGTCGAGGGTGAGGGCCGACTCGTCGACGCCAACACCGTCGAGGTCGACGGCACCCGCTACACCGGCGCGAACGTCGTGCTGGCGACCGGCTCGGAGCCGCGCACGCTCGGCATCGAGATCGGCGGCCGCGTCATGACCAGCGACCAGGCCCTCGAGCTCGACGAGGTCCCGAAGCGCGCCGTCATCATCGGCGGCTCGGTGATCGGCGTCGAGTTCGCCTCCGTCTGGAACTCCTTCGGTGCCGAGGTCACGATCATCGAGGCACTGCCGACGCTCGTCCCGCTGGAGGACCCGGTCCTGTCCAAGGGCCTCGAGCGCGCCTTCCGCAAGCGCAAGATCGCCTTCAAGACCGGCGTGAAGTTCACCGGCGTCGAGCAGCACGAGAACGGCGCCGTCGTGACGCTGGAGAACGGCGACACGATCGAGACCGACGTCGTCCTCGTGGCTGTCGGCCGCGGCCCCCGCTCGGCCGGGATGGGCTTCGAGGAGGCCGGCATCACCGTCGACCGCGGCTGGGTGCCCACCGACGAGCGCCTGCGCACGAACGTCCCGGGCGTCTTCGCCGTCGGCGACCTCGTGCCCGGCCTGCAGCTGGCCCACCGCGGCTTCGCGCACGGCATCTTCGTCGCCGAGGAGATCGCGGGCCTGGCCCCGCAGCCGATCGTCGACTCGGGCATCCCCCGCGTCACGTACTGCGAGCCCGAGCTGGCCTCCGTCGGCCTCACCGAGGCGCAGGCCAAGGAGAAGCACGGCGAGGTCGAGTCCCTCGAGTACAACCTCGGCGGCAACGGCAAGAGCCAGATCCTGCAGACCGCCGGCGTCGTGAAGGTCGTCCGCGAGAAGGACGGCCCGATCGTCGGTGTCCACATGCTCGGTGCCCGCATGGGCGAGCAGGTCGGCGAGGCGATGCTGTGGGTCGACTGGGAGGCCTACCCCGAGGATGTCGCGCAGTTCATCCACGCGCACCCCACCCAGAACGAGTCCCTCGGCGAGGCCGCACTGGCCCTCGCCGGCAAGCCGCTGCACTCGCACGCCTGAGATCGGAGCACGGAAACCATGGCAACCGAAGTCACCCTGCCCGCACTCGGCGAGAGCGTCACCGAGGGCACCGTCACCCAGTGGCTCAAGTCGGTCGGCGACACCATCGAGGTCGACGAGCCGCTGCTGGAGATCTCCACCGACAAGGTCGACACCGAGATCCCGTCCCCCGTCGCCGGCACGATCCTGGAGATCCGTGCCGAGGAGGACGAGACCGTCGAGGTCGGCGCCGTCCTGGCGATCATCGGCGACGCTGACGAGAGCTCGTCCGACGACGGCGGCTCGCAGGAGCCCGCCGGCGACGAGGCCGAGTCCGCGCCGGAGTCGCCCGAGGACGAGGCCGAGGAGGCCCCGGCCGACGACGAGCCGCAGACCGCGGGCGAGATCGCGTCGGAGCCCGACGAGGAGGCTCCCGCGCCGCAGGCCGACGCCAAGCCTGCCGGTGGCAGCGGACACGCCGTGACCCTGCCCGCGTTGGGCGAGAGCGTCACCGAGGGCACCGTCACCCAGTGGCTCAAGTCGGTCGGCGACACCGTCGAGGTCGACGAGCCGCTGCTGGAGATCTCCACCGACAAGGTCGACACCGAGATCCCCTCCCCCGTCGCGGGCACGCTCCTGGAGATCAAGGTCGCCGAGGACGAGACCGTCGAGGTCGGTGCCGAACTCGCGATCATCGGCGAGGAGGGCGCGGCCCCGGTCGAGTCCGAGCCGGAGCCCGAGCCTGAGCCCGAGCCCGCGAAGGAAGAGTCTGCGCCGGAGCCCGAGCCGGAGTCCGAGCCCGAGCCGGCCAAGGATGAGCCCGCGCCCGCGCAGGAGGAGCCGAAGGCCGAGCAGCCCGCTCCGGCCGCATCGTCGGAGTCCTCCGACGCCTCCGCCGAGAGCGGCTACGTCACGCCGATCGTGCGCAAGCTCGCGAAGCAGCACGGCGTCGACCTGGCCGACGTCACCGGGTCCGGTGTCGGCGGTCGCATCCGCAAGCAGGACATCCTCGACGCCGCGGAGAAGGCCAAGGCCGCCCAGGCGCCTGCGGAGGCTCCCGCCGCCTCGGCTGCGGCTCCTGCCGAGGCCTCGCCGCTGCGCGGTCGCACCGAGAAGCTCTCGCGCCTGCGCAAGATCATCGCCACGCGCATGGTCGAGTCGCTGCAGATCGGCGCCCAGCTGACCCAGGTGCACGAGGTCGACGTCACCGAGGTCGTCCGCCTGCGCGCCCGCCACAAGAACGCGTTCGCCGAGCGTGAGGGCGTCAAGCTGACGTACCTGCCGTTCTTCGCGAAGGCGGCCATCGAGGCGCTCAAGCTGTACCCGCAGGTGAACTCGGCACTCGACCTCGAGGCCGGCACCGTCACCTACCCGGACGGCGAGCACCTGGGCATCGCGGTCGACACCGAGCGCGGCCTGCTCGTCCCGACGATCAAGGACGCCGGCGACCTCAACATCGCCGGGCTCGCCCGCAAGATCGCCGATGTCGCCGAGCGCACCCGCACGAACAAGATCGCGCCCGACGAGCTCTCCGGGGCGACGTTCACGATCACCAACCTCGGCAGCAACGGGGCCCTGTTCGACACGCCGATCGTCAACCAGCCCCAGGTCGCGATCCTGGGTGTCGGCGCGATCGTCAAGCGTCCCGTCGTGATCACCGACGAGCACGGCTCGGACTCCATCGCGATCCGGTCGATGGCCTACCTGGCCCTCACGTACGACCACCGGATCATCGACGGCGCCGACGCCGGTCGCTTCCTGACGGCGATCAAGGAGCGCCTCGAGAGCGGCTCCTTCGAAGGCGAGTTGGGCTGAACCGTGGTGGACTGGCTCACATGCGAGTCGTGATCGGGGGCGCGTCGGGATTTCTCGGCGCGCCCCTGGTCGATCACCTCCGCGAGCGCGGTCACCACGTCACGGCGTTGGTCCGCCGCTCGGCCGGGGTGGACGAGTCCTGGTGGAAGCCGTCGGAGGGCCTGATCGACCAGACGGTCGTCGACGCTGCCGACGTCGTCGTGAACCTGTCCGGCTCGCCCATCCAGCAGTGGCCACGCACGCCCTCGCGCAAGCGGCAGATCCTCGCGTCCCGCGTCGGCGCCACGGGCACCCTCGCCCGGGCGATCGCCGCCGCACCCGCCCCGCCCGCGTTCCTGTCCGGTTCCGGGATGTCCTGGTACGGCGTCGACCGCGGCGACACCGAGCTGACCGAGGACGCCGGCCCAGGGACCGGGTTCCTCGCCGGGGTCGCCCAGCAGTGGGAGGCCGCCGCCGGACCTGCCGTCGACGCCGGCGCCCGCGTCGCGTTCCTGCGCACGAGTCTCGTGATGGACGGCTCGGGCGGGGCCCTCAAGCTCATGGCGCTGCCGTTCCGGTTCGGTCTCGGCGCACGGCTCGGCGATGGCCGGCAGTACATGTCGACGATCTCGCGGCGCGACTGGGTCTCGGCCGTCACGCACGTGCTCGAGGGCGAGCTGAGTGGGCCCGTCAACCTCGCGATCCCGGACTCGGTCACCAACCGTGGCTTCACCCGCGCCCTGGCCGCCACCGTCCGCCGGCCGGCGTTCCTCGCGGCGCCGTCGTTCGCGCTGCGGCTCGCCCTCGGCAGCATGGCCGACGACCTGCTCGGCTCGCTGCACCTGCGACCCGCCGCTCTCATGGCCGACGGCTTCACGTTCGCCGACCCCGGCATCGACCGGGTCCTGCGCACCGCCCTGCGCTGACCCGCGCCGCGTTCAGGCGGCGAGAGGTCGGTACCTCTGATTGCGTTGCCACGTTCCTCGGACGAGGAACTCGGGCATCGCGTCGGTGGCGAACCGGATCGGTATGTCCGCCTCGTGCACGAACCGATGGTGATGTCCGCAGAGCAGGACGCCGGTGTCGGTGTTCGTCGGTCCGCCGCGGCTCCAGGGGATCGCGTGGTGCGCCTCGCACCAGCCCGGTGGTCGATCACAGCCCGGGAACGCGCAACCCAGGTCGCGTTGGGCGAGCGCGACACGTTGCGCGGCGGTGTGGTGTCGTTTCGCGCGTCCCTCGTCGAGCACCTGCGAGGTCCCGTTCATCACGGTCGGGAGGATCCCGGCGTCGCAGGCGAGCTTGCGGAGTTGGCCGGCCGAGATGCGGGTGCCGTACTCGGTCACCCCGGCCCGATCGGTGGCACCGCGCAGCGTGGTCTCGTCGACGGTGACGACCAAGGTCGCGGCGACGCCGCCGTGGTTGCCGTAGCAGTCCCGCGGCAGGTGTCGGACGATCTCGGTGAACGCCTCACCGGCCTTCTGGCCCGGGGTCAGGCGTGTGGTTTCGACAGGCTCAACCACCGGATTGTCCTGCTGACGTTCGGTGATGGCGAGGCGGCGGGGGTTGGTCTTGGACTCGATCACCGCACGCAACATGTCCGCCGACACCGGGTCGGTCCTGCCGCCGAACGGCACCAGACCCGTGGTCTCGTCCGGGTTCCCGATCCAGAACTCGCTCAACTGCCTTTGGGCATGCTCGGCCCGTTCCAGCCGGGCGTTCTCGATCCGGTCCGCCCGCTCCCGATCGACCACCTCGACCGCCCGGGCGGCCTTGCGACCCAACTGCTCCACCGACATCGCCAGGGCGGCGCTGGTCAGGTCCGATTCCACCCGATCGCGCTGGTCGGCGCTCAGGTCCGCCGGCAGGTCGTCAAGTGCCGTCGTCACGATGCGTGCCTTCGCCGCTGACATGCCCGGCTTCGCGAAGGCCTCTTTGACCCGAGGCGCCGACTCGAGCCGATTCGCGAGCCGGACCTGCGATGCCGCTTCGCGCGTCGACACGCCCGCCTCGCGGGCCACCAAGGCCGTCAACGACGTCGCATCCGTCGCACGGTGGGCGTTCTTGCGATCCGCCGCCGCCAACAGGGCCAGGTTCAGGGCTTGCGCCTCCCGCAGCACGGACTGCACCACCCGAGTCGCGTCAGCCAACTCGGCAGGAGTCAGCGCATCCAGATCGCTCGCACGCGCCGCAGCCAAGACCCGCGGCCCCGACCCGATCTGCGCCAGCAACGAACTCACGATTCCCCCGAACCTTCACCCCAGAACTACGAACTGATGTTCCCATTCTAGCCGATTCGGACTGACACAAGAGCGTTGTTCACAGGCCCAATTTCTTCGGCTTGACGCATGACCCGCCCACCGGAGGGACTCACCTCACCGCCACGATGCGCCAGCGACCCTCGTGGGCGAGAACGATCCAGCGGCGGTCCCAGCCGTCGGCAGGCAACGACCGCCGAGAGCCGTCGGGCAGGACGGCGACCGTCGGCCCGAGCCGTTCGACGACCTCCACGGCATCGCGGCCGACCTCGCGACACGACGCCCGCTCGGTCCGCGCGCCCTGCACGGAGACCTCGCGATCACGCCACGCCGCGAGGCTCGCCACGTCAGTCGATCCCGCGCCGTCGGCGTACAGACCGGCGAGCAGCTCGGTGTCACCGGTTCGCCACGCGTGGGCCCTGACGACGTCCACGGCCGCGAGCGCTTCACACCGGTCGGCGCCGGGCACGAGCAGGACCACGAGCGCGGCGATCAACTCCCCCATGGCCGCAGCCTCACGGGCCCCGGGTGCCGTGTCGAACGCCCGTCCACAGGCTGCGACCATGGGGCGGTGGTGACCATCCGACCGGCGATGACCGACGACCTGCCCGCGATCCTGCAGATCCACAACGACGCGATCGCGACGACGACGGCGATCTGGGACGAGCAGCCCGTCGACCTCGCCGACCGCCGTGCGTGGTTCGAGGCGAAGCAGGCCCACGGGCACCCGGTGATCGTCGCGGACGTCGACGGCGCGGTCGGTGGCTACGCCGCCTACGGCGAGTTCCGGCCTCGCGCCTCGTACCGGCACACGGTCGAGGACTCGGTCTACGTCCATCCCGACCATCGTCGTCAGGGACTCGCCCGGCTGCTGCTGACGTCGCTCGTCGGACTGGCCCGCGAGGACGCCGACGCGCATGTCGTCCTCGCGCTCATCGAGAGCGGCAACGCCGTGTCGATCGCCCTGCACGAGGAACTGGGGTTCACCGTCGCCGGGACGCTGCCCGAGGTCGGTCGCAAGTTCGGCCGGTGGCTCGACCTGACGATCCTGCGGCTCGGCGTAGGCTGACCGGGTGCTCTTCCGCCAGGACTGGTACGGCGATGCCGCCCTCGACTACACACAGGCGTGGCAACTGCAGCGCGACCTGCATGCCGAACGCGTCGCCGAACGCATCGACGACACGGTGCTGCTGCTCGAGCACCCTGCCGTCTACACCGCCGGCAAGCGCACCGAGCCCCATGAGCGGCCTCGCGACGGCACGCCCGTCGTCGACGTCGACCGCGGCGGAAAGATCACGTTCCACGGCCCCGGCCAGCTGGTCGGCTACCCGATCACGAAGCTCCCCTCGCACGTCCTCGTCGTCGACTACGTGCGCCGCGTCGAGGAGGCGTTGATCCGGTCGCTCGCCGAGTTCGACCTCGCCACCGGCCGCGTGCCGGGTCGGTCGGGAGTCTGGCTCGCCGAGGCGCCCGGTCGGCCCGAGCGCAAGATCGCCGCGATCGGCATCCGGGTCTCGCGCGGCGTCACGATGCACGGCTTCAGCCTCAACTGCGACGTCGACCTGGGCTGGTACGAGCGGTTCGTGCCGTGCGGCATCGCGGACGCCGGGGTCACCTCGATGGACGTCGAGCTGGGCCGCGACATCCCACCGCCGCAGGTGGCTCCGGTCGTCTCGCGCCACCTCGTCGACCTGCTCGCGTGGCGGCCGTACGAGCCCTCCCCCGACCTCGCGCGGGCGGAGTACGCGACCCTGCCGCTGACGTAGTCGTCAGACCTCGAGGTCGACGTCGGCGTCGGGCGCGTCCAACCGCCAGCCGAGCACCCCGGCCACCACGCTGGCCAGCGCCACGCACACGAGGAACGGCGCGAGGATCTGCTGCAGGCTCCAGACCGTCGCAGCCCAGCCCGCCAGGATCGTCGGCACGGCCATCGCCGCGTACGCCAGCACGTAGAAGGCGCTCATCACCTCGCCACGGTGTCCCGCCGGGACGACGTCGCCGAGGTGACGCAGCGAGCTGCCGAAGGCGAGTCCGAAGAAGAAGCCGAGCACGCCCGACGCCAGCAGGATCGCGACAGCGGAGCCACTCCGGATCGCCACGATCGAGACCAGCAGCATGACCGCGGTGCCCGTGTCGCCGGCGACGGCGGCCGTCCGCGGCGTCCAGACGACCGCGACGAGCTGGCTCACGGCCGCGGCGAGCGCCGACACCGCGACAACTCCCCCGGCGAAGACCAGGTTGTCCGTGTGGACGGCGGCCGACGCGATGGAGGGGAACAGCGAGAGGAAGACGCCCAGGACCGACCACGAGGCCATGACGCCGATCGCGGCGAACCGGAAGTCCGCCAGGATCGCGGCCGGCACGTGCGGACGGGCGATCCGCAGGACGGGCGCGCGGTCCTCCACATGGGACTCGTGCATCGCCACGACGCCCACCAGCAGGACGGCGACGAGCGCCCCCAGCAGGACGTACGGGGTGACGAGCGGGTACGAGCCGTACTGGGCGACGAGCGACGTCATCACGATCGACAGACCGATGCCCACGTTGAAGGCGATCCCGGTCCACATCCCGGTGCGGGCTCCTTCGTCCGGACGCAGGTCCAGCAGTGACGCGGAGGCGACCACGACGATCGCGCCGACCGAGACGCCGTGGATCGCGCGTGCCACCAGGAGCCACGCGACCGACGGCGCGACGGCGAAGACCATGAGGCCGACCAGCAGTCCGACGGCGGCCAGGAGCAGGACCGGCCGGCGGCCGACGCGGTCCGACACCGCGCCGGTCACCAGCACGCTGAGCAGTGCGCCCACGGCATAGACGGCGAAGACGATCGTGGTGGTGATCGGCGTGAAGGCCCACTGCTGGGCGTAGACGCCGTAGAGCGGCGCGGGAGCGCCCGAGATCCCCAACGACACCGCAATCAGGACCATGAGCCACGGGTAGGCCCACCGCTGGGCGGCCGTCCGGCCCGCAAGCACGGTGGTATGTTTGATGCTGATCGAACTCATGCCGTTCAGCGTAGGTTCGATGACGATCGAACGCAAGGGACGCGAGGAGGATCACATGACCGAGGAGCTGCCGGCGGTCTCCGAGGTGGCGGACGTCCCCACGGTCCTGGCCGCGATCGCCGATCCGGTGCGCCTCGAGATGGTGCGCCGGCTCGCCGGATCGCCGGATCGCACGGCCGCCTGCCACACGCTCTACGACGGCATCGGCAAGTCCACCGCCAGCCACCACTTCAAGGTGCTGCGCGAGGCGGGGCTGACCGAGCGCCGTTACGTCGAGGGCGTCCTCAACCAGCGCCTGCGGCTCGAGGCGGTCGGCGAGCGGTACCCCGGCCTGCTGGACTCGGTGGTCGGCGCGCTCGATGCCGCGCCACGTAGGGTGGACGAGTGACCATCGCTCCCGAAGGCCGGAAGATGTTGCGCCTCGAGGTTCGCAACGCCGAGACCCCGATCGAGAAGAAGCCCGCGTGGATCAAGACGCGAGCCAAGATGGGGCCGGAGTACCAAGAGCTCACCCGACTCGTGAAGAGCGAGGGGCTGCACACGGTCTGCCAAGAGGCGGGCTGCCCCAACATCTTCGAGTGCTGGGAGGACCGCGAGGCCACGTTCCTCATCGGCGGCGAGCAGTGCACGCGCCGCTGCGACTTCTGCCAGATCGACACCGGCAAGCCCGAGGCGCTCGACCGCGACGAGCCGCGCCGGGTCGCCGAGAGCGTGCAGACGATGGGCCTGAAGTACGCGACGATCACCGGCGTCGCCCGCGACGACCTGCCCGACGGCGGCGCGTGGCTGTACGCCGAGACCGTGCGCAAGATCCACGAGCTCAATCCCGAGACGGGCGTCGAGAACCTCATCCCCGACTTCAACGGCAAGCCCGAGCTGCTCGAGGAGGTCTTCGACTCGCGTCCCGAGGTGCTCGCGCACAACGTCGAGACCGTCCCGCGGATCTTCAAGCGGATCCGTCCGGCGTTCCGCTACGACCGCTCGCTCGACGTGCTGACGCAGGCCCGCAACTACGGACTGGTCACCAAGTCGAACCTGATCCTGGGCATGGGCGAGACCCGCGAGGAGGTCTCGCAGGCGCTGCGGGACCTGCACGCTGCCGGCTGCGAGCTGGTCACGATCACGCAGTACCTGCGGCCGTCGGCGCGTCACCATCCCGTCGAGCGCTGGGTCAAGCCCGAGGAGTTCGTCGAGCTCAAGGACGAGGCCGACGAGATCGGATTCTCCGGTGTCATGTCGGGTCCGCTGGTCCGCTCCTCGTACCGCGCGGGCCGGCTCTACCAGCAGGCCATGGACGCCCGTTCCTGACGTAGACCCCTGAAGTAGAATTCCCCCTATGTCCAGCCCCGCTCCCGCCGTTCCCCAGGGTCGCCTCGCGCAGTTGCGCCAGGCGTACCGGATGACCAAGCAGTCCCAGCGCCACATCGGACTGCTGCTGCTCGGCGTCTTCCTGCTCACCGCGGCCGTCGTGGCGGGCCTCAGCGTGCTGCTGCTGGGCACGGGCTGGTTCGCGATCATCATCACCGTGCTGCTGGCACTGACCACCTCGGCGCTCGTGACGATGCTGCTGTTCGGGCGACGCGCCGAGAAGGCGATGTACGCCCAGGCCGAGGGGCAGGTCGGTGCCGGTGCCGGCGCGCTGCAGATGCTGCGCAACGGCTGGACCGTCAAGCCCGCCGTCGGCTTCACGAAGCAGCAGGACGTCGTGCACCGCGTCGTCGGCAAGCCGGGCGTCGTCCTGGTCGGCGAGGGCCAGCACGCCCGGGTCAAGAACCTCCTCGGCGCCGAGGTGAAGAAGCACCGGCGGATCGTCGGCGACGACGTCCCGGTCACGTCGCTGGTCGTCGGTCGCGGCGAGGGCGAGGTCCCGCTGCCGAAGCTGGTCAAGACGGTCAAGAAGCTGCCGAAGGCACTCAAGCCCGCGCAGCAGACCGACGTGCTCTACAAGCTCAAGGCCCTCGACGCGATGCGTCCGGCCGCCCCCATGCCGCGCGGCCCCGTGCCGACGAGCATGAAGGGCGCCCGCAAGATGATGCGCGGCTGAGCTACGACGCGTAGACGACCTTGCTGCCGGCCGCGAGGTCGTGCAGCCCTCGCTTGTCGTCGGTCATGACGATCGCGGGGATCACGAGGCTGAGCAGAACGGTGCGAAGCAGCGCCCGCAGGACGCCGATCGGTCGGCCGTCGGGGTCGATCAGCCGCAGGCCCATGATGCGCTTGCCGATTGAGAAGCCGGTGAGGCCGACGAGGATCGCCACCTCGATGACGAACACCCCGTTGATGATCAACTGGTCGCGGATGCCGTCGGGCGGGAACCGCACGCCGGTCCACCCGAACAGCGCCACGGCCGAGAACGCGGCGATCACCCAGTCGATGAGCAGCGCCACGATGCGCCGACCCAGGGACGGCTCGTCGAAGGTCTCGGTCACGGCCCCAGCCTAGGCAGCGGCGCCAGCCTCCCGCGGATCGGGTCGAACGACCGTCAGGGCGCGAGGTGCAGGAGCGCGGACTCGCGGTGTCGGGAAGTCCAGCTCTCCTCCCCGGCTCTGAGACAGCCCCGAGAACGGCGTCCCCGATCAAGGGCGGAAGGTGGTCCCACAAGCGCCGCCTAGGACCGGCGCAGACGTTTCACTAGCGGGGCCTCGTCGAACCGCTCACCGCCTGCGCCGTACGAGATGAAGAACTGAGCCGAGACGTATTTCGTCGCGTGCCCCTTCAGACACGACCGCGGCACCTTCAGCCGCACGACCTGCGGACCCCAGCTCCCCGAGATGCCCTCGCACGTGCGCTTCTTGAGGTCGAAGTGGTCGAAGTAGAGCAGGCTCACCTTGGCGGGCTTGCCCTTGATCTGGCGGATCCGCACCACGTACCCGGCCTCGAAGATCTCGTAACGCGACACCAGGAAGTCGGCGGTGCCGGACCTGCCGAGCTCGGGGATCTTCGCGGAGACGCGCACCCGGTCGGACTCGTGGGTGTACCGCACCTTGGTGATGTCGATCCGGGCCGGCGCGTCACCGGCGGGGTCGGTCCTGTCGACCGTCTGGGCGGAGGCCGGTGCAGCCACACTGCCCACGAGCAGTGCTGCTCCGAACAGCGCGGGGACCAAGGTTGAACGCCTCATCGTCGGCTCCTTCAGCAGGCGGGCACCGTGCACGCCCTCTCCCCACGGTGAGCGGCGCGCCGTCAGCCCGATACGTGCGGAACGGGTTGCTACCCCGGGGCGCAGAATGGACAGGGGACGGATGTGTTGCACACGTCGGTATGGATCGGGTCGCCCTTCGGTGGGGTTTGTTGCCGCACCCCTCCGAAGTACTGAGTTCCGCACGTTTTCGAGCCGCGCCCGGCGGCCCGCCGCCGACTCGAAGCCGCGTAACCTGCATGTAACAATCCGGTGATGGTCGGGAAACTGCCCCGGCCTACCGTCGACTCGGACGCAGGGAGCTTGCGTCCGACCGATCTATCCACCGCTTCGCGGTCGAGGAGGCCACATGTTCGGCAACGCCGACGAATTCTTCAAGTTTGTCCGGGACGAGGACGTCAAGTACATCGACATCCGTTTCACGGATCTCCCGGGCATCCAGCAGCAGGTGACGATGCCGATCTCGGCGTTCGACGAGGGCACCGCCGCCGAGGGCGTCGCGTTCGACGGCTCGTCGATCCGCGGCTTCCAGACGATCGACCAGTCGGACATGAAGCTGCTCCCCGACTACGGCACCGCTTACGTGGACCCCTTCCGCAACCCCAAGACGATCGCGATGGACTTCTTCGTCCACGACCCGATCACCGGCGAGGCCTACTCGCGCGACCCGCGCAACATCGCCCGCAAGGCCGAGGCGTACCTCAAGACCACCGGCATCGGCGACACCGCGTTCTTCGCTCCCGAGGCCGAGTTCTACATCTTCGACCGCGTCTCGTACGGCACGAGCGCGTACAAGTCGTACTACGAGATCAAGTCGGTCGAGTCGGCGTGGTCGACGAGCGACGACGTCGACGACAACCGCGGCTACAAGGTCCGCTACAAGGGCGGCTACTTCCCGGTCCAGCCGACCGACCGCTTCGCCGATCTGCGCAACGACATGATGACGTACCTCTCGGAGTCCGGTCTCGTGCTCGAGCGCGGCCACCACGAGGTCGGCACCGCCGGTCAGGCCGAGATCAACTACAAGTTCGACACGCTGCTCAAGGCCGCGGACGACACGATGAAGTTCAAGTACATCGTCCGCAACGCCGCCTGGGCCGCGGACAAGACCGTGACCTTCATGCCGAAGCCGATCTTCGGTGACAACGGCTCGGGCATGCACGTGCACCAGTCGATCTGGAACAACGGCGAGCCGCTGTTCTACGACGAGGCCGGCTATGGCGGACTGTCCGACACCGCGCGCTGGTACATCGGCGGCATCCTGAAGCACGCGCCGTCGCTGCTGGCCTTCACGAACCCGTCGGTGAACTCCTACCACCGTCTGGTCCCCGGCTTCGAGGCGCCCATCGCGCTCGTCTACTCGGCCCGCAACCGCTCCGCCTGCGTCCGCATCCCGATCACGGGCTCGAACGCCAAGGCCAAGCGCATCGAGTTCCGCTGCCCCGACCCGTCGAGCAACCCGTACCTGGCGTTCTCCGCGCTGCTGCTCGCCGGCATCGACGGCATCAAGAACAAGATCGAGCCCGCCGCCCCGATCGACAAGAACATCTACGAGCTCCCGCCGGAGGAGTACGCCGAGATCGACATGGTCCCGACGTCCCTGAGCGCCGTCCTCGACAACCTCGAGGACGACCACGAGTTCCTCACCGCTGGTGACGTGTTCACGCCCGACCTGATCGAGACGTGGATCGACTACAAGCGCAACGAGGAGATCCTCCCCGTGCAACTGCGCCCGCACCCGCACGAGTTCGAGCTGTACTACGACATCTGATTTGGAGGTTTTCAGCCTCTGTCAGTAGTGCTGGAAAACGGCCCCTGACCTGGGAAAACGTCTTTCGACGCCTTCCAGCGTCTGGGGTCGTTTTTCGTTCTCGTGCGTACCCAGTGCACCCCAAGAGCCAGTCTGTGGAGCTGCGTCGAGGGGCCTCGCGCTGGCCGTGAAGAGTGAGATCGGACACGTGTCCTGTGCATCTGGGATCATCTCCGCCGACGCGGGCCACGAGAACGGCGGGCCAGAGCACAACCCAGCAATCCGTCGGCGGGGAGCCTCTGGAGCATGCGATGCCGGCGGAACTGTGACCTAGCGAGAGGGATTTGAACCCGAATCCTCTGGGCGCCATCAGAGGCGTCGCGACAACTACGGAGTCAAGCCGGAAGCTACCGATTCACTCGGTGTGGTGAGGGATTCGCCCTCGCTTCCGTCTCACGGTACCCGTCTGATGCGGTGTGTGCCGTGCCCAATCTGGACTCTATTTGGACCCCGATCGAATCCGGCCGGGAACGGACCACCCGCACCCATTCGCGGCGATATGCAGCAGACTCCCCGGCCGTTTCTGAATGGGTCGCTGCGCCTGTCACCGACCGCGAGCCGCTACTGAGCGACCCGGAGACCGTCGCCCAGGAGTGGGCCGATGTGATCTCTGATCAGTGCCCTTGACTTCGGGGTATCGGACACCTTCGTCAGCGTCTGGCGATAGGAAGTCTGAAGCGTGACAGGCGAGGATCTGAAGTCACGAATCCAGTTCACTCCCACGCGGTGCCCGTCGGTGGCGGGCACAGTCACCACGCCGATGGCCTTGACGAGCATCGTCTTGAAGTCATTGTTCATCTGCTTGGCGATGAGCACGTCGCCCACGTCCATCAGCGCCAGGTTCGGCACCTGCTTCTGGTAGCTCGGGTCCGACTCCAGGTCGTGCCACCCCAACACCCACTCGTTCGCGTCAATCCACTCGTCGAGCATCTCCCGTGCTCCCTGGCCATGCCAACCGCCGTGGATGGTCCCGACCATGAAGAAGTTCGTCACACAACTCACGCCCTTTCACGTGTGGCTACGAATGAACCCCCGACCCCCAAGTCAACGCTATCGACCGGTTAGGTACACCGACGTGCAAGAGGTCTGGTGCAGGAACTGGTGACAGTTTCGGTTAGGCCGCTTGGACGGCGGTTGGGGCCATGATGATCTCGTATTCGACCGGGGTCAATCGCCCGAGGGCGGCCTGCCTCCTGCGCCGGTGATAAGTCCTTTCGATCCATCGGACGATCGCGGTCCGTAGTTCCTCCCGGGTGGCCCAGGGGCGACGGTTCAGAAAATTCTTCTGCAGCAGCGAGAAGAACAACTCCATGGCCGCGTTGTCGCCAGCAGCGCCGACTCGGCCCATCGATCCGACCATGGCGCGTGACGGTCGGGCGCGTGAACGAACTTCCTGCTGCGGAACTGCGACCCGCGGTCGGTGTGAAGCACGCAGCCGGCCACGTCCCCTCGGCGGGCGACCGCGTTGTTGAATGCTGCGACCGCGAGCCGGGACTTCATCCGCGAATCGATCGAGTAACCGACGATCCGGTTGGAGTAGACGTCCTTGATCGCGCAAAGATAGAGCTTGCCCTCCCCGGTCCAGTGCTCGGTGATGTCGGCCAGCCACAACTCGTTCGGGGCGTCGGCATCGAACTGGTGACGGGTCACGCCGTGCTTGTCAACGATGGCGCACAGATCGTCGTGGACCGGTGGCCCGGGCTTCTTGCCGTTCCTGCCGCGCTTCGTGCCGAACGCTGACCACCAGCCCAGGTTCGAGCAGATCCGCCACGCGGTCCGCTCGACCATCGACTGCCCGGCATCGCGAGCCTCACGACCAGGAACCGATATCCGAACCCCGGGTCGTCGCGGTGAGCGTCGAACAACGCGTTCGCACGATGAGCCCCAACCGACTCGGCATCGGTGACCGGTTGGACCAGCCAGGGGTAATACGGCTGTCGGGCGATCTTGAGCACCCGGCACGTCACCGCGACGGGACTCCCGTCGACGGCCAGCTCGCGGACGAGCGGGTGCATCATTTTCCCGGCAGATTCGCCTGCGACAGATACGCCGCCGCGCGACGCAGCACCTCGTTCTCCTGCTCGAGCAGCTTGATCCGCTTGCTCGCCTCACGCAACGCTTCGGACACGTTCGCCGCCCGCGCGGCCGGCGACGGGTCGGCCGACTGGCGATCGTCGATGGTGAGCCACCACTTCAGGCACGACGGCGAAATACCGAAGCCCTTCGCGACCTGAGCAATCGAGGCATCCGAACTCTTGAAGACCCGGATCACGTCCTCGCGGAACTCTCGGGGAAACGCCTCGGGCATGGTGCACATCCTTCCAGCGCCGACACACATCGACGCAGATCAGATGTCACCTATTCGTGCAGCAGACCCAACCGCCACAATCCGTCGGCCCGGCTGACTAGCCTTAGCGACGATGCTTCCCACCGTAATCACCATCATCGTCATCGCAACGTTCGTCGCTGCGGGTCTGTTTTGGCGTCGTACGAGACGCCCATCCCTAGGCCGGCAGCATGTCCCACCGGTCACCTCGGAGGTGGTATTGGCTGAACGTCGCCCCGAGTTCCCGGAAGCCGGACTTCTGGTTGCAGACGAGGTGCTCCGTGTGACCGGCTCGTCAGACGTTGCGGTGTGGGACGCCCTCGAAGCTGCAGCAGTGCCGATGGCCGTCGAGTACTTCCCCGTAACCGAAGCCGAACTCACCAAGTACCGAACCATCCCCGTCAACGCTGCGGCCCAGCAGTCCGTGAGCGAGATCGTGAAGGCACTCAACCCGAACAACCCGACCTTGTACCGGGTAGTCCTCCCGAAGGGTGCCGAACTCGTCAAGGCCGCTGGAACCTCAGGTTTTCGGGGTTTCGCTCGCGGCGGGGGCAAGATCACGGCGCAGGCGGTTCTCAAGCCTGTTGCGGCCGGAGGTGCGGTCGCTGCCGGCTGGCCCATCTTCGCGGTTGCAGGCACGGTGATGGTCATGGACATGGTTGGGAAGCGCGAGCTTCGCGCTCATCAGCGACGTGTCGAGACGATTCTCGGTAGGCAAGAAGAGCGGCACTACATCGAGAGGATCAAGGACCAACGATCGGCCGATACCCAATTGACGCGCGCAATTGGCCTGATGCTTGATGGTCGCAATCCGAACATGGAGCTTGCCCTTAAGAGCGCGGATGACGAGTTTCACCGCTCACAACAGTTCCTGCACAAGTACCGCGGCGCCATAGAGCAACTCGTTGGTGCCGACGGAAAGGTCGACTACCGCCGCTTGGAGGAAAGGCTCGGCGGCGGAACAAAGGACCTCGACTACTTCCTGCGCGAACTTCACATGGCTCGGGGCGCTATCGCAATTCGACGAAAGGCACTCCTCGCATACGCGGCGTCGGTCGCTCTTGCTGACCCTGACAACCCGTACACGGCGCTACGTAAGGTTCTGGATTCGCACGTGAGCGAGTTGGAGGAAGCAGACGAGGTCGCCTCGGCCATCACCAAGCAACTCACCGAAATTCAGCTGAAGGGTGGCTGGTCAATTCCCAAGGCGTTGAAGAAGCAGGAGCGCATTCGTTCGCTGGCGTCGGCCCCGAGCTTCGATGAAGACGTTGAGCTTCGCTTTCTCAGGACTCGTTCGGGCGAGATCGTGCAGGTCATCGCTATCGACGATGACGGCGTGGAAGACAGCCCAAGTGGGATCACTTCGGGCGATGATCCTGATCCGCCGAGCACCCCTCTCCCAGCACCGTCGGATGATCCAACCCCTTGAACAAGGGCACCCAGGTGTACGAGGGGCGCCGGTCTCGTCTATCCCGTCGGCCACGAGTGGGCTTCAGACGTCTCGAAGTCCCTGCGGCGCTTCGCGTTCAACGAGGACGGACATCGCGTCACACAGAAGCTCATCTCCGCCACGCTCAGGATGGCCGCTACGGCCGGGCTCCACCAGTCGCTCCCCACCCGTGAGCTCCGCAAAGTCGACACGATGGCGAAGATTGTTGTAGCTGGCCGAGCACTGGTCGATGTCGGCAGTCTGTTCCCCGCAGCCGTCGCAGAAGAGCTCACCGTCGAAGACGTACCCAACAATCGCATCGCCACGGCCTGCCAAGGGATCGAGGGCGGGTACGTCGCCGAGAGAACCGGGTCGACATCAGGCGGAGCCTCGGGCGAGCGCGCAGGCGCTCGCGGCGTACACCTCGGGGACTTCGTCCTCAGCAAGGTCGCGAAGGCGCGCAACGGGAAGGCGGATCTGGTCCGCTATCCCCAGACCACGAGACCGCCGCTCGTCGTTCCGTTTCTTCGGGCTGACGTCACCGCAATGCTGATGACGAACTCCGGACGCTCATGACCGTCGGAGCGGCCATCCCGGCCCGAGTAGTCGCGACAACCCCATATTGGGGCACCCGTCCTCCACCATGTACAGCACGCAGGACCGATCATGTGAGTTCTATCCTGCCTTGGAGTTCGAGGCCTTGGAGAAGCAGTCGCAGACTCGAGCGTCGAGCGGGCTCAGCCGGCGCTCGGCATGACGACCACGACGTTGCCGACCTTGCGGCCGCTGTCCACGTAGGCGTACGCGGCCCGCAGGTCGTCGAAGGCGAAGGTGCGGTCGACGACGGGTCGGTAGGCGCCGCGTTCCATGAGTGAGGCCAGATGCGCGGCGAGGGCCGCGTTGGCGTGCGGCAACGGGAATCGCACGTGGCGACGCCCCCACCTGCGGGCCAGCGGGCCGATGGCGGTGAGCAGGATGTTCTGCCCACCCCGGCCCAGGTCCGAGGAGACGTAGCAGCCTCCTGGACGGAGCAGCGGGCGCGCGGCACCGAACGAGAGGTGTCCCGTCGCGGCGAACACCGCGTCGAAGTCGCCTCCCGCCGACCGCAGCGCCTCGCCGCCGTCCAGCTCGATCACCCGCGTGGCCCCGAGATCGGTGAGCAGTTCCGGACGGTCGGGCGGCAGCCGGTCGCACGCCGCGACCACCTCCACGCCCTCGGCGCGCAGCAGCTGCACGAGCGCCGAGCCGATGCCCCCGGTCGCACCGTGGACGAGAGCCCGGTCTCCCGGTCCCAGGCCGGACACCCGAAGACAGGCGTGGGCGTAGTGCGCCCCCTCCATGCCCGGAGCCGCGTCGGCCAGGTCCCAGCCGTCCGGCACCGGCGCCGTCAGCCCGTCGACCTCGACGGCGACCAGCTCGGCGTGGGCGCCGGGGCGGCCGTCGACGAACCCGAACACGCGGTCACCGACGGCGTACGCTGCGACGCCCTCCCCCACGCCCACCACGACCCCGGCGTACTCCGAGCCCAACACCTGGATGCGAGGACTCGGCCACCCGCAGAAGACGCGGTTGATCCACGGTCGCCCGGACCGGTAGGCACAGTCGGTCCGGTTCACGGTCGTCGCGTGAACCCGCACGACGATTTCGCCGCGACCAGGAACCGGCTCGGGGATGTCGTCGAAGCGGAGGACGTCGGGGCCGCCGTACCGCCGCCGAAGCGCTGCACGCACCCTCTCAGTATGAGCGCGGACCGGTCCACGTCCCGGACGCGACTCCCCCGTCGAGGTGAGCCGCGGAGTACCGTCGTCCTGGCTCCTTGGTGACGCGCGAAGCAGGAGATGGCGATGAACTCGAGTCCGGCGCTGGCCCGCAGACTCGGCACCGTCGACGCGGTGACGATCGGTCTGGGGTCGATGATCGGCGCCGGGATCTTCTCCGCCTTCGCGCCCGCCGCGGCGGCTGCGGGGACCGGGCTGCTGGTCGGCCTGGCGATCGCGGCGGCCGTCGCCTACGCCAACGCGACCTCATCGGCCCAACTGGCCGCCCAGTATCCGACCTCGGGCGGCACCTATGTCTACGGTCGCGAGCGGCTGGGCCCGTGGCCGGGATTCCTGGCTGGGTGGGGGTTCGTCGTCGGCAAGACCGCGAGCTGCGCGGCGATGGCACTGACCTTCGCGGCCTACACCGCTCCGGTGGAGTGGCAGAAGCCTGTCGCCGTGACGGCGATCCTCGCCCTGGCGGCCGTCAACTACGTCGGCGTCACGCGCACCGCGAAGCTGACGCGCCTGCTCGTCGTCGTCGTGCTGATCGCGCTCGTCCTCGTC
The DNA here is from genome assembly GCF_055663785.1 of Aeromicrobium sp. SP1. Lineage (NCBI taxonomy): Bacteria > Bacillati > Actinomycetota > Actinomycetes > Propionibacteriales > Nocardioidaceae > Aeromicrobium > Aeromicrobium sp. SP1. The sequence continues at coordinate 597,129 of NZ_JBQVVK010000001.1, read as the reverse complement.
ATGGTCGTCGGGCTCAGTGCGGGAGGCCCCGCTGCAGACCTGGGTGGGGACCTGTTCGCCGAGGGTGCGTACGGCGTGCTGCAGTCGGCGGGCCTGCTGTTCTTCGCCTTCGCCGGATATGCCCGGATCGCGACGATGGGCGAGGAGGTCAAGGCACCCGAACGCACGATTCCGCGCGCCATCACGATCGCGCTCGCCATCGTGCTGGTGCTCTACGCAGGCATGGCGATCACGTTGCTGCTGGTGCTCGGACCAGGACCGTTGGCGGCCTCGACCGCACCGTTGGTCGATGCCGTGAGGGCCGCGGACGCCGCGTGGGCGACCCCCGTCGTCCGGGTCGGCGCGGCTGCCGCGGCGCTCGGTGCCCTGCTGGCGCTGATCGCGGGAGTGGGACGGACGACTCTCGCGATGGCCCGCAACGGAGACCTGCCCGCGTGGCTGGCCGCCGTGCACCCGAGATTCCTGGTCCCGCACCGTGCCGAGATGACCCTCGCCGGCGTGATGAGCGTCCTCGTGCTGACCACCGACCTGCGTGGCGCGATCGGATTCTCCTCCTTCGGCGTGCTGCTCTACTACTTCGTCGCCAACGTCTCGGCGCTCACCCAGTCCGCGGAGCATCGCCGCCATCCCCAGGCACTGCAGGTGCTCGGCGCGATCGGCTGCCTCATCCTGGTCGCGACCCTCCCGGTCGCATCGATCGCCGCCGGCCTCCTCGTCCTGGCCGTCGGCGTCGGCTACCGGCTCCTGCGACGAGGAGGAGGATCGTCGTCATGACCATCCACGTCCGGCTGGCACCACCCACGAGAGGCGGATCCGATGACTGACGGGCTGATGAGCAGCTGGGTCTTCTGGGCACTGTTGTCGGCGGTGTTCGCGGCACTCACCGCGATCTTCGCGAAGGTCGGGATCGAGGGCGTCGACTCCGACGTCGCGACCCTGATCCGCACCGTCGTGATCCTCGCGACCCTGGGGGTGATCCTGCTCGTGCTCGGCAAGCTGCACGACCCGGGTCCGCTCAGCCCGAGGACGTGGACCTTCCTCGTGCTGAGCGGACTCGCGACCGGCGCGTCATGGCTGTGCTACTTCCGGGCACTGTCTCACGGGCCGGCGTCGCTCGTGGCTCCGATCGACAAGCTCAGCGTCGTGTTCGTGGCCGTCTTCGGCGTGATGTTCCTGGCCGAACGGCTCGACCCGGTGCAGTGGCTCGGCGTCGCGCTGGTCGGCGGTGGAGCCGTGCTGCTCGCCCTCGGCTGACCGTCCGTTTGCCCGGTCGGCACTCTTCCTGAACGCAGATCAGGCGGTGCCCCGCGCGGCCCCGAAAAATCTTTGGCACCAAATTTCCATATATGATTGACGATATAGGAGGGGTGCCCAAGACTGTGTCCACCGCACGCCATGATGCGCGCGGCGCAGAGACAGGTTCTGCTACTCAACTCGCCCCGTAGTGGGGCGTTTCCGATGAGGAGTATGGGTAGATGAATTCACGGAACAGGTACGTCGCCGCCCTGGGGGCGACTGCGCTGGCAGCAACGGGTGGCATGGTCGCCCTGAGCAGCACGCCAGCCGCCGCAGCCACGAGCACGCTCAACTGCAAGACACTCAGCACGATCGCGCCGTGGACCTCGGACTTCAACCTGAGCTTCAGCCCGGCGTCCCCCTCGCCCGGCCAGGTTGTCACGGTCACGCTCTCGTTCGCCCCCGGTCCGACCAACGGCCCCGTGGCCGTCGGGCCCGGCAACGGAGTCCCGATCACGCCGAAGGCGACGGTCGCGCTGTCGGGCGCCGGCTCCGGCAACCTCCAGCTGGCGGGCGCAGTGCTCGGCGACACCGCACCGGGTCAGGTCATGCCCGGCGGCTCGATGAGCGGCACGTTCACCGCGCAGCCCGGCGTCACCGACCTGCGGGTCAGCAACATCCTGTTCGACGCCAGTGTCCCGACGAACTGCAACCTCGGCACCGACCCGGTGACGTCGCCCGTCGTGACGAACATCACCGGCTCGGTCGGTGCGTCGAACGCCACGGCGACGATCGCGTCGATCACCAACCAGACGGTGACCACCCACGCCCGGGCCAACGACGTGATCAACTTCAACGCGTCGGGCTTCATCAACAACGGCACGGGCTCGGCCCAGCTCTGCGACTCCGACGGCACGAACTGTGGCGCGGCGTCGACGTTCACCCTCGCCAGCGGCAGCGGCTCGGGCACCCTGACGGTCCCGACCGGCGTCACCGGCGCCAAGGCGCTCAAGCTCAGCAACGGCGCTGAGCAGACGCTGAAGTCGATCACCATCCTCGGCAGCCCGACGATCACCACCAACATCGCTGGTGGCGGCACGGGCACGACCGTCACGGTGACCGGCACCAACTGGGATCCGAACCAGGCAGTCTCGGTGGGCGGCTTCAAGGCCGGTCCTCCGTTCCCGCCCGGTGCCACCTCCGACCCGACGGTGAGCGCCACGGCGAACGCCAGCGGCAACATCTCGACCACGTTCACGGTCAACGACCCGCTGACCGTCTACATCGGTGGCTCGAAGTCCCACGGCGCGGGCGCGATCTTCACCTCGAAGCCGTTCGCCTTCTCCGGCGACACCTGCGTGGCGAAGCCCAGCTCGACCGGCAACTGCGAGGCTCTCGAGACCGTGACCCTCACGGTCACCGCCGGTGAGCTGAAGATGTCGAAGGACGCCGGCAACGTCGTCCTGTCGCCCGTCACCCTCGACGGCGCGGCGCACCAGTCGACCGGTTCGCTGCGCGACGTCACCGTCAAGGACTACCGCGGCAGCTCGCTGGGTTGGTCGCTGACGGGCAAGTTCAGCGGCCTCAGCGGCCCGGTGGCGATCGCCCCGAGCAAGCTGAGCTGGACGCCGACCTGCACCCCGGGTGGCAACAACGATGACACCGTCACCGCTGGTGCGGCCGGTGCCTTCGTCGACAGCGCGACCGCGCAGCCGCTGTGCTCCGTGGTGGCCGGCAACCTCGGTGCGGACCTGGTCAGCGGTGGCGACACCGTGGCCGACGCCGCACTGACGCTGGACCTGCTCGCCAACCAGGCGGCGGGCAACTACACCGGAACGCTCACCCTCACGCTGTCGTGATCGTGACGTCCGACTGAACACCCTCGACCCGGGTGGGCGCCCCTGGCGCTCACCCGGGTCGACGGTCGCTCGAACCGAGTGGCCGCACCTGCGAGGAGCACGACCATGATTCACCCAGACTCCATCTGGCGCCGCGGCGCACTGGCCCTGCTCGGCCTCGTCATCGCCGTCCTCGCCACCTGTCTGGGCAGCGTCCCTGCCCACGCCGCCGACAACGGCGCGTGGTCGGTGACCCCCACACCACAGGACACGGCGAACCCGGCGCCGCGCAACTACTTCGTGCTCGAGGGCGAGCCCGGGACGAAGATCAAGGACAAGGTCCGGCTCCAGAACTGGACGAAGGCCCCGATCACCTTCAAGCTCTTCGGCGCCGACGGCTTCAACACCGAGCAGGACGGCTTCTTCGCGCTCAAGGGCTACGGCGAGAAGATGACCGATCTCGGCCGCTGGGTCACGCCCCTGACGTCCCAGGTCACCGTGTACGGACTCACCCAGGTCGACGTCCCGGTCACCGTGAAGATCCCCCGCAACGCCACCCCCGGCGACCACGTCGGCGGCGTCGTCGCGATGAACGTCTCCGTCGAGTCCACCAAGAAGGACGCCGAGGGCATCGAGGTCGGCATCCAGCGGGCGGTCGGCGCCCGCATGTACGTCCGGGTGGCTGGGCCGACCACGCCCGGGCTCGAGGTCGAGAACGTGACGCTCCACCATGACCGCGGCCTGATGCCGTGGACCGGCTCGGGTCGCGGCACCGTCGGCTACGCGGTGAAGAACACCGGCAACGTCCGCCTCTCCCCCGAGGCCGTGATCCGCCTGAGCGGGCTCACCGGCGAGATCACCTCCGTCGACGGCAAGGGCCTGACCGATCTGCTGCCCGGTGAGACCGCGCGCGTGAACCAGAAGGTCGACGGCATCCCCTCGTTCGGAAAGGTCACCACGAGCGTCACCGTGACCACGAAGGACGGACTGACCGACCAGGCCTCCACCAGCACGTGGCTGATGCCGTGGCCGGCGCTGCTCGTGCTCCTGGCGCTGATCGCGGTCGCGATCTGGCTGATCCGTCGCCACCGAGGCACCGGCGTCCGGCGGGTCGCGGCCGCCGAGGAGGCACCCCAGCTCACCGTCTCGGGCCGCCCGTGAGGACCAGATCCACCCGAGCGCTGGTGCTCGCCCTCCTCAGCTGTGCCGTGATCTCGATCGGCGGCTGGGGCAGTCCGGTCGCGGCCGCAGACGGTCCCTCCGGTGTCGTGCTCCCCTCGAGCGCGCGGCCCGGCGAGACGGTCGAGATCGGCAGCAAGGGCTGGTCCGACGGCGCGCAGATCCAGGCGGTCGTCTGCGGCGCCTGGGCGATCGGCGGTTCCAACACGTGCTACCTGCCCGGCGCGGCCCTCGGTCGCGCGGACAACCGGGGCAGGGTGCACCTGCAACTGACCGTGGCCGCACCGCCGCGACCGTGCCCGTGCGTCGTCCGGCTCACGAGCTTCTCCGGTGACGCCGAGTCAGTGAGCCTGCCGATCGACGTGATCGGACACAAGGTCGCCGCCGTGCCCGTGACGAAGCAGCCGGCTCCCGACCTGCAACTGACCGCCGTGACGATGCAGGGCGCCGGTTCCACCCTGCGCCGGCTGCTCGGACTGGGCGGTTCGGCCGAGGTCCTCGTCACCGTGACGAACCGCGGTGACGCGCCGGCGCCGGTCCCCGCGCTGCGGGTCGGGCTGGGTGACGGCGAACTCGGCGAGCCACAGAGCATTGACGCGACGGTTCCGCCGAGGCAGAGCCGCACGCTGCCCCTCGAGGTCGATCTCCCGATCGGATCGATGGGCTCGCAGCAGGCCACGGTGGCGTGGGCGAAGGACACCGACGCCCAGGTCTCGACCAGCTGGAGCACCTACCCGTGGTTGCTGGTCGGGTTCCTCGTGTCGCTCGGCGTGCTCGCGCTGCTGTGGTTGTGGTGGACGCGCTGGGGCCGGGCACGCGCCGCCGAGCGTCGGCGCCGGGCCGACGAGGTCGCGGTCTACCAGCTCCCGGACGTCGTCTACGTCGAGGAGATCGGCGGACTGCTGGTCAACCCCGCGGCGCTGCGCGGATCGCGGACGCTCGACCGCGTCCGGGCACGGATCTCCCCCGACGACCTGCTGCGGCTGGCCGCGGGCGGCCAGATCGACCTGCCCTCCGAGGACGTCCCGGCGATGACCGCGGAGGACTGGAGCGAATCGGTCTTCGGCAATTTCGTTGAAGTGGGAGACGAAACGGGCCGTCGAACCATACAATAAATGATATACGACTACTCGGGAGTCGGCCCCCAGACGGCGAGCCCCTCATGTCACCTGTCGGCATGAGGGGCTCGCTTCGTCAAAGTATTCCATCACCACGACCCGAGCTCGGGCCGTGGTCCACGGACTACTCGAACGCGCGGTCCGAGACCGCCACCACCTGTCCGGCAGCGGGGATCCCGAGGAACCCGGCGATCGACCACGCCGACGAGTAGAGCTTGCCGTCGCGCCACAGGACGCCGGTCGGCATCGTGACCTGCGCCTCCGTGCGCTTGCCCCACGGCGTGACCTTCACGATCTGGCCGACCGTCGACGGATCGAAGTCCGGTCCCGGCTCGCCCTCGGGAGCGCCCTCGAGCACCTCCGAGACGTAGAAGGTGCCATCGGCCCGCACCGCGACGCCGGTCGGCGCCGAGAAGCCCGAGATCACCTTGCGGATCTTGCCGGAGCGGGCGTCGAGGATGTAGACGCGACCCTCGCCGGGCGCCTCGCCGGTCAGGGCGGAGACGTAGAGCGTGCCCCACGGGCCATAGGCCACGCCCGTCGGCACGGCATCGCAGCCGACCGTGTTCTCGTCGTTGTTCGGGCGTCCCTCGCAGGCACCCGTGTTGACCGTCGGCGGCACGAAGAACGGCGTGACCTTGCCCTTCTTGCTCACCCGCCAGACCGTGTTGGCCCCGCCGTCGGCGACCAGCAGGCCACCTCCCCGGCCACGCTGGGCGATGACGCTGAACGGGTTCGACAGCGCGTCGAGCGGGGCGCCGTCGGGACCGAACTGCGTCTGCTTGTCCGGGTTGTACTTCAGCTCCGCCGCGAGCAGGTCGGCGAACTGCGTGACCTTGCCGTGCTTGGCGACCAGCACCGAGGACCCCGGGAACGGGCCGGCCGGCGCCGACGGATCCGCCTCGCCCGTGATGACGAACGTGCGGCCTCGCGCGTGCACGGCGCCGCTGGCGGCCCCGGCGCCCAGGCCGTCGACGACGGTCTTGATCTTGCCGCTGCGGGGATCGACCGAGATCACGCGGCCGGCACCGGACTCGGTGACCAACAGGTCGTGACCGATCGAGGAGACCTGGAAGGGACCTTCGAGACCCTGCGCAAGCACGGTGACGGGCTGGCTGGGCTGGGGCTTGCCGCCGTGCGCTGACGCGGACGGGGCAAAGGCGAGAGCGGCAGTCGCGGCGACGCCGACGACGGTGAGCTTGCGTGGGATCTTTGTCATCTCGGGCTCCAATGGCAGGGGGGACGGGTTCCCGAGAAAGTGATCTGGATCACATTAGCGAACGCGCTCGGCGTGGGGAACCCCCCAATTCCGGGGCGGTGGCGACCGCCCGATCGCCGTTCACCTCGCCGCGGGACAGTGGTCCACCTAGGCTGACGGCCGGAGGTGCGCGATGACCCGACTGTCCGGACCCGAGCGGCGAGCCCAGCTGCTGGCCGTCGCGCGCGACGAGTTCCTCCGCCTCGGCCCCGAGGGTGCCCGGATCAGCGACATCGCCGATCGCGCGGGGGTCAACGTCGCGCTGATCTACCGACATTTCGACTCCAAGGAGCAGATGTTCGAGGAGTCGATCGTCGCGCCCCTGGACGACCTGCTGCGCGATCTGCTCGCCGAGGCCTCGGATCGTGCCGGACGGGTTCCCGTCGGCGACACGCTCGTCGTCTTCTACCGCACGCTGCTCGCGATCTTCGCCGAGACGATCGAACTCTTCGGCGTGGTGCTGTTCAGCGATCGCGAGAGCGGGCACACGTTCTACCTGCGCCGCATCGCCCCGTTCATCGACACGCTCTCCAGCGCGATCCGCCGCGCTGGCGACGACTGGCCGCAACTGCACGACGCCGAGGTGACGACCCCGATGTGCGTCGGCATGTGCTGGGGCATCGCGATGGACTCGCACTTCCGCGGCACGATCCTGGACATCGACCGGGTCGCCGACACGCTCGCCGCCGTCACGGGCCACGGGCTCCTCGGCCCCGATGCCGGCTGACGGCGCGCGGACGCGCGGCACCCCACCGCGCGCACTAGCGTGACCCGCATGACCGAGACGCCGTGGCTCGACGACGACCAGGCCGAGGCGTGGCTGGCCCTCGTGTCGATCCTCGAGCTGCTGCCGGCCGCCCTGGACTCGCAGTTGACCCGCGACGCCGACCTGACGTTCTTCGAGTTCCTCGTGCTGACCCAACTGGCCGAGGTGCCCGGGCACAGCCTGCGGCTGACCGATCTGGCCGCCACGACGAACACCACGCTCCCCCGGCTCTCGCGCGTCGTCGCGAGACTGGAGAAGGACGGCCTCGTCGACCGTCGGGCCAACGAGGACGACGGCCGCTCGCGACACGCCACGCTCACCGATGCCGGCTGGGACAAGCTCGGCCAGGCGTCACCGGCGCACGTCGAACTGGTCCAGCGACTCTTCGTGGGGCAGTTGACGCGCGAGCAGCTCGACCAGGTGCGCCGGATCGGCAACCGGCTCCTGCGCGGACTCGATCCGGAGCGCCACGTGCTCGCGCAGACTCGCGCCGGCGAGGGCGGGCGCCCGGGCCTGTCCCGCGCTCCCACTCCCCTCGACTGAGCCGGTCAGGCGCGGTGTGCCTTCCAGATGCCGAGCAGGAAAAGGCTGATGGCCGAGCCGATCGCCAAGGCGGTCCACAAGGCGGCGGTACCCGAGTGCAGCTGCGAATCGGGCAGGTTCAGGATCGAGACGAGGGCGACCGCCCACGCCGAGAACGCGACGATGTAGCCCGCGAGCAGGAAGCGGCCGCCCAGGACCGTGGGCTCCCCCGGTGCCGCGGCCTCGTGGGCAGGACGGCGACGGGTCCCGGAGTGCCGATGCAGGTGGGGCAGGTGCAGACCGTGGACGATGGCCATGACGTTCTCCTTCCGCCGAACACACTATTTGATTGCATCTACAACCTTTATGGCCCCATGGTACGCCCGTCCACGAGGGGCGACAACGCGCCGAGCCTCGCGGTGTGACGTTCGCGCCAGCGGCGGCTGACCCCCGACTTGGTAGGCTGCGAACGTCTCGAGGACCGTTCCCGGCGCCAGGCCGACCGCGAACGCCGCTTTCCTGCACAGGAGTCGACGCCAGGCCGGTCGGCGCATTCCATGCGGAGGAAGCATGAGCATCTCCATCGACCGCGCTCGCATCGCCGAGCTGACCGCCCGTGAGGCCGCCCGTCTCGACGAGCGCACCGGCGCCTCGCGGGACCTCTACCAGCGCGCCGGCGTCCACCTCTCCGGCGGCGTCGCCTCGTCCTACCAGCTGCGTGACCCGTGGCCGATCTACATCGGCAAGGGCTCCGGCCCGAAGGTGTGGGACGTCGACGGCAACGAGATGTGGGACTTCCACAACGGCTTCGGCTCGATGGTCCAGGGCCACGCGCACCCGGCCATCGGCGCCGCGATCGCCCGCCGGTACCCCGACGGCACGCACTTCGGCTGTCCGACCGCGGACGACGTGTTCGTCGCCGACGAGCTGGCCCGCCGCTGGGGCCTGCCGAAGTGGCGCTACACGAACTCCGGCTCGGAGGCGACGATGGACGCCATCCGCATCGCGCGTGCCGTCACGGGGCGCGACACCGTCATGAAGATCTTCGGCTCGTACCACGGCCACCACGACACCGTCATGGTCTCGATCGGCGTCGAGTACGACCAGATCGGCGACCGCGAGAACCTCGCCTCGCTCGCGTACGGGGCGGGCATCCCGCAGTCGGTCGTCGACATGACCGTCGCCGTCCCGTTCAACGATGCCGGTGCGATGGAGCGCCGCATCGAGCGCCTCGACGCCGAGGGCCGCAAGCCCGCGTGCGTCATCATGGAGGCCGCCATGATGAACCTCGGCGTCGTGCTGCCCGAGGACGGCTACCTGCAGGCGGTCCGTGACATCACGACCAAGCACGGCATCGTGCTGATCTTCGACGAGGTCAAGACGGGCCTGTGCATCGCGCCGGGCGGCGCCACCGAGAAGTTCGGCGTGACCCCCGACATGGTCACCCTCGCCAAGGCGCTCGGCGGCGGCCTGCCCTCCGGCGCGATCGGCGGCACCGAGGAGGTCATGGCGGTCGTCGCGGACGGGTCGGTCTACCAGGTCGGCACGTACAACGGGAACCCGCTGACGATGGTCGCCGCCCGTGCCTCGCTCGAGGAGGTCCTGACCCCCGACGCCTACGCGCACCTGGACCGGCTCAACGACCGCATCGTCACCGGCTGCCAGGCGATCGTCGACAAGTTCGACCTGCCCGGCTACGCCGTCGGCATCGGGTCGAAGGGCTGCGTCACCTTCTCCACGACGAAGGTCGTCGACTACGAGACGTTCAAGGAGAACCAGGACGCCGAGCTGGCGGACCTCGCGTGGCTGTTCAACCTCAACCGGGGCATCTTCATGACGCCCGGGCGCGAGGAGGAGTGGACGCTCTCGGTCACCCACACCGACGAGGCGATCGACGCCTACATCGCCGTCTTCGAGGAGCTCGCGGCCGACCTCACGTCCTGATCGGACCGTCCTCGACGGGGCCGGCCGGCCTCGCGGTCTAGGAGTACGCGGCCAGCCAGACCGCGACGATGCCCAGGACGATCAGCACGACGTTGAGCCACAGATCCTTCGTCTCGCCGCGCCTCAGGTGGAACGCGAGCGCGAAGATCTGCAGCATCGTCAGGCCGATCGCCGCCGAGATCGCGAGGCCCGGCAGGATCCCGGTCACGCGCGGCACGACCAGGCCGATCGCGCCGAGCACCTCGACGATCCCGATCGCCCGCACGAGCTCCATGGGCACCTCGTCGACCCACCGCATCAACGGACGCAGCTTCTCGCGGGTCTGCAGGACCTTCATGGCGCCCGACCACAGGTAGAACGCGGCCAGCAGCGAGGCGAGGACCCAGTACGCGACGGTCATGGACCCATCATGGCCGAGCCCGCCGCCGCGCCACCGCCTCTCGGCGGTGACGCGCCGGGGCGGTCAGCGCCGTCCGGAGCTGAACTCGGCTGCGCTCCGCGGACCGCGGGACGAGCCGTTCGCGGGGCGACGCCGACGGCGGTTGCCGTTCGAGCCTCCGCCGGAGTTGCCGCCGGTGCTCTGCTTCGCCGAACCGCCGCGCGAGCCGGAGTTGCCGCCCTGCTTGGCCGATCCACCGCGTGAGCCGGAGTTGCGCGAGCCGCCACCCTGCTGCTGGACGGGCTGCACCGGCACGAGGGCGCCGGGCAGCGACCGCTCGCCGGGGGCGAGCTCGACGAGGATCGGGTGGGTGTCACCGGCGATCTTGGTGACCGTCGGGCGGACGCCGGCCGCCTTCGTGAGCGCGTTGACCTCACGGGCCTGATCGCGCGTGGCCAGCGTGACGACCGTTCCGGCGCTGCCGGCGCGGGCCGTGCGACCGGAGCGGTGCAGGTACGCCTTGTGCTCGGTGGGCGGGTCGGCGTGCACGACGAGGGTCACGTCGTCGACGTGGATGCCGCGCGCCGCGATGTCGGTCGCGACGAGCGCCATCGCCTTGCCCGAACCGAACGCCTCGAGGTTGCGCTGACGCGCGTTCTGGGCGAGGTTGCCGTGCAGTTCGACCGCCGGCACGCCGCGGCTGTTGAGCTGGCGCGCGAGCGCCTTGGCGCCGTGCTTCGTGCGGGTGAACACGACCGTGCGGCCCGGCGCGCTGGTCAGGTCGACCAGCAGCGGCAGCCGGTGCTCGCGCTCGATGTGCAGCACGTGGTGCTCCATGTCGGCGACGGGCGACTGAGCCGAGTCGGCCTCGTGGGTGACGGCGTCGTGCAGGAACTGCTTCACGAGCGTGTTGACGCCGCGGTCGAGCGTCGCCGAGAACAGCAGGCGCTGACCGTTGGACGGCGTCTGGCTGAGCAGGCGGCGCACGCCCGGCAGGAATCCCAGGTCGGCCATGTGGTCGGCCTCATCGAGCACGGTGATTTCGACGTCGGAGAGGGAGCAGTGACCCTGGTTGATCAGGTCCTCGAGACGGCCGGGGCACGCCACGAGGATGTCGACGCCGCGACGCAGCGCCTCGACCTGCGGGTTCTGGCCCACGCCGCCGAAGATCGTGCGCGTCGTCAGGCCGGCGGCCTTCGCGAGCGGCGCGATCGACTCGTCGATCTGGGTGGCCAGCTCGCGAGTGGGCGCGAGGATCAGCGCGCGCGGGGCGCGGGGGCGGGGCTTGCGGCCGCCCGAGAGGCGTGCCGCGACGGGCAGGCCGAAGGCGTAGGTCTTGCCCGAGCCGGTGCGACCACGGCCGAGCACGTCACGGCCGGCGAGCGCATCGGGGAGCGTCGCGGCCTGGATGGGGGTCGGGGTCTCGATGCCGCGGGCAGCGAGGACGTCGACGAGGCGTGCGGGCACGCCGAGAGTTGCGAAGGAGGACAAGCGAATACCGAATCTGTGCGAATTTCCCACCGGAACGGAAGTCACGAAGGTCTCGGACCACCGACGCACGGAGCAGAGTGTCAAGCTACGACGCGCGGACAACCCGCGGCGGGACAGCAACGAGTTGTGCCTTCATCCTATCGTGCCCGGCGGGTACCAAGCGTGCGACGTTCGACACGTCGGCGCGGCGGCCCGGCCGTCAGGCGACGGTGCCCTGCTCCACCCGCACCGCAAGGACGGGCCGATATCGGTCGTAGAGGCCCACGATGAGCGTCAGCAGCAGCAGGAAGAAGGCGCCCGCAGTCAGGAAGAACGCGTCGTCCGTCCGCACCAGTCGGCTCGCCACCCACACGAGCACGAGGTTGACGCAGAACGCGATGACGAACGTGACGACGACCGAGTCCACGCCCCCACCGCGGCGGGCGGCGCCCAGGCCGATGAACGCGTTGACCACGATCAGCACGGCGACGCTGACGGCGATCTGCACCGGGGACGCCGTCACGCTCGGGATGATGTTCGCCATGATCACGCTCAGCAGGGCGACGATCGCGATCTTCTCCACGAGCCAGCCGTCGAAGATCCTGCCGCGCGCGACGCGAGCCGCCGCACGCTCGCGGGCCTCGTCGATCTCCGGCGGCAACGGCGCGGCGACGACCTGCCACCCGTGGTCGGGCGGGTCGAGCCGGGGACGGACCACGAACCAGAAGACCGCGGCGAGCACCGCGAGCGCCACGAGCATCGCTGGCAGGAACCACGGCACGTCGCGAATCGTGTCGGTCAGGTCGAGCTGGGCGACGTGGATCCACGTCTCCTGCGGGATCTTGACGAAGATCCAGATCGCCGCCGCGGCCACGACCCAGAACCGCATCGTGCGCCGCGCCGGATCCCAGCGCAGCCGCACGAGCTCGTAGAAGATGAAGAAGTACTCGAACGTGTTCGGGAAGATCAGCAGCAGCCAGCGGTCGTCGCCTCCGGCCAGTTCGAAAATCGTCGTGCCGACCATGCGGTAGAAGAACAGGAACCGCGCGACGACGAACGCCGGATGGCTCGTCCAGTTCCGCATCGTCGCGACGTACGCGAGCGACAGGTAGTAGACGTCGAGCGCCTTGTCGTAGCTCTGGTAGTTGCTCAGGTCGAGGTCGGTGAAGGTCTGGAAGACCGTCTGGTCGACGCCGTCCAGCAGCAGGCACGCGACGATCCCCGGCAGCGGGTACTTGAAGATCACCAGCGGCAGCAGCAAGCGTGCCGCCACCACCACCCAGAAGACCGTCAGATCGAGTCCGTCACCGCTCACGCGCCACCTCCGCGGGTGAGCCTAACGTCATCAGAGCACCGCGGGATCGAGGTCCAGCACCGTGCGGTCGAGCGAGCCCAGCAGGTCGAGCATCGGCCCGGTCTTCGGCAGCTCGAACGCGAAGAAGTAGCGCGCGGCGGCACGCTTGCCGTCGAAGAAGTCGCCCTCGCGGTCGCCGACGGCCAGCAGCTGCTCGAGCCAGATCCAGGCGACCACGACATGGCCCGCGGCCTCGAGGTAGGCCGACGAGTTGGCGAGCGCGACGGCCGGGTCGCCGCCGGACCACAGCGTCGCGGTCACCTCGACGAGACGCTCGACCCGCTCGTCGAGCTGCGCGGCGTACTCCTGCGCCACGCCCCCGGCCTCGGCCGCGCGACCGGTCGTCTCGCGGATCGCGCCGACGAGCGTCGCCAGACCGGCTCCCCCGCCGGCGACGACCTTGCGGCCGAGCAGGTCGAGGCTCTGGATGCCGTGGGTGCCCTCGTGGATCGGGTTGAGCCGGTTGTCGCGGTAGAACTGCTCGACCGCGTAGTCGCGCGTGTAGCCGTAGCCGCCGTGCACCTGGATCGCGAGGTCATTCGCCGCGAGGCACCACTGCGACGGCCAGGACTTCGCGATCGGGGTGAGCACCTCGATGAGGTCGTGCGCGTGGCGGCGGGCTTCCTCGTCGGGGGCCGTCACCTGCTCGTCGACGAGTCGCGCGCAGTACAGCAGCAGCGCGAGACCGCCCTCGACGTACGACTTCTGCGCGAGCAGCATGCGGCGCACGTCGGCGTGCTCGGTCAGCGGCACCATCGGCGCGGCCGGGTCCTTGGCCGTGGCGAGCCGGCCCTGCGTGCGCTGCTTCGCGTACTCGAGCGCGTGCAGGTAGCCCGTGTAGCCGAGGGCGACCGCGCCCATGCCGACGGAGATCCGCGCCTCATTCATCATGTGGAACATCTGGGCCAGGCCGCGGCCCTCCTCGCCGACCAGGTACCCGACGGCACCGGGCGCGCCGCCGGGGCTCGCGAGGCCCTCGCCGAAGTTCAGCAGCGTGTTCGTCGTGCCGCGCCAGCCCATCTTGTGGTTGAGGCCGACGAGCGCGACGTCGTTGCGCTCGCCGAGCGTGCCGTCCTCCTCGACGAGGAACTTGGGGACGATGAACAGCGAGATGCCCTTGACGCCGGCCGGTCCCCCGGCGACCTTCGCGAGCACGAGGTGGACGATGTTCTCGGTCAGCTCGTGGTCACCGCCGGAGATCCACATCTTCGTGCCGAACAGCCGATACGTCCCGTCGGGCTGGGGCTCTGCCCGGGTCGTGATGTCGCCGAGCGACGAACCGGCCTGCGGCTCGGAGAGGCACATCGTGCCGTACCAGCGGCCGTCGACGACCGGCTGCGCGAACCGCTCGATCTGCTCGGGCGAGCCGTGCGTGACCAGCAGGTTGGCGTTGCCGAGGGCGAGGAACGGATACGACGCCGCCGCGGCGCTGGCGGCCTGGAACCACGCGAACGCGGCCTGGGCGACCGTGAACGGCAGCTGCATCCCGCCGAGTTCGGCGTCGAACGTGCCGGCCGGCATCCCGGAGTCGGTGTAGACGGCGAGGGCCTCGGCCAGCTCGGGGGGCAGGACGACCTTCCCGTCCTCGCCCACGACCGGTTCCTGTGTGTCGAGAAGTCGGTTGATCGGCGCGAACCGCTCCGTCGCGATCGTCTGCGCGAGGTCGATGACCGCGTCGAACGTCTCGCGGGAGTGATCGGCGTACCGTGCGCGGTCGAGCAGGGACTCGACCTTCAGCCAGTCGAACAGCAGGAAGTCGACGTCGCGGCGGGACAGGACGGTGGACATGTGCGCACCTCTCGGAACTAAGCGCTTGCTTAATGAACTGTAGGGCCCACGGCGCTCGACGTCGATGCGCGCCAGCAATGACTCACGTCAAGCTGAAGAAATTTGGCCTGTGGACAGCGCCATAGTGTCAGTCCAAATCGGCTAGAATGAGAACATCAGTTCGTACTTCTGGCGTGAGGGTTCGGGGGAATCGTGAGTCAGTTGCTGGCGCAGATCGGGTCGGGGCCGCAGGCTCTGGATGCGGCGCTGGCCTGCGACCTAGACGAGTTGTCTGCGGACGAACTGGTGCAGCTCACGCGGATCACGACGGACATCGTCCGCAAGGCCGAGGCGTTGCGGCTGAAGGCCTTGACGGTGGCGGATCGCAAGAACGCCCACCGGGCCACGGACGCGACGTCGTTGACGGCACTGGTCGCGCGGGAAGCCGGGGTGTCGACGCGAGAGGCGGCATCGCAGGTCCGGTTGGCGAATCGGCTCGAAACCGCGCCACGGGTCAAGGAAGCCCTCGCCAAGCCGGGCATGTCTCCGGCCAAGGCGCGCATCGTGACGTCCGCACTCGACGACCTGCCGGCGGACCTGAGCGCCGACCAGCGCGATCGAGTTGAAGCAGACCTGACGACGGCCGCCCCGGCGATGTCGGTGGAGCAGTTGGGTCGCAAGGCCGCCCGCGCAGTCGAGGTGGTCGATCGGGAACGCGCGGATCGGACCGAGAACGCCCGCCTGGAACGCGCGGAGCATGCGCAACGCCAGTTGAGTGAGTTCTGGATCGGTCAGGCCGACGAGACCACCGGGTTGGTGCCATTCGGCGGCAAGACCGACCCGGTCAGTGCGGACATGCTGCGGGCGGTGATCGAGTCCAAGACCAACCCCCGCCGCCGCGCCATCACCGAACGCCACCAGGACAATCCGGTGGTTGAGCCTGTCGAAACCACACGCCTGACCCCGTCGCAGAAGGCCGGCGAGGCGTTCACCGAGATCATCCGGCACCTGCCGCGCGACTGCTACGGCAACCACGGCGGCGTCGCCGCGACCCTGGTGGTCACCGTCGACGAAACGACGCTGCGCGGTGCCACGGACCGGGCCGGGGTCACCGAGTACGGCACTCGCATCTCCGCAGGCCAACTCCGCAAGCTCGCCTGCGACGCCGGAATCCTGCCCGTCGTCATGAACGGCCAGAGCCACGTCCTCGACGAAGGCCGCACCAAACGGCACCACACCGCAGCCCAACGCGTCGCCCTCGCGCAACGTGACCTCGGTTGCGCGTTCCCCGGCTGCGACCGACCACCTGGATGGTGCGAGGCCCACCACGCGATCCCCTGGAGCCAAGGCGGGCCCACCAACACCGACACCGGCGTCCTGCTCTGCGGACACCACCACCGGTTCGTGCACGACGCCGACATACCGATCCGATTCGCGACACAAGACGCGATGCCCGAGTTCCTCCTGAAGGGCAACTGGCAACGCAACCAGCGTTACCGACCCCTCGCCGCCTGAGCGCTCAGTCGAGCGGCGGGGCGAGCGAGCGGACCTCGCCGCGCAGGTGCGCCATCTGGTCGTCGAGGTCGGAGGCCGTACCCGCGATCGTGCGCAGGACCTCGGTCAGGTCGTCGGGCACCTGGCCGTCGTACTTGTAGTAGATCTGGTGCTCGACGCTGGCCCAGAAGTCCATCGCGATCGTGCGGATCTGCACCTCAACGGGAATCTGCACCGTGCGGTCCGACAGGTAGACCGGGACCGCGACGATGAGGTGCAGGCTGCGGTAGCCGTTCGGCTTGGGATTCGCGATGTAGTCCTTCTCCGCGAGCACCGTCAGGTCGAGTTGCTGGGTGAGCATCCGGGCGAACCGGTACGTGTCCTCGACGAAGGCGCACGTCACGCGAATGCCCGCGATGTCGTGGATGCGCTCGCGGATCACGTCGAGGTCGCGGGGGCAGCCCGTCCGCTCGATCTTCTCGGCGAGGCTCTCGAGCGACTTCAGGCGCGCCTTCACGTGTTCGATCGGGCTGTACTCGTGGACCAGCTCGAACTCCTCGCGCAGGATGCTGATCTTCGTCTCGACCTCGTCGAGCCCGAACTTGTACTCCATCAGGAAGGTCGAGAGCCGCGCCTGGACGTCGCGCAGCACCTCACGCGCCTCGCGCTGCTCCGCGCCGGGCCCGGCGAAGTCCCGGAAGACGTGGATGAGCGAGGTGTCCGAGTCGGTGTGCTGCGACATGCGGCCATTGTCCCGAGCGCCGAAAAACCTCGCCCTCATCCATCCCATCGTGTGACTTGTGTGACTGGTGTTATTGGTGTGATTGGTGTGGCAACTCGGAGTGACGGAATGAGGAAGACCACGTCCAAATTCCCTGCCCTGCCGCCCCAGACTGGCTTAGTCTCGCGACGTGAGCGTCACCTTCGACCGGCTGACCGGGGTCCCCGTGGGCGATCTGCGCGCCGACTCGGCCGGCTTCACGCCGTGGCTCGGCGAGCACGCCGACGTGCTCGGCCACGTCCTCGGGACCGACGTGCGACTCCGCCCGATCGCCGCCGACGCCCTCGTCGGCACGACCACCGCGTCGGACCGACCGGTCGTGGTCGGCACCGCGTTCGAGGACTCGACCGACGGGCACGTCGGCCGACTGCTGGCCCTGGCCGCCGAGCACGACGCCGCGACGATCGTGTGGATCGGACCGCGACTCGATCCCCGCCACCGCGCCACGCTCGACTGGGTCAACTCGCGCGCCGGCCAGGACAGCCGCGCCTTCGGCATCGAGGTCGCCTTCGTCCGCATCGGCGCCTCCCCGCCGGCACCGTGGTTGACCCTCGTGACCGGTCCGGCAGCGACCACCGACGCCGGACACGACGCCGCACCCGACGTCGCCGCCGACCCGACCCCCGACCCGCTCGCCTACGCCGAGTTCTGGGAGGTGTGCCGCGAGCGCATCAGCGTCGAGCACCCCCGCTGGACACGCACGCGCACGGCGCCGAGCGATGCCGTGTTCACGACCTCGACCGGGCTGCCGGGTCTCTCCCTGCAGATGGTCGCCGAGCCGAAGGGACCCCAGCTGCGGCTGCTCCTCGACGGCCCGGACCCCATCCTCAACGCCATGCGGTTCCGGCGGCTCGCCGACTCCCGCGGCGTGTTCGAGACCGCCGTCGACGCGCCGCTGCAGTGGCGCTCCCCCGACGCCGACCCCGGCGACCTCACATGCGTCGCCACCCGCACCGAGCACCTGATCGACCTGCGCGACCCGCGCACGTGGCCGGCCATGGTCACGTGGCTGATCGAGCGCCAGCGCGAGTTCCGCGCCGTCCTGGAGCAGACCGGACCCGCCGTCCTCAGCTACGCCACTCCTTGAAGCCGACGACGATGAGCCGCATCTGACGGCGCGCTCCCTCGCGGATCCTCTCTTCGAGGTCGGGTCGGCCGTCGGGCATCTCGACGACCTCCTCGGCATTGGCGACCATGTTGCGCACGAACAGCCGCGACACCATCTGGACGTCGTCGGTGCTCCAGTTCTCGATGTTGGGCAACCGGGCCAGCACGACGGCCAGCTCCGAGACGAAGAGGTCGAGCTCGTGGCCGATCGCACGGCGGACGACCTCCGATCCGCCGATGCGCTCGCGGGCCACGAACCCGAAGTCGGCCTTGTTCTGCTTGACCGCCTCCACGAGGATCTCGGCGGCCGCGTCGATGATGTGGATGAACACCTCGGGATCGCGCTGGGCGTCGCGGATCATGACACGCAGCGTCGTGAAGCAGCGCTCGACGAGCGCCAGGCCCAAGGCGTCCATCGACTCGAAGTGCCGGTAGAACGCCGCGGGCACGACGCCGGCCCGCTTCGCGACCTGGCGCAGGCTCGTCTGGGCGAACCCCTGCTCCTGGCTGAGCTCGAGCGCGGCGTCGAGCAGGGCGTGACGAGTGCGCTCCTTCTGCTGCTGGCGCGCACTGACGGACTCGGTCACGGGTGTCAGCCTAGGGGCACACCCGCGCCGGTCACCGCCGCGTCATCTGCGCTTCGGCTCCGTGGGCGTGCCGATCAGGGGTGTCATCCATTGTCGGTCCGGATCGGTGTCGAGGAAGATCGCCTTGACCAGCAGGCTCATCGGTATCGCGATGATCGCGCCGATGCCGCCGAAGATCGCACCCCAGAACAACAGCGACAGGAAGCTCAACGTCGCCGACAGTCCGACCGCGTCGCCGACGACCCGCGGCTGGATGATCGTCTGCAGGACGAAGTTCACGACGCAGTAGACCGCGATGACCGCGAGCGCCCGGCCGAGACCGTGATCGATCCACGCGATGATCGCCGGCGGCACCAAGCCGATGATGAAGCCGACGTTCGGGATGTAGTTCGTCAGGAACGCCAGGATGCCCCACGTGATCGGGTCCTGGATGTCGAGCGCCCACAACGCGACCGTGTCGACGGCGGCGACCATCAGGCCGAAGACCGTCGAGACCAGCAGGTAGGACCGGGTGCCGTGGCCGAAGCGGCTGAACGCCTCGACGAGCCGGGCGCCGCGCTCCGGCAGCACGTCGAGCTGCTCGGTGAAGCTGCCCGCGTCCGTGACCGTGAAGAACAGCAGGATGATGAGGAAGAAGATCCCCGAGAGCACGCCCGCCAGTCCGCCGACGAGCTCCAGTCCGGTCTCCAGGATCGCCCCGACGTCGACCTGGCTCGCGATCGACTCGAGCTTCTTCTCGTCGAACCCGAACTCGGACGCCCGCGCGGCGAAGTCCTCCAGCTTGCCCCGCACGGCCGGCGCGTAGTCGACCATGATCGTGGCGAAGTGGGTGCCGACCGCGAGGATCGCCCACAGCATCCCGATGACGATCAGGTAGACCGCGACGACCGCGGCGATCGTGGCCACCCACTTCGGCGCTCCGCGCTTCTTGAGCTCACGACGCACCGGCTGCACCGCGATCGACAGCACGAGCGCCAGCATGACCGGCGCGATGATGTCGGAGAAGTAGCGCAGCCCCACCGCGACCAGCAGGGTCGCGGCGATCGTCACCATGATGAGGGAGCCCTGGGGCACGATCGGCCGCGGCGTCTCGGGGGTCGTCAAGTCGGACATGGGCTTACTCTGGCATCCGTCCGGGTGTCCCACCAGCATGCGCGCCGGACGGCATCACTCGTCGTTGACGCCGCGGGGCGCGGCGTCCCTCCCCCTCAGGATGACTAGGGTGAGCGAGATGTCACTGCCGCGCGAGGAACGAGGCCCCCGATGAGTTCGACCGATGCCCTCCATCCCGACCGTCGGCAAGGTGCGGACTACCTGAGGCTCGTGGCCCTCGGCGCCGCCATCGGCGTCCCGGCGGCGCTGCTCGCATCGGTGTTCCTCGCGCTCACGCACTGGATCGAGCACCTGCTGTGGACCGACCTGCCGGAGTCGCTCGGCGAGGACTCGGCGCCGTGGTGGCTCGTGCTGACCCTGCCGGTGCTCGGTGCGCTCGTGGTCGTGCTGGCCCGCCGCTTCCTGCCCGGTGACGGCGGGCACTCCCCCCTCGACGGCATCGGCGGCGGGACGACCCCGTGGCAGTACGCCCCCGGGATCGCGCTGGCCGCGATCGGCACGCTCGCATTCGGCGCCGTGCTCGGACCCGAGGCTCCGCTCATCGCGCTGGGCTCGGCCGTGGGCATGGCCGTCGTGCCGTTCGTGAAGCTCGACAAGACGTCCGAGAGCGTCCTCGCGACCGCAGGCTCGTTCTCCGCCGTGTCGGCCCTGTTCGGCGGACCCCTCGTCGCCGGCATGCTGCTGCTGGAGGGTGGGCTCGCCGCGGGCTCGGCCCTCATCCCGGCGCTGCTGCCGGGTCTGGCCGCGGCCGCCGTCGGCTACGTCCTGTTCGTCGGACTCGGCGACTGGGGTGGGATCGACACGGCCCCGCTCGCCGTCCCGAACCTGCCCACGTACGACGGAACGCGGATCCTCGACCTCCTCCTGGCGATCGTGGTCGGCGTGCTGACGGCCTTGCTGATCTCGCAGGTCAAGAACCTTGGTCGGTTCGTCGACCGCTCGGCGGCGTCCGGTGGCGACGGTCGCAAGTACGGCATCCTGCTGGCGGGCGGCCTGGCCGTGGGAGTGCTCGCGCTCATCGTCGAGGCCTTCGGCGCGGACTCGCACCAGCTGCTCTTCTCGGGTCAGGCGGCCGTGCCGGACACGCTCGCGGAGTCCAGCGTCGGGATCCTGCTGGTCGTGATCGCCGCGAAGGCGATCGGCTACGGCGTGTGCCTGGGCTGTGGCTTCCGCGGCGGCCCGGTCTTCCCGGCGATCTTCATCGGCGTCGCGATCGCCACGATCGGGAGCCTCGCGTTCGACAGCTCGATCACGTGGGCCCTCGCCGTGGGCGCGGCCGCGGGCGTCACGGCCGGCACCGGGCTCGTGTTCAGCTCGACCCTCTTCGCGATGCTGCTGACGGGCACGACCGGGTTCGACGCCATGCCCGCCGCCGTGTTCGCGGTGGTCGCGGCCTGGCTCACGAACGCCGCCCTGCGCCGTCGGGCCGGCGAGCCGGCCTCGGCCGGTCACTGATCCCGGCGCCGCCACTCCTGCGCGAGCTCCTGCAGGAACAGCGCCTCGACGAGCGCCATGTTCTCGATCTCGGTCGGGTCGACGCTCTCGTTCGGGGCGTGGATGAGGCACAACGGCTCCTCGACGCCGATGAGCATGATCTCCGCATCGGGGAACGTCTCCTGGAAGACGTTGCACAACGGGATCGACCCGCCCTGCCCCTGCGTGATGAGGTCCTTGCCGTACGCCGCGGCCATCGCGCGCGACATCGCCCGGTAGCCGGGACCGTCGAGCGAGCCGGTGAACGGTGATCCGTCGGCCTCCATCTCGATCTCGACGTCGACGTGCCACGGCGCGACGGCCTTGAGGTGCTCCACGAGCGCGGCCTGCGCCTGCTTGGCGTCCGTGCCCGGAGGGACGCGCAGGTTCAGTCGGGCGCGCGCCTCGGGCTGGATCGCCGCCGACGAGCCGACGACCGGAGGGCAGTCGATGCCGAGCACCGTCACGGCGGGGCGGGCCCAGACCATGTCGGACACGCGGCCGCTGCCGAGCAGGTCGACGCCGGGACGGACGGTCGCGTCGACGCGGAACTGGTCCGACGGGTAGTCGGCGCCATCCCATTCCTGGTCGCTCGCCAGACCCCGGATCGTCGTGTTGCCGGCGTTGTCGCGCAGCGTCGCGAGCATGTGGATCAGCGCGGCGAGCGCGTCGGGGGCGGCGCCACCGAACATGCCCGAGTGCATGGGGCTGCCGAGCGTGCGCACCGTGACCCACACGTTCGCGATGCCGCGCAGGCTCGTCGTGAGGCTCGGCTGACCGACCGCGAAGTTCCCTGTGTCCGCCACGATGATGACGTCGGCACGCAGCAGGTCGACATGGTCGGGCACGAACGCCTCGAGACCACCGGTGCCCTGCTCCTCCGATCCCTCTCCCACGATCTTGACGGTGACGGGCAGGTCGTCGCCGAGCGCACGCAGTGCCGTCAGGTGCATCGCGATGTTGCCCTTGCAGTCGGCGGCGCCACGGCCGTACCAGCGGCCGTCCTGCTCGGTCAGCTCCCACACGGGCGTGCGCCATGCCGCGTCGTCGAGCGGCGGCTGGACGTCGTGGTGGAAGTAGAGCAGGACCGTCGGCGCGTCGTCGGGTCCGGCCTTGCTGCCGCAGATCGCCTGGCTGCCGTCCGGCGTCTCGTGGCCGGCGGCGTCGGCGAAGCCCAGGGCGGAGAACGCCTGGACGGTGTGGTCGACCATGTCCTGGCACCCCTGGGGCGGGAACTGGGCCTCGTCGTGCACGGACCTGAAGCCGACCATGGTCCTCAGGTCGTCATGCGCCTGCGGCATGTTCGCGCGCACCCGCTCGCGCAGTTCGTCACTCATCGGTGGTTCCTTCCGTCGTGGCCTCGGTGCGGTGGTGCGTTGATGCCAGCACGAGCCTCAGCCACGCACCACGTCGCCGAACTCGAGGTTCTCCTTGAGGTCCTCCACCGACGGCACGGCGTCCGGGCAGTAGACCTTCGCGATCAGCACGTAGCCCTCGAGCACGCGCGCCGGCACCCGGGTGGGCCGGTAGTAGAACTCGCCGCCGACGCCGAGCCGGGTCTTCAGGTAGCCCTGGAGCAGGTCGCTGTCGGCGGCCACGCACACCGAGCCGCCGTCCTCGCCGAGGGTGCGGGCGACGGTCTCCGCGTCGACCGGGGTGGGCAGGCCGGCGGCCTCGTACGACTCGATGAGCTCCTCGGCCTTCGCCTCGGCCTCGTCGCTGGGACGGCCGTAGTTCCACGACACGAGCATGATGACGAGCAGGATCGCGAGGCCGCCGATCACGATCCACCACAGGGTGCGCTGGGAGTTCACGACGCCACCTCCGTCCCGTCCGCGCTGACCTTCCAACTGGGTTTGCGCAGCCACAGCAACAGACCCGGGACGATCAGCCCGAGCAGCAGGATGCCGCCGCCGACGATCCCGACGAAGGCCCACGGGCTGCCGGACCCGAACTGCGACGGCGGCACGAAGCTGATCGCGATCGCGGCCAGCGACGAGACGAAGCCGACGACGCACAGCAGCGGCAGCGCGGGCGCGCGATACCCGCGCGGGTGGTCGGGCTGGAGCTTGCGCAGTCGCCATGCCGCGACGAACAGCGACAGGTACACCAGCAGGTACACCGACGTCGTGATCGTCATGAAGATCCAGTACGCGTTCGACACGGCCGGCACGAGCGCGAACAGCAGCGCGAGGAGGGTCGTGACCCCGCCCTGCACGACGAGGATGTTCTCCTGCACGCCGGCGGCGTTCGTCCGCTGGAAGAACGGGGGCAGGTAGCCGCCCTCCTTGGCGACCAGCAGGAGGCTGCGCGACGGGCCGGACAGCCACGTCATGAAGCCGGCCAGTGACGCGATGACGATCGCCAGGCCGACGATCGGGGTCAGCCAGTCGATCCCGAAGTGGGCGAAGATCGTCTCGAACGCCTGCATGATCCCGGCGGTCAGACTGACCTCCTGCGACGGCACGATCCAGCTGATCGCGAGCGGCGGCAGGATCAGGATCAGCAGGACGAGCGCCACGGCGAGGAACATCGCCCGCGGGAACTCCGAGCCGGGCTTGCGCAGCTCGTTGACGTGGACGGCGTTCATCTCCATGCCCGAGTAGGCGCCGAAGTTGCTGACGATCAGCACGATGCTGGCGATGCCGGTCCAGGCCGGGAAGAGGTGGTCCGCGTCCATCGGTGCCGCCGAAGGGTTGCCCTGCATCAGGTAGGCGATACCGAGACCGACGAGCAGGATGCCGGGGATGAGCGTGCCGATCAGGACGCCGCTGGAGGCCAGCTTCGCGATGACGCCGATGCCGCCGCGCAGCGCGAGCAGGACGCCGAGCCAGTAGACCGCGATGATCACGACCGCGGTGTACACGCCGTTCGAGGCAAGGTCGGGACTGATGACGAACGCGAGCGTGCTGGCCACGAACGACAGCAGCGTCGGGTAGTAGAAGATCGTCATCGCGAACTGATGCCATGCGGCCGCGAAGCCCATCGACGGCGAGATCCCCTCGGTCACCCAGCGGTACACGCCGCCGGACCAGCCCGAGGCCAGCTCGGCCGAGACGAGCGCCGTCGGGACGAGGAACACGATCGCGGGCAGCACGTAGAGGAACACGCACGCGAGGCCGTAGACGGCCATCGTCGGCGCGGGCCGCAGGCTCGCGACCGACGAGACGGTCATCAACGCGAGGGCAGTCCACGTGACGTAGGACGGGCGCGACGCGGCGACCGTGGAACTCTCCACGGGCACCCCGTCGGCGGGAACACTGGCTGAGCTCATGGACGCCTCCCCCTGACCGTGACGTTCGAGGCGACCGCCCCGGCACCTCGAATCTCCCCTGCGTGACGTCCCTGCCGCCTCCCCCGGTCCGGGTGACTCACAGACCGCGCCACGCCCGCGTCGTGCGCCCGACCCGCTCCGCCCAGCCCGACCCGATGAGCACGCCGACGGCGATCGCGACGATGGACATCAGGGCGTTGATGAAGTCACCCAGACCGGCCGCCTGGTCGGGTCCCACCAGCTCGGCGACCCCGCGCAGCCCGAGAGCGCCGGGCACGAGGAGCCAGAAGGCCGGCAGGAACGTGACCATCGCCGGTGGGCCGCTCGGCCGCGCCTGGGCCCAGTACGCGACCGGGAACACGACCGCGCCCGCGACGAGGCTGCCGCCGAGCGAGCCGAGCAGCAGTCCCGCGCCGGACTGGGCGAGATACGCGACGTAGAGGACCAGCAGGAGCCAGCTCAGCGTGCGCCGCGGAGCCGACATCACGATGTACTGCCCGAGCGCGAACACGAGGACGCCGACCCACGGCACCCACTGGCCGAGCGGCTCGGAGACGTCGGCGGGCAGGTTCGACAGCCCCGCCAACTGGACGCCCACCGCGATCCCGAACGTCAGCAGCAGCAGGCGCTCGAGTCCGTAGACGAGCCGTGACGCCCCCGAGATCATCGAGGCGCTGGACAGCTCGACCGTCGCGATCGTGAGCGCGGCGCCGGGCAGGAACGTCACGAGCGCCGGGATGACGATGTCGATGGGCGCGACGCCCAGCCACGGGCCGGCGAACCGGAACGACAGGAAGCTCACGACGCCCGCCGTGAGCACCGGGAGCACGGGAGCCAGCACCGCATCGCGGTCCCCCCACCAGTGCAGCAGGCCGACGACCAGCCCGATTGCGACGTAGGCCGGGATCGCCGCGGCGGCAGGACTCATCATGAGGCCGAGTCCGAGCGTCACGATCGCCGTGCCCGCGACCGTCGTCAGCCGACCGAATCGCGGCGCGGCCCGGTCGAGCTCCTCGATCCGCTCGGCCGCCGCCGTCGGGTCGAGGTGGTGGTGCCGGATGTCGTCGACGATCCGGTAGAGCTCGTCGACCTGGTCCAGGCGCAGCGGTGCCGTCCTGCCGGCGGCGAAGTCCACCCGGGTCGACTCCCCCGTCTCGATCCGGACGAACACCCCCGTGGGCAGGACGAAGAAGTGCACGCCGTGCGCGCCGTAGACCCCGGCGACGTCGTCGAGGATCGCCGTGACCCGGTCGGCGGCGTCACCAGCGCGGCACATCGCGATGCCGAGCTCGCGCAGCACCGCCAGGACGGCCTCGGGCGGGGCCTGCGGCTCGAGCGGCTCCGGTCGCGGCGCGGGCGTTCCGCCGACGGCACGGGTCACCCGCCGCCACACGCGCTGGGCCTCCTCGCGCAGGTGGTCGCGGGCGGGCTCCTCGGTGGGCATCGGAGGTCAACTCGGGATCGTGACGACCTCGACGACCGAGATGCCCATGCTGCGCAGCAGGCTGATCATGCCCTGCAGCTCCTCCTGGTCGAAGACCTCTCCGGTGAGCATCGTCGAGGCAGGTTGGATGGTCGCGACCATCTGGGGGAACGCCTGGGACATCTCGTCGGAGAGAGTCGTGTCGACTCGGAGCATCATGCGCGTCATGGCCACCGCCTCATCGGTATCCCACGATAGGTCGGCCGGATGCAACTGCGATTCACGCAGAACGGGTGAGGACACGCCCGGGGCCGCCGCGGCCGCGCGGGGGCGCCGCGCGGGTCTACGGTCGACTCGTGGCGGACTTCGTTGCGAGGACGAGCGCCGACCTCCCGCGACTTCCGACCGCGTACGTGCCGCGCGCGCGCCTGTGGGCCGCGTTGGACGTGGCCGTCGCGGGTGCCGTGACCGTGCTGACCGGACCGAGTGGCACGGGCAAGACCCTCGGCGTGGCCGGGTGGGCGCGCCGCCGCCAGGAGACCAACCCCGTGGCGTGGCTGCGTGCCGACGCGGAGCTGGAACCCGGTCGGCTCGCGAGCATGCTGGACGGCGACCGGCTGCTCGTCATCGACGAGGCCCAGAACCTTTCCCTCGCGTGCCTGGAGCTGCTCGACGCACGCCTCGACACCGACCCACGATCGATGCGAGTCCTGCTCATGACGACGTGGGACCTGCCGTTCACGCGACTCGCCGCCGAACTCCTCGGTGACCTGACGATCCTGCGTGGCGACCTGCTGCTGCTCGACGAGGAGGAGTCGGTGACGCTCGTCGGCGCCCACCTCGCCGGCCATCCGGAGAGCCTCCCCACCGCCGCGGAGCTGGCCCGCACCGTCAACGAGCACGCCGGTGGCTGGGCGTCCGTCGTCGTGCTGACGGTCCGTGCGGTCGCCGGGTCGGCCGATCCCGTCGCACTCGCGCGGTCGTACGCGCAGCACGGCACGAGCCTGGCCGACCGGGTGGCCTCAGAGGCCTTCGGCCGCCTCGATCACGAGCAGCGCCATCTCCTGCTGTGCATCGGGGCGGAGCCCTACGTCACCGAGGAATCGGTCGTGCACCTCACCCTCGAGCCCACGGCCGGCGAGACGCTCGTCCGGCTCAGGCACTCGGGCCTGCTGGTCACGAGTCTGGCCACCGAGGGCGCGGAGCGACCGCGCTTCGCCGTCCACGCGCTGCTGGCCGAGGTGGTCCGCCGCCGGATCGTCGCCGGCGGAGCCGACGTCGCCCGGGCGCGAGCCGCCCTGACCTCGGCCGTGGCCCACGACGTCGCTCGACGCGACACGCGACGTGCCCTCGACCGGCTCGTCGCGGTCCGAGCGGCCGAGGACGTCGTGGCCCTGCTCACGACGTCCGGTCCGCGGCTGGTCGTCTCGGGCGACTCGGGCGCTCTCCGCGCCTGGGTCGCGACGCACGTCGACCTCGTCGCCGCGACGCCCGCGACGTGGTTCACGATCGCGTTCGACCGCTGGATCGCCGGCGACGTGAGCACGGCCATGGCGTGGCTGGATCGTCTGCTCACCCGATTCGCGTCCCATGGCGACATCTCGCCGATCGAGGCCACCGTCGCGCGGCTGCTGCGCGTGCGACTCGGCGTCGACCCGGTCGAGCCGGCGCTCGGCGACGGTGAGCGACTCCTGATCGCGACCGACAGCGCCACCCACGACGAGACCCTCCTCGTGCTGTTGCGCTACCACCTGTCCGCCACGTACGCGTGGCTCGGCGACCTCGAGCGCAGCGCGGCGCACGCCGCGGTGGCCGCCCGGGAGAGCCGGGTCCACGGTCTGCCCGCGCTCGAGATCCTCGCACGGACCGACCTGGCGCTGCTCGAGCTCGGCGAGGGACGGGTCCGGCAGTCTCGGGCCGAGTCGGCCCGCGCCAGGACACTGCTGGCCGAGCGCGCGAGTGCCCCCGCCCACGTCACGTCGCGGCTCGACCTGGCGGAGGCCCTCGCCGCGACCCACGACCCGACCGCGGACCAGGTCGCCCCCCGGTCCCACGACGGCCTCGTGTTCCACGAGGCGGATCGCGTCTGGCACTTCTCGGAGCCGATCCTGAGGTCCCGGCTGGCCCTCGCCGCCGGCTCGCTCGTCGACGCCGCGCTGGAGCTGATCGAGCCGACCGCTCCGGCACTGCCGGCACACCTCGAGGTCGTCCTCCTCTCGGAGCGGGCCCTCGTGGCCGGCCTGGGCGGCGACGTCGAGACCCTCGACCGCCTCGCCGCGGCGCTGTCGGACCTGGCCGCACCCGGCGAGGCCGCGGTGGTGCGGGCGCTCCGGGCGGACCGGGTCGCCGACCTGCGCGGGGCGTGCACCGAGCTGGAGCTCGCCACCGCAGCCGGCACCTCCACCTCACCTCCGGTCAGGGAGCTCGCGCGTGTCCTCAGGGCGCAGTTGCTCGATGCGCTCGGAGACACCCGGACGGCGCAGCACGAGCTCGCCACGGCGCTGGGCGCGACCGAGGTGACCGCGAACGCGCGACCGTTCGCGGACTGGTCCTGGCACGGCACCCGCGTCCACCGGCTGCTGGAGCGTCACGTGCACGCCCACCCGTCGGCGTGGGCCGAGGAGCTGCTGCGGGCCCGCACCGCGGCGCGCGGCCAGGCGCCTCTCGTCGCCAGGCTCGGGCCCGGCCGCCGCGCGCCCGACATCGACGCCGACGTGGGCACACCCGTGCCGATCCTGAGCCCGCGCGAGCAGGACGTGCTGTACGAGCTGGCCCGCGGCGCCACGTACGCGGACATCGCTGCCGCCCTGTTCGTGTCCCAGAACACGGTGAAGACGCACGTGTCGAGCCTGTACGCGAAGCTCGACGCCACGCGACGCAGTGAGGCGCTCTCGGCGGCCCGCGCGCTGCGGTTGATCTGACCCCGGCCGGCGTCCCGCATTTGAGTGAACACGTGTTCCACGACACGGTCGATC
The DNA here is from genome assembly GCF_055663785.1 of Aeromicrobium sp. SP1. Taxonomy (NCBI): domain Bacteria; kingdom Bacillati; phylum Actinomycetota; class Actinomycetes; order Propionibacteriales; family Nocardioidaceae; genus Aeromicrobium; species Aeromicrobium sp. SP1. The sequence goes on along the minus strand of NZ_JBQVVK010000001.1, from coordinate 568,071 downwards.
TTGTTGACTCGGGATGCTCCGACCTGACATCCTTTGGTGAACAGGTGTTCACTGAAGTCAACACCACTGCTGTCACCATCGACCCGACGGGAGCCCCATGGGACTGATCCGCAAGGCACTGGCCTCCTCGGCTGCCGCCAAGGTGACGTCGCCGCACACGCCGGACGACTACCTGACGCTGCTGCACCCGATGTGGACCGCCAAGGCCGTCCGCGGTCGCGTCGTCGACGTGATCCGCGAGACCGGTGCCGCGAGCACCGTGCTGATCAAGCCCAACGGCGCCTGGCGCGGGTTCGTCCCGGGTCAGCACGTCGAGTTCGGCGTCGAGGTCGAGGGCACCCGCCGCGTCCGCGTCTTCAGCGTCTCGAGCTCGGCCGAGCGCAAGGACGGCCTGTTCAGCGTCTCGGTCAAGGCCCACCCCGACGGCTACGTCTCGCAGTTCCTGCACGCCGGCGCGCTCGAGCGCGGCACCGTCGTCTACCTCTCCCCCGCCTCCGGCGACTTCGTGCTGCCGGAGCAGGTGCCCGACCACATCGTCCTGATCAGCGGCGGCTCGGGCGTCACGCCCGTCATGAGCATGCTGCGCACGCTCGCCGACCGTCGGCACGCCGGACGCGTCACGTTCCTGCACTACGCCCGCTCACGCGACGACGAGATGTTCTCGATCGAGCTCGATGCCCTGGCCGCCCTGCCCTTCGTCGACCTCGTGCGCGTCTACACGCGTGACCCCGAGCCGGGTGCCGACCTCGCCGGGCGGATCACGATCGACCACCTCAAGCACCTGGGCGTCGACCCGGCCAGCACTGCCACGTGGGTGTGCGGACCGGCCGGGCTGATCCAGACCGTGCGCGACCTCTACGACGACCTCGGCGCGAGCGACCAGCTCACCGCCGAGTACTTCAAGGTGCCGTCCGTCGACCTCGACGCCGAGGACGCCACCGGCACCGTCTCGTTCGACGCGAGCAGCGTCGCGGCCCCCAACTCCGGCGCCACGATCCTCGAGCAGGCCGAGGCCGCCGGACTGTCCCCCGCCTACGGCTGCCGCATGGGCGTGTGCAACACGTGTGCGGTCAAGAAGCTCCACGGCGCAGTGCGCCACGTCATCAGCGGTGAGGTCTGTGCCGACACCGACGAAACCATCAAGGTCTGCGTCAACGTCCCCGTGGGCGACGTCGCGGTCGCCCTCTGAAGGAGAGAAACGATGCCCAAGAACCGCCTGTTCACCCGCTCCACGCCGGCGCCGATCGCGCCGCTGAGCGCGCACGACCACAACCAGGCCCCGGTCCCGCTGGTCGATCTCTACGACCCGAACCGCAAGTCCACGATCGGCCTGGACGTCATGACGTACGAGCAGCTCGAGACCTTCGGCAACGAGCTCGACGCGGTCCGCCAGCGCGTGCTCGACGACCTCGGGCAGGTCGACGCGAACTACATCCGCCGCGTGCTGAAGGTCCAGAAGTGGTTCGAGGTCCTCGGCCGCATCGGCATCTTCCTGCCGATCTTCCCGCCGGCCTTCATCGCCGGCGTCGTGCTGCTCTCCATCTCGAAGATCCTCGAGAACATGGAGATCGGCCACAACGTCATGCACGGCCAGTACGACTGGATGAACGACCCGATGATCGACGGCCGGCGCTACGAGTGGGACAACGTCGCTCCTGCGCAGGACTGGAAGCACGGCCACAACTTCATCCACCACACGTACACCAACATCCACGGCATGGACCGCGACATCGGCTACGGGCTGCTGCGCATCGACGAGGACCAGCCGTGGTACCCGAACCACCGGTTCAACCTGATCAGCGCGTTCTTCCTCATGCTCTTCTTCGAGTGGGGCGTGATGTACCACGGCCTCGAGCTCGACGACTACCTCCACGGCCGCATGAGCAAGGAGGAGTTTAAGCAGCACCGGGCGCGCGCGCTGCGCAAGACCCGCCGCCAGGTGTTCAAGGACTACGTCGTCTACCCCGGCGTGGCCGCCCTGGCCGGACTGGCCCTGCCGGGCATCGGCTGGCAGGCCGGCCTGTGGGTCCTCGGCGCGAACGTCGTCGCGAACATCGCCCGCAACATCTGGGCCTTCCTGATCATCTTCTGCGGGCACTTCCCCGCGGGCGCCGAGACGTACACGGAGGAGGACGCGCAGAACGAGACGCGCGGCCAGTGGTACGTGCGCCAGCTCATGGGCTCGGCCAACATCTCCGGCTCGCGACTGCTGCACCTGATGTCGGGCAACCTGTCCCACCAGATCGAGCACCACCTGTTCCCCGACATCCCCGCGCGCCGCTACCGCGCCGTCAGCGTGGACGTGCGGCAGCTCGTCGAGAAGTACGGCCTGCGCTACAACACGGGACCGCTGCCCAAGCAGCTGTGGAGCGTCGCCAGCCAGCTGCGCAAGTACGCGAAGAAGCCGAGCGACCCGTACCAGGTCGGCAACTCGCCGGAGTCCAAGGCGCTCCGCCGCGCCAAGCGCGAGGCCAAGAGCGCGGCCCAGGCAGCCTGACGCGCTCCGGGACCGCGAGACTGTCCCGGTGACCACCACGACGGCGACCGGCCGCCTCCGATGGCTCGACTGACGAGCCCGAGGCGGTCGGTCGCCGTCGTCGGCTCCGGCATCTCCGGCCTCACGGCGGCGTACCTGCTGCGCCGCCGGTTCGACGTCACCCTCTACGAGGCCCAGCACCGCTTCGGCGGCCACGCGCACACCCACGACACCGGGACGGAGCGCGTCGACGGCGGGTTCGCCTTCCACCACGACCGCGCCAATCCGCTGCTGCGCCGACTGCTGGACCAGCTGGACCTCACCACCTCGGCCACCGCGATGTCCGTCAGCGTGCGGTGCGACGGCTGCGGCCTCGAGTACGCGCAGGGGCTCGGCCAGCGCGGACTCCATGCCCAGCGTCGGCGCGCGCTGGACCGCCGGTTCTCGCGCCTCGTCGCCGAGATCCCACGGTTCCGCGCGGCCGGGCTCGACCTGGCGAAGTCCCTCGACCCGGCATCGCACGCCGTCACCTACGGTGCGTTCCTCCGCGAGCACGGCTTCGACGAGCACTTCGTGCGGCATCACGCGATGCCCTTGGCGGACGGAGCCTGGTCGAGGGGCGATGCGCCGTCGGCGACCCTGCCGGCCAAGCACGTGTTCGGGTACCTGAGGCACCAGGGACTGCTCGGCCGCGGCTCCGGAGGCGAGTGGGTCACGGTCGACGGCGGGACGCGCAGCTACGTCGACGCCGTCACCGCCCTCGTCCGCGAGTCACTGGCCCGCACGCCGGTCACCGCGATCGGCCGCACCCCGGAGTACGTGGAGATCACCACGGCGCGGCGCTCCGAACGCTTCGACCACGTCGTCATCGCGACCCACCCGGACGAGGCGCTGGCCCTGCTGACCGATCCCACCGAGGACGAGTCGTCCGTGCTCGGTGCGTTCGACCACGGCCGCACGGAGGTGACCGTCCACCGCGATCTCGGCGTGCTGCCGCGGTCAGTCCACGCCCGTGCCGTCCTGAACCACCGCATGGTCGACTGCGACGGTGGTGGTCGGTCCACCGTCGTGTCCACGTGGAGCGGCGGGACCACGCAGCCGGGCGCGGTGGCGGCCGTCGTGACGCGCGACGCCGCCGGGCTGCGGGACGGGATGGACGAGTCGACCGTCCTCGCCCGTGACGAGTACACGCTGTGGTCGTACTCCGACGATGCGGTCGCGGCCCGCCGGCGGCTGCCCCTGCTCGCGACCGACCGGACGGTCTTCGCCGGGGCGTACCACGGAGAACTGGCGTCGCACGAGGACGGATGCCGCTCCGGCGTCGCCGCAGCGACACGTCTTGACACTGGCTGGTGACGGCAACAAATTTTTGACTGGGATTTCAGTGTGAATCCGCTACACGCGTGATCCATGTTACTGGTGTGACTGATGTTACTAATGAGGTGTAACTACTGGTTGCACCTTCGGTTAACCCCTCGGTAACGTCTGTGGCGTCTATCACAGTCGCAGCACCGGGAATCCTCTGAGGGAGAGCGGTGGGGCGGCTTCACTCCCATCGAAGGACACGTTGTGAACAAACTGACGAAGACCGGGAAGGTCCTCGCCGCCGGAGCCACAGTCGCTCTCGGCGCCGGGACACTCAGTGTGATCGGTGCCGCCAGCGCGAGCGCCGCCGACATCGAGATCACCAAGGGTTTCGATTACAGCTGTGCGACCGTCGCCAGCGGCCTCGACCTGGGCCCGCAGGCGGTCGGCGTGACTGCCAAGACCACCGTTCCCCAGTCGGTCACCCCCGGTGAGGTGCTGCCGTCGCGGACCGTCTCGATCACCCTGGCCCTGCCCGAGGACCTCCGCGCCTCGACGTACGGGCTGCTCGGCGGCCGCGAGGCCGAGGGCGCATCGACCGACTCGGCCGTCACCCTGACGACCGCAGGCCAGACCACCTCGGTGGGCATCCCCAGCCTGGCCGCTGCCCGCACCCCGATCCCGTCGACCAGCGCCTCTCCGTGGACCATCCCGGCCAGCGGACAGGTCCCCGCGATCACGACGCCTGACTACGCCGTCGGCACCGTCGTGCTCGGCATGCCGACGCGGTTCAACATCCTCGCAACGGTCTACCGCGCGAACGGGACGTCCTTCCAGGCGACGATGGACTGCACCCCGGTCAGCACCGATCTGAGCCTCGGCTCGATCCCGGTCAACATCCCGACCACGGAGCCGACCACGGAGCCGACCACCGAGCCGACCACGGAGCCGACCACCACGCCGACCACCGAGCCGACGACGGAGCCGACCACCACGCCGACCACCGAGCCGACCACGGAGCCGACCACCACGCCGACCACCGAGCCGACCACGGAGCCGACCACCACGCCGACCACCGAGCCGACCACGGAGCCGACCACGACGCCGACCACGACGCCGACCACCACGCCGACCACGACGCCGACCACCACGCCGACCACGACGCCCACGACGACGCCGACCACGACGCCGACCACGACGCCGACCACGACGCCCACGACGACGCCGACCACGACGCCGACCAGCGCCCCGGTCAAGATCAACTTCAAGCTCAAGGGCTCGACGACGATCAAGGCCGGCAACGGCACGGCGCCGCTCAACGGCAAGATCGCGGCCGACTACAGCCTCTCGACCGGCAACTTCGTCGCCGATCTGACGCTGGACCCCACGAAGGCTGATCTGAAGGCCTTCGGCTTCCTGCCGGTCACCGCCGACCTGAAGTTCGTGTCGCTGGGCAAGACGACCGGCTCGCTCCCCGCGAGCACGGGCATCCTGACCGCCAACTCCAAGCTCGACATCTACATCCCGTCGGTGAAGAGCTTCGGTCTGACGCTCGGTGGCGGCTCGTCCTGCAAGGCGTCGAAGCCGTCCGACATCACCCTGAAGTCGACGGGCACGTTCGACCCGTTCGCCGGCGGCAAGGTGACGGGTACGTACTCGGTCGCCAAGCTGACCGGGTGTGGCCTGCTGAACGACCTGCTCTCCTCGCAGGCGTCCGGCTCGGGCAACGTGATCACCGCTACGCTCGCCCCGTGAGCCCGGTGTTCCACCACTAAAACACCCGGGAGGGCCTCGTCGCACCGCGGCGGGGCCCTCCCTCCCGTTCCCCATCCGAGAGGCACACCATGAGCAGGATGACCCGAGCGATGTTGGCCGGCGCGATGGCGCTGGGCCTGATGCTGAGTGGCTGCGGAGGTGGCGGCGACGACGCGCCGAAGCTCACAGCACAACAGCAATGGGCCAAGTCGCTGTGCGAGTCCCTCGCCCCGACCACCGAGGCGGTGGACCCGCCGCAGACCGATGGTGAGGACCCCGGCGCCGCGAAGAAGCAGGTCGTGACCTTCCTCGAGACCCTCAAGGATCGCCTCGGCACGCAGCAGCAGGCGCTCGAGGATGCCGGAGTGCCGCCGAACGGCGACACCGCGGCCTACGACAAGGCCAAGGAGCAACTGGCCACCGCGAACGAGACGCTGGCCGACGTACTGGACCGCTTCTCGAAGGCCAAGGCCGAGGACGCCGCGGCGCTCCAGGCAGCCCTGGTCCAGGTCGGAGAGTCGCTCGCCAACGCCGCGAGCTTCCGCGGCCCGCTGGCCGAGCTCTCGGCGAACGACGCGAAGCTGAAGGCGACCCTCGAGGACACCAAGGCGTGCTCGCCGATGCTGGAGTCCTGACCGAGTCCGTCGACGTGTGCGTGCCCCGGTGCCTCAGCGGTACCGGGGCACGTTGCGCTCCGAGGCCTTCGGCCACGAGTTGAACGTGCAGCCCGCGCGGCCCTTGGACTGCTGCATCATGACCGGCGCCTTCCGGCCCTTGCCGCCGCAGGACTTGTGGTTCCAGCCGAGCCAGTGGCCGACCTCATGGTTGACGACCATGTGCCGGTAGCCGCGCAGCGTCGTGCCCTTCGCCGCGTTCCACGCCGGCGAGGCGTGCTTCCACCGCTCCTGGTTGATGATGACGTTCCGACCGACGCGGCAGCTCCAGGTCGAGGAGCAGCCGGAGGAGTACGTCGGCACCTTCGAGGCCTGCGCCAGCACGACCGTCATGGAGCCACCCGACTTCACCTCGGTGAAGGCGATCCCGGCAGCGCGCCAACCCCGTGGGTCGTTGAGCGTCGCGGCGACCTGCTTGCGGAAGGTCGCGCGACTCGCGGTGATGCGTCCCTTGGTCCTGATCGTGTACTTCACGGTGGGCCGGACGTCGCGCACGTGCTTGCCCACCCGCGACCTCGAGGTCACGAGCAGCCGCGCGTAGCCGGGGTGCCGGACGCTCACGCGCACGGAGATCCGGTGACCGACGTCGCCCGGCCGGATCGCGTAGCTCGCCTTCGTCGCGCCGCGGATCGCCCGGCCGTCGCGCAGCCAGCGCGTGCGGTACGTGTTGCCTCCCACCGAGTACGTGCCGACGGTGCGGCGCAGGGTCCTGCCGTACCGCGCCACGCCCGTGACCTTCGGGCGGACGTGCACCGTGATCTGCGCCGGCACCTCCGTCGTCGGACTCGGTGTGGGCGTCGGCGTGGGGGTGGGCTCGTCAGCGGACGCGGGCACGGCGGTCAGGAGCGAGAGCAGCACGGCCGCGGCGAGAAGTCTGGCGGACATGACTGCCACGTTAGGCGTAGAAGACCCGTTCGACGACCCTGCGGGCACGGCGCGTGATCCGCAGGTAGTCGTTGACCATCTCCTCGCTGTGGTCCTGACCGATGCCCAGCAGGTGCGCGAGACCGGCGCGGTCGGCCGCGGTCTCGACCATCGACTCGGCCGCCTTGCCGCGCCACAGCACGACGCCGTTGCGGATCCGGGTGACGAGCCGCCAGGCGTCGCTCAACGCCTCCGCGTCGTCGGCCGAGATCAGCCCGGCTTCTGCCGCCGCGGACAGCGCGTCGAGGGTGCGGGTCGTGCGCAGCGCCGGGATCCGGTGGGCGTTGTCGAGCTGGAGCAGCTGGATCGTCCACTCGACGTCCGCCAGTCCCCCGCGGCCCAGCTTGAGGTGCGTGTTCGGATTGGCGCCGCGCGGCAGCCGCTCGGCGTCGACGCGGGCCTTGATCCGGCGGATCTCGCGTACCTCGGTCGCCGACAGGCCGCCCTTCGGATACCGCAGCGGGTCGATGAGCTCGGTGAACCGGCGGCACAGGTCCGCATCGCCGATCAGGGCGTGGGCGCGCAACAGGGCCTGCGCCTCCCACGTGTCGGACCACTTCTCGTAGTAGGTCGCGTACGCGGCGAACGTGCGCACGAGCGGTCCGTTCTTGCCCTCGGGACGCAGGTCCGCGTCGAGCTCGAGCGCCGGATCGTCGCCCGGCGCCCCGAGCATCTTGCGAAGCAGCTCGGCGAGCCACTGCGCGCACGCCTTCGCGTCGTCGGGCTCGGCGCCCTCGACCGGGTCGTGCACGAACATGACGTCGGCGTCGGAGCCGTAACCGGTCTCGAACCCTCCCGTGCGGCCCATCAGGACGATCGCCATGCGGGTCGGCAACGGACGCTCGTTGTCCTGCACCCACGCCGCCTCCGCCGTGGCCAGGGCCGCCGAGATGGTCGCGGTGTTGATCGCCGTCAGCGCATCGCCGACCTCCACGACGTCGAGCCGGCCGAGGACGTCGGCCATCGCGACGCGCGACAGCTCTCGGCGGCGGATACGCCGGATCGCCCGCACCGCGCCGTCGGGGATCCGGTGCCGCGCGGCGGCGAGCGCCATCTCGGTGTCGAGCCGGTCAAGGGTGTTCGGCACGAGCGCGTCGTCGTCGCCGAGCAGTGCGACGGCGTCGGGCGCGCGACGGATCAGGTCCGTGACGTACTGGCTGGACGAGAGCATCCGGGCGAACTGCTGCGCGCCCGTACCCTCGTCGCGCAGCTTGCGCAGGTACCAGGGCGAGTCGCCGAGCTCGTCGGAGATCTGCCGGAACGCCAAAAGGGCGGAGTCGGGATGGGGTGCCTCGGCGAACCAGCCGAGCATCGCGGGCAGCAGGGAGCGCTGGATCGCCGCGCGTCGCGTGACGCCCGTCGTGAGCGCCTCGATGTGCGCCATCGCGCCGCGCGGGTCGCTGAAGCCGAGCGCGGCCAGCCGGTCCTCGGCCGCCTCCGTGCTGAGCCTCAGGCGGTCCTCCGGCAGCGAGGCGACGGCCTCCAGCAGCGGGCGGTAGAAGATCTTCTCGTGCAGTCGGCTGACGATCCGGCGATGCGCCTGCCACTCCTTGACGAGGTTGTCGGCCGGGCTCATCCGGAAGCCCATGCTGCGGCCGATGCGGCGCAGCTCCTCGGGGTCCTCGGGAACCAGGTGCGTCCGCTTGAGCCGGAACAGCTGGATGCGGTGCTCGAGTGCCCGCAGGAACTCGTACGCCTCCTCCAGTGCCGAGCCGTCGCGCCGGCCGACGTAGCCACCCGCGGTGAGCGAGCGCAGCGCCTCCAGCGTGTTCGGGCTGTGGATCCGGTCGTCGACGCGACCGTGCACGAGCTGCAGCAGCTGGACGGCGAACTCGACGTCCCGCAGACCGCCGCTGCCGAGCTTGAGCTGACGGTCACGGTGGGCCGCGGGGATGTTCTCCACGACCCGACGCCGCATCCGGCGCACGTCCGGGACGAAGTCGTCGCGCTCGGACACCTTCCACACGAGCGGCTGCAGCGCCGCGAGGTAGCGGTCGGCGAGGTCGCGGTCGCCCGCGGCGTACCGAGCCTTCACGAGCGCCTGGAACTCCCACGTGACGGCCCAGCGGTCGTAGTAGGCGACATGGCTGGCCAGGGTGCGCGTCAGGGGACCCGCCTTGCCCTCGGGCCGCAGGTTCGGGTCGACCTCCCAGATCGTGCCCTCCCCCGTGTGCTCGCCGCAGATCCTGATGATGTCGGCCGCCATCCGCGTCGCCGCCGCCGTGGCGAGCTGCTCGTCGGCGCCCTCGGCCGGCTCGTGGACGAAGATCACGTCGACGTCGCTCACGTAGTTCAGCTCGTGGCCACCGGTCTTGCCCATCGCGATCACGCTCAACGACACGAGGTCGGAGTCCTGCTCGCGGGCCGCCGCGATCCGGTGCGCGGCGCCGAGGGTCGCGACGGCGAGGTGGGACAGCTCGCCCGAGGACTGCTCGAAGGTCGTGTGGGCGTTGAGGTCGCGCGCCGCGATCACCGCCAGCTCACGCAGGTAGGCCACGCGCAGACCGTCGGGGTCGTCGACGTCGGCGAGCCAGCCCCGGTACTCCTCCTCCGTGGCCGGGCGCAGCAGCATGTTCGCCTCGACGAGGTCGAGGACGTACTCGGGGTGCCGGTTCCAGTACTCGCCGATCGCCCGGCTCGTGCCCAGCACGATCAGGACCCGCTCGCGCAGGACGGGGTCGTCCTCGAGCGCACTCAGCAGCCGGTCGCGGTCGCCGGAGTCGAGGATGTCGACGAGGGAAGCCAGTGCCGTGTCGGGGTCGGCGACGGACTCGATCTGGGCCCGGAGGTCGGCAGACACGTCGCCGAGCCGCGCGAGGTTGGCGGCGGCGACGTCGGGGTCGGAATATCGGGTGCGGGTCACGCGGTGTGCTTCCGGTCGGTCAGACGACGGGCATCAAGCGGTCGATCTCGAACTGCGTGACCTGCGACCGGTAGTCCTGCCACTCGGCGCGCTTGTTGCGCAGGAAGAAGTCGAAGACGTGCTCACCGAGCGTCTCGGCGACGAGCTCGCTCGTCTCCATGATCCGGATCGCCTCGTCGAGGTTGCGCGGCAGCGGGGCGATGCCCATCGCACGGCGCTCATTCTCGCTGAGCGCCCACACGTCGTCCTCGGCCTCCGGCGGCAGGTCGTAGCCGCCCTCGATGCCCTTCAGGCCGGCGGCCAGGATCAGCGCGTACGCCAGGTACGGGTTGCACGCGGAGTCCAGCGCGCGCAGCTCGACCCGCGCGGAGCCCGACTTGTGCGGCTTGTACATCGGGACGCGCACGAGCGCCGAGCGGTTGTTGTGGCCCCAGCACACGTAGTTGGGGGCCTCGCCGCCCCACGCCAGCCGCTTGTAGGAGTTGACCCACTGGTTCGTGACGGCCGTGATCTCGGGCGTGTGCTCCAGGACCCCGGCGATGAACGCCCGGCCGGTCTTGGACAACTGGTACTCGGCGCCGGCCTCGTAGAACACGTTCTCGTCGCCCTCGAACAGCGACACGTGCGTGTGCATGCCCGAGCCGGGGTGCTCCGTGAACGGCTTGGGCATGAACGACGCCCACTTGCCCTGGCTCAGCGCGACCTCGCGCACGACCGTGCGGAACGTCATGATGTTGTCGGCCATCGAGAGGGCGTCGGCGTAGCGCAGGTCGATCTCCTGCTGGCCGGGGCCGCCCTCGTGGTGGCTGAACTCGACCGAGATGCCCATCGCCTCGAGCATCGTGATGACCTCACGACGGAAGTCCTGGCTGGCGCCCTGGGCCGTGTGGTCGAAGTAGCCGCTGTCGTCGACCGGCACGGGCCGCGTGCCGGGCTCGGGCTTGTTCTTGAAGAGGAAGAACTCGATCTCGGGGTGCGTGTAGAACGTGAAGCCCGCGTCGGCGGCCTTGGCCAGCGTGCGCTTGAGGACGTAACGCGGATCGGCGTACGAGGGGCTGCCGTCCGGCATCGCGATGTCGCAGAACATGCGCGCGGTCGCGGGCGTCTCGCCGCGCCACGGCAGGATCTGGAACGTCGTCGGGTCGGGCTTGGCGAGCATGTCGGCCTCGTGCACGCGGGCGAAGCCCTCGATCGCCGAGCCGTCGAAGCCGATGCCCTCCTCGAACGCGCCCTCGAGCTCCGTCGGCGCGACCGCCACGGACTTCAGGGACCCGAGCACGTCGGTGAACCACAGCCGGACGAAGCGGACGTCCCGCTCCTCGATCGCGCGTAGGACGAAGTCCTCCTGCTTACCCATGCGGTCAGTGTAGGGGCGTCCCCGGTGATCCGGGCCGCCGGTTTACCACGGTCCCTTGGTTGCTTGGCTCCTCCCTCGGAAAGTTTGCGGCGGGAGGACACAAGCTGCCACGGGAGGACGCCCGTCCGACGATCGAGAGTCGTCCTGGTGTCCCACACCTGCGGCTTCCCGTGGACGCGCGCCGCCGGGTCTGACTCCCCTCGGCAACTTGCTACCTCCCTTGGTGAATTCACCGAGGGAGGAGACAAGCAACCAAGGGACCGTGGTAAACCACCACCCGGGAGCCGCGGCGGGGAGGTCCTAGGGTGGGGCCATGCCGCAATTGCGACTTGCCCTCGCCCAGGTGAACCCGGTGGTCGGCGACGTCGCCGGCAACCTCGAGCTCGTGCTGGCCCAGGCCCGGGACGCCCACGCCGCCGGGGCGCATGTGCTGGTGACGCCCGAGATGGTGCTCACGGGGTATCCGATCGAGGACATGGCGTACCGCAAGTCGTTCATCGAGCGGTCCCAGGCGGCCGTGTCCGAGCTCGCTGCGCGGCTCGTCGAGGAGGGGCTGGACGAGCTCGTCGTGATCGTCGGACACCTCGACCGCGCGAAGCACGTGCCGGATCGGCTCGGCGTCCCGAAGAACGCGCCCGTCAACTCCGCGACGGTCCTGCACCGCGGCGAGGCCGTCGCCCGCTACGACAAGCACCACCTGCCCAACTACGGCGTCTTCGACGAGTTCCGTCACTTCGTCGCCGGCGACGAGACGCAGGTCGTGCAGGTGCACGGCGTCGACGTCGCGATCGCGATCTGCGAGGACATCTGGCAGGAGGGACCGTCGCAGGCCGCGCGGGCGGCCGAGGCCGGTCTGCTCGTCGTGCTCAACGGGTCGCCGTACGAGGCGGCCAAGGACGACGTGCGACTCGAGCTGTGCGCCCGTCGGGCCCGCGAGGGCGAGTGCGCCCTGGCCTACGTGAACCTCGTGGGCGGGCAGGACGAGCTGGTCTTCGACGGCGACTCGATCGTCGTCGACGCCCGCGGCGAGCTCGTCGCCCGCGCCGCGCAGTTCGTGCCCGAGCTGCTCGTCGTCGACCTCGACCTGCCGGCCGCCACCGCGCCGATGCCCGCGCCGGGCACGCGTTTCGAGGGGCTGCTCGTCGAGCGCACGATCCTCAGCGCCGAACCGCTGCCGGCCTACGAGCCGCTCGCCCCCAGCATCGCCGAGCGCTGGGACGACCTCGGTGAGCGCTGGCAGGCGATCGTGCTCGGGCTGCGCGACTACGTCGGCAAGAACGGCTTCTCGTCCGTGCTGTTCGGCATGTCCGGCGGCATCGACTCCACGCTCGTCGCCGCGCTCGCGTGCGATGCCCTCGGGGCCGATCGGGTCTTCGGGATCTCGAACCCCTCCGCGTGGTCGACCGAGCACTCGAAGTCCGACGCCGCCGACCAGGCCGAGCGCACCGGGCTGGACCTGCGCACGATCGCGATCGCGCCGATCTTCGACAAGTACCAGGAGTCGCTGCACCTCGACGGGCTCGCGCAGGAGAACCTGCAGGCCCGCATCCGGGCCGTCATCTGGATGGGCCTGTCCAACCAGGAGAACCGGCTCGTGCTCGCGTGCGGCAACAAGTCCGAGCTGGCCACCGGGTACTCCACGATCTACGGCGACGCGGTCGGCGGCTACGCCCCGATCAAGGACGTGCCGAAGACGCTCGTGTGGGAGCTGGCGAGGTGGCGCAACGCGTGGGCCGAGTCCCGCGGCGAGACCCCGCCGATCCCTCCCGCCACGATCACGAAGGAGCCCTCCGCGGAGCTGCGTCCGGGCCAGAAGGACACGGACAGTCTGCCGCCGTACGAGGTGCTCGACGGGATCCTCGACGCGTACGTCGAGCGCGACCTCGGCTCGGCCGACGTCGTCGCGCTCGGCTACGACGCCGCACTGGTCGAGCGCGTCGTGACGCTCGTCGACCGTGCCGAGTACAAGCGCCGCCAGTACCCGCCCGGCCCGAAGATCAGCAAGCGCAACTTCGGCCGCGACCGCCGGGTGCCGATCACTAACCGGTGGCGCGAGCAGCTCGAGGACTGAGCGCCGGTCTACGCTGACGGCATGGAAGAAACCGCACCGTACGGCGCCGGACCCACCGTGGCCGGCAGCCCGATCGACGGCATCAGCAAGGTCCGCATCCACCACTTGCAGAAGTGGAAGGACGCGGGTCACAAGTGGGTCATGTTGACCACCTACGACCAGTACAGCGCCCAGGTCTTCGAGGAGGCCGGGGTTCCCGTCCTGTTCATCGGCGACTCCGCCGCGAACAACGTCTACGGCTACGAGTCGTCCCTGCCCATCACGGTCGACGAGATGCTCCCGCTCGTGAAGGCGGTCACCCGCACCGCGAAGCGCGCCCTCGTCGTGGCCGACCTGCCCTTCGGCTCGTACCAGCGCTCACCGGAGCAGGCGTTCGACACCGCCGTCCGCTTCATGAAGGAGGGCCTGGCGCACGCCGTGAAGCTCGAGGGCGGAGCGGAGATGGCACCGCAGATCCGCAAGCTGACCGAGAACGGCGTGCCCGTCATGGCGCACATCGGCTTCACGCCGCAGTCCGAGCACAGCCTCGGCGGCTACCGGGTGCAGGGGCGCGGCGACGCGACGCAGAAGCTGCTCGACGACGCGCTCGCGGTCGAGGACGCCGGAGCGTTCGCGGTCGTGATGGAGATGGTGCCCGCGCCCGCGGCGAAGGAGATCACGACGCGACTGCGCATCCCCACCGTGGGCATCGGTGCCGGCGCCGACTGCGACGCGCAGGTGCTCGTCTGGCAGGACATGATGGGCCTGCGCACCGGCCGGGCACCTCGCTTCGTGAAGCGCTACGCCGACCTGCACGGCATCATGCTCGACGCGACGAGGCAGTTCATCGGCGAGGTCGCCGAGGGCTCCTTCCCCGCGGCCGAGCACACCTTCGACAGCTGACCCCGACCGCGGCGCCCCTCAGGACTGCTCGTCCTGGGGGGCGTCGTCGTTCCAGTCCGGATCGTTGTCCCACGCCTTCGTCTTCTCGGCAGCGGTCTCCAGGGCGCGGGACGCCTCGGCCTCGGTGTCGTACGGGCCCATCCGGTCCTGTGCGCGGCAGCCGTCCTCGCCCTCGACGGTGTGGTGCTTGAGGCAGAAGTAGTAGCTCATGGCCTCACCCTAGGACGGGTTCAGCCGCGCGGCACCCAGGCGAAGGTGTCAGGGTCGGGACCGATCCGGCGGCTCTCGTCGAGCGCCGAGATCGCCGCGACGTCCGCGTCCGACAGCTCGAAGTCGACGACGTCGAAGTTCTCGCGGACGCGCTCGATCGACGATGCCTTCGGGAAGACGACGTCACCGCGCTGCAGCGCCCAGCGCAGCACGACCTGGGAGACGCTGCGGCCGACGCCGTGGGCGATCGCGGCCAGGGCGCGGTCCTCGAACACCTGGCCCTGGGCGAGCGGCGACCACGCCTCCGTGACGATGCCGAGCTCGGCGTTCACGCCGCGCACCTCGTCCTGGGTGAAGTAGGGATGCACCTCGACCTGGTTGACGGCCGGGACGACGGTGGCCTCGGCGACGAGCCGGCGCAGGTGCGCGGGCTGGAAGTTCGAGACGCCGATCGCCCGGGCCCGGCCCGCGGCGTAGACCTCCTCCATCGCGCGCCACGTGTCGACGAAGTCGATCTCGATCGTCGGCAATGGCCAGTGGATGAGGAAGAGGTCGACCCGCTCCAGGCCGAGCTTGTCGAGCGACTCGTCCAGCGAGGGACCCACGGCGGCCGGGTCGTGCCGGTTGTTGTTGAGCTTCGTCGTGACGAAGACGTCCTCGGGAGCCAGCCCGGACGCGGCGATCGCCCGGCCCACGCCCTCCTCGTTGCCGTACATCTGGGCCGTGTCGATGTGCCGGTAGCCGACCTCGAGGGCCTCCGCGACGCGGTCGGCGGCGGTCTCCGGGGGGACCTGCCACGTGCCGTAGCCGAGCTGCGGGATCTCGATGCCGTTGTTCAGGGTGCGGGTGGGAACCGTCATGGCGTCCACGCTACGTGCCGGCACCGAGACCGACACGACGAGGCGAGACACGAGGGGCCAACTAGGTTGGAGACATGCCCGCCGAGAGACTGATGCCGACTCCGGAGTCGCAGGACCTGATCGACCTCACGCGCACCCTCGCGACGAGGGAGCTGATCCCGCTCGCCGACGAGGCCGAGCGCACGCACACGTTCCATCGCGAGGTGTTCGCGCTGCTGGGCGAGGCGGGCCTGCTGGGACTGCCGTACCCCGAGGAGCTGGGCGGCGGGGCGCAGCCGTACGAGGTCTACCTGCAGGTCGTCGAGGAGATCGCCTACGCGTGGGCCGCGGTGGGTGTCGGCACGAGCGTCCACGCCCTGAGCTGCTTCCCGCTCTTCACCGCGGGCTCGCAGGAGCAGCGGGAGCGCTGGCTGCCCGAGCTGCTGTCCGGCAACCTCCTCGGCGCCTACTGCCTGTCGGAGGCACATGCCGGCTCCGACCCGGCGGCGATGCGCACCCGCGCGGTCCGCGACGGCGACGACTACGTGATCAACGGGGCGAAGGCGTGGACCACCCACGGCGGCCAGGCCGACTTCTACACCGTCATGGCGCGCACGTCCGACGACGGCGCAAAGGGCATCTCGTGCTTCCTCGTCCCCGCCGACGCGCCCGGCCTGTCCGCCGACGTGCCCGAGGACAAGATGGGCCTCATGTCGTCGACGACGGCGACGATGCTGTTCGACGGGGTCCGGGTCCCGGTGGAGCGTCGCGTCGGAGCGGAGGGTCAGGGCCTGTCGATCGCCCTCGCCGGGCTCGATGCGGGCCGACTCGGGATCGCCGCCGTCGCGGTCGGCGTCGCCCAGCGCGCCCTCGACGTCGCGGTCGAGTACGCGCGGGGGCGGGAGGCCTTCGGCAAGCCGATCATCGAGCACCAGGGCCTCGGCTTCGTGCTGGCAGACATGGCTGCCGCGGTCGACTCCGCTCGCGCCGCCTACCTGTACGCGGCCCGCTTCAAGGACGCCGGCCGACCCTACGGCCGGCTCGCCTCGGTCGCGAAGCTCGTCGCCACCGACAACGCCATGCGGGTCACGACCGACGCCGTCCAGGTTCTCGGCGGCGCCGGCTACACGAAGGACTTCCCCGTCGAGCGGTTCATGCGCGAGACCAAGGTCATGCAGATCTTCGAGGGCACCAACCAGATCCAGCGCCTCGTCATCAGTCGCCACCTCACCCGCTGAGTCGGCGGGTCCCTCCGCATCGGCCCAAGTGACTGATGCGACTGTTGTGACTCAAGTAAACTTCGGCCCGTGCGCCGCCCCCTCATTCACCTGCTCGCGCTCCTGCTGGGCGTCGGGCTGGTCGTGTCCGCCCCCACGTCCGCGGAGGCCGCTCCCAAGGTCCCGGCGAAGCGGCTCCTGGCGAAGCTGACCGTCGCCGCCGAGACGACCTCCCCGCGCTACGACCGCGATCTCTTCGACCACTGGGTCATGCGCCGCGGCACGTGCAACGTGCGCGAGAGCGTGCTCATCGCCGAGTCGCGCACGAAGGCAAAGCGCAACGCGAACTGCACCGTGACGAAGGGCCGCTGGCGCAACGAGTACACGGGGCGCACCCTCACGAGTGCTCGGAAGGTCCAGATCGACCACCGCGTCGCCCTCGCCGAGGCCTGGCGTTCCGGCGCGTCGACGTGGGGCGAGGCCCGCCGCCGCGGCTTCGCCAACGACACCGGCTACGCGCACTCCCTGCTGGGAGTGTCCGCCCGATCCAACTCCGCCAAGTCCGACCACGACCCCACCGAGTGGATGCCGACCAAGAGCCGCTGCCAGTACGTCGCGCGCTGGATCGCCGTGAAGTACCGGTGGGACCTGACGGTCGACCGGGCCGAGAAGTCCACGCTGAACCGGTGGCTGCACCGCTGCGGGGCGGCCCGCACGAAGGTCGCCAAGCCCGCGAAGGGCAAGCCCGAAGGCCACGACTCCGCGCCGTCCGATCCCGATCAGGACGTGCCCGGAGGCCACGACAGCGTCGCGCCGATCTCGGAGCACGACTGCCCGAGCAGCCATCCGATCAAGGGCAACGCGAACTCGATGATCTACCACGTTCCCGGCGGCCGGTACTACGACGTGACGCAGCCCGAGGAATGCTTCGCGACCGAGGACGCGGCCGTCGCCGCCGGCTACCGGCGCTCCCAGGCCTGATGACGAACCACTGGAGGAGAAACCCGATGCGCAAGGCACTGCTGGCCCTCGCCCTGACGTCGACGCTCGTGCTCACCGCGGCTCCCGCGGAGGCTGCGACGACGTTCAAGAACTGCACCGCGCTGAACAAGAAGTACCCGCACGGCGTCGGCCTGCCCGGCGCGAAGGACCACACGTCCGGCACGCCCGTCGCGAACTTCAAGCGCAGCAAGGCGCTCTACACGGCGAACAAGAAGAGCGATCGCGACGGCGACAAGATCGCCTGCGAGAAGCGCTGAGCGTCCCCGCGCTCAGTCGGCGCGGGCGATGGACAGCATGATGCGCATGAACGGCTCGACGACGGACCCGAGGTCGAGCGTCGCGTGACCGGCCTGGGAGCGCACGACGCGGCCGGTCAGCTCGTCGAACGCACCCATCATGGCGACCAGCTCGTCCCGGGTGGGAACCCGGTACGCGTCGTCGGCCGCCGCGGCGCGGGTCATGAGCTGGACCAGGATGTCGATGTGGCGGTCCATCATGAGGTCGCGTTGGCCGAGCAGTCGGTCGCCCGCACCGCGGATCTCGACGAAGAAGCACGTCGCGAACGCCGGCGCGCTCTCGATCGCGCTCACGTACGACTCGATCGCGATCCGTGCGCGGGCGACGAAGTCGGCCTCGGCGTGGGCGAACGCCGGCCCCCAGACCACGTTGAGGGCGAGCTCGCTCGCATCGAGGTGAGCCGCCGCGAAGGCGGCCTCCTTGTCGGGGAACGCCTCGTAGAACGACGTGCGAGAGATGTGGGCGCGCTTCGTGATCGCCGCGACCGTGGTGCCGTGGTAGCCGGACTCGGCGACCTCGTCGATCACGGCCTGCAGGATGCGACCGTGCCGGGACTCGGCCACCTCGGTCTCGGACAGTGCTGACCGCCCGCGCGGAAGATCCATCCGCTCGGGCAGGAGGCTCAGCAGGTCCTCGTCATCCACGTGGCACAGGATATTCCTTGCAATCGCAACAGGTGGGGCTTTTGGGGTTTCAGTGGCGCACGGTGACTTCGCTCCAGCCGCCGGACGTCGTCTCGACGGCGAGCTGGGCGGCGATCCGCTCCTTCATCGTCTCGACGTGGCTGATCAGCCCGACCGTGCGACCGTGCTCGCGCAGACCGTCGAGGGTGTGCATCGCGATCTCGAGCGTGTCGGCGTCGAGTGCGCCGAAGCCCTCGTCGACGAAGAGCGTGTCGAGCGTGATCCCGCCGGCGCGGCTCGTGACCACCTCGGCCAGGCCGAGCGCGAGCGACAGCGAGGCGAGGAACTTCTCGCCGCCGGACAGCGACTCCGGCGACCGCGTCTCCCCCGTGTGGTGGTCGAGCACCTCGACCTCGAGCCCCGCGTTGTTGCCCTTCGTGGCGCCGCGGCTGCTGCGCTGCAGCTCGTAGCGTCCGGCCGACATCGTGCGCAGTCGGGTGTTGGCGGCCGTGACGATCTGGGTGAGCTCGGCGCCCAGCACATAGCTCTCGAGTCGCATCCGCCGCGTGTTGGGCGAGTCGCCGTGCAACGACCGCGCGAGCCGGTTGACGATCTCGTACTCGGCCCGGGTCTCGGCCGTGCGGGCCCAGCCGTCACGGATCGAGCCGGCGAGGTCGTGCGAGTGCTCGGAGCGGGTGCGCGCGGAGGCGTGCCGGCCGACCGCGACGTCGCACCGCGCCTTCGCCTCCTCGCGCGAGGCGTGCGGCCCGGCGACGTCGACCGGTGCGTCCGGAAGGTCCTGCAGCTCGGGTTCGGCGACGACCGAGGTGGCGGCGGCGAGCGCGTCGTCGTGCCGCCTGATCCGGGCGGTCATCCGCTCGAGCGTGGCCGTGTCAACGCGCGCGGCCAGGAACGCGGCGTCGGCGGCGAAGTCGTGGTGGGCCAGTACGTCGTCGAGGGTCTGGCGGGCCGAGGCCAGGCGAGCGCCTGCCGTCTCGTCGTGCGCCGACGCGGTGGCGAGGTCATCGGTGACCTGCCTCTCGGCGGTGAGCGCGGCGAGCCGGTCGGCGACCGACTCCGCGTCGCCGCGCGCTGCCTCGACCTTGGCTTCGAGGACGGCGACGCTCTCGGCCGTCGTCGCCTGCCGGGCCTCCAGCGCGGCGCGCCGGACCGCGGCGTGCTGGAGGTCGGTGTCGATCGTCGCGAGCGCAGCGGTGGCCCGCGCCCGGTCGGCCTCGACCCGCCGTGCGGACGTCGCGGCCTCGGTCGCCTCGTCGACGAGTCTCGTGAGCTCGGCAACGGGTCGGGCCTCCCCCAGACCCGCGATCGTGGCGCGCAGGCCCGCAACGACCCGACCGGCCTCGACGGCACGCTCGTCGGCATCGGCGAGGATGTGCTCGGCGGCCTGCTCCATCGCCTCGGTGACGGGCTCTTCGGAGATCGCGGCAGGTGCCGGATGCTCCGTCGCGCCGCACACCGCGCACGGTTCACCGGCGCGCAGCTCCTGCGCCAGCGTTCCCGCGTACTCGGCGAGCCGACGCTCGCGCAGTCGGTCCAGTGCCGTGGACGCCGTGGTGCGGGCCCGGCCGAACTCCAGCTGGGCGACCTCCGCCGTGCGCAGCTGGCCGACCGCCTGCTCGAGCCGGGTGGCCCGGCCCAGTTCGTCGCGCACTGCAGTCAGCGCCGCCTCGGCCCGGTCGGCCGTGATGAGGACCTCGGCCGCCAGCACGCCGGTGTGCTGCTCGCGCTCGCTCGTCCGCCTCGCGACGCGAAGGTCGACCCGCTCCAGCTCCTCGCCCACCTCCAGCGCGGTGGACCGCAACTGCTCCAGCCGCTGTTCCTCGATGAGGTGCGCCTCGAGCGTGGCCACCCGGGCGCCCAGCTGGTCGCGTCGGGCGGTGAGGTCGGCGGGCGGCTCGGCACCGAGGACGCGGCGATAGCGCTCCGTGGCCGAGGTGACCGCGGCGGCGGCCACCTGCCGTTCGGTGACCGCGGCGGCGAGGGCCCTGTGGGCGGGCACGCACGAGGCCGCGGCGAGGCCCCGCTCGCGCCGGACGCGGTCGGCCTCGACCTGCTCCTGCTGCTCCGCGAGCGCGGCGAGCGCCTCCCGTGCCACGGCGAGCCGCCGCTGGCGGCCCGCCAGCTGGGTGGCCGCGAGGAGCACGGCCTCGGCCTCGACGAGCTCCTTCTGTGCCTGTTCCAGATCGACACGGGCGACCTCGACGTCGGTGTCGTGGGCCTGGAGGACGTCGACGAGCCAGACGTCGACGGCGGACTCAGGCGGCTCGTCGTCGGCGTGGGCGGCGAGCGCCTCGATCGTGGCCTCGACGCCGGCGTCGGCGAGCTCGATCCGCTTGCGCAGCTCGGCGGAGCGCTGCTGCGCGATCTCGTCGTAGCGGCCGAAGCGATCGCTGCGGAAGAGCGTGCGCAGGACCCGCTGGCGCTCCTCGCTGGAGGCCACGAGGAATCGCTGGAACTCGCCCTGGGCCAGCAGGACGACCTGCAGGAACTGGTCGGCCGACAGCGGCACGATCTCGTGCAACGCCTCACCCACCGTGCGCAACTGGGACGCGATGCCCACCCACTGCGCGCCGTCCCACCGGGACAGCTCGGCTCCGGCCTTCTCCGTCGTGAAGCCGTCGCCCCGCGACTTGGGGCGCACGTACTCGGGGGTGCGCACGACGCGGTAGCGCTCGGATCCGGCGCTGAAGACCAGCTCGACCCGCGACGGCTCGCCGGGGGTGCAGTGGTCGCTGCGCAGCTGCTTGCCGCTGGCCGTGCCGTACCGGGGCGCGGAGTCGTACAGCGCGTAGACGATCGCGTCGAGGATGCTGGACTTGCCGGCACCCGTGCGACCCGTGATGAGGAAGATGCCGTCGTCGGCGAAGCCGTCGAGGTCGACGGTCTGGGTGTGGCGGAACGGGCCGAAACCCGTCATGGAGACCTCGTGGATCCTCATGCCGACACCTCCTGCGCGCGCACGGCCCCGATCAGCTCGTCGACGAGCTCGGCCTCGGCCGTCGTGGGTCCCTCGCCGTTGCGCACGTGGGAGAGGAACTCGGCGACGACCTGCTGGTCGGTGAGGGTCGCGAGCCGCCTCGGGTCGGACGCGGCGGCGCTGTCGCGCACCTGGCTGGGCCGGAACTCGAGCACCGCGCACCCGGCGAAGCGCTGCTGCAGCCGGCGCATCGGGTCGTCGGGCCGGGCGATGTCGGTCAGGACGACCTTGACCCAGTCGTCCACGTGCACGGCGAGCGCGGGGTCGGCCAGCAGCTCGTCGAGCGTGCCGGTGAGTGTGACGAGCCGGCGCGGCACCGGCAGGTCGAGCCAGTCGACCGAGCCGAGCCCGTCGGCGTCGAGGTCGACGAGCCAGGCTCCTCGCGGCTTGTCCTGCTCGGAGAACGACAGGTGCAGGGGCGCACCGCTGTACCGGACGTGGGGGGCGAGGGTGCTGCGCCCGTGGATGTGGCCGAGCGCGGCGTAGTCGATGCCGTCGAACGCCGGCACCGGGACACGGTCGACGCCGCCGACGGTGATGCCCCGCTCGGACTCGCACGACTCACCCTCCGCGCCGGACACGAACGTGTGGGCCAGCACGACCGAACGGCCACCGCGAACTGCGAGGTCGGCCCGAATGTTGTCGAGCGCGAATCCGAGGGCGTCGGCCTGGTTGGCGAGCCGCTGCTCGGGCCACCTGTGCCGGATCAGGGCCGGCTCGAGGTACGGGATGCCGTAGACGTGGACGAGCCCGTGCTCGTCCTCGATCGTCACGGGCGTGGCGTGGTCCTCGGGCCGGGTGATGATGTGGATCCCGGCCTCGGCGGCGAAGACGGCCTTGGCGCCGAGGCGGGCCGGCGAGTCGTGGTTCCCGCTGCTGACGACCACGCGGGCCCCGGTCTGGCGCAGTGCCACCAGCACGCGGTCGAGCTCCTCGACCGCCGCCGCCGAAGGGGTCGACGAGTCGAAGACGTCGCCGGCCACGACGACCACGTCGACGGCGTGATCGCGCACGAGATCGACCAGCGCGTCGAGCACCGAGGCGAGCGCCGCGGCCGTCGAGTGCTGGTGGAACGTGCGACCGATGTGCCAGTCGGAGGTGTGCAGCAACTTCACGTCTCCGACGCTAGATTGCGGCGCCGACAGAATCGCGGTGCAACGCCAGCGAGGCAGCGTCAGGAACTCACTCCTGGACCGGCCACCCCTCGATCCGTCGGCCCGCCTCGACCGCCGAGGCCGTGGTCATGAGCCTCAGCCGCGGGTCGCGGGTCAGACTGACGAGTGTGTCGAGGGACGGTTGGAGGTCCAACTCACGGGGGTCGCCCGTGATCGCCGGTCCGGCGAGCACCGTCGTGACGACGTCGTCGCCCTGCTGGTGCTCGACGATCACGATCCCGGGATCCTCCTCGGGCTCCTCCTCCTGCCAGACCAGGACCACCCCGTCGTCGAGCTCGGCGCACGGGTTCTCGTCCTCGGTCGTGCCACCGGCGCAGGCCGCGATCGGTCTGGTCTGGCTGACGCTGACCTCGAGGAAGGTGCCCGAGACGGCGTCGAACACGCCATCGGGGTAGTGCGCCTGAGTGCCCACGAGGTCCTTCGGCAGCCGGTCGTCGTCGGGGACGGGTCCGATCCGGTCCGGGTCCTGGTCGACGTGGTCGAGCATCACGACGGCCACGGCGCGCGGTGTCAGCGGGGTGTCGCGCGGCTCGTCGTGGCCCGCATCCGTGCAGGCCGTCAGCGCGAGACACGCCACCACGACGGCGGCCCCGCGGATCCTCATGGACCCATCGTGCCCCCGCAGGAGCCGGTCCGAGGGAATCGGCGCGCGCCGCTAGGCTCGCGGGCATGGCGATCGTCCTGCTCGTCCGGCACGGCCGGAGCACCTCGAATGCGGACGGCACCCTCGCCGGCCGGACCGCTGGCGTCCACCTGGACGAGGAGGGGCGGCAGCAGGTGCAGCGGACCGGCGAACGCCTCGCCGCGGTGCCGTTGCGGCACATCGTCACGAGTCCGCTGGAGCGGTGCCGCGAGACGTCCGAGGCGATCGCCGCACACCAGCCGTCGACGACCCCGCTCGTCGAGGACGCCGACCTGCTCGAGTGCGACTACGGCCACTGGCAGGGCCGACCGCTCAAGGAGCTCGCCGAGGAGCCGCTGTGGACGACGGTGCAGCGACATCCTGCCGCCGCCGCGTTCCCGCAGGGCGAGTCGCTCGCGGCGATGCAGGCGCGGTCGGTCGCGGCGATCCGGCGCTGGGACGCGCTCATCGAGGCCGAGCACGGCCCGAACGCCGTGTGGGCCGCGGTGTTCCACGGCGACCCGATCAAGTCGGTCCTGGCCGACGCGCTCGGCATGCACCTCGACCTGTTCCAGCGGCTGCACGTCGATCCGGCGTCCCTCACGATCGTCGGCTACGGCCAGCATCGCCCCACCGTCGTCGCCGTCAACACGTCGGCTGGCGACCTGTCGTGGCTCGCGGCAGCGCCGGCCCCCGAGGACGCTCCGGTCGGCGGCGGCGCCGGACCGCGGGCGGAGGCTGGAGCAGGCTCCTAGCATGGATGCCATGCCCACTCTCGTCCACGACTTCGACTGGCCGGACCGACTCGTCGTCGGGACGGTCGGCGTGCCCGGACAGCGCACCTTCTACCTGCAGGCGCGTGCCGGCGACCGGCTCCTGAGCGCGGCGCTGGAGAAGGAGCAGTCGGCGGCGTTGGCCGACAAGATCGACGAGGTCCTCGACGAGCTGATGGCCGAGGACGGCAATCCGTATCACGTGCCGCCGACCGCTCCCGAGGGCCTGGACGATCCCGATCCCCTCGACGAGCCGGTGGTCGAGCAGTTCCGGGTCGGGCTGCTCTCCCTCGGCTGGGACCCGCGGACCGCCCAGGTCGTCATCGAGGCGTACCCGCTCGTGGAGGACTCGCCCGAGTCGCTCACCGAGGCCGAGCCCGTCGAGCCCGCGGAGGTCCTCCAGGTGCGGATCCCCGTCGGCACGGCGCGTTCCTTCTGCAAGCGCACGCGCGAGGTCGTCCTGTCGGGACGGCCCATCTGCCCGTTGTGCCTCGAGCCGATCGACCCCGAAGGCCACACCTGCCCCGACCTCGACCTGGACGCGTGAGCCTGCCCGGGGCCGCTCGCCCGACCGGCGAGCTCGTGCTCGAGGGACGCATCCTGCCGGCCTCGAACGCCACGTTCCTCGGTCACGTCGACGAGGCAGCGGTGGTCTACAAGCCGATCGACGGCGAGCGTCCGCTGTGGGACTTCCCCGGCGCCGTCCTCGCCCACCGCGAGGTCGCCGCCTGGCTGGTCTCCGAGTCGCTCGGCTGGAACGTCGTCCCGCCGACCTGGCTCGACGACGGACCGCACGGCACGGGGATGCTGCAGCTGTGGCAGGAGGCCGATCCCGCGCGCGAGGCCGTCACGCTCGTGCCCGCCGGTGAGGTGCCCCACGGCTGGTGCCATGTGCTCGACGGCATCGACGAGCACGAGCAGCCCGTCTCGCTCATCCACGAGGACTCGGCGGCGATGCGCCGGATGGCGATCTTCGATGCCCTCGTCAACAACGCCGACCGCAAGGGCGGGCACGTGCTCGCGATGGCCGGCGGTCATCGGTTCGGCGTCGACCACGGGCTGACCTTCCACGTCGAGCCGAAACTGCGGACCGTGCTGTGGGGGTGGATCGGCCAACCGCTGGCGCCCGACGAGCTGGCGGGCGTCGCGCGCGTGCTGGCCGACGAGGCACTCCAGTCGGACCTCGCCGACCTGATCGCCGCGCCCGAGCTCGAGGCGATGCGGGACCGCGGCGACCGCCTCCTCGCCACCGCTCGGTTCCCCGGGCCGCAGGGCGAGATGCCGGCCGTTCCGTGGCCACCGTTCTGATGACGCCCCTCGGCTCGGCGGACCCGGCTCCCACCGAGGCCGTCCGCTAGCATCGCACCGGCACGAGGCGGCCCCACCATCCCCGGGATCCTCGAGCCGACCACGTGAGCTTCGACCCACAGCCCCCGATCTCGCTCCTGGAGGACCGATGACCCGCACCCTCGGCCACGACCTGACCGTCTCCGATCTCGGCCTCGGGTGCATGGGGATGAGCCAGAGCTTCGGTCCGCGCCCGCCGCGGGACGAGATGATCTCCCTCATCCGCACGGCCGTCGACCGCGGCGTCACGTTCTTCGACACCGCCGAGGTCTACGGCATCCACCACAACGAGGAGCTGGTCGGCGAGGCGCTCGAGCCCGTACGGGACCGGGTCGTGATCGCCACGAAGTTCGGCCTCACGTTCGAGCCCGACGGCCGGATGACCGGACTGGACAGCTCGCCGGCGCACATCCGCGAGGTCGTCGACGGCTCGCTGCGCCGCCTGCGGACGGACACGATCGACCTGCTCTTCCAGCACCGCGTCGACCCGGACGTGCCGATCGAGGACGTCGCCGGGACGGTCGGCGAGCTCATCGCGGAGGGCAAGGTCCGCCACTTCGGCCTGTCCGAGGCGAGCGTCGACACGATCCGCCGCGCCCACGCCACGTATCCGGTCACCGCGCTGCAGAGCGAGTACTCGCTGTTCTGGCGCGAGCCCGAGGACGAGATCCTGCCGACGCTGGCCGAGCTCGGGATCGGCTTCGTGCCGTTCAGCCCGCTGGGCCGTGGCCTGCTCACCGGTGCCGTCGCCGCCGACTCGACGTTCGGGGAGGGCGACATCCGGGCCACGCTCCCCCGGTACGCTCCCGAAGCGCTCGCCGCGAACCATGCCCTCGTCGACCTCGTGACCGTCGTCGCCGAGCGCCGTGGCGCGACCGTCGGCCAGGTGGCGCTCGCCTGGCTGCTGGCCCAGCAGTCGTGGATCGTGCCCATCCCCGGCACCCGCAGGCTCGAGCGGCTCGACGAGAACCTCGGCGCCACGGCACTCGAGCTCACCGCCGACGACCTCGCCGAGCTCGACGCGGCCTCGCGCTCCGTGCGCGTCATCGGCGACCGCTACCCCGCGGCGATGCAGCAGATGATCGACCGCTGAGTCGTCGGGTCACGTCACCCACGGCGCGCAGGTACCGGGTCCTGCTCGCCTCGTCAGGCGGGCAGGACCCGGACCCGGGCGGTCAGGCCACCTTGCGGGGACGGCCCATGACCGGGACGGCCTCGAGCGCCTTGCCGCGGTCGAGCAGGACGCCTCCCCACACGCCCGTCTCGGCCCGCGCCTGCCCCAAGGAGAGGCAGACGTCGCGCTGCAGGCACGAGCCGCACAGCGTGCGGGCCGCGTCGAGGGCGCTCGCGTCCTCGGGGAAGAACAGCTCGGGGTCCAGACCCGCGCACGCCCAGTCCTGCTTCGGGGCGCGCGGGGTCGGGGTCGCGTAGGCGACGGTCACTCCCTTGCTGTTGAGGATCGACGCCATGATCTTGCTCTCCATGTGCCGTCACCTCCTTGTCGGTGGCACGTGGTCGGGTTTCGGAAATGCAGAAGGGCCGCTCCCTCGAGATCTCGTCTCGTTGGAGCGGCCCGTTGTCGGGTGCTGGTGGCACCTACATCGGCGGCTCCGAGGGACGCTTCGGCTCGAACGAGAAATCGGCCATGAGACCGTGCGCGGCGGCAGCGCTCGTCGAGCGGACCCACGTGGGGGTCTGGTTGCCATACAGCGTGGTCATGGTCGTCCTTGCGTTTTGCGAAGCGGTCCCGGACGGGGCCGTGAGGATCACCCTAGGCCCGACCGCCGGATCCGGCCAAGCCACTTTCGCGGCCGGCCGGTTCCGGGCGTACCGGGGCAGGTGGTGCGGCAGGCACATCAGCTGGCCTGCTGGTCGATCCGGACGAGGTTGCCGGCAGGATCACGCAGCGCGCAGTCGCGCACGCCCCAGGGCTGGTCGGCCGGCTCGGACACGATCTCGGCGCCCCACTCGCGCGCCTGCGCGAACGTCGCATCGAGGTCGTCGGCGTGGAAGTGCACGCCGTTCATGGCGCCCTTCGCGAGCAGCCGGGCCACGGCGTCGACGTCGTCGGGACTGCCGTCGACGTAGTTGGTGAGCACGATCGACACGTCCGACTGGGCGGGCGAGCCGACGGTGATCCAGCGGAACTGCTCACGCGGGACGTCGAGGCGCACCTCGAGTCCGAGGGCGTCGCGGTAGAAGGCGAGGGCCTTGTCGGGGTCGTCGACCTGGACGAAGCAGGTGGAGAGTGTGAGGTTCATGTCTCCACGCTAGGGCGCGGCCGACGCGGGCGTCTTCTCCGTTCCTGCTCTATCGGCGCACGGGTCGCGTGGCCTGCTTCGCGACGCAGTTCGAGAGTCCGACGAGGTCGGCGTGGTCGCCGGCGCGGTACTGCGTCGGGGTCTGCCCGACCAACTCGGTGAACCGCGCACTGAACGACCCCAGCGACGTACAGCCGACCGCCATGCACACGTCCGTGACCGACAGGTCTCCGCGCCGCAGCAGGGACTTCGCCCGCTCGATGCGCCGCGTCATGAGGTAGCCGTAGGGGGTCTCCCCGTACGCCGCCCGGAACTGCCGGGAGAAGTGCGCGGGCGACATGAGCGCCTCGCGTGCGATCGCCGCCACGTCGAGCGGCTCGGCGAACCGGCGGTCCATCAGGTCGCGCGCCCGCCGCAGGTGCGCGAGGTTCGCCAGCTCCTCCGCGTTCACGGGGTCAGCCTAGGGAGCGGGTGCCGTGGAGTCACCCGGGGACGGACGGATCTTGATGCGTTGCGGTGGCCATGGCGACCGCAACGCATCAAGATTCGTCCCCCACGGGCAGGCCGGCGGCCCCGTCCCGATTCACACTGGGGGCATGAGGATCACGGTCGTCAGGGGCGACATCACGACCCAGCAGGTCGACGCGGTCGTGAACGCCGCGAACACCCGGATGCGCGGAGGCGGCGGCGTCGACGGCGCGATCCACCGGGCCGGCGGACCGGCCGTGCTCGAGGACTGCATCGCGCGGTTTCCCGACGGACTGGCGACGGGCGACGCCGGCTGGACGACCGCCGGGCTCCTGCCGGCACGCTGGGTGATCCACACCGTCGGCCCGAACCGGACGGCCGGCCAGACCGACCGGTCGCTGCTCGTCTCCTGCTACCGCCGCACCCTCGAGGTCGCCGACGAGCTCGGTGCCGCGACCGTCGCCTACCCGCTGATCAGCGCGGGCGTCTACGGCTGGCCGCTCGACGACGCGGCCCTCGCGGCGGTCGACACGCTGCGCACCACCGACTCCGACGTCGTCGAGGCGAGGATCGTCGCGTTCAGCGACGCCGCCCTGGCAGCCGTCCGGACCGCGTTGGGCTGAGCCGCCGCACAGCGGAGCGGGGCCCGGCGGACTCCCCCGAAGTCCACCGGACCCCGCGGTCCGTGTCGCAGCCGAGCGTCAGAGCTGCTCGGCGAACTTCGGCAGGTTCCGCTTCATCACCTTGCCGGTGGGGTTGCGCGGCAACTCGTCGAGGAACATCACGGCGCGCGGGACCGCGAAGCGGGCGACGCTCCCCTTGGCGTGCTCGACGACCTCCTCCTGCGTGAGCGTCTCGCCATCGCGCACGACGACGTACGCGGCGAGGCTCTGGCCCCACTGCGGGTCGTCGATGCCCGTGACCACGACGTCCTGCACCTTCGGGTGCTCGATGAGGCAGTCCTCCAGCTCGCGCGGGAACACGTTCTCGCCGCCGGAGATGACCATGTCGTCGTCGCGGCCGGCCACGAACAGGCGTCCCTCGGCGTCGAACCAGCCGAGGTCGCCGGTGTGCATGAGCCCGTCCTTGAAGCTCTTGGAGTTGCCGTCGGTGTAGCCGGCGAACAGCATCTCGTTGCCGACGTAGATGACGCCCGTCTCGCCGGCCGGCAGCTCGTTGCCCTCCTCGTCGAGGACCTTCGTGATCGTGCGCCATGGCACGCGGCCCGCGGTGCCCGGCGCGGCCCGCAGGTCGCGCGGGTTCGCGATCGTGGCCCAGCCGGTCTCGGTGGCGCCGTAGAAGTTGTAGACCGAGTCGGTGAACGTGTCCATGAAGTGGGTCGCCAGCTCGCCGGCCAGGGCCGAGCCGCTCGAGGCCGTGATCGCCAGGCTCGAGACGTCGTGGTTCTTGATGACCTCCGGATCGGCGTCGACGAGCCGCTGCATCATGAGCGGCACGACGACGAGCACCTCGGCCTTGTACTGGGCGATGTCGCGCACGACCTGCTCGGGCACGAAGCGCCGGCGCAGGACGTAGGTCGGGACGGTCGACAGGCCGAAGCCGAAGTTCAGCAGGCCCCACGAGTGGAACAGCGGAGCCGCCAGCACGACCGTCGAGTGGCCCTCGTAGGGGATCGAGCCGAAGAACGTGAGGAGCGGGTCGAGGTTCTCCGGCTCCTTGCGCTGGGCGCCCTTGGGCAGGCCCGTCGTCCCGGACGTGAAGATCACGATGCCGCCGGGCTTCGAGGGCTTCTGGTGATCGGCGGTCGGCCGGCCCTTCGCGATGCCCGCGACGGTCTCGCGGCCGTGGGTGTCGTCGTCCTCCCACGCGACGAGCACCGGCGTGTCGCCGATGTCGGTGGCGACCGGGAGGAACTCCTGGTCGAGAATCACGAGCTTGGCGCCCTCACGCTTGGCGAGCTCACCGAGCTGGCTGGCGCTGGCCATCGTGTTGAGCAGCAGCATGCGGCCGCCGATCTGCATGATCGCGACCATCGCGACGACCATGTGGCGGTGGTTGCGGCACAGCACCGCGACGGGGTCGCCGACGCCGATCCCACGGGCCTTGAGGGCCGCCGTGAACCGGTTGATCTCGGCGCTGGTCTCGCTCCACGTGAGCTCGCCGGCATCGTCGATGATCGCCAGCTGCTGGGGGCGGCGCGCTGCCGCGGCACCGACCGCCGACGGGAATCCGGGCCCCCAGGTGGCCAGCTTGACGCCGGCCTTGGCCAGCCGGACGGGGTTCTGGGGCTTGAGCAGACCAATCTGCTTCAGCACCCGCACCTTGTAACCGAGGTCGCCCATTCTCTCTCCAGATTCCTGTGTGTACCGGCCAGTAGGTTCGCAGTGTGACGCAGGTTACCAGCGAGTCATTTCGGGAGGGTAACTCCCTGTCCACGATGCGATGCACCTCACATCCGGCCTGAGTTTGCTGTCACTGCCGTTGTAACCCGGCGTTCTGCTCGCGCGCGGCGTCGCGCGTGCCCATATTGGGAACGTTGCGGGCATCGGGGCCCGCGAGGGAGGGGACGTCAGATGACCAACTCGGTGGCCGTCGTGACGGGTGGAGCAGGTGCCCTGGGCCTCGCTGCGGCGAGGATCCTGAGCCGCGACCACCACGTGGTGCTCAGCGACGCGAACAAGGACGGACTCGTCACGGCCCTCGACGACCTGTGCCGACCCGGCGTCTCGGCCGAGTCGGTCGCCGCGGACGTGACCGACCGCGGCGCCGTCGAGGAGCTCATGGCCGTGGCCGCTGACGCGGGTCGGGTGACCGCGGTCGTGCATGCCGCCTCCGTCGGTCCTCGGTCGGCGGACGTCCAGGAGATCGTGCGGGTCGACGCGCTCGGCACCATCCACGTCGCGCGTGCGGCGCTGGCCGTCGCCGGTCCCGGCACCGCCGTCGTCACGGTCGCCTCCGCCGCCGGGCACGTCCTGCCGTCCGCCCTGCTGCCGCGCTGGATCTTCCGGCAGGCCCTCGTCGACCCCGACGACTTCGCCACACGTCTCGTCCGGGCCGCGTCGATCGGGCCGGACCGGATCCGCCCGGGCTCGGCACACGTCCTGAGCCGCGCCTTCGCGATCTGGTACTCCGCCCGTATGGCCGAGGCGTTCGCCGACCGCGGCGCGCGCATCGTCTCCGTCTCGCCCGGTACGCTCGCGCCGGCCCGCGTCGACGAGGTCGCCGAGGTCGTCGCGTTCTGCGCCGGGGACCGCCCAGGATTCCTGAACGGCACCGACGTGCTGTGCGACGGCGGCGCGACTGCCGCCGGGACGCCGCTGTCGCGGCTCGGTCTCCTGCGCCCCCGCGACTGATCCCGCCGCGGCCGGATCCGACCCTTCCGCGGGGCTCCCGCATCGACTAGTATGCAACTGGTTGCACTACAACGAGGTGCATTTCCGTTTCGTCGTGGAGGTCGAAGATGTCCCTGCCCGCCATCGTGGAGAACCGTCTGTCGATCCCCGTGGTCGCGTCGCCGATGTTCATCGCCTCGGGACCCGAACTCGTGATCGCCCAGTGCAAGGCGGGTGTCGTCGGCTCCTTCCCCGCGCTCAACGCGCGGCCGGCGTCCATGCTGGGCGACTGGCTCGACCGGATCGAGGGCGAGCTCGCCGGCACGGACGCGGCACCGTTCGCGGTCAACCAGATCGTGCACCGCTCGAACAACCGACTCGAGCAGGACATGGCCACGATCGTCGAGCACCGCGTGCCGATCGTCATCACCTCGCTCGGCGCCCGGCCCGAGATCAACGACGCCGTCCACTCCTACGGCGGCATCGTGCTGCACGACATCATCAACGACCGCTTCGCACGCAAGGCGGTCGAGAAGGGCGCCGACGGGCTGATCGCCGTCGCGGCCGGCGCGGGCGGCCACGCGGGCACGCTGTCGCCGTTCGCGCTGCTGCAGGAGATCCGCACGTGGTTCGACGGGCCTCTCCTGCTGTCGGGCTCCATCGCGCACGGCCGGTCGATCCTGGCCGCGCAGGCCGCCGGTGCCGACCTCGCCTACGTCGGCTCGGCGTTCCTGGCCACCGACGAGGCGAACGTCGTCGACGCGTACAAGCAGATGATCGTCGAGAGCACGGCGGGCGACATCGTCTACTCGAACCTGTTCACCGGCGTGCACGGCAACTACCTGCGTGGCAGCATCCTCGCCGCCGGCCTCGATCCGGAGGACCTGCCCCAGGGCGATCCGTCGACCATGGACTTCGGCTCCGGTGGCACCTCCGACGCGAAGGCGTGGAAGGACATCTGGGGCGCCGGCCAGGGCCTCGGCGTGATCGAGGCGACGGTCCCGACGGCCGACCTCGTGGGCCGGCTCAAGCGCGAGTACGACGCGGCGCGCGACCAGCTGCTCGCGGGCGCCGCCCTCGCCGGCTGAGTCCCCACGACCGCCACGGACTGGGACGTGCCCGGAACGACGAGGCGACGTGCCTAGGGTGGGCAGCATGGCCACCCCTCGCGAGAACGTCCTGCTCGTGCACTGGCACGACCTCGGTCGGCACCTGCACAGCTACGGGCACGCGTCGGTGGTCAGCCCGCACACCGACGCCCTCGCGGCCGAGAGCTTCCTGTTCACCGATGCGCATGCCACCGCTCCCCTGTGCTCGCCGTCGCGCGGATCGCTGCTGACCGGGCGGTACCCGCACGAGAACGGCCTGGTCGGCCTGGCCCACCACGGCTGGGAGTACCACGAGGACGTCGTCACGCTGCAGCAGGCGCTCACCGAGGGTGGTTGGCACACAGCCCTGTTCGGCATGCAGCACGAGACGACGCACATGACGCGCCTGGGCTACGACGAGTACGACGTCGAGAACTCCTACTGCGACCACGTCGTGGCGCTGGCCGAGGGCTTCATGTCGCGCATCGGGGACACGCCGTTCCTGCTGAACGCCGGCTTCTTCGAGACGCACCGGCCGTTCCCCGCATCGGAGTACGAGTACGCCGATCCTGCCCTCGTCGAGGTCCCGGGCTACCTGCCGGACACGCCCGAGGTGCGCGAGGACCTGGCCGCCTTCCACGGCTCGATCACGAAGGCGGACCGGGCGGTCGGCCGCCTGCTGGACGCGCTGGCCCGGCACGGTCTCGACGAGAGCACGTGGGTCGTCTTCTACACCGACCACGGGGCCGCGCTGCCGCGCGCCAAGTCCACGCTCTACTCGGCCGGGACGGGCATCGCGCTCATGGTCCGGCCGCCGCGACGCCGTGGGCTCGAGCCGCGCCGCGTCGACGACCTGTTCTCCGGCGTCGACCTGATGCCCACCCTGCTGGACCTGCTCGACGTGGCGGTGCCGGCCGGCGTCGACGGCGTCTCGCATGCCGCACGACTCGCCGGAGCCGCGCCCGGTCCCGCGCGCGACGTCGTCTTCACCGAGAAGACCTACCACGACAGCTACGACCCGATGCGTGCCGTGCGATCCAAGCGCTGGAGCTACATCGAGAACTACACCGACCGTCCCGAGCTCGACCTCCCGCTCGACATCCAGGACAGCCTGTCCGGCGAGGCGGTCTCGGGTCGCTACGACGCTCCGCGGGCCGCGGTCGAGCTGTACGACCTCGTCACCGATCCCCTCGAGACCGTCAACCTGGCGGACGATCCCGCGTTCGCCGACGTGCGGGAGACGCTCGCCGGCCGGCTCCGCGCGTGGCGCGAGGACACCGCCGACGCGCTGCCCTCCGACGCGGAGGGCTCGGCGATCGCCGAGCGGAACATGGAGCGCTACCTCGCCCAGATCGCGCCCAAGCCCGAGACGGTCCCCCGCTCGCCGCGCGGCACGGACCGCGAGCTGGCCGACCCGGTCCGGGGCGGCCACGCGGTCTGAGGCGTCAGGACGGCAGTCCGAGCCGCTCCGCGTCCTCGCGGTAGCGGTCGATCCACGCCTTCGAGCGCCGATCGCCCTGGCGCTGCAGGGGCGGGTCGGGGGCGAGCTCGGGGTCGATCCCGAGCGCGGCCAGCACCCGCCCCACCTCACCGTGCGGGTCGGCGACGAGCGCCTGGTACGGGATCTCGATCGGCTCGAGGCCCTCGTCGGCGAACCAGCGCCGCCAGCCCTGCTCCTGCTCCAGCAGGAGCCGTGCCAGGTGCGCGATCCCGTCGGCGTCGTACCGGGCCCGGTCGTCGAGCTCGGCCGGGGTCGGGCCGCGCCAGACCTCCGTCTGGACCGCGCGCCACATCGAGACGGCCTGGGGCACCACGTCCTCACGCCACACGTGCACGTACAGCGGGTCGGTGCCGAGCAGGTCCACGATCGCCGAGCGCAGGTCGTCGCCGCTGCGCTCCGGCCAGTCGGCCATCCGGTCCAGCACCACGGGGACCTGGTTCCACATGAGCTTGCCGCCCCAGATCCCGTTCGCGGATCGACCGATCCCCCTCACGTGCGCGACCCACTCGTCGGCGGTCCGCAGGTCGGGGCTGCCGCCGTCGAGCGGGGGCAGCAGGGCGAGCACGCGCTCGTCGGTGACCCCGGCGAACCACTCCCGCGGACGCGGCGACATGCCGGAGTGCCTCAGGAAGTGGAAGTGCTCCTCAGGCATGCCCGCGACGCCGGTCTCACGCAGTGACTCGACCAGGAGCGTGCTCCCGCTGCGCTGGGACCCGCACACGAGGTAGGCGGGCGGCGTCACCGTGTCGGCCATGTCGAGCAAGGTAATGGAGAACCCGGGTCCGGGTCAGCCATCTCGCAACGTGAGTCAGCGCACGCACCGGAAACCCAGGTGGGACGTGGCCGAGTCCTCCGACTGCGGCGACCGCGCGGCCGGCCGGTAGCGGCGGCAGTACTCGGGCGCACACAGGTGCGAGCCGCCCTTCGTGACCCGGAACGAGTCCGGTCGCCCCGACGGGCTCAACAGGTCCCGGCGCCCGTCGATGTCGACGCCCGCCTCGTCGTGACGCGGGGTGTAGCGATCGGCCGTCCACTCCCACACGTTGCCGATCAGGTCGACCAGACCCCAGCCGTTCGCGGGATACGTGCCCACCGGAGAGGTGCCGCCCCAGCCGTCGCTGCGGTACGGGAAGTGGCCGAGCCACGTGTTCGCGACGACCTCGCCGTCGGGGTGCAACGCGTCGCCCCACGCGAACTCGCGGGAGTCCAGGCCGCCCCGGGCGGCGAACTCCCACTCGGCCTCGGTCGGCAGTCGCAGCCCGGCCCACCGCGCGTACGCGGTCGCGTCGACGTGGCTGACCTGCACGACGGGGTGGTCGGCCAGTCCGTCGATCCTGGAGTCCGGACCCAGCGGGTGTCGCCACTGGGCCCCGGGCTGCCAGCGCCACCACTGCGTCCAGTCGGTCAGGTCGACCGGGCCGGTGCTCGGGGTGAAGACGAGCGCACCCGGCACGAGGTCGGCGGGATCGGCGCCGGGGAAGTCCGCGGGATCGGGCGCCCGCTCGGCGACCGTGACGTAGCCCGTCGCGGCGACGAACGCCGCGAACTGCGCGTTCGTGACCGGATGGACCTGGATCTCGAAGGGGTCGACCCGGCGCCGGTGGGCAGGCCGCTCCTCGGGGTAGTGCCGGTCCGAGCCCATCGTGAACTCGCCCCCGGGCAGGGCCACGAGTGCCTCAGTCACGGGACGGGAGTGCCACGCGCGTCAGGTGGCCTTGCGACGGAACTCGGGCTGCTCGATGGGCTTCGAGGCACCGTGCGACTTCTCGCTGCCATCGTGCTCGGCGGCCTCCGCGGTGGCGTGGTGGCGTTCCTTCTTCTTGTCCAGCGCCTCGCGGAACTTGGCTTTCAGGTCTTCGGCATCGGTCACGACGGCCTCCTCAGGCTCAGGTCCACCGTAGCCGTCGAGCGGACCGGATGCCTCAGCGCGCTCGGTAGGGTGCCGTCATGGACATCGCAGGAGCATCCGCCATCGTCACCGGAGGGGCGTCCGGCATCGGCGCCGCAGTCGTCCGCCAGCTCGCCGCGCGCGGCGCCCGGGTGGTCATCGCCGACCTCAACGAGGACGCCGGTCGCGCCCTCGCCACCGAGGTCGGCGGCGTCTTCATCCGGGTCGACGTCACGGACACCGACCAGATCCTCACCGCGGTCGGCGCCGCCGAGGAGCTCGGTCCGTTGCGCGTCCTGGTGAACTCGGCAGGCATCGGCTGGGCCCAGCGCACGGTGGGCCGCGACGGCGGCTTCGACTCCGCGCACGACCTCGACGCCTACAAGCGGGTCATCGCGATCAACCTCGTCGGCACGTTCGATGCGATCCGGCTGGCCGCCACCGCCATGAGCCGCACCGAGCCGCTCGAGTCCGGCGAGCGCGGCGCGATCTGCAACCTCGCCTCCGTCGCGGCGTTCGACGGCCAGATCGGCCAGGCCGCGTACTCCTCGTCCAAGGGCGGCATCGTGGGCCTGACCCTGCCGGTCGCGCGCGACCTGGCGGCGATCGGCGTGCGCGTCAACACCGTCGCACCCGGCCTGATCGACACCCCGATCTACGGCGAGGGCGAGGCCGCCGAGCAGTTCAAGGCCAAGCTCGGCGAGTCCGTGAACTTCCCCAAGCGACTCGGCCAACCCGACGAGCTGGCCAGCATGGTCGTCGAGTGCGTGACCAACTCGTACATGAACGGCGAGACCGTGCGGGTCGACGGCGCCATCCGGATGCCCCCGAAGTAGGTCGAGTCATGCACCTCACGTCCCAGCGGCAGCTCGCCGACGGCGTCATCGAGCGGGAGTTCACCCTCGGCGACATCCCGGGACTCGTCTGGACTCCCGCGTCGGCCACCGCGTCCACTCCGGCTCCGTTGATCCTGATGGGTCACCCCGGAGGTCTGGGTCCCATGCAGCCGCGCCTCGCGGCCCGGGCCCGGTCCGCGGCGGCACAGGGCTTCGCCTCGGCCGCGATCGAGCTGCCCGGCAGCGGCGGGCGCCCCGCCCTGCCCGCTGTCGACGAGGCCCGCGTCGCACTGCGGCAGGCCATCGCGTCCGGCAGCCGACCGAGCGACGACGTCGTGGATCGACTGGTCCTGCCACTCGTCGACGCGGCGGTGCCGGAGTGCCGGGCCACCCTCGATGCCCTGCTCGCCCTGCCCGAGATCGGTGGACCGGTCGGCTACTCCGGCGGCGTGATCGCGATCGGCGTCCGGCTGGCCGTGGTCGAGCCGCGCATCGTGGCAGCCGGCCTCTTCGCCGGGAGCTTCGTGCCCCGCACGATCCTGCAGGAGGCACGCCGGGTCGTCATCCCGGTGCACGTCCTGCTGCAGTGGGACGACGCGGGCAACGACCGACAGGCCGCGCTCGACCTGTTCGACGCCTTCGGCTCCTCGGAGAAGACGCTCAACGCCAACCTGGGCGGGCACACGGGCGTTCCGTCCTTCGCCGCCGAGGACGCCGGCCGCTTCTTCGCCCGTCATCTGAACGCGGGCGCGTAGCCCCGAGCGAGCACTAGGCTCGGCGCGACGTAATACCCGGGCGACACGGAAGGCCACACGATGGGCGAACAGGTCAGGTTCCTGCTGGACGAGTCGGAGCTGCCGACGCACTGGTACAACATCGTCGCCGATCTGCCGACGCCACCGCCTCCGCCCCTGCACCCGGCGACGCACCAGCCGGTCGGGCCGGACGACCTCGCGGCGCTGTTCCCGCCCGAGCTGATCGCGCAGGAGGTCTCGGCGGAGCGCTACGTCGAGATCCCCGAGCCGGTCCGCGAGGTCTACCGCCAGTACCGACCCTCCCCGCTCGTGCGCGCCCGCCGCTGGGAGCAGTCGCTCGGCACGACGGCCCGGATCTACTACAAGTACGAGGGCGTCTCGCCGGCCGGCTCGCACAAGACGAACACGTCCGTCCCGCAGGTGTACTACAACGCGATCAACGGCGTCACGAAGCTCACCACCGAGACCGGTGCCGGCCAGTGGGGCACGGCACTGGCGTACGCGTGCTCGCTGTTCGGCCTCCAGTGCGAGGTGTGGCAGGTCGGCGCCTCGTTCGACACCAAGCCGCAGCGACGCACCCTCATCGAGGTGTTCGGCGGCACGGTGCACCGCTCCCCCAGCACGTTGACGCAGTTCGGCTCGTCGCTGCCGCAGGACCATCCCGGCTCGCTCGGCATCGCGATCACCGAGGCCGTCGAGGTCGCGGCACAGGACCCGGCGATCAAGTACGCCCTCGGCTCGGTGCTCAACCACGTGCTGCTGCACCAGAGCGTCATCGGCGAGGAGGCGCTCAAGCAGCTCGCCCTGGCCGGGGAGTCCGGAGCCGACCTCGTGATCGGCTGCGCGGGCGGCGGCTCGAACTTCGCCGGCCTCGCGTTCCCGTTCCTGCGAGAGAAGCTGGCCGGCCACCAGAGCCCGCGGATCCTCGCGGTCGAGCCGGCCTCGTGCCCCACGTTGACGCGCGGCGAGTACCGCTACGACTTCGGTGACACCGGGGGTATGACCCCGCTCATGAAGATGTACACGCTGGGCCACGACTTCGTGCCGTCGCCGATCCACGCCGGCGGGCTGCGCTACCACGCGATGGCTCCGCTGGTCTCGCACACGGTCCACGAGGGTCTCATCGACGCGGTCGCGCTGCACCAGAGCGAGTGCTTCGACACGGCGCTGGGCTTCGCGCGCACCGAGGGCATCGTGCCGGCGCCGGAGTCCTCGCATGCGCTCGCGCAGGCGCGCCGGGCCGCCCTCGAGGCCACCGCGACGGGCGCCGAGCCGGTCATCGTCGTCGGCCTGTCCGGTCACGGCCTGCTCGAGCTGGGCGCGTACGACTCCTACCTGAACGGCCGGCTCGAGGACGACCCGCTCTCCGACGACGACCTCGCCGCCGCCCTCGCCAACGTCCCCGCGATCTGATCGGCGTGCCCGACGGCCCCGTGCTCTCCGGCACCCGCATCCTCGTCACGGCGCAACGGCGGGCGTCCGACCTGGCGCTCGCGCTGAATCGTCGGGGAGCCGACGTCGAGATCGCGTCGGCGCTGGGCGTCGAGGCGCACCTCGACGAGGACGCCCTCGTCGCCGCCACGCGCACGCTCATCGAGCACCCGGCCGACGTCGTCGTCATCACGACGGGCATCGGGTTCCGGGGCTGGTGGGAGGCGGCCGAGGCCGCCGGGGTCGGCGAGGACCTGTGGGCGCTGCTGGACGGCACCCGGCTCGTCGCGCGCGGGCCCAAGGCCCGAGGGGCGCTGCAGGCCGTCGGACTGCGGCCGGACTGGGTCGCCGAGTCCGAGACGTCCCACGAGATCGGCGAGTTCCTCGTCGCCGAGGGCGTGCGCGGCGCCCGGATCGCCGTCCAGCACCACGGATCGGGCGACGACGGCCTCGCGGACGTGCTGCGCGCCGCAGGCGCCGCGGAGGTCACGCCGCTCATCGTGTACCGGTGGGGTCCCCCGCCGGACGAGGCCGCCGTCACGCGCTCACTGCGTGAGGCCGCCTCCGGACGCTTCGACGCCGCGCTCTTCACGTCGTCGCCGGGCGCGGCGGCCTGGATCGCCCACGCCGAGCGTGAGGGCGTCCTGGACCGCATCCGACTGCTCGTCGGCGACGGCCGGTTGACGACGGCCGCCGTCGGTCCCGTCACGGCCGAGCCCCTGCGTCACGCCGGGCTCGCACCGATCGTGCCCGACCGCGGACGCCTGGGCGCGCTCGTGCGTCTCGTCGTGGTGCACCTCGGCGCCGAGGACGGCGGTCTGCTGACCACGGCCGGTCGTCTGCGGGTGCTCGCCACCACCGCGACGGTCGACCATCGCGTCCTGCCGGTCTCCCCCAGCGGCCTCGCGCTGCTGCGCCGACTCGCGGTCGAGCCGGGTGCGGTCGTCTCGCGCGACGAGGTGCTCGACGTCCTGCCCGGCGACTCGCGCGACCGGCACGCCGCCGACGTCGCGATCGCCCGCGTGCGTGAGGCCTGGGGCGCCGACCACCCGATCCGGACCGTCGTGAAGCGCGGCTACCGGCTCGCGCTGCCGGGCGATCCGGACTGAACCGACCAGACGATCCGGGCGAACTGCCCGACGGCGCGGACCGACTCGAGGCGGAGCCGGTCGGACTCGACCCGGCGCGGCAACAGCGGGGCGCCGCTGCCGAGGGCGACCGGGGCGACGGACACCGCGACCTCGTCGAGGGCGCCCACATCGAGGAACTGACCCGCGAGGTCGCCCCCGCCCACGACCCAGATGTCGCCGTCACCCGCGGCCTCGCGAATCGCCTCGAGATGGTCGGCGACCTCGCCCTGGACGAACCGCACGTCGGCGCCCGTGGGCACCGGCAGGTCGCGCGTCGTGAAGACGAACGTCGTTCGGTCGCCGTGGAACTCCTGCCACTTGTGCGGGTAGGCGAGCAGGTCGGTCTCGGCCAGCACCCACTCGTACGTCGTCGATCCCTCGACCATGACGGACGCGTTCGCGGGGACCAGGCCCTCCGGGGGCTGGTCGCCACCCTCGACGGCGAACAGCCACGTCAAGGAGTTCTGGGTGTCGGCGATCCAGCCGTCGAGGCTCGTCGCGGTGTCGAAGATGATCCTGCCCACGCCTCCATGGTGGCGCGATCGTCGGACATCCGCGACACCATGGGGGCATGGGAATCGAGGTGCGACCCGCGACCGAGTTCGCCGACGTCGCCACGATGGTGGGTCCGAAGCGTCCGGACGCGAACGTCTGCTGGTGCCTGAGCTATCGCGTCGCCAACGCGCTCAACC
This sequence comes from Aeromicrobium sp. SP1, assembly GCF_055663785.1. Lineage (NCBI taxonomy): Bacteria > Bacillati > Actinomycetota > Actinomycetes > Propionibacteriales > Nocardioidaceae > Aeromicrobium > Aeromicrobium sp. SP1. Next base: position 527,318 of record NZ_JBQVVK010000001.1, on the reverse strand, counting down.
GGTCGCTGCAGAAGCAGGCACGCGGCCTCCACGTGAAGACGCTGATGGCCGAGGGCCCGCCCGGCGTGCTCGCGTACGACGACGACGAGGTGGTCGGCTGGGCCGCCGTCCACCCCCGCGCCGACACCTCGTTCGCGACGAGCCGCAGGATCCCGCACGTCGACGACCTGGACGTCTGGAGCATCTGGTGCCTCCGGGTCCGGCCCGGCCACCGGGGCGAGGGCATCTCGCACCACCTGCTGGCCGGTGCCGTCGAGTTCGCCCGGGCGCAGGGGGCGCCGGCGGTCGAGGGCTACCCGGTGGACAACCGCGGCGAGAAGGTCGACCTGACGATGGCCTACGTCGGCACGAAGGCGCTGTTCGAGGCCGGCGGCTTCAGCCAGGCGGCCGAGACGACCTCCGTCCTGAACGGCTTCCCGCGCGTCCTGATGCGCCTCGACCTGGGCTGATCGCGACGCGCGGACTCCCCGGTCGAGTGGGTTCTCCACTCGACCGGGGAATCGGTCACCCGGCCTACCGCACGCGGACCGCGACTGTGCTGGAGACCGAGCCATTCGTCTGGCCCGATCCGGCGTAGACGGCGCGCACGGACTTGGTGCCGCGCGTGGCGAAACGGACCTTGGTGCTCGCCCTGCCGTTGACCAGCGAGGCCGTGCCGAGCACCTTCGAACCGCTGACGAACGTGACCTTGCCGGTCGGGACGTGACCGGCGGCCGAGACCGTCGCGGTGACGGTGACCGGCTTGCCCTTCGCCACCGACTTCGCGACCTTGACCGCGGCCCGGCTGGCCGCCTTGACGACCGTGAGGTTCACGGCCGTGCTCGTGGAAGCTCCGGCCAACGGTCCGCCGGCGAAGCGCGCCGTGAGCCGGTGCGTGCCGACGCCCAGCCCGGAGACCGGGACCGACGCCGAGCCGTTCGCGACGGTGCCGCTGGCGACGACCTTCGCGCCGTCGAGCAGGTCGACCTTGCCGCTCGTGGCCGCGCCGTCCAGGCTCACGGTCGCGGTGACCTTGGTCGCGTACGGGACCTTCGTGGCGGACAGGCTCAACGCGGTGGTGGTCGCGAGCTCCTGACCGAAGGCGTCGGTCGCCCTGCCGAGCCGCAGGAAGACCGTCTCGCCGGTCGCGTTCTTGAGACCGTCGTTGTCGGTGACCCCGTAGAGCCGGCCGTCCGCGGCGATCGTGAAGCCTTCGAGCTTCTCCTGCGTCCAGCCGTGCGTCGCCCTCAGCTGCGGCAGCACGTCGATCGCGAGCCGCTTGTCCAGGATCGGCAGCGCGTCCGTCGCCGGATCGGTGACCTCGCCGTTCGCCGACGGCACCGACACCGTGTAGATGCGCTTGTTGCGCGCATCCGGGCCGTTGAGCTTGTCGCGCTCGATCACGGCGAACGTGTCGTGGTCGATCGCGGTGATCTCGGACAGGCCGACCCAGTCCGCGCTGCCCCGCTGCGGGGACTGCAGGCGGTAGCCGTACCAGTGGAACGAGGCGTCGGAGACGTCGTAGCGGCCGATACGGACGACGTCGTCACCCTCGTAGGCGTCGAGCGTCCCGAGGTCGGACCACAGTGGCCGCTGCACGACGAACCACACGTGCTCACCACCGGCGTCGGTGGTCGCGGTGACGCCCTCGAGGCCCCAGTTCTTGATCTTCGACGAGACGTCGGCCGGCAGGTTCACGCGCTGCTGCACGACACCGGCGTCGTCCGTGCGGACCAGGGTGTTCGCCGGGCCCGTCGCGCCCTCCGAGGCGAGCCAGAAGCCGCCCGCGGGCCGCTTGAAGACTCCCTCGACGTCGAGCGGCACGGCGGCGCCGCCCTCGGTGACGGGGATCGACTGCGTGATCCGCGCAGGCGTCTGCGCGACGTCGAGCTTGAACAGGGTGCCGTTCTTGATCACGGTGTCGGCGGCGGTCCAGAGCGTGTTCGCGTCCTGGGGGTCGCCGGAGAGCGCGCCGAGCGCCTCCCAGCCGATCGGTGCTCCGGCGGCATCGCCGGAGACGACGCCCGGGAAGGAGTCCTGGCCGGGCTTCCACGCGTACAGGCCGACCGTCGCGCGCACCGCGTTGGCGGCGTCGTCGGTCTCGCTGGAGACGGCGAGCAGTCCGCGCGACGGGATCGGCAGGATCCCCTCGGGGCCGGGCGTCGTGCTGAGGATCTGCACGAACTCCGGTGCCGCCGGATCGCTCACGTCGTAGACGGCGACGAAGTTGCTGCGCTCGGAGCCGACGAACGCGTACGGCTTCCCGTCGAACTCCGCGACCGCGAGGCCCTCGGGCTCGCTGCCCTTCTTGGCGGCCCGGTCGTCGTTGTAGAGGCCGTACCGCACCGCGAGCCGCTCGAAGGAGTTGCCGGCGTCCCACACGACCGTGCCGGCCGTGTCGAAGACCGTCCAGCCGCGGCTGCCGCCCTTCCAGTCACCCTCGTTGGCGGTGGCGAGGTGATCGTCGTCGATCCAGGCGACGGAGTCCGGCTCGCGGCGCACCCCTGTGAGCGAGTCGGTCAGCGAGATCACGCCGTCCTTCTTCGCGTCGATGCCGGTGAGGTCGACCGTGCCGGCGCTGAAGGCCTTCTCGATCCCACCCGTGGCGGTGTCGATCAGGACGACGCCGTTGTTCTCCTGCAGGGTCAGGGCGAGCGTGCCCTCGCCGTTGATGCTGACGTACTCCGGCTCGGGATCGGTCGGCTCGACGATGCCCGCGTCGACCAGGACCGGCAGGGCGCTGCCGTCCTCGGCGACGAGGTCGACGGTCCGCAGGCCCCAGTCGGCCGGGTTGGTGCCGTCGAGGTCGATCAGCTGCACGAACCCGGCGGGCAGCTGGGGCAGATCGCCCTTGCTGCCCCCGGCCGGAGCGGTCTCCTCGTCGCGCTGGTTCTCGATCGCGATCGCCGCGATGGACTTGTCCTTCGTCAGCGCGATCGAGTCCGGCTGGCCGCCGAGGTCGATGCTGCGGACGCGCTTGCCGTCGCTGAGGCGGACGACGTCGAGCCGGCCGCTGGGGTCGGTGAAGCTCGTCGAGGTGTCGACGACGACGAGCACGTACTTGCCGACGACCGTGACCGAGGTGGGCTGGTCGTCGACGTCGCCGAGCTGGGCGAGCGAGAGGCTGCCCGCGCCGCTGACGTCGTCAGGGTCGCTGATGTCGAGGAAGCCGATCCGCTTTCCCAGGGCGTCCGAGTAGACGAGGGTGTCGCCGTCCTCGGAGACCGCCGAGATCTCGGCGACCGTCGCGGCGGAGGGGGCCGTGCCGGCGGGGACGTTCTTGTAGACGGGGTAGGTGGCGACGCGGTGGAACGACTTCGGGGCGTCGTCGGCGCTGGCGGTCGCGGTGAACGCGACCGGCAGGACCGTCGCGAGGACGGCGGCGCCGGTGAGCAGGTGCAGCGAGCGGGACATGACTCTCCTGGATGGGGGACGAGGATCGACCCGAGGGTCTCGGCTCCCGCCGAACCGCCGGCCGCCCCCGGGTGAACGCCCGGTGACGATCCCCGCAACACTGATCCGGTGACCCAGACGGCCCAAGCCACCTCGCGGCCCGCGATCGCGGCCGGCATCACCGTCCTGCTGTGGGCCTCGGCCTTCGTCGTCATCCGCGACCAGGGCTCGGTCTTCTCCCCCGGCGCGATGGCCTTCCTGCGGCTGGCCTTCGGCCTCGCCGTGCTGACCCCGTTGTGGCTCGTGGCGCGCAGCCGGGGCGCCACCCGGCGGCCCTCGCGCCGCGCCCTGGTGTTCGTGGTGCTGTACGGCGCGGCGTGGTTCGGCGGCTACACCGTCGTCTTGAACTGGGCCGAGCAGCATCTCGACGCCGGGACCGCCGCGCTGCTCGTCAACGTCGCCCCGCTGCTCGTCGCCGCCTACGCCGGACTGTTCCTCGGCGAGGGGTTCCCCCGCCCGGTCGTGACCGGGATGGCGGTCGGCTTCCTCGGCGTCGTCGTGATCACCGCCGGCGGTGGCGGCGCCCACGCCAGCCTGCTCGGCATCGCGCTGGGCCTGCTGACCGCCGTGCTCTACGCCGCCGGCGTGCTGCTGCAGAAGGTCGCGCTGCACACCGTCGACGCCGTGACCACGACGTGGCTGGGCGCCGTCGCGGGCCTGGTCGTCACCCTCCCGTTCGCCCCGACGGCCGTCTCCGAGCTGGCCGACGCCGCACCACACGACATCGCCCTGATCGCCTACCTCGGCATCGGGCCGACGGCGATCGCGTTCACGACGTGGGCCTACGCGCTGGCTCGCACGAGCGCGAGCACGATGGCCGCGACGACGCTCGTCGTCCCCGCCATCGTGATCGTCCTGTCGTGGCTGTTCCTCGGTGAGGTGCCGACACCGCTGCGCGTGCTCGGCGGCGGACTGTGCCTGCTCGGCGTGGCGATCAGCCGCGGCCTCGTGCGGCTCGGGCGCTGAGCCGACCCGCCTCCGGCGGGCGAGATGTGTAGCAGTTTCCACCAGAAGGCGGCCTCCGAGGCCGATCACGGGTGCACACCGCTACACATCCGCTAGCGAGGGCGCAGCGAGTCCGGAGCGGGGAACGGCAGCACGAAGGTCTCGGGCTCGGCACCGACGACCGAGGCCGTGCCGAACTCGTCCGCGACGACGGTGACGTGGTCGGGGGTGGCCTCGCCGATGCGGACGGGGCGTTCGTTCCCGTCGGGCAGACGCAGCCACCACGGATCGGCGAGGTAGCCGATGCCACGGTCCTCGAGCGCCTGCTCGGCCTCGGTCCAGTCCAGCGGCTCCTCGGTGACTCGGCGGCCCAGCAGGTCCACGGCGGCGAAGTCGTCGCCGACCGGCACGACCCATCCGACGACCTCACCGTCGGCGCGGCGGTGCGGCGTCCAGCCCTCGGGAAGCATGGGTCCACCCTAGGGAAGCCGGGCGAGGCGGCAGGATGTGTCCATGCAGTTGTCCTCGATCCACCGCTACCCCGTGAAGTCGTGCCGCGGTGAGACCCTCGACGAGGCCGTCGTCGAGCCGTGGGGTCTCGCGGGCGACCGGCGGTGGATGGTCGTGGATCCCGACGGGGACGTCATCACGGCGCGCGAGGCCCATCGGCTGCTGACGATCGATCCGCGGCCGACGGACACGGGCGTACGGCTGTCCGCGCCGGGCACGGCGCCGATCGACGTGCCGTTCCCCGATCCGGCGAAGCAGTCGCCGGTCCATCTGTGGAAGTCGGACCTCACGGCAGCCGTCGCCGAGGACGCCGGCGACTGGCTCACCGCCCACCTCGGCTGCCCGGCGCGGCTCGTGCACCTCGACGACCCGACCCGGCGACCGACGAGCCCGGCATACTCCGAGCCCGACGACCGAGTCAGCTTCGCCGACGGCTACCCGCTGCTGGTCACCACGGAGGCGTCGCTCGCGGCGCTCAACGCGGCGCTGCCCGAGCCGCTGCCGATGCATCGCTTCCGGCCGAACGTCGTCGTCGCCGGTGGCGAGGCGTGGGCCGAGGACGACTGGCGACGGATCCGCATCGGCGAGGCCGAGTTCCGTGCCGTCAAGGGCTGTGCCCGGTGCGTCATGGTCACCCTCGAGCCGGACCATGCGACCGGCGAGGTCGCCGGCGGGAAGGAGCCGACCCGCACGCTGGCCCGCCTTCGCCGCTTCGGCTCCGGCGTCTGGTTCGGCGTCAACCTCATCCCCGACTCCCCCGGCGCGGTGATCCGACCCGGCGACGAGGTCGAGGTCCTCGAGGCCGCTCCCCCGGGCGGCGGCCCGGTGGGTGCCTGACCGGAACGGTCACACGAACGCGTTGACCCCGGTCTCGGCGCGGCCGATGAGCAGCTTCTGGATCTGCGACGTGCCCTCGTAGAGGGTCATGACGCGGGCATCGCGCATGTACTTCTGGACGGGGTACTCGTCGACGTAGCCGTAGCCGCCGAAGGCCTGGATCGCCAGGTTCGCGGCCTTGACGGCCTTCTCGGACGCGAAGAACTTGGCCTTCGACGCCTCCGTGCCGAACGGCAGTCCACGATCGATCAGGTCGGCGGCGCGCCACGTCAGCAGCCGCGCCGCGTCCACGTCCGTCGAGATCTCGGCGATCATGTCCTGGATCAGCTGGAACGACGCGAGCGGACGGCCGAACTGCTCGCGCTCGGTGCTGTACGAGACGACCGCCTCGAGGCACCCCTGGCTGATGCCGACGCAGCCGGCAGCGACCGAGACGCGGCCCTTGTCGAGCGAGTGCATCGCGATCTTGAACCCCTCGCCCGGCTCCCCGAGCAGGGCATCGGCCGGCACCCGCAGGTCCGAGAAGCTCAGCTCGGCCGTGGCCTGACCGCGCAGCCCGAGTTTGCCGTGGATCTCGGTGCGCTCGAAGCCCGGGGTGTCGGTGGGCACGAGGAACGCCGAGACGCCCTTCGGCCCCGGACCGCCGGTCCGCGCGAACAGGACGCACGCGTCGGCCCACGTGCCGTTCGTGATGAAGATCTTCGAGCCGTTGATGACCCAGTCCGAGCCCTGGCGGACCGCGCGGGTCGACAGGTTGCCCGCGTCCGAACCGGTGCCGGGCTCGGTCAGGCCGAAGCAGCCGAGCAGCGTCCCGTTCGCGATCCCGGGCAGCCAGCGCTGCTTCTGCTCCTCGCTGCCGCTCGCCAGCACGACCTTGCCGAACAGGCCCGTCGAGACCGACACGATGCCGCGCACGGACGAGTCGGCGCGGCCGAGCTCCTCCATGGCGAGGCAGTACGTGATGTGGTCGCCGCCGAGTCCGCCGTACTCCTCGGGGATCGTCAGGCCGAAGAAGCCGACCTCGCCCATCTTCGCGATCACGTCGGTGTCGACCGACTCACGCCGGTCCCACTCCGCCCGGTACGGCACCACCTCGGCCGTCAGGAAGTCGCGCGCGACCTTCGCGAACGCGCGCTGCTCGTCGGTCAGGGCCAGATCCACCATGAGTCGTCCTCCAGTCGGGTGCCGTGCCCTGCCACAGTAGGGCGCGACGAGCGCCTCGCAACGTCGCGAAGTCAGCGCAGGAAGCGCTTGATCGCCCGGCGGCGACGACGCAACGGCACCGTGAAGTCGGACCTGAAGGCCGCGGAGTCCCACCGTCCGTCGGGTCGCGCGGGAATCTCGGCGTGCCCCCAGACGTAGGCGATGTCGCTGCCGTTCGCCGCCGCGATCAGGTACTCGTTGTTGGCCGTGTAGTTCTCGCTGGCCAGCACCAGGACCCGGGCCGACGGGGCGAAGATCGTCCCGAACATCCCGCTGCCGCCGAAGCCCGCGATGCGCGTCGCCCGCATGAACGTCCTGGCCTGGTGGGCGTACGAGTGGTCCTCGGGGAAGTAGATCGAGAACCCCAGCCGACGGAAGAACGACTCCACCTGCGGCGTGTTCAGGCAGTCGCGCTTGCCACCCGGGCGGCGTGAGACGAAGACCTTGTCGACACCCAGGCCCTGGTCCTCCGCCGACGTGGCCCGCGCGAGCACCTCGGTGCCGAGCCGGCGCCAGCTCTCGGTGATCGCGCGGTCGATCCAGCGCGGCGACTCCAGCTGGGGCGACGCGGCGTGGAGCCGCTCGATCCGGACCTCCTCGTCGTTCCCGACGTACTCGATCTCGTCGGGGTCGATCTCGAACGCCTCGAAGACCCGCAGGACGTAGTCCGGCAGCACCGTCATGCCCGGGTTGCACGTCACGATCGGTCGCAGGCCCTCGATGCGGGAGCGGGCCTCGAGCCAGCCCCACATCATGCCGAGCAGCTCGGTGGTGAGGTGACCGAAGTGGCCCGGGTACTCCGAGTCGAGGAGGTAGAAGTCGCCCTCGAGAACGCGCCGGCCGGCCGGTCGGAGAGGCCGGGCCATCCGCGCCGTGGCGCTGACGAGCCGGGCCTGGTTGAGCCGACGCTGTTGGCGGTGCCGGAACGCGTCGGGCAGGACGAGGTTCTCCTTCAGCAGCAGCAACCGCCACGACAGGTCGACGTCGCGGTAGCAGCGCAGCACCAGCTCGGGGACCTCGATCTGCCGTCGCTGCGGATCGAGCGGCCCCGTGCCCAGGACGGTCAGCGTGCCTTCGGGCTCGAACTCGTAGGCGGGCCGGCGCACGACGGTCTCACCCCACGCATCGCCCCACCGCGCGGAGAACACCTCTTCGGTCTCCCACTCGCGCAGCTTGAACACGTGCGAGTTCGCCTTCTCGACGATCGTCACGCCCGCCTCAAAGTGCGCGGAGGCGCGGGCCGCCCGCAACTCACGCATGACCTTGGCCGACTGGCTCGGGTCGTCGGGACGGGGTCCCTCCCGGCCGATCCACTCGATGACCTCGCGCACGCTCAGCTCGGTCCGACCCTCGTGGTGGAAGCGTGCGGCCCCGCCGTTGTCCCACACGGCGTAGCGTCCGCCGGGAGCCAGCGTCCAGAACAGGAACTTGAAGCCCGAGGCCGTGGGCGAGCCGGTACGCCCGTCGTGCTCGACGACGAGCGTCGGCGCGTGGGGTAGCGCGGCCACGCGCAGCGTCCGTTCCGCGAAGGTGCGGTCCGCCGTGATGCGGCAGTGGCTGCCGAGGCGGGCGCGCAGGTCCTCGGGGACCTGCTGGACGTCGCGGAGCAGGACGAGGACCGCGGACTCGGGGCATGCCTCGGACAGGTCGACGGCCAGGTCGAAGGAGCCGGAGTCGATCACGATCACGAGGGCGTCATCGGCCGTCCGCACGTGCTCGCGGGCGAGCCGCAGGTAGAGATCTCGCACGGGCGAGGACACAGCCATGCGGCACCTCCGTTTCGTCGCGTCGGGCACGAAGATACCCGCGGCGGTGCCGGAAACCGGCGCACGCGGGCCATGAGGTGAGCCTGCTCTTCGTTGAAAACACCGCGGGACAGGGCAAAGGTGGAGTCCGTACGACACGCCGACGACCTCAGGAGCGATGCATGTCCACCACCTCGAAGCCCACCACCGCGACCCCCGCCGACCTCTCGGCCTCCCCCGAGGTCGCCAGCGGGGCCGCGCAGTTCCTCACCCCCGTCGTCCGTGATCTCGAGGCCCTCGTCGTCAATGGGAAGCAGGCGCACTGGCACGTGCGCGGTGGCAGCTTCATCGGGGTCCACGAGCTGCTCGACGACGTCGTCGCGCACGCGCAGGAGTTCGCCGACACGGCCGCCGAGCGTGTCGTCGCGCTGGGCCTCCCGCTCGACGCTCGCCTCGAGACGGTCGCCGCGAAGTCCACGCTGCCCACGCTCGCCGACGGCTTCCAGACGTGGCAGCAGACGGCTGCGGCCGTCGTCGCGCAGATCGACGCGGCGCTCGTGACCGTGCGCGCGGCCGTCACCGGGCTGGACGACATCGACCTGAGCAGCCAGGACGTCGCGATCGAGATCGAGCGGGGTCTGACGAAGGACCGCTGGCTCCTGCAGGCGCACGTCGCGTCCTGACCCACCCGATGGTGGGACGCTCATGTAGGTAAGGCTATGCTGACCTCGTGAGGTCCCACCGTCGCCGAGCGCCCCTCGAGCACATCCTGATCGCCGGCCATGCCGACGATCTCGACGCCATGCGGGCCGAGCTGGCCCTGCTGTCGGCCGATGCCTACGGCCAGGTGTTCGTCGAGGCGCCGGCCCACGAGCCGCTGTTCCTCGTCGTGCCGCCCCGCGTCACGATCCATCGCATCGACCCGCAGTTCGGCTCGCTGTCCGACGCCGTCGCCGCCTGGGTCGCCGAGTGGGCCTTCGACGAGCCGGATCCGCAGCGCCGGATCTCCGTCTGGATCGGACCCCACGCCCGCACCGCGGTCGACGTCAGTCGGCACGACCTCGACGGGTATCCCGAGCGCCACTGACGGTCCCGTCGGACTCGCCCCCGACCCACGTGCGCGCCACGAGCGGCACGCCCGGCCGGTAGGCCAGGTGCACGTGAGTGGGCGCGTCGAGCAGCACCAGATCGGCCCGCCGTCCCGGCACGAGCGCACCTAGGTCCGGTCGGTCGAGCGCGGCGGCACCTCCGGCCGTCGCGGCGTGCACGGCCTCGGCCGGCGTCATGCCCATGTCGCGCACGGCCACCGCGATGCAGAACGGCAGTGAGGACGTGTAGCTCGAGCCGGGGTTGCAGTCGCTCGCGAGCGCCACGCGGACACCGGCATCGATCAGCCGGCGCGCGTCGGGATAGGGCTGGCGGGTCGAGAACTCGACACCGGGCAGCAGCGTCGCGATCGTGCCGGCCTCGCGCAACGCGTGCACGTCCTCGTCGGCCAGGAACGTGCAGTGGTCGACCGCGACGAGGCCCAGGCTCGCCGCCAGCCGCGCACCCGGGCCGGGGCCGAGCTGGTTGGCGTGCAGTCGGCCTCGCAGCCCCGCGGAGGCGCCGGCCTGCAGCACCGCACGAGCCTGGTCCGCGTCGAACGCGCCCCGCTCGCAGAACGCGTCGATCCAGCGGGCGTGCGGCGTCGCCGCCTCGAGCATCGCGCCCGTCACGAGCGCGACGTACCCATCGGGATCGTCGGCGAACTCCGGCGGGACGACGTGCGCGCCGAGGTACGTCGTCTCGGGGGTGAATCCCCGCGCGATCCGCAGGGCGCGGGCCTCGTCGTCGACCGTGAGGCCGTAGCCCGACTTGATCTCGACGGTGGTCGTCCCCTGCCGGCGCATCTGCTCGACGTGCCGGCCGACGTTCGCGGTCAGCTCCTCGTCCGTCGCCGCCCGGGTCGCGGCGACCGTCGCGAGGATGCCGCCGGCGGAGTAGGGCTCGCCGGCCATCCGGGCACCGAACTCCCGGGCGCGGTCCCCGGCGAAGACGAGGTGGCTGTGGCTGTCGACGAAGCCGGGCAGCACGGCCCGCCCCGCGGCGTCGAAGGACTCGTCGGCGGCAGGAGCGTCGGCGTCGGCGCCGACCCACGCGACGACTCCGTCCTCGACGACGAGTGCGGCGTCGTGCCGCAGGCCGAGCAGGTCGGAGGCCTCGGGGTCGTTCGTCACGAGCTCGCCGATGCCGTGGATCAGGGTGCTGGTCACGCCGTCACCTCCGGGTGGATCCTCGCGATCGCGGCGGCGAGGTCGGCGCCGATCGCCGCGTGGTCGCCGGCGAAGACGACCCTGCCGTCGATCATGACGCGTCGGACGTCCGCGGACGTGGCGGCGAACAGGGCGGTGTGCAGGTTTCCACCCGTGCCCGCGGTGCGCGGACTGCCCGTGTCGATCGTCACGAGGTCGGCCCGGCGACCGACCTCGATGGCCCCGGCGTCGAAGCCGAGACCGTCATGGGCGGTGCCCACGGCCATCAGCTCGTCCGCCGTGAAGTGTCCGCGCCGCCGGGTCGCGAGCCGCTCGTCCAGCTCGACCGCGCGCAGCTCCTCGAACGGGTCGACCACGGCCTGGGAGTCGCTGCCGATGCCGAGCGGTGCACCCGCGTCGGCCAGGCGGCGCGAGGGCCCGATCCCGTCGCCGAGGTCGCGCTCGGTCGTCGGGCACAGGCTCACCGTGGTCCGGCTTGCCCCGAGCAGGTCGATGTCGCGATCGGTCAGGTGCGTGGCGTGGACGACGGTCGCCCGCGGCCCGAGCACGCCCTCGGCCGCGAGCAGCTCGGTCGGCGTGAGTCCGTGCGCGGCCACGCAGGCCTCGTTCTCGGCGACCTGCTCCGACACGTGCACGTGCAGCGGCGCCGCCCGCTCACCGGCCCACGCCGCGACGGTCGCGAGCGCCGCGCGCGGGACCGCCCGGACCGAGTGGATCGCCGCGCCGATCACGACCCCCTCGGCGTCCGAGAGCCGCGAGACCCGATCGACCCAGGCGTCCACGTCGCGGTCGCCGAAGCGGAGCTGGTCGGCCGAGAGCGGCGAGCCGAAGCCGCCGGCGAGGTAGCACGTGTCGAGCAGGGCGATCCGCAGGCCCACCTCGCGTGCGGCGGCGACCACCGCGGCGCCCATCGCGTTCGGGTCGGCGTAGGGCGTGCCGTCCGGGCGGTGGTGGATGTAGTGGAACTCCCCCACGCTCGTGTATCCGGCCGCGGCCAGCTCGGCGAACGCCGCCCGGGCCAACGCGAAGTAGCGGTCGGGATCGAGGCGGGCCGCCACGGCGTACATCTGCTCACGCCACGTCCAGAAGGTGCCCCGGCCCTGCTGGGTGCGACCGCGCAGTGCCCGGTGGAACGCGTGGCTGTGCGTGTTCGCGAACCCCGGCAGGCTCAGCCCGGGTACCGGCTCGCCGCCCGTGGCATCCGGCTCGACCCCGACGAACCGCCCGCCGGCGACCTCGACGGCAACCCGCTCGCGCACGTCGCCCCCGACCCACGCGCGCTCCAGCAGCAGCCTCATGAGACCAGCCCACCCAGCGCATCGGCGAGCGCGTCGACGCCGGCGAGGCAGTCCCGCGTCCCGGCCGTCTCCGCCGGCGAGTGGGAGACCCCGGACGGATTGCGGACGAACAGCATCGCCGACGCGATCCCGGCCGACTGGAGGGTCCCGGCGTCGTGACCGGCCTGCGTCGGCAGCACCGGCAGACCACCGCCGATCGCGGTGCTCAGCGGGACGTCGAAGACGACCTCGCCGCTGACGGACTCCGCGGTCATCTCGACCGACGTGCCGTCGCGTGCGGCCCGGTCATCGGCTCGACGGCGCACCTCCTGCACGAGCGTCGCCAGGTCGGCCTCGGTCGCCGCGCGGGCGTCCAGCCACGCCGCGACGTGCGACGGCACCGCGTTCGTCCCGTTCGGCCGGACGTCGACGCGGCCGAAGGTCGCCCGGGCACCCGCCTCGGCCGCCGCCTCACTCGCGGCGAGCGCCGTCGCGGCGTACGTGAGCATCGGGTCCTGCCGGTCCTGCATGCGTGTCGTCCCGGCGTGGTCGGCGCGGCCGGCCACGTCGAACCGCCAGCGGCCGTGCGGCCAGATGCCGCTCGCGACACCGACCGGAGCGTCGAGGTCGACGAGGCCGCGGCCCTGCTCGACGTGCAGCTCGACGTACGTCCCGACGCCGTCGAGCAGGCGTGACTCTCCCCCGGCGACGACGTCGCCGAGCCGCGTGCCGTCGCGGTCGACGAGCGCACGGGCCTGCTCCCACGTGGACGAACCGACGGCGAGACGCGAGCCGAGGCAGGCCAGCCCGAAGCGGGATCCCTCCTCCTCGACGAAGACGCCGACCCCGAGCCGGCGGCGTGGGACGACACCGCGGTCGCGCAGCACGTCGATCGCCGCCAGGGCCGACACGACACCGAGGGGTCCGTCGAACGCGCCGCCGTCGAGCACGGAGTCCAGGTGCGATCCGGTGAGCACCGCGTCGTCGCGGTCGACACCCTCCGGCGTCCACCACGCGACGAGGTTGCCGAACGCATCCTCCTCGACCCCCAGCCCGCGGGCCGTCGCCTGCGCGCGGAACCAGTCGCGCAGCTCGAGCTCTGCGGTGTGCCACGGCTGGCGGAAGTACCCGCCGGTCGCGGCGCTGCGACCGACCGGGACCAGGTCGCCCCACATCCGCTCGAAGTCGTCGACCATCAGCCCTCGCCCATCGGAATCCGCACGCCACGCTCGGTGGCGACCTCGGCGGCCCGGTCGTAGCCGGCGTCGACGTGCCTGATGATGCCCATCCCCGGGTCGTTCGTCAGGACCCGCTCGATCTTCTCCGCGGCCAGGTCGGTGCCGTCCGCGACGCACACCTGCCCGGCGTGGATCGAGCGGCCCATCCCGACGCCACCGCCGTGGTGGATCGACACCCACGACGCGCCGGAGGCGGTGTTGACCAGCGCGTTGAGCAGGGCCCAGTCCGCGATCGCGTCGGAGCCGTCCGCCATCGCCTCGGTCTCGCGGTACGGCGAGGCGACCGACCCGCAGTCGAGGTGGTCGCGGCCGATGACGATCGGCGCCTTCAGCTCGCCGCTGGCGACCATCTCGTTGAACCTCAGCCCGGCCAGATGACGCTCGCCGTACCCCAGCCAACAGATGCGGGCCGGCAGACCCTGGAAGTGCACGCGCTCCTGCGCCATCGTGATCCACTTCCGCAGCCGCTCGTTGTCGGGGAACAGCTCGAGGATCGCGCGGTCGGTCGCGGCGATGTCGGCCGGGTCGCCGGACAGCGCGGCCCAGCGGAACGGGCCACGTCCCTCGCAGAACAGCGGGCGGATGTAGGCCGGCACGAAGCCCGGGAACTCGAAGGCGCGGTCGTAGCCGCCCTTGCGGGCCTCGTCGCGGATCGAGTTGCCGTAGTCGAACACCTCGGCGCCGGCGTCCTGGAACTCGACCATCGCGCGCACGTGGGCGGCCATCGACGCCCGCGCCTCCTTGGTGAAGCCCTCGGGGTCGCGCTCGGCCCGCTCGCGCCACTCCGGCACGGGCACGCCGATGGGCAGGTACGACAGCGGATCGTGGGCGGAGGTCTGGTCGGTGACGACGTCGATCGGCGCCCCCAGCTCCAGCAGCCGCGGGAACACCTCGGCGGCGTTGCCGAGCAGGCCGATCGAGAGGGCGCGGCGGGCGTCGCGGGCCTGCACCGCAAGCTCCACGGCGTGCTCCAGCGAGTCGGCCTGCACGTCGAGGTAGCGGTGCTCGAGCCGTCGCGTGATGCGCGACTGGTCGACCTCCACGCAGATCACGACGCCGTCGTTCATCGTGACCGCGAGCGGTTGGGCGCCACCCATGCCACCGAGTCCCGCGGTCAACGTGATCGTGCCGGCGAGCGTCCCCTCGAACCTCTTGTCGGCGACCGCGGCGAACGTCTCGAACGTGCCCTGCAGGATTCCCTGGGTACCGATGTAGATCCACGATCCCGCCGTCATCTGCCCGTACATCGTGAGGCCGAGGTCCTCGAGCCGGCGGAACTCCTCCCAGTTGGCCCAGTCGCCGACGAGGTTGGAGTTGGCGATCAGCACCCGCGGCGCCCACGCGTGGGTCCGCATGACGCCGACCGGCTTGCCGCTCTGGACCAGCATCGTCTCGTCGTCCTCGAGGTCACGCAGGGTGCGCACGAGGGCGTCGTAGGCCTCCCAGTTCCGGGCGGCCTTGCCCGTGCCGCCGTAGACGACGAGGTCCTCGGGGCGCTCGGCGTTCTCGGGGTCGAGGTTGTTCATGAGCATCCGCAGCGGCGCCTCGGTCTGCCACGACTTCGCCGTCAGCTCCGTGCCGGTGGCGGCGTGGATCGGCAGGCGAGGGTTGGTGGTGGTCATGACAGGTCTCCGATCGCGGCGGTGACGGCCCGGGCGACGGCGCCGTCGAGGACGAGTTGGTGGGTCGCTTCGATCTCGGGCGCGAGGAAGCGGTCGCTGCCGGGCCCGGCGACGCCGTGCTCGTGCAACAGGTCGATGACGGCCGTCGAGGCGGCTCCCGGCTCGAGCGGGGAGCGCAGCTCGATCCCGCGCGCGGCCGTCATCAGCTCGATCGCCAGGACCCGGCGCAGGCCGTCGATCGACCGGCGCAGCTTGCGCGCGGCCGACCAGCCCATCGAGACGTGGTCCTCCTGCATCGCCGAGGACGGGATCGAGTCGACGGACGCCGGGGCGGCGAGCCGCTTGAGCTCCGAGACGATCGCCGCCTGCGTGTACTGCGCGATCATCAGCCCGGAGTCGACTCCCGGGTCGTCGGCGAGGAACGGCGGCAGGCCGTGGTTGCGCGCGACGTCGAGGAACCGGTCCGTGCGGCGCTCGGCGATCGAGGCGACGTCGGCCACCGCGATCGCGAGGAAGTCCAGCACGTACGCCACCGGCGCCCCGTGGAAGTTGCCGTTGCTCTCGACCCGGTTCTCGCCGGCCAGCACGACCGGATTGTCGATGGCCGACGCCAGTTCGCGCTCGGCGACGAGCGTGGCATGGGCGACGGTGTCGCGAGCGGCCCCGTGCACCTGCGGCGAGCACCTCAGCGAGTAGGCGTCCTGCACGCGGTGACAGTCCGGCCCGCGGTGCGACGCGACGATCGGCGAGTCCTTCAGCACGGCCGTCAGGTTCGCGGCGGAGGCGGCCTGACCGGGGTGCGGTCGCAGCGCCTGCAGGTCGGCGGCGAACACCCGATCGGTGCCGAGCTGCCCCTCCACCGACATCGCCGCCGTCACGTCGGCCACCTTCAGCAGCTCGGTGAGGTCGTCGATCGCGAGCACGAGCATCCCGAGCATCCCGTCGGTGCCGTTGATGAGCGCGAGACCCTCCTTCTCCGCGAGCTCGACCGGCTCGAGCCCGACGGCCGCGAGCGCCTCGGCGGCGGGCATCCTCGTGCCCTCGGCATCGCGCACGGGGCCCTCACCGATGAGCGCCAGCGCGCAGTGCGCGAGCGGCGCGAGGTCGCCGGAGCAGCCCAGCGACCCGTACTCGTGCACGACGGGGGTGATCCCGTGGGTCAGCAGGTCGGCGAGCAGCCGAGCCGTCGCGGGGCGGACCCCGGTGTGACCCGTGGCGAGCGTCGAGAGCCGCAGCAGCATGAGCGCCCGCACGACCTCACGCTCGACCTCCGGACCCGATCCGGCGGCGTGCGAGCGGACGAGGGACCGCTGCAGCTGCGCGCGCAGCTCGGGCGCGATGTGCTTCGTCGCGAGGGCGCCGAACCCCGTCGAGACGCCGTAGGCGGGGGTAGGCGACGACGCGAGGCCGTCGACCACGGCGCGGGCCGCCGCGATCGCCGCCAGCGCCTCGTCGGTGAGGACGACCGGGGCGCCGTGGCGGGCGACGGCGACGACCTCGCGGGGGGAGACGGGACCGGTCCCGACGTGCACTGGTTCGACCATGCCTCCATTGCAATCCCGCCGGGCCCGCCCGGCCAGAGCCTCCGTCGCACCGTTGTCTCGGATCCGAGACATCGGGACACTTCCGTGGCACGCTCGGACGATGAGCCACGTCCCGGCCGCGACCAAGGCCCTGCGGGTGCTGCGCTTCCTCGCGACGCAGGCCGATCCCGTGCCGCTCGACCGGATCTCGCGGGCGTGCGACCTGCCGCGCAGCACGGCGTACCACCTGATGACCGCGATGATCGACGAGGGATTCGTCGTGCACCTGGCCGACGACCGTCGCTACGGACTCGGCGTCGCGGCGTTCGAGGTCGGCAGCGGCTACGTGCGCCAGGCACCGCTCGAGCGGATCGCGCGGCGACCGCTCGCGCAGCTCGTCGACCGGACGGGCCACTCGGCCCATCTCGCGGTGCTGCACGGTCGCGACGTGCTCTACGTGATTGAGGACCGCGCCCCCGGGCGACCGCCGCTCGTGACCGACGTCGGCGTCCGCCTGCCCGCCCAGCTGACCGCCAGTGGTCGCGCGATCCTCGCGAGCCTGCCCGTCGGCCAGGTCCGCGCGCTCTTTCCCGACGCCTCGACCCTCACCCTGCGCACCGGGACCGGACCTGCGAGCCTGCCCGCCCTGCGCGCCGTCCTGACCGACACGCGGCGGCGCGGCCACGCTCGCGAGGACGGCGAGGTATCCCCCGGCATGGCCAGCGTCGCCGCGCCCGTCCTGGACCACAACGGTCACCCCGTGGCCGGCGTCGCCCTGACCTACCCGACCGGCGAGGCCGACCCCGACGTCCTGGCCCCCGCCGTCGCCGACACCGCCGCCCGCATCACGCGGCGCCTGGGCGGTCAGGATCCGCCGGAGCGGTGAGCCTGGTCCCACCGGCTCCCCGGGGGCACGACGAAGGCCCGGACCAGACGGTCCGGGCCTCATTTCGGTGGAGCATAGGAGATTCGAACTCCTGACCTCTTCCATGCCATGGAAGCGCGCTACCAACTGCGCCAATGCCCCGTAGTGCGTCGACAACTCTACCTGCCCGGGTCACGGTTCCCCAAACCGGGTCCCCCTTCACTCCTCGTCGTCGGAGAGGACGGGCTCGGGCAGTGAGCCGCTGTTCCACTCCGTGAGGCGCCACTGCGACCAGTCCTGGTAGCGGGACTCCTCCAGGACCGACCAGTGGCAGTTCGACAGACCGCCGAAGAATCGCCAGTGGGTCTCGGGGAAGCCCAGGAACAGGCAGGCCCCCGTGCGCAGGACGGCGCCGTGCGCCACGACGACGAGGGTCTCGCCCTCGGGCAGGTCCTCGAGGTGGCGCATGAGCGCCGTGTCGAGCCGGGCGGCGGCCTGCGCGTGCGTCTCGGCGCCCTCGACCGTGTCCTCGTGCCCGTCGGCCCACGCCTGCATCTGCTGGGGGAACCGGTCCCAGGACTCTCGCCACGTCAGGCCCTCGCGGACGCCGAAGGCCAGCTCACGCAGCAATGGGTCGGTCTCGACGGGCACGCCCGTCCGCTCGGCGAGCGCCGTGGCGGTGTCGAACGCGCGCGACAGGTCGGAGCTGACGATCCGGTACGGCTTCAGCGAGGCGAGCCGCGCGGCCGCGTCACGCGCCTGCTGCCGGCCCACCTCGTCGAGCGGGATGTCGGTCTGGCCCTGCACGCGGCCCTCGAGGTTCCACTGCGTCCGGCCGTGCCGCCACAGGATGATCCGGCGGTTCATCACAGCTGCAGGTCGATCGTGGGGCAGTCGCTCCAGAGCCGCTCGAGGGCGTAGAAGGCGCGCTCCTCGCTGTGCTGGACGTGCACGACGATGTCGCCGTAGTCCATCAGGATCCAGCGGGACTCGCGGGTGCCCTCGCGGCGGATGGCCCTCGCGCCGATCGCCAGCAGCTGCTCCTCGATCGCGTCCTTGACGGCGCTCATCTGCGGCTGGCTGGACGCCGAGCACAGCACGAACACGTCCGTGATCGCGAGCTGGTCCGAGACGTCGAACGCGAGGATGTCGGCGGCCTGCTTGTCTGCGGCGGCGTGGGCGGCGGCGCGGGCGAGCGTGGTCGCATGGTCGGTGGCGGTCACGAGGACTCCTTCGGGGCATAGAGGCCGTGCTTGCCGATGTACTGGACGACACCGTCGGGCACGAGGTACCAGACGGGTTCGCCGGAGTTCACCCGCAGTCGGCAGTCGGTGGAGCTGATCGCCAGGGCCGGGATCTCGACGAGGGTGATCCGGTTGCCCGGCAACCCCGCGAGGGTGGTCTCGTCCATCTCGTGGCCCGGCCGGGTACAGCCGACGAACTGCGCCAGCTCGAACAGCTCGGCGTGGTCGCGCCACGTGAGGATCTGCGCCATCGCGTCGGCGCCGGTGATGAAGTAGAGGTCCGAGTCAGGATGCGCGGTGGCGAGCTCGCGCAGCGTGTCGATCGTGAAGGTGGGCCCGTCGCGGTCGATGTCCACGCGGCTCACCGTGAACCGGGGGTTCGCGGCGGTGGCGATGACCGACATCAGGTAGCGGTCCTCGGCCGGCGAGACCACGCGGTCCGCCTTCTGCCACGGCTGCCCCGTGGGGACGAAGACGACCTCGTCGAGGTCGAACCACGACTGGACCTCGCTGGCGGCGACGAGGTGCCCATGGTGGATGGGGTCGAAGGTCCCGCCCATCACGCCGATGCGACGGCGACGACCCGACATGCTCAGGTGTGCTCGCGACCCAGCCCGAACAGGACGGTGATCAGCAGCAGCGTGAGCAGGACGCCGAGCGCGATCCCACCGACGATGTACGGGTTGATGGCGGGTTCGCCGTGTTCTGCCGCCTCGGCGGCGACGCGGGTCAGATCGAGCATGGCGACAGGCTATCAGCGGCGGGTCAGCGGACCTGACCGGTTCCCGTCACGACGTACGTCGTGGTGGTCATCTCGGTCAGTCCCATGGGTCCGCGGGCGTGCAGCTTCTGGGTCGAGATGCCGATCTCGGCGCCGAAGCCGAACTCCCCGCCGTCGGTGAATCGCGTGGACGCGTTGACCATCACGGCGGCCGAGTCGACGCCCATCGTGAATCGCCTGGCGGCGTCGAGCGAGCGGGTCACGATCGCCTCCGTGTGCCCCGAGGAGTACCGGCGGATGTGGTCGACGGCGTCCTCCAGCGAGTCGACGACCCGCGCCGAGATCTCCGACGCGAGGTACTCGGTCGCGTAGTCGTCGTCGGTCGCCGCCTCGACGCCCTCGAACGTCGTGAACGCGGCGTCGCCGTGGATCAGCACGTCGTGCTCCTGCAGGGCGGCCACGACCCGCGGCACGAACTCGTCGGCGACGGCCTTGTGCACGAGCAGCGACTCGGCGGCGTTGCAGACGCTCGTGCGCTGGGTCTTGGAGTTCAGGACGATCGCCAGGGCCATGTCGAGGTCGGCGTCCGCGTCGACGTACACGTGCACATTGCCCGTGCCGGTCTCGATGACGGGCACGGTCGACTGCTCGACGACCGTGCGGATGAGGCCGGCGCCGCCGCGCGGGATCACGAGGTCGACGAGGCCGCGCGCGGTCATGAGGTCGGTGGAGGTCGAGCGGTCCTCGGCGCTGATCGCCTGGATGACGTCGGCGGGCAGACCCGTCGAGGCGACGGCGTCGCGCATGATCTGCACGATCACGGCGTTCGAGCGTCGCGCCGACCGCGAGCCGCGCAACAGTGAGGCGCTGCCGGCCTTGAGGCAGATCGCGGCGGCGTCGGCGGTGACGTTGGGACGGCCCTCGTAGATCATCGCGATGACGCCCATCGGCACGCGGACCTGCTGCAGTTGCAGGCCGTTCTCGAGGGTGGACCCGCGCACGAGCTCGCCCACCGGGTCGGGCAGCGCCGCGATGTCGCGCACGCCCTGCGCGAACGCGGCGACCCGGTCGGCGTCGAGGGCGAGCCGGTCGATCACGTTCTCGGGCGTGCCCTCGGCGCGTGCCTCGGCGACGTCCTCGCCGTTGGCGGCGAGGATCCGGTCAGTCCCGGCGACGAGCGCCTCGGCCATCGCCACGAGCGCGGCGTCCTTGTCCTTGCGCGTCGCGAGCGCCAGCACTCGCGCGGCCTCGCGGGCACGCAGCGCCGCGTCACGAACCTCGGTTCCCATGCCGCGATTCTAGGCGCGCCCCCGCCACCGACCGCGAGTGGCAGGTGGTCGGCGGCGGGTGCGGTCAGCCGACGGCGGCGAGGATCTCGGAGACGTAGGCGGCCGCGCGGTCGGAGCCGATGATGCCGGGGGCCATCTTGTTCATGACGTAGGAGACGGTCAGCCGCTGCAGCGGGAACATGATCGTCAGCGAGCCGCCCCAGCCGCCCCAGAAGCAGATCCGCTCGTCGGGGATGTAGGGCAGGGTCGCGGGCTCGGGCAGGGCGAAGCCGACCCCGAAGCGCAGCGGCACCCCGAGCACGAGGTCCACGTTCCGCGACTGCTCGTCGAAGATCCGGTCGATCGTCTTGTCCGAGAGCAGCCGGACGCCGTCGACCTCTCCCCCGCGGGAGATCACCGAGAAGGTCCGGGCCAGCGCCCGCGCGTTCGTGTGGCCGTTGAGCGCCCCCAGCTCCGCGCGCCGCCAGGCGATCGTGTTCGCGGCGTTGGCGTCGGCGATCGGGCCCATGAACGTCTTCGCCATGGGCGAGGCCAGGTCGATCTGGGAGAAGTCGATGTCCAACGGCGGGGGCGCGACGATCTCGGCGATCCGGTCGTCGTCCTCGGCCCTCGCGCCGATCTGCAGGTCGACCCCGAGCGGCCCGGCGATCTCCTCGGCGACGTACTGCGTGAGCGTCTTGCCGGTGACCCGGCGCACGACCTCACCGAGCAGGTGGCCCTGGTTCTGCGCGTGGTAGCCCGACGCGGTGCCCGGCTCCCACCACGGCGCCTGCGCGGCGAGCCGCGAGGTCGATGACTCCCGGTCGTACATGTCCTCCAGCGCGAACGGCTGCTCCCAGCCCGACACGCCGGAGGTGTGCGACAGCAGGTGACGCACCTCGATCCGCTCCTTGCCGTTCTGCGCGAACTCAGGCCAGTACGTCGCGACGGGCTCGTCGACGTCCACGAGTCCTCGCTCGACGAGAGTCAGCACCGCGAGCGCCGTGATCTCCTTCGTGGTCGACCAGACGTTGACGATCGTGTCGGCCTCCCACGGGCGGGTGCGGGCCACGTCGGCGAAGCCGCCCCACACGTCGACGAGCGTCTCCCCGTCGAGGTCGACGGCGATCGCCGCACCGAGCTCCTCGCCCGAGTCCAGGTTCTGCTCGAACACCTCGCGCAGGCGCGCGAAGCGGGGATCGTGGTGTCCGTTGACGGTCATGGGTTCTCCTTCGTTCCGGTCACCCGAGCAGGGCGACGAAGACGGTGTACGCCGCATCGGCGTCGGGGGCACCGCCCGCGATCAGGTCGGCGTAGATGAACGACTCCGCGACCCGCACCACGAGGTACGCCAGCTCGGCGGGCGGGAGGTCGACGGGCCCCGCGGGCTCGTTCTCGACGAGGTCGCGGACCCGGTCGACCATGCGGGCCTGGACCGGCGTCGCCGCGGTCGTGAGGATGCGCAACGCGCGTTGCGGGTCGCGGTCGAGGAACGTGCGGAACCACGACTCGTCGATCAGCATGCGCACGTAGGTCCGCATCACCTCGGCCGCACGGTGCGGCGTGCCGGGCGGCTGCGCGTCGAGGCTCGTCGGCCACGCGATCCGATCCGTCGTGCTCCACAGCGCCTCGGCGATCAGGACGTCCCGGCGGCCGACCTGGCGGAACACCGTGGTGCGGTCGACCCCGACGTGCGCGGCGACCTTGCCGACGTCGACGGCCTCGCCGGCGATGAGCGCGTGCCGAGCAGCCCCGATGATCCGCTCTCGAACGTGATCCACGTCACTCATGGCGACAGCGTAGGACGCGGCTACAACATTTTCAAGATTTGTTGCACAACGAACGGGTCACGGTCCGGGCAGCGGGCGCACGTCCGCCGTCGTCGCCGGCGGACCCACGACGGGCTCCCCCGTCCACGTCGCCACGACCTCGCGGTACTCCTGCGTGTGCTGGTAGCCGCCGTGCCCGAGCACGCGCGGGCCCGGATCGCCCCACTCGACCGTGGGCACCTCGAGGGTCGGCCGGTCGAGGACCGGATCGTCGAGGTCACTGAAGACCCGGTACCCCAGCGGATCACCGCGCCGGAACAGGTTGACCCAGTGGTCCGGACGGGCCAGTCGGGCCCGCAGGCCCGTCACGCTCGTCGTCGGCGCGGCCGGCTCCGTCGGCAGGTCCGGCGGCGCGACGCCCATCAGTGTGGCCCCCGTCGTGGCGACGTAGCCGAACTCCTTCGGCCCGGCGGCGCGCGGGAACACGCGTCCGTAGATCGTCCGGATCTGACTGCCGTAGGTGACCACGCGCACGCGGTGGGCCAGCCCGTTGAGCTGGCACAGCACGGCGGCGCAGATCAGCGAGCCCTGGCTGTGCCCCGACATCACCACGATCCCCTGCGGGTCGCGCTCGAGCGCCCAGCGCACGCGCGCCGTCACCTCGGGGACGACCCGCTCGGCGTAGCACGGCGGCGCGAACGGGTGCGCCGCGCGCGGCCAGAAGGTCGTGATGTCCCACAGGATGCCGACGGATCGACGTGCCTCGGGCGACTTGCGGATCTGGGCCCCCGCGAACATCAGACCGAGTGACACGACGACGACCGCGTAGAGGGAGATCGTCGTGAAGGGCCGCGACCACTCGACGACGTCCCACGGGGGCCGGCCGTTCAGGGAGAGCGCCAGCGTGGGCAGCGCGAGGATGCTCGTGACCATGCCCAGGACGTCCAGCACGCGCTCGGCCCGGTGCGCGAGGGCGGCCCGCACGCGGGTCGCGGCGACCGTCGCCCGGTCGGAGGTCGGGATCCGGGTGTCCGCCATGGCCTGCTCGCGGATCCGTCGTGCCGCGCTGAGCCGGAACCTCACGATCGTCAGCAGGAGGGCCACGGTGCCCAGCACGATGAGGGCGAACTGCATGAGCGGCGTCCAGACCAGCACCTGGGGCACGACGAGCGGTCCCTGCGGCGAGTCGGCGACGTCGATCGTGATCCGGTCGGAGACCGCCTTGACCTGCAGGCAGCGCATGGGGACCCCGTCGACGAGGCAGGCCGGCGGGACCAGGACCGTGCCCGCCGTCCTGAACCCGACGGACTCGCCCGTGCACGGCGCCTTGGAGGCGTAGTCGGGGTCGCCGGCGCGGCCGTAGCAGGACGACTCGAGCCGGACTCCGGTCGCGTCCGACGGCAGCACGAGCACCGACTTCCTCAGGTGGGTCGAGCCCAGGCCGATCGTCGCGAGTCTGCTGTCGGGATCGATGGCGGTGAGCCGGTCGACCGCGATCGTCCCGGACGACACGCGGATCACCCCGTGGTCGGAGGTGATGCGCGCGCCCGTCAGCACGACGTCGCCCGCGGCGCGCAGCGTGGCGGCGTCGACGGGCGCGACCTCGTGGCGCCTCGTCACGAGGTCGTCGACGGACTGGTCCGGTCCGTTGAGGTGGTTGGCGGTGGCGACGACCGCGGCCGTCGTGAAGAGCAGGGCGACCATCGTGGCCGCGCCGAGCAGCAGGGACGAGCCCGCGCCGACCCAGGCCATCTCGCGCAGATCGGGCCCGTCACGATCGCCCCACCGACCCCGTCGGGCCAGCCGCACCTGGATCAGGGCGAGCACCCCCCAGGCCATCAGGGCGCCGACGGCCAGCAGCACCGCGTTGCGCACCCCGGCACCGCCGTGCCCCAGCACGACGCCGCACACGACGAGCGCGAGGAACAGCCCCGCGACGAGGGTCGCGAGGGGTCCCGGCAGCCGACCGCCGACGAAGAGGACGACGTGCAGCACGGTCAGCGCCGCGAAGAGCGTGATGAACCACGTGTTGGTGCCCGTGAAGTTCCGGTCGTGCAGGGCCAGCGGAAGTCGGATGGTCCACAGGACGGCCAGGTGCGCGACCACCACGGCAAGCGCGACCCACGCGAGGGCGTTGTACCAACCGGAGGCGCTGCGTGACCAGAAGTGCCGTCGCGTCGTCGCGTGCTCGTGGTCGCGTGGATCGACGGTCGTCGCGAGCGCCACCACGAGGACCATGATGAGAATGCCCGCCGCGGTCGTGGGCCACAGCCGGGCCAGCCGCCCCACGACGAGCAGGTGGATCCCGGTGAAGCACACGACGGTCGCGAGCGCGGCGGCCACGTGCAGCCGCTGCAGCCGGCGCGTGCGACCCCCGCTCTTCCACATCTTCGAGTCGCCGAGGATGCCGACGTCGGCGCCACGGCTCGTGCCGCCCGGCTTCGTCATCATGGGCGTGGCCTCGTAGCGGGCGAGCGTGCGGAACGACAGCAGGACGAGGCCGAGGATCGCGGCGAGCGGGACGAGCGAGGTCAGCGCCATCCGTTGGCCCGTCGACAACGAGGCGAGTCGGTCCGTCCAGTCCGGCAGCACGGGGCACGCGATGCTGTTGCTGCGGAAGCACTGCCAGCCGACGAGGTCGATCGCCAGGACGCACGGGGTCAGGACGGCCACGACCGTGAGCAGGATGCCCGAGACCCGCACGGCCCGCAGGCCCCAGCGCGCCTGGCCGGACTGCTCGCCGGCGTACTGACGTGCCCAGAAGGCCATGTTCACGAGGGCGAACGGCAGCAGGGCCAACCACAGCACCCGCTGCACCCACCCGAACCAGCCCCGCACCCCCGAGGTGAGCGCGCCCCACGAGTAGGCCTCGACGGCCAGCTCGGGCTTCGGCGTGCGCAGCGGGAGCTCCGTGCCGTCCGCCCGCCGGTAGAACCCGGTGAGGTCGTCACCGGCGACCTGGACGACGTTGCCCGCGTCGATCCCGAGCATCGAGGACGGGGGCGTGCCGCGGACGCCGTGCACCCGCAGCTCGAGCACCACCCGAGGATCCGGGTCGGCCATCGTCCCCACCTCCCACCGGCGCGACGTCGTCCAGAAGAACATGTCACCGATGGTGAGGCCCGACAAGGTGCCGTGATGCCTCACGAACCCCGGCGGGGGTCAGGCGTGGGGGGCGCCCACGAGGATCAGGTCGTCGCGGTGGATGACGGCGCGACCGTGGTCGGCGCCGAACTCGGCCGCCAGATCGTGCGTGGAGCGGCCCAGCAGCCCGGGCAGCTCAGAGCTGTCGTAGTTCACGATCCCGCGGGCGATGACCACGGCGTCCGGACCCAGCACGTCGACGGGGTCGCCCGCCGCGAAGTCGCCCTCGATCCGCACGATCCCGGCGGCGAGCAGCGACGCCCCGCGCTCGACGAGAGCGCGTCGCGCACCGGCGTCCAGGACGAGCCGGCCGCGGGTCTCGCTCGCGTGGGCCAGCCACAGCAGCCGGGTGGCCCGGCGCTTGCCGGTGGGCGTGAAGAGCGTGCCCGCCGACTTGCCCTCGACGGCGTCGAGCGCGCGCGCCGCGGACGTCAGCCGGACGGGGATGCCGGCGGCCGTGGCGATCCGGGCCGCGTCGATCTTCGTGACCATGCCTCCGGTGCCCACCGCCGAGCCGACCCGGGCGACGTCGACGCCGGCGAGGTCGGCGTCGGAGGCGACGACCTCGAGCAGGTGCGAGCCCGGGGCCTCGGGATGACCCGTGTGGAGGCCGTCGACGTCCGACAGCAGGATCAGCTCGTCGGCGTGGACCAGGTGCGCGACGAGCGCCGCGAGCCGGTCGTTGTCGCCGAACCGGATCTCGGAGGTCGCGACCGTGTCGTTCTCGTTGACGACCGGCACGACGCCGAGCTCGAGCAGCTTCGCGAACGTCTGGTACGCGTTGCGGTAGTGGCCGCGACGACTCACGTCATCGACCGTGAGCAGCACCTGCCCGACGACGAGACCGGCCGCGGCGAACGCCTCGGAGTAGTGGGCGATCAGCGCGCGCTGGCCGACCGCGGCGGCCGCCTGCTGGGTCGGCAGGTCGCGGGGACGCGACGGTAGGCCCAGCGGGCCGAGACCCGCGGCGATCGCACCGGAGCTGACGAGCACAACCTCGTCGCCGCGCGCCCGCACCGCGACGATCGCGTCGACGACCGTGCCGATCCGGTCGGGGTCGAGATGGCCGTCGGCCGTGGTCAGCGAGGAGGAGCCGACCTTGACGACGACCCGGCTCACCGCTGGTCTCCCGCGTCGTCCTCGTCGAAGACGCCCTCGTCACCGCCGGTGTACAGCTCGTCGACCGACCACGCGTCGGAGAAGTCCTCCACGAGGTGCTCGGTGCCTTCCGGCGGCAGGAACGGCTCGGGCACGCGGCCCTCGGCGCGCGCGGCGGCCGCGTCGAGCTCCCACGCCCGGCGGGCGGCGAGCAGCTGGCGCCGCTCCTTGTTCGTGCGGCGCGTGCTCTGGTCGATGCGCAGGTCCTCGCCACGACGGCCGAGTGCCTCCGCACCGGCCGTGATGGTGGGGTCGAAGTCGAACACGACGGCGTCGTTGGGGTCGCCGATGACGACGTCGTCGCCAGCCTCGGCACCCAGCTTGAGCAGTTCGTCCTCGACGCCGAGCCGGTTGAGGCGGTCGGCGAGGAAGCCGACGGCCTCGTCGTTGCTGAAGTCGGTCTGGCGCACCCAACGGGCGGGCTTCTCGCCGCGCACGTGCCACTTGCCGTCGAGGTGCGTGATCGCGAACTCGCGACCGACGCCGGCGGGCGCCGGCGGGCGCAGGACGATCCGGGTCGCCTCACGCGCGGGCTCGGCGGCCCGGCGGGCCGCGACGATCTCGGCCATCGCGAAGGACAGCTCGCGCAGGCCGACGTGGCTCGCGGCCGAGACCTCGAACACGCGCAGGCCGCGGTCCTCGAGCTCGGGGATCACGAACTCGGCGATCTGCGCGGCGTCGGGGACGTCGGTCTTGTTGAGGGCGACGAGCCGGGGCCGGTCGGCGAAGTCGGTGCCGGTCAGCTCGCCGTAGCGCGCCAGCTCGGTCTCGATGATGTCGAGGTCGGTGATCGGGTCGCGTCCGGGCTCGACCGTGGCGCAGTCGATCACGTGGACGAGCGCGGCACAGCGCTCGACGTGGCGCAGGAAGTCGTGACCCAGACCGCGGCCCTCGCTCGCGCCCTCGATGAGGCCGGGCACGTCGGCGACCGTGAACGTCGTGGACCCGGCCGTGACGACGCCCAGGTTGGGCACGAGCGTCGTGAACGGGTAGTCGGCGATCTTGGGCCGGGCGCGCGACAGCGACGCGATGAGGCTGGACTTGCCCGCGGACGGGAAGCCGATCAGACCGATGTCCGCGACGACCTTGAGCTCGAGCGTGACGGTGCGCTCCTCGCCCGGCTCACCCTTGAGCGCGAACCCGGGGGCCTTGCGCTTGCTCGACGCGAGCGCGGCGTTGCCGAGGCCACCGCGGCCACCGGCCGCGATCACGAGCTCGGTGCCGGCACCGACCAGGTCGGCCAGCACCTCGCCGTCCTCATCGCGCACGACCGTGCCGTCGGGCACCTTCAGCAGGAGGTCCTCGCCGTTGCCGCCGTTGCGGTTCGAGCCCGCACCGGGCGCGCCGCTCGTCGCCTTGCGGTGCGGCTCGTGGTGGTAGTCGATGAGCGTCGTGACGTCCGGCGTGACCCGCAGGATCACGTCACCGCCGTGACCGCCGTTGCCGCCGTCGGGGCCACCGAGCGGCTTGAACTTCTCGCGGTGCACCGAGGCGACACCGTGGCCGCCGTTGCCGCCCGTGACGTGCAACGTCACCTGGTCGACGAACGTGGGGATCGCCATCACTGCCTCCGTTGAGAAAAGGAACCCTGCCGAAAAAGAGAAGGGGCAGCCCGCATCAGCGGACCGCCCCTCTCAGGAAGATCTACTCGTCACTGCTCCGCCGGAACGATGTTCACGACGCGGCGACCACGACGGGTGCCGAACTCGACCGCACCCGCGGAGAGCGCGAACAGGGTGTCGTCGCCACCGCGACCGACGTTCGTGCCCGGGTGGAAGTGCGTGCCACGCTGGCGGACGATGATCTCGCCGGCGTTGACCTGCTGACCGCCGAAGCGCTTCACGCCGAGGCGCTGGGAATTGGAGTCGCGGCCGTTCTTGGTGGAGGCTGCGCCCTTCTTGTGTGCCATGTCTGCGTGCCCTTACTTCGAGATTCCGGTGATCTTGACCTGGGTGTACTTCTGGCGGTGACCCTGGCGCTTCTTGTAGCCGGTCTTGTTCTTGTACTTCTGGATGATGATCTTCGGGCCCTTGGCGGGGCCGACGACCTCGGCGTCGACCTTGACCTTGGACGCGTCGGCACCGGCGGTGACGTCGTCGCCATCGACCAGCATCACGGCGGCGAGCTGGACGGTGTCGCCCTCGGCCGCCTGGAGCTGGTCGATCGAGATGACGTCGCCGACCGCGACCTTGGCCTGGCCGCTGCCATTGCGCACGATTGCGTACACCACGGGATTCCTCACTTCGAGCTGTGTTGCGTCAGAGACGGTGTGCTTCAGAGAATTCGGGGTGCGCGACGGAGGCGCACCGACTGTCCATTCTACTGGGGCGCCCCGCCCTCGGTCAAAACGGGTCCGTCCTCGCCGTCTCCGGCGGGTTCGGGATCGAGCGGGAGCTGCTCGGGAGCCGGCTCCGCAGACACCTGTTCGGCCGCGACCTGCTCGACGGGAGCATCCGAGACGGCGGCCTCGTCGACCGGTCCGGCGTCGGTGTCCGGCTCCTGCGTCAGGGGCTCCTCGACCGGGGACTCCTCGGCCTTCGGCTCCTGCGACTTGGCCTGGCGCTGGCGACCGCCGCCCTTGGTGTTGCCGTCGCCCTTGGCGTTGCCGTTGCCGTCGCCCTTGGCGTTGCCGTTGCCCTCGCCCTTGGCGTTGCCGTCGCCCTTGGCGTTGGCGTTGCCGTTGGCGCTGCCCTCGTTGCCGCCGCGACCACCGGAACGACCGCCACGGCGGCCGCGCCGCGGGCCCTCGTCCTTCTTCGGCTCGACCGGGGCGTCCTCGATCATGACGCCGCGGCCGTGGCACTGCTCGCACTCGTGGCTGAACGACTCGAGCAGGCCCGTGCCGATGCGCTTGCGGGTCATCTGGACCAGGCCGAGCGACGTGACCTCGGCGACCTGGTGGCGCGTGCGGTCGCGCCCGAGGCACTCGACGAGACGACGCATCACGAGGTCGCGGTTGCTCTCGAGCACCATGTCGATGAAGTCGACGACGATGATGCCGCCGAGATCGCGCAGCCGGAGCTGACGGACGATCTCCTCGGCCGCCTCGAGGTTGTTCTTGGTGACGGTCTCCTCGAGGTTGCCGCCCGAGCCGGTGAAGCGACCCGTGTTGACGTCGACGACGACCATCGCCTCGGTGCGGTCGATGACGAGCGAGCCGCCCGACGGCAGGTGGACCTTGCGATCGAGCGCCTTGTGGATCTGCTCGTCGAGGCGGCGCTCGGCGAACACGTCGCCCTCGCCCTCCCAACGGCGCACGCGCTCCCCGAGGTCGGGCGCGACATGGGCGACGTAGCCGGCGACCATGTCCCAGGCCTCGTCGCCCTGCACGACGAGCGACGCGAAGTCCTCGTTGAACAGGTCGCGGATGACCTTGATCATCAGGTCCGGCTCGGCGTACAGCAGCTGCGGGGACTTGCCGTCGGCGACCTTGCGCTCGATGTCCTCCCAGCGCGCGGTCAGCGCCGTGATGTCGCGCTGCAGCTGGTCCTCGGTGGCACCCTCGGCGGCCGTGCGGACGATGACGCCCGCGCTCTCGGGCAGGGCCTCCTTGAGCAGGCCCTTGAGCCGCGCGCGCTCGTTCTCGGGCAGCTTGCGGCTGATGCCGTTGCTGCCGCCGCCGGGCACGTAGACCAGGAAGCGACCGGGCAGGCTGACCTGGCTCGTGAGCCGGGCGCCTTTCTGGCCGATCGGGTCCTTCGTGACCTGCACGAGCACCGTCTGGCCGGGCTGCAGCGCGTCCTCGATCTTGCGCTGCTTGCCGTTCTGGATGTTGGACCAGTCGACCTCGCCGGCGTAGATGACGGCGTTGCGGCCCGCGCCGATGTCGACGAACGCCGCCTCCATGCTGGGCAGCACGTTCTGCACCTTGCCGAGGTAGACGTTGCCGATGAGCGACGTCTGCGACTCGCGGGCGACGTAGTGCTCGACGAGGACATTGTCCTCGAGCACGGCGATCTGGGTGTAGTCGTCGCGCTGGCGCACGACCATCTCGCGCTCGACGGCCTCACGGCGGGCGAGGAACTCGGCCTCGCTCACGATGGGGGCGCGGCGACGGCCGGCCTCGCGGCCCTCGCGGCGGCGCTGCTTCTTGGCCTCGAGGCGGGTCGAGCCGGTGACGCCGGTGATCTCGTCCTCGGCCGTGCGGCCCTCGCGCACCTTGACCACGGTGTTCTCGGGGTCGTCCGACGAGGACTCGGCGCCCTCGCCAGCGCGGGCCCGACGGCGGCGGCGGCGCGTCGTGGTGGAGCCGGACGAGCCCTGCTCCTCGTCGCCCTGACCGTCGGAGTCGGAGTCGCCCGATCCCGCGTCGTCGGAGTCGTCGGAACCGTCGTCGGAGGAGTCCTGGTCGTTCTTGCGGCGACGGCGACCGCCGCGGCGGCGGCGGCGCTTGGGCTCAGAGCCCTCGCCACCCTCGTCGTCACCGTCGTCGTCGGAGCCCTCGGCGCTGTCCTCGTCGTCCTCGACCGGCTTCGCGGGCCTGGACCGCGGCGGCGCCAGCTCGGCGGGCGGGGCCTGGAACATCGCGCCGACGGGCGGCAGGGTCGGCGTGAGCTCGGCCGTCTGGGCGAGCACGGCCTCCTCCTCCTCCTCGTCGTCCTCGTCCTCGATCTCCTCGACCGGCGTCTCGACCGGAGCGGAGAAGATCGCCGCGACGGCGGCAGGAGGGCCGGCGGGGCGACCCGCGGCACGGCGGCGCGTGCGGGTCGTGGTCACCTTCGGCTCGTCAGGAGTCTCGGTCGACTCCTCGGGCGACGCCTCGGGGGCCTCGGTCGACGCCTCGGCCGGCTGCGGATCGGGAGACGGTGACGCCTCGTCCTCGGCTCCGGTGGACTCGTCGTTCACGTCGTTCTGATCGAGCATGTGCGCTCCTCCGCCCGGCGATGGCGCAGCCGAACACCGGGCTGGTCAGCGGTCCCGTGGGACCTCAAGTCTGTCTTCGACGGCGCCTCGGCCTGTCACACGGCTATTCCGCCCGGCCCGCCGCGGTCGGCACCCGTCAGGGTGCGTCGCGGTCGGGGGCGAGTGGATCGCCGACCGTACCTTCCTGCACATCCAGCGGCCCTTGATGCGAGCGGGTCGCCAGAGGCGCCTTCTCGATCGGCAGGCCGCACAAGGTGCGCAGTCCGGTGATCACGTCGTCCGGTCGTACCGACGGGATGTCATGGCGTACGACCACGTCCAGTATCGCACACCCCGATTCGGACGACGGTTCTTCGACGAGAAGACGAATGACGGCCGACCGGCAGTCGAACGTCCGCAGGCCCCGTTTCGTCATGCGCTCGACGAGCGCCTCGTCGAGAGCCAGGAACGTCTCGACGGCGCTCTCCGCCGCCTCACGGGGCACGTCCGGCAGCTCGATCCGCCACCGGCTCGCCTGCAGCAGGTCGGCGAGCGCTCCCCCGGGCGAGACGACGACGTCGACGACGTCGAGGCCCTCCGGCAGCGCCGTGTCGAGGGCGGCGCGGACATCGCCGGGCTCCATGGGCCGGGTCAGGCCGATCTCGAGGTACTCGGCCTCGCTCGCCGCGCCGGTCGGCGACGCGCCGGCGTAGGAGATCTTCGGGTGCGGCGTGTAGCCCGACGAGTACCCGATCGGCAGGCCCGCGCGCCGGATCGCGCGCTCGAACGCCCGACCGAAGTCGCGGTGGCTCGTGAAGCGCATCCGGCCGCGCTTGGCGTAGCGGATGCGCAGCCGCTGCACGATCGGCAGCTGCGGGTTCGGGGCCTCCGGGTTCGGGGTCCCCTCCAGCGTCGTGCTCATGTCACACCACCGAGAGGGGAAGGAGCTTCTGACCCGTGGGGCCGATCTGGATCTCGAGATCCATCTCGGGGCACACGCCGCAGTCGAAGCACGGCGTCCAGCGGCAGTCCTCGACCTCGAGGGCGCCCTCGGGGTCGATCGCGTCCTGCCAGTCCTCCCACAGCCACTCGCGGTCGAGACCGGAGTCGAGGTGGTCCCACGGCAGGACCTCGTCGTGATCGCGCTCGCGCGTCGTGAACCAGTCGAGGTCGACGCCCTGCGGCGCGAGCACCTCGGCCGCCTTGGACTCCCAGCGCTCGTAGCTGAAGTGCTCGCTCCAGCCGTCGAAGCGGCCTCCGTCGCGCCACACGGCCTCGATGACGCCGCCGACGCGCCGGTCACCGCGCGACAGCAGTCCCTCGACGATGCCGGGCTTGCCGTCGTGGTACCGGAAGCCGATCGCGCGGCCGTACCGCTTGTCGGACTGGACCGAGGCGCGCAGCTGGCGCAGCCGCTCGTCGGTCGTCTCGTGGTCGAGCTGCGAGGCCCACTGGAACGGCGTGTGCGGCTTGGGCACGAAACCGCCGATCGAGACGGTGCACCGGATGTCGCGCCGGCCGGAGACCTCGCGGCCCGTGTCGATGACGCGCTTGGCCAGCTCGCCGATCTGCAGGACGTCCTCGTCGGTCTCGGTCGGCAGTCCGCACATGAAGTAGAGCTTGACCTGGCGCCAGCCGTGCGAGAACGCCGCAGCGACGGTGCGGATCAGGTCCTCCTCGCTGACCATCTTGTTGATGACCTTGCGCATGCGGTCGCTGCCGCCCTCGGGCGCGAAGGTCAGGCCGGACCGGCGTCCGTTGCGGCTGAACTCGTTGGCGAGCGTGATGTTGAACGCGTCGACGCGGGTCGACGGCAGCGACAGCGACGTGTTCGTGCCCTCGTAGCGATCGCCGAGCTGCTTGGCGATCTCGCCGATCTCGGAGTGGTCGGCGCTCGACAGGCTCAGCAGGCCGACCTCGTCGAGGCCCGACATCTTCAGACCGTTGTCGACCATCTGGCCGATCGTCTGGATCGACCGCTCGCGCACGGGGCGCGTGATCATGCCGGCCTGACAGAAGCGGCAGCCGCGCGTGCAGCCGCGGAAGATCTCGACGCTGTAGCGCTCGTGGACGGTCTCGGCGAGCGGCACGAGCGGCTTCTTCGGGTACGGCCAGGCGTCGAGGTCCATGAGCGTGTGCTTCGCGACGCGCGTCGGCACGCCGGGCCGGTTCGGCCCGATGGCGGCGATCTGCCCCGCGGCGTCGTAGGAGACGTCGTAGAACTTCGGCACGTACACGCCACCGGAGGCGGCGAGCCGCGCGAGCACCTCGTCGCGCCCGCCCGGACGCCCCTCGGCCTTCCACTCGCGCACGACCTCGCTGATCGCCAGGACGACCTCCTCGCCGTCGCCCATCACGGCGGCGTCGACGAAGTCGGCGATCGGCTCGGGGTTGAAGGCGCTGTGGCCGCCGGCGAGGACGATCGGGTGGGAGTCGTCACGGTCGACGGCGTGCAGCGGGATGCCGGCCAGGTCGAGCGCCGTGAGCAGGTTCGTGTAGCCGAGCTCGGTCGAGAAGCTGACGCCGAGCAGGTCGAAGGCGCCCACCGGACGATGGCTGTCGACCGTGAACTGCGCGATGCCGTGCTCGCGCATCACGGCCTCCATGTCGGCCATCACCGCGTACGTGCGCTCGGCGAGCAGGCCCTCGCGCTCGTTGAGCACCTCGTACAGGATCTGGACGCCCTGGTTCGGCAGCCCCACCTCGTACGCATCGGGGTACATGAGCGCCCAGCGGACGTCGGCCTCGTCCCAGTCCTTGACGGTCGAGTTCAACTCGCCGCCGATGTACTGGATCGGCTTGGCGACGCCGGACAGCAGCGGTTCCAGACGGGCGTACAGGGAGTCGACGGGCATGACTCCAAGGATAGGCGAGGACGTCAGACCGACGTTCCGGCGACGAGGGTCACGCTCGCCTTCGGCCGACGAACCCGAACCACGCGGCGGCCACGATCGCGGCACCGACCACGACGTCGAGGATCCAGTGGTTCCCCGTTCCGACCACGACGAGCATCGTCAGCACCGCGTAGAGGGCGCCCACGACCCGCACGACCCGGCTCCGCGCGAAGGCGCCGATCGCGAGGGCGCACCACACCGCCCACCCGACGTGCATCGAGGGCATGGCCGCGAACTGGTTCGTCAGCCCGCCGAGCCCCTTCGGCGCCGAGGCGCTCGCCCCCCACCAGCCGCTGTCGGACGTGAGCGAGAGGACGTCGGGGTATCCGCCGTACAGCCGCGGAGGCATCGCGGGGAACAGCACGAACACCAGCAGCGCGACGAGGGACGCGGCCACGAGCGCCCGCCGCGCCGTGACGTAGTCGGTCGGCCGCCGCCACCACAGCCAGCCGAGCACGAGCGGGGTGATCAGGTAGTGCGCCGTCGCGTAGTAGTAGCTCGCCGCGACCGCGAGGTGCGGGTGACCGGCCACGAAGTCGACCGGTCCGTGCTCGACGTCGAGGTGCAGCATCCGCTCGATGTTGAGCAGCCACGTCGCGTGGGCGTAGGCCGGGCCGACGTCGTTGGAGGCGAGGGTGCGCGCGAACGAGTACGCGACGTACAGCACCACGAGCAGCACGCACTCGCGCGCACCCGACCGCAACCGGTCGACGCGCGAGATCCTCTGCGAGCGCTGTCCCGCCGTGGATGGGAGCGGAACCTCGGGCGAGGCCATCGACGTCAGGCGGGGGCCGGCTCGGGTGTCGTCATCTGCCCAGTGTGCGCCGATTCGCCGTCAAATGCTCCCAGTGGAGCGAATGGACCGGATCAGTGCGCGGCGTCGTACAGCGCCACGAGGTCCGCGCGGATGCGTCCGCGGTCGGCGACATCGTGGCCCTCGGCGCGCAGCCACTCCCGGATCTCGGCGAGCTCCTCGGCTCCGCGGCGGGCGGACGAAGGCCGTGGCCGGGCCGCGCCGACGCCTCGGCCGACCGAGCGACCGGCCGCCACGTAGGGCGCCAACGCCGCGTACAGCTCGTCGGTCTCGGCGTTCGTCAGGTCGATCTCGTAGGTCGCGCCCTCGAGGGCGAACCGGACCGTTCGGCCGGCTCCTTCGACGATCTCCTCACCGGAGAGGTCGGACACCACGCGGACGATCGTTTCCTTGGCCATATCGAGATCGTAGGCCCGCGCGAGCGAAGCGGCCCGCTACTTCTTGACGGTGAGTGTCAGGACCGCGCCGGTCGACGGCTCGAGCGTCGCCGTGCCGCCGTACGTGACGGTGAGCCGGTGCGTGCCGGCGGCGAACACCGGCAGCGTGAGCCTGACCGTGCCTGCGGCGGTCACCGTGCCGGTCGCGAGTCGCTTGGTCCCCTCGAGGACCGTGACCGTCCCCGCGGGCGCCACGGCACCCGTCGAGGTGCGCACCGTCACCGCGACCGTCGCCTTCGTCGTCGTCCTGATGGAGGCGGCCGAGAGCGTCGACGTGACGCTCGTGGGCTGTTGCACGACGAGCGTCGTCGCGGCGCCCGTCGAGGCCGTCTGATAGGTCGATCCGCCGTACTGGACCGACACCTGGCGACTGCCGGGCGCGAGCACGGGCAGCGGGATCGTCACGGTTCCCTTGCTCGCCGGAGTCAGCGATGCCGTTCCCACCTCGATCCCGTCGACGAGCGCCCGGACCTCACCGGCCGTCGGGGCCACGCCGCGCGCGGTGGCGACGGTCGCCGTCACGGACGTGGCCTCGCGCGACGTCACGGTCGGCTTCGCGAGCATCCCGACGACGGTGGTCGGCTCGACGACGATGACCGCCTTCGCCGGAGACGTGGACCGCTTGACCGTCGGGCAGCCCCAGTACCTCGCGGTGACGGAGTGACGTCCCGCGGTCATCGCCGGGAGCGCGACCGTCACCTGGCCCCGGTGGGCCTTCTTGAGCACGGGTGCCGCGACGCGCACGCCGTCGACGTAGACCGACACGGCATTGGTCATCACGCGGCCGTCCAGGGCCTTCACCGCCACGGCGACCTTGGTCCGGGCACCTGCGGCGATCGTGGTCGCCGCCGGCGTCACGGTCGTCGTCGAGGCGATCGTCTTCGGCGGCTTGGTGACGACGACCTTGGCCGAGCCGCTCGTGGAGGGGCGCACCGTGGCACTGCCGTCGAACGCGGCGGAGATCCACTGCGTGCCGCGCTTCATCTTCGGGATCGTGACCTTCGCGGTCCCGTTCGCGGCGGCCGTCAGGGACGTCGTCGCGACCGTGGTCCCGCCACGGCGCACGCGCAGGACGCCGATCGCCGGCTTGCCGTCACCGGTGGCCACGGTGACCGCGACGGTGGCCTTCATCGAGGAACTCACCTTCGCCGGCGCGGTGACCTTCACGGTGGACTCGACCGTGGGCTTCTGGGGATCGACCGACGTCGAGACGTCCTTGAAGTGGATGAAGCGCTCGGGGTACCACGAGTCGGTCGAGAGCACCTTGTAGCGCCGGTAGACCTTCGACGTGTAGCTGTCCTCGGAGAGGATCAGGTAGTTCGCGCCGACCTCCTCGACGTAGGCGACGTGGCTCGCGGCCTTCGACCACTGCGCGATCGCGCCGACCGCGGGCCGCTGGTCGACCGGGTAGCCGAGCTTCTCGGCGTTCTTCGCCCAGTCGCGGGCGTTGCCCAGCAGGATCCTCGGCTCGGGCACCCCGGCCTTCTGCATGCGGTAGGCGGCGTAGTTCGTGCAGTTGTGGCCGCCGTACATGCGCCAGTGCATCTTCGCCATGACGGAGGCGTACCCGGAGGTGTCGCACTTCGCGACCTGCGCGGTCGTCTTTCCGCTGCAGATCAGGGTGAAGGCGTGCGCCGACGTGGTCACGGAGGACAGGCCGGCCATCAGGAGCAGGCACAGAAGTCCCATCAGTCCCAATCGGCGCATGCGCGTCAGCCTAGGGCAGCGACACGCCGATGTGAACCTCAAGCCGAACTTTAAGGTTTTGGTGTGTTAATGACACGCGTGTGATTTGTCAGGTGCGCGCAGCGCTGCCCGGCGGCCCACCCATCGAGCCGTTCGGCATCGCGGGTTGACGGCCGAAGCCGCCCGGAGCGCCGCCCCGCCCACCGGGACCGCCCTGCGAGGTGCTCGAGTCGCCGATCGCGCCGAGGGCCGCCGCCGACCCCACCCCGAGCACGACCGCGGCGATCGCGGCCACGAGAAGCATCCGCGGAGTCAGTTGTCCATCGTTCATGACGGCAGCCTCGCGACCGGGCCTGTGGCCTCCCTGTGCGCACCGCGGGTGACGGCTGGGAGCCCCGCGGCGACGGACTCCCCTGTCTCACAGGAACGGCACAGGCAGGACTCAGGCACCTGGGGAGCGGGAGAGGGACACTGGTGGCCATGAGCGCCACCCCGCCCCTGACCCGCGCCGACGGCACGCCCCTGCGCATCCTCGTCGTCGACGACGAGCCCAACATCGCCGAGCTGCTGCAGATGGCCCTGCGCTACGAGGGCTTCGAGGTGCGCGCCGCGGGAACCGGCCGCAAGGCGGTCTCGGCCGCGCGCGACTTCGCCCCCGACGCGATGATCCTGGACTGGATGCTCCCCGACTACGACGGTCTCGAGGTGCTGGCGAAGGTCCGTGCCTTCTCCCCCGAGGTCCCGGTCATCTTCCTCACCGCGCGCGACGCGGTCGAGGACCGGGTGGCGGGCCTGACGGCCGGCGGCGACGACTACGTCACGAAGCCGTTCAGCCTCGAGGAGGTCGTGGCCAGGCTGCGCGGTCTCCTGCGGCGCGCGGGCGGACGCCGGCAGGCCGAGAGTCCGACCCTCGTCGTCGGCGACCTCGAGCTCGACGAGGACAGTCGCGACGTCGTCCGCGGCGGGGACCCGATCGAGCTGACCGCGACCGAGTTCGAGCTGCTGCGGTACCTCATGCGCAACGAGCGGCGCGTGCTCTCGAAGGCCCAGATCCTCGACCGCGTCTGGGACTACGACTTCGGCGGCAACGACAACATCGTCGAGCTCTACATCTCGTACCTGCGCAAGAAGATCGACGCCGGTCGCTCCCCCATGATCCACACCAAGCGGGGCGCCGGGTACGTCATCAAGGCGGCCGACCCGGCGGCCTCCTGATGCGCCCGCAGACCCTCACGGGGCGGCTCATCGGCGCGACCGTCGCGCTGGTGACCGTCGTGAGCCTGCTCGTCGCGATCACGGCCACCGTGATCATGCGGTCCTCCCTGACCGCCCAGCTGGACGACAACCTGCACAACGCCGTCGAGCGGTCCCAGCGCGTCGAGGGCCCGCGACCCGGCGGATCGACCGGCCTCACGACCCAGTGCGGCGAGCTGCCGACCCTCCCCCCGGGCCAGAACGCCGGCAGCGTCACGGCCGTCTTCGGCGACGCGTGCAGCGTGGGCGTCCAGATCACGGAGGACGGCGAGGTCACCGAGCTGGACGCCGCCGCGCGCCAGGAGCTGGACCAGATCGAGGTCGGCGCCGCCCCGCAGACGGTCGACCTGCCGGACCTCGGCTCCTACCGGGTCGCGGCCACCACGAACAGCTCCGGCGACCGGATCGTTTTCGGCCTGCCGACGAAGGACGTCGACGCCACGATCGCGAGCCTGATCTGGTGGGAGGTCGTGCTGTCGCTCATCGGCATCGCGATCGCCGCGATCGTGGCCCGCGAGATCATCCGTCGCCAGCTGCGCCCCCTGCGCGAGGTCGCCGCGACGGCCCACGAGGTCGCAGCCATGCCGTTGTCCAGCGGCGAGGTCGGCTCGACCCCGCGCGTCCCGGACGAGCTCACCGACCCGAACAACGAGGTCGGTCAGGTGGGCGAGGCGTTCAACCGGATGCTCGGCCACGTCGAGCTGGCACTCAACGCCCGGCACGAGAGCGAGCAGCAGGTCCGCCAGTTCCTCGCGGACGCGTCCCACGAGCTGCGGACGCCGATCACCACGATCAAGGGCTACGCCGAGCTGAGCCGCCGCACGGGGGCCGACCCGGTCGAGTCCCTCGCGAAGGTCGAGTCCGAGGTCGGGCGGGTGTCCGCCCTCGTGGAGGACATGCTGCTGCTGGCCCGGCTCGACTCGGGCCGCCCTCTCGTCCGCGAGGAGGTCGACCTGACGCACCTCGTGGTGGAGGCCGTCGCGGACGCCGGGGTCGTCGACCCGGACCGCCGCTGGCACCTCGACGTGCCCGGCGAGGCCGTCACGACGGTCGGCGACGAGCTGCGCGTGCACCAGGCCGTCACCAACCTTCTGACGAATGCCGGCCGGCACACCCCCGAGGGGACGACCGTGACCGCCCGGGTGCTCACCGATCCGGTGCGCATCGAGGTCCACGACGACGGGCCGGGGATCGCACCCGATCTGCTGCCCGTCATCTGGGAGCGGTTCGTCCGGGGCGACTCGTCCCGGACACGGGCCTCGGGCGGCGCCGGCCTCGGCATGTCCCTCGTCAAGGCGATCATGATCGCCCACGGTGGCACCGCCACGGTCGAGAGCCGCCCCGGCGACACGACGTTCCAGCTGACCTTCGACGCCTGAGCCGCCACACAGTCGGGCCTCAGGAACGACGAAGGCCCGTCACATCACGGCGCACGACCGTGGGGGCATGACGACGATCATCGAGTCCGACCCCCAGCGGGCGGAGTCCACCGAGGCCACCCCGAGGCGCCCGCGCGGCCGACGGTCCGAGCGGCTCGCGCTCGCCGGACTGCTGGTGGGCACCGCCCTCCTCTACCTGTGGGGCCTGGGCGCCTCCGGATGGGCGAACTCGTTCTACTCGGCGGCGGCGCAGGCCGGTGCGGAGTCGTGGAAGGCGTTCCTGTTCGGTTCGTCGGACGCCGGCAACGCGATCACGGTCGACAAGACGCCGCTGTCGCTGTGGCCGATGGCCCTGTCCGTGCGGATCTTCGGGCTCTCGTCGTGGAGCATCCTCGCCCCGCAGGCGCTCATCGGCGTGGGCTCGGTCGCGCTGCTGTACGCGAGCATCGTCCGGGTCACCCGGAACGCGTGGGCGGGGATCGCGGGCGGCGCGATCCTCGCGTCGACCCCCGTCGCGGTGCTGATGTTCCGCTTCAACAACCCCGACGCGCTTCTGGTCCTGCTGATGATCGGCGCGGTGTACGCGACGATCCGCGCGATCGAGGACCCGGTCCGGGCGGTTCGCTGGATCGCGCTCGGCGGAGCGCTCGTCGGCCTGGCGTTCCTCACCAAGATGCTGCAGGCGTTCCTCGTGCTGCCGGGCCTCGCGCTCGCGTACGCCGTCTGCGCGCCGGTGGCCCCCGTCAAGCGACTGCAGCACCTGCTCGTGGCGTTCGGCTCGATGATCGTGGCCGGCGGCTGGTGGATCGCGATCGTCGAACTGTGGCCCGCGGGCAGCCGGCCCTACATCGGAGGCTCGCAGGGCGACTCCATCCTCGAGCTCACGCTCGGCTACAACGGCTTCGGCCGGTTGAACGGCAACGAGACCGGGTCCGTGGGCGGCGGGGGCGGCTGGGGCGCGACCGGGCTGGGTCGGCTGTTCTCGTCCGAGGTCGGCGGCCAGATCGCGTGGTTCCTGCCGGCCGCGCTCGCCCTGCTCGTCACGGGCCTGTGGTTCGGGCGGCGGCGCGGCCGCACCGACACCGCGATCGGCGCCCTCGTCGCCTGGGGTGGCTGGCTCGTCGTCACCGCACTGACCTTCAGCCTCATGGCGGGCATCTTCCACGCCTACTACACGGTCGCGCTGGCCCCCGCGATCGCCGCGACCGTCGCGATCGGCGGCTGGATCCTGTGGGAGCGCCGTGACGACCAGTTCGCACGGCTCACCGCGGCGTTCACGCTCTCGATGACCTCGGCGATGTCGTTCGTCCTGCTCGGTCGCACGCCGGACTTCCTGCCGTGGCTGCGGTGGGTCGTCGTGATCGTCGGCGTCACCTCCGCGGTGCTGCTCGTGCTGTGGCCGCTGATCCCGCGTCGCGCGAGCATCGCCGTGGCGATCGCCGCAGCCGTCGCCGTGCTCGCCGGCCCGGCCGCCTACGCGGTCGAGACGGCGGCGACGGCGCACACCGGCTCGATCCCGACGGCCGGCCCGGCCACGAGCAGTCGCGGTGGCGGCGGCGGTCCGTTCGGCGCGGGCCGGGGCGGTGGTCCCGGTGGCCTTCCCGGGGCGGGCCAGCAGCCCCAGGGCCAGACACAGGGCCAGACGCCGGGCCAGCTGCCGGGCGGGGGCGGCACGGGCGGTCTGCTGAACGGTTCGGAGTCCACGGCGGCGATCGACGAGCTGCTGACGCAGGATGCCGACGCCTACCGTTGGGTCGCCGCGGCGATCGGCTCGAACTCCGCGGCCGGCTACCAGCTCTCGACCCAGCAGCCGGTGATGGCCGTCGGTGGCTTCAACGGCTCGGACCCGAGCCCGACGCTCGAGCAGTTCCAGCAGTACGTCGCCGACGGTGACATCCACTGGTTCATCGGCTCGAGCGGTCGCGGTGGACTGGGCGCGAGCGGCTCGACCTCCTCGCAGATCAGCGCGTGGGTCCAGGAGAACTTCGCGGCACAGACCGTCGACGGCGTGGTGCTGTACGACCTCTCGACGGGAGCCGACCAGTGACGTACCTCGACGAGCGCGTGCCCGCGACGGACCGCGGAGTCGAGGTCGTCGACCTCGACGTGGTGATCCCGGTCCGCAACGAGCAGGACGCCCTCGTCCGATCGGTCGAGACCGTGCACGCCTACCTGGCGACCCTGCCGTGGACGTTCCGGATCACGATCGCCGACAACGCGAGCACCGACGACACCCCGCGGCTTGCCGCCGTGCTGGCGGATCGCTTCGAGGACGTGGCCTCCCTGCGGATCGACCGGCCCGGCCGGGGCCTCGCCCTCAAGCAGGCGTGGTCGCAGTCGCACGCGCGGGTCGTCGTCTACATGGACGTGGACCTCTCGACCGATCTGGCCGCACTGCCGCCGCTCGTCGCGCCTCTGCTGTCCGGGCACAGCGACATCGCGATCGGCACCCGGCTCGACCCGGCGTCCAGGACGGTGCGCGGGGCGCGGCGCGAGCTGATCTCACGCTCGTACAACCTCCTCGTGCGCGGGCTCCTGCGGGCCCGGTTCAGCGACGCCCAGTGCGGCTTCAAGGCCGTCCGCGCCGAGGTCGCCCGCGAGCTGGTCCCGCTCGTGCAGGACGACGCATGGTTCTTCGACACCGAGCTGCTCGTCCTCGCGGAGCGTGCCGGGTTGAGGATCCACGAGGTCCCCGTCGACTGGACGGAC
Organism: Aeromicrobium sp. SP1; assembly: GCF_055663785.1. Lineage (NCBI taxonomy): Bacteria > Bacillati > Actinomycetota > Actinomycetes > Propionibacteriales > Nocardioidaceae > Aeromicrobium > Aeromicrobium sp. SP1. The sequence continues at coordinate 484,547 of NZ_JBQVVK010000001.1, read as the reverse complement.
GACCCGGACAGCCGTGTCGACGTCGTCCGCACCGCACTCGACGACCTGCAGGGCATGTGGCGGGTCGGCCGCGGACTGGCCGACGGCTCGATCCGGCTGGAGTCCCTGCGCTCGTCGCTCGGCCGCACGGTGCGCGCCAGCGCCCGCGGTGGTCTGCACGCGCAGGTCGCGATCTTCGCGGTGGTGGGCGTGTGCTCGACGATCGCGTACGCCCTGCTGTTCCTGCTGCTGCGCGGCAGCGTCGGACCGCAGTGGGCGAACGCGCTGGCGCTCGTGGCCACGGCGGTCGCGAACACCGCCGCGAACCGGCGATTCACGTTCGGCATCACCGATCCCGCCGGGCGCACCCGCCACCACGTGCAGGGCCTGCTCGTGTTCGCCGCCGGGCTCGCGGCGACGAGCGGATCGCTGCTCGTCCTGCACGCGACCGCAGGCACGGGTCACGCGCTCGCGGAGATGGTCGCGCTGACGGCGGTCAACCTGCTCGTCACCCTCATGCGGTTCGCGGCGATGCGCTGGTGGATCTTCCCCGGATCGTGAGCCGGCGCCACCGGTTGCGGCTCGTCTCCCGGGTGGACCATGATCGAAGCCGCGAGGACCTGGGTGGTTCGATGGCCCCAGACCCCCGCGCACCCGACACAAGAGGAAGTTCCATGGCACAGAAACAGTCCATCCTCGGACGGATCGCCCAGTTGACGAAGGCCAATGTCAACGCCTTGATCGACAAGGCCGAGGATCCGCAGAAGATGCTCGACCAGATGGTGCGCGACTACACGAACTCGATCGCCGAGGCCGAGCAGGCCGTCGCGCAGACGATCGGCAACCTGCGGCTCGCCGAGGCCGACCACGCCGAGGACGTCGCCGCGGCCAAGGAGTGGGGCGCCAAGGCGCTCGCCGCCTCCCAGAAGGCCGACCAGCTGCGCGCCGGCGGGCAGGCTCCCCAGGCGGACCGGTTCGACCAGCTCGCGAAGGTGGCGCTCGGCAAGCAGATCTCCGCCGAGAACGAGGCCAAGGCGGCCGCCCCGATGATCGCCCAGCAGTCCGAGGTCGTCGAGAAGCTCAAGACCGGCCTGATCGGCATGAAGGGCAAGCTGACCGAGCTGCAGTCCAAGCGCGACGAGCTGGTCGCCCGGCATCGCAGCGCCGAGGCGCAGGCCCAGGTCAACGACGCGATCGGATCGATCGACATCCTCGACCCGACGAGCGAGCTCGGCCGGTACGAGGATCGCGTCCGCCGCATCGAGGCCCAGGTCCAGGGCCGGCAGGAGCTCGCGAGCTCGAGCCTCGAGGCGCAGTTCAGCGAGCTGGAGGCCGACGCCGGTCAGCTCGAGGTCGAGGCCCGTCTCGCCGAGCTCAAGGGCATCGGCTCCAGCCCGTCCGCGCCCGTCGATACGATCGGGACCACCGCCTCGCCCGAGCAGGCGCCAGCCCAGGAGGATGCGTGAAACTCACCGAGCGCTTCGAGTACCCCGCCAGCCCCGACCAGGTCTTCGGCCTGGTCAGCGACCAGACGTTCCGTGAGGAGTCGTGCGAGCGCCAGGGCGCGACCGACTACAGCGTCAGCGTCGCCGACGAGGGCGGTCGCACGGTCGTCACGATCGTCCGCACGATGGCGTCGGACCTGCCGGACTTCGTCAAGAAGCTGACCGGTGACACGGTCACCGTGACGCAGGTCGAGAAGTGGGGCCCGGCCGACGCGACCGGTGGACGCACCGCCGACATCACGGTGGACATCCACGGGCAGCCGGCCCGCATGCAGGGCACCTCCGCGATCACGGCCGACGGCGAGGGATCGATCATGTCGCTCGACGGCGACGTCAAGGTCTCGATCCCGCTGATCGGGCGTCGCATCGAGCCCGAGGTGGCGAAGGCGATCTCCGCCTCGCTCCACGACGAGGTCGAGTACGGCAAGACCAAGCTCTAGTCCGAGGGCATGAGGCCGCTGAGCGGCTGATCGCCCGAGGAGGAAGAGGCGCGAGGGCGCTCAGCGCCCGAAGCCTCGAAACCCGGTCAGGTGACGGCACCCACCGGCCACCGGCCGCCGGGTCACCGGGTCACTGCAACAGCGCGATGACCGCGTCGAGCTCCTGCGGGGCGTACCACGCGAGGTCGCCGCTCGCGTCGGCGTCGACGTGGTACGCCTGCACGTCCTGCGGACGCACGGCCGCGGTGTCGTCGCCGACCTCGGCGGTCACGACGACCGGACCGGTCTCGGCCGCCGTGAGCAACGCGTCGTACTCGTCCTCCTCGTCCTCGGAGACGGCCGTGACGAGCTCGAGCTCGACGGCCTCCCCCGCGGCGAGCCGCTGCAGCTCCGTCACGCCGGCCGGGCCGTAGACGCGCGTCATCGCGGCCGCTTCCGTCCGCGCGGGGCCCGCGACCGGGACGACTCGAGCGTCTCGGTCAGTTCGTCGAGCGCCTCGAGGATGCACTGGCCCAGCACGTCGGCGTCCGGCACGGCCTCGCGGTCGGCGACGATGCCGAAGTAGACGTGCCCGTCGTACGACGTCACGCCGATCGCGATCGCCCGGCGTCCCGAGAGCGGGATCGCGGGATAGATCTCCTTGAGCTGCTGTCCGGCCATGTAGACGGGGTCCTGCGGACCGGGCACGTTCGTGATCGTGAGGTGGTACGGGCGGCCGGACTCGTCCTCGGCGACCCGCGCGCCGACCGCGTGGAACGTCGACGTCGCGAAGCCCGGCAGGTTCGCCATCTTGTTCGCGGCGATCGCCGAGCCGGTCTCGCGATGACCACGCAGCGCGTACGAGACCTGGTGCAGCCGGACGACGGCGTTCGCCTCGCCCACCGGGAGGGTCAGCATGAGCCCGCGCACGCGCGGTCCCAGCGACGTCGGCAGCCCGCCGTCGGCGGTGCCGTCGCGGGTGACCGACATCGGCACCATCGCGCGGAAGCTGGTCTTCGCGGTGACCGGTTCGGCGCGCGTCAGCATCCAGCCGCGGATGCCGCCAGCGATCGCGGCCAGGATGACGTCGTTGACCGTGCCGCCGTGCTCGTCGCGGACCCGGCGGAAGCTCGCCAGCGGTGCGCTCACGCTCGTGAACCGGCGGTGCCGCGACAACGTGGTCGTGAGCGGACCGTGCGCCGCCTGGTCGGGCGCGATCGACGGCAGGTGCGAGGTGACCCGGCCCAGCTGGTACTCGCTCGTCCAGAGCAGCTCGGCCGGATGGCTCAGCTGCGACCGGACCGACCCCGTGAGCAGCTCGACCGCACCGGGTGCCGGCCGTGGCGTCCACTCGTCGTGCGGGATCGACCGCTCCTGCTGCGTCTCCTCCAACAGCACCTGGGCGAGGTCGACCGTGTGCGATCCGTCGACGAGCGACTGGTGGGACTTGAACAGCAGGGCCAGCTCGCCCCCGCGCAGCCCCTCGATGAGGTACAGCTCCCACAGCGGCCGCTCGTGGTCGAGGCGGCGGGCGATGAGCCGGCCGACGAGGTCGTGCAGCGCGTCGCGACCGCCGGGCCGAGGCAGGGCGGAGCGGCGCACGTGCAACGAGAGGTCGAAGTGGTCGTCGTCGGCCCACACCGGCATGCCGATCCCACCGGGGATGCGGCGCGGCACCTGGCGGTACCGCGGGACGAGGTCGATGCGGTCGTTGATGACCTGGATCAGCCGGTCGTAGTCCAGCGGTCGCTCGCCCGGCTTCAGGATCGCCAGTGAGGCGATCTGGCGCGGTGTCTCGGGATGGTCGCGGTGCAGGAACATCGCGTCGAGCGGACTCAGTCGCTGCATGATCACCTTTCTGCGACCCGCGGGACGGGTAGCCAGAAACTACCACCAGTGCACCATGGTGCCGGTTCGCCGTGGCACCGGCGTGCCGCCCCGCGCACGGCTAGGATCTCGGCCATGCTCCGTACGATCGCGTCCTTCGTGCTGCCGGTGCCCGTGGTGCTGACGCTGTACGGCTTCGCGCCGCTGGAGCCGCAGGTGCGCTGGTTCGCCTCCGGCGTGCTGCTGATCGGTCTGCTGCTGTTTCTGGTCGTCATGACGTGGTGCCTGTGGCACGTCGCGCGGGCCGAGAAGCCGATCGTGGTCGCGATCTCCTCGATCATGGTCACGGTCCCGGTCCTCATCGCCGTGTTCGCGTATGCGTACCTCGTCATGTCGACGCGTGACCCGGCCGCCTTCAGCGAGCCGCTGTCGCGCATCGACGCGTGGTACTTCACGACCTCGACGTTGGCGACGGTCGGCTTCGGCGACATCTCCGCGAAGACCGAGCTGGCGCGCGTGTGGGTGACCCTGCAGATCATGATCGACCTGCTCGTCATCGGTGGTCTGCTGCGGCTGTACGTGTTCGTCGGGCGTCGCCGCCGGGACGAGCGCGCGACGGCGTGATCGCGAGGTCCGCGACGAGTCGGTCGACCCGCGAGACGTAGCCGGACGTCGGCGCGACCTCGCGCATCGGCCGGCCGCTCATGATCGCGGCGTCGTGCGCGGCCCCGTCGTACGGCAGGAACGCCCACACCGTGATGCCGGTCAGCTCGCGGACGGTCGCCGCGACCTCACGCTCGCTCCAGCCCAGGCCCGGGCGGAACCCGTTCAGGACGAGCCGCGGCGGCCGGCTCCACGGGCCGGCGTCGGCGACCGACCGCACGAGGCGGGCGAGGCCCACCGGATCGACCCGACCGACCGCGACGACCTCGTCGGCCACCTCCAGCACCCGGCGGGTCACGTGGTCGCGCCAGGGTCCCGCACCCGTCCCGTGCTCCACTCCGAAGCCGCAGTCGACGACGACCAGGTCGTGCTCCTCACGGAGCCGGTCCAGCACGACGGTGAGCGCGTCGGGTCGGACGTGGTGCCACATGTCCGACCGCGGCAGACCGGTCAGGACGCGCAGCCGCGGGCCCACCGACAGCAGATGCGCGTCGGCGGTCTCGCGCAGGCCGCGATTGGTGTCGCGGCACGCCGCCATCACCCCGCTGACCTCGTCTAACACCCCGAGCAGCTGTCCGATGGAGCCGCCGTAGAGGTCGGCGTCGACGAGCGCCGTCGTCCGGCCCGCCGCCGCCGCGGCAGCGGCCAGCGAGATGCTCAGGGTGCTGCGGCCGGGTGCGCCCGTCGGACCCCACACCGCGACCAGTCGGCCGGCGTCGGAGGTGGACCGTCGCGGCTCCGCCGGCGCGGCCGCCAGGTCGGCGAGCGCACCGAGCCGCACCGTGCGCTCGATGCCGAGGTGGCGCCCGTCCTCCTCGACCGCACAGGGCCCGGCGCCGAGGACGAGGAGCCGGTCCACGACCCCCACGTCCAGGCCGGGCGCATCCACCGCGAGCAGGGCCACGTCGATCCGGTGCGTCTCGGCGGTCGCCAGCAGGTCGGCGACGTCGACACAGCGTCGGACGAGGGTCACGGTGGGCGCGGCATCGATCTCCGCGAGCGCGGCCGCCTCCCACCGCGCGCCGCACGCGGCGACCGCGACCCGCAGCGGCTCGGCTCCCGGCGCGGTCACGGGACCCGCACCAGGGTGAGCCGGTTCGCCGTCACGGCCGCCACGACCGAGGCGACCGGACCGGACCGGCCCGTGTCGACGACGATCGTGCGGACCCCCGTTCCATCCGATCGCGAGACCGCGACGACGGGCACCGCCGTGAGGACACGGCGGGTGGACAGCTCCGGATCTCCCTCGGCGCCGGGGCTCGACCACACGTCGACGACCTGGCCCGGCGCGAGGTCGGCAGGCAGCGCTCCTGACTGGAGGGCGAGCGGGAGCTGCCGACCGTGGTCCGAGCGGTCGGTGACCGCGTCGCGCGTCAGGAGCGTGCCCGACGGCAGGTCCCGACTCCACACGCCGCGCGGCGCCCCGCTCGAGACGGCGAGCAGCGTGCCCTCCACCGATGCCTCGACCCGACCGGCCACCGCGTGCAGGTCGCCCGCGTCGATCGCCTCACCGGCCCGGACGTCGGCATCCACGACCCAGTAGTCCGTCGCGTCGCGCGCCGTCGACAGCAGCCAGCCACCGAGCAGGGCCGAGACCAGCACGAGGAGCACCCCCGCCAGAAGCCGCGGTTGACGCCAACTCGATCCCCCGACGCGCCGGGCCGGCGCAGGCCCGTTCGCGTCACCCCCCGTGACTCGCATGGAGAAGTCATACGGGCCCACGCACCGCGGCCGCCACCGTTCGTCCACAGTCCGGGCGTCGTCGTCCCGCCGGCGTCGGGCCATCGTGTGAGAATGACGCGCATGGCCCGCGCCTTCGAGATCCTGACCGTCACGGACGTCGCCGACACGTTGCACATCAGCGCCCGGGTCGTGCGGGACCTCCTCAACTCGGGCGAACTGCTCGGATTCCAGGTCGGTGGCCGCGGCGACTGGCGCATCGAGGCCGAACAGCTCGACGACTACATCCGGCGCCAGTACGAGCGGGCGGCGCGCGAGAGGACTCAGGTCACCGAGCCGGAGCCGGAAGCAGCGCCGCGATCCAAGCCCACGGAAGCGTGAGGCGAGTCATACCGATCGCCAGCTGGACGAAGTCGCCGCCGGCGGCGACGATCGGACCCTGCACGGTCGTGCCGTCGCGGCGCACGACCTGCACCTCGATCCCCTCGTCGCGCAGCGCCCGCGCGAACTGACGCCGGGTCCGCCGCAGCGGCGGGGCCGGTGCGGCCCGGCCGTCCGAGGACCCGACTCCGGCCACCGCGTCGGGCACGACGGCGAGCCAGCCCCCGCCGTCGTCCACGAGCAGCAGCTCGCCACGGCCCACGACCCTCCCGACGACCTCGCCGAGGCCGACCACCTGGAGGCGCACCCGGTCGCCGCCGAGCAGGTCCAGCCAGCCCAGCTCGCCCCACTGCTCGTCGCGCAGGTCGTCGGCGAGCGCGTCGCGCTCGTCGGCCTGCGCGTCGACCGCAGAGCCCTCCAGATCGGCGAACAGGCGGTCCCAGCGCATGCGCACACGGTAGGGGCTCGCCACGGTCCGTGCACAGCCCTCGGACCTGCCGGTTGACGGATCTCCCTCGGAACCGATTTCCTACTCGGCACGACGTGGAACGTCGTCATCGGACGTCAAACGACGTCATACGCCGTGGAGATGTGTCGTGATCGGGGGATCATGCCGGACCTGTCGCAGTCGAGTCTCGACTCCGCCCTCGCGGCCTGCGGGGCGCTCGCACTCGCCGTCTGGGCCTGCTGGTGCCTGCTGACGCTGGCCGTCGCGCTCGTCGACCGTCGCCTCGCGGCCCGCATCGGTCCCCCGCTGCTGCGGACCCTGCTCGTCGCGGGGACGTGCGCCGCGACGGCACTGCCCGCCCAGGCCAAGGAGTCCGGCACGAGCGCCCTCGACGGGCTCCGTCTGCCGGACCGCCCCGTGACCGAGCCCGTGCATCCGGCCGCCCCGGCACGGGCCACCGCGCCGCACGCCTCCCGTCACGTCGTGCGTCCCGGCGACTGCCTCTGGTCGATCGTGCGCGCCCGACTTCCGGACGCCGACGACGCGACGATCGCCCGCGACGTCGCGCGCTGGTACGCGGTCAACCGCGACCTCATCGGCGCCGACCCCGACCTCCTCCAGCCCGGCCAGGAACTCGTCCCACCCCAGGAGCACCATGATCACCGCCACGGCCCTCGCGACCGCGCCCTTCGACCCTCTCCAGGTGCCGCTGCCCTTCCCGGCGCGGGTACCCCTGCTCCCGGTACCGGTGGAGCGCGGTGACGCCGGCGCCCTGCGCCACCGGTGCGCCCGCTTCGCCCAGGCGCTCGCCGAGGCGATCGCGGGCGTGCGTCCGGTGCGCCAGCTCGGCCCGTGGCTGAGCCGTGACGTCTACGAGCAGCTCCACCGCTACGTCGACGAGCGCTACGGCGTCGGGACGCCGCGGCACAGCCCGCGCGTCGTCTCCGTCCACGTGGCGATGGTCGGCGAGCACGCGGCCGAGGTCGCGGCCCGCATGGTCCTGCGTGGACGGTCGCACGCGATCGCGATCCGCCTCCAGCAGGTCACGAGCTCGGACGGCCGGACCAGCTGGCGGTGCACCGCGGCCGAGTGGGCCTGACCGCCGGCGTCAGCGGTTGCGCTTGCGCGACTGGCGCTGGGCCTTGGCCTTCTTTCGGGCGGCGTCCTTCGCCTTGTTCTGCCGGGCGGCCTCGTTCGGATCGAGCTCGTCGTCGTCGAGGTAGGACTCGTCGACGTCGACCGCCGTGCCGTCCTCCGACGGCGCGGAGTACGAGAGCTGCTTGGGCGTCGAATCCTGCTCGAGGCCCTTGGCCATCACCTGCGGCTCCTCGCCGTCGCCCTCGATCTCGACCTCGACGTTGAGGTTGAACAGGTAGCCGACGGACTCCTCGGAGATGCCCTCCATCATGGCGTTGAACAGGTCGTAGCCCTCGCGCTGGTACTCGATCAGCGGATCGCGCTGGCTGTACGCGCGCAGGCCGATGCCCTCGCGGAGGTAGTCCATCTCGTAGAGGTGCTCGCGCCACTTGCGGTCGAGCACGCTCAGCACGACCCGGCGCTCCAGCTCGCGGGTGACCTCGCCACCCAGCTCGGCCTCCCGCGCGTCGTACGCGGCGAGCGCGTCCTCGACGATCGTCGTGCGCAGCGTCGTGGCGTCCATCCGCTCCAGTCCACCGGCCTCCTCGACGATCTCCTCGACCGTACGGCTGACCGGGTAGAGCGTGCCGAGCGCGGTCCAGAGCTTGTCGAGCTCCCACGTCGTGGGGTAGCCGTCGGTCGCGACGTCGACGTACGCGCCGGTCACGTCCTCGATCATCTGACGCACGCGCGGCTCGAGGTCCTCGCCCTCGAGGACACGGCGGCGCTGGCTGTAGACGACCTCGCGCTGGGCGCTCATGACGTCGTCGTACTTGAGGATGTTCTTGCGGGTCTCGAAGTTCTGCGCCTCGACCAGGCCCTGCGCCGACGCGATCGACTTCGTGACGCGCTTGTTCTCGATCGGCACGTCGTCGGGGATCTTCATCGTCTGCAGGATCCAGTTGACCCAGTCGCCCTTGAACAGGCGCATCAGGTCGTCCTCGAGCGACAGGTAGAAGCGCGTGACGCCCGGATCGCCCTGACGGCCGGAGCGACCGCGCAGCTGGTTGTCGATGCGGCGCGACTCGTGCCGCTCGGTGCCGATCACCGCGAGGCCACCGGCGGCGATGACCTCGTCCTTCTCGGCGGCGACCTGCTTCTCGATCCGCTCGAGCGCCTCGGGCCAGGCCGCGTTGTACTCGTCCGGCGTCTCGACCGGGTCGAGACCCTTGCCGCGCAGCTCGGCGTCGGCCAGGAACTCGACGCTGCCGCCGAGCATGATGTCGGTGCCGCGGCCGGCCATGTTGGTGGCGACCGTGACCGCACCCTTGTGACCGGCCATCGCGACGATCGCGGCCTCACGCTCGTGCTGCTTGGCGTTGAGGACCTCGTGGGCGATGCCCTGCTTCTTCAACTGCTTGGCGAGCCGCTCGCTCTTGGCGACGCTCGTGGTGCCGACCAGGACCGGCTGCCCCTTCGCGTGGCGCTCGGCGATGTCGTCGACGACGGCGTTGAACTTGGCGTCCTCGGTGCGGTACACGAGGTCGGCCAGGTCGCCGCGCTGGATCGGCATGTTGGTGCGGATCGGGACGACGCCCAGCTTGTAGATCTTGTCGAACTCGGCGGCCTCGGTCATCGCCGTGCCGGTCATGCCGGAGAGCGTGCCGTAGAGGCGGAAGTAGTTCTGCAGCGTGATCGTGGCGAGCGTCTGGTACTCCTCGCGGACCCGCACGCCCTCCTTGGCCTCGATCGCCTGGTGCAGGCCCTCGTTGTAGCGACGGCCGTCGAGCAGGCGCCCGGTGTGCTCGTCGACGATCAGGACCTCGCCCTCGAGCACGACGTAGTCCTTGTCGCGCTTGAAGAGCTCCTTGGCCTTGACGGCGTTGTTCAGGAAGCCGATCAGCGGCGTGTTGACCGCGTCGTAGAGGTTCGCGATGCCCAGCTGGTCCTCGACCGCGTCGATGGCCTTCTCGGTCACGGCGACGGTGCGCTTCTTCTCGTCGACCTCGTAGTGCTCGTCGATCGTCATCGCGCCGACGATGCGGGCGAACTCGCCGTACCACTTGACCTCGTCCTCGGTGGGGCCCGAGATGATCAACGGCGTGCGCGCCTCGTCGATCAGGATCGAGTCGACCTCGTCGACGATCGCGAAGTTGTGGCCGCGCTGGACGCACTGGTCGAGGGACTCGGCCATGTTGTCGCGCAGGTAGTCGAAGCCGAACTCGTTGTTGGTGCCGTACGTGATGTCGGCGGCGTACTGCTCGCGGCGCTGGGCCGGGGTCTGGCCGGCGACGACGACGCCGACGGTCAGCCCGAGGAAGTGGTGGACGCGGCCCATCATCTCGGACTGGTACTTGGCCAGGTAGTCGTTGACGGTGACGACGTGGACGCCCTTGCCCGACAGGGCGTTGAGGTACGACGGCAGCGTCGCGACGAGGGTCTTGCCCTCACCGGTCTTCATCTCGGCGATGTTGCCCAGGTGCAGGGCCGCGCCACCGAGGATCTGCACGTCGAAGTGCCGCTGGCCCAGGACGCGCCACGAGGCCTCGCGGACCGTGGCGAACGCCTCGGGCAGCAGGTCGTCGAGGGTCTCGCCGTCGGCGAGGCGCTCCTTGAACTCCGCGGTCATGGCGCGCAGCTCGTCGTCGCTCATGGCTCCGAACTCGTCGGCCAGGGCGTTGACCTGGTCGGCGATGGCGTCGAGGCGCTTGAGGATCTTGCCCTCGCCCGCACGCAGGATCTTGTCGATGATCTTCGGCACCCGCCCATCCTAGGACCCCGGGCCTCACACCGAGTCAGCCGCCACGCACCGTTCGCAGCGTGGACGACAATCGCGGTTACACCAGTGCGCGCAGGGCGGGTGCGAGGTCGCCGCGGTGGCCGACCTCGACCTCGGCCAGGCCCAGCCAACCGGCCATCCGGTGCAGCTCGGTGGCCAGCTCGACCGCCGTGTCCGCCGGCGCGCCCGGCTCGGCGAAGGCACCCGGGACGAGGAGCCGGCCAGCGGCGCGGTCGGCCTTGAGATCGACGCGCGCGACGAGCCGGTCCCCCAGCAGGAACGGGAGCACGTAGTAGCCGTGGACCCGTTGCGCCTCGGGCACGTAGATCTCGATCCGGTACCGGAAGTCGAAGAGCCGCTCGGTGCGCGTGCGCTCGAAGACGAGCGGGTCGAACGGGCTGAGCAGCGTGCGCGCGTGGACCTTGCGCGGGCGGGAGGCCTCCACATGCAGGTAGGCGGGCCGGTTCCAGCCGTCGATCGACGCCGGCTCGAGCGTGCCGTCGGCGACCAGCGCCGCGATCGCCCGCGCGGTCGGCTCGGGCGCGAGCCGGAAGTAGTCGCGCAGGCACTGGGCCGTGCCGACGCCCAGCGCGCGGGCCGCGTGACCGACGAGCGTCAGGTACGCCTCGTCGTCGGAGGGTTCGGGAAGCGCCAGCACCCGAGCCGGCAGGACCCGCTCGGGCAGGTCGTACTCGCGCTCGAAGGCGGCGTTGCGGCGCGCGGCGGTCACCCGCCCGACGAAGAACAGGTACTCCAGCGCGTGCTTCGTCTGCGACCAGTTCCAGCCCCAGTGGTCGCGCGTGCGCTCGGCGCTGCCGAGCCGGGCGTCCAGCTCGCGCGCGGTGACGGGGCCGAACCGGCCGACCGCCTCGTGCACCTGCTCGACGAGGTCGGGCTGGTCGGCCGCGAGCTGTGCCATGCCGCCCCACATGCCGCGGCCCGAGCGCATCTTGTGGGCCATCGCCGGCCACAGGTCGACGTCGACGAGCGCGGCCTCGTGGGCCCAGTACTCGAACAGCAGGCGGGGAGACCGGCCCGCCGCGCGGTGCAGCAGATCGACGTCGTACGGCCCGACCCGCGAGTACAGCGGCAGGTAGTGCGCGCGCTGCAGCACGTTGACCGAGTCGATCTGGAAGAAGCCCAGACGTCGTGCGACGGCAGCCAGATGGCTGCGCCGGACCTCGTCGGGTGCCGGTCGGGTGAACCCCTGGGCGGCGAGGGTGATGCGGCGGGCGGAGAGGGCCGTCAGCCTCACAGCACGTCGTCGATGAGCTTGCTGCGCACGGCGAACATCGCCGCCTCCATGCGCGACTTCATCTGCAGCTTCTCGAGGATGTTGCGGATGTGGTTCTTGACGGTGTTCTCGCTGATGAACAGCTCGGTGGCGATGTCGCGGTTGCTCTTGCCGTGCGCCACGAGCCGCAGCACCTGCAGCTCCCGGGCCGTCAGGGTCGTCGCCGGAGCGGGGCCCTTGGCCATGTGGACGAACTCGTCGAGCAGCTTCGTCGCCATGCTGGGGCTGATCAGCGACTGACCCGCGGCGACGAGCCGCACGGCCTCGGCCACCTGGTCGTACGTCGAGCCGTCCTTGAGCAGGTAGCCCGCGGCACCGGCCTTGATCGACTCGTAGAGATCGGCCTCGTCATCGCTCGCGGTCAGCATGATGATGCCGGTCGTCGGCGCGGTCTCCTTGATCGCACCGCACGTCTCGACACCGCTGCGCCCCGGCATTCGAACGTCGAGGAGGACCACGTCGAATGGCTCCTCCGCGATCCGTTCCAACGCGGCGTCGCCGTCGTCAACGTCCTCGATCTCGAAACCCCCGTCGGCACCCAGGACCATCGTCACGCCGCGCCGGAAGAGTTCCTGGTCGTCGACGAGCAACACCCGGATGGCATCACCGCTCACACTCACGTGTCGATCATGCCACGTATCGGCCGCTTACTCCTCGACCGTGAGCCGGATGATGCCGTAGTCGTATCCCTTGCGGCGATACACGACGCTCGGCTTCATCGAGTCCTTCTCCACGAAGAGGAAGAAGTCGTGGCCCACGAGCTCCATCTCGTAGAGGGCCTGGTCGAGCGTCATCGCCGCCGAGGTGTGCTCCTTCTCGCGCACCACGAGCGGTCCGTCGCCCTGGACCTCGATCGTGGCGACCTGGCGGACCTGCGGGCCCTCGTCGGGCGATTCGGCCGCTGCACGGGCCAGATCGGCCGTGGCCGCCTCGAACGCGTCGTCCTGGTGCCGGTCGCGGTGACTGCGCTTGCGCTCCACGACGCGCCGCAGCCGCGCCTCGAGCTTGTCCATCGCGGCGTCGAGCGCCGAGTGCTGGTCGGTCGAGGCGGCCTCGACCCTGACCACCGGTCCGCGCGAGAGCAGCGTCATCTCGACCTTGGCCGCCTTGTCGTGCTGGCGGGGGTTGTTCGCATGGGTCACCTCGACCTCGACGCGGTTGATGCGCTGACGGCCGTCGAACTTCTCGATCCGCTGGAGCTTGTCGGCGACATGGGAGCGGAACCGCTCCGAGATCTCGCTGTTGCGACCGGTGACCACGATTTCCATGTTCGACTCCCTAGCTACGTTGCGAGTGCCCGAACTTCTCGGTTCCCTTCGACCGTAGCCCGGGGAGGGGGTGACCCGCCACCGCTCAGGCCTGCCGAATCGCCGCCGCGACTGCAGCGGCACCAAGGATCTCGACCGGGCCCCGCTCCGCCAGGGCCCGCGCCGCCTCACGCAGGGTCGCGCCCGTCGTGACGACGTCGTCGACCACCACGACCGGCGCGCGCGGAAGGGTCGCGGCACGCATGCTGTACGCGACGTTCCGGCGGCGTTCGTCGGCCCCGAGACCGTGCTGGTCGGCGGGCTGGCGCGCGAGTCGCAGCGCCGGCACGACCCTCGCGTCGACCCCTGCCACGGCGAGCATCCGGGCCGCCCGGCGTGACACGTCGCCGACGAGGTCGCGGCCACGCTCACGTCGGGCGCGGCGGGTCGTGGGCACCGGGACGAGCGCGACGACGGTGCGCTCCCCCAGCAGCGGCACGACCGCGGCCGCGAGGTGATGGGCCATCAGGACGTCGTGCCCGGAACGGCCGCCGACCTTCCACGCCAGGAGCGCATCGCGCAGCAGGTCGGCGTGTCGGCCGGCGGCGACGACCTCCAGGCCGGGCACCGGCACGGAGAACGGGTCGGGCACGACGAGGGTGGCGCACGGCCGGCAGATCCCGGGTCCGGGCGATCCGCACGAGGGGCAGCGCAGGCCGAGGACGAGGTCGGCCGCGGCGTGCCACAGGTCGCGCATGGAGCCAGTCTCGGCAGGTCGGGCGGGGCCCGTCGAGACGCTCCCGACCGCCTGTGGACGACGGCTCAGGCGATGCCGCGGACCTCGGGGATCCCGAGCTCGACCCAGCGCGTGTCGTCGAGCACCCACAGGGATCCGTCGGCGCCCAGGACGTAGAGATCGGCCTCGGGAGCGGCCGTGGCCAGCAGTGCCGTCGGCTGGACATCCGGGAGCAGCTGCCCGCCACCGGGCCAGCCCGAGACGTGGCCCGTCCCGTCGATCCGGACCGACATCACCTGCGATCCGTCCGGTGCCAGGTAGGCCACCCGCGCCGTCTGCACCCAGACGACCTGACGGGCCGCCTCGCCCGTCGTGACGCGGGTCGGCCGGGTCAGGCCGACCACGGTGCCGTCCTGTCGCTCGATGTCCCCGACGAGGAGGGCACCGTCCGCGGTCGCGGCGTACCGGGCGCCGTCCGGCGACACCGAGAACGAGCTGACCTCCGGCAGGCCCGGTGCCCTCACCGTCGTGACCCGGGTGCCGTCGGAGACCCGGACGCGGGCCGTGTCGCCGGGCCGGTCGACGAGCCACGCCAGACCCTCCACGTCGACGACGGGGCGCAGGAATCGCGCGCCCACGACGTCGACCGGGTCACGTCCTGCGGCGTCGGTGACCCGAGCCCGGTCGGGCCACACCCCCACGGCGCGGTCGCCGCCGGTGGTGACCATGACGGCGCCCTCGGCATCGTCGCCCCATGCTCCCGGCAGGGGCTGGCGCGAGGAGCGGTCGACCTGCTGGGCCGCGCCCGCCGTCACGACGATCGCCCACCGGCGGGACTTGTCCGGACCGAACGAGGCCCAGCCGTAGGCGTCCTGGACCGCGTCGCCGTTGGGCGCGACGACGGTTCCGTCGCCGGTGATCTGGATGCTCGTGACGGCGGGGATCTGGCGCAGCGTCCACGCGATCTGTGCCGAGAGCCGCTTCTGGTCGTTCGTCGTCAGCTCGCCCACGCGAGTCGAGAAGTCGACCTGCGCGACCCCCTCCACGACGGGCACCGAGGACCTCAGGTCGGAGGCGGGCGGGACGGCCGTCGTGAGGCCCGGCGGGTCCTGATCCGTGGGCCCGATCGCGAGGCTCGTCATGAGGGAGGTCGCCAACTGGTCGCCGACGACCTCGTGGACGGGCACCGTGACGAGCCGCTCCCCCGCGCCGTCGAGGAAGAACAGGTCGAACGGCCGCACGTAGTCGTCGAACCAGTCGTGGCTGACGAGCACGCCGTCCGGCGGCGTCGCGATCCGCCACTCCCCGTCGACCCGCTTGAGCCGGACGTCGACCCGGTTCGATCCGGTCAGGTGGCTCAGCCGCCCCTGCGCGTCGAGCCGCGACTCGGCCGCCAGGTCGATCCAGGCCCTGCCGCGTCGCGTCGAGAAGACGTCCGCGCTCGTGTAGACGGTCGTGCGGGTGCCGGGACGCCAGGTCCGCGCGGCCTCGGGCGTGAGGTACTCGGCGGCGACCTTATGCGTCACCGGGTACGCCAGCATCGCGTCGAGGAAACCGCGGATGATCTGCGGCTCGCTCGCCCCCGGCGCCGGCCCCGCCGGCGTGTACCGGACGGTGCTCTCGCCCAGACCGGACTCGTCCTCGACACGCTCGACCGGGCCGGAGGTCGGGATCGCCGCGCACCCGGCGGTGACGACGACGATGGCCGCGACCATGGCGACGCGACGCGTCCAGCGGACGCCGTTCATGCGTACACCGACTTCGAGACCGGCTCCCACACGCGCTCGCCGGGCTTGCGCGGCAGCGTGAGGACGAACTCCGTGCCCCGGTTCTCGCGTGACCACACCTCGAGGGTGCCACCGTGCAGTGCCGCGTCCTCGCGGGCGATGGCCAGGCCGAGGCCGGTCCCGCCCTGCGATCGGGCGGGGTCGCCGCGCCAGAACCGGTCGAAGACGCGGCGGACCTCCTCGGGCGTCATGCCGATCCCGTGGTCACGCACCGCGAGCGAGACCCGGTCGGGCGCCTGGGAGACGATCACGTCGACGCTCGCGGACTTGCTGTACCGGGAGGCGTTCACGATGAGGTTCCGCACCATGCGGTCGACGCGTCGGATGTCGGCGTCGACCACGGCCGGCCGGTTCACCCCGTGGGCCCGGCCCACCATCCCGGCGCGCGTGAGCGCCTCGCTGCCGGCGGCGCTGCGAGCGACCTCCGCGAGGTCGACGGGATCGAGCTCGAGGGTGGCCGCACCCGCGTCGAAGCGGCTCAGGTCGAGCAGGTCCGAGAGCAGGTCCTCGAACCGATCCAGCTCGGTGTGCAGGAGCTCGGCGGCACGGGCGGTCTGAGAGTCGAAGTCGCGCCGGGCGTCGAGCAGGACCTGGCTGGCCATCTGCACCGTCGTGAGCGGGGTGCGCAGCTCGTGCGAGACGTCCGAGACGAACCGCTGCTGCAGGCGCGAGAGGTTCTCCAGCCGGCGGATCTGGCTCTGCAGACTCTCGGCCATCTGGTTGAACGCCGTCGCGAGGCGGGCGATGTCGTCCTCGCCCCGCACGTGCATGCGCTGCTCGAGGTTTCCGGCCGCGAAGCGCTCGGCGATCCGACGGGCCAGCCGCAGCGGGTCGACCACCTGACGGGCGACGAGCCACGACACGATCGCGACCATCACCAGCAGCACCAGGCCACCGGCGAGCAGGGCGTTGCGCACGAGGTCGAGCGTCTCCTGCTGGTCGGCCATCGAGAAGACGTAGTAGAGCGCGTACTGGTCGTTCGAGCCGGGCGCCGTGACCCGGCTGCCGACCGTCACGACCGGGATCTCCCCGTCCGAGCCGAACGTGGACAGCTCCGAGAAGGTCCAGAACGTGCCCTGCTCCGACCCGACCTCCCTGACGAGGTCGGCGGGCACCTCGTCGATCCCGACGTCGCCCGAGGCACGCACCGGTGCGCCGCCGGGCTGGGCGAGCGGTCCCTGCAGCACGAGCTCGTACGAGCGGTTCTCGCCGCGCGTGGCGGCGAGCGAGTCGACGAGCTGGGTGAGCGCCTGCGACTGCGGGGCCGGCTCGGTGTCGACCGCGGCGTCGAGCTGGGACTGCGCCTGCTCGAAGCCCGCGCGGGCCTCGGCGATCGCGGCGTCGCGCCGGTTCTCGGCCAGCCCGCCGGCCACGTCGCGCAGCAGCGCCCAGCCCACGGCCAGGATCACCGCCGTGCTGAGCAGCACGGTGTTCAGCACGACCCGGAAGCGCAGCGAGCGCCGCCACAGGCCGACGAGCCGGCGCATCAGCGGATCGCCGGGTCGATCGCCTGGTAGCCCACGCCGCGCACGGTGCGGATCACCTGCGGGTCGTCGGCGTCGTCCTCGATCTTCTGGCGCAGCCGGGTCATGTGCACGTTGACGAGCTTCGTGTCGCCCGGGTGGTGGTAGCCCCAGACCTTCTGCAGCAGCACCTCGCGACTGAAGACCTGCTCGGGCGCGGCGATCAGGCACGCGAGCAGGTCGAACTCCAGCGGGGTCAGCGACACCGGGCGGCCGTCGCGGGTGACGGTGTGCGCCTGCGGGTCCAGGACGATCGCCCCGAACTCGATCCGGGCGGCGAGCGGGTCGCTGCGGCGCAGCCGGGCGCGGATCCGCGCGATCAGCTCGTTGTTGCGGAACGGCTTGGTGATGTAGTCGTCGGCGCCGACCTCGAGGCCGTCGACGATGTCTCCGGTGTCGCCCTTGGCCGTGAGCATGATGATCGGCACGCCCGAGAGCTCGCGGATCTGCCGGCACACCTCCATGCCGTCGAGGCCCGGCAGCATCCGGTCGAGCAGCACCACATCGGGCTTGAAGTCCTCGAACTCGGCCATGACTGCGTCGCCCGTGCGGACGACGCGCGTGCGGAAGCCCTCCCCCTCGAGCACGATCGCGAGCATCTCCGCCAACGATGCATCATCGTCGACGACGAGCACGCGATCGTGCTTGTGGCGGCGCTGCGACATGTCAGTAGCGGTAGTGGTCCGACTTGTAGGGACCCGCCACGTCGACCCCGAGGTACTCGGCCTGCTCCTTGGACAGCTCGGTCAGCTCGACGCCGAGGGCGTCGAGGTGCAGACGCGCGACCTCCTCGTCGAGGTGCTTGGGCAGCACGTGCACGCCCAGCTCGTACTGGTCGGCCTTAGAGAACAGCTCGATCTGCGCCAGCACCTGGTTCGTGAACGAGTTGCTCATGACGAACGACGGGTGACCCGTGGCGTTGCCGAGGTTGAGCAGGCGTCCCTCGGACAGCACGATGATCTTCTTGCCATCGGGGAAGATCCACTGGTGGACCTGGGGCTTGATCTCGTCCTTGACGATGCCCGGGATCTTCGCGAGGCCGGCCATGTCGATCTCGTTGTCGAAGTGGCCGATGTTGCCGACGATCGCCTGGTGCTTCATCTTCTCGAAGTGCTCGACCCGGATGATGTCGAAGTTGCCCGTCGTGGTGACGAAGATGTCGGCGGTCTCGACGACCGACTCGAGGCGCTTGACCTCGTAGCCGTCCATCGCGGCCTGCAGCGCGCAGATCGGGTCGATCTCGGTGACGATGACGCGGGCGCCCTGGCCACGCAGCGACTCGGCCGAGCCCTTGCCCACGTCGCCGTAGCCGCACACGACCGCGACCTTGCCGCCGATCATGACGTCGGTGGCGCGGTTGATGCCGTCGATGAGCGAGTGGCGGCAGCCGTACTTGTTGTCGAACTTGCTCTTGGTGACCGAGTCGTTGACGTTGATCGCCGGGAAGAGCAGCGTGCCGTCGCGGAAGCGCTCGTACAGGCGCAGCACGCCCGTCGTGGTCTCCTCCGAGACGCCCTTGATGTCCTTGGCGATGTTGGTCCAGTGCTGCGGCTTGGTCGCGACCGAGCGGGCCAGCACGCGCAGCACCTCCTTGAACTCCTCGTTGTCGGTGGAGTCCAGCGGCGGGACGACGCCGGTCTTCTCGTACTCGACGCCCAGGTGCAGCAGCATCGTGATGTCGCCGCCGTCGTCGAGCAGCACGTTGGGGCCGCCCTCGGCGAAGTCGAAGACCTTCTCGGCCTCGTCCCAGTACTCGGCGAGGGTCTCGCCCTTCCACGCGAAGACGGGCGTGCCGGCCGGCGCGTCGACGGTGCCGTCACGGCCCACGACGACGGCGGCTGCGGCGTGGTCCTGCGTCGAGAAGATGTTGCAGGTGGCCCAGCGCACGTCCGCGCCCAGCGCGGTGAGGGTCTCGATCAGGACCGCGGTCTGCACCGTCATGTGCAGCGAGCCGGCGATGCGGGCGCCGGCCAGCGGCTTGCTGTCGCCGAAGCGCTCGCGCATGGCCATGAGGCCCGGCATCTCGTGCTCGGCCAGCTCGATCTCCTTGCGGCCGAACTCGGCGAGGGACAGGTCCTTGACGTGATGATCCATGCCCGCAAGCCTACCGGCGGCCTCCCACGCACTCCCAATCGCGCGCCCGAACGGGGGCCGACTCACCGCACGCCCGGGGGCAGCGCCGGGGGAAAGCGCAGGAACGGGCGCAGGTGCCACATCGCGTCGAGCAGCGCGTACGTGCGCTCACGCCCGTCGGGCTTGGCCCGGCCCGTCATCACCGCATCGTGCAGGAACGCCATCTGCGTGGCGAGCCGCTGGTAGCGCCGGACCGCGTCCGCCTCGACGGGACCGAACCGGGCCGCGTACTCGCGGCACTGGCGCCGACGGCCGAAGCGCACGAGCCACGGCACCTCGGCCGGATGGATCCAGCCGCGCGTCGCGACATGCTCCAGCGATCGGGTGAGCGTCTGGAACTGCCGGACCCGCAGCACGATCGCCAGCACCGCCAGGCCGATCAGCAGCCCCGCCAGGACCAGGTAGGCGATCAGGAACCCGAACCCGCCGACGATGACGATCGACCCGTTCCACAGCGCGTGCAGCCCGACGCTGACGAGGTAGCCGACGAGGATCAGCCCGAGGCGGGCCCGCTTCGACGAGCGGAGCGCCGCGACGCCCATCGCGATGCCGATCGCCGACGTGAACAGCGGATGGGCGAACGGGCTGAAGAGTCCGCGCACCACGAACGTCGCCGTCGCCAACTCGGTGCCCGAGTAGGGCACGTCGGCGTCGAAGCCCAGGTAGCTGGCGGCGTAGTAGCCGACGTTCTCCATCGCGGCGAAGCCGATCGCGACGAGTCCCGACACGATCAGGCCGTCGAGGACGCCGTCGATGATCCGCCGACTGCGCACGAGCGTCAGCACGACGAACAGGCCCTTCGCAAACTCCTCGGCGAACGGTGCGCCGACGGCCGTGAGCCAGTCCTCGCTCATCCCGAGCCGCGCCATGGCGATCTCGAGCGGCAGCGCGATCGCCACCGCGACCACCGCGCCCCACACGAAGGCGGCCGCCTTGTACCGGAACGGCTCGGGCTCGACCCGGTCGAGCCACCAGTAGGCCCACAGCACGATCGGCAACGGGATGAGGGCGTAGACCAGGGCCAGCGAGGTGCCCGCCACGGACCCGGAGTGCGAGGCGAAGAAGATCGCACCGGCGACCCCGACCGCGGCCGCGATCCAGACTAGGACGACCAGCAGGACCCGACCGCGCTGGCGGAACGGATCCGTCTCGGGCGGCAGGGTCGATGCGGCGCTGGTCACGCAGGACAGCCTAGGGTCCGGTCCGGACACCCGCCGCTAGGCTGTGGCGAGGCCCCCGTAGCTCAGCTGGACAGAGCAAGAGCCTTCTAATCTCTAGGTCGCAGGTTCGACTCCTGCCGGGGGCGCTGCGCGGTCAGCGCGTGGCCGCCGCGATCGCCTCGGCAAGGTCGGCGGCCGACTGCGCCTCGGTGATCTCACCGTCGATCACGACCGTGGGCGTCGAGTCCACGAGGCCCGCCTTCGCGATCTCGTCGTACTGCTGCTGGACCCACGCCTGGTAGGTGCTCTGCGTCGCGCAGTCGTCGATCCCGGTGACCCCCGCCTCGCCGGCGAGGTCGACCAGATCGGCGTCCGACGGCGTCGGCACCTGCGTCGGCTGGTGGGCGAACAGCGCGTCGTGGATGCGCCAGAACCCCTCGGGACCGTCCTGCTCCAACCCGCACAGCGCCACCGACGCGGCCCGACTGGAGTAGTGGTCGGTGCCGTCGGCGTCGTCGAGCACGACGAACGGCACGTAGCGGTAGCGAATCGCGCCGGCCCTCGCCTGGTCGGCCAGGTAGACGCCGCCGTCGGCCGCGAAGTCCTTGCAGTGGCTGCACAGGAAGTCGGAGTACACCTCCACG
Source organism: Aeromicrobium sp. SP1 (assembly GCF_055663785.1). NCBI lineage: Bacteria > Bacillati > Actinomycetota > Actinomycetes > Propionibacteriales > Nocardioidaceae > Aeromicrobium > Aeromicrobium sp. SP1. The sequence continues at coordinate 463,265 of NZ_JBQVVK010000001.1, read as the reverse complement.
ACCGGCGCGTCGGCATCCTCGTCGCCGGCTGCGGGATACGGGACGCCGCCGTCGACCACGCCGGAGGGCGCGACGACGGCGGCGGGATCGTCCTCCATCGAGGAGACGACCCACCATGTCGCCGCGATCGCGGCCACGACCACGACGACGACCGCCGCCCCGATGAGTGCTCGGCGACGGTCGGGAGTCATCTCAGCCCTTGGCCGCCGCGTCGATCGCCTTCTGCAGATCGTCCGGGGTGCGGGCCTCGGTGACCTTGCCGTTGACCCAGACCGTCGGCGTGCCGGTGACATCGTCCTTCGTCTGCTGGTCGTCGTTGGTCTTGTCGATCCACGGGACGAAGCGGTGGCTCTTGACGCACGCCTCGTCAACCGTGACGCCGGCCGTCTTCGCCGTGGCGATCAGCTCGGTGTCGGACGGTCCGGCCGTGCCCTCGTCGGGCTGGTTCTGGTACAGCGCGTTGTGGACCTTCCAGAAGTCCTCGGCGCCGTTCTGGTCGACCGCGCACATCGCGAGGTTGGTCGACCGGCGGGAGTACTCGTTCGTGCTGCCGCCCTGGTCGTCGAGGAAGCTGTGCGGCATGAACACGAGCCGGATCTTGCCCGCGGCGGCCTGCTCCTGCAGGAACGGGCCGCTGACCTGCTCGAACTGCTGGCAGACGGGGCACTGGAAGTCCTCGAAGGTCTGCACGAGCGGCGCCGCGGCGTTGTCGACGCCCTCGTTGGCCGGGAACTCGACCCCGCCCTCGACGAGGTTGTTCGGGGTGATGACCTTCGTCTCGTCCTGGTTCGCGTCCGCGATCGACTTGATGCCCCAGCCGGCGACGGCGATCAACAGGATGACGACGGCCACGATCGCCACGGTGATGAGGTTGCGCTGGCGGCGGTCGGCCTTTTCGCGGTCCTTGCGCATCTGCTCTGCACGGGCGGCGCGGGCCTTGCGGTCGTTGGTCACGGGAGCTCCTCGGGCGGCACTTCTGACGATACGGCGGAAGCCTACCGGGCGCGGGCGAAGCGTCGGCGGCGCGCACTAGGGTTGGCTGCGTGAACGACAAGCTGGTGTGGATCGACTGCGAGATGACCGGACTCTCGCTGCAGGACGACGCGCTGATCGAGATCGCGGCCCTCGTGACCGACTACGACCTCAACGTCCTCGGCGACGGCGTGGACCTGATCATCAAGCCTCCGCAGGCCGCGCTCGAGCAGATGAACGAGGTCGTCACACAGATGCACACGACCTCCGGGCTGCTGGACGAGCTGGCCACGGGCATCAGCGTGCGCGAGGCCGAGGAGCAGGTGCTCGAGTACGTCCGACAGTTCGCGACCGAGCCGGGCCGCACCCCGTTGGCGGGCAACTCCATCGGCACCGACCGGGCCTTCCTCGCCCGCGACATGGCCGAGCTCGAGACGTGGCTGCACTACCGCGTCATCGACGTCTCCTCGATCAAGGAGCTCTCCCGACACTGGTTCCCGCGCGCCTACTTCGCCGCGCCGGCCAAGGGCGGCGCCCATCGCGCGCTCGCCGACATCCGCGAGAGCATCGACGAGCTGCGCTACTACCGGCGCACCGTCTTCACCCCCGATCCGGGCATGGACACCGACACCGCCCGCGCCGTCGCCGCCGAGATCGTCGGCGCGACGACACCCGAGTAGGTCCACGGCCGAGCCTCGGCTAGACTCTTCTCGCTGCGCTGCTCGGCGGCGCACATGGTGGCTGTAGCTCAGTTGGTAGAGCCCCGGCTTGTGGTGCCGGTGGTCGCGGGTTCAAGTCCCGTCAGCCACCCCGAATGGGGACGTGGGTGACCACGTCCCCTTTTCCTTTCCCCCGAGGACTGCACCACATCAGGGCACAATGACCTCATGGCCGAGATCAAGACTCAGCCCACCGACGCGAGCGTCGAGGAGTTCCTCGCCGCCGCCACTCCCGCCCGCCGCCGCGAGGACGGAGTGCAGCTGGCCGAGATCTTCGCCGAGGTCACCGGTGCCGAGCCCGTCATGTGGGGGCCGTCGATCGTCGGCTACGGCAGCTACCGCTACATCTCCCCCGCGAACCCCCGCAACCGCGGCGACTGGCCCAAGACCGGCTTCTCGCCCCGCAAGGCCCAACTGTCGCTCTACGGCCTCAAGGACCTGCCCGAGGGCGCCGCGCTGCTCCCGCGTCTCGGCACCTACACCGAGGGCGCGGGCTGCGTCTACGTCAAGAAGCTGGCGGACATCGACCTCGACGTCCTGCGCGAGCTCATCGCGATCGCGTGGACCCGCGGCGACGACGCCGAGCCCGAACGCTGACGTCCAGCGCGACGGCCGGGCCCGGAACCTCAGGCGGTCACGTGCTCGGCCAGCCACTCCCCCAGTTGCTGGGCGCAGTGATCGACGACCGTCGGCCAGTCCAGTGCCGTGTCGTCGGCGTTGTCACTGACCACCTTCACGAGGCGCACGGGCACCCCGGCGGCCGCGCACGCGCGGACGACCGCGAATCCCTCCATGTCGACGAGGTCGGCACGTCGACCGATCTGGTCGCGCACGACCGGGTCCGTGACGAACAGGTCACCGGTCGCGAGCACCGTGCCGTCGCCCTCGGGGACATCCAGCTCGTCGACCGCGTCGTGGCCGAGCGCGCGGATCGCGGCGGCCGACAGGTCGTGGTTGACCACCGTCGAGGGCACGAATAGCCCGGACACGCCTGCGCGCAGCGCACCGGCCGTGCCCACGTTCACGACGAGCTCCGGCCGGTGCTCGGCGATCGCCCCGGCCGTCGCCACGGCCGCCTCGACCTTGCCGATCCCCGTCAGCACGACCGTCAGCCCCTCCGGGACGTGCGCGGCCTCGGCCGCCGTCGCGGCGACGACCAGGACCCTCACTCGGCCTCCCCCGGAACGGCGACCGCGTCCACGTCGCGCGCCACCGGCACCCCGCCATCGCGCGCCACCGGCACGACGTCCGGGGCACCCATGCGCGCCGCGTCGGCGGTCTCGTCATCGGGCATCGTCTGGCTCTCACGCTCGGCCTCGACGCGCTTGAGGTAGTGGTCGACCTCGCGGGCGCGCTGGTCCTCCGACCAACCCAGCGCCTCGGCCATCAACGAGGCCGCGTCCTCGGCGCACTCGGTGCCGCGGTGGAACGTCTCGATCGAGATCCGGGTCCTCCGCGCGAGCACGTCGTCGAGGTGGCGGGCGCCCTCGTGCGTGACTCCGTAGACCACCTCGGCGCGCAGGTAGTCGTCGGTCCCGGGCAGCGGCTGGGCCAGGTCAGGCCGGGCGGCGATGAGGTCGAGCACCTCCAGCGCGAGCGAGCCGAACCGGTTGAGCAGGTGCTCCATCCGGCCGACTCCGAGGCCGTGGCGTTCGGCCAGGACGTGCCGCTGGTTCCACAGTGCCTCGTAGCCCTCGGCGCCGACGAGCGGCACGTCCTCGGTGCAGCACGGCGGCACGCGGCGGTCGAGCAGCGTGCCCATCTGCTGGACGGCCGCGTCGATCGCGTCCTTCGCCATGACGCGGTAGGTCGTGTACTTGCCACCGGCGATCACGACGAGACCCTTCACGCCCGTCGCCACGGCGTGCTCGCGCGACAGCTTGCTGGTCGCCTCGTCCTCGCCCGCGAGCAGCGGTCGCAGGCCGGCGTAGACACCCTCGACGTCCTCGGGCACGAGCGGCTCGACGAGGACCTTGTTCACCTCGTCGAGCAGGTACGCGATGTCCTTCGCGCTGGCCGCCGGGTGGTCCTTGCTGAGCGACCAGTCGGTGTCGGTCGTGCCGATGATCCAGTGGCGACCCCACGGGATGACGAACAGGACGGACTTCTCGGTGCGCAGGATCAGGCCGGACTCGCCGCGGATCCGGTCGCGCGGCACCACGAGGTGGATGCCCTTGCTGGCGCGGACGTGGAACTGGCCGCGCTCGTCCGCGAACGACTGCGTCTCGTCGGTCCACACGCCCGTGGCGTTGACGACCTGGCGGGCGCGGATGTCGAACTCGAGCCCGGACTCGAGGTCCTTGACCCGAGCGCCGACGACCCGGTCACCCTCGCGCAGCAGGTCGACCACGCGGGTGCGACTGACGACGTGCGCACCGTAGGCCGCCGCCGTGCGCGACAGCATCATCGTGTGCCGGGCGTCGTCGACCTGCCCGTCGTAGTAGTGCAGTGCTCCGACGAGCGCGTCCTTGCGCAGCGCGGGCATGAGACGCCGCGCGCCCGTGCGGGTCAGGTGGCGATGACGCGGCACGCCGCGTGCGCGACCCGACAGCAGCGCCATCGAGTCGTACAGCGCGACACCGGCGCCGGCGTAGCCGCGCTCCCACACGCGGTGCGTCAGCGGGTAGAGGAACGGCACGGGCTTGACCAGGTGCGGCGCGAGCTTCTCGATCAGCAGGCTGCGTTCGGCGAGCGCCTCGGCGACGAGCCGGAAGTCCAGCATCTCGAGGTAGCGCAGGCCGCCGTGGATCAGCTTGCTCGAGCGGCTCGACGTGCCCGAGGCGAAGTCGCGGGCCTCGACGAGGCCGACGGTCAGACCACGGGTCGCCGCGTCGAGGGCCGAGCCCCCTCCGACGACGCCGCCTCCGATCACGAGCACGTCGAAGTGCCGGCTCGCGAGAGCGTCGAGGGACTGTTGGCGGTACTGCGGGGACAGGGCGACCGTGCGCATGGGCCCAGTCAACCAGTCATCGGACGGCCTCGCGGATCGCCGTGGCGATGCGGGACGTCGCCTCGCGGGCCGGACGGCTGACGGCGGTGATGTTGATGAAGGCGTGGATGAGCGAGCCCTCGCGCTCGAGCGTCGTCGCGACCCCGGCCTGCGTGAGGCGCTCCGCGTACGCAATGCCCTCGTCGCGCAGCGGGTCGAAGCCGGCGACGGCGACGTACGCCGGCGGCAGCCCCGAGAGGTCCTCGGCGAGCAGGGGCGAGGCACGCGGGTCGAGGGCGTCCGACTCGTCCGCGAGGTAGCGCTCGCGGTACCAGTCCATGTGCTTCTCGGTGAGGAAGAAGCCGTCGGAGAACTCGGCGTACGAGGGGTGCTTCGTCGACAGGTCGGTGACCGGGAAGAGCAGGACCTGCAGGGCGGGCGTGACCTCCCGGCCGCGCAGCTGCTGGGCCAGGACAGCGCTGATGTTGCCGCCCGCGCTGTCGCCGGCGACCACGATCCTCGTGGCGTCGAGTCCCCAGCTGGGGGCGTGCTCGACGGCGAAGTCCCAGGCCGCGAGGGCGTCCTCGATCGCCGCGGGGAACGGGTGCTCCGGCGCCAGCCGGTAGTCGACCGACAGCACGTCGACGCCGGCCTCGCGGGCGAGGAAGCGGACCGCCGAGTCGGTGCTGATCCGGCTGCCCAGCACCCAGCCACCGCCGTGGAAGTACAGGACGAGACCGGCGGACTCCGTCGTCGCGCGGTAGCGGGTCGCGGGGATCGGGCCGCCCGGGCCCTCGATCACGAGGTCCTCCTCGACCGCGAAGGGCTCGAAGGTGTCGGCGAACACGAGCGCCTCGTCCTCGATCATGCGCCGGGCCTTCTCGACGGGATGGTCCGTGAAGTCACCGCCGGGGATGCGGTTCAGCACCGAGAGCGCGACCGCGACCTCGGGCGCGAGCTGCTCACCGGCCCGGTTCACCGGCGCGCGCCGGCCGAGTCGGGCGACGACGGACTCCGGCAGCCTCGCGAAGCCGCGGATGACCGACCGCTCCGCCTGCAGGGCGGCCGACAGCCGGCCCGCGGTTCCCGCGCTCACTCGACCCACCCCAGCGTGCGGTCGACGGCCTTCTTCCACTGGTGGTAGCCGGACTCGCGTTGCTCGTCGTCCCAGTTCGGGGTCCAGCGTTTCGACTCCGCCCAGTTCGCGACCAGCTCGTCGGTGCTCGCCCAGAACCCGACGGCGAGGCCGGCCGCGTAGGCCGCACCGAGGCACGTCGTCTCGGCGACCACGGGCCTGCTGACCTCGATGTCGAGGATGTCGGCCTGGATCTGCATGCACAGCTCGTTGGCGGTGATGCCGCCGTCGACGCGCAGCACCTCGAGCTCGAGGCCGGCATCGGAGACCATGACGTCCACGACGTCCTTGGACTGGTAGCAGATCGCCTCGAGGGCGGCCCGGGCCACGTGGGCGACCGTGTTGAAGCGCGAGAGGCCGACGATCACGCCGCGCGCGTCCGACCGCCAGTAGGGGGCGAACAGTCCGCTGAACGCCGGGACGAAGTAGACGCCGCCGTTGTCCTCGACGGTCGCGGCCAGGCCCTCGGAGTCGGCGGCCTCCGCGAACACCTTCAGCTGGTCGCGCAGCCACTGGATCGCCGAGCCGGTCACCGCGATCGAGCCCTCGAGGGCGTAGACGGCGGGCTCGTCGCCGAAGCGGTAGGCCACCGTCGTCAGCAGGCCACGCTCGGACCGGACGATCTCGGTGCCGGTGTTGAGGACGAGGAAGTTCCCCGTGCCGTACGTGTTCTTGAGCATCCCCGGCTCGAAGCAGGCCTGACCGACGAGGGCGGCGTGCTGGTCGCCGAGGTTGCCCGCGAGGACGACCTCGCCGTCGAAGGGCCCGTCGGCCTGCGTGCGACCGAACTCGACCGACGACGACGTGATCTCGGGCAGCATCTGCCGCGGGACGCCGAAGATCTCGAGCAGCTCGTCGTCCCAGTCGAGGTCCTCGAGGTGCATGAGCATCGTCCGGCTCGCGTTCGTGACGTCCGTGACGTGCACACCGCCGTCGGGACCTCCCGTGAGGTTCCAGATGAGCCACGTGTCGATCGTGCCGAAGAGCGCGTGCCCGGCCTCGGCGTCGGCGCGCACGCCGTCGACGTTCTCCAGGATCCAGTGCAGCTTGCCGCCGGCGAAGTACGACGCGGGCGGAAGGCCGGCCTTCGCGTGGATGACGGCGCCGGCGCCCTCCTCGTCGAGGCGCTTCGCGAGGTCGGCGGTGCGGGTGTCCTGCCACACGATCGCGTTCGCGTACGGCTCGCCGGTGCGCCGGTCCCACACGACCGTCGTCTCGCGCTGGTTCGTGATGCCGACGGCGGCGAGGTCGGCCGCGGTGATCCCGGCGGCCTCGAGCCCTCCGGCGACGACGGCCTGCGTGTTGCGCCAGATCTCGGCGGCGTCGTGCTCGACCCAGCCCGCGCGCGGCAGAATCTGCTCGTGCTCGACCTGGTGCCGGCCCTTCTCGGTGCCGGCGTGGTCGAACACCATGAAGCGCGTGCTGGTCGTGCCCTGGTCGATCGCTCCGACGAACTGCTCGCTCATGCGCGTCACCCTAGCCGCGGGCAGGCGCGACGGTGCGTCTTCCGGGCGCGGGTCGCGGGCCACTCGACGCATGACGCATCGACCCGATTCCGGCTTACTCTCGGAGCATGGCCGATCGCGTCGTCATCGTCGGGGCAGGACACAACGGACTGGTCGCGGCGACGCTGCTCGCCCGCGCTGGGCTCGAGGTGCAGGTGCTGGAGCGACTCGGCCACGTCGGCGGGGCGGCGATCAGCACCACGACGTTCGACGAGTACGACGCGCACCTGTCGCGCTACTCGTACCTCGTGAGCCTGTTCCCGCAGCAGCTCATCGACGAGCTCGGCCTGGACCTGGAGCTGCGCTCACGACGCACGGCCTCGTTCACGCCGTGGCAGCGCGACGGGCGGGTCGGCGGTCTGCTGGTCGAGACCGACGAGGGCGAGAAGACGCGGGCCTCCTTCGCCGACCTGACCGGCGACGACGCCGAGTTCGAGGCCTGGCAACGCTTCTACGCGGAGGTCGCCACGATCGCGGAGGCGATCGCGCCGACGTTCCTGCACCCGCTCCCCCACATCGGCGACCTGCGCGACAAGGTGCAGATGGCGATCTGGACCGACCTCGTCGAGCAGCCGCTCGGTACCGCCCTGCGGCGACGCTTCGCCGACGACGTCGTGCGCGGGATCGTCGCGACCGATGCGCTCATCGGCACGTTCGCGTCGCTCGACGAGGCGTCCCTCGTGCAGAACCGCTGCTTCCTCTACCACCTCGTCGGCAACGGCACCGGCGAGTGGCGCGTGCCCGTCGGCGGCATGGGCGCCGTCACCGACGCCCTCGCGCGGCGCGCGACCGAGGCGGGAGTGACGATCCGGCTGAACTCGGAGGTCGACGGGATCGACGTGAGCGACGTCGACGTCACGGTCTGCGGTGACGGTTTCGTCGAGAAGGCCGACCACGTCCTGTTCGGGGCGGCGCCGTACGTGCTGGAACGGCTGCTCGGGCACTCGCCCGCGACCAAGCCCGCCGGCGCCCAGCTCAAGCTCAACCTGCTGCTGTCGCGGCTGCCGAAGCTGGCCTGCGGGGTCGATCCGCGGACCGCGTTCGCGGGCACGTTCCACCTCGACGAGTCGTACGAGGAGCTGCAGGACGCCTGGGCCGCCGCGGCCTCCGGGGCACTGCCTCCGGCGACGGGCGAGTTCTACTGCCACACCCTCACCGACCGCTCGATCCTCGGACCCGCACTGCGCGACACCCCGGCCCACACGCTGACCTACTTCGGCCTGCACACGCCGCCGGAGGTCCTCGACGCGCCGGGGGCGAAGGACACCGCGATCGCGCGCGTCCTCCGCGCTCTCGACGAGCACCTCGCCGAGCCGATCGAGCCCCTGCTGATGGGCCTCGAGGCCAAGACGCCGACCGAGATCGAGCACGAGCTCTGGATGCCCGGCGGCCACATCTTCCACGGCGACCTCGCGTGGCCGTGGCTCGAGGAGGACGAGCACCCGCACACGCCCGCCGGCCGCTGGGGCGTCGCGACGCAGCACCCGCGGATCCTGCTGTGCGGCAGCGGCGCTCGCCGTGGTGGAGCGGTCAGCGGCATCGGCGGCCACAACGCCGCCTCCGCGCTGTTGGAGTCACTCGGGGCGTAGCCGCGCGTCGAGGAAGTCCAGCACCGCGTCCACGCCCACCTGCTGGCGATCGAGCGTGAGCGTCGAGTGCTGGCTGCCCGCGAACTCGACCGCCGTGAAGTTCGCGCCCAGCTCCGCGCGCAGCGTGTCGAAGCGCCGCCCGACCATCCGGTCGTCCTCGTAGCGCAGGCCCAGGACGGGACAGCCCTTCGCGACCCGCTCCCTGACGACGTCGAGGTCGGCCGGACTGAGCCCGAGGTCGCGAGATCGTGATCCGGTGAACGGGAACGGCGCGGAGGGCTGCGCCAGCACCGGGGCGACGACCGCCGGTTCGACGAGCATCGCCAGGGCGAACCCGCCGGTGAAGCACATCCCGATCGCGCCGACGCCGGGACCGCCCAGGTCCTCGTGCAGGGCGCGGGCCAGCGAGGCGAGCCAGCGGGTCACGGGAGCCGTCCTGCCCAGGGCGAGCGCCGTGAACTCCTTGCTGACGCATCCGCGGACGACCGAGCCGAGCATGTACCCGGTGGTCATGGGTCGCTCCGGTTCGCCGAACAGATCCGGCATCACGACCGTGAACCCGCGCGCGACGACCTCCTCGCCGAAGGCGATCACCTCGGGGGTCATGCCGGGGATCTCGTGGATCACGACGACCCCGGGGCCGCTGCCCTTGCGGTACGTGTCGTGGGTGATGCCCACGTCGGAGAAGCTGCCGCGGGTCCACGTCTGCAAGGCCGTCACGGTCGAAGCATGACACTCGATTTCAGGTCGCGGGGAGGTGTGCGCTAATGTTTGTCTCGCGCCAGCGCGCGGGCACCCCTAGCTCAATTGGCAGAGCAATTGACTCTTAATCAATGGGTTCTCGGTTCGAGTCCGAGGGGGTGTACCAACGACGAAGGCCCCGGTTCGCCGGGGCCTTCGTCGTTTCCGGACGCCTACGTGGCCCGTCCGGCCGGGGCCGCTTAGGGTGAACCATGGCGATCTCGGCGGCGACCAGAACGACGGCGGCTGCGCTCGGGGGTCTGATCGGGCTGGTGCTGCTGCTGCCGCTCGCCCCGCCGGCCCAGGCGGACTTCGCCTCGCAGTGCAGCTCCCCCAGCCGGACGCTCACCGGTGACCGCTCGGAGTCGTTGAGCGTCGCCGGCGGCGAGACGCTGCTGCTGACGGGCGGTGCCTTCACCGGAGGAATCGATGCCTTCCCCGCCGGCTCGACGCTCTGCGTCGCAGCGTCCGCCGTGCTCACCCCGCCGTACATGAACAACGCCGCGGGTGCGCTCGTCGTCGCCTCCGGGGCGGAGGTCACGCTGCCTGGCACCGCCGTCGCCACCGGGTTCTCGCTCGAGAACGAGGGCACCGTCACCGGCGGGACCTTCAACATCAACGGCGCGGCGAGCATCCACAACCTGGCCGGCGGCACCCTGACCTTCCGTGAGGCGTTCTCGCCCGCGACCGGCGCCGTCGTCAACGACGGCGAGATGGAGGTGCGCGGCGACTACAACGTCAACGGCAGCGCCTCGCTCGAGAACAATGGTGCGCTGCGGATCACCGCGGGACTGATCGTGAACGGACGTCTGCAGAACTCCGGCGCGCTCGAGGCGAATTCCGTCGAGGTCAACGGCTCCGGCACCCTGCACAACGAGTGTGTGCTCCTCGCCCAGGCAGCGTTGCGCAACAACTCTCCGTCGTCGCTCAACGAGGGCTTCGCCCTGGTCGGTGCGACCTTCACCAACAACGGCACGTGGCGCCAGGCCTTGAGCGGTGCCCTCCTCAGCGCCGGACTGTCCAACGACGGCACGGTCACGGGCTTCGGGCGCTACCGGGTCACCGGCGAGACCCGGACGCAGGGCACCTTCACCGGCGACTCAGCCGCGTCGCCCATCGTCGTCAACGACACCACCCCGCCGACCCCGCCGCAGATCTTCGACCTGCAGTCGGGCACGGTCACCAACGTCGTCCCGGCGGCCGTCTCGGCGGTCCCGCCGGAGGACTACCCGACACCAGGGTGCTCGGGCCTGCAGCCCCGGCCGAGCGCCGACCTGGACGTCTCCAAGTCCGGCCCCAGCACCGTGGCGTCGGGCGACACGATCACGTACACGGTCACGATCACCAACAACGGCCCGACGACGGCCGACGCGGTCGAGATCGTCGACGAGCTCCCCGCCGCTCTCACCGGGGTGACCGCCTCCGACGGCGGCACTGTCGCCGGCGGCGAGGTGACCTGGCAGCTCGACAGCGTGGCGTCGGGGGCGACCGTGACTCGCACCGTCTCGGGCACCGCGCCGGCGAGCGGCACGCTGGTCAACGTCGTGCGTGGGACCAGCAGCACCGCCGATCCGGACCCGAGCAACAACGACGGCACGTCGCCGGCCGCCGAGGTCACGACCCAGGTCACCGAGGTCGCCGAGCCCGGCCCCGAGAACGACCCCCCGGTCGCCGCCTCGGTCACCTACGACACGCTGGTCGAGCGTGTCTCCCTCAATCGGCTCGACGTGAGCGACCCCGATCCCGGCCAGAGCCTGCGAACGACGCTGCAGGATGCGCCCTCGAACGGCAGAGCCGTCGTGACCCCGGCCGGACTGTTCGGCTATGCGCCCGAGGACGGCTTCACGGGCATCGACAGCTTCGACTACGAGGTGTGCGACAACTACGTCCCTGCCGCGTGTGACTCCGCGACGATCACGATCAACGTTCGTCCGGTCGCCGTCGACGACACCGCCGAGACCACGGTGGACACGCCCGTCGACGTGCCGCAGCTCGCCAACGACCTCGGCGACGACGTGATCGTCACGATCCCGACCCCGCCGGCCCATGGCCTCGCCGTCGTCCGGCCGGACAACACGATCCGGTACACCCCGGGACCTGGCTACCTGGGCACCGACGTCCTGACGTACCGCATCTGCGCCGCCAGCGCGCCGACCCTGTGCGCCGAGGCGGACGTGGACCTCGTGGTCCGCTCACCCAACGCGCCGCCGGTCGTCCCCGACGAGCTGTGGCGGACGGTCACCGAGCAGCCGGTCGACGGGACCCTGCGCGGCACCGATCCCGACGGCGACGCCGTGAGTTACGTCATCGCCCGGAACCCGCGCGAGGGCACGGCGACCCTCACCGGCGCGGACGTCATGTACACACCGGGCGTCGGGTTCTCCGGCCGCGACGACATGTCCGTCATCGTCTGCGACGACGGCACGCCAAGCCTGTGCTCGAGCGGCACGGTCCGCTTCGAGGTCTCACCGTTGGCCACCGACGACAGCGCGCGGACGCCCGCGGGCGAGACGGTCGAGATCGACTCCTTGACCAACGACAAGGGCGAGGCCGGCGACCCGGTCGTCGTCGACGCACCGGGTCACGGGACGGTTGCCCTGAGCGACGGACGCTTCGCCTACACCCCGGAGGACGGGTTCACCGGGACCGACCGCTTCACGTACCGCATCTGCTCGCCGGACCCGGTCCCGCTGTGCTCGCAGGCCGAGGTCACGATCGTGGTCGAGGCGCAGTCGGACGGTGGCGGTGGATCGACGGACGACGGCGGGTCCACCGACGACGGCGGGTCCACCGGTGACGACGGCTGGGGCTCGGGTGACCTCGCGAACGCCGGTGGCCCGGCGGCGTGGCTCGCGACGCTGGCCGGCGCGCTGCTCGCCGTGGGCGCCGGGCTGCTGCTCAGCGCACGTCGAAGCCCCGGCTCCCGCCGACGGGCAGGTCGGTGACCTCGCGCGAGGTCACCCTGGCACCCGAGGGGCCGTCGGCCAGCCACGCGAGCACCTCATCGACCTGCGCGTCCGTGCCCTCGACCTCGGCCTCCACGCTGCCGTCCGGGAGGTTGCGGACCCACCCCGACGCTCCCGACCTCTCGGCCACGATGCGCATCGTCCACCGGAATCCGACGCCCTGCACCCGGCCACGGACGATCACGTGCACGCGCCTCATGCGTCGGCTCAGTGCTCCCCGAACTGCTTGATCGCGCGACTGATGCTCGTGTGCGAGACCCCGACCTCGTCGGCGATCTCCTGATAGGACATGCCTGCGTCGACGGCGGCGGCGAGGGACTCGGCCCACGCCCGGCGTGCCCGCGCGACCGCCTCCTCGTACTCGGCCGTCGCGGCGTCGTACGCCTCGCGGGCCTCGTGCAGGGCGCGCGGCACCGACTCGTCGTACGCCGTGCGGTGACGGAAGGCCATGCGCACAACCTACGCTCGGCTGACCCCGATTTCATCAGGGCACTCATCATCAGTACACTCATGACATGCCCGGTCCCCGCAATCCCCTCTCGCTGGACGAACAGGTCTGCTTCGCGCTCTCGGTCGCGTCGCGCGCCGTCGTGTCCTGCTACCGCGACGTCCTCGAGCCGCTCGGCCTCACCCACCCGCAGTACCTCGTGATGCTCGCGCTCTGGGAGAACGACGGCCAGACGCTCCGCGCGCTCAGCGACCGGCTCCGGCTCGAACCCGCGACCGTCTCTCCGCTCGTCAAGCGCCTCGAGGCTGCCGGCCTGCTGCGCCGCGACCGCCGGCCCGGCGACGACCGCGCCTTCGCGCTGACGGTCACCGAGGACGGCTGGGCGCTGCGCGAGCGCGCCCTCGACGTGCCGGTCACGATGCTCGCCCGGTTCGACATGAGCGTCGCCGAGCTCGAGCAGGTCAACCAGGTCCTGCACCACGTGATCGAACGGGCCGACCACGCGCTGACGGGAGCCACTCGATGAGCGAGACCACCCGGAACCCCGTGGCCTTCGACGACAACGAGCCCTCGCTGAACCTCGTCCGGCGCCGGATCCTCGCGATCACGTGGGTCGTCACGACGATCCACGGTCTCTTCGGCGCGATCGGCGCGGCCTACGCCCTTGGCCCCGATCGTCGTTCGGACCAGATCATCCTGCTGGTCATGTCGGTCCCGATCGCGCTGCTCGTCTACGGAGTCGCGCGGTTCATCCTGGACAAGCCGCTGCTGACCTGGCGGTCGCTGCCGTGGCTGCTGCTCACCCTGACGCCGTGCGTCGTCGGCTTCTTCTGGGTGCTCTGACGGGTCAGCGCTGGAAGGCGTCCGGGACGCCGTCGCCGTCGTCGTCGGCGGACTCCTCCTGCTCGACCCGGCGGTAGTGCCGGTTGCGCGACCTCAGGACCACCGCGGCCAGCAGGGCCGACGTCACCGACCCGAGCAGCACCCCGATGCGCACGAAGTCGTCGAGTTCGGGATCGGCGAAGGCCAGGTCGCCGATCAGCAACGACACCGTGAAACCGATGCCCGCCAGCATCGCCACGCCCGCCACGTCGACCCACGCGATGCTCGGGTCGAGCCCGGCCCGGGTCGTCCTGGACAGCAGCCAGGAGCTGGTCAGGATGCCGACCGGCTTGCCCACGACCAGCCCCAGCACGATGCCCCAGAAGACCGGTGAGTGCAGGGCGTCTCCCATGACGCCGCCGCCGAACGTCACCCCGGCGGCGAAGAAGGCGAAGACCGGGATCGCGAAGCCCGCCGAGATCGGCCGCACGAGGTGCTCGATCCGTTCGGCGATGCTCGCCCGACCGGCTCGCTCGACCGCCGGCACGGTGAAGCCGAGCAGCACGCCGGCGACGGTCGCGTGGACCCCCGAGAGGTGGACCAGGTCCCACGTCACGAGCGCGAGCGGGATCAGCAGCCAGGGCGTGCGCGGGCCGCGCTGGACGACGAACGCGAACAGCGCGAGCGGCACGGCCGCCAGCGCGAGCATCGCCAGATCGAGGTCCTCGGTGTAGAACACGGCGATCACCGTGATCGCGAGCAGGTCGTCGACGACCGCGAGGGTCAGCAGGAACGTCCGCAACGCCGACGGCAGGTGGGTCGAGATGACGGCCAGGACCGCCACCGCGAACGCGATGTCCGTGGCCGTCGGAATGGCCCACCCGCTGGTCGTCCCGTGGCCGGCGTTCACCGCCACGAAGATCAACGCCGGCACGACCATGCCACCCACGGCGGCCACGATGGGCAGCGCGGCGCGGCGTGGGTCACGCAGGTCGCCGGCGACGAACTCGCGCTTGAGCTCCAGCCCGACCACGAAGAAGAAGATCGCCAGCAACCCGTCGGCCGCCCACGTCTCGACGCTCAGGCTCAGGTGCAGCGCCGACGGGCCGAACACGAAGTCGGACAGATCGTGATACGCCTGCTGCCACGGCGAGTTCGCCCAGATCAGCGCGGCCGCGGCGGACACGAGCAGGATCAACCCGCCGACGGTCTCCTTGCGCAGGATCTCCGCCGTTCGCGAGGACTCGAGCCAACTGCCACGCGAGAACAGGGACGGCGCGTTCATGGGGCTCCTCCAGGGTCGGCGACATGCCGCCGACCAGACTTCCCGGCACACCCTCAACTCAGCCTATCGGCAACCGACGTCCGTCCTTGAGTCAGCGACGCACCTTGGCCGTCACCGCCGAGGTGCGGGACGTGGACTGGTAGCCCGGTGCCGTGCCGACGACGGTGACCCGGATGCGCTTGCCACGCATCGAGGAGCTCACCTTGAGCGTCGACTTGGCCGCGTGCTTGATGCGAACGCCACCGACATACCAGCGGTAGCGGAACTGGGTGCCGGCGCTCCACGCGCCTGGCTTCGCGCGCAACTTCGCACCGACCCTGGCCCGACCGGTGATACGCGGCGTGGATGCGCTGATTCGGCCGCGCCCGACCAGCACGTACTCCGAGGCCTGGGCGACGTTCGGCAGGCCCGGATAGTCCACGACGGCGACGACGCGGGAGTCGGCGCTGTCGCCCGGCACGATGAGCACCGGACCACGGGCCAGGACGGTTCTACCTACCTCATCGGTCCACCGGATGCGCGGGGTGGCGTTCGGAAGATCGCCCGTCACCCGGGCGGTGAGTCGCTCACCGACCCGTCTGGTGCCCGTGACGGTCACCGTCGGGTGGAACGTCCGATCGGCCAGCACCCGGACGACCGCGCCCTCGCCGGGCACCACCGTGATCGTCCCGGCATTGGCGTGCGCCACAAAGGGGAACCCGGTGCCGGTGGCGGAGTCGACCTGCGGGTCGAACTCCGTCTGCTCACCGATGAAGCCGGCATCCTCCCGCCCGTGCGTGAGCAGTGTCGTCTGACCCGTCGCCGGATCGAGGTGCGTCACCGTGATCGCACCTCGCGGGTAGACGTAACCCGTGTTCGTGTCCAACATGTGCCGCGCGTAGAAGCTGCTGCCCTCGTCCTCAGCGTTCGCTCCCCAGCGGTAGTCGACACCGAACAGCTCACCGTCGTACTCCACGACGATCCCGTGCTGACCGTTGACGTTTCCGCGACTCTCGATCTCGTACGTCGTGGGCGTGGTGATCGTCGACCACGAGGACCCCCTCACGAGGCCGAGATGGTATCGCTGAGCCGTGCCCAGGAAGGTCGGTTCGTAGGCCTGCGGAGCCGACCGCATCACCTTCCCCGTGACGCTGTAGGCGTCCGTCGGGAACGAGGACCTGCATCCGGTGCACCGGTCGGCCACGGCCTCGGGGAAACCCATGTTCCGGGAGAGTCCGGCGATGATCGAGGCCGTCGCGTGGGTGCCCAGCAGAGCGATCACCTTTCCCCCGTCGTGAACTCCAGCACCGACCGTGCCCTGCGTCGACCGGGTTCCCGGGACCAGCGTCGACTCGCAGGTCTCGGGAACCACCACGACGAGATGGTTGCCCGGGCCACCGGGGAATCCCGCGGCCACCGCGGCCTTCGTCCACACCGTCTGGGCCTCGCTGAGGCTGGCCACGTTGCACCCCGACGTACTGGCGTCGGCCAGGCGCGTCACGGCCTTCTCACGGCTGAAGGACGAGATCACGCCGTCGGACTCACGCTTCCAGTAGGCGAGGGCCGAGTCGACGGACGTGCGAACGGCGTCGTCGGTCCAGGTCGTCGCGTAGGACCCTGCACTCGTCAAGAGCACCACCCAGGCATGGTGGGCCAAGGGATCGACCGCACCCGATGACGCCGGATCGGCGGCGACGGCGGTGGGTGCGATCGGCGAGAACAGACTCGCCAGAACTCCCACCAGGACAGCAACGATCGCCCGGCGCATGGGCCCTCCCTCGGTCTCGTGCGGCGGGCCGAGTCTACTTGGCGCGGTCGGCACGCGCCTCGAAACCCGAGTCTGGCTGCACGCAGGACCGGACGTTCAGTCCGTGCCGGGTTGGACCGGTTGCCTACGGTCGAGCCATGAAGTGCCCCACCGACGACACCGTCCTGGTCATGAGCGAACGCAGCGGCATCGAGATCGACTACTGCCCTCAGTGCCGTGGGGTGTGGCTCGATCGCGGCGAGCTCGACAAGATCATCGATCGCGCCTCGGCCGCACCGACCACCCCGTCCGCACCGGCGCGCGAGTACGAGGCGCCGCGTGGCCGCGAGACGTCCTCGTACCCGAAGAAGCGCAAGCGCGAGAACTGGCTGTCGGAGCTGTTCGACTGACCCGACGCCACCGCTCTCGTCAGCGGTGGATCATGCAGGTCGTCGTGCCGTGGGCGACGAGCCTGCCCTCGGCGTCGTGGACCTTGCCCTCGGCCGTGGCGGTGCTGCGACCGACGTGGATCACCGTGCCGGTGCCGACGAGCGTCTGCCCGTCGACCGGCACGGTGCGGATGTAGTTGACCTTGAGCTCGAGGGTGCCGAAGCCGGCGCCGGCGGGCAGCGTCGTGTGCACGGCGCACCCCATGACCGAGTCGAGCAGCGTCGCGCAGGCTCCGCCGTGCAGGTTCCCCAGCGGGTTCGCGGCGGTCGGCAGCGACTGGATCGAGAACGAGGCGGTGCCCTCCTCGAGCGAGAGGATCTCCATCCCGAACAGGTCGCCGATGATCGGCGGGCGCTGGTCGCGCGGCATCGAGGTCGCGAACCGCAGGAACTCCAGTCCGGTCATCTGCTGCGCGGCGGCCAGCTGGGCCTCGGCGAAGGGAAGCGTCGTCATGTCGACGAGCATAGACCGATCGGTCTATGCTGGGCAACGTGACGTCTCCTCGCGACCGGTTGGTCGACACGACCGCGGTGCTGCTGCGCCGCCACGGCGTGCACGGCACCGGCATCGCCGAGATCCTCGAGCGCAGCGGCACCGCGCGGCAGTCGATCTACCAGCACTTCCCCGGCGGCAAGACCGAGCTGGTGGCCGCCGCGACCCGGCGCGCCGGCGACTTCATCGTCGGACTCTGCGACGACCCCGACCCGCACGCCCACGTCGACGCGCGCATCGACTGGTGGGTCGGGCAGCTGGAGCGCCACGACTTCGCCCTCGGCTGCCCGATCGCGGCCGCCGCCCTGGCCGGTCCGGACAGCCCGGCGGTCGTCGCCGCGGCCGGGGAGACCTTCGACGACTGGACGGGCCACTTCACCGCGGTCCTCGTGGCGGCGGGGGCCGAGCCCGACGCCGCGGCTTCGCTCGCGCGCTTCCAGCTCAGCGCGATGGAGGGCGCGATCATGCTCGCCCGCGCACTGCGGTCGACGGCGCCGATGGACGACGTGCGGGTGCACCTGCACCTCCTGATCGACGGCCTGCTGTCAGACTGAGCCCGTGTGGGTGGGATGGATCGAGTTCGACCTGCGGCTCGGTGACGTGCACTCCCTCAAGGAGAAGCGCGCGATCGTCAAGCCGATCGTCAACGAACTGCAGCGACGGTTCGCCGTGTCAGCGGCCGAGACCGACTCCGTCGACCTGTACCGGCGCGCGGGCATCGGCGGCAGCCTCGTGTCGATCGACCGGGCCCACGTCGTCCAGGTCCTCGACACCGTGGAGCGCTGGATGGCCGGCCGCCCCGAGGTGGAGATCCTCGAGGCCCACCGGCACATCGGCACGAGCAGCGACGACGACCAGGGCGAGCTCTCCTACTGAGCCTGCGACCCCGCGTCAGTCCTTGCGGCGCGTGCCCGGGCGGGAGCGGATGCCCCACTGCGAGAAGGCGAAGGCGATCGCCGCGACGACCACGAGCAGGGCGAGTCCGATCGTGTAGCTGTGATCGGCCTCGTCGTACGTCGCACCCATGACGAGCGGCGGGAAGAACCCGCCCAGGCCACCTGCGGCACCGACGATGCCGGTGACGCTGCCGACGCGCTCGGGCGGCGCGAGCTTCGCGACCCACGCGAACACGGCGCCCGTGCCGAGGCCGAGGAACGCCGCGAGCAGCACGAACGCAGCTCCGGCGGGAATCTCCGGCGGCGGCTGCAGCGCGACGACCGCGGCCATCACGACGGTGCCCAGCAACGAGATGCCCGTGATGAGCTTCGGCCCGACCTTGTCCGACAGCACGCCGCCTGCGGGGCGGGCGGCGACGGCCGCGAGCGCGAAGCCCGCGGTGCGCGATCCCGCACCGGCGAGGTCGAAGTCGTACACGTCCTTGAGGTACGTCGGCAGGTACGTCGAGAAGGCGACGAACCCGCCGAACGCGACGGCGTACAGGAACGACATCTGCCACGTGACCGGCAACTTCGCGGCCGCCGCGAGCTTGGGCACGACCGGGTCCGTGTTCGGACTCCACAGCGGCGAGTCACGCATCATGAACCAGCACAGCACGGCCACGGCGACGACGGCCAGGGCGATGATCACGTGGGTGACGCCGTAGCCGAACCACTGGACGAACCGGGGCGTGAAGAACGACGACAGCGCCGTGCCGCCCATGCCCGCGCCGAACACGCCCGTCGCGAAGCCGCGGCGGGGCTTGTCGAACCACGCGTTCACGAACGGGATGCCGACCGCGAAGGTCGTGCCCGCGATGCCCAGGAAGAACCCGAACAGCAGCAGCAGCGGATACGAGCCCTGGTCTCCCGCGAAGGCGACGAGGACGACGAACGGCGCCGCCGCCACCATGAGGACCGGGAACATGACGCGGCCACCGAACCGGTCCGTGAGCGCTCCGGCGAGGATGCGGCCGACCGAGCCGACGAGCACCGGCGTGGCCACGAGCAGCGACTTCTGACCGGAGGACAGGTCCAGCTGCTCGGCGTACCGGACGCCCAGCGGGGCGATCACGTTCCACGCCCAGAAGCTCACGGTGAACGCGAGCGTCGCGAGCGCGAGGTTGCGCCCCCGCCCCGCCGCCAACGCCTGCTCGGTGTCACTCATCGTGGTCTCCTGGTGTCGCGGTCACGGGTGCCGACGGGGTCCCAGCCGGCGCGCGGCGGGCGCGCGCCGGTGCCCCGGGACGCGTCGCGGCTGCGGTAGACGATGTACGGCCGGAACAGGTAGTGCACCGGCGCGGTGAAGGCATGGACGAGCCGCGTGAACGGCCAGATCGTGAACAGCAGCATCCCGACCAGCACGTGGATGTGGAACTGGTACGGGGCCGCGGCCATGGCGTCCACGTCGGGCTGCAGCCGGAAGATCGAGCGGAACCACGGCGAGACCGTCTCGCGGTAGTTGTGCGCGTCGTGGCCCGCGCCGACCGAGACCAGCGTCGTCCACAGGCCGAGCACGATCGCCGACACCAGCACGACGTACATGACCTTGTCGTTCGTCGTCGTGGCCATGAAGACGGGCCCGGTGGTGCGGCGGCGGTAGATCAGCAGCGCGATCCCGGCCAGGGTGGCGAGGCCCGCTATCGAGCCGAAGAACAGGGCGTTGAAGTGGTACATCCCCTCGCTGATGCCGAGCGCCTCGGTCCAGCTCTCGGGGATCACGAGGCCGCCGACGTGACCGACCGCGACCATCAGGATGCCGAAGTGGAACAGCGGCGAGCCGATCCGCAGCAGCCGGGACTCGTACAGCTGCGACGACCGCGTCGTCCAGCCGAACTTGTCGTACCGGTACCGCCAGATCGTGCCGCCGACCAGCACCGCCAGACACAGGTAGGGCAGCACTCCCCACAGCAGGACGTCCATCAGCGTGCTCCTTCCGGCTGCACCTGGGGCAGGAGCCGCGGGTCGAACGGCTCGAGCCCGACCGACTCCGCCGGTTGGACGGGTCCGGCCATGGCCATCGCCTCGGCCGTCGTACGCGGCGAGGCACCGGGCAGGGTGCGGCACACGGCGCGCACCGCCGGGGCCCACGGCGAGTCGTCCGCCTCGAGCTCGAGCCGCAGCAGCTCGAGGCTCGGCCGGTACCGCTGCAGCAGCTCGGCGCCAGCATCGGGATCGACGACCGCGGCGAACTCCAGTACGACCGGCAGGTGGTCAGGCAACTCGCCGTCGAGCCGCACGACCCAGCCGCTGTCGCGGTAGACCTGCTTGAAGCCGGCCAGCACCTCGCCGCGGCGGCGGGTGTCGCCGTCGGTCCAGTACGACAGGTGCAGGGCGTGCCGGCGGGCCAGGTCGAAGGTCTCGACGTAGTCGTGGCGCAACCGGTCGGCGTCGGTGACGGTGAGGTGCTCGACCACCGCCCGCAGGTCGTCGACCGCATCGCTCGGGCGCTGCTCGTCGAGCGCCGCCGCGAGGGCCGGCAGGCCCGCGACCAGCTCCTCGTCGGGGTAGGACAGGACCCACGACGCCACCTGGTGGACCACCGGGACGCTCATGAGTCGTCCCCTCGGGCCGGGAACAGTCCTGGCGGTGCGCCGTTGCCGTCCCAGTTGAGCAGGTTGACCCGGTCGCGCATCTGCCCCGAGCCGGCGGCCGTACCGGACTCCTGACGGTTCTTCAGGGCGTGGAAGGTCTCGACCGCGACCGGGGTGGGCGTCCCGCTGGCCTCGCCGAACGGCCCGGAGCCGCCCATGCCCGGCCCCTCGTCGAAGTCGAGCGAGCAGCCGATCTCCTCGAGGTCGTGCGCCTGCTCGGCGTGCGCCTTGGGGATGACGTAGCGCTCCTCGTACTTCGCGATCGCCATGAGCCGGTACATCTCGTACATCGACTCCTCGGTCATGCCGACCGCCTCGGGGATCGAGGCGTCGCTCTCGCGGCCGAGCGTGATGTCCCGCATGTAGGCGCGCATCGCGGCCAGCCGGTCGAGCACCTCGGTGATCACCTCGGTGTCGCCGGCCGTGAACAGCTCGGCGAGGTACTCCACGGGGATCCGCAGCGCCTCGATCGCACCGAACAACGTGCCGGCCGACTCGGCGTCGTGACCCTGTTCGCGCAGCAGGTCGACGATCGGCGACAGCGGCGGGACGTACCAGACCATCGGCATCGTGCGGTACTCCGGATGCAGCGGCAGGGCCACCCGGTACTTCTTGGCCAACGCGTACACCGGCGACCTCCGGGCCGCGTCCAGCCAGTCCTCGGGAATCCCCTGCTCGCGAGCCGCGCGCGCCACCTCGGGGTCGTCCGGGTCGAGGATCACGTCCATCTGGGCCTGGTACAGATCCTTCGGATCGGGGACCGCGGCCGCCTCGGTGACGGCGTCCGCGTCATAGAGGAACAGGCCCAGGTAGCGCAGGCGGCCGACGCACGTCTCGGCGCACACGGTCGGCAGGCCGACCTCGATGCGCGGGTAGCACATCGTGCACTTCTCGGCCTTGCCCGACTTGTGGTTGAAGTAGATCTTCTTGTACGGGCAGCCCGTGATGCACTGGCGCCAGCCGCGACAGCGGTCCTGGTCGACCAGCACGATGCCGTCCTCGCTGCGCTTGTAGATCGCGCCGGACGGGCAGGACGCCATGCAGGCGGGGTTGAGGCAGTGCTCGCAGATCCGCGGCAGGTAGAACATGAAGGTCTGCTCGAACTCGAACTTGATCTTGTCCTCGCTCTGGCGCCGGACCGCCTCGACGATCGGGTCGAGGTGTCCCATCTCGCTCGTGCCGGCGAGGTCGTCGTCCCAGTTCGCCGACCACGTGACCTTCGTGTCCTCGCCCGTGATGAGCGACTTGGGCCGCGCGACCGGGAAGTCGTCGCCGAGCGGCGCCTCGATGAGCGTGGAGTAGTCGTACGTCCACGGTTCGTAGTAGTCCTTGAGCTCGGGCTGGACCGGGCTGGCGAAGATGCCGAACAGCTTCTTGAGCCGGCCGCCGGCCTTGAGCTGCAGGTTGCCGCGGCGGTTGAGCGTCCAGCCGCCCTTCCACTGTTCCTGGTCCTCGTACCGCCGTGGATATCCCTGCCCGGGTCGGGTCTCCACGTTGTTGAACCACACGTACTCGGTGCCGGCCCGGTTCGTCCACGCCTGCTTGCAGGTGACCGAGCAGGTCTGACAGCCGATGCACTTGTCGAGGTTCATCACCATGCCCATCTGGGCCATGACTCTCATGCTCGTACCTCGCATTCGTAGTTTCGACACGGTCGCAAAGCGACCTGCTCAACCTCCTCGCTGCGCTCGGACATCAGTACGTCACCTCCTGCGAGCGGCGACGGATCGTCGCGATGATGTCCCGCTGGTTGCCCGTGGGACCGAGGTAGTTGAACGCGTAGGACAGCTGCGCGTAGCCGCCGATGAGGTGCGTCGGCTTCACCAGCACGCGGGTGACGCTGTTGTGGATGCCGCCGCGACGCCCGGTGAACTCCGACTTCGGCACGTCGATCGTGCGCTCCTGGGCGTGGTGCACGTAGGTGACGCCCTCGGGGATCCGGTGGCTGACGATCGCGCGGGCGACGAACACGCCGTTCGCGTTCGTGCACTCGATCCACTCGTTGTCCAGGACCCCGATCGAGCCGGCGTCCTGCGGGCTGAGCCACGCCGTCGGGCCACCGCGCGAGAGCGACAGCATGAGCAGGTTGTCCTGGTACTCGGAGTGGATCGACCACTTCGAGTGCGGCGTCAGGTACCTGACCGTGATCTCCTGCTGGCCGTTCTCACCCAGCCGCGGACCGCCGAACAGGCGCGCCATGTCCAGGGGTGGCCGGTAGATGGGCATCGCCTCGCCGAGGTCGCGCATCCAGTCGTGGTCGAGGAAGAAGTGCATCCGGCCGGTCAGCGTGTGGAACGGCTTGAGCCGTTCGATGTTGACCGTGAACGGCGCGTACCGGCGGCCGCCGGTCTCCGATCCCGACCACTCCGGCGAGGTGATCACGGGAACCGGCGCGGCCTGGGTCTGGGCGAAGGTGATCCGCTTCTCCTCGGAGCCCTCGGCGAGGTCGGCCAGCTTCTTGCCCACGCGCTTCTCCAGCGTGTGGAAGCCCTGCGTCGCGAGCTCGCCGTTCGTCGTGCCGGACAGCGTCAGGATCGCCTCGGCCATCTTGGCGTCGGTGTCGATCGCCGGTCGGCCCTCGGCGGGACCGGAGTCGTAGACGCCGCCGGACTTCGCGAGCAGGTCGAGCGCCGACGTCAGGTCGAACGTGACGTTCTTGACGCCGAAGCCGAGCCGGTCGGCGAGCGGTCCGATCGACGACAGCTTGGCGGCCACGGCCGTGTAGTCGCGCTCGATCACCTGCAGGACCGGCATCGTCCTTCCCGGGATCGGCTCGACGTCGCCGCGCTTCCAGTCGAGCACGACGCCGCCGGGCTGGGCGGTCTCGCCGGGGGTGTCGTGCTGCATCGGGACGACGACGATGTCCTTGCGGACGCCGAGGTGGGACGCCGCCAGCTCGGAGAACCGCTTCGCGACGAGGTGGAACATCTCGAAGTCGGTCCTGGCCTCCCACGGCGGGTCGATCGCGGGGGTGAACGCGTGCACGAAGGGGTGCATGTCGGTCGAGGACAGGTCGTGCTTCTCGTACCAGGTCGCGGCCGGGAAGACGATGTCGGACAACAGGGTCGTCGAGGTCATCCGGAAGTCCGCCGAGACGAGCAGGTCGAGCTTGCCCTCGGGCGCCTCGTCCCGCCATCGCACGTCGCGCGGGCGTACCTCGGGCGCACCGTCCTCGGCCTTGGTGTTCGAGTGGGTGCCCAGGAGGTGCTTGAGGAAGTACTCGTTGCCCTTCGCCGACGACCCGAACAGGTTCGAGCGCCACAGCATCAGCGTGCGGGGCCAGTTCTCCGGCGCGTCGACGTCCTCGATCGCGAACTTCAGGCTGCCGTCCTTGAGCCGTTGGACGACGAAGTCGTTGACGTCGGTCGCCTCGCCGGCCTCGACCGCCGCCTCCGCCTCGTCCGCGAGGTCGAGCGGATTGCGGTCGAACTGCGGGTAGAACGGCATCCAGCCCATGCGGTTCGACTGCGCGATCGTGTCCGCGGTGTGCATGCCCGAGAGATGTCCCTCGGCCAGCGGCGAGGCCAGCGCATCGGCCCGGTAGCCGTCGGAGCGCCACTGGTCGGTGTGCATGTACCAGTACGCCGTGCCGATCATGGTGCGCGGCGGACGGCTCCAGTCGAGGTTGTTCGCCAGCGAGATCCAGCCCGTGATGGGGCGGCACTTCTCCTGGCCGACGTAGTGCGCCCAGCCGCCCCCGTTGCGGCCCATGCTGCCGGTCAGCAGCAGCATCGACAGGATCGACCGGTACGTCGCGTCGGCGTGGAACCACTGGCAGACGCCGGCGCCCAGGATGATCATCGACCGGCCGCCCGACTCCTCGGCGTTCGTGGCGAACTCGCGCGCGATCCGGATGCAGGCCTCGGCGGGGACGCTCGTGACCTCGGACTGCCACGCCGGGGTGTAGGGCTGCGTCGAGTCGTCGTAGCCGGTCGGCCACTGGCCGGGCAGGTCGTCGCGGCCCACCCCGTGCTGGGCCAGCATGAGGTCGAAGACCGTCGTGACGAGGGCGTCGCCCACCCGGGTGACCGGGACGCCGCGGCGCAGGACCTCGCCGTCGCCGGTGGCGCCGGCGAACGACGGCAGCAGCACCTCGGCCGCCTCGGGCGCGACCTTCGCGTCCCGCAGCGACAGGGCCGGGGTGACGCCCTCGAGGTCGAGGTTCCACTTCCCCTCCCCCGACTCGGCGTACCGGAAGCCCATCGAGCCGTTCGGCACGACCGGTTGACCCGTCGCCGCGTCCAACAGGACGGTCTTCCACGCGTCCTCCGGCGCCTGCGCCCCGAGGTCCTTCGCGGTGAGGAACTTGCCCGGCACGAGTCCCCCGTGCTCGGCGTTCTCGGTGAGCGTGATCAGGAACGGCAGGTCGGTGTACTGGCGCACGTAGTCGACGAAGAACGGCACCCGCCGCTCGACGAAGAACTCCTTGAGGATCACGTGCGTCATCGCCATCGCGAGCGCGCCGTCCGTGCCGGCCTGCGCGGGCAACCACTCGTCGGCGAACTTCGTGTTGTCGGCGTAGTCGGGGCTGACCGTGACGACCTTCGTGCCCCGGTAACGGACCTCGGCCATCCAGTGCGCGTCCGGCGTGCGGGTGACCGGGACGTTCGAGCCCCACATCATCAGGTAGGTCGCATCCCACCAGTCACCGGACTCGGGAACGTCCGTCTGGTCGCCGAAGACCTGCGGGCTGGCGACGGGCAGGTCGGCGTACCAGTCGTAGAACGACGTCATCGCGCCACCGAGCAGATGGGTGAACCGCGCGCCGACGGCGTGCGACACCATCGACATCGCGGGGATGGGGCTGAAGGTCGCGATGCGGTCGGGGCCGTGCTCCTTGATCGTGTGGATCTGCGCGGCGGCGACCATCTCGACGGTCTCGGCCCACGTCGAACGCACGAACCCGCCCTTGCCGCGTGCCTGCTGGTAGCGGCGCCGGCGCTCCGGGTCGCCGACGACGTCGGCCCACGCCAGCACCGGGTCGCCGAGGCGCTGCTTGGCCTCGCGGTACATCTGCAGCAGCACGCCGCGCGCGTACGGGTACCTGACCCGGGTCGGCGAGTAGGTGTACCAGGAGAACGCGGCCCCGCGCGGACATCCGCGCGGCTCGTACTCGGGGCTGTTCGGGCCGACGGACGGGTAGTCGGTCTGCTGGGACTCCCACGTGATGATCCCGTCCTTGACGTAGATCTTCCACGAGCAGGAGCCGGTGCAGTTGACCCCGTGGGTCGAGCGCACCACCTTGTCGTGGCTCCACCGGTCGCGGTAGAAGACGTCGCCCTGACGACCTCCCTCGCGGAACACGGCCCGGCCGTCCTCGGTCTCGTCCCACCGCGTGAAGAACCGACCCGCCTTGAGCAGCGCGTCGGTTCCCGGACCGTCCAGCCCCGTCGACATGGATCCACTGAAGCGTGTGATCGGGTTCACACGCAACGAGGAGGCCCCTCGGTTCGGTGGGGTCGGTGCGACGATGAGGCATGCGACTGCACGCGATCGTCCTGGCCGGGGGCCGTGCGCGACGGATGGGTGGAGTCGACAAGGTGATGACCTCCGTCGGCGGACAGAGCCTGCTGTTCCGGGCGGTTTCCGCAGCGGCCGAGTCCGAGCGGGTCGTCGTCGTGGGACCCGAGCGGGACGCCGGCCTCCCGCACGAGGTGCTCTGGACCCGCGAGGACCCGCCGTTCGGCGGCCCGGCCGCGGCGATCGCCGCCGGACTCGTCGCCCTTGCGCCGGAGCCCGCCGACGAGGTGCTCGTGCTGCCGGCGGACCTCGTCCGCCCCGAGGCGGTCGTGGCCGCCCTCTCGGCTGCGGGCACGATCGTCGTGGACCCCGACGGCCGTCGGCAGTGGGCCTGCGTCCGCCTCACGGCCGGCGACCTGGTCGAGGCCCTCGGCGGCGCCGTCGACGTGTCGGGCCTGCCGTTGCGGCACCTGTTCGGCAGTCTGGACCTCGACGAGGTCGTGTTGTCGCACGACGCGTGCGCCGACCTCGACACCCCCGACGATGCAAGGGAGCACTCCGATGACGACAGATGAGGTCCTGACCCGGTGGTGGCTGGCCCTGACGGCCGAACTGGGCATCGACCCGCAGGCCGACCCGGAGGCACTGCTCGACCTCGCCGGCACCGCCGCACACGCCGTCGTCCGCCCGGCCGCCCCGCTGACCACGTTCCTCGTCGGCTACGCGGCCGGCGCCGCGGACTCGGACGCCGCCGGCCTCACCGACCTGATCGCCCGCGCCGAGGCCGCCGCCGAGGACTTCGGGTGAGCGCCCGCCCGACTACCGCGAGTCGCGGTGGCGGTGGCGGAGGGGCCGCGTGAGCGACATCGATTGGGACGAGGCGCGCCGACTCGCGCACGCGTGCGTCCGGGCGGCCGGGCCGGAGGTCGTCCCGGTCACGGAGGCGCTCGGCGCCACGACGGCACGCGAGATCCACGCGCTGGGCCCCCTCCCCCATGCCGACACCTCGGCGATGGACGGCTGGGCGGTGTCCGGCCGCGGCCCGTGGCACCTCGACCGCGGGACCGGGCCACTCGCTCCGGGCAGGGCGCGCGCGATCGTGACGGGAGGTGTGCCTCCCGAAGGCGCCAGCGCGGTCCTGCCGAGCGAGCTCGGCGCGGTGGACGGCGACGTCCTCACCGGACCGGCGCCCGAGTCCGGGCGTCACATCCGGCCCGCCGGCGAGGAGGCGCGAGCCGGCGAGGTCCTCGTGCCCGCCGGACACCGGCTCACCCCGTCCGACCTCGCACTCGCCGCCAACACCGGTCACGACGAGGTGTCGGTGCGCCGGCCAGCGCGCGTGCAGGTCCTCGTCACCGGTGACGAGCTCGACTCGCGGGGAGTTCCCGAACCGGGACGGGTGCGCGACGTGATGACGCCGATGCTGCCGCCCCTGCTGACCGGCCTGGGAGCGAGCATCCAGACCGTCGTGCGCGTCGGCGACGACCCGGCCGCCGTCGCCGCGGCGGTCGCGACCTCGGCTGACCTGGTGGTCAGCGCCGGCGGCACCGGCCGGTCGAGCGCCGATCCGATCGCGGGAGCGTGGTCACGCCTCGGCGCCGAGGTGCGCTTCCGCGGCGTCGACATGCGGCCCGGGCATCCCGTCTCGCTCGCCGTCCTGCCCGACGGCCGGCCGTGGCTCGCGCTGCCCGGGAACCCGCTCGCCGCCGTCCTGACGGCGCTGTCGTTCGTCCCGGCGCTCGTCGCCGGCCATGACGGCCGATCCGTGCCGGTCCTGCAGGCCGCCGTGGCCGCGGAGCCGTTCACCGGCAAGGCGGGAACGACACTCGTCCCGGCGGTCGTCACGGCGGCAGGCGTCGCGCCCGTCGGCCCCGCCCGGCCCCATCAACTGCGTGGTCTCGCCGTGGCCGACTGCGTCGCGGTCATTCACGGCGACACTGCCCCGGGCTCCCCCGTCGCCGTCCTGCCTCGCGTGTGGTGAGCCGGGACTAGACGACGACGCTGACGAGCTTGGGCGCGCGGACGATCACCTTGCGGATCTCGCGGCCGTCGATCGTGCGGACGACGTTCGGCTCGGCGAGCGCCAGGGCCGACAGGGCGTCGTCGTCGATGTCGGCGGGAACCTCGAGCTTGCCGCGGACCTTGCCCTGCACCTGCACGACGCACGTGACCAGGTCCTCGACGAGGTACTGCGGATCGGCGGTCGGCCACGTCTCGTAGGTGAGGGTCTCGTCGTGGCCCAGCCGGGACCACAGCTCCTCGGCGAGGTGCGGCGCGAACGGCGCGAGCATCAGCACGAGCGGCTCGACGGCCGCGCGGGAGCGGACCGACTCCTTCGTCAGGTGGTTCGTCAGCTCGATGAGCTTGGCGATCGCGGTGTTGAACCGCAGCTCGCCCATGTCCTCGGTGACACCGGCGATCGTCTGGTGCAGGGCACGCAGGGTCGCCTCGCCGACCTCGGAGTCGTCGACCACGACGTCGCCGGACACCTCGTCCACCACGACGCGCCACACGCGCTGCAGGAACCGCTGCGCACCGACCACCGCGCGGGTCTCCCACGGTCGCGACTGGTCGATCGGGCCCATGCTCATCTCGTAGACGCGCAGGGTGTCGGCGCCGTACTCGTCGTACATGTCGTCCGGCGTCACGACGTTCTTGAGGCTCTTGCCCATCTTGCCGAACTCGCGGTTGACCGGCTTGCCCTCGAAGAACCAGCCGCCGTCGCGCTCCTCGACGTGCTCGGCGGGGACGTACGTGCCGCGCTCGTCGGTGTAGGCGTAGGCCTGGATGTAGCCCTGGTTGACGAGCCGCTGGAACGGCTCCTCGCCGCTGACGTGGCCGAGGTCGAACAGGACCTTGTGCCAGAAGCGGGCGTACAGCAGGTGCAGCACGGCGTGCTCGACACCGCCGACGTAGAGGTCGACGCCGCCGGCGCCGCCGGGCGTGCGCGGACCGAGCCAGTAGCGCTCGTTCTCGGGGTCGGCCAGGCGCTCGGTGTTGTCGGGGTCGGTGTACCTGATCTCGTACCAGGACGAGCCCGCCCAGTTCGGCATGGTGTTGGTCTCGCGACGGTACTTCTGCGGCCCGTCGCCCAGATCGAGGGTGACGTCGACCCACTCCTGGACCCGGCCCAGCGGCGGCTCGGGCTCGCTCGCGGAGTCGTCGGGCTCGAACGTGCGCGGCGAGTAGTCGGGCACCTCGGGCAGCTCGACCGGCAGCATGCTCTCGGGCACCGCGTGCGGATGGCCGGCCTCGTCGAACACGATCGGGAACGGCTCGCCCCAGTAGCGCTGACGGCTGAACAGCCAGTCGCGCAGCCGGTAGGTCGTGGTGCCCGTCCCCGCCTCGCGGGACTCGAGCCAGGCGACGATCGCCGCCTTCGCGTCGGCGACCCCCAGACCGTTCGCGTCGAGACCCTCGTCGTTGGACGAGTTGATGAGCGTGCCCTCGCCGGCGTAGGCCTCCGCGAGGCCGACCTGCTCGGCGATCGTCGGGACGATCCGCAGGCTCAGCGCGGTCGCGAACTCGTGGTCGCGGGCGTCACCGGAGGGCACCGCCATGATCGCGCCGGTGCCGTAGCCCATCAGGACGTAGTCGGCGACGAACACCGGGATGTGCTCGTTGTTGACCGGGTTGACGGCGAAGGAGCCGGTGAAGACGCCCGTCTTCTCGCGGTTCTCCTGGCGCTCGACGTCGGACTTGGCGGCGGCGCGACGCCGGTACCGGTCGATCGCCTCGCGGGGGTCGTCCGCGCCCTCGGTCCACCGCTCGTCGACGCCCTCGGGCCACGTGAGCGCGGCCAGCTGGTCGACCATCGGGTGCTCGGGCGCCAGCACGATGTACGTGGCACCGAAGAGCGTGTCGGGGCGGGTCGTGAAGACCTCGATCGGTCCCGCGGCGGACTCGAAGGCGACCGTGGCGCCGTGCGAGCGGCCGATCCAGTTGCGCTGCATGAGCTTGACCGGCTCGGGCCAGTCGACGCGCTCGAGGTCGTCGATCAGGCGGTCGGCGTACGCCGTGATTCGCATCTTCCACTGGCGCAGATTCCGCTTGAAGACGGGGAAGTTGCCGCGCTCGCTGCGGCCCTCGGCGGTGACCTCCTCGTTCGCCAGCACGGTGCCCAGGCCGGGACACCAATTCACGGGCGACTCGCTGATGTAGGCGAGGCGGTACTGGTCGATGACCTCGGGATCGTCGGTGCCGAGCTCCTCGATCAGCTCCGAGATGGGGCGGGCCCTGCCCTGCTCGGCGTCGTACCAGGAGTTGAAGATCTGCAGGAAGATCCACTGCGTCCACTTCACGAACTCCGGGTCGATCGTCGCGAACGAACGACGCGGGTCGTGGGCGAGGCCGAGCCGGCGCAGCTGACGGCGCATGTTGGCGATGTTGGCGAGCGTGTTGTCGCGGGGGTGCTCGCCGGTGCTGATGGCGTGCAGCTCGGCGGGCAGGCCGAAGGCGTCGTAGCCCATCGTGTGCAGGACGTTGCGGCCCTGCATGCGCTGGTGCCGACCGACGACGTCGGTGGCGATGTAGCCGAGGGGGTGTCCGACGTGCAGGCCCGCGCCCGACGGGTACGGGAACATGTCCATCAGGAAGTACTTGTCACCACCGGAGTTGTGGCCCGCGCCGTCGGTGGCGAGGTTGCCCACGGGGTTGGGGGCGTCGAACGTGCCCTCGCCCTCCCAGCGCTCCTGCCACGACGTCTCGATCCGGCCGGCCAGCTCACTGGTGTACCGGTGTGCGGAACTCTCCTCGGTGCTCACCTACCAAGGTTACCGACCCGGCTCCGGCCTCTTGCGCGGTGCCGGTTTACCACGGTCCCTCGGTTCGTTGCCTCCTCCCTCGGAAAGCTTGCCGAGGGAGGATCCAAACAACCGAGGGACCGTGGTAAACCGTCGCCCGGGCCTACCCGTTGGTGACGGCGCAGAAGATCTCGACCTTGCGGGTCGGGCCGGAGACGATGAGCTCGTCGGAGGCGGCGATGTCGGTCTCGGGGCGGGCGTACGTGAAGTCCTCGCCGCGCCGCTTGACGCCCACGACCGTGACGCCGAACTTCGCCCGCAGCTGGGACTCGGCGAGCGTGCGGCCGACGGCCAGCTCGGGAGCGCGGGTCCGGGCGATCGAGAAGCCGTCGTCGAACTCGATGTAGTCGATCATCGCGCCGGTGACCATGTGCGCGACGCGCTCGCCCATCGCCGACTCGGGCCGCACGACGTGGGTCGCGCCGACGCGCTCGAGGATCCGGGCGTGCTTGGAGTTGATGGCCTTGGCCCAGACCTCCGTGACGCCCAACTCGACGAGGCTGAGCACCGTCAGGACGCTGGCCTCGATGTCGGTGCCGATGCCGACGACGGCCCGGTCGAACTGGTCGGCGCCGATCTGCTGGAGGGCCTCGCTGTCGGTCGTGTCGGCCGCGACGACGTGCGTGAAGTCGCTCGCGTACTTCTGGACGATGTTGACGTCCTCGTCGACGCCCAGCACGTCATGTCCCAGGCGCACGAGCGACTTGGCGACGGCGAAGCCGAACCGCCCCAGCCCCACGACGAGGACGGGCGCGTTCTTCGGTGACTCGTTCCTAGCCAATGATCGGTTGCTCCT
Source organism: Aeromicrobium sp. SP1 (assembly GCF_055663785.1). Classification (NCBI taxonomy): domain Bacteria; kingdom Bacillati; phylum Actinomycetota; class Actinomycetes; order Propionibacteriales; family Nocardioidaceae; genus Aeromicrobium; species Aeromicrobium sp. SP1. The sequence goes on along the minus strand of NZ_JBQVVK010000001.1, from coordinate 430,899 downwards.
CGGGAAGGTGGTACCTGGGCTGGTGCCGGCGCAGCGCGAACGCGGATGCTGCCGTAATCGTGCCGACTCGTCCCACGAACATCAAGGCGATGACGACGAACTGGCTCGGCACGTTCAGCTCGGGGGTCAGTCCCGTCGTCAGGCCGACGGTGCCGAATGCGGACGCCGACTCGAACAGCGAGTCGGGGAACGACGCGTCCGACAGCAGCATGAGCATCATCGAGCCACCCGTCACGAGCGCCACCGCGATGAGCGCGATGCTGAGCGCCGTGCGGATCGTGCGCGGGTTGATCGCGCGCACGCCGATGCGCACCTGGTCGTCGCCGCGCACCTCGGCGAGGATCACGTAGGCCAGCAGCAGGAACGTCGTGACCTTGATGCCGCCCGCGGTGCTGGCACTGCCCGCGCCGATGAACATCATGATGATCGCGAGGTTGAGCGTCTCGGGCCGGACATCGCCCCAGTCGAAGCTCGCGAGACCGCCCGAGCGGGGCATGATGCCGCCCTCGATGCCGGTGACGACCTTGTCGACGAAGTCGAGGTTGCCGATCGTCGCGGGGTTGTTCCACTCGACGCCGATGAACATCACGGCCGAGAAGACCAGCAGCGCGAGCGAGCCCCACACCGTCAGCCGGGTGTGGATCGTCCACGTCTGCGGGTGCCGCCAGCGCTGGTAGAGCTCGGCGAGCACGGGGAACCCGACACCGCCGGCGAACACCGCGACCGAGATCGGCAGGATCACGAGGTAGTCGCCGGCATAGCTCGCGAGGCTGTCGGGGTGCAGCGAGAAGCCCGCGTTGTTGAACGCCATCACGGCGTCGAACAGGCCGTGCCACGCCGAGTAGAGCCACGTGTCGAAGTACGCCCCGCGATACCGCAGGGTCAGGATGATTGCCGTCAGTCCTTGGAACGTGAGCATCGTGATCGTGACGCGCTTGAACAGCGGCTTGACGTCGCCGATGCTCACGACGTGGGTGTCGGCCTGGGCCACGAGTCGCGTCGTCAGGCCGAGCCGGCCGCCGACGAACACGCTCAGCACCGTCGCCAGGCCGATGATCCCGATGCCGCCGATCTCGACCAGGACCAGCAGGATCACGAGGCCCGGCGTCGACCAGTAGGTGCCCGTGTCGACCGTGGACAGCCCCGTGACCGTGACGGCCGACGTGGCCGTGAAGAACGCGTCCATGAACGCGGGCGCATCATGCCCGCGGCGCGCGAACGGCATCATCAGCAGACACGTGCCGAGCACGATGAGCGTCAGAAACGTCAGGGGCAGCAATCGCACGGGATGAGCGACGGACGCCGGGAGCCGGAAGCGGCGACGCCAGGGCACGGATCGACGGTACACCGGCTCGCACCCGGTAGATTGCCGCCATGGCTTCCCCGGCGAGTTTCCTGCGTGCCCTGATGGCGCGACTGGGGCGGTCGGCGGAGTTGCCGGGCCTCGTCGCGGTGAACGGCACCCTCGCCGCGGCCATCGTCCTCGCCCTGTTCGACCTCGACCTCGCCGCCGCGATCGCCGTCCTGCTCTCGGCCGCGGCCGAACTGTTCTTCGAGACCCGATCGGTCACGTCGGCGACCCTCATGCGCCAGGCGTCGGCCGGTCCCCCGCTGCGATTCGCGCTGCGCGTCCTGGTGGCGTCGATGGCGACCGAGCGCTTCGCGGACCGGCACGCGTTCGTCGCCTTCGCCGTGATCGCCCTGTTCGTCGTCGCCGGGCTGTGCGTGCGGGCGCTGCACGCCGAGTACCGCCGCGTCGGGCCGCTCAAGCCGATGCGCACGCTGCACATCCCCGGCGAGACCCGCATCGACGAGGAGCCGCCCACGCGACCGGCTCTCGTCGTCGTGACGCAGCTCGCGGCGCTGGCTCCGGCGCTGCTCGGCGCGAGCTGGTGGGTCGTCCTGTCGATCGGCGCGCTGGCCGTCGCGGCCCTCGCCGTCGGCACGCTGCCCGACGTCCGGACCAGCTGGCGCATGCGCACCGCGAAGCGCGCGACGGGCTTCACCCCGCAGCTGTCGGCGGTCCAGCGGTTCCTCGACGAGTACCGGCCTGAGGTCGTCGTCCACCTCTCCGGACCCGACACCGCGGCGTACCAGATCAACACGTGGATCGAGGCCCTCGAGGCCCTCGACCAGCGCGTCTTCGTCGTGCTGCGCGACCACCCGCTGTTCGACCGGATGGCGTCCTCGTCGCTGCCGACGCTCTCGCTGCCCGCGCCGAGCGAACTGCTGATGCTCGACTTCTCGTCCGCGCGGGTGGCGCTGTACCCGTCGAACACGGGCAACAACATCCACCTGCTGCGCCTGCCCACGATGATGAGCGCCTTCATCGGACACGGCGACAGCGACAAGAGCGCCTCGAACAACCCCTTCTCGCGCGTGTACGACGAGCTGTGGGTCGCGGGCGAGGCCGGCGCGGACCGCTACCGCCGGGCGGGCATGAACATCCCCGAGTCGCAGTTCCGCTTCGTCGGCCGCCCCCAGGTGCACGCGATCGCGCCCACGCCGCGGATCGGCGAGACCGACGTCCCCACGGTCCTGTACGCCCCGACGTGGGAGGGCGTGAACCTGCAGCAGGAGTACTCGTCGCTGCGGGCGGTCGGCGTGCGCCTCGTCGAGGCGCTGCTGGCCGACGGCTCCGTGCGGGTCGTCTACAAGCCGCACCCGTTCACGGGCCAGCGCGATGCGAAGTACCGCGCGACCCACGCCGCGATCGCGGCCCGGATCGACGCCGCGAAGATGTCCAGCGGGATCGACCACCGCGTCGTGCGCGGCGGCTCGCTGACGACGTGGATGAACCAGTCGACGGCGCTTGTCAGCGACATCTCCAGCGTGCTGAGCGACTGGCTCGCGGGCGAGAAGCCGTACGCCGTGTTCAACCACTCGGGCCTGTCGACGCGTGACTTCCGCGAGGACTACCCCTCCAGCGCCGCCGCCACGATCATCGATCCCGACGGTCACGGCATCGACGAGTTCCTCGACGTCGTGACGGGGCGTGGGCCCGACCTGCTGGCCGAGTACCGCTCGAAGCTGGCGACCTATCTGCTGGGTGCGCCCGAGCAGCGCACGCTCGAGGCCTTCCGCGAGGCCGTCACGGCCTTCGTCGCCCGGTCCGACGCCGAGCGCGCGATGTACCGCTGACCACTCGCACGTGCGGCGTGACGCGGCTCACGGCAGGGTCGGGCCCGATAGCCTAGGCGGGTGACTTCGACGACCGGAACCCTGGCGATCGCCATCGTCACCTTCAATCGATCGGCGCTCCTGGCCGACCTGCTGGAGAGTGCCGCGGCCATGACGACGGCACCCGACCGCATCATCGTGGTCGACAATGCCAGCACCGACGACACGCAGGACGTCGTCAGCGAGTGGGAGTCGAAGTTCGGTCCGGGGGTGCTGGTCAACCACCGCATGGCCACCAACACCGGCGGCGCGGGCGGGTTCAGCGAGGGCACCAAGGTCGCGCTCGAGCTCGGCGCCGACTGGGTGTGGCTCATGGACGACGACGTCGAGATCCTGCCCGACGCCCTCGCGCTGTTCGAACCGTGGATGCAGCGGTTCAAGGTCATCCACGGTCGCCGCTACGACGTCGACGGCACGCCCTTCTACTGGCAGGCGAAGTTCAACCAGTTCCTCGGCGTCCCTCTCCCCTACTCGGTCAAGACGTTCAACACCGACGGCTACGCGCTCACGAACTCCGGCACGTTCGAGGGCATGCTCGTCCACGCCGACGTCGTGCGCCGCATCGGCCTGCCCGACCCGCGCTTCTTCATCTCGTGGGACGACGCCGTCTACGCCTGGCTCGCGTCGCTGGAGACCGAGGTCGTCTACGTCGACGAGTTCGTGCTGCAGAAGAAGCGCGAGCAGAAGCAGGTCAACCTCGGCCTGCGCCACCTCAACGACTCGAGCCCGCTCGCGAAGTACCACGTGATGCGCAACCGGGCCTATGTCGGCCGCTACTTTGCCGAGCACGACCGGTTGCACAAGGTCGGCTTCGCGATCGGCACGGCGCTGACCTTCGCGAAGGAGATCGTGCGGCTCGTCGTCGTCGAGCGCTCCTTCACGGGCTTCACGTCGCTCGTGAAGGGATGGCGCGACGGTCGCAAGATCTGGCGCGACCGCTCGTGGCAGCCGATGCCCGCGCTGCCGCCGGCAGAGGGAGGCGAAGCGTGACCGACGTCCTCGTCGTCGGCTCCGGCTTCTTCGGTCTCACCGTCGCCGAGCAGCTCGCGAACGACCCCGGCCTGAAGGTGCACGTCATCGACCGCCGCTCGCACCTGGGCGGCAACGCCTACAGCGAGGCGGAGCCGACCACGGGCATCGAGGTGCACCGCTACGGCGCCCACCTGTTCCACACCTCCAACGAGCGCGTGTGGGACTACGTGAACCGGTTCACGACCTTCACGAGCTACCGGCACCACGTGTACTCGACGTTCCGCGGCGAGGTGTACCCGCTGCCGATCAACCTCGGCACGATCAACCAGTTCACCCGCTCGGCGATGACGCCCGACGAGGCGCGGGCCTGGGTCACCGAGCAGGCCGGGGCGGCGCTCTCCGGGGGCTCGGCCGCGGCGCAGAACCTCGAGGAGAAGGCGATCAGCCTGATCGGCCGACCGCTGTACGAGGCGTTCATCAAGGGCTACACGGCGAAGCAGTGGCAGACCGATCCGACCCAGCTCTCGGCCGACATCATCACGCGCCTGCCCGTGCGGTACACGTACGACAACCGGTACTTCAACGACACGTACGAGGGCCTGCCCACCGACGGCTACACGGCGTGGCTCGAGCGGATGGCCGACCACCCGAACATCACGATCGGGCTCGACACCGACTTCTTCGACGCCTCGCAGCCGTTCAACAAGGCCGACACCGTGGGCCGCCTCCCGGTCGTCTACACGGGCCCGCTCGACCGGTACTTCGACGATGCGCACGGCGCGCTGGCCTGGCGCACCCTCGACTTCGAGTCCGAGGTGCTGCCGATCGGCGACTTCCAGGGCACCCCGGTGATGAACTACGCCGACGAGGACGTGCCGTTCACGCGCATCCACGAGTTCCGGCACTTCCACCCCGAGCGCGCCTACCCGAGCGACGCGACGGTCATCATGCGCGAGTTCAGCCGCTTCGCCCGCACCGGCACCGACGACGAGCCGTACTACCCGGTGAACACGCCCGACGACCGCGTCGCACTGAAGGGCTACCGCGCCCTCGCCGACGCCGAGACCGGGGTGCACTTCGGCGGGCGCCTCGGGACGTACCAGTACCTCGACATGCACATGGCGATCGCGTCCGCGCTGTCGATGGTCGACAACGTGCTGCGGCCGGGGCTGGTCCGTGGCTGAGAGCCGGGTGGGGCTCGTCCCCCGCCTGCGGCAGTGGCTGATCGCCCGGATCCGCCGCTCCCGGTTCCTGCCCGTCGGCATGCCCGACAAGCTGACCGACGAGCACCGGCTGGGCCGGCCGTTCACGCAGTCGGTCCTGCTCTACTTCCCGAACGGCGCCGACGCGCTGTACCAGCTGCGACCGTGGCTGCGTGCGCTCGAGGCGCTCGACGCCGCCCACGGCGTCGTGGCCGTGTTCAAGGACTCGCGCACGGCCGCCCTCGTGCGGGCCGAGTCCGGGCTCGACTGCGTGACGCTCGCCCGGTACGGCCAGCTCGACGAGATCCTCGCCGTGAGCGACGTCAGGCTCGCGCTCTACGTCAACCACGACCCCGTGAACTTCGAGTGCCTGCGGTTCACGTCGCTCGTGCACGTCTACCTCGGCCACGGCGACAGCGACAAGGGCGTCTCGGTGTCGAACCAGGTCAAGGCGTACGACTTCTGCTTCCTGGCCGGGCAGGCGGCGCTCGACCGCACCGCGGCGGCCGTGATGCTCTACGACGCCCCGGCCCGATCGGTCCTGATCGGCCAGCCCCAGTTGGACGTCCCGGCCCCGACGGCGCACCCCGACGCGACCCGTCGGACGGTGCTGTACGCGCCGACGTGGGAGGCCTCGCAGCCGTCGGTCTCCTACGGCTCCCTGCTGACCCACGGCGCGGCGATCCTCGACGCGTTGCCGGGGACGTACCGGCTCGTCTACCGGCCGCACCCGCTCAACGGCGTGATCGACGCGGCCTACGCCGAGGCCGACGCCGCGGCCCGTGCGCGTGCCGACCGCGTCGACGTGGACGTGCCGCTGGAGCAGTCCTTCGCGGACGCCGACCTACTGATCACCGACGTGTCGGCGGTGACCCTGAACTGGTTGCCGACCGGCAAGCCCGTCATCGTGTGTCGGCCCCGGATCGCCGTGCCGCCGTCGCGGCTCATGGACACCCTGCCGCTGCTGGACGAGGGCGCCGACGTCGCGGCGGTCGTCGCCGAACAGCTCACCGCCGATCCGACGGCGGTCGCCCGGCGGGACCTGGTCGAGTACTACCTCGGCGACACGACACCCGGCGTCGCGACGGCCCGGTTCGTGCAGGCCTGCTCCGACGCGATCGCCCTGCGCGACAGCGCATGGGACGAGAAGCGGGCCCAGGGAGCCACCGGCCCCTGAGCCCGCCGTCGTCGGGTCCGGATCAGCCGGCGATGCGGCCGGCGAGGCTCGCGCCGGCCTTGTCCGACGCCTCCTCGGCCTCCTCGCGCATCCGGTGGGCCACGTCGGTGAACGCGTCGAGCGCGGGGTTGACGCCGACGAGCGTGAACTCGCGCTCGATCACCGTGACGTCGCCGCCCCACACGTCCGCGGCGATGCGGCGCAGGTAGTCGACGTTGTGGTCCCAGCCCTCCTTCGGGGTGCCCGGGGCGTAGGAGCCGCCGCGCGTGACCACGAGGACGACCGGCTTGCCCTCGAGGAGGCGCTCGCCCTGCGGGGCGCCGGCGATGGCCAGGTCGATCCACGTCTTGACGTGCTGGGAGACGCCCCAGTTGTAGAGCGGCAGCGCCAGCACGGCGGCCTCCGCGTCGCGCAGCTCGGCAGCGAGCTCCTGGGCGAGGGACGCGGCCTGGGCCTGCTCGTCCGTGCGCTGGTCCTGCGGCGTGAACCCGGCGCTGATCGCGTGCGGCCAGGCGTCGGCCGGCAGCGGCTCGCGGCCGAGGTGACGCGAGACGACCTCCACACCGGGCTGCGCCTCGGCGAAGGAGGCGACGACGCGATCGGCGAGCGCGCTGCTCGCGGACTGCTCGCCCATGATGCTGGCGTCGACACGGAGAAGGGTCATGCGGGACTCCCGAAGTTTGATTTGAATGTTCAACTCGACTGTAGGCGGATCCTGTTGAACATTCAAATCAACGGGTAGGATGATGCCTGTGACGATGCCCACCCCGCCGCTCGACGACTCCCCGTGGCTCGCCGACGACCAGTTGGAGGACTGGAAGGCCCTCATGGGGCTCATCAACACGCTCCCGGCGGCGATCGACGCCCAGCTCAAGCGCGACGCGGGGATGAACTCGTTCGAGTACCACGTCCTGGCCTACCTCTCGTCCTCCCCCGACCACCGGCTGCCGCTCAGCGACCTCGCCCTCGTGGCGCAGGGATCGCCCTCGCGGCTCTCGCATGCGATGAGCCGGCTCGAGCGCGCCGGCTGGGTCGAGCGCCGCAGCTGCACGATGGGCCGTCACCGCATCGAGGCCCATCTCACGGAGGCGGGGCTGGCGAAGCTGAAGGCCGCCGCTCCCGACCACGCACGCGAGGCGCGACGGCTCGTCGTCGACCAGCTGAGCCCCGAGCAACTGCGTGGTCTCGGCGACGCCGCGCGGGCCATCGTGGCCGGAATCCATTCGGACGTGGACTGCAGCGAGCCTCGATAGACTCGTGACCGTGCACCGGATCTACACCATGCCCGTCGCCTCGGTCTATCCGCACTACATCGTGAAGGCCGAGAAGAAGGGGCGCACGAAGGACGAGGTCGACGAGGTCTTCGAGTGGCTCACCGGCTTCGACGCCGCAGCGCTGCAGCAGCACCTCGACGCCGGAACGACCTTCGAGGACTTCTTCGCCGAGGCCGAGCTGAACCCGAACGTCTCGCTCATCACGGGTGTCGTGTGCGGTGTGCGGATCGAGAACATCGAGGATCCGCTCATGAAGAAGGTCCGCTACCTCGACAAGCTGATCGACGAGCTGGCCAAGGGCAAGCCGATGGAGAAGATCCTGCGGGCCTGATCGGTCAGGACGGCGCCCACCGCGGGTCCCGCCCGGCCCGCGCCACCAGCCGATCCAGCACCGGCGCATCGGCGGCGACCCGAACGGCCGGCCCGAACAGGCCCGGGGTTCCCGCCGGGTCGAACTGCTCCACGAACTCCAGGCACGCCGCGGCCGTCGCGTCGTCGACCACGTACTCCTGACCGGTCGCCCGGGCAAGGTCCCACGCGTGGAGCACCAGCTCGTCGCGCGCGACCCGTCCGGCCACCTCGCCGGGGAGGTCGACGCCGCCGACTCGGGTCATCCCCTCGCCGGCCGCGTCCTGGCGCCACGCCTCAACCAGACGGGGAACGCGGTCCGCCAGGGTGGCCTGCCAGCCGTCCTCCACGGTCGGTGACTCCACGAGGCCGGGTGCCGTGTCCGTCAGCGGACCGAGCTCCTTCTCGGCGGCCGCCCGGAACGCCTCGGTCAGGCCGACGACGTGGTGCAGCAACTGCCCCACGGACACGCCCATGCACGGGGTCTGCCGGCTGTGCGACTCGTCCTCGATGCCCCGGACGGTCGCGAGCAGGGCCTGACCGGCGGACTCCAGATCGATGGTGACCATGCTCCAGTGTCTTCGTGAATCGCTCCTCGCGAAACCCTCGTCGCCCACGAAACGCGCGATCATGGGTGACGGGGCAGGAACCGCGAAAGGGAGGTGGCCGATGTCGCACGGGAGTCGAGCCCGCCTCGACGAGGACCGACGGCAAACCCTCGACCGGCTCACCGGGCTGACGCGGGACTTCGACGCGGTGGTGGAGGCGGCCCTGGACTCCAACGGCGACGACGAGCACGATCCAGAGGGGTCCACCGTGGCGTTCGACCGGTCGCAGGTGGACGCGATGGTCCAGCAGACCAAGCACCACCTGAGGGAGATCGACGCCGCCCTCGAGCGCGTCGCGGCGGGGACCTACGGTGCGTGCGAGTCGTGCGGTCGGCGGATCTCCGCGGCGCGCCTGGAGGCTCGACCCGTCGCGCGACAGTGCATCAGCTGCGCCTCCACGAGCGAGAGCCGGCGCTGACCCCCGCGTGGACCGGGTCGACTCGACCGCCGATCAGCGCTCGGCCTGGAGCCGTAGGCCCGCGAGCAGCAGGTCGAGGCCGGCACTGAACTGGTCGCGGTCCTCGTGCCCGGCGAACTCCTCGGCGATGAGGTGCAGGAACGGGAACTGGGCGGCGTCCAGGTCCAGCCACCGGTCGACCTGCTCACGCAGGTAGCCGTCGCGATCGACGGTCCCGTCGATCATCTCCTGGGTCGGCGTCTGCCCGAGGTCGGCGGCGACCCCGATGACGTAGCCCAGCACGGCCGAGACCGCGTGGAACGTCTGGCGCGGCGTGAGGTCGAGTCGCATGACGTGCTCACCGATGCGCTCGTACATCGCCAGGGCGTTCGGCTGGACCTCGGCGTTGCGCAGGAAGTAGGACGCGAGCCACGGCCGGTCGGCGATCGCGTCGAAGAGCGCGACCGCGGTGGAGCGCAGGTCGTCGATCGGGTCGGCAGCGCCGGTGAACCGCTCGGTGGCGGCGAGCACCTCGCCGACCACGTGGTCCGTCGCGCGGTCGAGCAGCTCGTCCTTGCTGCCGACGTACCAGTAGATGCTGGCCACGCCGCCGCCGAGCCGCGCGGCAAGGGCGCGGAACGTCAGCGCGGGCTCCCCCGCCTCGTCGAGCAGGGCCACGGCCTCGGCGATGACGGCCTCCATCGAGTGCGAGGCGCGCCGCCGGGGTCCCGTGGCGGCGGTGCGTCCTGAGCTCGGCATGTGTCTATCCCATCACATCGGCGGTTCCGGGTTTGCTCCGGATCGAACAATGTTCTATCGTATGGAACGTAGTTCGATTATCGAACACTGTTCCAGAGGAGGCCACCATGACTGCCAGCACCACGACCCCGAGTCACACCTATCCGTCGCTCAAGGCCGCGTGGATCCCCCTGTTCGCGCTGTGCCTGGCCTTCTTCGTCGAGATGGTCGACAACACCCTGCTGACGATCGCGCTGCCGACGATCGGTCGCGACCTCGGCAGCGGCACGACCGCCCTGCAGTGGGTCACCGGCGCGTACTCCCTGACCTTCGGCGGCCTGCTGCTGACCGCCGGCTCGGCCGCGGACCGGCTCGGACGCCGTCGCGTCCTGCTCGTCGGTCTGGCCGCGTTCGGCCTGATCAGCCTCGCCGTGGTCGCCGTGAGTTCCGCGGGCGAGCTCATCGCGCTGCGCGCCGCGCTCGGCCTCGCCGCCGCCGCGATGGCCCCGATCACCAACTCCCTCGTCTTCCGGCTCTTCGACGACGAGACCCTGCGCATGCGCGCCATGACCGTGATGATCATCGTCGGCATGAGCGGCTTCATCCTCGGCCCGTTGCTCGGCGGCACCGCCCTCGCGCACGTGAGCTGGGAGTGGCTCCTGCTCGTCAACGCACCCATCGCGCTCATCGCGTGGATCGGCGTGCGGCTGGGCGTGCCGGCCGACCGCCCCGAGGACCTCACGCGTGACCGGCTGGACCTGCCCGGCGCCGTCCTCAGCATCGCGACGATCGGCCTGGCCTGCTACGCCCTGACCAGCGGCGTCGAGCACGGCTGGTGGTCGCCCACGACGTGGGCCTGCGTGCTCGGATCCGCGCTCGCGCTCACCGGATTCGTCATGCACGAGCGTCGCACCGCCCAGCCGATGCTGGACCTCACGGTGTTCCGCTCCGGCACCGTCCGCGGCGCCGCGCTCGCCCAGATCGGCACGTCGATCGCGATGGCCGGCGTGATGTTCGGCCTGATCCTGCACTTCCAGTACGCGTGGGGCTGGAGCCCCGTGCGCGCCGGCCTGGCGAACCTTCCGCTCATCGTCACGATGATCCTCGCGACCCCGTTCTCGGAGTCACTGGCCAAGCGCTACGGCCATCGCATCGCATGCCTCGTCGGCACGGGCTTCCTCGCCGGCTCGCTCGCGGGCTTCGCGTGGTCCGTCGACCACGGCTACCTGCCGATCGCCTTCTTCATGGTGACCTTCACGATCGGCCTGCGCACCGTCATGACGATCTGCGCGGTCGCCCTCGTCTCGGCGATGCCCGAGAACCGGACGTCCATCGCCGCCGCGCTGAACGACACCGCGCAGGAGGTCGGCACGAGTGTCGGCACCGCGGTCGTGGGGACCTTCATCGCGGTCCTCGTGACGACGACCCTGCCGTCGGGCGTGTGGAGCACCGAGCTGGTCGAGTCGTTCTTCCACGGCGAACGCGTGACCTACGCGGTCCTGGCCGTCGTCGTCGGCCTCGTGGCCGGCTGGGGCGCGCTCACGCTGACCGACTCGCGGTCCACGGAGGAGCACCCCGCCTGAGGCTCGCGGGGGCTCCGGCCCCCGCCCGACTCAGTCGTCCTCGACCGGCTCGCCCGTCGGATCGTCGTAGTTGTCGACCGCGAGGTGGGCGCCGCCCACGGGGTGCTCGGGCCAGCCGACGAGGGTCCATCCCGTCCGCGGATCGCCCTCGACCTCGACCAGTCCGGTGTTCGGCAGCGGGGAGCGCTCGACGAAGTCGACGTCGACGCCGCCCACCCGGGCACTGGTCCACGTCCGGATGGCTGCGCCGTGGGACACCGCGAGCGCGGTCTGCGCCCCCGAGTCCGCGATCGCGGCGATCGCGGAGTCGTAGCGGTCGAGGAACTCGTGGCCGTCCTCGCCACCGGGCATCCGCGCCGCCAGCCGTCCCCGCGCCCACGCGAAGGCCGTGTGCAGGTACGTCATGTGGGACTCGTGGTCGCCGGCCATCTCGAGGTCGCCCGCGCCGATCTCGCGCAGACCGTCGAGCGTGACCGGGTCCAGCGACCTGGCCACCGCCAGCGGCGTCGCCGTGAGGGTCGTGCGCACGAGGTTCGAGACGAAGACCGCGTCCACGTCACGGTCGTGGAGCGCTCCGGGAACGGCCTCGGCCTGCCGGAACCCGAGCGCGGTCAGCTCGGCACCGGGTGCGGCCGTGTCGAGCAGGCCTCCCACGTTCGACGGGGTCTGGCCGTGGCGCAGGAGCAGCAGTCGCATCACACCACCCTGTCATCCGCGATCGAGAACTCCCGGAACGGGGTTACCGAGCGTCGAGGAGGATGCCGCCGTCGGGCGCGCCCGGTCCGTGGCGCAGTTCGAGGTCGCGGCCGCGCAGCCGCTCCCCGCAGTGCGAGCACGTCAGCTCGGCGTGTGCGACGTGACCGCAGTTCGCATGGACGGCCTCGACGGGAGCACCTTCGGGAGCGAGCCACCGGTCGCCCCACTGACGCAGCATCGTGAGGACGGGCCACAGGTCGCGGCCCTTCTGCGTGAGGACGTACTCCGACCTCGGCGGCCGCTGCGAGTACTGCACCTCCTCGAGGATCCCGTGCTCGACGAGGGTCTGCAGTCGTGCGGACAGGACGTTGCGCGCGATCCCCAGCCGCGTCTGGAACTGCTCGAAGCGGGTCACGCCCATGAGCGCGTCACGCAGGATCAGCGGGGTCCACCACTCCCCGATCACCTCCAGGCTCTGGGCGATCGAACAGTTCATCTCGGAGAAGCTGCTGCGGCGCATGCGCCCAGCCTAGTCAGTTGCACCACGCAACGCACTAGGTCTAGTGTGCGTTTCGTGACACAACTGACTACACGGACCACCTCGCCCCGCCTCGTGATGGCCGTCGTCGCCGTGGGCGTCCTGCTGTCCGGATTCGACCTGTTCGTCGTCAACGTCGCACTCGGTGACATCGCCGCGTCACTCGGCGTCGGCGACCTCGCGGACCTGTCGTGGATCCTCAACGCCTACGCGATCACCTTCGCCGCGCTGCTCGTGCCCGCCGGGCGGGTCAGCGACCTCGTCGGCAGCAAGAACGGGTTCCTCGTCGGGCTGCTGGTCTTCACGCTCGCGTCGGCGGCGTGCGCGTTCAGCCCCGGCCTCGGCACCCTCATCGCCTTCCGGATCGTCCAGGCCGCGGGCGCTGCGCTGATGATCCCGTCGTCGCTGGGCCTGGTCCTGACCGCCTTCCCGGCCGAGAGTCGCGCCGGCGCGGTGCGGCTGTGGGCCGGACTCGGCGGTGTCGGTGCCGCCCTCGGACCGGTGGTCGGCGGTGTTCTCGTCCAGGCCGACTGGCGGTGGATCTTCCTGGTCAACGTCCCGCTCGGGATCGCGGCCGCGGTCGTCGGCTGGCGGGTGCTGCCTGCCACGGTCGGGCACCCCGGACGGCGTCCCGCGCTCGGCGGCGCCCTGCTGCTGGTCGCGACCGTCGCCACCCTCGTCCTGCTCCTCGTCGACGGCTCCGAGTGGGGCTGGACCTCGACCAAGACCCTCGCGGTCGCGGCGATCGTGGTCGCTGGACTGGCCCTCAACGCGCTCGCCGTCGCCCGGTCCGCCGACCCGATCGTGAGCCTCGGCCTGCTCCGGACTCCTCACTTCACCTCGATGAGCCTGACGCTCCTGACGTTCCACGTGGCGTTCGGCGCGATGCTGCTGTCCCTCGTGCTGTGGCTGCAGGACGTGTGGGGGCTCTCCGCGCTCGAGACTGGACTGGGCATCGCGCCGGGGCCGCTGCTGGTGCCGTTCGTGGCCGTGTACGGCGGTCGGCTCGTCGCGGCGATCGGCCCACGGGCGGTGGTCGCGGTGGGTACGGGCGTGTTCGCCACCGGGGTGGCGTCGTGGGCAGTGCTCGCCGGGCCCTCCACCTCGTACGCCACGTCGATCCTCCCGGGCCTGTTGCTGACCGGAGTCGGCGTCGGGCTGGTCGTCCCGCCCGCCATGGCCCTGGGCTGCAGCCAGCTCCCGCCGGAACAGCACGGCACCGGCTCGGCCGTGCTGCAGACCGCGCGCCAGGTGGGCATCGCGGTGGGCGTCGCCGCGCTCGTCGCCGTCCTCGCCTCGCAACCCGCGGGCCCCGAGGCCTTTGCAGTCGCGTGGTGGATGACCGCCGCCTTCGCGCTCGTCGCCAGCATCACCGCGCTCGGGCAGTCGTCGCGATGACCGCCGTGATCGCCGATGTGCTCGATGGCGCGAGCGACGTCGACCTGCGTCCGTTCAGCGGCTTCGGAGGCCTGCAGGGTGGACTCGTCGCGGCCGTCGCGCTGCGTGAGATGCGCTCCGTGGCCTCCCCCGACCTCATCCCGATCGAGCTCACGGCGTACCTCGTGCGACCCGTCACCGAAAGCCTCGAGGTGCAGGCCGAGCTCACCCACGAGGGCCGCGGCGTGAACCTCGCCTCCGCGACGGTGACCTCCGGTGGCCGGACCGCGGCCGTGGCCACGGCGGTGCTCTCCGCTCCCCGCCGTCCGGACGTCCCGACCGACCGGGCGCGGCCGCCCGTCGTCGACTTCCCGCTCGACCGCGCCCGACGCTTCGTGGTGCCGCCCGAGTTCGTGCCCATCAGCACGCGGATCGAGATCCGGCCCGCGACCGCTCCCCTGCCGTTCTCCGCCTCACCCGAGCCGAACCTGTGCGCGTGGATCCGGCTGAACGAGCGGGTCGAGGACCCGTGGGAGCGCCTGCTCGTGCTCTCCGACGCGCTGGCTCCGTCCTTCTCCGCGGTCCTGACCGAGATGCGCACGATCCCCACGGTGCGCACCACGGTCCGGTTCACTCCGGAGGTCGCCTCGGCCGACGCCGGCTGGGTGCTCGTCGACGCCACCACGGTCGATGCGAGCGACGACGGCTGGCTCACCGAGGACATCCGGATCTGGACCCCTGACGGCGTGCCGCTGGCGACCTCGTCGCAGTTGCGGACCATCCGCTAGGAGCCCGCCGCGCACTAGGCTCGCGAGCGTGAGCACGAGTTCCTCGGCCGGGTTCGCCGCGGTCGTCGGCGGACTCGCCGGCGCTGCACTGGCATCGCGACGCGGTGGCCGGGCGGTCGCGGCCGGCGCGCTGGCCGGGGCAGCCGGGCTCGCCGCGTCCGAGACGGTGGCGCGGCTCCGCCAGCAGCCGGACGAGATCCCGGCGCTGTGGCAGCGGATCGCCGTGAGTGCGGCACTCGCCGCCCCACTGGGCTGGGCAGCGGAGCGAG
Source organism: Aeromicrobium sp. SP1 (assembly GCF_055663785.1). Classification (NCBI taxonomy): domain Bacteria; kingdom Bacillati; phylum Actinomycetota; class Actinomycetes; order Propionibacteriales; family Nocardioidaceae; genus Aeromicrobium; species Aeromicrobium sp. SP1. The sequence goes on along the minus strand of NZ_JBQVVK010000001.1, from coordinate 415,752 downwards.
CCGGTGCCGGCCCGCGGGCGATCAGCACGGTCACCGGCGCGGCAATCGGAGCGTTGGGACTGCGCCCGCAGAAGGTGGCGCTGGGTCCGGTCGTGGGCACCGGCGTCGGTCAGGTCCTGCACCGCACGAACGCCTCCGGGGCGCTGGCGGCCGCCGCGGCGGTGGTGGCCCAGCGCGGTCTCTCGGCCCTGATCTTCCGCGACCCGCAGGTGAGCCTGCTCGCCGAGCGGGCCCGCACCGAGGACCTGCCCTTCGTGGTCCCCCGGCCGGCGCGGTCGCGGTTCGTGGGCACCGACTACGTCCGGGCGCTCGCCGACGAGCTCGGTGGTCAGTACACCGCCGACCACCAGGACACCGGCATCGTCGCCTCACTCGACGCCCTGGCCGGGTCGGGGTTCGACCCGCAGCAGGTCGACCCGCTGGTGCGCGAGTTCTACGAGCACACGACGCGGTTCGCGCTCGACATCGTGCCGCGGTGGCGCGCGTGGGTCCGCCCGGGCTACCTGCTCTACCGCACCGCGGTCGCACGCCCGCTCGGCCAGGCCAGCATGCCCATGAACCAGCGCGAGGCCCAGCGCGGCATCCGCAGCCGCATCGACACGATCTCGGGCGTGGACGGCACGGTGTCGGTGCGCGGCTGGATCCGGTCGTTCGCCGACGACGACGAGCCGATCATGCTCGGCATCTACACGACCTACACGCACGAGGGTTCCGGTTACGTCAGCGTCGGGTTCCCCCTGCCCGAGGGCAGTTTCACCGCGACGCTGCGGCCGAGGTCACGGCCCGACGGCGGCCTGACGCTCACCAGCCGGATCGACGACGGCCAGGCCGGGCACTACCTCTCCTACGTCGACCCGGCAGCCGACGAACTGACCACCCTGGCCGTGCCGGGCTTCGAGGAGGAGCTCGACGTCTTCGTCCGCGACGGCGTCCTGCGCGCCGAGCACGCCTTCCGCGTCTTCGGGTTCGGCTTCCTCGTGCTGGACTACCGGATCACCCGCAAGGCCTGACGGGCCGTTGACGCAGACCAGACACAGGCGCACGGTGGACGGATGAGCACCCCGCTCGATGTCGAGTACCTCGTGGTGGGCGCCGGCGCCATGGGGATGGCGTTCACCGACGCCCTGGTCGGCCACGGCGACGCCAGCGTCGCCCTCGTCGACCGACGGCACGCGACCGGAGGCCACTGGCTCGAGGCGTACCCGTTCGTCCGCCTGCACCAGGCCTCCGCGTTCTACGGCGTCGCGTCGACCCTCCTCGGCGGCGGGCAGCTGCAGCAGTCCGGTCCCGAGCAGGGCCTGCAGGAGCGCGCCACCCGGAACCAGATCTGCGGCTACTACGAGTCGGTCCTGACGACCCTGACCGACTCGGGCCGGGTGGAGTTCCTGTCCGGCTGCGAGTACACCGGCGGTCGCGAGGTCGTGTCGCTCGTCTCGGGAGAGCGGTTCAGCGTGCCCGAGCACTGCCGGATCGTCGACGCCCGCTACCTCTCCCCCAGCATCCCCGCGGAGAAGCCGCCGCCCTTCGGGGTCGAGGACGGCGCACACGTGATCGCGGTCAACGACCTGGCCCGGCTGGAGGAGACGCCGAGCGAGTACGTGATCGCCGGAGCGGGAAAGACCGCGACGGACGCCTGCATCTGGCTGCTGGCGCACGGCGTGGATCCCGACCGGATCACCTGGGTCCGCCCGCGGGATCCCTGGATGTTCGACCGTGCCGTGATCCAGCCCGATCCGGCGATCTTCGTGGGCATGGTGGCCGACCTCATGGAGGCCGGCCGTGCCGCCGCCTCGCCCGAGGACCTCTTCCTGCGGCTGGAGGACGCCGGGATCATGCTGCGGATCGATCGCGACGTCATGCCGACGATGGCGAAGTCCCCCACCCTCGCCCGTTGGGAGCTGGACCGGCTGCGCACGCTCGAGCGCATCGTCCGGCACGGCCACCTGACCTCCGTCGGCCCCGGCCGGCTCGGCTTCGCCGACGCCTCGGTGCCGGTGGCGCGCGACGCCGTGGTCGTCCACTGCGCCGCGGACGGCCTGAAGTACCCGCCGCTGGTGCCGATCTGGGGCCCCGACGCGATCACGCTGCAGCCCATCCGGGCGGGGTTCCCGTGCTTCGGCGCGGCGCTCGCCGGCTACGTCGAGGCGACGCGCGACGACGATGCCGCGAAGAACCGTCTCTGCGCGCCGACGCCCTACGGCGACTCGATGCGCCAGTGGATCGAGATGACGGTCCTGGGGGGCCGCTCCGCCGCCGCGGCGACCTCGGAGCCCGACGTCAGGGCCTGGGCGAACGGGACCGCGCTCAACCCGGCCCGCATCCCCGAGGGGTACACGTCGGCAGCGCTGGACGACGCCCGCGAGCGCCTCGCGACCCACACCGGTCCGGCGATGGAGCGCCTCGCGCAGCTGGTGTGACCCGTGCCGTCAGTAGCCGACGCGGTCGTCCCAGCCGAGCTGTCGCGCGCCAGCCACCGACCGGTGAACGGGTACGCCCGCTCCACGGGCGCGACGGCGGCCAAGGCTTCCACTCTCGCACCCGGCGCGGGCACCATGTGAGGATGGCGACGCGCTTCGACGACCATTTCGACGGCACGGATCTCGACCGGTCGGTGTGGCTCCCTCACTACCTGCCTGCCTGGAGTTCACGCGCGGCCTCCGCGGCCGACCTCGAGGTCCGCGACTCCTGCCTGACCCTGCGCATCACGCCCGAGCAGGGCCTGTGGTGCGCCGACGACCACCGGCCACCGCTGCGCGTCTCCGGCATCCAGAGCGGCAACCACTCCGGACCCGTCGGCAGCACGGTGGGCCAGCAGCCGTTCCGCGACGGGCTCACCGTGCGCGAGGAGCAGGAGACCTTCTGGGGCTGGACCCCGCAGGTGGAGTCACTCGAGGTGGTCGCGCTGATGGACCTGTCGCCGCGATCGATGGCGTCGTGCTGGCTCGTCGGGCGTGAGGTCGAGCCGCGCGAGTCCGCCGAGATCTGCCTCTTCGAGGTCTTCGGCGACACAGTGGACCCCGGTCGCTCGGCCGAGGTGGGCGCAGGCTTGCATGCCTTCCGCGACCCCGATGTGCCCGAGGACTTCGCCACCACGCGACGGCAGATCGACGTCGCCGAGTTCCACACGTACGCCCTTGAATGGACGTCCGACGAGGTGCGGTTCCTCGTCGACGGCGAGCCACTGCGCACCTGTCCTGGGCCGCCGACGTATCCGATGCAGGTGATGCTCGCGGTCTTCGACTTCCCCGAGCGGGCGCCCGGCTCGGACCCCGGTCACGTGCCGCGGCTCGTGGTGGACCGCATCCGCTCCACGTCCTGACGCGGCGTTACTTCCCCGGCCGGCGCTCGGGAGTCGGCTCGAGAGGTCGGGGTCGGGACCTCGGCATCCAGCCGTCCACGATGGCACGGCTCAGCGGGGCGCCTGACCGCGGCCCGAGTCGGCCTCGTGCGCCATCCGCCGCAGCGTGGTCAGCACGGGCTCGTAGAGCAGGGTGCCGATGACGAGCTTCTCCGCGGCGACGACCGGATCGGTCTCGGCGGTGACCCGAGGGACATCCACAGCCGCCACGGTTGCGGCGGCCTCGGCATAGGCGTCGAGGACCTCGTCGGTCGCCGGGAAGTCGAGTTCGTCGAGGGTGTCGAGCGCGGCCGCCAGCGTCTGGCGGTGCGGGCTCTCGGGCTCGAGGTCCCAGCCGCGCCGGGCGAGCAGCGCCTCGACCTGCTGCAGCGAATCCTCGGACGGCTCCTCGGGGACGGGCGCGGACAGGTGCCACTGCGCGACACCGCGGGCCTCGTGCGGTGATCCGGACGCGTCGAGCGCGACGACCACGGCACGGACGTCCTCGAGCGCCAGCCCGGCCACCTCGGTGAGGGCGCGGACGAGGCGCAGGCGTCGCAGGTGCGACTCGTCGTAGCGCGCCCACGTGGCGCCCTCGGTCGCGCCGGGCGGGACGAGCCCGGCCCGCAGGTAGTACTTGATCGTCGCGGTCGGCAGCCCACTGCGGGCGGCGAGTTCGGCGAGGCGCATGACCACATCTTGACAGATGGGATAGTGAAGGTCTCCAATAAAAGGGATAGTTCCACTATCCGATCACTGGAGTACCCATGGAAACCCTGCTCTCCGACGAGTCACGTCAACTCGCCGGCATCCTGTTCCTCGCTCTCGTCACCGTCGAGACGGGCGGCCTCTACATGGTCAAGATCGTCACGGGCCGCGCCGGCGTCACGCCGTTCCAGGAGAAGTTCGCCCGCGCCGGGCACGCTCACGCCGGAGTGCTGCTGGTGCTCGCACTGGTCTGCCAGCCGTTCGTCGACGCCACCGAACTGACCGGCGCCTGGGAGTGGCTGGCGCGCACCGGCGTCGCGGTGTCCGCGCTGCTCATGCCGGGCGGCTTCTTCTTCGCCTCGATGGGCCGCGACCGCACCGAGCCCAACCGGTTCATCCTCATGGTCTTCGCCGGCGCGCTCCTGCTGGCGGTCAGCCTCGCGACCCTCGGCATCGGACTGCTCGTGGCGTGAGCGCCCGCTGCCCTGCCGCGAGGGCGCCTCGCGGCTAGGCCGACGCGGTGCGGATGCGGACCTCGCGCTCCATCCGCTTCTCGTGACGCTCGCGCCCCTTGATCGCCTCGCGCTCGCGGCTCTTCGGCGGCGCCTTCGTCACGAGGTCGTCGAGCAGCCGCCGCGTCGCCACCGCGATCTCGTCGATCGCCCGCTCGAACGCCTCGGCATTCGCCTGCGACGGCCGAGTCGACCCGCTGACCTTCCGCACGAACTGCAGCGCCGCCTCGCGCACTTCCTCATCGGTCGTCGCGGGCTCGAAGTTGTGGAGCACCCTGATGTTTCGGCACATATTCCGACTGTAACTCCGGTCGGCCGTACGTGACGGTTTCGCGGATTTACGGTCGCTGGTCGTGGCACGCTCTTGCGATGACGAACGGCCCCCGACCCCCTGCTGGCTGGTATCTCGATCCGGGCGGCGAGATGCGTTATTGGAACGGCACGGCGTGGACCGAGCACACTGCGAGCAACTATCGGTATCCGCAGACGTCTCAATATTCGACCGGGTCGACGGTGAGCAAGCCGTGGACTCGTCGATGGCAGGTCTGGCTGGTCGCGGGGTGTGTGGCCCTCTTCGGAATCGGTGCGATCGGCAACGCGGCCACGCCCGACACCACCGAGGATGTGGCGAAGCCCACGCAAGCGACCGAACCAGCGCAAGAGGTTGACCAGACCTCGCCCAGCGCCACGCCGAGCCCCACGCCCGTCGCTAAACCGACGAGCAAACCCGTAGTCCTCCTCTTCATCACGGACCAGAAGGACGGTGACTCCTGGGTGGCGTCGGACGGCAAGGAGTACCGCCTGGGACTCGTCAACACGCCAGAGTGGAACGAGCAGTGCGGGCCGGAGGCGACCGCATTCACGCGCGACTTCCTCAGCGATGGGTTCACGGTCGATGCGTACGCGTCCGACGACTATGGTCGGGCGGTCTCCGAAGTACGTGACAAGGAGGGCCGGTCGCTCAACCTCAAGCTTGCGAAGAGTGGACTCGGCGACGACCGCTACCTCGAGCAGTTCCGCCATGAGAACCCCGACCTGGGTCGTCGACTCGACCGTGCCTTCGCGTCGGCGTCGCAACCGGCCTGCCGGAAGGCCGCCGAGCCCGTCCCACTTGTCACGAAGCCCCGCAAGACTGAAGCGCCTGCGAGCAAATGCATGTCCGGGTACTCCCCCTGCCTGCCGATAGTCGCCGATTTGGACTGCGGCGAGATCGGCCATCCCGTCTCAGTGACGGGCGATGACCCGTACCGATTGGACCGGGACGGCGACGGGATCGGATGCGACTAAACCATCCGCGGAAGTGACGCTCGTTTGCACGCCTGGCCTGCGTTTGGTGGGCGATTAAACGGGTGACCAACTATCTGCGCGTCACATCCGGCGCCTCCGCGTGCGCGCTCGGAGGGAAGCGAGCGCGATCAAGCGTGTTGACACAAGATGCACAGCGCACCTGCATCGTGTGCGTCGTCACACGATGTGTGCGCGCCCGCGGAGCCTATTGCGCCTTCTGCATCCGCACGAGGCCCTAGATCTGGTTGACTAACGGTGCCGGATCCAACGGACCTGAGAGTGCCATGAAGTCGACGACGCCCGAGGCCGATTTTTACGTCTTCTTTGATGAGTCGGGAACCCACGATTCCAGCCAACTCACGCTCGCTGGTGCCGTAGAAGTTGGTGACTTCACCCTCATCCAGGAAGGGGTTCGCACTTTGGAGCAACGTGCACTTGCTTCGCCCCACCTATGGCAGGGAAATTCGTCGAAGCGAGCCGTCTTCGCCCGGCGGGGATTTCATTATGGCGAGGACAATGCAAGCGTCCAGGGTCTGTTCGTCGACGGTTTCAGCGAACTACCCTTCCGCTCAAGCGTTATGTTCTCGCGTCGATCCATCGAACTTGACACCCCGGACCTGCTTATCAACATGTATTTTGCAATGGTCCGCAATTACGCCCAGAAGCACCGCAGTCGGACGATCGCATTCGTTTTTGAGCAGAACACGTCCCTTGATGAGTCCTACTCCAAGATTGTGGCGGCGGCGATGGAGTCCCTCGATGGACCGACCCCGGAACACGTGACCTTGATCGGAACCAAGCCGTCGCCGGGACTCTCGCTCGTCGACTATGTTCTCGGGATCGTTTCTGCCCGCCTCAGCCATTACTACGGCCTCAAGGGCGAAATCCAAGCGTACAAGATCTCGCACTACGAATCTCTCGCAAGCCGGGTATCCCATGTGCTCGACTTCGATGCGGGGGTCCACCGGTCGAAGTTTCGTGACATCATGTTCGAGCGTGCTCCGTCCGCCCCATCTACTTAGGGTCTGAGTATGACCCGCAGGCGGATCGCACATTGCTAGTCTCGTAGCCGTGGTGTGGGCGGAGCACGTTTCTCTAATCGGAAACCGCGTCGGCGTTGCCGCCAGCCTGGGATGGCCGCTGCCAACGCTAGAGGCGATGGCGAACGGCCTCCGAGAGGCGCCAGTCATCTGGGGCGACCCGGATTGGCCCGAAGCGTGTGAGCCAAGCGACGAGTTCTTTCAAAGCCGGCTTCCCGACTATGAGCTGCGCCTTGTGGTGGTGCGAGGGAAACGCCGGCTTATCCATGTCCCGCAGTTTCGGCTGAAGATGCTTCAGACGCAGATTCGGGAGCTGTTGCGGTACCCCGCAGAGGAGCTTCTCCACGAGTGTTGTCATGGCTATCGTGTCGGGCGGTCTGCCCGTACTAATGCTGCACCACATGCAGGACGCCTCCATGTGCAGAAGTTCGACATTGTCGACTTCTTTCCGTCGACGACCCACGGGATGGTTGAGCGCGTCTTGGAATCAATAGGGTTCGACGGCGAATCCAGCCAGCTACTCGCTGACTTAAGCACGCTGCGGGACGCACTCCCGATGGGCTCGCCCTCGAGTCCCGTGATCTCAAATCTCATGCTCGCGTCGTTCGACGAGGAAATGTTCGCCGCAGCAAACGCCGAAGGCGTTACGTATACGCGTTACGCGGATGATCTGACATTCTCGAGTAACGACCAATTTGACCTCACGCCCTCTGTCCACGAGTTGCTCGCGAGACGCGGCTACGAACTTTCGCAGCGCAAGAATGTTACGAGGCGTCGAGGCCAAGGCCTGACCGTGACGGGTCTCGTGGTGTGGGACGGTCCGCCCCGGCTACCAAAGCGCTTCCGGAATCGACTGCTCACAGAGTTGCACTTCATAGAACGCTACGGAATCGACGACCACGCTCTACGCGAATACTCGTGGTCTTGGATAGATGCCGAAGCGGACCCCGGAAAGCATGTTGCCATGACCCGCGCCCACGTGCGAGGGAAGATTCTGTACGCGTTGAGTATTCAACGAGCATGGACAGAGCAACAGCTTTCAAGATACCCCGGAGCTTCGAAAGCACTGATGGGATCCGCCCAGACCCGTTCGCAGGCGCGGGCAAATCGCGTGGAATTCTTGCAGCGGCAGGCTGAACTGATACGACTTCGACCGGAGCCTCGCGCCTCATTTTGGGACGCCTCATAGTGGGCGCCGCAGTCGTGATGCGGCCACCGAGCGACCCGCCCGACTCCTCTGCGATAGTGCGGAGATGACCTCGCCGCTACGTCGTGCCGTCGGATCCATGCAGCACGCGTACCGGGCCAGCGGGGCGGACCGGCCGTTCGGGGATCCGCTTCCTGCGCACGGAGTCGCGATGGAGGGGTACTTCTGGCGGTTCACCGATCCCGCGTCCGGGCGGGTCGTGATCGCGCTCGACGGGGTGAACCGGGCGGCCGATGGGATGTGGTCGACCCTCGGGCTCGCGGCGCATCCGAACGGCTTCCTCCGCACCACGACACACCCGGCGGGCCATGCCGACGAACGCGGGCTGGGCGTCACCTCGGGCGACGCCTTCCGTGGCACCGCCGACAGCCTGCGAGTCGACCTCGCGCCGGACGCACGGCTCGACGTGAAGATCACGAATCCCGTGCCCTGGCCGCGCCGCAGCTTCGGCGGGTCGAGCGTCTTCCAGTCGGTCCCCGGGCTCAACCAGTACTGGCACCCGTGGCTGCTGGGCGGGTCCGCGCACGGCACGGCCGTGGTCGGCGACGAGACCTGGGACCTCGACGGCTGGTCGGTCTACGCCGAGAAGAACTGGGGCAAGGGCGGGTTCCCCGACTCGTGGTGGTGGGGTCAGGCGCAGGGCTTCGCCGACCCGTCGGTGTGCGTCGCCTTCGCCGGCGGCGAGGTCACCGCCGGACCGCTGCGCACCACCGTCACGGCCGTGGTCGTGCGGCTGCCCGACGGCTCCGTGATCCGGCTCGGCGACCCGGTCGTCTCGCCCGTGCGCGCGGAGGTCACCGACGAACGCTGGTCGCTCCACGGCCGCAGCGCCCGGTGGCGCGTCGACGTCGAAGGATCAGGCAGTCTCGCCAGCGCCCACGTGCTGCCGGTGCCGCTCCCCCTCGAACGGCGCAACGTGCCCGGCGCGATCGAGCACCTCGGCGCCCACATGCGCGTCACCGTCCGCCGCCGGGGCAGCCTCGTGTGGGAGGGCGAGTCCCACCTCGCCGCGCTCGAGCACGGCGGCATCGACCGGGCGCGCGCCGAGGTCACGCGACGGGGTCACGGACCGGACGCCGAGGACGCTCCCCCGATCGCCTGACTCAGGTCGGCGGGCCGGCCCCTCCGCCCAGCTCCATCGCCTCGCGCGCGATCGGCGGCGGAGCGTGGAAGTCGAAGGCGCGGAACAGCACCGCGTGCGCGACGCCCAACTGCCGCCCCTGCATCGCCGTGATGCCCGTGATCATCGGGCGCGGCGGCGGGTGTCCCTCGATCCCCGCGAGGTACTGGCCGTGCGCCTCGAGCGACGCAATCCCCTTCTCGAGCGGGTCGCCGGTGACGTCGACGCCGTGGGTCGGGCGCTCGTCACCGGAGACGAGCAGCCACCGCGGCGACCACGGGTCCAGCCCCTCCGAGAGCAGCTCGGGGAACACCCACCGGTTGCCGGCGTCGCGCAGGGCGTCGAGCGTCGCCATCCCGGCCACCCGGTGATCGGCCTGGTTCAGACCGGCGACGAACTCCACGTTCCACGAGCCCACCACCACGGCGTCGGGCCGGAACCGGCGGATCGCCCTCGAGATGTCCCGCCGCATCGCCAGCGAGTACTCGAGGACTCCGTCGGGGTAGTCCAGGAACTGCACGTCCGAGACGCCCACGACCTCCGAGGCCGTGATCTGCTCGCGCTGACGCAGCTCTGCCGTCTCCTCCGGCGGCAGCGCGTCCATGCCCGCCTCACCGCGGGTCAACAACAGGTAGGCGACGTCCACGCCCTCGCTCGTCCACCGCGCCACGGCCGAGGACGTGCCGTACTCCACGTCGTCGGGGTGGGCCACGACGCACAGGACGCGCTCGAAGGCGTCGGGTGGCAACGGCGGCAGCAGCTCATCTGCGCTCATCCTCGGAGCGTACGCCCGGCGTGGGCCTCATGGGAGACCTCTATACGTGGTCTCGATACACCGCTCGTTCCTCGCGGCACTCGACCAGCGGGGCGGGTCCGATGGTGGTCTCGATACGCGGGCTCGTACCTCGCCCAGCTACTCGACCACCGGTCGGGTCAGTGACCCCCGCCGATGGCGGCGGGGCCGTCCTCGCGACGGATGTCGATGACGTGGCCGGTCATCGGGGCGAGCAGGACGTCGAGCGAGCGCTTGGCGACCTCCTCCGACGACAGCAGCGTGCCGGCCGGCTCGTCACCGAAGGCCTTCGTCCGCATCGGGGTGCCGGTGCGCTCCGGGTTGACGCAGTTGACCCGGACCGAGCCGGCCCACTCGTCCGCGAGCGCCTGCGTGAGGTTGACGGTCGCGGCCTTCGCCGACGAGTAAAGCGAGTAGCCCTTGCGGCCGCGCGTGTAGGACGACGACGTGAACAGCAGCAGGGAGCCGTCGGACTCGGCCAGCAGCGGCCGGAACTCCTGCGCGATGAAGATCGGCGCGAGGTAGTTGATCTCGGTCGCGGCCCAGATCGTCTCCTCGCTCGTGTCGGCGAGGTCACCGATGGGCAGGACGCCCGCGGTGTTGACGACGAAGTCGACCCGGCCGGTCTTCGCGATCACCTCACGGGCGGCCTCCGCGACGTCCTCACGACGATCGACGTGGGTGCCCGTGGCGGAGCGCGAGAAGGAGAAGACGGTCGCGCCATACGACTCGGCGAGCTTCGCGATGTCGCCGCCGATCCCGTACGAGCCGCCGAACACGACCATCGTCCGGCCCGCGAGCGCCTCGCGGTACTGGTCGTCGTCGAGCTCGGCGGGGGTTTCGGCCGAGGCCAGCTGGAAGAGCTTGTCGGCGATGTAGACGTCGATCGGCTCGGTGACCTTCATGTTCCGCTCGTGGCCCTGCACGACCGCGATCGGGACGTCGGGCCGGTACCGCAGGACGACCGTGCAGTCGTCGGTCGCGGTGAAGTCGGGGTCCTGCCAGGCCTTCTCGTACGCGTCGCGGATGACCGACGCGCGGAAGGCCTGCGGGGTCTGGCCGCGGCGCAGCAGGTCGCGGCGCAGGACGTCCTCGATCGTGTCGAGCTCACCGGTGCGCTCGGCGTGCACCTGGACGACCGTGTCGGCGGACGGGATCGCGGTGTCGACGGCCTCGTAGTCGCCGAGCGCCTCGACGACGTCGGCGATGATCTTCTGCGACACGAGCGGACGCACGGCGTCGTGGAACAGCACGTTGCACTCGCCGTCGCCGAGGGCCTGCAACGCCAGGCTCGTGGTCTCGTTGCGGGTCGCGCCGCCCTCGAGCACCTGCGTGACCTTCGGGTAGGCGCCGTCGCGGACGATCGCGTGCACGGGGTCGAGGTGGCCCTGCGCCATGAGGATGACGATCTCGTCGATCGACTCGGCCGCCTGGAAGACGGCGATCGTGTGCTCGAGGATCGTCTTGCCCGCGATCTTGATGAGCTGCTTGGGGATCGACAGGCCCACCCGGGTGCCGGTGCCACCGGCCAGGATCACGGCGACGTTGCGCAGTTCGGTCACCCGTCGAGGCTACCCGGCGGTCCCGCCTCGGCCGCCGACCGGTGATCTCGATACGCCGCTCGCTGCGCTCGCGTGCTACTCGATCAGCGGGTCCGGTGGGATCTCGACATGCCGGTCAGCGGGTCCGGTGGGATCTCGATATGCCGATCAGCGGGTCGGGGCGACTCCCGGGCGCATGACGGCCTCGGACTGCTCGGACTTCCACGCCCGGAAGCCCTCCTCGGTGACGCCGCGGCGCCAGTAGGCCGAGACGGAGATGTCCGAGCGCTCGACCAGACCGTCGAGCAGGTACGGCCGGACCGACTTCAGCAGCGCCGACTCGCCGTGCACGAACGCCTGGACGCGGCCGGCCGGGAAGTCCCACGCGCGCACCGCGTCGTCCAGCAGCGTCGTCGTGCCAGGCGCGGCGCCGTCGCGGTACAGCCAGTGGATCGTCAGGTCGCCCGGCGACGGCAGCGCGATCTCGTGCTCCGGCCCGTCCACCTCGACGAACGCCGTGGCCGCGACGCCGGGGGCGAGCGTCGCCACCGACGCGGCGATCGCGGGCAGGGCGGCCTCGTCGCCGACGAAGAGGTGATGGTCGGCCTCGGGCTTCGGAGCGTAGGCGCCGCCGGGGCCACGGAACCTCAGCGAGTCGCCCGGCTGCGCGGCCTGCGCCCACGGGCCGGCGATGCCCTCGGCGCCGTGCGTCACGAAGTCGATCGCCAGCTCCTCGGCCTCGGCGTCGACCCAGCGGATCGTGTAGGTCCGGAGCACGGGGCGATCGTCGGGATCGTCGCCGGCGAACACGAGCTTGACGTACGTGTCGGTCGTCGGCAGGTGACAGGCGAGGTACTCGGCGAACGCCGGCCCGCCCAGCACGACGCGACGCAACCTCGGGGCGAGCTCCTCGGTGCGGACGACGGACAGTTCCACCTCGGTGCGATTCGCCACGCTGTGTAGCCTAATCGCCGTGACCCACGGCTTGGATTCCGCGACCTTCGACTCCCAGATCCGTCCCCAGGACGACCTGTTCCGATACGTGAACGGACCGTGGCTGCGCGACGCCCCGATCAAGCCCGACCGGGCGACGGCGGGAGCGTTCGTGAACCTCCTCGACGAGGCCGAGGACCTGGTCCGCACGATCGTCGAACGCTGCGCCGAGTCGCCGCAGGACGACGAGGAGCGCAAGATCGGCGACCTCTACACGAGCTTCATGGACACCGAGCGGATCGAGGCGCTCGATGCCCAGCCGATCGCGGCCGATCTGGCGACGATCGACACGATCGGGTCGGTGGCCGACTTCGTCCGGACCCTCGGCGCCCTCGAGCGCGCGGGCGTCAACAGCGTCATGGGCCTGTACATCGCACCCGACCGCGGCAACCCCGACCGATACGTCACCCACGTGGTCCAGTCCGGCATCGGCCTGCCCGACGAGTCGTACTACCGCGAGGACCAGTTCGCGCCCATCCGCGAGGCGTACGTCGCCCACGTCGGCACGATGCTCGCGCTGGCCGGACTCGACGAGCCGGAGCAGCGTGCCGCCCGCGTGCTCGACCTCGAGACCCGCATCGCGTCGCACCACTGGGACCGAGTCGCCTGCCGTGACGCGCAGAAGACCTACAACCTCATGTCGGCCGAGCAGTACGGCGCGCTCACGCCCGCGTTCGACTGGTCGACGTGGGCCGCGGCTGCCGGCATCGAGCCGGTCGTGCTGGCCGAGGCCGTCGTCTCGCAGCCGTCGTACCTCGAGGGACTGCAGGAGCTGCTCACCGACGACCTGCTGCCCGCGTGGCAGGACTGGCTGCGCTCGCAGCTCGTGCACGGCGCCGCCTCCTACCTGTCCGACGCGTTCGTCCAGGCCAACTTCGACTTCTACGGCAAGACCCTGCAGGGCACCGACGAGCTGCGTCCGCGCTGGAAGCGTGGCATCGGCTTCGTCGAGGGCTCGATGGGCGAGGCCGTCGGCAAGATCTACGTCCGCACCGAGTACCCCGCCGTGGCGAAGGCCCGCATGGGTGAGCTGATCGAGAACCTCATCGAGGCGTACCGGATCAGCATCCGTCGGCTGCCGTGGATGAGCGACGAGACGAAGCAGCGCGCGCTGGAGAAGCTCGACGCCTTCACCCCGAAGATCGGCCACCCCGAGAACTTCAAGGACTACTCGGCCCTCGTCACCGACCCGGCCGACCTGCTCGGCAACGCCCGTCGGGCGCAGGCCGTCGCGATGGACCGCGAGCTGGCCAAGATCGGCGCGCCGATCGACCGCGACGAGTGGTACATGACCCCGCAGACCGTCAACGCCTACTACAACCCGACGATGAACGAGATCGTCTTCCCGGCCGCCATCCTGCAGCCGCCGTTCTTCGACGCCGACGCCGACGACGCGGTCAACTACGGGGCGATCGGCTCGGTGATCGGTCACGAGATCGGCCACGGCTTCGACGACCAGGGCTCGCACTACGACGGCACCGGCGCGCTGCGGAACTGGTGGACCGACGAGGACCGGGCGGCGTTCGACGCGCTCGCGGCGAAGATCATCGGCCAGTACGACGACCTGTCCCCCGACGGCGCCGACGGCCAGACCGTCAACGGTGCGCTCACGATCGGCGAGAACATCGGCGACCTCGGCGGTCTCGGCATCGCCTATCTGGCCTTCAAGCTCGCGACCGAGGGCCAGGAGCCCGTCGAGATCGACGGCTACACCCCCGACCAGCGGTTCTTCCTGTCGTGGTCCCTCGCCTGGCAGGGCAAGGTGCGCCCCGCCGAGACGATCCGCCGGCTCACGGTCGACCCGCACTCGCCGCCGGAGTTCCGCTGCAACCAGGTCGTGCGCAACGTCGACGCGTTCTATGCGGCGTTCGGTCTGACCGAGACCGACGCGCTGTGGCTCGATCCGGCCGAGCGCGTCACGATCTGGGCCTGAGGTGACCGCCGCCTGGCCTGCACAGCGGCGCACGATCGGAACGCTCGCGCTCGTGCAGGTCGTCGGCGGCATCGGCAACGGCGCCGGGCTCGCGGTCGGGGCCCTGCTCCTCAAGGAGGTCACCGACTCGGCCGGGTGGGCGGGCCTCGCGGTCGTCGCCCTGACGCTCGGCGCGGCGCTGTTCACTGTCCCGCTGTCGAACCTGGCGGTGCGACGCGGCCGCCGACCGGCGCTGACGCTGGGCTGGCTCGGCGGGGCGCTGGGTGCCGCGACGGTGGTCATGGGCGCCGAGTGGTCCTCGCTGCCCGTCCTGCTGCTCGGCTTCCTGCTGTTCGGGGCGAGCACGGCGGCGAACCTGCAGTCGCGCTTCGCCGCGGCTGACCGGGCCCAACCGGCCGACGTGGGTCGCTCGATCTCACTCGTGGTGTGGGCGACGACGATCGGCTCGGTCGCGGGTCCGAACCTCACCGGACCGGGCGCGACGGTCGCCGAGTCGCTCGGCATCCCCGCCCTCGCCGGACCCCAGGTGTTCGCGGCGGTGGCATTCGCGGCCGCCGGCGTGCTGACGTGGCTGCTGCTGCGGCCGGATCCGCTGGAGCCGAGCGCCGCGGGCCACCGTGCCCCTCGCATCCTCACCGCACTGCCGCACGTCCGCGGCCGGGTCGCCCTCGCGATCGCGGCGGTCGCGCTGTCGCATGCCGTGATGGTCGCGGTCATGGCGCTGACACCCGTGCACATGCTGGGTCACGGCGCCGAGCTGGAGGTCATCGGTCTGACGATCAGCCTGCACATCGCGGGCATGTTCGCCCTCTCCCCCGTGTTCGGCTGGCTGACCGACCGCTGGGGACCCGAGCCGACGATCCTGATGGGCCAGGCCGTCCTGATCCTCGCGTGCGGCATCGCTGGAACGGCGGGCCGCTCGGAGGTCCAGATCACGATCGGCCTGATCCTGCTGGGCACCGGCTGGTCAATGTCGGTCATCGCCGGCGCCGCCCTGCTGACTCGCAGCGTCGATCCCGACGTGAGGCCGCTCGTGCAGGGCTTCAGCGACCTGTCGATGAACCTTGCCGGTGCCGCCGGCGGACTGCTCGCCGGACTGGTGGTGGCGGCGTGGAGCTTCGGCGCGCTCACCGCCGTGGCGGCGGTGCTGACCGTGCCCGTCGTGCTCGGCGTCCTGGCCGACCGCGGAACTCCCGGGCAGGCCGACCCGCGCCGCGCTCAGGCGGCGAGCGGTCGGTAGCGCTGGTTGCGTTGCCAACTGCCCTTCACGAGGAACTCGGGCATGCCGTCGCTGGCGAACCGGATCGGTATGTCCGCCTCGTGCACGAACCGGTGGTGATGTCCGCACAGCAGCACGCCGGTCTGAGTGTTGGTGGGCCCACCGCGACTCCACGGGATCACGTGGTGGGCTTCGCACCAGCCTGGTGGTCGGTCGCAGCCGGGGAACGCGCAGCCCAGGTCGCGTTGGGCGAGGGCGATGCGTTGGGCGGCGGTGTGGTGCCGTTTGGTCCGGCCCTCATCGAGCACCTGTGAGGTCCCGTTCATGACGACCGGCAGGATCCCGGCGTCGCAGGCGAGTTTGCGGAGCTGGCCAGCGGAGATGCGGGTGCCGTACTCGGTCACCCCGGCCCGATCGGTCTCGCCGCGCAGCGTGGTCTCGTCGACGGTGACGACCAGAGTCGCGGCGACGCCGCCGTGGTTGCCGTAGCAATCGCGCGGCAGGTGCCGGACGATCTCCGTGAACGCCTCACCGGCCTTCTGCGACGGGGACAGCGATGTGGTTTCGACAGGCTCAACCACCGGGGCGTCCTGCTGACGTTCGGTGATCGCGCGGCGGCGGGGATTGGTCTTGGACTCGATCACCGCGCGCAGCATGTCCGCGCTGACCGGGTCGGTCCTGCCACCGAACGACACCAGACCGGTGGTCTCATCGGGCTGACCGATCCAAAACTCGCTCAACTGGCGTTGGGCATGCTCGGCCCGTTCCAGCCGGGCGTTCTCGATCCGGTCCGCGCGCTCCCGGTCGACGATCTCGACCGCCCGGGCCGCCTTGCGACCCAACTGCTCGACCGACATCGCAGGTGCCGCGGTGGTCAGGTCCGCCTCGACCCGGTCCCGTTGGTCGGCGCTCAAGTCCACCGGCAGGTCGTCGAGCGCGGCCGTCACGATGCGTGCCTTGGCCGGAGACATTCCCGGCTTCGCCAAAGCCTCCTTGACCCGCGGCGCCGACTCGAGCCGATTCGCCAACCGCACTTGCGATGCAGCCTCCCGCGTCGACACCCCGGCCTCCCGCGCGACGAGCGCCGTCAACGACGTCGCATCCGTGGTCCGGTGCGCGTTCTTGCGATCCGCCGCAGCCAACAGGGCCAGGTTCAGGGCTTGCGCCTCCCGCAGCACCGACTGCACCACCCGAGTCGCGTCAGCCAACTCGCCCGGAGTCAACGCATCAAGATCGCTCGCACGCGCCGCAGCCAAGACCCGCGGCCCCGACCCAATCTGCGCCAGCAACTGACTCACGATTCCCCCGACCTTCACGCCAGAACTACGAACTGATGTTCCCATTCTAACCGATTCGGACTGACACAAGAGCGTTGTCCACAGGCCCAATTTCTTCGGCTTGACCTCTCACGACCTCGCCATCATCAGGATGAGGACCCCACCCCGGTCGTACTCCCGCACCTCGAGCACCTCGAGGCCACGGTCGCGGGCCGAGGTCTCGAGTCGCCGGGCCTGACCGAGGGTGCCGAGCTGGAGCACGGCACGGCCGAAGGGGGCGAGGTGGCGGGCGATCACGTCGAGACACTCCACGGCGACGTCGAGTCCGCCATCGCCGCCGTCGATCGCCGTGAGCGGATCCCGCGGGAACTCGTCGACGCGCGAGCTCGGCACCCACGGCGGGTCGGCGAGGATGACGGGGAATCGCTCGTCGGGATCGAGGGCCTCGGCCATCGGTGCGTGCCTGATGTCGCTCTCGATGCCCCACGCGGTGGCGTTGCGGCACGCCCACGCACATGCGGTGAGACTGCTGTCCACCTGCACGAGCCGTCGCCCCGTGGAGTGGACGGCGAGCAGACCGATGTGGCCCGCACCCGAGCACAGCTCGAGCAGCGGGCCGGGGTCGGCCTCCGACAACAGCTCGCGGCCCCACAGGGACTGCGCCTCGGTCCACGGCCGCGGCTCCAGGACGGTGTCGTCGTACTCGATGGGCCGGCCCCCGAAGAGCAGGGAACGTTCCGCGTCCTCCTCCGGTGCTCCTTGCAGCATCAGAACACCGGCTTTCCGCCGGTGACACCGAGCACCGTCCCGGACACGTAGCTCGCGTCGCTCGCCGAGGCGAGGAACACGAACGCCGGGGCCACCTCGGCCGGCTGGCCCGCTCGCCCGATCGGGGTGTCCTTGCCGAACTGCTCGATCTTCTCCGGCGGCTGGGTCGCGGGCTGCAGCGGCGTCCAGATGGGTCCCGGCGCGACCGCGTTGACGCGGATCCCCTTCGGCCCGAGCTCGGCCGCGAGGTTCACCGTGGCGTTGTTGATCGCCGCCTTCGTCGCCGCATAGTCGAGCAGGCTCGTCGACGGCGCGAACGCCTGGATCGACGAGTTGTTGATGACGCACGAGCCCTCACCGAGGTGCGCCAGCGCGGCCCGGGTCAGCCAGAACAGCGCGAACAGGTTCGTGCGGAAGGTGCGCTCGAGCCGCTCGTCGTCGATGTCGGCGAGCCCCTCGTCCCGGGCCATCTGGTAGCCCGCGTTGTTCACGAGGATGTCGAGACCGCCGAGTCCCTCCGCGGCCCGGGCGACGACCCGGTCGCACGTCGCGCTGTCGCGCAGGTCGGCCTCGATCACCACGGCCGTGCGGCCCTCCGCCTCGACGAGGCGTCGCGTCTCGGCGGCGTCCTCGGCCTCGTCGGGCAGGTGGGTGATGGCGACGTCCGCCCCTTCACGCGCGTAGGCGATCGCGACGGCGCGGCCGATGCCGGAGTCACCCCCGGTGATGAGGGCGCGCCGGCCCCGCAGCCGCCCGGATCCCACGTAGCTGTCCTCGCCGTGGTCGGGCCGGGGATCCATCGCCGCGGTGGTGCCGGGCGGGGCCTGCTGCTGGGCGGGGAACGCGGGGTCGTCACTCATGTCGTCTCCTTCGGGTGGGGATCCGGGCACGCATCACACCCGCAGGTCGCGGGCGCACACGTGGGAATGCGCGTCGGCAAGTCGTGCTCGCTGACGCTCGGCCTGGTCGATCAGCTCGTCGAGTTCGGTCGCCGAGCACGGGAGGTCGTCGCTGACGCAGCGCAGCGCGCGCCATCCGGCGAGCTTTCCTGAGACGGCGTCGTGCATGACCTCCAGCTCGCCGAGCTCGGTCAGTCCACTGCGCCGCAGGCCCGGCCCGCGGAAGGTCAGGCGGGTCAAGCCCAGGGCGGCACGCGCCGCCAACCCGACGAGCCGCACCTCGCGGACGTCGAGGTCGTCGGCGAGGCGCCGCAGGAAGGCGCGCTCCTCGAGGAGCTCGCCGTGGATCTCGGCCACGGCCGCGCGGATCTGCGGATCGGTCTGATGGGAGTTCCCGAACAGCGCGATGCCCGCGGAGGCGCCCGCGAGGTGGGCGCGCACGTAGGGCCCGATCGTCGACGAGTGGGTGGTCATCCGCGCTCCTGTCGTTCCGTGCGACCTGCGAGCAGTTGGTGGGTTCCGTCGCACCACGGACCGGTCGCGGTGAGCCCGCAGCGGCACACGGCGCTGACGGGTCGTTGGGTGCGGTGCAGGCTGCCGTCGGCCGCCTGCACGGTGTGGTCGCCGCGCAGCAACAGCGGTCCGCCGGGGCACACGACGACGTCGGGGTCAGCCACGTCCCCACCTCCCGAGCAGGTGACGGGCGAAGCGGTCCTCGAGGTCGAGGGCCGTGAACGCGCCGAACGCGACGTCCTCGGCCAACTCGGGCTCGGCCTCGAGCAGGGCGCCGGCGATGAAGCGGGCGGCGGTCTGCTCGTGCACCGCATCGGCCTCGACGTGCTCGTCGTAGTACTCGGCCAGCACCTCGGGGAATCCGAGCCGACGCAGGCCCTGCGCCATCCGGCGGGACGGGACCGCGCTGGACGCCTCGAACGCGACGAGGTGACCGACGGCCGCACCCCGCAGGCGGCGGCGCAGGCCGAACATCGTCAGCGCCACGTTCTGCTCCAGCACCTCGACGGGGGCCAGGTCGACGTAGGCACCCTCCCGCGAGTCGAGGCCGGCGGCCGCCATCCCCCGGGCGAAGAGGTTCGCGTGCAGGCGGTCACCGCGCCCTGCGCCGTACTCGTCGTACTGCAGCTCGACGAGCGCGGCGCGTGCGCGGACCGGCAGCCGCGGGATCACCCACGTCGTCGGATCGGCCTCCTTGAGGTGGTAGATCGAACGCAGCTCCAGCAGCTCGCGCACCTGATCGGCGTCGGCGTCCCGCTGCACGAAGCGGGCGAGCGAGCGGCCACCGTGCTCGTGCACGAAGGCGAGCAGGGCGTCGGGGTCGACCTCGGCGGGCAGGCGTCCCCGGGCTCGCTCCCGCAACCGGTCCTCGAGGTCGGCCTCCAGCTCGCACCGCACCGCGATCAGCTCCGGTCGCCACTCGGCGTCGTCGTCGACGCCGCGAAGGCCGCGGTGGTGCAGCTCGTGGCACAGCCACAGGGTGAGCAGCGCATCGGCGTCGTCGTCGGGACCGACGGACGCCAGCGTGCTCCACGAGGACGTGCCCGTGAGCGCGCCGAGGACCGCCGCGCTCAGCTCACCGCGCGCGGCGGGCAGGCCCGTCGTCGCGCCGACGGCGATCGTCGTCATGGGGCACCCAGCCGTGCCGACGGGTTGAACAGGACCTTCACCATGCCGTCCTGCCTCGCCTGGAACTGCGCGTACGCCTCCGGCGCGGCGTCGAGGCCGAGTCGATGCGTGGCGAAGTCCTGCAGGCCCAGCGGGTCGCCCGACGCCTCCGCGAGCGGCAGCAGGTCGTCGACCCAGCGACGCACGTTCGCCTGGCCCATCCGCAGCGTGATCTGGCGGTCGAACAGCTGCTGCATCGGCAGCGGGTCGACCGTGCCGGCGTACACGCCGCTGATCGACACGGTGCCCCCTCGCCGCACGAGGCTGAACGCCGTCATGAGCGCCGCCATCCGGTCGATGCTCACGTTCTGCAGGATCGCCCGGCCGACGGCCGACGGCAGCAGGGACGTCGCCCGATGGGCCACCGTCGAGACGGGCGAGCCGTGCGCCTCCATGCCGACCGCATCGATGACCCCGTCCGCACCGCGCCCGGAGGTCAGTGTCATGACGGTGTCCGCGGGGTCGTGCTCGGCGGCGTTGAACGCCTCCACGCCACGCGCCCGGGCCCGCTCGACGCGCTCGGGCACGAGGTCGAAGCCGACCACCCGGATGCCACGGTGCAGCGCGAGCCTCGCCGCCATGTCACCGATCGGACCGAGCCCGACGACCGCCAGGGTGTCGCCCTCGCGGACGTTCGCGTACTCGACCCCCTGCCACGCCGTCGGCATGACGTCCGAGAGGTAGACGTAGCGCTCGTCCGGCAGGTCGCCCGACACGACGATCGGTCCGTAGTCCGCGTGCGGCACCCGCAGGTACTCGGCCTGGCCGCCCGCCACGCTGCCGTAGAGGCTGCTGTAGCCGAACAGCGCGGCACCGGTGCCCTGCGAGCGCACCTGCGTGGTCTCGCACTGGGTCTGCAGGCCGCGCTCGCACATGTAGCAGCGGCCGCACGCGATCTGGAAGGGCACGACCACCCGGTCGCCGACCTTGAGCCGGTCGGCAGCGGAGCCGACCTCGACGACCTCGCCCATCGTCTCGTGGCCCAGCACGTCGCCGGGAGTCATGAACGGCCCGAGCACCTCGTAGAGGTGCAGATCGGACCCGCACAGGCCCGTCGTCGTGACCTTCACGATCGCGTCGTCGTCACGCTCGATCACCGGGTCGGGCACCTCGTCGACGCGGATGTCGCGCCGGCCGTGCCACGTCACTGCTCGCATGGATGTCCTCTCGACAGCTGGTGTCGAAGGAGTACCCAGCCCCGCGCGATCCATGCACCACTGCGACGCACGCATGGACGGCCGACCGGCGGGTACGCCCCGGGTACATCCACGACAGGAAGGAACCACCATGAGCACTCCCCATCCCGAGGCTCCTGCGGAAGGGCCCGACGTCGACGACCCCGCGACCGCTCCCGACGAGGTGGCACCCGAGGCTCCCGAGGCGCCAGCAGAGCAGGAGCCGCCGGACTGATCCGAGCCCGGCCTCTCCGCGGCCCACCCGCCTCAGGTTGCGACCGAGGGCGGGTACTGCGACGTTGGAGGTGGTCAAGCAGCCGGCCACCACTTTTTGTGAGAGGTCGCCATGCACGCCCCTGCACTACATCGTCTGATTCTCGACCACCTGGAACTCGCGACCCGGTTGGCGCACGGCTATGCCGGTCGCGGCATCGAGGTGGACGACCTCGTGCAGGTCGCCCGCCTCGGACTGGTCAGCGCGGCCGACCGCTTCGACCCGGCCTGTGGCGACTTCCCGCCGTTCGCCGCGGCCACGATCCGCGGCGAGCTGAAGCGACACTTCCGTGACCACGGCTGGGCGATGCGACCGCCGCGTCGTGTCCAGGAGGTGCGAGCCCGCCTGAACGCCGAGACGGACGAGCCGGTCACGTCGCTGAACACGGCCCGACTCGCGACGCGGCTCGGCGTTCCCGAGACCGACGTGCGCGAGGCCGCGCAGGCCGGGGCCTCCTACACGCTGGCCTCGGTCGATGCCGACGCCCGCACGGGTCCGGGCCTCGTCGATCCGGGGTTCGGCCGCGTCGACGACCTGCTGACCCTGCGGCGGTTGTGCGCCGACCTGCCCCGGCCGGACCGCCAGCTGCTGTTCTGGCGGTTCATCGACGAGCTCAGCCAGAGCCAGATCGGTGAGCGGCTCGGGATCAGCCAGGTTCAGGTCTCGCGTCGCCTGTCGGCGCTGTTGAGCCGGCTCCGCGCGGGTGCCCTGCCGGAGGTCGCCTGACGGAGGAACCGCCGCGAGCACTCGCGGCGGAGGTCCTCACCGCCGCGGCGGCAGGGGCACGAACACCGACGTGCGGGACTCGTAGTCGTCCCAGCCGGGGCGACCGCGCATGCGCCGCTCCGCGATCCGGACCCCCGAGACGACCGTGACGATCGCGGTCAGCACGATCGGCGCGGGCAGCGTCCACAGCAGCGGTGCCCAGCCGCTCGCGGCGCCCGCCACGAGCCACAGGCCCCACCACGTGACGGCCTCACCGAAGTAGTTCGGATGCCGGCTCCACGACCAGATCCCCGTGCGCAGGATCGACTCCCGCTGGTCCTTCGGCGTCGCGCGGTAGGCGGCCAACTGGCGGTCGGCGACGGCCTCGACCACGACGCCGGCGATCCACGCCAGCACACCGACGACCACGACCCACGACCACGCCACCGTGAGCGCGGGCGCCGCGAAGACCGCGTAGCCGACGACGAGCACGAGGACGGCCTGCAGTCCGTAGACCTTCGACAGCAGCGCGACGAACGGCACCTCGCGAGCCGACCCGCCCATGTACTCGACGTAGCGCGGATCGTCCTCCTCGGCCGAGAACGTGCGCCGGCCCAGGTGCATCGCCAGCCGCGCCGCCCACCCCAGGACAAGCACGAGGACGAGCACCGTGCGCCACGACTCACCCAGGTCGCCGGTCAGGCCCACGACCGCGGACGCAGCCATCCCGACCGCGAACGCGACCGGCCACACGACATCGACGATCGCGAAGGTGTCACGGGCCCGCGAGGCCACGGCACCGACCGCCATGACGAGGACCACCGCGACGACGGCCGCGACGAGGACGCCGGTCACGCGGGCCGCACCGCGAGCAGCTGGTCGACGCCCATCCGGCCGTCACGGAACGCGGCGGCACCACCGGCGAGGTACAGCCGCCACACCCGGATGACCTCCTCCCCCACGAGTTCCGTGAGCCGGTCGACGTGACGCTCGAAGTTCTCGATCCACCCGGCCACGGTCCACACGTAGTGCTCGCGCAGATCGTGCACGTCGCGCACCTCGAGCCCGCCCTGCTCGAGCAGCGCGACGGTCTCGCCGACGGGGCGCATGTACATGTCGGGGGCGATGAAGCTCTCGATGAACGGGCCACCACCGGGCCACCGGCCCTGCCGCGACATCTGCTGCACCAGGACGCTGCCACCGGGGCGCACGCGGTCGTGCAGCACCCGCACGAACACGGGGTAGTTCTCCTGCCCGACGTGCTCGCCCATCTCGATCGACACGGCGGCGTCGAACTCCCCCGCGACGTCGCGGTAGTCGCACAGCCGCACCTCGACGCGATCCTCCAGACCCTCCTGCGCGACGCGCGCGGCGACGTGGTCGCGCTGCTCCTGTGCGATCGTCACCGCGACGACCTGGGCACCGAAGTGCTTCGCCGCGTGGATCGTCAGCGAGCCCCAGCCACAGCCGACGTCGAGCAGCCGGCTGCGCTCCTCGAGTCCGAGCTTGCGGCACACGAGCGAGAGCTTGTCGTGCTGGGCCTGCTCGAGGGTGACGTCGGGTGTCGTGAAGTAGGCGCACGAGTAGGCCATCGACGGGTCCAGGATCAGCGAGTAGAACTCGTTCGACAGGTCGTAGTGGTGGTGGATCGCCTCGCGGTCGCGGTCACGGGAGTGCAGCCGGCCCCGGACGACGGCCTGGGATGCCGGCGCAGCGGGCGGCGGACCGATCGCCCCGGCCCGCACGAGCAGCGGGATCGACCTGGCGACCGTCGTGGCGATGCGCGTGCGCGGCATCGGCCCGACCTCGCGGCCCGCAGCCAGCAGGCTCGTCAGCGCGGCGTCGAGATCACCGTCGATCTCGGCCTCACCCGTCACGTACGCCTGTGCCGCGCCGAGCTCGCCCGGACTCCACAGCAGCCGCCGCAGGGCCCGCGGGGACGTGAGGCGCACGACCGGGGCCGACGTGGGTCCGGTCGCCGAGCCGTCCCACATCTCCAGCCGCACCGGCAGGTCGCCGACGACGGGCTGCAGCACGGTCGAGACGCGCTCCGCCAGTCCCGTCATCGGACGGCCTCCTTCGCGAAGACGAGGTGGTGGTCGTCGAGGTACCCCGAGGCGAAGCCTGCCCTCGAGTACTCGAGGTAGAAGTGCCACATCCGGCGGAACGTGTGGTCGAAGCCGAGGTCCTCGACCTCGGCGGCCCTGGCCACGAACTGCTCGTCCCAGCGGCGCAACGTCTCGGCGTAGTGCGAGCCGAACGCGAAGGCGGACTCGAGGCTCAGCGCGGTGTCGTCGGTGGCCTCCTCCAGCGCCTGCACGGACGGCAGGAAACCGCCGGGGAAGATGTACTTCGTCACCCACGTGTGGGTGTTCCGGGTGACCTTCATGCGGTCATGGGGCATCGTGATCGCCTGGATCGCGGCCTTCCCCCCGGGCGCCAGCACCCGGTCGATCGTCGCGAAGTAGGTCTGCCAGTGCCGCCACCCGACGGCCTCGATCATCTCGACCGACACGACGGCGTCGTACGTGCCGTCGAGGTCGCGGTAGTCGCACAGGTCGACGTCGACGAGGTCGCCGAGGCCGGCGGCGGCGACCCGTTCACGGGCCAACTGCTGCTGCTCGACCGACAGGGTGATCGTGCGGACCCGGGCACCGCGTCGGGCCGCGCGGATCGCCATGGACCCCCAGCCCGATCCGATCTCCAGCAGACGGGTCCCGTCGCCCACCTCGGCCAGGTCGAGCAGGCGGTCCAGCTTGCGCTCCTGGGCCGTCTGGAGATCTTCCTCGGTCGAGTCGAACAGCGCCGCCGAGTAGGTCATCGTCGGGTCGAGGAACAACGCGAACAGGTCGTTCGACAGGTCGTAGTGGTGGCCGACGACGCGCTGGGTGTCGGCCCGCGCGCCGCGCTCGTCGCGGGGCGGACGCGGCATCACGGCGCCACGCAGGACCTGGAGCGGACGCGGCACGAGCGTGCTGATCCGGGCGGCGAGCACCGTGAGGAACTCACCGAGCTCGGGCGCGTCCCACGCGCCGGTCATGTACGACTCGCCGAAGCCCGTCGACGGATGCGTGCCGAGCCGCGCGAAGAACTCGCTCGGCCGGTGGATCGTCATGATCGGGCCGCCGCGGCCGTACGAGCGACCCTCGAGCTCAACCGTGACGTCGAGCCGCGAGACCGCCGACTCGAAGAGGCGGCGCGCCACGGCGGCGCGGACGCCGGTGGGCCACGCGCGGCGCGGGAGGTCGAGTGACGGCCAACGGGTGACGGTCGGTCGAATGGTGGTCATCGGACGCCTTCCTGGTGGTGGGTGGGCCTCGGTCGAATGGGCAGTCGGCGCAGCCAGAGGATGACGCCGTGCCCCGTGATGGCGATGCGGTCGAGCAGGCCGGCGGTCGCCGCGCGCCACTCGTGCCCGGGTACCCGCTCGCCGCTGATGGATGCGTGGAACGGCGGGCCGTGGGGCAGGTCGAGCTCGACCCGGACGTCGAGCCGCTCGTCGGGGACCGGCGCCAGCACGCGGTACGAGCCCTCGACGTCGTGGAACGGCGACACGTACATCGCCTTGGCCACCCGCTGCTCCTGGTCGGGATCCCCGGCGAGCAGGTACGCGTGGCGGTCGCCGTACGTGTTGTGCACCTCGACCACGGTCGCGAGCGGGGTGCCGTCGGGTCGGGTGCACCACCACACGCTGATCGGGTTGAAGCAGAAGCCGAAGGCCCGCGGGTGGGTCATGAGCCGGACCCGTGCGTCGCCGAGCTCGATGCCGTGCCGGGCGAGGAAACCCGCGAGGTTCTGGCGCAGGGTCGAGCCGGGCTCGCCGAGGTGGTCGCGCGCCTCGATCGTGCCGCGGGTGAGCCGCCGCCAGCGCGACTGTCCCTCCTGCCGGGCGAGCTGGGCGTCGAGGTCGACGACCCACATCGCGGACCGCTGCTCGAACCCGCGGACGAACGGCTGCCGCCGCTGGTGCCGCACGCGGGTGAGGTGCACGTCGGGTCCGCGCTCGGCCTCGTGGTGGGCCGGGGCCGCGAGGCCCAGCCGGCGCACCGCGTCGAGTCCGGAGCGCGCGCCGTCCTCGTGGAAGCCCCAGCCGTGATAGGCGCCCGCGAAGGCGAGCCGGTCCGTCTCGATCTCGGGGAGCCGGCGCTGCGCGGCGACCGACTCGGGCGTGTAGGCGGGGTGCTCGTAGTCCATCCGCGCGATGACCGTCGAGGGATCGACGAGATGCTCCCCGCCGAGGGTCACGAGGTAGCGCGTCGCGGTGGGCAGTAGCTGCAGCCGGGTGAGGTCGTACGTCACCGTGGTCTCGTCCCCCAGGGCGAGGTTCCACGACGCGCGGGCGCCCTCGGTGCGCGGCAGCAGCCGCTCGTCGGTGTGCAGCAGCGCCGGGTTCGGCGAGTACGGCATCGCCGACAGCACGTCGCGCTGCAACGGTGTCGGCTCGCCGAGCAGGGCGAGGGCCTGGGCCGGGTGCGTCGCGACGACGACGCGGTCGAAGCGCTCCTCGTGACCCGTGGCGTCGCGGACCGTGATCGCCTCGGCATCCTCGACGATGCTCGTGACGGGCGTCGCGAGCCGGACGTCCGGGAGCTGCTTCGCGACCCGCCGCACGTACTCGTGCGAGCCGCCGGTGACGGTGCGCCAGCTCGGGCTGCCGAACACCGAGAGCATCCCGTGGTTGGCCAGGAACGCGAACAGGTAGCGCGCCGGATATCGCCCGGCGAGCTCGGGATCGCACGACCAGACGGCCGCGACGAGCGCCCGGATGTAGTGCGTGCGCAGTCGCGGACCGAAGCGGTGCTGGTCCAGGAACGCGTCGAGCGTGATCTCGTCCTGCGTCCCGGGGTCCGCCGCGAGCAGTCGTCGTGCCGCGCGGTGGAACCGCGGGATCTCGACGAGCATGCGCCAGTGGCCCGGATCGCGCAGTCGGGCCGCGTCGGGGAACAGGCCTCGTCGGCCCTTCGCGCCGGCCCACTCGCGGCCCTCCGCGTCGCGGACCGAGAGCGACATCTCGGACGGCTGGGTCTCGACGCCGAGCTCGTCGAACAACTGGCAGAGCACGGGGTACGTGCGGCGGTTGTGCACGATGAAGCCGGTGTCGATCGCCAGCTCGCGGTCACCGTCGGTCACCCGGTGCGTGTCGGCGTGTCCGCCGAGACGCTCGTCGGCCTCGTAGAGCACCACGCGCGCCCCCGCGCGCGTGGCGAACCACGCCGCGCTGAGGCCGGCTATGCCCGACCCGATCACGGCGAGTCGGGGCGTAGCGGGCTGATGTGGTTCAGTCCGGGACACGTTCACCTCGGTCATTCGGCGCCGGCGCGCGATCGGATGGGTCGCGTGTCATTCGGAGTCGACGCGCGACTGGATGGGTGGTGTGTCGAATCACCGCGACACCGGGCCGTCGCGGCCTGCAGCAGGCACCGGGATGACTACGGTTGACCCGTGAGCACCCCGACCCCCGAGCAACGGGCGCAACTGGACCGCGCTCTCGGCATACTGCCGACGCGGTTGCGGTCGGTGGCGGACCTGATCCTCGATTCATGGGTCGGCCGGGTGCTGCTCGGATTCGCGTGGGGTCTGCAGAGGATCGAGATCTTCGACCGCTCGATGGCCGTCGCAGCGCAGTTGTTCACATCGGTCTTCCCGATGCTGATCCTGATGGCGTCGTGGTTCGGCCATGCCGACAACGTACTGGTGTCCACCCTTGATCTGCCTCCCGATGCGGCGGCGCAGGTCGACGATGCGATGAACTCCGGCGCCTCGACGACGTTCGGCATCATCGGCACGATCATCGTGATCGCGTCGGCGACGAGCCTGTCGCGCGCGCTGGCCCGGGCGTTCGCGGTGATCTGGTCGCTGCCGCGCCCGAAGAGCTCGCTCCGCTCGGCGTGGCGGTGGGTCGCGGTCGTCGTCGGCCTGGTCCTGACCCTCGTCGTGGTCCGGCGCATGGATCAGCTCACGAAGGACCTCCCGCCGCCCGAGCTGTGGACCCTCGTCCTCACGCTGGCCCTGTACGTCGCCGCTGCGTTGTTCGTGCCGTGGATCCTGCTGAACGGCCAGGTGACCGTGCGCGGGCTCATGCCCGGCGCGCTCATCTTCGGCGTCGTGAACGTCCTGATGCGCCCCTTCACCGACCTGTGGCTGCCGCGATCGCTCGAGGCCAGCGCCCTGCACTACGGCTCGATCGGCGTCGCCTTCACGTACCTGGCGTGGCTGTACGTCATCGCGTGGGTGTTCCTCGCGGCGGCGGTCCTCGGGTCGGTCCTGGTCAACGACGCCGGGCCCGTGGGCCGCTGGCTCGCCGGGGGTCACTCCCTCGTCCGACCGGCCCGGGCCGCCGCCGTGGCGGCCGACCCGCTCGATCCCCTGTGACCTGAGTCCACGGCACCCCTGCCGGACGGGTCATCCCAGCTGGTCGCGACGCCGTGTGAGGTGGGCGGCCTCTGCGGTGTTCCCGGCCAGCTCGATGGCCCGGTCGTAGGCCTCGCGCGACTCACGGCTGCGTCCCAGCCGCCGCAACAGGTCGGCGCGCACGGCATGGAGGGCGTGGTAGCCGTCCAGCGCGCCGGCGTGCCGGTCGACCTCGGCGAGGGCCACCTCGGGGCCGTCGAGCTCGGCGATCGCGACGGCGCGATTGAGCGCGACGACCGGCGAGGGATCGAGTCGCACGAGCTGGTCGTACAGGGCGACGACCTGCGACCAGTCCGTGTCGCGGGCGTCGCGGGCCGACGTGTGGACGGCATTGATCGCCGCGAGCAACTGGTACCGGCCGGGTGCCACGCCGGAGACGAGTCGCTCGCGGACCAGCCGGTGCCCCTCGGCGACGAGGGCGGCGTCCCACGCCCCGCGGTCCTGCTCGGCGAGGGTGACCAGCTCGCCGCTCGCCGAGATCCGCGCGGGGCGCCGGGCCTCGGTCATCAGCATGAGCGCCAGCAGACCCGCCACCTCTCCGTCCTCGGGAAGCAGCTCACGGACGATCCTGGTGAGCCGGATCGCCTCGGCGGTGAGATCGTCGCGCACCGGCGCCACGGCCGGACCGCTGGCGAGATAGCCCTCGTTGAAGATCAGGAAGAGCACCGTGAGGACACCGTCCACCCGGCGAGGCAGGTCGGCGGCCGCGGGGACCCGGAACGGCACGTTCGCCGCCGCGATCTTGCGCTTGGCGCGGGTGATCCGCTGGGCCATCGTCGTCTCGGGCACGAGGAACGCCTGACCGATCTCGGCCACGGTGAGTCCGCCGAGCAGGCGCAGCGTCAGGGCGATCCGGGCCTCCGGCGCGAGGGCCGGGTGGCAGCACGTGAAGATCAGCCGCAGCCGGTCGTCCTCGATCGGACCGGTGGGCTCGGCGGGGGTGGGATCGAAGATCATCGAGGCGGCCTCGTGCTTGGCGTCGCGCAACTTCTCACGGCGGATCCGATCGATGGCCCGGCGGGCCGCGGTCGTGGTCAGCCAGGCGCCGGGGTTGGGCGGCGGCCCGGACTCGGGCCACGTCGACAGCGCGACCGTGAGCGCCTCGCTCGCCGCGTCCTCGGCCAGGTCGATGTCACCGAACCGGCGGACGAGCGAGGCGATCAGACGGCCGTACTCCTCGCGGAAGACCCGCTCGACGGCCGCCGTGGCTTCCGATGTCATCGGGGAATGGCTCAGGCCAGACCCTGGAACGGTCGCACCTCGACCGTGCCGCCGCACGCCTTCGACCCCGCTGCGGCCAGCTTGAGTGCCACGTCGAGGTCCGGTGCGTCGATGATCCAAAAGCCGCCGATGACCTCCTTGGACTCGAGGTAGGGCCCGTCGGTCATGACCGGCTCGGCGCCGCTCCCGTCGACCACGGTGGCCGTGTCGGCCGGCTCGAGCCCGCCGGCGTAGACCCAGTAGCCGTCGGCCTGCAGCTGGTCGTTGAAGGCACCGGTCGCCGCGAACGCCGCTTCCATGGCCTCCTTCGAGCCGTAGTTGCCGAACTCGGAGCGCTCGACGGGGCCGTGGACCGAAAGCAGGTAGTGCGTCATGACAGTTCTCCTAGATTCCGTGGCGGACTCGATGACCGCCTTCCACCCTGACCACGAACGGGGCACCGCCGATACGACACCCGGCACGAGAAAAATTTCACCGGTCTGCGAGACGCGGCGGAAAACCGCCCGTCGCGACCGGTCCCCAGCGTTCCGGGGTGATCCGCAGCAGGGACTTGCCCTGGTCGACCATCGCCCGGCGGTACTCGTCCCAGTCGCCGTGCTCACCGGAGATGTTCCGGAAGTACTCGACGAACGCGTCCAGCGCCGCCTCGCCGTCGACGGCGTCGAGGACCTCGCACCGGCCGTCGACCTGGACCCAGGGCCCGTCCCAGTCGTCGGAGAGCACCACGACGCTGACCTCGTCGTTGCGTCGCGCATTGCGGGTCTTGGCCCGCTCGGGATAGGTCGCGATCACGACGCGGCCGTCGTCGTCGACGCCGCCGGTCACCGGCGACGCCTGGGGTGCTCCGTCGGCCCGCCGGGTGATCACCAGCATCCGGTGGCGAGGACGCACGAACGCCAGCAACTCGTCCAGCGCGACCGGCGTGTTCGTGGCGACTCGGGGCATGCGTTCAGGCTAGTCCCGGCGGCGTCAGCCCGCGTAGCGCTGCGCGACGGCCAGGACGGAGCGGACGTAGTCGTCGGAGTGGTTGTAGGCGTGGATCGCGCGGGTCCAGCCCGCGCCGGTGGCGAGGTCGCCGCCGGCCTCGCACAGGTAGCGGGCGGCCGCGTAGGCCGCGTCATCGACGTCGTCGACGTCGGCCACCCCGTCGCCGTCGCCGTCGGAGGCCCAGTCGCGCCACGTCGAGGCGATGAACTGCATCGGCCCGCGGGCGCGGTCCCACTGTCCGGACTCGGCGATCGCCGCGTTCCCGTCGGTGCCGTCGAGCTCCGGGCCGTGGATCGTGGCGGCCCCGAGTCCCGACTCGTCCAGCGTGCCGTTGCCGTGACCGGACTCGACCTCGCCGATGGCGGCCAACGTCGTCCAGCCGAGCCGGCAGCCGGGCCGCTCGCCGTCCATCCGCAGGGTGGCCGTCGCGTAAGCGGTCAGGGCGCGCCGCGGGACGCCGGTCCGTTCGGCCTCGTTCGCGACCCAGCTGTCGGCGGGCCGGGGCCCCGAGGCCTGGGCGGCGTCGGTG
Source organism: Aeromicrobium sp. SP1 (assembly GCF_055663785.1). NCBI lineage: Bacteria > Bacillati > Actinomycetota > Actinomycetes > Propionibacteriales > Nocardioidaceae > Aeromicrobium > Aeromicrobium sp. SP1. The sequence continues at coordinate 384,136 of NZ_JBQVVK010000001.1, read as the reverse complement.
GCGCCGGTAGCGGCACCGGCCGCCGTGACCGGTGCGACGGCTGCGGCCGGCAGACCCGCATCGGCGAACGGATCGGCGGTGGGGACGTCCGCCCACGCCAGCCCGAAGACCACAACGGTTCCGGCGAGCGCGAGCGACAGGGCGATCAGGAGGCGCACGTCAGCCGAATCGTCCGTTGACGTAGTCGGCCGTGCGCGGGTCGGCCGGCGCGGCGAACATCGCCTCGGTCGGACCTTGCTCGACCACGACACCGGGAGTTCCGTGCGACGCGAGGAAGAACGCGCACCGCTGCGACACCCGGGCCGCCTGCTGCATGTTGTGCGTGACGATCACGATCGTGACGTCCTGCGCGATCTGGGTGATCGTCTCCTCGACGACGCGCGTCGAGGTCGGGTCGAGGGCCGAGCAGGGCTCGTCCATGAGCAGCACCTTCGGCTTCACCGCGAGGGATCGGGCGATGCACAGTCGCTGCTGCTGGCCGCCGGACAGCGCCGAACCCGGCTGGTCCAGTCGGTCGCGCACCTCGTTCCACAGTCCCGCGCGGGTCAGCGACTCCTGCACGAGCTGCTCGCGCTCGTCCTTGGCGACCCGGGTGCCGGTGATCTTCAGTCCCGCGAGGACGTTCTCGCGGATGGACATCGCCGGGAACGGATTGGGCTTCTGGAAGACCATGCCGATCTTCTGGCGCGCGAGGGTCAGCCGGCGCTCCGGGTCGTAGACGTCCTCGCCGTCGAGCAGCACCTCACCGGCGAGCCGCGCCGACGGGACCAGCTCGTGCATGCGGTTGAGGATGCGCAGGAACGTCGACTTGCCACAGCCGGACGGACCGATCAGGGCGGTGACCTGTCCCGCCGGCATCTGGATCGAGACCCGGTCCAGCACCTTGGTGCGGCCGAACCAGGCCGACACCTCGCGCGCGTCGAGGGTCGAGGCCGTCGACACGACGGCGGCCCGCTCGACGGCGGGCAGGACGACGGTCTGGGCGGCGGTCATGGACAGCCTCGCGAGACGTGCCGCGTGGGGGCGTCGCCAGGGCGACGCCCCCACGCACGGGTGGGACGATCGGTCACTTCTTGGCCACGACCAGGGTCTTGGCCGCGGAGTTCCGCGGTGCGTACACCGTACTGCCGAGGTACTGCACGGTGACCTTCCACCTGCCGGCCTTCTGCTTGGGCACCGTGACGGCGACCTTGCCGGAGCTCGACAGCGTCTTGTTGCGGATGACGACCGTCTTGCGACCGAGCTTCAGCACGACGTTGACCTTGCCCGTCGGCTGGGCGAGTCCGGACGGCCTGGCCACGGCGATCGTGAGCTTGCCAGCCTTCTTCGCCGTCACCTTCTTGCTCACCGTGAACGTCGGCGCGGGCGGCGTGCCCCGCGTGACGGTGTAGGCGTGGTCGGCGGTGGTCGCGGACTGCACGACGCTCGCGTCGGTCGAGGTGAACACGACCTTGACCTTGCGGGCCCCGGGCAGGACAGCACCCTTGGCGATCGTGAGCGTGGCCTTGCCCGACGCGTCGAGCGGCCGCGCCGCGGCGAGCGTCGTCGTGCCGGAGAGCAGCGCGACGTTGCCCTTCGCGGTGGCCGTGCCGCCGGTCACCGCGACGGTGATGCCGCGCGCCGCGCCGTACGCGAAGTTCGCGCCCCAGCTCGGCGTCACGGTCGCGACCGGGCCGTCCACCGGAGAGGTGGGCTCGGTCGTCGGGTCCGTCGTCGGCTCGGTCGTCGGCTCGGGCGCCCCGGTGACCGCCCAGGTCGAGCCGGTGACCTTGACGTACGCCGAGGCGTAGGTGTTCGACACGCCCGCCCGAGTTGAGCTCGTGCGCAGTCGCAGCTCGTACACGTCCGGGAACGAGCCCTGCGTCTCGGTGCTCGGGAAGGCTTCGACGACCTGGTCGAGCGGGAGCGAGTCCGCGAGCGCCACGAAGGGCTTCGCACCGACACCGGTGGGCCCGGAGACCGCACCGCCGCCGCTGAAGCGTGTCGTGCTCGAGGCCTGCTGGCCGCTCCAGGCGCCGGCTGCCGTCGACGCCGAGGCGAGGTGGACGAACAGCGACGCCGAGGTGTCGCCTGCCCGGACCTCCTCGGCGGCGACCGCGAAGGCACCGAGCGGCTCGTCGAGCGCACCGGAGGTGACCTCCGTGCCGTCGGCCTTGACGATCTTGAGGGTCGTGACGTTGTCGGGGTCGGCGACCGTCGCGTGGCCGCCGTCGTACCAGTCGAGCTGGTCGGCGGCGACGGCGACGCCGCCGGCCCCCGCGACGAGCGTCAGGCCGATGGCCACGCTCGCCACTGTTCGTGGGGTGATCTTCATGTGGGTTCTCCTGGGGGGGGGGGTCGAGAGGTCTGGTGGGGGCGACGTCAGTCGCCGAGGAGGGCCGCCGCGTCCGAGCAGTCGGCATGACCGCCGCGCACCACGTGCCACGAGTCGCCGTCGACCTTGAGGTCGGCGGTGTCGTAGGCCTGGGTGAACGCGCCGAATCCGCTCGCGCTCGTCACGAGACGCAGCTGCACGTAGCCGTCGAGCGTCGCCGGGAACACCTCGGTGAAGTCCGCGAGGCTCCAGGCGTCCTTGACGATCCGCGTCGCCGGTCGGGCGTGGTCCACGAACGGCACGGGACCGCCGATCGGCGATCCGCTGAACTCCAGCGGGTCGACGGCCTCACGCGGCTGGTAGCCGTAGAGGGTGGCGATCGCGACCGCGTCGTCGGTGACCCGCTCGTCCAGGGGCGTCTCGCCCAGGACGATCGGGGCGAACGGCGTGTCGCCGGTCTTCCCGTGCGTGACCGCGTGACCGGACGCGTCGCACAACGTCAGCAGTCCGCTGGACTGCGGGTCGTCGTACGGCACGACCTCATCACGCGTCGCGAACCACGTGACGGCCACGACGGCGACCACCGCGATGACGGCGGCGAGGGCCCAGACCCTCCGGGACACGCGACGCACGCGTGCCCCGGACGGGCCCGGACTGGTGGACTGGCTGCTCACGGCTGCTCTCCTCGGACGACGTCAGTCGCCGGTGATCTCGGCGTTGTCGGTGCCGTAGACGTGGTACGTCGGGACCTGACCTGCGGCCTCGATGAGCGCCTCGCCCGCCGGTGTCTGGACGAACGGCTTGGCGCCGCCGGGGTTGTAGAACAGCGTGCGCACCCAGTTGAGCGTGCTGCCGGGCTGCCACGGCGTCTCGTCGTTCAGGTCGGACTCGCGGAAGATCGCCCGCAGGGCGAAGTTCTGGCCGTACGGCGCCGCCGCACCCGAGGTGCTCGAGTCGGCTCCGAGCAGCTTGATGCCCGACGCGGTCGCGGAGATCCGGTGGTTGCCGAGCGTCAGCCCGCCCGAGGTGAACGAGCCGGTGTAGGTACGGCCGCCGTTGTACGGGTTGGTCGAGCTCGCGCCGTTCTTCGCCACCGTGTAGTAGCCGTTGTTGACGACCGTCGCACGGCTGCGCGGGAAGGGCACGATCGCGTTCTTGCGCTTGACCGGGTCCTCGATGCCGGTGATGGCGGTCGGGTCGTTCTGCTGGACGTTGAACGAGTTCGGGTTCGACCGCGCGTCGGCGTCGGTCCACGTCGTCGTCGTCAGGTTGTTCGCGGCGCGGATGCCGGCGAGGAACGTGTTCCACATGCCGGCGTCGTCGGGCAGCGTGAGCGGGATGATCGTGTCACCGCTGCCGCCCTCGTTGCCGGGGATCTGGTTCCACTTCGTGATCTCGCCCTTGTAGATCTTCTTGACGACCTCGGCCGAGAGGGTCGCGGGCGCGTTCGTGTCGGCCGCCGTGGCGATCACCTGACGGTCCGTGCCGAACTGGACGCTGTACAGCTTCGTGCCGAGCTGGGCCTGGGCCTTCGTCTGGTTGGCCTGGCCGGAGGAGTCGACCGGGTCGGGGCTGCGACCGACGTCGATCCAGTCGCCGATGCCGTTGGAGTCGACGTAGTCGTTGATGATCGCGTCGCGACCGCCACCGCCGCCACCGGACGGCCGCACGACGAGCGGCTGGCCCGCGCGCAGGGCGATCGTCGGGTTGAGCACCTCGACCTCGCTCTGCTTGACGTACTTGACGCCGCTCTCGCCGAGGGTGCCGTTGCCCGTGATCGTGCTGAGCAGGCGCGGGTCGGTGTAGGCGGTGCGACCCTGGGCGTCACCCGAGGAGTCGAAGTTGATGAACCGCCACCGGTTGCCGGCCGTGTTGTAGCCGGGCAGGTCGCCGTAGCCGTCGGCGAGGAAGTTGTAGGCGGTCTGCAGGATGTCCGAGCCCGTCGAGACGACGTCCTTCTCCTGCGGGGCGGTGTCGGCCTGGGCCGGGCTGGTGGTCAACAGGGCGGTCGCGGCGACCAGCCCGGCGACCGCCGTGGTGGCGACGGTCCGGGTGCGGATCATGAGGAGCCTTTCGATGTGGTTGCTGAACAGGTACTGCTGGTGGTGCGGGTCGTGCTCGGCTGGCCCCCCGGCGCCGATTGCGGTGACCGGAAACTATCGGCGGCGAACCGCCCTGATTCCCGGTCCCGGGATCTGGACGGGCCTCATATCAGGCCCGGGATGAGGTAGGCGGCAAGCGAGGTGGAGAGCCAGAGCGCCGCGAGGACGACGGGCACGCCGGCCGCCCAGACGACGCGCCGGTCCCAGCGACGCCAGCCCCACGCGAAGCCCGCGACGCCCAGCACGAGCAGCTGCAGGGCGAGGGCGAGCTGGGCGAGGGTCGGGACGTCGAGCCGGCCCGACATGTACGTCACCTCGGGGTCGGCCTGGCCGGCGGGGCCGGCGGCGACGGCGCCCGACTTCAGCACCGCGTCGACGTAGACGGTGTTGGCCGGCCGCAGGGCACCCAGGGGTCCGGCGCCGGGCAGCGAGCTCATGAGCGTGAGCCGGCCCTGGCCCGCCTTGGGTGCGGCCAGGATCGGGTCGCCCTTCACGCGGACGCCCAGGACGTCGTAGCGGAAGGTTCCCTGCACGGTCGTGACCGTGATGCGGTCGCCGTACCGCAGCTCATCGAGGCCGCCGAAGACGCCGCCGAACGTCGTGGACCGGCCGGCCAGGACGCTGACGCCCTGCTGGCCCGGCAGGACCGTGCCGGTGACGTGTCCGGGTCCCGCGCGCAGCTGGTCGTTGCGCGAGCCCTCCACGATGACCTCGCTGCTGACGTCGAGCGCGGGGATCGCCAACAGCGCGAGGGGCGTGCCGAGCGGGATCGGGGCGCCCGACGGCGCCTCCCCCAGCGCCAGCTGGGTGCGCAGCTCGTCGTAGAGCTCGCGTTGGGCGTGACCGTGCTGGAAGCTGCTCAGGACCGTCAGGTAGAGCAGCAGCCACGCGACCACGAGGGCCACGGCCTGCAGCACGGTCGCCACCGTCACGCGGCTGGGCGCCGACGTTCCGACGGGTGGCGGCGAGGCGTCGATGAACCCGTGGTGCACCGTGGTCCGGTCGTCGAGCAGGGTCATCGTGCCCGCCTCCCGACTCCGGGCGGTCGCCGGCGGAACCGGCGGCCCACGGTCTCCAGCTCGTCCGACCACCGCAGGACCGATCCGGCGAGTCCGGCGAACAGCGCGAGCACGAGCAGCAACGGCGCGCCGAGACTGCCGAGCCGCGAGTACTGCCCCGACGTGAGCGTGACCTGGGGCGTCTCGGCGGCGGCAGCGACGCGGTCGCCGGACTCGGCGGGCACGTCCGAGACCGGGACGTCCGAAACCGGGACGTCCGGGACGGTGGCGGCCGGGTCGGAGGTGGGTGCCGTCGTGGCCACGGGCGTCGCGGCCGTCCGGAAGTCGCACACGGCGTCGTAGCCCAGGGGCTTCGCATCGAGCGCGGGGACGGACTTCGTCTGGTTGCGGATGGCCGACACCGCGTTGAGCGTGAACGCCCGTTGCGCACCGAGCCCGTTCGCGGCAGTCAGCGCGAGGTAGCCGTCCGGCAGGCGACCGTTGGCGGTCCCCTGCTTCGCGCCGCGCGTCTCGTCGGTGGCGTAGCACAGCAGCTTCGCGAGATCCTGCGCCGTCGCGGTGGCCAGGCCCGTCGTCGGGACGGCCAGGTAGACCGGGAGCGCTCCCGGGTAGGCGTCCTTGCCCGCGGCGGTCTTCAGGTAGGCCGGATCGAACGTCCAGACCTTCGTCTCCGGGTCCGCCTTCAGCCCGGCCGTCGCAGCCTTGAGCCCTGCCGTGTCACCGTGGACGAACGTGCGGCCCGACCCGTCGGTGAACTTCTGCCCCGCCGGAACCGTGGTCGCGGTCTGCAGGTCGGCGGTCCGCAGGTTGTAGCGCTCCGCCGACGACAGCGTCACGAGGCCGAGCACGAACCGGTTGCCGATCGACGCCCGGCCGACCTTGCGCAGCGGCAGCGACGCGACGGGCTCCTCCGTGAGGTAGTTGCACGCCGTGAGCACGGCCGAGCTGGCGTACTGCAGGTTCAGGGTGATCGCCGCGAGGTTGGGCTGCGGGTTGGCGACGAGGTTGAGGTAGGGCGCGGGCGAGTTGCCGTAGCACTTGTTCGCCGTCTTGTACCAGTCCGGAGCCTCGTACGTGTCGAGCAGGAATCCGTCGAGGTCCGACAGCCGCTTGCCGCTGTACGCGGCGCTGACCTTCATCCCCCACGGATCGGCCGCACCGTCGAGCCAGGCCCTGGCCTCGGGGTCGGCGTCGATCCACGCGGTGAGCGCCGTGGTCAGGTCCGCCCGCTCGGACAGCAGCTGCAGGGCACCGGCCGAGCTGAGGTCGGTGTCGGACTTCAGGCCGGGATTGAGCGCCTGGAACTCCGGGTCGACGGACATGTTGAGCGGATTCGCGGCGAGGTCGGCACGGTCCGCGCGCAGCCACGTGGTCACGGGATAGGACTGGGTGATCAGCTTGGCGACGAGCCGGGCATTGAGGTGGAGGCTCTCCTTGCGGTGCTTCGTCGTGTCGTCGACCGCGAAGGCGATCGCGAAGCCGCCGACGGTGATCGGGGCGGGCACGACGGGCTTGCTGAACTCCGTCTCACGCGCCGAGCTGGCGAACGCCCCGGGCAGGGTGCCGCCGTCGACCTGGTCGAGGGCGAAGAAGTCGGCCTGCTGCACGTGGCTGAAGTTGAACAGGGAGTCGCTCGCGCAGAACGCGGGCCGCCACGAGGCGGTCAGCTCGTTGAGGACCACGGAGCCGCCGATCTCGACGGCCTCCCCCGCCCCGGTGGCCGAGCAGGCATCGCCCGTGGGCGCGAACTCGAGCGGCACCGCGACCCGGTTGCGCCAGTTCGACGCCGACCACCAGTAGGCCCCGCGCACGGCCTGGTCCGAGCTCTTGGTCGAGTCGCGGGTCTCGCCGGGTGAGTAGGCACCCGTGCGCCGGCACGTGGCGTTCGCGCTCGACTTCTGCGAGGTGGTCAGCGCCGTGCCGTTCGCCTGCACCTGCGCGGCGTCGAGCTCGGTCCCCCACGCGTCGCAGCTGATCCCGACGATCGGCACGACGACCAAGGCGCACCGCACCGTGGCGGAGCAGCCGAGGGTGGCGTTCTCGGCGCGCGTCCAGACCGGGAACTCGGCCTGGCCGGTGCCGTCCTCGTCCGTCGCGCCGTAGACCGTGTTGCTGGGCAGGCCGCCGTCGCTCGTGTCGCTGGCCTCGGGTGCCGCGCCGGCGCACCCGACGGACGGATCGGGACCGCCGAAGTACGTCTCGCCGTCGGCGCCGCGCAGTGGCAGCCAGCGCGCGGTGACCGGCGTCGAGAGCTTCGAGCAGGCGGCCGGCAGCGGATCGGGCGCGCCCACGACGGGCGCGCGGTCGGCCGCGTCGGCGTAGGCGTCGAAGCGCCACGAGGGGGTGTGCGACGTGGACGCGAAGTAGCGCTCGGGAGCGGTCTGGGTCCAGCACGTCTCCGGGGTCAGCCGGGACTGTCCCTTCGGCACCGCGCCCGTCGTGTCGACGCCCCGGCACTGCAGGATCACGACCGGGTACTCCTGGTCCTTCGCCTCGGCGGCCGTGGGATCGAGGGCGACGCCGCCCGTCGGGTGCGCGCCGTTCCACGCGACCCGCACCTCCTGGCGCCCGCGCAGGTTCGTCACCGCGGAGACCTTGACCTGGACCTCGTCCTTCGTGGCGCCCTCGGTGGACGTCGTGCCGTCCTCGTCGAGGTGCGCGCGCTTCGCCACGACGGTCTTGGAGAATGCCCAGTCCTCCGCTCCGGCGGGGCCGGCGGCGACCTGCACGACGGCGAGGACGCCGGCCACGAAGGCGGTCGCGAGCAGCGCGCGCGACCACTGACGGCGGCTCATCGGCGCCTGCCCGTCGAGCGGCCCGCGAACGAGGAGACCGCACCGGGTGCGACGACCACGGCGATGAACAGACCGACCACGAGCGCCGTCAGGACGGGCGCGGGACCGGATCGGGCACCGCTCGTGAGCGTCGTGGGCACGACCGTGACGTCACCGGAGGCGACGGCGGCGTTCGATCCCGCGACGCCGAGGTCGTTCGTGGCCACGCCGCCCGCGTCCGGCGCCTGCGCGGCCGGACCGTCGTTCGTCGTCGTGCCGCCGGCCGTCGCCTGCGGAGTCGGGGACTTCGCCCCGCCGGCTGCGGCCGGCGCCTTCCCGTCGGACGTGGGATTGGCGATCACCGCGTCCTCGTTGTTCTCGCACGGGGCGTTGCCGGCCCTCGCGCACGCGGGCGGCTGGGGCGCGATCTGGGCGAGGTAGTTCTGCGAGGGCTTGCCCTTGATGAACGTGGGGTTGTTGCACGTCGAGACGTTGCGGTCCTTCATCGTGGCGCCGAAGGCCTTGAGCTTGCCGATCTGCTCGAACCCGGCCTGCACGAGGTTGATGGGCAGCGGTGAGTAGCCGATCGGGCCGATGCCCCGCTGGCCCTGGCAGATCGAGTGGTAGAGGAAGTCCGCGAGGCTCTGCGACTTCGCCTTCGTCATGCGCGCGTCGGACTTGGCCGTCGGGATGATGGCGTAGACGTACGACGAGAGCGGGTACGTGCGCCGGTCGGCGTTGACGTAGACGTTGTCGAGGTCCTGCGTGAGGTAGTTCGCCGAGCCCTTGTCGGTGTTGATCTTCGCCTTCGTCAGGGCGACCGCGACGTTGTACTGCGTCGGCAGGACGTAGTAGCCGGCCTTGTTGAGCATGCGCGCGACGGGGTACTTCGCCAGCAGCGGGTAGGAGTACTCCTCCATCGCGATCGAGCCGTTCGCGCCACCGGACTTGATGTAGTTCATGACGCCGTCGGAGCCGGACTGCGCCTTCTGCGGGCCCGAGGACCTGCCGCAGTTGAGCGGGAAGTAGTCGGTGGGCGCGTTCGTGCCGCCGTTGCAGGCCTTCCACAGCGACGGGTACTGATCGCTCAGCCACGTCGTGAACTGGTTCGTGACGCCGGCGCCGTCGGCGCGCACGACGGGGATGATCGGGATCGACGGCAGCTGCTTGCCGTTGTTGTCCTTCGTGATCGCCGCGTCGCTCCAGTTGGTGATCTGGTTCGTGAAGATCTTCGCGATCGTCTCGCCCGAGAGGCGCAGGCTGCGGTGCATCTTCCCGCCGACCTCGAGGTGGTACGGGAAGGAGGTGCCGCCCGAGACCACCGGCAGGTACGCGAACGAGCGACCCAGCGCCGAGTCCGTCGCCCCCGTTGTCGGGTCCTTGCCGCGATAGGGCGAGTCGGTGATGCCGAACTCGGTGCGCACGTTCGCGTAGTCCTTGCGACCCTGCGCGGCGCCGTTGGCGGTGTAGACGACCTTGAGGTCCTGCGCCGCGACGTCGGCGACCCACTGGTTGACGGCGTTGGCGGCCCAGCTGGAGCCCGATCCCTGGATGAGTGCGTAGGTCGCGGCGTGGGCGGCGCCCAGCGGTCCGGACAGGCAGAGCAGGACGAGGCTCACCCCCACGACCACTGCGCGACGGACCATCGTGGCGGGCCTCATCCTCGGACTCCCTTCCTGCGGGCGATCAGCCGCGCGGTCGTGAACAGGGCGAGCACGACGACGAGCAGCACGGCGGCGGCGGCGTTGGCCCGCTGCTCCATCTGGGGGATCCCCGACGAGGCGCTCGCGTAGATGTAGAGGGGCAGCGAGTTCATCGGCTCGCTGACCGGGTTGGCGTTGAAGTACGTCGACGCGCCGGACGTCAGCAGCAGCGGCGAGGTCTCGCCGACCGCGCGGGCGACGCCGAGGATCAAGGCCGTCGCCAGCGCCGGGCGGGCCGTGGGCAGCACGACGTGCCACACGGTCTGCCACCGCGTCGCACCGAGCGCGTACGACGCCTCGCGCAGGCCGCCGGGGACGACGCGCAGCACCACGTCGCTGGCCCGCGCCATGATCGGCAGCGCCATCACGGCCAGCGCGAGCGAGGCGGCGAAACCGCTCGTCTGCTGTCCCAGGTAGACGAGCCACACCGTGTAGATGAACAGGCCCGCCACGACCGACGGCATCGCGGTCATCGCCTCGATCACCGACCGGACGGTGTTGGCCATCTTGCCGCCCACCTCGGCGGTGAAGATCGCGGTGAGCAGGCCCAGCGGCATCGCGATCGCCACCGCGATGCTCATCTGGATCAGGGTGCCGGCGATGGCGTGCAGGATGCCGCCCTGCGTGAACGGGTCGTCGCCCTGCACGCCGCTCATGTCCTCGACGTAGAAGTTGGCGTGCAGCAGCGGCTCGAGGCCCTTGATGACGGTCGACAGGACGGCACTGGCCAGGGCCAGACCGACGATCACCGGGGCGGCGGCCACGAGGCTCGTCGCGATCCGGTCGGCGACGATCGGCCAGGGGCGGGTCAGCGCGGTCAGTCCCGCGAAGAAGGCGACGAACAGGACGTACCAGACGAGGATGAACCCGATCCGTCCGGTGACCGGCAGGACCTGCGTGTAGAGCAGCCACGTCGTGGCGAGCGAGCCCAGGACGGCGCCGGCCAGCGCATGCCGGTCGTCGCGGGTCGAGGAGCCGGTCGCGCGGACGGTCTCGACCACGGGGACGACGGCGTGCAGCGTCACAGCTCGCTCACCGCCCCCGAGCGGGCCCGGGCGACGATCCCGGCGGCCAGGGTGTTGACCACCATCGTCACGACGAAGAGCAGGAAGCCCGCCGTCAGCAGCGCCGAGAGCTGGGCGGGGGTGGCCTCCTTGTAGCCGGTCGCGATCAGGGCCGAGATCGTCGAGGTGCCCGACTCGAGCACGCGCACCTTCAGGTCGAACGACTGGCTGATGACGAGCACGACCGAGATCGTCTCGCCGAGGGCCCGGCCCAGCGCGAGCATCGAGCCGCCGATGATGCCGCTCTTGCCGAACGGCAGGACGACGTTGCGCACGACGGCCCAGCGCGTGCCGCCGAGCGCGAGCGCGGCCTCCTTCTCCCCCACCGGCGCCTGGGCGAACACCTCGCGCATGACGGAGGTGGCCATCGGGAAGATCATCGCCGCCACCGCGATCGCCGCGATGGCGGCCGAACCGGCGTACGAGGGGTAGCCCGGGGCCTGGTTCCAGATCGGGTAGTCGACGTCGGTGTGCACCTCGAAGAACGGGATCCAGCCGAGGTGCTTGCTGATCCAGTGGGTGACGTGGGTCGCGTGCGGCTGGATCAGCAGCATGACCCACAGGCCGAACACGATGCCCGGCACGGCCGCCATGAGGTCGACGGCGGACGTCAGGCCCGGACGCCAGCGCTCGGGAGCCCAGTCGGTGATGAACAGCGCCGTGCCGAGTGCCAGCGGGATCGCGAGGACGAGCGCGATGATCGCCACCTCGAGCGTCCCCAGGGCCACCGCGGAGATGCCGACGATGTCCTGGCTGGGCAGCCAGCGCGACTCGGTCAGGAACCTCAGTCCGTAGTGCGAGAACGTCGGGATGGATTGCAGGCCCAGGAACAGGCCGATCGCCGTCACGATGACGAACACGAGGACGCCGACTCCGCGGGTGACGTTGACGAACACGCGATCCGATCCGACGGGTCGGGCCGAGATGTCCCGGGGCACGTCGTCGTCGAGGCGATCGACGGCGTCGAGCAGGGTCGTCTCGGGGGGCACCGGGCGTCCAATCGGGTCGAGGAATGGGCAGTCGGCCCGTCAGCACCGTCCCCCCTCGCTGGACGTGTGCACCCATCGAAAACGCGCTGTCGGTCGGGGAACGATAGAACGCTCACGCCCGCTCACGGGCTGGGTCTCAGATTCTGGACAAACTTCACTCGTTTACTGGACATTGAGGTGGATCACGAGCCCCGATCTCGGGGCCCGGGCGCCTCCCCGCGCCGCGTCGACCAGAATGGACGCGATGCCCCAGACGACTCCGATCGACCTGCCCCTGCCCGACCTGCCGAGCCCGTGGCGGGCGCGGGTCCCGGTTCTCGCCGACCTCGACGATCTCGTGAGGCTCCGCCGGCTCGACGAGCTGCAGGGCACGGGCGAGGCGCACGTCGACCCGGCCGGCATCGAGTCTGAAGTCGCGGGCGAGGCCTCCTGGACGCGTCGTCAGTTCGTGGCGGTCGGCGAGGACGACGTGCCGCGCGCATGGATCACGGTGCACGACCGGGCCGCCGGACGAGCCCTCGTGTGGGGCTACTTCGACCGCGACGTGCCCGAGGTGGACGCGATCGCGGAGGCGTCGTACGTGTGGGCCGAGGCCGCCGCCGTGTCGATGGCCCGGCTGCGCGGCGTCCGGTCGACGCGCCTCGACGAGAGCCCGTTCGCCGGCGACGCGCGCCAGGCCGGCTGGCTCGAGCGCGCCGGCTACGCGAAGCGCCGCACGTGGCTGCACATGGAAAGGCCGACCACCGCGGCGGACGCGGCGCTCACCCCGCGCCCCGGCGTGACCGTGCGTCCGGTCGAGCGCCACGAGAACGGCCTGCCCGTCGCCGCGGACCTGTGGGTCGTGCACGCGATGCTGGAGAAGTCCTTCGAGGACCACTTCAACTCGTACCGCGAGAGCTTCCCCGAGTTCGTGCAGCGCCTGCGGGAGCTGCCCGGACACCGCTGGGACCACTGGTGGCTCGCGTCCGTGGACGCCGAGGACGGCTCGGGGCCGGTCGCCGCGGGGACCGTCGTCTGCTCGGAACTGCCCGCCTCCGACGGTGGCGCCGCGGGCACGTACGTCGAGTACATCGGTGTCGACCGCGCCGCGCGGGGCCGCGGCATCGCGAAGTCGCTGCTGGCGACCGTGCTCGCCGATGCCGCGCGCCGCGGCCACGACCGCGTCGGCCTCGAGGTCGACGCCGACTCCCCCACGAGCGCCGACCAGCTCTACCGCTCCCTCGGCTGGGTGACCGACTACGTGACCGAGTCGTGGTTCAAGGACCTCGACCTGACGGACTGAGCCCGACTCCCCGACTTGACGCGCGCCGCCGCGGGGCCAAGGATCGACGTGACTTGAATCACACGCATCGGGGGGATCCGTGATGAGGAAGCACTGGGCCACTGCGGCCATCGCGAGCGCGGTGACGGGGATGCTCGTCACCGCCGTCCCGGCCGGCGCCGCGTCGATCGACAGCGGCGGTGACGACTCCGGAGCCGGCGTCGTGACGATCTATCCGAGCAACGACCTCACGGTGCGCGACCGCAGCCAGCGGACGGGACTGCGGATCGCGCTCCCGGCCCAGGGCTGTGCCACCGCCTCGGCGTGTGGCCTGGTCGCACGACTCAACGAGCTGGACGGGTTCGACCTGGATCCGCGGATCGCGGTGACGTTCGACGGTCCGGTCGATGCGGCGCAGGCCGCGCAGCGGATCACGATCCGCCCGGTCGGCAGCAGGCACGCCATCGGCGTCGAGCGGGTCGTCCTCGACGCGACGACGCACACCGTCTACGCCCATCCCGCGAGGCAGCTGGACCCGGACACGACCTATCGGCTCACGGTGCGGGGCTCGGGAGCGCGGGCGTCGAGCGAGGAGTTCACCACGATGTCGGCCACCGACGGCCTGCTCGACCTCGCGCGCCAGGTCCGCGCGACGCGGCCCGGGTCGTTGCGCGTGGAGGCGCGCGTCGACGCGACGGACGCCACGCTGGAGTACCTGCAGGACGTCGGTGGCGCGGACCTGAAGGCCGTGCCCGTACCGACTCCCGGGCTCGACGGCCGGATCGTCATCGGCTCGTTCGTCGCGCCGTCGTGGTTGCGGGCCGACGGGACGATCGAGCAGACCCCGACCCGCGATGCGGGTCCGCGGGCCGTCGGGTCGACGCGGCTGCCGTTCGTGCTCACGACCCCGCCCGGACGGGCTCCGCGCGGCGGCTGGCCGGTCGCGGTGTTCGGCCACGGCTTCACCGGCAACCTCAGCAACATGCTGGCGGTCGCCGAGTACAACTCCCGCCGAGGCATCGCGACGATCGCCACGACCGTGCCCGGCCACGGCTTCGGTCCGGCCAGCCAGTGGCGGATCACCGACTCCTCCGGCGTGCGCACCGTCTCGGCGTACGGGCGCGGCCGTGACGTGGACGGCGCTCCCGGCATCGGGTCGACCGACGGCGCGAGCCCACGGGTCGGGACGCCCGCGGCGACCGTCGGCTTCCGGGACACGCTGCGGCAGGCGTCGCTCGACAACATGAGCCTGCTGCGGGCCGTCGCCGCCGACCGTCGACTGGGTCTGTCGTCGCGCTCGATCGACTACTACGGCATCAGCTTCGGCGGCATCTACGGCACGATGACCGTCGGCGCCGACCGCGCGTTCGACCGAGCCGTGCTGACCGTGCCCGGCGGCCCGATCAGCGAGATCGCGCGGCTGTCCCCGGACTTCCGTCCGCTCGCCGCGCTCAACCTGCAGGTCGAGGGCCTGCTGAACGGCGGAAATGTCGGCTTCACCGAGTCGCTGCCGCTTCCGGGTGCCGATCCGGTGACCGCGCCGGCCGCCGGTTCACTCGCGATCCAGGCCTACCTGGCGAACTCCACGTGGCTGCAGCGGTCGGGCAGTCCCGAGACCTTCGCCCCCCTCGTGCGCCACCGCGACGTGCTCTACCAGGTGGCCCGCGGTGACCGGACCGTGGCGAACCCGACGTCGTACACGCTCCTCAGGGCCGGACACCTCGCCGGCCGGACCTCGCTGTACCGCAACGACCTCACGGCCGCCGCGAGCGAGAACCCGCACGGCTTCCCGGGACTGGCACCGGTCTTCGCGACGGCTCGCGCCCAGGGACTCGGCCAGACGGCACAGTTCCTGAGGACGGGCCGCACGATCGACCCGGACGGCTCGGGACCCGTGTGGGAGACGCCGATCGCCGACACCGGGCTGTTGCGCACGCTGGGCTTCTGAGTCCCCGAGGTCGAAGACCCGAGTGACCCCGATTTGGAGCGCGCAGGGCCGCCCTGTAAAGTGGAGCGAGCGACGCGGGGTGGAGCAGTTCGGTAGCTCGCTGGGCTCATAACCCAGAGGTCGCAGGTTCAAATCCTGCCCCCGCTACCAATTTCAGGCTCGGAATCTACGGATTCCGAGCCTGAAAGCATTTACGAACTTGATCAAGTGTCCACCTCGGGCTCCTTTGACCGACGGGCCCGCCTGCCTACCGATGAACCCCCGGCCCTGGCATGACCGGCCTAGGGATCGATGGACCCCTCGGCGACTGGCCGGGACGACACCGCGCCGGCAGGGTCGGACGCTGGCGTCCGCCCCTGGCTGGCCGGGCGATCGACGTCGCAGCCCGGTACAAGGCATGGATGAACTCATTCCTGACCTCCGCGTCTGACCACCCCCATCTTTGCCCGCCGGGCTAGGTCGCAGGTTCAAATCCCGCCCCCGCTACTCATCACGGCAGTGGATCCAGTGGATCCACGGTCCTGTTCGGTGTGGTGAGGTGGTCACGTGGGCGGACGTGCTCCTGGCTGCCCGAGCTCGCGCCTTCGCGGCGGTGGCGTGCCAGGTCTTCTCGCTTCGGCGGCTTCCCGCTGCAGACACCGTTCCCGGCCCGACTCCGCCGGTCGTGCGTGACGGGATTGCGCAGCACGAGGGCGATCCCACCCATCCGCTCACCCGCCCGAGTGTGGTCCGCCCCGGTCGGTCGTCGCGGCGGAGGAGTGCCGTCGGCGGAGCCGATCGACCTCGCGTTGCAGGCGAACGTTCTCGGCGCGAAGCCTGAACACGTGCTCCACGCCGGCCAGGTTGAGTCCGGCCGCGAGCAGGCTCGTGATCTCGTCGACCAGGAGCAGGTCTTGACCGCTGTAGCGACGGGTCCCGCCCTCGGTGCGATGCGGCTCCAGCAAGCCCTTCTGCTCATAGACGCGCAGCATCTGGGGCCGTACGCCGGTCACCTCCGCCGCGACCGAGATCGAGAACAATGCGCGCTCGGCGCCCAGGTCAACCACCTCACGCCTCCGTCTCGACGCCACGTCGTGGGGGTTGGACCCATCCCGGTCCAGCCACGATCGGGGCGGTCCCACCGCGACGCCGGCCCGGGATCGTCGGCATCGGTGTCGTCCAGCCGAGACGCACTGGTGCACCCGCCCCGCCCTCGACGCGGACAGACGCCTGCGCCCGGCCTTCGTCGCCGGGGGTTGGGGCGTGGACACGTATGGGGACCGACCGTGTTCGAGAATCCTTGGACACCAGCTCGTATGCCGCAGCGACCGTGGCGAACCGCTGAGCGGCGTCAGGGTGGTTCGAGACGTCGGGATGCGTGGCGCGGGCACGTTCCCGGTAGGCGCGCGCCACCACATCCGGGTCGCTGTCCGGGGGGATCCCCAGTACCCCGAACGCGTGGATCCGTCTGCTGTCCATCCCCGCCTCCCGTCCGCGCCTTGCCCTCGAAAAAACCTGAGTGTGACCTCTTGACATCGTCGCACAGAGAGAGAAAATCTGAAATAGCAAAAGCAGATTATCTGAAGTCCCAGTGGCCTCAGGTCCCAACTTCAGAGCGACATGCGAGGAGGAAGAACTCATGCTGATGCGCACCGATCCCTTCCGTGACTTCGACCGTCTCACCGAGGCGATGCTCGGAACCCGAGCCCGTCCGGCCGTGATGCCAATGACGGCGTACCGAGACAACGGCTCCTTCGTGGTCGACCTCGACCTGCCGGGCGCCTCGGCCGACTCCATCGACCTGACGATCGAGCAGAACGTGCTCACTGTCCACGCCGAACGCAAGCCCCCAGTTGGAGACGTGGAACGGGTGGTCGAGGAGCGCAGCTACGGCGTGTTCAGTCGCCAGCTGTTCCTGGGCGAGACCCTCGACGCCGACCAGCTCACCGCGAACTACGACGCCGGTGTGCTGACCCTACGCATCCCCGTGGCGGAGAAGGCCAAGCCGCGCAGGGTCGAGATCACCGCAGGTGACTCCGCCAAGGAGATCAACGCCTGAGACCAGACGGGCCGCGACCCGGCTCGCCCGCATCCGGTCATCAGGAGGTTCAGGACAGGAGGTGGTCATGCCAGCACTACCCAGCGAACGCGACTCACGGCAAGCGCGTGCCACCACGACCGCGCTGAGGGTCGTCGCCAGAGCGACCCTCAGAAGAGCCCTGGCACGGCTCATCGCCAGCTGAGCGGTCAACCGGGACGAGCGGTGCACACGCTGACCCGCTCCGACCCGATCGGCGGGAGGACCCGACATGCGGCCGGATCCTCCCGCCGATGTCGCCCCGCAGCCCACCGATCACATGCGCCCGCCCGAGCCTTGCACGTAGGTCCGAACATGAAAGGACAGGAGATGTACCCAGCCAAGGACGCGCGCGAACTGGCCATCCTGATACGCATCAGCCGCGAGCTCGACATCGTCGGAGACGTCACGGCGACCGTGGACAACCCGTCCGAACTCCTGGCGTGGGCTCTGATCCTTGCCCACCCCAAGGTTCTCGCCTGGCGCGCCACCGACTCGGGCCACCGGTACCTGCAAGTCAGCGCGCACCGCAAGAAGGCACCCGTCCGAGGCGACATCACCGCCGTCCTCGACTGCGAACAGCACGCCGAATACTGGGATGCCCTCGACCTGACGGAACTCAACCCCGGCGACCGCCGCGACCTGGGCACCGACGCACTCTCCTCTGCCTGGGCCACGATGCCCCTCACCCCAGGACGTACCGGCCAACCCGCCCCACCCCAGCCACCCACCGCCTGAATCGGGATTCGAGCAGGGACCGAATACGGGCCAGACATGTGCGGTCAACGGCCGCATCAGGCCCGGGTCACGCCGTCGCGTCGACCTCGCATGCGCACCCGTCCGTCTCGCAGGCGTCGCCGGCGACGGGGCTGTCCTCCAGGACCGTGTAGATCTCCCACCGCTCGCCGTTGGGGGCGTTCTCGACCCAGAACTTGTCCTGCTTCGCGTAGCAGCACGTCGTACCCCGCTCGTCGACCGAGGCGGAGCCCGCCTCGGCGAGCCGGGTCTGCTCGGCGTCGACGGCGTCGGTGTCGGCGACCTCGACCCCGAGGTGGTTGATCGAGCCGCCGTGGCCGGGGTTCTCGATCAGGACCAGCTTCAGGGGTGGCTCGGCGACGGCGAAGTTCGCGTAGCCGGGACGGACCTTCGCCGGTTCCGTGGCGAAGAGCCGGGTGTAGAACCCGATCGACTCCTCGAGGTCGTCGACGTTCAGGGCGAGTTGGATGCGCGACATGGGAATGCCTCCTCGGCACGATATTGATGTCTGTCGATGTTTACCTTGCGCCTTACATCGACTGATGTCAATATTGATTCATGTCGAAGTCCTTGCCGCTCCTCGAGCCCACCGCCGTCGACGCGGCGGCCTGCTGCTCACCGCTGACCAAGCAGCCGTTGACGACCGAGCAGGCCGAGGGCGTGGCGCCGCTGCTCAAGGCGTTGGCCGATCCGGTCCGGCTGCGGTTGCTGTCCCTCGTCGCCGCGCACGCCGACGGCGAGGCGTGCGTGTGCGACCTCAACGACGCCTTCGACCTCTCCCAGCCCACGATCAGCCACCACCTCAAGGTGCTCCACGAGTCCGGACTGCTCGACCGGGAGAAGCGCGGCACGTGGGTCTACTACCGGGTTCGCGCCAGCGCGCTGGGCGAACTGGTCAACCTGCTCGGCGGCGCCGCGTGACTGCGGGCCCGGAGACCGACTCCCGGGCTCCCGGCCTGACGCAGAAGGCGGTCGCCGAGGCCGTGGGGACCGGGTTCCTGGCCATGGCGGTGATCGGATCGGGCATCGCGGCGGCCCGGCTCTCCCCCGCGGACACGGGCCTGCAACTCCTGCAGAACAGCATCGCCACCGGCGCCGTCCTCGTCGCCCTGATCCTGGCGTTCGGGTCGATCTCGGCCGCGTTCAACCCGGTCGTGACCGCGCTGGAGGCCGTGCTCGGACACCTGCCGTGGCGACACGTCAGCGTCCTGGTCCCGGCCCAGGTCCTCGGCGCGATCGTCGGGGCGGTGCTCGCGAACCTGATGTTCGACCTCGACGCCGTGAGCGTGTCCGCCCGCGCCCGCGACGGAGGCGGGGTGTGGCTCGCTGAGCTCATCGCCACCGCCGGGCTGCTGCTCGTGATCTTCGGGACCCTCCGCTCCGGCCGCGCGCACACGGTCGCGTTCGCGGTCGGCGGCTACATCGCCGCGGCCTACTGGTTCACCTCCTCGACCAGTTTCGCCAATCCCGCCCTCACGGTGGCCCGCACGCTGTCGGACACCTTCGCCGGGATCGCGCCGGCCTCGGTACCGGCCTTCCTCGTCGCCCAGGTGGCCGGCGCCGCGCTGGCCCTGGCGCTCATCCGTGTCCTCTGGCCCGCCAACAAAGGAGTCTCCCGATGACCACATCCACCGACAGCACCCCTCGACCGAGCGTGCTGTTCATGTGCGTCCACAACGCCGGTCGGTCCCAGATGGCCGCCGGCTACCTGCGCGCCCTCGCCGGTGATGCGATCGACGTCCGCTCCGCCGGCTCCAACCCCGGCACGCAGATCAACCCGGTCGCTGTCGAGGCGATGGCCGAGGAAGGCATCGACATCACCGGCAACCGTCCCCAGTACGCGTCGCCGGACCTCATGCAGGCTGCCGACGTCGTCGTGACGATGGGCTGTGGGGACGAGTGCGCCTACTACCCCGGCACGACCTACCTGGACTGGGAGCTGGCCGATCCCGCCGGCCAGGACCTCGCCACCGTCCGGGACATTCGCGACGACATCAAGGGCCGCGTCGCGGCGCTGATCGGCGACCTGCTGGGAGGCGCCGAGGCCTGACCGTCGCTCGCGACAGGTCACCGCGATGGCACCAGTGCCGTGCGTCAGTCGGCGATCCACCTCGCCGCGGCGTCGTAGGTGTCCGACGGCGAGGCGTTGAACGCGATGGCGGCACCCGGCGCGAGCTCGCGGACCAGGTTGACCGTCCGCTCGAACAACAGGCCGTCATGGCGCACCCCTCCGCCGACGACGACGCACTCCCACGCGCGCGAACCGAGCGCCGCGGCGATGACCGCTTCCACGTCGTCGCTGCCGTCGAGGCCGACCAGGCAGAACTCGGCGCCGACGCCATGCTGCGCGAAACGCGCCCTTCCCAGTTCGATCCCTGCGGCCACCGGCGCGGGGTCCCACGAACCGGGCACCCGAAAGGGATCGAGCCCGATCACGAGCACCCGTGGCGCGCCGTCCGCTGACTCCACCACCTCAGGCTACGACGACCCTGCGCCGCCCCGGAGTCGAGACGACGGCGGCAGGTCAGGCCGGCGTGGCGAGGAAGAGGATCTGCTCCTGCGTGTAGGTGCGGCCGGGGTGGGCGTCGGCGAGGTGCTCCTGGACGCGCTCGACGAACTGCGCCTCGGGCGCCTCGACGTGCACGCCGCACGGGCAACTGAGCTGCAGGTTCATCGGCCGTCCTCCCCCTGGAACCGGGTGACGCGGCCGCCGATGAGCCACTCGGTCAGCAGCCACGAGCCGTCGGAGTCGACGGCGATGCCGTGCGGGCTGTTCAGCGTGCCGGCCATGACGGCCGGTCGGACCATGACGCCGTCCTCCATCGCGTTGGGCCAGCCGGGCCGCGTCGGCTCGGCGGGCTGCGCTCCGACCCGGTCGACGAGCGCGCCGTCGGGACCGAGGACGACGAGGTCCCCCCACAGCTCGGTCACGAGCAGCAGGTCGCCGTCGATCGCGAGGCCGGACGGGCTGAACACGGTCCCCTCGCCGAACGTGCGTCGCCACGTCCCGTCGAGGTCGAGCTCGACGAGCCGCCGGTTCGCGCGGTCCGCCACCACGATCACGGGAACGTCTCCGCGGGAGTCGACGACGAGGCCGTGCGGACAGTCGAACGGGCGACCGGAGTCGGCTCCGTCGACCGTCAGCACGCCCACGCCGGAGCGGTCGAAGGCATGGAGCAGTGACTGCCCGTACCCGTCCGCCACCCAGACCACGTCGTCATGCACGGCGACGGCGGTCGGACTCCACGACCCCGCCGGCGACGTCAGCTCCCGATGGACCTTCCCGTCGAGGTCGATCGCCAGGAGCCGGGCGTCGACGCGGTGGTCGGCGTAGACGGGGGTGGCGGGCACGTACTTGTGGCCGTTGTCGGCGACCCAGAACACCTCGGTCCCGTCCACGACGTCACGCGTGATGCCGTGCAGCTCGGTCGTGGGCGTCGGTACTCGGCGCGGTCCGGATGCACCGAGGACCAGCAGCGCGTCGCCCTCGGGTGCGGCGACCACCACCTCGCCGGACGCGGACACCGCGACACCGGAGTGCATCCACGCCGGGCCGTCCGACGCGAACAGCTCGACGACGGCGCGACCGAGCAGGGACGTCACAGGTCCAGGACCAGACGTGCGGTGCACGAGCGCGAGACGCAGACCATCATGCAGTCGTTCCGCGCCTGCTCGTCGTCGGTCAGCACGGAGTCGCGATGGTCCGGGATGCCGTCGAGGACCGTGGTCTCGCAGGTTCCGCACGTGCCCTCGCCGCACGACGTCAGCACCGTCACGCCGGCCTCGTCGAGGACGTCGACCACGCTGCGGTCCGTCGGCACCGTCAGCAGCTTCCCGGTGCGCACCAGCTCGACCTCGAACGGCTCGTCGAGCACGGGTGCCGACAGGTCCTTCGGCGCGAACCGCTCCAGGTGCAGGGCGCCCTTCGGCCACGCGATGCTGCGCTCCTCGACGGCGTCGAGCAGCGGCGTCGGACCGCAGACGTAGATCAGGGTGTCGTCCAGCGGGGTGCCCAGCAGCCCGTCGAGGTCGATGAAGCCCCGCTCGTCCTGCGGCCACACCGTCACCCGGTCACCGTGCCCCTCGAGCTCGTCGAGGAAGGCCATGGACGACCGGGTCCGCCCGCCGTATGTCAGCGTCCATGCGGCACCGGCCGCCTCGGCCGCCCGGATCATCGGCAGGATCGGCGTGATGCCGATGCCCCCGGCGATGAAGAGGTAGCGCGGCGAGGCCTCGAGTGCGAAGTGGTTGCGCGGGCCGCGCACCTCGATGCGCGCCCCCGGATTCAGCGTCTCGTGGACCCGCTCGGAGCCACCGCGACCGGCCGGCTCGCGCAGGACGCCCACGCGGTAGGCCGAGCGGTCGGCGGGATCGCCGCTCAGCGAGTACTGGCGGACGAGCTCGTCGTCGAGGACGAGGTCGACATGGGCCCCCGGGGTCCACGCGGGCAGGTCGGCACCGTCGCGGGACGTGAGGGTCAGGGCGACGACGCCCTCGGAGACCTCGACGCGCTCCTCGACCACGAGCGGCAGGGTCGTGTGGGCGGGCTTGACCTCGGTGGCGATCGGGGCGGGCGGCGCCGCGGCGCCGGGCGCGAAGGCGAGGTCGAGGTGCTGCAGGACGGCCATGTTCGGCGTGCTGGGGTACCGCTCCTCGCGTCCGGCGATGCGGAACTCACCCAGCCGCGGCAGCACCTCCTCGAGCGCGACGCGGGCCTCGAGCCGGGCCAGCGGATTGCCCAGGCAGCCGTGCAGTCCCTCGCCGAAGCCGAGGTGGCGGACGTTCGGACGCAGCGCGTCGAACTCGCCCGCCCGCTCGAACTGGCGCGGGTCGTGGTTCGCGGCGCCGATGACCATCGCGACGCGATCGCCCTTCGGGATCGTGATGCCGTAGTACTCGGTGTCGCGCTGGAGGGTCCGCGTCGTGACCTGCAGCGGGGTGCGGAACCGCAGGCCCTCCTCGACCGCGTTGCGGATGAGGCTCGGATCGTCGCGCAGGGCGCGCTGCTGCGCGGGCTGCTTCGCGAGCTCCTGGAACAGGGTCGACAGCAGGCCCGCCGTGGTCTCGATCCCGGCCAGGTAGAGCCCGAACACCAGGCCCACGACCTCGGACGCCGCCTCGATCTCGTGGTGGGCGAGCGGGATGCCGTTGATGTCGGCCCGCGCCACGTGGGTGAGCAGGTCGTCCTTCGGGTGGCGGCGGCGCTCCATGAGCAGGTCGGCGAGGTACTGGCGCGAGTGGTCCGTGCACTCGCGGGCGTACGGCGTCAGCTGGTCGTCGTCGGGGATGCGGTCCTTCAGGCCGTGCGACCACCGCACGAGCTGCTCCCGCTCCTGCCCCTCAGGCAGGCCGAGGAAGTCGAAGAACACCTCGTACGGCAGCGGCCACGAGAGCGCCTGGGCGATGTCGACCTCGCCGCGGTCGGCGAACGAGTCGACCATCCGTCGGGTGATCCGGCGGACGTCGTCCTCGAGCCTGGCGATGCTGCGCGGCATGAACAGGCGCTGGACGACGTTGCGGATCTCGTCGTGGCGGGGGTTGTCCAGGTTCGGGATGTTGCCCTCGCCGCCCTGGTCGTTGGTCGCGTCGAGGTCGATGCCGGGGTGGTTCTTGTAGAGCTCGTGGTCCAGGACGCCGGCGCGGACGTCGTCGTAGCGCGACAGCGCCCAGAACCCCCACTTCTCGCTGCGGTAGAGCGGAGCCTCCTCACGCAGGCGCTCGTAGACCGGGACCGGGTCCTCCTGGAACGCGACGCTGAACGGGTCGTAGACGACACTCGAGCGGTGCTGGACGGTCACGGCACTACTCCGGAGGGTGGGGTCGATGGAACGAGGAGGTGCGTGCGGGCCGCACGGAGGGAGGGCCCGCACGCACCGGTCTCAGCGGGTGCCGTTCTTCGCGAACTTCAAGATCGCGTCGGCGTTGTCCTTCGTCACGAAGGCGGGCCCGGAGTTGATCGGCTGACCGCCGCCGACGTCATTGCCGTTGATGCTCTTGAGGTAGAGGGTCGTGACGCCCAGAAAGCCCTGGACGAACGGCTGCTGGTCGACCGCGAACTCGATCTTCCCGCTCTTGATGTCGTTGAGGACGTCCTCGGAGAGGTCGAACGTCGCGACGCGGGCCTTGCTGCCCGACTCCTCGACCGCGGCGACGCCGTCGATCGCCTGTTGGCCGCCGAGCGTCAGGATCCCGTCGATGTCGGGCTCGGCCTGGAGCTTCGACGTGATGGTCGCGGTGACCTGGTTGTCGTCGGTCCCGTCGACCTGGATGTTCTCCATCTTCGCGCCGAGCGCGTCCGCCGCGGAGGCGCAGCGCTGCTCGAGGTTGACCGCGCCGGCGGCCTGGATGACGCAGATGACGTTCGTGAAGCCCTCGGTCTTCATCTGCTCGCCGACGGCCGCGCCGGCGATCGTCTCGGACTGGCCGATGTGGGTGATGGCGCCGAACTCCTGCGACTGCTCCTGGCCGGCGTTGATCGTGACGACCGGGACGCCGGCGGCGACCGCCTTCGTCACGGAGTCCTTCACGCCGTCGGGGTTGGCCATCGAGACGACGATCCCGTCGACGTCGTCGGCCACGGCGCTGTCGATGAGCTTCGACTGCTCGGACGGATCGTCGGACCCCGAGTAGTCGACCTCCACGCCGTAGTCGTCGCCGGCCTTCTCGGCGCCGGTCTTCACGCGGTCCCAGAACGCGTCACCGGACGGCGCGTGGGTGATGACCGCGTACTTCAGGTCGAGGTCCTTCGCGTCGGGCGTGTCGGACTTGCCGGTGCCGGAGCAGGCCGCGAGGGCGAACGAGCCGGCGACCACCAGACCGATCAGCGGGAGCTTCTTCATTGTCTTCTCGTCTCTGTCGCAAGTCCGCCGCTCGGGTTTCCTGAACTCTTTTGTCAGGACATGAGGCAAACTTTGGAGCGCTCCAAAATGTACGTAGGTGACGGGGGTCACGTCAAGGGCTCGGTGGATATTTCCTCGGATGCGCGGCGAAGACGGTGTTCAGACGCCCGAAGTGCGGGGCGGTGCCGTCGACGACCTCAGCACGAGCTGCGGATCGAGGACGAGCGAGTGCGGCTCCCGGTCGGCGCCGGACATCCGCGCCAGCAGCACCCGCGCGGCGTCGCGACCGACGTCGAAGCTGCGCGAGTCGACCGTCGTGAGGGCGAGGTAGGAGGCCTCGGCGATCGGCGAGTCGTCGTAGCCGATCACCGAGACGTCCTCGGGCACCGACAGGCCGACGGCACGCAGGGCACCCATGCAGCCCAGGGCCATCGTGTCGTTGGCCGCGAACACCGCGGTGAGGTCGCGATCGGTGCGCAGGTACTCCCCCAGCGCGATCCGCGCCGGTTGCTCGTTGGTCTCCTCGCGATCACCGATGACCACGGGCTCCAGGCCCGCGTCGCGCATCGAGATCTCGTAGCCCTCGCGTCGTGCTCGGGCGGCGCCGCCGCGACCGGTCACGTGGACGATGCGCCGGTGGCCGAGGCCGAGGAGGTGCTCCGTGGCCAGACGCCCGCCGGCACGGTCGTCGTTGGTCACGACCTCCACGTCGTCGGGGCTGTTGACCCGCTGGCCGGCCACGACGCAGGGGATGCCGTGCCGGATCGTGGGGGTGGTGTCGGGGTCGAACGCGAGCACGACGCCGTCGACGCGCATCGAGGTGAAGGCGTCGAGGGAGTCGCTGCCGCCGAAGACGGTCATCGCGTGATCGCCGACGATGACCTGGTAGCCCTCGGGCTCGAGCACCTCGCGCGCGCCCCGCAGCAGCTCGACGAACCACAGGTTCGCGAAGTGCTCGATCGCGAGGCCGACCGTCCGGGTGCGGGTTCCGGCCAGGCTCGCGGCGGCGGTGTTCGGGAGGTAGCCCAACTCGTCGATGGCCCGGAGCACGGCCTCGCGCCGCTGCTCGCTCACACTCGTCGATCCGGTCAGGACCAGGGATACGAGGGACTTGGACACGCCCGCGCGCTCCGCGACGTCGTAGATCGTCGGGCGGCGGCTCTGTGCGGGGACCACGCAGCGCATCATGCCACGGCGCGGGTGGACCGCTCCGGCGCTGCGCTTGCGTACCGCGGCGGCGACGCATTGACTGCAGGAGCGGGTCTCTCCGTCCGCCCGTCCTCGATCCCCCGGGAGCAGCCATGACCACCCAGCCCACCGTGACCCTGAACAACGGCGTCGCGATGCCGATCATCGGCTTCGGCGTCTACCAGATCCCGCCCGAGGAGACCGAGGCCGCCGTCAGCCAGGCGCTGGAGGCCGGCTACCGGCACCTCGACACGGCTGCGGCCTATCGCAACGAGGAGGGCGTGGGGCGCGCCATCGCCGCCAGTGGCATCGCCCGCAACGAGCTGTTCGTCACGACCAAGCTGTGGATCCACTCGGTCGGCAAGGACCGGACGAAGAAGGCGTTCGAGCAGTCGCTGGAGAACCTCGGCCTGGACCACGTCGACCTGTACCTGATCCACCAGCCGATCGGCGACGTCTACGGCGAGTGGCGCGACATGGAGCAGATCAACGCCGACGGACGCGCCCGCGCCATCGGCGTCTCGAACTTCCTGCCCGACCGCCTCGTCGACCTGATCGAGCACAACGAGGTGGTGCCGGCGGTCAACCAGATCGAGACGCACCCGTTCCACCAGCGGGTCAAGGACCAGGAGATCATGCGCGAGCTCGGCGTCCAGCACGAGTCGTGGGGACCCTTCGCCGAGGGCAAGAACGGGCTGTTCACCAACCCCGTCCTCAGCGACATCGCCGAGGCGCACGGCAAGACCGTCGGCCAGGTCGTCCTGCACTGGCTGACCCAGCGCGAGATCGTCGTGATCCCCAAGTCGGTGCACCGCGAGCGGATGGACGAGAACCTGGGCATCTTCGACTTCGAGCTGACGGCGGACGAGGTGACCCGGATCGAGACCCTCGAGGAGGGCGGCTCCCAGTTCTTCGACCACCACGACGTGTCGATGGTCCAGTGGCTGTCGTCGCGCAAGGCCGACTGACCCGGTCGACCGCGGCGACCGCCGCACGGGGTGTGGGCGACCGCTCGGCGCACTAGCGTCGACGCATGGCCACCATCGCGAAGAACATCGTCGACACGCTGGCGGCGAACGGCGTCGAGCGCGTGTACGGGCTCCCGGGCGACTCGCTGAACGCGTTCACCGACGCGCTGCGCACCTCCGGGATCGACTGGGTCCACGTCCGGCACGAGGAGGCGGCGGCGTTCGCGGCCGGCGCGGAGGCGGCGACCACGGGCCGGCTCGCGGTGTGCGCCGGCAGCTGCGGTCCGGGCAACCTGCACCTCATCAACGGCCTCTACGACGCCACCCGCTCCCGCGTCCCGGTCCTGGCGATCGCAGCGCACATCCCGACCGCCGAGATCGGCTCGACCTACTTCCAGGAGACCCACCCGCAGGACCTGTTCCGCGAGTGCAGCGTCTTCGTCGAGCACGTCTCGAGCCCCTCGCAGATGCCGCGCATGATGCGGATCGCGATGCAGACGGCGATCGAGCGTCGCGGTGTGGCGGTGCTCGTGATCCCGGGCGACGTCGCCCTCATGGACGCCGCCGACGACACGGTCACGACGCTGCGCCCGACGGCGGCACGGGTCGTGCCGTCCGACGAGGAGCTGGACGCGGCGGCCGCGCTGCTCAACGACGCCCGCAACGTCACGATCCTCGCCGGCGCGGGGACGGCGGGAGCCCATGACGAGGTGGTCGCACTCGCCGACCGGCTGGGCGCGCCAGTGGTCCACGCGCTGCGCGGCAAGGAGCACGTCGAGTGGGACAACCCGTTCGACGTCGGGATGACCGGACTGCTCGGCTTCGCCTCGGGGTACCGCGCGATGGAGTCGTGCGATGCACTGCTCATGCTCGGCACCGACTTCCCGTACCAGGACTTCTACCCGCCGAAGGCGAAGGTCGTGCAGGTCGACGTGCGCGGAGAGCAGCTCGGCCGGCGCGTCCCCCTCGACCTCGGCCTCGTCGGCACGGTCGCCGACACGGCCGCCGCCCTGCTGCCCCTGCTGCGCAGGAAGGCGGAGCGCTCGCACCTCGACGACGCGCGCGACCACTACGCCACGACGCGCGAGAAGCTCGACGAGCTCGCCGAGCCGGTCAAGGCCGGCCGGGGCCAGCACCCCCAGTTCGTCGCGACGGCGATCGACGTCGCCGCGAGCGACGACGCGATCTTCCTGCCGGACGTCGGCTCCCCCGTCATGTGGGCGGCCCGCTACCTGCGGATGAACGGACGGCGCCGGCTGATCGGATCGTTCAGTCACGGGTCGATGGCGAACGCCGTCTCGCAGGCGATCGGCGCCCAGGCCGCCCAGCCGGGAAGGCAGGTCGTGGCGCTCGCCGGCGACGGCGGACTGTCGATGATGCTCGGCGAGCTCATCACGCTCGTGCAGAACCGGCTGCCCGTGAAGATCGTCGTGTTCGACAACGGCTCGCTCAACTTCGTCGAGCTGGAGATGAAGGCCGCCGGGTTCGTGAACTGGGGCACGGGTCTGCAGAATCCCGACTTCGCGGCCGTGGCCGAGGCGATCGGCATCCGCGGCTTCCGCGTCGACCGGTCGGACCAGCTCGCGTCGACCCTCGCGGAGGCGTTCGCCCACGACGGCCCCGCGCTCGTGAACGTCATCACCGAGCGCCAGGAGCTCACGGTCCCGCCGGCGGTGACCGCCGCACAGGTGAAGGGCTTCTCCCTCTACGCGCTGCGCACCGTGATGTCGGGGCGCGGCGACGAGATCATCGACCTCGCCCGCGCGAACCTGCGCCAGGTCTTCTGATCGTGTCAGGCTGACGCCATGGCTTCGAAGTGGTCGATCGCGTCGCAGGACTCGTTCCTCTCGATCCGCAGCACCCGGTCGGTGCTGTCCGTCGGATCGGTCGGCAGCGTCCTCTCGGTGGGCTCGATCGGGTCTGCCCTGTCCGTGTTCAGCGTCGGCTCGTTCGCCAGCGTCGGCTCGGCCTTCTCCGCCCTCTGCCTGCGGGCGACCCTCTCGTTCCGTGCCCGCGGCGGCCTCATGCGTCAAGGACGTTCGTGAGCGAGGAGCGGGCCGTCGCGGCGCTCGCCGCCGCCGGCATCGACCACACGATCACGCGCCACGGGCCGGTGCGCTCGCTCGAGGAGGCCGCCGAGGCGCGTGGCGTCAGTCCCGACCGGATCGTCAAGACCCTCGTCGTCCGCCGCGCCGACGACGACTTCGTGTTCGTCCTCGTCCCCGGCGATCGCCAGATCAGCTGGCCGAAGCTGCGCGCCCACCTCGGCGTCTCGCGCCTCTCGTTGCCCCCGGCCGACGTGGCCCTCGCGGCCACGGGCTACGAGCGCGGCACGATCACCCCGTTCGGCTCGACCCAGGCGTGGCCCGTCATCGCCGACGCGCGGATGACCGGCTCGATCTCGCTCGGCGCCGGCGCCCACGGGGTCGCGGCCACCGTGGAGGCCGACGACGTGATCCGCGTCCTGGCCGCGACCGTCGCCGACGTCACGGACTGAGGGGGCTCGAAATCGTCGGCGGGTGGGCCCAGAATCACACCATGACCGACATCGAGCGCGCCGACCTGGTCGCGAGCCTGGACCGGCACCGCGACTTCCTGCGATTCACCGCCCGCGACCTTTCCGAGGAGGCGGCCCGCAGCACCCCGACCGCCAGCGCCCTCTCGGTCGCCTCCCTCATCAAGCACGTCGCCGACACCGAGGAGCAGTGGCTGACGTTCGCGAGCACCGGCGACTTCCCGGTACCCAACTGGTCGCAAGGGGATCCGCGCTTCCTGCTCGGCGACGACGACACCCTCGCGAGGCTGCTCGACCGCTATGCGCAGGTCGCCGGGCGGACCGATGCGTTCGTCCTCGAGGCCGATCTCGACCTCGCGCACCGGCTGCCCGACGCCCCGTGGTTCACCGACGGCTCATGGACCGTGCGCCGCGTGCTGCTGCACGTCATCGCCGAGACCGCCCAGCACGCCGGTCACGCGGACATCATCCGCGAGACGATCGACGGCCAGCGCACGATGGGTTGAGCGGGTCGGTCGCTCAGGCGACCTTGGTGCAGGCCAGCAGGGCCCGGGCGCGGCTGCCCCAACCGGTCCGCCGGCGATCCTCGATCCGCGGTTGGGCGAACGTGGACGGCAACTCGACCGCCAGCGTGACGCGGACCCGGCGCGCGTGCGCGGCGTGTGCGCGCGCGACGACCGGGTGGTCGCCGTGGTGGTCGAGCACGCGGGCGATGCCGTCGAGCGCCCGTCCCGCCTGCGCCCAGATCTCGTCGAAGGCGACCTGGTCGCCGTAGGCGCCGTCCTCGAGCAGGACGTCGAGCCGGGCATCGACGTTGCGGGCCCACTGCGCGTGGGCCTGCTCCAGCAGGTCGTCGAGCGAGTCGAAGCTCTCCTCCTGCGCGCGGCGCACGGCGTCCGGCAGCACAGCGGGATCGTGGGCGATGGCATCGGCGAGCGCGTGCAGCGCGCGCTGGTTCCGGGTGGTCCGCTCCCAGGCGGTGGTGTTCATGGTCGAGGTCGTCATCGGTATGTCCTCTCGTGCGATTCCTCGAAGTTCGTTGACGCCGTGATGGTGACCTTCGTTCCGTCGGTCACATACACAGTGTATGTCTTATGCTTCGAGTATGTCACTCACGCGGAGCCGGCGCCAGCAATATTCGGAGGAGACGCGTGAGGCGTTGCTCACCACCGCCGCGGCGCTCTTCGTGGAGCGTGGCTTCGCCAAGACCGCCCTCGCCGAGGTCGCGTCGGCGGCGCAGGTCACGCGAGGTGCGGTCTACCACCACTTCAAGGACAAGCAGGACCTGTTCCTGGCCGTTCTCGAGCGCACCGAGACCGAGCGGCTCGACTCGATCACCGACGCCTACCTCGCCCACGAGGACCCCGTCGACGGCGCCTTCGCGGCCATGAACGCCTACCTCGACCACGGCCTCGACCCCGAGTACGCCGAACTCGTCCTGCGCCAGGGCCCGATCGCCCTGGGCTGGGAGCAGTGGAAGGCCTGCGAGGAGCAGTACTCCGCGGGCCTGATCGAGCAGATCCTCACGTCGCTCATGGCCTCCGGACGCATCACGTCACTGCCCGTCGAACGACTCTCGTCGATCACCTTCACGGCGCTGAGCGGCTGCGCGATGAACATCGCCGCCAGCGAGCCGGAGGATCGGCAGCAGGCTCGCGACGAGTACAGCGAGGTCATGGTCCGACTCCTCAGCGGCCTGATCACCTGAGCCCGGCGCGCCGATAGCATCACGACGTGACCGAGCCGGTGATCGAGACCCCCAGCACACCCGGGATCGAGGCGACCCTGGCCGTCGTGCGGCGCTGGCTGCCCGCATTCCTGGCCGGCCGTCGCGCGGACGACGACCTGTACGCCGACCCCGTGTCGACCTGGCACAACATCGGCGAGCGTGAGGTCGAGATCCAGCGCACGCCCTCGCGGACCCGACAGGTCGACGGCGGCGCGGACCTTCGGGTCGAGGACGTCCGGGTCAAGGTGTTCGACGGCGGCTGGGTGCTGCAGTCGACGACCGTGGGGACCTCGGCGACCGGCGCGCCTGTACGGATCCCGTCATGCTTGGTCGTGACCGTGCAGGACGGTCGGATCGCGCGGTTCGAGGAGTATGCCGACTCCCGTGCGACGGAGGCACTGTTCGGCGGCTGAAGGGCATGGTGGTCTCGATACGCCCGCTCGTGCCTCGCGGAGCTACTCGACCACCGAGCCGGTGATCGAGTAGCGGCGGCGAGCGCAGCGAGCACGCGGCGTATCGAGATCAGACGATGTTCGCCTCGCGCCGCGAGCCGGCCGCGAAGCGCTCGACCGACAGCTCGGCGACGTCGAACCGGGGCGCATGCCCCTGGACCAGGGCGGCCATCACCTCACCCACGGCCGGACCCTGCAGGAACCCGTGGCCGCTGAATCCGGTCGCGTAGAGGAACCGCGACATCCCCGCCGCCTCGCCGATCAGCGCGTTGTGGTCGGGGGTGACCTCGTAGAGACCGGCCCAGCCCGACGCGATCCCGACGTCGCCCAGGGCCGGCGCCCGGTACTCGATCCGCTCCGCCAGCACCTCGAGGAAGGCCGGGTCCCGCGACAGGTCGAAGCCCCACGAGTCGGTCGCCTCGGTGGCGCCCATGAGCAGGCCCGACCCCTCGCGGTGGAAGTAGAACGACGTGCCGAAGTCGATCGTGAAGGGCAGGTCGGGCGGCACGTCGACCGGATCGGTCACCACGATCTGGCGGCGCAGGGGCCGCACCGGCAGGTCGACGCCGACCCAGCGCCCGACCTCGGCCGACCACGCGCCGGCGGTGCACACCACGACGCTCGTGGCGATCGTGCCCTGCGTCGTGTGCACGCCCACGATCCGGTCGCCGTCGGTCTCGATCCCGGTCACGCCGCAATGGGTGACGAGGCACGCGCCCTCCCGGCGCGCCGCGGTCGCGTAGCCCAGCACGACCGACTCGGGGGTGCAGTGCCCGTCCCGGGGCGAGAACACCGCCCCGACGAGTCCGCCGGGATCGATCACCGGCGCCAGCCGCACCGCCTCGGCGACGTCGATGACCCTGCTGTCGACGCCGAGGGCGTTCTGCCACACGACGTCGTCGGCGAAGCGCTCCGCATCCGCCGCGTCGTCGAGCAGGAAGAGGTAGCCGCTCTGGTGCAGGTCGATCGGCTGGCCGAAGTCGTGGGCGAAGCGCTCGAACACCTCGAGGCTGGCCAGGCCGAGCCGCGTGTTGAGCTCGTCGCTGAACAGGGCCCGCACTCCCCCGGCCGCCCGGCTCGTCGAGCCCTCACCCAACTGGTCGCGCTCGACGAGGACGACCTGCACGCCCGCCCGCGCGAGGTGGTGGGCCGTCGACAGGCCCATGACCCCGCCACCGACCACCACGACCTCGGCGGTGGTGGGCAGGGCGGCCACGGTTACTCCTCCAGCGCCTTCTGCGCCGCCTCCAGCGCCTGGGCCATGTCGTCGATGCGTGCCTGGTACGTCGCCAGGTCGCCCGCCTTGAGCGCCGCCTGCGCCTGGTCGTAGTAGCGCTGCGCATCGCTGAGGTGCTCGTCGGCCGACTTGTTCGCGCTGCCCGTGCCACCACCGGTGTCGCCACCGCCGCCCGTGTCGCCGCCCGAGCCGGGTGTGCTGTCGGGAGCGAGGTCGAGCGCGTCCTTGAGCGCCTCGTCGAGCGTCTGGCCGACGCCGACACCATCGCCGAAGGTCGCCGTGATGAGCTGCAGCACGGGGTACGAGCCCTCACCGACGCGCTGGATGTAGATCGGCTGGACGTAGAGCATCGCGCCACCGACCGGCAGCGTCAGCAGGTTGCCGCGCAGGATGCGGGTGTTCTGCGACTGCTCGTACTGCAGCAGGGCCGCCCGGACGCCGGCGTCGGACTCGAACTGCGCGGCGATCTGGTTCGGGCCGCCGACGCGCGTGTCACTCGGCAGCTCGAGGATCTGCAGCTTGCCGTAGTTCTCGGTGTCGGACGCCTCGGAGTTCACGCTCATGAACGACGCGAGGTTCTGCCGGTTGTTGGGCAGGTACACGCTCGTCAGGCTGAACCGCGACTGCTCCTCGCCGGGCCGGCTGGTCGTGAGGAAGTACGGCGGCTGCTTCGTGCCCCCGCCGCTGGACGGGTCCTCGGGGATCTTCCAGCGCTCGCCATCCTCGTAGAACGTCTGGGCGTTCGTCACGTGATAGCGGCTCAGGACGTCACGCTGGACCTTGAACAGGTCGACCGGGTAGCGGAAGTGGTCGAGCAGCGAGTCGCTGATCGCGGACTTCGGCTCCACGACGCCGGGGAACACCTTCTCCCACGTCTTGAGGATCGGGTCCTTCGTGTCCCACTCGTACAGCGTGACCGTGCCGTCGTACGCGTCCACGACGGCCTTCACGGAGTTGCGCATGTAGTTGACCTGATCGGTCGGCAGCGCGATCTGGCTCGTGCCCTCCGTGAGCGTGTCGCTCGTGGCCGCGGCCAGCGACCGGGACTCCGAGTACGGGTACGACTTGCTCGTCGTGTAGCCGTCGACGATCCAGACGATCTTGCCGTCGACGACCGCGGGGTAGGTGTCACCGTCGAGGGTGAGCCACGGGGCGACCTTCTTGACCCGGTCGCGCGGGTGCCGGTCGTAGATGATCTTGGAGTTCTCGTTGACGCGGTCCGACAGCACGAGCTTGGGCTCGGCGAACTTGAACGCGTACAGCACCTGGCGCGCCAGACTGCCCATCGCGACGCCGCCCTTGCCGTCGTACGTGTTCGCCGAGGTGTCCCCGGTTCCCGCGTCGTCGGTGGAGCCACCGCCACGCGGGGTGTCGACCTCGATCGGCTCGGCGCCGTCGGGCCGCCCGACGAGCGAGTACTCGGGCGACTTCTCGCCGAAGTAGATCCGCGGCGCGTCCTCGAACTCGATCTGGCCCTCCGGCGGGATGTCCTTGACGACCCAGACCGGCTCGCCCTGCGGACCCCGCTTGTTGCCGTACGCCGCGATCACGCCGTAGCCGTGGGTGTACACGGTGTGGTCGTTCGACCACGTGCGCTGCGACTCCTGCAGGCCGTCGAGATCGACCTCGCGCGCGGCGATGATGACGTCCTGCGGCTGCGGGTCGTCGCCGATCGCGTAGCGGTCGACGTCGAGCGTCGACTGCACCGTGTAGTAGCCACGCACCTGCTGCAGCTGCGTGAACGCCGGCGAGATGAGCGTCGGGTCGAGCAGTCGCGTGCTCACCCGCGACTCCGCCGAGGCGTTGAGCTCCTGCGGCGTCAGCTCGGTCTTGGCCGAGTAGTCCTGGGTCTGGACGCCGTCGACCCCGTAGGCGGCGCGCGTGCCCTTGATGTTCTGTTCGAGGTACTGGCCCTCGCGGTCGGGCTCGGAGGGGTCGACCTGGAAGCGCTGCATGATCGCCGGCCACAGGGTGCCGATCAGCAGCGACGTGACGAACCACAGGCCCAGCCCGATGAGCGGCAGCGTCCACGACCGCAGGAAGATCGTCGAGAAGAACATGAGCGCGCACAGGATCGCGACCGCGATCAGGATGTTCTTGCTGGGGATGCGCGCGTTCGCGTCGGTGTAGCCGATGCCGTCGAAGAGACCGTCGGTGCCGACGGCCATCGCATAGCGGTCGAGCCAGTACGACGCGGCCCGCACGAGCATCGCGAGGCCGGCCAGCACCGCCACCTGGACCTGCGCGGCCCGGCTGAACTGCGGACCCCGACCGGAGAAGCGGATCCCGCCGAAGACGTACTGGACGAACGCGACCGCGACGAGCGCGATCAGCAGCAGGCCGAAGGCGAACGACACGAGGAACTGGAACCACGGCAGGTCGAAGACGTAGAAGCCGACGTCCATGCCGAAGTGCGGATCCTTCTGGCCGAACGGCGTGCCGTGGCGCCACAGCTGGAACAACTCCCAGCGGCTGGCGCCGATGATGCCGGCGAAGAACGCCACGACCACCGTCAGCACCCACCAGGCCGGCTTGACGACCGGCGTGAGCGCGAGCCGGTACCGGGCCGCGGGGTCGTCGCGGCGCAGACCGAGCGGGTTGGGGCGGTTCCGGTGGGCGAGCCACACGTTCACGCCGATCGCCGCACCGCCCAGGAGCGCGAACACGACGAACATGAGCGCCCGGGTGGTCAGCACCTTCGTGAAGACGCCCTGGAAGTCGACCGACCCGTACCAGAGCCGTTCGGTCCAGAGGTTGACGAACACCGACCCGAGGATCAACAGCAGGGCGAGCGTGACGAACGTCGGGATGAGCACACGGCGACGCCGGTGGGAACCCGGCTCGGGCTCGCGTCGAGGGGGGATCGATCCGAAGATGTCGCTCACGGTTCTCCTGGCTCACGGGCGTGCGTCTGGTGGCGCCAGCCTACGGGGTGGTGTGCATCACGGGCCCCGCGCGCATCACGCCAGTTCGTCGGCGAGGGTCTCGCGCATCGCGGCGACGAGTCCGGGCAGCAGCCCGGGGCCCTCGATGAGCGGGGAGTCCTGCGGGACGCGAGGTCGCACCGCGGCGTGCTCGGAGCCGTCGCGCAGCACCGCCGCGACGATCCGCATCTCCTGACGATCGGGGTGGCCCGCCGCGTACGCGGCGGCGGCCGCGGGCTCGTCGGGCAGCCCTGCCTCCGCCTCGGGGGGCAACGTCAGCCGCTCCATCACGACGGCGCAGCCGTCGACCTCCGGCGGCCAGCCGATCTCGGTGAGCAGGTCCTCGACCTCGCGGCCGGGGGGCAGCTCCTGCTCGATCGGGGTGTACGAGTCGGGCGCGCCGAGCTGGTCGGCCAGTTCGGGCTGGGCCCGCAGCAGGTCGGCCGTGAGCACGAGCGCGAACAGTCGCGGCGGCTGGTCCCAGCCGGCGTCGCCCACGTGGTGCTCGACCTCGAGCGCCGCGTGGCGGACCGGCGAGTCCTCGCCGACGCCGTCGCCCGTCACGCCGAGCACGAGGACACCTTCGCGTCGGGATCCTTCGCGAGTGCCGAGATCGCGTCGATCCCGTCCTGCAGCTTCGCCACCTTGACGAGTGTCATGTCGAAGTCACCACCACTGGTCGCCTCCTGGCAGTTGTCGGCCGGTACGAGGAAGATGTCCGCGCCCGCGGCGGCCGCGCCGGCCATCTTCTGCCGAACGCCGCCGATCGCGCCCACCGTGCCCTCGGGATCGATCGTGCCCGTTCCCGCGACGTTCTGCCCGCCGGTCAGTGCTCCGGGTGTGAGCTCGTCGTAGATCGCGAGCGCGAACATCGTGCCGGCGCTCGGGCCGCCGACCCGGTCGCCGATGTGGTTCTCGACCTCGATCGGGAACTCGAATCCGGTGCCGACCGCGATGCCGATCCGGGCCTTGTCGGGGTCGTCGTCCATCGCCACCGTCGTGATCGTGGCGCTGCCGGGCTTGCCGTCGCGGGTGTAGCCGATCGTGACGTCCTCGCCCGGCTTGCGCCCGCTGATCTGGTCGGCGACCGCCTGCTGCGACGTGACCTTCGCGCCGTCGACCGACGTGATCAGGTCCTCCGCCTCGAGCTTGCCCTGGGCCGGCCCGTCCGGCGCGACGGCGGACACCTTGGGCACCTCCGTCACCTCGTAGCCGGCGGCGCGCATGCCTGCCGCCTTGGACGAGTCCTGCGAGCTGGCCAGCTGCGCGGCACCCTCGGCCTGCGACTGCGCGTTCGTCTGGTTGTCCGGGTAGAGGAAGTCGTGCGGGACCACCGCGACGTCCGGGTTGATCCAGCCCTGGAGCGCCGCCACGAGCGACATCCGCGACTCGGCCCGGGTGACCGAGACGGTGGTGAAGTCGAGCCGGCCCTTGGTCGGGTACGTCGTGACGTCGTCGCCGAACGTGAGCATCGGCTCGCCGTCGATCTCGCCCAGCGTGTTGAACACCGGCCCGGGCCGCATCGTGACGTACGGGACGGGCAGGAACGACACGAGACACGTCAGCAGCACGAGGATCGAGACCGCGACGGTCAGCGAGAGGTTGCGGCGACTCAGCCGCAGGGGGTTCGACACACCGACACCCTAGAACCCCGGACCCACGGCACCCGCGGGGTGCGCCGCACGGTCACCGCGATTCAGGGGCGACGGCCTAGGCTTGCTGCATGGCCGAGGTACCTGAGGAAGACCCGCAGAACCCGTTCAAGGGCACGCCGCTCGAGGCGCTGTTCGGGCAGTTGGCCGGAGGCGGTTTCGACCTCGGCCAGATGATGTCGCAGATGCAGCGCATGTTCGAGCCGCACGAGGGCACCGTGAACTACGCGCTCGCCACCGACGTCGCACGGCACGCCGTCGCCGCCGCCGGCGACGACCCGACGCCGCACGCCGGTCAGACCGGCGCCGCGACCGATGCCACCCGGCTCGCCGAGATGTGGCTCGACAAGGTCACCGACCTGCCCTCCGGCACCACCTCCACCGCCGTGTGGAGCCGCGCCGAGTGGGTCGAGCGCACGATGGGCACATGGCAGGTCATGGTCGAGCCGATCGCGCAGCACGTCGTCACCTCGATGGCCGACGCCCTGCCCGCGGAGGCCAAGGCGATGGCCGGTCCGCTCGTCGGCATGCTGAACCAGGCCGGGGGCGCGATGTTCGGCCAGCAGCTCGGCTCGGCGATCGGCGGGCTCGCGACCGAGGTGCTCTCCTCGACCGAGGTCGGACTGCCGCTCGGACCCGAGCACACCGCCGCCGTGCTGCCGCACAACGTCGCCGCCTTCGCGCGTGACCTCGAGGCCGCCGAGTCCGACGTGCTGCTGTACGTGATGCTGCGCGAGTGCGCCCACCACCGGCTGTACGCGCACGCGCCGTGGCTGCGCCAGGCGGTGCTCGGCGCGATCGAGGACTTCGCGCGCGGCATCCGGATCGACGTCAGCGCGATCGAGGAGCAGATGGGCTCGATCGACCCGAGCAACCCGGCCGCGATGCAGGAGGCACTGTCCGGCGGGCTGTTCGATCCCCAGCCGACCCCCGAGCAGGAGCGCGCCAAGGAGCGCCTCGAGCTGCTGCTGGCGCTCGTCGAGGGCTGGGTCGACGAGGTCGTCGCCCAGGCCACCGCCGAGGTCATGCCCGCCGCGACCGCCCTGGCCGAGGCCGTGCGCCGCCGCCGCGCGACCGGCGGACCCGCCGAGGAGACGTTCGCCTCGCTCGTGGGCCTCGAGCTGCGTCCGCGGCGACTTCGCGACGCCGCCAACCTGTGGTCGGCGTTGCGCGACCGGCGCGGTGCCGCGGCCCGCGACGCCGTGTGGACGCACCCCGATCTGCTGCCCACGATCGCGGACCTCGACGATCCGCTCGGCTTCGCCGAGACCCAGGTGGGTGAGCTCAGCGATGCGGACTTCGACGCCGCCCTGAACGAGCTGCTCGGCGGTGCGGGCGAGCCGGACGCGGGCCCGTCCGAGTCGTGAGGGAACTGACCGCCGACATCCGGAACGTGCTGGCCGGGTGGACGCCCCCGGACGACGACCAGGACGCACTGCGCGAGCTCTTCGTCGCGCACGCCGAGGGGTTCGACGAGCCCGGCGCCCGGTCCTGCGCACCCGACCACGTCACGGCCAGCGCGCTCGTGGTGTCGGCCGAGCACGACCGCGTCGCACTCGTGCTGCACCCGAAGTTCGGGCGATGGCTGCAGACCGGCGGCCACTGTGAGCCCGGCGACGCCTCGATCGTGGCGGCCGCGCTGCGGGAGGCCACCGAGGAGACCGCGATCGCGGATCTCACGATCGTCCCGGAGCCGGTGCGGCTGTCGCGACACCCCGTCCGCTGCCACGAGGGTGGTCACCACCTCGACGTGCAGTTCGTCGCCGTCGCTCCCCCGGGCGCCGAGCCGCAGTGCTCGGACGAGTCCGACGAGGTGCGCTGGTTCGCCGTCGACGCCCTGCCGGAGGGGACCGACGACTCGGTCAGGAGTCTCGTCGCCGCTGCCAGGTCACGCCTTCGAGGAACGCCATCGCCTCGTCCAGGCGTGGGTACCTCCTGACGATCGCGTCGAAGCGCGGGCCGTGGCCCGACACGACCAGGTGCGTCAGCTCGTGCACGAGCACCGCGTCGACGACGTGGTCGGGCATGTCCTGCATGCGGTGCGAGATCCGGATCGTGCGGTCGACCGGAGTGCACGATCCCCAGCGCTGGTTCTGGTTCGTGACCCAGCGCACCGACGCGGGTGCCGGCGCCTCGGGCACGTAGCGCGCCGCCAGCCGGGCCGCCCGCTGCTCGAGCTCGGCGTCGCCACGACCGACCGTGCGCCGTCGCTCGCGCGCGTCGAGCTTGGCGACCATGTCGGCGACGACGCGCTCCTCCTCGGCGCGCGACATGCGCGCGGGCACCATGACGATCGTAAGATCGCCCTCGCGACGGGCCGACACGGTGCGGGTCCTGCGCGCGCTGCGGCGCACCTCGATCTCGGCCATGCGACAACGGTAGGCCCCGGATCCGACACCCGGGGCCGTCCACAGGCGAGGCGCGTCGTCCACAGGTCTCTCCACACCCCGGGAGACCTTCCCCACACGTTGTCCCCAAGGTTGTCCACAGGCCGTGGAAAGTCACCCGAACGACCCATTGACCGAGCCGAATCCCGCGTCCTACCTTGAGCCCTGTCGAGGCCCTCGCTCGGCGCGCAAGGGGAAGGCGCGCCGGACGAGGGCCTCACCCTTGCCAGCGGGCGTTTTGGCCCTAGGCTGAACGTGATCTGTGCCACATCAGGCGGCACACCCTCGGCAAGGAGGCCGTGATGGCGGAGACATGGACGGGCGAGTTCTACTGCGTGAAGTGCAAGGACAAGCGCGAGACGACCGGCGAGGTCCAGGTCAGCGACAAGGGCACCCGCATGGCCAAGGGCGTCTGCCCGGTCTGCGGCACGAAGCTCAACCGGATCCTCGGCAAGGCCTGAAACGCGCTCGCGGGCGGCTGTGGACCAGCCGCCCGCGCGCCGGCCCGCTCCGCCACGATGGGGCCATGCCGGCACCCCGACCACTGCGCGAGCCCGCCACGACCGGTCCGATGCTCGCCCCCGGTGCGCTGCTCCTGCGGCGCGACCGCGCCACCCTCCAGATCGGCACGGCTCCCGGCTTCCGGGTGCGTGACGAGCCGGGTCTGGGACGCGTCCTGCGCCTGCTCGACGGATCGCTGCCGCTCCCCCGGCTCGCCGAGGTCGTCGCTCGTGACGTCCCCGAGTTCACCGGAGACCTCGCCGGCACGATCACCCGCCTGGTCGCCGCGGGGGCCGTCGTCGACCCGCGTCCGCCTGAGCACGCCCTGCGCGTCGCCGTCCGCCACGACCGGTCCACCGACTGGCTCGCCGCACGGCTGACCGAGGCGCTCGGCCCGGCCGGGATCGACCCCGACGTCGAGGTGCTGGTGAGCGCGGGCGAACCGGCCCGCTCGGGTATCGAGAGCCTGCGCATCGCCGGCGTCGCGCACCTGCCGGTCGTGATCGACGAGCGACGCGTCCGGATCGGGCCGCTCGTCGTCCCGGGCGCGACGTCGTGCCTGGGCTGCCTCGACGAGCTGCTCGCCGTCGACGATCCGGCCTGGTCGGCGCTCCTGCCCCAGTTCGAGCGCCCTCGACTGCTGCCGCAAGGGCTGCCGCACCGACTGCTGCTGCGCGCAGCCGGCGAGGTGCTGCACCAGCTGGAGTGCCTCGCCGCGGGTGAGCGGCCCTCGACC
This sequence comes from Aeromicrobium sp. SP1, assembly GCF_055663785.1. Lineage (NCBI taxonomy): Bacteria > Bacillati > Actinomycetota > Actinomycetes > Propionibacteriales > Nocardioidaceae > Aeromicrobium > Aeromicrobium sp. SP1. The sequence goes on along the minus strand of NZ_JBQVVK010000001.1, from coordinate 343,022 downwards.
ACCGGCGCCGTGCTGTCGCTGGGGCCCGGGCACCACGACTCCGCCGTGCGCCCCGTTCCCTTCGCACCGGGCTGCCCGTGCGCCCTGCTGGTCGCGTGACCGGCCCGGTTGCGAGCTCGCCACTATCCTGACCGCGTGGCCGACGACGACCAGGACGACGCGCGTGAGACTCCGCTGAGCGGATCCGCGCTGCGCCGTGGTGCGCGGCTGGCCAGCCTGCCGGCCGGGTTCGCCGCCCGCACGACGTGGGGCATCGGTCGCCGGCTCGTCGGGGCGCCCGCCGCGGCCGTCGTGACCGACGTCCAGCGCCGCACGGCCGACCAGGTGTTCAGCGTCCTGGGCCAGCTCAAGGGCGGCGCCATGAAGTTCGGCCAGGCGCTCAGCGTCTTCGAGGCCGCGCTGCCCGAGGAGATCGCCGCCCCCTACCGCGAGGCGCTCACGAAGCTGCAGGACGCCGCGCCGCCGATGGGTCCGGCCACGGTCCGTCGCGTCATGGCGCGCGAGTTCGGGGACGACTGGCCCGAGCAGTTCCCCGACTTCGACGTCGTCCCCGCCGCCGCGGCGTCCATCGGACAGGTGCACCACTCGTGGTGGGTGCCGACCCCCGAGACCGAGCCGACCGAGGTCGCCGTCAAGCTGCAGTACCCGGGTGCGGGCGAGGCGCTGATGTCCGACCTGCGCCAGATCGGCCGGCTCGCACGACTGCTCGGCTCACTCGCGCCCAACCTCGACGTCAAGGCGCTCGTCACGGAGCTGCAGGACCGGGTGGCCGAGGAGCTGGACTACTCGCTCGAGGCCCAGGCGCAGGCCACCTTCGCGAAGGCCTTCCAGGACGATCCCGACATCGTCGTCCCCTACCCCTACGCGCACACCTCGCGGGCTCTCGTCTCGCGCTGGCTGCCCGGCGACCGCTCGCTGGCCGACGTCATCGCCGGCGACGACCAGGCCGAGAAGGACCGGCTCGGCGAGATCTACGTGCGGTTCCTGTTCGCGGGTCCCTCACGCGCCGGCCTGCTGCACGCCGACCCGCATCCGGGCAACTTCCGGGTGCTGCCCGACGGCCGGCTCGGCGTCGTCGACTACGGGGCCGTGGCCCGGTTGCCCGATGGCCTGCCGGCGCCGATCGGACCCCTGCTGCGCTCCGCCGCCGAGAACGACTACGACGCCGTGGTCGCCGGCCTGCGCGACGAGGGCTTCCTCAAGCCGGGCACGCGCGTCGAGACCGACGTCCTCGAGCGGTACCTCGCTCCGCTCGTCGAGCCCGTGATCGAGGAGACCTTCACCTTCGACCGCGGGTGGCTGCGCCGCCAGAGTCAGCGGATCGCCGCCCCGGGCCCGGAGGGGATGTCGACGGCGCTCAAGCTGAACATCCCGCCGTCCTACCTGCTGATCCACCGGGTGTGGGCCGGCGGCATCGGCGTGCTGTGCCAACTGGGCGCGACGGCCCACTTCCGCGGCATCGTCGCCGAGTCGCTGCCCGGCTTCGAATAGCCCTCCCGCCTCGCATCCTGCCGGGATCTCGATACGCGGCTCGCTTCGCTCGTCGCTACTCGATCACCGGTCCGGCCGGCTCGGTGATCGAGTAGCACGGCGAGGAACGAGCCGGCGTATCGAGATCACCTCACCTAGTGGTCGGCGACGATCGCCAGGACCGCGTCGGCGTACTTCTCCAGCTTGGCCTGGCCCACGCCCGGGACGGTGATGAGCGATCCCGGGTTGCGGGGCTTGGTCGCGGCGATCGACTTCAGGGTGGCGTCGTTGAAGACCGTGAACGCGGGCTTGCTCTCGGCCGTCGCGACCTCCTTGCGCCACGTCCGGAGCGCCTCGAACAGCGCCTCGTCGTAGTCGACCGGCTGCTCGGGAAGCCCGACCTTGCGCTTGGCCGGCCGCGTCGTGCGGACCTCGGGCGGCAGCAGGCGATCGAGGAACCGGCTGGGCTTGCGACGGGCCTGACCCCCGGCCTTCCGCGCGGCCGACCACGACACCGTGAGATGACGGCGGGCGCGCGTGACGCCGACGTAGAACAGTCGCCGCTCCTCCTCGACGGACTCGGGGTCGTCGATCGCGTGCACGAACGGCAGCGTTCCCTCCTGCGCGCCGACGACGAACACCGCGTCCCACTCCAGGCCCTTGGCGGCGTGCAGCGTGGACAGCGTGACGCCGTCGGTGGCGGGTGCGTGCGCCTGCTCGGCACGCCGGTCGAGGTCGGCGACGAGTGCGGCGAGGTCGGCGGTGGGCTGGGCCTCGGCCAGGTCGGTCGCCATCGTGAGGATCGCCATGAGCGACTCCCAGCGGTCGCGCACCGCGCCCCGGCCCTCGGGGGTCTTCTCGCTGAAGTCCATCGCAGCCAGCACCGCGCGGACGTCGTCGGCCAACGCACCGGCGCCCTCGCCCGCGCGGGCCGAGCCACGCAGCAGGGTGACCGCCTGGCGCACCTCGGCACGCTGGAAGAAGCCCTGGCCGCCGCGCACGGAGTACGGGATCTGCAGCCGCCCGAGCGCCTCCTCGTACACCTCGGACTGGGCGTTGATCCGGTACAGGATCGCCATCTCGCGGTGCGGCACGCCCTGCCGGTGCAGCGCCGCGATCCGCTCGGCGACCCCGTCGGCCTCTGCGGGCTCGTCCGGGAACGGGCGGTAGTCGACGGCCGGGCCCGCGGTGTTCTGCGACTGCAGTCGCACGCCGAGGTTGATCGAGGGTCCCTTGCCCGCGAAGACCTCGTTGGCCGCCGCGACGATCTGCGGGGTGGAGCGGTAGTTGCGCACGAGCTCGATCCGCTGGGCCTGCGGGAACCGACGGGTGGAGAAGTCGCCCAGGATCTTGGCCGAGGCGCCGGCGAACGTGTAGATCGTCTGGCGCGGATCACCGACGACGCACACCTCGTCGCGGCCGCCGAGCCACAGGTCGAGCAGCGTCGACTGCAGCGGGTTGACGTCCTGGAACTCGTCGACGACGAACCACCGGTACTGGCGCCGGACCTCGGCCCCGATCGCCTCGTCGTCGGCCAGGATCGCCGCCGTGATCAACAGGATGTCCTCCATGTCGATGCGGCCCCGGTCGCGCTTGACCTGTTCGTACGCCCGCAGGATCGCGCCCACCTCGCCCGGGTCGAGGGAGCCGACCTCGCGATGGCGGCGGATCGCCTCGGCGCCGTAGTCGTCGGGCCGGACGTTCGACACCTTGGCCCACTCGACCTCGGCCGCGAGGTCGCGGATCAGCGCCTGGTCGCCACGGATGCCGACCTGCCGCGCCGCCTCGGCGACGAACGCGAACTTCGACTCCAGGATCTGCGGGAACTCGGTGCCGTAGACGCGCGGCCAGAAGTAGCGGGCCTGACGCAGGGCCGCGGAGTGGAACGTGCGCGCCTGCACACCCGCCGCGCCCAGCGTGCGCAGGCGTTCACGCAGCTCTCCCGCGGCCTTGACCGTGAACGTCACGGCCAGCACCTCGGTGGGCTTGTAGACACCGGTCGCGGTGCCGTACGCGATGCGGTGGGTGATCGCGCGCGTCTTCCCGGTGCCGGCACCGGCGATGACGCACAGGGGTCCCCTCAGGGTCGTGGCGACCTCGCGTTGCTCGGGGTCGAGTCCGTCCAGCAGGTCGTCGGCGTGGGGCATGGTCTCCGATTCGGGTCGTCGAGCGCGGCAGCGACCAGCGTAGTCGGCGGCGCGGACAGATCACCGGCTCGTCACAGGACGTCGACGTCCGATGTCGGCGCGGGCGCCTACGGTGCTGCCGTCACCGACCGTATCGACGCACAGGAGGACCCGTGCCAGCACTTCGCCGGACGGTTCATACCGGTTATACTCATCCCGTGAAGATCGCGGTCTCGATCCCCGACGAGGTGTTCCGCGACGCGGAACGCGCTGCCGCAGCCCGAGGCTGGAGCCGATCCCAGTTGTACGCCCAGGCGCTGCGCAGCTTCCTCGAGCACCAGGAGGACGACCCGGTGACCCGAGCCCTCGACGCGCTGGCCGACGACCTCGCCCCGACCCATCCGGCGAACACCGGTCGGACGTTGATCGACACCGGGAACTGGCAGTGGTGAGCCGCGGCGAGATCTGGTGGGTGGACTTCGGCGATCCGGTCGGCTCCGAACCCGGGTACCGACGGCCGACCCTGGTCGTCTCCTCGGACCGGTTCAACCGGTCGCGCATCGCGACGGTGATCGTCTCGGCCGTCACGAGCAACCTGCGGCTGGCGGAGGCGCCGGGCAACGTCGAACTCGAGCCCGATGCGGCAGGGCTGCCGAAGGCCTCCGTCGTCAACGTGTCACAGACTCTCGTGATCGACCGGACGAGACTGGTCGAGCCTGCCGGAGCGCTCGGGGCGACCGCGATGCGCCGCGTCGACGACGGCCTCAGGCTCGCCCTGGGCCTGTGAGGTCACCGGGTCGGTCGCGCAGGAGAGCCTGCGGCGCTCACACGTAGCTCGGTGGCACGAGGTGGTGCACGACCTCGTGGAACAGTCCGCGCACGTCCTCGGGCAGCCAGATCACGTGGTTCGACTCCGAGGCCAGGTCGACGTCGTCCTGCATCGTCACGACGTGCTCGACCTGGCGGGGATCGTCGCGGTGCGGCTCCTCCAGCCGCAGCAGCGAGACGCGCATCGTCACCCCGAACGGGTTCGGGTTGACCAGACCGATCCCCCAGAACGCGTCGCTGTCGGCCGTCGCCTTCTCGTCGAGGTCGATCATCACCGACCGGCACGGCTGCACGGGGCCGGGCAGGTCGATCTCCTCGACCTCGGCCACCTCGACCTCGACGTGGCGCACCTGGTCGGCGCCCTGTCCGTCGAACCGCAGCACGTCGACGAGCGCACCGCCGGCCGGCAGGATCGCGCGTCCCGCATGGGAGCCGTTGACACCGATCGCGGCCACGTGCGGCAACGGCATGCCGTACATGTTGATGGGCCGGAAGCGCAGGGTCGGGATCACCGAGGTCTCGGTGGCGTTCGTGATCGTCAGCGTTTGGTCCAACGACCCGTCCGTGGCCCGGGCGACGTATCGCACCGTGAACGGCGCATCCCGACGGCGTCTCCTCACGCGCCAAGGCTAGGTGGCGGACTCACCGCGCGTCGATGAGGTCCACGATGTCGGTGAACCCACGGCGTGCGGCCAGGTCGCGCGGCAGCACCCCGTCACGATCGCGGATCGTCACGTCCGCTCCCGCCTCGAGCAGCAGCCGCACCGTCTCGACCTGCCTCGGCGACCCGTCGCCGAGCACGATCGCCTCGTGCAGCGCCGTCCAGCCCAGGTCGTTGACGTGGTCGACCGGGACGCCCGCGGCGAGCAGCAGCGGGATCACCTCGAGGTGACCGTGCTCGCTCGCGGGGATCAGCGCCGTGCCCCCGAAACGGTTCGTGCTGCGGACGTCGGCCCCGTGTGCGAGGGTCAACCGGACGATCTCGGTCAACCCCTCGGCACCCGCGTAGAGGAACGCCGAGTCCTGCAGGTCGTCCTTCGCGTCCGGATCGGCGCCTGCCTCCAGCAGCAGCCGCGCCACGCCGGGCCGATCCTGCTTCGTCGCGGCAACCAACGGCGTGCGGCCCTGCGCGTCGCGACGCTCGAGGTCGGCGCCCGCGGCGATCGCCTCGCGCACCTGCGCACCGTGACCGCGGGGCGCGGAGCGGACCAGCAGCCGCGTCGCCTCCGACCGGCTCATCGACGCGGACGGCGGGCTCGGGGACGGAGTCTGGGTCGTCGGAGTCTGAGTCGTCGGGGTCTGGGTCGCCCGGGACTCGGTCGGGCGAGCCGCCGGTCTGGGCTCCCCGGATCCCTCGCAGGCAGCGGTCGCCACGACGAGCAGGGCGAGCGTGATCGACAGGCGCAACATGACCGTCTCGACGGTAGCCGGTCGGTCGGAATGGCCACGCGTTTGTTCGCGTTCAGGATGATGGAGACGCTCTCCCCCCTCCGGAAGGAACCTGATGACCGACGCGCAGTTCACGATGTACAGCACCCCGTGGTGCGGCTACTGCCACCGACTCAAGGGCCAGCTCGGGCGTGAGGGGATCGAGTTCCTCGAGGTCGACATCGAGCAGGACCCGGAGTCCGCGCTGATCGTCGAGCAGGCCAACGGTGGCAACCAGACCGTCCCGACGCTCGTGTTCGCCGACGGCACCGCGCTCACCAACCCGTCGGTCGCGCAGGTCAAGGCCCACCTGGGTCGCTGACCCGCGACCGCGCGCCGCCGGCTACTTCTTGGCGACGATCGCCCCGAGGAAGTTCGCCTTGAGGCTCGTCCACGTCGTCGAGAGCGTCTTCACGGGCTGGGCCCACGTCCAGTAGTCGAACGTCACGGTGTCGGCGGCCTCGTCGATGACGATGGGCGACTCGATCGTGATCATGTGGGTGCTCGTGCGGTTGTCGCCGATCAGCGGCAGCCGGATCCACATCGCGACCTGGTTCGTCGCGGTCTTCTTGACGCCCTTGATCGCGGCCGGGGTGGTGTCCGAGACGGTCGTGACGGAGGACCACAGCTCGGTGTCCTCGTACCAGCCGGCGAGCTCCTTCATCGAGGTCGCCATGTCGGACGTGTCCTCCGGCGTCCCGTCGAACGTGAAGACGAAGTTCTCCGAGTCGCGCAGCGCGCACATCGCCATCCACTCGCCCTGCGGCGGGAAGCCGTTGTGGGCCGAGAGCAGCGCTGCGTAGTTGGTGCTGCGCAGACCGTCGCTCGCCGTCACCTTGAGCTGGCCCAGGAATCCCGTGCCGAAGCCGTACATCGCGTTGACGAAGTTGCGCCACACCATCGGGTCGCGCTGGACGAGGTGGTGGAAGAAGGCCGCACCCGTGCACAGGCCGATCGCGCCCTGGTTGAAGTCGTTCGGGTTGTTCGCGACCCGCTCCTTGTCGGCCATGACCTGCGCTGCGGTCAGGTGCCGCCACGCGGTGCGCGCCGCCGGGGGCGTCGAGTCGGGCGACTCGGCCAGCCCGTCGCCAAGCTTCTCGATGATCCGGCCGAGCAGGCCGCCGCCACCCTCCCCGACCGCGGCCCGGGCGGCGGGGTTCTGCGAGAACTCGATGCCCTCACCGCCCCCGCTCGTGCCTCCGCCGGACGCGGTCACGCCGCTGCCGCCCGTCCCCGTGCCACCCGTGCCACCCGTGCCGCCTCCCGAGCCTCCGGCTCCCGCCGCACCGTCGGCGGCGCCGGTGGATCCGGACTTCGCAGTCTTGTCGAAGTAGTTGATCTTCGCGCCGTCGGTCGAGGCCGTGCCCTTGCCACCGCCGGCCAGGCCCGCGGTCTCCATCGACGCGTACGTCTTCGCCAGATCCGTGATCATCGACGCCGCGATGCGCTGCCGCTCGGTGTTGGCCGTCAGCAGCGAGTTCATGTTGGTGCCGGCCTGCTGGCCCGCTGCCGTCGCGCCGGCGGCCGTCGCCTGCAGGGCCGCCTGAGCCAGGCCCACCGTGGCCTGCAGACCACTCATGTCGCGGAACATCTGACCGTTCTGGATGGCACCGAGGACCGCGGCCGTGCCGACGGGGTCGGGCAGCGTCGTCGGCGTCGTGAGGTTGACGATGGGGGCGCTGAGCTGACCCGGCGAGGTGTCCTCGGCGGTCGCCCGGCTGCCCGTCTGGACGTCGGCGATCTCGGTCGGCACGAGCGGGATGGGCGAGTCCTGCCAGTTCCAGAAGCGCGTGATGTCGAGCTTCTCGGCGCAGTTCGACCGGCCCAGCACGGCCTCGGCGAACGTGCCGCCCGTGCCGAGGGGGACGAGGTCCTCGCGCGGCCGTCCGAGGACCACGCCGTGCTCCTTGAGCCAGGCGGCCCAGTCCGGATCCGTGGGCTCGACGTTCATCGCGAAGGCGAGGTAGTTGCCCACGTAGCGGATCGGCTTCGGGTCGACGACCTGCGCGAGCGGCACCTCCCGGTTGCCCACGTCGATCGTGTGACCGGCCAGCAGCATCGCCACCTGCGACGCGTCGAGCGACCGGTAGATCGCCTGCGCGTAGTGCAGCTTGTTCTGGTTCAGGTGCTCCACGATGTTGGCGCTCACGCCGCCGGGGGTGACGTCGACGACCGGTGCGGTCCGTCGGGCGCCGCGCTTCACGGTGACGTCCGGCAGCCGCAGCGGGAACCGGACGCCGTTGCGGTTGACGGTCAGCGTCACCGAGACCTGGACGTCCTGCTCGGCCGACGCGGCGGTGACCGAGATCTTGCGCAGCTCGCTCATCCGGATCGGGTCGGTGGGGCTGATCTCGCGGTCCTCGGCCCCTGACGCGAGCGTGTAGACGACGGTCGCCTGTCCTACCGAGGCGGTCGCGGTGGCGCCCTCGACGAGCACGTCCGTCGGCAGGTACATCGCCGGGCTCGCGGGGCGCAGCAGCGGAATGCTCAGCAGCCCCGCCAGCCGGGTCACCTGGTCGTCGAGCCACAGCTTCGACGTCACGCGGGCCATCAGCGGCGTGGCCTCCGAGAGCCGCACGCGGGTCGCGTCCGAGGTGGCCTCGCCCAGCAACCCCGAGGCACTGAGCGCGGTGGACCGCACGTCGAGCGCTTCGGCCTTGGACGCCTCCGCCGGTGTGGCCTCGTCGGCGGGCTCGGCCGCCACGGCCGCTCGGACCAGCACGGTGCGGGCGGCCCGGTTGACGAGCGCATCGCTCACGATGTCCTTCAGCGGCCCGTCGAACACCGAGAACTGGGTCTCCTTCGCGGGCGCCAGCTCGACCACGTCGAGATTGCGCAGCGCCTCGCGCATCTCGATCGTCAGCGCCGCCCGCGTCAGCACCGACCGGAACCGCCGGACGACGTCCACCGACGAGAAGTCCGGCAGCGCGACGGGCACGAACACGACCTTGTCGGCGCGCGTCACGGCGGTCTCGATCCGGTAGACCTGCACGACCTCGTAGTACTGCACCGTCAGCGCGTGCATGTGGTTGTAGTTGGCGATCACACGCGTGCTGACCGCCTCGTGCTCGGACTGGGCGACCTCCTTGACCACGGAGGCCCGGCGGTTGCGACTCGAGTGCGCGTGCTGGTGCGTGCGGTCGTTGACCTGCTGCATCATGCTCGAGCCGACCTCGCGGCGGCCGAAGCTCGAGGAGTACGAGTCGGCGTGCGAGGAGGACGAGGCCGAGCTCTTCGTCGCACCCATCGATCCGCTCGGTCCGCCGAAGAGTCCGCCGAGGGGCGCCGACATCTCCGCCGCGACCGACACGGCGGACTCGCTGGACCTCGCGCTCGTGTTGGACTCCGAGAAGCCCTCCTGCGCCTCCGTCGCGACGGCGTTCGTGACCTCGTTGATCGCCCGGTTGTGCTCGGCCTCCTGCGAGACGTCGTCGACCTCGCTGATCGTCTCGGTCTCCCCGGCGCGACTGCGGCGGGTCCAGTCGACGACCGCGATCCGGGTGCTCTCTCCCGGTGCGAGGGCCGTGCTGTGCAGCAGCTGTCCGAGCGTGACGCCCTGCGCGAACCACGACTGCGTGAACGTCAGCAACGCCCCGAACGCCACCCGGCTGAACCCCTTGTCGGCGGCGGTCAGCGCCGCGAGGTCCAGCGGGACGAACGCGGGATCGAGAATGTTGATCTGTTCGTCGTCGGCGGTGCTGATCTCGTCCATCAGCAGTGAGCTGTACTGGACCCGCTCGGTCGGGTACTGGCCGCTGACGGGAACGAGGTCGGCGGGGCGCTCGGGGTCGTGGTCCGGCGCGTTCTCGGGGAAGAACACCGCATCGAGCAGCCTGATCGCGGCGAGGTACGGCGGGTAGTCGGCCAGCTCCTGGATCGAGGCGACGTCCAGTGCCGTGGCGATCCCATCGGCGTCGGCGGCCGGGATCGCCTGGAGCACGGAGATCGGCTGGCCCGCGAGCTCGGCGACGGGGATCGCGGTGGCGGAGTCCTGGATCAGATCACTCGTCGCGGCGCCCTGCTGGTACAGCGGACTGGTCGGGTTGCCGGCGACCGTCGACAGCCTCGCGGCCGCCGCGAACGCGGCCGAGGTCGCGAGGTCGAAGACGGTGCGGACGTCGAGCTTCAGCAGCGCCGCCTGCGCGGCGGCGTCGACGCCCATCAGGACGGACGGCTCGGCGTGGAGCAACTCGCGGGCGGGCGTCAGGCGGTGGGCGCCACGGACGCCGATGAGGGCTTCGTTGGTGGACATGGGTCGACCTCCGGCTCGGGCCGGGCACACCGCGCCCGACACCGTTCGGGAGCGCCGCCGTCGCGCAGTTGATACGGGCACGACTCAACTTCGGTGACTGCTTCGCCTACGCGCTGGCCAGCGAGTCCGGTGAGCCGCTGATGTTCGTCGGCGACGACCTCGCGCAGACCGACCTTCCCGCTGCTCGGCGCTAGGCCCAGCCGCCGGGCAGCTCGCCGCCGTACCAGTCCTCGATGAGCCAGCGAGAGATCGAGACCTTCGGCGGCGGCAGGCCGATCTCGTCGGACTCGCACGCCGCGCGCAGCTCGTCGCGCGTGAACCAGCGGGCCTCGGCGATCTCGTCGCCGTCGAGGGTGAAGTCGGTCGTCTCGGCCACGGCCCGGAAGCCGAGCATGAGGCTCTGCGGGAACGGCCACGGCTGGCTCGACCGGTAGCTGGTCTCGCCGACGACGACCCCCACCTCCTCGGCGACCTCGCGGCGCACCGCGTCCTCGAGCGTCTCGCCCGGCTCGACGAAGCCGGCCAGCGTCGAGAACCGGCCCGGTGGCCACGCCGGGTTGCGCGCCAGCAGGGCGCGGTCGTCGGCGTCGGTGACGAGCATGATGACGGCCGGGTCGGTGCGCGGGAAGTGCTGGGCCCCGCAGCCCGGGCAGTTCAGCAGGTGCCCGGCCTGGCTCGTGTAGAGGTACTCGCCGCACTGCGAGCAGTACGTGTGCGACTGGACCCACCGCGCGAGACCGACCGCGTGGATCGCCAGCGACAACTCGTTCTCGTCGAGCAGCGGCGCGAGCGTGCGGATGCTGACCGGACCGAGCTCCTGCGGCACCCGCTGCACGGCCACGGCGGCATACCGGTGACCGTCCTGGTCGCCGAGCAGGATCCACTCGCCGTCGGGCGCCTCGTCCACCGCGACCCAGCGAAGGGCCGGACCGTCGATCGTGGCGACGTGCTCACCGCCGAGGACCAGGACCTTGAGATCGGGGGTCTTCCACAGGCCCTCCTGCTTGCGCAGGTTGCCGGCCCGGTCGTGCCGAGCGCGCTCGAAGGCGAAGTTCACGCCTCACGTTAACCCGAGCAGACGCTCGAGCGTGGGACGGTCGGGCAGGTCGTCGATGGTCCGGGACGCGCCGAGCCTCACGTAATGGAACGTGCCGAGGACGCGCTCGGGGTCGACTCCGTGCAGTTCGGCCCACGCGAGCCGGTAGATGGCCAGCTGGAGCGGGTCGGCATCGGCGGCCCGGTTGGTCTTCCAGTCGACGACCTCGAAGCCCGGGCTGCCGTCGGCGTCCGTCGTGGCGAACACCGCGTCGATCCGGCCGACCACCTGCTGGCCGCCGAGGCGCAGGCTGAAGGGCACCTCGACCGCGACCGGCTCTCGACCGGCGAACGGCCCGGACTCGAACGCCTCCTTGAGCGCCTGCAGATCGGACTCGTCGACGACGTCGGCGTCCGCACGTCCCGGCAGGTCGTCCGGGTCGAGCAGCGTCTGCTGGCCGTACCTGGCCTCCACCCACGCGTGGAAGCGGGTGCCGAACCGGGCGGCGGGCGAGGGCTGTCGCGGCATCGGCCGGGCGAGTCGACGCGCGAAGGCCTGCTCGTCCTCGGCGAGGGCGAGCAGATCGGTGGCCGACACCGATGCGGGCAGCTCGACCCGGATCTCGTGGTCGGCGCGGGCCCGGGCCTCCTCGAGCAGCAGGTCGAGGTCCGTGCGCAGGGCCGCGAGCCGCTCGTCGACCGCGAGCGGCAGCGCCTCCTCGGCGGCGAGGTGCCGCTGGACGTCGTCGGCCAGCACGCGCCGGCGGTCGAACGAGCCCAGCTCGACGGGCCACGGCAGGCTCTGGTCGACGAGGTGGGGATTGCCCTCGTCCTCGGCCGGCTCCTCGGACCACACGATCGGCTCGATGCCACGCGCGGCGAGCCAGTCGCGGACGTCGACGAGGAACGCCGATGCCGCACGCGGCTTGATCTGCGTGCGGCCCCAGCGGTGCCCGCTCACGTGCAGGCGACGGCGGGCGCGCGTGAACGCGACGTAGGCCAGGCGGATCTCCTCCATCAGGGCGTCCTGACGGGTGTCGTCCTCGAACTGCTTCTTCGCGCCACTCGTGAACTCGGTGAGCCGGGGCACGAAGTCGGCGTCACCACGCAACGGCGCCGGCAGCGCCTTGGCGACGGTGGGCCAGCGCGAACGACCCCGGGAGGACGGGAATACCGTGCCGGAGACGAAGGGCACGAAGACCTCGTCGAACTCGAGCCCCTTCGCCTTGTGGATCGTCAGCAGCTTCACCGAGTCGGCGTCCGACGGCGCACTCAACTCCATCCCCTCGTTGAACTCGCGTTCGGCGTCGAGGTGCGCCAGCAGACCCGGCAGGGAGGCGTACCGATCGTGCTGGGCGTAGTCGCCGATCGCGTCCATGAGCAGGGCCAGGTTGTCGGTGGGCGTGCCGGCGACGGCCAGTTCGACGTCGAGGTCGAGCTCGGACACGACCCGTCGGGCCAGGTCGAGCAGCGGCTCGTGGGCGTGCCGGCGCAGCCGCCGCAGCATCGCCGCCAGATCGGCGAACCGTGTCCGCGCCTCGGCCGAGAAGGGGCCGTCGCCCGGGTCCTCGACGGCCTCGGCGAGCGAGACGATCTCGGTCGGGTCCACGCCGGCGGTCGCATCGTCCAGTGCCGCGCGCAACGCCGCCTCGGCGTCGCCCGGATCCACCTCGGGGCGGTCGCGCCAGAGTCGGCCGAGCGCGGCGGCGCGCTGCCCCAGCAGCGCGAGATCGCGATCGCCGATGCGCCACCTCGGCCCGGTGAGCAGACGCAGCACGGCGGGGTTGGCGGTGACGTCGTCGAGGACCGCGAGCACCGAGAGGACGTCGACCACCTCGGGCTGCAGCAGCAGACCGGTGAGGCCGACGATCTCGACGGGCAGCCCGCGGTCGCGCAGCGCCCGGACGATCTCGGGGTTCTCGTTGGTCGTGCGCACCAGCACGGCGAGCTCGCGCCGTGGCACGCCCCGCTCGACGGCGTCGGCCACGAGGTCGACGAGTGCCTCGATCTCGTCGGACACGCCGCGGTGCAAGGCGACCGAGACCTCGCCGGACGGGTTCTGCGGTGCCGCACGCAGTGGCGTGACGACCTCGGCCACGCCGGGCGAGGCGTAGTAGCCGCGCGCGACGTGTCCGGCGAGGTCGATGATCTCCGGCGCGCAGCGTCGCGTGACGTCGAGGCTGAACAGGCGGCCGCGTCCGCCGTCGGCGCGCGGGAAGTCGTCGAGGAACGCCGTGAGATTGCCCGACGCCGCACCCCGCCACCCGTAGATGCCCTGCGCCGGGTCGCCGACGGCGCTGATCGGACGGCCGGCGAACAACGCCTGCAGCAGGTCGCGCTGGGCCACCGACGTGTCCTGGTACTCGTCGAGCAGCACCGCATCGAACCTCTCCTGCAGCGATGTGCCGACCTCGGGAAGCTTCGCGAGGCGTGCACCGAAGCCCATCTGGTCGGAGAAGTCCATGACTCCGGCGTCGGCCTTCGCGGCGCGGTACTCCTCGACGAGCACGCTCAGCTCGTCGCGCTTGCGGCAGGCCTGGGCCACCTCGCGGTGCCACACGAGCGGCTTCTCGACCGACTCCACGCGGGCGATCGTGTCGGCGTCGAAGGCGCGCAGCGTCTCGGGGTCGACGAGGTGCTCGGACAGCTGGCCGTCGAGCTCGAGGACGTCCCCGATCACGGTCGGCAGCCACGCCGAGACGTGCCGCAACGGCCCGTCGTGCCGGCGGACGACCCGGGCGGCGATCTGGAACCGGGTGGCGTCGGCCAGGACGCGCAGGTCGGACTCGATCCCCAGCCGCAGGCCGTGCTCGGCGATCAGGGTGCCGGCGAAGGCGTGATAGGTCGACACGGTCGGCTCGCCGTACTCGGAGAAGTCCCCCACCCGCTCGAGCGAATCGCGAACCCGACCCGCCAGCTCGGCCGCCGCCTTGGACGTGAAGGTCAGGCCCAGGATGCGGTCGGGCTCGAGGCCCAGGTGGCCGACGAGCCACACGACGCGGGCAGCCATGACGGCCGTCTTGCCGGCGCCGGCGCCCGCGATGATCGCCTGCGGGAAGGCCGGATCGGCCGTGATCGCCTCGAGCTGCTGCTCGCTGAAGGGGATCTCGAGCACCTGCTTGAGGTGCTCGGTGTCGCGGACGAGACGCGTCACGACACACCTCCCACGGCCGGACCGCTGACCGTCGGGCACAGCCACTGGAAGTCGCAGAAGCCACAGTGCTCGTTGGGTCGTGCGACGAGGTGCTCGTCGCGCACCGTGCGGGCGGACGCGGCGAGCAGCTCGACCGCGAAGAACGGCGCCTCGACCGACTCCGAGGGGGCGGCCTGCGGCTGGACCTTCGGCGCGCCGGGATCCTTCGCCCCGGCACCCGTGCGCAGCTGGACCAGCTCGGCCCCTCCGGACCGCGCGGCCTCGACGCCGAGGTCGGCGGCGGCGCCGTGCTCGACCGCGACCTGGTAGACGCCGAGTTGGGCGTGCTCGGCGATCTTGCGCGGGGACGGTGCGTTGCGGCTGGTCTTGAAGTCGATGACGTGGACCCGGCCCTCGGCGTCGATCTCGACGCGGTCCATCGAGCCACGCAGGAGGACCTCCTCGCCGCCGACGACGAGGGTCGTGCGGAACTCGTGCTCGGCCGCGAGCACCGTGCGAGGGTTGTGGACGTGCCACCGCGCGAAGCGGGCGAGCGTCTCGTGGGCGGCCTCGCGCTCGCGCTCGCCGAGCCACGCGGCCTGGTGGTCGAGTCGGTGCCAGACCTCGTCCAGACGCTCCACGAGCTCGGCGACGACCGGCTCGACGTCGCGGCGCACGACGTCGGCGGCGATCGCGTGGACGATCGAACCGAAGCCCTGCGCGGACGTCGACGCGGACTCGCCGTGCGCCTCACGGCCGAGGAACCAGCGCAGCGAGCAGGCGGTGATGCCCTCGACCGCCGAGCCCGACAGCGCCAGCGGCTCGTCCGCGGGACGCCACGGCGTCTCGGCCCGTGTCGACGGCGCCAGGCCCCACCAGCGGTCCGGATGCGCCGCCCGGGCGACCGGCAGCCCCGAGCGCGCCACCTCGGCCAGCATCCGGGCCGCCTCGTCGCGCAGGGCGGGATCGTCGGTCTGCTCGCCCGTGCGGCGCAACTCGGCGACGACGCCGCGCAGCGAGACCGGTCGCGCCGGCCGACCGAGGGGCAACAGTTGCGCGTCCGTCGGGCCGAAACCTGCGGCGAGCAGGTCGGTGACGAACCGGGACGGCTGGTCGCCGTCGTCCGTCGGGGTCTGGACGGCCGTGACCACGAGCCGGCGCGTCGCCCGCGTGCACGCGACGTAGAACAGGCGCCGCTCCTCGCGCAGTCGCTCGCCACGCGCGCCGGGCACGATCGCCGGACCGTCGAGCTGTTCGGTGCGCAGCAGGCTGCCACGCAGGCGCAGGTCCGGCCAACGCTCGGCCTGCACACCGGCGACCACCACGAGCGGCCACTCCAGGCCCTTCGACCGGTGGGCGGTCATGAGCCGGACGGCGTCGGGCCGCGCGACCGTGGACTCGAGCTGGTCGGCCGGGATCTGCTGGGCCCGCAGCTCGGCGACGAAGTTCGTGGCATCGCGACGGCGGCCGTGCTCCTCGGCGCGGGCCGCGTGCCGGAACAGCGCGCACACCGCGTCGAGGTCGCGGTCGGCGGCGAGCCGGCCCTCGGCCCCGGACCGCCACTGCTCGCGCAGTCGCTCGGGCCACCGGGTGCCGCTCCACAACAGCCACAGCGCCTGCTCCGGCGGCTCGCCGCGGCGCAGCACGGCCGCCGCCCGGGCGAGCAGATCGGCCAGCGCGCGGGCGGACTCGACCGCGTCGGCCGTCGCGGGATCGGCGGTGTCGAGCCCGAGCGCGGCAGGGTCGCGCAGCGCGGCGGCGACGAGCTCGGTGGACGGGGACTCCGGATCGCGACGGCGCAGGGCGCGACCCAACCGACGCAGTGCCGGCCCGTCGAGGACCGCGAGCGGTCCGGTGAGCAGGGCCTCGGCGGGCTCCGGGTCGAGCGGCTCGTCGCGCGCGATCTGCTCGGCCGACTCGAGCGCCAGCAGCAGGGCCCGGACGGCGGGTTCGGCGACGAGCGGCACCTCGTCGCCGGCGACCTCCACCGGGACTCCGGCCGGGACGAGGATCCGCTGCAGTCGGGTGAGGTCGGCGCCGGTGCGCACGAGGACCGCCATGTCGGACCACGGCAGCCCGTCGTCGAGATGGGCCCGCCGCAGCATCGCGGCGATGTGCTCGGCCTCGGCGGTGGCCGAGGCGTAGGTCGCGACCTCGACGTCACCCTCGTGGTCGGCCACCGATCGCAGGCCCCGGTGCCGACGCGCGGCCTCGAGGTCGAGTCCGGGCGGCACCGGAGGGTCGCCGAGCGCCACGTTCGCCGCGGCGAGGATGCGCGGACCGAACCGGCGCGTCGCGGTGAGCGCGATCGTGGGGGCCGGAGTGCCGGCGACGGCGAACTGCGCCGGGAACCGCGTGATCGCGGTGGGATCGGCGCCACGGAATCCGTAGATCGCCTGGTCGTGGTCGCCCACGACGACGAGATCGCGTCCATCGCCGGCGAGGTCGTGCAGCAGCTGAACCTGCAGGGGGTCGGTGTCCTGGTACTCGTCGACCACCACGAGCCGGAACCGCTCACGCAGGAGTCGCTGGTGCGCGGGGTCGGCGGCGATGCCCGCCGCGCGCGTGACGAGGTCGGTGTAGTCGGTGAGGTTCTGCAGGTCGATCACCTGCAGGTACTCCTCGATCGCGTCGGCGACGCGGTGCCACTCGGGCCGGTCGTGGGCCGCGGCCAGGGCGCGGACGTCGCCGGGATCGAGACCTCGGGTCGCCGCGGCGGCCATGAACGACTGCAGCTCGGCCGCGAGACCTCGCGTGCCGAGTGCCTCACGCAGCGACTCGGGCCACGCCGACACCTCGTGCCCGCGCAGCAGGTCGGCGACGACCGCGTCCCGGACCGGCGCGGTCATCAGCTCGGGCGGTGCCGTGAACGCCTCGGGGTCGCTGAACTCGCGCACCAGCGCGTAGCAGAACGCGTGGAAGGTCATGGCCGCGACGGTCGCCGAGGTACCCGGCAGGCGACGCCCGATCCGGTCGCGCAGCTCACCGGCGGCCTTGCGGCTGAAGGTCAGCACGAGGACCTGGTCGGGCGTGAGCTCGCCGGTCTCGAGTCGCTCGACGACGACCTCGACGAGGGTCGTGGTCTTGCCCGTCCCCGGTCCGGCCAGCACGAGCAGCGGTCCGCCCCGGTGGTCGACGACCGCGCGCTGGGCGTCGTCGAGCGCCGGCGCCGGCGCGCGCTCGGCGACCGGGCGCGACACGACGAACTCGGCAGGCATGGGCCTCATGGAACCAGACCCCTCCGACAGTCCCGCCCGGGCGGTCGCCGAGGGCCGCTGGGAGTGACGTTCGAGGGGTCAGAACGGCATTTCGACCCCTCGAACGTCACTCCCAGCGCCTCAGAAACCCGGCGCGAGCGCCTCGCGCACGTCGACGCGGCCGTTGCGGACGGGCGTGCTCTCCTCATGCCAGTGCTGCTGCGCGTCGAGCATGAGGTGCGGAGGCAGGCTGCCGTTCGCGCGGACCACGCGCCACCACGGCACCGCGTGGCCCTCGCGCGACATGACAGCCCCCACCTGACGTGCTCCCCCGCGGCCGAGGTGCTCGGCGACCAGCCCGTACGTCACGACGCATCCTCGAGGCACCGCCTCGACGACCTGGAGCACGGCCTCCGCGAACGCCTCGTCCACGGGTCAGTAGGACGGCTGCGACGGATCGATCTGGTTGACCCACGCGACGACGCCGCCGCCCACGTGCACCGCATCGGAGTAGCCCGCGCCCTTGAGGACCGCGAGTGCCTCCGCCGAGCGCACGCCCGACTTGCAGTGCAGGACGACCTGCTTGTCCTGCGGCAGCCGGTCGAACGCCTTGCCCGCGAGGATCTCGCCCTTGGGGATCAGGACCGAGCCGGGGATCTGGTTGATCTCGTACTCGTTCGGCTCGCGCACGTCCACGAGGACGAAGTCGCGGCCACCGTCGTTGCGCTCCTTGAGCCAGTGGTCGAGCGTGGCGACCGAGATCGTCGAGTCGGCAGCCGCCTCGGCCGCCTCGTCGCTGATCGCGCCGCAGAACGCCTCGTAGTCACCGAGCAGCGCCGTCGGCAGCTCGCCGTTCGGATCGCGGCGGACCTTGAGCGTCGTGTAGCGCATCTCGAGCGCGTCGTAGACCATCAGACGGCCGATCAGCGGATCGCCGATGCCGGTGATCAGCTTGATCGCCTCGGTCACCATGATCGAGCCGATCGAGGCGCACAGGACGCCCAGCACGCCGCCCTCGGCGCACGAGGGGACCATGCCCGGCGGCGGCGGCTCGGGGTAGAGGTCGCGGTACTGCGGACCCTCCTGCGCCCAGAAGACCGACACCTGGCCCTCGAAGCGGTAGATCGAGCCCCACACGTACGGCTTGTTCAAGATGACGGCCGCGTCGTTGACGAGGTAGCGCGTCGCGAAGTTGTCGGTGCCGTCGACGATCAGGTCGTAGCCGCTGAAGATCTCGAGCACGTTGTCGTTGTCGAGGCGCTCGTTGTGGACGATCGTCGTGACGTACGGGTTCGTCTCGGCGACCGACTCCGCGGCCGACTGGGCCTTGGGCTTGTCGATGTCGGACTGGCCGTGGATGATCTGGCGCTGCAGGTTCGACTCGTCGACGACGTCGTCGTCGATGATGCCGAGCGTGCCGACGCCGGCCGCGGCGAGGTACAGCAGCGCGGGGCTGCCGAGGCCGCCGGCCCCGATGACCAGGACCTTGGCGTTCTTGAGGCGCTTCTGTCCCGTCATGCCCACGTCGGGGATGATCAGGTGTCGGCTGTAGCGACGAACCTCGTCGATGGTCAGTTCGTCGGCGGGCTCGACCAAGGGGGCGACCACGGGCTTCTCCTTCGGTTTGCTTGTCACCGGATGGAACTCGGCAACGCCCTCCATTGTTCCGCGCTGGTCCACGCGATGGACGGCAGGTCCGATCCGTGGACGGGCCATCTTCGACGACACCGCCGGAACGCATACGACCGGCCGGTAGGGTTGCCCTGTGACCCAGACCTCGGAGGCCCGCCCCCGCGCAGGACGGTTGCCCCGCACCGCGCGCCGGGCCCAATTGTTGGACGTGGCGCTCGACGTCTTCGTCGAGCAGGGCTACCACTCCGCGTCGATGGACGAGATCGCCGATCGCGCAGGCGTGTCCAAGCCCGTCCTCTACCAGCACTTCCCCGGCAAGCTCGACCTCTACACCGCGCTCGTGTCGACCGCGGTGGACACCGTGATCGAGGGCGTCCGCGTCGCGCTGGCCTCCACGCAGGACAACAACCAGCGCGTCCACGCCACGATGCGCCTGTGGTACGACTGCGTCGCCGACCAGGAGAAGGCCTTCCGCCTCGTCTTCGAGTCCGACCTCACGAGCGATCCGGCCGTGCGCGATCTCGTCGACCGGGTCACCACCGAGTCCGCCGCCGCGATCGCCGACGTCATCGTCGAGGACACCGGCCTGTCGCCGTCGGCCGCCCGGCTGCTGGCCGCCGGCCTCGTCGGCATGGGCCACGTCGGGGCCCGCGCCTGGCTGTCGGGCGACTCCGACCTGACCCGCGACGACGCGGTCCAACTCGCCGCGACCCTCGCCTGGCGCGGGATCGGCGGCTTCCCCAAGCCCACCACCGAAGGAGATGAGTGACCGTGGAGGTCAAGATCGGCGTCCAGAACGCCGCGCGTGAGCTGACCGTCGAGACCGACGCCGAGCCCGACATCGTGCTCGCCGAGCTCGACACGTCACTCAAGGACGACTCGCTGTTCACGCTGACCGACAGCAAGGGCCACACGGTCGCCGTGCCCGCGGACAAGGTCGCCTACCTGTACTTCACCGCCGACACCGGCCGCAAGGTCGGCTTCGGGCTCACCACCGCCTGAGCCGCGGCCCCGCGGGCTACGCCTCAAGGCCGAGGCGGGACATCCGCTCGGCGTGGGCCTCGGTGATGCGGGTGAACATGCGCCCGATCGTGGCGAGGTCGAAGCCGCCCGGCCGGTCGACCGCGCCGACCACGACCGCCGTGAGGGCGTCGCGCTCGGCCACGACCATCTGCGCCTGGCTGAGCGCCTCGCCCATGAGCCGGCGACCCCACAGGGCGAGCCGGCCGCCGACCCGCGGGTCGTGGGCGATCGCGGCCCGGACCTGGTCGACGACGAACTCGCTGTTGCCGGTCTGGCTCATCGTCTCGAGCACGAGCTGGCGGGTGTCGGCATCGAGGAAGGCCGCGATCTCGCGGTAGAAGTCGGCGGCCAGGCCATCGCCGACGTACGCCTTCACGAGGCCCTCGAGCCAGTCCGACGACTCGGTCTTGCCGTGGAACCGGCCGAACGTCGAGCGGAACGACTCCATCACCGCGTAGGGGTCCTCGCCGAGCTCGACGAGGCGGTCGCGCAGCTGCACGAAGTGGTTCCACTCCGACGCCGCCATCGTGTGGATCGCGACCTTCGTGGCGAGGTCGGGTGCGCGCGTGGCGTCCCGGCTCAGCTCCTCGACGGCGCTCAGCTCGCCGAAGCTGAGCAGGCCCAGCAACTCGACGACACCGGCGCGGTACTCGGGATCGGCGAGGGGGCCGCTGGCGGTCGGATCGGAGGTCATGCCCGGGACTGTAGCGCGGCGCGGCGCCACGGCGAACGGACGACCGATAGACTGGTGGGGTATTCGCCGGATCCTGACCGCAGGATCCATGACCCAGAGATCCGCGACAGTAGATCCGCACACAGAAACCAGAGCAGACCCCTGACTACCTTCACCGAACTGGGCGTCCTGCCCGAGATCGCCGACGCACTCGCCGAAAAGGGCATCCTCGAAGCCTTCCCGATCCAGGAGATGACCCTCTCGGTCGCCCTCATGGGCACCGACCTCATCGGCCAGGCGCGCACCGGCACGGGCAAGACCCTCGCCTTCGCGATCCCGGTCATCCAGCGCACCGTCGCCCCGCACGACCCCGACTACGACCAACTGGTCGAGCCGGGCAAGCCGCAGGCGCTCATCGTCGCGCCGACCCGTGAGCTGGCGATCCAGGTCGCCAAGGACGTGGACACCGCGTCGAAGAACCGCGGCACCCGCAACCTGCAGATCTACGGCGGCGTCCCCTACGAGCCGCAGCTCGAGGCGCTCGAGACCGGCGTCGACATCGTCGTCGGCACGCCGGGCCGCATCCTCGACCTCATCAACCGGCGCGCGCTCGACGTCAGCCACGTGAAGTCGCTCGTGCTCGACGAGGCCGACGAGATGCTCGACCTGGGCTTCCTGCCCGACGTCGAGTCGATCCTGGCTCGGACGCCCGAGACGCGTCAGACGATGCTGTTCAGCGCCACGATGCCGTCCGCGATCGTCACGCTGGCACGCAAGCACATGCGGCACCCGATGAACATCCGGGCCGAGTCGGCCGAGGCCAACCAGACCGTCCCCGCCACGAGCCAGTTCGTGTGGCAGGCGCACGACATGGACAAGCCCGAGGTCGTCGCCCGCATCCTGCAGGCCGACGACGTCGCCCGCGTCATCATCTTCACCCGCACGAAGCGTTCGGCCCAGCGCGTCGCCGACGACCTGGCCGACCGCGGCTTCCCGGCCTCGCCCCTGCACGGCGACATGGCCCAGAAGGCGCGCGAGAAGGCGCTCGACGGGTTCCGCGAGGGCAAGGTCAGCATCCTCGTGGCCACCGACGTCGCGGCGCGCGGCATCGACGTCGCCGACGTCAGCCACGTCATCAACTACACGTGCCCCGAGGACGACAAGACGTACGTCCACCGCATCGGCCGTACCGGGCGCGCGGGCGCGACCGGCACCGCGGTCACGTTCGTCGACTGGGCCGACCTGCAGCGCTGGAAGCTCATCAACAAGGCCCTCGAGCTGCCGTTCGACGAGCCGCTGGAGACCTACTCGACGTCCGATCACCTCTTCCACGACCTCGGCATCGACCGCAACGTCAAGGGCCGGCTCAAGCCGCCTGCTCCCAAGGAGCCCCGGACGGACGGCGGTCGCGACGGTGGTCGCGACGGCCAGCGTCGCGAGGGCGGCCAGCGGCGCGAGGGCGGTCAGGGTGGCGGTCAGAGCCGCAACCGGAACCGCAACCGCACGCGTGGCGGCCAGCCCGTCGAGGCAGGCGCCGAGAAGCCGGCCGAGACCGCTGCGGCAGCGGCACCGACCGGCGAGGACGCCCCGGCCGGCGAGGGTCAGCCGCGTCGTCGTCGTCGCCGTCGCCGCCCCTCGGGTGGCCAGGGCGCCGCTCCCGCCTCGGCCGAGTGAGGACGAGGGCCCTCAGGCGGTGACGACCACGGTCGTGCCGATGGGGGCCCAGTCCCACAGGTACTTCGCGTCCGACTTCTCCTGCCGGACGCAGCCCGCCGAGAGCGGCTTGCCGAGATCGGCCACGGACTGCTCGAGCTTGCCGTCGTTGAAGACCGGGATCGAGTGGAAGCCGATCGGCGCACTCCAGCCGGTGGCGAACCGCACGAAGTACTCCATCGTCCCGCTGTAGTCGAAGCTGGTCGCCGTGCGCTGCTTCGACGTGACGTCGTAGGTGCCCGGATCGAGGTTGTCGAAGCGGCTGCCCGAGACGAGGTAGGTCCGGTCGACCGCGCCGTCCTGCTCGATGAGCCATACGCGCTGGTCGGACTGGTCGAAGACGATCCGGCGACCGCTGCCCGAGCCCTCCGGGGGCGCCGGGGCTGCGGCGGTCGGGGTGGTCGTGGGAGTCGCACTCGGCGCGGTCGAGGGTGCGGCCGTCGGCGCGCTCACGGTGGGCAGCGACGCCTCAGCCACGGCGGTCGCGGGCGACGTCGCCGCGGAGGCGTCACGGTCCGGCAGGACGACCGACGCGACGGCGACTGCCAGGGTCACGGCCACGGCGCCACCGAGCGTGACGACGCGCGCCAGACGCAGACGGGGCGGGGAAGCCATGCCACCCACGGTAGGCGCCGTCCGGCGCCGATGGCCGACTTCGCGTGGCGTCCGCGTGGCGGCGCCGGACTCGGCGTCCCGGCTGGGCGAATCGCTCATCGGCCGTCGGCCAGCACCCGCGCGATCTCGCGGTAGGCGTCGGCTCCCTTGTGGGTGCGGGCGGTGCTGAGGATCGAGCGGCCGATCGCGGGCGCCTCGGCGAAGCGGATCGTCTTGGGGATCGCCGGCTCGAGGACGGGCAGGTCGTACGTGTCGCCGATCGCGGCGAGGACGTTGCGGGCGTGGGCCGTGCGGCCGTCGTACATCGTGGGCAGCACGCCACGGATCACCAGGTCGGTGTTGATGAACTGCCGCACGTCGTGGATCGTGTCGAGCAGCTGGCCCACCCCGCGGTGCGAGAGCGTCTCGGCCTGCAGCGGGATCACGACCTCGTCCGCCGCCGAGAGCGCGCCGATCGTGAGCACCCCGAGCGCCGGCGGGCAGTCCAGCAGGATCCAGTCGTAGTCGTCGGTGACCTTGGCCAGCGCGACCCGCAGGCGCTGCTCGCGGCCCGTGCGGGTCACGAGGTTCTCCTCGGCCTCGGCCAGCGACACGTTCGAGGGCAGCAGGTCGACGCCCTCCTCGGTCGACACGATCACGTCGCGCGCCTGGGCCTTGCCCAGCAGCACCTCGGCGACGGTGGACTCGAGCTCCTCCGGGTCATGGCCGAGGGAGAACGTGAGGCTGCCCTGGGGATCGAGGTCGACCAGCAGCACGCGGTGTCCCGCCTCGGCCAGCGCGGCCCCGATCGACGCGACGCTCGTGGTCTTGGCGACGCCGCCCTTCTGGTTGGCAAGAGCGATCGTGGTGGTCACGGGGCAATTGTGCCATCCGCACCGGCGTCGGCGACCCTCGTGAGACGAGGCCGACACCGATGCTGGCATGCTGGCCCCCATGACTCGCACGGCCCTCATCACCGGCGCGACGGCCGGTATCGGCAACGCCTTCGCCCGGGTGCTGGCGCAGCGCGGCACGAACCTCGTGATCGTCGCCCGCGACACCGCTCGCCTGGAGCAGGTCGCGACCGATCTCGCCCACCGGCACGGCATCGACGTCGAGGTGCTCACGGCGGACCTGGCCACGAGCGAGGGCATGGACCGCGTGGCCGACCGGCTCTCCGAGAGCGGCCGCCCGATCGACCTTCTCGTCAACAACGCGGGCGCCTCGCTCGCCGGCTGGTTCGGCACGACCGACATCGCCGACGAGGATCGCCAGCTCGACCTGCTGGTGCGCGCCCCGATGCACCTCATGGACGCGGCCATCAAGTCCATGTCGGGTCGCGGCCAGGGCGGGATCATCAACGTCGCCAGCGTCGCGGCGTTCACCCCGCGCGGCGCCTACTCCGCGCACAAGGCGTGGCTCGTCAACCTCTCGCAGTGGGCGAACATCCACTACTCCGACGTCGGCATCACGGTGCAGGCGCTGTGCCCGGGCTTCACCCGCACGGAGTTCCACCAGCGGATGGGCGCCAACATCGACGACGTGCCGCGCTGGATGTGGCTCAAGGCCGATCCGCTCGTGAAGGCGTCCCTCAAGGACCTCGAGAAGGGCAAGCCGATCTCGGTCCCCTCGCTGCGCTACAAGGTCCTGGCCGCGCTGTCGCGCCACGCCCCGGCCGCCCTCGTGGCCCGCATCGCGAAGCGCGGTCGATGAGTCGATGAGCGTTCCCAAGTCCCTGGAGATCCCCGAGGGCGTGGAGGTGCTGCGGATCGACACGGCCCGCACGACCCTCGCGGTGCACCTCGTGCGCGCGGTCGGCGAGCGCGTCGGCTCGATCCTGCTGGTGCCCGGCTGGACCGGCAGCAAGGAGGACTTCACGCCCGTGCTGCCGCTGCTGGCGGCGGCGGGCTACGACGTCGTCACGTACGACCAGCGCGGCCAGTACGAGTCGCCGGGCGGCGTCCACGACGACTACTCGCTCGGCGCACTGGCCGAGGACGCGCTCGCGCTCGCGGACGTCACGATCGAGGAGCCGGTCTTCCACCTGCTCGGTCACTCGTTCGGCGGCCTCGTCGCCCAGACGCTGACGATCGACCACCCCGACCGGATCCGCACCCTGAGCCTGCTGTGCTCCGGCCCGGGCGCGCTGGGCGACTCGCCCGCCCGTCCCCTGCAGCGGATCGCCGCCGCGATCGGGAAGGTGCCGCTGCTGCAGATCCACCAGTTGCGCGAGCAGGGCATCAAGCGTCCCGCCCAGGTCACCGCGTTCCTCGCGAAGCGCTTCACGGCCAACGCCCCCGCGTCACTCAAGGCCATGACGCAGCACCTGATCGACGCGCCGGACCGGATCGACGAGGTCGCCGGGACCGGTGTGGCCTGCTGGGTCGCTCGCGGCGAGGACGACGATGCGTGGCCGTTCGACGCGCAGGCCGACATGGCCCGGCGACTCGGCACCGAGGTCGTCGTGCTGCCGTCGGCCGCCCACTCCCCCGCCGTCGAGGCGCCCGAGGAGCTCGTCGACGACTGGCTGGGCTTCCTGCGCGACCACTGACGCCGTCAGCGCGGTCGGTGCCGGCGCAGCGTCGCGGCGAGCGTGCGCCGGGCGAGCGGGCCGAGCCCGTCCAGCACCGACGCGACGGTCGCGAGGGCGGCGAAGGACCGCTCGGTCGTGCCCGGCTCGCGCACGGGCTCGGTCAGCTCGAAGCCGACGAACGCCGCCATCAGCAGGTCCGTGAAGGCCTCCGGATCGAGGACGCCCTCGAACGGCGAGCCACCCACGGCGAGTCGCCGGGAGATGTCCAGGATCGGACCGCGCCAGAGGTCGAGCGCCGCGCGCGATGCCCGGGCGAGCTCCGGATCGGTCTGCGCGGCCGCGAGTGCCTGGCCCAGCACCGACACGCTCCCGGCAGCCCGCTCGGCCGCCTGCACGTCGCGGGCGAGAGCGACGAGGTCCGCGTAGCTCGCCGCCGCCTCGAACCTCGCGCGGTGCAGGTCGACGCGCGCCTGCGTGCCGACGATGCAGGCCTGCGCGACGAGCTCGTGGACCGAGCCGAAGTGGTAGAACACGAGGCCCTGCGCGACCCCGGCCCGCTGGGCCACGGTGCGCGCCGAGATCGCGGCGATCCCGTCGGTGCCCATCATGTCGATCGCAGCGTCGACGAGCCGCCGCTTCGACTCCTCGGCTGACTTGGGGGGCACGGCGTCAGTCTCGCAGGGCCACGGGACGCGCGGAGACCGACCGCGCCGGACGGTCCTTGGGGCTGAACTTCCACAACATCGTGATCGTGGTCGCCCCGGCGACCACGGCCGCGCCGATCGACCAACCCCACGCCTCGAGTGCCGGGATCCGGAACCCGGGCTCGTGGAAGGCCTCGGACGGCGGGAAGAGCATCGGCGCCACGGTGAGCAACGCGAGGAGTCCCTCCGCCAGCACGAGGCAGGCGACGGTGAGTCCGGCTGCGAGTCGAGCCCCACGGTGGCCGCACCACGACTCGAGCCACGGCCAGACGAGCGTGACCACGAGGACCGGAACGACTCCGAAAAGGCCTCCCACCTGCGGCCCCACGAGCACGACGAAGTAGGCGAGCAGGAGGGTGCCTGCAAGGAAGTCCCCCACCGCCGACTGCGACGTCCAGTCGAAGCCCGGGATCGCTCTCGTCCACCCGTAGCCGAATCCGCACAGGATCCCGCAGACCGGAGCCGCCAGGAGCCCCGTACCGAACACGTCCACGCGGGTCACCGGTGCGCTCCTCGGCGGCCCGCACACCAGGAGCTGATCCACAGCGAGACCACGGCCGTCGCGAAGGCCAGCAGGCCGAGCGCGGACCCCCACGGCAGCATGGCCAGCACCGATTCGTCGCCGATCACGCAGTACAGGACCAAGAACTCGGCCGTGACGAGCACCCCGACGAGGGCCGAGACCACGGGGACGGCCGCTCCGGGCGCACGTCGCGCGATGGCCGGCCAGGCCAGGGACGCCAGCACCGCCGGCACGAAGCCCACGCACAGGCCGACGATCGCGGCGAGCAGCATGGCCGCGAGCAGCACGCGCAGGGTGCCGTCACCGAGGTCGTCGTGCCCCGTCACCGCGATCAGGAGAGCCCACCCGACGATCACCACGACGCCGAGGGAGATGGACGCGATCACTCCCGTCCCCATCACCCGTGCCCGACTGAGTGGCATGTCCCCTCCTGGTTCTTGAGCACTCGCTCAAGAACGAGAGTACACCTGACCGGTGGCCTGGGACGAGGGGTTCAGCCGACGATGGCGCGCAGGGCGGCCACGTGGGCCCGGTAGGCCCGCCGGCCGACCGCCGTGAAGGACGCCCACGTCCGGACCCGGCTGTCCCGGGTCCCCTTGGAGACCGTGACGTAGCCGGCGTCCTCGAGGGCCCTCACCTGCTTGCTCAGCACCGACTCGCTGACGCCCAGCTGGTCGCGCAGCAGGGCGAACTCGACCTTGCCGACCGTGTCGAGCACGGCACAGATCTGCAGGCGGTGCGGGGCGTGGATCAATGGATCGAAGGCCGCGTCGACGGCGCTCACGGCTGCTGCTCCAGACTGCGCTGCCAGTCGGTGTCCCAGCGCGGGCCGAGGATCGCCCAGCTGGCGAACGTCACCACCGCGGCGACGACCGCCGGCACGACACCGAAGACCGCCGCGACCAGCAGCCCGACCACGGAGACGACGATGATCAGCCAGGCCCGCCAGGCGCCGGGCTCGCGCAGCGTCGCGAACGTCACGACGCCCGTGTGCCGGCTGTACCAGACCATCGCACCGACCACGATCGCGAACCCGAGGGCGTACAGCCCCCATCGCCACGCGTCCTCGAGTCCGATCGCCACGGTCACCAGGGCCATCCCGAATCCCGCAAGGGCGTAGTAGCCGGTGGGGCTGGCCGCTCGCTCGGCCGTCTCCCGGCGCGTGGCGCTGATCGCTTCCAGCGCTTCGCGCGCCTCGTCCTGCTCGCTCATGACGTCTCCTCGGTCGACTTTCCGGTGTGGAAAGTCTAGCCGTGACTTTCCACAACGGCAAGCCATGCAGGAAAGTCAGCCCAGCAGTCGCTCCAGCTCCGCAGGGTCGGTCGTGTTGGCGCCGAGGTGGAACTGCGGGCCCTTGCCGGTGCCGTGGTAGTCGCTCGAGCCGGTCCTGGCCAGCCCGAGGTCGTCGGCGATCGCGGCGAGCGCCGTCCGGGCGGCGGGGGCATGGTCGGGGTGGTCGACCTCCAGACCCGCCAGTCCCGCCTCGGCCAGCCGCGCGAGCACCTCCGGGGTCAGCTTGTCGCGGCTCTCGCGCGCCCACGCGTGTGCGATCACGGGGGTGCCGCCGGCGGCGCGCAGCAGTTCGATGGCGCGGAACAGGTCGGCGGAGTAGCGACCGACGTAGGCGGGCTTGCCCGGGACGAGCCAGTCGCGGAACGCCTCGTCACGATCCTTGATGTAGCCCTTGGCGATCATCGCGTCCGCGACGTGCGGGCGGCCCCACGCGGCGGCATCGCCCGCCACGGCGATGACCTCGTCCTCGGTCAGCGGCATCCCGTGCTCGGCCAGCCTGGCCAGCAGCCGGGGCAACCGCTGGGTGCGACCGCCGAGCACCCGCTCGAGCTCCTCGACGAGTGGCGGATGCGCGGGATCGAACTCGTAGCCCAGCAGGTGGACGCTGGCGCCCTCGTACTGGGTCGAGATCTCGATGCCCCGGACGAGCCTGATCCCCGCCTCGTCCGCGGCCTGCTGCGCCTCCTCCCACCCCTCGGTCGCGTCGTGGTCGGTGAGGGCCACGACGTCGAGTCCCGCGGCCTTCGCCTGACGGACGAGCTCGGCGGGCGTGTCCGTGCCGTCGGAGCGGTTCGAGTGGGTGTGGAGGTCGATGCGCACGGGACGAGACTATCGGCGCGGAACCCTCAGGCCCTCGCCGCGCGCTCGCCGCCCATGACGTTCCACCGCTTGACGACGGGCTGGCCCCGGTCGTCGCTGAGGACGGAGTACGTGGCCGTGTCGAGGTCGAAGATCCGGCCGTCGGCGACGGGAAGTCCGAGCCACCGGGCGGCCAGCACCCGCAACGAGTGCCCATGGGCGAACACGAGGGTCCGACCGGTCAGCTCGCGCGCCCGGGAGACGACGCGGTCGAGCCGCTCCCCCACCTGCTCGGCGGTCTCGCCGCCGGGGCACGGATGCGTCCAGACCGTCCAGTCCGGCACCGTCTCGCGGATCTCCTCGGTCGTGACGCCCTCGTACTCGCCGTAGTCCCACTCGGCCAGGTCGGGGTCGACCTGCGGCGTGAACCCCGCGAGGTCCGCCGTCTGCGTCGCCCGCAGCCGTGGACTGCTCCAGACCCGGTCGAAGTCGAACGGGGCGAGCATGTCGCGCAGGGTCTGCGCGTCGGCTCGCCCACCCTCGGTCAGCGGCAGGTCGGTCGTGGAGGTGTGTCGCCACGCCTTGCTCCACTGGGTCTCACCGTGTCGGACGATCCACAGTTCGGTCTCCGCCGCGAGCACGTTCACCCGCTCACGGTAACGGTCAGCGCGGGACGAGCGCCCAGTAGTCGAGGTCGAGCAGGACGCCCGGGGCGTACTTGCCCTCCTCGCCGCGCAGCGTCATCGACTCGTCGCGACCCTTCGTGGCGACGAGGCGGAGCCGCAGGGCACCGACTCCGGCGGCCGAGGTCTCCGCCTTGTCGAGCACCTCGCTCCAGGCGTAGACCGTGTCGCCGGCGAAGGCGGGAGCGGTGTGGGAGCCGCCGTTGATCGCCGCGATCAGCTGGGCGTTCGCGAGGCCGTTGAACGACAGCGCCCGCGCCATCGAGATCACGTGACCGCCGTAGATCAGCCGGTTGCCGTCGGGGCGCGCCTCGACGTTGAAGTGCACCTTGGCGGTGTTCTGCCACAGCCGGGTGGCCAGCATGTGCTCGGACTCCGAGAGCGTGACCCCGTCGACGTGGTCGATCCGCTCGCCGACGGCGTAGTCGTCGAACCGGTGGGGCTCCCCAGCCGCCGCGAAGTCGTAGTCCGTGAAGTCCAGGCCGGCCGGGAGCACGAGGTCCTCGGGAGCGACGACCGAGGCCAGCTCGGGCAGGACGGTCTCGGGCGCCGGGGACGACGCATCACGCTTGTGCACCATGACCCAGCGCGCCCACTCCAGCGCGACCTCGCCGTGCTGGTCGGTCGCGGTCGAGCGCACGTAGACGACGCCCGACTTGCCGTTCGAGTTCTCCTTGAGGCCGATCACCTCCGAGCGGGTCGCGAGGGTGTCGCCGGGGACGATCGGGCGGTGGAAGCGGCACTCGGCGTACCCGAGGTTGGCCACGGCGTTGAGCGAGACGTCCGGCACGGTCTTGCCGAAGGCGATGTGGAAGGCGATGAGCTCCTCGACCGGCGCACCGGCTCCGTCCGGCGCGGCGAGGCCGACGGAGGCGGCGAACGTCGCGGCGGACGGGATCGCGAACCGCGTCGGGTAGAGCGCGCCGTACAGGGCGCGGTCGCCGTCGGTGACGGTGCGGGGCGTGGCGTGCTCGATCACCTGCCCGAGCGTGAAGTCCTCGAAGAAGTTGCCGGGGTTCGTCTTGCTCATGTCGTCCTCGCTGGTCGCCGATGGTGCGGGCACCATCATGGCCGATCGTCAGAACGCCAGTGTCGCGGCGACCATGTTGTGGTCCGACGGCGGGGTCTTCGCGTACTTCGCCGTGCGCAGCCTCGCGTCGACGACGGTCTGCCAGCCGCGGCCCATGAACGGCGCGGTCGCCAGCACGTAGTCGATCCGCACGCCCTGGTACCGGTAGTACGCCGCGGGCGTTCGGCCCCGCGTCCTGGTGTGCTTCGCGTTCTTGTACATGCAGACGTTCACACCCGCGCCCACCTTGTCGCCGGCGCCCGTGTTCGTGGAGTTGTAGTACGCGTACAGGCGCCGCCCGACGTGCAGCGGCACGCGGCGGTTGCTCGACGTCAGCGAGGTCGTCACGCCCACCGACCGGCACGAGCCTCGGTACGACGCGCGTTTCGTGCGGGTGACACGTCGGTCGGTGCCGAGCAGGTCCGTGTAGCCGGCCCGGGTCAGGTCGTCGACCGCCGTGGTGCCGCGGTAGCGGCCCGTCGAGTTCATGTCGCCGACCAGGACGACCGGCAGGGACTGCCCCTCGTACTGGCGCGCCGCCGCGAGCGTCGACGCGACGACGGCGGCCTCGCGCCGACGGAACGCGTTCGCCGTGGCACTGCCGACGCCCTTGCCGCCGTACCTCGCCTCGAGGTGGGTGTTCGCGAACAGGAACAGCCGCTCGGTCGCCCGGACCCGGAACACGGTCCAGTCGACCGTCCGCGGGTTCGAGCCGCCGCTGGGCAGGTGCCCGACGCCCTGGGTGACGAGGTCCAGGACCCGCGAGTCGTACACGGTGCGGTTGTCCGACGAGCTGCGATCGGCGTCGTTCGTGCACGTGCGCCAGTCGGCGGCGCGGCCCTGCCACGTGCCGTTCCAGAGGGGCAGGTTCGTGCCCGTCGTCCGGCAGTTCGAGCGGTAGGTGTTCGTCACCCGGTACGGCGAGCCGGGCGTCCGCGCGTTCATCAGGTCGACGACCTGCTCGTACTGGGCGTGGTTCCGCTGGCCGCTGGGCCGCCGCGTCATCCAGGCTCCGGAGGCCTCCTGCAGGCCCAGGACGTCGGGCGAGCACCGCATGATCATGTCGACGACCCGGCCGGCCCGCTTCTCCCACACGGGCTGCTTCGAACCGGTGTTGTAGCCCGTGATGTTGTACGAGGCGACCAGCAAAGGCGTCCGTCCTGCGAGGGCCCCTCCGGCCGAGGTCTCGCGCGCGACGTCACCGTGGGCGGCGCAGCGCGAGGGCGTCGCCGCCTCGGCGGGCGGCGTGGCGGTCAGCAGCCCGGCGGCGGCCACAACGGCGAGCAGTGTGCTGCGCAGCCGCATGAGATCCCCTGGTCCCGGCGGCACCGTGCCGCCTCCGGCCAGGAGTCTACTTTCACATCTGTCTCGTCCGCACCAGAAGTCACACCGGTCTCAGAAGGAGTGCGGTGTGTGCAGCACTTGGTCGACGCGCTCACGGTCGAACGGCTCCCCGAGCCACGTGAACAGCCCGGAGAGGATCTCGGGATCGGCGAGGTAGTCGTCGTAGTGCACGCGGTACGTGGCATCGCCGAGCTCCGCCTCGGCCCGTGCGAGCCGCGCGTCGTAGTCCGCGACCTGGGCGAGCGCCTTGTTGCGGTCCTTCTCCGCCCACCACTTGCTCTTCACGACGTCCTGCGCATTGCGACTGTTGAGCACGAACCGCGCGCCGGGGAACACCGTGCGCGCGAACTCCAGCGTCTCGACGATGTCGCGTCGCCACCAGCGGATCTCCTTGAAGCCGGTGACCCGCGTGTCGGGCTCCGGCTTGAGCAGGACCTCCAGCATGTGCCGGCGATACGACTCGGCCGCCTGCTCCGGCGAGTACTGGTCCATGCCGAACCACGGCAGCGTCGGGTCTCCCCCGCGCACCTTGGCGAGCCGCTCGCCGATCTTGCGGGCGTTCTCGTGGAACGTCTCGAGCGTGCCGGCGTTCTCGCCGCGGACGAGGTACCCGGGGATCGAGTTCAGCAGTCCCTGCAGCAGGGTCGATCCCGACCGTCCGTACGTGACGATGAAGACGTAGCCGTACTCCGGCTGCTCACGCGCGAGCACCAGATCGCGCTCGAGCCGGCCGTTGTCGAGCTCGAGGGCGGCGTTCGCGCGGCGCAGGGCGTCGCGATCGTCGACCAGTCGGCGCAGCGGCGGGATCTTGAGTGCGACGTCCTTGGCGAGCGACATGATTCCACGGTACCGGGGGCCGCTGAGGGCTCAGGAGATGGTGGTCGCGCCCGGCATCCGCGCGAGCAACTCCTGGCCCTGCGCCAGGAACTTGTGCTCGACGAGCACCTCGAACTTGCTCGGCAGTACCGCCTTGACGCTGGAGAAGTCGCGGCGACCGCGCTGGGCGAGGTAGCCCAGACCCGAGAAGATCAGACCCCACACGATGCCCAGCAGGACGCCGAGACCCACGGCGCCCAGCCACTCGCCCTCCTGGGCGAAGATGCCCAGCAGCAGGCCGATCAGCAGGCCGAACCACGCCCCGCCGAGCACGCCGCTCAGCAGCACCCGGCCCCACGTCAGTCGGCCCGTGACGCGCTCGAGCTGCTTGAGCTCGGTGCCCACGATCAGGACGTTCTGGACGGGAAAGCCCTCGTCAGCGAGGTAGTCGACGGCCTTCTGGGCCGCCGCGTAGTCGTCGTGGACCCCCAGCGACTGCGGGTACTCGAGCGAGAAGATCTGAGCCATGCCTCCGAGCGTAGTCGCGCCCGGCGAGCGGTCAGAGCTTGTAGTCCTTGAGCAGGGCCCGGCCGATGATCATCTTCTGGATGTCGGAGGTGCCCTCGCCGATCAGCATGAACGCGGTCTCGCGGTAGATCCGCTCGATCTCGTACTCCTTGGAGTAGCCGTAGCCGCCGTGGATGCGGAACGACGCCTCGACGACCTCGTTGGCGTACTCGGAGGCGACCATCTTGGCCATGCCGGCCTCGACGTCCATGCGCTCGCCGGAGTCCTTCAGGCGGGCGGCGCGGACCATCATGTTGTGGGAGACCTCGACCTTGGTGCCCATCTCCGCGAGCCGGAACAGCACGGCCTGGTGGTCGGCGATCTGCTTGCCGAACGTCTTGCGCTGCTGGGCGTACGCGATGCCGAGCTCGAACGCGCGGATCTGCAGGCCACATGCGCGGGCGGCGACGTTGACGCGACCGACCTCGACGCCGTCCATCATCTGGAAGAATCCCTTGCCCGGCGTGCCGCCGAGGATCTGGTCGGCCGAGATCTCGTGGCCCTCGAGGATGAGCTCGGTCGTCTCGACGCCCTTGTAGCCCATCTTCTCGATCTTGCCCGGCACCGTGATGCCCTGCGCGGTCTGGCCGAAGCCCGGCTCCTTCTCGACCAGGAACGTCGTCATGTTCTTGTAGACGCTCTCGGCGCCCTCGTCGGTCTTGCACAGCAGGGCGACGAGCGTGGACGTGCCGCCGTTCGTCAGCCACATCTTCTGGCCGGTGATCGAGTAGGAGCCGTCGTCCTTCTTCGTCGCCTTCGTGCTGACCGCCGAGACGTCCGAGCCCAGTCCGGGCTCGCTCATGCTGAAGGCGCCGCGGACCTCGCCGGTCGCCATGCGCGGGAGGTACTTCTGCTTCTGCTCGTCGGTGCCGTGGTGCATGAGCAGGTACGCGACGATGAAGTGCGTGTTGATGACGCCCGAGACGCTCATCCAGCCGCGCGCGATCTCCTCGACCACGAGCGCGTAGGTCAGCAGCGACTCGCCCAGTCCGCCGAACTCCTCGGGGATCGTCAGACCGAAGACGCCCAGCTCCTTGAGCCCCTCGATGATCTCCGTCGGGTACTCGTCGGCGTGCTCGAGCTCCTGCGCCACCGGGATGATCTTCTTGTCGACGAACTCGCGGATCGTCTTGAGGATCTCGGACTGGATGTCGGTCAGTCCCTCGGTCGTGGCCAGACGTCCCATGGCGGTGCTCCTCGAAATCTTGGTCGGAATCGCAGGCAGCCTACCCCTCGAGTTCTGCCAGCGATCGTTCGAGGTGGTCGAGCAGCCGCTGCAGGCCCGGCAGCGTCTCGCGGCAGCCGACGATGCCGACGTCGAGGCTCCCGCTCCGGCCGATCACGGTGACGTTCACCGCGAGGCCGTTCATGACGATCGACAGCGGATAGATGCCGTCGAGCCGGGCGCCGTTGAAGTACACGTCCTCCGTGGGCCCGGGGACGTTCGAGATCACGATGTTGAACGGCGGGTTCGCCGCATGCACGTAGCCGGGCACCATCGCGAGCGCCATGGGCGAGAGCCTGACCGCCGAGACGGCGATGACCTGCAGCGGGGACAGCTGTCCCAACGCGGACTTCGCGTGCCGCGACGACTCGGCGATCACCGCGAGCCGATCGGGCCCGTGCTCGAGGTGGGTGCCGAGGTTGACGATGATCGCGCCGACCTTGTTCCCGCCGGTGTCGGCGCCCGCGCGGCCGGCCTTCTCCTCACGCAGGCTCAGCGAGACGGGGCACATCGCCGTGAGCGGGTCGTTCGGCAGTGCGCCGAGCTCGAGCAGGTAGGCACGGAAGGCGCCGGAGACCATCGCGCAGACG
This sequence comes from Aeromicrobium sp. SP1, assembly GCF_055663785.1. Taxonomy (NCBI): domain Bacteria; kingdom Bacillati; phylum Actinomycetota; class Actinomycetes; order Propionibacteriales; family Nocardioidaceae; genus Aeromicrobium; species Aeromicrobium sp. SP1. The sequence goes on along the minus strand of NZ_JBQVVK010000001.1, from coordinate 307,773 downwards.
ACGTCGTTGATCGTGACCTCGTACGTCCGCGCCACGGCCCGGATCCGGTCGATCGACCACGACTGGGCCGCCACCCGGCGCGCCCCGCTGATCGGGCCGTTGAGGATCGTCCGCGGCGCGACGAGCGGGCTGATGTCGCGGTCGCGGAGCAGGTCGACACCCGTCGAGAACAGGGCCGGCCCCATTCCCGCCACCTCGCGGGCGAGTTGTCCACTGGCGCCGACCGCTCGGCCGGCCGCGCCGAGCAGCCCACCGCCGGACCCGCCCGACTCGCGAGGCGGCCGGTGCCATGCCGCCCGCGAGTCCCGTGCGTCCGGGTCCGGCGTGAAGGCCCGGCCGAGTGCCTTCATGGCCGAGACGCCGTCCATGAGCGAATGGTGGGTCTTGCAGTACCACGCGACCCGGCCGTCGGAGAGACCCTCGATCACGTGGCTCTCCCACAGCGGGCGGTTCCGGTCGAGCAGGGTGCCGTGCAGGCGCGACGTCAGCGCGAGCAGCTCGCGCACGCGGCCCGGCCGCGGCAGGGCGGAGTGCCGCACGTGGAACTCGAGGTCGACCTCGTCGTCGTGCACCCACTGGATCGCGCCGCGCAGGGCGAACGGCGCCGCCGGATGCTTGCGGAAGGTCGCGCTCAGCGGGAACCCGGACCGGGTCAGCTCGACGAGGTCGCGCGCGAAGTCCACACCGGCGTCCGGCGGCGGGTCGAGCAGCATGAGGCTCGCGACGTGCATCGGATGGTCCCGCGTCTCGCCGAGGAGCCACATCGAGTCCGTCGGTGACATCAGCGACATGGGCGCTCCTGGGGGTTCCGGGCGGTATCAGTACGCCAGTAGTAGTCTCATGTGACGTAGGTCACAAGGGCCCTCAGCGTACTCCCGGAAGGAGCGGTCATGTCCCTGCCGTTCCAGAGCACGCCCTTCTCCGCCCGGCGCCGGGCCGCGTCCCGCCCGGCGAGCGTGGGTCCCGCCGTCGAGCCGACCGTCTTCCCCCGCGTCAGCACGCGCTCCGCCCTGCTCGGGGCGACCCTGCGCCACGGGGTCCGGCCCGCCGTCAGCGCATGGTCGCTGCTGCCGCTGCGCGCGTTCCCCCCGAACCTCGTCGAGCTCGCGAGCGCTCCGCTGCCCGACGCTCCCGGCACGACCCGCCACCGCGTGAACCTGCCCGAGTGCGCCGGCGAGATCGTCACCGCCCCGGGCGTGCGGTCCCAGGGCCCGATCGTCCTGTACTTCCACGGCGGCGCGTTCTTCTCGTGCGGACTCAACAGCCACCGGCGCATCGTCACCCGCCTGTCCCACGCGGCGGCGCAACCGGTGCTGCACGTCGAGTACCGCCAGATGCCGCGCGCCTCCGTCTCGACCTCGATCGCCGACGGCGTCGCCGCCTTCCGCTGGCTCGTCGAGCGCGGCCACCGCCCCGAGGAGATCACGATCGCCGGCGACTCCGCGGGCGGCTACCTCGCGTTCAGCGTCGTCCGCGCCGTGCTGGACGCGGGTCTCGGTCGTCCGGCCGGACTCGTGGGCATCTCGCCGCTGCTCGAGATCGACCCGCGGGCCAAGTCGAGCCATCCGAACGCGTGGACGTGCCAGGCATTCTCCCCCGCGTCCCTGCGCCGGCTGGCCGCGGCCATCGAACGCGTGGACCGGCGCACCGGCGTCGCGGGCACGCGCACGTGCCCCGTCGACATGGACGTGACGGACTTCCCGCCCGTGCTGCTGCACGTCGGATCGCGCGAGATCCTGCTGTCGGACTCCGAGCGGATGGCGAACCTGCTGCTCGCGGCGGGTGTCGCGTGCGAGCTGCAGATCTGGACTGACCAGGTGCACGTCTTCCACGCCGCGGCGGGCTGGCTGCCCGAGGGGCGGCAGGCGTTCGCGCAGATCGGCGACTTCGTCCGCGGCCTGGTCTGACCGGCGTCCCCGCGCGGCGTCAGTCGGCGCCGAGCGTCTCCTCCGGCACGCGGCGCCCGCCGAGGATCACGACGGCGAGGCCCGCGAGGATCACCACGATGCCCGCATACGTCAGCCAGGGCAGCGACTCGCCCAGCCATGCCGCGGCGATGAGAGCCGCTCCGGGCACCTCCAGCAGCAGCATGAGCGAGACGACGACCGGCGGCATCACCGCGAGGAGGTGGTTGATGATCGAGTGGCCGAGGAACTGCGCGCAGATCATCACCGCGACGATCTTGAGCCACGCGTCCGCGGACCACCCGGACAGCGGGACCCCGGCGGCGAGGCACGCGACGAGCAGCAGCAGCGAGCAGATCCCGTAGCAGGAGAAGGTGTAGGCGGTCGTCGACATCGTCTCGCGCACGCGGGCACCCGCGACGACGTAGATCGCCGCGAACAGCCCGCCCGCGAGCGCGAGTGCGTCGCCCGCGATCGCCTCCCGCGAGACGCCGAGGTCGACGCCGGAGATCGCCATCACGCCGGTGACCGCCATCGCGGACCCCAGCACCACGGCGGGCGAGGCCCGGTGCCCGCGCAGCGCGTCGATCGCGATGACGAACAGGACCTGCATCGAGACGAGCGCGGTGGCCGCCGCCACGGACGTCAGCTTGAGGGCGCCGACCCACGAGGCGAAGTGTGCCGCCAGCGCCGCGGCCGCCACCACGGTCAGCAGCCAGCTCCGCCGGCCCTGCGTGACGATCTGCTCGCGATGGCGGATCAGCGCGAGCGGGGTGAGCAGGCCCGTCGCCATGGCGTTGCGCCAGAAGGCGATCGCCAGGGCGGGCGCGGCGGTCGCCGCCATGAGCGGCCCGGAGAACGCGACCCCGACGACGGCGATCACCGCGAGGACGAGATTCACCGCGCCAGTGTCTCAGGCCGTGCCGGACGGGTCCCCCGGGCCGCTCGTGACTCGCCGACCGGTCCCGGGCGCCGACGCGCCCGGCCGGTAGCCTCAGAACCGTGACCAGCCAGCCGACCCGGATCTTCGTGTCCCGCATCGTCGGGCAGGCGGTCTTCGATCCCGTCGGCGACCAGGTCGGCAAGCTGCGCGACGTCGTCGTCGCCATCCGCGGCGCCTCGCAGCGGCCGCGCGTGCTCGGACTCGTCGTCGAGGTCCTCGGCCGCCGCCGCGTGTTCCTCCCGGTCACCCGCGTCACGTCGATGGACTCCGGTCAAATCATCACGACGGGCGTGCTGAACCTGCGTCGCTTCCAGCAGCGCTCCACCGAGACGCTCGCCGTCCACGAGCTGTTCGACCGCCACGTCACGCTCGACGACGGCACCCCCGCGAGCCTCTACGACATCGCGATCGAGCAGGACCCCCGCCGCGACTGGTACGTCTCGGCCGTCGCGGTCGCCGAGCACGCGAAGCGGTTCGGCCGTCGCGGCACGAGCCACGTGCTCGCGTGGGACGAGGTCCGCGGGCTCGCCAGCGAGGCGGCCGCCCAGGGCGCCACCCACCTGCTGGCCACGATGGACGAGATGCGCCCGGCCGACCTCGCGAACGCGCTGCGCGACCTGACCCCCAAGCGCCGCATGGAGATCGTCGCGGAGCTCGGCGACGAACGCCTCGCCGACGTCCTCGAGGAGCTGCCCGAGCGCGTGCAGGTCGAGATCCTGGGCGTCCTCGACCCCGAGCGCGGCGCCGACGTGCTCGAGGAGATGAACCCCGACGACGCCGCCGACCTGATCGGCGAGCTCCCCGCCCAGACCGCCGAGCAGCTGCTCGGCCTGATGGAGCCCGAGGAGGCCGACGACGTCCGCCGGCTGCTGTCCTACGAGGAGCGCACGGCCGGCGGCATGATGACGACCGAGCCCGTCGTCGTGGCGCCCGACGCGACGATCGCCGACGCCCTGGCGATGATCCGCGAGCCCGAGCTGATCCCCGCGCTCGCGTCGATGGTCTACGTGTGCCGACCGCCGATCGAGACCCCCACGGGGCGCTTCGTCGGCGCGGCCCACTTCCAGGCCCTGCTGCGCGAGCCACCCTCGACGCTCGTCAGCCAGATCGTCGACAACGACATCGACTGGCCGCGGCCGACGACGAGCCTCGCGGAGGTCGCCGGGATGCTCGCGGCGTACAACCTCGTGGCCCTGCCCGTCGTGGACGAGAACCAGCACCTGCTCGGCGTCGTGACGATCGACGACGTGCTCGACCACCTGCTTCCGGAGGGGTGGCGCGAGAATGGCTGAGCGCGAGCGCGAGCGGCTCGACCAGCCGCGCGACCTGCGCCGGGGCCTCGGCACCCGGCTGGCGGCCCGCCGCGAGGCCGCCGACCCCGAGCGGTTCGGCCGCTTCGCCGAGTCGGCGGCGCGGTTCCTGGGCACCGCCCGGTTCATCGCGTGGATGACGGTCTTCATCCTCGTGTGGATCATCTGGAACGTGCCGTGGGGCCCTGATCGGTACCGCTGGGACGAGTACCCGTTCATCTTCCTGACGCTCATCCTGTCGCTGCAGGCGTCCTACGCGGCGCCGCTGATCCTGCTCGCGCAGAACCGCCAGGAGGCGCGCGACCGGATCGCGGCCGAGCAGGACCGCGACGCGGCCACGCGCTCGCACGCCGACATGGAGTTCCTCGCCCGCGAGGTGGCGAGCCTGCGCATCGGCCTGGGCGAGGTCACGACGCGTGACTTCCTGCGCGGCGAGCTGCGCAACTTCCTCACCGAGCTCGAGAAGCACGACGAGCCCGACGCCGAGGGCGACCCGACCACGCCTTGATGCGCCCGGAGTGGCCTCGTACCCGCCACGTAGACTGGAAAACATGGCTGCACCGACCCAGGACCAGATCACCGAGGCCCTCTCGAAGGTCAACGACCCCGAGATCAAGCGCCCGATCACCGAACTCGGCATGGTCGACGCGGTCACGATCGGCGAGACCGAGATCGTCGTGCGCCTGCTGCTCACCGTCGCGGGCTGCCCGCTCAAGGACACCCTGAACCGCGACGTCACCGCCGCGGTCGCCACGGTGGCCCCGGCGTACACGGTGCGCGTCGACATGGGCGTCATGACCGACGAGCAGCGCAAGGCCATGCAGGAGCAGTTGCGCGGTGGCCGCGCCGAGCGCGAGATCCCCTTCGCGCAGGCCGGCTCGCTGACGAAGGTCTACGCGATCGCGTCCGGCAAGGGTGGCGTCGGCAAGTCGTCGGTCACCGTGAACCTCGCCGTCGCGATGGCCAAGCGTGGTCTCAAGGTGGGCGTCGTCGACGCCGACATCTACGGCCACTCGATCCCCGACATGTTCGGTGTGGGCGACCAGCGCCCCACGCAGGTCGAGGACATGATCATGCCGGTCCCGATTCCCGGCGACCTCAACATCAAGGTCATGAGCATCGGCATGCTCAAGCCACGCAGGGACCAGGTCGTCGCCTGGCGCGGCCCGATGCTCGACCGTGCGCTCGTGCAGATGCTCGCCGACGTCTACTGGGGCGACCTGGACGCACTCTTCCTCGACCTGCCGCCGGGCACCGGCGACATGGCGATCAGCCTGGGCCAGCACCTGCCCAACGCCGAGTTCGTCGTGGTCACCACGCCGCAGCAGGCCGCCGCCCAGGTGGCCGAGCGCGCCGGCACGATGGCGTCGATGATGCACCAGCGCGTCGTGGGCGTCATCGAGAACATGTCCTGGCTGCAACTGCCGAACGGTGACCGGATGGAGGTGTTCGGCTCCGGTGGCGCCGACGCGGTCGCCCGAGGGCTCAGCGCGCGGCTCGGCTACGAGGTGAACGTGCTCGGACAGGTGCCGCTCGAGGAGCAGGTGCGCGAAGGCGGCGACTCCGGTTCGCCGATCACGCTCGTCGCGCCGGACGCGGAGTCCGCCAAGGTCCTGCAGCAGGTCGCCGACCAGTTGAGCGGCCGTTCCCGTGGGCTGGCGGGTATGCAGTTGGGCCTGTCGCCCGCCGGTCGCCTCTAGACTTCCCCCGTGTTCGGCATCGGCTTACCCGAGTTGGGGATCATCCTCGTCCTCGGACTGCTGGTGTTCGGCCCCGAGAAGCTGCCGTCGATGGCACGCGAGGCCGCTCGACTCGTCCGCACCGTCCGCCAGCTGGCCGACAACGCGAAGACCGAGCTGACCCGCGAGCTGGGCGACGACTTCAAGGATCTCGACCTGCGCGACCTCGATCCGCGGTCCGCGGTGCGCGACGTCATGTGGGCCGACCCGACGCCTCCCCCGGTCCCGTCGGCACGCATCCTGCGCCCCAACGAGGTGCCGCCGTTCGACCGTGAGGCCACCTGAGGCCGCTGGGGGTGCGGTCAGGCGCCGAGGGCGCCGAGCACGCGCGAGTGGTCCGCCTGCGGCTCACGGTGCGCCAGTTCGCGGCGCATCTGCTTGCGACCACGGTGGATGCGCGTGCGGATCGTCGAGACCTTGACGCCGAGGATCGCGCCGATCTCGTCCGCGCTCAGCTGCTCGACGTCCGAGAGCACGACGGCGACGCGGTACTCGCTCGGCAGGGTGGCCAGGGCGGCCTCGATGTCGGGATCGAAGCCCGCGTCGTGGACGAGGTCCGAGGGAAGGGACCGTCCGTCGACGAGCCGTTCCTCGTGCGCGGCGGAGAGGGAGTGGGTGGGCTGTCGCCCGGCCCGCCGCGCACGATCGAGGAACAGGTTCGTCGTGATCCGGTGGATCCAGCCACCGAAGTTCCCGGGCTCGTACCGGTCGAGGGAGACGAAGACGCGTTCGAACACGTCCTGGGTCAGGTCCTCGGCATCATGGCGGTTGCCCGTCAGCCGAAGCGCGAGGCGGTGGACCTGTGCCGCGTGCTGGGCATAGATCTCGGCCTGCGCCTGAGGGATCGGCGTGGGGACCGGCATGAACCCATCGTCGCGCCACAACCTGAGAGAAGCCGAAGAGCGACCTGACGGTTGTCGAAGTGCGATCCGTGCGGCGACACCCTCACTTCGCACCGGAGAGAGGGCTCCGCGTCGATAGGCTGGAGCCGACCTGCCGGACGAATGCGAGGCACCCCATGACCACCCCAGCCAGCTTGGCCTTCGCCGAGCAGTACCAGCCCGAGGACGAGCACCTGCGCGCGGCGCGGGCCCATGCCGAGACCGTCGGCGTCGTCCCCGTCCTGCCCGGCGCCCGCGCCGCGCTGGCCTTTCTCGCCGGCGCTGCCGGCGCCCGGAGCATCGCCGAGATCGGCACCGGTACGGGCGTCTCCGGACTGGCGCTGCTGCGCGGCATGCTGCCCGACGGCGTGCTGACCTCCGTCGACCTCGAGGCCGAGAACCAGCGCCTCGCGCGCCAGGTGTTCCTCCGCGCGGGCATCGCGCCGACGCGCTTTCGGCTCATCACCGGTTCGGCCCTCGAGGTGCTGCCCCGGCTCAACGACGGCGGCTACGACCTCGTGTTCTGCGACGGCGACAAGGTCGAGTACGGCGAGTACCTCGACGAGGCGCTGCGGCTGACCCGTGCGGGCGGCTTCGTGGTGTTCGACAACGCCCTGTGGCACGACCGCGTGGCGGACCCGTCCCAGCGCGACGCCGAGACCCTCGCGATCCGCGAGCTGGTCGAGCGCGTCGGCGTCGACGAGGACCTCTCGGCGCTGCTGCTGCCGCTCGGCGACGGACTGCTGGTCGTGCAGAAGCCCTTCTGAGGGCTCAGCTCTCGAAGCGGGCCGCGGACCGGAAGCCGGCCGGGCCGCGCACCACGGCCACGACCTCGAACGCCTCGATGAGCTCCGGCGGCGATCCGACGATCTGCGTGCCGGGGACCTCGGTCGCCCGTTCGGTGAAATCGGCCTGGAACTGCGCGCGCGACTCATCGCTCACGAAGACGTAGGTTCCCTCGAACCACTCGCCCTCGCGGGCGCGCCACGTCTTGAAGCGCAGGCCGGGCTGCCCGGCGAACTTCGAGTGCGACTCCGTCTCGACGTACTCGCGCAGTCGCTCCAGTGAGTCTGCGGGTGCGCCGGTCAACGACCAGCGCACGGAGAGACCGTACATCGGTCGCCGACTCAGACGGCCTTGAGTGCGTCGCCGAGTGTGGCGGCCTCTTCGTTGTTCAGTTCGACCACGAGACGTCCGCCGCCCTCGAGTGGAACGCGCATGACGATGCAGCGTCCCTCCTTGGTGACCTCCATCGGTCCGTCACCGGTCCGAGGCTTCATGGCGGCCATCTGTACCCCTCTCGTCGCACGCCCGTGGATCGGGCACGTCCTCCATTATCGCCCATGGCAGGGACGGATTCACGCGAAGGGTCGAGGAAGATCAGGCGCTGCGACGCTCGTGGGACCGCTCGTCGACCCGATCGGGGCGCTCGGGCGACACGATCGCGGGGTCGATCTCGGGCCGCAGGCCGAGCATCGCGACTAGCTCCTGCTCCGTCGCGAGGCGCTCCTCGAGCTCGTCGATCTGCGAGCTGCCCGCAGCCAGGTCGGCCCGCAGGCGCGCGATCTCGGCCTCGCTGGCGCGCAGACGCTCGGTGACGGCACGTCGGAACGACGCGTCGACCTCGAGGTGCTCGCGCTCGCGGTCGGCGACGAGCTTGGCGTCGCGGACGCGGTCGCGGGCGAACCGGTGGCGGACCTCGCGGATCTCCTCGGACATGAGAACGGTCGACGAGATGCCGGCCGAGAGGGCCACGCAAGCGGCCATGATGAGTGCCGGCACCGTCTGCATCGTCACGGCGACGATGACGACGACGGCGGCCAGAGCAAGCACGATCACTGCGGACGTCACGCGCAGCGAACGGGGAAGTGTGCGGCTGGACATGCCGCCAGCGTAGGTCCCGGGTGCCCGGCCGCCCGGGACGGCACGCCGAGCGCAACGCAAACTTTCAGGTGTTACCTGAGGCTTGTGTCAGCCCTCCTCGGCGGTGAACCACGCGACCGCCTCGTCGATGTCGTCGGTGAGCTTGATCCGGTCGAGGTCGGCCGGGAGGATCATGCCCGCGGGCAGCATCGTGTCGCGGATCCAGTCGACGAGGCCGCCCCAGTACTGCGTGCCGAACAGGACGACGGGGAAGGTCGTGATCTTGCCCGTCTGCGCGAGCGTCAGCGACTCGAACAGCTCATCCATCGAGCCGAAGCCGCCGGGGAAGACGACGTAGCCCTGGGCGTACTTGACGAACATCGTCTTGCGGACGAAGAAGTACCGGAAGTTGATGCCCAGGTCGACCCAGTCGTTGAGGCCCTGCTCCATCGGCAGCTCGATGCCCAGACCCACCGACGTGCCGCCGCACTCGCTGGCACCGCGGTTGGCGGCCTCCATGATGCCCGGGCCACCCCCGGTGATGACGCCGTAGCCGGCGGCGCACATCGCGGTCGCGAGCCGGCGGGCGGCGTCGTACATGGGGTCGTCGGTCCGGGTGCGCGCCGAACCGAACACGGCGACGCACGGGCCGAGCTCGGCGAGCCCGCCGAAGCCCTCCACGAACTCGGACTGGATCCTCAGCACCCGCCACGGATCGGTGTGCAGCCAGTCGTTCGGGCCGCGACTGTCGAGCAGTCGCTGGTCGGTCGTCGACTGCGGGACGTGCTCGCCGCGCAGCCGGACCGGCCCGCGGCGCCACTCGTCGGGCCGGTCCCTCGTCTCGACTCCGGGCGGCGTGGGATCGCTGGGGGTGCGCTCGTCAGTCATCGATGTCCTCCGTCAGCCACGTGCGCAGTCGAGCGAGCACCCGCTCCAGGTGCTCGACGGGTACCTGCTCGTCGGCCTTGTGTGCGTACTTGGGGTCTCCCGGTCCGTAGTTCACCGCGGGCACGCCCAGCAGCGTGAACTTCGCGACGTCGGTCCAGCCGAACTTGGGGCCGACCTGTCCGCCGACCGCCTCGACGAACGCCGCGGCCGCGGGGCGGTCGAGGCCGGGCAGGGCGCCGGGCGCCGAGTCGGTGACCTTGAGGCCATGGCCCTCGAAGACCTCCTGCAGGTGCGTGAAGGCCGCCTGCTCGTCGCGGTCGGGCGCGAACCGGTAGTTGACCGTGACGACCGCCTCGTCGGGGATCACGTTGCCGCTCACGCCGCCCGTGATGCCGACCGCGTTGAGCCCCTCCCGGTACACGAGGCCGTCGATCTCGACCTCCCGCGCCGCGTACGTCGCGAGCGTGTCGAGCACGGGAGCCAGGTCGTGGATCGCGTTGTGGCCCATCCACGAGCGCGCCGAGTGCGACCGCTCCCCCGTCGTGCGGATCTCGACGCGCATCGTGCCCTGGCAGCCCGCCTCGACCCCGGCGTTCGACGGCTCCATGAGGATCGCGAAGTCGCCGGCCAGCCAGTCGGGGTGCTCACGCGCGACGCGGCCGAGGCCGTTGTGCTCCGCCGCGATCTCCTCGGCGTCGTAGAAGACCCACGTGACGTCCCGGGCGGGCGCGACGAGCTCGACGGCGAGCTTGAGCGCGATCGCCACCCCGCCCTTCATGTCGCACGTTCCCAGCCCCCACAGCACGTCACCCTCGAGCCGTGAGGGCAGGTTGCCGTTCGCGGGAACCGTGTCGATGTGTCCGGCGATCACGACCCGCTCGGCTCGGCCGAGGTCGGTGCGCGCCACGATCGTGTGGCCGTCGCGCACGACCGTGAGGTGGTCGCAGTCGCGCAGTGCGGCTTCGACGGCATCGGCCAGCTCCTGCTCGTCCAAGCTCTCGGAGGCGGTGTCGACGATCGCCCGCGTGAGCGTGACGATGTCGCCGGACGGGTGCAGTTCGGTCACGCGTTCACCCTAGTGCGGAGCACGGCGCACACCCCGTCGCGGCAATCTCCCCGACTAATACGCATTACGTGGTAGCGTGCGCTCCGTGATTCCACCGCGCTTCGTCCGCCGCGTCGTCCTGCCCACCGTCTGGGTCGTCATCGGCGCCGTCATCGCGACGAGCCTCGCGGTCCTGGCCTTCGGCGGCGGCACGGGCGCGAACGACGACACGCTCACCCCGACGGCCACCGCGCAGTCCGAGACCGTGGCGGTCGAGCGCGGCGCCATCGAGAACTCCCTCGACGCCTCCGGCACGATCGCCGTCGATCCGCCGGTCCCCGTCGCCTCCCCCGGTACGGGAACCGTGGTCTACGCGTGGGTCCGCAACGGGACCAAGGTCGAGAAGGGCGCGCCCCTGCTCCAGGTCAAGGTGACCGAGGTGCCCGAGCCCGGGAGCGGCGCCCAGGACGGCGACGAGGAGGGCGAGGATCCGGTCGAGCCGGTGACCCGCTACCTCACCGTCAGTGCGCCGGCCTCCGGCAAGGTCGCGGGCCTGACCGTCGTCGTCGGCGACGAGGTCACCGAGGACGCGACCCTCGCTCACATCCGGCGCACGACCTTCACGGCCCGTGGCGCGATCAGCCCCATCGACCGGTACCGCCTGCTGAACCTGCCCGACGAGGCGACCGTGACGATCGACGGCGGGCCCGAGCCCTTCGCCTGCGACGAGCTGCGGATCGCCGACACGGCCCAGGCCGAGACCGCCGACCCCGAGTCGGGCGAGTCGGGCGAGAGCGGCGCTGGCACCGCCGTCACGTGTCGCATCCCCGATGACGTCACGGTCTTCGACGGGCTCGCGATGACGATGACGATCGACTCCGGCTCGGTCGACGACGCGCTCCTGCTGCCCGTCACGGCCGTGCGCGGCCTCGTGAAGGAGGGCACCGTCTGGATCGTCGGCGCCGGCGAGCCGGAGCCGCGCCAGATCCGGATCGGGACGACCGACGGCAAGGTCGTCCAGGTCCGCAAGGGTCTGGACGAGGGCGACGAGGTGCTCCGGTACGTCCCCGGCAGCTCGGCGGAGGACTCCGAGGACATGGCCGGAAAGGCGTACGCCGGGTGAGCGGCCCGCCGCTGCTGCACCTGAGCGAGGTCGGTCGCACGGTCGTCCTGCCCGACGGGGAGGACCTGACGATCCTGAGGTCGATCGACCTCGAGGTGTTCGCGGGCGACCACGTCGGCATCGTCGGCAGGTCCGGCACCGGCAAGTCGACCCTGCTCAACCTGCTCGGCCTGCTCGACCGGGCCACCCACGGCACCGTCACGTGGGACGGCCGGGACACGGCCTCCCTCTCCGCCTCACGGGCCGCGCGGATCCGCGGCAGCGACATCGGATTCGTCTTCCAGCAGTTCAACCTGCTGCCCGGCCGGTCGGCGCTGGAGAACGTGATCGCACCACTCATGTACGCCGGTGGCCGCGAGTTCTGGTCGCGGCGCAGGATCGCCGCGGAGATGCTCGAGCGGGTGGGACTGTCCGATCGGCTCGACTCCAAGCCCCAGCACCTCTCCGGCGGTGAGCAGCAGCGCGTCGCGATCGCCCGCGCCCTGGTCCGGTCCCCGCGTCTCGTGCTGGCCGACGAGCCCACCGGCGCGCTGGACGTCGAGACCGGCGGCGCCGTCATGCGGATGCTCGACGACGTGACCCTCGACGCGGGAACCGCCCTCATCACGATCACGCACGACCCGGCGGTCGCCCGACTCGCGCGTCGCCGGTTCCGGCTCGAGGACGGAACCCTGCAACCGCTGACGGAGGCGTTGCTGTGATGCGCGCGCTCACCGGCTTCGCCGCGGCCGTGATCGAGGCCTGGCAGGAGCTGCGCATCCACAAGCTGCGCGTGCTGCTGTCGCTCGTCGGCGTCGCGATCGCGGTCGCGGCCCTCACCGGCACCGTCGCCCTCGCCGACATCGGGAAGCAGGCGCTCGTCGAGAGCTACGAGCGCGAGGGGCGCCCCGCGCTGCTCGCGACGTGGATCTACTCCGAGGAGAGCGGGACGAACCCGTCCATGGCGACCGTGCGCCCGGTCTTCGAGGACGTCACCGAGGAGTTCGGCATCACGTACGCCTCGGTGCGAGGGACGGCGACGCTCGGGGCCCGCCGCGGCGAGCGCTCGGCCGACGTCTACCTGCAGATCGTCGACCCGCAGTTCGCCCCGATGCACCGGGTCGTGGTCAGCCGGGGCCGATGGCTGTCCGCCGAGGACGCGCAGAACCTCTCGCCGGCGCTCGTGGTCAACGCGCGCTTCCTGCACAAGCTCGGGCTGTCCGACGCTGCCCTGCCGACGACGGTCGAGTTGCGGGACGCGACCGGACGGACGGCGCAGGCCTCGATCATCGGCGTGACCGCGGGCGGCGGCGGGGAGGTCACGGCCTTCATGCTGCCCGGCGCCTACCTGAACCGGTTCGGTGCGTCGCAGCCGATGGACGCGACGTGGGAGATGTGGGTCCCCGTCGACGCCGCGGACGACCTCGCTCCACGGATCGGTGCCGCCATGCGCGCCGGGCTCCCCTCGTACTCGGCGGACACGAGCCGCAACGACTACCTGGCCTGGGGCTCGGGGGACGAGTTCAAGACCGTCGCGCTCGTCGTGTCGGCCGTCAGCGGGATCATCCTGCTGCTGGGCGCGCTGAGCCTGCTCAACGTCGCGGTCATCACGATCCAGCAGCGCGTCCGCGAGATCGGCATCCGGCGCAGCTTCGGCGCCACGTCGGGCCGCGTGTTCTTCTCCGTCGTCATGGAGAGCATCGTCGCGACGACGTTCGCCGGGCTGATCGGCGTCCTGATCGCGATCGCCCTCGTGAACGGCCCGTGGACGGCGGAGTACCTGCTCGAGGGGATCGACGATCCGCCGCCCTTCCCGCTGTCGGCCGCTGCCCTCGGCCTCGGCGCCTCGCTCGTCGTGGGAGCGCTCGCGGGAGTCCTGCCGGCGCTCATCGCGGTGCGCGTGCGGATCATCGACGCGATCCGCTTCTGAGCGTTCGGGGCAGCGCCCTCAGTCCGGCGGGGAGGTCAGGACGCAGAACTCGTTGCCCTCCGGATCGGCCATGACGGTCCACGAGCGGTCGTCGCCGGGCTCGCGCACGACGCGCGCGCCGCGCTCGACGAGGTCGGCGATCGTGGCCCCCTCGACGAGCCGCACGTCCCAGTGCACGCGGTTCTTCACGGTCTTCGGCTCGGGCACCGGCACGAAGTCGAACGACTCCACCGGTGCCCCGGGGATGTCGTCGAGCCACGTGTAGCCGTCGTCCGTGCCGAGCGTGCCGCCCCACACGTCCGCCCACCACGCGCCGATCGCCCGATGGTCGACGGCATCGACCACGACGTCCTTGAGTCCCGCGGGCCGGGTGTCGGACTCGAACACGCAGAACTCCGTGCCCTCGGGGTCGGTGAAGGTCGTCCACGCGAACTCGCCGGGCTCGGTGACCGGCGTCGCGGCCTCGAACGGGCTCAGGTCGGCGGCGAAGAGATCGAGGTGGACGCGGTTCTTCGTGGTCTTCGGCTCGGGAACCGGCTCGAGCCACACGGTCTGCTCGGGGCTGTCGCCGCGTAGCGCCTCCGCGTCCTCGGGGTCACGTCGCAGGTGCAGCCACCGCGCCCAGGCGTCGGCCCGGGACGGCAGGTCGTTGACGTCGATGACCAGGTGCGCGAAGCGGACGAGTGCCATGGCTCGAAACTACGATCCGGAGAGCGCCTGTGCCACCCGCGGGGCGATCGCCCGCAACGCCCGGCCGCGGTGGCTGATGGCGTCCTTGTCCTCACGCGAGAGCTCGGCGGTCGACACGTCGTGGCCCTCCGCGGCGAACAGCGGGTCGTAGCCGAAGCCGCCGTCCCCGTGCTCCTCACGCAGGACCCGGCCGGGCATCTCGCCGACCTCGACGATCTCGGTGCCGTCGGGCAGGACGAGGGCCATCGCGCACCGGAACGTCGCGCCGCGCCGCTCGTCGGGCACGTCGGCCAGCTGGGCCAGCAGCAGCCGGTTGTTCGCCGCGTCGCCGCCGTCCTGCTTCGGCACCCCGGACCAACGCGCCGACAGCACGCCCGGCATCGAGTTGAGCGCATCGACGCAGATCCCCGAGTCGTCCGCGAGGGCCGGCAGCCCGGTCACGGCGGCTGCGGCCCGCGCCTTGATGAGGGCGTTGCCCTCGAACGTCGGCTCGGTCTCGGCCGGCTCCTCGTACGGCTCGACGTCGGCCAGGCCGAGCACCTCGACACCCGGGACGAGCGGCTCGAGGATGCGACGCAGCTCGACGAGCTTCTTGGCGTTGCCGGAAGCCAACACGATCCTGCTCACCGGGCGAGGGCCTCGAGCTGCAGGCGGGTCAGGTCGGCACAGCCCGCGGTGGCGAGGTCGAGCAGGGAGTCGAGCTCGGCCTTGTCGAACGGCGCGCCCTCGGCGGTGCCCTGGACCTCGACGAACTTGCCCGAGCCGGTCATCACGACGTTCATGTCGGTCTCGGCGCGCACGTCCTCGACGTACGGAAGGTCGAGCATCGGCTCGCCGTCGATGATGCCGACGCTGATCGCGGCGATCGAGTCGACGAGCGGCTCGCCACGGACCGCGCCCTTGCTCCTCAGGTCCGCGACGGCGTCCGCGAGCGCGACGTAGGCGCCCGTGATCGCGGCGGTGCGCGTGCCGCCGTCGGCCTGCAGGACGTCGCAGTCGATCGCGATCGTGTTCTCACCCAGCTGCGAGAGGTCCACGCACGCGCGCAGGGACCGGCCGATCAACCGGCTGATCTCGTGCGTGCGACCGCCGACCTTGCCCTTGACCGACTCGCGCATGGAGCGGTCGTGCGTCGCCTGCGGGAGCATCGCGTACTCGGCCGTCAGCCAGCCCAGCCCCGAGCCCTTGCGCCAGCGCGGGACGCCCTCGGTGGCCGCCGCGGCGCACAGGACGCGCGTCTTGCCGAACTCGATCAGACAGGACCCCGCGGCGTGGTCGAGCCAGCCCCGCGTGATCGTGATGGGTCGCAGCTGGTCGGGGGTACGTCCGTCTTCTCGGGTCATGCGCCCCACGGTAGCGAGACGCAGATTCCCCGGCTCAGTGGGTCACCGGTCACTCCCGGAGGGCCGCAGCCCTCGAAAAGTGCGGAAATACCCACTGAACCGGGGAATCGCTCAACCGATCAGGACCCGCCGGGCTGGACCTGGCCGTTCACCGTGAGGGTGTACGGCGCGTACTGCTGGACCATGCCGGTCGGCTCGTCGTAGGAGACGACGGCGGTGATCGACGAGGCGGGCAGCAGCTTGAGCCACTGCACCGGCTTCAGCGAGAGCGACGACTTGCCGTCCCACTCGACCTGCGCGACGTACGGAACCTTGCCCGGACGCGTGCCGACGAGCTTGACGTGCCAGTTCGCGACCGGCGTCGGGCTGATCTCGGTCGGCGAGGAGAAGCCGGCCAGGCTCGAGCCGTCGCTGACCAGCGTGCCGCCGACCTTGATGTCGTCGATCTTGAGGCCGCCCTCGTTCACGCCGCCGTCGGAGACGTAGCGGAACGACAGCAGGATCTCCTGGCCGGCGTAGGCCGACAGGTCGAACGTGTGCTGCTCGAACCCGTCGGTCGTGCCGTTCAGCGACGGACCGAGCGGACCCTCGACCGTCTTGTCACCCTCGATCGCCGTGTAGGACTTCCCGCCGTCGGTGGACACCTGGACGTAGCCGTAGTCGTACCCGACCTCGGCGCCGTACTTGGCCAGGAACGTCAGCGACGGATCGGCCGCCGGCACGGTCACCTTCGTGACCGCGGAGGCATCCGTGCTGTTCTCGTTGCCCGAGAACAGCACCGGGTTGCCGGCCCGGTCGGGATCGTCCGAGACCGTCGTCCATGCCAGCGGCAGGGTCGGCAGCGTCGTGGCGCCCTTGAAGGTGAGCGAGCGCAGGCTCGTGCCCTTCACGGCCTTGCCGTTGACCTTCAGCGGCACGTAGTCGGCACCGTTCGGCGCCGCGCCGGGCGTGGCGTAGGCGGCCGGGTTGTCGAGGTTGACCGACGAGCGCAGGCTCTTGCTCGTCACCTTCGCCTTCGACGTCCCGATGATCAGCGAGTTCTTCGCGTCGCCGACGGTCTTGTCCAGCAGCGTCATCGACTGGAAGTCGTGCAGGACCTTCGGGAACGTCGTGCCCTTGGCCTCGAGCTGGGACTCCAGCGCCGCGATGCCCTGGTGCTCACCGTCGCGGTGCAGCGCCGTCAGGAAGGACTCGCCGAACTTGTCGTACAGGTAGAGCATCAGTTGGTACGCGTGACCGTAGTCGGCCAGCACCGCGGATCCAGTCGAGCCCTCGTCCCACAGGTTGAACGAGTTCTCCGGGCCGCCGCAGTCGCGCGGGTTGGTGTTGAAGTCCGTCTTGACGGTGCCGAAGCCCTGGAAGCAGTACAGGTGGCTGTCGCCGCCCTTGTCGTACACGGTCTTCGTGCCGTCGACGTAGCCGACGAGCGTCTGCGCGAAGTCCGACAGGCCCTCGTTGACCGCGACCGACTCGTTCGGGTCCGTGTAGTACTGCAGCAGGTGCTGGTACTCATGGGCGAACGTGCCCTCGTACAGGCGCGGTCGCGCGGGGCGGCTCGTGCACAGGTCCGAGGTGGGGGCGTCCGGCGGGTTCGCGCCGGTGCGGTGCGTCCAGTCGAACGCGTCGATCGTCATGATGTTGCGGTCGAGCAGCTCGTTGAAGTACGACCAGAAGAAGCCGGCGATGTAGGTCGGGTTCGCCGGGAAGTCGTAGAAGTTGTCGTCACGGACGTTGTCGACGAGCGTGACGATCTTGTCGCCGTCACCGGTGTAGTCGCCACCGTTGCCGTTGGCGTCCGGGCCGAGCTGGGCGTTCGATCCGTCGCGGTCCGGTGCGACGCTGAACGCCTCGGACTCCTTCGGATACATGTTCGTGTCGAACTCGTGGACCAGGTCCTCGACCTGGGCGTCGGTGACGGTCGTCGCGTCGGTGCCGCGGCAGTCACCGGCCGGGAAGGCGATGTCGTTCGCGACCCAGACCTCGATGTGCTCACCGACGCCGCGCAGCGTGTAGTCCTTGCGGTACGCGCCGTTGAGGTCGTCGTTGGCGAGCCACTGACGGACCGTGCCGACCGCCGGCGTCGCCGCGGCCGGTGCCGCGCTGCGCGAGCGCTTGGCGACCTTGCCCTGGTACTTGCCGGGTGCCTCGACCTTGACGCCGTCGACCGTGCGGTCGGCGGTGCTCGGATCGAACGGTCGCGGCTCCGATGACTTGGTGGTGGCTGGTGCTGCTCCCGCGGTGGCCGAGCCCAACGTCACCGGCACGGTCAGTGCGGAGACGGCCAGGGCTGCGGACAGGGCGAGTGGTTTCCATGAGATCGTCACGATCTCCCCCTATCGGCGCCCCGTCCCCCCGGACGAAACCGCACGCGCCTGCTGCGCGGACGGGTGGGCACCGTGTGACATGTAACACCCGGCCGGCGAACCCGGCAATCGCAGGAGGGTTACAACTCGACTACGTCGCCGGGCACGACGAGGCGATACCGCCCCGGCCAGGTCGTCAACAGGTCGGACTCGACCTCGGCGCGATCGGTCCACGGCGGGATGTGGGTGAGCAGCAGGTTGCCGACCCCGGCCGCGACCGCCAGCCGGCCCGCGTCCGCGCCCGTGAGGTGCAGGTCGGGCGGGTTCTGCGCGGACTCGACGAAGGACGCCTCGCACAGGAACACGTCGGCGCCGGCGGTGAACTCGGCCAGCGCGTCGGACGGACCGGTGTCGCCGGAGTACACGAGGACGCTGTCCTCGTGCTCGATCCGGACGGCATACGCCTCGACGGGATGCGGGGTGAGGTGCGTGCGCAGCGTGAACGGGCCGATCGTGGTCTCGAACCCGTCGCCGATGGCGTGGAACTCGAACGGCAGGGTCATCCCGTTGGGCGCCGTCGTGCCGTAGGCGTCGGAGAGGTGCTGGTCGCTGCCCGGTGGCGCATAGACCGGGATGCGCGGCGGCCGGCCGGCCGGGTGGTACTTGCGGACGACGTACAGACCGCTCATGTCGAAGCAGTGGTCGGGGTGCAGGTGCGACAGGCTGATCGCGTCGATGTCACGCAGGTCGATGTGGTCCTGCAGAGGGCCCAGGGCCCCCGATCCGAGGTCGAGCAGCAGCCGGAAGGTGCGGCCCTCGAACGGCGCCTCGACGAGGTAGCAGCTGGCGGCGGAGTCCGGTCCGGGGAACGAGCCGGAGCAGCCGACGATCGTGAGCCTCACACCGTCACCCACGCGAACTGGTCGACGGACTCGACCTCGGGTCCCAGGAAGCGCCGGCCGAGGTCGGCGAACTCGGCCGGGTGGCCGGTCGTGAGGAAGCGGTGCACGGGGGCCGGCAGCGCGGCATCGCGCTCGAGACCGGACGACGCGAGCAGCCGGTACACGTCCTTCGCGGTCTCCTCGGCGCTGGACACGAGGGTCACGCCGTCGCCCATGACGTAGGACAGGACCCCGGTCAGCAGCGGGTAGTGCGTGCAGCCGAGCACGAGCGTGTCGACGTCCGCGTCCTTGAGCGGCGCGAGGTAGGACTCCGCGACGGCGAGCAGTTCGGGCCCGCCGGTGATGCCCGCCTCCACGAACTCGACGAAGCGGGGGCACGTCTGCGTGTGCAGCGCGATGCCCGGGTTCGCGGCGAAGGCGTCGTCGTACGCCTGGGAGGTCGCAGTCGCGACGGTGCTGATGACGCCGACCCGGCCGTTGCGGGTCGCGTTCACTGCCCGCCGGGTGGCCGGCAGGATCACCTCGACGACGGGCACGTCATAGCGCTCACGGGCGTCGCGCAGGACCGCCGCGCTCGCGGAGTTGCACGCGATGACGAGCGCCTTGACGCCCTGCGCGACGAGGTGGTCGAGGCAGTCGAGCGCGTACTCACGCACTTCCGAGATCGGCTTGGGCCCGTACGGCTGACGGGCCGTGTCGCCGAGGTAGACGATCGGTTCGTGCGGCAGCTGGTCGAGCACCGCCCGGGCGACGGTGAGACCACCGAAGCCCGAGTCGAAGATGCCGATGGGTGCGTCGCTCACACGTCAGAGGGTAGACACCCTCGCGTGTTAACGGGAAATGAACGCGACGTGAGGTCGGTCATCCCCGCCGTGCGGCAGGATGCGGGTATGAGCGACGTCACACCCGTGCCCGACCGACTCCGCGGTGCCTTCGGGCCCGACTTCGTGTGGGGCGTCTCGACCGCCTCCCACCAGATCGAGGGGGCCGTCGACGAGGACGGCCGCGGCCGGTCGATCTGGGACGAGTTCAGCCACACCCCCGGGCGCACGCTCGGCGGCGACACCGCCGACGTGGCGTGCGACCACTACCACCGGTACCGCAGTGACGTCGCCCTGATGGCCGACCTGGGCGTGGACGCGTACCGGTTCTCGATCGCGTGGTCGCGCATCCAGCCCGACGGCGTCACGGTCGAGCCCCGGGGGCTGGACTTCTACGACCGACTCGTCGACACCCTGCTCGAGCACGGCATCGAACCGAGCGCCACGGTCTTCCACTGGGACTCGCCGCAGGCGCTGGAGGCGAACGGCGGCTGGGAGAACCGCGAGATCACCGACCGGTTCGCCGAGTACACGCGACTCGTCGGCGAGCGGCTCGCCGACCGGGTCACCCGCTGGTTCACGCTCAACGAGACCGTCATCTTCACGCTGCTCGGCCACGGCAACGGGATCCACGCCCCCGGCAAGCAGCTCGGCTTCGGCGCGATGCAGGTCGCGTGGCACCAGTTGCTCGCGCACGGCAAGGCCGTCCAGGCGCTGCGCGCGGCGGGCGCGACCCAGATCGGGCCGGCGAACAACCACATCGAGGTCCGTCCCGTCGACGAGGCCGCGCACGACGCCGCCCAGCTCTTCGACCTCGTGTACAACCGGGTGTTCCTCGATCCCGTGCTCGGCCGCGGCTGGCCGCTCGCCGGGTTCGTCGACCCGGTGATGCAGGACGGCGACCTCGAGACGATCGCCCAGCCGATCGACTTCCTCGGCGTGAACTCGTACAACCCGCAGTACATCGCGGCCGCCGCGCCGGGTGCCGAGATCCCGTTCGAGCAGGTGGTGCCCCCGGGCTTCCCCCAGAACGACTTCGGCTGGCCGATCATCCCCGACGGCTTCACGAAGATGCTCGTCGGGCTCAAGGACACGTACGGAGACGCGCTGCCCCCGATCTACATCACCGAGAACGGCGGCGCGTTCAACGAGACGCCGGACGCGGACGGCCGCATCCGCGACCAGCGGCGCATCGACTACACGGGTGCGCACCTGGCCGCCCTGCTCGACGCGATGGAGGCCGGCGTGGACGTCCGCGGCTACTTCCACTGGTCGTTCATGGACAACTTCGAGTGGGCCGAGGGCTACTCCCAGCGCTTCGGCCTCACGTACGTCGACTACGCGACGCAGCAGCGCACCCCGAAGGACTCGTTCGACTGGTACCGCGCGGTGATCCGGGCCCAGCAGGCATGACGGGGCGCACCTCCACCACGGCGGTCCGGCTGCCGTGGGTCCTGGCGATCACGCTCGTCAACCTCGGCACGTACGTCGCGTTCTTCGGCCCGCTCGCGGTGCTGCTCCCCCAGCAGACCGAGGCGCTCGTCGCCGACACCGGGGCGTGGGGCGGCAAGGAGGCCGCGCTCGCGATCGTCACGGGGATCGGCGCGGCGATCTCGATGGTCGCGAATCCGCTCTTCGGGGCGCTGTCCGACCGGACCACGTCACGGCGCGGACGCCGGGTCCCGTGGATCACGATCGGGTCCCTCGGCGGTGCGCTCGGCCTGACGGTGCTGGCCGGGGCGACGCAGTTCTGGCACGTCGTCGTCGGCTGGTGCCTCGTCCAGGCGGCCGTCAACGCGTCGCTGGCGGCGATCACCGCGAGCCTGCCCGATCGCGTCCCGGTCGCGCAGCGCGCCTCGGTCGGCGGCATGGTGAGCCTGGGCCAGACCCTCGGCATCCTCGTCGGAGCGGGCCTGGCGATCGCGTTCGGCGGCTACCGGGCGGGCTACGTCGCCTGCGCCGTCTTCCTGCTGCTCAGCGCGATCCCCTACCTGCGGCGCAGCCTCGACGAGCCGGTCACGACGGCTCCGGCCTTCGAGCTCGGCGCGTTCGTGCGGTCCTTCTGGGTCTCGCCGCGGCGGTACCCCGACTTCGGGTGGGCGTGGCTGACGCGCTTCGTCGTGAACCTCGGGAACGCGATCGCGACGCTGTACCTGCTGTTCTTCCTCGACGACGCCGTGGGGCTCGACGACCCGGAGAACGGCGTGTTCGTCGTGATCGCTCTGAACAGCGTCGTCGTCGCGGTGTCGGCCGTGATCGCGGGCCGGTGGTCCGACCGGATCGGCCGCCGCAAGGTGTTCGTCGTCTGGGCCGGCGTCGTCATGGCCGTGGCCGCGGCGATGCTGGCGTTCTGGCAGACGTGGCCGGGCGTCCTCGCCGCCGCGGTGGTGCTGGGCATCGGGTTCGGCGCGTTCCTCGCGGTGGACCTCGCGATCGTGACCGAGGTGCTGCCCGACGAGGCCGACTTCGCGAAGGACCTCGGCGTCATCAACATCGCGAACGCCCTGCCTCAGGTCGTCGCGCCCGTCATCGCCGCGCCGATCGTGACGCAGCTGGGCGGCTACACGTCGCTCTACCTCACCGCCGCGGTCGTCGGCCTGGTCGGCGCACTCGCGGTCGTCCGGATCCGCGGCATCCGCTGACTACAGCGGGAGCTTGGGCTGCGGCGGGGCGTGGGCGGGGTCGACGCCGTCGAAGAGGCTCGAGACCGACTCGCCGGCATGGATGCGGGCGATCGCCTCGGCGAACAGCGGGGCGACGGAGCGGACCTTCAGCTCGGGCCACGCGGTCGGCGCCGGGACGGTGTCCGTCGTGACGACCTCGGTGATCCCCGGATGGCTGCGCAGGCGCTCGACCGCCTTGCCCGCGAACAACCCGTGCGTGCACGCGACCGACGCCTCGGTGACGCCGTACTCCTCGAGCTTGTCCATCAGCTCGATGATCGATCCGCCCGTCGCGATCTCGTCGTCCAGGACGATCGCCCGCTTGCCCGCGACGTCGCCGACGATCGTGTCGATCACGACCTTGTCGTCGGCCTTGCGCTGCTTGCTGCCCGCCGCGACGGGCAGGCCCAGCAGCCGCGCGAACTGCGACGCGGTCTTGGCGTTGCCGAAGTCGGGCGAGACGACGATCGCGTCGGTGAGGTCCTGCTGGCGGTAGTGCTCGGCCAGCTCGCCGATCGCCGTCAGATGGTCGACCGGCATCGCGAAGAAGCCGTGCACCTGCGGCGCGTGCAACGTCATCGTGACGACGCGGTTGACCCCCGCGGTGGCCATCAGGTCGGCGACGAGCTTGCCACCGATCGAGATGCGCGAGGCGTCCTTCTTGTCGGACCGGGCGTAGGCGTAGTGCGGCACGACCACCGTGATCGAGGCCGCCGAGGCGCCCCGGGCCGCGTCGACCATGAGCAGCAGCTCCATGAGGTGGTCCTGCGTCGGCGGCACGAGCGGCTGGACGATGAACACGTCCCGCTGGCGGCAGTTGGCGAGCAGCTGGACCTGGAGGCAGTCGTTGCTGAACCGCGTCGTGTCCGACGGGGACAGCGTCACACCGAGGTTGCTGCAGATCGCCTCGGCCAAGGTCCGATGCGCACTACCCGAGAACACGACGATGTCGCCCACGCGAGGAAGGCTAACCGCTCGGGCGGGTGCGTGGGAACCGACCCGGTCGGGTGGGATCGCGGGCGACGCGCGCACGAGTCCGGCGTCAGGCCCAGAGCTGGCCCTCGAGGCGGTCCTCGGCCTCGTCGATCGTGCCCTCGTACGCGCCGGTCGAGAGGTACTTCCAGCCGCCGTCGGCGATCACGAACGCGATGTCGGCGCGTTCGCCGGCCTTGACCGACCTCGCGGCCTGGGCCAGGGCCGCATGCAGGATCGCGCCGGTCGAGATGCCCGCGAAGATGCCCTCGTGATCGATCAGCTCACGCACCCGCCGCACGGCGTCGCGCGGGCCGACCGAGAAGCGCGAGTCGATGAGGCTCGCGTCGTACAGCTCGGGCACGAACCCCTCGTCGAGGTTGCGCAGCCCGTAGACGAGCTCGCCGTAGCGCGGCTCGGCCGCGACGATCCTGACCTCGGGCCGGTGCTCGCGGAAGTACCGGCCGACGCCCATGAGGGTGCCGGTGGTGCCCAGTCCGCCGACGAAGTGCGTGACCTCGGGCAGGTCGGCGTGGATCTCCGGCGCCGTGCCGCGGTAGTGGGCGTCGGCGTTCGCCGGGTTGCCGTACTGGTAGAGCATGACCCACTCGGGATGCTCGGCGGCGAGGCCCTTCGCGACCCGCACGGCCTCGTTCGACCCGCCGGCGGCGGGCGAGCCGATGATCTCGGCGCCCCACATCGTCAGCAGCTGGCGACGCTCGATCGACGTGTTCTCGGGCATGACGCAGATCAGCTGGTAGCCGCGCTGGCGCGCGACCATCGCCAGGGAGATGCCGGTGTTGCCGCTCGTCGGCTCGAGGATCGTGGCGCCGGGCGTCAATGAGCCGTCGGCCTCGGCGGCCTCGATCATCGAGAGCGCCGCGCGGTCCTTGATCGAGCCGGTCGGGTTGCGGTCCTCGAGCTTGGCCCACAGTCGCACGTCATCGCTCGGCGACAGGTTCGGCAGCCCGACGAGCGGGGTGTGGCCGACCGAGTCGACGAGCGAGTCGTAGCGGGTCATGCGCTCAGCGCGAGCCGCCCGCCACGGCGGGCAGGATGACGACGGTGTCGCCGTCGGAGAGCTCGGTGCCGAGGCCGCCGAGGAAGCGCACGTCCTCGTCGTTGACGTAGATGTTGACGAACCGGCGCAGCTCGGCACCGTCGAGGAGGCGCTCCCGGATGCCCTCGTGGTTCGTCTCGAGATCGTCGATCAGGGCCGACAGGGTGCCCCCGTCGGCGTCGACGGCGCGCTCACCCCCCGTGTACGGGCGCAGGATCGTGGGGATGCGGACCTCGATGGCCATCAGTGCTCAACCTCTGTGTCGGGGGACGTGCTCTCGTCGGTGTAACCGTCGACGACCCTTACTTCTTCCTCGGTGATCTCACCGTCGACGATCCGGTAGGACCGGAAGTCGACGTCCGCGCCCTCGGCGTCGGCTCCGTCGCGCGTCGAGACCAGCACGTAGTGCGCCCCCGGCTCGGACGCCAGGTTGGTGTCGGTGCGCGACGGGTACGCCTCGGTCGCGGTGTGCGAGTGGTAGATCACGATGGGTTCCTCGTCGTGGTCGTCCATCTCGCGGTACAGCCTCAGCAGGTCGCCCGAGTCGAACTCGTAGAACGTGGGCGACATCGCGGCGTTGAGCATCGGTACGAGCCGCTCGGGGCGGTCGGACCCGATCGGGCCGGCGATGACGCCGCAGGCCTCGTCGGGGTGGTCGCGACGGGCGTGGGCGACGATCGCGTCCACGTGGTCGCGCAGGATGGTCAACACAACTCTTGATCCTATCGACGCGTCCCGCGATCGCGGGAGCGCATCCGCCTGGCGGACTCCGTCACGCGACGTGGACGAGCGTCTCCTGGATGAAGCCGAGCCAGTCGTACACGTCGGCCATCGCGGCGACCGCCTCGTCGTCGGAGGCGGCGAGTCGTTCGGCGTCGTCCTCCTCCTCGATGCCGAGCCGCACGGCCAGCGCGAGGCGGATGTCGGTCAGGGAGCGCAGCCACGCGAGGACCTGCCCGTCGTCGAGCTCGACCTCGACGGTCTTCGAGCCGTCCTCGAGTCCACCGGTCTCGAGGCTCTCGATCACGAGGCGCGCGTTGGCGACCTTGCCCGAGGAAAGCGACTGCTCGGTGAACCGGCGGAACTCCGCGGAGTCCTGCGGGTCGTCGGCGTACGCGTCCGGCAGCAGTCGCGCCAGGACGGGATCGTCCGGCGGCGTGACCGGGCCGGTCATCCCGATCAGCTGCGCGAGCGGGTCGGGCTCGGACTCGGACGGGCCGTTGCGGTCCTGCAACAGCTCGACCACCTGCCGGGCGAGGTTCACGAGCAACTGGGCCTCGTTGGCCTGGAAGGTGGCCGTCACCGTCCCACGCCGTCGCCGCCGGAACGGCTTCACACCTCGCTCCGTTCCAACGTGGCCCACAGGCCGTACTCGTGCATCGCCTGGACGTGGCGCTCCTGCTCCTCGCGGCGACCGCTGGAGACCACTGCCTTGCCGTCCTCGTGCACCGCCATCATGAGTTCGGTCGCCTTCTCCTCCGTGTACCCGAAGTACGTGCGGAACACGAACGCCACGTAGGACATCAGGTTGACCGGGTCGTTCCACACGATCGTCACCCACGGATCCTCCAGCTGGATGACCAGATCGGCTTCCGGCTTCTCGGTCTCGACGGGGGCGGGGGTGGTCACTCCCCCATTGTGCCCGGACCGGGTTCAAGGCCCTCGGGCACCGGCACACCCCGCTATCGGGGGATGTGCCGGGCCACCACACCTGCTTACGGTGTGCCCGACTCGGACCCTGCACCACCACATCGGAGGAACCCATGCCATCTCGGGGGCATCTCACCGCCACGCCCGCACGCCTGCTCGTCGCCGTCGCGTCAGCCCTGGCGCTCGTCGTGGGGCTCGCGCCCACGGCGACCGCCGCGGAGACCGGCACGATCTCGGGAGTCGTGAGCGTGCCGACGGGTTTCAGCCCGGTGGACGTCCGGGTGCGGGCACACCCGGAGGGCAAGGGCTCGTACGACGACGTCGAGGGCTACCCCGGCGAGGACGGCGGGTACACGCTCACGGCACCGGCGGGCCGGTACAAGCTCGAGTTCGACTTCATGGACCGTCGTGGCGACCTGCTGCGCGACGAGTGGCATGCCGGTGCCACCACGGAGGCCGAGGCCGCGTGGGTGACGATCGGCGCCGGCTCGTCGCAGGAGATCGACGCGTCGCTCGAGGCGGCCACCGACCTCGGCACGATCCGCGGCACCGCCACGTGGCCCAACGGCACGCCCGCGACCGACACGTACGTGCGGCTCTGGCACCCCAACGAGAACGACGACTGGAGCTCGCTGTACCTGCAGCGCATCGGCGCCGACGGGACGTTCGAGTTCCGGATGCGACCGGGGACGTACGTCGTGCAGTTCGACGACAGCCGCTACCTGGCAGCGGAGTACTGGGACGACGCGACCATCTTCGCCGGCGCCCGGCAGATCATCCTCACGAGCGGGGCCACGACGACCGCCGACACGCAGCTGGCCTGCAAGGGCCCGTGCGCCAGCGCCGCGGTCACGGTGCCCGACGACGGGCCCCGCGTCGGCCAGAGCCTGGCCGCATCGACGCAGAACTGGACCCCCGCGGGGACGACCGGGTACGTCTGGCTGCGCGACGGCACCGAGATCGCGGGGGCGACCGGCGCGTCGTACCTGCTGACCGACGCGGACCTCGGCCGGCGCATCTCGGTGCGCGTGACCGACACCGAGTTCATGGGCCCGTACCCGGACGTGAGCGCGAGCGTGACGTCCCCGCGCACGACGGCCGTCGCCGCGGCCGCCGTGACGCCCGTCCCCGCCGTGACGGGCCCGACGCCGACCGTCGCCGGCACCGCCCGCGTGGGCCGGGTCCTGACCGCGACCTCCGGCGCGTGGACCCCCGCCTCCGCGGCGCTGGCCCACCAGTGGCTGCGCGACGGCTCGCCGATCGCGGGCGCCCGCGGCCGCACGTACACGCTGACCCGTGCCGACCTGAACCACTCCGTCTCGGTGCGCGTGACCGGAACCGCGCCCGGCCACACCGCGGCCTCGAGGACCTCCGCCGCGACGAAGGTGCTCGCGGCGCCGTCGACCACGACCGTGACGGCCAAGGGCACCCGCCGCGCGGCGGTCCTCTCGATCCGGGTGACGGCCACCGGCATCACCCCGACCGGCAAGGTCACGGTCAGGCTCGGCGGCCGGACGGTCGGCACGGGGACGCTCAAGGGCGGCCGGGTCGTCGTGAGGGCCACGAAGCTCGCGAAGGGCCGGCGCACCGTCACGGTCGTGTACGCCGGCGACGGCGGCGTGGCCGGCTCGAGCGCCCGGAGGACCGTCACGATCAAGTGACCTCCGTGCCGTCCGGCGTCCTAGTCTGAGCCCATGGCACCCACGGCCTCCTCGACCGGCCTCCTCACCGACCACTACGAGCTGACCATGCTGCAGGCCACGCTGGCCGACGGGACGGCCCACCGGCGCAGCGTCTTCGAGGTGTTCGGCCGGCGGCTGGCCGGCGGTCGCCGGTTCGGGGTCGTCGCCGGCACGGGACGCGTGCTCGACGCGCTGGCCGACTTCCGCTTCGGCGCCGACGAGATCGACTTCCTGCGTCGCACGCACGTCGTCGACGAGGCGACCTGCGACTGGCTCGCGGAGTACCGGTTCGGCGGCGACGTGTGGGGCTACCCCGAGGGTGAGCTGTGGTTCCCCGGCTCGCCGATCCTGCGGGTCGACGCGACGTTCGCCGAGGGCGTGGTCCTCGAGACGGTGATCCTGTCGATCCTCAACCACGACTCCGCGATCGCCTCCGCGGCCGCCCGCATGATCGTGGCCGCGGGCGACCGGCCGTGCATCGAGATGGGCACCCGCCGCACGCACGAGGCCGCCGCCGTGGCCTCCGCCCGGGCCGCGTACATCGCGGGGTTCGCGGCGACGTCGAACCTCGAGGCCGGACGCCGCTACGGCATTCCGACGCGGGGCACCGCGGCGCACGCGTTCACCCTCGTCCACGACACCGAGCGCGAGGCGTTCGCGTCGCAGGTCGCGGCGCTCGGCCGGGACACGACGCTGCTCGTCGACACGTACGACATCGGCCAGGGCGTCGCGGCGGCGATCGAGGTCGGCGGAGCGGATCTGGGCGCGGTGCGGCTCGACTCGGGCGACCTCGGCGACGTCGCGCGCGCGACGCGGGCGCAGCTGGACGCCGCGGGCAACACGGACACGAGGATCACGGTGACGAGCGACCTCGACGAGTACGCGATCGCCGCACTCGCCGCCGCACCGGTCGACGGCTACGGCGTGGGCACGTCGCTCGTGACGGGATCGGGCGTCCCGACGAGCGGCTTCGTCTACAAGCTGGTCGCCCGCGAGGACGGCGCCGGGACGATGGTCGGCGTCGCGAAGAAGAGCAAGGACAAGGCCTCGGTCGGCGGTCGCAAGACGGCACTGCGCCGACTCAGCGCCAAGGGCGTCGCCGAGGCCGAGATCGTCGGGATCGACCTGCAGCCGCGCGACGACGGCGATGACCGGCTCCTCATGGTGCCGCTCGTCGAGTCGGGCGAACGGGTCCACCACGGCACGCTCGACGAGGCCCGCGAGCGGCTGCGGGCGTCGCTCCGCGAGCTGCCCGCCGCCGCACGCCGGCTGTCGAAGGGCGATCCCGCCATTCCGACGGTCTACGAGGAGGACTGATGGCGCCAAGGACCCTGGTCGTCGTCGACGTCCAGAACGACTTCTGCGAGGGCGGATCGCTCGCCGTCGAGGGCGGTGCTGCGGTCGCGGCCGCCGTCGCGGACCTGATCGCCGCGGGCGGGTACGACCTCGTCGTGGCGACGCGCGACCACCACATCGACCCCGGCGCACACTTCAGCGACGCGCCCGACTTCGTCGTCTCGTGGCCGCGGCACTGCGTCGTCGGCACGCCCGGTGCCGAGCTGCACGCGCCGCTGACCGACGACCTGTTCGCGGCGATCTTCGACAAGGGCGAGTACGCCGCGGCCTACTCCGGCTTCGAGGGCGCGACCGCGGACGGCCGGAGCCTCGCAGCCTTCCTGCGCGACCGCGGGGTGGAGGCGATCGACGTGTGCGGCATCGCCACGGACCACTGCGTCCGCGCGACGGCCCTCGACGCCGCGATCGAGGGCTTCGCCGTCACGGTGCTGCTGGAGCTCACCGCCGCCGTCAGTCCGGAGAACCTCGACCGCGTCGAGGACGAGTGGGCCGACGCCGGCATCGCCGTCCGCTGATCCGGTGATCGAGTAGCACGCGAGCGCAGCGAGCGGCGTATCGAGATCACACCTCGCTGAGCAGCTCCAGCGTCCGGACCCGGGCGGGCGAGGTACGCGGGTCGGTGCCGCGGCGTGCCGACGCGACCGGATGCAGCATGACCTCGTCGACGTCGAACTGCTCGGCCAGGACCGTCAGCTCCTTGCGCGCGGTCTCGGGGTCGCCGACGACCATGCGGGCCAGGCCCGACTCGACGAGCGAGTCCGCCACCTGGTCCAGCTCGAGCGCCTCGGCGTCCTCGACGAGGTCGACCGCCGTGAGCGGCTTGCCGGTGCGCAGGCGGGCCATGTTCTGCAGGTTCGGCAGGGCCAGCGCGACGGCCTCCTCGGTGGTGTCGGCCACCACGACGTTCGCCGTGAGGAACGTCGTCGGCTGCTGACACACGTCGCTCGGCCGGAACTCGCTGCGGTAGACCGCGAGCGCCTCGGCCGTGCCCTGGCCGCTGAAGTGGTGCGCGAACACGTACGGCAGCCCCTTCGCGGCCGCGAGGTGGGCCGAGTACATCGACGAGCCGAGCAGCCACAGCTGCGGCGCGTCGACGGCCGCCGGCGTCGCCCGGAGCACGTAGTTCTGGTTCGGGATCGGGACCCGCACGCCCCGGCCGTCCATGAGGGCCACGACGTCGTCGAGGTAGCGCGGGAAGTTCTCGATGTCGGTGTCGTCGCGGCCGGCGGCGCCACGCAGCGCCCACGACGTGACCGGGTCGGAGCCCGGCGCGCGGCCGATCCCGAGGTCGATCCGGCCGGGGTGCGCGGCCTCGAGCAGCGCGAACTGCTCGGCGACGGCCAGCGGCGCGTGGTTGGGCAGCATCACTCCCCCGGAGCCGAGCCGGATCCGCTGCGTCTGCGCCGCGAGGTGGGCGATCAGGACGGGCGGGCTGGTGGCGGCGACGGCGGGCATGTTGTGGTGCTCGGCGACCCAGTACCGCTCGAACCCTAGCCGGTCGGCGGCCTGCGCCAACTCCGTCGTCGCGGCGAGCGCGTCGCCGGTGGTCTGGTCGGTGCGGACGGGAACGAGATCGAGGACCGAGAGCTTCACACCTTGGACAACCGCCGCGGGCGGCCGGGGATTCCGTGAGGTGCACGTTTCGACCCGAGAACGGCGTGTTCCGGGGCTGAAACGTGCCACTCAGCGGGAGGTGACGTACCCGGCCCCGAGAGGGAGACTCCGGGGCCGGGCACGTCTTCCATCATGAACCGTGTTCTGGACATTCGCTCAGGTTCGTCGGCGGGGAGGCGTCAGGTACCGAGGTGCTCGATCAGGAATCCGCCGGGGTACGACTTGATCCGGCGCGAGTCGCGCACGCGCTTGGGCGTTCGGCGCTCGGGCAGGAAACGCACGACCCTGCCACGCAGGCGCAGGGCCGCGTGGCTCGCGCGCTCGAACCAGGCGGGCGGATCCTCGTAGCCGAACGCCGCGCGCAGGTGCGGGTCCATGATCGCCACGCTGAACCGGCGGACCACCGGCGCGAGCGGCCGCGGATAGAACGTCGTGAGCAGCTCGAGCGTCGAGTCCGCCACCGCCCGCGACTTCGGGTCGAACGCGAAGTGCTCGGCCTCGTACTCCTCGAGGAGCCGCTCGAAGCCGGCGAAGTCGTCGGGCAGGTCGCGGATGCCCATGAGCCGACCCAGCCGCAGGTAGTAGTTGACGCCCGCGATGTCCTCGTCCGGAGTCGTGCGGCGCCAGCCGTAGTGGTTCACCCAACGGTTCGGCATCACGACGAACGTCGACAGGACGTAGCGCATGTCCTCGTTGCTGATGTCGTAGCGGCCGTGCATCTGGTTGACGCGACGGATCGCGGTGCGCCCGGACGTGCTCTCGAGGCCCTCGTCGACCATCTCGCCGAGCAGCAGCGCGGTGTCGTCGTGACGCTTCTGCACGCGTTCGGTGAACTCGCCGGTGTCGTACAGCAGCCGCCCGATCGACGGCACGGCGTACGTGCGGAACAGGGCGAAGCTGAGCGACTGCTCGAGGTCCCACGGGAAGTCGTACAGGCCGAAACCCCGCGAGATCTCCTCGTACTCGGTCTGCGGGTCGAGCCCGGCCGAGCGGATCCGGCGGCTCATCACGGCACCACCACGTGGCCGGCGACGTAGTCGACGATGTCGTCGGCCGCCTCGCGGGCGACCGGGACGACTCCGGGCAGGCTCATGAAGCCGTGCACCGCGGCCGGGTACTCGCGGTACCGGACCGGCACCCCGGCGTGCTGCAGCACCTCGCGGTAGCGCACGCCGTTGTCGAGCAGCGGGTCGTGGTCGGCCGTGAGGATGAACGCCGGCGGCAGGCCGTCGAACGACGCGGCTCGCAGCGGCGAGGCCAGCGGGTCGGACGTGCCGTACGCCTCGCCCATGTAGAGGTGCGCGAACGCGCTCATGTTGGCCGAGCTGAGCACGGCCTCGTCGGGCATCCGCAGCTCGGAGGCGAACTTGTCGTACATCTCGACGGCCGGGTAGATCAGGACCTGGGCGCGCAGGCGCGGGCCGCCCTCGCGCACGCTGCGCTGGGCGGCGACGGCCGCGAGGTTGCCCCCGGCGCTGTCGCCCATGACCGCGAGCCGGTCGGTGTCGATGCCGAGCCTGTCGGCATGGGCGACGATCCACTGGAGCGCCTCCCACGTGTCGTCGACGGCCGCCGGGAAGGGGTGCTCCGGCGCGAGCCGGTAGGAGGGCGAGATCACGACGGCACCCGAGCCCGCGGCAAGTCGCGAGGCGAGCCACGCGGACTGCTCGGGCGAGCCCTGCACCCAGCCGCCGCCGTGGAAGTTCACGACGGCCGGTCGCGCGCCGCCGACGCCCGTCGGCCGGTGCACGACGGCCCGCAGCGTGCGGCCCTTCAGGCCGATCTCGATCTCCTCGACGCGGGCTCGCCGGTCGGGCCGGCCGAACACGACCTTCCCGGCCGGTGAGTTCATCAGCTTGAGCCGTTCGGCGCGCAGGGCCGCGTGGTCGGTGGCCTCCTCGACCGGCGTGGCGAGCCGCTTCAGCAGGGCGGCGAAGGCGCGGGTCCGGGGGGCGAGCGTGACAGTCACGGTGTCAGCGTAGAGGCGTCACGGGCCCGACGGGAGCGCTCTGCCGAGGAGATCTCGACACGCGACGAGCTCGCTGCGCTCGCCGCCGCTACTCGATCACCGGGAAGCCGCGGGAAGCCGCGGTGGTCGAGTAGTTCCGTGAGGAACGAGCGGGCGTATCGAGACCACGCTCAGCCGGAGGCGCGCAGGGCCCAGTCGCGCAGCGTGTCGATGCGCTGCTGCAGCTGATCGACCGTGGCGGCCGTGGCGGCCGGGCCGCCGCACTCCTGGCGCAGCCGGTTGTGCGTGACGCCGTGCGGGCTGCCGGTGCGGTGGTGCCACGCCGCCACGAGGGAGTTCAGCTCGCGGCGCAGCTCGGCCCGGCGCTCGAACTCGACGTCGGCGTCCGCGCGGGCGGGCTCGCGGCGACGCGAGCGGGCACTGCGCAGCAGCTCGGCGACCTGGTCGCGCTCGAGCAGGCCCGGGATGCCGAGGAAGTCGAGCTCGTCGCTGTCGCCGGCGACCATCTCGTAGTCGATCGGCGCGAACTCGTCGCCGTCGTACACGACCCGGTCGAACGACGCCTCGCTGCCGAGCGCCGCGAACTGGTTGCCGAGCTCGTCGCTGGCACCCTCGGCCGCGTTCGCGCGGGCGAGGAGCCCCTCCTCGGCGGCGAACAGGTCGCCCTCGTCGTGGACGGGACGGCCGATCACGTGGTCGCGCTCGGCCTCGAGGTCGGACGCCAACTTGAGCAGCCCCGGGACGCTGGGCAGGAACACCGAGGCGGTCTCGCCGCGCTTGCGGGCACGGACGAAGCGGCCGACGGCCTGCGCGAAGTACAGGGGCGTGGCGACCGTCGTGGCGTAGACGCCGACGGCGAGGCGCGGCACGTCGACGCCCTCGCTGACCATCCGGACGGCGACCATCCACGGCTCGTCACCGGCCGCGAACTCGGCGATCTTGGCGCTGGAGCCGGTCTCGTCGGACAGCACGAGGACGGGCGACCGCCCCGTCAGGTCCTTGAGCAGCGCCGCGTAGGCGCGCGCCGAGGTCTGGTCGCTCGCGATCACGAGGCCACCGGCGTCGGCGATGTCGCGGCGGACCTCGGTGAGCCGCTTGTGCGCGGCCTCGAGCACCGCCGGCACCCAGGACCCGGCCGGATCGAGGGCGGTGCGCAGTGCCTGCGCCGTCTGGTCCTTCGTCAGCGGCTCACCCAGGCGTGCGGCCACCTCGTCGCCGGCACGCGTGCGCCACTGCATCTCGCCCGAGTACGCCATGAACAGGACGGGGCGCACGACCCCGTCCTTGAGCGCCGAGCCGTAGCCGTACGCGTAGTCGGCGACGCTGGAGATCGAGCCGTCGCCCACCGGCGCGTACGTGACGAACGGGATCGGGTTGTCGTCGGACCGGAAGGGCGTTCCCGTGAGCAACAGCCGCCGTGTCGCGGGCTCGCACGCCTCGAGCACGGCATCGCCCCAGCTGAGCGCATCGCCGGCGTGGTGCACCTCGTCGAGGATCACGAACGTCCGGCTGCGCTCGATCCGCACGCGGTGACCGACCGGGTTCGTGGCCAGACCGGCGTACGTGACGCAGTAGCCGTCGAAGCGCGCCCCGAGGGCGCCGTTGAGCGTGGGCTCGAGCGAGATCCCCGAGCGGGCCGCGGCGTGCGCCCACTGGGTCTTCAGGTGCTCGGTGGGCGTCACCA
The DNA here is from genome assembly GCF_055663785.1 of Aeromicrobium sp. SP1. Lineage (NCBI taxonomy): Bacteria > Bacillati > Actinomycetota > Actinomycetes > Propionibacteriales > Nocardioidaceae > Aeromicrobium > Aeromicrobium sp. SP1. Next base: position 273,459 of record NZ_JBQVVK010000001.1, on the reverse strand, counting down.
CCACGACGCGCTCGATGATCCGCCGGTGCAGCAGGTCGGCGGCGATCGTCAGCGCGAACGTCGTCTTGCCGGCACCGGGCGTGGCGACGGTGAGGAAGTCGGCCGGCTGCGTGCGGGCGTACTGGTCGAACGCCTCACGCTGCCAGGCCCGGAGGCCGTGACTCACTGGTCGGAGTCACTCCCGGAGTCGTCGTCGCCGGGGTTGAGGCTCTCCCAGATGTCCTTGCAGTCCGGGCACACGGGGAAGCGCTGCGGGTCGCGGCTGGGGACCCACACCTTGCCGCACAGCGCGACGACGGGGGTGCCCATGACCATGGCCTCGGTCAGCTTGTCCTTCGGCACGTAGTGGCTGAAGCGCTCGTGATCGCCGTGGTCGAGGCGCTGCTCGGTGCGCTCGTCATGAACGGTCTGGGTGCCGCGGCCGAAGAATCCCACCCGGTCATAATAGGCGACCATCCCGACACCGGACGAGCGAACACGGGCGGCGATCGGGCCGTGCGTCAGTTCTGGCCCGGATCCTCGGGGAGCGTCGACCAGTACCGGGTCTCGCCGCCCTGCCGGCGCAGCACCTCGTTCCACAGCCGTTCGGGCGCCGGCGAGATGAGGTCGTCCTCGATCGCGGGGACGACGATCCAAGACCCCTCGCCGATCTCGGCCTCCAACTGGCCCGGGGACCAGCCCGCGTAGCCGGCGAACACGCGCAGTCCCACGAACTCGCCACCGCGCGGCATGGGGCCGTCGAGGTCGACGAGCCCGACCCGGCCCGCCATCTGGCGCCAGCCGATCGGGCGCGCGGTCGCGTCGAGCACCACGCCGACGGCGAGCGCGGAGTCCATCGCGACCGGTCCCCCGTCGAACAGGCAGCCCGGCGCGTTGACCCAGTCGGCCCAGCCGGGCAGCACGTCGTCGACGTCGGACTCCATCGGTCGGTTGACGATCACGCCCAGCGCGCCGTCCTCGTCGTGGTCGAGCAGGTACACCACACTGCGCCGGAACGGGCCCACGTCGATCGCCGAGCTGGCGACGAGCAACTGCCCTCGCACCGATGACATACCCCCATCATGCCCTGCACGATGCGCGCGTTCACTAGACTCACGGGCATGGCTGACGCGGGGATCGACGAGGAGTTCACGGTCGACGAGCTCGCCAAGCGGGCGGGGATGACCGTGCGGAACGTGCGCGCCTACTCGACGCGCGGGCTCATCGACCCGCCGCGGCTCGAGGGACGGACGGGCTACTACTCCCAGGTCCACCTGCAACGGCTGCTGCTGATCCGCACGCTGCTGGGTCGCGGCTTCACGCTCGCAGCCGTCGAGGACGCGATCCTGAAGTCGCCCACGACCGCGCCGGGCGTCGCGCTGGACCTCATCAACATCTTCGAGGCCGAGGACGAGGACCCCTCCGAGGTCATCGCCCGCGACGAGCTCGCGGCGCTGGCGGGCGTCGAGCGCGACCACCCGCTGCTGGACAAGCTCGTGGACCTCGGTCTGCTGGAGATCATCGACGACGACACGATCCGGATGACCGACGCCGGTGTCGTCCGTCCCGGCGCGATGGCCGTCTCGATGGGCCTGACGACCGACAGCGTCGTCGACATCGTGCCGGCGATCCGCGAGCACCTCGAGGCGATCTCGGACCGGTTCGTCAAGCACGTGAGCAACGACATCACGCAGCCGTTCCTCGACGCGGGCCTGCCGGCCGACGAGTGGCCCCAGGTCTTCGAGAAGATCAACGCGCTCATCCCGATCGCGACGCAGGTCGTGCTGTCGGTGTTCCGTACCGAACTGCGCGAGGCGATCGAGATCGAGATCGGACTCAAGCTCGAGGAGTTGGCCGCGGAGACCGAGACCGACTCCTGACGGTCACTTCCCGACGGTGATCCCGCTCGTCTCGGACTTGCTGAGCAGCTCGATCCACGTGCGGCCCTGCGGCAGGGCGAAGGCCTGCCCGTCGGCCGTGGTGAGCCTGATCGTGGCGGAGTCGTTGGCCTTCTTCCACGTGCCGGAGACCTTCGTGCTGCCCACGAAGACGACGGTCTTGCCGGTGCCGCGGAACACGGTCTCGGGCACGGGGTTGCCCGCCGGGTCGGTGTAGCCGGCGTCCTTCTCGTCGGCCCACAGGACCACGAGGTTCTTGGCGCCGAACTCGGTGTCGCTCGTGCCGTTCGTGCGCTTCCACGCCTTGCCGTTGAACGTCCAGTTCGTGGTGTGGGTGCGGGAGAAGTTCACGGCCAGCGAGGTGATGTTGCCACCGGTCGGGGCGGCCGCGCCCTTGTCGGCCCACTGGAAGTAGGGCCGCTCGGGCTGGACGTTCTTGGCGTCGTCGTTGACCTTCTTCAGGTCCGCCACGACGTTGTAGGGCGCGTAGCCCGAGTCGCGCGACAGGCCGTCGGAACCGTTGTCCTCGGAGTGGATCGTGATGCCGGCGTCCTTGATCCGCGAGATCGTCCTGCCGGCGCCGCCGGACGCGACGAGCTGGCCGTTGACGGGCTTGGCGATGCCGATGTCGGTCGCGCGCATCGAGCGGACGTGGCCGACGGTCGTGGGCAGCTTGGAGTAGTAGAGCGCCGCCAGGCGGGTGATGCCGCCCTCGACCGTCTCCTCGACGACGAGATCGGCCTGGTCGACGTTCTGCTGCGGGGCGGAGGCCTCGGTGTTGTCGATCTTGACCACGAAGACCGGGTTGTCGGGGGTCTTCGGCAGCGTGCCGCCGGTCAGCGGATTGATCGCGGTGACCTCGACGGCGCTGGTCTTGCTGGGGTCCTTGACGCTCTCCTCGGCCTTGTCCTTGCTGCCCGAGCAGGCAGCAACAGACAGGAAAAGGGCACACGTCACCGTCAGGAACCTCAATTTCATGCCCCCCAGCATGCCCGAGGGGTGGTCGCGTCCCGCGCAGGCCCACCGTTCGGACGGCGGTGCCCGTGCCGTGGCCGGGCCGTGGGCGGCGAACAGGTCACTGTCGGTGGTCGGTGCGACGATGGGCGCATGGGATTCGGCGAGGCCACGCAGACGTGGTTCGACGAGTCCTTCGACGCACCCACTCCGGCCCAGGTCGGCGCGTGGGACGCGATCGGGCGAGGCCGGCACACGCTCGTCGTGGCACCGACGGGCTCGGGCAAGACGCTGGCGGCGTTCCTGGCCGCGATCGACGGTCTGCTGCACCGGTCGGAGGACTCCGAGCGCACCTCGGTGCTCTACGTCTCGCCGCTGAAGGCGCTCGCGGTCGACGTCGAGCGCAACCTGCGGTCGCCGCTCGTCGGGATCTCCGGCGTCGCGGCGCGGCTGGGTCGGCAGGTGGCGGCGGTCTCGGTGGGCGTCCGCACGGGTGACACCCCGCCGGCCGAGCGACGTCGGCTGCTGTCACATCCGCCGGACGTGCTCATCACGACGCCGGAGTCGCTGTTCCTCATGCTCACGTCGGCGGCTCGCGAGACCCTGCGCGGCGTGCACACCGTGATCGTCGACGAGGTGCATGCCGTGGCCGGCACGAAGCGCGGCGCGCATCTCGCGGTCTCGCTGGAGCGGCTCGACGACCTGCTCGACTCCCCCGCCCAGCGCATCGGCCTGTCGGCCACGGTCAGCCCGCATGACGAGGTCGCCCGGTTCCTGGGCGGACGCGCCCCCGTCGAGGTGGTGGCGCCGGAGTCGCCGTCGCGGCTCGAGCTGCACGTGCGGGTGCCCGTCGAGGACCTCACCGACATGCCGCCGCGACACGGCCAGGACGACGGACCGCGCGAGGGATCGGCCGCGCGCTCGGTCGACGCGGGCGAGGCCGGCGGGACGATCTGGCCACATGTCGAGGAGGCCATCGTCGACGCCATCGGTCTGGCCCGGACGACGATCGTGTTCGCGAACAGCCGTGGCGTGGCAGAGCGGCTGACCCAGCGGCTCAACGAGGTCTGGGTCGAGCGCGAGACCGGCTACCGGCCCGAGCCCGCGAACCGGCAGCCGGCGCACCTGGGCGGGCTGTCGGGGGTCTCGACCGGCGCCGAGCCCGTCCTGGCGCGGGCCCACCACGGCTCGGTCAGCAAGGAGCAGCGGGCGCTGATCGAGGACGACCTCAAGTCGGGCCGGTTGCGGTGCGTCGTGGCCACGTCGAGCCTCGAGCTGGGCATCGACATGGGTGCGGTCGACCTCGTGATCCAGGTGTCGGCGCCGCCCTCGGTCGCGTCGGGCCTGCAGCGCGTCGGGCGCGCGGGGCACCAGGTCGGCGAGGTCTCGCGCGGGCTCGTGTTTCCCACGGGTCGCCACGACCTGCTCTCCACGACGGTCACCGTCGAGCGGATGCTGCACGGCCGGATCGAACGGCTCGCCGTGCCCGCGAACCCGCTCGACATCCTGGCCCAGCAGACGATCGCGGCGTGCGCCCTCGACTCGATCGACGTCGAGCAGTGGTTCGAGACGGTCCGCCGTTCGGCCCCGTTCGCCACGTTGCCGCACGCGGCGTTCGAGGCCACGCTCGACCTTGTGGCCGGGCGCTATCCGTCCGACGAGTTCGCCGAGTTGCGACCCCGGGCGGTGTGGGACCGGCAGGCCGGCACGCTCACCGGCCGACCCGGCGCCCAGCGGCTCGCCGTCACGAGCGGCGGCACGATCCCCGACCGCGGCATGTTCACCGTCGTCATCGCGGGCGAGGAGGGCACCGCGGGACGGCGCGTGGGCGAGCTCGACGAGGAGATGGTCTACGAGTCGCGGATCAACGACGTCATCGCGCTCGGGGCGACCAGCTGGCGCATCCAGGAGATCACGGCCGACCGGGTGATCGTCACACCCGCGTTCGGCCTCCCGGCGCGGCTGCCGTTCTGGCGCGGCGACGCGGTGGGGCGGCCCTATGAACTGGGAGAGGCGATGGGCGCCTTCCTGCGCGAGCTCGGTGCGCTCTCGCCGGCGAAGCAGCGGGCGCGGGTCGAGCAGGTCGGCCTCGACGCCAACGCGGCAGGAAACCTGACGGCCCTCGTCGCCGAGCAGCGCGAGGCCACCCGGCACCTGCCCACCGATGCCACGCTCGTCGTCGAGCGGTTCCGCGACGAGGTCGGCGACTGGCGGCTCGTGCTGCTCTCGCCCTACGGCCGTGCCGTCCACGCTCCGTGGGCGCTCGTCGTGGGGCGTCGGATCGAGCAGCGTTTCGGCGTCGACGGCGCGGTGGTCGCCTCCGACGACGGCATCGTCGCCCGGGTGCCGGACGTCACGGGCGAGCCGCCGGGGGCCGACCTGTTCGACCTCGACCCGGACGATCTCGAGCCGCAGGTCACCGACCTGGTCGGCTCGTCGGCCCTGTTCGCCGCCCGGTTCCGCGAGTGCGCGGCGCGCGCGCTGCTGCTGCCGCGCCGCAATCCGGGTGCCCGCGCCCCGTTGTGGCAGCAGCGCCGGCGCGCCGCGATGCTGCTCGACGTCGCGCGCAAGTATCCGGAGTTCCCGATCCTGCTGGAGACCGCGCGCGAGGTGCTGCAGGACGTCTACGACCTGCCCGCGCTGTCCCTGCTGGCCCGGCGGCTGCGGTCACGTGAGGTCTCGCTCGTCGAGGTGGGGACCGAGTCGGCGTCGCCGTTCTCGCAGCGACTGCTGTTCGGGTACGTCGGGGCGTTCCTCTACGACGGCGACCTCCCGCTCGCCGAGCGCCGGGCCGCGGCGCTGACCCTCGACCCCGAGCTGCTCGGCCAGCTGCTGGGCCGCGCCGACCTGCGCGAGCTGCTCGACCCGGAGGTGGTCGCCCAGACCGAGGCCGAGCTGCAGCGGCTCGTCCCCGAACGCCAGGCCAAGGACATCGAGGGCGTCGCCGACCTCGTGCGGCTGCTCGGGCCACTGTCGTCGGACGAGGTGGCCGACCGGGTGCGCGCGGAGTCGCGGCTGGAGACCGGCGGCTGGCTGCGCGAGCTGCGCGACGCCCGGCGCGTGATCGAGGTCCAGGTCGGCGGCCGGCCGCGCTGGGCGGCGGTCGAGGACGCGGGCCGGCTGCGCGAGGCACTCGGCACGGCGCTGCCGCTCGGCATCGCCGAGGCGCACCTGAGCGTCGGCGCCGATCCGCTCGGCGATCTCGTGGCCCGGTTCGCGCGCACCCACGGTCCGTTCACCAGCGAGTCCGTCGCCGAGCGGCTGGCGCTCGGCCCGGCCGTCGTGCGCGATGCGCTGGAGCGCCTGGCCGAGGCCGGCCGGGTCACGCGCGGCGAGTTCCTGCCCGTCGCCTCGCACGGCAGCGAATGGGTCGACACGGAGGTGCTACGGCGACTGCGCAGCCGGTCGCTCGCGGCGGCACGCAAGCAGGTCGAGCCGGTCGACCCGGCCGCGTTCGCGCGCTTCCTGCCCGGGTGGCAGCACGTGGGAGCGGGGCTGCGCGGCGCCGACGGCGTGCTCACGGTCGTCGAGCAGTTGGCCGGCGCGGCGCTGCCGGCGAGTGCGTGGGAGAGCCTCGTCCTGCCGGCGCGGGTCGGCGACTACTCCCCCGCGATGCTCGACGAGCTGACCGCCGCGGGCGAAATCACGTGGGTGGGCAGCGGAAGCCTGCCCGGACGCGACGGATGGATCCGGCTGATGCCGGGCGATGTCGCACCGGCACCCCAGCCGGCCGCGGTGGTCGACCCCGACTCGACCGCCGGGAGGATCCTCGACACGCTCGGCGACTCCGGCGCCTGGCTGTTCTCCGAGATCGCCGCGCGCCTCGACGAGCCCGACCGCGAGGGACTCGTGGAGACCCTGTGGGAACTGGTCTGGAACGGCCAGGTCAGCAACGACACATTCGCTCCCGTGCGCAGCCTCGTGGCCGGCGGCGGCGCGCACCGCACGCGTCGTCAGCCGCCGCGGGCGCGGATGGTCGGCGGCCGCATGCGCGCACCGCGCGCCGTCGTGCCACCGGTCGCCTCGGGTCGCTGGTTCGCCGTGCCACCCGGCGGCGAGACCACCGCCGAGCACGTCGCGCGCGCCGAGACGCTCCTCGGGCGGTACGGCGTCGTCACGCGCGGCTCGGTCCAGGCCGAGCAGACCCCGGGCGGCTTCGCCGCGGCGTACCGGGTCCTGCGCGAGATGGAGCAGCACGGCACGGCCCTGCGCGGCTACTTCGTCGACTCGCTGGGAGCCGCCCAGTTCGCCGCACCCGGGGTCGTCGACCGGCTGCGATCGCACGTGCGCGACGCGGACGAGCCGGCGTCCGACCCCGCGATCACGCTGGCGGCCACCGACCCGGCCAATCCCTTCGGCGCCGCGCTGCCGTGGCCCGACCGTGGTGAGGACGCCGGACACCGCCCCGCCCGCAAGGCCGGCTCCCTCGTGGTGATCCACGACGGCCGGCCCGCCCTCTACCTCGAGCGCGGCGGCAAGTCGGCGCTGACGTTCACCGACGATCCCCCGGCCCTCGCCGCCGCTGCCGAGTCGCTCGTGGCGACGGTCCGCCGCAGCCGACTGGGGCGGCTCACGGTCCAGACCGCCGACGGCGTCCCCGTCGCGAGCACGCCGCTGGGCGTCGCGCTCTCGTCCGCGGGATTCGAGGCGCACCTGAAGGGCCTGCGTCTCGATGCCTGAGGGCGACACCGCGTGGCGCACCGCCCATCACCTCGACGAGGCGCTGGCCGGTCGGGTGCTGACCTCGACCGAGTTCCGGGTCCCCCGATACGCCACGGTCGACCTGTCCGGCGAGGTCGTGCGCGAGGTGGTCAGCCGCGGCAAGCACCTGCTGCTGCGCACGGACGACCACACGGTGCACTCGCACCTCAAGATGGAGGGGTCGTGGCACCTCTACCGACCGACGACGCGCCGGCTGCGGCGACCCGAGCACACGATCCGGGCGATCCTGCGCACCGATGAGTGGGTCGCCGTCGGCTTCAGCCTGGGCATCGTCGAGGTGCTGTCCCGGTCCGACGAGGACTCGGCGGTGGGCCACCTCGGTCCCGACGTGCTGGATCCGGCCTTCGACCGGGACGCCGCTCTGGCCCGCCTCGCCCGCCACCCGGACCTGCCCGTGTTCGTGGCCCTGCACGACCAGCGCAACCTGGCCGGCTTCGGCAACGAGTACGTCAACGAGGTGCTGTTCCTGACGGCGGTCGACCCCCACACTCCCGTGTCGGACGTCGACCTCGGCCGGGTCGTCGACCGGGGCGTCAAGCTCATCCACGCCAACCGCGACCGGGTCGAACGCTCGTTCACCGGCCACCTCGGTCCCGCCGACCGGCACTGGGTCTTCGGCCAGAAGACGTGCCGCCGCTGCGGCACCCAGGTCAAGCGGGACGATCTGGGCCGCCGACCGACCGAACTCCGCCGCGTCTTCTGGTGCCCCCGCTGCCAACCCACCTCCCAGCCCGCCTCCGGCGGGCGCGATGTGTAGCGGTATCCACCTTCTGGAGCCCGATCTGGCCCGATTCGGGTGGATACCGCTACACATCTCGGGCCCGGGAGGGCCTCAGATCCGCTGCCGGAACATCTCGTGCCAGTCCACGCTGAAGAACGGCCTCGGGCCGGCGTAGCCGCCGCGGACGAGGGCCTCGTGGACGCGAGTCACGATCAGTGCCGGCGTCGGCAGGTCGGTGTCGTGGATGACGATCACCGTCCAGCCGTGCTTCTCGAGCCGCTCGCGCCGATCGCGCAGCCAGCGCCGCTCGTCGGCGGACGCCTCGTGCCACCTCCCGTCGTACTCGACGGCCACCTTGAACCGGGTGAACAGCAGGTCCACGGTGGCGATCTTGCGACCCGTGTCGTCGAGCACCCTCGCGTTGCAGGCCGGATGCGGAAGCCCCGCGCGGACGATCATCAGCCGGACGAGGGTCTCCATCGGCGACCGCGCATCCGCGACGAGGAACTGCATCGCCCGTCGCGCCGCGACCACGCCGTCGAGGTGCCGGCCGTGGCAGTACTCGAGCAGCTCGTCGAAGGTGACCCACGCGTGCTGGATCAGCCAGTCCCCGAACACGACCAACTGGACGAACGTCAGCTCGAGCGCGCAGTCGACGAACGTGCGCGCCGGCGCCGTCACCGCGAGCCCGCCGAGGTTCCGCGTCGCGATCGGGTGGCGGCGCCGGTGCACCACGATCGCCGCGTCCCGGCAGACCGCGTTGCGCCGGGTCGACAGGTGGATCCGACCGTCGTCGCCGCGCAGTTCGGGGCCGTAGAGCTGCTGCGCGCTCCGATGGCTGATCACGGCATCGGCGGGCCCGGCGAGCAGCGCGGCAGCGAACCTCATTCGGGTCGTCAGCACCAGCGCGGCGAGCGCGTAGACACCGCGATGGATCCGCTGGAAGCGCTGGTTCTCGAGCGCTCGCGAGGAAAGACCGGCGGCCCGCGCCTCGGCGACGGAGAACGGACGGTCGCGGAACTCCTCGGGAATCGGACGCATACCGAGCACCGTGATGGCACCGGCCGACGACCGAAAGGGTCGCTGGAACCCCTGTGGACAACCCTCGGCCGGTCCCCCGCCGCGCGATGTGTAGCGGTGTCCACCGAGATCGGGCGGCTGGCGCCTCCACGCGGTGGATACCGCTACACATCCCGACTTCAGTCGGCCGCTTCAGTCGGACTACTCCTCAGTGGGCCCAGGTGAATTGGGTCACCGAGGCCGGGACCGCGATGCCCTCCGCGAGGTCCGGAGCGTGTTCGGGCGTCAGTGGTCGCGCACCGAAGCGGATCCGGCCGGCCCAGGCCGGGCCCTCGACGTCGGAGGCAGGATCGTCGGGCCAGCCATCGGAGATCCGCAGCGACCAGTCGTCGATCGGCAGGGCGAGGACCATCGTGGCGGCGAGCTCGCGTGAGGTGGAGGCGCGCAGCTCGCCGACGCGTCCGGGGATGAGGCGCTCGGTGACGACGTCGAGCGCGGCCGACAGCTCCTGCGACGAGAGCCGCGAGAACTGCCCGCGCAGGACGGCCGAGCGGTAGAGCACGGACGACTCGAAGGCCGACCGGGCGACGACGACACCGTCGACCGCCGCGATCGACACGGTCACGGGCGCCCCGCCGACCAGCCGCATCCACCGCGAGCCGGTCGAGCCGTGCACCAGCAGCCGGTCGCCCCACCGCACCGCCGCGGTCGGCAGCACGCCGGGGGCACCGTCGGAGTCGACGAACGCGACGTGGGCCAGGACCGTGGAGTCCAGCAGCGCATCGAGCGCGGCGCGATCGGACGACATCTTCTCGGGCAGGCGGGTGGAGACGCGGCTCATCCGTACAGTCTGCCCACCGAGGCGGTTGCCGTCGGCGACCGGCTCCGCGACGATCGATGCCATGACCGAGGGACCCGGCGGCGACGGCCCCGACCAGACGTGGTTCGCGCCCACCGCCGACCCCACGACGGCGATCGAGCATCCTGAGTTCGAGTCGACCAACGTGTGCCGGCTGGCAGCGCTGTCCTACCTGCTCGCGCAGGACCTCGAGGGAATCGACGCGCTGGCGGGTCCGCTCACGGAGCTCGGCTTCGCCCGTGCGCACGTCGCCACCCCACTCGTCCGCGAGAACCCTCCCACCGTCGAGCTCGGCCTCGCCGCGCAGCGGACCGTCCGGACCGCCCCGGGCGACCGGGCCGAACCGTGGGCAGAGCTGAACCGGACCCACGGCGCGGCGCCCGTGTACGCATTCCTGCTGGCCGCCCTCCAGAGCACCCTGGAGCGCGAGTCGGCGATGGCCGCGGTCGTCATCGCCCGGGACCTGGCCGCCGCGGGCGCGTGGCCCGGCGGCGTCCCCACCCGATGGTCCGAACCCGAGAGGCCGATCGCGTGGGACGGCGAGCAGTGGCGTGCGCGGGCCACGGCCGCCCTCGCCGGGCCGGACGTTCCCGAGGCGACGGTGCGGCTGGTCGAGCGACGGCTGGCGCTGGCCTCGAGCTCGCCCGACCGGGTCACCCGCTCGTTCGTCGACGCGCTCGTCCTGCCGGAGGCCACGACCGCACCGGCCGCCATCGAGCCGGCGGCTCCCGCCAAGAAGGCCGACACCTCCTTGCTGGTCCACGGCACGAACTCGTGGCAGGCGCGGTGGTGGCGCCCGGGCGCGGGAACGTTCCACGACTACGTGCTCGAGGAGGTCCGCCCGAACCTCTCACGGCACGGTGCCCGCTTCGGCTGGGACGGGTACCTCCGGGACGCGCACCGCACCCTCGCCGCCGGCGACCTCGTCGACTGGGCCGGCGAACTCGCGCCCGGCGGGCTCGCCACGGTCTTCTCGCACAGCTACGGCGCGGACGTCGTGGCGAAGGCCTCGCTCGCCGGCCTCCCGATCGACGAGTGGGTGCTGCTGAGCGCGCCGGTGAACGACGCGGTGCGGCAGGCGATCGCGCGGATGGGCCGGGTCGTCGACATCCGCCTGACCTTCGACCCGGTCCTCGCGGCGGCGGCGGTCCAGCAGCGAGTCACGCAGCGGCTCCCCGACGCGGCGAACGTCACCGAGGTCCTGCTGGGGTGGACGCTCGACCACGAGGCGACGCACGATCCGGCCGTGTGGCGCAGCCGTCACCTCGCCGAGCGTGGCGGACTCGTCTGACTCAACCCCGGATCAGCGCGGCGGCATGAGCCGACAGGGCGGGCGCCATCTGGATCCCGTAGCCGGCCTGGCCGACGTACCAGAAGAAGCCGTCGGTCCGTTCGTCCCAGCGGGTGACGGGGTTGCCGTCGGGGGCGAAGGTGCGCAGGCCGGCCCACGCGGTGCTGACGCTGCGCAGGCCGAGGGTCGTGACGGCGTTGACGGCCTCGATGGCCCGGGCGATCTCGAGCTGGTCGGGCTTGGGGTCGCCGGGCTCGTGCAGGGTCGCGTCCTGCGGCGAGCACAGTACCGAGCGGCCCTCGACCTTGAAGTAGAAGCCGTCGTCGATCCCCGCGGTGAAGGGCACGCCGTCGAGCTCGACGGCGGTCGGCGACTGGAACATCGTGCGGCGCCGCGGCTCGAGGCGGAGCCGCTCGGCCCCGAATGCCGCGCCAACGACGTCGCCCCAGGCACCCGAGGCATTCGCCACGACCGGCGCACGGAAGTCGTCACCGGAGGTCGTCGTGACGACCCACTCCCCCGCCTCGCGTCGCGCCCCGGCCACCCGCGCCGAGGTCGTCACGGTGCCGCCGCGCGACCGGAAGGCCCGGGCGTACGCGTGGTGCAGGCCCATCACGTCGAGGTCGCGGGCCGTGGAGTCGAGCGCGCCGACGGACACCTCACCGGGACGCAGGACGGGGCAGAGCCGCTCGGCCTCCTCACCGTTGATGAGGTGGGCGCCCGTCTCGGCGGCGAGCCGTCGCACGTCCTCGTCGCGACCGTTGACGCCGAGCCACAGGCACGTCATCGCCGAGGCGACCGGCCCGTCGGTCTCGAACGGCGGGTCGAGCAGGAACGGCAGGCTGTCGTGGGTGAACCGTCGCACGACGGGCGGGCCGTAGCTGCCGATCCAGGTCGCCGCCGAGCGCCCGGTCGTGTGCGTCGCGAGCGACGACTCGGCCTCGAGCAGCAGGACGTCGCGGTCGGCCGCCAGCTCGTACGCGAGCGAGATCCCGGAGATCCCTCCGCCGATGACGATGACGTCCATCGACCCATGATGGCGGACCGCCCGTCCGGAACGCCGAACCCCCACCTCGGCGGCCCGGCCGTCGACTGCCTCAGGTTTCAGTCGTCGACGCGGGCCACCGGGATGGGGGTCACCACCGAAGGGGTGCCGTCAGGCGACGGTGGTCTTCCCGGCGACGGGCAGGTCGGCCTTGGCGGTCCAGACCATGTCCTCGTCGACATCCGTGTGCTTGGCGTCCCACGAGTCGAGGAACCAGTTCTGGCGCACCTTCCACGGCGTGCGGGCACCCGAGCGGGGCAGGATCTCGTCGGCGCGGGCGATGTAGCCCGAGCTGAGGTCCAGCAGACGGGCGTCGTGCCCGAAGTCCGCGTTCGGGTTGGGCATGCCGTAGGCGTAGCCGGACGCGTCGAGGTGGTTGAGGTAGTCGGCGACGTACTTCCACGTCAGGTCGGCACGCAGCGTCCACGAGGCGTTCGTGTAGCCGACGCACCAGGCGAGGTTCGGCACGCCGCTGAACATCTGACCCTTGTACGTGTAGAGCTCGTGCGGGTCGACCTTGACGCCGTCGATGCTGACGTCGATGTCGCCGAGGGCGACGAGCTTGAGGCCCGTGGCGGTGACGACGATGTCGGCGTCGAGGTGCTCGCCGGACTGCAGGGCGATGCCCTTGGGCGTGAACTCGGCGATGCGGTCGGTGACGATCGCCGACCTGCCCGCGCGCACGGACTTGTAGAGGTCGCCGCCGGGGACGACGCACAGGCGCTGGTCCCACGGCTTGTACGGCGGCTTGAGGCTCTTGCGGTCGACCTTCGGCATCGACTTGCCCGTGAGGGTCAGCAGGATGCTGCGCGAGAGCGTCGGGAACGCGCGGCAGAACTGGTAGAAGCCGACCGTCATGACGGCGTACCGCATGCGGGCGGTCTTGTGGACGAGCCGGTTCGGCAGCACCTTGCGGGCGGCGTTCGCGAGCGGGTCGGTGCCCGGCTGGCTGAGGATGTAGGTCGGCGTGCGCTGCAGCATCGTGACCTTCTCGGCGTCCTTGGCCATCGACGGCAGCAGGGTGATCGCCGTGGCGCCCGACCCGATCACGACGACCTTCTTGCCGGTGTGGTCGAGGTCCTCGGGCCAGAACTGCGGGTGCACGAGCTGGCCCTCGTAGCTGTCGAGCCCCGGGAAGTCGGGCGTGTAGCCCTCGTCGTAGCTGTAGTAGCCGCTGCACAGGTAGAGGAAGTTCGCGGTGACGGTCTCGGTCGAGCCGTCGGCGAGCGTGCTGCTGACGGTCCACGTGGCGTCGTCGCTGGACCACTCGGCGGTCGTGACGCGGCGGCCGAAGCGGATCCGGTCGGCGATCCCGTGCTTCCTGGCCGTGTTCTCGACGTAGTCGCGGATGTCGGCGCCGTCGGCGATGGCCTTGTGGTGAGTCCACGGCTCGAACGGGAACGAGAGCGTGTACATGTCGGAGTCCGACCGGACGCCGGGGTACCGGAAGAGGTCCCACGTGCCGCCGATCCGCTCTCGGCCCTCGAGGATGGCGTAGGTCTTCTGGGGCGCGCGCTCCTGCAGGCGGAACGCCGCGCCGATGCCCGAGAGGCCGGCACCGACGATGAGGACGTCGACGTGATCGCTCATTCCACAACTCCTATGTGACATTGGTGGTGTCACATTAACAGTGCGATGTGGTCCGCGTCACCCATTTCGCCACAGACGTTCGTGGCCCTCACACGCGTCGAGCCGTGAACCCCTCCCCTCTAGGATTCGGGCATGACCGCCGTTGAATCCGACACGCCCCCCGTGCCCAGCCCCGAGGAACCCGACTCCGATCGCGGCCTCGGCATCTTCCTGATCGTCACCGGGGTCATCTCGCTCATCTCGTCGCTCGTGCTCACGGCGGACAAGATCACGCTGCTCAAGGCCCAGGTCGCCGGCGAGAGCAAGGAGCTCAACTGCGACCTGTCGGCGTGGGTCAGCTGCAGCAACGTCGTGACCTCGAACCAGTCCGAGGCGTTCGGCTTCCCCAACACCTTCATCGGCATCGTCGCCTTCAGCGTCATCGTGACCCTCGGCGTCGTCCTGGCCACCGGGATCCGCCTGCCGCGCTGGATGTGGCTGTGCCTGTGGGCCGGCACGATCTTCGGCATCTCCTTCGTGACCTGGCTGCAGTACCAGGCCATCTTCGACATCGGCTACCTGTGCCCGTGGTGCATGGTGGTCTGGGCGATGGTGATCCCGCTGTTCGTCGTCGTCACCGCACGCGTGACCAACATCAAGTTCCTCAAGGACTGGACCCTCCTGATCAGCGCGCTGTGGATCATCGCCGTGTGCGCCGTCATCTGGTTCGAGTTCGGTACCCGACTCTGGGCCTAGCCCCCACGACTAAGGCCCGGCTGGTGATCCAGCCGGGCATTAGTCGTGTCCGTGCCTAGTCCTACTTGGCGATCCGCCGGGAGGAAGAGTACTTCGACACCGTCGTGTAACCGGCCTTCGAACCCGTCACCCGGACCCGGATCGACTTGTTCCGGTACTTCTTGGGCACCTTGTAACTCGACTTCGTCGCACCCCGGATCGCCTTGGTCCCGAGGTACCACTGATAGCGGACGGTCGTCGGCGTCGGGTTCCACGTGCTCGTGACCCGCAGGGTCTTGCCGGCCTTCGGCGTCCCGCTGATCCTGGGCGTCGACAGCGAGATCGTGCCGTAGGCGATCCTGTCGCTCGTCGTCGAGACGGTCTGCTTCAGGTAGTACGTCTTCGTCGCCGTCACCTCGAGCACGATCTGCTTGCCGGCAGCCTCGCCCGGCACCACGAGGTAGTTGCTGCGACTGAGGATCTTCGACCCGAGCTTCCACTCGTAGGAGAAGGTCGGGTTGGGCAACCACGACCCGTTGGACGCGCTCAGGCGGGAGCCGACCTTCTGGGTGCCGGTGATCTTCGGCGTGCCGGCGATGAAGGTCCGGATCGAGATGCCGATCGAATCGCTCTCCATCGTCACGGACTCATAGTTCGTCTTCAAGCCGGTGACTTGGACGGTGATGTTCTTGCCGCGCTCTGACTCCGACGGCACGAAGCTCGATCGCGTGGCACCGAGGATCGCCAGTCCGTTCGCGTACCACTGGTACGTGAACGTGGGCGTCGGAGTCCACGTGCCCCGGTCGATGGCCAGCGTCGCACCCACGTACCCGTCGCCAGTGATCGTCGGCTTGGTCGCCGCGAACTGGTGCAACTGGACCGTGATCATCGTGCTCTGCCTCGTGGTGTCCTGGTAGCCGTCCTTCTTGGCGGTCACCTCGACGTAGACCTTCTGACCGGCCTGGGCATCGGTCGGGATGTAGGTCGACCGCGTCGCCCCCGAGATCAGGCCGTTGTCGTCGAACCACTGGTAGGAGCGGGTCGTCGGCGTCGGGCTCCACGTTCCGCTGTCGACCGAGAGCGAGTCGCCGGCATAGCCGGTCCCGGCGATGATCGGCGTCGTCGCCTCGAAGCCCTGAAGCGTGATCGTGATCGGCTGGCTCTGCTTCGTGACCGAGAGGTACGAGGCCCGCTTGCCGGTCACGGCGACCATGACCTGTTTGCCGACCTGGGCGGACGTCGGCTTGTAGATCGCCTTGGTCGCACCCGTGATCGCGGCGCCGTCGGCGTACCACTGGTACGTGAGGGTGATGGGATCGGGCTGCCACGTCCCGGGGGTCGCCGTGAGGTCGTCGTTCGCGCGACCGGTCCCGGTCACCGTCGGCGTCGGCGTGCCCGTCATCTCGAGCAGGTCGACGGGATTGGTCTCGGCGCTCGCGACGGGAAGGGGATCGAAGTTGAGCCGGGCGGCGGTGACCCGGACTTTGATCTTCTTGCCTGCCTGGACCGGCGTCACCTTGAACGTCTGGCCCGTCTCACCGGAGATCGGCAGGCCGTCGGCGTACCACTGGTACTCATAGCTGTCCGGCCGCGGCGTGAACGTGCCGTTCGTGGCCGTCAGCACGTCGTTGACCTTGACGACGCTCAGGTCGCCCGCCTTCGAGATGGTCGGGGCGTCCTCACTGGTGAACACGCCGTACTGGATCGGCAGTGTCGACTTCCAAGCCGCCGAACCGGGGCTGGGGAACGTCTCGGTCCGGTAGCCGTCCTTCGATCCCGTGACCAGGGCCAGGATGCACTTGCCCCGATCGAGAATCGTCGGCGCGTAGGTCTGACGGTCGGCGTCGGGCAGGGCGACCCAGTCCGACATGTCCCCCGACGTGCACGTGTTGGCGGACTTCGAGCGGTACCAACGGAAGCGCAGGTCCACTTCGCCGTTGGGGAACCAGCTGTTGTCCGCCGCGTCGTAGCGCTCGATCTCGTCCGTCTCGGGGATCAGGTCGATCGAGAGCACGTTGTTTACGCCGCGATGGCCCACGATCTCGAAGTTCCGGGTCGAGTGCAGACCCGTGTCGGCCGAGGCCGCGTACGAGCACGACGGCGCGAGCCTGACCCGGTCGACCAGGAGCGCCGAATCGAGCGAGTTGTTGTTCGCGTCCTGGATCGACAGCGTCGCCACGTCCGTGAGGCCGTCGTCATTGGCATCGAGCGGGACCTCGATGGTCTCGGCCGACGTGAAGCTGTCGAAGGGTGTCACCGCGGCCAGCAGCGGCGCCGCGACGTCGTCCGGCTGGCGCTCGAACTCCTGGTCGATGCCGTGCCAGTACTGGAGGGCGTTCACGGCGTAGCGAACGCGGACCTGGGGGCTGGTGGCCTGCGAGATCAGTTGGTCGCCACCCTGCAGCGCGAAGTCGCCCTCGACACCATTGAGCGTCAGGGAGGCCGAATCGGAGGCGGTGTCCGTCGTGTAGGTGTGGACGCGCTCCTCCGTCGCCATCGCGATGTCGACCAGCAGGCACTTCTGGGAGGTTCCCGGCGCCACCGTGAACGTCAGCGTGGCCTTGTCGGTGGTGCCGCCGAAGTTGGTACTGGGCTGCAGGCCCGCGAGATCGCGGTTGTACAGGTCGTCTGCCCGGCCCGTCGACATGACGACGTACGAGGCGCCGCCCCGACGCGGGAAGTCGTTGAACCGTCGCGACGTCACGCCGACCATCTGGGCAGAGGTGCCCGACTTGGCGACGGAGACCCCGGCGGGCAGGTCGAGCGCCGTGACGAGGTTGCCCGAGACGTCGACTTCGGAGGTGTCGGCCGAGGCCGCCGCTCCGGACGCAGCCAACAGCCCGGTCACGACGACGGTGGCCAGCACCGGCTTGAGGTAGTGATGCATCTCCTAGAATCTCCCTCTGATTCCGTGCGTTTCCCGAGGCGACCGCAGCTGGTCGCGCCGACTCACATTGACTTGAACTCGCCGATCGCCGTGATGATCGCGGGGCCGATGACGATGATGAAGAGGACCGGCAGGATCGTGCCCATCAGCGGGAGCAGCATCTTGACCGGAATCTGGTTCGCGACGCCCTCGGCGCGCAGACGACGCGACACTCGCATCTCGTTGGCCTGGTCGCGCACGATGTCGGAAACCGGGACGCCGAACTCCTCGCCCTGCAGGATCGACCGGACGAACTTACGCAGGTCGTCGACGTCGGTGCGCGCGACGAGACCCTCGTAGGCGTCACGCCGCGGCAGCCCGAGCGCGATGTCCTGGACCGTACGGACGATCTCGTCGGCCAGAGGACCCGTACCGGTCTGGCCGGAACGGGCCAGTGCGTTCTCGAAGCTCGTGCCGGACTCGATCGAGATCGTGATCTGGTCGAGCATGTCGGGCAGCTCGTACTGGATCTCCTCCTGACGGCGCACCGCGCGACCGCGCAGGACGATGTCGGGGCCGAAGTAGCCGAGCGCCGGGGCGAGGACGAGCATCATGACGCCGAGCATGCCGCCCTTGCTGCTGAAGACCATGAGCCCCAGGGCCACGCCGCCGGCCCCGAGGAAGACCTTCATGGACAGGATCTTCGCGACGCTCATGCCCTCCGGCCGTCCGGCGAGCATGAAGTTGCGCTCCGCGCGCTCGACGAAGGACTTCGGGGTCAGCCTGAACCCGATGCCACCCCGCCCGGTGTCGGCGTGCAGGTCCTTCGCCGAGCCACCGACCACGACCTCGGTCTCGGTCAGTGCCCGCAGGCGGGCGGCAGCGGCGGACTCCTGCTTGCCGAAGACGCCAAGCGCCCTGAACAGGAAGAACAGCGCGGCGAAGATCGCGACGATTCCGATGAGCAGCATTACAGTTTCACCTTCGTGATCGAGCGCAGCCACAGGCCGCCGAGGATGTAGAAGACCAGGCTCACGACCAACAGGATCTTGCCGGGGCCGGTGGTGAACAGCGGCATCATGTAGTCGCGGTTCACCAGCACGAAGAGCAGCCCGACGCACACCGGAAGGGCCATCAGGATGACCGCGGAGGCCTTGCCCTCCGCCGCCAGCGAGTCGACCTTCTGACGCAGTTCGTTCCGCTGCGAGATGGTCTCGGTGACCCGGTCGAGGATCTCGCTGAGTCGACCGCCCGACTCGCGCTGGATGGCCACGGCCTCCGTGACCCACATGAAGTCGTCGCTCTCCATCCGGTCGGCGGTGTCCTTCATGCCCTGGACCAGGTCGCGGCCGAGGCGCGTCTCGTTGACGATGCGCGCCAGCTCCTCGCCCATCGGGGCGTCCAGCTCGGTCGCCACACTGCCGAGCGCGTTGGGCACGTTCATGCCGGACTTGAGCGCCGAGCTGAACAGCGTCATCGTCTCGGCCATCTGGTGGCTGAACTTCTCGCGTCGGCGGCTGGTCTTCACGCCGACGTACATCTTCACCAGGAACGGCGCGCCGATCATGAGGATGACCGAGAAGAAGATCGAGCTGGTCAGCAGCATGCCCGCACCGAAGGCGGCGAAGGCCACGAGCAGCGTCGTCGCCACGACGGAGGTCACGCTGGACTTGATGCCCGCCAGCGCCAGCTCGTCCTCCGAGAAGGGCTTGAGACCGAAGGTCTTCAGCACCTTGTCGATCAGGTCGTAGATCGGCGTGGACTTCCTGATCCGCTTGCCCTCGACCGACATCTCGGCCTTCATCTGCTCCGAGCGCAGGGTCGCGATGTCGGGCTGCAGGAGCGCAAAGGCCAGGGCGATCACCGCGGCAGCCATCGCGATCACGCCAAAGGCGAGATATCCGGTCACTGGTTCGACTCCGTTCCGTGGGGCAGGAGGTGGCGCGGCACGTGGATGCCGCGTTCCTCGAGAAGTTCAATCAGGTGGGCGCCGTCGCCGACCGCCTGGACCGATCCGAGCGGGTGACCGTCGGCGTCGTACCCGGCACCGAAGTCGAAGCGGTAGAGGTCGTTGAGGACGGGCTCGTCGTTCTCGAGCCCGAGCAGCTCGGTCACGTGGGTGATCCGACGCGAGCCGTCGCGCAGGCGCGTGATCTGGACGACCATGTCCACGGCGGAGGCGATCTGCTCACGGATGGCCCGCAGGGGCAGGTCCATGCCGGCCATGAGGACGAGCGTCTCCAGACGGGAAACGCAGTCCCGCGGCGAGTTGGCGTGCAGGGTCGAGATCGAGCCGTCGTGACCGGTGTTCATCGCCTGCAGCATGTCGAGCGCCTCGCCCGAGCGGCACTCGCCGATGACCACGCGGTCGGGCCGCATGCGCAGCGAGTTCTTGACGAGGTCGCGGATCGTCACCTCGCCGCGGCCCTCGATGTTGGCCGGTCGCGCCTCGAGCTGGACGACATGGGACTGCTGGAGCTTGAGCTCGATCGCGTCCTCGATCGTGACGATGCGCTCGTCCTCGGGGATGAACGAGGACAGGACGTTCAGCAGGGTCGTCTTGCCGGTGCCCGTGCCGCCGGAGACGAGGACGTTCAGGCGGCCGCGGACACACAGTTCCAGCAGTTCCGCCAGGTCCGGGCTGAGCGAGCCGTAGTTGATGAGGTCCTGGATGCTGAGCGCCTTCTTGGCGAACTTGCGGATCGTCAGTGACGAGCCGCGCACCGCGAGCGGCGGGATGACCGCGTTGACACGGGAGCCGTCGGCGAGGCGCGCGTCGACGAGCGGCGAGGACTCGTCGATGCGACGGCCGACCTTGCCGACGATGCGCTCGATCACGCGTCGCAACTGGTCCTCGGAGCTGAAGCTCTCGTCCGCGAGGGTCAGCTTGCCCTTGCGCTCGACGTAGATCTGCTCCGGGTGGTTGACCATGATTTCGCTGACGTCGTCGTCGTCGAGCAGCCGCTGGATCGGACCGAGCCCGAGCGCGTCGTCCTCGATCTCGCGCATGAGCGCCGCGCGCTCCGCACTGCCCAGCTGGACGTGCTCCTCCTGGAGCACCACCTCGAGCTCGGAGCGGACGAAGTCCCGCAGCTGGACGTCGGTCAGTGAGGCATCGTTGATGCGCGACCCGATGCGACGGAAGAGAGACTCGACCGAACGCTTCTTGAGGTCGTCCAAGACGGCGGACCGCTGCACCACCGCCATGGGTCGCACGCCGTTCTCGCCCTGGCGCTCGGCCGCGAGAAGGCGATCGGTGATGCTCATTCATCCCTCCGGAAGAGACCGCCGCGTCGACGCGACTCGTCCCCCCTGAACTTGTCGACCATGTTCTCGACGGCCTCGGACAACTCGGCGGAGCGCTTCGCCTGGGCGAGCGGCTTGCCGGTGTTGACCGACAGGGCGATGTCGACCGACCGGGCGATCGAGACGTCGACCTGCATCCGCATCGCCTTGGCGATGTCCTCGATCTCCAGGCCCGTGCCGGACTCCGTCATGTTCACCACGAGGTGTCGGTTGAGCGGGAGCAGGTCGATCCGGTCGAGCAGATCGACGGCACGACGCAGCGCCTTCACGCTGGAGACGTCCATCGTCGTCACCATGATCACGTCGGTGGCGACCTCGAGTGCCGCGAGCGTCTCGTCGGTCAGGCCGGAGCCGGTGTCGACGATGACGTAGGAGTACTCGTCGGAGAGCTGGCGCAGCAGGGCGCTCTCCTGGGCCGGCGTGACCTTCTCGAGTGCCGCCGGGGACTCCGAGGCCGAGAGCACGAGCAGCTTGTCGTCGAAGGCGTTCAGCAGACCCTTGATGACGAGCGACGTCTGCACCCCGTCCTGGGTGAACGCGTCCTCGAGCGTGTGGACCGCGTGGACGTTCAGCACGCTGGCCACATCGCCGAACTGCGCGTCGTAGTCGACGATCACGGTGTCGAGCGCCGCGCGGCGCGACAGCGCGATCGCGAGGTTCGTGCTGATCGTGGTCTTGCCGACGCCACCCTTCGGGGACAGCACGACGACGACCCGGTGCTGGGTCGGGTCCAGCGGAACGTGGCTCACCGCCGGCGCGCTGGTCTCCTCGGCGGGCGCGACGATCGACCCGCCGACGTGGCGGGCCAGCAGGCGCTCGATCTCGAGGTCGGACGACGTGGCCGGAACCGACTCGACGATTCCGTACTGACGTTGTCCTGAGGACAGGGGCTCGGGGGCGTTGCGGACCAGAACGACCGGGACGTGTTGCTGGTGGTCGTGGATGATGTCAGCGAGTTCGAGCGCATGGTCGTCGTCCACGTCCTCGCCGATCACGACGAGGTCGATCTGCTTCATCGTGCCGAGCATGGAGTTCAGCACGTGCTCAGTGAACGTCGGCTTGAGCCCGACCACCTTCCGATCCGCGACGCGCCGAAGCCGGCCCGCAAAGGGGCTGACTTCGGCGATCACGACGATGATGCTCACTTGACAAGTGTCCCCGCATCGACACCCGACGCGCCATCACGGTTCGTCTTGTCGTTCTGGACGGACAGTCGCACCTGGCCGAACTGGGCGGAGGTGGCGATCTGCGTGGCCTGTGCGGTGTTGACCGCGAGCGTGACGACGAGCGACTTGTCCTCGTTGCGCTGGACGCTCGTCACCAGGATGTCCTGGGCGATCATCCGGCCGCGGCGGTCATCGCCGTCCTCGACCGTGGCGATCACGCCCACCTTGACGCCCTCGTCGATCTTGGCGTCGACGGCCGCAGCGGCATCGAGCGTGACGGAGACCTCCTGGAGACCGGCCGGGACATTCGACTTCGACGTGGCAGCGGAGCCCTCCTTCGAGAAGCGCGACTCGATGAGCTGCTCTCCCGCCACGAGGGGCACCGTGGTCTTGAGTCCCTCGATCTGCGACAGGTCCGTGATCGCGCCCTTGGACACGGCCTCGTTCGGCAGGCTGACCAGCTCGGCGTTGTCGCCCACCGTCTTGGCGTCGGCGTTCGAGCTCACGTCGGCCGAGAGGCGGTAGACCTTGACCAGCTCGGCACCCTCGTACGCCCGGTTCTTGGCCGTGGCCCCGTACACCACCGTGGCACCGATCCCGATCACCGCGAGAACGGCGGCGGTGATGGCGGCGATGACGCGAGAGTTCATGAACTGGTTCCTTCAGGTCTGGGATGGATGGCGATCATTTGACGAGCTTGACTCGTGAGCCGCCGAGTTGGGGTGCCGACCCGGAGATCCCGGAGTCGGAGTTGCTGTACGTCGTACCGAAGTCGGTGAAGTTGGCGAACAGCGCGGCATCGGTCGACCGCACGAATCGACCCTTCAAGCCCGCGCACCTGCCACCGAGGGTCAGGGTCCCGATGGCGATGCCGAACGCGCATGTGCTTGAGGTTCCGAGGGAACCCGAACTGGGCTGGGAGCCGAAGTAGAGCACCGGATACGTGATGAAATTGGTGATCTTGAAGGGCGCGAACCCAATGATGATGAGCCGGCTGGAGTACGAGACCGACCCCCACAGGATGGTCTTCTTCTCGCGTGCGTAGATCGGCATCATTATGGTCGAGCCCGAGGTCACGCCGGAGAACTTGCTGGTCATGCAGGAGTCGAACGAAAGCAGGGCCCAGTCGTCGAGGATGTCGCGATAGACGTCCCACAGGTCAGGACTGAAGTTGCAGTTGGTGTTGAACCCGGGAAACACCGACCCGGTGAAGTACATCGCGCGCCCGAAGGACGTGTACCCGCTTGCCGTCCCCTTCTGGCCGTAGACCGTCGGCGCCGTGACACTTGTGCCGGCACAACTGTTTTCGGCCGTGTCGAACCTCGACCAGAGGTACGTCTTCTCCGCACCAGGGGTGGCTTCCGAGACCGGCTGGTTCGCCGCCCAATCGCAGTACGACAGACCGATCGGGATCAGGTTCGTGGCGCGAAGTGGCACCGTGTCCCAGGTCGCAGTCGCCTCGCCCTTGACGGTGCTGGCGCTGTCGCCGAGCACGCGTGCGAACGTGTGTTGGACGTTCTTGCTGACCCGGACGGTGGTCTTCCCGTCGGCGTAGGCAGGCGCCTTCGAGACGCCGTTCTTGTACGTCTGGACGGTCGCCGACGCGCCGGCGTTCTGCTGGGCGTACCAGGTCGCCGTAGCGGTCGTGCACGTGGACTTGTTGACTGCGCAATCGGCGGCGACCGCCAGGGCGGCCGCATCGGCCGCGTTCTGGGCGCTGCCCTTCTGCTCCGAGGCCACCGCGTAGTCGACGGAGACGGCGGTCATGCCGAGCAGCGCCACCATCGACAGGGTGACCAGGACGATCGTGGCGCCCCGCTCCTTGGCCCGCAGGCCGAGTCGTTTCCTCAGTTGCATCGCGCGATCCCCTTCGCCTTGTAGCTGAAGTTCGGCTTGATGAACCCGGTGAGGGTCGATCGAGTCGTCGTAGCGGTCACGGTGACCGCCTGCCCCGAGGTGGCGTCCGAGCACACGATCGAGAAGGTCACGACCGCGCCGCTCGCCAGGCCCTGGATCGTGGCCTTGGCGGTCGCCTGGTTGCGGTCGATGGCGTAGCTTCGCGCGGCGATCGACGTCGCGTTGTTGAGCTGGGTCCGGAAGTTCCAAGCCATGCCGAACTCCACGATCCCGATGACGATCGCCATCAGCACGGGGACGACGAGAGCGAACTCGACGGCAGCGACACCACGCTCGCGCATGGATCGCGAACGTCGTGTCGACGTCGTCTGCAGCTTCATGTCATCCCCTCCCTCAAGCTGACGTGCGGTCGGGGCGAAAACCCCGGATGCGGTGTGCCGCGCCGCGCTCGGCGGCGCGGCACACCGCCTGGTTCTTTGCGAACCCTCGGATCAGATGCCGAGGTCGGTGGACAGGTTCGTCCAGAAGTCGGACAGCGCGGTGCCGAAGATGCCGATGGCGGTGACGATGGCGACGGCGATGCCGGCGATGATGAGCGCGTACTCGGTCGCGGTGGCGCCCTTCTCCTCGCGCTGGGCGGCGAAGGCGGACAGGAAGGTGAAGATCTGCAGCATGGTTTTCTCCTCGTTTGGATGTGGGCGAACTCGCATACTGCGAAGTCCGAGCGAAACGCTAGTGGCAGCTTTCGGACCCGAAACCGGCTTTGTGACGAAAACAACAACAGCGGGGCGAAAATAGTCCTATGTGACTAGTGGGGCTCAGTAAAACTCATTCGTTCAGTCCATTTCGCACCACATGTGCGTGCATTAGCACCACGGGTCACCTGAGTCACACAGGTTTCGCCTGGTGCGTGGGCGGCCGCGGCCGACCCCTGCGCGGGTTCCGGGCCGCGGACGCGCAGGAGCGCCGACGCTCCGACCACGGCCGGGGCGTCAACGCGGATTTGATCAGAGGCCAGCCACGAAGTCCGTGAGCTCTTGGAGCCGTACTTCGAGGCGCTCGCCGAGGGCGAAGGTCGCCGTCACCAGGACCACGGCGATCCCGCTCACCAGCAGGGCGTACTCCGCCGCAGTGGCGCCACGTTCGTGGCGCCGCAACCACTCCACCGTTCGCAGCAACAGCATCTGGGACTCCCTCACGCGTGGCACCGTCGCTGTGACGGATGGGACGAAAGTAACGCAAGGGATGAACGTCCCGCGACAGTTCCGCTCATTTCCGGGACGCGTCGACGTCAGGCTCACTTCAGCCAGCGCGGGGTGGCGGCGTACAGCAAGTCTCGATCACTCCTAGACCTCAAAGGCAATCCCACTGGTCCCACGCTTCACAGCAATCACGCTTGCTCCACGTCCGATCTCGCCTACGCTGTCCTCCGTGCCGAACGTCGCCCACCGACTCGTGATGAGAGTCGACGCGTTCGTCACGCGCGAGCGGTTGGTGATCTACCCCGGGGCTTTCGCCATTGGTGCCGCGCTCGGAATAGTCGCGGCGGTCATTCTTCCTGCGGCCCTCGGCGCGGAACTCAGCAAGATGGCGCCCGATTTTCTCGCACCGTGGACGGCTGCCAATTTCCTTCTCGACGGGCGTATAGGCGAGTTGTACGACCCGCATTCGCAGGCAGCCTTCCAACACACGGCGACAGGCACGAACAACTTGTCGTGGTTCTTCAGCCTTCCGCCGGTGGCCCTTCTCTACGTCCCGTTCGCACTGCTGCCCTACGGCGTGGCAGTGCTGCTTTGGACCGGGATCTCGATCGGCTGCCTGCTCCTGGCAGTCCGCCTCCTCGAGCCGGTCGCGCCGCGACTCCTCGGTAGTCACCCGCGGCACACCACCGTCGTCGTGGTCGCCTGCTACCCGGTGTTCGAGTTGCTCGGCGCGGGCCAGCAGAGCGCAGTCACGCTGCTGATCTGGGCCGCAGGGATCCGATTCGCGCTGGCCCACCGTGACGCGCCGGCCGGCGCGATCTTCGCGCTGGGCATGATCAAGCCCCAACTATTCCTCTTCGCACCCGTTCCCCTGCTTTTCCAGCGGCGATGGAAGGCGCTTTTCGCGGGGGCGGCCGTCGCGCTGGCGACATTCCTCCTGACCGTGACGACACTCGGCGCCGGCACGCTCGAGTCCTGGCTCGGAACGCTGGCGAGCGACGCCTTCGCGTCGGATATCCAGATCGGCCAAGCATGGAAGATGGTCGGAATCTCGGCCTTTCTCGTGAGTCTTGCCCCATCCGGGTGGAGCGAGGTCGCCGGGATCCTCGGTGCGGCGGCCTGCGTGACCGGCGCTGTTGTCGCCTGCACCCAAATCCGGCAGTGGGTTCGCGCTGGAGTGCCCGAGGTGTATCTGTGGTCGCTCGCGATCTTGGCCACCCTGGCGGTCTCGCAGCACGTCCTCGCCTACGACGCGATTCTGCTCGTCATCCCCATGCTTGTCCTCATCGACCGTCACGACTCCCCCGTGATGCGAGTGAATGCCATCGCCTGCTTCGTGGCGCTCTGGGCCATTCCCATCCTGCACATCGCTGCGGCAACCAACTCCGCATTGTCCTTCCTCGACACCGCGTGGAGTGCGCCGTGCATTCTCGCGACGTGGTACCTGCTGGCGCGAACGGTCCGGCGTCTCCCCGCCACACGTCCCGTGAGCGTCTCCTGAGTGCGACACACTGGCACTATGACCTCCCCGAGCGACGCAGCCGTCGCCGTCTACCTCGACTTCGACAACATCGTCATCAGCCGCTACGACCAGGTTCACGGCAAGGGGTCGTTCTGGCGCGACCGGGACTCCGGCTTCGACGAGGCGAGACTGACCGCCGCGGAGGTCGACGTGCACGCGATCCTCGACTTCGCGTCCTCGTTCGGCAGGCTCGCGCTGACCCGCGCCTACGCCGACTGGTCGATGCCGGTCAACAGCCGCTACCGCCGGCAGCTCGTCGACCGTGCCGTCGACCTCGTCCAGCTCTTCCCCGCGTCGGGCTCGAAGAACGGCGCCGACATCCGGCTCGCGCTCGATGCCCTCGAGGACGTGGCCCGCTCCCCCGGTGTCGCGACGATCGTGCTCGCCGCCGGCGACTCGGACTACATCCCGCTGGCCCAGCGGTTGCGCCGGATGAACCGCACGGTCATCGCGGTCGGGGTGGTCGGCTCCGTGAGCCGGTCGCTCGCCGCGGCCGTCGACGAGCTCGTCAGCTACGACAACCTGCCCGGGCTCGTCCGCGACGACGAGGACGCCGAGCCGGAGGTCACCGCCCCGCCCGCGAAGAAGAGCACGGCGAAGAAGTCCGCGCGCAAGCCGGCTGCCGAGGACAAGGCCAACGAGGCGAAGGTCGACGACAAGGCCGCCGAGGACAAGTCCACGACGGAGAAGGTCACCGAGGACGAGGCGAAGCTGACCTCCCGCCAGGCCACTCGACTGCTCATGCGCGCCCTGCGCCTGCTCGCGGAGAAGGAGGACGACTCCGACTGGGTGCACGCGTCCTCCGTCAAGAACCAGATGAAGCGCATGGACTCGCGCTTCAGCGAAAAGGACCTGGGCTTCAAGTCGTTCTCCGACTTCGTGAAGGGCCGGAACTCGGTCGTCGAGCTGGACGAGACCCACCAGACGCGCAAGGTCAGGCTGCGCCCCGGACACTGAGGATTGCGCTGAACGGGGTCCGACCCGGTAGACTGGACGCGTTGCATGGCATGACACGGCAGATTGATGGTCGGGCCCCTCGGGGCTGGTTTTCTCTTTGGTTTGAAGTGGCGCGTGACGAACTACCGCGCACTCGACCCGCGAATGCGCACCTACTCCCAAGGAGAAATTATGGCTACCGGAACTGTGAAGTGGTTCAACTCGGAAAAGGGCTTCGGCTTCATCGCTCCCGATGACGGCGGCGCCGACCTGTTCGCGCACTTCAGCGAGATCCAGGGTTCGGGCTACAAGAGCCTCGACGAGAACCAGAAGGTCGAGTTCGAGGTCGCGCAGGGTCAGAAGGGCCTGCAGGCCGCCAAGATCCGCGCGATCTGAGCTTTCGCAACGCGAGAACTCCCCACGAAGCCCCCGCCACTGGTGGGGGCTTCGTCATGTCCGGCTCAGACGGCCGGACCGAGCCGGAACCGCGCGCCGTCGTGGCCCGTCTCGGCACCCATCGCCGCGATCCGGTTCGCGACGTCGGGCGGGTTGTGGTGGCTCAGGTGCACCGCGACGACGCGCGTGTCCCGGTCCGCGACTCCCGCCGCGTGCAGGTCCACGACCGCCTTCTCGAACGAGGCGAGGTCGTGATGCTGACCGACCGCCAGGTCGGACCGGTCGCCGAACGTCTCCTCCAGCAGGACGAGATCGAGCCGGTGTCCCGCCAGCAGGTCCAGCAGTCCGTCGGCCCACGGCCCCGTGTCGCACGCGTACAGCAGCTGCCGCTGGCCGATTCCGACGCGGTAGAGCACCGCCTCGCCTAACGCCTCGTGCGCTGCCGGCAGCACCCGTACGACGTGGTCGGGGAGCATGAGGTCGTCGCCCGCCGACACCTCCACGAGCCGCACGGCTCGCTGGTCCGGCGCGAGCCACTCGCGACAGCGAGCGATCACCGCCGCGGGCCCGTACACGGTCAGCGGCTTCTCGCTGACCCAGCCGCGATGCAGCAGGAACGACGGGTCGAGGTGGTCGGTGTGCGCGTGGGAGACCAGCACCGTCTCGACGTCGACGAGATCGAGTCCGGTCCGCAGCGCCTGCCGTGGCGCCTCGGGTCCCGGATCGATCCAGATCCTGCCGTCGACGAGCACACTCGTCGGTGTGCGCAGGACTCCCTCGCGTCGCATCGCCATGCACGACGCGCACCGGCAGAACGCCGACGGCCAGCCGTCGGCCGAGCCGCTGCCGAGCAGCACGACCTCCACACCCCGAACGCTAGTCGCGCGCCCGGGCGCTCGCGCGACCGACCGGGCCGTGCAGTAGGAATGACAGCGTGCGGCACGTGACGATCGACTCCGGCGACGCCCGGATCGCCGTGCAGGAGGCCGGGCCCGAGGACGGTCCCGTCCTGCTCCTCCTGCCCGGTCAGGCCAACTCGCACGACTGGTGGACCGGCCTGCGCGACGACTTCGAGGACCGCTGGCGCACCGTCACGTTCGACTACCGCGGCACGGGCGCCACCCGGTCGCCCGACGGCGACTGGACGACGCGATCGTTCGCCGCCGACGCCGCACGGGTCCTGGACGTCCTCGCGGTGGAACGGGCCGACGTCTACGCCACGTCGATGGGCGGCCGCGTCGCCCAGTGGCTGGCGATCGACCGGCCCGACCTCGTCGGCGGACTCGTGCTGGCGTGCACGACGCCCGGCGGTCTGCACGCCCTCGACCGCGGTCCCGAGGTGCGGCGCGCCCTCGCCGCACCCGACCCCGAACTCCGCACGCGGACGCTCGTCGACTTCTTCTACACGCCGTCCTGGCGGGCGCTGGGTCGTCGCAGCCACCTGCTCGGCGACCCGTCGATGACGGCGCGCGCCCAACACGCGCACCTGCGCGCCAGCAACGGCCACGACGCCACCGACCGACTGCACGAGATCACGCCGCCCGTGCTCGTCCTGCACGGCGACGACGACCCGATGGCGCCGGTGGCGAACGCCGAACTCCTCGTCGACCACCTCGCCGACGCCGAGCTGGTCGTCACGCCCGGTGGCCGGCACGGCTTCTTCGACGAGTTCAGGACCGAGATCACGCCGCGGGTGCGCCGCTTCCTCGGCGCCTGACGGCCAGCGTGCGCTCAGTGGTGGGCGCGTGCCTCGCCGTCGACACGCAGCCCCGGAGAACTCATCACCTGCTCAGGCGTGATCGCGATGGCGACGCGCTGCGGGTTCTCGCGCGGCTGGCGGTACCGGCGGGCGTAGAGCTCCACCGCGAGGGCCACGTCCTCGGGGTCGCGCTGGACCACGGCCGTCCCGGCGATGCTCATCCACTGGGGACCGGCCAGTTGGGCGACCGTGGCACGCGGATCGCGCTCGACGTTGCGCACCTTCTGGCTGCCGTCGCTGGTGATGATCCGCACGACGCCGTCGTCGCCGACCGTGAAGCCGACGGCCACGGTGTGGATCGCCCCCGCCGGACCGATCGTCGACAAGGTCGCGAGGTGACGGTCGACGAGGAACTCGCGGCCGGCATCGTTCAGGCGGTCCAGTGCAGTCATGGGCTCCATCATGGCGGGTGACCCATCGTCAACTGTGGGTTGACGGCAGCAGGAAAGTCAACCTAGGGTTGACGCATGACCGAAGACGCACCCGTCGAGAAGACGATCAGCCTCGGCGACCTCATCGAGGGCATCCGCCGCTCCACCGACAACGAGCTCGACCGGCTCTCCAGCGCCGTCGTCGTGGCCCAGCACCTCGACGACGTCGGAGACCATCTCGTCGGCCACTTCGTCGACCAGGCCCGCCGGGCCGGCGCGTCGTGGTCGGACATCGGCCAGAGCATGGGCGTGACGAAGCAGGCGGTGCAGAAGCGGTTCGTCGCGAAGCCGAACTCGGACTCCAACCCTTTCGCGCGCTTCACGCCACGGGCCCGCAATGCCGTGGTCGCCGCGATGAACGAAGCCCACGAGGCGCACCACGCCGAAATCTCCCCGGCGCACCTGCTGCTGGGGCTACTCGCCGAGCCCGAGGGCGTGGCTGCCACCGTCCTGGTGGCCCAGGGTCACACCGTCGAGGAACTGCGGGCCGCCGCCCTCGCGGCGACCCCCGCGCCGTCGCCCGACCCACTGCCCAGCCTCATCCCCTACGACACCCAGTCCGTGAAGGTGCTCGAGTTGACCGCACGCGAGGCGCTTCGTCTGGGCCACGACCACATCGGCACCGAGCACGTGCTGCTCGCGCTGGCCGAGACCGAGGACGACGAGGGCGTCCTGACCGGGCTCGGCATCGGTCGCGATCAGATCGAAGCCGGCGTCCGCGGCGTGCTGGGCGCCCTTGACTGATCGCGGACATGACGAAGGGCCACCCCATGGGGTGGCCCTTCTGAATTGACGCCTCTGTCGAGGGCTGGT
The DNA here is from genome assembly GCF_055663785.1 of Aeromicrobium sp. SP1. NCBI lineage: Bacteria > Bacillati > Actinomycetota > Actinomycetes > Propionibacteriales > Nocardioidaceae > Aeromicrobium > Aeromicrobium sp. SP1. The sequence continues at coordinate 242,412 of NZ_JBQVVK010000001.1, read as the reverse complement.
GGAGCTGCCGGGAATCGAACCCGGGTCCTCTGGCGCTGAGTCAGTACTTCTCCGGGTGCAGTTCGTCTGACGCTTTTCTCAGCCCCGGTGCTCGGACGAACGCGTCACCGACAGGCTCAGCAGCGAAAAAGTCCCGATCAGACCGCGCTACCCGGTCTGATCAGCAAGTCCTCTAGATGAGATGGACGATCCGGGACGAGGACGTTCCCGGGTCCACCCTTCGCAGGTCGCTGTCAGGCAGCGAGGGCGAAGTCAGTGCGCTTGGAATCGGCACTTATGGGTTTGCAACGATCGTTTGAGAGATGACGTTGCCTTCTCTACCCGCTTCTCCTGAGTCGAACGACCACAGTCGAAACCGATCAGCCCCTCTGGAATTGTCAATACACCCATCCTAACGCGCCCGGCCGACGAAACGTTCCCCGTTGCCCGGAGGCAGGATGTGCACATGGCACGAACGACCCGACTCCCCCGGATCCACCCGGCCTGGGTCGTCGCCGCGGTCGCCTTCCTCGCCCTGATCGGCGCCGCGAGCTTCCGCGCCGCACCGGGTGCGCTGATGGACCCGCTCCACGACGAGTTCGGCTGGTCGACGAGCACGATGTCCCTGGCCGTGAGCATCAACCTGCTGCTCTACGGACTCACGGCCCCGTTCGCCGCGGCCCTGATGGACCGGTTCGGCATGCGCCAGGTGGTCTGCACCGCGCTGACCCTCGTGGCACTCGGTGCCGGCGGCAGCGTGTTCATGACCGCCCCGTGGCAGCTGCTGCTGTGCTGGGGCGTCCTGATCGGGCTGGGCACCGGGGCGATGGCGCTCGTGCTGGCCGCGACGATCGCGAACCGCTGGTTCGAGCAGCGGCGGGGCCTCGTCATGGGCATCCTCACCGCCGGCATGGCCACCGGCCAACTGGTCTTCCTGCCGGTCGTGGCCAGTCTCGCCGAGCACGCCGGCTGGCGGCAGGCATCGATCGTGGTCACGGTCGCCGCGCTGGCCGTCGTGCCGATCGCCTGGACCGTGCTGCGCGACTATCCCGAGGAGCGCGGCGTGAGCCCGTACGGCGCCGCACCCGACTGGACTCCCCCGCCGCGCGCCCACGGAGGCGCCGCGGCACGCGCGATCGACGGGCTCACGTACGCCGCCCACCACCGCGCCTTCTGGGCGCTGGCGCTCGCCTTCGCGATCTGCGGAGCCACGACCAACGGCCTGATCGGCATCCACTTCATCCCGTCGGCCCACGACCACGGCATGGCCGGGACGACCGCCGCCGGACTGCTCGCCGCGGTCGGCATCTTCGACATCGTCGGCACGGTCGCGTCGGGCTGGCTGACCGACAAGTTCGATCCGCGCATCCTGCTCGTGGCGTACTACGGCTTCCGCGGCGTGGGTCTGCTCCTGCTGCCACAGCTGCTGGCCGCCACCGTGCACCCGAGCATGGTCCTGTTCATCGTCATCTACGGTCTCGACTGGGTCGCCACCGTGCCGCCGACGGCCACGCTGTGCCGCGAGATCTTCGGCGAACGCGGCACGATCGTCTTCGGCTGGGTGTTCGCCGCGCACCAGTTCGGAGCGGCGGCCGCGGCCCTCGGCGCAGGCGTCATCCGCGACTCCTTCGGCTCGTACACGTACGCGTGGCTCGCCGGTGCCGCCCTGTGTGCGTTGGCCGCCGTGCTGTCGATCGTGGTCCGTCGCGAACCGGCGCTCACCGCGGCCTGAACCCGGTCACCGCACCGTGAACGACACCTTCGTCCAGGCGGACCAGCCGGCGGAGTTCCTGGCCCTCACATAGGCCACCCGCGGACCCTTGCCGAGCTTCTTGCGGGTCACCGTGAGGGTCCGCTTCGCGGCAGGCAGCGTCGCGTTGTACTTCACGGTCGCGCCTCGCTGGACCTGGACCTGGTAGCCGGAGACCGCCGCGTAGCCGTCGTTGGCCGGTGCCGTCCACGAGATCGTCCGCTTCGCCGACTTCGCCGATCCGGAGACCTTCGGTGATCGCGGCGCCGTCGGAGCGGACGTGAACAACGCCGGCAGGGTGAAGACACTGTTGTCAGCGATCGCCGTGACGCTCACGCGACGCCGGGAGTCCAGGGCCAGGTCCGGCAGGATGGCGGTCGTCCCGGCGATCGACACCGTGCGCAGCGGCCTGACGTTGCCGTCCGGGCGCGCGGGGTAGACCCGTATCTTGCCGTCCTGGCCCGAGATGTAGACGCGTCCGGCATCGTCGAGTGCGATCCCGCGGGGGCCGTTCAAGCCGGTGTTCGGCCCGTCGATGGCGACGTCGGGAGGCACGTTGCCGTCGTCGCGGACGTCGAAGCCCAGGACGCGCTCGCCGTAGAAGGCCGACACCCAGATCCGGTCGCCGACGATGTCCAGGCCGGTCGCGCCGGACAGCAGCGTCTTCGCGCCGGAGATGGTCCGCACCGGAGCCCGGTTCCCCGAAGCCGACGGAAGGTAGCTCGTCACCGATCCGGGGTCGTTGGAGACGAAGATGTAGCCACGCGAGTCGACGTCGATCGACAGCGGATCGACGAGCCCGGTGGCGGCGCCGCTTATCGTCTGGACGGGTGCGACGTTCTGCTCACCGGTCGGCGTCAGGGCACTGACGTCGAAGCGCTTCACCGAGTCGTTGAGGTCGGTGACCCACAGGTCGCCGTCCGGGTCCAGTGCCAGCCCGTACGGGTTGACGAATCCGGCGTTCGTCCCGCCGATCCATCGGGTCGGGGCGACATTTCCGGTCGCCGACGCCGGGAAGTAGCCGATCCTGCCCGTGGCTCCCGCGACCACCCACCGGCCGCCGGCGGCGTCAGTCGCGACACCCCAGGGGAAGCCGATGGACGTCGCGGGACCCGTAAGGGTGGAGACGGGGGTGACGGTCACGTCGTCGGCGTTCGCCGGGACGGTGGCGGCGAGAAGCGTGACGGCGGACAGCGTGACGATGCGCAGGGCACGGAACATGGCAGGCCTTTCCATGACGGGTCCCCCGAACCAGGTCAAAGTTCCCACGGACCTCAGGGACCACACAAGCGGTTCAGCCGAACAGGGCCACCCCGTTGTCCCACAGCACGGCGCGCATCCACTCGTCGCCCAGGCCGAGCCGGTCGAGGGCCTCGACCTGGTGGGCGTAGGGGTAGGGGATGTTCGGGAAGTCGCTGCCGAAGACGATCTTGTCCTGCAGCGCGAGCAGCCGATCGGGGTCGATCTCGGGCCGGTCGTCGAAGAAGTCGACGAACGTCATCGTCGTGTCGAGCCACACGCGCTCGTACCGATCCGCCAGATCCATGAAGTCGGCGTACTCCGGCATGCCCAGGTGCGCGATCACGAGCGGCAGGTCGGGACGACGCTCGAGGACGCGGCGGACACTCGCCGGTCCGGTGAACTCACCCGGCGCGGGCCCGGACCCGGCGTGCAGGACCGTCGGCACACCGGCGTCGGCGAGGACGTCCCAGACCGGAACGAGCAGCGGGTCGTCGGCCGCGAACTCGCCCACCTGCAGGTGCGCCTTGAAGACGCGCGCCCCCGCGTCGATCTCGGAGCGGACGTAGTCGGCGGCACCGGGCTCGGGATAGAACGTGGCCGAGTGCAGCGACTCGGGCACGCGCGCCGCGAAGCCGCGGTTCCACTCGTTCATGAACGGCGCGATGCCCGGCTTGTGCGCGTAGGACAGCGCGCTGAACCGCACCACGTCGAGGGACCGCAGCGTCGCGACCCGCTCCTCGTCACTCGTGCGGTAGTGGATGGGCCACGGCCGGCCCAGCTTCGGGCCCGCGGCGTCGAAGTAGGCCCACACCTTCGCCAGGATCTGCGGCGCCATGAAGTGCACGTGCACGTCCACGATGCCGGGCACGCCGAGCCGGTCGAGGTACGCGGGCAGGTCCGCGTCAGCCCACATCGGTGAGGCTCACAGGCCCTTGAGGCGGCGGCCCACCTCGCGCTGCGCGTCGCGGGTGGCCTGGCGCTCGGCGATCGCGTGCCGCTTGTCGAACTCCTTCTTGCCGCGCGCGAGCGCGATCTCGACCTTCGCGCGACCGTCCTTGAAGTACAGCGACAGCGGGACGATCGTCAGGCCCTTGGCCTGCGTACGGTGCTCGATCCGCTCGATCTCGCTGCGGTGCAGCAGGAGCTTGCGGCGGCGGCGCGTCTCGTGGTTGGTCCACGTGCCGTTGTCGTACTGCGGGATGTGGACCTGCAGCAGCCAGGCCTCGCCCCGCTCGATCTCGCCGAACCCGTCGACGAGCGATGCCCGGCCCATGCGCAAGGACTTGACCTCCGTGCCGGTCAGGACCAGACCGGCCTCGAAGGTGTCCTCGATGTGAAAGTCGTGCCGCGCCTTCTTGTTCTGGGCGATCAGCTTGCGACCGGTCTCCTTGGGCATCAGGCCATTCTAGAGCCAGTTCATGGGGTTGGTCGTCGAGCCGTTCACCAGCACCATGAAGTGCAGGTGGCAGCCGGTCGAGTACCCCGTGGTGCCGGAGTAGCCGATGACCTGTCCCCGCGACACCTTCGTGCCGCTGGAGTACTTGAACCGCGACAGGTGGTTGTAGGTCGTGATGACGCTGACGCCACGCTTCACCCCGTTGTTGAGGATGATCCGGTTGCCGTAGGCGCCGTTGAAGTACTGCGAGATGATCGTCCCGCCCGCGGCCGCATGGACCGGAGTGCCGCAGGCGACGCCGAAGTCGGTGCCGTCGTGCAGCTTGTAGACACCCGTGATCGGGTGCCGGCGCATGCCGTAGGGCGAGGTGATCGGGCCGTAGACGGGTCGGCTCAGCGCTCCACCGGAGTCGCCGGTCGTGCCGCCACCTCCGCCACCGCCACCGCCGCCCTTCTTCTTGCGCGCCGCGGCCAGCTCGCGCGCCACGATGGCGGCCATCTTGCGCTCGAGGCTGGCTCGCTCGGACTCGAACTCGCGCACCTGGCGCACGTCGTCGGCGAGCGTGGCGTCGGCGGTCCGCTTCGCGGAGGCACGGGCGGTGACCAGCTGGGCGACCGACGCGGCCTGCGCCTCGGCCTGCGCCGTGAGGGCCTGCATCGTGACGACGACGGCGGCGGCCTGCTCCTTCTGCTTCGCGACCTGGTCGCGCAGCTTCTCGACCTTGTCGCGCTCGATGCCGAGCATGACCTCGGAGGCGGCCATCTGCTGCATGCTCGCCAGCTGGGCGTCACCGATCGACTCGTTGAGGCTCATCTGCTCGGAGAACTCCATGGGGTCCGCGCCGCGCATCAGCTCGCCGAACGCCTTGAGGCCGTTGTCGCCACCCATGACGGACTCGACCGCGAACGACTCGACGGCGGCCCGGCGCTGCTTGAGCTTCCGCTCGGCGGTCGCGAGGTTCTGCTCCGCCGTGCGCAGATCGGCCTGCGCCTTCTCGAGCTCGGCGCGCAACCGCGCGTCCTCGGCCTGGGCGACCGCGAGCTTGCCGCGGGTCCGACCGAGCGTCGTCTGGGCGGACGAGAGCTTGCGCTCGGCCCGCGCGAGCGCGTTCCTGGCCGCCTGGGCTGCCTTGGTGGACGCCTGGACATCGTCCTTGGCGTCCTCCAACTGCTTGGAGTTCTCACGCTGCTGACGCTTGACGTCATCCTTCTCGTCGCCGTACGTGGGCGCGGAGAAGCCCGCCACGAGGGTGGCAGTCAGGACGACCGCGAGCAGCGGTTTGCGCAATCTCGTCATGTACTCGATCCGGGGAAGGTCCTGGCTCCTGATGAGCCGAGACGGAATCGTGCGGTGTGACGGATGTGACTCTACGCCACGACTTGAGGCTTTTCGGGCCCAGCGGGCCCGCGTGTCACCGGAGTCGCGGTCAGACGTCCAGGTACTTGCGCGTCATGACGAACGTGGGCACGAGCGCCAGCAGCAGCGCCAGCACCGTGGTCATGCCCATCACGAGGAACGCGTCCTCCCAGCGGACCCACGTCGTGATCCGCCCGAGCGTGTCGCGCAGATAGCCGTAGACGACGAAGTGCATGAACGCCGCCAGCCCTGCCGCCGCGAGCGCCGCCGAGATGAGCGCGGCGACGAGCGACTCGAGGATGAACGGGGCCTGGATGTGCCAGCTGGACGCGCCGACGAGCCGCATGATGCCGATCTCGCGACGTCGCGCGAACGCCGTCATCCGGATCGTGTTCGACACCTGCAGAATGGCTGCCACGATCAGCAGGCCCGCGGTGCCCAGCGCGGCCCACTGCATCTTGTCTAGCATCTCGAACAGCGGCCCGAGCAGCTCACGCAGCGAGTTGACGTTGCCGACGCCGTCCATGCCCGAGACCTCGCTCACGACCCCGTCGAACTGCTGGGGGTCCTTCAGCGTCACGAGATAGGACTCCGGGAACGAGTCGGTCCCGAGGGTCTCGAGCTGCTTGCGCCCCGTGTCGGTCTGGCCGAGCAGCTCGCGCGCCTGCGCGAAGTTCTCCTCCGGGGTGCGGATCGTGAATGTCTTGACCTCGGGGTTGTCGCTCAGCGCCTCCTGCACGGCCTGCTTCTGCTCGTCGGTGGCCGTGCCGCCCACGCACGTGGCCGCCGCGGAGTTCTTGGTGCACAGGTTGACCTGCAGCTGCAGGCGGTCGCCGTAGTAGCGCTCGGTGCGCTCGGCCTGGGCCTGGATGAGCAGGCCCAGCGAGGCCAGCAGCAGCGACACGCTCATCGTGACGATCAGCGAGATCGTCATGGAGGTGTTGCGCGTCAGGCTGGCCCGCAGTTCGTTGAAGATCGCTCGCATGGTCTCAGTTCTGGTAGCCGTAGATGCCGCGTGCCTCGTCGCGCACGACGCGGCCCTCGTCGAGCTCGATGACGCGCTTGCGCATCTGGTCGACGATCGTGGAGTCGTGGGTCGCCATGAGCACCGTCGTGTCCTCACGGTTGATCCGGTCGAGGAGCTTCATGATGCCGACGCTCGTGCTGGGGTCGAGGTTGCCGGTGGGCTCGTCGGCGATGAGGATCATCGGCCGGTTGACGTAGGCGCGGGCGATCGCGACCCGCTGCTGCTCACCGCCGGACAGCTCGTCGGGACGCCGGTGGCCCTTGCCGTCGAGGCCGACCATGTCGAGCGTCTCCGGGACGAGTCGCTTGATCTCGTCGCGCGACTTGCCGATCACCTCGAGCGCGAACGCGACATTCTCGAAGACCGTCTTGTTCGGCAGCAGCCGGAAGTCCTGGAACACCGTTCCCACCTGGCGACGCAGCTTGGGCACCTTCCAGCTGGAGAGCTTGTTGATCTCCTTGCCGGCGACGTACACGTGGCCGGACGTGGGCCGGGTCTCGCGCAGGATCAGGCGCAGGAACGTCGACTTGCCCGAGCCGGACTGACCGACGAGGAACACGAACTCGCCCTTGACGATCTCGAGGTCGAGCCGGTCGAGGGCCGCCCGCTTCTGCCCGGGATAGGTCTTGGTGACCTTGTCGAAGCGAATCACCCGACCGAGTGTAGGTGTGACACCTGAGGAATCCGGTCAGGCGGGGCGTCAGTCGTGCTGGGGGAAGCCGAGGTTGAGGCCGCCGTGGCTCGGGTCGAGCCAGCGCTGGGTGACCGCCTTCTCGCGCGTGAAGAACTCGATGCCCTGGGGACCGTAGGCCTTCGCGTCGCCGAACAGCGAGGCCTTCCAGCCGCCGAACGAGTGGTACGCCACGGGGACCGGGATCGGCACGTTGACGCCGACCATGCCGACCTCGATCTCCCGCACGAAGCGGCGGGCGGCGCCGCCGTCGTTCGTGAAGATCGCGGTGCCGTTGCCGTACCGACCCGTGTTGATGATCTCGACACCCTCCTCGTAGCCGTCGACACGCACGACGGACAGCACCGGGCCGAAGATCTCGTCGGTGTAGGCCGTCGAGGACAGCGGCACCCGGTCGATCAGCGTCGGCCCGAGCCAGAAGCCGTTCGGGTCGCCCTCGACCGCGATGCCCCGGCCGTCGACGACCACCTCGGCGCCGTCGTCGGCCGCCACGTCGAGGTAGCCGGCGACCTTGTCACGGTGCTCCCGCGTGATGAGCGGACCCATGTCGCAGCCCTTGCGCCCGTCGCCCGTGACGACCTTGGCCATGCGGTCGGTGATCTTCGAGATCAGCTCGTCGGCAATCGAGTCGGTCGCGAGCACGACGCTGATCGCCATGCACCGCTCCCCCGCCGAGCCGAAGCCGGCGTTGACGGCCGAGTCGGCCACGAGGTCGAGGTCGGCGTCGGGCAGCACGAGCATGTGGTTCTTCGCGCCACCGAGCGCCTGGACGCGCTTGCCGGCGGCGGTGCCGCGCTCGTAGACGTACCGGGCGATCGGCGTCGAGCCGACGAACGAGATCGACGCGATGTCCGGGTGGTCGAGCAGCGCGTCGACGGCCTCCTTGTCGCCGTGGACGACGTTGAAGACGCCGTCGGGCAGTCCGGCCTCGGTCATCAGCTCAGCCATCCAGTTGGCGGCGCTCGGGTCCTTCTCGCTCGGCTTGAGCACGACGGTGTTGCCGGTCGCGATCGCGAGCGGGAAGAACCACATCGGGACCATCGCCGGGAAGTTGAACGGGCTGATGATCCCCACGACGCCGAGCGGCTGGCGCAGCGAGTAGACGTCGACGTCGGTCGAGACCTGGTCGGAGAAGGCGCCCTTGCTCAGGTGCGGCATCGCGCACGCGAACTCGATGACCTCGAGGCCGCGGGCGATCTCACCACCGGCGTCGGACAGCACCTTGCCGTGCTCGGCCGTGAGGATCTGCGCGAGCTCGTCCTTGCGGGCGCTGACCAGCTCGCGGAACCGGAACATCACGTTCTGGCGAGCCGTGATCGACGAGGCGCCCCACGTGGTGAAGGCGGCCCTCGCCGCGGCGACCGCCGTGTCGACGTCGGTCGTCGAGGCGAGCCGGACCTGCTTCTGGACGATCCCGAGGGCGGGGTCGTAGACCGGCGCGGTGCGGTCGGAGTCGCCGGCGAACGCCGCGCCGGAGACGTAGTGGTCGAGGATCGGTGTGTCAGTCATGTCGTGCTCCTGGAAGTGGTGTGGGGAAGGTGGTCTCGATACGCGGGCTCGTTCCTCGCCCTGCTACTCGACCACCGGCTCCGGTGATCGAGTAGCCGGCGAGCGAAGCGAGACGCGTATCGAGATCACCGCAGGGATTGGTCGACGAGGGTGAGCACCTCGTCGTAGGCGGCGACGGCCTCGGCCACGTCGTCGGCGGTCACGACGCAGGGCGGGACGACGTGGATGCGGTTGTCCGTCGTGAACGGCAGGACGCGCCGTTTCACCAGTTCGGACTTGATCGTGCCCATCGTGGCGGCGGACACGGGCTCGCGGGTGTCGCGGTCGGCGACCAGCTCGAGCGCCCAGAAGACGCCCAGCCCGCGCACCTCGCCGATGCAGCGGTGGTCGACGGCCAGCTTCTCCAGCGCGGGGCCGATCACGTCGCGGCCGATCGCGGCGGCGTGGTCGACGATGCCCTCCTCGGCCATCGCGTCGATCGTGGCGACGATCGAGGCCATCGCGATCGGGTGGCCGCTGTAGGTGAGGCCACCGGGGAAGACCCGCTCGTCGAAGGTCGCGGCGACCGCGTCGCTGATGATGACGCCACCGGCCGGCACGTAGCCGGAGTTGACGCCCTTCGCGAACGTGATGAGGTCGGGCACGACGCCGTGCACGGTGTGCGCGAACCAGTCGCCCGTGCGGCCGAACCCGGCCATCACCTCGTCGAGGATCAGCAGGATGCCGTGCCGGTCGCACAGCTCGCGGACCCCGGCGAGGTAGCCCGGCGGCGGCACCATGATCCCGGCGGTGCCGGGGATCGACTCCAGCAGCACGGCCGCGATCGACGTGGGGCCCTCCGCCTCGATCATCCGGCGCAGGTGGTGCAGGGCGCGCTCGCACTCCTGCTCGGGGCTCTGCGACCAGAACTCGCTGCGGTACAGGTAGGGACCGAAGAAGTGCACGTGGCCGCGCGCGAACTCGTTCGGGATGCGGCGCCAGTCGCCCGTCGCGACGATCGCCGCGCCCGTGTTGCCGTGGTACGAGCGGTACCGCGACAGGATCTTGTCGCGACCCGTGTGCAGGCGGGCCATCCGGATCGCGTTCTCGATCGCGTCGGCGCCGCCGTTGGTGAAGAAGACCTTGTCCATCCCCGCGGGGGCACGCTCGGCGATCTTCTGCGCGGCCCGGCTGCGGGCGAGGTGCGCGACGGGCGGGCCGATCGTGGTCAGCTGCTGCGCCTGGTCGACGATCGCCTGCACCACCTTGGGGTGCTGGTAGCCGATGTTGACGTTGACCAACTGGCTGGAGAAGTCGAGGTAGGTGGTGCCGGAGTGGTCCCACACGCGGGTGCCCTCACCCCCGGCGATCACCATCGGGTCCAACGCACCCTGGGCGGACCAGGAGTGGAAGACGTGCTCGCGGTCGAGGTCGTGCGCGAGTCGGTCGAGATCGGCGTCGTTGCCCATCGTCATCGGTTCCTTCCGTGTTCTTCCACTGTGACACCGGGGCGGCTGCCCGGGGCATCGGCCCCGGGCAGCTCCCGGTCGGCGGCCTAGTTGCCGCCTTCCTTCAGTTCCACGTCGATCGGGGCGAAGTCCGAGCCCTTGGTGTCGACGCCCTCCTCCGCCAGCTCGTCGAGCGCCTCCTCGACGTACTCGTTGGAGTAGGCGGTCTCCGGCGGCTCCTTCGTGATGATCGTCGCGCCCGTCTCGTTCTTCGTGCCGAGGGCGATGTCGACGGTCTGCTTCCACGCGTCGTCCTGGATCGTGCCGACGCCCGCCGTGGAGGGCCAGATCAGCTTGTTGATCTCGTTGGTCATCCACAGCTGGTGGCTCTCGCCGAGCTGCGAGCCCGCCTCGGTCACGATCTTCGCGGCCTCCTCCGGATGGTCCTTCGCGTAGACCCAGCCCTTGATGGACGCCTTGATGAACTTCACGGTCTGGTCGGCGTAGTCGTCGTCCTCGAGCTGGTCGGTCTGCGCCCAGATCGCGTCCTGCAGCATCGCGGTGCCGACGTCGTTCCAGTCGATGACGTTGAGGTCCTCGGGCTGGTAGAGCTTGCCGGTGTCGGGGTTCTTCGTCTCCAGCACCTGCGCGTACTCGTTGTACGTCATGGCCTGCGCGGCGTCGATGTCGCCGGCGAGGAAGCCGTTCATGTCGAACGCCTGCTGCACGAGGGTGATGTCGTCGACGCCCACGCCGTCCTTCTGCATCCCGGCGAACAGCTCCCACTCGTTGCCGTAGCCCCACGAGCCGACCTTCTTGCCCTTGAAGTTCGCGGGCGAGCTGATGTCCTTGTCCTTGAAGGAGATCTGCGTCGTGGCGCTGCGCTCGAAGATCTGCGCGACGTCGGTGATGTTGGCGCCCTGCTCGATCGAGCCGAGCACCTTCGGCACCCACGAGATCGCGTAGTCGACGTCACCGGCGCTGAGCACGTCCTGCGGGACGATGTCGGGTCCGCCCTCGACGATCTCGACGTCGAGGCCCTCGTCCTCGTAGTACCCCTGGTCGACGGCGGCGTAGTAGCCCGCGAACTGGGCCTGGGCGACCCACTGCAGCTGCAGCTTGACCTTGGTCAGGTCGCCGTCGGCGCTGTCATCGTCATCACCGCCGCTGCCGCAGCCGGCCAGGGCGAGGGCGGCGACGGCGGCCAGTGCCGCCGTCTTGCCCCAGAGTCCCTTCTTCATCTGTGTTCTCCTCCGTGTTGTGGTGGCCGACCGCAAGCGCGGACCGGGGTCTCAGGTGGTCGAGCGGTGGCGGGTGAACCACAGCTCGGCGGCGAGGGTCGCGACGTAGAACGCGAGCCCCAGCACGATGGAGCCGAACACGTAGGCCCACGCCAGCGGGTAGTTGCTGCTGGCGGCGGCCGACGTGATCGACTTGCCCAATCCCCCGATCGGACCGCCGAAGTACTCGGCGATGAGAGCGCTGATGACCGCGAGGCTGGACGCGATCCGCAGGCCCGTGAAGACGTACGGCACGGCGGTCGGCAGGGTGACGGACCGGGCGACCTGGACGGGCGAGGCCGCGTAGGCGCTCATCAGGTCGCGATGGACGGGCCGCACCTGGCGCAGGCCGCGCAGCGTGTTGAGGTAGACCGGCACGACGACCGACAGCGCGGCCACGATGACGCGCGCGGTGTCGGCCGCGGCGCCGAACATCGAGTAGAGGACGGGCGCGAGCGCCACGATCGGCACGACCGACAGGGCCGCCACGATCGGCGCGGCCATCTCGTCGAAGAGCCAGCTGGAGCTGGCCACGAGCGCCCCGACGACGCCCAGGATCGCGCCGATCAGCAGGCCGATCAGCGCGTTGCGGCCGGTCTCGAGCGCGCCGGACCAGATCGTCGCGGCGTTGTCCACGACCTCGCCGGCGATCGCCGACGGCGCGGGCACGACGAACGGGTCGATGTCGAACGCCTTCACCCCGAGCTCCCATGCCCCGAGCAGCACGACGCCCAGGACGATCGGCGCGAGCACGGCCTGCGCTCCCCCGCCGGACAGCCGGAAGCGGGTCTCGGCGGCCTGCACGGCCGTGGTCTGCGCCGTCGTCATCGGGTCTCCACCCCCCGGACGGTCTCGGGGGCACCACCGTGGAGGAGCTCGCGGACGGCCGCGACCGTGCGGAAGAAGCCCTCCTCGTCGCGCATGTCGTCGGTGCGGTCGCTCGACGAGCCGAGCTGGCTGTCGACGATGCCCGTGATCCGGCCGGGTCGCGGCGACATCACGACGACACGATCGGACAGGAACACCGCCTCGGGGATCGAGTGCGTCACGAACACGACCGCGGCACCGGTCTCGGCCGCGATGCGCACGAGCTCGTTCTGCATCCGCTCCCGGGTGATCTCGTCGAGGGCGCCGAACGGCTCGTCCATGAGCAGGAGCTTCGGGCTCTCGGCGAGCGACCGGGCGATCGCGACACGTTGCTGCATGCCACCGGAGAGCTGGTCCGGGTAGTGGTCGGCGAAGTCGGTCAGGCCGATCAGCTCGAGCAGGTGGTCCGACCGCGCCCGGCGATCGGACTTTCCGGCACGGTGGATCTGCAACGGCAGCTCGATGTTGGCCCGGACGCTGCGCCACGGCAGCAGGCCGGCCTGCTGGAACGCGATGCCGTACTCCTGGTCGAGTCGGGCCTGCCGGGGCGCCTTGCCGCGCACCGTGATGGAGCCCGAGGTCGGCTGGTCGAGATCGGCGACGAGCCGCAGCAGCGTGCTCTTGCCGCACCCGGACGGCCCGATGAGCGACACGAACTCGCCCTCGGCGACCGACAGGTCGACGTCCTCGAGCGCCACCACGCGGCCGTTCTTCGTCTCGAAGACACGGCTCACCCCGTCCACCCGGACGGCCGGGCCCTGCACGGAACCGTCGTCGACCGCACTCACTGGGCCACCTCCTGTCGTCGGTACGGCTTGAGGAACAGACCGATCACGGCGACGGCGCCCGCGGCGACGAGGCCGACGCCGATCGCGCCGAAGATCGGGGCCCACGGCTTGGCGGGATCGCCACCGGCGGACTGCGCGTACTCGATGACGAGTCGGCCGATCCCGCCGCGCAGGCCGATCGACACCTCGGCCACGACCGTGCCGATCACGGCACTCGCGGCCGCGAGCCGCAGCGCGGACAGCAGGAAGGGGACGGACGAGGGCAGCCGCAGGCTCAGCAGGCTGCGCCACCAGCCGACGCCGTAGGCCTGCATGAGGTCGAGCTGGTGCCGTTCGGGCGACTTGAGGCCGCGCAGGGCGCCGACCGCGATCGGGAAGAACGCCAGGTAGGCCGCGATGACGGCGACCGAGTACTCGTTCTGCCACTGGAAGTCGCCGAACTGCAGTTGCGACCCCCAGCGCCGCACGAGTGGTGCGATCGCGATGAGCGGGACCGTCTGGCTCAGGATGACCCACGGCAGCACGGCCGACTCGGCCAGGCCGAACCGCGCCATGAGCACCGCCAGGCCCATCCCCACGACGACCGCGATGACCCACCCCGCGGCCGCGATCCGCAGTGTGAACCACGCCGCCGACAGGACGACCTGGAAGACGGTGTCGGCGTCGCTGGCCCCGCTCGCCGGCTGCCCGAACGCCTGGAACATCTCCCACACGTGCGGCATCGCGAGGTCGCTCGTGCGCGGCAGCACGACGGTCTGGCCGATCATGACGCCGTCCTCGGGACCGAGCGCCTTGTAGACCTCCCACACGACCGCCAGCAGGACGAGGCCGAGCGCCCCGACCAGCACGGCCCTGAAGCGCCTCATGCCGTGCTCCGGGCGTGGTCTCGATACGCCCGCTCGTTCCTCGCGGAGCTACTCGACCACCGCGACTCGGTGATCGAGTAGCAGGCGAGGTACGAGCCGCGTATCGAGATCACGTCGATCATGCCTTCGCCGTCACGGGGTCGGCCAGGGCGGGGATGACGGTCTCGCCGTAGACGCGCAGGGTCTCCTCCTTGTTGTCGTGCTGCAGGTAGCCCGCGAAGTGGTCGACCCCGATCGCCTTGAGCTCCTCGAGCTTGGCGATGTGGTCCTGCGCCGTGCCGAGCAGGCAGAACCGGTCGACGATCTCGTCCGGGACGAAGTCCACGTGGTCGTTGCCGGCCTTGCCGTGCGTGTTGTAGTCGTAGCCCTGCCGGCCCGCGATGTAGTCGGTGAGCGCCTGCGGCACGGCGCCGCCACCCTCCGACGATCCGGCGCCGTACTTCGCCACGATGTCGGCGACGTGGTTGCCGACCATGCCGCCGAACCAGCGGCACTGGTCGCGCATGTGCTCCCAGTCCTCGCCGACGTAGAACGGCGCCGAGACGCAGAACGTGATCTCGTCGGGGTCGCGGCCGGCGTCCTCGGCGGCCTGCCGCACCGTCGTGATCATCCACTTCGCGATGTCGACGTCGGCCAGCTGCAGGATGAACCCGTCGCCGACCTCGCCGGTGAGCTTGAGCGCCAACGGCCCGTAGGCCGCGACCCACACCTCCAGCTCGGAGTCCTTCGCCCACGGGAACCGCAGCGTCGAGCCCTTGTATTCGACCTCGCGGCAGTTCGCGAGCTCGCGGATGACGTGGATCGACTCGCGCAGCTCCTTGAGCGTCGACGGCTTGCCGTTGGTGACGCGCACCGCGGAGTCGCCGCGGCCGATGCCGCAGATCGTCCGGTTGCCGTACATCTCGTTGAGCGTCGCGAACACCGAGGCGTTCACGGTCCAGTCCCGCGTCGCGGGGTTGGTCACGAACGGACCGACCTTGATCCTCTTCGTCTGGGCGAGGATCTGGCTGTGGACGACGTAGGGCTCCTGCCAGAGCAGGTGCGAGTCGAACGTCCACACGGTGCTGAAGCCGTGCACCTCGGCCAGCTGGGCCAGTTGCACGGTCCGCCACGCGGGCGGGTTGGTCTGGAGTACGGCGCCGAAGTCCATGCAGTCGCTCCGATCAGACCAGGTACTGCGAGAGGCCGCGCTTGAGGAACTGGCCGTGGCCCTTGCTGCCCAGGTACGTGTCGTCCTGGATCAGCACCCGTCCCCGGCTGAGCACGGTGTCCACCTTGCCGTCGATCTCGAATCCCTCCCACGCCGCGTGGTCCATGTTCATGTGGTGCTTCTTGCCCTCGCCGTAGCCGATCGAGGTGTGGCCGTTCGGGTCGTACACGACGACGTCGGCGTCGGCGCCCGGCTGCAGGACGCCCTTGCGGCCGTACAGGCCGAACATCCGCGCCGGCGTCGTGGAGGTCAGCTCGACCCAGCGCTCGAGGGTGATCTCGCCCGTCACGACGCCCTGGTACATGAGGTCCATCCGGTGCTCGATCGAGCCGATGCCGTTCGGGATCGCCCGGAAGTCGCCCTTGCCGAGCTCCTTCTGGTCCTTCATGCAGAACGGACAGTGGTCGGTCGAGACCATCTGCAGGTCGTTCGTGCGCAGCGCCTGCCACATCGAGTCCTGGTGGCCCTCGGCCCGCGAGCGCAGCGGCGTCGAGCAGACCCACTTGCTGCCCTCGAACGCGCCCCACTCCTCGCTCTTCGCGCCGAGGTGCTCCTCGAGCGACAGGTAGAGGTACTGCGGGCACGTCTCGCCGAATACGTTCTTGCCCTTGTCGCGCGCCCACGCGAGCTGCTCGACGGCCTGCTTGGCCGAGACGTGGACGACGTAGAGCGGGGCCCCGGTGAGGTCGGCCAGCATGATCGCCCGGTGGGTTGCCTCCTCCTCCATCTGCCACGCCCGCGCGATGCCGTGCCAGTACGGATCGGTCTTGCCCTGGTTGTAGAGCTGCTCGGCCAGCACGTCGATCGCCGGGCCGTTCTCGGCGTGCATCATCGTCATGAGACCGAGGTCGGCGGCCTTCTGCATCGCCTTGAGGATCTGCGCGTCGTCGCTGTAGAAGACGCCCGGGTAGGCCATGAAGAGCTTGTAGCTCGTGATGCCCTCCTCCACGAGGGTCTCCATGGCCTTGAGGCTGAACTCGTCGACGCCGCCGATGATCTGGTGGAAGCCGTAGTCGACGGCGCAGTTGCCGGCCGCGAGCTCGTGCCACGTGGCGAGGCCGTCCTCGACCCGCTCGCCGTACTTCTGCACGGCGAAGTCGATGATCGAGGTCGTGCCGCCCCACGCCGCGGCGATCGTGCCGGTCTCGAACGTGTCCGAGGCGAACGTGCCGCCGAAGGGCAGCTGCATGTGCGTGTGGGCGTCGATGCCGCCGGGGATGACGTACTTGCCGGTCGCGTCGATCACGGTGTCGACGCGCGACGGCAGGTCGGCGCCCAGGACGTCCGAGCCGGGCGCGAGGAGGGCGACGATCGTCTCGCCGTCGATCAGGACGTCGGCGGTCGAGGCACCCGTCGAGTTCACGACGGTGCCGCCGGTGATGAGGGTCAACATGTGGCTGCTCCGTTCACGGTTTCGGGATGGAGGTGTACGAGTCGGGCCGGCGGTCGCGGTAGAACTGCCAGTCGTCGCGCATCTGCTGGACCATGTCGAGGTCGAGGTCGCGCACGAGCAGCTCCTCGTGCTCGCTGCTGCCGAGCGCTCCGACGAAGTTGCCGCGCGGATCGATCACCTGGCTCGTGCCGTAGAAGCTGACCGCCTCGTCGCCGTACTCGTTGTCCTCGCGTCCGACCCGGTTGGGCTGCAGCACGAAGTAGCCGTTGGCGACCGCGGCGCACGGCCCCTCGACCTCCCACAGCCGGTTCGACAGGCCCGGCTTGGTGGCGTTCGGGTTGAACACGATGTGGGCACCGTTGAGGCCCAGCTCGCGCCAGCCCTCGGGGAAGTGCCGGTCGTAGCAGATGTACATGCCGACCTTGCCGATCGCCGTGTCGAACACGGGATAGCCCTGGTTGCCGGGACGGAAGTAGAACTTCTCCCAGAACTTCTCGACGTGCGGGATGTGGTTCTTGCGGTACTGGCCCAGGATCGTGCCGTCGGCGTCGACCAGGACGGCGGTGTTGTAGTAGACGCCGGTCTGCTCCTCCTCGTAGATCGGCAGCACCATGACCTGGCCCAGCTCCTTGGCCAGGGCGGCGAAGCGCTGCACGATCGGGCCGTCGGCGGGCTCGGCGTAGCGGTAGTACTTCTGGTCCTGCGTGATGCCGAAGTACGGACCGTAGAAGAGCTCCTGGAAGCACATGACCTGCGCACCCTGGGCGGCGGCGTCGCGGGCGAACTGCTCGTGCTTGTCGAGCATGGACTCCTTGTCGCCGGTCCACGTGGTCTGCGAGATCGCAGCTCGGACGATCGTCATGCGTTCCTACCTCCCGCTCTCGGTTTCCGTTATCGTTCGGCTTGAACATTTCCGGACAGTTTCCTGCCGTGGCGCGGCCGTAAACATCTGCCGCGGTGTCGAGCCGATCCAGAGAGAGTGACATGGATCACATCAAAGCGCCAGACCTCCGGCTCGGGCTGGACTCGGCGCATCGCTCCCCCCGCGACATCGCCGGTGCCGTCGCGCGGCTCATCACGAGCGGCGAGCTGGCTCCGGGCGACCGGCTGCCCACGGTGCGGGACGTCGCCGCCGCCCTCGGCGTGTCCCCCGCCACCGTGAGCGGCGCGTGGCAGGCACTGCGCCGGACGGGGATGGTCACCTCACGTGGGCGGGCCGGCAGCTTCGTGCGCGACGAGCCCGTGACCGCCTGGCTCAGCCCGCGCGTCATGGGTCTGGTCGGCGATCTGGGCGACCAGCCCCTCGACCTCTCGCGCGGCACCCCCGACCCCACTCTCCTCCCCGCACTGGAGCCCGCGCTGTCACGGATCTCGCCGCGCGCGGGCACCGGGATCTACCAGGAGTCACCCGTCGTGCCGGAACTCGCCGAGTTCCTCCAGCAGGACTGGCCGGCGCCCGCACCGCGGCTGACCGTGACGGACGGCGCGCTCGACGCGATCGCGCGCGTGCTCGAGCAGGTCGTGCGCTTCGGCGACGTCGTCGCCCTCGAGAGCCCCGGGTTCCCGCCGTTCCACGACCTGGTCGACCAGCTCGGCGCCCAGGCCGCTCCGATGGCGCTCGACCGCGAGGGTGTCCGCCCCGACGAGCTGGCACGGGTCCTGCGCCGGCGCCCACGAGCCGTCGTGCTCCAGCCCCGCGCCCACAATCCGACCGGGGTGTCGCTGACCGCGCGCCGCGCGGAGGACCTCGCCCGGATCATCACCGACCTGCCCGAGGCGCGCGACACCGTGATCGTCGAGGACGACCACTCGTCGCAGATCGCCGCCTCGCCGGACGTCACCCTCGCCCACCTGCTGCCCGAGCGCGTCGTGCACGTCCGCAGCTACTCCAAGTCCCTGGGGCCGGACCTGCGGATCGCCGGGATGAGCGGGCCGGCGGACCTCGTCGACCGGGTCGTCGCGCGGCGCATGCTCGGTCCGGGCTGGACCTCGCGCATGGTGCAGCGGATCGCGTTGGACCTGCTCACCTCGGTCTCGTCGATCGAGCAGGTCGCCGACGCCCGCCGCATCTACGCCGCACGCATGGCCGCGATCCGGCGCGGGCTGCGCGAGTCCGGCGTCGAGGTGCCCAAGCACGACGGGATCAACCTGTGGGTGCCCGTCGCCGACGAGCGCGCGGCCCTGCTGCACCTGGCGGCCGCGGGCATCCGCGTCGCCGGCGGCACTCCGTTCCTGGCGTCAGGATGGTCCGGCGGCCCGCACGTCCGGGTGACCGTGGGCGTGCTGTCGGACCGGTTCGACCACGTCGCCGGCCGGCTCGCCGAGGCTTCCCGGGCCGGCGATGGCTGAGTGGGTCAGAGCTCGCCGGGTGCGGTGATCTGCTCGTCCAGCTCCTCGACCAGGTGCCGCAGGTCGCCGTCGGAGACCGTGCGGGGCGCGTAGACGACGAGCGAGTGGAACACGAACCGCACGACGAACGCGACGGCGAGCGTGATCGCCGTGGCCACGACGGCCGAGACGTGCCACGTGTTGACCATGACCGCGAGGATCGGGATCCGGATCGCCGCCTCGACGTTGTTGAACGAGAACGACTTCGCGAAGCGGCCCCACACGACCCCGGCATTGACCCGCAGGTCGCCGAACACGAAGCGCTCGATGAGCAGGAAGTTGCCGATGATCGTGAGCTCGGCGGCGACGATCGCCGCGGCCAGGTAGCCGACTCCCATCATCGTCAGGAGCCAGACGATCGCGATGTTGGCGACCGCGCCGAGCGCGCCGATCATGGCGAAGCCCGACATCCGGCCGAACCGCAGGTGCGTCAGCTGGAGCAGGAAGCGCACGCCCTGCAGCAGCGAGGCCTTCGACTCGCCCGCGAACCGCTCGGCGAAGTGGAAGGGCACCTCCGAGACGGCCAGGCGCTGCCGCGCGAGGATCTCGAGCAGGATCTTGAAGCCGCGCGGCTTCAGGTCGGCGAAGTCGATCCGGTCGCGACGCAGCAGGAAGAAGCCGGTCATCGGGTCGGTCACGGCGCGCAGCCGCACCGGGAACATCGCCTTCGTGACGAGCGTCGAGGCCCGCGAGACCAGCACCCGCACGCGACCCGACAGCCCATCGTTCGTGCCGTCGCCGACGTAGCGCGAGGCCACGACGACGTCGTTGCCGGTGCGCTCGGCCTTGGCGAGCAGCTCGGGGATCTTCTCCGGCGGGTGCTGCAGGTCGCCGTCCATCACGACGCACACGTCGTGGACCGCGGCCCTGACGCCCTCGACGACCGCGCCGCCGAGGCCGCCCTCGGCCTCGCCCGGCTCGCGGTGGATCAGTCGGACCGGTACTGGCGCCGTCGCCGCGACCGACCGGATCACGTCGGGCGTGTCGTCGGTGCTGTCGTCGACGAAGACGATCTCCGCCTCGACGTCGGACAGCGTCGCGGCCACCCGGCGGACCAGCTCGGCGACGTTCGGCGCCTCGTTGAAGACCGGGACGATCACACTGACGCCGGTGATGGGGACACCCTTGCTCGTCTGCTCGTGCACCCGGCCAACGCTAACTCACGTTTACAGTATTGGCGAGACCTGGATCACATCATGATCGTCACCCGCGCCCGCCCGTCGGCCGGTGACGGGCAGTCAGCCGGTCACCTGTGCCCGACTACGCTGACCGCATGCCGTCCGACCTGCGCGACGCGTCGATGCTGCTCGCACGTGGCGACGCTCTCGAAGACCTCGTCCGCGAGGCAGGGGAAATCCGCGACGAGGGTCTGCGCCGCGCCGGCCGCCCGGGAGTCGTGACGTGGTCGCGCAAGGTGTTCGTGCCGGTCACGACCCTGTGCCGCGACCGCTGCCACTACTGCGTCTTCGTCGACACTCCCGCGAAGCTCGAGCGCAAGGGGATCGCGCCGTACCTCTCCGAGGAGCAGGTGCTCGCGATCGCGCACCAGGGTGCCGCGCTGGGCTGCAAGGAGGCGCTGCTCACCCTCGGCGACCGACCGGAGGACCGTTGGGCCGTGGCCCGCGAGTGGCTCGACGACCACGGATTCGCCTCGACCCTGGACTACATCGGCCACCTCGCCCGCCGGATCACCGCCGAGACCGGGCTGCTGGCGCATCTCAACCCGGGCGTCATGACGTACGACGAGCTGGTCCGGCTGAGGCCGACCGCCCCCTCGATGGGGATGATGCTCGAGACGATGTCGTCGCGACTGTTCACCGAGCCTGGAGAGGCGCACTTCGGCTCCCCGGACAAGGACCCCGCCCTGCGGCTGCAGGTGCTCGAGGACGCGGGCCGGCTGCGCATCCCCTTCACGACGGGCCTGCTGATCGGGATCGGCGAGACCGCCCAGGAGCGGTTCGACTCGATCCTCGCGCTGCGCGACGTCGCCGAGCGGCACGGGCACGTGCAGGAGATCATCATCCAGAACTTCCGCGCCAAGCCGGCGACGGCGATGCAGGCCGTCGACGACGCCGAGACCGATGCGTTCGTCGCGGCCGTCGCGACCGCGCGGATCGTGCTGGGCCCCGACGCCCGGATCCAGGCGCCGCCGAACCTGTCCGACCCGGCCGAGCTGGCCCGGCTGGTCGCCGCGGGCATCGACGACTGGGGCGGCGTCAGCCCGCTCACGGCCGACCACGTCAACCCCGAGCGGCCGTGGCCGGAGGTCGACCAGCTCGCCGCCGCCACCCGCGCGGCCGGGTACGACCTGCGCGAGCGACTCACGATCCACCCGCACTACGTCCGCGACCGCGACACCTGGATCGACCCGGGCCTGCACGACGCCGTCCTCGCCCTCGCCGACCCCGACGGTCTCGCTGGCAGTGACGTTCGAGGGCACTTTTCGGGGGAAAGTGCCCCCGAACGTCACTCCCAGCGGTCCCTGCTCGCCCGCGCCGCCGATGATCCGGCGGGGCTGGCCGACGCGGAGTACGCGCAGTTGCTGGGGGCGAGCGGCGACGACCTCGACCGGCTCGCGCACCTCGCCGACGAGCTGCGCCGGTCCGTCGTCGGCGCGACCGTCTCCCTCGTGGTGAACCGCAACCTCGGCTCCGACCGCGTCACCGATCCCGAGCTCGTCGCGCGGGTGGCCGCCGATGCCGTCGACCTCGGCGCGACCGAGCTGTGCATCCAGGGCACGGCGCCCGCCGACACCCCCGACGACGTCTACGAGCAGGTCGCCCGCGCCGTCCGGCAGGCCGCCCCCGGCCTGCACCTGCACGCCTTCCGTCCCGCCGACGTCGTCGACGGCGCCCGGCGCACGGGACGTACGGTGGCCGAGCAGTACGCCGCACTGGCCGCCGCCGGCGTCGACACCGTCCCCGGGACGGGCGTCAAGGTGATTGACGAGGCGTACCGCGCCGAGCGGTTCCCCGACGACCTGCCCGTCGACCAGTGGGAGGCCGCGATCCGCGCCGCGCACGGACTCGGCCTGCGCTCCACCTCGGTGCTGTTCTACGGCCACGGCGAGACGCCGGACCAGGTCGTGCGGCACCTCCGCCGACTCCGCGAGATCCAGACGGACACCGGCGGGTTCAACGAGCTCGTCCCGATGGCCTTCCCCGGCGGCGACCACTCCGAGGACCGGCATCGCGCCGTGCACGCCGTCGCCCGCCTGATGCTGCACGGCAGCATCAGCCACGTGCAGGCCGCCTGGACGAGGCTCGGCGTCGACGGGGCCGGCGTGGTCCTGCGCTCGGGCGCCGACGACCTCGGCGGCACCCTCTACGACGGCCGCGTCGCCCCCGAGGCGGGCGTCGAGTTCGGCCACGAGCTGACCCTCGACACGGCGAGGTCGATCGCCAAGGGCCTGGGTCGCCAGCTGCGGCTGCGCACCACGACCTACGGAGTGCCGGCATGACCGACGTGCGCGTGGCGGTCGTCGGCGCGGGGTTCGCCGGCATCGCGATGGCGAGGCGACTGGCCGCCGCGGGTGAGTCGTTCGTCGTGCTCGAGCGCCGGCCAGGCATCGGCGGCACGTGGTACGAGAACCGCTACCCCGGTGTCGCCTGCGACG
Source organism: Aeromicrobium sp. SP1 (assembly GCF_055663785.1). Taxonomy (NCBI): domain Bacteria; kingdom Bacillati; phylum Actinomycetota; class Actinomycetes; order Propionibacteriales; family Nocardioidaceae; genus Aeromicrobium; species Aeromicrobium sp. SP1. The sequence goes on along the minus strand of NZ_JBQVVK010000001.1, from coordinate 219,627 downwards.
TGCCGGCCCACCTGTACGGCTACTCCGACATCCCGCACCCGGGCTTCAGCCGGGTCTTCGCGCCCGGCGAGGAGATCCGCGGCTATCTCGAGGACGCCGCCGGACCCGTCGCCGACCGGATCATGCTGTCGACGCGCCTCGATGGTGCCGACTGGGACGGCTCCCGGTGGCAGCTCACGACGTCCCGCGGACCCGTCAGGGCCGACGTCCTCGTGATGGCCGCCGGCCGGCTCACGGACCCGCGGCTGCCCGACGTCCCCGGCGAGTTCGCCGGCCCCGTGATGCACACCGCGCGCTGGGACGACGCCGTCCCGCTCGACGGCGCTCGGGTGGCCGTCGTGGGCACGGGCGCGTCGGGGATCCAGCTCGTGCCGGAGATCGCGCGGCGCGCCGCCTCGGTGGTCGTGCTGCAGCGCAGCGCCCCGTTCATCCTGCCGAAGGGCGACCGCGCGTACGCGGACGCCGAGATCGCCGTCTTCGAGAACGAGCCCGAGCGGCTCACCGACCTGCGCGATGAGCTCTTCCACGAGACGGAGGCGGTGTTCGACGAGCGGGCCGGCGACGGCCGGGCGCGAGCGCGGGACCGGGCGCTGGGCCACCTCGCCGCCCACGTCCCCGATCCGGTGCTGCGCGCCGCGCTCACCCCCGACCACGAGTTCGGCTGCAAGCGGGTCCTGTTCAGCGACGACTACTACGCGACGCTGCGACTGCCGCACGTGCGCCTCGTGCCCGAGGCGCTCACCGGCTACGAGCCCGGCGCGGTCGTGGCCGCCGACGGCTCGCGCCACGAGGTCGACGTCGTGGTCACCGCGACGGGCTTCCACACGACCCGCCAGCCCTACGCCGAGCTCGTGCACGGCCGCGGCGGGATCGGGCTGGACCAGTACTGGTCGCAGGGCATGCGCGCGTATGCGTCGACGGCCGTCCACGGATTCCCGAACCTGTTCGTGCTCGACGGACCGAACGCGACGCTCGCCCACAATTCGGCGGTGCTCATGATCGAGGCCCAGGCCGACTACGTCGCCTCCGCCCTGCCGTGGACCCAGCGCGGCCCGCTCGAGGTGTCGGCCGACGCCGAACAGGCCTACGTCGACGAGATCGCGAGCCGCAGCGGTGTGTGGACCTCCGGCTGCCACAACTGGTACGTCGACGAGCGCTCCGGCCGGCAGGTGCTGCTCTGGCCGGGCAAGGCCCAGGAGTTCAGGGACCGGTTCGGCCACTTCGAGCCGGAGCCGTTCGGTGGGTGACCGGCGGCGACGGCCGTGGACGGTCGTCGTGCCGGTCAAGCCCCCCGAGCTGGGCAAGTCCCGGCTCGACCTGCCGGGGGTGGATCGATCCGTACTCGCCCGCGCGATCGCCCTCGACACGATCGAGGCGGCGGCGGAGGTGGCGCGCGTGGTCGTCGTGACCGCCGACCCGTCGATCGCGCCGGCCGGCGTCGAGATCGTCGTCGAGGACGCACCCCGCGGGATCGACGTGGCCGTCTCGGCGGGACTCGCGGCGAGCCCCCGCGACCACCGGGCCGTCCTGCTCGGCGACCTGCCCGGCCTCCAGCCCGGTGACCTCGCCCAGGCGCTCGATCTCGCCGAGGGGACCCGGCTCGGCGCCGTGCCCGACGAGGAGCGCCACGGCACGACCCTCGTGACGGCTCGCGAGGGCGACCTGCCGGCCGCGTTCGGCGAGGGCTCCTGGCGCCGCCATCTCGGTCTCGGCTTCCTCGAGCTCCCGGTGCCGACGTGGTCGACCCTGCGCCGCGACGTCGACACCCCCGACCACCTCACGGGCCTGCTCGGCCCCCGCACCTCCGCCGTCCTGTCCCGCGTCCTCTGACCCCCTCGCAGACGACCGGCGAGTGTCGGCGGGCGAGCGGCGGGTGATGGGTGGTGAGTTAGGCCAGGGCGACGCGGGCGAGAGCGGCTGACTTCTCGACGTCGGTCATCCACAGGGGCACGACGCGCACGTCCCAACCCTCCGCCGTGAGGGCGGGCGCGAGGGCCGCGTCCTCCTCGGCGATCAGCCACGTGTCGATCAGTCCGGCGTCGCCGCGCCGGCCGTAGTGGCGGGCCACGGCGTCGGCGGCGGTCTCGACCCCGATCGTCGCGAGGCACGCATCGGCCATGCCGCGCACGACCCGACCGCCGATGATCGGTGACACGCCGACCACGCGACGCGCGTTGAGGACGGCGGCACGGACACCGGGCACCGCGAGGATCGGGCCGATCGAGACCACCGGGTTCGACGGCGCGAACAGCACGGCGTCGGCGTCCGTGATCGCCTCGACCACGCCCGGCGCCGGCACCGCGGAGGCGATGCCCGGGTTCTCGAATGCCGTCGCAGGCCACGTGGCGCGGTGACGGGTCCACCACTCCTGGAAGTGCAGCCGCGCCCCGCCCTCGACGACGACCTGCGTGTCGACCTCGCTGTCGGTCATCGGCAGCAACCGGACGCCGAGCGGCCAACGGGCACTCAGCCGCTCGATGACCTGCGTGGGGGTGAGACCGTCGCGCAGCCAGCCCGTGCGGGCCAGGTGGGTGCCCAGGTCGAGGTCGCCGAGGGTGAACCACGGCCAACCGCCACCCCACGCCTGGAGCTCGGCGCTGACCCGCTCGGTCTCGCCCGCGCGACCCCAGCCGCGCTCCTCGTCGTTGACGCCGGCCAGCGCGTAGAGGATCGAGTCGACGTCAGGCTGCAGTCGGACACCCGAGAGCCACAGGTCGTCTCCGGTGTTGACGACGACCGTGATGTCGGCCTCCGGCACGGCCGCCCGCAGTCCGCGGACGAACCGGGCACCGCCGACGCCGCCGGCCAGGACGGTGATCCTCACGTCAGCCGCCGGACCGGAACAGGTCGTCCCCGGACGGCCGCAGGATCGTGCGGGCACCCGGCAGGTCGAGGTCACCGACGAGGTCGGCCCGCCCGCGCACGACCGCGACGGGCACGTGGCCGTCCTTGGGCTTGACCAGCTCAGCCGCAGCGCACAGCTCGTCCGCGACGCACGGCATCGTGACGGCGAGCGGTCGGCCGTCGGCGTCCTTCTGGGGCCGCTCGAACAGCTGGACTCCGGCTGCGCCGATCGCGGCATCGGTCTGGCCCAGCCGCCACGCGCGACCCAGCGTGTCCGAGACGAGCACGCCGACGCGGGCACGGCGGCGGAGGCCGACCGCGAGGGCTCGCGCCGAGGCATCCGGGTCCACGGGCAGCAGCAGCACGTGCCCCTCGGGCACGTTGGACGCGTCGACGCCCGCCGCCGCGGCCACGATGCCGAGTCGGTTCTCGACGATCCGCACGGGCCCGCGCTCGGCGACGACGCGGACCGTCTCGGCCTCCACGGCGGCGTCGCGGTCGGCCGCCACGACGAGGCGGTCCTCGGCCTTCGAGACGATCTTGGAGGTCACGACGACGATGTCGCCGTCCTCGAGCGTGAGTGCGGCAGCGTCGAGCGCAGCGCCGATCAGCGCGACGAGGTCGTCACCGGGTCGCACCTCGGGCAGCCCCGGCACGCCGGCAACCGTGAGCATCAGGCGGCGGGGTGGTTCCGGCGCCAGCGGATGCCGGCCTCGATGAAGTCGTCGATCTCGCCGTCGAGGACGGCCTGGGTGTTGCCCGTCTCCTGCTCTGTGCGCAGGTCCTTGACCAGCTGGTACGGGTTGAGCACGTAGTTGCGCATCTGGTCACCCCAGCTGGCCGCGACGTCGCCGCGCAGCTCGTCGAGGTGGGCGCGCTCCTCGGCCTTCTTCAGGGCGAGCAGCTTGGCCTTGAGGATCACCATCGCGCTGGCCTTGTTCTGCAGCTGAGACTTCTCGTTCTGGCAGCTGACGACCACGCCGGTGGGGATGTGGGTCAGGCGAACGGCCGAGTCGGTCGTGTTGACGCTCTGCCCGCCGGGCCCGCTCGAGCGGTAGACGTCGACGCGGACCTCGTCCTCGGGGATGTCGACCTCGTCGGTGGCCTCGAGCACCGGAACGACCTCGACCGCGGCGAACGACGTCTGGCGGCGGCCCTGGTTGTCGAAGGGGCTGATCCGCACGAGCCGGTGCGTGCCCGCCTCGACCGAGAGCGTGCCGTAGGCGTAGGGCGCCTTGATCGCGAAGGTCGTGGACTTGAGTCCCGCCTCCTCCGCGTAGGAGGTGTCGTAGATCTCGATGGGGTACTTGTGGCGCTCGGCCCACCGCACGTACATGCGCTGCAGCATCTCGGCGAAGTCGGCCGCGTCGACGCCACCGGCGCCGGACCGGATCGTCACGAGGGCCTCGCGCTCGTCGTACTCGCCCGACAGCAGGGTGCGCACCTCGAGGCTCTCGATCGCGGTGCTGAGCCGGCCGATCTCGGTCTCGGCCTCGGCCAGGGAGTCGGCGTCGGACTCCTCGCCGGCCAGCTCGATCAGCACTTCGACGTCCTCGAGGCGCTGGCGCAGGCTCGCGACGCGCTCGACCTCGGACTGCAGTACCGACAGCCGACCGGTGACGCGCTGCGCGTTGGCCTGGTCGTCCCACAGGTCCGGGGCGCCCACCTGCTCCTGCAGGTCGGCGATCTCGGCGTTCATCTTGGGGAGATCGAGCACCTTCTCGATCGACGTCAACGTCGCGTCGAGTTGCTTGATCCGGTCGGAGAGATCGACGGTGGCCACTTGTCGAGGTTACCGCTCGAGCAGAAACCCGGGCGGAGTGGTGTTCTGGTGGCATGAGCAACTGGAACGACCAGATCATCGCCGAGTTCCGCGAGAACGCCGGCAACGTCACGACGAACGGCTTCGGCGACCGGCTCGTCCTGCTGCACACGATCGGCGCGCGCACCGGCACGAAGCGGGTCAACCCGGTGATGGGCCTGGCCGCGCAGGACGGCTGGTACGTGGCCGCGTCGAAGGCCGGAGCGCCCGACGAGCCGGCGTGGGCGCACAATCTGCGGGCCCATCCGGAGATCCTGGTGGAGGCTCCGGCGCCCGCCGACGCCGACTCGGATCGCGGCATCGTCGAGGTCAAGGTCGTCGCTCGCGAGCTCAAGGGCCCGCTGCGCGACAGCGCGTGGGACCTGTTCAAGCAGGCCGCCCCCGGCTTCGGCGAGTACGAGCGCCGCACGGACCGCGTGATCGCGATCTTCCACCTCGTCAGAAACTCACGGTATTCGGCCTGATTCGGCCACGTGACTCCCGTCACAGGTGCATCATCGATCTCACTGGTCACCGTTTGAGGGAGATTCGGAGCCGTGATGATGACGCGTGAGAGCATCCACCACACCGCTGCAGGTGTCGCACTCGCCGTCGCCGTGTTCGTGGTGGCACCCCATGCCGCCGCGCTCGGGACGATGATGTCGGCCGTCGCGCTCGTCGCGTCGACCACCGTGATCGCCGTTGCGTCCGCCATGGTCGCGCGACGATTCTCCGAGCCCGAACGACTGCTCGAGCTCGATCCGTGCTGGGACACCGCGCTCGAGGAGCTGCTCGGGTCCGCCTGAGCGTCGGGGCACGGCGGCGGATCGCCTGAGGGAGGATCCGCCGCCGTGCCTCGTCGGGCTACTTCTTCAGCCTGAGCGCGGCGCGCACCGTGAAGAACACGTCCGTCTGATCGGTCAGCCCCACGACGTTCGCCGCCCGCGGACCGTAGGCCGCGATCCGCAGCTGCGTGCCGGTGTGCTGCTGCGACCCAGCGGCCGACGTCGCGTAGTTGATCGTCATCGGCTGGCCGTCATGCGTCAGCAGGTTGACGGTCTTGCCCGGCGTGGTCGAGCCGGCCTCCACGATCTGGCTCGTGTGGGCGTGGTCGGCCGTGACGATCACGAGGGTGTGCTTGTCCTTCTTGGCGAAGTCGAGCGCGACCTTGACGGCCTCATCGAGGTCGAGCGTCTCGCCGATCTGGCCGCACGCGTCGGCCGCGTGGTCCTGCTTGTCGATGCTCGCACCCTCGACCTGAAGGAAGAAGCCCTTGTCGCTGCCCTGGTCGAGCAACTGGATCGACTTCTTCGTCAGGGCCGCGAGGTCCGGCAAACTCGACGTCCGAGCCGGGTTCGCGGTGCACTCGGCGGGCGCCTTCGTTCCGCCGTCGGCGGTCGCGGCCGGGCCGGTCCAGCGGACCGGGAAGTTCCCCGGGGTGAACAGGCCCAGCAGCGGCTGCTTCTGGTCGGCCTTCTTCACGGCGTTCAGCGAGTCGAGATCGTCGACGAGCCGGTACCCGCGGTTCTCGGCCTGCTGCCGCAGCGTGAGCCCCTTCCACGTGCCCGCGGTCGCGGTCTCGGCGAAGGTCGTGGCGCCACCGCCGAGGGTCACGTCGGGACGCGTGTCGAGCAGCTGCTCGGTGATGCTGCCGGCGCCGCCGTTCTCCTTGGCGTTCGTCGGGCAGGTCTTGGTCGTGGCGGTCGGGCCGTAGCAGCTGCGGGCGGTGACGTGCGCGACCTGGACGGCGGGTGTGGCGTCCTGCAACTCGGCGGTCGAGACGTCACCGGTCTTGTAGCCGGCCTTCTTGGCCAGCTCCAGCAGGGTCGCCTGCGGAGTGCCGTGGATGTCGACGCTGACCGCGTTGTCGTACGTCTTGGTGCCCGTCGACCAGGCCGAGCCGGTGGCGGCCGAGTCGGGGACGTAGTCCGGCTTGCCGTCCTTGGTGATCGAGTAGGTCGTGTACTGACCGGTCAGCGGCAGGGCGTCCAGGCCAGGGAAGCGGCCGGCGGCACCGTGCACGTAGTTGCGGGCGCTCGTGATCTCCGAGTCGCCCATGCCGTCGCCGATCAGCAGGATCACGTTGTCGGGACGGCTGCCGTCGATGGCCTTCTTCACCGCCTTCGTCTGGTCGCCGGACAGGCGGGCGGCGCCGCCCTGCGTGCTGAGGTCGCGTTCGCCGCTCGCGACCGAACCGACGACCGCTCCCCCGAGGAGGAGGCCGGCCGCGCCGAGGACGAGCGCGCTGCGGGTGCTGTTGCGAAGTTTCGTCATGACCTCAGGTCATCGGAGCCCGGTGAACTGCCGGAGAACCGCGAGCGAAACCCTGCAGTCGACTCCGCGAAGCCGGCCGCTGCTCGTTCAGGCGTGCGCGGGGTCGGTGCAGTACATCCAGCCGTAGCCCTGGACGTAGCAGCGGTAGTAGACGAAGGGGCGCGCCGCGTCGTCGGTGCTGGAACTCGACGAGGTCGACGCGAGGGCGCCGGCGGCACCGAAGCCGATCGCGACGGCGAGGAGGACGGCAGCCATGAGGGCCCGGGCGGAGTCGGAGAGAGTGTTCATGCTCCCCGGGAGCCCGGCGGACCGCGCGGTGATACGCGGGGGTCAGCGCTGGACGTCGAGCAGCAGGGCTGGCGGGTCGGGCACGGGGTTGCCGTCCGAGACCTGGCCGATGACGGTGATCGTCGCGAAGAAGCCCACGCACGCGGCCACCAGGGCTGCGCGCGCCGCGGTGCGACGCGAGTGTCGGTTCATGTCTCAACGGGACCGCGCCGGGATGAACCGTGGGCGAACGCGCCGCGACGCTCGCGGAATCTTTCGTCGTCGTCGTCACTGCGACGCCGCCACGGCATGATGAACCCATGGACTCCCAGATCACGCCGCCCGGTTGGTACGACGACGGTCACGGAAGCCTGCGCTGGTGGGACGGGTCGCAGTGGACCACCCACACGGCCCCGCTCCCCGGACAGCAGCCGGCCCAGCCGGTGCAGCCGGTCCAGCCGGTGCAGCCCCAGCCGGTCCCGGCCCAGCACGCTGCCCTGACCTACGAGCAGGAGCGGAACCTGGTCAAGGTCAAGAGGTCCAAGCTGGTCTGGATCCTGCCGATCGTGCTGCTGGTGGCAGCCCTGATCGGCGCGCTGGCCGCGGTCGCGGCGTGGCAGGTCGCCGATCCCGCCCCGCTCAAGGACAGCTACCGCAAGTTCCAGATCGCCGCGCAGACGGGCGACTGCTCGGCGCTCGAGGCGGTCACGACGCAGGACTTCCGCGACGACCTCGTGGCGACCGAGCCGTTCACGTGTGAGGCGTGGCTCGCGCAGGTCCAGGACACGGACTGGTCGGGCGAGGTCATCTGGGGCATCCGCGTCGTCGACGGCGGAGTCCTGCTGGTCGAGGAGACCACGGCGGGCAGCTCGGTCATCACGACCTACGAGCTGACCAAGGAGAACGGCCAGTGGAAGATCGACGACCGCGACTCCGACACCGACACGTCCGACTGAGGTTGGCCCTCACTGGCCCATCCGCAGTTGACCGGTCGCGTCGGCGCGGATCGTCGCGGTGTCGGGGAACCCGGGCGGCACCAGCGGCAGGGTGACACGCCGGGTCAGGTGCACCTCGACCCGGACGCCCGAGGTCCGCAGCATCATCGCAACGTCGCGGGGCACGATCGACGCGACGAGGTCGCGCGCGTCCGCGGCGTCGAGGACGGCCTCGTCGGTCAGGCCTCCCGCATAGACCTCGTCGCGGTCGAGCCCGGCCTACCGGGTCTGCAGCGCGACCCAGTCGGACGTGGCCGCGACCGACGACTCACCACCAGACAGCGCCGTGGAAACCCCCGCCAGGAGGGTGACTGCGAAACACCCCCTGAAGGCTGGTACGCCGACCCCGAGGACGCGTCCCACCAGCGCTACTGGGACGGCAGCCAGTGGACCGATCATCGCCGGCCGATGCAGCGAGTGCTCACGGCGCAGGAGCAGCAGGCGGCCAAGCAGGAAGCGAAACAGGCCAAGACCGCGCTGCGCGCCAAACAACAGGCCGAGCGTCGCGCAAACAAGGATCAGATGCGCGAGCAGAAGGCTCAAGCGCGCGCCGAGCGCGAGGCGGCTGAATTGAGGTTGGCGGGCCAGATGGTGGCGGACGAGACGTTCGGCTTCAAGACCATCAAGATCTACGAGAAGGGCTACGCGCGCATCGGGCTACTAGCGACGTCCAAGCACCGCTCGAACGCCTGATCTCTATCGAGGCGTCCGCCGACGTGCAGAAGAAGACCGGCCTTGGTCGGGGTGCCGCCGTCACCGCCGGCTACAGCCTCATGAGCTCGAACAAACGCGGTGACGTTTACCTGACCATCGTCACCGATCGAAAGACCTATGCCTTACACGAAGACCCGCCGACGGCCGGGAACCTGCGGGCGGTCAAGAAGTTAGAAGCCGCCGGGAACGCCGCGATCAGGGCGGCCTCGGCTGATATGCCTCGGTCGACGGGACCATTGCGTGCTGAGGGCGAGCAGTTGGAGGGTCGCCCGACGGAGACCAGTACCCGCGCTGGCAGCTTGAGCGTGCCGGAACGGCTCCGAGAACTGCAGTCCCTCCACGAGGAGGGCCTCGTATCCGAAGCAGAGTTCAATGAACTCAGGTCGAAACTTCTCGGTTCTCTGTAGCCGATTGTCGCTGGCGCTTCAGTCGCTGTCGCAGCGAGGGTTGCGCAACCGGCATCACGGATCAACCGAGCACCCCGTTACCACGATCGGGGACGCCCTCGCCGTGCTCGGCTCGGAAGAATTCCGAGCGCAAGCTCGTGCCTTCACATCAGGTCGAAGCCCGTCTCGGCGGTCTCCCGCATCGTCCGACCGGGGCATGCCCATCCTTTCGGGCCGGCCGTTCGAGGCGCTCGGTCACTCGGGCTGCGGCACCGTCGCGAACTCGCCCACGAGCTTGATGCCGAGCTTTGCGGCGTCCTTCGTGATCCAGTCCAGCGCGGCGGAGTTCAGGAAGCGCGCCCCGTCCGCGATCTCGATCGCGCGCGGGCTGCCCTCCCGCGAGTTCCAGCCGTTGACGGCGGCCCCGCCTGAGTAGCCGGCCTTCCTCGCAAGCTCGGAGATCTCCTTGCTCACCGCGCCGCGGCCCTCCTCGGCGTTCAACCGGCCAATCGCACCCAGGTAAGTGATCCACGCCAATTGCTGCTGAGCCAGTGGTGCGCCCTTCCCCGGGTTCGGCACGAACGGGGGGCTGTCGTGGAGCGGGTCGTACTCGGCGAGCTCCTCGGCGCGGTCCTCGTCGGCGGGCGGCTTGGGGGCGACGATGCCCTCGGCCTCGTCGAGCGCCGCGAGGAAGGCCTCGGCGGCGGCCCGAGCTGCCTTGATGAGCGTGTCGACTCCGTAGGTTCCTGAGGTCATGTCGTCCTCCTAGTATATCCATGGAAGGTGCCTTGTAAGTTCCAGGGTAGTACCTTGGCATCTGCCATGCAAGCCCCAATCAAGGTGCCAGAGTGATGGATCGCAATCGGCGCGGTCGGTGGGCGACGATTCATTCATCGGCCTGCGAGGTCGAGAGAGAGGAGTAACCTCCGTTGAATCAGCGCATAGGTCTTCCTGTCCATCATCGTGTCCTTGGTCGTCGTCTCACCAACGGCAGTTGACACGATGAATCTGCCGCGGCTGGGACCGCTCGCGAACCCTCGCGATGCATCAACTCGACATCGCGATCACAATGGGTTCCAAGGAGGCTGCATCCGACCAAGAGCCCTCACCGGCGTCTCAGCGGCTGCGTAGAGTCTTCGCTCAGTTTGGATCACCGAACTTCAGGGCCAGTTCCGAGAATGCGTCCGCTGCCGCCGTCCGAACGTCGTCGGCCGTCGCCAACTAAGTCGTCGGAGGTGCGGGCTAGCATGCCGACATGGCAAGTTCCAAAGGCCTGGGGGCGGATCCAGCCTACCGGCGGTTGATCGATCTGGCTCAAGTGACTGGGGATGTCGACCTCGTCAAGGGAATGGAGCACCTCAGTCACAACTCGCGTCTGGACAAGGACTTCGTCATCTACGATGGCACGAGCGCGGTGGGGCGTTCCGCCTTTCACGCATTGGGGTTGCCGCGCGAGGGCATCACCGTCCGCCAGGCGATGGTGCGGGCCCATGCCTATGCGGCTTCGCGTGACGGGCGTGGCTATCGGGAGTTCGCCGAGGCGCTTAGTGGGTATCTCGGCATTCCTGAAGGTTCGACTCCGACGGACGTTGGAGCTGCGGCGCCCGCCGCGATGATCGGACCCGATGAGGGCTCGCCGTACGCGGCTCGGGCTGGTGTGGACGCCAACCAACAGCACCTTGACTACATCGAACAACGCTTGCCCTTTGCCGCCGCGTCGCGCATTGGCGCTGCCACGGTCAAGGATGGCGCGCTCATCGTGCCCCCTCACGTCGCCGTCGTCCGACACGCGGCTTGGATCCCGTGGACCCCAGGCGCCACTTGGGGCAGCAGGACCCGATGGGCGAACAAGATCCCGTTGGGCCTTGACAGCGCGGGCCACATCCGCCGCGACCTCGCGCGGGCGTTGGCGGCCCACGACGCGCACGAGTTGGCGGCGCTTGCGGCTCATCCCGGTTGGGAATGGGTTGCCAGCGCGATGCCACCCGCGTCTGGGGACCCGGCGACCGACGATGTTCCTGTGGACGTCGGCTCTGCGGACGCGCATGGTTTAACGCTCGGTGACGTCGGCGGCGCTCCGTATCGACGTGAGGAACGCCAGTCCGCTCCACAAGATGAGGCGACGGTGTTCTCGCACAACCCGGACCTAATCGATCGGGGGACGGTTGCGCACATGGACATCCAAGATCTCCTCAGCGACTTCGTTCAAAGTCGCGGGCTCGCGCCGCTCCAGCCGCTCGGCGGCGATCCGCAGTTCGACCTGGCTTGGCGCGAAGGTTCTTCGGTAGTTGTTTGCGAGGTCAAGAGTTTGACTGCGGAGAACGAGGTATCCCAACTTCGACTAGGTCTGGGACAAGTCCTCAGCTACATATACAAACTCAACTGGCGCGGTGCCCATGAAGTCCGGGGTGTTCTGGCAGTTGAGCGTGAACCGGTCGACGCCGATTGGGTGAATATTTGCGCTGATCATGGTGTGACCTTGACCTGGGCGCCGGATTTCCCGAGTCTGTTCCCCCTTGGGGTGCCGAAGGTGTCAGATGCCGAGATGACGGAGGAGATGCCCACCTCCGACAAGCCCCGAAAGCTGCATCACCGGATCTATCCATACATGGATCATTTCGTGCAGCACGCGAACGACCGCGGACCAGAAGGAGCACCGTGGATTGTGCGGGATCGGTCGACCGCTCTGAGAAACGAACGGCAGGGGCGGGGGCGTGCTCTTTTCCGGCTATGGGCCCCTGGCGCATGGGAAGAACTCAGCGTGCGTTCGCCGCAAGACAGAGACAGCTAATCAACTTCTCACGGACACAGAACTCAACTCGGCGCCTATTCCCGCTCGCCTAGTTTCTCCGCACGCAGAATGGCCGACATGACCGTTCCGCTGACGTCCTCGACGCCGTGCTCGGGCTCGGACTCCCAGGACGTGCAGGACGTGCAGGACGTGCAGGACGTGCAGGACGTGCAGGACGTGCAGGACGTGCAGGACGTGCAGGACGTGCAGGACGTGCAGGACGTGCAGGACGTGCAGGACGTGCAGGACGAGCTTGTCCATGAGTTGGCGGCCCGTCGCCGCGGCGAGGCTGTGCGCGAACCTGCGTGGATCGACGAGATCGGCAGTCCCCTGCCCAGCGGTCGTGCTAAGCGGCGCAAAGAGAGCACTCATCAACCCAGGCCCGCCTGCATAGTCCCTATGCGAACTTCGGGTGGTTGGTGCGCAACTCGAAGACCTCCTCGACCGAGATGAGGCGCTGGCTGCCGGAGATCGACCCGGCGAGGCAATTGAGGAGCGTCGTCATCCCGGCCTGCGTTCCCCCGGACGCGACGATGTTGAGGCCTGCCCGGAGGCACGACCTGAGGAAGTCGGCCGCGGGCTGGTCGAGGGAGCCGAGCGCGACAAGGTCGTCGACCGTGGTGGCCCGTGCGACGAACTTCCTGATGTTCACCGCCGCGAACCCACGACTGATGCCGTCGAGCACGACGTGCAGCCGTCTAGACCTCCAGGCGGCAGCATCGGCCCACTGCTGCGCCGTTTCAGGCACGAACACCCGGTGAGGTCACTACTATCGATTCGGATTCGGACGTGTCTGCTGTGGCAGTGATGGCGATTTCGGCGCTCGCCTGGAGAGAGGAGTACCTGTTATGGGTGGCTCAATCGGAACGAAGGCGTGTCGTTCTACGTGGGTGACGGTGGCCGTGGCTGCCATCGTTGCCCTGATGGTTGGGCTGCTGAGTCTGGCTTCGGCCGACGACGCCTTCGCACATGGCGGCGTTGCCGCTACGTCGTCCAGCACTGCTACCACGACGTCGACGAGTCCCACCGACTCGACGTCGCCTACCGTTGCGCCGACGGAGACCCCCACGGGTACCCCGACGCCGACGGAGACCGCAACTCCGACTGCGCCTCCGGACTCGAAGTACCCGGAGGCGCAGGGATGGGCGCACCAGATGAACGGTGTGAAGTATCACATCTCTTCAGATGGCTACGTCTACTTCTGGACGGTTAAGAAGGACAACTACGGCTTGCTCAGCTGGGAGGACTACAAGGGCGCACTGCCGGGTGACGGCACCAGCTTCTGGTTCGGTGATGACCCGGTGCGCGTCAAGTTCGCCAAGTGCGGCGTGACCTCTCGGATGGAGGTCTACGGCTATTACGACTCTCAGATGCAGACGCTGCCGGCGCTGCCGTGCAAGCCGACCAAGCGGGTCGACATCACTCGGGTGAAGAAGCTCGGTGCGCTGCGGGTGCAGGTGTCCGGTCGGACTGGCATGGCCAGTCAGGTGCGGTCCAGCTACTTGGTGGTGCGTGACATCACCAAGTCGACGGCACGTCGTTGTGCCTGGGTGAAGCCGAACGGCAGGCTGAAGTTCACGCGTCGCGTGAGTGGAGCTTGTCGCCTGGTGGATGCTCCCATCGGGCGCCGTCTTCCTGCGGCTTCCTCGTGGAGTCGTGTCATGAAGGCACCGAAGCGCCACACCCTTGCGGTGACGGCAGTCGTTCGCTACCAGGACGGCACGGTGAAGACCGACCTCGTCCGCGTGCGGCGCCGCTAGTCCTCGTGTCAAGGCGTCCCTCTCATGCTTCCCGTTTGCCGGATGGCAGTGCAGCTGATGCCCACCCGGCAGCATCGCGTCGACGAACGACTGGCTGATGTCGAGTCGACGCCCGCTGGTCGACAGCATCGCTGAACCAGTTCGCGCACCTGCGTCGCCGTGAGCATGACCGACGTGAGCTCGTGACGGCCGGCGCGCGCGACGAACACCCACTCCGGCTCGTGGATCCAGACCTCCCGACCTCAGGACTCTCGAAGGCCCCAGCGACACCGATCGGTTGCGCTGACTTCGACGGCGGTGTCCTGCTGGTCGAGGAGACCACGGCGGGCAGATCGGTCATCACGACCTACGAACTGACCAAGGAGAACGGCCAGTGGAAGATCGACGACCGCGACTCCGACACCGACACCTCCGACTGAGGATGGCCCTCATTGGCCCATCCGCAGTTGACCGATCGCGTCGGCGCGGATCGTCGCGGTGTCCGGGAATCCCGGCGGCACGAGCGGCAGGGTGACCCGCCGCGTCAGGTGCACCTCGACCCGGTCGCCCGAGGTCCGCAGCGTCATCGCGACGTCCCGCGGCACGATCGACGCGACGAGGTCGCGCGCGTCCGCGGCGTCGAGGACGGCCTCGTCCGTCAGGCCGCCCGCATAGACCTCGTCGCGGTCAAGCCCGTCCGCGGCGTGCAGGGCCACCCGGTCGGCGAGGTTCATCAGCTCACGTCGCTCCAGGAACGCCGCCGACGCGTCGACCACCGCGACGACGAGCATCCCCAGCACCGCCAGGAAGCCGACCGTCAGCACCGTGACGTTGCCGCGCTCGGGCCGGGTCACGACGCCGCCCGGTAGCGGCCGAACGGCTCGGTGTGCGTCGAGTCGACGGCGAAGGAGGCGATCGGGTCGCCCAGGACGTCGGGCGCGAGCGGCAGCCGCTGGGCCGCCCGCACCACCACGACCACCGTCGAGCCCGGCTCGAAGCACGCCGGCTCACACCGCGTCACGACCCTCGCGCCGGTGACCTCGTGGTCGGCCAGCACGAGCCGGGCCGCCGCCCGCGCCCGCGCCGACGCCGACTCGGCATCGGGTGACTGGATGAAGGCACGAGCCGCGGCCTCGCTCGCGGCCGAGACACCGTACGCCGTGCGCTGGGTCTGGAAGACCGCGAGGACGACGTAGACCAGCGGCACGAGCAGAAGCAGTGTCAGCCACGTGAACTCCACGGTGGCGCTGCCGCGGTCGGATCGACTCACGGCGCCTCCTGGCGGACGGCGTGACCGACGACCTCGATCGGTACCGACGGTCCCCACAGGCCGAGCGGCGGCACCTCGGCACGGATCGAGACCTCGACGACGGGAACGCCGTCGATGGTCGACTCGCGCGCCGCCACGCCGTCGGCGAACCGGTCTGCGAGCGTCGTGCGGACGACGTCGCGAGCGCGAGCCCGTGCGACCTCGGGACCCGCGCCGAGGGCCGCGGCCGCGCGCGCACCGTCGGAGGCCGCCGCCGTCACGGTGTTGCGCACGTGGAGGACGAGCGCGACCTGGGCGATCCCTAGGACGAGCGGCACGAGCACGACCAGGACGAGCACGAACTCGGGAACCGCCGCGCCACATTCATCTCGGGGTCGGCTCATCCGCCCACGGACATCAACGCCTGATTGAGCATCGACGTCAGCCGAGGTCCGGCGATCGCCGTCAGCGCGGCGACGACGCCAGCCGTCATGAGCGTGATCATGACCCAGCCGGGGACGTCGCCGCGCTCTCGCCGCCGCAGGTCCCGGACCCACTGGCCTCTCGTCCTGATCCTCGTGACCTTCATGGTTCTCCTCTCGTCATCCACCCGATGACAGGTGCAGTCCGGCCAGACCCGGATAGAACGCGAACGCGATCGTGACGGGCAGGATCAGGAAGACCACCGGCACCATCATCGCGATCTCGCGCCGACCACCGGTCTCGATCAGTTCGCGACGGGCGGCGTCGCGCACATCGGCGGCCTGGGCGTGCAGCACGTCGATGAGCGGGGTCCCGCGGTCGACGGCGACCGCCATCGACTCGGCGAAGCGCGCGACGCTCGTGACACCCGTGCGCGTCGCCAGGTCGTCGAGGGCGGCCACCACGGTGCCGCCCGCCCGGACGTCCGCCAGCACGCGACCGAGTTCCTGCGAGAGCGCCCCGCGGCCGACGCGGACGATCCGCTCGATCGAGGCGGTGGGGCTCTCGCCGGCAGCGACCGAGAGCGCGAGCAGTTCGGCGATCGTCGGGAACTCCAACCTCAGCTCGGCCTCGTGCGCGCGGACGCGCGCCGACAGCCGCTGGTCGCAGGCCAGGCAGCCGCCCACGAGCCCGACCGCGCAGAAGAGGAGCAGCGCGACGACGGACGTCCGGTGGGTCGACCACGCCACGAGGGAGATCGCCATCGCGGCCGCGAGTCCGGCCGCGCCCCACGTCGCCTGCGCCATCCGGAAGTCCTCGACGTCGTCGGTCGATCCGAGCCGGCGCAGTCGCCGGGCAATCGCCGCGGAGCTGCCGAAAGACTCACCGATCACCCGGGTGGCCTGCCGCCACGAGGGGCCGAGCAACTGGGCGACTGCCGATCCCACGGGCGCCGGGGTGGCCGACGGGTGGACGTCGCGCACGTACGGCAGGACGCGATCGGCGAGGGCGGGCCGACGGGAACGACGTGCGGCCAGGACGACCAGCAGGATCCCGGCCGTCAGGCAGCCGGCGGCGACGGCGCCGATCACGCGAGGATCCGCCGCTCGGTCGGCAGTCGGCCCAGCCGCATCATGAGGCGGTACGCGACGACGCAGGTCACGGCGCCGCCGATGAGGAGCAGGACCCCGCTCGGCGTCGCGAAGCGATCGATCACGTCCCGCTGCAGGCTCATCATGAGCAGGACGAGCCACGGGGCGGCCACCGCGAGACGCGCCGCGCCCACCGTCCAGGACTGGCGCGACTCGAGCTCACCGCGGGTGCGCAGGTCGTCGCGCAGGAAACCCGAGAGCGATCTCAGCAGCCGCCCGAGGTCGCCGCCGCCGACCTCGCGCGCGATCCTCAGGGCCTCGACGACGCGGTCGCCGACGGGATCGGCGAGACGGGACTTGAGCAGGTCGAGGCTCTCGGTGAACCGGCCCGTCGAGCCGTAGTCACGCGCGAACTGCCGGAACGGCTCGCGCAGTTCCTCGGGGCCACGGTTGCCGAGTTGGATGAGCGCCTCCGGCAAGGACAAGCCGGCCCGCACGGCCGAGGCGAGGTGGTCGACGGCGTCCGGCCACGCCTCGGCGTGCTCGCGCTGGCGCCTCGCCGCCCGAGCGCGCAACACCGCCACGGGTGCCCATCCGGCCGCGAAGGCGGCGAGCAGTCCCACCGCGAGGACGCCCGTCGCACTCGCCGCCGCGACCCCGGCCACGAAGGCGAACAGCGAGGAGGTCGTCACGATCGCGCGCGGCGGTACGGACGAGAGCCCAGCACGATCGAGCAGGTCGCCAAGGCGACGACGCCGGTGCCGCACGGGCGCCGGCGGCTCCGGACGCGTCCAGCCATCGACCACGAGGAGCACGCCGAGTCCGAACAGCAGGCCGATCAGCGTGCCCACGACGACTCCTCGACCCGCCGGGGGTTGCCCGGGCCTCGTTCGAGCCGGCCCGACCGGCGGACGAAGACCGTCTCGGCCTCGACGATGCCGGCCTCCGTCCGCCCGGTCGTCGCGACGATCTCGCGCACGGTGCGGTGGCCCGAGACGTCGATCCCCGTGTGCACGACGATGTCGACCGCGGTGGCCACCGTCGGCACGACGAACCCCGCCGAGACGTTCTCGCCGGCGAGCAACGGCAGCGTGCACAGCTTCACGAGGGCCTGTTTGGCCGAGTTCGCGTGGATCGAGGCCATGCCGGGCAGTCCCGCGTTGAGCGCGAGGAGCAGGTCGAGTGCCTCCTCGGCACGGACCTCGCCGACCACGATGCGGTTGGGGCGCATGCGCAGCGCCTCCTTGACGAGCATGCGCAACGTGATCTCCCCCGTGCCCTCGAGCCCGGCCTGCCGGGTCTGCAGCGCGACCCAGTCGGGATGGTTGGTGCGCAGTTCGAAGACCTCCTCGACCGAGATGAGGCGCTGGCTGCCGGGGATCGACCCGGCGAGGCAGTTGAGGAGCGTCGTCTTCCCGGCCTGCGTTCCCCCGGACACGACGATGTTCAGGCCCGCCCTGACGCAGGACCTCAGGAAGTCGGCCGCGGGCTGGTCGAGGGAGCCGAGCGCGACGAGATCGTCGACCGTGGTGGCCCTCGCGACGAACTTCCTGATGTTCACCGCAGCGAAGCCACGACTGATGCCGTCGAGCACGACGTGCAGTCGGTGCCCACCCGGCAGCATCGCGTCGACGAACGGCTGGCTGATGTCGAGCCGACGACCGCTGGTCGACAGCATCCGCTCGACCAGTTCGCGCACCTGCGTCGCCGTGAGCATGACCGACGTGAGTTCGTGACGGCCGGAACGCGCGACGAACACCCGCTCCGGCTCGTTGATCCACACTTCCTCGACCTCGGGATCATCGAGGAACTGCTGGAGCGGCCCGAACCCGGACAGGTCGGCCACGAGTTGTCCGACGACGCGATCGGGCTCGTCGAGGGCTCGGACGACACCGGTCAGGCTGCGCTGCTCGTGCTCGGCGACGGCGTCGGCGGCGGCCCGGCGCACGGCATCGACATCGGTGCGCGGATCGATCCGTCGCTCACGGACCAGGGCGCGCACGCGGTCGGCCAGGATCTCCATGCTTCCCCCCGAAAGCCACGAACAGTCCGCCGATCATCCCGAACTCCCAGTTACACCGGCAAGCCCCGGCATCCACCTTGTGGACAAGGGCATCGACGGGTCACAGGCCCGCCCGGTCGCTCACTGTCCGGAGCGGACGTGCATGCGTTCGCCCTGGGGCCCGAACAGGCCGAGGATCTCGGCCGGGACGTCCCCGCGATTCGCGACGACGTGGGGCGTGCGGGTGTCGAACTCCACGACCTCGCCGGGCCCGAGGTCGATCGCGCGTTCGTCCAGGACGAGGTGCAGCCGACCGGAGAGGACGTAGATCCACTCGTAGCCCTCGTGGGTCCGCGGTTGGTACGGCTCGGGCGGGTCGTGCGGGGGAAGGATGATCTTGAAGGCCTGCACCCCACCCGGCCGACGCGTCAACGGGATGAACGTCCGGCCGTGACGGACGACGGGCTTCGCGCGCACTCGGGGGTCGCCCGTCTCGGGCGCGTCGACGAGCTCGTCGAGCGGCACCTGGTGGACGCGCGACAGCGGCAGCAGGAGCTCGAGGGTCGGCCGTCGCTGCCCGGACTCCAGGCGCGAGAGGGTGCTCACCGAGATCCCCGTGTCCGCGGAGAGGTCCGCGAGGGTCGCGCCGCGAGCCGAGCGCAGGGCCCGCAACCGCGGCCCGACGCCGTCGAGGACGCGACTCGTGTCATCGAGATGGTCGGCCATGTGTCCATCTTGCCGTACCGGCAAAGAAGTTTGCTCTCAGCGGGCGCAGGCTCCACGCTGGAGACATGACCGAGACCCACGATCACGCCGACCACCAGCAGGACGCCCCGGACTACTTCGAACAGCCCGGCTGGGACGCCCGGTACTCCCAGTCCGAGAAGGTCTGGAGCGGCAATCCGAACCCGCAGCTCGTCGCCGAGGTGACTGCGCTGACGCCCGGCACCGCGCTGGACCTGGGCTGCGGAGAGGGCGGCGACGTCATCTGGCTCGCGCAGCAGGGGTGGACCGTCACCGGCGCCGACTTCTCGACCGAGGGACTGGCCCGTGCCGCCGAGCACGCGCAGCAGGCCGGCGTGGCCGACCGCACCGACTGGTGGCAGATCGACGCCCGCACGTTCGACGCGGACGGTCGCCGGTTCGATCTCGTCACGACCCACTTCCTGCACCCCGGCGGCCCGATGATCGACGTCGTGCGTCGACTCACCGCAGCCGTCGCGCCGGGTGGGCACCTGCTCGTCGTCGGGCACGCCCCGTCGGAGGTGTTCGCCCAGCTCAGCGCCCACCAGCACCGCGCGATGTGGCACGCCGAGGACCTGGTCCCGGTCCTGCCCGAGGACTTCGAGGTGCTCGTGGTCGAGGAGCGTCCGCGGATCGTCGAACGCGACGGCAAGACCGTGGAGATCGGCGACGCGACGCTGCTGGCTCGACGCGCGCCGGACCCGCTGGGAGTGACGTTCGAGGGGTGAATCGGGCGAAAACACCCCTCGAACGTCACGCCCAGCGGGTCCGTCATGTCAGGCGGAGGGCGGCGGTGACGAGGGCGGCGTTGTCGGGGGCGACGGAGTCGTCGGGCATCAGCAGGGTGTCCTCGAGGCCCATGCGGGTGTCCAGGCCGAGCCGGACGGCGTGACGCACGGCCGACCAGGCGGACGTCCCCTCGCCGTGCAGCAGGATCGGGACGTCGGGCGCGACCGCCCGCACTCCCCCGACCATCGCCTGCGCGAGGGCCACCAACTGGCGGCCGCCGATGCCGCCCTGCAGCTCCAGCAGCACGCGCGTCACGTCGTCACGCACGGGCGACGCCACCCAGGCGCTGACGTCGTCGATCGACCACAGGCCCGCCTCGACCTCGATGCCGCGTTCGAGCAGGGTGGCCGCGAGCCGCAGTGAGCCGTCCTCGTGCCAGTTCACCGAGGCGAGGTCCGGCAGCACGCTCCACGCGCGCACGGCGGCGAGGCGTTCCGCGGGATCGGGCATCGCCCAGGCACCCGTCGTGACGCTCACCTGGACGGCGGGCGCCGCGACGCGGATCGAGGTCAGCACGGCGTCGACGGAGTCGGGGTCGAGGGTGTCGAGTCCGACGGCGTCCTTGGCGTGGACGTGGACGCCACCGGCACCGGCGGCCACCACCGCCAGCACGTCGTCGGCGATCGCGGCGGGCGTCACCGGAAGGGCCGGATGGGCGGCCGGGGGGCGTGCGCCGTTGAGGCAGGCCTGGATCAGAGTCGGCCCGCCCATGAGGTCACGAGCCTTCGAACCAGAGCGCGATCTCGCGAGCCGCCGATTCCTCCGAATCCGAGGCGTGGACGAGGTTCTCGCGGTTGGACAGCGAGAAGTCGCCGCGGATCGTGCCCGGATCGGCCTTGCGGCCGTCGGTGGCGCCGTTGATCGACCGGACGACCGCGATCGCCTCGTCGCCCTCGAGCACGAGTGCGACGAGCGGTCCGGACGTCGCGAACTCGCGCAACGGCGGGTACCAGGGCTGCTCGACGTGGTCGCGGTAGTGGGCATCGGCCATCGCGCCGTCGATCGTGCGCAGCTGCATCGCCGCGATCGTCAGACCCTTCGACTCGAACCGCGAGAGCACCGCCCCGACGAGGCCCCGACGGACGGCATCGGGTTTGATGAGGACAAGCGTGCGCTGCGTCATGATGACAACCTATCTGCCGCGCGGATCGGAGACACCGATGGTCGACAGCCCCACGACGACAACCCATGCGACACCGTGGTGGCGCGACGCCGTCATTTACCAGGTGTATCCCCGCTCGTGGGCCGACGCAGACGGCGACGGCATCGGCGACCTGCCCGGCATCACGTCGCACCTGGACCACCTCGTCTCGCTTGGCGTCGACGCGATCTGGCTGTCGCCGTTCTACACGAGCCCGCAGAACGACGCGGGCTACGACGTCGCCGACTACCGCGACGTCGATCCCCTGTTCGGCACCCTCGCCGACTTCGACACCCTCGCGACCCGCGCCCACGACGTGGGCCTGCGGGTCATCGTCGACCTCGTCCCGAACCACTCGTCGAGCGACCACGTCTGGTTCCAGGCGGCCCTCGCGAGCGAGCCCGGCAGCCCCGAGCGCGGCCGCTACATCTTCCGTGACGGGCGCGGCGAGAACGGCGAACTGCCGCCGAACAACTGGCTGAGCGAGTTCGGCGGGCCGGCGTGGACCCGCACGACGAACCCCGACGGCACCCCCGGCCAGTGGTACCTGCACCTGTTCGACCCGACCCAGCCCGACTTCGAGTGGACCAACCCCGAGGTCGCCGAGGAGTTCCGCTCGATCCTGCGCTTCTGGCTCGACCGCGGCGTCGACGGCTTCCGCATCGACGTCGCGCACGCCCTGCACAAGGAGGAGGGCCTGCCCGACGCGCCGCTCGACTACGACATCGCCAACGACCCGACGGCCGGGCGCCCCATGTGGGACAAGCCGGCGGTCCACGAGGTCTACCGCGACTGGCGCCGTCTGGTCGAGGAGTACCGGATCATCGGCGAGGACGCCGACCGGATCCTGGTCGCCGAGGCGTGGGTGATCCCCGACGACGCGCTCGCCCGCTACGTCCGGCCCGACGAGCTGCACCAGTCCTTCAACTTCGCGTACCTCATGACGCCGTGGACGGCCGACGCGCAGCGCGACTCGATCACGCGTGCGCTCGCCGCGACTGAGGCCGTCGGCGCCCCGCAGACGTGGGTGCTGTCGAACCACGACGTGCCGCGGCACGCCACCCGGCTCGCGTACGACCTCGACCGGGCCACCCGCGTGACGGGCATCGGCCCGGACGACCCGCAGCCGAACGCCGAGCTGGGCCTGCGTCGCGCCCGCTCCGCGACGTCGGTGATGCTCGCCCTGCCCGGGTCGGCATACCTCTACCAGGGTGAGGAGCTCGGCCTGCCCGAGGCCACGACCCTGCCCGCCGACGTGCGCCAGGACCCGTCCTTCCTGCGCACCGCAGGCGCCGACATCGGTCGCGACGGCTGCCGCGTTCCCGTGCCGTGGCACGCCGACAAGCCGGGTTTCGGATTCAGCCCGACGGGGGCCACATGGCTGCCCCAGCCGGAGGTCTACGGAGACCTCGCCCCCAACCGCCAGGACGGCGTCGCGGGAAGCACGCTCGAGCTCTACCGGCGACTGCTCGCAGTGCGCCGCAAGTACCGCCTAGGCCAGGGCTCGCTGCAGTGGCACGACCTCGGCGAGGACGTGCTCGCCTTCACGGTCACGGCGAACGGCGGACGGCGGATCCAGGTCGTCACGAACTTCGGCGCCACGCCGATCGACGTCCCCCACGGCGAGATCCTGGTGGTGAGCGGACCCCTCGACGGGCACCGGCTTCCGGCCGACACCGCAGCCTGGATCGCCCCCGGCTGACCACTCTGCCTCCACTGAGGTTGCACGTACCGCTCCGTCGCCATAGCGTCGTGTGAGCGACGTCACATCGAACACGCGGTGACGCCGATCTCTCGGGGGAAGGTCGGGTGGTGCAGGTGAAGTGGCGCAGGATTCTGGGACTGACGGCTGCGGTCACGCTCGTCGGCTCGGTCACGGCCGCATGCGGCGGCGGTGACGACGGGGGCGTCCCCGTCATCAATCTCTTCGGCGGTGCGGCGGCAGCCGGATTCGACAAGATCATCGCCGACTGCAACAAGCAGTCGAACGGCGAGTACAAGATCGTCGGCAACCTGCTGCCCAGCGACGCGGACGGCCAGCGCGAGCAGCTCGTCCGCCGCCTGGCCGCCAAGGACGACGGCATGGACCTGATCGGCATGGACGTCGTCTGGACCGCGGAGTTCGCGGAGGCCGGCTGGATCATGCCGCTCACCGACTCCCAGGCCACCGAGGCGACGAAGGACACCTTGGAGGTGCCCGTCAAGACGGCCACCTGGAAGGACACCCTCTACGGCATCCCGAAGCACACCAACGCCCAGATCCTCTGGTACCGCAAGTCGCTGCTGGAGAAGATCGGCGCGAAGGAGGCGCCGAAGACCTGGGAAGAAATGATGGAGATGGCCCAGCAGCTCAAGGACGACGGTGATCCCTACGAGATCGGCTTCACCGGCGCCCGCTACGAGGGCCTCGTCGTCGGCTTCAACACGATCCTGTCCTCGTACGGCGGCACGATCGTGAACGACGACAGCACCAAGACCACGATCGACGACAAGACGATCGATGCGCTCAACCTGCTGCACAAGTTCGCGACCTCCGGACTGGCGAGCAAGTCGCTGTCGAACTCCCAGGAGCCCGAGGTCTTCGCCCAGTTGCAGTCGGGCGTCTCGGCGTTCGCCCTGAACTGGCCCTACGTCCTCCCGGCGATGCGGACGGCCGGTGAGACCGACCCGCAGAGCAAGGAGGTCGCCGACGACCTCGGCTACGCGCGCTTCCCGGCGACGGTCGAGGGTCAGCCCTCGAAGGTCACGGTCGGCGGCATGAACTACGCGATCAGTTCCTACAGCAAGCATCCGAAGGAGACCTTCGACGCGGGCATGTGCCTGCGGTCGCCGGAGCACCAATTGCAGACCGCGCTCGAGTCCGGTGACCCGCCGGTCAACACCACGGTGTTCGACGAGCCGGAGTTCAAGGAGGCGTACCCGCAGGGCGAGATCATGCGCGAGTCGCTCGAGTCGGCGAGCTCACGACCCATCTCGCCGGTCTACCAGAACATCTCGACGATCATCTCCTCCACGCTGTCGCCGCCGTCGGACATCAACCCGAAGAAGACCGCGAACGAGCTGGAGAGCTCCATCAATGACGCCATCGAGGGGAAGGGGATCCTGCCATGAGCACCACCGCGACTCCCGACACGGCCACCGATGACGAAGCGGTCCAGATCGCGAAGCAGCGCTTCAGCGAGGGCAAGAAGGCCGAGCGGCGCCTCGGGCTGATGCTGGTGGCCCCCGCGGTCATCATCATGCTGGTCGTCACGGCCTATCCGATCCTCTACGCCGTGTGGCTGTCGCTCTTCCGAGCCGACCTCCGCACGCCCGACCAGAACGAGTTCGTCGGCCTCGACAACTACGTCACCGTGCTGACGAGTCCGATCTGGTGGCAGGCGTTCTGGTTCACACTGCTGCTGACCGTCGTCAGCGTCATCTTCGAGCTCGTGCTCGGCATGGCCCTGGCGATCGTCATGCACCGCACGATCGTCGGACGCGGACTGGTCCGGACCTCGGCGCTCGTGCCGTACGCGATCGTCACGGTCGTCGCCGCCTTCAGCTGGCGCTTCGCCTGGACGCAGGGCATGGGCTGGCTCGCGGGCGACAACGCGCCGCTGACCGGGCACTGGTCCTCGTTCTGGATCATCGTGCTCGCCGAGGTGTGGAAGACGATCCCGTTCATGGCACTGCTGCTGATGGCCGGTCTCGCGCTCGTGCCCGAGGACCTGCTGAAGGCCGCGTCGATGGACGGCGCGAACCCGTGGCAGCGGTTCTGGAAGATCACCGTGCCCCTGATCAAACCCTCGATCCTGGTCGCGGTGCTGTTCCGCACGCTCGACGCGTTCCGCGTCTTCGACAACATCTACGTGCTCACGAACGGTGCCAACGACACGTCGAGCGTGTCGATCGTGGCCTACAACAACCTGATCAAGGGACTCAACCTCGGCATCGGCTCGGCGATGTCGATCCTGATCTTCATCACGATCGCGATCATCGCGGCCGTCTTCATCAAGTTGTTCGGTGCGGCGGCACCGGGCGCGGACGAAGGGAAGCGCTGACATGAGTACCGCCATCGCGACGCCGCAGCGCAAGGCGACCTGGTGGGCGATCAACGCCCTCGTCCTGCTCTACGCGTTCATCCCCGTCTTCTGGATCATCTCGCTGTCACTCAAGCCGGACGGCATCCTCAACGACGGCAAGTTCTGGCCCACGCAGACCACGTGGGAGCACTACACCGCCATCTTCAAGAACGACGACTTCACGCGGGCGCTGTTCAACTCGATCGGCATCTGCCTGATCTCGACGTTCCTGGCGATCATCGTCGGCACGATGGCCGCCTACGCGGTCGCGCGGTTGGACTTCCCGGGCAAGAGGATCGTCGTGGGAGCCTCGCTGCTCATCGCGATGTTCCCCCAGATCGCCCTGGTCACGCCGCTGTTCAAGATCCTGACCTCGGTCGGCCTGTTCGACACGTGGCTCGGCCTGATCATCCCCTACATCACGTTCGCGCTGCCGCTCGCGATCTACACGCTCAGCGCGTTCTTCCGCGAGATCCCGTGGGAGCTGGAGAAGGCCGCCAAGATGGACGGCGCGACCCCGTACCAGGCCTTCCGCAAGGTCATCGCCCCGCTCGCGATGCCGGGCGTCTTCACGACGGCGATCCTCGTGTTCATCTCGTGCTGGAACGACTTCCTGTTCGCCATCTCGCTGACCTCCAGCACCAACTCGCGCACCGTCCCGGCCGCCCTGAGCTACTTCACCGGCGCCACGACGTTCGAGAAGCCCACGCAGGCCATCGCGGCCGCCGCCGTGGTCATCACGATCCCGATCGTCATCTTCGTCCTGTTCTTCCAGCGCCGGATCGTGGCCGGCCTCACCAGCGGCGCCGTCAAGGGCTGACTCCGTACATCAGAAGGGATCCACCATGGCTGAGATCGTCCTGGACCACGTGGTCAAGCGGTACCCCGACGGCGCACTTGCCGTCGAGGACTTCAATCTCGAGATCGCCGACGGCGAGTTCATCATCCTCGTCGGCCCGTCGGGCTGCGGGAAGTCGACCACCCTCAACATGGTCGCCGGCCTGGAGGACATCACGACCGGTGACCTCAAGATCGACGGCACGATCGTCAACGACAAGGCGCCGAAGGACCGCGACATCGCGATGGTGTTCCAGTCCTACGCGCTGTACCCGCACATGACGGTGTACGACAACATGGCGTTCCCGCTCGTGCTGGCGGGCGTCGACAAGGGCACGATCAAGAAGAAGGTCGACGAGGCGGCGAAGATGCTCGAGCTCGAGCAGCACCTCGACCGCAAGCCCGCGAACCTCTCCGGCGGCCAGCGCCAGCGCGTCGCGATGGGCCGCGCGATCGTCCGCTCGCCCAAGGCGTTCCTGATGGACGAGCCACTGTCGAACCTCGACGCGAAGCTGCGCGTGCAGATGCGTACGCAGGTGGCGCGGATCCAGAAGAGCCTCGCCACGACGACGCTGTACGTCACGCACGACCAGACCGAGGCGATGACGCTCGGCGACCGGGTCGTCGTCATGCGTGCCGGCAAGATCCAGCAGGTCGGCTCGCCGACCGAGCTGTACGACCACCCGAACAACCTCTTCGTGGCCGGGTTCATCGGCAGTCCGTCGATGAACTTCCTGCCCGCGACGATCGAGGGCGACTCGCTCAAGACGTCGCTCGGCAACCTGCCGGTGCCCGACTCGGCGAGGTCGGCGATCCAGTCCGGCAGCGCGAGCCGTGAGGTCATTGTCGGCATCCGGCCGGAGCACTTCGAGGACGGCTCCCTCGTCGCGTCGGACGCCCCCGGGGCACGGGTGAACGTCGACGTCGACATCGTCGAGGAGATGGGCTCGGACGTGTACGCGTACTTCACCGTCGCGGACACGGCCAAGAGTGCCGAGCTCGACGACCTCGCGGCCGACGCGGGGGCGGACTTCGCCTCCGACGGCACGCAGGTCAACGCCCGGCTGAGCGCCGAGTCGCACGTCCGCGGCGGCCAAAACTCCGAGCTCTACGTCGACACCAGCAAGATCCAGGTGTTCGACGCGGAGACCGGGCAGAACATCGCGGTCTGAGGGGCGCCTCCGCACCCCAGATGTGTAGCGGTATCCACCAGGATCGAGCCGAACCGGCCCGGACCAGGTGGATACCGCTACACATGTCGCTCGCGGTGCGAGCCGGTGTCGGCAGCGCGAGTCAGTGCGGCGGCGTCGGGCGGCGGGGGCGGCGCCGGCGCGCCTTCGCGGCGCGGACCTGCTTCATGATCTCGCGGTCCCACTCGTGCTCGCGGATCAGCCGGTAGCGCTCGCCCGCGGCGCGCATGTAGGCGTCGGCGTCGAGCTCGTCGTCGCCCTTCACTCCCGCCTCGGCCATGAGCTCGAGCACCGGCAGGTACTCCTCGTCGAACCAGCGACGGGCCATCGTGGGCTTGTCCATGAACTCGCCCTCGGCCTGCATCGTGCGGGTGGCCCACGCCTCGACCATCTCGGCGAGCCAGCCGTACGCGTGCGGCGTGCTGACCCGGACCTCGGCGCGGACCGAGCGATCGAGCGGCACCCGCTGGATGAACACCTTGCGCCACAGCTTGAGCTCGCGTTTCTCGCGGGTGGCGATGTCGCCGGGCTCGATCAGGGTCTGCACCTCGGTGACCTCGGCCTCGATGAGGCTGAGCCGCAACGCGCGGGCGACCGAGACGCGGTGGTGTCCGTCGCGGACGAAGTAGTGGTCGCCCAGCTTGTAGACGTCGATGGGCGGGATCTCCTCGCCCTGCCGGCTGGCCCGGGCGAGCCGCTCCCACCGGGCCCGGCTCTTGTCCGACGTGGGCCGGAACCGCCGGTCGAAGTCGCGCACCTTGTCGACCGAGCCGACGATCGCGTCGAGCGGGATCAGCTGCAGCCCGAGCCGTCGCTCGCCGCGCCGGCCGAGCGCCTCGACGACCTCGTCGAACGAGAGCGCCCGGCTGGACTCGCCCTCGCCGCGCAGCCGGGCCGCGAGGGTGGACAGGGTGTGCAGTCGCCGCGCGCGAAGGAAGTCGCTCTCGGCGTCGATCCGGGGCGAACCGGAGTCAGCCATGACCGCCGACCGGGTCGAGCACCGGGGCGATCTCCATGAGCCGGTGGGGCACGACGTTGCGGATCGTGGTGTCGCCCACGATCCGGTCGGGCTGGCGCTGGCCGTACGGGTGGATGTGCCCGTGCAGGTGCCAGGTCGGTCGGAGCGTCTCGATGACCTCGTGGAGGACGTCGAAGCCGACGTGGCAGGCGTCGTCGCCGTCGCCGAGGCCGCGCGGCGGCGAGTGGGTCAGCAGCACGTCGACCCCTCCCCCGCGCTTCGCGACGACCTTCATGAGCCGGCGCGCACGCTTGGCGAACTCGTCCTGCGTGTACTGGTTGGGGCCCTCGTTGTGGCGAATGCTGCCGCCGAGTCCCGCGATGCGGATCCCCGCGACGTCGATGACCGACTCGTCGGCGTTCGTGCAGCCCAGCGGACGCGGATCGTCGGCCGGCATCCCGTTGCCGGTCAGCCAGCCGCGGAATCCGCTCAGTGGCGCCTCGACCTCGGGATCATGGTTGCCCGGCACGAAGACGACCGGCACGTCGAGCATCGAGGACAGGAACTCGAGGTAGTCCCACGGCAGGTCGCCGGCACCCAGGACGAGGTCGGGGCGCAGTCGACGGACGCCGGCGTCATGGATCGCCGGCGAGATCTCATCGGCCACCACGAGGACACGCGCCATGGTGCCACGCTACCGGGTGGGGGGTGATGTGGCTCACATCGTGGGATGTGACTCCGCGGCGGCCCAGCGGGCCTTGTCGGCCTCGATCCGCCGGCCGAGGAAGAAGGCGCCGAGCCACAGGGCCGTGAACATCAGGCCGATGAAGAACATGATCGGGACGAGGAAGCCGGTCAGCACCGTGCCGACCTGGATCGCGTGACCGACCCAGTACGCCCACGGACGGCGCAGCATTCCCGCCGTGAGCAGGCACAGGATCGCCAGGCCACCGCCGATCGCCGCCGCGAGTCCCGCCGGGACGTCCTCGACCGCGATCATGACCGGGATCGACAGGCCCAGGATGATCGCCTGCAGCGAGAGCATCGCGGCGCACATGTGCCTCATGAGGGCGACTCCCGGTCCCGTCCGACGTGGTGCAGCAGCGTGCGCGCCTCACCGACCGTGACGACCGAGCCGGTGACCACGATGCCGCCCGAGCCGATCGCGTCCTCGTACCCCTCAGACGCATCGGCGAGCAGGATCGCGTGCTCGAGTGCGTCGTCGAGGCGCGGCACGACCGTGACGCGGTCGGCGCCGAACACGTCGGCCGCGAGCTCACCGAGGTCGCCGGCCGGCAGCGAGCGCTCCGTGCTGTTCTGCGTGCAGATCAGGTGCGCGACGACGCCCTCGAGCTCGCGCAGGATCTCCTCGGCGTCCTTGTCGGCCATGATCCCGACGACGCCGATGAGCGGACTGAACGAGAACTCCTCGGTGATCGACTCGACCATCGCCCGCACCCCGTGCGGGTTGTGGGCGGCGTCGAGCACGATCGTGGGGCTGCGACGGACGACCTCGAGGCGACCGGGCGACGTCACGGCGCCGAAGGCGGCCCGCACGAGCTCGGGATCGAGCTCGGCGTTGCCCGTGAACACCTCGACGGCCGCGAGCGCGAGTGCGGCGTTGCGCGCCTGGAAGGGGCCGTGCAGCGGCAGCAGGATGTCCTCGTACCGGCCCTTGACGCCCTGGATCGCGAACTGCTGGCCACCGACCGCGGCGACCCGCGACTCGATGTGGAAGTCCCGGCCCTCCATCACGAACGGCGCGCCGACCTCGGTCGCACGGGTCACGAGCACCTCGAGCACCTCGTCGGACTGCTCGGCGAACACGGCCCGGCCGCCGGGCTTGATGATCCCGGCCTTCTCGATCGCGATCTCGGCGGGCGTGTCGCCCAGGTACTTGGTGTGGTCGACGTCGATCGTCGTCACGACCGAGACGTCGGCGTCGGCGACGCTCGTCGCATCCCACGCACCGCCCATCCCGACCTCGACGACCGCGACGTCGACCGGCGCATCGGCGAAGGCCGCGTAGCCCATCGCGACGAGCATCTCGAAGAAGCTCAGCCGGTGCTCGCCGCGCGCGTCGACGAGGTCGGCGTAGACCGCGACGTCGGAGTAGGCGTCGACGAACAGGTCGTCGGACAGCGGCTCCCCGTCGATGCAGATCCGCTCGTTCATGCGCTGCAGGTGCGGGCTCGTGAACCGTCCGGTGCGCAGGTCGAGCGCGCGCAGCAGCGCGTCGATCATCCGGCTCGTGGACGTCTTGCCGTTCGTGCCGGTCAGCTGGATCACGGGCTGGGCGTCCTGCGGATCGCCCATCAGCTCGCAGACGGCGCGGATCCGGTCGAGCGACGGCTCGAGCCTGGTCTCGGGCCAGCGCGCCAGCAGGGCGAGCTCGACCTCGGGGTACGTGGGCCTCATCGGATCCAGTATCTCAGTCGCCGATGACGGAGCCACCGCCGACGATGACGTACTTGTCCGGGCGGACCGAGACGATGACGCGCACCTCGGCGTCGGTGATCTCGTACTGCTCTGCGTACCGACGCTGCAGCCCTTGGTAGAACGACGCGACGTCGTCGTCGGGCGAGACGTCGACGACCGTGCCGCGCACCTCGATGAAGCGGTAGCCGTCGTCGGGGTCGGCGATCGACACCGAGACCCGCGGCTCGTGACGGATGTTCCGGTACTTCTGCCGCGTCGACGTGTGCGTGAACCGCAGCAGCTCACCGTCCCACGAGAACCACATCACGCTGCTCTGCGGTGCCCCGTCGGGTCGGACCGTGGCCAGGTGGGCGAACAGCGGACGCTCGAGCAGATCGGCGTGCGAGTCGGGCGGTGCAGGAGTCGTCATGGATCCACCGTAGGACCCCGGCACGAAATGGGGGGCATCCCGGATTCCCACAAGCCACGAGTAGGCCGCAGACTGGTACTCGTGAATCGACAGGTCGCCGGGTGGATCACCCATCGTTGGGTCAAGTGGGTCGTGCTCGTCGTGATGCTGCTGATCGTGGGGGCGCTCGGCTCCTTCGGCGGCAAGCTCGCGAGCGTGCAGGACAATGACATCGCGTCGTGGCTTCCGTCCGACGCGGAGTCGACGAAGGTCATCGAGAAGGCCGGGGCGTTCTACGACGAGGACGTCGCACCTGCGGTCGTCCTGCTGACCTCGGAGACCGCGCTCACGCCGGAGGACCTCGCGGCCGCGCAGAAGGCCGCCGACGATCTCGGCGCGATCGACGACATTCCGATCGGCGAGGTCGTCGGGCCGATCCCCAGCGAGGACGGTCTCGCGGCACAGCTGATCGTCCCGCTGACCCTCGACGAGGAGGGCTGGGAGGACCTGCCCGACTGGATCGACGAGATCACCGACACCACGAACGATGCCGTCGCCGGCACCGACCTGACCGTCCACATCGGCGGTCCCGCCGCCGTCGGCGCCGACCAGGCCGAGGCCTTCGCCGGGATCGACGGCGTCCTGCTGGTCGCGGCGGTCGGCGTCGTCATCGTCATGCTGCTGCTGACGTACCGCAGTCCGATCCTGTGGCTGATTCCGCTGTTCTGCGGCCTCATGAGCGTCTTCGCGGCCCAGGGGGTCGTCTACCTGCTGGCCAAGCACGCGGGGCTGACCGTGAACGGCCAGAGTGCCGGCATCCTCAGCGTGCTCGTGCTCGGCGCGGGCATCGACTACGCGCTCCTGCTGGTGGCCCGCTATCGCGAGGAGCTGCGTCGGTACGAGGACCGGCACGAGGCGATGGCCCACGCCCTGCACCGCGCGGCACCCGCGATCCTCGCGAGCGGCGCGACCGTCATCATTGGCCTGCTGTGCCTGCTGTTCGCGCAGATGAACTCCACCGCGGGCCTGGGCCCCGTCGGCGCGGCCGGCATCGCGATCGCGCTGCTGCTCATGCTCGTCCTGCTGCCCGTCCTGCTGGTGATCTTCGGCCGGTGGGTCTTCTGGCCGTTCATCCCCCACTTCGGTGATCCGGAGAAGGCCGAGAAGGGCGTGTGGGGCCGGGTGGGCCGCCGCATCGAGAAGGCTCCTCGGGCCGTGTGGGTCGTCACGACCCTCGTGCTCGTGGGGTTGTCGTTCGGCATCGTCAAGCTGGACGCCACGGGCCTCACGAACGCCGAGTCGTTCACGCAGGAGCAGCCGTCGATCATCGCCGACGAGAAGATCGCCGAGCACTTCCCCGCCGGAGCCGGCGATCCCGTGCAGATCATCTCGAACGCCGCGCAGGCCGACGAGGTGCAGGCCGTCGTGGCCGAGACCGAGGGCATCGAGCCGTCGACCGTCACCAAGCCGCAGGTCCAGGACGACCTGGCCTACATCGAGGCGACGCTCGAGGACCCGGCCGACTCGTCCGCCGCGATGGACACGATCGACCGGTTGCGCGACGCCGTGCACGACGTCGACGGTGCCGACGCGATCGTCGGCGGCAACACCGCGCTCAACCACGACGTCCAGCAGGCCTCGGCGGCCGACAACCGGCTGATCATCCCGATCATCCTCCTGGTCGTCCTGCTGGTCCTGATCCTGCTGCTGCGGTCGGTCGCGGCGCCGGTCATGCTGCTGTTCACGGTCGTGCTCTCGTTCGCGGCCACGATGGGCATCTGCGGTCTGGCGTTCACGTACCTGTTCGGCTGGGCCGGCGCGGACTCGTCGTTCCCGCTGTTCGCGTTCGTGTTCCTCGTCGCCCTCGGCATCGACTACAACATCTTCCTGATGACCCGGGTCCGCGAGGAGTCGATCAGGCACGGCACGCACCGCGGCGCCCTCATCGCGCTGGCGGCCACCGGTGGCGTCATCACGTCCGCGGGCCTCGTGCTGGCCGGCACGTTCGCGACGCTCGGCACGCTGCCGATCGTGTTCCTCGCCGAGCTCGGCTTCGCCGTCGCGGTCGGCGTCCTGCTGGACACGATCATCGTGCGGTCGGTCATGGTGACGGCGCTCAACCTCGACATCGGCGACCGGATCTGGTGGCCCAGCCGGCTCGCTCGGGGAGCCCGCGAGGAGAGCGTCCCGGCCGCGAGCCCGGAGGCCACCAGGGTGTAGGACGCCGGCCGGTCGAACCGGCCGGCGCCCTGCGGGGGTCACCGCAGGAGCCCGAACTCCTCGGCGAGCACCGCGTAGACGCCCGTGTCCGCCCAGTCGCCCTTGAACCACAGGTCGCGCACGAAGTGGGCCTCCTCGCGCATGCCGAGGCGACGGCACAGCGCGACCGAGGCCGCGTTGCGCGGGTCGAGCTCGGCGACCACGCGGTGCAGGCCCAGCTCGTCGAAGCAGATCCGCAGCAGGGCCCGCGCGGCCTCCGTGGCGAAGCCCTCGCCCTGGTGGTCGGGGTGCAGGCCCCAGCCGATCTCCGCGGTCAGGTTCTCGACACTGCGCAGGCTCACGTAGGAGTGACCGATGAACTCACCGGTGTCCCTGCGCTCGACGGGAATCTCGAGGTAGTCGCCGTCGCGCACGAGCTCGGTGTGCTCCGACCACTCGGCGACCCGCGCGGCCATCTCGGGGCGCGTGCGGGGCTCGAAGAGCATGTACTGCGCCACGTCCGCACGGGACTGGTAGGCGTGGAACGCGTCGACGTCGTCCACGGTGATGGGGCGCAGGCGCAGCCGCTCGGTCTCGATGGGCTCGGTGAACCGGTACGGCCGGAAACGCTGTCGGGTGGGCGGCAGGTCGAGCATCCGCCGGGCCAGCGGGGCGAGCCGGTCACCGAGGGCGAGCGCCTCGTCGCGGGTGAACCAGCGGGCCTCGGCGATCTCGGCGGCCGCGGTGACCTCGGTATCGAGATGCAGTCCGAAGACCTCGGCGACGAGGGCGTGCCCGGGCTCGTTCGCGGCGTCGGCCTCGAACCGGCCCCACGGGACGAGGTCGTGCGGTGACACGTCGACCAGCAGCTCCTCGGCCAGCTCGCGGACGAGCGCCTCGGCCGCGACCTCACCCGCCTCGGGCTTGCCGCCCGGCTGCATGAACACCTGCGATCCGGCCTTGCGCACCATGAGGATCCGCCCCCGGGCGTCCGTCGTGAACGCCGCGACGACGTGGATCGTCGGCCGGTCGACCGTCGGCTCGTCCGTCACACTGCCCCCTCTGTCGCCCGTCACGCTACCGGTCCCGTCCGATCGTCCTCGTGGGCGGCGCGGCGCACCGGCGGCGCCCGGTAGAATCGAGGATTGTGACTGCCCAGAACCGTGTCCCGGAGAAGCCCGTCCTCGAAGGTCTGGAGGACAAGTGGGTCGGCGTATGGGCCGAGCAGGGCACCTACGCCTTCGACCGCACCAAGACGCGCGAGCAGATCTACTCGATCGACACTCCCCCGCCGACGGTGTCCGGCTCGCTGCACGTGGGCCACGTCTTCAGCTACACGCACACCGACCTGATCGCGCGCTACAAGCGCATGCGCGGGTTCGAGGTGTTCTACCCGATGGGCTGGGACGACAACGGCCTGCCCACCGAGCGGCGCGTGCAGAACTACTACGGCGTGCGCTGCGATCCGTCGCTGCCGTACGACGCGGCCTTCACGCCGCCGGAGAAGCCGGACCCGAAGAAGCAGATCCCGATCAGCCGGCGCAACTTCATCGAGCTGTGCAACGAGCTCGTGCACGAGGACGAGAAGGTCTTCGAGCGGCTGTGGCGCACGCTGGGCCTGTCGGTCGACTGGTCGCAGACCTACACGACGATCGGCCACGAGGCGCAGGCCACGAGCCAGCGCGCGTTCCTGCGCAACCTCGCCCGCGGCGAGGCCTACAGCCAGGACGCACCCACGATGTGGGACGTCACGTTCCAGACCGCGGTCGCCCAGGCCGAGCTCGAGGCGCGCGACTACCCCGGCCACTACTACCGCGTCGCCTACCACCTCGCGGACGGCACGACGGCCCACGTCGAGACGACGCGTCCCGAGCTGACCCCCGCCGCCGTCGCCCTCATCGCCCACCCGGACGACGAGCGCTACGCGCACCTGTTCGGCACCACCGCGACCTCGCCGGTGTTCGGCGTCGAGGTGCCCGTGATCGCCAGCACCCTCGCCGATCCCGAGAAGGGCTCGGGCATCGTCCACTGCTGCACCTTCGGCGACCTCACCGACGTGCAGTGGTGGCGCGAGTTCAACCTGCCGAACCGCACCGTGATCGGCCGCGACGGCCGCATCCTGCGCGAGACTCCCGAGTGGATCGCCGGCGGCCCCGGCGAGGCGGTGTACGCCGAGCTCGCCGGCAAGACCACGTTCAGCGCCCGCGAGGCGATCGTCGAGGCGTTCCGGGCCTCCGGTGACCTCGACGGCGACCCGAAGGCCACCGACCGCGTCGCGAACTTCTACGAGAAGGGCGACAAGCCGCTCGAGATCGTCTCGACCCGCCAGTGGTACATCAAGAACGGCGGACGCGACGCCGACCTGCGCGAGCGTCTCGTCGGGCTCGGCAACGACATCACGTGGCACCCCGGCTACATGCAGTCGCGGTACACGAACTGGATCGAGGGCCTCAACGGCGACTGGCTCGTGAGCCGTCAGCGGTTCTTCGGGATCCCGTTCCCGGTCTGGTACCGCCTCGACGCCGACGGCGAGCCCGACCACGAGAACCCGATCCTCGCCGCCGAGTCCGACCTGCCCGTCGACCCCGCGTCGCAGGCCCCCGCGGGCTTCGACGAGGCGCAGCGCGGCGTCCCCGGAGGCTTCATCGCCGACCCGGACGTGCTGGACACGTGGGCGACGTCGTCGCTGACCCCGCAGCTCGTGTGTGGCTGGGAGCGCGACCACGACCTGTTCGAGCGCACCTTCCCGATGGACCTGCGCCCGCAGGGCCACGACATCATCCGGACCTGGCTGTTCTCGTCCGTCGTGAGGTCGAACCAGGAGTTCGGTCGCGTGCCGTGGGCGCACACCGCGCTCTCGGGCTTCGTCGTCGACCCCGATCGCAAGAAGATGAGCAAGTCCAAGGGCAACGTCGTCGTGCCCGACGAGGTGCTGGAGAAGTTCGGCGCCGACGCCGTGCGCTGGCGCGCCGCCGGTGCCCGTCCGGGCGCGGACTCGCCGTTCGACGAGGGCCAGATGAAGGTCGGCCGACGGCTCGCGATGAAGGTCCTCAACGCCAGCAAGTTCGTGCTGGCCCCCGCCGACCAGTACGGCCTGGGCGCCGACGCCTCGCTGCTCGACGGCTCGCTCGTCACCGAGCCGCTCGACCGGGCCCTGCTCACGGGGCTGCGTGCCGTCGTCGAGACGGCCACCGCGCACCTCGAGGCCTACGACTACGCCTCGGCGCTCGAGGTCACGGAGAAGTTCTTCTGGGACTTCTGCGACGACTACCTCGAGCTGGTCAAGGACCGCGCGCGCGGTGAGGACGCCGCCGCCACCTCGGCCCGCGCGACGTTCGTGCTCGCGCTCTCGGCCCAGCTGCGGCTGCTCGCGCCGTTCCTGCCCTACGTGACCGAGGAGGTCTGGTCGTGGTGGCAGGAGGGTTCGATCCACCACGCGGCGTGGCCCACCGCCGACGACCTCGCGGCGCAGGCCCACGATGCCGGGCTGCTCGCGCTCGCCGGGCAGGCCCTGGCCGGCATCCGTGGCGCGAAGTCGACCGCCAAGGTGAGCCAGCGGACCGAGGTCACGCACGTGTCGGTCACCGGTCCGCAGGCCTCGCTCGACCTGCTCGCCGGGGCGATCCCCGACGTGCGCGCCGCCGGCCGGGTGACCGGCGACGTCGTCACCTCCGCGGGCGACCAGGACGGGTTGATCGTCGAAGCGACCCTCGCCGAGGCGTGACAGGCGTACACTTTCCCACGTAAAACCACACGGTTCCACAGGCGAGCCGTCAGGAGGTCACGTGTACGCCGCAGAGCGCCAGTTGTTGCTCACCGAACGCCTCGTCCGCGACGGGCGCATCGCCGTGAACGAGGTGGCCGACGAACTCGCGGTCTCCACCGAGACGATCCGGCGCGACCTCGCGGTCCTCGAGCGGGCCGGCACCGCCCGGCGCGTGCACGGCGGCGCCGTCGTCTCCTCGGCCTTCTCGCGGATCGAGGCGAGCCTGTCGCAGCGCACCGGCGAGCGGCCCGAACTCAAGGCGCGGATCGCGGCGGCCGCCCACCGCTTCCTGCCGGACACCGGCGGCAGCATCATCCTCGACGGCGGCAGCACGGTCGCCCACCTCGTCGACACGCTTCCGGCCGACCGGCGCCTCACGGTGCTCACGCACAGCGTCGCGATCGCCAGTCAGTTGCTGGAGCATCACGAGATCGACCTGCACACGATCGGCGGCCGCGTCCGCGAGGTGACCGGCGTCGCCGTCGGTCAGGCGACGATCGAGGCCCTGCGCACGACCCGCGTCGACGTCGCCTTCGTCGGCACGAACGGCATCACGCGCGACCACGGCTTCAGCACGCCCGACTCGGAGGAGGCCGCCGTGAAGCGCGCCCTCATCGAATCGGCGCGCTCGGCCGTCGTGCTGGCGGACTCGGCGAAGTTCGGTCCCCACCAGGTGTTCTCGTTCGCCGACCTCAAGGACATCGACGCCGTCGTGACCGACGACGGCATCACCGCCGCAGACCGGGACATGCTCGCCGAGGCCGGCGTCGACGTCGTCATCGCCTGACGCGTCTGGGCGACGGCACCGATCAGCCGACCGGTGTCTCGATACGCGTCTCGCTGCGCTCGCCGCTACGCGACCTGCGACCCTCACTCCGCTCGGGTCGCAAAGTCGATCCCGGAGTTCTGCAGCCGGTTGATCAGCGCCGAGCCCATCGCGACGGCGGTCGTGGTCTGACCCGCGACGTCGGGCAGGTCGTCGAAGGCCAGGCTCATCGCCGACTCCGCGAGCATCTTGGCCGTCTCGGTGTAGCCCGGGTCGCCGCCGCGGACCGTCGTGACGATGCGCTCGCCGGCGGCCTCACCCACCATCGTCAGCGTGAACCACGACGAGGCGCGCTCCTCCTCGGACGGCCCCTCCCCCGGGTCCTTGATCTTGAGCAGCAGCGACTTCAGCGGCGGCAACTGGGCACCGACGGCGACGGCGGTCAGCACCGGCGCGGCGAGCGCGACCATGCGGCGGGTCTTGAAGTGGGCGAAGTGCTCGTACGTGAAGTCCGGACCGTAGACGTCGAGGGCACGCGCCGAGCGCAGCACGATCTGCGGGTCGATCGTCGGCAGCGGCACGCCGAATCCCTTCACGGGAGGCACGGCGCGCCCGATCTTGCCGCCCCCGCGCACGCGGCGGCCCGTCGGCCGGGCCTCCTTCGCGCGACGCTGCTTCGCTGCGGCCTGCGAGGCCCGGAACTGCGACATCTGCTGGATCGCGGAGTGGTACGTGCCGCCGGAGAAGCTCGCCTTCGCGCGGATGTAGCCCTTGAGGCTGATCGGCACGTCGTCGGGCAGCTGGTCGACGGTGTAGAGCGCGCCGAGGTCGTACGGGATGG
Source organism: Aeromicrobium sp. SP1 (assembly GCF_055663785.1). Classification (NCBI taxonomy): domain Bacteria; kingdom Bacillati; phylum Actinomycetota; class Actinomycetes; order Propionibacteriales; family Nocardioidaceae; genus Aeromicrobium; species Aeromicrobium sp. SP1. The sequence goes on along the minus strand of NZ_JBQVVK010000001.1, from coordinate 180,929 downwards.
AGTCGAAGCCGCAGGCATGGACGAGCCGAGCCCCCGAGGCGACGGCCGCCTCGTGGTACTTGAGCCACATCTGGTCGACGAACTGCGGCTCGCCGGTGAGGTCGACGTAGGCGATGCCGGCATCCGTGGCCGCCCTGACCGCGGGCTCGCCGTACTCGAGGTACGGCCCGACGGTGCTGATCAGGACGCGCGTGTCCTCGGCCATCGCGGCCATCGAGGCGGCGTCGGTGTGGTCGGCGAGCACGATCTCGGGAGCCGTGCGGCCCGTCGAGGCGATCCGCTCGGCCACCTTCTCGAGCCGGGCGCGGGACCGACCGGCGATCGCCCACGTGGCGTCCGCGGGCAGGTGCACGGCGAGATAGTCGGCGGTCAGTCCGCCGGTGAATCCGGTGGCGCCGAAGAGCGTGATGTCGACCATGGAACGACGTTACCCGCGAGCGGCGTGACAGCGGACAGGAGGGCCGTCAGCTGGCCTTCTGGTTGACCTCGTCGTGCGTGAGCAGACGCGGGCCCGACTGGCCACGGACCGCATCGGCGGTGACAACCACCTTGGCGATGTCGTCGCGGCTGGGGATCTCGTACATGATGTCCTGCAGCGCGTCCTCGACGATCGAGCGCAGGCCGCGGGCGCCGGTGTCGCGCTCGAGGGCCAGGTCGGCCATCGCCTCGCACGCGTCGTCGGTGAACTCCAGCTCGACGTCGTCGATCGCGAAGAGCCGGATGTACTGCTTGGTCAGGGCGTTGCGGGGCTCGGTGAGGATCGACACGAGGGCCCGCTTGTCGAGCTTGTTGACCGCCGCGATGACCGGCAGGCGCCCGATGAACTCGGGGATCAGGCCGAACTTGAGCAGATCGGTCGGCACGACCTTCGAGAGGTGCTGCGCGGTCTCCTCGTCGGTGAGCGGCGCGAGGTCGGAGTTGAAGCCGAGCGTCTTCTTGCCGCTGCGCTGCTCGATGATCTGGTCGAGCCCGGCGAAGGCGCCGCCCACGATGAACAGCACGTTCGTCGTGTCGATCTGGATGAACTCCTGGTGCGGGTGCTTGCGACCGCCCTGCGGCGGCACCGACGCGGTGGTGCCCTCGAGGATCTTCAGCAGCGCCTGCTGGACGCCCTCACCGGAGACGTCGCGAGTGATCGACGGGTTCTCGCTCTTGCGACTGATCTTGTCGATCTCGTCGATGTAGATGATGCCCGTCTCGGCCTTCTTGACGTCGTAGTCGGCGGCCTGGATGAGCTTGAGCAGGATGTTCTCGACGTCCTCGCCGACGTAGCCGGCCTCGGTCAGCGCCGTCGCGTCGGCGATCGCGAACGGGACGTTCAGCATCCGCGCGAGGGTCTGCGCCAGGTAGGTCTTGCCGCAGCCGGTCGGGCCCACCATCAGGATGTTGGACTTCGCCAGCTCGACGGTGTCCTCCTTGTTGATGCGGCCGGAGGCCTGCGCCTGCACGCGCTTGTAGTGGTTGTAGACCGCGACGGCGAGCGACTTCTTGGCGCCCTCCTGACCCACGACGTACGTGTTGAGGAACTCGTAGATCTCGGCCGGCTTGGGCAGTTCGCCGAGGCTGACCTCGGCGCCCTCGGCGAGCTCCTCCTCGATGATCTCGTTGCACAGGTCGATGCACTCGTCGCAGATGTAGACGCCGGGTCCGGCGATCAACTTCTTGACCTGCTTCTGGCTCTTGCCACAGAAGGAGCACTTCAGCAGGTCGGCGGTCTCACCAATGCGTGCCATGCGGAGTTCCTGTCGTTACGTGCGGTTCCCCCACGATGCCACAATCGGGCACCGTGGGGGACCGGGAATGCCGGGTGGATTCCGGGCGTGTCGCCCCGAATCGGACTCAGCGAGGAGTCTTGAGCGTCTCGAGGACCTGGTCGATGATCCCGTACTCGACCGCCGCGGGGGCGGTCAGGATCTTGTCGCGCTCCACGTCGCGGCTGACCTCCTCGGCCGTCTTGTTCGACGCCTCGGCGATCATCTTCTCGAGCAGCTCACGCATGCGGATGATCTCGTTGGCCTGGATCTCCAGGTCGGAGATCTGGCCGCCCGTGCCCTCGGTGTAGGGCTGGTGGATGAGGATCCGGCTGTTCGGCAGGGCGAAGCGCTTGCCCGGCGTGCCGGCGGCCAGCAGCACCGCGGCGGCCGAGGCGGCCTGGCCGAGGCAGAACGTCTGCACGTCCGGCTTCACGTAGCGCATCGTGTCGTAGATCGCGGTCAGCGCCGTGAACGAGCCACCGGGGCTGTTGATGTAGATGCTGATGTCGCGATCGGGATCCATCGACTGCAGGCACAGCAGCTGGGCCGTGACCGCGTTCGCGACGTCGTCGCTGATCGGGGTGCCGAGGAAGATGATCCGGTCCTCGAAGAGCTTGGCGTAGGGATCGATCCGACGGAAGCCGTAGGAGGTCCGCTCTTCCCACTGGGGAATGTAGTAGCTCATCGCACGTCTCCTGCCGACTTGACGATCTCGTCGATCAGTCCGTATTCCTTGGCCTGAGCGGGGGTGAACCAGCGGTCGCGATCGGCGTCGGCCTCGATCTGCTCGACGCTCTGACCGGTGTGCTGGGCCTGCAGCTGGTTGAGCTGCCGCTTCAGCAGGATGGACTGCTCGGCCTGGATCTTGACGTCGGAGGCGGAGCCGCCGATGCCGCCCGAGGGCTGGTGCATCATGATCCGGGTGTGCGGCAGCGCGAAGCGCTTGCCGGCCGTGCCCGCGGCGAGCAGGAACTGGCCCATCGAGGCGGCCAGTCCCATGCCGACGGTGACGACATCGTTGGAGATGAACTGCATCGTGTCGTACATCGCCATGCCCGCGTCGACGGAACCGCCGGGGCTGTTGATGTAGAAGTAGACGTCGGCATCGGGGTCCTCGGCGTTGAGCAGCAGCAGCTGCGCGCAGATCGCGTTCGCGTTCTGGTCGCGGACCTCGGAGCCGAGGAAGACGATGCGTTCCTTCAGCAGGCGGTTGTAGATGTGGCCGTCGAGATCGGAGGGCCCCGCCTCGACCGCCATGCTCATGGGTGAGTTCACGTCCCCGACCATAGACCGCGGATCGGACGCAGACACGTGACAGTGCCCCGTGTTCGCCATCGGCGTACACGGGCCACGGCGCCGGATAGGCTCTCGCCATGTCACGTCTCGGGGCCCTCAGTAGCGCTGTTCTCGCGACGGTCGCCGTCCTCCTCACGAACCTGACCGCGCCGGCATTCGCGTCCGACACGTCGTTTCACGGGCGGGCTCTCGGTCCCGACGGCCGCCCGGTGGCCGGGCTCCTGGTCACGGCGCTGGACCTGAGCGACGGATCGCGCCGTCCCACCACCGTCGCGCAGACCACCACACTCGCGGACGGTCGCTTCTCACTTCCGGTTCCGGATTCCTCCGGACCGCGACTGGTCCAGTTGTGCCAACAGTCGGGCGGCCGTTGCCGTGCTGCCTCGTCGGCGAGCCTGCTGAAGATGTACGTGGGGCCCACGGGCCCGTCCTTCGGACTGATCCAACAACCCCGCGCCTTCACCGACATCGGGGAACCTCGTGACCTGGGCGAAGTGAAACTCGCCGCGCCGGGGCGGATCAGCGGGACAGCGCCACTCGTGCGTAGCGTCACCCTGAGTGACTCCAGGCCGCTCGACGACCCTCGACGGATCGACCCCGGGCTGCTCGCGCGGATCGCCGTGACGAACGGCCGGTTCACCGTCGGCGGCCTGGCGCCGGGGGTCTACCGACTCACCGGGGGATGGTCGACCCGCGTCGTGCGCGTCTCGGCAGGAGCGACGACGCGCGTGGCGCTGGCAGCCCGCGCCAACTCCGTGTCCGGCGTGGTGCGCCAGGGCGGCCGACCGCGTGGTGGCGTGGCCGTCCGCCTCACGGAGCCGGGAACGGACTCGTCCGCCACGCAGGAGCGTCATGCCAGGACGGACAGCAAGGGCAGATACTCGTTCGCTCGGCTCCCCCGCGACCGCTCGTACGTCCTCACGACAGGTCTGTCGAACCGCGTGCAGAACCTGCCGATCACGACCAAGCGGGTGCGGATCACGTCGGAGACGGCAGCGGTGAAGGTCGGCTTCACCCTGCGTCCCGCCCAACGCGGCGGCATCACGGGATCGGTCGATCTTCGGCGGGTCGCCGGATGGTCAAAGCTCGTGCACGTCGTCCTCAAGCGCGACGGGCGGACGATGGCGAGCGTCGTTCCGGACAAGGCCGGGCGCTACCGGCTGACCGGTCTGAAGCCCGGGACGTACCGCCTCACCGCGCAACGACGCGGCGTGGACTACGAGCGGGTCCGCACGGACACGGTCGTGGTGAAAGTTCGCAAGGGCGTCGTGCGGAAGGTCCGCCGGCTGAGCCCTCGTGCCGGGTACGCGCGGCTCACCGTGAAGGCTCCGCCGGGCACGGAGATCAGGCTGGGGAACGCCTCCGGCGCCCTCGACCTGCGGGGCTTCACGTACGACGGCGTCACCGAGGCAGTCTTCACCGAACTCGCGAGCGGCGACTACACCCTCCGCACACTCGGGCCAGACGGCCGACTGGCCGCGACGACGGTCGTACGGATGGGCACCTCGAACCGGACGCTGTCCGCGACGCTCGGTCCAGTCGGCGGCGTCACCCGTGGTCGACTGGTCACGCCGCAGGGCCTCGACGCACCGGTCTGGAACGACTTCCCGGGCATCACGTACCTGGACCGATTCGACGATTCCTCCTTCTACGATCCCTACACGTCCATATCCGCCGGCTACACCGTGGACCGGCTGCGCTCCGGCCGATTCGAACTCCGGCCCAGCGACTGGTTCCGCGAGGAGCTTCAGCCGTACTACCCCGTCCTCCTCGATCGCATCGTCGGCGTCCAGGGCGAGTACCGCACCCAGGACGTGCGGGTGCAGATCCGCGGGATGTAGACCGTCGGAGCTCTTCGTCCGTATGTCTTGACAATAGGTCAACCGCTGGCGACACTGGAGACGCACGTCACAGCTACCGGAGGTCTCCATGTCGCACGCCCGCATCGCCGCCGCCCCGATCTCGTGGGGGGTCAGCGAGGTCCCCGGCTGGGGATTCCAGCTCACCCCCGAGCAGGTCCTCGCCGACATGCGCGACCTCGGCGTGCAGGCCACGGAGTTCGGCCCCGACGGATTCCTCCCGGACACGCCCGAGGGCAAGGCCGACACGCTCGCCTCCTTCGACCTGGGTGCCGTCGGCGGCTTCCTGCCCGTCGTGCTCCACGACCCGGCACACGATCCGCGACCCGAGGTCGATCGCTTCATCGACGCCCTGCTCGCGTCGGGCGGCGACTCGGTCGTCCTCGCGGCCGCCACCGGCTCCGACGGCTATGACACGCGCCCCACGCTCGACGAGGTCCAGTGGAAGACGATGCTCGACCACCTCAGCATGCTGGGCGAGCACGCGGCCTCACGCGGCGTCACCGCCTCGATCCATCCGCACGTCGGCACGATGGTGCAGACCGCCGCCGAGGTCGAGCGCGTGCTCGCCGAGTCGACGATCGGCCTGTGCGTCGACACCGGACACCTCATGGTCGGCGGCGCCGACCCGGTCGCGATCGTGCGCGCCCACCCGGACCGCATCGTCCACGCGCACCTCAAGGACGTCGACGCGACGCTGGCGGGCGAGGTGCTCGCGGGCGTCCGACCGTTCGGCGACGCGGTCGCCGCCGGGATGTTCCGCCCGCTCGGCCAGGGCGATGTCCCGATCGCCGAGCTCGTCGGCCTCATGGAGGCCGCCGACTACGCCGGCTGGTACGTCCTCGAGCAGGACCTCAAGCTGGCGGCCCAGCCGACCGGCGAGGGCCCGAAGGCCGACGTGCGCGCCTCGCTCGAGTTCCTCACGAGCCTCCTCTGACATCACCCTCCCTCCCTCCTGGGTGACGCGAAGGCCCGGATCCTCTCGGATCCGGGCCCTTCGTGTGTCCGGCCGGCGCTCAGTCGTGGGCGCCCGGGACGGTCTGGTCCCAGTCGATCACCGAGCCCGTGACGACGCCGCTGGCGTCGCTCAGCAGCAGCACGACCAGGCTCGTGACGTCCTCCGGGGTGGCGAGCCGGCCCGCGGGAAGCGTCTCGGCCGCCCGCTCGCGCCAGTCGTCCCCGGCGGCGTGGAAGCGACGCTGGATCTCGTCCTCCCCCGCGGAGTCGGTCCAGCCGATGTTGACGCCGTTGACCCGGATGCGGTCGAACCGATGCGCATGCGCGGCGTTGCGCGTGAGCCCCGCCAGCCCGGCCTTCGTCGCCGCGTAGGGCGCGAGGTGGGGCTGGCCGCCGTGCGAGCTCATCGTGATGATGTTGACGATCGAGCCCGGCGCTCCGCGATCCACCAGGTCCGCGATCACGCCCTGCATGAGGAAGAACGGGCCACGCAGGTTGACCGCGACGTGGCGTTCGAACATCTCCGGCGTCGTGTCGAGCATCGAGCCCCGCTCCGTGAACCCGGCGGCGTTGACGAGGCCGTCGACCCGACCGTGCACGGCCACGGTCGTGTCGACGGCGGTCCGGCAGGCCGCCACGTCGGCCACGTCGCACGCGACGAAGCGCGCGTCGCCACCGCCGGCGGACAACTCACGGGCAGCACGCTCGCCGACGTCGGACCGCCGGCCCGTGACCACCACCCGCGCGCCCTCGGCGAGAGCAGCGCGGGCGATGGCCAGGCCGACGCCCTGGGTGCCACCGGAGACGAGGACGACTCGGTCGTCGAGCAGCGCCACGTCAGGACTCCGTCCGACGCCGGTCGGCGTAGTCCGTCAACGCCGAGGCGACCTCGTCGGGGGTCAGGCGGTCGGCGAGCGCCTGCGTGAGCAGCTCGGTCTGCGCGAGCGGCGTGAGGCCGTCGACCGGCTGGTCGAGGTCGAGGTTCGTCGGGAACGGATAGCCCTCCGCCGCCGCCGCGATGACGCGGTGCAGGTCGGCATCGGACCAGCCGGCCGCCTGGCGCTCCAGCAGGACCGGATAGACGACCGACGCCGTGCGGGCACGGTCCACGGCCTCCATGGCGCGACCGAACGCCGAGGAGACCTGCAGCAGGTTGGCGACGCGCTGGATGTCGGCCGACACGTTGGTCCCGGCGCCGTGGAACAGGGCAGGGTTGAAGAAGACGGCGTCCCCCTTCGCCAGCGGCAGCTGGACGTGGTGCTCGGCGAAGTACTCGCGGAACTCCGGCCGGCGCCACGCGAGGTAGCCGGGGACGTACTTCTGCGAGTGCGGCAGGTAGAGCGTCGGTCCGCTCTCGACGGGCATGTCGGCGTGCGCGACGGCGCCCTGCAGCGTCAGCACGGGCGACAGCACGTGCACGTGCGCCGGGTACCGCGCGGTGACCTCGTCGGACAGGAATCCGAGGTGGTAGTCGCGGTGCGGGTCCTGGGCGACGCCGCCGGGACGGACCACGTTCACCTGCGACGTGACCTGGTAGCCGGGGCCCAGCCACGCGGTCGAGACGAGCTCGAGCATGTCGTTGGCGTAGTAGTCGACGAACGTCTGCGGATCGGCGACGGCGAGCTTCTCGAGCGCGTTCCAGATCCGGTCGTTGGCGCCGGGCTTCGCGAAGTGGTCGCCGTGCTGGCCGCCGGCGGCCTTCTCCTCGGCGATGATCTGCTCGAACGTCGCCGACGCGCGGTCGACGACGGTGGGGTCGGTCCATGCCCCCTTCAGGACGACGATGCCCGGGCCCTCGGTGAGGGCGTGGACGAGTTCGGTCCGCACCGCGTCGAGGCCGTCGGGCGTGGACGTGGCGCCCCGCAGCTCGGCGGAGTCGTAGACGACGACGCCCTGCTCGATGCGGTCGGCGTAGCGGTAGTCGTCGGGGTCGGTCGCCGTCGAGACGACCTCGACGAAGTCGGCCAGGCGGACGTCCTCGGGCGTGAGGCGGCCCGGTCGGGTGGTGGCGGTGAGGCTCATGGGAGTGCTCCTGCGGGGTGGGTGGTTCCGTACCTCCACGCTAGGAGCGCCATGAGACGATCGGATGGGGCAGAACCCCTCAAAAACACCTCATCGTGACCCGCGTCACCTGCCGCCGGAGGTCCGGATGCCGCACCGCCACAAGGTTCGCGAGATCGCCCAGCAGAGCGGGCTCAGCGAGGCCACGGTCGACCGCGTGCTGCACGAGCGCCCCGGCGTCCGGGCCGCCACCGTCGCCGAGGTCGAGCGGGCCATCGCCGAGCTCGACCGACAGTCCACCCAGTTGCGGCTCGTCGGACGGACCTTCCTGATCGACCTCGTGATGCAGGCCCCGCACCGGTTCAGCGATGCCGTCCGCGCCGCCGTCGAGGCGGAGCTGCCGGGGCTGCGGCCCGCCGCGGTGCGCGTGCGCTTCCACGTCCGGGAGGAGGCCGATCCGGCCGCGATGGTCACCGCGTTGAGGCGGGTGCGCGCCAAGGGATCGCACGGCGTGCTGCTGAAGGCGCCCGACCATCCCGACGTCGTCGCCGAGGTCGCGGCGCTCGCGGCGGCCGGGATCCCCGTGATCACCCTCGTGACCGACCTGCCGGAGAGCGCTCGCCGCGCGTACGTCGGCATCGACAACCGGGCCGCCGGCGCGACGGCCGCGTACCTCGTCTCGCAGGGCTCGCCGGGATCGACGGCGCCGGTCCTCGTGACCCTCAGCCGGCGCGAGTTCCGTGGCGAGGAGCAGCGGGTGACCGGGTTCGTCGAGGCGCTCGCGGTGATGGAGCCGGGGCGCCCGGTGGTCGACCTGACGGGCACCGACGGTCTCGACGCGACGACGTTCGAGCTGGTCTCCGACGCCCTGACGACTCGCCCCGACGTGGACGCCGTCTACTCCGTCGGCGGCGGGAACGTCGCGACGCTGGACGCGTTCCGACGCGCCGGCTCGACACCGCGCGTGTTCGTCGCCCACGACCTCGACGACGACAACACCGTGCTGTTGCGGACGCGACGGATCGGCTGGGTCCTGCACCACGACCTGCGCGCCGACGCCCGCCGGGCGTGCCGTCTCGTGCTGCAGGCGCACCGTGCCCTGCCGGGCGTACCGAGCACCGTGCCCTCGCACGTCCAGGTCGTCACGCCCTACAACCAGCCGAGCTCGTTCAGACCGTGAAGGCCTCGCGGAAGCGCTCGAGTGCGACGTCGCTGTCACCGCTGGCCCACGCCTCCATCGCCACGACTCCGTCGTAGCCGGCGTCGGCCAGCGCGCGGGCGACGAAGGGCCAGTTGACCTCGCCGGTGCCGGGCTCGCAGCGGCCGGGGACGTCCGCGACCTGGACCTCGCCCAGGTACGGCGCGCACGCCCGGATGAGCTCGACGAGGTTCCCCTCGCCGATCTGGGCGTGGTAGAGGTCGAGGTTCAGCTTCAGGTGCGGACTGCCGACCGCGCGGACGAGGGCGAGGGTGTCCTCGGCCCGGGCGAACGGCGTGCCGGGGTGGTCGACCGCGGTGTTGAGGTTCTCGATCACGTACGTGACGCCGTGGCGCTCGGCCAGGTCGGCGACACGCTCGAGGGTGCGCAGCGCGGCGAGCCACATGCCGCCCGTGACGTGCTCGACCGGCTTCACCGGCAGGCCGCCCTCCCCCAGGCCCGTGCCGTGGATGTTGAGCGACGGACACGCGATCGCCTGCGCGAACGGAATCGACTCCTCGGCGGTGCGCAGCAGGTCGTCGGCGCCCTCGGGAGTGATCAGGTCGCCGGTGACGTAGCCCGTCATCGAGGTGAAGGTCGCGCCGGTGGCCTTGAGCGCGCGGGCGTCCTTCGTGGTCCAGTCCCAGATCTCGTTGGCGAACCCGGCGTCGTGGATGCGTCGGACCCGGTCGAGGTGTGTCTCGTCAAGGAACACCATCTCCGAGCAGACGGCCAGTGTGAAGGTCATGCGATTCCTTTCGGCGAGTGGCGCACACCGTCCCGCGAGTGGCGCGCGCGGGTCAGGCGTAGAGGTCGGGGCGGTCGGGGACGTCGATCGACTGCCGCTCACCGGAGCGCAGAGCGCGGACGCCGGCCTCGGCGACGAGGTTGGCGACGTAGCCGTCCCACGCGCTCGCTCCGACGACCTCGCCGCGCAGGGCGGCGTCGGCCCACGCCGACAGCTCGAGCCGGTAGGACTCGATGAAGTGGGCGACGAAGTCCGAGCCCACCGACGACGCGGCGGCACCGTTGACCCGAGCCACCACGGGGTTGCGCGGCTCGAGCGACGCGGACCCGCCGCTGCCGACGACCTCGACGCGCACGTCGTAGCCGTAGCCCGCGTTGACGAACACCTCGGCCGTGATCAGCTGGCCGCCGCGCATCCAGATCGTGGCGAGCTGCGGATCGCGGAAGCCCTCGGTGATCGGCGACTCAACCCGGATGCCGACGATGTCGTCCTCGAGCAGCCACCGGAACGTGTCGAACTCGTGGATCATCGAACCGGTCACGAGCCCCGCATCGTCGGTGCTCGTGGCGTTCGAGGCGTTGCGGTGGATCCCGTGCACGAGGCGCACGTCACCCAGCGTCCCGTCGTCGATGGAGCCCTTGAGCGAGCGGAAGCCCGGGTCGAACCGGCGGTTGAACCCGACCTGCACGAACCGGCGACCGGCCGCCACCTCGGCGTCGACGACGCGGCGCGCGTCCTCGGCCGTGACCGCGAGCGGCTTCTCGCACAGGACGTGCTTGCCGGCCTCGATCGCCGCCACCGCGAGGTCGGCGTGCGTGAAGTCCGGCGAGGCGACGACGAGCGCGTCGACCTCGGCGATCAGCGCCTCCGGCGAGTCCGCGGCGGTCGCACCGAACTGCGCCGCGACGGACTTCGCCCGTTCGGTGTCCATGTCGAAGACCGACACCAACTCGGCCGCCGGGACCGTGGTCCCCAGTGTTCCGACGTGCGAGGCGCCCATCGCCCCGGCACCGACCACACCCACCCTGAGCCTGCTCACAACGTCACCCATCCCCTGCTCTCGGTCGACGCGACCATCGCGTCGAGTGTTCGTGCCGCCGCGACGGCGTCATGGATCGTCGCGCCCACCGGCTTGCCCCCGCCCTCGTCCTGCAGGGCGATCGTCTGCACCAGCCGGTGCGCCTCGATGACCTTGAGGTCGTCGAAGCCCATCGGGTTGGCGGCCCCGGGCTGGAACGCGCCCAGCTCGCCGGACGCGGGCGTGACGAACTCCGTCCGCCACGGCGCGTCCTGGTAGTCCTCGGCGAAGCACGTGCGCAGCTCGCCGAGTCGCTGGAAGTTCCACGCGACCGCGCCGGTCGTGCCGTGCACCTCGATGCCGTAGTTGTTCTGCTCGCCGACCGCGACCCGGCTCGACTCGAGGATCCCGCGGGACCCGTCGGCGAAGCGCACGAGCGCGTTGACGTAGTCCTCGTTGCCGACGGGACCGAGCTCGCCCGAGCCCCGCTCGTAGTGCATCGCGCCCGCGCGCGCCTGCGGCCGCTCGGTGATGAACGTGGCCCGGTCGACGACCAGCTCGGCGAGGTCGCCGACGACGTACCGCGCCAGGTCCGCCGCGTGGCTGACCAGGTCGCCCAGCACGCCGCTGCCCGCGAAGGCGTTGTCGAACCGCCACGAGAGGGCACCGTCCGGATGGGCGGCATAGTCCGAGACGAACCGGACCGTCGTGTGCTCGACGCGGCCGATGCGACCGGCGGCGACCAGCTCCCTGGCCCGCTCGACGGCGGGCGCGTTCCGGTAGTTGAACCCGGCGGCCGACTGCACGCCGGCCGCGTCGACGGCGTCGGCGATCTCGCTCGTCTCGGCGCTCGACCGGCCCGCCGGCTTCTCGATCCACAGGTGCTTCCCGGACTGCGCGACCGCGACGCCGACGTCCCGGTGGATGAAGTTCGGACCCGTGACGCAGACCAGGTCGAGGTCGTCGCGGGCGACGAGGTCACGCCAGTCGTCGTGGAAGTCGGTGAACCCGTACGCCTCGGCCGTGGCCCGACCCGAGGCATCGAGCGACGGGTCGGCGACGGCGACCAGGCGGGGTCGCAGCGGGCTGTCCGGGTAGTGCTGGAGGAGCCGGGTCAGCGCACGCGAGTGCACCTTGCCCATCCAGCCGAACCCGACGACACCGACCCGCAGGGCGGAGTCGCGGCTCATCCCGCGTGACCCTCCGTGGCCTCGACCTCCGCCTTGAGGTCCTCCACGATGGGATTCGTGTCGCCCATCGTCTGCGCGAGCTCGTGCGCGAGCGACTCCAGCTCGGCCCCGCCGGCCATCATCGACGTGAGGTCCTCGAGGCTCAGCTCGGCCTTCGGGTAGTCACCCATCGACTTGCCGCGACGCAGCAGCATGAACCGGTCGCCGACCGGGTAGGCGTGGTGCGGGTTGTGCGTGATGAACACGACGCCCAGACCACGCTCGCGCGCCTTGGCGATGTACTTCAGCACGACGCCGGACTGCTTGACGCCCAGGGCCGCGGTCGGCTCGTCGAGGATGAGCACCCGAGCACCGAAGAACACGGCGCGGGCGATCGCGACACACTGGCGCTCACCGCCCGACAGCGTGCCGATCGGCTGCTCGACGTCACGCAGGTCGATGCCCATGTCGGCCAGTTCCTGCTTCGTCGTCGCCTTCATGAAGTCCATGTCGAGCCGCTTGAACGGACCCGCGCCCTTCGAGACCTCGCTGCCGAGGAAGAAGTTGCGCCACACCGGCATGAGCGGCACGACCGCGAGGTCCTGGTAGACCGTGGCGATCCCCGCGTCGAGCGCCTCACGGGGCGAGTTGAACGTCGTCGGCTCGCCGTCGACCAGCAACTCGCCGTCGGAGTGGTGGTGCGCTCCGGCGAGGATCTTGATGAAGGTGCTCTTGCCGGCACCGTTGTCACCCAGGACGCACGTCACCTCGCCGGCGCGGACCGAGGTCGACACGCCCTGGAGCGCGATGATGTTCCCGTAGCGCTTGCCGATGTCGCGGACCTCGAGGACCGCAGTGCCCCGCGGGGCCGTGGTCGACGTCTCATTGCTCGTCGTGGTGCTCATCGTGCCGTCTCCGCCCGCTTGCGAACCCATTCATTGAGGAGCACCGCGCCCAGCAGCATGATGCCGAGGAAGGCGCGGAGCCAGTTGTTGTCCCAGCCCGAGTAGACGATGCCCTGGTTGACCATGCCGTAGATCAGGGCACCGAGGGCCGCGCCGATCGCCGATCCGTAGCCACCCGTGAGCAGGCAGCCGCCGACGACGGCGCAGATGATGTAGATGAACTCCTGGCCGACGCCGGTGTTGGACTGCACCGTCGACGTCGTGAACAGCAGGAGCATGCCGACGAGCCAACCGGCCGCCGCGGTCGTCATGAAGAGGTAGACCTTGGTGCGGAACACCGGGACGCCGACCTGGCGCGAGGACTGCTGGGCGCCGCCGACGGCGAAGATCCAGTTGCCGCCGCGCGTGCGCAGCAGGACCCAGGTCGCCACGAGGGTGACGCCGATCCACCAGAACACCGACGCGTAGAGCGTGAGCCCGCCGATCTCGACGGACGATCCGAACAGCTTCTTCGGCTGCGCGTAGAAGGGCACGTCGGTCATGCCCTGAATCGCGACCTGCCCGATGAGCGCCTTCGTGCCCGCCAGGTCGATGCCCTGCAGCACGAAGAAGGTGCCCAGCGTGACGATGAAGCTCGGGAGTCCCGTCTTCATGACGAGCACGCCGTTGGCGGCACCGACGAGCAGTGCCAGCACGAGGGACAGGACGATCGCCACCCAGATGTTCACGCCGTACTCGGTCGTGAGGACGCCGACGATGAGGCCCGTGAAGCCGGTGATCGCACCGGCCGAGAGGTCGAACTCACCACCGATCATGAGCATCGCGACCGCGACGGCCATGATGCCGATCGTCGAGGCGCCGCGCAGCCACGTGCTGGCGCCCGCGGGGGTGGCGAACACCTCGGTGGTCACGGAGAAGAAGATGAAGATCACGATCGCAGCGACGAGGGCGCCGATCTCGGGTCGTTTGAGCAGCCGAGTCAGTGGCGACGTGGTCGCGACGCGTTCGTCGACCGCGGGAGTGGCGGTGGCCATGGTGGAACGTCCTTTCGACGTCGTAGGGCGGGACCCGAGCGGGTCCCGCCCCACGGCGATCAGCGGGTGCCCTCCGCCGCGAACTTCGCGACGTCGGCGGCATTGTCCTTCGTGACGAAGGCGGGGCCGGAGTTGATCGGCTGTCCACCTCCGACGTCATTTCCGTTGATGCTCTTGAGGTAGAGCGTCGTCACGCCCAGGAATCCCTGGACGTAGGGCTGTTGGTCGACGGCGAACAGGATCTTGCCGTCCTCGATGTCGGAGACGACGTCCTCGCTCAGGTCGAACGTCGCGACCTTCGCGCTGCTGCCTGACGCCTCGACGCCTGCGACGGCGTCGATCGCGTACTGGCCGCCGAGCGTCAGCACCGTGTCGATGCTCTTGTCCGACTGCAGCTTGGACGTGATCGTCGCCTGCACCGCGTTGTCGTCGGTGCCGTCGACCTGCAGGTTCTCCATCGTCCCGCCGAAGGTGCCCGCGGCGGCCTTGCACCGCTCCTCGAGGCCCACGTTGCCGGCCTCCTGGATGACGCAGATGCCCTTCTTGAGGCCTTCGCCCTTGAGCTTCTCGCCCACCGCCGCGCCGGCGATGGTCTCGGACTGGCCGATGTGGGTGATCGCGCCGAACTCCTGCCAGCGGTCGATGCCGGAGTTGATCGTGACGACGGGGATGCCCGCCGCGACGGCCTTCTTGATGCTGTCCTCGAGGCCATCGGGGTTGGCCATCGAGACGACGATGCCGTCGACCTTGTCGGCGACCGCGCCGTCGATCAGCTGCGACTGCTTCGCCGGGTCGGGATCGTTGCTGTACTCGACGTCCGCGCCGTAGTCGTCGCCAGCCTTCTCGGCACCCGACTTGACCCGATCCCAGAAGGCGTCGCCCGGACCGGAGTGGGTGATGACCGCGTACTTGAGGTCCAGACTCTCCGTCTTGTCTTCGTCCTGGCCTGTGCCCGAGCAGGCGGCCAGCAAGGCACTCGCCAGGACCACCGCCCCTGCGACCTTCAGTCTCTTCATGTTCGTCCTCCGTGACTTGGCGGTGTTTGTCGTGACAAACTCCCTACAACGGCAGTGTGGCCCAGATCACGAAACCATGTCAACCCTTTATCAGGACATACTTACGTCCTGTCAAACTAGTCATTTGTCAGGTACGCTGCCCCCATGCCAGCCGCCAGTGCCCTGATCCGACTCGACCGATCGAGCCCGGTCCCCCTGTACTTCCAGGTCGCCGAACAACTCGAGCGCGCGGTCCTCGACGGCCGCATCGCTCCCGGCGATCGACTCGACAACGAGATCGCGATGGCCACCGAGCTGGGCCTCTCGCGCCCGACGATGCGCCAGGCGATCCAGGTGCTCGTCGACAAGGGCATGCTCGTGCGCAAGCGCGGCGTGGGCACTCAGGTCGTCCAGGGCCGGATCAATCGGTCTGTCGAGCTGACGAGCCTCAACGACGACCTGGCCGCGGCGGGCAAGAGCCCGAGCACGCAGGTGCTGTCGCTCGAGCTCATCGCGGTCGACGAGGAGACGGCGCACGAGTTGCAGATCGCCACCGGCGAGCCGGTGTGGGACCTGCACCGGCTCCGGCTCGCCGGCGACAAGCCGCTGGCCCTCATGCACAACGTGGTCCCCGCCTCCGTCGCCCCGCTCGACGAGGTCGACTTCACGACGACCGGCCTGTACGACTTCCTGCGCCAGCGCGGGATCACGATCCGGGTCGCGAAGCAGCGGATCGGCGCCCGACGGGCCACCGCGAGCGACGCCAAGCTGCTCGGCGAGACCCGCAACGCCCCCCTGCTCACGATGGCGCGCACCGGGTACGACAGCGCCGGGCGCACGGTCGAGTACGGCAGCCACGCCTACCGCCCCGACCTGTACGCCTTCGAATTGACGCTCGTCGACCGCTGACACTGCGAGTCTTCAACGACTTGTTAGTCAGAATGTCATGACATACTATTGACACGTCGCCGTGCCTCCACCTACCGTCGAGATGTGGCACAGGCCACACGCGGTCGGACACAGAGAAGAGGCGCCATGACGGACCGGACTCCCCCCTTCGAGGTGGTCACCCTCGGCCGAGCCGGGGTCGACGTGTACCCCCAGCAGGTGGGCGTGGGCCTGGAGGACGTGACGAGCTTCGGCAAGTTCCTCGGCGGCACCACGGCGAACGTCGCGGTCGCGGCCGCCCGCCTCGGGCACCGCGTCACGGCGATCACGGGGGTCGGCGACGATCCGTTCGGCCGGTTCGTGCGGCGTGCGCTGCGCGACCTCGGCGTCGACGACTCGCAGGTCGTCGTGCACCCGGACCTGCCGACGCCGGTCACGTTCTGCGAGATCTTCCCGCCGGACGACTTCCCGCTCTACTTCTACCGCCGCCCGAGCGCGCCGGACATGCAGATCACGCCGGACCAGCTCGATCTCGACCTCGTCCGTGACGCCGACCTGCTGTGGGTCACCACCACGGGGATGAGCGAGAGCCCGATCCGCGAGACGCAGCTGGCCGCGCTGGCCGCTCGCGACTCGAAGACGCACACCGTCCTCGACCTCGACTACCGGCCGATGTTCTGGCAGTCCGCCGAGGACGCCACGCGCGAGGTCCAGAAGATCCTGTCGCAGGTCACCGTCGCGGTCGGCAACCGCGAGGAGTGCGAGGTCGCCGTCGGCGAGACCGACCCCGACCGCGCGGCCGACGCCCTGCTGGACGCCGGCGTCGAGCTCGCGATCGTCAAGCAGGGGCCCAAGGGCGTCCTGGCCAAGACGCGCACCGAGCGCGTGGAGTCACCCCCGATTCCCGTCACCCCGCTCAACGGGCTCGGCGCCGGGGACAGCTTCGGCGGGTCCCTGTGCCACGGACTGCTCGCCGGGCTTCCGCTCGAACGGCTGCTGCGCAATGCCAACGCGGCCGGCGCACTCGTCGCGACCCGGCTCGAGTGCTCGACCGCGATGCCCACCCAGGCCGAGATCGACGCCCTCGTCGACCAGCACTTCCGAGAGGACACCGCGAGATGAGCGAGTTCGCCCAGGACATCGCCGAGCTGCGGCGCATCCGGATCACCGATCCCGGCCGGGTCGCCCGGCTCTGGGCGACGCGCTCGCGCCGGCCGCTGTTCACGACCGACGAGCGCATGATGATCGTGGCCTGCGACCACCCCGCCCGCGGCGCGATCAGCGTGGGCTCCGATCCGCTCGCGATGGGCGACCGGCAGGAGCTGCTCGGCCGGCTGCTCACGGCGCTGGCCCGCCCGGGCGTCGACGGCGTCCTGGGCACGGCGGACGTCCTCGACGACCTGCTGCTGCTCGGCGCACTGGAGGACAAGCTCGTCTTCACGTCGCTGAACCGTGGCGGGCTCACGGGGTCCGCCTGGGAGCTCGACGACCGGATGACCGGCTACGACGTCGAGCAGACGATCGCGATGCGTGCCGAGGGTGCCAAGATGCTGACCCGCATCGACCTCGACGATCCGCTCACGGTCCGGACGCTGGAGTCCTGCGCCCGCGCCGTCTCCGAGCTCAACCGCGCGGAGCTGATCGCGATGGTCGAGCCGTTCCTCAGCAGCCGCCGTGACGGCAAGGTCGTCAACGACCTGTCGCCGGAGGCCGTGATCCGGTCGATCGCGATCACCCAGGGACTCGGCTCGCCCAGCGCCCACACGTGGATGAAGCTGCCGGTCGTCGACGACATGGAGCGCGTCATGGCCGCGACGACGATGCCGACCCTGCTGCTCGGCGGCGAGGTCCAGGCCGATCCGGACCAGACGTACGCGAACTGGAGCAAGGCCGTCGCGCTGCCGTCGGTCGTGGGTCTCATCGTGGGCCGCAGCATGCTCTTCCCCGCCGACGGCGACGTGGCGGCGGCCGTCGACACGGCCGTCGGGATGATCCGATGACCTCGCCCGACTGGGTGGTCCCCGCCGGAAAGGGGACGCAGGGCGACTTCGACCTCGCGATCACGCCGGAGTCGGCCGGCTGGACACACTCGAGCCTGTGGACGTTGACCCTCTCCCCCGGCGCCACCCACGAGGTCGCCACCGGAGGGGACGAGGTTCTCGTCGTGCCGCTGACCGGCGCCGTCGACGTGACGTGTGAGGGTCGAACGATCTCGCTGGCCGGACGCACCGACGTGTTTGCCGGCCCGACCGACTTCGCCTACCTGCCGGTCGGATCGACCGCGACGCTGCGCTCGGCCGAGGGTGGCCGGTTCGCGCTGTGCGGAGCGCGGTCCGAGGCGCGCCTGCCCTTCCGCCACGTTCCCGCGGCGGACGTCCCCGTGGAACTGCGTGGAGCCGGCTCGAGCAGTCGCCAGGTGCGCAACTTCGCGACCGTGGGGGTCTTCGAGGCCGACCGCATCATCGCGTGCGAGGTCATCACGCCGGGCGGCAACTGGTCGAGCTATCCCGCGCACAAGCACGACGAGGCCGGCGAGCACGAGTCCGAGCTCGAGGAGATCTACTACTTCGAGGTCGCCTCCGGGCCGGACGACCAGCCGGGCATCGGCTACCACCGCACGAGCAGCTCGGCCGCCGGCGAGATCGACGTCCTGCACGAGGTGCGCGATCGCGACGCGGTGCTGGTGCCGTACGGCTGGCACGGTCCGTGCATGGCCGCGCCCGGCTTCGATCTCTACTACCTCAACGTCATGGCCGGTCCCGGGCCCGAGCGGGCCTGGCTCATCTCCGACCATCCCGAGCAGGCCTGGGTGCGCGACACCTGGGCCGACCAAACCGTCGATCCCCGACTGACCGGAGGCCAGTGATGACCGAGACCGTCCGTCTGACCGTCGCGCAGGCGCTCGTGCGCTTCCTCGGCGCCCAGTCCACCGAGCGCGACGGCGTCCGGCAGAGGATGTTCGCCGGCTGCTTCGGCATCTTCGGACACGGCAACGTCGCCGGCATCGGCCAGGCGTTGCTGCAGGCCGAGCTGGAGGATCCCGACCTGCTGCCGTACGTCCTCGGCCGCAACGAGCAGGCGATGGTGCACAGCGCGGTGGCCTACGCGAAGGCGAAGGACCGTACGCAGATGTGGGCCGTGACCTCGAGCGTCGGCCCCGGCGCGACCAACATGGTCACCGGTGCCGCGCTCGCCACGATCAACCGGCTGCCCGTCCTGCTGCTGGCGGGCGACACGTTCGCCGACCGCGCGGCGTCGCCGCTGCTGCAGGAGCTGGAGGTGCCGCACAGCGGCGACGTGACGGTGAACGACACGTTCCGTCCCGTGTCGCGGTACTTCGACCGGATCTGGCGGCCGGAGCAGCTGCCGTCCGCGCTGCTCGCCGCGATGCGCGTGCTGACCGACCCGGCCGAGACCGGCGCGGTGACGCTGTGCCTGCCGCAGGACGTACAGGCGCAGGCCCACGACTGGCCCGTCGAGCTGTTCGCCGAGCGCACGTGGCGCATCGGCCGTCCGCAGCCCGAGGCCGTGCTCGTCGAGCGGGTCGCCGAGCTGGTCCGCTCCGCCGAGCGCCCCCTCGTCGTCGCCGGTGGCGGCGTCCACTACTCCGGCGCCTCCGCGGCCCTCGCCGCGTTGTGCGACGCGACCGGCATCCCCGTCGCCCAGACGCAGGCCGGCAAGGGCACGCTGCCGTTCGACCACGCGAGCTGCCTCGGCGCGATGGGCTCCACCGGCACCACCGCG
The DNA here is from genome assembly GCF_055663785.1 of Aeromicrobium sp. SP1. Classification (NCBI taxonomy): domain Bacteria; kingdom Bacillati; phylum Actinomycetota; class Actinomycetes; order Propionibacteriales; family Nocardioidaceae; genus Aeromicrobium; species Aeromicrobium sp. SP1. The sequence continues at coordinate 161,363 of NZ_JBQVVK010000001.1, read as the reverse complement.
GCCACCGCGATCGCCCGCGAGGCCGATCTCGTGATCGGGGTCGGAACGCGCTGGGAGGACTTCACGACCGCCAGCCGCACGGCATTCCAGGACCCCGACGTCCGGTTCGTGAACGTCAACGTGGCCGGACTCGACACGACGAAGCACGCCGGTGTCGCGGTCCAGGCCGACGCCCGCGACACCCTCGACGCGCTGGCCTCCGCGCTCGACGGCCACCACGTCGACGACGGCTACACGGCCAGGATCGCCGAGCTGAACGCGGCGTGGGACGCGACCGTCGAGGCCGCCTACTCCCCCGCGACGCCGAACGCGGGCGCGAACGGCCTGCCGACGCAGAGCGAGGTCATCGGGCTCGTCAACGAGCTGTCCGACCCGCGCGACGTCGTCCTGTGCGCCGCCGGCTCGATGCCCGGCGACCTGCACAAGCTGTGGCGCACGCGCGATGCGAAGGGGTACCACGTCGAGTACGGCTACTCCTGCATGGGCTACGAGGTCGCCGGCGGCATCGGCGTCGCCCTGGCCGAGCCCGACCGTGACGTGTTCGTCATGGTCGGCGACGGCTCGTACCTGATGATGGCGACCGAGCTCGTCACGGCCGTCCAGGAGGACGTCAAGATCATCGTCATCCTCGTCCAGAACCACGGCTTCGCGTCGATCGGCGCGCTCTCGGAGTCGCTCGGCTCGCAGCGCTTCGGCACCCGGTACCGGCGGCGCTCGTCGTCCGGCCGGCTCGACGGCGACCGGCTCCCGGTCGACCTGGCCGCAAACGCCGAGAGCCTGGGCATGCACGTCGTGCGGACCACGACGGTCGAGCAGTTCGCCGATGCCGTCCGCGCCGCGAAGGCCGCGGACTCGAGCACCGTCATCCACGTCGAGACCGACCCGCTGTCGTTCTCCCCGTCCTCCGAGTCCTGGTGGGACGTGCCGGTCAGCGAGGTGTCGACCCTCGAGTCGACCCAGCTGGCCCGCAAGGAGTACGAGCAGCACAAGACCGAGCAGCGCCCCCTGATCACCCCCGTCGACTGAACCCACGCAGCACCCGAGAGGAACATCCCCATGGCCACCACCGTCTCCCACTGGATCAACGGCGCCCCGCACGACGGCACGAGCGGACGGTTCGGTGACGTCACCGACCCCGCGACCGGCGCCGTGTCGGCGCAGGTCGCGTTCGCGGCCGCCGAGGACGTCGACGCGGCCGTCGCCGCGGCCAAGGCGGCCTTCCCCGGCTGGCGTGACACGTCGCTGGCCCGCCGCGTGCAGATCCTCTTCGCGTTCCGCGAGCTGCTGAACGCCCGCGCCCCCGAGCTGGCCGCGATCATCACGTCCGAGCACGGCAAGGTGCTCTCCGACGCCGCGGGCGAGGTCGCCCGCGGTCAGGAGGTCGTCGAGTTCGCGTGCGGCATCCCGCACCTGCTCAAGGGCGGCTTCACCGAGAACGCCTCGACGAAGGTCGACGTGCACTCCGCGCGCCAGCCGCTCGGCCCGGTCGCGATCATCAGCCCGTTCAACTTCCCGGCCATGGTCCCGATGTGGTTCTTCCCGCTCGCGATCGCGACCGGCAACACGGTCGTGCTCAAGCCCAGCGAGAAGGTCCCCACGGCCGCCGTGTGGATGGCCGAGCTGTGGAAGGAGGCCGGTCTGCCCGACGGCGTCTTCAACGTCGTCCAGGGCGACAAGGTCGCCGTCGACGGTCTGCTGACCCACCCGGACATCGCGTCCGTGTCCTTCGTCGGCTCCACCCCGATCGCCAAGTACGTCTACGAGACGGGCACGAGCCACGGCAAGCGCGTCCAGGCGCTCGGCGGCGCGAAGAACCACATGGTCGTGCTGCCCGACGCCGACCTCGACCTGGCCGCCGACCAGGCCGTCAACGCGGGCTTCGGCTCGGCCGGCGAGCGCTGCATGGCGATCAGCGCCTGCATCGCGGTCGGCGACATCGCCGATGAGCTCGTCGACAAGATCCGGGTCCGCACGGAGACGCTGCGCACCGGCGACGGCCGTCGCGGCTGCGACATGGGCCCGCTCGTGACCAAGGACGCCCAGCAGCGCGTCTCGGGCTACGTCGACGCGGGCGAGGCCTCGGGCGCCACGGTCGTCGTCGACGGCCGCAAGGTCGTCCCGGACGCCGACGGCGAGGGCTTCTTCGTCGGCCCCACCCTGTTCGACCACGTCTCGACCGACATGAGCATCTACACCGACGAGATCTTCGGTCCCGTGCTCGCGGTGCTGCGCGTCGACACCTACGACGAGGCCGTCGACCTGATCAACGCCAACCCGTACGGCAACGGCACCGCGATCTTCACGAACGACGGCGGCGCGGCCCGCCAGTTCTCCAACGAGATCGAGGTCGGCATGATCGGCGTCAACGTGCCCGTCCCCGTGCCGATGGCCTACTACTCGTTCGGCGGCTGGAAGAACTCCCTCTTCGGCGACACCCACGCCCACGGCACCGAGGGCGTGCACTTCTTCACCCGCGCCAAGGTCATCACGAGCCGCTGGCTCGACCCCAGCCACGGCGGCCTCAACCTGGGCTTCCCGACGAACGCCTGACAGTCCAGTCGGATAGTCCGCCTCCGGCGGACGAGATGTGTAGCGCTGTCCACCCGAATCGGGCCAGATCGGTCCGTCAGCGGTGGACAGCGCTACACATCGCGGGGCCCCTGCGCCGGGCCCGGTTCGGTCATGAGGTGAGGACTTGCGCCTCGGTCTCGCGCTTGATGGCCGCGAGGGTGCGGTCCATGCCCTCGAGCAGCTCGACGTCGTGACCCTTCGGCCCGCCGAGGGCGAGCGTCGCGACGATGAGGCTCAGCCACGTCGGCCGGCCGTTCTTCAGGTCACGGCGCAGCCACAGCCGCGTGCCGCCGTCCTCGGCGACGAGCTTGTAGCTCCAGCGCGCGGCCGGGCCGTAGACGTGGAACGCGAGTCGGAACGGTCGCGCGACGTCGACGTACCGGCTGAAGGTGGGCCACACGAAGAGCTTGCGGCGGTTGAGGTTGATGCTCACCTGGCCGTGGCTGAGCCGCTTCGGGTAGAACCACTGCCTGAACGTCTCGGGGCTCCAGACCCGCATCCGGGTCTGGTCCTTGAGCACGTCCCACACGGCCTCGGGCGAGGCGTCGACGAGTGCCGAGGTCTCCAGCGGGGCGACCTGGGTACGCGCCATCAGGCGGCCTCGGCGGCGTTCTTGATCCGCGCGAGCGTCTGCTTGATGCCGAGCTCGAGCTCGCCCTCGAAGTTGTCGGTGCCGCCCAGGACGTTCTTCGTCAGGAAGTTGGACAGGTCCGAGACGCCGTTCGGCGTGCGCCGGCTCTCGGTGAGCCGCGTGCCGGCCTCGGTCGGCTCCAGCTCGTAGGTCCAGACCGTGCCGTTCTCGGCGATCTTGAACGCGAAGCGCTCGTTCGGGACGAACTCCTTGACCTTGGCCCGGGTCGGCCAGAACAGGATGCCCCGACGGTTGATGTTGATCGTCGTCGTCCCGACGCCGACCGGACCCTTGCCGCGGACGATCATCTTGCGGCACTGCGGACTCCAGTCCGGCATCCGCTGCGGGTCGCTGACGAGCGCCCACACGCGCTCCGGGGGTGCGGCGATCTCGATCGACGCCGAGATCTCCTCGCGGTTGGCCACTGTCGTCTCCTAGGTCGGTGGTGCCTTCGCGGCAGCCTAACCGATCGTGACACTTGAAGTGTCACGAAGTGCGCGGGCGAGCGGGTCGCCGCGCAGGTCAGTGGGGCGCGGCCTTCGCGGAGGCGTGGCCGCGGACGAAGAACAGCGAGACGATCCCGAACGCGATGACGAGGAAGGTCGCCAGGAGAGCCAGCGTCGCGCCGCCCCCGGTCTGTGTCGCCACCGCCTCGTCCACGCCTCCGGCAGCGAGGAAGCTCGTGGGATCGGTGAGTCCGTGCAGGACGATCGCCACCCAGATCGTGCCGGTCACCCTCATCGACAGGTACATGCAGGCGCCGAATCCGAGGGTGTACACCACCGTGGCCAGCACCGTCGTGGCCGCCATGCCCGAGATCAGGTTCACCGTGTGCATGAGCGCGAACGTCACCGACGACACGGCCGCGACGACCCGCTCGCCGTGGCCCGCGTCCCGGACCATCGTGACCACGATGCCTCGGGTGGCGAGCTCCTCGGTGAAGCCGACGCAGACGCCCAGCACGACCAGCGCCGCCAGCTGCCCGGCATCCCATCGGCCCCAGTCGGTCGCCACGACGTGCCCGACGATCGCGGCCAGCACGAGGACGGGCGCCGCCCACATCCACCGGCGGCCGGGGACCGGCTGCCGACCGAAGATCCGGGACGTCCAGCCCTGACTGCGCGTGAACCACAGGAGCGCCGCGCCCCCGATCGCGATCGGCAGCGCCGTGCCGAACAGGATCGTGGAGAAGTCCGCGAGTGGATCGTCGTCGTCGATCAGACCGCCGAACAGGCGGCTGACGGCCAGACCGACCAGGAGATAGAAGGCCAGGTACACGACGATGACCAGCAGGGCCTTCGGCACGGTGGGACGGCCCCAGAATCCGGGCCGGGCGGCTTCGACGTCAGACACACGCGCAGGCTAACAGCGCTGGTCGGCGTCAGCGCGCCTCGATCGACCTCGTGCGACGAGGCCGCGAGCGGATCCACGTGATGAGCCAGTCGCCCACCCGCGGGTGGTTGAGCAGCGCGAGGTGGTGCGCCGACGGCAGGTACTCCAGCTGTGCGTTCTCGACGACGGGGCCGCGCCGGCCGATCCCCGAGGCCGAGGAGAAGTGCACGATGAGGTCGCCGAGCACCGCGCTGAACGGGTGTCGCTGCGTCGCACCGATCGTCGCCGCGACGAAGTGGTACTCCGCGTGCGGCAACGGGGCCGCCGCGATCCGGTCGAGGCCCCAGCGCGCCGTGAGGTCCTGGCCCTCCCACTCGTCGGCGGTGATGTAGCCGTGGCGCAGGTCGACGATGCCCGCGGAGCGCGAGTCCAGGATCGACCCGAACGGCCGCGACTGCGGCCAGATGCGCAGCATCCGCGAGCCCAGGTGCGCCGCCTTCTCGAGGTTGGCCCCCGCGTGCGGCGTGCCCAGGCACACGACGTCGCCGACCCGGTGCATCCACTGGTGTCCGGCGACCGTGGCCCGGTTCGTGGCGGCCCGGACGACGAGCCCGCCCATCGAGTGCCCGACGAGCGTCACGCGCTCGACGGCGACGGGCCACATCCCCACGACCTGCTCCAGCAGCTCGTCGAGGTGCTGTCCGTTCTCGGAGACGTGCAGGCCCGTGTTGTACCGGACCATGACGGGGGTGCCGTCGGTCTCTGCGGCGATGCGCTGGGCGTAGGTCGCGCGATCGCGCCGGCCCAGCTCCCACGCCTCGTCGCTCTCGCACAGGCCGTGCACGAACACCACGAGGTGGCTCGTGGCATCGGGATAGGCCTGACGCAGCTGCCAGCGTCCCGCCGGGACGTCGACCCCGTCGCGGCGCAGCGACATCGTGATCGCGTGCGGGTCCCCGAGCAGACGGAGCTCGTCGCCGATCAGCCCGTTGACCGCGGCGCGCACCTGGCGGCCGAGGCGCGAGTCGTCGACGGGCGCGCCGATCCCCCGTTCGGCCAGCGCACGGGCGGCCGATCCCGAGAGGCGCAGCGCGCCGGAGATCGTGCCGTAGATCGACGAGGCGATCGCATCGTGCACCGACTCCGGAGCCCGGCTGCCGATGAGGCGCGTGGCCCGGAACGCGCGCGCCGCGACGGCCGCGTGGACGTCGCGCACGGTGCCCAGGATCAACCGGTCGCCGTACTCGAGCGCCAGGGCGGCGGCGTCGGTCGTGCGGGCGGTGGCCATGCGTCCATGGTGCCGTACGAGCCCTCGCCGGGAGCGGCGATCTCGCTGCGCGAACGGACGCGTCCCGGGAGGGGGGGCTCCCGGGACGCGTCGTGGGGGGGTCAGTCCCGTGGGATCACCACAGGATGCTCGTGAGGCAGTTGCCCACGAACAGCTTGTTCGCGACGCGGTCGTTGAAGAACCCGACCGCCTGGCCCTGGCCCTCGTAACCGGAGGCGACGTGGGTCGGCGCCGTGAGGGTGCCGTACGAGATGTTCGACCCCTTCGCGCACCAACTCTTGCCGGCGTCCTTGACCACCGTGTTGGGGATCACGTCGTCACCCCACGACGACAGCACCTTGAAGGGCACGCCGATCTTCTTGTTGCCCAGCTTGAGCGTGCCGAGCGTGGCGGCGATGTCCGGGCGCGACAGGTACGACGAGATCGTCTTGCCCTCCTTCGTCAGGGTCTTCGTGTCGAGCCAGCCGTTCGTCAGGTTCTCCGGCAGGCACCCCGTGACGGTCTCGGCGGTGTCCAGCAGGTTCTTGCCCTTGGCGTTCGTCAGGTCGGTCAGCTTCAGCTCGGGGTACGTCGAGTCGAGACCCTTGACCGCGAACAGCAGGAAGCTCGTGTAGAGACCCGTCTCGATGTTGGGCGCGATCTTGGACAGGTCGGTCGTCGGCGCGACGGCGACGGCACCCTTGATCTTGAGCTCGGGCGCGTACGTCGGAGCCAGCTCGAGCGCGCCGGCGGTGGCGCCGCCGCCCTCGGAGAAGCCGTCGAGGAACACCGGCGCGGTCTTGCTGTAGCCGAGGTTCTGCGCGGCGCGGACGACGTCGAGCGCGTTCTGCCCGAGCGCGACGTTGTTCGCGTACGGGTGGACGCCCGGCGTGCCGAGGCCCTCGTAGTCGGTCATGGCGACCGCGTAGCCCGCGTCGTAGAACTGCTTGATCCAGTTGCCGTCGTAGAGCGTCCCCGCCTCGAGCTGCTTGCTCGGGGCGCACTTGTCGTTGATGCCCTGCGTACCGGGGCTGACCGAGATGATCGGTCGCTCGCCGCCCTTGGTCCAGGCCGCGGTGGGCACGATGAGCGTGCCGGAGACGGCCGTCGGGTTGCCCTTGGCGCCCTTGGACGCATAGAGCAGCTTGGTCACGGTCGCGGCGCCCTGCGTGATGCCGAGGGCATCCAGGGCGTACTTGCCGGAGGCCTGCTTCAGCACGGTGCCGGGCGCGCCCGACCAACTGGCGGGAGGCGTGTAGATGTCGTCGGCGGCCTGGGCCGGCGACGACGCGACCGACACGACGAGCGTGCCGGCCACTGCTGCCGCGAAGGTCGCGGCGATCTGGCGATGGAATTTCACGTGGTTCTCCTGAGGGTCACGATCGCCGGTGGGAGGGGCGATCGGTAACTTGCAGTGCAACTGTCAGTTGCACTGCAGAGCACGCTCCCAGTGTGGTGCGCGTCACGTCAAGACCTTGCAGCCCGTTTCCACCATGCAAGACGCAAAGAGCCGGCACCCCGCGGGGTGCCGGCTCTCGTGCGTCGTCAGGTCACTCGTCGGTGGACGCGTCCTCGTCGGCGGGCTCGTCGGTGCCGATCGAGCCGTCGGCCTTGAGGTTGGCCAGGTCGACGGCGTTGCCGGACTTGTCCGACACCTTCGCGCTCTCGACGAGCGAGGCCAGCGCCTTGCCGCGCAGCACCTCGCTGATCATCTCGGGCACGTGGTTGTGCTCCATGATGTGCTGGACGTACGAGTTCGGGTCCTCGCCGGACTGCTGGGCGCGGCGCATGATGTGCTGGCTCAGCTCGTCGTTGTCGATGCCGTAGTCGTTCGTCTCGACCAGCTGGTCCAGCACGAACTGCGCCACGATCGAGTCGCGGACGTCGTTCTCGAGCTCGGACTCGAACTCCTCCAGTGTCTTACCCTCATCGTCAAGGTACGACTGCAAGGTCAGTCCAGCGGCGGCCAGTTGCGCGTCCATCTGCTGGCGGCGGTTCGTGATCTCGGTCTCGGCGAGCCCGTCGGGCAGCGGGGCCTCGACCTTGCCGACGATCTCCTCGAGCACGAGGTCGCGGGCCTCGGCGGCCTGCTCCAGACGCTTGCCGCGCGTGAGGCGCTCGACCAGGTCGGCGCGGAACTCCTCGAGGCTGTCGAACTCGGAGGCCATCTGCGCGAAGTCGTCATCGAGCTCGGGCAGCTCGGTCTGGCGGACCTCCTGCAGCGTCACGGTGACGTCGACCTCGTCGCCCTTGAGCTCGCCGCCGACCAGCGTCGTGCCGAAGGTCTTCGACTCGCCCTTGGTCAGGCCGGTGAGCGCCTCGTCGAGGCCGTCGAGCATCGTGGCCTTGCCGATGACGTAGGGCAGGCCCTCGGCCTGGGCCTCGTCGATCAGGGTGCCGTCCTTCTGCGCCGCGGACAGGTCGATCGTGACGGAGTCGCCCTCGCCGGCGGCGCGGTCGACCTCGGAGTACGTCGCGAAGCGCTCGCGCAGCTGGTCGAGCTGCTCGGTGACGTCGTCATCGGAGACGACCGCGTCCTCGACCGTGACCTCGATGGCCGACGCGTCGGGGAGCTCGAGCTCGGGACGCACGTCCAGCTCGGCGGTGATCTCGATGTCCTCACCGTCGTTGAACCTGGTCAGGTCGATCTCGGGCTGGCCGAGCGGCGTGGTCTTGGTGTCCTGCAGTGCGCGGGTGTACCAGCCCTGGAGGGCCGAGTTGAGCGCCTCGTCGAGGACGGCTCCGCGGCCGACGCGCTGGTCGACGATCGCCGGCGGGACCTTGCCCTTGCGGAAGCCGGGGACCTGGATCTGCGCACCGATGGTCTTGTAGGCCTTGTCGAGGTTCGGCTTGAACTCCTCGAACGGCACCTCGATGGTCAGCTTGACCCGAGTCGGGCCCAGCGTTTCGGTGCTGCTCTTCACGTGATGACTCCTGCGTCGACGGTCTCGGATACGGCCGGCGGACGTCCTCACACAGGCCAACGTTCAGTCTACGGGTCGCCCGTGCTGGCAGGCCAATCGGCCTGCCAGGAGGCCTTGGCGGGACCGCCCGCAGGTGCGACGCTGGGCACATGGGCGTCGTGACCCGCATCGGCGCGTTCAACGTGGAGAACATGTTCGACCGCCCCAAGGCGATGGACCCGGCCGACTGGGAGGCCGGACGGCCGATCCTGGCCGCGCAGGCCAGGGTCAACGAGCTGTTCGCCCGCGACGCCTACGACGACGCGACGAAGGCCGAGATCCTCGAGCAGCTCGCGGTGCTGGGGCTCGTCAGGTCCGACTCGGCCCGATTCGCGGTGCTGCGCAAGCTGCGCGGCAAGCTGCTGACCCGGCACCAGGACGGCACGACGACCGTCGTCGCGAACGGCCGGGCCGACTGGGTCGGTTGGGTCGAGCTGGTCACGGTTTCGGTCACGGCGCTGTCGAGCCGGCACACCGCGATGGTCGTGCGCGACGTGCACGCCGACGTGCTCGGTGTCGTGGAGGCCGAGTCGAGACCCGTGCTCGCCGGGTTCGCCGAATCCCTGCTGACCTCGGTCGGGGCGACGCCCTATCCGCGGGTGATGCTGTTCGACGGCAACGACACCCGCGGCATCGACGTCGGTCTCATGACGCGAGCGCCGCACGAGGTGATCTCCCTCGTGACGCACGTCTTCGACGAGGACGACGACGGCGTCGTGTTCTCGCGCGACTGCGCCGAGTACCACCTGACGACACCGGGTGCGGACGAGCTGGTCGTGCTGGTGAACCACTTCAAGTCCAAGGGCTACAGCACCCCGGGCGACCCCCAGGGAGCCCGGCGCCGCGAGCGCCAAGCGCGCCGCGTGGCCGACGTCTACGCGGACCTCGTCGCCGACGGCTTCACCGACGTCGCCGTCGTGGGCGACCTCAACGACAGTCCCGCGGGCGGCTCGCTGGACCCGCTGCTCTCGACCGACCTGCGCGACATCAGCGAGCACCCCGACTTCGAGTGGGGCCCCCGCCGCGGCACCCACCAGGGCGGCAACGAGAGCGCCAAGATCGACTACGTCCTGCTCTCCCCCACCCTCTTCGGTCGGGCCGTCGGCGGCGGCGTCTGGCGCAAGGGCGTCTGGCACGGCCCCCGCGCCCGCAACCCGTGGGAGATGTACGAGACCCTCACGCAGGAACGCGACGAGGCCTCCGACCACGCCGCGATCTACGCGGACCTCGACTGGGGCCCCTGAGCCGCCCTCGTATGCTGAAGCGTCACGGGATGTGGCGCAGCTTGGTAGCGCACCTGCTTTGGGAGCAGGGGGCCGCAGGTTCAAATCCTGTCATCCCGACCGGTCCGACCGAGGATGAGGCATTCGGCCCCGCTGGGGGCCCCGAATGCCTCATCCTTCGTCAGATCAGTCGGCGCGGCGGAAGAGGTAGATGCCGACGGTGCGGCCGGAGACGGCGGTCTCCTGGCCGGTCGTCAAGAACTTGTCGGTACTGGACTGCGCCAGGACCTGATAGACGTACCCGACGTTCTGCAACACCCAACCCTGCTCCTCGATGGCACCCAACACACCCAGGTGCTCGTCGGAGCGGGTGTCGCTCGTCGATGCGAGGCCCCAACCCGCGGTGCCTTCATTGCGGGCGACGTCCAGCTGAATCTCGAAGAACCGCTGGCCCGCGGCGTGGGCCGCGCCGGCGCGGCCCACCGGCGAACTCGCGAACGCCTCCGCGGCGCGCGCCTGCTGGTCGGCCAGTCGCCGCTCCTGCGCGGCGATGCGGCGAGCCTCCTCCGCCAACCGCTCCTGCTCACGCTCCGCATCGGACTTGAAGAAGGCCATGCGCGGAAGCATAGATGGCCCGAAACCGTAGGGTGGACGTCATGGGGATCGAGACCGCGACCGGACGCGTCGTGCTGGCGCGCGTCGCCGACGAGCCGCTCGACGTCTCCGAGCACCTGGCGGCGGTCTCCGGTCCTGAGCACGGCGCCGTCGACGTCTTCGTCGGCGCGGTGCGTGAGCACGATCCGCAGGTGACCGGCAGTGTCGTGCGCCTCGACTACGAGGCCCACCCGGATGCGGAGGGGATGCTGCGCGCCCTGGCCGCTCGCGTCGCCCAGCGGACCGGGGCCGTGATCGCCGTGTCCCACCGGTACGGGTCGCTCGGCGTCGGCGACACGGCGGTCGTCATCGCGAGCGCCGCCGCCCACCGCGCCGAGGCCCTAGACGCGACCCGCTCGCTCATCGAGCTGGTCAAGACCGAGGTGCCGATCTGGAAGCGCCAGACGGGCGCCGACGGAACGTCCGACTGGGTGGGACTGTCATGACCCTGGTCGACGGCTTCGGCCGGGTCCATCGCGACCTGCGGATCTCGCTGACCGACAAGTGCTCGCTGCGCTGCACGTACTGCATGCCCGCCGAGGGCGTGCCGTGGCTCGAGCGCGACAGCATCCTCACGACCGACGAGCTCGAGCGGGTGGCGCGCGTGTGCGTCGACCTCGGCGTCACCGAGATCCGGCTCACCGGCGGGGAGCCGCTCGTGCGCAAGGACGTCGTCGACGTCGTGCGGCGACTTTCCGCCCTGGGCCCCGAGGTCTCGATGACGACGAACGGGCTGCGCCTGGCCGAACTGGCCGCGCCCCTGCGCGAGGCCGGGCTGGCGCGACTCAACGTCTCCATCGACACCCTCGACCGCGACCGGTTCACCGAGCTGACCCGCCGCGACCGGCTGCCCGACGTGCTCGCCGGGATCGACGCCGCACGCGCCGCCGGCTTCACTCCGCTCAAGCTCAACACCGTCGCGATGCGCGACGTGAACGACGACGAGATCGTCGACCTCGTCGAGTTCGCGATCGGCATCGACGCCCAGCTGCGATTCATCGAGCAGATGCCGCTGGACGCCGGCCACACGTGGGACCGCGGGCACATGGTGCCGGGCGAGGAGATCCTCGACCGGCTCCGGGAGAGGTTCACACTGACGCCCGTCGGAGACCGCGGCTCGGCGCCCGCCGACCTGTGGACCCTCGACGGCGGCCCCCACACCGTGGGCGTGATCGCCTCCGTCACCGCCCCGTTCTGCGCGGCGTGCGACCGCATCCGCGTCACCGCCGACGGGCACGTGCGCAACTGCCTGTTCGCCCGCGAGGAGTCCGACCTCGTCCCGGTCCTGCGCGGCGGCGGCAGCGACGCCGACCTGGCCCGGATCGTCACGGGGTCGATCGCGGCGAAGCGGGCGGGCCACGGCATCGACTCCCCCACGTTCATCCAGCCCGACCGCCCGATGAGCGCGATCGGCGGCTAGCTCAGCCTGCCGTCGTCAGTCGTCGGGCCGCCGCCGTGAACGCCGGACCGACGCGCTCCCAGCCGTCGAGGTAGCCGCCCACGAGCGCGGCATCGCGCAGCAGGACCAGCTCGCCCGCGGTCGCCGAGGGATCCTCGGCCCCGGCCGACTCGAGGACCCGCTCCAACTGGGACCGGAACCACTCCCGGTGCGCGGTGATCCGCGTCCTGACGGCACTCGCGGGATCGGGGTACTCGGCGGCGGCGTTGATGAACGGGCACCCTCGCGTGTGGTGCCGCGCCACGTCGTCGCCCAGGGCGGCCAGGAGGACCTCGAGTCGTTCGGCGGGATCCGCGATGGACTCGACCTCGCCGAGGGCGGCCCGGATCTGGGCATCCTCGTCATCGAGGTAGGCCTCGACGAGATTCTCCTTGCCGGGGAAGTGGCGGTAGAACGTAGCACGAGTGACATCTGCCTCCGCTACGATCCGGTCCACGCCGACCGCGTGGATCCCCTCGCGGTAGAACAATTCGCTGGCCCTCGCGAGGAGTCTCTCGCGGGCTGCCGAGCGGCGGAGGGACGGCGCCTGATCGATGTTCATGAAAAAAGTATAGAACGATCTTTCTCTTTTTTCTTGACACCGCTTCGGGCGGCGCGTACGTTCGAGACAACAAGAAAGAACGATCGTTCTACCGACTCGGCGGAGAACCTGCCCAGGAGAAGCCCATGAACACCGCTGACAACACCGCTGACAACACCGCTGACAACACCAACGCCACCCCCATCGTCCTGGTCCACGGGCTCTGGATGACCCCGAAGAGCTGGGACACGTGGGCCGAGTACTTCCGGGGCCGCGGCCACGAGGTCATCGTCCCGGGCTGGCCCGGCATCGACGACCGGTCCGTCGAGGACATCCGCAAGAACCCCGAAGCGCTCAAGGGCATCGGTCTCAAGCAGATCGTCGACCACTACGAGGGCATCATCCGCGCCCTGCCGACCAAGCCGATCATCATGGGCCACTCCTTCGGCGGCGTGATCACGCAGATGCTCGCCGATCGCGGCCTCGGCGTCGCCTACGTCGGCGTCGCGCCGGGGCAGACGGCCGGCATCCGCACCCTCCCCCTGTCGACGGTGCGCACGGGTGCGCCGATCCTGTCGAACCCCTTCGGCCGCAACGGCGCCAAGCCGCTGTCGAAGGGCCACTTCCACTTCACCTTCGGCAACGACCTGAGCCGCGCCGAGTCCGACGCCCTCTGGCAGGACTACGCGGTCAACTCGTACAACCGGGTCTTCTTCGAGGGAGTCTCCTCGACCCTGAACGAGAAGAACGGCGTGACCCATGTCGACTACGGCCGCGCCGACCGCGCGCCGCTGCTGATCATCACCGGCGGGATCGACCACGTCGTGCCGCCCGCGATCGGCAAGGCGATCGTGAAGAAGTACCAGAGCTCCGGCGGCCCCGGCGTCGTCGAGTACAAGGAGTACCCCGGCCGGACCCACCGCCTCGTCAGCCAGGACGGCTGGGAGGAGATCGCCGAGTACGCACTCGACTGGGCCCTCCAGCACGAGCAGGTCGCCTGAGGACGACTGCGAGCCGGGACGCGACCGCGAGGTCGCGTCCCGTCGGCGCGTCCGGCCTCAGCCTCCCGCGAACGGCGGCAGGACGTCGACGAGGGTGTCCCGCGGGACGAGGGTCGCACGGTCGGTCGTACGGGTGCCGTCGACGAGCACGGAGCAGGACGTGAGGACCCGTTCCAGCCCCGGGAACCTCGCCACGAGCGCGTCGAGCACGTCCCCGATCGTGTCGGCGGGGACGACGGTCTCGGACGTGCCGGCCGCCTCGCGCGCCGCGGCGAAGAGCCGCACCCGAGTGTCCTGCATGGCCGCCAACCTACCCGTCTCGACAGGTGGCGACGACTCCCCGAGCAGGTAGCGTCGTCGTGTGGACCTCGCCAGCCCCGCCGCCTACCTCGCCGACCGGGTGCGTGACCGCGCCCCGGCCTGCGGCACGACCCGCGTCATCGCGCTCGACGGGCGCAGCGGTGCCGGCAAGACCGCGTTGGCGCTCGATCTGGCCGACGAGCTGCAGGCACCGATCCTGCACCTGGAGCGGCTCTATCCCGGCTGGCAGGGTCTGGCCCGCACGCCTGCCGCGGTCCGGGCGCTCCTGGCCGACCTCGCGATCGGCGAGCTGGGCCGCGCCCGGCAGTGGGACTGGGAGTCGGACCGGCCGGGCCCGTGGCTCTCCGTCCGTCCCACACCGGATCTGATCGTCGAGGGCGTCGGCGCGGGCGCCCGTGTGCTGCGGCCCTTCCTGAGTCAACTGGTCTGGCTCGAGGCCCCGTCACAGGAGCGCCGCCGGCGCGCGCTCGCCCGCGACGGCCGCACGTACGAGCCGTGGTGGGACGTGTGGGCCGCGCAGGAGGAGCGCTACCTGCAGACCGACCGCACCCCCGACGCGGCCGACATCGTGATCACCACCGCCTGAGCCGCTCGAGCACCTGTGGCATCATGGAGGCGGTGCCTCGGCGCCATGCGGACGTAACTCAATGGCTAGAGTCCCTGCCTTCCAAGCAGGATGTTGCGAGTTCGAATCTCGTCGTCCGCTCGCATCGCACGACACAGGATCGCAGTCACCTCGGTGGCTGCGATTCTTCGTGTGGTGGGTGGGTCAGGGCGCCGTGAGGCGATCGGGCGCCCGGCGCGTCCCGACGAGGGCGCGGCGATGCAGGATCAGGACGGCGCGGTCGTCCTCGCCGGGCTCGGTCTGGTCGAGAATCCGCTCGGTGGCACCCTCGACGCCCTGGGCGATCGCGATCTTCGCGGCGCCGCGCAGCCACTCGATGCCCACCGCGAGATCGAGCGACCGGGTCTCGACGACGCCGTCGGTGTAGAACATGAGCGCCTCGCCGGGTCGCAGCACCCCGGTGCCCGGGCGGAAGTCGGGGCGGTCCGTGATGCCCAGGGCGAGACCGCGGGCGCCGGACAGCATCCACTCCTGCGTGTCGTTGTCCCACTGCATCGCCGGCGGGTGCCCGGCATTGAGCACCTCGTACCCACCGGTCTCGAGGTCGACCAGGACGTGCACCGCCGTGGCGAAGCCCTCGTCCCAGTTCTGCCGCAGCAGGTAGTCGTTCGCGGCCGAGAACAGGCCCAGCGGCGGCAAGGACCCGATCAGACCACCGAGCGCACCGGCCAGCTGCAGCGACTGCGTTCCCGCGCTGACGCCCTTGCCGCACACGTCGACCAGGACCATCTCGAGGTACCGCTTGTCGTTCGACAGGTTCGCCACGAGGAAGTCACCGGCGAACTTGGCCGCGCCGGCCGACTCCATCGCCGACTCGCTGACCCAGCCCTCGGGCAGCGGCGGCACGGTGCCCTGGGTCTGCAGCCGGTCGCGCAGGTCCATCAGCATCGCCTCGCCGAGTGCCGCCGGCAGGCCCGAGCGAGTGCGCGAGGCGCTGAAGAGCAGGATTCCCGTCCCCAGGTAGACCGAGATGAGCGACGACGGGCGGGCCGCGTCGAAGCCCTCCGAGAACGTCTGGACGAGCGAGCTGACGGTCGCCGCGAACAGTGCGATCGCCGCGAGCACCGCCTGGGGGTTCCACTGCAGCAGGACGCCGCCGAGCAGGATCGGGACGATGAACATCGCGGCCGGCACGAGCGCGTACCAGTTGAGGCTCACGATGAACATGACCAGGGTCAGCAGCAGCAGGAGCGTGAGGACGTTCATCTGGCCGTCGCGGGACCCCGAGCGCCACTGGCGGGCATTGCTCTTGAGGTAGCGACCCAGAGGGTCGCTACTCAGGCCGCGATTCCTGGTCACGCTACGACCCTATCGGCGTCGCTGACACCGCGGACACCAGAACAGGTTTCTGCCCGCGACGACTTCGGTGCGCACCCGCGTCCCGCACACGTGGCAGGGCTGGCCCGCGCGGCGGTACACGTAGACCTCTCCGCCGTGGTCGTCGTCGCGCGGAGGCCGGCCCATCGCCTCCGGCTCGTGCTCCGGGCGGACCGTGTCGATGCGCCCGGTTCGCACTCCCTCCCCCATGAGCATCACCAGATCGGACCACAGCACGCCGAAGGTGGCGGGCCTCAGCTCGCGGCCCGGCACCGTCGGGTCGATGCGGTGGCGGAAGAGGACCTCGGCGCGATACACGTTCCCGACGCCGGCGACGATGCGCTGGTCCATCAACAGCACGCCGATGGGAGTGCGCGAGCGGGCGACGAGCGCCGACGCCCGCTCGAGGTCGGCCTGCGGGTCGAGGGGGTCGGCGCCGAGCCTGGCGTGGATCGCGTGCACCTCGTCGGGCGACAGCAGCTCGCACGTGTTCGGGCCGCGCAGGTCCGCGGTCACGCGGTCCGTCGCCAGTCGCCAGCGGACCTGGCCGACGACCGGCGGATCGGCCTGCTCCACGAACGCGAACGAGCCGTAGAGGCCAAGGTGCACGTGCACCTGTTCGGCCAGGTCGTCGAAGGCGACGAACAGGTGCTTGCCGCGGGCGGTCGCCCCGGAGAGAACCCGGCCATCGAGTCGCGAGGCGGAGGTGAACCGGCCCTGGGGGCTCGACGACCGCACCTGCTTGTCCGCGAAGCTCCCGGTCAGGTCGAGTGCAAGCCGGTGGAGGGTGTGCCCCTCAGGCACGCTGCCGCGCCATCAGAAGCTGCCGGTCTCCTCGTACCGCGCGAGCAGGTCGATGCGGCGCTGGTGCCGGTCGGCCTGGCTCCACTCGGTCGCGAGGAAGGCGCCGACGATCTGCTCGGCCTCCTCGACCGAGTGCATGCGGGCGCCGATGCCCATGACCTGGGCGTTGTTGTGCTGGCGGGCGAGCTGGGCCGTCTCGACGCTCCAGGTCAGGGCGCAGCGGATGCCCTTGACCTTGTTCGCGGCGATCTGCTCACCGTTGCCCGACCCCCCGATCACGATGCCGAGCGAGCCCGGATCGTCGAGCACCGCCTGCGCCGCGGCGACGCAGAACGGCGGGTAGTCGTCCTCGGCGTCGTACTCGTGGGCGCCGTGGTCGACGGGCTCGAACCCGTGCTCGGTCAGCCAGGTGAGCAGGTGGGTCTTCAGTTCGTGGCCGGCGTGGTCGGCACCGAGGTGGACGCGCATGCGTCCATCCTCGCACCCCCGAGGAATGGTCGGCGCGGGGCTCGACGGCAGGCCCGCTGGCCCTCAACGCACGACGGGAGTGTGCGCCATCTCGTGGACGTAGTCGGCGAACGCGCGCGCGGACTCGTCGCCCACGTAGTCGCCGAGCACGTGCACCTTGAGGCGTTGCCGCTCGCCGGCGAGCGGGTCCCGGTGCAGCATCTCGTCGAGCACCTCGTCGAATCCGGTCAGCTCCCGGTCCACCGCGTAGCCGCCGGCGGCGACGGGCACGGCCTCGGGGAACTCGTCGAGCGAGTGCTGCATGCTGACCATCAGGTACGGCTTGCCCGAGGCCAGCCAGTCCGACACGACGCTCGACACGTCCGACACGAGGGCATCGGCGTGGTTCATGCACTCGGCCACGGTCCAACCGTGGACGGCGGCGTCGCCCCACACGTGATGGCCCGGCGTCGCGGGATCCTCGTCGTCGGCCGCCAGGATCGCGTTGAGCTCGTCGATCCGCTCGCCCCAGAACGGGTCGCGCAGGAAGACCGGATGCGGGCGGAAGATCACGTCCGCATCCGCCGCGAGGAGTGACCTCAGGATCTGCTCGGCGCGACGGATCGAGGAGAAGTTCGGCATCTTGCCGTTGCCCGTCCACGTCGGTGCGTAAAGCACCGTGGGCCGCTCGACCTGCGTGACGGGGCGTTGCGTGGGGAGCACCTCGCCGGACTGCGGACGGCCGAGCAGCACGAACCGCTCGCGCGGGACGTCCACACCGTGCCGGGCGTACCGGTCGATCGCCGCCTCGCCCGACGCCACGAGCACGTCGTAGCGCAGGTGCCGCGAGTGATGACTGCCCGCCTTGTCGGAGTCGCCGTGCCCGAGCCACACGTGTCGCACCGAGCGGACCCCCATGAGCTTGAGGTGTCCCGGTGCGTTGTGCACGTAGAAGAACGTCGTCATCGTCGGGACGGTCAGGACGCGCATGTCGCCCAGCACGTCCGAGCCTGCCGAGATCCACGGCAGCGTCGGCCGGATCCCCGCCCGCAACTCGGCGCAGTAGTGACCGCGCAGGCCGACGATCACGCCGGGATCGCCCGACGCGATCAGGTGCGGCTCCCACATGCCCACGTGGATCGGGCCGCCGCCGTACCCGCCGTAGCCGAGCACGAACCGCGTCTGCCGCGCGGCGAGCGCGTGCCGGATGCGTCGACGGGCGCGCCAGAGCTCGGCCTTGTCGAGAAGCACCCGACCCGCGATGACGGTCAACCAGACGACCGCGACCCAGACGATCGTCGTCGAGGTCCCCGCGGCCACGAGGACCGCGACGAGGGCTCCGAACCACCGCACCGCGAGCACGAACGGGCCGCGGTCGGACGGATCGGGCACGGGGCACACCGGCGGCGGCTCGACACCGTCGAGACCGTGCGCGTGCGGCGGACTCGCCGGCCGGAGCATCCCCGCCCGCACGACGACCACGGCGATCAGGACCGGAACGACGACCGCCCACGGGACCGCGTCGTCGCGCACTCCCCTGATCGCCAGTGCCACGACGGCCACGCCGAGCAGTCCCGCGCTGGACCACGCGAACGTCCGGCGACGGGTGGCCAGATCCGTGCGGAAGCGATGCTGCAGGTCGTCACGACGGCGCTCGTAGCGACCTGTCACCCGATCCCAGGTCGAGATCGTCTGCTCCTGCTGCTGGCTCATCGCGCCCAGTATCCCAGCACGCCCGGCGCTCACCGGGGCGACAGGCCGTTCCCCTGTCGGGCCGCATAGCCCGGGCAGATTCTCGAATGGATCCGTTGACACACAAGGCGATTCCGCCTATTGTTGGTACATCAGTTCGATGTGTCCCACGCCGTTTCGGCCCGTCATGACATCGGCCGCCTTCATTGGTTGCTTTCGTCAGGGGACACATGCATCAGGTATTCGCTCGACTCGCATTGGGGCCGCAGGCTCTGGATGCGGCGTTGGCCTGCGACCTGGACGAGTTGTCCGCGAACGAACTGGGTCAGCTCACGCGGATCACGACGGACCTCGTCCGCAAGGCTGAGGCGTTGCGGTTGAAGGCGTTGACGGTGGCGGATCGCAAGAACGCCCACCGTGCGACGGATGCGACCTCCTTGACCGCGCTGGTGGCCCGCGAAGCGGGCGTGTCCAAGCGTGACGCGGCATCGCAGGTCCGGCTCGCGAATCGGCTCGAGTCGGCACCACGGGTCAAAGAGGCGCTGGCCAAGCCGGGCATGTCGGCTCAGAAGGCACGCATCGTGACGACGGCACTCGACGAGTTGCCCGCCGACTTGAGCGACGACCAGCGCGATCGAGTCGAAGCGGACCTGACCACCGCGGCACCGACGATGTCGGTCGAGCAACTCGGGCGCAAGGCCGCCCGGGCGGTCGAGGTGGTCGATCGGGAGCGGGCGGACCGGATCGAGAACGCTCGACTGGAACGGGCCGAGCACGCCCAACGCCAGCTGAGCGAGTTCTGGATCGGTCAGGCCGACGGGACCACGGGGTTGGTGCCATTCGGCGGCAAGACCGACCCGGTCAGCGCGGACATGCTTCGCGCCGTGATCGAGTCCAAGACCAACCCGCGCCGCCGCGCGATCACCGAGAAGTCGACGGCGGACGTGGTTTCGACAAGCTCAACCACCGAGAACGAGCGTCTGACCCCGTCGCAAAAGGCCGGTGAGGCGTTCACCGAGATCATCCGGCACCTTCCCCGCGACTGCTACGGCAACCACGGCGGCGTCGCCGCGACCCTGATCGTCACCGTCGACGAGTCGACGCTGCGCGGTGCCACCGATCGGGCCGGGGTGACCGAATACGGCACCCGCATCTCGGCCGGCCAGCTCCGCAAGCTCGCCTGCGACGCCGGAATCCTGCCGGTCGTCATGAACGGCCAGAGCCACGTGCTCGACGAAGGCCGGACGAAGCGGCATCACACCGCCGCCCAACGGATCGCGCTCGCTCAACGTGACCTGGGCTGCGCGTTCCCCGGCTGCGACCGACCACCCGGATGGTGCGAGGCCCACCACGCCATCGCGTGGAGTCGTGGTGGGCCCACCAACACTCAGACCGGCGTGCTGCTGTGCGGGCACCATCACCGGTTCGTGCACGAGGCGGACATCCTCATCCGATTCGCCGAACACGACCGCATGCCCGAGTTCCTCGTCCGAGGAACCTGGCAACGCAACCAGAGGTACCGACCGCTCGCCGCCTGAGCAGGGCTCAGTCGAAGATCGGATCGCGCGTGCGCGTGCGCTTCAACTCGAAGAAGCCGTCGTACGAGGCCAGCGCGCGCGCTCCGTCGAACACGACACCCGCCTGCTCGCCCTTGGGCGCCGGCGACAGCACGGGACCGAAGAACGCGACGTCGCCGATCGAGACGACCGGCGTGCCGACCTCCTGGCCGACCCGGTCGATGCCATCGGTGTGCGATGCGCGCAGTGCCTCGTCGAACGACGCATCGTCGGCGGCGTCCGCGAGCTCGACCGGCAGTCCCGCCTCGGCGAGCGCCTCGCGGTACACGTCGGGACCGAAGTCGCGACCCTCGACGTGCCGCTTCGTGCCGAGCGCCGTGTAGAGGTCCCGCAGCGCCTCGGTGCCGCCGTGCTGCTCCGCGGCGATGCAGACGCGCACCGGACCCCAGCCCTTCGCCAGCAGCTCACGGTAGAACTCGTCGACGTCCTTGTCCTCGTTGAGGACCGACAGGCTCATGACGTGGAAGTCGGTGCGCACGGGACGCACCTGCTCCACCTCCAGCATCCAGCGGGACGTCATCCACGCCCACGGGCACAACGGGTCGAACCAGAAGTCGACGGTCTCGGTGGTCTCGGTGGTCTCGGGGCGCTCGGCGCCGACCTTCACATCAATGCTCACACCGGACCCAACAACGGACGGCCCTCGCGCATTTCCGCGACCAGGGCCTGAACCACGGCATCGAGCGCTCCCCCGTGCCGCGCAGCGACGTTGCGCTGCCGCTGATAGGACGCACCGGCGGTCATGATGTCGCGAATCCCAGCCAGTTCGGCGACGCAGTCGAGGTCCACCGCGACGGGCTCCAACAGGCGCAGCAGGCGGACGAGGTCGTCGGTCACGAGCTCCTCGCGGGCGTCCCGGTCGAGGATGAGGATCGCGTCCATGCCGTAGCGGGCCGCGCGCCACTTGTTCTCCTGGGCGAACCACGACGGGATCGACGGCACCTCACGGCCGGCATCGAGCTCGCGCGAGTAGTACTCGACGAGGCAGTGCGTGAGCGCCGCGATGCTGGCCAGCTCGGACATCGTCGGGACGCCGTCGCACACACGCATCTCGAGGGTGCCGAACTTCGGGGACGGGCGGATGTCCCACCGGATCTCGTCGAACAGGTCGATCACGCCCGTCTTGAGCATGTCGTCGACGTAGTGCTCCAACTCGGCCCAGCGGTCGAACTGGAACGGCAGTCCCGCGGTCGGCAGCTGCTGGAACATCAGGGCGCGGTTCGACGCGTAGCCGGTGTCCTCGCCGCCCCAGAACGGGCTGGACGCGCTGAGCGCCTGGAAGTGGCCGTAGTGGGTCAGCATCGCCCGGCTGATGGGCAGCACCTTGTCCCGGTCCTCGATGCCGACATGGACGTGCACGCCGTAGATCAGCATCTGCCGGCCCCACCACTGCGTGCGGTCGATGAGCGTGGCGTAGCGCTCCTTGTCCGTGACCCGCTGCTGCGTCCACCGCGCGAAGGGGTGCGTGCCCGCGCACATCAGCTCGACCCGCAACGGGTCGGTGACCTCGCGCAGCTCCTCGATGCTGCGCTGGAGGTCGGCCATCGCCTCGGAGACCGTGTGGCAGACACCGGTCACCACCTCGACGGTGTTGAGCAGCAGCTCCTGCTTGATGTGGGGGTGCTCCTCGCCCGGCGCGGGGGCCACGGCGTCGAGGATCGTCTGCGCGACCTGTCGCAGGTCCCCGGAGTCCTGGTCGACCAGCGCGAGCTCCCACTCGACGCCGATGGTCGAGCGCTCGGACGGTGCGAAGCCGATCTCCATGACGCCCATCCTGCCCGAGGATGTCGGTGTCGGCGGCAGGTGCCACAGTAGGAGGCATGCCCGGCACCAACCTCACTCGCGAAGAAGCACACCAGCGCGCCTCGGTCGTCGCCGACCCGACGTACGACGTGGCGCTCGACCTCACGACCGGTACGGAGCGATTCGGCTCGGTCACGACCCTGACGTTCACCGCGCGCAGCGGCGCCTCGACGTTCGTCGACCTCGTCGACGCGGAACTGTCCTCGGTCACCCTGAACGGCCGCGAGATCGACCCGTCGGCCTACGCCGACAGCCGCATCGCGCTCGACGACCTCGCCGCCGAGAACACCCTCGTGGTCACGGGCACGTGCCCGTACTCGCACTCGGGCGAGGGCCTGCACCGCTTCGTCGATCCGACCGACGACCGCGTGTACCTCTACACCCAGTTCGAGGTGCCCGACGCCCGCCGGGTCTTCGCCACGTTCGAGCAGCCCGACCTGAAGGCCGAGTTCACGTTCCACGTCACGGCCCCGGCCGACTGGAAGGTCGTCTCGAACTCGCCCACGCCCGAGCCCGTGCCGGCCGGCGAGGGAACCGCGACGTGGCACTTCGCGCCGACCAAGACGATGAGCACGTACATCACGGCGCTCGTCGCCGGTGAGTACCACGAGGTCCGCGAGACGTACGTCGGCGAGTACGGCGAGATCCCGCTCGGCGTGTTCTGCCGCCAGTCGCTCGTGCCGTTCCTCGACGCCGACGACATCTTCCTGATCACGCGTCAGGGCTTCGACTTCTTCCAGGGCGCCTTCGAGATGGGCTACCCGTTCGGCAAGTACGACCAGCTGTTCGTGCCCGAGTACAACATGGGCGCGATGGAGAACGCGGGCTGCGTGACGTTCCGCGACGAGATGATCTTCCGCAGCCGCCAGACCGTGTCGGCGTACGAGCAGCGGGCCAACACGATCCTGCACGAGATGGCGCACATGTGGTTCGGCGACCTCGTGACGATGAAGTGGTGGGACGACCTGTGGCTCAACGAGTCGTTCGCCGAGTTCGCCGCGCACCACTCGTCGGTCGAGGCCACCCGCTTCACCGATGCCTGGACCGGCTTCACCAACAACCGCAAGAACTGGGCCTACCGTCAGGACCAGCTGCCCACGACGCACCCGATCGCCGCGGACAACTACGACCTGCACGCGGTCGAGGCGAACTTCGACGGCATCACGTACGCCAAGGGCGCCTCGGCGCTCAAGCAGCTCGTCGCGTGGGTCGGTGAGAAGGACTTCTTCGCCGGGCTGCGCAGCTACTTCACGAAGTACGCGTACGGCAACACCGAGCTGACCGACCTGCTGGCCGAGCTGGAGGCCGCCTCGGGGCGCGAGCTGACCAGCTGGGCCGCGGAGTGGCTGCAGACCTCGGGCGTCAACACCCTCCAGGCCGACTTCGACACCGACGAGAACGGGGCGTTCACCCGCTTCGAGGTCGTCCAGTCCGCGACGGACGACCACCCGACGCTGCGCCGCCACCGGATCGCGATCGGCCTGTACGACCAGGTCGGAGGCCAGCTGGTGCGCACCGAGCGGATCGAGACCGACGTCCGCGGTGATCGCACGTCCATCACCGAGCTGCTGGACCACCGTCGTCCCGACCTGATCCTGCTCAACGACGACGACCTCACCTACGCGAAGATCCGGCTCGACGAGGGCTCCTTCGCCACCCTGCTGGAGGGCATCGGCTCGTTCGCCGACTCCCTGCCGCGGGCGCTGGCCTGGGGCTCGGCGTGGGACATGACGCGCGATGCGGAGCTGCCGGCCGCGAAGTTCGTCGAGCTCGTGCTGGCCGGCGTGGGCACCGAGTCCGACCTGACCGCCGTGGCATCGCTGCTGCGCCAGGGGCAGACCGCGATCAACCAGTTCGTGCCCGACGACGCCCGCCCCGCGCTGGCGCAGCGCTGGGAGGACGGCGTGGCGCGGCTGCTCGACGCGGCCGAGCCCGGCAGCGACCACCAGCTCGCGTTCGCGCGTGCGACCGCCTCGTCCGCCACCTCGCCCGAGCGGCTGCGCGACCTGCTGGCCGGCTCGGTCGAGGGCCTCGAGGTCGACGCCGACCTGCGCTGGACCCTCGTCAAGGGCCTGGCCCGGCTGGGTGCGGTCGACGACGGCGACATCGATGCCGAGCTGGCTCGCGACGACACGAACCAGGGGCGTGAGAACGCCGCCGGCGCGAAGGCGATGCGCCCGGACGCCGACGCCAAGGCCGAGGCGTGGCGCCGGGTCGTCGAGGACGCCTCGACGCCCAACGAGACGCGTCGTCAGATCGCGCTCGGCTTCCAGGCTCCCGGCCAGGCCGAGGTGCTCGCGCCGTACGTCGACCGGTACCTGCAGATGGCCGAGTCGATCATCGACGAGATGGGCGTGTGGATCGGGCAGAACGCCCTGGTCTACCTGTTCCCGCTGCCGAACCCGACGCAGCAGACGCTCGAGAAGGTCGACGCGTGGCTGGGGGCGACGCAGGCTCCCGCAGCCGCGCGGCGCTACGTGCTGGAGGGCCGCGACGACCTGCGTCGGGCACTCGCCGCACGGGCCGTCAACTGACGGCCCGGGCTCAGTGGCCGGCGACCTCGTGGCTCGGGGCCTTCTCGAGCTCGGCGCCCGACGGGATCGTCGGCACGTAGTTGTGGCTCTTCGCCACGACGGCCGCGGCGATCGCCCAGATGCCGACGAGCAGCAGCAGCGGGCCACCGACGAAGTACGCGAGGGCCTGCAGGGTGGTGAGGCTCTCGCCCTCGGCCCACGTGTCCGGGGTGGTCCCGGCGAAGGCCGACGACGCGGAGGCGAAGACGGTCACGAGGGCGGCGGTCACGACGGTGATCACTCGGGCGAGGCTCATGGCGCCCATCGTAACGGCCGGGATCTCGTGCCCTTCCCGCCCCCGTAGGCTGGTGGGGTGGACTGGACATGGGACTGGAACGGAGCCGTCGACTGGGTGCTCGACGTGCCCGGCAAGATCGTCACGATCGTCCTCATCGCCGTGGTCCTGCGCTGGCTCGCGCACCGCTTCATCAACCGGCTGGCCGGTCGCGCCGCCCAGGGCGCCGTCCCGAGCGTGCTCGCCAAGACGAAGGCCGGCGAGTTCCTGTCCGACCTCGCTCCGGGATCGGTCGAACGACGCCGTCAACGCGCCGCGACGATGGGCTCGCTGCTCAAGAGCATCGCGTCGGGGGTCGTCTTCAGCATCGCGTTCGTCATGGTCCTGGACGTGTGCGGCCTGCCGATCGCGCCGCTGCTGACCGGCGCGGGCGTGGCCGGCGTCGCGCTCGGCTTCGGTGCCCAGACTCTCGTGAAGGACTTCCTCTCGGGCATCTTCATGATCCTCGAGGACCAGTACGGCGTCGGCGACTCGGTCGATCTCGGTGAGGCCTCCGGGATCGTCGAGGCGGTCGGGCTGCGCGTCACGCGACTGCGCGACGTGAACGGCACCGCGTGGTACGTCCGCAACGGCGAGATCGTGCGGGTCGGCAACCAGAGCCAGGACTGGTCGCGGGCCGTGCTGGACGTGACCGTCGCCTACGACTCCGATCTCGAGCTCGTGCAGCGGATCCTGCGCGAGGAGGCGCACACGCTCGCCACGGACTCAACGTTCTCGCACGTCATCATCGAGGAGCCCGAGGTGTGGGGCGTCGAGCGCTTCGACAAGGACGGTGCCGTCGTGCGCACCGTCATCAAGACCGCACCGATGCACCAGGCGGAGGTGGCGCGCTCCCTGCGCAGCCGCGTCATGCGCCGCTTCGACGAGGCCGGTGTCCGCATCCCCTCGACCACCCTGCCCCCCATGGGAGGAACCCTGTGACCGAGTCCCCCGCCCAGGAGACGTTCTACGAGGCGATCGGCGGCCACGCCACGATCGAGCTCATCGTCGACGTGTTCTACGAGGGCGTCGCCCAGGACGACCTGTTGCGACCGATGTATCCCGAGGAGGACCTCGGGCCGGCGGCGGAGCGGCTCACGATGTTCCTCGCGCAGTACTGGGGTGGGCCGACGACCTACTCGCAGCGGCGCGGCCACCCTCGGCTGCGGATGCGCCACGCGCCGTACGCCGTCACGGAGGACGCCCGCGACCGCTGGCTGCTGCACTTCCGGGCCGGCCTGGACGCCGCGCACCTCGAGCCTGCGCTGGACGAGCAGTTCTGGGCGTACGCGCAGCACGCCGCCAACTTCATGATCAACTCGCCGAGCTGAGGCTCAGCCCAACGCCGCGCCGAGCAGCGTTCGCTCGCGCTCGTCGAGCGGCCGGGACCGCTGGGTCGCGGTGTCGAACCCGACCAGCACGGTCCTCGACGTGGCGAGCACGCCCTCGTCGTCGGACAGTTGCGCACCGACCGTGAACGACGACGTGCCGAGGCGCTCGACCCACGTCTGCGACGAGAGCGGCTCCTCGCGCCACGCGACGGGTCGAAAGGCATCGACCTCGACCCGGCCCACGACGAAGCGGCCGGGCGTGTGACCCGGCAGGACGGTGCGCAGGTAGGGCACGCGACTCTCCTGGATCACCTCGAAGATCCGCGACTCGGCGACGGTGCCGCGCGTGTCGAGGTCGCTCAGCCGGAGCCGCATCGGGGCGGACCGACCCGTCCGACCGGCCGGAGCCGGGCCGGCGGGGCCGTACTCGGAGACGATCGTGGCGAAGACGTGAGGCGTGCCCTCGACGCCGACCTGCTGGCTGACGACGTCACCGTCGACGCGACTGGTCACGATCACGGGAGCGCTGCCCAGCAGCACGGAGCGGTGGTAGTCGACGGTCGTGCGCCGAGGCGGCCCGGCGGGGATCGCGTCGCCGGCGACCGCCCGCGCCTGCGCGGCGTAGTCGAGATAGACGACGTTGTTGACGTGGTTGAGCGAGTCGAGGTCGGCCCACCGCATCGGGATCTCGTGTCGGAACTCGGTCACCCGCGCATCCTGCCACGGTGATCCGGGCCGGTGGCGGTCGGTCAGGCGCCCAACGTGTCGTCGATCTCCGCGACCGGGTCGCCCTCCTGGACGATCTGGCCCTCCGTCACGAGGATCGACGCGACGTGGCCGTGCACCGGCGCGGTGACCGGGATTTCCATCTTCATCGTCTCGAGGATGACGAGCGGGTCGCCCGGACCGACCTCATCGCCCTCGCGGGCGAGGATCTTCCAGACGTTGCCGACGATCTCGGCCTTGGCGTCGATCACCGGTGCTCCAGGATCCGCAGCGAGGCGACGAGCCGGTCGCGGGTCTCCTCGGCGTGGATGACGTCCTCGAGGATGCCCGCCTCGGCGGCCACGTACGGTCGCGCGACGTTCTCGCGGTAGTCCTCGGCGAGCTCGTCACGCAGCGCGTCGGGATCCTCGGCGGCAGCCAGCGCACGACGGTGCAGCAGCGCGACGGCACCGCCGGGGCCCATGACGGCGATCTCGGCGTTCGACCACGCCCACGCGGCGTCGGCGCCGAGCGAGGTGGAGCCCATCGCGATGTAGGCGCCGCCGTAGGCCTTGCGGACGACGACGGTCAGCCGCAGCGACTTCTTCGCCCGGACGTACGCCTTGAGCACCTTGGCGCCCTCGTTGATGATGCCGCGGCCCTCCTCGACGGTGCCGGGCAGGAACCCGGGCACGTCGACGAGCGTCACGATCGGGATGCCGAAGCGGCCGCAGAACTCGACGAACCGGGCGATCTTGACCGAGTTCTTCGAGTCGAGGATGCCGCCGCGGACGGCGGGCTGGTTGGCGACGACACCGACGGGCTTGCCGTCGATCCGGCCGAACAGCGTGATGGCGCTGGCACAGTAGTCGGGCGACAGCTCGAGCCGGGCGCCGTTGTCGAGGACACCGTCGATGACGTCGAACATGTCGAAGACGACGCTGGCCTTCTCGGGGACCGCGGTCGGCAGCGACGCGGCCGAGATCGGGTTGACCGGCACGGGGGTCGTCATCGGCAGCGGGGCCTCGGCGTTCGTGGGCACGTAGGAGAGCAGGTGGCGCGCGGACTGCAGCGCCTCCTCCTCCGTCTCGACCTCGAGGTGGGCCACACCGCTGACGCGCGTGTGCATGCCCGAGCCGCCGATCTCGTCGGCGGTGGCGGTCTCGCCGGTCGCCGCGCGAACGATGTCCGGTCCGGTGAGGAACATGTGACCGTGGCCCTTGACCATGATCGTCCAGTCCGTGAGGGCCGGCGAGTACGCGGCGGCCCCGGCGCACGGGCCGAGGATCACCGAGATCTGCGGGATGACGTCCTGGGCCTCGACGTTGAGCCGGAAGATCTCGCCGCAGCCGTCGAGGGCGTGGATGCCGTCGGGGACGCGCGCGCCGCCGGAGTCGTTGATGTAGACGATCGGGAAGCCCTTCGCGATCGCGAAGCGCTGGGCGCGGTGGATGCCCTCGGCCATGACGGCACCGATCGCGCCGGAGGCGATCGCAGCGTCGTGCGAGGCGACGACGACGGGGCGGCCGTCGACCAGTCCCCAGCCGGCGACGACACCGCTGCCGGCTCCGGGCTGCGCCGAGCGCAGCGGCGCCAGCTCGACGAACGTGCCCTCGTCGAGCAGCAGCTCGGCACGCTCGCGGGCGGTGTGCACGCGGGCTCCGCGCGGCTCGACCCGAGCGAAGCGCTCGCGTCGGCGGTCGCTCAGGGTCGTGCGGTGACCAGCGGTCTGGTCCTGCGTCTGCGTCGTGGGACGGCCGTCGGAAACATGAGGCATTCCTCAACTATAGAGCAAACATGAGGATTTCCTCATATTAAATCCCTCGGCGCGGCTGTGACCTTCCGCACCCCGGGGGCGTGCGCTAGGGTTCACTAAGCAAGCGCTTAGACACCAAGGAGACCCCGTGCCAGAGACCAGCACCGCCACCCGTACCGCCATCATCACCGGCGCCGCCCGCGGCATCGGCGCCCAGGTCGCCCGACGGTTCGCCGCCGACGGCTTCGCCGTTGCCGTGCTCGACCTCGACGAGGCCGCCTGCCAGAGCGTCGTCGACGAGATCGTCGCGGACGGTGGCCGCGCGCTCGCCGTCGGCGCCAACGTCGCCGACCCCGAGGCCGTCGAGGCCGCCGTCGCCAAGGTCGCCGACGAGCTCGGCGCGCCGACCGTGCTGGTCAACAACGCCGGCATCATCCGCGACAACCTGCTCTTCAAGATGACCGTCGACGACTGGGACGCCGTCATGGCCGTCCACCTCAAGGGCGCCTTCCTGATGACCAAGGCCGTCCAGAAGCACATGACCGAGGCCAACTACGGCCGGATCGTGAACCTGTCCAGCACCTCGGCGCTCGGCAACCGCGGCCAGGCCAACTACTCCGCGGCGAAGGCCGGCATGCAGGGCTTCACCAAGACCCTCGCGATCGAGCTGGGCAAGTACGGCGTCACGGCCAACGCGATCGCGCCCGGCTTCATCCAGACCGACATGACGGCCGCGACGGCCGAGCGCATCGGCGTGCCGTTCGACGACTTCATCAAGTTCAGCGCCGACCAGATCCCGGTCAAGCGCGTCGGCCAGCCCGAGGACATCGCCCACACCGCCGCGTTCCTGTGCAGCGAGGGCGCGGGCTTCGTCTCCGGCCAGGTCATCTACGTCGCCGGCGGACCGAAGGACTGACGTGACCTCGTCCGTCGAGGGTCTCGACCTCGCCGCCCTGCGCACGTGGCTCGACGCCCAGGTCCCCGGGGAACTGCCCGGGGACCTGTCGGCCTCGCTCATCACGGGCGGCAAGTCGAACCTGACCTACACCGTCACGAACGGCGAGCGCGAGGTCATCGTGCGCCGTCCCCCGCTGGGTCACGTGCTGGCCACGGCCCACGACATGGGGCGTGAGCACCGCATCATGGCGGCCCTCGCCGACACGACGGTCCCGGTCCCGCGGATGATCGCCCACTGTGCCGACGACGGCGTCATCGGCGCGCCCTTCTACGTCATGGAGAAGATGGCGGGCACCGCGTTCCAGCGGGCCTCCGGTCTCGAGGAGCTCGGCGCCGACCGCACGCGCGCCATCACGGAGCGACTCGTCGACACCCTGGCCGACCTGCACGCCGTCGACTACCGCGCCGTGGGCCTGGCCGACTTCGGTCGCCCGGACGGCTACCTCACGCGTCAGGTGGCGCGGTGGAAGAAGCAGCTCGACGCCTCCCGGTCGCGCGACATCGCCGGCATCGACGAGCTCGCCGACCGACTCACGTCGAGCGTCCCGGCGTCGGACGACGCCACGATCGTGCACGGCGACTACCGCCTGGACAACGTGCTCGTCGACACCACCGACGGCGACCGGATCACGACGGTGCTCGACTGGGAGATGAGCACGCTCGGCGATCCGCTCACGGACCTCGCCGTGATGCTCGCCTACCAGCACCTCGCGCTCGACGCGGGCGCGTCCAGCGGCCAGGTCACGGACGCACCGCGGGCCCCGGGCTACCTGTCACCCGACGAGGTCGTCGAGCGCTACGCGGCCCGGTCGGGACGCGACGTCGGCGAGCTCGGGTTCCACCTCGGGCTGGCGTACTTCAAGCTCGCGGTGATCCTCGAGGGCATCTACTTCCGATACACCCAGGGCCAGACCCTCGGCGCGGGCTTCGACACCATCGGCGCGATGATCGATCCGCTCGTCCAGCACGGTTTGGACGCTACTTCCAAGTAGCGACCAGTTAGGCTGACGCGCGTGACGGCCGTCCAGATCCTCGAACCGCGCAAGCGCCCCACGCAGGAGCGCAGCAAGGTCAAGTTCGAGCAGCTCCTGCGGTTCTCGCGCGAACTGCTGCTCGAGGTCGGGTTCGAGTCGTTCACGTGCGAGGAGGTCGCGCAGCGCGCCGGCCTGCCGATCGGGACGTTGTACCAGTTCTTCGCGAACAAGTACGTCATCGTGTGCGAGCTCGACCGGCAGAACGCGGTCGCCGTGCAGTCCGAGCTGGCCAAGCTCGCGGCCGAGCTGCCGACGCTCGACTGGCTCGTGCTGATGGACCGTCTCGTGGACCACATGGCCCAGCTGTGGGTGACCGATCCCTCGCGGCGGGCAGTCTGGTACGCCGTCCAGTCGACGCCGTCGACGCGCACGACCGCCGCGGTCACCGAGCGGGAGCTGGCCGCACAGGTCGCGAACGTCCTCGCCCCGCTGACCCCGGGCACCCCGCGCGAGCGCCGCAAGATCATGGCCGAGGTGCTCGTCCACGTCGCCTACTCGATGCTCAACTTCTCGGTCCGCGACGGCCAGTCCCACGTCGAGGCCGTCGTCGAGCTCAAGCGCCTCCTCGGCACGTACCTGCTGGCCGCCGAGGCCGGCGCCACCTGAGCCCTACCCCGTGACTGCGGCGAGGACGCGCCGCTCGTCCTCGTCGGTCAGACCACACCGCCGTGGTGTGGTGCGTCCGCGTTCCTCCCACGCCAGCGCGTCGGCGAGGGTCTCGGCCACCGGTCGCGTCGCGAGCCCGGCTGCGCGCGCCCGGCCGGTGTCCATCGTGGCGAACCCGCGCCACTGGGGGTCGTCGATCCACAGCGGCAGCGAGGCGTCTCCCATCCAGGCCCCGATGCCCAGCTCCCGCAGGAGCTCCGCACCGACGGGCCGCGGTCGAGCGGTCGAGCCGCTGACGCGAGCGGCGGTGTCGAGGAGGGTGGTCAGGTCGGTCGTGGGGCCCGTCGCGTTGAACACCCCGTCGACGCGACGCTCGGCGAGGACGACGAGCCACGCGGCCAGGTCGCGGACGTCGATCATCGCGCACGGGAAGTCGGGCTCGTCCGGCACGACGACGTCGGGTCCCACGGGGTGCGCGAACCGCCACGGCCAGTAGCCCGAGCGTCCGGTCGCGTCGCCGGGACCGCCGATCAGTCCCGAGCGGACGACGGCCGACGGGCCTCCCGCCTCACGGACTGCCCGCTCGCAGGCGACCTTCGCGGCTCCGTAGTCCTCCTCCGAGACCCAGGTGTCGGCGTCGAGCGGCGCCAGCAGCGGTGAGTCCTCGTCCTGCTCGAGCCGGGAGAAGTCGGCGTAGACGTTCCCCGTCGAGACGAGCAGGCGATGTGCGCTGCGCAGGTCGCGCACGGCGCGACGCACGTGGCCGGGCTGGCGGCCGACGTCGATGACGGCGTCCCAAGCCCGCTCCGCCACGGGCGCCAGTCCGGCGTCGTCGTCGCGGTTCGCCGCCACGAACGTGACGCCGTCGGCCGGCGCGGCGGAGCCCCGCGCGAGGCACGTGACGTCGTGGCCGCGCTGGACGGCCGCGCGGGCGATCTCGCGACCGAGGAAGGCCGTCCCGCCGAGGATGAGCAGGTCCATGGTCCCCACCCAACCACGACGCTGGGAGTGACGTTCGAGGGCAGTTTTCAGCGAATAGTGCCCTCGAACGTCACTGCCAGCGTCGTGGTTGGGTCAGCGGGAGAGGGTGACGAACGCGATCGCCAGGTCGCCGTCGTGGCTGAGGCTCACGTGCACGTCGACGCCCTGGAGTCGCTTCGCCACCTCGCCGTGCAGGCGGATGCGGGGGCGACCCCACGCGTCGCGGACGACCTCGATGAGGTGGTGCACGTGCTCGTCCATGACCGGGGGCGAGCCCCACAGCGACTCCGACCACGCCTTGATGAACGCCTCCTTGGCCGCCCACCGGGCTGCCAAGGAGGCCATCTCGAGATCGGGGGTGCGACGCCCGGAGCCTGAGGGAACGCTCCGGGCGTCGCTGCGCTCGGCGGCCGTGAAGGCACTGCCGGCGCGGGTGCCCGGTCGCCGCAGCTGTTCGGCGAACCCGGGCACGTCCACGAGATCGACACCCGTGCCGATCACCGAGGTGCGATCACCGGCAGGCATAGACCCCATCATCGCCGAGACGCGCGCTCGGGTCGAGCAGGAGCGCGGCCTCACGGTCGCGCACCCCGGCCGATCCCAGCCGGCGGTCGGCGGGACGACGGTAGAGCGCCGCTCCCCCGTACATCGCGTCGACGATCCGGGCCCGGCCGTCGATCCGGCGCTGCTGCGCACGATCGAGGTAGGCGTCACGCTCGTCGTCGGCCAGCGCGGCGACGAACGCCTGCGGGTGGACGACCGCGATCAGCCCGGCGACGTGACCGAAGCCCAGGCTCGTGAGGAGTCCGGCCTTGAGCGGCCCCGTGGCCAGCGGCTCGCGCAGCCAGACGAGGTGCTCGTGCTCGGCGAGGTCGTCCATGACGCAGTCGAGACTGCGGTTCGGCGGGACCACGCCCGACTCCAGCACCTGGCACAGCCCGATCAGCTGGAACGCCGCCGCGCCGCCCTTGGCGTGGCCGGTGAGCGACTTCTGGCTCATGACGTAGAGCGGGTTGCCCTCCGACCGGCCCAGGGCCGCCGCGAGACGCTCGTGCAGCTCGGACTCGTTGCGCTCGTTGACGCCCGTCGACGTGTCGTGCTTGCTGAGCACGCCGATGTCGTCGGCGCCCACGGCCAGCGCGGCGAGCGAGCGGGCCAACTGCGACTCGCGGCCACCGCGACCGGCCGCCAGGGCACCCAGGCCCGGGGCGGGGATCGACGTGTGGACGCCGTCGGCGAAGGAGGCCGCGTAGGCCACGACACCGAGGACCGGCAGGCCCATCCGCGCCGCGAGGTCGCCGCGCGCCAGCAGGATCGTGCCGCCGCCCTGCGACTCCACGAACCCGCCGTAGCGACGGTCGTTGGCTCGGCTGAAGTAGCGGTCCTCGAGGCCCTTCGCGGTCATCGCGGCCGAGTCCGCCGTGGCGGACATGTCGCCGAAGCCGACGATCCCCTCGACCGAGAGGTCGTCGAAGCCGCCGGCCACGACGAACTCGGCCTTGCCGAGGCGGATCTTGTCGACGCCCTCCTCGACCGAGACGGCCGTGGTGGCGCACGCGGCGACCGGGTGGATCATCGCGCCGTAGCTGCCGACGTACGACTGCACGACGTGCGCGGCGATGACGTTCGGCAGCGCCTCCTGCAGGATGTCGTTCGCCTTGGCCTCGCCCAGCAGCGTGTCGATGTACAGCGAGTGCATCGACGTCATGCCGCCCATGCCCGTGCCCTGCGTGTTGGCGACGAGCGTCGGGTGGGTCCAGCGCATCAGCTCGGACGGGGTGAAGCCCGACGAGAGGAATGCGTCGACGGTGCAGACGAGGTTCCACAGCGCGACCCGGTCGACGGCCTCGACCATCTCGGCCGGAACGCCCCACACGGTCGGGTCGAAGCCCGTCGGGATCTGGCCGCCCACGGTGCGGGTCAGCTTCATCCGGCGCGGGACGCGGACCTGGCTGCCGGCCTTGCGGGTGACGGTCCACTCGCCGTCGGCGTTCGCGCCGATGACGGTGTGCTCGGGCTCGGCCTCGTGCATCGCCCGTGCCTCGGCCTCGCCGGAGACGCCGAACGTCAGGTCGTGGTCGAGGTAGACCGAGGCGAGCAGCGGCGCCGTGTTGTCGACCATGTCCTGGTCGTCGACGTAGCGGCGAACGCCCACACGCTCGCGGACGGCGTCCTCGTAGCGGTCGGCGATGTCCTCCTCCGCGACGGCCTCGCCGGACTCGGTGTCGTACCAGCCCTTGTTCGCCTCGTCCCACGTCAGCAGCCCGGTGGACCAGGCCAGCTCGAGCACGCCGGCCGCGGACAGCCGGTCCTCGACCTCGACCTCGAACCGCGTGCGGGCCGAGCCGTACGGGCCGAGCTCGCCGGCACCGACGATGACCACGAGGTCCTCGGGTCGGGCCGTGACCTCGCCCCACGCGGGGGTGTCGACGCGGTCGAGGCGCGACGGGGGCGCGGGCAGCGCCTTGATCGCCGCCTCCGTGGTCTCGATACGCCGCGAGCTCGCTTCGCTCGCCGCGGCTACTCGACCACCGATCTCGCGCAGGTCGAGGTCGACGTCGCCGAGTCCGCCCGTGAGGTCGAGCGTGATCGGAGCGCCGGCCGCCTCGGCCCGCGCCTCGGGGGTGCAGGCCGCGAGCAACGCCTCGGCCATGTCGGCGGGCGCCCACGTGCGGACGCCGGCGGCCTCGACGGCCTCGACCATCGGGTCGTTGGCGCCCATGAGACCCGTGCCGCGGACCCAGCCGATGATGGCGTGGGCCAGCGTGACCTTGTCGGCCCAGCGCTTCTCGGCGCTCCACTTCGTGACGAGGGCGTCGAGCGCGGCCTTGGCCTCGCCGTACGCGCCGTCGCCGCCGAACATGCCGCGGTTGGGCGAGCCCGGCAGCAGCACGTGCAGTCGCGCGGCGAGGTTCCGGTCGGTGACGGTCTCGGACAGGGCACCGACGAGACGCTCGACGGACCACAGCAGGATGCGCATCTCGAGCTCGGCGCGCGGTCCCGCGTCGACGGCGTCGCCCATGACCCGACCGGCCGCGAACGGCACGAGCAGGGTCGGGGACAGCGCCGGCTTGGTCACCGTGGTGACGCCCGCCGCGGTGCGCGACTGCTCGCTGCCGATCCAGGCGACGAGCGCATCGACGTCGGCGAAGGACGCCATGTTCGCGGGGACGACCCACAGGGCCGCGCCGGCGCGGGCGTTATCGCGGAACAGCTGCTTGAAGAACGCGAGCTTCTTCGGGCCGAGCGACGAGGTGGTCGCGACGACCGTCGCTCCTCCGCCAAGCAGGCGACCGACGACCGAGCCGGCGATCGAGCCGGCAGCGGCGCCGGTGACGACGGCGACCTCGCCGGCGAAGTCGCCGGACGTCGTGTCGCGCGCCTCGGCGGCGATCTGCGTGAAGCGCTCGTCGCCGGTGCGAAGGGCCCAGAACTCGGCCTGCTTCGCGACGGTCTCGCCGGTGCCGACGAAGGTGCCGGACACCTCGGTGCCCCCGGCGGGGGTTCCGGGCTCCGGGCGGAGAAGTGCAGAGCCCAGGCGCGCGAGGTCCTCGCGGGCCGAGGCCCAGCGGTCGTCGAGCACGAAGGCCTGGTCGGCGTCGAAGACGCCGGCCGTGGCCTTGATCCAGTCCGAGCCGAGCTCGGCCTCGACGCGGGCGAGCACGGCCTCGGCCTGCTCGTCCGACTCGACCGCGGCGGGCACGTCGACGAGGTCGAGATGCTCCAGCACGAGCCGAGCGGCCGAGGCGAGCACGCCGTCGCGACCGGTGATCGCGTCGGTGAACTCCCCGAGCGCCGCGGCGTCGATCGTCGCGCCGTCGCCGCCGCCGGTGGACGGCATCTGGACCGTCACGCCGTGGCGGGCGGCGACCGACTGGACGGCCGCGTCGATCGCGGCGTCGACGTCGGCACCGGAGGCGACGGTGACGTCGCCGAAGGCACCGCCGCGGACGCTCTGGCCGTCGCGGGTCGTCATCGCCAGCTCGGCGAGCACGTGCGAGGCCCAGCCCGAGCCGAGCTGCCACGCGCCGGTGACGCGCTCGGCGACCGCGGCCTGCTTGCGGCCCGTCGGGCCGAGCACCTTCTTGAGGTGGTCACCGAGGGCCTCGGAGAGGACGGGACCGAACGGCTTGTAGGTCCGGGCAAGGCCCTCGACCTGTCCACCGAGGGTCGTCAGGTCGGCCTCGGCCGCGCCGTCGATCGCGCCGAGCGACAGCTCGCCGCCGAGATCGATGAGCAGCTGGTTGCGCCGGCTCGACGCGCCGTCGGTGAGCGACTCGATCGAGTCGGCCGCACCGAGCTGGTCGAGACGCAGCTTCGTCCACCACGCGATGAGCACCTTCGTCGCGGCGGCCGCCGTGAACGGCAGGTCGGCCGCGGTCTGCGTCGCGGGGCCGGAGGCCGCCGGAGCGGCCGCGGTCGTCGTCGCGGGAGCGGTCTCGGCGGTGGCCTCGGCGGGAGCCTCGTCCTCCTCGACCAGAGCCGGCTCCTCGTCCGTCGCGAAGACGGCCGCGGCGTCGCGCTCGATGTTGAGCACCTCGACCTGCGGGTAGCCGGGCAGCTTGAGCGTGCCGGACGCGAGGTTCGCCACGGTCGGCGCCGAGCTGACGCCGATCTCGACGAAGCGCTCGACGCCCAGTCCGCCCTCGGCGACGGGGCTGAACATGAGGTCCTGCGTCTCGATCCAGCGGACCGGGCTGGCGAACTGCCAGGCCAGCAGCTCGATCAGCAGGTCGCGGCACGTGGCGGCCGGATCCTCCGAGCGCGTCACGGTCGTGCCGACGTACTCCTCGACCTCGCGGATGAAGTCCTCGGAGAGGCTGAACGGCCTCGGCACGAGGTTCGGGATGTAGCGGCCCTCGAGGATCGACGGATCGATCGTGGGCGGCAGCAGCTCCTGCAACTTGTGGCGGAAGTCCGGGACGCCGCCGTGCAGGACCTTGCTGTGGAACGGCACGTCGATGCCGGGCACGAGGATGAAGGCGGCCTTGCCACCGAAGCGCTCGCGACGCTCGGCGATGTCCTCCTCCAGCTTCTCGAGTCCGCGAACCGTGCCCGCGATCGCGTACTGCGAGCCGCGCAGGTTGTAGTTCACGATCTGCAGGAACTCACCGGACGCCTCACCGAGGCCCTCGACGTAGCCCTTGACCTCGTCGTCGGCCAGACCGACCTGCGAGGGCCGGATCGCGGCGAGCCGGTAGTCGCTGCGGCCGTGCGCGTCGCGCGGGACGAGCGTGTGCATGACGGAACCGCGCTGGAACACGACCTCGACGACGGCCTCGAGGCTGATGACGCCCGAGACCGCGGCGAGCGCGTTGTACTCACCGACGGAGTGGCCGGCCAGCACGGCGCCGTCGACGAAGGCACCGCCCTCGCGCAGCTCGGCCATCTGGGCGGCGCCCAGGACGGCCATCGCGACCTGCGTGAACTGGGTCAGGTAGAGCACGCCGTCGGGGTGCTTGTGCGTGACGCCGAGCGCCGTGAGCTCGGTCGGGTTGTCGCGCACGACCGTCAGGATCGAGAAGCCGAGCGCGTCGCGGGTGTGCTTGTCGGCGCGGTCCCAGATCTCGCGGGCCGCGGCCGAGCGCTGGTAGCCCGCCATGCCCATGCCCTTGCTCTGGATGCCCTGGCCGGGGAATGCGTAGGCGGTGCGCGGCGCGTCGAGGACGACCGAGGCCGCCATCACGAGGTCGCCGTCGGCGCGGACCGTGACCTCGAGCACCTCGCGGCCGTGGGTCTGACCGACCCGGTCAGCGCGGATCTCGACCTCGGCGCCCGGGCGGACCGGTGCCATGAAGCGGGTCGTCCAGCCGGCGATGCGACGGTTCGTCGCCTCGGTGACGGCGTGCTGGGCGGCCGCCGAGGTCCACATGCCGTGGACGATCGGGGCGCCCAGGCCGGCCAGCAGGGCGGCGGCGGTGCTCGTGTGGATGGGGTTGTGGTCGCCCGTGACCGCGGCGAAGGACCGCAGGTCGGTCGGCGCGGCGAGGCGGACGTCGGCGCGCTTGCGGCGCGGGGTGTCGTGCAGCTCGTCGAGCTCGACGCCACCGGCGCGGGACGGGTCGGTGAGCGCCGGGGCGCCCGTGCGGCCCCGGATCGCGAACCGCTCGCGCATCGTCGCCAGCTCGGCACCGCCCGCGGACAGGGTCACGTCGACCGCGACGACGCGGCCGACCTCGGTGTCCTCGACGCCGGCCAGCCGGGCCGCGACGGAGAGGTCGGTCGGCTCGGTCGGCAGGGCGCCGACCGTGACCGCGTGATCGAGGTGGACGAGGTCCAGCATGCCCTCGACGACCGGGACGTCGCCCGCGGTGCGGGCGGCGCCGATCGCGGCGAAGACCGTCGGCCAGGCCAGCCCGACCAGGACGTCCGGCACAAGGTGGCGGCCGAGAACGAGCGGCCCGCCGCTGACGGCCGCGTGGTCCGCGGCGAGGTCCGGATCCCACGCCACCAGGCTGCGGGCGACGCCGTCGACGACCTCGGGCAGGTCGCCCGCGACGGCGCCGGAGACGATCGTCCCCATCGCGGCGACGGCGGAGTCCACCGAGACGACCGGCGCGGCGCCGCGCGCGGTGGCCGCGGGGACGTCGATGCGCAGGGTCAGCTCGCGGCCCGCGCCGAGCGGCACGGTGAGGTCGACGGCTGCGGCACCCTCGATCGAGGTGAGGCGAGCACCGGTCGCGGCCTGCTCGGCCGTGTCACCGTCGACGAGCACCCACTCCTCGCCGAGGCGGTGGACGGGGTTCGTGACGGTGCGGCCGGCCCACGTGACGTCCGGCGCTGCCAGCACGAGCGCGAGCGGACCCGACAGGTGCGGGTCGCCCTCGCGACGACGACCGGGGACCCGCTGGGGCGCGCGCCCGGCCGCCAGGAGCGAGTCGACGGCCGCGTCCTCGAACCGCTGGAGGAGGGCGGCGACGGGCTCGTCGGCCCGGGTGATCCCGGCGACGGAGGCCGTGCCGGGGATGATGCAGACCTCGTCGGCGCTGTAGCGCGGGTCGTGTGCCTGCCACAACGAGTCCGACCGCCACCAGCGCCGCACGTCGGCGTCGATCACGGGGACGAAGTTGACGGGCTTGCCGGCGCGGCGACACACCTCGACGAAGAAGGCGACGTCGGCGGGGTGCAGCGTCACGGTCTCGGCGTCGGGGTGCTGCTCGAGCAGGCGTGCGAGGGCGGCCGGGCCGTCCTCGACGTCGGTGGCCTCGGCGAACAGCGAGACGATCTCGCCGCGGTCCTGCGTGGCCAGACGCGCCTCGGCGCGCTGGACCATGGCGTGGAAGCGGTCGCGCAACGAGACGTCCAGCCACGCCGCCGTGCCGTCGGCCGCGGTGCCGGAGAGCTCGACGAAGCGACGCAGCCACTGGCCGTAGGTCATGGTCTCGACGTCGCCGAAGTAGGGCTTGGCCGTGCGGTCGAGCGCCTCGACGATCTCGTCGCGACGGGCGGCGACCGCCTCGGCGTCGCCGGCGACCTCGTCGAGCAGGCGGCCCGTGCGCGATGCCGTGTTGTCGATCTCGTGGATGTCGGCGCCGAGCTGGCTGCGGCCGGAGGCCATGCCGTTCTTGGCGGTGCCCGCACCGACCCACGTGCCCGTGCCGCGGGTCTCGACGAGCAGGCGCTTGACGTCGGGAGCGGTCGTGGCCTCGAGCGTCGCCATCGCGGCGGTGCCGACGAGGATGCCGTCGACGGGCATCTCGGGGTAGCCGTGACGCAGCGACCACGAGCCGGTGAGCCAGGCGGAGGAGGCCTCGGCGGTGCCGATGCCGCCACCGACGGCGATGACGACGTTGGACTGCGCACGCAGTTCGCCGTACGTGACCAGGACGAGGTCGTCGAGGTCCTCCCACGAGTGGTGGCCCCCGGCGCGGCCGCCCTCGATCTGGACGATCACGGTGCGGTCCGTCTCCTTGGCGATGGCCAGCACCTGGCGGATCTGCTTGACCGTGCCGGGCTTGAACACGACGTGCTCGATGCCCAGTTCGGTCAGCTCGTCGACGAGCGCGATCGCCTCGTCCTTCTCGGGGATGCCGGCCGTGACGATGACGGCGTCGATCGCGGCACCGGCGGCCCGGGCGCGCTGGACGAGGCGGTTCTGGCCCAGCTGCAGGCGCCACAGGTACGGATCGAGGAAGAGCGAGTTGAACTGGTAGGTCGCACCCTCGTCGAGCAGCTCGCCGAGCTCGGCGATGCGGTCGTCGAAGACCTGCTCGGTGACCTGACCGCCACCGGCCAGCTCGGCCCAGAAGCCGGCGTTCGCGGCCGCCGCGACGATCTTCGCGTCGACGGTCGTGGGGGTCATGCCGGCGAGCAGGATGGGCGACTTGCCGGTCGCGCGGGTGAACCGCGTCTCGACGGCGGTCGAGCCGTCGGCGAGGGTCACGAGGCGCGGCGCGAACGTCGCCCACGCCACCGGCGGGACGGGGCGCGCGCCGGTGATGGTCAGCTCACGGTGTCCGCGGCGGGTCGTCGCGGCGACGATGCCGACACCGCGGACCCGGGCCTCGGGCGCGGTGAGCCGCGTCGCCAGGTCGCCGGGGCCGAGGTCGACGATCCAGCGGGCGCCGGCGTCGAGGACGGTCGTGACGTCGGCGACCCAGTCGACCGGGTCGACGATCGCGCGCTCGGTCAGCCGGCGGGCGTGCTCGGTGTCGATGCCGACCCGGCCGGCCCAGTCGGCGACGAGGTCGGCCGCGGCGGCGAGGTCGGGGTGGTGGAAGGCCAGGCCCGACTCGACGGGCTCGATGACGGGGCTGAACGGCGCACCGCCGGTGGTCTTGCGCTCCCGCTCGGCCTTCTCGTCGGCGGCGACCTGCTCGAGTCGCGCCGTGGCGGCGGCGAGGGCCGACTCGGGTCCGGACAGGACGACCGAGCGGCGGCCGTTGCGAATGCGGCACACGGCGCCGGTGCCCTCGACGATCTCGGCGACGCGCTCGGGGACGACTCCCGAGACGGCCAGCATCGTCTCGCCGAGCAGGCCCCGGCGGCGGCCGGTGAGCTGCGCGGCGGCACCGACGAGACGGGCCAGGGCGAGCACCTCGACGTCCGAGACGCCGGCGAGCACCTCGGCGGTGAGGACTCCCTGGGAGTGACCGGCGACGGCGACCGGCGGGTAGGCGTTGACGTCGAGCCCCTGACGACCGAGGGCGCGCAGTCCGGCCAGCTGCGCCAGGACGATGCCGGGCACGGAGGCGGCCGGCGCGGTGAGATCGGTGCCGGCGGGCAGGACGGGGGCGTCGTCATCCTCGGCGGACTCCCCCACGGCGAGCACGTCGACCCACGCGACCGGGTCGAACGCCACACCGGTGCGGGCCAGCTCGGACGCGATCGGCGCGAGCAGGCGGTCGGTCCGGCGGACGAGGTCGGCGATGTCCGCGTCGAGCGCGAAGTCACGGACCAGGTCGGCGAGCGGCTCGAGCCACGCACCACCCTGGCCTCCGAAGACGAGTCCCCACGCCGTCCCTGCGCGCAGGTCGTCGAGCAGGCTGTCGGAGCCGCGGCGGTCGGGCTGGGTGGGAGCGGTGAACACGGAGGAGTCGAGCGTCGTCATTCATCCATGGTGCCATGAACATGAGGGAAACCTCATCTTTTACATGACGGATTCCTCATGTTTTGCGTCACACTCCGGCGCGGCGGCGGGGCGCGTGGGATGGGTGTGACTCATGTGTTGTGTAACCCAGAGTTGCACACACGTTTACCCCCAGTTTGGGGACAACCCGCGCATCGCGCGGGCCGGGCGGGGGGACGTTTCCTGAGGCATTTCGGTGGGTATGGCCACCGGAATGCAGAAGGAAACGTCCCCCGCCGGGCGGTCAGACGCCGCCAGTCAGCGTCAGTCCGCCGTCGATCGTGATGCACTGACCGGTCACCCAGGCCGCGTCATCGGACAGCAGGAACGCCACGACCGAGGCGATGTCCTCGGGGACGCCGAGCCGCTTCATGGGGTACGCGGCGGCGACCTCGTCCTCGCGACCCTCGAAGAGGGCGCCGGCGAACTTCGTCTTGACGACCGCCGGAGCGACCGCGTTGACCCGCACGGCCGGGGCCAGCTCGACCGCCAGCTCCTGCGTCACGTGGATCACGGCGGCCTTCGACGCGCCGTACATGCCGATCATCGGAGCCGGCTTGAGGCCCGCGACGGAGGCGATGCTGACGATCGCGCCGCCGTTCTCCTTGAGCGAGGCGTTGTAGGCCTTCTGCGCCCACGAGACCGCCGACAGCACGTTGACCTCGAAGATCTTGCGGCCCGCCGTCAGATCCATCTCGATCATCGGCCCGTACGTCGGGTTGATGCCGGTGTTGTTGACCAGGAAGTCGAGTCCGCCGAACGTCTCGATCGCGGTGGCGATCGCCTCGTCCTGGTGGTCCACATCGTCGGCCGCGCCCGCCACGAACGTGGCGTTCTCGGGGCCGAGCTCGGCGACCGCGGCCTCGAGGGCCTCGGTCTTGCGTGCCGTGATGACGACCTTGGCACCGTCGTCGACGAGCCGCTGCGCCACGGCCAGGCCGATGCCGCGCGACGCGCCGGTGACGATCGCGACCTTGCCGTCGAACCGCGGGTGACCGCCCTCCACGAAGCCGCTCATCAGAGGCGCTCGATGACCATGGCCATGCCCATGCCGCCGCCGACGCACATGGACTCGACGCCGTAACGCTTGTCGTGCCACTGGAGGTTGTTGATGAGGGTGCTCGTGATGCGCGCCCCCGTCATGCCGAACGGGTGGCCGACCGCGATGGCGCCACCGTTGACGTTCAGCTTCTCCAGCGGGATGCCGAGGTGCTTGGCCGAGCCCCACGCCTGGACGGCGAACGCCTC
Organism: Aeromicrobium sp. SP1; assembly: GCF_055663785.1. NCBI lineage: Bacteria > Bacillati > Actinomycetota > Actinomycetes > Propionibacteriales > Nocardioidaceae > Aeromicrobium > Aeromicrobium sp. SP1. The sequence goes on along the minus strand of NZ_JBQVVK010000001.1, from coordinate 118,123 downwards.
GTTGATCTCGAACAGGTCGATGTCGTCGAGCGACAGGCCGGCGTTCTTCAGCGCGGCGGGGATGGCCTCGATCGGGCCGAGACCCATGATCTCCGGCGACAGGCCCGTGACGGCCGTCGAGACGATCCTCGCGAGCGGCGTGAGGCCCAGTTCGGCGGCCTTCGTGTCGCTCATGACCACGACCGCGGCGGCGCCGTCGTTGAGCGGGCAGGCGTTGCCGGCCGTCACGGTGCCGTCGGGGCGGAACACCGGGCGCAGGCCCGACAGCGCCTCGAGCGTCGTGCCAGCGCGCGGTCCGTCGTCGGCGCTGACCACGGTGCCGTCGGGCAGCGTGACCGGCGTGATGTCCTTGGCCCAGAAGCCGGACGCGATGCCGGCCTCGGTGAGGTTCTGGCTGCGCAGGGCGAACTCGTCCTGCTCCAGACGGCTCATGCCGAGGTACTGGGCGGCGTTCTCGGCGGTCTGGCCCATCGCGATGTACAGGTCGGGCAGCAGACCCGACTCCCGCGGATCCTGCCACGTGTCGGCGCCACCCTCGCTGCGCGTCGCGGTGCGGGCCACGGCGTCGGCGAACACCGGGTTCTCGGCACCGGGCACGTCGGCGAAGCCGTTGCCGAAGCGGCTCACGGTCTCGACCCCGGCCGAGATGAACGCGTCGCCCTCGCCGGCCTTGATCGCGTGGAACGCCATGCGCGTCGTCTGCAGCGAGCTGGAGCAGTAGCGCTGGACGGTGACACCCGGCAGGTGGTCGAAGCCGGCGAGCACGGACACGGCGCGGGCCGCGTTGAAGCCGGACTCGCCCGCGGGCTGGCCGACGCCGAGGTGCAGGTCGGTGATGTCCTTCGGGTCCAGCTCGGGCACCTTGGCCAGCGCGGCCTGGACCATCTGCACGGCGAGGTCGTCCGGACGCATGTCCTTGAGCGATCCCTTGCCGGCGCGGCCGATGGGCGAACGGGCGGTGGAGACGATGACTGCTTCAGGCATGATTTCTCTTTCTTCGGTGAATCGATGTCGTCGTGGTGGTCGTCGGGTCAGAAGCCCAGGTCGCGGCCGATGAGTTCCTTCATGATTTCGTTCGATCCCGCCCAGATCTTGGTGACCCGGGCGTCGCGCCACGCCCTCGCGACGCGGTACTCGTTCATGAATCCGTAGCCGCCGTGCAGCTGGACGCAGTGGTCGAGGACGTCGTTCTGGACCTCCGACGACCACCACTTCGCCTTCGCCGCGTCGATCGGGCTGAGCTGCCGCCGCGAGTGCGCGAGCACGGCCTGGTCGACGTACTGCTCGGCGACCTCGATCTTGGTGACCAGCTCGGCCAGCAGGAACTTGTTGTGCTGCAGCGAGCCGATCGACTGGCCGAACGCCTTGCGGTCGTGGCAGTACTGGATCGTCTCGAGCAGGATCTGCTTGGCGTGCGCGACGTTCGACACGGCACAGCTGAGCCGCTCCTGCGGAAGCTTCTGCATCATCGAGATGAAGCCGCCGCCGAGATCGCCGATCACGCGGTCGTCGCCCAGGCGCAGGTTCTCGAAGAACAGCTCGGCGGTGTCGGACTCCTCCTGGCCGACCTTGTCGAGCTTGCGGCCGCGGCTGAAGCCCTCGTCGGTCGCCTCGATCGCGAACAGCGTGATGCCGCGGGCGCCCTTCGCGGGATCGGTCCGCACGGCCGTGACGATCATGTCGGCGCTGTAGCCGTTGGTGATGAAGGTCTTCGAGCCGTTCACGACCCACTCGTCACCGTCGCGGACGGCCGTGGTCTTGAGGGCCGCGAGGTCAGAGCCGCCGCCGGGCTCGGTCATGCCGATCGCGAGCACCGTCTCGCCGGCGACGACGGACGGCAGCCAGCGCTCCTTCTGCTCCTGGGTGCCGAGCTCCACGAGGTAGGGAGCCGTGATGTCGGAGTGGATGCCGACGCACGAGGCGATCGAGGCGTTGACCTTGCTCAACTCCTCGGCCCACACCGCGTTGAAGCGGAAGTCGCCCGCATCGGCCCCACCGAACTCCTCGGGGATCTCGAGGCCGAGGAAGCCCTCGCCACCGGCGGCGGTCCAGAACTCACGCGGCAGCGCCTTGCTGGCGATGAAGTCCTCCGTGTGCGGGCGGACGTGCTTGTCGAGGAAGGCCGCGCACGACGCCCGGAAGTCCTCGTGGTCCTCGGTGTAGACGGTGCGGTCCATGGTGGCCTTCCTCGCAGGTGAGCGACGGGACGGAGCCCGGCGACGACTCGCCGGATTGACTAAGCGCTTGCTTAGTGTGACATTCCTGAGTCATGCTGTCCACCATGACCAGCGACTCGGCGCCCACGGCACGCGAAGGCCGCGACCGTTCGTCGGCAACCCGCGAACGGCTGCTCGACGCGGCCGTCGAGGCGTTCGCCGCGTCCGGTTTCGCCGGCACCACGACCCGCGACATCGCCGCCCGCGCCGGCATGAGCCCCGCCGCCGTCTACGTGCACCACGCGACGAAGGAGGACCTGCTGTTCGGGATCTCGCAGCGCGGCCACCGGGCGTCGCTGGAGATCGTGCGCGCCGCCGCCGACTCGGCCGACGACCCGATCGGCCGCGTCCGATCGATCGTCGGCGAGTTCAGCCGCTGGCATGCCGTCAACAGCCGCGTCGGGCGCATCGTGCAGTACGAGTTCGACGCGCTCACCCCCGAGCACCGCGCCGAGATCGCCGAGTACCGCCGCGGCATCGAGCAGGTCCTGCGCGACGCCCTCACCGCCGGCGTCGAGTCCGGCGTCATGGACGTCACCGACGTCAAGGGCACGTCACTGGCCCTGCTCTCGCTCAGCATCGACCTCGTCCGCTGGTACCACCCCGGCGGCACCGTCACCCCCGACGACCTCGCCGCCCTGCACGCCGGACTCGCCGTGCGCATGGTCGCGGCCCACTGACGTCACGCGCCCCGGACATGGCGAAGGGGCCCGCGACTCGGGGGAAGTCGCGGGCCCCTTCGGTCCAGGGGTGGTGAGGCTCAGGCCTGGAGCACGGCCTCGGCCACGATGTTCAGCGTGATCTTGTCGCCGATCATGACCTTGTCGCCCTCGAGCGGGATGTTGAAGTCGATGCCCCACGCCTTGCGGCTGATCTGGCCGGTGGCCTCGAGGCCGACACGCGTGCCGCCCCACGGATCCTTGCCCTCGCCGAGGAACTCGACCGTCAGCTCGATCGGCTTCGTGACGTCCTTGATCGTGAGGTCGCCGGTGACGACGTAGTCCGTGTCGGACTTCTGCACGACGCCGGTCGAGGCGAAGGTCATCGTCGGGTGCGTCTCGACGTTGAAGAAGTCGCCCGAGCGCAGGTGGTTGTCGCGATCCGCGGTGCCCGTGCTGATCGAGGAGAGGTCGACCGAGACGTTGACGGTCGAGGCCGTGATGTCGTCGGCGGTGACCAGCGTGCCCTCGAACTTCTCGAACTTGCCGCGCACCTTGCTCATGATGTGGCGCACGGTGAAGCCGATCTCCGTGTGGGTCGGGTCCAGCTGCCAGGTGCCGGTGGTGATGTCGCTCATGGGGTTCTCCTGTGGAAGTCTGTCGGGAAGTCTTGTTGACTGTTCAACGAGATAGACATTACACATGGTTGAACTTTCAATCAAGTCGTTGCGAATGTAAACTACCTCACATGAGCACGTCTGCCACCGAACTGCCGATCGAGTCCGTCAACGACACCCCCTGGCTGAGCGAGAGCCAGCAGCGGGTCTGGCGCGCCTTCCTGGGGGGAACGACGGTGCTCATGGACCGCCTCGACCGCGACCTGCGCACCGAGCACGGGTTGTCGATGCCCGAGTACGAGATCCTCGTGCGGCTCTCCGAGGCACCCGGTCGCGCGATCCGGATGGCCGAGCTCGCCGCCGCGTTGGCGCACTCGCGCAGCCGGATCACCCACACGATCACCCGGCTCGAGCGCGACGGCGTCGTGAACCGCATCCAGTGCGACAGCGACGGCCGCGGCGTCACCGCCGTGCTGACCGACGACGGTTTCGCGCTGCTCGAACGTGCCGCCCACACGCACGTGCGCGGCGTGCACGACTACCTCGTCGATGCCGGCTCCCCCGACGACTTCGAGGCCGTCGGCCGGGTCATGGCCGCCGTCGTCGAGCGCCTCGACGGCCGGCGCTTCTGAATCACTCCCGGAGTCACGGGAGCCACTAGGATCCCGCCATGCCCAGACCCTCCCGCAGGACCCTCGTCATCGTCAGCACGGCGGGTCTGGCCGTGGCGGGGCTGATCGCCTGGCCGCTGGCCTCGGCGTGGCAGGCCTCGAAGGTGCACCTGTCGACGGCGCAGCTCGTCGAGTGCCACGATCCGGGGTCCGTCGTGGACCCCGCGAAACGTCTTGCGGCCGGGAAGGACGAAGCAGCGTGGGACCGCATGGACCCGCCCGTCGCGCTCTACAACGACCACCGCCTGGACTGCATCATGCGGACGATGCTGTACACCGATGGGGCCATCCACGTGAATCTCGAGTCCGTGACCTGGAGCTACATGGGCCCGGGAACCGGCACCAGTCTTCGCGCGTCGTGGCCCTACGGAGGCGGCCCGGAGTCGACCTCCGGGACCCACGACACCGATGCCACCTTCGACCTCCGCCGCTCCTACGCACCGGTGGGGGCCGACGACACCCCTCTGGTCCTGCCGATCCGCGTCACCCACGTGCCCGGAGGGTGCGCCTCGCCGGAGAGCGAGGGGAACGCCCTGGACTCTCCGACCGTCACGGTGAGCATCCTCGGGCTGCGCCACCAGATCACCGCGTGGGGCCCGTCGGTGTCCTTCACAGGCACCACGGAGACCGACTGCGACACCGACGCGTCCGAGGACTCCTGACGCCGATGACCCGCGTCAGTCGCGGGTCAGGCGGCGGTGCGTGACGCGGTGCGGACGGGCGGCGTCCTCGCCGAGGCGCTCGATCTTGTTGGCCTCGTAGGACGCGAAGTTGCCCTCGAACCAGAACCAGTGACCCGGGTTGTCCTCGGTGCCCTCCCACGCGAGGATGTGCGTCGCGATGCGGTCGAGGAACCACCGGTCGTGCGACGTGACCACGGCGCAGCCGGGGAAGTCGAGCAGTGCGTCCTCCAGGGCGGACAGGGTCTCGACGTCGAGGTCGTTGGTCGGCTCGTCGAGCAGCAGCATGTTGCCGCCCTGCTTGAGCGTCAGCGCGAGGTTGAGTCGGTTGCGCTCGCCACCGGACAGCACGCCGGCCTTCTTCTGCTGGTCGGCGCCCTTGAAACCGAACGACGCGACATAGGCGCGGCTGTTCATCTCGAAGTTCGCGACCTTGATGAAGTCCAGGCCCTCCGAGACGACCTCCCACACGTTCTTGGTCGGGTCGATGTTGGCGCGGGTCTGGTCGGCGTAGCTGATCTTGACCGTCTGACCGACGTCGAGCGTGCCCGAGTCCGGCTCCTCGGCGCCCGTGATCATCCGGAACAGCGTCGTCTTGCCGACACCGTTGGGGCCGACGATGCCGACGATGCCGGCGCGCGGCAGCGTGAAGCTGATGTCGTCCCACAGGACGCGGCCCTCGAAGCCCTTGGTCAGGTCCTTCGCGTTCAGCACGATGTCGCCCAGTCGCGGACCGGCCGGGATGTTGATGTCCGTGGTGTCGATCTTGCGCGCCTTCTCGGCCTCGGCCGCGAGCTCCTCGTACCGCGCGAGACGCGACTTGCTCTTGGTCTGGCGGCCCTTCGCGTTCGACCGGACCCACTCGAGCTCGCGCTCGAGCATCTTGGCGCGCTTGGCGTCCTTCTGGCCCTCGATCTTGAGGCGGTCCTTCTTCGTCTCGAGGTACGTCGAGTAGTTGCCCTCGTAGCCGTGGATCTGGCCGCGGTCGACCTCGGCGATCCACTCGGCGACGTTGTCGAGGAAGTAGCGGTCGTGGGTCACGGCCAGGACGGCGCCCGGGTAGGACTTGAGGTGGCCCTCGAGCCACTGCACGCTCTCGGCGTCCAGGTGGTTGGTGGGCTCGTCGAGCAGGAGCAGGTCGGGCTGCTGCAGCAGCAGCTTGCACAGCGCGACGCGGCGGCGCTCACCACCGGAGAGGTTGTCGACGAGCGCGTCCGGCGGCGGGCAGCGCAGCGCGTCCATGGCCTGGTCGAGCTTGCTGTCGATGTCCCACGCACCCACGGCGTCGAGGTAGTTCTGCAGCTCGCCGGTCTCGGTCCCGAGCTTGTCGTAGTCGGCGTCGGGCTCGGCCATCTCGGCGTAGGCCGCCTCGAGGCGCGCCATCTTGGCCTTGATCTCGGAGACCGCCTCCTCGACGTTCTCCAGGACCGTCTTGCCCTCGGTCAGCGGCGGCTCCTGCTGGAGCATCCCCACGGTCGCGTCGGGATCGCGGACGAGATCGCCGTTGTTCGGCTGGTCGAGACCGGCCATGAGCTTGAGCAGCGAGGACTTGCCCATGCCGTTCGGCCCGACGACGCCGATCTTCGCCCCGTGCAGGAACGAGAGGGTGACGTTGTCGAGGACGACCTTGTCGCCGAAGGCCTTGCGGACGTTGCGGAGGGAGAGGACGTAGTCAGCCATGATGCCCACCAGCCTAGCGACGGGCCGGGCAGACTACCGCCCCGCGGTCGCCAGCCCCGTGCGCCAGCGCTCGTAGCGGTCGAGCTCGTTGCGCAGCCGGGCGACGACCTCGCGCTCGGTCGTGCGGTTGATCGCCTCGGTGAGCTGACGCTCGGCCTTCGCCGCGGCCCGCCGGGCCCCGGCCGCGCCGAGCCAGCGCGACACGAGCGTCAGTCCGACTCCGAACAGCAGGCCGCCCGCGACCAGGACGAGCGGCAGGCTCATGCCGAGCGGGCGCGGCGCGTCGGTCCACGGGTCGGGGTCGACGAGGCCGAACACGGCCGCGAACGACCACGCGATGCCCGCGATCACGACGAGGAAGGTCAGCCACTGCAGCAGGCCGACGGCGGTCCACCAGAAGGGCCGGTGGCGCAGGCCGAGGTCGACCTTGGCGACGGCCTCGTCGAGCTCGTCGATGACATCGCGCGCACTCTCGCCGGCCACAGCGTCGAGGATCGAGGACCGCCACGGCCGCGACATGCCGGCCGTGGCGTGCTCGGCGGCCTCACGCAGCGCGAGGTCGGCGCGCGCCCGCTGCACCGACGGCGAGATCGGGATCGACTCCGCCACGGCGTCGCGGGCCGATCGGCCCAGACCGAGATCGCGCAACGGGTCGTGACGCAGCCGCCCGACCCATCCGATCAGCGGCCAGTCGGTGGCCATGACGGCGCGGCGGGCCATCGAGAGCTCGACCGCGTCGGCGATCTGCGGGACGCCCGCGCACGCCACGAAGGTCTCGACCAGGGCGTTGCGGGTGTCGCGGTCGATCCCGGGCACGGGATCGGTGCCGCCGGCCGCCGCGAGCCGGCGGGCCACCTGTCGCACGTCGGCGGCCAGGCGCGCCTGGGACGCGTCCCGGGAGCGGATCCGGCGACCGATCTCCTCACGCAGCTTCGGCACGCCGGTCCCCGTGAGCGCGCTCGTCGCGATGACCGGCACCCCGCCGAAGCCCTCCTCCTCGAGGATCCGCTCGAGGTCGTCGATGGCCACCTTCAGATCGGTCTCGCTCAGCCGGTCGGCCTGGTTGAGGACCACGACGGACGCGTCGCGGTGGCTGGCCAAGGGCCGCAGGTAGCGGGCGTGGATGGCGTCGTCGGCGTACTTCTGCGGATCGAGCACCCAGACGAACAGGTCGGCGTACCGGGCGACGTGGTCGACCAGCTCCTGGTTGGCGGTGACGACCGAGTCGTGGTCGGGCAGGTCGAGCAGTACGAGGCCCTCGAACGCATCGTCGCGCGGCGCGTCGAGAACCCCGCGTCGGGCGATCTGGTCGCGCCGGGCGACGCCGATCCAGTCGAGCAGGTCGGTCGCGCCCGACGGGCCCCACGCGCAGGCGAGCGGCGTGGCCGTCGTGGGTCGCAGGTAGCCGACCTCGGCCAGCTCGAGTCCGACGATCCGGTTGAACAGCGAGGACTTGCCCGATCCGGTGGCCCCGGCCAGCACGACGACGGTGTGCTGGTCGGACAGGTCGAGCCGCTCGGTCGTGTGCGAGAACACGCCGGCCGCCGGCGCGGTCACCTCGGGGTCGATCGCATCGCCGGCCGCATCAAGGGCCGACCGCAAAGCCTTGACCCGCTCGTCCAAATTGCTCATGCCGGTGCCTCCGAGGAAAGGGCACGGTACGGCGGCACCGGCACGAGGTGAGTCATCGTCGCTCGCTGGCGCTCGCTCATCTGCGGGTTCCCTGCGGCTCGTCGACGGCCTTGAGTGCGGACTCGAGCGTCCAGCGGGCGTCCGTCAACGCGCCCGGGTCGGGAAGCAGCGCGATGTAGCGGCGGGCCTCCGAGTCGAGCAGCTCCTTGAGCCGCTGCGAGAGGTCCTCGCCCGCCTGCTCGGCGAGCTCGCGCACGGCCTGGTCGCCGAAGACGGCGCTCAGCACGGCCTGGCCGGCCGCGGCGGTGCCACCCGCGATGCCGACCTCGGCACCGGTCAGGCCCGCGGTGCCCGCGAACACGACGACCATCAACGCGACCCCCGTGGCGTTCACGCCGACGGACAGGGCGCGGGCCTTCGTGCGCTTGCCGGCGCCCTTCTCGCGGACGAGCTCGAACACCGACTCCTGCCACTCCCGGGCGATCCGCTCGGCGCGCACGCGCACGTCGCGCGAGGCCCGGTCGAGCCCGCGGTGCACGTCGAGCAGCGCCCGACCGGCCTCGCTCGTGTCCCACGCCCGCGTGATCTCCTCGGCCGCGCGCTCGGCCCGGTCGAGGATCAGCAGGTGCAGTCCGGACACGGCGGCCTGCTCGACGTCCTCCGGCGCGGCGCCCGGCCGACCGAGCAGTCGGTCCCGCCACGTGCCGACCTTGCGCTCGAGCGAGCGGAAGGCCTGCCCCGATCCGACGAAGTCCTGCCACCGCGCGAGCACCTCGCCGCGCAGCATCGTGCCGTCCGTCGCGGCGGTCATGAGCTGGTCGTGGGCGCGGTGGTAGACCGACTCGACGTCCTTGCGCAGCTGCTCGCCCGCATCGACCTGCCGGCCGAACCCGGCCTCGAGCCGGTGCGAGGCCTCGATGTCGTGCAGGATCGCGCCCTGCAGCGTCGTGAGGGCGATGTCGCGGCGGCGGGCCTCGTCGGCGGCCAGTCCGCGCAGCCACATCACGATCTGCGCCACGTCCCGCGCGGGCAGCACGCCCTCCGCGTCGGGCGTGGACTCCGGCACGGAGAACAGGGCAACGTTCGAGAGCCCGTGCTCGGTGAGCATCCGCGCGAGGTGGCGGCGCACGTCTCCCAGCGCCGCCGGCGACGTGCGGTCGAGCACGACCGCGATCGAGGCGTTGCGCTCGGCGGCGCGGCGCAGGTGGTCCCACGGCACCTGGTCGGCGTACCGGGCGGCGGAGGTGACGAAGAGCCACAGGTCGGCCGCCCCGAGCAGCTGCTCGGCCATCTCGCGGTTGGTCTCGTCGATCGAGTCGAAGTCGGGGGCGTCGAGGATCGCCACGCCCGGCCACAGGTTCGAGCAGGCGACCTGGCGGATCGTGTTGGAGCGCCGGTTGTTCGAGCCCGTGCGCACGAAGTCCGGCAGGATCCGGCCGGAGGTGAACCACTCGGTGTCGAGGGGGTGGTGCACGAGCACGGGAGTGCGGGTCGTCGGGCGCAGCACGCCCGTGGCCGACACCCGTCGCCCGACGATGGAGTTCACGAGGGTGGACTTGCCGGCGCCGGTGGACCCACCGACGACCACGAGCAGCGGGGCGTCGAGGTGGCGCAGCCGCGGGAGCACGTAGTCACCCAGCTGCTCGGCGATCTCACGCTGCAGCGCGCGGTCGTGCGCGACGCCCGCGATCTCGAGCTCGAACGGCATGCCGACGACAGCCGCGGCCAGTCCCGACAGGCCCGAGAGAAGACCGTCTTCGACCACGGCCGTACGCGGGGTGACAACGGTCGGCTCGGTCATTGCAGTTCACGACAAATGGTAGTCGACACGCCGTAACTCGGCGTGGCGTTCGCAAGACCGGTCGAAGCGTCAGGACGCGGTGAGCGGACGGGCTTCCTCGACCAGCATCACGGGGATGTCGCGACGCACCGGATAGGCGAGCGCGCAGCCGTTGCAGACGAGCTCCTCGGCCTCGGCATCGACGAACAGGCCCGACCGGCACTGCGGGCAGACGAGGATCTCGACGAGGGCGGGATCGAGGTTCACGGGACCACCGTAGCCGAGTCGTCGCGGACCAGTCGCAGCGCCGGGCCCTCGTCCTCGACGACCGCCGTGGCGGCGGGTCGACCGGCCTCGCGGACCGCCTCGGCGAGGGCCACGAGGTCGTCGTGGGTGGGCTCGGGCTCGACGAATGCCGGGGCCAGCCGGACGACGCTCCAGCCCTGTGGGGCCGAGAGTCGCTCGGCATGCGCCGAGCACAGGTCGTAGGCGTGCGGCTCGGCGTAGGTCGCGAGCGGGCCCAGGACGGCGACGGAATCGGCATAGACGTAGGTCAAGGTGGCCACCGCGGTGTTCGGGCAGCCTGCGCGCGAGCATCGTCGTTGCAGTCCCACGAGGGCGAGGTTAACGCCCGGCACCGACGGTCCGCAGTAGGCTCACCGCGTGGCCGCCGAACCCGGACCCCCGTCCCCCGCGGTCTACGGACCGCGCCCGGGAGCGACCCGGGACCGCCGCGGCCGCGGACCACGCGGCGTGCTGTCGCTGCCGGGCCCGCTGTCGCCGCTCGGACCGCCGGTCCACCACTCACGCCGTCAGGCGTTCGACGACCTCGTGGCCGACGTGCTCGCCAAGCTGGATCGCCACTTCGAGCGCGAGCCCGACCACGTCGAGGTCGCCGTCGAGGAGTCGCCACTGCTGCCACCGGGCTGGGACGAGCCGGTTCCGCGCAGCATCGTCAACCCCGCCCCGGGCGGCTTCCGGGTCGTGCTCTACCGGTTGCCGATCATCGGACGCGCCCGCACGCCCGAGCAGGTCGAGGATGCGGTCTGGACGATCCTGCTGCGCCGGCTCGCCGAGGTCTGGCACCACGACCCCGAGGACCTCGACCCGCGCTGACCGATCTCAGCGGACGGAGACGCCCGGCGCGATGACGGTGACCGGCGCGGGGCGGACGGGAGCGGCGGTCAGGCGCTTGCCCGCCTGCTGCCACATCCCGGCCCAGACGGTCGACCCCTCGGCCGGCGTGAGGAGGACGTAGACGGCCCCGCGCGCCGCTGCGGGCAGGGCCACCGAGGAGCCGGCCGGCACCGAGACCCTCGCCGTCCCGAGCGACGCCATGGTCGCGGAGAACGACTCGACCGAGACCGTGGCCGCGGCGTCGCCTGCCGTCACGGTGGCGGCGACGTCGCCGCCCAGCGTGACGGGCACGATCGCCGGGCCGGACAGGGCCGAGGCCGCGACGACGTGGGCGACGTCGTCGTCGCCGACCACGAGCGCCGATGCGACCACCGGGACGTCCGCCGTGACGTGCAACGACGACCGCCCCACGTCGACGGAGTCGGGGATCTTCACGACCGCCGTCGACTCGGGCTCGACCGCGACGTCCTCGAGGCCCTCGGCGCCGAACGTCCCCTCGGGGCCCACCACGTCGACCGCCACGTGGGCCGTCGTCGTGCCGGGATTGACGAGGCGGATGCGGGCCGCGTCGCCGCCGGCGGCCAGGCCCGCGAGCACGAGGTCCTTCGCCGCGTCCGGCGTGGGCGCCACCAGGTCGGCGCCACCGCGACCGGCGTCGAGGGCGATGGCCGTGAGGGCGCCGCGCCGCCGCGAGACCCGGACCGCGACCGCGCCCTCGCCGGCCGCCACGGCCTCGACGGAGATCTCCCGGCGCTGCCCGGCCTCGACCACGAGGCCCGTCGTGTCGACCGACTGGATCGGCCCGGACTCGCCCCACCACGTGAGGTCGGCGACCGCGCGGGTCTCGCCGAGGTTCACGAGGGTCACGGTGGACGCGGTGCGGCCGTCGTCGCCGAGCCCGACGAACCATGCGTCGTCGACGACCTCCGGGCAGGATCCGAGCACGGCTCCCCCACCCTGGCCCTTCGTGGCAGCGCCGGCGACGAAGCCGACCGAGCCCGACTTCTCTCCGTTCTGCTGCAGCACGAGGGCGTCCCCGCCGGGCGCGGCGGACCGCCACCGGTCAGCCGAGGCCCACACGGGGTCGACCGCGGCGTCGGCCGGCATCGCCGTGGCGACCGCCGTGTCGCCGGCCGACACCTGACCTGCGGCCACGGTCCAGTCCGCCTGCACGGGGCACGCCCACGTCGTCTGCTCGACCGGGACGGCGCTGCTGCCCCCGGCGACCTTCTCGGGCTCCGGCTCGGGGACGAACCACGTCGCGGCGACGAGGACCACCGCGATCACCGGGAGCACCCACCGGACGGGTACGGAGCTCCTCATGCCGTCACCTCCTCGTCGGCGTCCGGGTCGGGGCCCGCCTCGGGATTGCGGCGCACCGGCAGGGCGGCGACGATCGCGACGATCCACGCCAGGACCCACGCGCCGGCGAACCACGGCCGGGTCGCAGGGGCCTGCGGGAGCGGATCGGGCTCGACGTCGGACTGCACGGCCCACACACGCGAGTCGGGCGAGTCGCTGCCCTTCTGCGCGAGACCCGGCGCGGCGTCGATCCGGCGCGCGAGGTCGAGATCGACGTCGGGTGCGTAGATGTCATCGACCCCGAGCCGAGCCAGCTCGTCGACGTCCTCGCTGGTCGGCGTGGTCACGAGCGCGACCACGACGTCGTGCAGGCGCTGCTCGCGCTCAGGGGTCGTCCGCAGTGCCTCCGCCCCCAGGAACGGGCCGGAGCCGACGACCGCGTCCGCGACGATCCCCTCCTGCGCGTCGCCCGTGAGGACGACAGTGGTGCCCGGCCGGGCGGCCAGGAACGCCGGCACGACGCGGGCGTCGCCGGACTCGAGCGGGTCGTCGATGCCGCGCACGAGCCACCAGCCGCCGGCCAGCAGCGGGAACGCCGCGAGCACGGCGATCGCGGGTCGGCGCCAGCGCCGGTAGCGCCGCGTGCGGAGCATGGGCCAGGCGAACAGGACCGCGGTCAGCAGGCCGCCGAGCCACACCCCGGCGCCGAGACCCGACCACGCCCGGACGGCCGGGGCTCCCGGGTAGGGGACGTACGTCGAGACGGAGGCCAGCAGACCCGTCGCGAGACCGGCCACCGCGACGATCCAGGCCACCGTGACGGAGCGCCGCGTCGCGCTCGGCACGAGGGCAGCCAGGGCGAGCGCGACGATCGGCAGCGCGACCCACCAGGGCGCCGAGCCCGTGCCGCCGCCGGTGCCGGTGACGACGTCCCACGCCGAGGCGCGCGCGTCGACGGGGTTGCCGGCCTCCCACCAGATCCGACCGGACCAGACCCGGTCGAACAGCCAGGGGCCGAGCAGGGCGGTCCCGACCACCGCGCTGAGCGCGAGATGTCGGGCCGACGAGCGCACGACGACGGCACACGTCGCGATCGCCGCGATGCCCAGGAGCCACGCGACCGGGGCGAACGCCGCGACGAGCGCGATCCACACGCCCACGAGGACCGCGCGCGTCCAGGTCGGCTCCAGCACGAGTCGCAGCAGCACGTTCGCGAACAGCGGTGCGACGACGAGCGCGATCACGGTGCCCAGGCGGCCCTGCGCGACCGATCCGGTGACCGCCACGAGCAGTCCGTACGAGACCGCCCACGTCATGCGGGCGCCGCGGTCATCGCTGACGAGGCGGCCGAAGCGGTGCGCCGTGAGCGCGGCGAACGGCACCGCCAACACCGTGAGGATCCACGGCAGCAGGCCCGGCGCGAACCACACGGGCGTCCCGGCGAGCGCCAGCGGGATGACGAACGCGGGCCCTCCGTCGGAGCTGCCCAGGCCGACCGCGTGCGTGCGGTCGAGGATGAGTCCCCACCACGACCACACGGACTCCGGCGACGGCGGCAGGGCGGGACTGTGCAGGTGGCCGGTGGCCACGGAGCGCGCGGCGACGAAGGCGCCCACGAGCAGGACGAGGATCCAGGTGAGCCACGGCCAGCGACGCCACCACGGCGGCAGGTCGACGACGACCGGGTCCTCCTCGTCGTCCTCGTCACCGATCGTGCGCAGGCCCGTCGACTCGACGGTCTCGGGCCGGACGACCGCCTGGGCCGTCGTCGCCGCGAGGTCGAGTCCGTGCTGGTACGGCATCCAGAACGGCGCGAAGAGTCCCTTCAGCTCACGGTTGCGGCGCAGGACCTGGGGTCGGCGCCAGCGCCGGGCCTGCAGCATCCGGCCGGGATTGAGGAAGACCGACGCCACGGCGACGAGCTCGCCCTCGGCGCTGCGGACGTCCTTCCCGGCGAGGAAGCCCAGGAACCGCAGGAGCGTCCCGAGGAAGAGCCGCACGCTCACGGGCAGGAACCAGCGGCGGTCGGTGTTGGCCAGCATCGTGTGCAGCGCGGCGACGCGGCGCTCGCCCGTGTGCACCTTGACGCCGGCACGGCGCACGCGGCGACGGTTGCGGCTCGCCTCGGCGTGGAATATCACCGACTCGGGGGCCGTGCGGACGCGGTAGCCCGCGCGATTGGCGCGCCAGCCGAAGTCGACGTCGTCGAAGAACAGCGGCAACCGGGGGTCCATCCCGTCGAGCGCCCGCCACACGTCGCGGCGGACGAACATGCCGGCCGAGCCGACGGCCAGGACGTCGCGGGGACGGTCGTGCTGACCCGCGTCGGGCTCGCCGGACTCGAGCATCGTCTCGCGTTGACCGGTTCCCGTGACGGTCACGCCGACCTCGAGCAACCGCTTGAGCGACGGCCACTCCCGCACCTTGGGACCGAACACGCCGACCTGCGGATCGGCCTCGGCCGCCGCGACGAGGGCGGCGAGGGCGTCGGGGGCGACGGCCGCGTCGTCGTGCAGGAGCCAGATCCAGTCGAACGGCTCGGTCTCGCTCTCGAGGGCTGCCGCGACCTGGCCGCCGAAGCCGCTGCGCGCGGGGGCGCTGACGATGCGCGTCGCGCCCTCGTACGCCTCGAGGATCTCGCGGGTGGAGGTGTCGGTGCCGTCGTGCACGAGCACGAGTTGGTCGGGGCGGCGGCTCAGCCGGTCCAGCGAGTCCAGCGTCTGCTGAAGCCACCGCGAGCCGCGGTGGGCGACGAGGACAGCGGCCACCTGCATGCTCGCCACCTTAGGGCCGGGGGCCAGCCGCAGCGCAGACGGTCGTCCCGTCACCCGTCGCCGAGGGCGGCCTTGATCTGCTCGAAGGTGCGCTGCTGGGTGGCGTTCGGGGTTCCGGTCGATGCCATCGCGTCGGCGGTGGCGGCGAGCACGGCGTCGCGGAAGACCCCGACCTGGTCCGGCGCCTGGTCCGCGAGCAGGGCGGAGGCATCGCGCAGCGCCGGGAGCACGCGATCGGCGACCTCGGGGAAGGAGCCGCGCAGCTCGACCGTGCGCTTCTCGTTGAGCAACCGGCCGACGGGTCCGGGGACCGCGGTCAGCGACAGGGCGCCGACGACGTTCTGCTTCGTGCTGTTGATGGGTCCGGGCCTGGCCATGCTCTGGAGCAGGACGGCGCCGTACGCCGCAGTGTGGATGAGGCGCGCCTCGGCCTCGGTGAATGTGGTCATCGGTGTCCTTCGCCAGCATGTATCTTGATTGCCAAGCGATTCTACGATCGGGATGTCTTGAATGTCAAATGACTTGATTGTCAAGGTGAACGCCGTCGGTGCGGTCCTGCAGCGCTACCAGGCCGCCGTCGCGGACTTCGACCGGGAGACGGCCCGGCTGCTCGGGGTCAACACCACGGACCTGCGCTGCCTGGAGGTGCTCCTCACCCCCGGCGAGCGCGAGTCGACCCCGAGGGACCTGGCCGACCTGCTGCACCTCACGACCGGCAGCGTGACCACGATGCTCGACCGACTCGAGCGGGCCGGCTACGTCGTGCGCGAGCCGCACGACTCCGATCGGCGCAAGACCGTCGTGCGACCGACGCCGCTCGCCCGCGAGCGGGTCTGGCAACTCCTCGGTCCGTTCCTGCAGGACGCCGAGGCGCAGGTCACGGCCCGATTCACCGCCGAGGAGCTCGACGTCGTCGAACGGTTCGCGAGCCATGCGACGGAGGTCCAGGAACGACACACCGACCGGCTGCGGGCGCAGGCGGTCGGTGGACGTGTGTCGTGAGGCCGTGCCGGGTCCCGATGCCGGCCCCGGCATCAACGCGGCGTGGCGCGAAGGTCAGGCGCGCTTCTTGAGCTTGCGAC
The DNA here is from genome assembly GCF_055663785.1 of Aeromicrobium sp. SP1. Classification (NCBI taxonomy): domain Bacteria; kingdom Bacillati; phylum Actinomycetota; class Actinomycetes; order Propionibacteriales; family Nocardioidaceae; genus Aeromicrobium; species Aeromicrobium sp. SP1. The sequence goes on along the minus strand of NZ_JBQVVK010000001.1, from coordinate 101,893 downwards.
GCTCCCGCTCGGACAGGCCGCCCCAGATCCCGAAGCGCTCGTCATGGGCGAGTGCGTACTCGAGGCACTCTCCCTTGACATCGCAGCTCAGGCACACGCGCTTGGCCTCGCGCGTGGAGCCGCCCTTCTCGGGGAAGAACGACTCGGGATCGGTCTGAGCGCACAGGGCACGCTCCTGCCACATGAGCTCGGGGTCGTCGCCCTCGATCCAACCGACTAATGACATACCTGTAATTACAGACGGGTCTCTGCCAAACGTCAAGCCGAATTGCAAACCTCAGCACCTTGTCGGCGTGTCGCACCCATTGCGCCCCATCCGCCTCAGGGGCCACGTTCCGAGGGCCATTCACTAGCGTGGAGGCGTGATCCGCACGTTCGCCACGGCCCTGTCCCCCACCCCGACCCCGGTCGTCACGTACTACGACGTGGCCACCGGCGAGCGGGTCGAGCTCTCCGGCACGACCCTCGCCAACTGGGTCGCGAAGGTCGCCAACCTGCTCGTCGACGAGCTCGACGCCGAGCGTGGCACGCGGATCCGGATCGGTCTGCCCAGCCACTGGCTGCGCTTCGTCTGGCTGCTCGGCGCATGGCGGGTCGGCGCGGTGGTCACCGACCACGACGCCCGGATCGGCGTGTCCGGGCCCGAGCTGGAGGCGACCGAGCCCGTCCGGCTCGCCGCGTCGCTGCGCCCGCTCGGCGGTCGCTTCGCGCAAGAGCCGGACGGCTTCCTCGACGTCGCGGTGCACGTGCCGGCGAGCCCCGACGTCTTCGTCGACCTCGATCCCCCGCAGCCGCAGGACCCGGCGATCGACCTCGACGGCGACGTCACGAGCCAGGCCGACCTGCTGGCCGGTCCCGGCTCCGCCGCCCGGCTCGTGCGCGGACCGGCATCCCTCGCGGACGATGCGCGCGCGATCGCTGCGGCCCTCGTGGGCGGCGGCTCGCTCGTCGTCGTGAGCGGTGCGGGGCCCGACGAGCTCGCCCGCATCGCCCAGCAGGAGCGTGCCCGGATCGACCCCGACACTCATTGACGGAGGCGTCACCGGGGGTGCCCTAGACTCGTCGGGGCATCCGACGCCGGGCGGCGGTGCCACAGACCACCACGACAGGAACAGCACGCAATGACCCCAACGGTCGAGGATCCGCAGGCCCACGGCCTGACCCGGGTGGGCGGCCGACCCCCGCTGCAGAGTTATCTGCGGGACGTCGCCCGTCGCAAGGACTTCATCATCTCGCTGGCGAAGTTCCGCATCGAGGCCGAGAACCAGCGCCAGCGTCTCGGGATGCTCTGGATCGTCCTCAAGCCCCTGCTGAACGCCGCGGTGTTCGGCCTCGTGTTCGGCGTGCTGATGGAGAGCACGAAGAGCGTCCCCGACTTCATCGCGTTCCTCATCATCGGCGTCTTCACGTTCGAGTTCTTCTCCGCGTGCATGTCCAGCGGCGCCCGCTCGATCACCTCGAACCAGGCGCTCGTCCAGAGCCTGGCCTTCCCGCGCATGGCGCTGCCGATGTCGGTCGTCACGCAGAAGTTCCTGCAGCTCGTGCCGACGATGGGGCTGCTGCTCGTGCTGCTCGTCGTGATGGGCCACCTGCCCACGCTGGCCTGGCTGCTGCTCGTGCCGCTGCTGTGCTTCTACTACGTGTTCTGCCTCGGCGTCGCCTTCGTGACGGCGCGGCTCACGGTGCACTTCCGCGATCTGACGAACCTCATCCCGTTCATCACGCGGTTCTTCTTCTACACGACCGGCATCTTCTTCAGCTTCGACCTGCGGTTCGCCGACCACCCGCAGCTCGTCCACGCCATGGAGTTCCAGCCCGTCTACGCGTTCCTGAGCCTGACGCGCGAACTGCTGCTCGACTCCGATCCCCTGTACGACGTGCGCCTGCAGCTGTGGCCGATCATCATCGGCTGGTCGATCGTGTCGGTCATCGTGGGCGCCGTGTTCTTCTGGTCCGCCGAGGAGCGCTATGGCCGAGTCAACTGAGACCGCTCCGGTGGCCGGCCCGGAGACGCGCCGCCCCGTCGTCGTCGTGCAGGACCTGCACGTCGAGTACAAGGTCTTCGCCACCGGCAAGCGCGCGACCGCCGCGGACAGCGGCGGCCTGCTGAGTCGCGCGAAGCGCACCCAGACGGTCCACGCCCTCAAGGGCATCTCGTTCACCGCATACGAGAACGACAGCATCGGCATCATCGGCTCGAACGGCTCGGGCAAGTCCACGCTCATGCGGGCGATCACCGGCCTGACCCCCGCCAGCCGCGGTGCGGTCTACGCCAGCACGCGACCCAGCATGCTGGGCGTCGGCGCCGCCCTGATCCGCGAGCTCTCCGGCGAGCGGAACGTCATGCTCGGCGGCCTCGCGATGGGCTTCTCCAAGGCCGAGATCGAGGCCCGGTACGACGAGATCGTCGACTTCGCGGGGATCCGCAAATTCATCCACCTGCCGATGCGGACCTACTCGTCCGGCATGACGGCGCGCCTGAAGTTCGCGATCGCCACGATCCGCAACCACGAGATCCTGATCGTCGACGAGGCGCTCGCGGTCGGCGACCGCCGGTTCCGCAAGCGCAGCGAGGAGCGGATCCGCGAGATCCGCGACAACGCCGGAACCGTCTTCCTGGTCAGCCACTCGATGCAGTCGATCCGCGACACCTGCACGCGGGTGATCTGGATCGAGAAGGGCGAGCTGATCATGGACGGCGACGTCAACGAGGTCATCGAGGCCTACGAGACCGAGCGCGACGCCGCCACCGACTGACGGAGCCGCGGCCCCACCCGCTCAGCAGGTGGCGGCGAGGTCGTCGGTGTTGTTGGCCGCCCCCGGCGATGCCGTCGTGGGGGTCGTGGTCGGCTCGGTCGTCGCGGTCGTTCCCGGGGTGGCCGGCGTCGCGCCGGACGTCTCGGCCTTCTGCTGCTGCTTCTCGCTCTTGGCCACGAGCGCCGCGACGTCGGCGTGGATCTGCTCGAAGTTCGGCGTCACCGTCGAGTACTCCGGCGGCACGACCGACAGGGTCGCGATCTTCTGGTCCTTGGCCTTGAGCGCCAGGTCGCCGAACGCGCCGAGCTCGGACTGCGGGATGTCGGTCTGCAGCATCGCGGCCGAGGACTTCGCGATGTCGGTCGCGTTGAGGATGACCTGCTGCGGGCTCAGCTGCTGCAGCATCGCCTGCATGAGGCACTTCTGCCGGCCCATGCGCGTGTAGTCGTCGGACTGGACCCGGCTGCGGCCGTACCAGAGCGCCTCGCGGCCGTTCAGCTTCTGCTTGCCGGCGGCGATGTACTCCTGCTTCCACGCGTCGTCGTGACCGAACATCGCGATCGGCTCCTTGACGTCCATCTCGATCCCGCCGACGGCGTTGACGAGGCTGGAGAAGCCCTTCATGTTCACGAGCACGTAGTAGTTGACCTTGAGGCCCGTGGCGCCCTCGACCGCGTCGAGCGTGGCGTCGAGGCCGGGGTCCTTGCTGTCGGGGTAGAGGTCGGTGCGGTTCGAAGCCGTGGTGTGGACGGCGTTTAGCAGGCACGTCGTGCCGCAGTTGTAGCCGTACGGATAGACCGTGTGCATCGGAGAATCCTCCGGGAACGGCACGTTCTGCAGGTTGCGCGGCAGCGAGACCATCACCGGGACGCCGGTCTCGGCGTCGATGCTGACGAGGTTGAGCGAGTCGGGGCGCAGGCCGTAGCGGTCGTCCCCGGAGTCGGCGCCCAGCAGCAGGATGTTGTAGCGGCCCTGCAGCGGCGACTTCACCTCGGTCTCCTGGAAGACCTTCTCGACGACCTCCTTGGAGGCCGAGACGGTGTTCCAGGACAGGTAGGTCGTCGACGTCACGAGCGCGACGACCGTGATGTTGACGATCGAGATGACGCCGATGCGCCACCAGCCGAGGTTGCGCACGAGCGCGAGCCGCCACGCGTCGACGAAGAGCAGCATCCACGCCACCGCGACGACGAGGCCGACGACGCGTGCCGTGCCCAGGACGGCCGGATCGGTCACCCAGTCGATGATCTGCGCGCGGTCGGGACGGAAGCGGAACCACACGACGGAGGTGCCGACGATCAGCGCGACCCACAGGACCATGACGGTCGCGCCGAGACGACGGGCGCCGGCCAGGAACTGGGCGCTGCCGGGCCAGACGATCGTTCCGAGGATCAGCGCCAGGGCACGGCGCAGCCCGCCCTTGGACGCGACCCGTGTGGGTCGTGCCCCGAGTCCACTCACGGCACGGACCTCCCTGGCGTCGACGGCCGACATCCCATTAAACCGGGCGCCCCCAAGTGGGACGCCGTCGGCGTCGTCAGCAGGACGCGCCGAGGTCCGTGCTCTGGTTCGCCTTGCGCGGATCCTTGGTCCCGGCGGGCGACTCGACGTCGATCAGCGGCAGCTTCGCCTTGACGAGCGACGCCTTCTGGACCTCGGCGCCCTCGGACGTCTCGATCGCGTCGCCGACGAGGCGGCGGACCTTCGCGAAGTCGGGATTGCCCGTGTAGATGACCGGCGGCACGAGCGACACGGACGCGATCGGCTGGGACTTCGTCTTGAGCGCGAGATCCATGAAGACGTTGAGGTCCTGGCGCGGGATGCTCGTGTGCAGCATCGCCGCGCTCGAGTCGGCGATCTTGCCCATGTTCAGGACGACCTTCTGCGGGCTGAGCTGATGGACCATCGCGTTCATGACGCACTTCTGCCGGCCCATGCGCGACCAGTCGTCGTTCTGCACGCGCGATCTGGCGTACCAGAGCGCCTGGTCGCCGGTCAGCTTCTTCTCGCCCGCCTCGATGTAGCCGCGGATCGGTGAGCCGATGCCGCCGATCGCGGTGCGCTCGCGCACGTTGACCTTCACGCCCCCGACGGCGTCGATGAGCTCGGAGAAGCCCTTCATGTTCACGAGGGCGTAGTAGTTCAGCGTGAGACCGGTGACCTCCTCGACGGCGTCCATCGTCGCGTCGATGCCCGGCTCCTTGTCGTCGAACAGGTCGGCGTGGTCGTTGGCCCACGTGTTCACGGCGTTGAGGTAGCAGCCGTCGCAGTTGAAGCCGTCCGGGAACTGCTCGTGCATCACCGTGCCGCGCGGGAACGGGACGTCCTGCAGGTTGCGCGGCAGACCGATCAGGACCGCCTTGCCGGTCTCGGCGTCGACGCTCGCGACGTTGAGCGAGTCGGGCCGCATGCCGAAGCGGTCCTTGCCCGAGTCGGTGCCCATGAGCAGCACGTTGTAGCGGCCCTCGTGCGGCTTCGTGACCGTGGTCGACGCAAAGACGGTGCCGGTGAAGCCGTTCATGACCGAGACCGTGTGTGCCGCGAAGAACAGGATCGCGGCGGTGCCCAGCGCGAGCGCACCGTGCAGGCCCGTCGAGATCGCCAGGTGCGGTCCGGCCAGCTGGCGCGGTCGCCCGAGTCGCCAGGCGTCGACGATCAGGGCGATCCAGCCGATCGCGAGGAGCACCAGCAGCCACCGGCCCAGCCACAGCAGTGCGCTGTTCGTGACGAGGCCGAACAGGGCCTGGCGGTCGACGAGGGCGATGAGCCCCACGACGAGCAGGACGGCGATCACGGCGAGCCAGATCCGGATGGCGATGCGGCCGATCCGGCGGTTGCCCTGCACGAGCTGCGCCGAGCCGGGCATGACAACGGTCATCGCGGCGAGGGTCAGGGCGCGGCGGAACTGGATCTTGGCGGAGCTGTGGCTCGGGTCGGCATAGGTGCCACCGAGCGCGCTCGGGCGGTCGTCGTGCATTGCGGTCCTCACGGTGGGGAAGCGTCCGTAGGTCCCCTCAGTATCGAGTCGGTCACGCCGATCGCGGTGATGACGCGCCGACGACGCCCGAGAGAATCGCGACCTTGCGGAGACGGGGTACCTTCACCCCATGCCTCCCTCAGGTCCCACTCCCCCCGGTGGGTACGACTGGCTCTATGACGACGAGACCGGTCGTGTCGTCCCTGCGCACCCGGCGACCGATCCGTCGCTGCCGCCGCCCCAACTGCCCCCTCCCGGCGGGCGCGACACGGGACCGAAGGAGCCGAGGCGCAAGCGACCGCGCGGCCGGTGGCGGCTGCTTGGACTCCTCCTGGCGCTGTGGCTCATCTTCCTCATCGCCGTGCCGATCGTGGCCTGGTCGAAGGTCCTGAAGGTCGACGCGACCCCCGACGGCGACCGGCCGGCCGAGGGCGGCGCCACGACCTGGCTGCTCGTCGGCACCGACAAGCGCCCCAAGGACACGTCCCGCGGGCGCACGGACACGATCATGATGCTGACGTACGGAGGCGACGGACCCTCCGTGCTCACCTCGATCCCGCGTGACTCACTGGTCGACATCCCCGGACACGGCCGTACCAAGATCAACGCCGCCTACGCGTACGGCGGTCCTCCCCTGCTCGTCGAGACGCTCGAGTCCGAGTCCGGTGTCCGCATCGACGGCTACGCCGAGATCGGGTTCCAGGGCCTCGAGGACGTCGTGGACGCACTCGGCGGCATCACGATCTGTCCCGAGGAGGACATCAAGGACGAGGACGCGCACCTCGACATCGAGAAGGGCTGCCAGGAGGTCGACGGCGCGACCGCGCTGGCGTACTCGCGATCGCGGCACGCCTTCGCGACCGGCGACATCGCGCGCGGGCAGCACCAGCGCGAGGTGATCGGCGCGATCGGCGAGGCCGCGCTGTCGCCCTCGACCTTCCTCAACCCCGTGAAGTACACCCGCGTGGCGATGACGACGGCCGACTCGATCGCCGTGGGCGACGACGACTCGCTGTTCTCCTTCGCCCGCTTCGGCTGGAACCTGATGCGCTCCATGAGCGGCGAGGGCCTGAGCTGCACGGTGCCGATCGCGGACCTGTCGGTCCAGTGGGACCGTGAGCGCGCGGTCGCGTACTTCGGTCACCTGCAGGACGGCACGACCGACGCGCTCGGCGACCTGTGCACCGAGGACGGCATGCCGAAGTGATCGACCCTCACCGCGCCGCGAACGCCGACGCGGTGAACGCGGCGACCCGGGTGCGCGACCGGTCGAGCACCTCGGTGTGCCCGGCGCCGGGGTACGTCTCGTACGCCACGTCGAGGTCGCGTCGCTCGTAGCCGTTCGCGAGGGTGTCGGTGAGCACCGGCGGCACGACCCGGTCGGCGGTGCCCTGCAGGATCAGGATCGGGCCGGCGATCGTCAGCACCCCCGGGTCGTTCGCGTCGAGCCTGGACTTCACCGCTGCGGTGTCCGCCTCCGCGTTGGCGAAGTCCGAGAACGGCCTCAGCCCGTAGGCGTCGCTGCCCACGAGCCCGAGCAGGCACGTGTCGAGGGTGCGCGGGTACAGCGCGCGACCGCGCGCGTTCAGGAGCGCGTCGACCGGGATCTTCCCGGGGTACGCGATGTCGAGTCCGCGCACGATCATCGAGACGAGCGCCGCGGGAACCGCCGCCGCGCCGCTGATCGCCGCGTCGACCGCCAGTGACAGGTGCGAGGCCGGCGCGAACGCGACCGTGCCGACGACGTCCAGCTCGCGCGTGTACCGCGGCGCGAGCGAGCCGGCCCACAGTGCGGCGTGACCGCCCTGGGAGTGGCCCGCGACGAGCACCCGATCGCTGAGGTCGGCGTCCAGCTGGCGTGCGGCCCGCACGATGTCCAGCACGGCGCGGCCCTGCGAGGCGCCGATGAGGTACGGATGGTCGCCGGGGGTGCCGAGGCCCTCGTAGTCCGTGGCCACGACCGCATGGCCCGTGTCGATCCAGCGCTGCAGCAGCGCCCTCGTCGTCGCGATCGCTCCGGCGTCGGACACCCCTCCGGCGGCCGTGGCGCGGGAGGGCGCGCACTGGTCGGCGATCCCGGTCGTGCCGTGTGCCCACGTGACGACGGGCCAACCGCCGGCCGGCGGCTCACCGTCGGGGACCGCGACCCACCCCGAGGTCCCGACGAGGTCGCCGTCGATCCCTTCCTGGGCATACAGCACGGTCGATCGACGGGCGTGCGCGAACCTGTCGTCGTCGGCGGTCCGTGACCAGATCAGGTCGCCGTGCGTCCGGTCGCCCAGATCGTCCGGCGGCGTGTAGAACGCCTCGCCCCGAGGTGCCTCGAGTGTCGCGGCCGTCGAGGTCGTCGCGGACGTCGCGGGCTGCTCGGCGGTCCTGTCGTCGGCGGACTCGCAGCCGCCGAGGAGACCCCACAGGACGATGACGGCGGCACTCGCCTGCAGCAGGTTCCTCGGCATCCGCCCACCGTACAAAACGGTGCAGCGTGTCCGGTTCCGCCGCGACGGAACCGGACACGCCCACCTCAGTCGTACTGCGTCGTCCTCGACCGCGCGCCGTCAGCCATCGGTCCGGCGTGGCCGCCGGGCCCACAGGCCGAACACGACATCGCCGAGGGCCAGGCCGACCATGCACGCCGCTGCCAGTGCCCACGCCTCGGAGTCGCGGTCGGTGAAGACCAGGACGGAGACGCACAACGCCGCCGCGACGACGACATACCCCAGGAGTGCCTTCAACACTTCACCACCTTCGCCGTCACGATCGCCGGTCCGATGATCCGGAACTTCGCCTCCGTACACTTACCAGCCTTCTTCGCCTTGCGGAAGGCGCTGCGCAGGGAGTTGAAGTACAGGTTGACCGCGACGGCGCAGATCGCCCTCGCCGCGAGCCCTGCCGGACTGCTGGTCGGGATCTTCGCGCACAGCGTGCTCACCCCGGCCGCGATCGACGAGTTCATGGCGTTGGCGATCCGTCGCGTCTCGGCCTTCGTGAACTTGACGCACACGGCCGTGGCGAGGTCGCAGAACTTCACCTTGGGGTCGGCGACGATCGGATAGGCGTGATCGCCCGCGTGGTGGTCGACGACCTGGACGACCGTGCCCGCGTGGACCTCGAAGTGGGTCGGGACCGACCTGCCCTCGGCATCGAGGGCCCACGGCGCCTCGATCTGGGCCGTGAGGCGACCGTCGGCATCGGTGACGTCGACCGTGCCCGCCGCGCTGACCTCGGTGCGCGAACCCTGCGGCGCATCGAGCCCGAACGAGTAGGCCGTCGGCGCGCCGGGCGACTCGATCCCGACGAGCACCTGGGTGCCCGACTCGGTCGGCGTGACGGTGACCGAGGCGGACGGCCCGGCCCGCCACACGTAGCGGCCGTCCCTGCTGTCGACGCCCGAGGAGGCGGCGACGGGCAGGTCCAGGCCGAGGGACGACGAGCCGCCGGCACCGAGCCGGACCGAGCCCGCCGCCGTGACGTCACGGACGGGCGACCGGTGCAGGGGCACCGCGTCGTCGACGAGCGGGATCTGGGCCAGCCGGTCGGCGACCGTGACCCCCGATCCCGTGGCATGAGCGGTCGAGAGCGTCCCGACGGTCAACGCGACCGCCGTGAGAAGGACGCCGCAGGCACGCGTGAACTGGTGCATGAATCCCCCCGATTCCTCGTGGCGGACCGGGTCGGCCCACCGTGGTGTGCACAACGTATTGTGCATCGGGAGGAGGATTCAAGTACCTGACACGTACCTGTGGACAACCGGCCGGCTCAGGCCGGCGTCGGGATCACAGCGTCGACTGGATCCCGGCCAGCAGCTGGCGGGCCATGACGATGCGCTGGACCTGGTTCGTGCCCTCGTAGATCTGCGTGATCTTCGCATCGCGCATCATCCGCTCGACGGGGTAGTCGCGCGTGAAGCCGTAGCCGCCGAGCAGCTGGACCGCATCGGTCGTGACCTGCATCGCGGTGTCGGAGGCGAACGCCTTCGCCGCGGCGCCGAAGAACGTGAGGTCCTTGTCGCCACGCTCGGAGCGACCGGCGGCGGCGTACGTGAGCTGGCGCGCGGCCTCGACCTTCATGCCCATGTCGGCGAGCATGAACTGCAGGCCCTGGAACTCGGCGATGGCCTTGCCGAACTGCTTGCGCTCCTGGACGTAGCCGATCGCGTAGTCCAGGGCACCCTGTGCCACGCCGACGGCCTGGGCCGCGATCGTGACCCGCGTGTGGTCGAGCGTCTTCATCGCGATCGAGAAGCCCTCACCGACCTCGCCGATGATGCGGTCGCCGGGGATCTTCACGTGGTCGAAGTAGACCTCGCGCGTCGGCGAGCCCTTGATGCCGAGCTTCTTCTCCGGCGCACCGAACGAGACGCCCCCGTCGGACTTCTCGACGACGAACGCCGTGATGCCCTTGCTGCGCTTCTCGGGGTCGGTCTGGGCGAGCACCGTGTAGTACTCGGACTCACCGGCGTTGGTGATCCAGCGCTTCGTGCCGTTGATGATCCAGTCGTCGCCGTCGCGCTTGGCGGAGGTCTTCTGGTTCGCGGCGTCCGAGCCGGCCTCGGGCTCGGACAGGCAGTAGCTGAAACCGCCCTCGCCCGCCGCGAGCTTCGACAGGTACTTCGCCTTGATCTGCTCGTCGCCGCCGATCTGGACGGGCAGCGAGCCGAGCTTGTTGACCGCCGGGATGAGCGAGCTGGAGACGCACACGCGGGCGACCTCCTCGATCACGAGCACGGTCGCGAGCGCGTCGGCGCCGGCGCCGCCGTACTGCTCGGGGACGTGGGGGGCGTGGAAGTCGGCGGCGATGAGGGCCTCGTTCGCCTCATGGGGGAACCGGGCCTCCTCGTCCACCGCCGCCGCGAACGGCGCGATCTTCGCCTCGGCGACGTTGCGCACCGCCTCGCGGATCGCCTGGTGCTCCTCGGACAACGCGAAGAAATCGGACACGCGCGCTCACTCCCGCTCTCGAAAACTAGGATTTCCGAGCAAATTCTAGTTCCCTCGATTTTCGCGCAGGACCGGGGTGACGGTTTACCACGGTCCCACGGTTCGTTGGCTCCTCCCTCGGTGAACTCACCGAGGGAGGACACGACCTGCCGAGGGGGGACCCCGCGACGTACCGTGGCGCATGGCCGAAATCCAGACCGCCGATGAGTTGCGAGAGCTCCTCGGCGAGCCCCTCCCCCGGGCCGTGCAGAAGGACCGCGACCGCCTCCACCCCGAGCACGTGGCGTGGTTGGCCGCCAGCCCGTTCTGTCTCGTCGCAACCTCGGCGGCGGACGGCACGTGCGACGTCTCGCCGAAGGGCGACCCGCCCGGATCGCTCGTCCGGGTCGTCGACGGCCACACCCTGGCCCTGGCCGAACGACCGGGCAATCGACGCGCGGACGGGTTCGCGAACCTGTTGCAGAACCCCCACATCGGCCTGGTCTTCCTGATCCCGGGTCGCGGCGACACGCTGCGCGTCAACGGCACCGCCCGGTTGCTGCGCACCGACGTGGACACGCCGGGGTACGTCGACGACCTGGTCGTGAAGGGCCACCGCCCGGTCGTGGTGTGCGAGGTCACCGTGACGCAGGTCTTCTTCCACTGCGCGAAGGCGTTCCTGCGCTCGAAGCTGTGGCAGCCCGAGACGTGGGAGCCCGGTGCCGTGCCGTCACGCGCGGAGATCGCGCACGCGCTGGAACGGCCCGAGGACTCGGTCGAGGAGCTCGAGCGCTACTACGGCGCCCAGTATGCGGACGGGCTCTACTGACTCCCCTCGGCGATGGCGATCCGCCCTCGGTGAGTTCACCGAGGGAGGAGCCAACGAACCAAGGGACCGTGGTAAACCGTCAGCCGCCCCGGACGACGGCGCCCTTGGCGCGGGCGGCGTCGGCGAGGGACTCCTGGAAGTCGAGCATGCGCTGGGTGAGGTCGGGGTCGCCGACGGCGAGGATGCGCACCGCGAGCAGGCCGGCGTTGCGGGCGTTGCCGATCGCGACGGTGGCGACGGGGACGCCGGCGGGCATCTGGACGATGGACAGCAGCGAGTCCATCCCGTCGAGGTACTTCAGCGGCACGGGCACGCCGATGACCGGCAGCGGCGTGACGGCGGCCAGCATGCCCGGGAGGTGGGCGGCTCCACCGGCGCCGGCGATGATCGCCTCGAGCCCGCGCTCGTGGGCCGTGCGGCCGTAGTCCAGCATCTCGGTCGGCATCCGGTGCGCGGAGACGACGTCGGCCTCGTACTCGACCCCGAACTCGGCGAGCGCCGTCGCGGCGGCCTCCATCGTGGGCCAGTCGGAGTCCGACCCCATCACGATCCCGACTCGTGCGGTCATACGCCTGCTCCTTCGTCGATGCCGTCCGTCAGCAACCGTGCGCTGCGCCGGGCCCGGCGCAGCACGTCCTCGAGGTCGTCGCCCACCGCGGTGACGTGACCGACCTTGCGGCCCGGCTTGACCGCCTTGCCGTAGAGGTGGACCTTGACGTCCGGCTCCGCGGCCAGGGCGACGGCCCGCTGGGCCGCGAGATCCGTGACGCTGCCGCCGAGGACGTTCACCATGACCGCCCACGGCTGACGCGGGGCCGAGGAGCCGAGCGGCAGGTCCAGCACGGCCCGCAGGTGGTTCTCGAACTGGCTCGTGACGGCGCCGTCGATCGACCAGTGGCCCGTGTTGTGGGGACGCATCGCGAGCTCGTTGACCAGGACGCGGTCGTCGTCGGTCTCGAACAGCTCGACCGCGAGCATGCCGACCACGTCGAGCTCCTCGGCGATCGTCCGGGCGATCGCCCGGGCCCGGGCCTCGAGGGCGGGGTCGATGTTCGGGGCCGGCGCGATCACCTCGGCGCACACGCCGTCGACCTGACGCGACTCCACGACCGGATAGTCGACGATCTCGCCGCTGGCGTTGCGGGCGACCTGCGCGGACAGCTCGCGCCGGAACGCGACGAGCTCCTCCGCCAGCAGCTCGCCGTCGACCGACAGCGGCTGCTCGATGTCGTCGGCCGAGTCGACCTTCCAGACGCCCTTGCCGTCGTACCCGCCGCGAGCGGTCTTGAGGATCGCGGGGTAGCCGAACGCCTCGATGTCGTCGGGGCCGGACACCTGCGCCCAGCGCGGGCAGGGGACGCCCAGCTCGGTCAGCCGGCGCCGCATCACGAGCTTGTCCTGCGCGTGGATCAGCGCGTCCGGCCCGGGCCGGCACGCGTGTCCCTCGTCGGCGAGGACCCGCAGGTGCGACGGCGGCACGTGCTCGTGGTCGAACGTCACGACCGGCGCGTCGGCGACCGCGCGGCGCAGGTCGCCGAGGTCGGTGTGCGCGCCGACGACGTGGTCGCCGATGACCTGCGCGGCCGAGACGTCAGGGCCTTCCGCGAGCAGGCGCAGCCGGATCCCGAGGGCGATCGCGGGCTGTTGCATCATGCGGGCCAGTTGGCCGCCACCGATGACCGCGACGTCGCGGCCGGGGGGTTCGAGCGTCACGCGACCAGCCTAGTGAGCGAATCGGACGATGACTCAGCGGGCGCGGTAGCTGCGCCGCTCCGAGACCGTGATCGGGGCGAGGTGGCCGAAGCCCTTGATGGGCCGCGGCGGCAGGCTGCGGGTCTCGAACTGGTCGCCGAGCGCCTGGGCGGTGGTCTCGTCGACGAGCACGCGATTGGCGCGCGCGACCTGCGAGAGCCGGGCGGCGAGGTTCACGGGCGGGCCGAAGACGTCGCCGAGCCGGCTCAGCACCGACCCGGTGGCCAGGCCGACCCGCACGTCGGGCAGCTTCGGCCGGGCGCCGATGCCGGAGATCACGTCGAGGGCGATCCTGGTCGCCGCGATCGGATCGGGGTGGACGAACAGCATCGCGTCGCCGAGCGTCTTGATGACGCGCGCACCGGCGGCCGTAATGATGTCGCCGCAACGGGTCTCGAACTCCTCGACGACGGAGGCGAGGGCGTCGTCGTCGAGCCGGTTCGACAGCGCCGTGAACCGGGTCATGTCGGCGAACCCGACGGTCATGTCGGTCGACAGCAGGGCCTGGTCGTTCGCGCCCAGCGCGGTGAGCCGCGCGGCCGCGGCCGCGAGATGGCGTCGCCACACGTGGACCATGAGGCGCTCGAAGCCGGGGACCGCCGACGAGGCGAGCTCGAGCGCGGCGCCGGCGCGGCTCTCGGACTTGCCGCGCACGATGTCGGCTTCGAGCTGGTCGACGAGGATCGTGACCTGCCAGTCGGCCAGCCGCGACATCGTCTGACCGAGCGCGCGCGTCAGCCGGAAGACGGTCGACTCGTCGAGGATCTGGTGCTCCATCGCGGTGGCCACGATCGCGACGGCCGAGACGTCGGCGTCGCCGAAGGCCGGCTCCGTGCCGGGGTCGGGAAAGCCGAGGTTGCGCCACAGCCGGGTCGCCTGGTCGAGCGTGAGGCCGCCGCGCTCGGCAGTCTCGGCGTTCGTGTAGTGCAGCTGCTCGGCGAGGATGACGTCGACGAGCTCCTGCTCCTCAGGACTGTTCATCGCGCCTCGCCTCGGGAGCATGCGCGTCCAGCACGAGCCGCGAGACCCGCCGGTGCACGTCCTCGATCCGCGGGATGTCCTTCAGCTGCAGGCCGGACTGCTGGCTCGCGTCGTGGATGATCAGCGTGCCGCACCGCAGGATCCGGTCGATCACGCTCTTCTCGTAGGAGACGTCGTTGATGCGCGCGAGCGGGATGATCCGGCCGCTGCGCGAGAGGATCCCCTTCTGCTCGATGAGCCGGCGGTTCGTCAGCGTGTAGGTCCAGGTCAGCCAGCGCAGGAACGGCAGCACCGTGACCCACGCGAACAGCACGACGAGCACGATGATCCCGACGAGCCGGGGCGTGCCGCCACCGCTGTCCCCGACGAGCCCGACGTAGTACCCCGCGACGAGCATGAGCCCGAGCCCGAGCAGGAACGGGACGATGAGGGCCTTGACGTGGGTGCGGGTCTCGGTCTCGACGACCTCGTCATCGAGGAGCAGCTTCTCCGACAGCATGGGCTCAGTTTCCCACGCTCGGCCAGCGGGCGAGGCCGTCGCGGCTCATTGCGGCCTCAGGTGCGTCACGTCGCCCGCCGACCATGCGACGCCGTCGACGACGAGGCAGCCCGATTCGTCCACGCCGGTCGCCGTGCCGTCGACGTGGGAGCCGTCGGCACGCTCTATCCGCACGCGTCGGCCGAGGGTCGAGCAGGCCGCGGCGTAGGCGGCGGCGAGCTCGTCCGCCCGGGCCGGGTCGCGCCACACGAGGACGCGCTCGCGCAGGCACGAGAGCAGGGTGGCGAGCAGCTCGGTCCGGTCGGTCGTCGTGGCGCCCTCGAGCAGCAGCGAGGTCGCCCGCTCGACGGGCAGCTCCTCGGCGGTGAGGGCGACGTTCAGGCCGATGCCGATCACCGCCGCCGCGCCCGTCGGGGTCTCGACGCGTTCGACGAGGATCCCGCACAGCTTCCGCCGATCGTCGACGAGCGCGTCGTTGGGCCACTTGAGTGCCACCTCGACGCCGACCGAGCGCACGGTGTCGACGACCGCGAGGCCCGCGACGAGCGGCAGCCACGGCCAGCGGACCGGCGGCACCTCAACGGGACGCACGAGCGTCGAGACGGCGATCCCGGTGAGCGGGGGCATCGTGAACGTGCGGTCGAGCCGGCCGCGGCCGGCGGCCTGGTGGTCGGTGGTGTGGACGGTCCATTCCGGCGCCCCGGCGCGGGCCGCCGCGGCGAGGTCGGCATTCGTGCTGGCGGTCTCGTCCGTCACGAGCACCTCGAAGCCCGGCGCGAGGTCGTGCAGGCGTCGGCCGTCGATCGGTGCGCGGGGTCGCTCGTCCACGGCCCCACCTTGGCACAGGAGGCCGATCGGGCCCCGGCTATGGTGTCTGCCATGACCGACGCCCTGCCCGACACCCCGCTGGAGGAGCGCCCCGACCTCCACACCACGGCCGGCAAGCTCGCCGAGTACGAGCGCCGTCACCACGAGGCCACCGTCGACGTGGCCGAGCGGGCCGCGGAGAAGCAGCACAAGCGGGACCGCCAGAGCGCCCGCGAGCGCATCGAGCACCTGCTGGACGAGGGCTCGTTCGTCGAGCTGGACGCGCTGGCCCGCCACCGTGCGACCGCCTTCGGACTCGACAAGAACCGTCCGCTCGGCGACGGCGTGATCACCGGCTACGGCACGATCGACGGCCGCCAGGTGTGCGTCTTCAGCCAGGACTTCAGCATCTTCGGCGGCAGCCTCGGCGAGGTCTACGGCGAGAAGATCACCAAGGTCATGGACCTGGCGATCAAGTCCGGCTGCCCCATCATCGGCATCAACGAGGGCGCCGGCGCGCGCATCCAGGAGGGCGTCGTCTCGCTCGGCCTGTACGGCGAGATCTTCCGCCGCAACGTGCACGCCTCGGGCGTCATCCCGCAGATCAGCCTCATCATGGGCAACTGCGCCGGCGGCCACGTCTACTCCCCCGCCGTCACCGACTTCACGATCATGGTCGACGGCACGTCGGGCATGTTCATCACCGGACCGGACATCATCAAGACGGTCACCGGCGAGGACGTCACGATGGAGGAGCTCGGCGGCGGTCGCACCCACAACACCAAGAGCGGCAACGCCCACTACCTCGCAGCCGACGAGGAGGACGCCCTCGAGTACGTCAAGGCGCTCATCTCCTACCTGCCGCAGAACAACCTCGAGGAGCCCGAGCGCTGGCCCGAGGAGGCCGATCTGGAGGTCAGCGACCTCGATCTGTCGCTCGACACGCTGATCCCGGACTCGGCGAACCAGCCGTACGACATCCGCACCGTGATCGAGGCGATCGTCGACGACCAGGACTTCCTCGAGGTCCAGCCGCTGTTCGCCCCGAACCTCGTGATCGGCTTCGGCCGCGTCGAGGGTCGCAGCGTCGGCGTCGTCGCGAACCAGCCGATGCAGTTCGCCGGCTGCCTGGACATCGACGCCTCGGAGAAGGCCGCGCGGTTCGTCCGCACGTGCGACGCGTTCAACATCCCGGTGCTGACGTTCGTCGACGTGCCCGGCTTCCTGCCCGGCACCGACCAGGAGTGGAACGGCATCATCCGCCGTGGCGCCAAGCTGATCTACGCCTACGCCGAGGCCACCGTCCCGCTCGTCACGATCATCACGCGCAAGGCCTACGGCGGCGCGTACGACGTCATGGGCTCCAAGCACCTCGGTGCCGACGTGAACCTGTCGTGGCCCACCGGACAGATCGCCGTCGTCGGCGCGTCCGGCGCGGTCAACATCCTCTACCGCCGCGAGATCGCCGCCGCCGAGGACCCGGACGCCCTGCGCGCCGAGCTGATGACCGAGTACGAGGACACGCTCTGCAACCCGTACATCGCGGCCGAGCGCGGCTACATCGACGGGGTCATCAAGCCGAGCCAGACCCGCGCCGAGGTCGTCAAGGCGCTGCGGCTGCTGGCCAACAAGCGCGAGTCCCTGCCGCCGAAGAAGCACGGGAACATCCCGCTGTGAGTGAGAACGAGGAGACCCCGGCGCCCGCAGCCCCGCTGCTGCGGGTCGTCAAGGGTGACCCGACTCCCGAGGAGCTGGCCGCGCTCGTCGCGGTCGTCGCCGCTCGGCAGGCGGCCGCCGCTCCGGCGGAGGCGCCGAAGCCGCGCAGCGAGTGGGGTCACCCCGTCCGCCAGCACCGCGGGCCGCACCGGGTCGGTCCCGGGCAGTGGCGCGCGTCGGCCTGGTGACGGACTTCCACTTCTACGAGCCGGCCCGCGGGCACGGCCTGGCGCACGATCCCTTCAACGCGGTGGTCGCGCCGCGTCCGATCGGCTGGATGGGCACGCGCTCTGCCGACGGCGTGGCCAATCTCGCGCCGTACTCCTTCTTCAACGCGTTCAACTACGTGCCGCCGATCATCGGCTTCTCGAGCGTGGGCTCGCGCGACAGCCTCGCGAACGTCGAGGCGACCGGCGAGTTCACGTGGAACCTCGTGACCCGGACCCTGCTCGAGCGCATGAACGCCACGTCGACGCGCGCCGACGTGGACGAGTTCGGTGTGGCCGGACTGACTGCCGTGCCGGGCTCCGTCGTCGGGGCGCCGCGCGTCGGTGAGTCGCCCGCGTCGATGGAGTGCCGGCTCATCCGCACGGTGCCGCTGACGTCCGCCGCGGGCGAGCCGACCCCCGCGACCCTCGTGCTCGGCGAGGTCGTCGGCGTGCACCTGTCGACGGAGTTCCTCGCGGACGGGGTCTGGGACACCGCCGCGGCCGACCCCGTCCTGCGCGCCGGCGGACCCACCGCGTACTTCGGTCTCGGCGAGCGGTTCGACCTGCACCGCCCCTCCTGACGTCCGCTCGATCGTGGCAGGATCGGCGCATGACCCTGCAGCACCTGAGCGACGTGGGCGCTGCGGACTGGTTCGTCGACGCCGACGTGCCGTGGGGCGTACTCGCCCGCCAGGGACCGCCGGGGTTCGAGGCCTACGCGACAGTGTGGCTCGACGTCGAGGACGTGGCACTCTTCCGCGAGGACGAGATCATGGAGTACGTCGTCCGTCTCGCCGCCGTGCACACCACCACCCCCGAGTCGGCGTACTTCGGGCTCTGGGACGGCTGGGGCGATCTGGGCGGCGGCCGCGTGTCCTTCGTCGTGGCGGGCCATGACTCGGGTCCGTCGCGTGGCGGTCAGAGCCCACCGATCTCGGAGTCGTATCCCACCAAGCTGCCTCCGGCGTTCGATGCCGGGATCGTCAGGGGGCCCAAGGCCGACCTGCGCGGCGTGCGGGCCTACCTGATGTTCCACGGCCCGTTGTCCGATGTCGGCATCTGGGGCCAGAGGCAGATGCCGGCCGGCCTGCCTAGCGAACTGCCGCCAGCGGCGATCACGTGGCCGGCGGACAGGGCCTGGTTCATCGCCTCGGACGTCGACCCCTCATGGTTGTGCATCGGCGGCACCCGGGCCCTCATCGAGGCCGTCCTCGCCGACCCGGAGCTCACTGCCGAGCCCGCGATCCACGGCGACCCGCCTCCCGACGAAGGCGAGAACCGATGAGACTCGTCCTGGCCTCCCAGTCCCCCGCCCGACTCGCCACCTTGCGCTCGGCGGGGCTCGATCCCGAGGTCGTGGTGTCCGGCGTCGACGAGGACGGGGTCGTCGCGGACTCCCCGGCCGACCTCGTGGTCGAGCTGGCGCGGTTGAAGTGTCGGGCGGTCGCGGTCGACCAGCGTGACGCGCTCGTGCTGGGATGCGACTCCGTCCTGGAGTTCGACGGACAGGTCCTGGGCAAGCCGCACGATCCCGAGGTGGCTCGCGCGCGCTGGCACGCGATGCGCGGCAACGCCGGGGTGCTGCACACGGGTCACTGCCTGCGACTGGGCGACGACGAGGTCGTGCGCCACGCCGCCACCCGCGTGCACTTCGCGCTGCTCGACGACGCCGAGATCGACGCCTACGTCGCGAGCGGTGAGCCGCTGCAGGTGGCCGGCGCGTTCACGATCGACGGCCTCGGCGCCGCGTTCATCACCCGGATCGACGGCGACCACCACAACGTCGTCGGCGTCAGCGTGCCGGTCGTGCGCGAACTCGTGCGCGACCTCGGCCTGGCCTGGCCCGACCTGTGGGCCCGGTGAGCCGCTGGCAGTGACGTTCGAGGGCAGTTCCTGGCGAAAAGTGCCCTCGAACGTCACTGCCAGCGCTCAGGTCAGCCCTTCGCGGCGCTGGCCTGCGGCAGGACGACGCTCGTGCCCGAGCCGTTCGGCCAGCACGAGAAGCCGATCGGCACCTGCTGGTCCGACTTGACCATCTCCTCGAGGGCGTCGAGGCACTTGCTCACGAGCACGTTCGGGTCCTTCGAGACCGACCCGGCCAGGTTCTTGTTCGCCTGCGCCTGGGCCGCGGCGGTCGCCTCGCGCTGTTGGGCGATCCGGGTGTTCGCGACCTCGGCCTGGTAGGCGTTGATCTTCTCCTGCGTCTGGGAGTCGAAGCGGATGATCGGCAGGATCACGCTCAGCACCTCGACGTCCTCGCCCACGCGCCGCGCCAGCGCCTCCTGGACCTGCTGCGAGTACGCGTTGAGGTCGATGCCGGCGGAGGTCGTGGTGCCGTCGTCACTCACCCCCGCCTTGACCGACGCGAGCGGGTCGTAGTCGCCGAGCACCTCGTTGAGGGCGGCCTTGAGCTCACGCGTGACCAGCGAGTCGCGGATGTTCTCCATCTGCCGGTAGTCCTGGTACAGCTCCTTGCCGGCGTCCAGCTTGATCCGCCAGCGGATCGTGGCGTCGACCCCGGCCGTCGAGCCGTTGCCGATGCGGACGTCGATCGCCTGGTCCTCGCCGGTGAAGTTGTCGGTCTGGATCGTCCCGTCGAGCTTGTTGACCTCCTGCCACGGCGCCTTGAGATGCAGGCCGTTGGACAGCACCTTGATCGGGCGGCCGAACGACGTCACGACGCCGATCTCCCGGGTGGGCACGATCGCGGTCATCGACAGCACCGCCACGAGGAGCGTGAGGACCCCCAGACCGACGGCTGTCCACGTCGCCGGGGCGGACGGCTTTCCGGAGGCACGCAGGCGTCCGGCGACGACGATGGCCGCCACGACCCCGAGTACGAGGACGACGAGCAGGAACAACGAGAACATCGGCAAACCTTCCCGAGACGACCGACGTGCGGAAGCTGCACCCTAGCGGATGGAATCGGCGTGTCCACGGGATGTGGAGATGCGTGGGACAATGGAGTCATCATGGCCAGCACATCGCGTCCGCGACGCACCTTCGCGAGCAGCCCGTTTCCCGTCCCCCCGCAGATCGTGGACGAGGTCTACGAGGTCGGTTCGCGGGTCAGTCACGACACGTTCGGCGTCGGCCGTGTCCTCAGCGTCCAGGGCACGACGTCGGCCCAGGTGGACTTCGGTCAGGGCGCCGTCCCGCGCCACGTGCCGCTGCCCTGCCGTCAGATGACGGCCCTCTGACCGGCTACTCCACCGGCAGCCCGAGCGAGCGCGCGATGAGCATGCGCTGGACCTCGCTCGTGCCCTCCCCGATCTCGAGGATCTTCGCGTCGCGGTAGAACCGCGCGACGGGATACTCCTCCATGAAGCCGTAGCCGCCGAACACCTGCGTGGCCACGCGGGTCGCCGTCACGGCGGCCTCGGACGTGTAGAGCTTCGCGACGGACGCCGCCTGCTTGAAGGCGGCGCCGGTGACGCCGGCGTCCTTCATCGCGGCGGCGCGGTAGGTCAGCATGCGTGACGCGTCGGCCATCACCTTGAGGTCGGCGAGCTGGAACGCGACCCCCTGCTTGCGACCGATCGGACCGCCGAACGTCTGCCGCTCGTTCGCGTACTTCAGGCTCTCGGCCAGGCAGGCCTCGATCAGGCCGAGGGCGAGCGCCGAGATCGCGACCCGGCCGTCGTCGAGGGTGGCGAGGAACTGGGCGTAGCCGCGGCCCCGCTCGCCGAGCAGGTGGTCGGCAGGAACCCGCGCACCGGTGAAGGTCAGCGGATGGGTGTCGCTGATGTGCCAGCCGAGCTTGTCGTAGGCAGGCTCGGCGACGAACCCGGGAGTTCCGGCCGGCATCATGATCGCGGAGATCTCGGGACGGCCGTCGGCTCGCGTGCCGGTGCGGGCGGTCACCGTGACGAGCGACGTGATCTCGCTGCCGGAGTTCGTGATGAACTGCTTCGCGCCGTCGACGACCCACTCGTCGCCGTCGAGGACCGCCTTCGTGGCGGTCGCCCCGGCGTCGGATCCGGCACCCGGCTCGGTGAGGCCGAAGCCGGCGAGTGCGCGGCCGGCGACCAGGTCGGGCAGCCAGGCCTGCTTCTGCTCGGGCGTGCCGAACGTCTGGATCGGGTTGATGCCCAGGCCCACCCCGGCCTCGAGCGTGATCCCCATCGACTGGTCGACCCGGCCGAGCTCCTCGATCGCGACGCACAGGCTCGTGAAGTCGCCTCCCGCCCCGCCGAACTCCTCCGGCGCCGTGAGGCCGAACAGTCCGAGGTCGCCCATCTCGCGCACCACGTCCACCGGGAAGTGGTGGTCCTTGTCCCACTGCGCGACGTGCGGCGCGATGCGCTCGGCCGCGAACGCCCGCACGGTCTGCCTGAAGTCCTCGTGGTCACGCGACAGCTCGAAGTCCATGCCGACAGGTTAACACCCATTAACCTCGGGATGGGTGGCGGCGTTGCGAGGGCGGCGCATGGGTCCGCGAACGGCTCCCCTAGACTCGCGAGAGCAATCGGACGCGAGGAGTCGTTGTTGTGAGCAAGCCCCTGCAGAAGGTCCTGATCGCCAATCGTGGCGAGATCGCCGTGCGCGTCATCCGCGCCGCGAAGGACGCCGGCATCGCCAGCGTGGCGGTCTACGCCGAGCCCGACCGGGATGCACTGTTCGTCCGGCTGGCCGACGAGGCCTACTCGCTGGAGGGTTCGACCCCGGGCGACTCCTACCTCGACGTGCAGAAGATCCTCGCGGTCGCCGCGCGCGCCGGTGCCGACAGCGTGCACCCCGGCTACGGCTTCCTGTCCGAGAACGCCGGGTTCGCCCAGGCCGTGATCGACGCCGGGCTGATCTGGATCGGCCCGCCGCCGGCCGCGATCGACGCGCTGGGCGACAAGGCCAAGGCCAAGCAGATCGCCCTGGCCGCCGGTGCCCCGCTCGCGCCGGGCCTGAAGGACGCCGTCAAGGACGCCGACGAGATCGTCGCGTTCGCCAAGGAGAACGGTCTGCCCGTCGCGATCAAGGCCGTCTTCGGCGGCGGTGGTCGTGGCCTCAAGGTCGCCACGACGCTCGAGGAGATCCCCGAGCTGTACGACTCGGCCGTCCGCGAGGCGGTCACGGCGTTCGGTCGCGGCGAGTGCCTCGTCGAGAAGTTCCTGCTGAAGCCGCGCCACGTCGAGACCCAGTGCCTGGCCGACCAGCACGGCAACGTCGTCGTGGTCTCCACGCGCGACTGCTCGCTGCAGCGTCGCCACCAGAAGCTCGTCGAGGAGGCGCCCGCGCCGTTCCTGTCCGACGACCAGATCGAGCGGCTCTACTCCTCGTCGAAGGCGATCCTGAGGGAGGCCGGCTACGTCGGCGCCGGCACGTGCGAGTTCCTCGTGGGCATCGACGGCACGATCAGCTTCCTCGAGGTCAACACCCGCCTGCAGGTCGAGCACCCGGTCTCCGAGGAGGTCGCCGGTGTCGACCTCGTCCGCGAGATGTTCCGCATCGCCGCCGGCGAGGAGCTCGGCTACGACGACCCCGCGCTGCGCGGCCACTCGATCGAGTTCCGCATCAATGCCGAGGACGGCGGCCGCGGCTTCCTGCCCGCGCCCGGCACCCTCACGAAGTGGGAGCCGCCGTCGGGCCCGGGCGTGCGCGTCGACTCCGGCTACGAGGAGGGCGAGACCGTCCCCGGCTCGTTCGACTCCCTCGTCGCCAAGCTGATCGTCACCGGCGCCACCCGCGAGCAGGCGATCGAGCGCTCGCGTCGCGCCCTCGACGAGTTCGTCGTCGACGGCATGCCGACCGTCATCCCGTTCCACCGCTCGGTCCTCGACGACCCCGCGTACAACGCCTCCGGTGGCTCGTTCGACGTCTACACGACGTGGATCGAGACCGACTACGACAACCAGCTCGAGCCGTACCAGGGCTTCGCCGAGACTGACGAGCCCGGCGAGCGTGAGCGGATCACCGTCGAGGTCGGCGGCAAGCGCGTCGAGGTCGTCTTGCCCGGCGGCCTGGGCGCCTCCGCTGCCGCTGCCGGTGGCGCGAAGAAGACCAAGCGCAAGGGCGGCAAGGCCGCCGGTGCCGCCGCCTCGGGCGACTCGCTCACCTCGCCCATGCAGGGCACCGTCGTCAAGCTCGCGGTCGAGGACGGCCAGGAGGTCGCCGAGGGCGATCTCGTCGTCGTGATCGAGGCCATGAAGATGGAGCAGCCGATCAACGCGCACAAGGCCGGCACGATCACCGGTCTGGCCGCCGCCGTCGGCGAGACCGTTGGCGCCGGCGCCGTGCTCTGCGACATCAAGGACGCCTGAGCCTCACCCCGCACGAAGGCCCCGCAGCACCGCTGCGGAGCCTTCGTCGTCCCTCGGCCGTGTGGGGCCGTCGGTTTACCACGGTGCCTTGGTTGTTCGGCTCCTCCCTCGGTGAACTCACCGCGGGAGGAGTGGGTACACCGAGGGCGGACGGACTTGGGACCCGCTCCACCCAGACCACGCACGGTTTGCCGTGGGACCGTGGTAAACCCTCTCCGCCCTCGGTGAGTTCACCACGGGGCGAGACAACGAACCAAGGGACCGTGGTAAACCGACACCACGGCGGGCGCTCAGTCGCCCTGGGTCGCGGCGCGGTCCTCGGGGGAGACGCCGGGGGTGGCGTCGGGGGCGTGGTGGTCGACCTCGCCGAAGGCGACGCCCGCTGCCCAGACGATGAGCGTCACGACGATCCACGAGACCCAGCCGTCGATGTCGAAGCCCTCGTGCGGCACGATCCAGTCGGTCAGGGCGAGGGCGACGAGCGTGAGGGCCAGCCCGCCCGTGATCGTGTAGACGCGCAGCCAGCGCGAGCCCGTGCGCAGGGCCATGGTCCGCAGCACGACGCTCAGCACCGTGAACAGGACGACCGCGGCGACCCACCAGCCGAGGTTCAGGGTGAAGCCCGGGAGCAGCAGCGCCCCGACGCCCAGCGAGACGGCGTTCGCGAGCGCGGCAGTGACGATCGTGACCCAGAGGCGTCGGCTCAGCATGCTCCGATCATCCCATCGAGGATCGTCAGAAGCCGAACCAGTCCGAGCGCAGGCCGAACGCCCACCGGGCATCCGCGCCCGAGATCGTCCTGGTGCCCTTCGAGCCCGTGAGCGTCATCGACGCGACCCGGCCGCCCTGGTCGCCCAGACCGTTGCGCTTCGTGATCGAGATCGACTTCAGCGTGCCGATCGCCGCGTACTTCTTCTGGATCGTCGAGGCGGTGACGGTGATGCTCCACGAGTGGTTCTTGTTGCCGCTCCAGCCGTCCCACGGGTCTGCCACGGGCTTGAGGTACGCGTACGAACCACGGTTCGTGTAGCCGCCCGACGAGCTCGAGAACTGCGTGAGCGCCGGCGCGCCGCCGTAGGTCAGGATCCGGCCCTTCGTGCCGGCGACCGCCTGGTTGGAGCGGCTCGTCTCGGCGGACAGGCCGCCGTAGACCTGGCACGAGGTCGTGTCGCAGATGTCGTACTGCCGCGACGAGCCGAGGTAGCGCGAGGCGTAGGTGCGGGCCGCGACGGCCTGGGCCTTGAGCGCCTCCAGGCTCCAGCTGGACGGCATCTCGCGAGCGACCACGCCCTGCGTGTACTGCTCGAGGCTCAGCACGTTCACGGTGTCGCGCGCGGTCGAGCCCGACGACGGCTTCGCCGACCGCAGTGCGCCACGGTAGGCGCGCGTGCTGCCGTTGGGCAGCACGAGGCTGATCGACGCGGGGCCCTCGAACTGGGCGTTGCCGGAGACGGTCTTGTACGTGTACCAGGTCGAGCCGGCCTTGTAGAGCAGCGAGTTCTTCGCGCGGTTCGACTTCGCGTTGTCGATCGACCACGCGGTGGGCTTGCGGCTGCCGATCGCGGTCGGCAGCGTGACGACGGTGTTCGTGCCGAGGTTGCGGAACCTCAGTCCGCGCGCCGGCCTGACGTACACCGAGTTCGTCGTGTCGCCCGTGATCTGCACGCGGATCGTGGCGGACTTCGAGCCGAGCGTCGTGCCGGGGTAGTACTTCTTGAGGATCGCGTCGTACTTGTAGCCGGCCCGGGCACCGCCCTCGGCGCCGTACTGGCTCATCCCGATGCCGTGACCGTAGCCGTGCCCCTTGAACGTGACCTTGCCGCCCGAGGCGACGCTCACGGCGTTCTTCGCGGTCGCCGGCGGCGCGGTCGTCGGGGCCGGAGTCGGGGTCGGGGTCGCGGTCGCGCCGGCCGCGGCGGTCGCCGCGGTCGGGTACGGCGTGCCGCTGTAGCCGCTCAGCCGCTCGGCCGTCGACGGGTTGATCACGGCGGCCCGGAACAGGTACCGCGTGCCCGGGGTCAGCCCCGTGACCGTCAGCGAGTTCGTGCGCACCGCGTAGTACTTCTTGCCCGTCGACGCGCCGGCCTTGATGATCATGAGCCGGTAGCCCGGGGCGCCGGCCTGCGCGGTCCACCCGATCGTGAGGCTCGACGAGGTCGCCTTCGTCGCCTTGAGGCCCACGGGCGGGGCGAAGGGCTTCGTCGCCACGGTCGTGTAGGGCTTGGGCGAGTAGCCGCTCAGGCGGGCCTTCGTCGTGGGGTTGATGACGGCGACGCGGAACACGTAGGTCGCCTTCGGGACCAGGCCGACGATCGTCGCCGTGGTCGCCTTCGTCACGGAGTAGTACTTCTTCCACGTCGTCCCCGGGCGGAGCACGGCCACGCGGTAGCCGGTCGCGCCGGACACGGCCTTCCAGGTCGCCGTCGCGCTCGTGGTCGACGTCGTGACCGCGAGGCCGGTCGGCGTCGCGAACGAGGTCGGCGCGGGCGTCGGTGCGGGCGCGGGAGCCGGCGCGCCGGCGGCGGACTTGGCCTTCGAGACGTAGACGGCGACGCGGTCGCGCAGGCCGCCGACGGCGTTGATCCAGGAGTACGCGTACTTGCCCGGGCACGCGGTCGACTTGACGTCGCGGTGGCCGTTGATGACCTGGTACTTCTTGCCGCCGGTCGAGTAGGTGCCCTTCGGGTTCGCGCCGAAGTACTTGAGCCGCCAGCCGACGAGCTTGACGACGGCGGTCTTGAGCTCCTCGCTCGGAGCGGCCTTGTCGAAGTTGCCCATCATCGAGATGCCGGTGGCCCACTGGTTCACGGCGTCGACGCCCGAGTGCGCGGCGCGGACCTGGTGCGTGATGCCGCCCTTGCGGCCCTCGAAGACCTGGCCGAAGCGGTCGACGAGGAAGTTGTAGCCGATGTCGCACCAGCCGTGACCCTTGACGTGGTACGTCTGGTAGCTGCGCACGAGGGCGGCGGAGTCGGCCTTGGAGGCCGTGTTGGAGCCGGCGGTGTGGTGGATCACGACACCGAGCGCCTTGGGCCGGGTCGTGGGCGTGTCGCACTTCGTGCCGGCGCCCGCCTTCCACTGCGCGCGCGTGATGATCGTCGGCATCGGGACGACCGAGGGCGTGCCGTCGGAGGTCGCGGTCGCCGTCGTGACGCTGCCCAGGCTCGGGTCGTACACGGCGCTGCTGATCGGCGTGACGACCTCGCCCTTCCCCGGGTCGATCGTCGTGACCTTGACGCCCGTGACGGCGCCCGCGGCGGCCTTCACGTCGACGGCGATGCCGTCGGCGGGAGTATCGGTCCACAACGGCGTCGTCCCCGGGCGACCGTTGTCGAAGTTCTCCTCCTGCTCGAGCGTCTCCCACTCACCCCACGTGCCGTGCGTGCGGACCTGGACGCGGACCGTCACGTCGGTAGCGGAGGACGAGGCGTCCCACGTGACCCCGGCCATCCGGAAGGCCGCGACGGTGGTGCGCTTGACGCTCGCGTCGCCCTGGCCGGCCGGATCGGGCTTCACCGCGGTCTGCTCGACCTCGACCTCGGGTGAGACGGGGGCGGTGGTCGCGGGCTCGGTCTCCGGGGTCGCCGAGGACGGCGGCGGCGAGGTCACGACGTCGGTTCCTGCCGCCTGCGCGGCGGCCGGCACCAGCACGAGCGCGCAGGCGACGGCGCCGGAGGCCAGGCCAATGCTGCAGCGGGTCAGCCAGGAATGCATGGGGGAAGTCCATTCTGGGCGGTGTTACGGCTGTGACTCTTGTGAGCAAACGCATCAGATCACAGATTTTGGGGGCGTTCCAGCGTTTCGGGGCTGACCTGCGAAACCACACGCGTGTGATTACACGGCTGGGGAGCGATATCTCAAGCAGGACTTCAGAGTTGGCGATGCAGCCGCCTGGCGGCCTCGGCGACCGACCCGGACAGCGACGGGTAGACCGTGAAGGCGTCGGCCACGTGGTCGACCGTGAGCGACGCGGACACCGCGACCGAGACGGTGTGGATGAGCTCGCTCGCCTTCGGCCCGACGACCACGCCGCCGATCAGCGTGCCGACGCCCTGGCGCGCGAACAGCTTCACGAATCCGTCGTGCACGCCGAGCATCTTGGCCCGGGGGTTGGCCGCGAGCGGCAGCATCGCCGTGTCGACGAGCAGCCCCTGCTCCTCGATCTGCAGCTGGCTCATGCCGACCGTGGCGATCTCGGGCGACGTGAAGATGTTGCTCGAGACCTTCACGAGGTCGAGCGGGTGCACCGCGTCGCCGAGCAGGTGGGCCATCGCGATGCGCCCCTGCTGCGCGGCGACCGAGGCGAGCATGAACACGCCCGTGCAGTCGCCCGCGGCGTAGATGCCCGGCACGTTGGTGCGCGAGACCTTGTCGACGGGCACGAAGCCGCCGTCGTCGGTCGCGACGCCCGCCGCCTCCAGGCCGATGCCGGTCGTGTTCGGGATCGACCCGAGCGCGAGCAGGCAGTGCGACCCGGTGACGGTGCGGCCGTCGGTCAGGGTCACCACCACCTCGTCGCCGTGACGCTCCACCGAAGCCATGCGCGAGTTGTCCATGACATCCATCCCGCGCCGCGTGAAGACGTCCTCGATGAGGTTCGCGGCATCGGGGTCCTCGCCGGGCAGCACGCGCGACCGGCTGGAGACGAGCGTGACGGCGGCGCCCAGTCCGTTGTAGGCGCTGGCGAACTCGGCGCCCGTGACGCCCGAGCCGACGACGATCATGTGCTCGGGGACCTCGCGCAGGTCGTAGACCTGCTCCCACGTCAGGATGCGCTCGCCGTCCGGCTGCGCGGAGGGCACGACCCTCGGGTGGGCGCCGGTCGCGACCAGGATGCCGTCGGCGGACAGCGTGGTCTCGCCGTCGTCGGTCGTCGCGACCACCGTGTGCGGGTCGACGATGCGTCCGCTGCCCTTCAGCACCGCGACGCCGGCCGCCGCCATGCGGGAGGCGATGTCGTCGGACTGGGCGGCGGCGAGCCGCAGCACGCGCGCGTTCACCGCGGCGAGGTCGGCCTGCACCGACCGCGGGACCTCGACGCCGAGCTCGGCCGACGCGCCCACCTCCGTGAGCAGGTCCGACGTGGCGATGAGGGTCTTGCTGGGAACGCAGTCGGTCAGGACGGTCGAACCGCCGAGACCATCGCGATCGACGATCGTGACGTCGGCCCCGAGTCTGCGCGCGATGAGCGCTGCCTCGTAGCCGCCTGGTCCGCCTCCGATGATCACGACATGGGTCACGGGCCCATTGTCCTCCCTGCGAGGCGGCCCCGGCACCCGCGGCGTGTCATCTGGCGAACTCTTCACCACTTTTCGAAAAGAATAGATAATATATGCTTCATGAAGAGAGAACTTCGTGTCGCCGTCGTCGGAGCCGGACCTGCTGGCATCTATGCCGCGGACATCCTCACCAAGTCCGACGTGGCCGAATCCACCGGCGGTCTCTTCGAGTCCGTCAGCATCGACATCTTCGACGCCGACCCCACGCCGTTCGGTCTGATCCGCTACGGCGTCGCGCCCGATCACCCGCGGATCAAGGAGATCATCAAGGCGCTGCACCGCGTGATGGAGAACGAGTCGATCCGCTTCTTCGGCAACCTCACGGTCGGCCGCGACATCAAGCTCGACCAGCTCCGCACGTACTACGACGCCGTCGTCGTCGCGACCGGCGCCCGCCGTGACCGCGATCTCGACATCCCCGGCATCGACCTGCGCGGCTCCTTCGGCGGCGCCGACTTCGTCGCCTGGTACGACGCCCACCCCGAGGCCCCGCGCGAGTGGGACTTCGACCCCGAGGCCACCTCCGTCGCCGTGCTCGGTGTCGGCAACGTCGGCCTCGACGTCGCCCGGATCCTGGCCAAGACCGCCGACGAGCTGCTCACCACCGAGATCCCCGCCAACGTCCACGCCGGGCTGTCGACGAACCGCGCCACCGACGTGCACGTCTTCGCCCGCCGCGGGCCGGCGCAGGTGAAGTTCTCGCCGATGGAGCTGCGCGAGCTCTCGCACTCCCCCTCGATCGACGTGATCGTCCATCCCGAGGGCTTCGAGTTCGACGAGGGCTCCTACGCGGCATTGGAGAAGTCCAAGGCGCAGAAGCTCGTCGTCAACGTGCTCACCAAGTACCTGGCCAGCGAGCCCTCCGGCGCACCGCACCGGATCCACCTGCACTTCTGCCACGACCCGAAGGAGATCCTCGGCGAGGACGGCAAGGTCGTCGCCCTGCGGACCGAGGTGACCGAGCTCGACGGCACGGGCAACGCCCGCGGCACCGGCGAGTTCGTCGAGTGGCCCGTCGGCGCGGTCTACCGGACGATCGGCTACTACTCCGACGCCATCGCCGACCTGCCCTTCGACGCCGCGGCCGGCGTCATCCCCAACGACGGCGGACACGTCCTCGACCTCGACGGGGGCCCGCTGCCCGGCGTCTACGTCACGGGCTGGATCAAGCGCGGTCCCGTCGGCCTGATCGGTCACACGAAGTCGGACGCCCAGCAGACGATCGGCATGCTCCTGGCCGACGCCGCGACGCTCACCCCGGCCGCCCAGCCGGCCCGTGATGCGGCGGTCGCCTGGCTCGACGGCTGCGGAGTCGACTACACGACGTGGGCGGGCTGGCTCGCACTCGACGAGCACGAGCGGGCCCTCGGCGCCGCCGACGCGCACCCGCGCGAGCGGGTCAAGGTCGTCGAGCGCGCCGAGATGGTCCAGATCGCCGATCGGGCGTCCTCATGACCGAAGGGCCCCTGCACGGGATCCGCGTGCTGGACGCCTCCACCATCCTGGCCGGGCCGCTGGCCTGCCAGATCCTCGGCGACTACGGCGCCGACGTGATCAAGATCGAGCACCCGCGCGGTGACGGCATGCGTGGCCACGGGCCGCGTCACGACGGCACGCCGATCTGGTGGAAGGAGATCTCGCGCAACAAGCAGGCGCTCGGACTGCTCCTGTCCGACCCCGACGGCGCCGACATCTTCAAGGCCCTCGCCCGCGAGGCCGACGTCGTCGTGGAGAACTTCCGCCCCGGCACGCTCGAGCGGTGGGGCCTGGGCCCCGACGTCCTGCACGCCCTCAACCCCGGCCTCGTCATCTGCCGGGTCACGGGATTCGGGCAGGAGGGTCCCTACTCCGCTCGCGCCGGCTTCGGCACGCTCGCCGAGGCGATGAGCGGCTTCGCCCACCTCACGGGTGAGGCCGACGGACCGCCGACGCTGCCGGCCTTCGGCCTCGCCGACTCGATCGCCGGGATCGCCGCGTCGTCGGCGATCTCGATGGCGCTGTTCGACCGCGAGCGCCACGGCGGTCGCGAGGGTGGCGCCGGCCAGGTGATCGACCTCGACCTGCTCTCCCCGATCATGACCGCCGTCGGCCCCGGCCCCAGCGCCTACGCGCTGACCGGTGAGGTCGGACACCGGCACGGGAACCGCTCGACCAACAACGCGCCGCGGAACACGTACCGGACCAAGGACGACGCCTGGGTGGCGGTCTCGACGAGCGCCCAGTCCATCGCCGAGCGCGTCATGCACCTGGTCGGGCACCCCGAGGTGACCCTCGAGCCGTGGTTCGCCGCCGGCGTCACGCGGGCCGCCCACGCCGACGAGCTCGACGCGATGGTCGGCGGCTGGATCGCGGAACGGACGCGCGCCGAGGTCGAGCAGGCCTTCGCCGAGGCCGGAGCCGCCATCGCCCCCGTCTACACCGCGGCCGACCTCGTCGAGGACCCGCACGTCCGCGCGACCGGGATGCTCACCGAGGTCGACGACCCCGACTTCGGCGCGATGGTCCAGCACGGACCGATGTGGCGGATGTCGGCCACCCCCGGCTCGATCCGCTCCACCGGTCGCGACCTGGGCGCCGACACCGACGCCATCCTCGACCACCTCGGCCTGACCCCCGAGGACACCACCGAGCTGCGCACCCGCGGCGTCATCTGCTGAGGAACACCGTCATGACCACCCACGCGACCATCCACGCCACCACCGAGGCACTGCTCGCCGCCGTCGACGCCGGCGTGCGCACCTTCGACCTCGGCCGCACCCTGACCGTCGGCATGCCCCAGTCGCCCAACCATCCGGCGTACTGGCACTCGCTGCCGCGCCGCCACGGCGACATGGTCCGTGCCGACGGCGGCTCGGCGGCCAACGACATGATCACGATGGGCACCCACGTCGGCACCCACGTCGACGCCCTCTCGCACGTGTCCCAGGACGGCAAGCTGTTCGGCGACCTGCCGGTCGAGGACGCGCTCGGCGGCGGCCGCTACGTCGAGCTCGGCGCCCACACGATCGAGCCGATGGTGTGCCGCGGCGTGCTGCTCGACGTGCCCCGAGCCCTCGGCGTCGACCGGCTCGAGGCGGGTCAGGAGATCACCGTCGCCGACCTCGAGACGACCGTCGCGACGCAGGACGTCCAGATCCGCTCCGACGACGTCGTCCTCGTCCGGTCGGGCTGGGGCCAGCACTTCGACGCCGGCGACGGCGACACGTACCGCGGCCTGCAGACCGGAGTTCCCGGGGTCAGCGCGCCGGGCGCCACGTGGCTCGCCGACCACGGCATCCGCGCCACCGGCGCGGACACGATCGCCTACGAGCGCCTCGCGCCCGGATCGGGTCACGGCCTGCTGCCGGCGCACCGCGTGCTGCTGGTCGAGCGCGGGATCTACATCATCGAGGCGATGGACCTGGAGGCGCTCGCCGCCGCGGGTGTCCACGAGTTCCTCTTCGTCCTGTCCCCGCTGAAGTTCTTCGGTGCGACCGGCTCCCCCGTGCGTCCGCTCGCGGTGGTCGGCGCATGAGCACCGAGACCGCGACGACGACCCTCGGCGCCGAGCTCGCTCGGTTCGCGGTGTCCGCCTACGCGGACGGCGTCCCCGACGACGTGGCCGCCAGCGTGCGGGACCGGATCCTGGACGTGCTCGGTCTGTGCGTCGCGGCCCACCGCCTCGAGACGAGCGCGATGATCCTCGACTTCGTCCGCGACCAGGGCGGCCACGCACAGGCCACCGCGGTCGGGATGCCCGGGAAGGTGACGGCGACGCAGGCCGCCCTCGTCAACGGCGTCCTCGCGCACTCCCTCGACTACGACGACACCCACCTGCCCTCCGTGCTGCACCCCAGCGCGAGCGTCATCCCCGCCGCCCTCGCCGCGGCCGAGCACGCCGGCGCCGACGGCGAGCAGCTGGCCCGCGCGATCGCCGTGGGCCTCGAGGTCGCCGTCCGGCTCGGGATGGCCGGGTACGACGCCGACCTCGGCAACTCGGTCTTCTTCGAGCACGGCCAGCACGCCACCTCGATCACCGGGGCGATGGGCGGCGCGGTCGCCGCGTCCCTGCTCTACGGTGCGGACGCCGACGGGGTGCTGCACGCCCTCGGCATCACCGCCTCGATGGCGGCCGGGATCATCGAGGCCAACCGCACCGGTGGCACCGTGAAGCGGCTGCACTGCGGGATCGCCGCCCAGTCCGCCGTCACCGCCGCCCAGCTCGTCCGGCGCGGCTTCACGGGGCCGCCGAGCGTGCTCGAAGGTCGGTTCGGGTTCTTCGAGGCGTGGCTGCACGGACGCTGGTTCCCCGAGGCGATCACCGACGACCTCGGCCAGAGCTGGGCGGTGCCGGGCATCTTCTTCAAGCCCTACCCCGCCAACCACTTCACGCACACCACGGTCGACGCGGGCCGGGCGCTCGCGGCGCGCGGCGTCACCCCCGAGCGCGTCGAGCGGGTGACCGTCGCCGTCGCTACCTCCACCGCGCGCACGATCGGCGAGCCGATCGAGGTCAAGCGGGCTCCCGAGACGGGCTACCAGGCGCAGTTCTCCGGTCCCTACGCCTTCGCCGCCGGGCTGATCGGCGGCGGCGGTCTGGCCACGGGGCTCGACGACTACACCGACGCCCTCGCCCAGGATCCCGTGCGGCGCGCGCTGATGGCCAAGGTCGACGTCGTCGGCGATGCCCGCTGCGACGCCATCTTCCCGCACCAGTTCCCGGCGATCGTCATCGTCACCACGACGGACGGCGAGACGCTCGTCGAGGAGGTGCTGACCAACCGCGGCGGCCCCGCCCGACCGCTCAGCGCCGAGGAGCTC
Source organism: Aeromicrobium sp. SP1 (assembly GCF_055663785.1). Classification (NCBI taxonomy): domain Bacteria; kingdom Bacillati; phylum Actinomycetota; class Actinomycetes; order Propionibacteriales; family Nocardioidaceae; genus Aeromicrobium; species Aeromicrobium sp. SP1. The sequence continues at coordinate 68,114 of NZ_JBQVVK010000001.1, read as the reverse complement.
GGCCGCAAGTTCAGCGACAACGTCGCCGGCCGCCTCGACCCCACCGCGATCCACCACCTGCGCGACGGCGTCGCGCACCTCGGCACCGGCGCGGGGACCGGCGGCGACATCGCCGCCCTGCTCGCACCGCTCACCCGCCTCGCCACCTCACCCCAGGGAGACCCGTCATGACCGACCTCGATCTGATCATCACCAACGTCTCGGCCGTGCTGCCCGGGCACGACGAGCCCCAGCCGGTCGACATCGGGATCGCGGGCGGCCGCATCGCGGTGCTCGAGGCCGGACTCGACCCCGCGCGCGCGACCTCGGTCGTCAACGGCGGCGGCAAGGTCGCGTTCCCCGGCGTGGTCGACGGCCACCAGCACTGGGGCATCTACAACCCGCTGCCCGAGGACGTCGCGAGCGAGTCCCGCGCCTGCGCCCAGGGTGGCGTCACGACGTCGCTGTCGTACATGCGCACGGGGCAGTACTACCTCAACAAGGGCGGCGCGTACGCCGACTTCTTCCCCGAGGTGCTCGCCCAGACGGAGGGGCGTGCGGTCGTCGACTACGCCTACCACCTCGCGCCGATGAGCAAGGAGCACATCGAGGAGATCCCGAGCCTCGTGCGCGACCACGGCGTGACGTCGTTCAAGGTGTTCATGTTCTACGGCAGCCACGGGCTGCACGGCCGCAGCGCGGACCAGGCCTCGTTCCTCATGACGCCCGAGGGCGAGCGCTACGACTACGCTCACTTCGAGTTCGTCATGCGCGGCATCCAGAAGGCCCGCGAGGAAAACCCCGAGATCGCCGACCAGATCTCCCTGTCGCTGCACTGCGAGACGGCGGAGATCATGGCCGCCTACACGAAGCTCGTGGAGGAGGACGGCACGCTCAGCGGCCTGCCGGCCTACTCGGCCTCGCGTCCCCCGCACTCCGAGGGCCTGGCCGTGACGATCGCCTCCTACCTCGCGCACGAGACCCAGCTGCCGACGATCAACCTGCTGCACCTGACGAGCCGCAAGGCGGTCGAGGCGGCGCTCACGATGGCGGCGGCGTTCCCGCACATCGACTTCCGCCGCGAGGTCACCGTCGGGCACCTGCTCGCCGACTGCGACACCGCGCCCACGATCGGTGGCAAGGTCAACCCGCCGCTGCGTCCGCGCGAGGACGTCGAAGCGCTGTGGTCGTACGTGCTCGACGGCAAGATCGACTGGGTCGTCAGCGACCACGCCTGCTGCAAGGACGAGATGAAGTTCGGCGACGACCGCGAGGACGTCTTCCTGGCCAAGTCCGGCTTCGGCGGCGCCGAGTACCTGCTCGCGGGCATGGTCAGCGAGGGCACGAAGCGCGGCCTGTCCCTGGGCCGGATCGCGGAGCTGACCGCGACCAACCCGGCGCAGCGGTACGGCCTCGGTGGCCGCAAGGGCGCCATCGCCGTCGGCCTCGACGCGGACCTCGCACTCGTCGACGTCGCACACCCGTGGACCGTGCGTGCGCAGGACTCGGAGTCGACGCAGGAGTACACCCCGTTCGAGGGTGCGGACCTGACCGCCAAGGTCACCGACACGTTCCTGCGCGGCCACGCCGTGATGACCGACGGCGTCGTCGGCGACGGCGAGCCGACCGGCATCTACCTCAAGCGTCCCCTCTGATCGAGAGCGAGAATCCCATGAAGCGTGTCGTCATCACCGGAAGCACCCAGGGCATCGGACATGCCCTGGCGAAGCACTTCCACACCCGGGGCCACGACGTGGTCGTCACCGGCCGCCGGGAGGAGTCCGTGCAGAAGGCGGTCGCCGAGGTGGAGTCCACCGACGGCGGCCGGGTCCTCGGTCGCGTCCTGGACGTCACCGATCCCGCGTCGAGCACGGCGCTGTGGGACTCGGTCACGGCCGAGCTCGGCGGCGTGGACATCTGGATCAACAACGCCGGCGTCGCGCACACGACCGCCGACATCGTGGACACCACCGCGAGCGACGTCGCCGAGATGGTGACCACGAACATGCTCGGGACGATCTACGCCAGCCAGGCCGCCGTGCGCGGGATGACGGCGGCGGGCGGCGGCCAGCTCTTCAACGTGCTCGGCGGCGGCAGCGACGGCAAGATCCGTCCGAAGATGGGCGTCTACGGGTCCACCAAGCGTGGCCTCGACGGCTTCACCGCCGCCCTGGCCAAGGAGGTCGAGGGCACGGGCGTGCGGGTCGGCCAGATCCGCCCCGGCATCCTCATCACCGAGGGCTGGCGGCGCGAGGCTGCGCTCGCTCCCGACCAGGTGAGCAGCCAGCGCAAGATCCTTAACATCCTCGTGGACGAGGTCGACGACGTCGCGCCGTACCTCGTCGACCGGATCCTCGCCAGCAGCAAGAACGGCGACGCGATCGCGTGGCTGACCTCGTGGCGCCTCACGAAGCGCTTCATGACCCCCGGCTACGCGCGCCGGCACGACGTGCTGGGCCGCCACGACCTCTGAGGTCCGCGCCCTGACGTGGGGGCGGTGACTTACGAACCTCCGGATGGCCGGACGGGTACGTAGGTCACCGCCCCTTCTGCGTTGCGGCCCCGGGGGCGGTGACTTAGGTACCTCCGGATGGCCCTGGACGTACGTAACTCACCGCCCACCCCGGCCAGCGGTACGTAACTCACCGCCCTCGCCGAACCGCCCCGGGCGGTGACTTACGAACCTCCGGATGGCCGGACGGGTACGTAGGTCACCGCCCCTTCTGCGTTGCGGCCCCGGGGGCGGTGACTTAGGTACCTCCGGATGGCCCTGGACGTACGTAACTCACCGCCCACCCCGGCCAGCGGTACGTAACTCACCGCCCTCGCCGAACCGCCCCGGGCGGTGACTTACGAACCTCTATGCGCCCCTAGGCGTACGTAACTCACCGCCCACCCGGGCCAGCGGTACGCCACTCACCGCCCACACGCCGAACCGCGCCGGGCGGGTGACTTACGAACCTCCGCACGCCCCTAGACGTACGTATCTCACCGCCCACGAGGGCCGGCGGTGCCGGGACGCAGAAACGACACTGCCCCGGTCCGTGAGGACCGGGGCAGTGTCGTTGGGGTTCCCTCCCTCAGCAGGACGCCTTGACCGCGTTGTTCGCGGCGGTCAGGGCGGCCTTGGCCTTCACGAGCGCGGCCTTGTCAGCGGCCAGCTTCTTGTTGGCTGCCGACAGCGCCTTCTTGGCCGCAGCCAGCTTCTTCTTGGCGACCTTCTGCTTGGCCTTCGAAGCCTTCTTGGCCTTCTTGACGGCCTTGGTGGCGCTGGCGACCTTCTTCTTGGCGGACGCGACCTTCTTGGTGTCCGCGGCGACCTTGCTGGTCAGCGAGTTCACGGCAGCCTGGGCCGGGCCGACCTTGGCCTTCGCAGCGATGCACGCGGCCGACGGGCCGGGCGGGGTCGCCGCCGTGACGGTCACGGCCGAGGCGGTGAACGGGGCCGCCACCTCGCACGGGATCGACACCGGCGTGGGCGGGGCGCCCGGGCTGAAGGGCGCCGTGGCGATGAAGTCGGCGTCCACGAGCGCGACATCGATCGACGCGTCCGAGGACTGGATGCTGCCCTTGCTGGTCGGGACCGGAATCGGCGCATTGCTCGCAAGCGAGGGCACGGTCGCCGCGCCGGTGGCCGAGGCCGCCGTACCGCCGATGGACAGATCCAGGTCGGAGGTGACGGCAACATTCGAGAGGGCCAGCGGGATGATGCCCGGCATGGGGCTCATCGCCACCGTGACGTCGGTCTTGGTCGTGCCCGAGACGCGGGTCGCGCTGACCGTGGTGACGGCCGGGTAGTAGAACGTCGTGCTGAAGGTCGTGCACAGCAGCTGCGACGTGCCCGCCACAGGCGCGGGAAGGTTTACCGCCACGTCCGGAACGGTGACCGGCTCGGCCAGGGTGCAGGTCAGGTTCATGGTGGACGGCGTCATGGGCAGATTCGTCAAGGTCAAGTCCAGGCTCTCCACGGTCAGCTTCACCGTCTTGCCCGGAATCGAAGCCGGCGTTCCCTTCACCTGCGGCCCCGTGAGGACTCCGGCGATGAAGCCATCGGCATCGGTGCCGGTCAGCGTTCCGGTCTTGACCTGGGCTCCGCTGTGCTCCTTCACGTGCAGCACCGCATCGGCGCTTCCGCTGATGAACGCCGGGGCCGGGGTAGTCATGTTGTCGAGCAGGTGGGCCGAGATCTCGGCCCGTCCGCCCGCCTGGGACCACGTGGCGTCGAAAGAGATGTCCGTGGTGTACGACATGGGACCGAAGGGGCTGGAGCACGTGAATGCCACATCCTCGACCGTCGTGGAGGCCGCTTGCGCCGGGGAGGCGAGCAGAACGGTGGGGACCACGAGGGCTCCCGCCGCAAGGGCACTGGTCGCGAGCGTGGTCATCACGCGTCGGCCGGTCGAACGGAACTTCATGTATGTCTCCCTCAGGTGTGTCCTACGTCTCATCTGAGAATATACGATATCCGCGCAAGATCTGGCGGACTCGTGAAACATCCACGTAAATTCCTCGAGTCCCGACCGGCCAGCAGGGGCCACGGCCCGGGGACGCGCCTCAGCGCGAGCGGGCGATCACGAGCCGCGCCTGACGGGCGACGGCCTCGTCTATCATCCGGCCACGGCTGTCCAGGGCGATGCCCGAGCCGGCCGAGGCCAGTGCGTCGAGGATCGCGAACGCCTCCACGACCTGCTCCACCGAGGGCGTGAAGACCTCGTTGACGAGGGCGACCTGGGCCGGGTGGATGCACGCGCGACCGACGAAGCCGAGCCGCGCGAGCGCCTCGGTCGAGGTCCGCAGCGCCTCCAGGTCACGGAACTCGGTCGACACCGGGGCGATCGGCGGCGCGATCCCGGCCGCGGCCGACGCGAAGACGACCTGGGACCGGGCGAAGAGCAGCTCCCGCTCGTCGGGCCCCGGCGTGATGCCGGCGTCGGCGCGCAGGTCGGCCTCGCCGATCTGCAGCCGGTGGACGCGCGGCGCGGCCGCGATCTCACCGGCCCGCATGATCGCGCCGGCACTCTCCAGCAACGGGACGACCGCGGCGACCGAGCCCAGTGAGGCGAGCAGGTGGTCGAGTGCGACCAGTTCGGCGGCGGTCTCGGTCTTGGCGACGAGGAAGCCACTCAGGGCCGGCGCGCCGGCGACGGCACGGACATCGGCCTCGCGGTGCTCGTCGGAGTTGATCCGCACCCAGATCCCGATGTCGCCCAGCACGGGCAGATCGTGCACCCACGTCCGGGTGATCTCGCGGGCGTGCTCCTTGTTCTGCGCCGTGATCGCGTCCTCGAGGTCGATGATGACCTCGTCGGCACCGCGCTCGAGGACACGAGCGAGCTTGTCCTCGGCGTCGCCGGGGACGTAGAGCGCCGAACGCGCCAGTCGGGACTCAGCCAACACGGGTCTCTCCCTTCAGCAGTGACTTCGCCACGACGGTGCGCAGGACGTCGTTGGTTCCCTCGCCGATGCTCATGAGGATCGAGTCGCGGTAGAGCCGCTCGACCTCGAACTCCGTGGAGTAGCCGTAGCCGCCGTGCACCTTCATCGCGTCGATCGCGGCCTGCAGGGCGACCTCGGAGCAGAAGATCTTCGCCATGCCGGTCGCGCCGTCGGCCCGCCCGGACTTGACCGCGTCGGCGGCCCAGTAGGCCATCAGGCGTGCCGCCTGGACCTGGGTGCCGAGCTCGCCGAGCTTGAGCTGGATCGCCTGGAAGTCCGCGATCGGCTGGCCGAACGCCGTGCGCTGCTGCGAGTAGGCGAGCGCCTCGTCGTGGGCACGCTGCGCGATGCCGACCGAGCGGGCGGCGATGTTCACGCGGCCCCACTCGAGCGCCGAGAGGACCTGCTGCATGCCGCGTCCCTCGACCCCGCCCACGAGCTGGGACACGGGCACGCGGACGTCGCGCAGCGAGATCTCGCACGACTCGGTGCCCTTGTAGCCGAGCTTCGGGATGTCCTTCGTGACCTCGAAGCCGGGCGTCCCGGCCTCGATCAGCAGCACGCTCATGCCGCGGTGCGCCGGGGAGGCCGACGGATCGGTCTTGACCAGGACGGGCAGCGGGTCCGCGTAGCGGGCGTTCGTGATCCACATCTTGGCGCCGTTGACGACGTAGTGGTCACCGTCGAGCCGGGCGGTCGTGCGGATGCCCTGCAGGTCGGTGCCCGCGTCGGGCTCGGTCAGGCCGATGCCCGTGCGGCGCACGCCCGTCGCCAGGTCCGGCAGGTAGCGCTGCTTCTGGTCCTCGGTGCCGTGCATCGCGATGAGCCGGCAGGCCAGCGAGTGGCTGCCGAGGATGCCGGCGATGCCCATCCAGCCGCGCGCGATCTCCTCGAAGACCAGCGCGAACGAGACCGGATCCAGGTCGAGGCCGCCGTACTCCTGCGGCACCGTGATGCCGAACAGGCCCATGGCCTTCATGCCCTCGACGATCTCGGTCGGGTACCGGCCGGACTGCTCCCAGTCGCGGGCGACCGGCACGATCTCCCGGTCGACGAACGTGCGCAGCAGCGCCTTGAACTCGCGCTGGTCCTCATCGAGGTCGAAATTCATGCGGACTCCCCTGTCCTGTCATCTGAGCTGTCACGGGTGAAGTTGGTCGGGCGGACGAAGACGGGCAACGCGCGCCCGTCCGGAAGGTCGAGCCACGTCACGTGCACCGGGTCGCCGATCGTCCAGTCCTCGACCGGCAGCCGGCTGAGCAGGATCGGCCCTTCGGCCAGCCGGATCCGGGCGACGACGTACGGCGTCGCGAGGTCGGCACGCGGGGCGCGGTGGACCACGGTGAAGCTGTCGACCACGCCCTCGCCGGACGCGTCCACGAGGGTGAGGTGGTCGGTGTCGCCACAGCCGGTGCAGTGCGAGCGGGGCGGGTGCTGGCGCTGGTCGCACGCGGTGCAGGTCTGCACGGTGAGCCGGTGGTCGCGCGTCGCGTCCCACCAGTCGGCCGTCATCTCGTCCGCCGGCGGGACCTCGGGCGGCGTCCAGGCGAAGGTGCTCATCGCGCGACCCCCAGGACGACGGTGGCGTGGGTCGAGAGAATCCCGCCGGTGCCGTGCGCGACGGCGATCTCGGCGTCCGGGACCTGGCGCGGACCGCACTCGCCGCGCAGCTGGCGGACGGCCTCGACGAGCAGCAGCACGCCGTACTGGCCGGGGTGGCAGTAGGAGAGGCCACCGCCGTTCGTGTTGAGCGGCAGCTCGCCGCCGGGACGGATCCGTCCGTCGGCGACGAAGTCGAGCACCTCGCCCGGGCCGCAGAAGCCCAGGCCCTCGACGCTCAACGCGGCGGTGATCGTGAAGGAGTCGTAGACCTCAAGCACGTCCACGTCGGCGACCGTGACCCCGGCGCGTGCGAACGCCTCGGCAGCCGAGTCCGCCGCGGCCGGCACGGTGAGGTCGTCGACCGTGGCGAAGCCCGTGTGGGTGGTCCGCTCGCCGTACCCGAGCACCTCGATCGGCTGCTGCGGCAGGTCACGGGCACGCTCGAGCGACGTGAGCACGACGGCGCCGCCGCCGTCGGTCACGAGGCAGCAGTCCGCCACCGTCAGCGGCGAGGAGAGCGCCGGCGCGTTCACGACGTCCTCGACCGTGAGCGGTCCGGAACCGAAACGGAACGCCGCCGGATTGAGCAGCGCCCACTCCCGGGCCGCGACCGCGAACTCGGCGAGCTGCGCATGCGTGCCGCCGTACCGGTGCAGGTAGGACTGCGCGGCCATCGCGTAGTACGACGCCGGGTAGAGCGGGTCGTACGGCTCCTCGAACTGCGCCTCGGGGGTCCACGACTCGAAGACCCCGCCGAGTCGTCGCGACTTAGCCGAGCGCTGGTTGGAGGCGAACGAGATGACGACGCACGTCGCCTGACCGTCGCGGATCGCCTGGGCGGCGCGGGCGACGAACATCTCGAAGGCGCTGCCGCCGGCGAAGGTCGAGTCGGTCCACGTGGGCACGATCCCGAGGTGGTCGGCCAGCTGGGTCGCGGAGAACCGGGCGACACCGGTCGTGGCGATCCCGTCGACGTCGGCGAGCGTGAGTCCGGCGTCGGCGAGCGCGCGGGTGACTGCCTGGGTCTGCAGGCCCAGGATGGACAGTCCCGTGGAGCCGAGATCGGACTCGGCGGCGCCGACGATCGCGACGCCGGTCATCTGACTGCTCCCGTGGTCTCGATAAACCGTCTCGCTGCGCTCGCCGGCACTCGACCACCGAGAACCTCGCCCGGTGATCGAGTAGCAGGGCGAGCGCCAGCGAGCCCGCGTATCGAGATCATCGGTCTGCTCCCGGGCCGTCGGCCTGGCCGAGCAGGACGACGGCGCGGCACGGGGCGGCGGCCGCGCGGGCGTCACTGCCGTCCTCCGCGACGACGACGACGGCCATCGCGACCTCGATGCGGTCGTCGTGCACGGCCGTGACCTCGCCGGTGCAGCGCAGGGTCTCCCCCGCGAAGACGAGGTTGCGGAACGTGAACTCCAGCTCGCGCACGAAGGAGAGCGGACCGAGCCAGTCCTGGAGCATCTCGACGAGCAGGGCGCCGTAGACCTGGCCGTCGACGATCGGCGCCGGAAGCCTCTTGCCCTCGGTGTACGCCGTGTCGTAGTGCAGCCGGTGCCAGTCCCACGTCGCACCGGCGTAGGCGACCATGTCGACCTGACTGATCGTCCGCTCCAGCGGCGGGACGCCGTCGCCGACCGAGATCCGGGTGCTCATGACTGCTTCTCCAGCCCGACGAAGATGATCGTCTCGGTGTTCTCGGCCAACGGCTCGCCCTGCTCGGTGGCGTAGCGCGCCGTGGAGGTGATGATCACCATCTCGTTGCCCGAGCCGGTGACCTTGCCCTGGACGTCGTCGATCGACCACGTCGCGACGATCACGTCCTCGGGCCGGATCCGGCGGTGGAACAGGTAGCGGTTGCCACCGCGGACCTGCCGGGTGCCGGGCATCTCGAGGCCCCACGTGTGGCCGGCGTAGCCCTCGGCGTCCATCGGCAGGCCGGCGTACTGGTTCGTCTCGCAGACGAGGGTGAGCGGCCAGGTGACCCCGGCCAGTCCCTGGGCGCGGGCGAACTCCGGATCGCTGTAGAGCGGGTTGTCGTCGCCGATCGCGAGCCCGAAGTAGCGTCCGGCGGCGGCTCCCGCCGGCTCGGGGGCGGTGTAGGTGACGGTGCGGCCGCGCAGGGCCAGCACCTCGTCGGTCAGCAGTGAGTTCGTCACGTCAGGCACCCACGATCCGCGGGTGGTCGGCGGGATAGATCGCCGTCGGGAAGACCTCGAGGCCGAACTCCGGACGCAGCAGCGAGTGGCACAGCGCACCGGTCGACGCCGGCCACGGCGCACTCAGCAGGCGCTCCCGCACGTCGGCGACGGCCTTGTAGTCCCCGACGTAGGACTCCACGCAGTACTCCGTGGTCTCCACGAGGTCGACGACCGCGAGGCCCTCGGACTCCAGCAGGTGCACGATCGCGCCGAAGGTGACCTCGGCCTGCTTGCCGAGGTCGCCGTCGTGGAGCGCCTGCTGGGACTCCATGTCGAGCGAGGCGAAGCCGGACATGAAGAGCATCCGGCCGGCCCTGATCCCGGGCGCGTAGGTGAGGGTGTCGTAGCGCGACCAGCCCGGGTTCACGAGCTCCAGCGGGTGCCGCGAGGCGGTGACGTCCATCGCCACCATGACGCCCGGGGCGTGCATCTCGCTCATCAGGATGCCGCCGGCACACGGGTAGACGTTGGCCTCGTTCTGACCGAGCAGTTCCTTGCGCACCCAGTGCGTCTTGCGGTAGACGTCGCGGGTCTCGGGGGTCGAGTAGTCGAACGTCGTGACGGCGTGGCCGAGCGTGAGGCCGACCGACTCCAGCAGGACGCCGGCCTTCTCGAGCACGTAGCGGTACTGCGCCACGAAGTCGCCGGGGAAGACGACCTCACCGGACTCGTCCACGGGCAGGACGGTCGGCAGGTAGACGACGCCCTCGGCGCCCTCGGTGATCACGCCGTCGGCCGACGAGGCCAGCCGGGTACCGCCGCCCCGCGTGGCGTGCAGCTCGACCTCGAGCCACGCGTTGCGCCGCACGAGTCGCTCGACGGCGACGGTGCGGACCGTCGGCCGGTCACCGAAGATCCGGGTCCGGACGGCGGCCTGGTCGGCGTACGCGTGCATGCCCGCGGCGGTCACGTTCTCGGTCACCCGGGTGACGTCCTCGGGCCCGAATCCGGCCGCGGCGAGGATCGCCAGGCACTTGGCGTAGGCGATCTCGGCCTGCTCGGTCATCGTCCCGTTGACGGTCATCTTGCCCAGCGCGGGATCGTGGCGGCCCGACGTGTGCCCCGACGTCCACGCGTGGTCTCCCTCGGTGAGGCCGAGGCAGAAGGTGAAGCCCTCGTACGGGAACCAGGGGAAGTCGGACGGGGTGATCGCGCTCAGGGTCATCGCAGGGCCTCCAGGACGTGCGTGGGGTCGGGGGCGGTCGGCAGGGTCCGGAGCGCCTCGCCGAGCCGATCGGCGAACGGTCCGGCGTTGCCGCGGAACTTGGTCAGCAGGGCCTCGTCGCCCAACGGCTCACTGCCGCCGCCGGGGCTGCGGTCGACGTGCCCGGCGACCTCGCGGCCGTCGGTGAGCGTGAGGACGACGTCGCCGGCGGCATCGGCCGCGACCCCGTCGGTCGGGCGCTCGCGCCACGTGATGCGGGCGGCGAGAGCGGAGATGTCGGTGCGCGCGAGCTGGGTCGCGTCGTACGTGTGGACGCCGACGGCTCCGTCGACCAGGAGCGCGGCGACGCTCCACGGGAGCGAGAACTTGGCGGCGTACCCGCTGACGGGACGGGTCAGGTCACGGTCCGCGGCGCAGACGACGGCGGCCGAGTCGGGGTGCACGAGCGCCTCGACGGCGACGACCTGGTCGGCGCCGACACCGGCCGTGGCGAGCGCGTCGGCGGCCGCGGCCATCGTCGCGTGGGAGAGCTGGCAGGCGGGCCAGGGCTTGATCCCGATCCGGGTGATCTCCCAGTCGTCGGGGTCCGATCCGCCGAGGCCACGCAGCAGGACGCCGCGGTCGACGGCACCCCGGGCGAGGGCGGCGGGCGCCAGCGCCTCGTACACCCCGTGCGGCCCGTCGAGGACCGTCTCCGGTCCGGTGGCGCCGGCGGCGGCGAGCCGGGCGGCCAGGATGCCCGACTGCGAGGCCAGGCCCGGGTGCAGCTGCTTCGTGCTGGCGCCCGTGGCGAGGAAGGCCAGCAGTCCGCCGGCCTGGCTGCCGGCGATGCCCAGCGCGTGCGTCGCGGTGACCGCGTCGAGACCCATGAGCCGCGCGGCGATCGCCGCGGAGGAGAACACCCCGGCGACCATCGTGGCGTGCAGCCCACCGGCATGGAAGCCGTTCGGGGCCGCGGCCGCGACCCGGCACGCGACCTCGTAGCCGACGATCGCGGCGTCGACGATCTGCCGGCCGGTCGCACCGACCTGCTCCCCCACGGCGAAGGCGGCGGGCAGGACGACGGCGGTCGCGTGCACGAGGCCGCCCGCATGGGTGTCGTCGAAGTCGAGGGCGTGCACGAGGGTGCCGTTGGCCAGGGCGGCCGCCGGGGCCGACACCCGATCGACTCCCCCGAGGATCGTCGCCTCGGCGGGGCCGCCGAGGCCACGCGCGACGGTGATCGCCGGATCGGCCGCACCCGCCCGGACCGCGGCGACGGCGGTGCCGAACCCGTCGGTGAGGTGCCGCAGGGCGGCGTCGGTGACCTCGGCCGGGGGGACGCCGAGGTCATCGACCGCCCAGGCGGCCAGCGCGGGTGCGAACAGGTCGGACATCAGACGTTCTCGGCTCCGAAGGCGCCAGCGGCGCGCAGCTCGGCGATCCTGGCCTCGTCGTACCCGGCGACCTCCGTCAGGACCTGGACGAGGTGCTCGTTGCGCTGGGGGGCGCGACGGTAGGTCGGCGGCTCCGCGCCCACCCGGACCGGCGAGGCCAGCTGGGTCACGGTGCCGTAGCGCGGGTGCTCGGTCTCCACGAGCATGTTGCGCGCGGCCAGGTGCTCGTCCTTGAGCGCCTGCTCGACGTCGTTGATCGGACCGCACGGGATCCCGGCCGGGTAGAACAGGCTCAGCCAGTGGTCGACCGACTCGGTCGCGAAGATCTCCTCCATGCGCGCGGTCAGCTCGCCCTGGTGCTGCTGACGCAGCGAGAAGGTCGCGTAGGGCGACCCCTCCTGCGCCCACTCGGGGTGACCGAGCGCCGTGGCCAGCCGGCCCCAGAACTTCTCCTTCGCGCAGCCGACGACGAACCAGCCGTCGGCGGCCTCGAAGGCCTGGAACGGCACGAGCGACGGGTGCGCCGAGTGGCTCGTCCGCTGCGGCGTGTAGCCCGCGTTGAGGTGCCACGTCGCGGGGTACGTCAACATCGCCATCGCGGTGTCGTAGAGCGAGACGTCGCAGTCCATCCCGACCCCGTCGCGCTGTGCCGCGTGCAGTCCGGCCATCAGCGCGAGCGCGGCGACGTACCCGCCGGAGAAGTCGACGAGGGACAGGCCCGACTTGGTCGGCGGGCCGTCGGGCTCGCCCGTGAGCTCCATCCAGCCCGCGAGCCCCTGCAGGATGTAGTCGTAGCCGGGCTCGGCCTTGCGCGGACCGGTCATGCCGAACCCGGTCAGCGAGCAGCACACGATCCGCGGGTTGAGGTGCTTGAGCTGGTCGTACGTGATCCCGATCTTCTCCGGGACGTCACCGCGCAGGTTGGAGTAGACGGCGTCGGCGCCGCGGACCAGGTCCTCGAACACGGCGCGGCCCGCGGGCGTCTTGATGTCGATCGAGACCGACTTCTTGTTCCGGTTGAAGGTCTCGAAGAAGAGCGAGTCCTCCTCCTCGAAGTACGGCGGCACGTAGCGTCCGACGTCGCCGCCGACGCTCGGGTCCTCGATCTTGATCACCTCGGCACCGAGGTCGGCCAGGTGGACGCTGCCGAACGGGCCGGCGCCGTACTGCTCCAGCGAGATGATCCGGATGTCTGCGAGCGGCTTCATGGCCGTCCTCCTGTGAGGGTTGCGATGAGGGCGATGACCTCGTCCTGGCCGGCGCGGATCTGCGCCGGGGTGAGGCCGTGCGTGGGAGCGGAGAGCTTGACCGAGTCGGCGAGCCCCTCGTAGGCGGCGAGCTGCTCGGCGACCCGGTGGCGGTCGCCGTTGAGCGTGATCGCGTCGACCATCTCGGGGGTCACGGCGGCCGCGAGGTGCTCGGCGCCCTGACCGGAGCGGAACGCGTCGATGACCCGCTGCTGGCCCTCGGCCAGGCCGTGGAAGTCGAAGAAGTCGGCGTACGTCCGGACGCTGGCGTAGAAGCCGACGTGGCCCCGGACCCGCTCGATCGCCACGTCCGGGTCGGGATCGACCGAGCAGCAGGCCGAGACGACCAGGTCGATGTCGCTGCGCCGGCGCCCGGCGGTGGCCAGACCGGCCTCGATCTCGGGCAGCGCCCGCTCGGCCAGGAACGCCGGGGAGCAGAGCTCGTGGCTGATCCAGCCCTGCCCGATGCGACCGGCCAGCCGGGTCATCGCCGGACCCATCGCGGCGAGGTAGATGGGCACCTCGGTGCGCTGCACCGGATACGGGCGTTCGTAGCCGCGCAGGCGGATCGGCTCGAACTCGCCGTCGAGCTCGATCGGCTCCCCCGCGGTGGCACCGGCGATGAAGGCCCTGATGTTGCGGACCGTCTCGGTCAGGTGCCCGACGGGCTTGCCCCAGCGCGCGTGGTGCCAGTCCTCGTTGAGCCGTTGCACACCGGTGCCCAGGCCCAGCACGAAACGGCCACCGGAGAGCTCGTCGAGGTCGAGGGCCTCGAGCGCGGTCACCATCGGGCTGCGCGTGAACGCCAGGGCGATCGCCGTGCCGACCTGCGCCGTGGTCGTCGCGCCGATGACGGCCGCGGCGGTCACGGTGGCGCTGCGATGCAGCTCGGGCACCCAGATGGCCTCGGCGCCGGCGCGCTCGGCCCGGGCGGAGGCGTCGGCCAGCTCGGCCAACGTCTCGCCCCAGGGCGCGAAGGTGATCCGCATCGTCATCGGTCGCTCAGGCCTCGAGCGGTCGCTCGCCGACCGGGAAGAGGTTCTCGAGCTGCTGCGCACCCGTGCGGTACACGTAGAAGGTCCGCTTGAACGAGCAGACCTCCGCGCCGTCCTGGTTGAGGGTGCGGGTCTTGACCGTCACGATGCCCGCGTGGGGGCGGCTCGCGGACTCGCGCTTCTCGAGCACGATGGACTCGCTGTAGAGGGTGTCGCCGGCGAAGACGGGGTGCGTCATCCGGATCTCGTCCCAGCCCAAATTCGCGAAGGCGTTCTGGGTGAGGTCGGTGACCGACTGCCCCACGGCGATCGCGACCGTCAGGGTCGAGACGACCAGCGGCTTGCCGAACTCGGACTTCGCGGCGTACTCGCTGTTGAAGTGCATCTGGTTGCTGTTCATCGTGAGCAGCGAGAACGAGATGTTGTCGTACTCGGTCACGGTGCGCCCGAGCGGGTGTTGATAGATGTCACCCACTTCGAAGTCCTCGAAGTAGCGGCCCTGCCAGCCTTCACGCACTGTCACGTCGTTCGTCCGTTTCTCTGTCTGGGTGTCTCATGCGGCGAGGCCGAGCAGCAGCCCGGCCACGGGTTCGGGGTGGGTCAGCGGCGCGTCGTGGCCGCCGTCGAGGACGACGTACGGCGTCCCCCGGTCGTCCAGCCGGGCACGCGTCGTGCCACAGGGGTACATCGCCGGGGTGTCGGCGAAGAAGGCGAAGGTCGCGGCCACCGTGGGGTCGGCTCCGGCGCGGTCGAGCGAGGGCGCGAACGGCGTCGCGGCGAGGCGGGCGTTCATCCAGGCCGCGGTGGCGGCGTCGAGGGTGCCGGCGGCCTCGAGCGGGCGCGGCGGGATCGCGGTGTCCCGCGGCGGCAGCATCGCGTCGTCCGGGGGCGTCGCCGCGATGTCGACGGCACGCTCCCCCGGATCGGGGACGGCCGCGTCGAGGTAGACGATGCCGCGCAGTCGGTCGGCGGCGATGCGGGCGACCTCGTGCACGACGATGCCGGCTTGGCTGTGGCCCACGAGGACGACGTCGGTGAGGTCCTCGACCTCGAGCAACGTGGCGACCTGGTCGACCCAGGCCTCGAGTCCGTCGGCGTCGGCGGCCAGCGTCGGCGCATGGACGTCATGGCCCGCGGCGACGAGGAACGGGCGCACCCGGCGCCAGGCCCAGCCACCGCGGAAGGCACCGTGGAGGAGGACGAACGTGGTCATCGCGTGCTCCCGTCCGCGACCTCGTCGATCACGACGTCGAGGTACTCACGCGGATAGGAGTCGTAGGGCTCGAGGTGCGCGTACATCGCGACGGTGTGCTCGACGTATCCGTCGGCGCTCGTGCACTCCTCGTAGCTCTCGACCGTGTCGAAGAAGCGCAGGTGGGTGAAGTGCCACGGGTTCTCCCGGCCGCGCACGAGACGACGACCGCGAAAGCCCGGATGGGTCCTGAAGAACCGGCCGAACTCCTCGTTCAGCGCGATGTAGGCCTGCGCGTCCTCTTCGGTCTGCTTGGTCCACGCCTGGCTCACCACGACGATCATCGCTCAACCTCCTGTCAGAATAGATCATATATGTATATCGTCATCGCATGAGCAATAGCGTGCAGACAAAGACGATTCACGAGTTCCTCGCGGAAGCACCCGACGTCGACAGCTCCGAGCTGTGGGCGGCCTTCTGGGGCATCCTGAGCGAGGCCAAGGACCGCATCACGGCCGAGCTCGCGGTGACCCCGCACTCGTCCGGGGAGGGCCTGGACTACTGGACCACCGACGACGGTGGCTACGAGGGCTCGCTCAATCCCTACGTCGGCGACGCCGACGCGGGCGTCGAGTGGCTCGTCCACTCCTGGATCGGCAACCGTAAGGCCTCGATCCTCGACATGAACCTGCAGGTCTGGCTCGGCCCGCACATCGACGTGCCGCACCTGGTCATCGTCTTCGGCACGGTGCCGCAGATCTTCCACTTCAGCGACCTCGTGCCGCGCCGCGACCCGATGACGGACGTCGACTACGTCCAGCGCTACTACGAGCCGCTCAACAACTCGTGGCTCCAGCTGCGCGGTGACGACCGGTTCACGTGGTCGGTCAGCCACGGCACGTACATGCGCGCCTTCAACTCCCCCGTCGCGAACTCCTACATGGCCCAGCGGTCCGAGGACGTCGTCGAGACGCTGCGCGCCTCGGTCCTCGAGCGGGTCGACACGTGGCTGGGCTGGGTCCGCGAGGCGACCCCCGTGCCCGTCGAGGAGCGTGCCGCGCTGCGCGAGCGCGACCACCTCGTGCGCACCTACGGCTACACGCTGGACCCGATGAACGAGCTCTCGAAGAAGTTCCTCGGCGCCGAGCGCGTCGACGAGCTCGTCGCGACCCGCGCGGGCCTCGGACAGATCGCCGCGCTGCGCGGTGACGGCGGTGCTGCGTGAAGACCCTCGTGATCGGCGCCGGCCTCGTCGGCTCCGCGGTCGCCGCGCGGCTGCTGGAGCGTGGCGATGACGTCACCGTGACCGCGACGAGCGCGGAGAAGGTCGCCACGCTGGCCGAGAAGTTCGGCCAGGCGGTCGTGGTGCGCGGGTCCGACGCCGAGGCAGTCGCCGCGGCGGTGGCCGGAGTGGATGCCGTCGTGATCACGGCGGGTCCGTCCGCCCAGACCTCGATGACCCCCGAGGGCCGCGCGGCGACCTACCACGACGTGCTGGTCCGGACCGCGGAGAACGTGGTCGCCACGACGAGCCCGTCGACGCGGCTCGTGGCGCTCTCGTCCCTGTCGGTCTACGGCGACGCGGCCAACCACCTCGACGAGATCGACGAGTCGTCGCTGGTGACCGCGTCGAGCGATCCGAGCCCGAGCAACTTCCTCGCGATGGAGCGCACCTACCTCGCGGCAGGAGACCGCGCGGTGGTCTTCCGCTGCGGCGACATCTTCGGAGCCGGCGACCCGCCGATCGAGCAGAAGGTCGCGATGGCGCACCAGTACCTCGGTGGCTCGGTCCCGTTCTCGGCCGATGCGCTGCTGTACCGCCTGCACGTCGAGGACGCGGCCGATGCCATCGTCCACGCGCTCGATGCGCAGCTCAGCGGCGTCTACCACCTGACGCACGCCGAGGTCGGCCCGCGCAACGCGGAGCTCTTCGACCGGATCAGCGTCGAGGCGGGACTGCCGCCGCTGGAGTACCGAGGCGAGATCGCCGCCCCCTCGGCGCCCATCTCGGTCGCAGCCCTCGAGGCCACGGGCTTCCGCGCCTCGCGCTCCTTCGAGTACTGAGCCCCTGCGGGGGACGGATCCTTCTGCGTTGGGGTGGCTATGGCCGCCTCAACGCAGAAGGATTTGTCGTCCGCGCCCCTCGGACGCCCGGGGCTGAACGAAACATGAGGCATATCGGTGGCCCTGGCCACCGATATGCCTCATGTTTCGTCTCCCGCGTCAGCGCGCGGTGCGCCGCAGCGCCACGAGGCCGGCGGCGCCGAGCGCGACCAGGCCGGCGGCCCAGGCGAGCAGCATGCCCAGGTGGTTCGCGCCCGTCACGGGAAGCGTCCCGGACGAGGCGTCGCTGACACCGCTCGCCGCCTCGGACCCGACGACCAGGGTGCCGAGGGAGACCGCGGAGGCGGTGCACGTCGCGTCGATGCTCATGTCCGGGAAGTCGAACGTGAACGAGCGAACGAGCACCTTGAGCTCGTTCCCGTCGGCGGCGACCTTGCCCGACAACGTCGGCACGGGGACGGCCTGCTTCGGTGCGGCCTTGGCGTGCGAGGAACCGGTCAGGGTGGTCTTGGTGCCACCGACCGTCAGTCCGAGCGCCACGTTCATCGTGCCGTCGATCGTCACGGGCGCGATGCCCGGGAGGTTCGTCATCGTGGCCGACAGCGTGACGGGGTCGGTCGACTTGGTGCGGTATCCCGCCACGGTGATCGTCGCCGGGTAGCTGAACTTGCTCGAGAGCGGGTGCAGCACGCAGGCGAAGGTGACCTTGCCCCGCGCGGGCGTCCCGCTGTCGTCGCCCGTCGACTCGGTGGCGGTGGCCGTGGCCGTGGGCTTCGCGGTCGCGGAGCTGATCGTCGTGGGCGTCGGCGTCGGCGTCGGGACGGTGCCCATCACGATCGTCATGGTCCCGAGCGCGGCACTGCCGGTGGGCGTGCACGTGCCGGACATCTTCAGGCCCTTCGGGTCCACGACGAACCCGAACGAGGTCACCGTGACCGCGACGTCGGCCGCGGAGGACACGAAGGTGCCGGTCGAGTCCGGCATCGCGAACGTGCTGTAACTCTCTGCCTTGACGTGTCCCGAGCCCGCCGTGGTGAGCGCGGTGCCGGACAGGCTCAGCTTCATGCTCGTCGTGGCGTCGTAGTCCAGCGGAACCGGCGACGCCCCCGCCATCTCGGTGGTGTGGGCGGTGACGGTCACGGTCGCCGATCCGGCAGGACGCACGGACGAGACGGTGATGGTCGGGTTCCAGGGATACGCCGGGAAGTTGCCGATCTTGCAGCTGAACGCCACCGTCGCCGAGGCATCGCCCTCGGCGGCGGACGCGCTCGGCGTCGTGGCCGACCAGGGCCCGAGCGCGGTCAGCGCGACGATGAGCGCGCCCAGGGCGACGAGCGCGGACCGGAGCCGGATCATGACGCCGCCCCCGCCCGACCGCGGCGCGGGACCATGAGCATGATCCCCACCCCGCCGGCGATCAGGGCGCCGGCACCGAGTGCCAGGAACCCGGCCGCCCCGTGCGAGTCGGTCGGCGTGACCGGGCCGGTGACCGTGGCGGCCGATGTCGTCGACAGGCCGGTCGCCATCGTCGTCGAGGCCGGCGGCGCCGGAGCGGCCGAGGTCGGAGCGGCCGTCGGCGCCGGGCCCGCGTCACCGAAGTAGATGGGGACGACGTAGGTGTTCGCCTTCACGGTCGCGGCGTCCGACGTGGTCGGCAGCGGAGCGCCCGCGACCACGCACTGCTCCTTCGTGCAGTCGTGGCCGCCGAACTTCTCCTTGACGACGATCGTGAAGCTCGAGACCTTGCCCGAGGCATCGGCGTTCTTGAAGGTCGCGCCGCCGCTCGTGTTGCAGTCGGCCGGACCCACGTAGCCCTTGATGCACTGGCCGATCGCGATGCTGGCGAGGTTCGGCGCGAACCCCGAGCCCGAGATCGTGAGGGTCTGCCCGTCCGTCAGCTTGGACGTCGCGCTGACCTGGAGCGCGGGTGCGGCGTAGCCGGGTGCCGCCGCGAGGATCAGCAGGGCGAAGGCGCCAGCGATCGCGAGCAGGCGGCGGACCACTCCCGCGCTCGAGTGCGCACGTGTCACGTGACGGGTCACGTCGGTCTCCTTCATCGGGTCGGCATCGGCTGGATGTCGGTCAGGGTGGGCGCATCGGGGTCGAGATCTCCCACATGCGTGCCGGAGCGGTGGATCGCGGCCTGGTCGGCGCCCAGGTAGGACGTCACGACGGCCGGATCGTTGCGCACCTCGTCGGGGGTGCCACTGGCGATCACGCGGCCGAGGTTCATGGCGACCATCCGGTCGCACAGGCGCGAGAGCAGCGGCAGGTCGTGCTCGATGATCACCATCGTCGTGCCGAGCTCGTCGCGGATCGCGAGCAGCAGGTCGCCGAGGGCGTCGGACTCGCTCTGGGCGATGCCGGCCGACGGCTCGTCGAGCAGCAGGACGCGCGGCTTGAGGGCCAGCATGCAGGCGATCTCGACGACGCGACGGGTGCCGGTCGAGAGCTCGCCGACGGCGTGGCGGGCGTAGCGGGTCAGGCGCATCTGCTCGATGATCTCGTCGGCGGCGGCGGCCTTGTCCCGCTCGGCCGACCGGATGCCGAGCGCCGACGTCCACCACTGGGTGGGCTCGGCGGACTCCAGCGCGACCATGACCGTCTCGTGCACCGTGAGCGTCGGGAACAGGGCGGCGTCCTGGAACGAGCGGACGAGGCCCTCGCCCGCGCGCTGCTCGGGCGTGGCCGCCGTGATGTCGATGCCGTCGAAGACGATCCGACCCGCGTCGGGGCTCGTGAACCCGGCGACGATCTCGAAGCACGTGGTCTTGCCGGCGCCGTTCGGGCCGATGACGCCGAGGATCTCGCCCGGGGCGACCTCGAAGCTGACCTGGTCGACGGCGACGACGCCGCCGAATCGGCGACCCACACCGTGGACGGCGAGGATCGGGCCGCTGCCCGGGACGGCCGGCGCGGCGGCGTCGAGCTTGTCGAGCTGCGGGTGGGCGCGCAGCGGCGAGGCGGCCCGGCTGGGGTCGCCGACGCCGTGGCGCTCGCGCAGCGGATCGAGGCCGGCACGGCGGGCGAGCCAGTCGTAGACCCGGTCGCGGCCACCGATCAGGACTCCGCCGATGCCGTCGGGCAGGAAGATCACGACGAGCAGCCACGCGATCGCGAGCGCCGCCTGACCGACGGTGCTCATGCCGACGAGGCCGGGGATGCCGATCAGCAGCAGCGCACCGACGAGCGGGCCCAGCGTGACGGTCAGGCCGCCGATCACGGTCAGCGCGACGACGTCGATCGAGGCGTCCGCCGGGAACGAGTTCACCGTCAGCTGCGACTGGCCGTGGCCGATCACGATGCCGCCGAGGCCCGCGAGCGCACCCGACGTGGCGTACAGCTGCATGAAGCGCAGGCGGTTGGGGACCGTGAGCGCGCGTGCGGCCTGCTCGTTGTCGCGCAGCGCCTGCAGGATGCGACCGAAGCCGCCGTGGCGCAGGTTGTTCGTGACCCAGACGCCGACGCACAGCGCGACGACGGCGAAGAGGTAGTAGTCGACGGCGTACGTCAGCGGGTAGCCCCACCACGTCGGCTTCGCGGGGGCGACGCCGTCGCCGAGGAAGAGCTCCTGCTTGAGCAGCCAACCCGACGTGGCCAGCGCGAAGGCGAGCGTCGAGACGGCCAGCGCGAGACCCTTGAGCCGCATCGCCGGGATCGCGACGAGCGCCGAGGCGATCGCGCCCGAGACGATGCCGCACAGCATCCCGAGCAGGAAGCTGCCGGTCGCCGCGGCGACGTGGATCGAGGCGGCGGCCGCGATGCCCGCGTACGCGAACTGGCCCAGCGAGAGCTGGCCCGAGAGTCCGGTCAGCAGACCGACGCTCAGGCCGACGAGCGTGTAGCCGGCCACCTGGGTGAGCACCGATGCGGTGTCGTTGGTGACGACCCAGGCCAGACCGAATGCGACGACGACGCCGACGGCGACGCTGACGCGGGGCAGCCAGACGATGCTGCGCACCGAGCGGTACGCCGGCGGCAGCGGCGGCAGGACCACCCGGCGCCAGCGGCCCTTGTCCTGGCCGGAGCGACCCAGGGCGGGCTGGCGCAGCAGCGCGATCACGATGATGAGCGCGATCACGACGGTGACCAGGTCGGCCGTGTCGGGGTTCGAGAGCAGGAACTGCTCGATCACGCCGATGCCCAGCGAGGCGGCGATCGCGATCGGGATCGAGGTCATGCGGGCGATGACGGCACCGGCGAGGCCCTTGAGCAGCAGGTCCGGGCCGAGGCCCTCCATGCCCGCTCCCGCGGTCGTCGGCGTGACGAGGATGGCCGAGAAGGCGGCGATGCCACCGGCGATCGCCCACGCGAGGGTCGCCATCCAGCGCGCGGGGATGCCCTCGAGCGCGGCGATGTCGGGATCGTCGGCGGCGGCCCGGATCGCGATGCCCAACCGGTGGTACCGCAGGAACCAGCCGAGCACGGCCAGCAGCACCGGCGCGAGGATCAGCATCGCGACGTAGGGCGTGCCGATCGGCAGCGACGAGATCGTGAACGTCGGCAGTCCGGTCGGCTTGGGGAACGTGAAGCCGCTGACGCCGTCGGAGTTGATGAGCAGCGCCATCACGAGGATCAGCTGCGACAGGCCCAGCGTGGCGATCATCCCGACCATGCTGGGACGTCCGTCGAGGCGCCGGACCACGAGGATCTCGACGACCGCGGACAGCAGCGCGGCCACGACGATCGCGATCACGAGGGACACCCAGTACGGCGCTCCCCAGTCGCCGACGAGCAGCGCGAGGACCGAGGCGCCGAACGCCCCGACCGCGCCGTGGGCGAAGTTCACGAAGCGGCTCGAGCGGTAGACCAGCACGAGGCCCACGGCGAGCATGCCGTACGTCAGACCCGTGAACAGGCCGATCACGAGGCGGTCGATGCCGAAGTCGAAGCCGCCCATCACGCGCTCATCCCGTGGGCGTCGACGTGGCCGCCGAGCATGAGGGCCTGCACGCGCTCGGGGTCGGCGGCCAGGACGGACGCGCGCTCCTCGGCGATGATCTCGCCCTTCTCCATCATGTAGACGCGGTCGACGAGCGACAGCGCGACGTTGACCGACTGCTCGACCAGCAGGATGGCGCTGCCGCGGGCGTTGAGCCGGCGGACCAGCTCCATGAGTCCGCCGACGACCACGGGCGCGAGTCCGAGCGAGAACTCGTCGATCACGATGATGCGGGAGTCCACGACGATCGCCTTCGCGAGGGCGAGCATCTGGCGCTCGCCGCCCGACAGGTTCGAGGCGGGCTGGTCGCGGCGGGCGGCCAGTCGCGGGAAGACCGCCAGCGCGGCCTCGCTCGCCTCCTTGGCCCACCGCCGGTCGGGTGCCCCGTAGGCGTGCATCGCGATGTTCTCCGCGACGGTCAGCGACGGGAAGGTGGCCTGGCCGACCACCTGGCACAGTCCGTGGGCGACCCGCTTGCGCGGCGCGAGGGTCGTGACGTCGACGCCACCGAGGTGGACCGTGCCGGCGTCGGGGCGCAGCAGGCCGCCGATCACCTTGAGCAGCGTGCTCTTGCCGACGCCGTTGGGGCCGAGGAGGGCGACCATCTCACCCTCGTCGACCCGCAGGCCGGCGTCGAAGAGCACCTGGACCGGACCGTAGGAGGCGCGGATCCCGGTGCATTCGAGCGCGGGCGCCCCGGCGACGTCATTCCTCATCGAGCGGCACCTCGGGACCCACGTACACGAAGTGGCCCTTGTCCTCGTCGTACTTCAGGACGCGGTAGGCACCGGACGCCGCGCGCCCGCCGTCGCCGAGCTCGTTGCCGAACCCGGACGCGGTCTGGAACTCGCTGCCGTGCGCATCGACGGCGCCGGCCCACGAGGCGGCGTTGAAGCTCGCGTCCGCCGCGAGGTTGTCGGCGCCGAGCTTGAGCAGCCGGGTCGCGTCGCAGTACGGCAGCGCCACCCGGGCGGCCTCACGCGTGGGGAACGTGACGCCCGCGGCCTTGTAGATCGCGAGGCACTCCTTCTCGGCGGCGGCCGTGGGGAACGGCAGCTCCTTGTCCGGCACGTCCTGCGGCGGGTGGAAGCCGATGCCGACCATCCCGTCCATCGTCCCGGCGGGGATCGTGTCGGGGTTGTTCACGAAGAACGTCGGGTTGTCGAAGCTGGAGATCGCGTAGCGCGGGGTGAACCCGTCCTGCGTCGCGGCAACGCTCGCGAAGACGCTGGCCAGCCGCGATCCGCCGAGGAACATCACGCGGTCGACCTTCTTGCTGCGGAACGTCACCGCCGCCTGCGTCAGTCCCTCGAAGAGCGAGCCGGTGTCGGTCGTGTCGACCCACGAGACGACCGGGGTGACGCCGGCCTTCTTCAGCAGGGGAACCGCGAGCTCCTTGATCGTGCTGCGGTTGAGCGGGGAGTCGGCGGCCACGAGACCGACCGACTTCTGGCCCTCGAAGAAGTCCTGCTCGCCCAGCACCTTGACGAAGGAACGGACGAACGCGTGGTACTCGGGGAAGCTTGCCGTCCACAGGTACGGCGAGGCGTCGTCGAAGTAGTCCTGGCTCATGGCGTACAGCGAGGCGTCCAGGACGAGCGTCTGACGGTCGGTGTAGCAGGGCCGCGCGTTGGTCTGGTACTGCCCCGTCATGACGACGGCGAACACCTTGTCGTCCTGCGTGATCTTGTTGCAGAGCTGCTCCTCGGCGGCCGGGGAGTCGGTCTGCGCGTCGTACAGCCGGAAGTTCGCCTGCATCTTCCGCCCGCCGATGCCGCCGTTGGCGTTCACCCACTTCTCGAGCGCCTTGATCTGGGCCTTCTGGTCACCGACGGAGGCGGTGTTGAAGCCGGTCAGCTTCTTGACGGCGTCGAGGTCGACGGCGACGAAGTCCACCTTGACGGAGTCGGCCGTCACGCCGGGGCCGTCGGGTCCGCTCGCGCTCGCCGCGAGGTCGGTCGTGTTGCCGCCGGGCATCAACGTGCCGCAGCCGGCGACGACCAGTGCGACGGCCGCGGCCACGCCCGTGAGGCGCAGCAGGGCCGAGCGGTCCCGGGACCATCTCCTTGTGGTGCGCACGTTTCTCCCTCGTCGATGAATCTTAAGAATATACGATATCTATTTGACTGTCAGGACGCTCGTGTCCCGCGAGGAGTCCTCCCGGGACGCCCACCACCGCTCCGCGGCGTCGAGGTCGACGATCGCGTCGGCGTCGGCGTCGGCCACCGGAGCCGTGGCCGAGGCCGGAGCCGGAGCCACGGCAGCGGGATGCCGGCGCAGGACCACGCGGGTCCCGACTCCGGCGACCAGCAGCGCGAGCGCGACGGCGTCGAGCGCCAGCAGCCCCCACGGATAGGAGGTCCAGGCGACGTTGAAGGTACCTGACGCGTCATCGCCGACCTGGGCGACGACGTGGTACGTGCCGAACGCGGCGGTCGGCAGCTCGACGGGCACCGACACGACGACGTGACCGCCCACGGCCAGGTCCCCGATAGGCACGGCGACCGGAAGCGGCTCCACGTCGGACGACCGGCCCACGGCGACCCGGACCATCGGTGCGGCGACGGCCGTCTTGCCGGTGTTCTCGACGACGAACGTCAGGGTCCGGCGCGGGGTGCCGCCGAAGAGCGTCGCCACGCCGTCCTGACCGTCGAGGCGCACGTCCGAGACCTCGAGCTGACCCACGACGTCCGTCGGGACCAGTCCGCCCTGGACGGGCACCTGGCCCGCGACGGCGATGTCGGAGGGCACGGGGATGTCAGACACCGGCGTCGCGGTTCCGCCCGTGGTGCTGCCGCCGGTCGTGGTGCCACCCGTACCGCCCGAGCCGCCGCCCGAGCCGCCACCCTCGCCCGCGGCGCCCGAGCCGATCACGCCCGAGATGAGGTAGATCGATCCGATGCTGGTGCTGGTGCGCGTCTGCTCGGCGATAACCGAGACGGTGTCCTCGTCGGCCACCGTGTAGCTGGTCGAGAAGGCGCCGGTCGCGTCGGAGCGCACCGTGACCGCGGCGTCGCCGGTCTTGGCCGTCGCGCCCGAGTCACCCGTGTGCCCCTGGACGACGATGTCGCGATCGGGGTCCCATCCGGAGCCGACGAGGCTCACGGTGGTGGAGTCCTCCGAGAGCTTCTCGGCCGCCGTCATGCCCTGCGTTCCGAGCACCGTGAAGTCGGTCGACGCCTTCGTGGCGCCGTCGTCCACCACGAGGGTCCCGGTCGTGGCCGGCGCCGTGGCGGGGATGACGAAGGTCGTCGTGCCGCCACCGCCGGATCCGAGGATCGCGCTGGCCAGCGGCGCGCACTCGTTCGACGTGGTGCACGACGTGATGGTGGCGACCGCGCCGGAGGCGAATCCGGCGAGCTGCATCGTCACCTCGTCGCCCATGCGCCCGGCGTTCTTGACGGCCTGGTTGCTCACCGAGTCGATCGCGACCGTGGGGCCGGAGACCGCCGTGAAGCCGGCGGTGACGTCGGTCGGCTTCGGGGTGGTCGCCGGGTTGGTCCCGGGCGTCGCGGCGTGGCCGGTCTGGCCGTTGCAGGCGACGCGCAGCGACGTCGCCGGGTCGTCGAAGTAGATCCCGTCGAGCCGGATCTCGTGCGAGCCGGCGTCGGCGATCGTCAGGTCCGTGCTGGCCACCAGGGCGTCGACCGGCTGACCGGCGGCCACGGCGAACGGGACCTCGATCGGGGCGGCGAGCGCATCGCCGTCGACCGACAGCAGGAAGGAGGCCGTGCCACTCGTCGCGGCCGAGGTCGACAGGACGGGGCCGTCCGTGACGGTGACGGCGACGCTGCGCTTCGACCCGACGGCGGTCGCGCCCGAGGAGACGAGCGCGACGGAGCCGTCACCGGAGGCGGACCACGGCTCCAACGCCGTCGAGCGGTCGGTCGTCGGCGGCGCCGCGAGAGCAGCGCCGCTGGGGACGTACGACCAGCAGCCACCGCTGGGCAGCACCGGATCGGCGGCCACGGAAGGGCTTGCGCCGAAAGCGAGACTGAAACCGGCCGAGGTGCCTACGATGAGCAGCGCAGCAGCGCTCCGACCGGTCACCCGTCGGCTCGACTTCGTCACGACGCCGCCGCCTCCTCCACGAAAACTCTCATTCAACACGAATGTGGCGATGATATATTCTATTCATGGATAGCGCAGCAGGTTCGGCGACACGATCCGGATTGCGGATCGCGGCCGAGATCGCGATCACGATCGGAGTCCTGCTGCTGCTCTTCGTCGTCTACACCCTCGTGTGGACCGACCAGCGGACCTCCTCGGCCCAGGAGGGCCTGCGCCACGACTTCCGGACGGGCGAGGCGGCCCCCACGGCGGCCACGCCGGCCAGTCCGGGCGACGGCGTCGCGATCATGCACATCCCCGCCCTCGGCAAGAAGTGGCAGTGGGTCGTCGTCGAAGGCGTCGACTCGGCCGACCTGGCGCTCGGCCCGGGCCACTTCCCCGGCACGGCCCTGCCGGGTGAGGTCGGCAACTTCGCCGTCGCCGGCCACCGCGCGACCCACGGCCAGCCCTTCGCGCGCCTCGACAAGCTCGAGGTCGGCGACCCCATCGTGGTCGAGGACACCGAGGGCTGGTTCACCTACCGCGTGACGTGGAACCGGATCCTGCCGGCGACCGCGACCGACGTGCTGGCCCCCGTCGCCGGACATCCGGGCGACAAGGCCACGCAGAGCACGCTGACCCTCGTCACGTGCCACCCCCGCTGGGGTTCGAGCGAGCGCCTCGTCGTCGGCGCCCAGCTCGTCGCGGTCAGCGCGACGAAGCCCACCGCCTGACCTGATCGGTGATCTCGATACGCGGCCAGCTCGCTGCGCTCGCGCCCGCTACTCGATCACCAGGTCTCGGTGATCGAGTAGCTCCGCGAGGAACGAGCGGGCGTATCGAGATCACGCCCGGGGTGCGGCTCAGTGCTCGCGCAGGAGGGTGCCGAAGCCCTGGAGCTGGTCCTCGATGCCGTTCTCGCGCAGTGCCATCCACCACGTGGCGGCGTTGATCGCGATGACCGGCTTGTCGAGCCAGCGCTCGGCCTCGTCGGCCAGCTCCGTCATGCACAGGTTGGTGCCGCACTGCACGATCGCGTCGACGTCGGAGTCGTTGACCGCGATCATCGACTCGCGCAGGGTCTGCTCCGAGACGTGCGCGATCGAGACCGCCGAGGGGCAGCTCAGGCCGCGGATCTCGCCGACCTCGAAGCCCAGCTCGGTGAAGAACTTGCGGACGTTCTCGTCGCCGATCGGCGTGTACGGGGTGACGATGCCGATCTTCTTGGCACCGAACAGGTTGAGCGCCCGCTCGCAGGCCTCCGCACCCGTGGCGACACCGAGACCGCCGGACAGGTCCTGGATCTGCTTGACGAACTGGCGGTTGCCCTCGACGCCGTCCCAGAAGGTCTCGGCGCTCATCCCCATCACCATGTAGTCGGGCTCCATGGTCATGATGCCCTCGACGCAGTCGTCCATCGCCTCACGGATCTGGACCAGCAGGTTCTGCATGCCCTCGTCATCGGCGATCCGGCCGTCGCGGATCAGGATCCGCCCGTAGTGCGACGTCACGCCCGGGACCCGCATCGAGTCGAACTCGGGCTGCACGATCGTGTTCGTGCTGGGCGCGATCACACCGAACTTGCGGCGCCAGCCGAGGCGGTCGGTCATGAGGTCTCTCCTTGCAGGACGGGGGCGGATTCGGGGGACGTCCCGAGCCGGCGGTGCAGGCCGATGGCGCCCAGCAGGAAGCTGAGCTGGACGAGCGAGTTGGTGGCCTGCTCGAACCACTGCAGGGTCTCGGACTGGTGCGGTCGCGCGGCCAGGGGCGGCAGTACGAGGGTGCCGACGATGTAGACGACGAAGAGCGCCGCACCGAAGGGGTGGCCCTCACGCAGGCTGAGCCGGATGCCCAGGACGCCGACGAACACGGCGCCGATCGCGGCGACGACCAGCAACGGCCACGTGTCCCCCACGACGAGGGCCGCGATCGAGGCGATGACCGGCAGCACGAGGAACGGCGCCCACGGCACCTGCCGGCCACGCCACACGCCGACGAGCGCGCAGGCGATGCCGGCGAACCCGAACGCGAGGCACGGGAAGAGCATGTTCTCCAGGACCGGGTAGTTCCGGCACGGCTCGGCGGCCACGAGCAGCTTCCAGATCGCCTTGGCCAGGCCACCGAGGGTGACGAGCGCGCCGGCGAGCAGCGCGGGCACGCGCACGGCGGGCAGCCGCTTGCCGGCCGCGAGCGCGAGCACCACGGTGCCGGCGCCGGCCAGCAGCACGGGGACGAAGTCCTCGATCGCGAGGGCGAGCCCGTACTCGGTGCAGGGATCGATCGCCATCAGCTCTTCGCCTCGGTCAGCTCCGGCGCGGTGAAGATGTCGCGCTTGCGGAAGCCCGCGGTCATGAAGCGGCCCATCGCCTTCGGCGTGGTCAGCCACGCGACCCGGGTGCCGGACTTGGACGCGCCCAGCAGGTGCTGGACGAGCCACGGCGTCACGGTCTCGACCCGGTCACCGAGGATGTTGAAGATCTTGCGCGCCTTCTCGAAGGCCTCGGGGTCGCCGTCGTAGTCCGACACGAGCAGGTCGGTCGCGACGATGCCCGGCGACAGGAAGCCGATCTTGACCGGTCCGTCCTTCTGCTCCTTCACGAGGGTCTCGGTCAGGTACGTGACGGCGCGCTTGGAGGCGCCGTACGGTCCCATCCCGGCGCGGACCTGTCCGGTCGAGCCGAAGCCCTCCATGTTCCAGACCCAGCCACCGCCCTGGGCGGTCATCCCGGCGATCGCGACGGCACTGCCGTTGGCGGCGCCGTACAGGTTGGTCGCGACGACCTGGGCGACCGTCTCCTCGGTCACGTCCTGGAAGGATCGCGGCGGCGCGGACACGCCGGCGTTGTTGATCCACACGTCGACCCGGCCGAACGTCGCGGCGGCGTGGTCCCACAGCGCCTGGACCGAGGCCCGCGACGACACGTCGGCGGGGATCCCGGCCACCCGGCCGGGCGCGATCGCCTCGTACTCGGCCAGCGCGGCATCGACGCTCTCGGTGGAGCGACCGCACACGACGACGCGGCAGCCGTGGGCGAGCAGCTCGCGGACGAGGCCCGCGCCGATCCCCCGGGTGCCGCCGGTGACGACGACGACCCGGTCCTCGGCCGCGCTCATCGGGGCTCCCAGGCGAGCGAGCCGTGCACCCAGTGGGTCGTGGTCTCGCCGCGCAGCAGCTGCCAGACGATGGCCAGCTCCTTCGTGTCGGGATCGATCAGGAACTCGCGTCCACGGATCTTCTCGACACCCGTCGCATCGGGGCCGATCAGGTGCTGCACGGTGAACAGCGCGCGGCCGTAGCCGGTCGCGTTGCCGAAGACCTCGGGGCCCTCGTAGAGCGT
Organism: Aeromicrobium sp. SP1; assembly: GCF_055663785.1. NCBI lineage: Bacteria > Bacillati > Actinomycetota > Actinomycetes > Propionibacteriales > Nocardioidaceae > Aeromicrobium > Aeromicrobium sp. SP1. The sequence continues at coordinate 38,524 of NZ_JBQVVK010000001.1, read as the reverse complement.
GCGGGCGCCGTCGCGGTAACGGTCGAACGTGTACTGGCGCTCGAGGTCGCCGGACCACGTGATCGTGTGTCGCGCCGAACGCAGCGAGGTCGGCTCGTGCGCGATCTCGACCTGCACCTTGCCGTCGGCCTGCTGGTCGGCGGAGTTGAGGAACAGCTCGCCCACCCACGCGCCGGCCTGCTTCGTGGGCAGCACCTGCGGACGCGAGCCGCGCTCCTGCTCCAGCGCACGCCACTGGTCGACGAAGCGTTGCGTCTCGGGGTTCGTCTCGCGGTCGAGCGTGCGCTTGTAGACGCCGTTGAACACCGCGCAGACCGTCCAGCCGTCGTGCAGCACGGACGAGTAGACCTGCGTCTCGCCGTCGGCGAGCACCTGGTTCCAGGTGCGCAGGTCGGCCTGCCAGCCCGGCGAGTAGTAGTTGGCCTCGACGAACAGGCCGTAGGGCTGACCCGTGCCGTAGAAGTCGGGACCGGTGTAGACCCGGTTCTCGTCGGAGTCGACGACACCGAAGTCGAACTGGGCACCGAGCTCGAAGCGATTGCGCAGAGGACCGGAGCCGGAGAGCTTGGAGTCCATCCAGTAGCGGGCGCCCTCGGCCGTCACCTCACTGGCGCGGGCGATCGACTCGAAGCCGACGTGGTTGCCCTGGGCGTCGAAGAGGCCGGGGATGCCGTGCCACTCCCCCTCGATCTTCTTCTGCCACTCGCTGGTCTCGACGTCATTCGTCATGCCGACACCCCAGCCGGGATCGAGTTGTCGAGCAGCAGGCCACGGACGGCCTCGCTCTGCTCGGCGCCGACGAGCTGGGCGACCTGCGCCCACACCTTGTCGACCTCCGGGTTGAAGATGTTGGCGCGGTTGCGGGCGTCGCGGGTGGCCAGGTCGGTGTCGGCCACGTCGGCGAGCACCTCGGCGGGGGCACCGGACTCCACGAGGCCGAACCAGTGCTCGAGGTACGCCGAGACGGCGTCGCCGATGGAGCCGAACGCGTCGGCGTCGGCGCGGTGGACGAGCATCCACGGCGACATCATCGCGAACTGGCGCGGACCGATGGCGGTCTTCGTCAGGCCCGGGCGCTCCTGGACGTCGGCGAACGTCGCGTCGAGCGGCGTGTGCGCCCAGTCCAGGTAGGGCAGGTGGGTGCCCAGGTCGACCCGCGGGATCAGGTCGAGGTGGAACGCGTACGTGCCCTGGCCCTGGACGGAGTCGAGGGTGAAGTGCGGCACCGGCACGTCGTCCGGGGTGAAGGCGAAGACCATGTGCGAGTCCAGGCCGATCATGTCGACGGTCAGGCCGACGTAGACGACCTTGGCGACGCCATCGCCACGGAAGACGCGGGCCTGGCCCACCGGCGCGGGGCCGCCGGGGAAGGCGCTGGAGGTCAGCGTCAGGAAGGGTCCCCCGTCGGCGCCGGTGACTTCGGTCAGTCCGGCGCGTTCGACGATGGTGTCCAGCGTGCTGGTGCACAGCGCTTCGGGCAGGCTCATGCCGTGGTCTCCTGGGTCGTGTTCTCGGCCGCCTTGGCGGGGGCCTTCTTGGCGGGCGCCTTCTTCGCCGGCGCCTGCTTGCGCGGGGTCAGCGGCTTGGTGACGGGCACGGCTCCCTCGGCCGCACGGCCGCTGAGGATCTCGCGGCTGCGGACCTCCTTGAAGTTCCACGCGCTGGCGAGCTCCGGCACCTCCTTGCGCACCGGCGAGGGGATGACTCGCTGCTCGACGCGGGCCGGGCCCTCACCGACGATCGTGTTGCCCTCGACGCTCCAGCCCGCCTCGATCAGCTCCTGACGACGACGGCGGTAGAGGACGGCGTTGTAGTCGCTCTTGACGTGCAGCTCGTCGGACAGGTCGAACGGCAGCAGCTCGGGACGGACGGTGTCGACGATCGCCTGGTCCTCGTAGAGCACCTTGAAGACGCGCCGGCGGGCGTCGCGGTCGGCCCACGCGCCCTTGAAGAACGTGCGCAGCGCGACGAACTTTACGAGCGTCGTCTCCTCGTCGATCGGGATGTTGACGTCGAAGATCTTCAGCTGGCCCATCGGCGTGCCGACGTCGAGCGTCAACAGGTTCGGCAGGTACCAGGTCGTGGAGACCGGCACCGGCGGGCGCTCCTGCAGGTTCTTGGTCTTGTTCGGGTTGAGCATGCCCCAGATGCCCTTGGAGTTGGGCGGGTTGAGCACGACCGACACCTTGCACTGCCACTCGTCCGACTCGATCTCGAACTCGGGGACCTCGGGCTTCTCCCGGTTGCCGAAGACGCCGCCGTGCACGAACGGGGTGTGCGCGACGTCGACGCCGTTCTCGAGGATGCGCTCGTAGTTCGACTTCCACAGGAAGCTGCCCGTCACCGCACGGTACGTCTCGGTGTCGTCGATCTCGGACCAGTCGGGGATCGGCGGGCGCTCCTCCTCGGGCAGGTCGCCCATGTAGACCCAGATGAACTTGTACTTCTCGACGACCGGGTAGGAGTCGATGCGCGCCTTGCGCGGGATGCCCTTGTCGGGGTGGGCGGGGATCTTCTGGACCTCGCCGTTCGGCTTGTACTCCCAGCCGTGGTACGGGCACACGATGCAGTCGTCCTTGATCGTGCCGCCGGAGAGCGCGGCGCCACGGTGGACGCACAGGTCCGACATCGCGACGACGGAGTTGTCGCTCGTCTTGCGGTAGAGCACGAGCTGCTGGCCGAGGACCTTGACCTTCTTCGGCGTGCCCGCTTCGAGATCCTCACTGAACTCGAGCGCATACCAGAAATTCTTGAACATTCCCGTGCCTCCTAGCGACGTCGGATGTCGGCGAAAGGAGACCCTGCGGTCTCCGTCGAGTGGTTCTTGAGGTGGCCCTCGAGGACGGCCTCGGCCGTCTCGGCGGCCTCGCCCTCGGCGAGACGGGCGGTGAAGAACGTGACCAGCAGCGCCGTGAGGACGCGGCGGAGCTCGTCCTGGTCGGCCGTCGGCGGCTCCTCGAGGAAGCCACGCGCGGTGGTCGGGTCCTCGGGAGAGGCCGGCAGCATGTGCCCGGCCTCGGCGAGGCGGACGAGCCAGGCCTCGGTGCCCTCGGGGATCGCCTCGGCCCACGTCCGCTCGACCGGGTCGTGTCCGGGCGCGCCGGCCTCGTTGCCGTAGCGGATCGCGCTCGCGGCGATGATGCCGTCGGCGGTGCCGGCGACGAGCAGGACCGGCGCCGCGATCGGGGCCGGCAGCAGCGTGCCGGCCGGGAAGCCGAGCTGCTGCGATGCCATCGTGTGGGCGCCGTACGTCGCGACCGCCCGGATCTGGCCGAACCACTCGGGTCGGGCCGACTGCAGCGAGACCGTGCCGCCGGCGGAGTGGCCGAACAGGCCCACGCGGCCGAGGTCGAGCAGACCCGCGAGCGGTCCGTCCGCGTTGACCTGGGCGAGCGCCTCGAGCAGCGGGCTGAGGGCCTGCGTGGTCGGTCGCGAACCGTAGGTCTGCGGGCCGACGGCGCCGAGGTCGACGCCGGGGGTGAGACCCTGCTGACCGGGGAAGAGCTGGCCCACCCAGTCGAACGTGACGGCGATCATCCCCGCCGCGGCGAGAGCCGTCGCGAGCTCGGTGTAGCCGCTCGAGGCGACGTTGATGCCGGGCATCACGACGACGACCGGGTACGGGGCGCCGCTCGGGTCGGGGCGGAGCATGCCGCTCATCCGCTCGACGTCATCGGCGGCCGGCAGTGCCGGGTGGCGGACCGTCACGTGCAGCGTGTCGTACGGCTCCGGCTCACCCGGCACGCGGACCCCGAGTCGATGGGTGCGGACGAGGACGTCGGCGGGCTGGCTCATGAGTCGAGGAACCGAGCGTGGGGCAGCTCGCGGTCGCCGCCCCACAGCGCACGGACGAGACGCTGCGTCATGTCCTCGCCGAAGAAGCGCTCGCCCATCTCGTTGGCCGGGTCGCGTTCGGCGATGTTGCGACGGGTCGCCTCGTCGGCGGCCGCGAGGGCCTCGCGCTCCTCGACGGGCACGATCTCGGCCTCGTCGACCCAGCCGAGCCAGCGGTCGAGGTGACGTTCGGCCAGCTCGGTGGCGAGCGTGGTCATCCGCGCGTCGCCGGGCGCCATGAAGCAGTGCGCCGTCGGCGACAGGCTGGCGCGCACGAACGCGCTGCGGCTCACGAAGGGCTCGACCCAGTCGTGCTGGGAGTTGACCTGCTCCCACTCGTCGTTGAGCGGGGCGTAGTACTTGTCGTACGAGTCCGTGTCGACCAGCAGGTTGCTGCGCGGCACCGAGTCGAGGAACATCCAGCCCTGCGGGAACGCGCCGAGCGCCATCCCGAAGTGCGGCACCTTGACGTGCGGGCCGAGCCAGATCGTCAGGTGGACGTTGACGAAGCCCATCGCCGCGCTCTGCATGTGCGAGTGGACCATCCAGTCGATCTCCGGGCCGCTGTAGGCGCGGACGCTGCCCTCGGGCCCGTTCTGCGACGAGAACGACTCGAGATCGTGCGTGGACGGATCGCGGGTCAGCTCGAAGCGCTGCTGCACCTTGGCGCTGAGCCGATCGATCAGGGCCAGCCAATCGGTGAAGAGCGCCGAGACATCGGTCGGACCGGCCTCGTCGAAGTACTCCTGAACCGACTTGAGATTCTGACTCACGGATCTTCCCTTCTCCTGTTGCGAAGAATATATCCTATCCAGTTCCCTGGCGTGAGGATCTTTTCAGACACTCGGGTAGGCCGCGGCCCCGAGCCCGGAGCCGCCGTCACGAAACGCCGCCGGGGCGTGGACGACGCACGGCTGGACGTACTCGTGGAGACCGTCGTCACCGTACTCGCGACCCCAACCCGAGCGCTTCACCCCGCCGAACGGCGCATGCAACGCCATTCCCGTCCGATTGTGCGTGTTGACGAAGACGAACCCGGCATCGAGCCTCGCGGCGAGTGCGAAGGCGCGTTCCTCGTCGGCCGACCAGACCGAGGCGCCCAGGCCGAGCTCCCCGGCGTTGGCGCGCTTCACGGCATCCTCGACGTCGTCGTAGGCGAGCAGCGGCAGGACCGGTCCGAACTGCTCCTGCGCGACCAGCGGGTCGGCGTCGACGACGCCCTCGACGAGGGTCGGCAGCACGAAGTGTCCACGGCCGAGATCGGTCGCGGGGTCGACGGTCCCGAGGACCGTGGCGGTGGCTCCCGCCGCGACGGCGTCGTCGACCAGGGCGCGCAGCCGGCGGGCCGACTGGGCGTTCACGACCGGTCCCATGGTCACGCCGGGATGCTGGGGGTCGCCGGTCCGCAGCACGCGCTCGGCCGCGGCGACGATCCCGGCCCGGACCTGCGCGAGCCGGGCGCGCGGCACGTAGAGCCGCTTGATCGCCATGCAGACCTGGCCACTCGTGGCGAAGGTCGCCATCACGAGCCGCTCGTACGCGGCCTCGTCGAGATCGGCGTCCTCGAGCAGGATCGCCGGATCGTTGCCGCCGAGCTCGAGCACGCTCGGGGTGAGCGAGCGTCCAGCCAGGCCGGCGATCGCCCGGCCCGCGTTCTCGCCGCCCGTGAAGGCGACCCGACGCACGGCCGGATGACCGACGAGGGCGGTGGCGACCTCAGCTTCGCCCTGGACCACGTGCAGCACCGGCTCGGGCAGGACGGCGGCGATGATCTCCCGGACCGCCGTCACGCCGAACGGCGCCAGTGGGGAGGGCTTGACCACGACCGCGTTGCCGGCGACGAGCGCCGGGGCGATCTTGAGCATCGCGAGAATGATCGGCGCGTTCCACGGCGTGATCGCGGCAACGACCCCGTAGGGACGATGCTGGCGGACGAGCCGCCCGCGCTCGTCGTCGGAGACGACGTCGACGAGCAGGTCGACGCCGCGATCGGCGTAGAAGCGCAGCACCGCGACGGCGAAGCCGCACTCACCGCGGGCATCGGTGAGGACCTTGCCCGTCTCGGCCGCGACGAGATGCGCGATCCGGTCGAGCTCGGCCTCGAGCGCGTCGGCGGCCGTGCGCAGGATCGCGGCACGATCGGCGACCGGTCGCGTGGCCCACGCGGACTGGGCCCGGTCGGCCACCCGGACGATCGTGTCGACCTCGGTGATCGGGGTCGCGAGGACCTCGCCGACGATCTCGTCCACCCGGGCAGGGTTCTCCCGCACCAGGCCCACCGTGCTCATCGTGGCCTGACTCATCGTCACGCCGGAACGACCAACGGACGCAGCGAGTCGATCATCGAGGTACGACGCAGGTAGGCGCGGCTCGCCTGCGGGTCCCCGGCGAGCTCACGCAGCGACGCGTGGTGCGCGGCGCGTGCCTCCTCGTCGGTCTCCCGCAGGTTCTTCCAGTTCTCGTGCGTGATCGCCCGGACGTACGAGAGCGCGACGTCACGACGCGCCGCGAGCACGGCGTCCAGCTCGCCCAGCACCGCCTCGGACGGGGACGGGGCGGCCAGCAGGTCGACGAGTGCCTGCGCCGTCAGGACGGCGTCGTGGATACCGCTGTTCATCCCCATCCCGCCGAGCGGGTTGTTGACGTGCGCGGCGTCGCCGGCCAGGACGACGCGTCCGACGCGGAACCGGTCGGCGACCCGCTGGTGCACGCGGTAGAGGGAGGAGTGGAGCAGGTCCCACTCACGACCCAGGTCCGCCACGCCCTGCAGGCGCTGCTGCACCCGCGCGGGGTCGACCTCGACCTCGTCCGGGCTGTCGGGATCGGTCGGGAACAGGACGCGCCAGTGCTCCGGGGTGCGGAGCAGGACGAGCCACTCGTTCGGATCGAAGATGTAGTTGACCGCGGCGATGCCCGGCAACGCGGCCTCGAGGTCCTCGGTGGTCGAGGCGACCAGGAACCGCTCCGGGTACGTCATGCCCTCGAACTGCGCACCGATCTCGTGGCGCACGACCGAGCTCGCGCCGTCGGCGCCGATCACCCAGTCACCCGTCCAGCTGCGACCGGACTCCGTCGTCACCGTGACGGTCCCGCCGCCCTGGACGACCGAGGTCACCCGGGCATCGAAGACCACCTCGGCGTCGGCGTGCTGCGCCAGCGCCTCGAGCAGGATCGGGGTGAGCTTGCTCTGCTCGCACTGCACGCGGAACGGATAGGCCGTGTCCTCGGCCAGCGCGCCCAGGTCGAGATCGGCGATCGGGCCGCCGACGCGGTCGCGGTACTGGAACGTCGTCGAGGTGATGCCGCGCTCCAGAAGCGCCGGCAGGACACCCAGGTCGGCCAGCATCTCCAGGGACGGCGGGTGGAACGTCGACGCCCGCGACTCGGTGGCGAGTCCGGGACCGGCCTCGAGCACCGTGACGGCGATCCCAGCGCGCGCCAGGATCAGCGCCGCGGTCATGCCGACGGGACCGGCGCCGACGACCAGGACCTTCGGGGAGGTACCCATGCTCACGCCTTCCCGTGCAGGGCGAAACCGCCCTCGATGCCGACGACCCGCGTTCCGGTGAAGATGCGGATCGTCTCGACCGTGCCCTCCTCGCCCATGCCCGACAGGCCCCAGGCGGGCCGGGGCGTCATGAGGTGCAGGCTCATGATCGTGGATCCGTTCACCTTGACCTCGCCGGTGCGCACCTCGCGGGCGACGGCCAGCGCGGCCTCAGTGTCGGCGCCGACGACGTAGCCCTCGAGTCCGAACGGCGTGGCGTTCGCCAGCTCGATCGCCTCGGCGACGCTCTCGTAGGTGTGCACCGTCGCGACGGGACCGAACATCTCGTCCAGCGCGGCGTCGCTCGCCACGCCGGTCAGGACGGTCGGCGCCAGGAAGTTGCCGTCCTCGGGCAGTGGTGTGGTGGCGTGGACCGTGCCGCCGGCCTCGACCCGTTCGTCGATCGCAGCCTGCAGGCGGCCGCGGTGCACCTCGTTGATGACGGGGCCGAACTCGGTCGCGGGATCCAGCGGATCACCCACGACGAGGTCGGCCAGCCGCGCCTCGACGGCGGCGACGACGGCGTCGGCCTTGTCGGCCGGGACGATGAGGCGACCCAGCGCGCGGCACCACTGACCGTTGAGCGTCGTCAGCAGGTCGGCGGCATGGCGTCCCGCCTCGGCGGGATCGGCGTCGGGGAGCACCACGAGCGGGTTGTTGCCGCCGAGTTCGAGCTGCAGTGCCGTGAAGTTCGTGGCGCAGGCGATCGCGACCGCGCGGCCACCGGTCAGTCCACCGGTGAAGGAGACGGCGCGCGTGCGCGGATCGGTGACGAGCCGGCCACCGACGGCCGGGCCGCCCTGGAGCAGCTGGAACGTGCCCGGGGCGACGCCCTCGTCGCTCAGGACCCGGTCGATCACGCGGGCGAGCAGCGTGGTCCCCCACGCCGCGTACTCGCTCGGCTTGAGCAAGGTCGGCGCGCCCGCGGCGAGCGAGCTGGCGACCTTGTGGGCCGCCATGGGTGCCGGGGCGTTCCACGGCACGAGGCAGACGGCCGGTCCGAGCGGGAGCCGGTGCACCTCGACGGTGCGACCGTCCTCGGTCGTCGCGGTCTCGGTGAGCACCCCGTCACGCAGCATCTGGGCGGCGAGGTGGAAGGCACCCGGAACGATGACGCCCACGATGGACGTCTGGGTGATCGGGACTCCGGTCGCAACCGAGTCGAGGGCGCTGATCCGGGCGACCTCGGCGCCGAGCGCCACGCCGACCGCATCGAGGATCTCGGCACGACGCTCCGTGCTGGTCGAGCTCCACGACCCGTTGCGGTGGACACGGTCGGCGGCGGCCAGCGCGGCCTCCACGGAGGCCGCGTCACTCGCGGTCGCCACCCCGGCGGACTCGCCGGTGTAGGGGTCGACCAGGTCGACGGACAACGTCTCGCCCGGCACGGACCAGACACCGTCGACGAGCTGCTCCAGCGGGGGAAGTCCGCCCGCAGCGCGGACGTCGGAGGTCTGGTCGAGCGTGTCGGTCATCGAGCACCCGCCGACTTGACCGCACCGTTCGCGCCGGCGTCGGCCGCCGCCGCCTTCTCCATGACGTCACGCGTCGTGAGGCCGGCCCAGCCCTGCTGGTCGACGATCGTCTTGGCCAGGTCCAGCTTGCCGCGCTCGGCCGGGAACGCCTGGACCAGGCCCATCGCGGTGTCGCGTACGGCGCGGCCGATCTGGTTGTTCATGAGCGCGCCGGAGGTACCGCACATCTTCATGGCGTCGGTGGCCACGCTGAACGCGTGCTCGCAGATCGCGCCCTTGGCCAGCTTCCAGTTCTTGACGACCTCGTCCTTCGGCAGGATCGGCGGCTCGCTGGCCTCGAGGTCGATCTGCCGCCGCAGCCACAGGTGCGCCTCGGCCAGCGAGGCCTCGCCGTTGCCGATCAGGACCTGGTGCATCGGGCTGGACGCGATCGGCTTGCCGGTGTCGGCGAACTTGGCTGCCATCGTGCGCTCCATCGCGTAGTTCCACACGCCCTGTGCGACTCCAGCGTAGATCGCCGCGATGGCGATCTGGTTGCCCACCCACGAACCACGCGACATCGTCGTCGCGCGGGTGAACCCGCCGGCGATGGTGAGCGCCTCGTCGTCGGGGACGAAGCAGTTCTCCATGATCAGGCCGTGGTTGTCCGAGGCCCGCATCCCCAGTCCGAGCCACGGGGCGCGCGAACGCGAACCCTCGCTGTCGCGCTTGACGAAGAAGAGCGACAGGCCGTCGATCCCCGGGAGGTCCTCCCGGCGAGCGGTGACGAGGTAGTAGTCGGCCGTGCCCGAGAGGCAGCCGAAGGACTTCTCGCCGTTGAGCAGCCAGCCGCCCTCGGTCTTGGTGGCCGTGGTCAGGATCAGGACGTTCGCGTTGCTGGCCTTGACGGCCTCGCTCGCGAAGTTGGCCAACATCATGCGGTCCGTGCCCATGCGGGTCAGCACCTTCTCGGAGAACGCACGGACCAGCGGGGCCTCCTCGTCGGTGTAGAGGCCGGCCTCGAGCGCCGCGAGCGGCAGCATGCCGCGCGAGGACGCCGAGCAGTGGAAGAAGTAGGCCAGCGCGGTCGAACCGCACACCGTGCCCAGCGCGTACGTCGTCGCCGCGAGGTCGCGCAGGCCACCGCCGAGGCCGCCGAACTCCTCGGGGACCACGAGGCCGAGCAGACCCGAGTCGGCCAACAGGTCGACGTGGCCCTTCGGGAAGGCGCCGTTGGCGTCGGCGGACTCGGCCGCAGCGGCGATCGCGGGCAGGATCGCCTCGACCCGCTCCATCCGCGCACGCTCGGCGGGCGTGAGATCGGGAAGCAGGTACTCGGCGGTCAACGTCTTGCTCATCCAATGACTCCTACGATCTCGGCGGCGCCGGACGACGCCTGAGGTGACAGAACTGGGGCGGACGCGGGGGCGCTCGCGTGGTGGGCGCGCAGACGGTCGGCGAGGTCCTGCAGGCTCGTCGTGTCGACCTCGACCTCGACCTCCACCTCCTCGAGCAGACGCACCAGGTCCTCGGTCGCGACGGCCCCTTCGAGGCCGGCGAGCGTGGTGTCGAAATGGCAGACGCCGCTCTTGAGCGCCGTCAGGGCCTTGACCAGGCCGAGCCGATCGCGGTCGTGCAGCCGGAGCCGGACCGGGACGGGTCGGGCCAGGGACACGACCTCCTGCAGCAGGCGGCGGACCTGCAGCGGTGTCGCGCGGCCGCTCTCGTCGTCGAGTCCGATCTCGGCGACGCCGGCGGCGGACACGGCCGCGACGGCGGCCAGCACGTCGTCGAACGCCTCGGGGACGAAGGCACGGCGCACGTGGACGACGGTCCTGCCCTCGATGCCGTCGAAGCCGGCCAGCAGATCGCGGTGGTCGTGGCTCGGATCGATCTCGACCTCCACCACGGCGGCTCCGGCGGCGAGGGCGCGATCGGCCTCGGCGCGATCGGTCACCAGCGCGCTGGCCGTCGCCGGGACGGTGCCGACGACGGTGCCCATCGCCAGACCGGGAATGCGGACCCGGACGCCGGTGGCGGCCAGATCGGTCGCGAGGGTGGGGTGGGCCGCGAGCGGCGAGGCCTGCGACAGCAGACGCGTGTCGGACAGCGCGGCCGCGGGCGGCAGCACGTCGGCGAACTGGCCCCATCCGCGGGAGTGGAAGAGCAGCGGCGCCGAACGGCCCGCGGCGTTGCCGGCGACGACCTCGCCGACGAAGATCGTGTGGTCCCCACCGGGGTAGGAGTGCACGATCCGGCAGTCGAACCAGCCGAGCGACGAGTCCAGCACGGGAGCGCCCGTGACGGACGTGGTCCAGCTCTCGCCCTCGAAGCGGTCGACGGCGCCGTCCATGCCCGCGAACCGGCGGGCGATGTCGGCCTGGTCCTTCGCGAGGACGCTGACCGCGAAGACGCCGCTGCCCTCGATGAGCGCGTGGCTGTAGAGAGTGGTCGTGAGACAGATCGACACGAGCGGCGGGTCGAGGCTCACGCTGGAGAACGAGCTGGCCGTCATCCCGTGCGGGGTGCCGGAGGCGTCGAGGGTCGTGACGACCGTGACACCGCTCGGCCACTGGGCCATCACGTCACGGAACGTTCGTGGGTCGATCATCGCACCTCCTCTCGATCAGAGAATATACGATATCTTCTTCCGCGGCACGCAATGTCCGAGATCCGTCGTAACCGGGCAATGAGGGCAAACGAATATAGGATCTGTCAGGTAAGGCTCGCGGCCACGCGCCCCGGACCTCGAGCCACCCGACCTGATGGAGGACCCGATGACCCGACGAAGCAATGCCGCCGAGGGCGTCCGACCGATCGCGCATCACTCGCTGGTCGACCGCGTCACCGACGAATTGCACCGGGCGATCCTCAACGGAGACCTGGCGCCGGGCTCGACCGTCTCGATCGTCGACCTGTGCGAGCGCTTCGACATCAGCCACATCCCCGTGCGGGAGGCACTGCGTCGCCTCGAGAGCGAGGGCGTCATCAGCCTCCGCCCGGGCCGCTCCGCCCTGGTCGCGACGGTGACCACCGAGGAGCTCAAGAACATCTACCACCTGCGCAAGCTGATCGAGGGCGACCTGAGCCTGCGTGCGGGGCGCAACATGTCGGCCGAGCGACTCGCCCACGCCGAGGAGGCGCTGACCGAGTACGTCGGCATCGAGCGCGAGCCCGCGGCGCTGGCGGCCAAGCACCACGCGTTCCACGAGGCGATGCTCCTGGACGAGATCGGTCCGGCGGACTCGAACGTCCTGCGCGTGCTCTGGAAGGCCTCGGACCGCTACCTGCACCTGCTCATGAGCGACCTCGACCACGCCCCGGAGACCCAGCAGGGCCGGATCGACGAGCACCGCGAGCTGCTCGACCTGGCCGAGGCCCACGACGCGAAGGGCCTGCGCGCGGCGTGGATCGCGCACCTGGAGAGCACCGAGAACGCGCTGCTCGCCGCCCTCGAGAACCACCCGGCGAACGTCGCGGTCTCCGCTCCGGCCTGAACCGGCCTCAGCGCTGGCCGCGATCGACGAGGTCGACCAGCACCTTGCCCTGATTGCGTCCTGCCATCAGGTCGGCGAAGGCCGCCGGGGCGGCGGCGAGCCCGCGATGGCGCTCCTCGTGCAGGACGAGGGCGCCCGCGGTGATCAGTTCCGCGACCGTCGCCCGATGCTCCGCGGCCAGATCGGCGTGGTCGTGGACCACCATGCCGTGCACGATCGCGCGGGCCGACATCACCGCGCCGGCCCGTAGCCGCGTCGGGGTCGCGCCGTTGTACTGGTCCATCAGTCCGCAGAGGCTCACGCGGGCGCCGATCGCGAGGTGCTCCATCACGACGTCGAGCGTCGACTGGTCGCCCAGGTGCAGGTATCCGTCGATGCCGTCGGGGCATGCGGCGACCAGCTCGTCCCGCCAGTGCGTCTGCGTGCGATCGATCGCCTCGTCGTAGCCGCTCTCGAGGGCGATCCGCCGCTTCGCCGGGCTCCCCACGAGGGCGACGGTGCGCGCGCCGGCCCGCGCCGCGAGGGCACCGGCGACCGAGCCGACACCGCCGGTTGCGGCGCCGATCAGGACGGTCTCCCCCGGTACGGGGCGCACGTGGCGCGTGATCGCGGCATGCGCGGTCAGCCCCGGCATCCCGAGGGCGCCGAGGGCGGCGGACGGCGGGACCGCGTCGGGGACGTCGATCGGCGTCGCCGTGGACGCGTCGATCACGGCGTGGGCCCGCCACCCGGTCTCGGCCAGCACGAGCATGCCCACCGGGCGGGAGTCGACGGTCGACCGGCTCACCCGGGCGATCGAGCGGCCGGCGATCACGCCTCCCGGCAGGATCGGGGCGTCCTGGAGGTGGCGCCCGCCCAGCAGCGAGCGCACGTAAGGATCGAGCGAAAGCGTCTCGACCTCTACCTCGATCTGCCCCGGTCCCGGTTCGGGCACGGGCACCGTGGTCAGTGCGAAGTCCTCGGCCACCGGCACCCCGTCGGGGATGCGGGCCAGCGTCACCACCGCGGTCATCGCTGCACCACCAGGTGCGGCACGCCCTGTGGGGACGGCACGACGGCGCAGGCCAGGTCGCCGATCCTGACGCGTGGCTCGGCCACGTGGTCGACCTGGACCACCAGACCGAGCAGTCCTCGCGCCGGAGCCCTGACCCGTCCGGCCAACGAGGTCGCCGGGTCGGCGTCGACGCCGTAGTGGACGAGGTTCACGTAGGGCTCGTCACGGGCGGCGCCGACCGTCTGGGAGTCGAGCCGCAGCGGTCCGTCCGTGCCCACCATCTGACCGAACGACGGGTCGTCGACGGAGTACTCGAAGACGACCTCCCAGCCGAACGTGTCCGCGTACCAGTCGCGCGTCCCGGCGAGGTCGCTGACCGGGAACGAGACACTGAGCACCTCGCTGACCCTTCGGTCACGGACCCGGGCGAAGTCGGTGAAGAACGTCGCGTCGCCCGTGAGGAATGCGGTCACGGTCTCGTCGGGTCCGACGAGGTGCGCCTCGCGGAACACGCCGTCGCTCAGCTCGTAGTCGGCCTGTCGCGTCTCCACGTGGTGACCCAGGCCGCGGGCGTGCGCGACCGCGACGTCCAGGTCGGGGGCGTAGTAGTCGACGACCCGCAGCGCATCGCGGTGCAGGCGGGAATCCTGCGTGCGGATCGCCGGGGCGTCCGGCCGCCCGAAGTCGAGAACGACCGCGCCGGCGTCCACCCCCGGCGTTCGCAGCCAGGTCATCGAGACGGCCTCGACGTCAGGGCCCCACAGCATCCTCGACTCGTCCGGATCCAGGTCGTGCGTCCCCTCGACCTCCATCCCGCCCACCGAGACCAGCAGGCCGATCATCGCCGCGGGATCGGCGGTGGCGTAGACCGGACCGAGAAGGTGAGCGCCAGACATGGCGCGACTGTATATGATCTACGAATGTCGTACGACGTGATCGTGATCGGAGGCGGCGCGGCAGGCCTGATGTGCGCGATCCACGCCGCACGCTCCGGCGCCGGTGTCCTCCTGCTGGAGAAGGACGACCGCCTCGGCGGGGCCCTGCACCTCAGCGGTGGCCACCTCGCGGCCGCCGGCACGCGTCGCCAGCGCGAGCTCGGCATCATCGACTCACCCGCCGCCCACCTGGCCGACATCCGACGGATCAGCAACGGGAGCGCCCGCGAGGACCTCGTCGGACCGGTGGCTGCCGAGGCACCCCGGATGGTGCAGTGGCTCCTCGACCACGGCTTCGCCCTCGACCCCGAGACACCGCGGATCGTCTACGGTCACGAGCCCTACGACACCGCCCGCACGATCTACGGCCCCGACGGCGGACTCTCGATCCTGCGCGTGCTGACCGCCGAGCTCGACCTGGCCCGGACCGAGTGCTCGCTCGAGGTGCTGACCGGCACGCCGGTGGTCGGCCTGCGCACCGATGACGACGGGACGGTCACCGGTGTCGAGGCCCTGCGCCACGGCCGGGAGACGACGTTCGCGGCGCCCGCCGTCGTCCTGACGACCGGCGGCTACGCGGGTGACCACGACCTCTTCGCCGAACTCGAGGGCGCTCCCCTCGTCTCGGCCGGTGCGCGCACGTCGACCGGTGACGGGATCCTGCTCGGCCAGACCGTCGGCGCCCGCCTCCAGGGAGCCGGCTCCCACCTTCCCTCCTTCGGCGGACTGCCCGATCCCCGCTCCCCCGGCCGCGCGAACTGGGAGGAGCGACAGGTGCTCACCCAGGAGCGCCCCCCGTGGGAGATCTACGTCGACCGCGGCGGTCGGCGCTGGGTCGCCGAGGACGATCCGTCCATCGACCTGAAGGAGCGCGCCCTGGCCGGCCTGTCAGGACAGGTCTTCTGGACGGTGTTCGACGAGGCGGCCGTCCGCGCTGCCGACGAGCCGGAGCGGTTCCTGCTCCTCGGCCGCGACGCGCCCGCACTGCGCGCCCTGGCCAACACCCGGGCGGGCATCCACGCCGCGGCGACGCTGACAGAGCTGGCCGAGCTGGCGGGCATCGACCGCGAAGGCCTGGTCCGCACCGTGGCCGGGTACAACCGGGCGGTCGCGTCGGGTCACGACGCGGCATTCGGCCGCACCCACCTCCCGGCGCCGATCGACGAGCCCCCGTTCTACGCGGTGCGCAACCACGCGATCACGCTGGTCACGTTCCAGGGCCTCGACGTCGACGCGGCGCTGCACGTCGTGCGCGAGGACGGCGCGCCGATCGGCGGGCTGCACGCGGTCGGCGAGGTCATCGGGGCCGCCGCCACGTGTGGCAACAGCTTCTGCTCGGGCATGCTGCTCACGCCCGCCCTCACCTTCGGGATGCTGCTCGGCGAGAGACTCGGAGCGCTGCGCAGCTGACCGGGCGGGTCACGCCGCGTAGCGGCTCAACGCCCGAGCTTGACCTTCACGACGCGCTGCGCCGCGGTGTCCTTCAGGTACGGCGAGACCTTCCGTCCGGCGTACGAGAAGGTCAGCGTGCCGGCCTTGCGGATCGGCTTCCACGTCAGGTTGCCGGTGTACGTCCCGCCCGCGCGCGGCTTGAGTGTGACCGTGGCCACCTTCACGCGCTTGCCGTTCGCCGGCTTGAAGGTCACCGTGACCTTGCGTGCGCCGCCGCCGGACGCCGCCTTGAGCGACACCTTGACCGAGACCTTCTTCGCATGCTTCTTGCTGCGCGAGACCTTGATCGTGCCGGGGGCGGTCGTGAGCACGGACTTCTTCGTGACCACGGCCGGGGTCGTCGGCCTGACGGTCGGGACCGTGGTCGGGACCGTGGTCGGCGCGGTCGTCGGCGGGGTCGCCTCCGGCTCGGTGTCGTAGGTCTTCCAGATCGAGACGGCGTTCCGGTCGAACGAGCTGAAGACCGCCTCGAGGGTGCCGTCGCCGTCGAAGTCGGCCGCCTCGGCGCCACCGGCCTGACCGAATTCCTCGACGGCGCCCGTGAGCCGGCGCAGCACGGTGTCGCCGTTGTCGAGCTGCTCGATCCAGAAGAGGCGTCGATCGCCGTCACCGGCGACCAGCAGGTCCTGGTCGCCGTCGCCGTCGAGGTCGCCGTATCCCAGCACGCCCGGGGCGCCCTGTCCGGCGTTCGTGCGCGCGGTGATCTCGCCACCGGGGTGGAACGGGACGTAGGTCTCGGGGATCGCCGGGCTGGTGGAGAGCTTGAAGGCGTCGTCGCAGTCGGTCGGATCGCTCGCGCCCGGGTACGGTGTGGAGAGGACCTTGACGTCCCACTGGGCCCGCACGTCGGCACCCGGCACGAACTCCATCACGGCCTCGACGGGGGCCTTGATGAACCCGCCTCCGACCCGCTCGAGGAAGCACCGGTTCTGGTGGTTGGTGCCGATCCACGAGACCGTGCCGGGGCCGCGGAAGTTCGGCACGGGCCGGACCTGGAAGCCGTGGCCGACCGCGCCGACCTCGGCGATCGTGTGCTTCGCGAAGTTCGCGGCGGTGAGTCCGTCCTCGCCGACGCCGACCTGCTCGAACCACATGAAGGAGGCCTGCGTGCCACTCGTGGCCGACCCGTAGAAGGGGGACGGGATCTCGAAGTACTGCGAGGAGACGATGTCGAGTCGGCCGTCACCGTCGACGTCCTCGACGACCGGCACGCTGCCGCCCGAGCCGTCGGCCAGGACGACGGGCGGCTGGAACGTGAGGTCGGCGTTGCCCTTGAGGTACTGCAGTTCGACGGTGTCGTCGGACTGGTTGCTCGCGACCCGGGCCTCCTCCGAGGTGGCGACGATGTCGCGGATGCCGTCGTCGTCGAGGTCGACGAGCTGGGCACCGTGGTAGGACCCCGCCTGACCCGTGATCACGTCGTGACGGGTGAAGCCGAGCGCCACGCCGTCCTCGTCGACGCCGAGGTTCTCCCACCACGTGATGGCGCTGCGCGACTGGGCCCCGCCGGTCTTCGCGGGATCGGTGTCGAAGAAGTAGCCCGACGGCAGCAGCACGTCGTTGAGTCCGTCGGCGTCGACGTCGGCGATCGTCGGCCGGTTGGGGAAGATCAGGTCGGCGCTGGCGTCGAAGACCCGCACCGTGTCCCAGTCCTGCAGGCTCTCGCCCGGGCGGTAGATCTGGAGGGTCCCGCCGCCGCTGGGCACGCCCGCCGTGAGCGCGCCGTAGCCGGAGGTCACGATGTTCTGCTCGCCCGGGTAGATCTCGCCGACGCTCGTGAAGGACGCGCCCGTGACCGCGTCGTCGAGGTCAATCCGCGTGAAGCCCAGTCCGTGGTCCTGCGCGGCATCGGCCGACGTGGACGACGCGAGTGCCGCGAGCAGCGGGGCGGCGATCGCGAGGGAAGCGGCGACGGCGAGGGCGCCTCGACGACGGGTTGAGCTCATGCGGAGGCCTCCGTGATCGGCGTGACGACGCTCACTCGGCGCCGGCGTCCCCTGAACGTACACCATATATTCTTCGGCAAAGGCCGGTTCGCTCCAGTGTCTCGCCGCCCCGCGGGGCTCAGACCCCGGCGGTCTGCGGCGTGACGAGGACGGCGGCCAGATCCCATGGCCGGCCGTCGACCAGATCGGTCCCCTTGCTCACGAAGCGGTTCACCGCACATGCCGGCCGCAGGGTCGCGATCGTGACCGGGTCGGTCGCGACGACCGGCTCCGGGCGACTGATGATCCCCGTGAACGGACCCCGGTCGGGTGCCCAGAGGGTGAAGTCGGTCGACAGCGGCACGAGCATCCCGGCGCCGTGCGGGCCCGGGCGGCTCGCGGCGGCCAGGTTGAGCCGGTTCTCCGCCGCCCGCTCCAGCAGGAGCAGGTCGAGATCGTGCGGCTCCTGCGTCGAGAACGGCACCGCGACGACGTCGACGTCCTGGAGCGCAGCGAGCCGGAAGGCCTCCGGGTACAGCGCGTCGTCGCCCACGATCACCGCGAGCCGGCCCCACGGCAGGTCGACGACGCTCAGGTCGTCGCCGAGGTCGGTCACCCACGGATGCCGGGCCGAGGCGTGCAGCTGCGGCTGGCTCGCGGCCACGCCGGCAGCCGTGAGCGCGAGACCGAGGTGCGCCGACCCGGCGGCGACGCTCGTGACGAGCACCGCCTCGGAGCCGGCGAGGGCCGCCACGAGGTCGTCGACCGACGGTCCCGCGAGCTCCGGGAGCACGATCAGGCCGGCTCCCGCGGCGAGCGCCTCGGCGACCAGCCCGAGGACGTCCGCGTCATCGGACGGGGCGAGGACGGCGGTGCGCAGCTCCTCGGCCCCGGCCGGACGACGACGGCCCTGCGGGGCGCCGACGAGGGCCTCGTACAGCTCGGGGCGACGCGATGCGAGGACGTCGGTGCCGTCGGGGCGGGCCTTGTCGTCGGCGGCGTCGATGTCGATGTCCGCCACGACGACCGCCTCGCCCGTGCGGGGTCCGATCGCCACGACGGTGCCGTCGGGCGCGACGATCTGGCTCTCGCCGGCGCCGTGGAGCCGGTCGATCGGCACTCCGACGCGCTCGGCGACGAAGCCGATGCTGTGCTCGGGCACGAGCGGGCCGACCTTGTTCGCGGCGACGACCCACACCTTGTTCTCGGCGGCGCGCACGGGGACGTGCAGCGAGGCCTCGTCGAGCGCGAACGAGTTGAGGCTGTTGAGCAGGATCTGCGCGCCCTGGACCGCGAGCATCCGCGGCGTCTCGTTGATCACGCCGTCCATGCAGGAGTAGAGGCCGACGCGACCGAAGGCGGTCGTGACCACCGGCGACGGGGCGATCGCCGGATCGAGGTGGTCGCGCTCGCTGCCCATCAGGACCTGCTTGTCGGTGACCAGCAGGATCGCGCCGTCGGTGCCGAAGAGGATGTTGCTGCCCGTTGTGCGCCCGTCCTCGCGGGCCACCGTGCAGTTGGCCATGAGGTGGATGCCGTGCTCGGCCGCCTTGGCGCCGAGGGCGGCGACGAACGGGCCGTCGAGTCGCTCGGCCTTGCGGCGGGCGTGCTCACGGTCGTCGTACCAGGAGACGTGGTTGCAGAACTCGGGAAGGACGACGACCTGCGCTCCCCGGGCTGCGGCAGCGTCGATCATCCGCAGGGCCGTGGCCAGGTTCTGCTCGCCGTCCTCGGTCACGGCGTACTGGACGGCTGCCACTCGAACCGACGACATGATGCCACCTTCCGTATATGATCTATGAAAATCAGGGCGATTGTTGCACATCTCGTCCCCCGACTCTAGGAGCAACCCGGATGCCGGAATCCCGCAGCGACGAATCCGAGTCCACCTCGACGCACGAGTCCGCGGGCAGGGTCGCCGTCGCGGCGTTCCCCGGACGCGAGCCCGTCCTCATCGATCCGAGGGCCTCCGCGCCGTTCGGCTGGTGGGCCGCCCTCGTCGTGGCACTCGTCGCCTTCATCGACCGCGTCGAGTACAACCTCGTCGCCGGCGCCCTGCCGGCGATCCAGGAGCACTTCGACTTCGGAGACACGCTCGCCGGCGCGATCCCGACGGCATCGGCGATCGCGGGCGTCCTGCTGCTGCTGCCGGCCGGCCGGTTGGCGGACCGGGGACGCCGCACCTCGATCATCGGACTCGTCGTGCTGACCTGGTCGGCATGCTCGCTGCTGAGCGGCGTCGCGACGAGCTTCGCGCTGTTCTTCGCGAGCCGGATCCTGCTCGGCGCCGCCGGTCAGCTCTACAACCCGCCCGCCTCGAGCCTGCTCGCCGACTACTACCCCGCGCGCTCGCGCGGCAAGGCCTTCGGCTTCGAGCGGGCCGGCTACTACCTGGGCCTGCCGGTCGGCGTGGCCCTCGGCGGCGTGCTCGCCGAGGCGGTCGGCTGGCGCTCCGTCTTCTTCATCGCGGCCGTCCCCGGCGCCATCATCGCGATCCTGGCCTTCACCCTGCGTGAGCCGCTGCGCGGCCTGGGCGACCGGCTCGATCGCCACGCCGCCGACGGCACCACGGACGACGCCGAGAGCGTCGCCGCGGAGGCCGCCGTCCACGCCGCGCCCGTGACCACGTCGATGCTGGCAGATGCGCGGGACGTCCTGCGGATCCGCGCCCTGGCCGGCATCATCGGCGGCCTGTCCCTGCTCTACCTCGGACTCGGCGGCCTCTTCTACTGGCTGCCCACGTTCCTCGAGCGGACCGAGGGCCTCGACTACGACTCCGCCGCGGGCCTGGCCGGCGCGGTGGGCGGCACCGGCATCGTGATCGGCATCATCGCCGGCGGACGGCTCGGCGACCGGCACCACGGTGCGCGACCGGCATGGCGACTGCGGGTCGGCATCGGCTTCCTCGCGGTGGGCGCCGTCGCGCTGACCGGCGCGGTGCTGCTCTCGGGGCTGCCCGTCAGGCTCGGCCTCGTCACGGTGGCGTGCGTCGGCTTCGCCGGAGCGATCCCGAACCTGACCGCCGCCTCGGCCGACGTCGTCCCCGCCCGGCGGCGCGGCGTCGGCTTCGCGATGCTGCAGCTCGTCACGACGCTGGGCGGCGCGGCCGGTCCGCTCGTGATCGGCCTGCTGTCCGACGCCGTCGGATCGCTGCGGATCGCGCTGCTCGCGCTGGTCCCGCCGCTGTTCGCGGCGATCGTCCTGCTGGCGCGCACGACGCGGCACTACGAGTCGGACGTCCGGGCCACGATCGAGCCGTGACGCGATCGGGGCCGACCGCACGTCGTGCGGTCGGCCCCGATCAGGTCAGGTCAGTCCTTCGGACTCACGCCCACGCGTGGACGACGGCAGTGCCCTCGAGGGACGGTGCCGCGGCACCGGCGGGCACGAAGGCCCACGAGTTCGCGTCGACGAAGTGGACGTCGGCGTCCACCTCGAACGTGGTGCCCGCGGCCGACGCGAGGATCTGCACCTCGCCGACCAGGCCGGGACGGGCGGCACGGGTCACGCCCGCCTCGACGGGCAGCAGCTCGATGGCACCGGCGTTCTCCGCCTCGCCGTCGACCCAGCCTCCCCCGGCGCCCGAGAAGAACACGAGCGCGGCGGTTCCGTCGAGGGTCGAGGTGGCGGCGCGAGTGGCGAGCGGCTCGATCACGAGCAGTCCGCCGACCTCGCACGTGTGACCACTGATCGTCAGCGCGCCGGAGAGGACGACCATCTCCTCACCCGCCGGCTGGCTGCCGGTGGCCGATCGGCTCCAGCCGTCGGGGAACCGCACGATGACGGTGCGGGTGCCCCGCTCGGCGTCGGCGCGCAGCAGCGCGATCCGGGCCGGGGCCTCGGCGCCGGCGATGTGGTGCTCGGTCCAGGCCAGCTCGCCGTCGAGGTCGACGACGGTGACGTCAGCGGTGGTCGGTTCGGTCATGGTGAGCTCCTCGCTCGTGGAAGTAGTCGATGACCTCCGCCTCGCCCAGCACGTCGGCGTACTTGGCATCGAGGTCGAAGAGGTTCTGTTCGTGCGCGGCGGCCTCGCGGTCGCCGCACGCCTCGCGCACGACCAGCGGCCGGAAGCCGTGCTGGAGCGCGTCGAGGGCGGTCGCCCGGACACAGCCGCTCGTGGAGAATCCGAGCACGACGGCGGTGTCGATGCCGCGCGCCCGCAGGGTCGAGGCCAGGCTCGTGCCGAAGAACGCCGAGGCGTACTGCTTGACCACGACGACGTCGCCGTCGACGGGCGCCGGGGACTCGGGGAAGTCGATGTACGGCGAGCCGGCCTCGAAGCAGCTCAGCCCCGGCACCTTGACGACGAACCAACCGCCGTCGGCACCACCGGGAGCGAACACGACCTGCGTGAAGATGACCGGGACGCCGGCCGATCGTGCGGCCTCGACCACACGATCGGCGCTGGCCCGGGCGTCCTCGAAGCGGCCGCCGTCGTCACCGAACGGCCCGCCGTCGAGGTACGCCCGGCAGACGTCGACCACGATCACTGCCGGCGCCGATCCCGGGCCGATCCGGCCCCGGAAGCCGACCGAGGCGTAGTCGGACTCCCTGGCGTCCCCCGTCGGCGTGTCGACCGCCATGGCTCAGATGATTCCGCGATCGGCGAGGTAGGCCAGGCGCGCCTCGTCGAGACCGAGCAGGCCGGTGTAGACGTCCTCGTTGTGCTCGCCGAGCGCCGGGCCGGTCCACCGGATCGAGCCCGGCGTGTGCGACATCTTGGGCACGACGTTCTGCATCGCGAGCGCACCGAACTTGTCGTCGGGGACGCGGACGATGGCCTCGCGGGCCGCGAAGTGCGGATCGACCAGCATGTCCTTCGGGCGGAAGATGCGGCCGGCCGGGACTCCGCCCTCGTGCAGCATCTCGAGCAGCTCGTCGGCCTCGAACTTGGCGGTCCACAGGCCGATGTAGTCGTCGAGCTCCTGCTGGTGCTCGCCTCGCTCGGCGTGGCCGGCGTAGCGGCTGCCCTCGGCGGCCAGCTCGGGCTCACCCATGAGCTCGGCCAGGCGCGCCCACACGGAGTTCTGGTTGGCGGCGATCAGCACGAGCTGGCCGTCCGACGTCGGGTAGACGTTGCTCGGCGCGACGTTCGGCAGCACGGCGCCGGTGCGCTCGCGCTGGTAGCCCTGCACGTCCCACTCGGTGACGGTGCTCTCCATCATCGCGAGCACCGCCTCGTAGATCGCGCTGTCGACGACCTGGCCCTCGCCCGTGACGTCGCGGTGACGCAGTGCGGACAGCGCGCCGATGCACGCGTGCATCGCGGCGAGCGAGTCGCCGATCGAGATGCCGGTCCGCGCGGGCTGCCGGTCGGGGTCGCCCGTGATGTAGCGCAGGCCGCCCATCGCCTCACCGATCGAGCCGTAGCCCGCGCGCGAGGAGTAGGGGCCGGTCTGGCCGTAGCCACTCACCCGGACGAGGATGATGCCGGGGTTGACCTCCTTCATGCGCTCGTACGAGAGGTTCCAGCGCTCCATCGTGCCGGGGCGGAAGTTCTCGACGACGATGTCGGCGCCCTTGACCAGCTCGAGGAACATCTCCTGGCCCTCGGACTCGCGCAGGTTCAGCGTCACCGAGCGCTTGTTGCGGCCGACGACCGGCCACCACAGGTAGGCGCCGTCGACCTTCTCGCGGCCCCACTGGCGCATCGGATCGCCGACGCCCGGCGGCTCCACCTTGATCACGTCGGCGCCCTGGTCGCCCATCAACGTGGCCGCGAACGGGCCGGCCAGCAGCTGGCCCGCCTCGATCACGCGGACTCCGGCGAGCGCCCCGCCGCCGCGATGGGAATCGTTGACAGTGTGTGAATCGGTCATGGCTACATCATATATTCGATACGCTGTACTTGTCAGCGACATCGAGGAGTGGACGTGAACGCACCGGCCAAGACCGTCGAGATCGTGGAGGTCTCCCCTCGCGACGGTCTCCAGAACGAGCAGCGCCTGCTGCCGACCGCCACCAAGGTGGACCTGATCCGCCGCAGCGTCGCGGCGGGTCTGCGACGGGTCGAGGTGACCGCCTTCGCGCGTCCCGACCTCGTGCCCCAGATGGCCGACGCCCAGGACGTGCTCGCCGCGCTCGAGGGCATGGCGGACATCTCCCGGATCGGACTGGTCCTCAACCGCCGCGGGCTCGACCGCGCGATCGACAGCGGTTGCGACGAGGTCACCGTCGTGGTCGTCGCGAGCGACGGTCTCGCGATCCGCAACCAGGGCGTCGACACCCAGACCCAGATCGGCAACTGGCTCGAGATCGCCGAGGCCGCCCGCGCTGCGGGCCTGCGCACGACCGTGCTGCTGGCTGCGGCGTTCGGCTGCCCCTTCGACGGCGTCGTCCCGGTCGAGCGCGTGCTCGAGGTGGCCAGCGCCTGCCTCGCGGGAGCACCCGACGAGCTGGCCGTGGCCGACACGATCGGCGTCGGCGTCCCCAGCCAGGTGACCCGCCTGGTCACCGGCCTGCGCTCGCTCGACGCGACCGTGCCGCTGCGCGCGCACTTCCACAACACCCGCAACACCGGCTACGCCAACGCGATCGCGGCGGTCGATGCCGGCGTGACCGCCCTGGACTCCTCGGTCGGCGGCATCGGCGGCTGCCCCTTCGCGCCGGGCGCCACGGGCAACATCTCCACCGAGGACCTGCTCTACCTGCTGCACCACACCGAGGACGTCGCCGTCGTCGGCGACCCCGATGCGATGGCCCTGGCCCAGACCGGCGTCTGGATCTCCGAGGAGCTCGGCCTGTCGCAGGCGCCCGCGCACCTCGCGCGAGCCGGCTGGTTCCCGCAGGCCGCCGTCGTGGCGGGCTGATCGCGATGACCCTCGCACCCGGCGGCGCCCCGCTGTCCATCGTCAACGGCCTGCGCGAGTTCGCCGAGGCCACGCCCGACGCCGTCGCCGTGATCGACGGCGACCGGCAGCTGACGTACCGCGAGCTCGCCGAGCGGGTGAACCGACTCGGCTCCCACCTCGTCACGCTCGGCCTCGGCCGGGGCGACCGGGTCGCGGTCCTGCTCGGCAATCGGCTCGAGTACCCCGAGATCGCCGCGGCCATCGCGACGGTCGGCATGGTCATGGTGCCGCTCAATCCGCGACTCACCCCCGCCGAGGCCGGCTTCATCCTCGAGCACAGCGGGGCGCACGCCCTCGTCCTGGACGAGGCCCTCGCGCCGATCGTCGCCGGGACCGCCGCCGCGGGCCTGCCCCGCCTGTCGCTCGACGGCACCCCCACCTCGTCCTACGAGCAGGCACTGGCGGCCGCTGCCGGCACCGACCCGATCGTCCGGGTCGACGAGCAGGACCCGTTCTGCATCGCCTACACGTCCGGCACCACGGGACGCCCCAAGGGCGTCGTCATCTCGCACCGCAGTCGCTCGCTGACGTTCATGATGAGCGCGCTCGAGTGGGGCCTGTCCGGCGGACGGGTCTCCGCGGCGGTCGCACCGATGTACCACGGCGCCGGCTTCGCGTTCGGCTATGCGCCCGTGTACTCCGGCGGCACCACGACGATGCTGCGCTCGTGGAACCCGACGGCGTTCCTCGAGCTGGTCGCCCGCGACCGGGTCCAGTCGGCCTTCCTCGTCCCGACCCACGCCCAGACCCTGCGCAGCCTCGGCGACGCCGTGATCGACTCCTACGACCTGTCGAGTCTCGACACCCTCTACTTCAACGCCGCGGCGCTGCCGTGGGCGCTCAAGGAATGGGTCATGGAGCGATTCCCCGCGTGCGGCGTGCACGAGCTGTACGGCTCGACCGAGTCGGGGATCATCACGAACCTGCGCCCGACCCACATGCGCTCGAAGCCGGGCTCGGTGGGCCACCCGTGGTTCCACACCGAGATCCGGATCGTCGACGGCGCCGGCGCACCCGTCGGGCCCGGCGAGCCGGGTGAGCTGTTCAGCCGGTCGCCCTATCTGATGAACGGCTACCTCGACGACCCCGAGGCGACGGCGGCCTGCACGACCGACGACGGCTTCGTCACGTGCGGCGACATCGCGGTGCGCGACGCCGACGGATTCATCTCGATCGTGGACCGCAAGAAGGACCTCATCATCTCCGGCGGCACGAACGTCTACCCGCGCGAGATCGAGGAGGTCCTCGCCGCGCACCCGGCCGTGGTCGAGTCCGCCGTGGTGGGCGAGGCCGACGAGACGTGGGGCGAGACCGTCGTCGCCCACGTCGTCCTCGTGGACGGCGCGGACGCCGCCGGGGTGCTCACGAGCGAGCTCGCCGCCGATCTCGAGGAGCACTGCCGGGCCAGCCTCGCCGGCTACAAGATCCCGCGACGCTGGTACGTCGCCCCCGCGCTGCCGCGCAACGCCGGCGGCAAGGTCGTCAAGCGCGACCTGCGCGCCCCCGAACGAGAGTTGAAGGAAGCCTGATGGAAGCGGTTCACGGATTCAACGGCCACAGCCTCGCAGTCCTGCTGCACGTGGTCCTGTTCGCCTACTGGCTGGGCGGCGACGTGGGCGTGTACTACGCGAGCCGCTACATCCTGAAGTCCGAGCTCGGCCCGGAGGCGCGCGCGGTGTCGACGAAGATCATGCACGGCGTCGACATCGCCCCGCGGATCTCGCTCGTGCTCTTCCTGCCCAGCGGCATCACGCTGATGGCGCTCGGACCGCTCGGCGACGAGTTCTTCCTGCGCGGCTGGTGGCTGCTGCCGGTCTGGATCGGCGGCCTCACGTGGCTCGCGGTGTCGCTCGTCGACTACCGCGGCGGCGACACCCCCCTGGCCCGGTTCTCCCAGCAGGCCGACCTGCTCGTCCGCTACGGGCTCTCGGCCGTGCTCGTCCTGATCGGCCTCTACACGGTGATCGCCACCGAGCCGTTCGGTGTCGACACCAACCCGAAGTGGCTCGGCGCCAAGGTGATCGCCTACGGCCTGTGCATCTTCTCCGGCGTGATGATCCGCCACGAGCTCAAGGCCTTCGGCCCGGCCTTCGGCCACCTCGTCACGGCGGGTTCGACGCCCGACGTCGAGAACGCGATCCGCAGCTCGATCCGCCGCTGCGAGCCGTGGGTCTACAGCCTCTGGAGCCTCGTGCTGCTGGCCGCCGCCCTCGGCGTGATGAAGCCCGGCTCCACGGCGTTCTGACCCAGTACGTTCGGGTCAGGCCCGAGTCCACCACGCGCGAGAGAAGGATCACGACATGAGCACACCCGCACGCCGCCGCATCGTCCTGGCGGTCTCGATCGCCGCCGTCCTGGCGACCGTGTTCGGCATCGCCCGGCGGGCGCAGTCGGCCGCGATCCCGCAGGCCCCCGGCGTCACGCTCCCGCTGCGCTGCCGCCTCGCGGGCCACGGCTGGAAGCGGCCCAAGCCCGGTCAGCTCCCCGCGCGGCGCACGTGCAAGCGCTGCGAGTCCCTGGAGATCCCGACCCCCTGAAGCACTCGAGCTCCCGATCCCCGGAGGGATCGGGAGCTCGTGGGCTCGGTCGGCGCGACTCAGATGTCGGTCGGCATCACGTTCGTGCCCTGGCGCATGCGCTCCCGGTAGCTGCCGGTCGGGAACTCGCGGTCCTTGAGCTTCTCCATGAAGCCGCGCAGGGTCCGGCCGCCGTAGGCCGGGGCGACGTGGTCCACGACGGACCAGTACTTCGCGGCCTCGAGGTAGAAGACGACCGGCTTGAGCTGCTTGCTGAGCCGGCTGAGCTTGCCCATGCGCGAGATCTTCTTGTCCCAGGAGTCCATCGTGATGACCTCCCACTGCTCGGGCTTGCCCGTGATGTCGAACATCATCTCGCCGGCGTTCTTGAGCGTGACGAGGTTCTCGGGGGTCCACGGTCCACCGACCGGAAGGATCCGCGAGTAGGACTCGGCGTTGAGCACCTGGTTGACGATGAACTCGGCCAGGTCCTCGCGCGCGATCGGGTTGACGACGTTGTACTCGCCGTGGTCGTAGATCCGGTAGGCGAGGCCGTTCTTCACGTCACCGAAGGCGACGGAGAGGTAGGGGAAGTACGCCGTCGGGCGGACGATCGTCCAGTTCAGCTCGCCGTGGTGCGCACCGATGAGCTCGCCCTCGACCTGCAGCTTGTAGACCTGCGGGATCAGCTCGGGGCGGTAGACGCCGTAGTCGCTGATGTGGATGAACTGCTGCACGTCGTTCGCGACGGCAGCCTTGATCCCGTGCACGACGGCGTCGTGGTCGACGGCTCGGCAGTCCTCCACGTCGTTGGGCCGGCGGCCGCTGAGCAGCGAGATCACGACGGCCGTCGGAGCGGCGGCGACCGCCGCCGCGACGTCCTCGGCCCGGGTCGCGTCGCCGACGATGACCTCGGCCCCGACGTACTCGGGCTCGTTCTTGATCTCGGCGCTGCGCGAGAGCACGGCCGGGCGGTAGCCGCGGCGGACCAGTTCGGGGACGAGGGCGCGACCGATGTATCCGGTGCCGCCCAGGACGAGGACCCGCTCACCGTTGCCCGAGCCGAGGGGCCCGGTGACGTAGGTGTCGGATCCGGTCGAGAGCAGACGGTTGCGCAGCTCGTGGCTGTGCGCCTGGGCCGCCTGGACATCGAGCGAGGTGATCGTACTGAAAGCCATACGTAGATCATATATCTTATTGGTTCACAGGGAAGCACTTCTGCGCATGACTGTCCCGGGCGCCGCCGACCGCCCTCGACGAGGCGCGCATCACGCGGAATTTCAGCGAAATCCCCAGTCACAGGGGTAACACCCCGTTACTCTGGCACCACGCGTACTGGTGGCGGGGGCACGAGCACCAGCTCTTTCTCGGGAAGGACCCCCATGTCAGCACGTACCCTCGCGCGGCCTCATCGCCGACGCGCCGCCCTCGCCGGCGTCGCGACGGCCGTCGTCGCCGCCACGCTCGCCGCGCTTCCCAGCGGGCCGGCGCAGGCGGCAGCACCGACCGGCCCGTCCCTCAAGTGGAACATCTCGAGCCTCTTCCAGAACCGCCTGACGAACAAGCTCTACACCAACGGGGCCGTCCGGGACGGCAGCAACATGTACTGGACGAGCGGCACCGGCACCCGCAACGAGGCGAGCGGCGTCACGTCCCTCAGCTACCACGGCACCGTGACCGCCAGCCGCAACCGGCTCTTCGACAGCTCGTCGGGCTACACGATCTCGATCTCCGATCCGACCGTGACGGTCGACGAGGATGGCCAGGGCACGATCTCGGCGGTCGTCGGATCCGTCCTGCTGAAGAACGGCGCCGCGACCTCCACCAAGAAGGAGCCGAAGCGCGTCGACGTCGTGTCGTTCGCCGCCTCGGGCGCCAACTGGCTCCGCTCGGGCGGACTCGACCGGCTGATCGCGACGCCGGACTGGTCGACGCAGTCCTTCGACCCGGAGTTCATCGCCCAGATCGTCGACGACTACGGCACGAACGACTACACCGTGGCCGGCCTGGCCAACTGGTTCAACGACCCGGCGCCGGTCGCGTTCACCGCGACGATCGGTTCGCCTCCGTCGACCGAGCCCACGACGACGCCGACGACTCCGAGCACGGAGCCCACCACGACGCCGACCACGACGCCCACCACGGAGCCGACGACCGAGCCCACGGCCGCCGCGCCCACGGTCAGCTTCACGCGCACCTCGGTGAACGGCGAGCTGTCCGTCAACGTCACCGGCAGGCACTTCACGGGCGTCACCCGCCCCAACGACGACGGCGTGTGGGTCGGCGTCGTCCCCAGCTCGACCGATCTGGAGACGATCGAGCCCGAGGACGCGTACCCGTACGGGCTCGCCCACGTCCCCGCGTCGGAGATCGACCCGACGACGGGCGGCTTCACGAAGAAGGTCACGATCCGCCGGACCAACCTGAAGCTGGACACCGAGTACTCGCTCGTGACGTGGCAGGCCACGGAGCACTCCAACACGAGCCAGGACACGATGACGCCGCTCATCTACGTCACGAGCGCCCCGGTCATCGAGGATCCGGACGAGGAGCCGACGCCCGGTGACACCACGATCATCCTCAACGGTGCGGTCACGCCCCCGTACATCGTGGTCTCGCCGACCACGTACGGCACGCCGGCCGTCGTGACGGTCAAGGTTCCCGAGGTCGAGACCGGCACCGTCCGGCTGACGGTCGACGGCCGCACGAGCACCGCCCCGGTCCAGGACGGTGCGGCGCGGTTCCCGCTCGGCAAGCCGGCCGTGGGTCCGCACCAGCTGAGCGCGACCTACGTCGAGGCCGACGCGACGCCGATCTGGTTCATCAAGGGCACGGGCACCAACGTCCTGCTCGTCACGAAGGCGACGCCGAAGGTCACCGTGAAGGTGACGAAGCGTCCCACCACGAAGAAGGCGGGCAAGTCGTCCGTCACCGTCGCGGGCGTGGCCGGCATGGCCAAGGCTCGCGGACGCATCCTGCTGACCCTCACGTCCTCCAAGGGCAAGAAGGTCAAGATCGTCGGCTGGGCCAAGAACGGCGGAGCCAAGGTCAAGCTGCCAAAGCTCAAGAAGGGCACCTGGAAGGTCACGGTCCGCTACTACGGCAGCGGTCAGTACACGACGGCCCTGAACGGCGGCACGACGAAGTTCACCGTCAAGAAGTAGTCACCACACGCGAGAGCGGGTGGGATCCGATCGGATCCCACCCGCTCTCGTCGTTCGTGCGGAGTCGTTCAGCGTGCGTAGCGCGCGAGGTCCTGCGAGAGCTCCTGGAAGAGCGCTCCGTTGAGACCGAAGACGACCTTGACCTCGTCGACGATGCGCTCCTGCTCGGCCGTCGACAGCGGCAGCGAGTCGAGCCGGGCCCGGTAGTCGTCCTTGTAGAGCTTGGGCTTGGACACGGCGTCGAACTGGTAGAACGCGACGCCCCGGCCCTCGGGCAGGTCGAAGGTGCGCGAGAGGATCCGGCCGATGGCCTGGCCGCCCGACAGGTCTCCGAGGTAGCGGGTGTAGTGGTGCGCCACGAAGAGGGCCGGGTCGTCGAGCGTCGCCCGGATCCGCGCGACGTACCGGTCGGACGCGGCGCTGATCACGGTCGGCACGGGGCCGCCACCGGTCCAGTACGCCAGATCGGCGTCGATCGACGCGAGCCGCGCGATCGCAGGATCGACGAGCACGCCCGCGATCGGGTGGTCGGCCAGCTCGGCGCCGACGGCCTCGAGTGCGGCGTAGACCGGACGCAGCTTCGCCAGGTACTCGGTGTAGCCGGTCTCGTTGACACGGCCGTCCAGCAGGGCGGACATGAAGTTCGAGCCCTCGGCGTCCTTGTGCTCGGCCTGCGAGCCGTCACGCATGAGGACGGACAGTCCGGTCTCGGTCGGCAGCACGGTCATGTTCGCGCCTCTCTGTGGGGGGTGTCCCCAAGTATATGACACATTGTCATAAACGAGGTGACGGAGTGTCAGAATCTGGTCGCTCCCGCTCCCGGCGCGGGACGACGATGAGGTGACCGTCGGGAGTGTCGGTCAGGACGTGCACCCCGATGCCGTAGACGGCGGCGACGCGCTCGGGCGTGAGGACCTCCTCCGGGCTGCCGGCGGCGACGATCCGCCCGGCGTCCACCATCGCGACGCGATCGGCGCGCGCGGCGGCCAGCGACAGGTCGTGCAGCACGACGACGACCGCGCGACCCGCCCCGGCGAGGGCGCGGGCCACGACCATGACCTCCTCCTGGTGGCGCAGGTCGAGCGCCGCCGTGGGCTCGTCGAGCAGCACGACGTCGGTCTGCTGGGCGAGGACGCGCGCCAACGAGGCACGGGCCCGCTCGCCGCCCGACAGCGCCGTGAACGGCCGGTCGAGCAGGTGGCGGATGTCGGTACGGTCGATGGCCTCCTCGATCGCGGCATCGTCCTCGTGCGCGGAGGCACGGCCGATCCACGGGCTGCGGCCCATGTCGACGACCTCGCGCACCGTGAACGGGAAGCTCACCTGGTTGGCCTGCAGCAGCACCGATCGCGCACGGGAGAGGTCGCCGGCGGACCACTCGCGCAACGGCCGGCCGCCGAGCCGGATCTCACCAGCCGCGGCCGCCACGTCACCTGTGAGCGCCCCCAGCAGTGTCGACTTGCCCGCACCGTTCGGGCCGACGAGGGCCAGCACCTCGCCGTGGCGTACGTCGAGGTCGACGTCCCGGACGATCTCGCGCCCGCCCAGGACGCACGTCAGCCCCCGGACCTCGTAGGCGGTGCTGGTGGTCGTCATGCCCAGCCTCCGGCCTTCGACCGCGTGGCGCGGACGAGGTAGAAGAAGAACGGACCGCCGATGAGCGACGTGAGCAGGCCGATCGGAAGGTCGGAGCCCTCGACGATCGTGCGGGCCAGCAGGTCGGCCCACACCATCAGCGCGGCGCCGCCGATCATGCTCGCGACCAGCAGGGTGCGGTGGGCGGGCCCCAGCAGCATGCGCACGAGGTGCGGGATGACGAGGCCGACGAACATGATGATGCCGGTGAACGCGACGGCGACGCCGGTGAGCAGCGCGACCAGCAGGATCGAGCCGATGCGCAGCCGCTCGACCCGCAGGCCGAGGTGTGCGGCGGTCCGCTCCCCCAGCGACAGCAGGTCGTAACGCCGGGCCAGCAGGCAGGCGACGACCGCTGCCGGGATGCCCACGGCCGCGACGATGCCGACCTCGGACCAGCGCGAGCCGTTCATCGAGCCGAGCTGCCAGAAGACGATCTGCTCGCGCGAGCCCGTGTCGGCGGCGAACATCACGAGGGCGAGCCCGGCCCCGGCGAACGCATTGACCGCGATGCCCGTGAGCAGCAGGGTGACGACCTCGGTGCGACCGCCCACGCGCGCCGTCGCGTACACGAGCGCCGTCGCGAGGAAGCCGCCCGCGAACGCGAACACGGCGACGCCCCAGCCGCCGAAGGAACCCACGCCGAACGCGATCGCGATCGATGCGCCGAGCGCCGCACCGGAGGAGACGCCGACGACTCCGGGCTCGGCGAGCGGGTTGCCGAAGATCGCCTGCATGACGGCGCCCGCGACCGCGAGTGCCGCGCCGACGAGGATGCTCATGACGACACGCGGGAAGCGGATCTGCAGGAGCGTCTGCTCGATGATCGCGTCGTCGGGACGCCATGACGTGTCGATGCCGAGGCCGTGCAGCATCGCACCGGCGACGTCGCGCGGACCCACCGGCAGCTGGCCGACGGCGGCCGACACGAACGTGCCGACGAGCAACAGGACCAGGAACCCGAGAACGACCGCGGTCCGACGGCCGGTGCTCACCACGATCCGGTCACTCCTGCGACTCCGGCACGTAGATCGCGCGCGCGAGCGCCTCGACGACGCCGGCCGAGCGCGGCCCGAAGGACAGGATGTCGCCGTCGGCCATGTCGACGAACCGCTCGTTCCGGCCGGCGGGGGTCAGCGCGACCGCGGGCTTGTCGGCCAGCAGCCCCTCCACGCCACCGGTCGACTCGAGGCCGTGCGTCATCACGAGGATCAGATCGGGCCTGGCCTTGACGAGCGCCTCGTCGGTGAGTGGCTGCATCTCGTTCCAGCCGAGCTCCTGTGCGACGTCGACCCCTCCGACCGCGTCGACGAGGTCGCCCACGCCGGAGTCGTCACCGAACAGGTAGTAGACGCCCGACTTGCCTCGCAGGTAGAGGAAGACGATCCGCAGTCTGTCGCCGGCGGCCTCGGGGACGAACCGCGTGACCTCGGACGTGGCGTCGGCGATCTCGGACTCGATGCGCTGCGCGAGGGCCTCGCCCGTCCTCGGCAGGCCCACCGTCGCGCCGACGTCGCGGGCCAGTCGGGCGGCGCCCGCGAAGCTGGCGTCGTTGTCGACGAAGACGACCGGGACTCCGGTGTCGGCCAGCTGCTCGACGACGTCGCGCGGACCCATCGAGCCGTCCGTGATGATGACGGTCGGCTTCTGGGCCATGACGGCCTCGGCGTTGACGGCGTGCCCCTCCGACGTGATGAGCGGGAGGTCCTCGGCGCCGGGGAAGTCGGTGGAGACGTCGCGCGCGACGAGGTGGTCGCCCAGCCCGAGTCCCCACAGGGTGGACGCGATCGAGCCGGACATGTCGAACGCGACGATCCTGGACGTGTCCGTGACGGTGACCTGCTCATCACCGGCGCGCACGTGCGACGTCACCGTCGCCGGCAACGACGGCTTCTCGTCGGACTCGACCGGGGCGATGCGCCGATCGGTCAGCACGGCGGTGCTGGGGCCCTTGATCTCCTGGGGCGCCTTCGAGGGCTGCAGTTCCGACAGCGGCGGGAGGTCGGCTCCGTCGACCTCCTCGGTGGCCGCGCTGCCGCCGCCACAGGCGGCGAGCAGGGCCAGCAGGAGCAGGCTGACCAGGGTCAGGGCGCGGGACCTCATGCGCCCGCCCCGGGGGTCCGACGTCGCATGACGAGCACCGTACCGGCGACCGCGACGAGGGCGCCGAGCAGTGCCCCGCCGACCCACGCCACCCACTGCGGCACGGCGTAGCCGACGCTGCTCCCGGTGGCGCCCGCCACCGATGCCGCTGCCTCGTCGTCCGCTCCGGTCGTGGCGGCCGCGGGGGTGTCGCACTGGTCGGCGACGGTGAACGTCAGCGTCACGGGGTCGAGCGCCGTTCCCGCCTCGTAGTTCGGGAAGGCGGCACTGCCGGCGGTCGTGAGGGTCGCCGGGATCTCGGAGATCGTGACGGTCGACCCGTCGGTCGTCGTGGTGCCGGCCGCGAGATCGAGGTCGGCGAACGGCACGTCCGCCTGGACCTGCTCGGCGTCGTCGCCGGCCATGGCGGCGTCCATCGTGGTGCCGCTGTAGTCGACGGACAGCACCGCCGAGGTCTCGCCGGTGAACGTCACGACCGGGTCGGCGACGACCGTGTCGAGGGCCCCGTCGTGACCGGTGAACTCGATCCCCCCGGTGAAGTCGAGGTGGCCCACGCCGGAGTCCGCGCGCACGCCCTCGCCCTTCGACCACGTGAACTGCGGCGTGGCGTAGGAGGCGTTGCCGGTGGTGGTCCAGTCGCCGTTCGCGATCGAGCCGGAGACGTACGCCCGGAACGACTCCTTGAAGCCCCAGTCGAGCCGGCCAGCGGACAGCTCACAACCCACGACCTCGTCGGCGGCCGCGACGGTGAAGACGATGCCGCGGTCGACCGATCCCTGGAAGGTCAGCGTGTGCTCGCCGGCCTCGAGGGTGGCGGGGATCGTCCCGGTCCAGGTCGCCCTTCCGGACGCGTCGGCCGTGACGTCCTCGGCGAGGACGACCGGCGTCGAGTAGAGCACGACGCGAATGCCGGTCTCGGCGGGACGGAAGCCCGCGCCCGACACGGTGACCTCGTCCCCCGCCGCGACCTCGTCCTGCTCGAGGGTCAGACCCGTCGTCGCCGGCGGGGAGGCCGGAGCCGTCCAGTCGTCGGCGGTGGACGCGGCCGCGACGACGGACGTGCCCGAGCCGGAGCCGCCGGACGGGCCCGCCGTCGCGCCGATCGAGAACGTCACGGGGTCGACGAGCGTGCCGGCGGGATAGAAGGCGTTGCCGTTGTACGAGAACAGGCTCGAGCCCGCCGCCGTCAGGGCCGCCGGCGCGTTCGCGTACTGGACCCACCCCTGCTCCGTCGTGCGGACGGCCCGTCCGAGGCTCAGCACGGCCAGATCGGTGCGGCCACGGCCGGAGACCTCGGCCGACAGGACGGCCGACGTCGAGGAGGTCACTCGCACCGACGGCTGGGAGATGGACAGGTCCAGCTCGCCGTGGTGACCCGCGAAGCGGACCGTGCCGCGATAGCCGGTCGTGCCCTGTGCGGCCGGCGGCGTGGCCGTCGTCGTGCCCTGGCCGAAGCGGTATCCGCCGGTGACGGCGCTGGCACCACCGGCGACCGAGACGCTGCCCTGCGCGATGGGACCCGTGATGTACGAGCGGAAGCTGGACTTCACGCCCCACGTGAGCGCACCGGCCCTCGACGAGGTCGGCTTCTTGGTGCCGCTCGTCGGGGTCGGGGACGTGGGAGCCGTCGTCGGCGTGGTCGGCTTCGGCGTGCTGGGCGGGGTCGTCGGGACGACCGCGTCCTCGACCTCGAACGTCGCGTCCAGCGGGTCGAGTGCGGTGCCGGCGGTGTAGAACGATCCGCCGTTGTAGGCGAACAGGCTCTCGCCCGACGCCGTCAGCGTCGTCGGTGCGGCCGAGACCCTGACGGTGCCGCCGGACACCCGGACGTGCCCACCGAGGTCGACGTCGGCGAGGACGAGTCCGGCCCGGGCGATGCCGTCGCTGTCCCGCGCGTCGACGACGAGGCGGGCGCCGTCGCCGTCGAGGACGAGCCGCGGCGCGGTGATCGTGAGGTCGAGCTCACCGTGGTGGCCGGTGTAGCGGACGCCGCCCGCCGTGGCGACGTCGACGCCCGCGTCGGTCCACGAGCCCGTGGCCGCGGTGAACCTCGTCTGCGTGCCGTCGTCCGTCGCGGGTGCGGTGGTGGTGATCGCGCCGGCCGCGATCGGGCCCTTGATGTACGAGCGGAAGGAGTCCTTCAGGCCCCACGAGATCGAGCCGCCCGTGACCTCCCCGGTCCCCGTCGTCGGCACCGTGGTGGGCTCGGTCGTCGGCTCGGTCGTCGGCTCGGTCGTCGGCTCGGTCGTGGGCACCGTGGTGGGCGTCGTCGTGGGTGTCGTCGTCGGCTCGGCGGTCGGCTCCGTGGTGGGTTCGGTCGTCGGCTGCGGCACGGGCGGCGTCTCGAGCTCGAGGCGGGCGTCGAGCGGATCCATCGCGGCGCCGGCCGGGTAGAAGCCGCCCATGAAGGTCGAGCCGGCTGCGGTCAACCTCGTCGGGGCGTCGGCGATCGTGATCTGACCCGATCCGGTCGCCACGGCGCCGGCCAGGTCGACCTCGACGATCGCCAGGCCGGTCATCCGGGTGCCGTCGGTGTCGATCGTGTCGACCTCCAGCTGGGCCGACCCGCCGCTGACGACGAGCCTGGGATTGGCGAGCGTCAGGTCCATCTCACCGTCATGTCCGGTGAAGTTCACCGCACCCGAGGCCTCGACCGACGCCGCGCCCTCGGCCCAGGTGCCGCCCGCCTGCGCCCAGGTGGTCTGGGTGCCGTCGTCGGTGGCCGGGGCGGTGGTCGTCAGTCGTCCGTGGGCGATCGGACCCGTGAGGTACGACCGGTACGACGCCTTGAGCCCCCACGAGATCGTGCCGCCGGCGACCTCGGCCGACGGCTCCGCGGCGTCGGCACGCAGCGCGGGCAGCGCCACGAGAGCGAGCAGCGCGGCCACGAGTGCCGCTCCCGCGGCGCGCGCGGAGGCGGTCGTTCGACGTCCCGAGATCCGGTCCAGCACGGCTCTGCTCCCCTCGATCCGGCGAACCGGACCCCTGTAGGTAAGGCTGACCTGAGAAGTATAAGGTGTGCCTTACCTGCAGTGGCCGACGGGTGAGTTCGGCCGTCTCGGAAAGGAAATCGATGTCCCCCCAGACCCTCCCGCGCGCTCCCAAGCGCGGACGTCGCGCCCTCGTCGGCACCTCGGTCGCGGCGCTGACCGCCGGCCTGCTGGCCCTCGCCCCCACGACGGCCGCGCAGGCCGCGGGCACCGAGATCGCGCTCGACGGCGGCTTCATCTCGTGGGGCCTCAAGGCCTCGTTCCGCTCCTACCTGACCGGCCCGGTCGCCCATGGCAGCGTCACGGCGACCCCGCCGGCGACTGACGGCGGCGGCCAGACGACGTTCCACCAGGGCTCGGGCTCCTGGCGCGACGGCGGCTCCTTCTCGCTCGCGACCCAGGGATCGGTGAACTTCACCGGCCACGCGGGAGCGCTCGACGTGACCCTGTCCGACGTGCGGCTCGTCGCCGCCGAGGACGGCGCCCACCTGGTCGTCGACGCGGTCGACAGCGACGACGTGACGCACGACGACCTGGCGATCGCCGATGTCGATCTCACGGGCCACGTCGCCTCCACGGCGCTCGGCGCCACCGTGACCGACGCGCCGACGACGCTCACGGCCGCGGGCGCGGCGGTGTTCGCCTACGGCGGCTTGCCCATGTACCCGGCCGGCACCGAGCTCGATGC
Source organism: Aeromicrobium sp. SP1 (assembly GCF_055663785.1). Lineage (NCBI taxonomy): Bacteria > Bacillati > Actinomycetota > Actinomycetes > Propionibacteriales > Nocardioidaceae > Aeromicrobium > Aeromicrobium sp. SP1. The sequence goes on along the minus strand of NZ_JBQVVK010000001.1, from coordinate 939 downwards.
CCTGGATGCGACGCTGAGCTTCGCGACCACCCCGACCGTCACGGTCTCGCGGGTGAAGGTCTACGACGACGAGACCGCGACCGTCACCGTGAACGGCTCGGGCTTCGACGCCGACGACGCGATCGCCACCCGCCCGCCGCTCGCCGGCCGGTCCGGCGGCCTCTACGTCGCCTTCGGCAAGTACGCCAACACCTGGCGCCCCTCCGCCGGAGCCACCTCCGCAGCCCGCAAGAACGTCGGCGCCGCCACCAAGTGGGCCCTTCCCGTCGCCGACATCGCCACCGTCGGCGGAGCCAACGCCGGAGCCATCGAGCTCAAGGCCGACGGCACCTTCACCACCGAGCTCACGATCTCCAAGGCCACCGCCGACGCGATCTCCGGACTCGGCGCCGAGCACACCAACTACGGCATCTACACCTACCCCGGCAGCGGCGCAGCCAACGCCGCCTGGGAGACCGCCACCCCCATCACGTTCGCCGCCGCGCCGACGGTGACCGTCTCGAAGACGGAGTTCACGGACGCCGAGACCGCGACGATCACCGTGACCGGTTCGGGCTTCGACAGTGCCGATGCGATCGCCACCCGTCCGCCGCTCGCCGGCCGGTCCGGCGGCCTCTACGTCGCCTTCGGCAAGTACGCCAACATCTGGCGCCCCTCGGCCGGAGCGACCTCCGCAGCCCGCAAGAACGTCGGCGCCGCCACCAAGTGGGCCCTCCCCGCCGCCGACATCGCCACCGTCGGCGGAGCCAACGCCGGAGCCATCGAGCTCAAGGCCGACGGCACCTTCACCACCGAGCTCACGATCTCCAAGGCCAGCGCCGACGCGATCTCCGGACTCGGCGCCGAGCACACCAACTACGGCATCTACACCTACCCCGGCAGCGGCGCAGCCAACGCCGCCTGGGAGACCGCCACCCCGATCACCTTCACGGCCACGCA